>NZ_CP015600.1:0-2400000 GCF_001647715.1 Pseudomonas antarctica
GGAATGGCCCCCGTTTTAAGAGACCGGCGATTCTAGAGAAAGCAAGCCTCTAGGTCAATTTCCAACCAGCTTTTCCTTTAATTAGATTCTTCAGGCCCATCAGCACGTTTCTGTTCGCTCGGCTTTCATGAGCAGTGCCATAGATATAAAAATAAAGAAGGAAGTTATTTAAAGCTTTTCTGTAAAGCTTATAAAAGCTAGGGGAGCGATCTTCTGTGGATAACTGCCTTAAGGCCACATTCCACCTGATGTACAGAGAATGACAACACGGGGGAGAAACGGTGCTCTGCCTGTGCTGCGCTGTCGGATAAGCTGTGTGTGGAATGGGGTTTTATCCACAGGCCAGTTACCCACAGACTTTCGACCCCACTTGTACAACGAGCTTAGGTGCGCTTATCCACAGAGCTTATGCACAGACCATTGGTCGGCTTTTTTACGCTTAACGCATTGATTTTGGGTGCCCTGTGAGCAACCTACGTGTGGATAAGTAGGCGACTGGCCGCTACAATGGCGGCTGTTTTTGCCTCACCGGCTTTCAACTTAGGGGATATCCGTGTCAGTGGAACTTTGGCAGCAGTGCGTGGAGCTTTTGCGCGAAGAGCTGCCTGCCCAGCAATTCAACACCTGGATCCGTCCGCTACAGGTCGAAGCCGAAGGCGACGAGTTGCGTGTCTACGCGCCGAATCGTTTTGTTCTCGACTGGGTCAACGAGAAGTACCTGAGCCGCGTTCTCGAATTGCTCGATGAGCACGGTAATGGCCGCGCGCCTGTGCTTTCCTTATTAATAGGCAGCAAACGTAGCTCTGCACCGCGTGCTGCGCCGAATGCGCCGTTGGCCACGAGTGCCTCTCAGGCTCAGGCAGCAGTGGCACCTGTTAATAACTCATCAGCACCGGTCGCCCAGACGCCTTCAAAATCGGCGTCACAGAAAAACGCACCTATAAATGAAGAGCCGTCCCGCGACAGCTTTGATCCCATGGCCGGTGCCAGCTCTCAGCAAGCTCCGGTCCGCGCGGAACAGCGTACCGTCCAGGTAGAAGGTGCGCTCAAGCACACCAGTTACTTGAACCGTACTTTCACCTTCGAAAACTTCGTCGAAGGTAAATCCAACCAGTTGGCCCGGGCGGCAGCCTGGCAGGTGGCCGATAACCCCAAGCATGGTTACAACCCGCTCTTCCTTTATGGTGGCGTTGGCTTGGGTAAGACGCACTTGATGCATGCTGTGGGTAACCACCTATTAAAGAAGAACCCGAATGCCAAGGTCGTGTACCTGCACTCGGAGCGCTTCGTGGCTGACATGGTCAAGGCTTTGCAGCTCAATGCAATCAACGAGTTCAAGCGTTTCTATCGCTCGGTTGATGCCTTGCTGATCGATGACATTCAATTCTTCGCGCGTAAGGAACGGTCCCAGGAAGAGTTTTTCCACACTTTTAACGCTTTGCTCGAAGGTGGCCAACAGGTCATCTTGACCAGTGACCGTTATCCGAAGGAAATCGAAGGCCTGGAAGAGCGTTTGAAGTCGCGCTTTGGCTGGGGCCTGACCGTTGCGGTAGAGCCGCCGGAGCTGGAAACCCGTGTCGCGATCCTGATGAAAAAGGCCGACCAGGCGAAAGTCGATCTGCCCCACGATGCCGCTTTCTTCATCGCTCAACGCATTCGCTCCAACGTGCGTGAGTTGGAAGGCGCGCTCAAGCGGGTCATTGCTCACTCGCACTTCATGGGTCGCGACATCACCATCGAGTTGATTCGTGAATCCCTGAAAGACCTGCTGGCACTGCAAGACAAGCTGGTGAGTGTGGATAACATCCAGCGCACCGTGGCTGAGTACTACAAGATCAAGATTTCCGACCTGCTCTCCAAGCGCCGCTCGCGCTCGGTGGCACGTCCTCGTCAGGTGGCCATGGCGCTCTCTAAAGAGCTGACTAACCACAGCCTGCCGGAAATCGGTGATGTGTTTGGCGGTCGCGACCACACCACGGTCTTGCACGCGTGCCGCAAGATCAACGAACTTAAGGAATCCGACGCGGATATTCGCGAGGACTACAAGAACCTGCTGCGTACACTGACTACTTGATGACACCAGCGCAGCTTATTAAGGCAAGGGACTAGACCATGCATTTCACCATTCAACGCGAAGCCCTGTTGAAACCCCTGCAACTGGTCGCAGGCGTCGTCGAGCGCCGACAGACCTTGCCGGTGCTCTCCAACGTATTGCTGGTGGTCGAAGGCCAGCAATTGTCCTTGACCGGTACCGACCTGGAAGTCGAACTGGTTGGCCGTGTTCAATTGGAAGAGCCTGCTGAACCGGGCGAAATCACTGTGCCGGCGCGCAAGCTGATGGACATCTGCAAGAGCCTGCCCAACGACGCGCTGATCGACATCAAGGTTGATGAGCAGAAGCTGGTGGTCAAGGCCGGTCGCAGCCGTTTCACCCTGTCGACGTTGCCTGCCAACGACTTCCCAACGGTGGAAGAGGGCCCGGGCTCGCTGACCTGCAGCCTGGAGCAAAGCAAGCTGCGCCGTTTGATCGAGCGCACCAGCTTCGCCATGGCCCAACAGGACGTGCGTTACTACCTCAACGGTATGTTGCTGGAAGTATCGGAAGGCATTATCCGCGCCGTTGCCACCGACGGTCACCGTCTGGCCATGTGCTCGATGAAGGCCGATATCGGTCAGCCGGACCGTCACCAGGTGATCGTGCCGCGTAAAGGTATTCTTGAGCTCGCGCGTTTGCTCACCGAGCCGGATGGCAATGTCAGCATCGTCCTGGGTCAGCACCACATCCGCGCCACCACCGGCGAATTCACCTTCACCTCTAAGCTGGTTGACGGCAAATTCCCGGATTACGAGCGCGTGCTGCCTAAAGGTGGCGACAAGCTGGTGATTGGTGATCGTCAGGCCCTGCGTGAAGCGTTCAGCCGTACTGCAATTCTGTCGAACGAAAAGTACCGTGGTATTCGCCTGCAACTGGCCAACGGTCAGCTGAAAATTCAGGCCAATAACCCGGAGCAGGAAGAGGCTGAAGAAGAAGTGGGTGTCGACTACAACGGCGGCTCGCTGGAAATCGGCTTTAACGTGAGCTACCTGCTGGACGTACTGGGTGTGATGACCACCGAACAGGTTCGCCTGATTCTGTCGGACTCTAACAGCAGCGCCCTGGTGCAGGAATCCGACAACGACGACTCGGCTTACGTTGTTATGCCGATGCGCCTGTAACCATGCTCAGCAGAAGCTAGATGTCCCTTAGTCGCGTCTCGGTCACCGCGGTGCGCAATCTGCACCCGGTGACCTTCTCCCCATCACCCCGCATCAATATCCTCCACGGCGCCAATGGCAGTGGCAAAACCAGTGTGCTGGAGGCCATTCACTTATTGGGCCTGGCACGCTCCTTTCGCAGCGCTCGCTTGTTGCCGGTGATTCAGTACGAGCAATTGGCGTGCACGGTGTTTGGCCAAGTCGAATTGGCCGAAGGAGGGCACAGCAGCCTGGGGATATCTCGTGATCGCCAGGGGGAGTTTCAAATTCGCATCGACGGGCAAAATGCCCGTAGTGCCGCGCAACTCGCCGAAATTCTGCCACTGCAGCTGATCAACCCTGACAGTTTCCGCCTTCTGGAAGGTGCGCCGAAAATCCGCAGGCAGTTCCTCGATTGGGGAGTATTCCATGTGGAACCGCGGTTCATGGCCACTTGGCAGCGCCTGCAGAAGGCCCTGCGGCAGCGGAACTCATGGCTGCGGCATGGTACACTTGACGCCGCTTCGCAAGCGGCCTGGGACCGGGAACTGTGCCTGGCCAGCGACGAAATAGATGAATACCGCCGCGCCTATATCAAAGCCTTGAAACCAGTCTTTGAGCAGACCTTGAGTGAGTTGTTGGATCTCGAAGGGCTGACGCTGAGCTACTACCGTGGTTGGGATAAAGAACGTGAACTGAGCGCAGTGCTCGCCACGTCCTTGCAACGGGATCAGCAGATTGGCCATACCCAGGCGGGGCCCCAACGGGCTGATTTGCGCCTTAGACTAGGCGCACATAATGCCGCGGATATCTTGTCCCGTGGTCAGCAGAAGTTGGTGGTGTGTGCGCTGCGGATTGCCCAAGGGCATTTGGTTAGCCAAGCCCGGCGCGGCCAGTGTATTTATCTGGTGGATGATTTGCCGTCTGAACTAGACGAACAACACCGCCGCGCGTTATGCCGCTTGTTGGAAGACTTACGCTGCCAGGTGTTTATTACCTGTGTAGACCACGAATTATTGAGGGAAGGCTGGCAGACGGAAACGCCAGTCGCTTTGTTCCACGTGGAACAGGGCCGTATCACCCAGACCCACGACCATCGGGAGTGAAGGCATGAGCGAAGAAAACACGTACGACTCGACCAGCATTAAAGTGCTGAAAGGTTTGGATGCCGTACGCAAACGTCCCGGTATGTACATCGGCGACACCGATGATGGTAGCGGTCTGCACCACATGGTGTTCGAGGTGGTCGACAACTCCATCGACGAAGCTTTGGCCGGTCACTGCGACGACATCAGCATTATCATCCACCCGGATGAGTCCATCACGGTGCGCGACAACGGTCGCGGCATTCCGGTCGATGTACACAAAGAAGAAGGCGTTTCGGCGGCTGAGGTCATCATGACCGTGCTGCACGCCGGCGGTAAGTTCGACGACAACTCTTATAAAGTCTCCGGCGGTTTGCACGGTGTAGGCGTGTCAGTAGTGAACGCTCTGTCTGAGGAGTTGATCCTGACCGTTCGCCGTAGTGGCAAGATTTGGGAACAAACCTACGTGCATGGTGTGCCACAGGAGCCGATGAAAATCGTCGGCGACAGTGAATCTACCGGTACGCAGATCCACTTCAAACCTTCTGACGAAACCTTCAAGAATATCCACTTCAGCTGGGACATCCTGGCCAAGCGTATTCGTGAATTGTCCTTCCTCAACTCCGGTGTGGGTATCGTCCTCAAGGACGAGCGCAGCGGCAAGGAAGAACTGTTCAAGTACGAAGGCGGCCTGCGTGCGTTCGTTGAGTACCTGAACACCAACAAGACTGCGGTCAACCAGGTGTTCCACTTCAACATCCAGCGTGAAGACGGCATCGGCGTGGAAATCGCCCTGCAGTGGAACGACAGCTTCAATGAGAACCTGTTGTGCTTCACCAACAACATTCCACAGCGCGACGGCGGTACTCACTTGGTGGGTTTCCGTTCTGCACTGACGCGTAACCTGAACACCTACATCGAAGCCGAAGGCTTGGCCAAGAAGCACAAAGTCGCCACCACCGGCGACGATGCGCGTGAAGGCCTGACCGCGATTATCTCGGTAAAAGTGCCGGATCCTAAGTTCAGCTCCCAGACCAAAGACAAGCTGGTCTCTTCCGAAGTGAAGACCGCCGTGGAACAGGAGATGGGTAAGTACTTCTCCGACTTCCTGCTGGAAAACCCGAACGAAGCCAAGCTGGTTGTCGGCAAGATGATCGACGCTGCACGTGCTCGCGAAGCGGCGCGTAAAGCCCGTGAGATGACCCGTCGTAAAGGCGCGCTGGACATTGCTGGCTTGCCAGGCAAGCTGGCTGACTGCCAGGAGAAGGACCCCGCCCTCTCCGAGCTATACCTGGTGGAAGGTGACTCTGCTGGCGGTTCCGCCAAGCAGGGTCGTAACCGTCGCACCCAGGCGATCCTGCCGTTGAAAGGTAAGATTCTCAACGTCGAGAAGGCCCGCTTCGACAAGATGATTTCCTCCCAGGAAGTTGGCACCTTGATCACGGCGTTGGGCTGCGGTATTGGCCGTGACGAGTACAATATCGACAAGCTGCGCTACCACAACATCATCATCATGACCGATGCTGACGTCGACGGTTCGCACATCCGTACCTTGCTGCTGACGTTCTTCTTCCGTCAGTTGCCTGAGTTGATCGAGCGTGGCTACATCTATATCGCGCAGCCGCCTTTGTACAAAGTGAAAAAAGGCAAGCAAGAGCAGTACATCAAAGACGACGACGCCATGGAAGAGTACATGACGCAGTCGGCACTGGAAGATGCCAGCCTGCACTTGAACGACGAAGCGCCGGGTATCTCGGGTGAGGCGTTGGAGCGTCTGGTTAACGACTTCCGCATGGTGATGAAGACCCTTAAGCGTCTGTCGCGCCTGTACCCTCAGGAACTGACCGAGCACTTCATCTATCTGCCGGCCGTAAGTCTGGAGCAGTTGGGTGATCATGCAGCGATGCAAGATTGGCTGGCCCAGTACGAAGTACGCCTGCGTACTGTTGAGAAGTCCGGCCTGGTGTACAAAGCCAGTCTGCGTGAAGACCGTGAACGTAATGTGTGGCTGCCAGAGGTCGAGTTGATCTCCCACGGCCTGTCGAATTACGTCACCTTCAACCGCGACTTCTTCGGCAGTAATGACTACAAGACGGTCGTGACCCTCGGCGCGCAGTTGAGCACCCTGCTGGATGATGGTGCTTATATTCAACGTGGCGAGCGTAAGAAAGCGGTCAAGGAGTTCAAGGAAGCCTTGGACTGGCTGATGGCGGAAAGCACCAAGCGTCACACCATTCAGCGATACAAAGGTCTGGGCGAGATGAACCCTGATCAGTTGTGGGAAACCACCATGGATCCAGCTCAGCGTCGCATGCTGCGCGTGACCATCGAAGACGCCATTGGCGCAGACCAGATCTTCAACACCCTGATGGGTGATGCGGTCGAACCTCGCCGTGACTTCATCGAGAGCAATGCCTTGGCGGTGTCCAACCTGGACTTCTGATCAGGTGTAGGTGCACAGAATAGTGGTTCGGCTAATCACCACTGATATGCCGACCATGCGAAGAAGGCCCGCGGACAGCGGGCTTTTTTTTGCGCGCATTATTTGCTGCCAAGGTCTTGGGACGTTTCTAACGACAGCAGGCTTTTTAGCATGGAAAAATAATTTTTAGATGGGGGGTTGACCACGTATTCTAATACTGTATTATTCGCCTCCCGCTGACGAGCAACTTGAACAAAGTTGCTACTTAAGTATTTGATTTTATTGAAAGATCATAAAATTTTAAGTGTGTTAGCTGGTGAGGTGCTGTAGAATGCGCACCTCGGTTGAGACGAAAGATCTTAACCAGCCGCTCTTTAACAACTGAATCAAGCAATTCGTGTGGGTGCTTGTGGAGTCAGACTGATAGTCAACAAGATTATCAGCATCACAAGTTACTCCGCGAGAAATCAAAGATGTAACCAACGATTGCTGAGCCAAGTTTAGGGTTTCTTAAAAACCCAAAGATGTTTGAACTGAAGAGTTTGATCATGGCTCAGATTGAACGCTGGCGGCAGGCCTAACACATGCAAGTCGAGCGGTAGAGAGAAGCTTGCTTCTCTTGAGAGCGGCGGACGGGTGAGTAATGCCTAGGAATCTGCCTGGTAGTGGGGGATAACGTTCGGAAACGGACGCTAATACCGCATACGTCCTACGGGAGAAAGCAGGGGACCTTCGGGCCTTGCGCTATCAGATGAGCCTAGGTCGGATTAGCTAGTTGGTGAGGTAATGGCTCACCAAGGCGACGATCCGTAACTGGTCTGAGAGGATGATCAGTCACACTGGAACTGAGACACGGTCCAGACTCCTACGGGAGGCAGCAGTGGGGAATATTGGACAATGGGCGAAAGCCTGATCCAGCCATGCCGCGTGTGTGAAGAAGGTCTTCGGATTGTAAAGCACTTTAAGTTGGGAGGAAGGGCATTAACCTAATACGTTGGTGTTTTGACGTTACCGACAGAATAAGCACCGGCTAACTCTGTGCCAGCAGCCGCGGTAATACAGAGGGTGCAAGCGTTAATCGGAATTACTGGGCGTAAAGCGCGCGTAGGTGGTTTGTTAAGTTGGATGTGAAATCCCCGGGCTCAACCTGGGAACTGCATTCAAAACTGACTGACTAGAGTATGGTAGAGGGTGGTGGAATTTCCTGTGTAGCGGTGAAATGCGTAGATATAGGAAGGAACACCAGTGGCGAAGGCGACCACCTGGACTAATACTGACACTGAGGTGCGAAAGCGTGGGGAGCAAACAGGATTAGATACCCTGGTAGTCCACGCCGTAAACGATGTCAACTAGCCGTTGGGAGCCTTGAGCTCTTAGTGGCGCAGCTAACGCATTAAGTTGACCGCCTGGGGAGTACGGCCGCAAGGTTAAAACTCAAATGAATTGACGGGGGCCCGCACAAGCGGTGGAGCATGTGGTTTAATTCGAAGCAACGCGAAGAACCTTACCAGGCCTTGACATCCAATGAACTTTCTAGAGATAGATTGGTGCCTTCGGGAACATTGAGACAGGTGCTGCATGGCTGTCGTCAGCTCGTGTCGTGAGATGTTGGGTTAAGTCCCGTAACGAGCGCAACCCTTGTCCTTAGTTACCAGCACGTAATGGTGGGCACTCTAAGGAGACTGCCGGTGACAAACCGGAGGAAGGTGGGGATGACGTCAAGTCATCATGGCCCTTACGGCCTGGGCTACACACGTGCTACAATGGTCGGTACAGAGGGTTGCCAAGCCGCGAGGTGGAGCTAATCCCACAAAACCGATCGTAGTCCGGATCGCAGTCTGCAACTCGACTGCGTGAAGTCGGAATCGCTAGTAATCGCGAATCAGAATGTCGCGGTGAATACGTTCCCGGGCCTTGTACACACCGCCCGTCACACCATGGGAGTGGGTTGCACCAGAAGTAGCTAGTCTAACCTTCGGGAGGACGGTTACCACGGTGTGATTCATGACTGGGGTGAAGTCGTAACAAGGTAGCCGTAGGGGAACCTGCGGCTGGATCACCTCCTTAATCGACGACATCAGCTGCTCCATAAGTTCCCACACGAATTGCTTGATTCATTGAAGAAGACGATAAGTGTGCGCTCTAAATAAAGAGCGTAACTGTATTGTATGAAAGCTTAGAAATGAGCATTCCATTGTTAAGATGGTGAATGTTGATTTCTAGTCTTTGATTAGATCGTTCTTTAAAAATTTGGGTATGTGATAGAAAGATAGACTGAACGTTACTTTCACTGGTAACGGATCAGGCTAAGGTAAAATTTGTGAGTTACTCGTAATTGAGTATTATCGAATTTTCGGCGAATGTTGTCTTCACAGTATAACCAGATTGCTTGGGGTTATATGGTCAAGTGAAGAAGCGCATACGGTGGATGCCTTGGCAGTCAGAGGCGATGAAAGACGTGGTAGCCTGCGAAAAGCTTCGGGGAGTCGGCAAACAGACTTTGATCCGGAGATGTCTGAATGGGGGAACCCAGCCATCATAAGATGGTTACCTTACACTGAATACATAGGTGTATGGAGCGAACCAGGGGAACTGAAACATCTAAGTACCCTGAGGAAAAGAAATCAACCGAGATTCCCTTAGTAGTGGCGAGCGAACGGGGACTAGCCCTTAAGTGGCTTTGAGATTAGCGGAACGCTCTGGAAAGTGCGGCCATAGTGGGTGATAGCCCTGTACGCGAAAATCTCTTAGTCATGAAATCGAGTAGGACGGAGCACGAGAAACTTTGTCTGAATATGGGGGGACCATCCTCCAAGGCTAAATACTACTGACTGACCGATAGTGAACTAGTACCGTGAGGGAAAGGCGAAAAGAACCCCGGAGAGGGGAGTGAAATAGATCCTGAAACCGTATGCGTACAAGCAGTGGGAGCCCACTTTGTTGGGTGACTGCGTACCTTTTGTATAATGGGTCAGCGACTTATTTTCAGTGGCGAGCTTAACCGAATAGGGGAGGCGTAGCGAAAGCGAGTCTTAATAGGGCGTCTAGTCGCTGGGAATAGACCCGAAACCGGGCGATCTATCCATGGGCAGGTTGAAGGTTGGGTAACACTAACTGGAGGACCGAACCGACTACCGTTGAAAAGTTAGCGGATGACCTGTGGATCGGAGTGAAAGGCTAATCAAGCTCGGAGATAGCTGGTTCTCCTCGAAAGCTATTTAGGTAGCGCCTCATGTATCACTGTAGGGGGTAGAGCACTGTTTCGGCTAGGGGGTCATCCCGACTTACCAAACCGATGCAAACTCCGAATACCTACAAGTGCCGAGCATGGGAGACACACGGCGGGTGCTAACGTCCGTCGTGAAAAGGGAAACAACCCAGACCGTCAGCTAAGGTCCCAAAGTTATGGTTAAGTGGGAAACGATGTGGGAAGGCTTAGACAGCTAGGAGGTTGGCTTAGAAGCAGCCACCCTTTAAAGAAAGCGTAATAGCTCACTAGTCGAGTCGGCCTGCGCGGAAGATGTAACGGGGCTCAAACCATACACCGAAGCTACGGGTATCACGTAAGTGATGCGGTAGAGGAGCGTTCTGTAAGCCTGTGAAGGTGAGTTGAGAAGCTTGCTGGAGGTATCAGAAGTGCGAATGCTGACATGAGTAACGACAATGGGTGTGAAAAACACCCACGCCGAAAGACCAAGGTTTCCTGCGCAACGTTAATCGACGCAGGGTTAGTCGGTCCCTAAGGCGAGGCTGAAAAGCGTAGTCGATGGAAAACAGGTTAATATTCCTGTACTTCTGGTTATTGCGATGGAGGGACGGAGAAGGCTAGGCCAGCTTGGCGTTGGTTGTCCAAGTTTAAGGTGGTAGGCTGGAATCTTAGGTAAATCCGGGATTCTAAGGCCGAGAGCTGATGACGAGTCATCTTTTAGATGACGAAGTGGTTGATGCCATGCTTCCAAGAAAAGCTTCTAAGCTTCAGGTAACCAGGAACCGTACCCCAAACCGACACAGGTGGTTGGGTAGAGAATACCAAGGCGCTTGAGAGAACTCGGGTGAAGGAACTAGGCAAAATGGCACCGTAACTTCGGGAGAAGGTGCGCCGGTGAGGGTGAAGGACTTGCTCCGTAAGCTCATGCCGGTCGAAGATACCAGGCCGCTGCGACTGTTTATTAAAAACACAGCACTCTGCAAACACGAAAGTGGACGTATAGGGTGTGACGCCTGCCCGGTGCCGGAAGGTTAATTGATGGGGTTAGCTAACGCGAAGCTCTTGATCGAAGCCCCGGTAAACGGCGGCCGTAACTATAACGGTCCTAAGGTAGCGAAATTCCTTGTCGGGTAAGTTCCGACCTGCACGAATGGCGTAACGATGGCGGCGCTGTCTCCACCCGAGACTCAGTGAAATTGAAATCGCTGTGAAGATGCAGTGTATCCGCGGCTAGACGGAAAGACCCCGTGAACCTTTACTATAGCTTTGCACTGGACTTTGAATTTGCTTGTGTAGGATAGGTGGGAGGCTTTGAAGCGTGGACGCCAGTTCGCGTGGAGCCAACCTTGAAATACCACCCTGGCAACTTTGAGGTTCTAACTCAGGTCCGTTATCCGGATCGAGGACAGTGTATGGTGGGTAGTTTGACTGGGGCGGTCTCCTCCTAAAGAGTAACGGAGGAGTACGAAGGTGCGCTCAGACCGGTCGGAAATCGGTCGTAGAGTATAAAGGCAAAAGCGCGCTTGACTGCGAGACAGACACGTCGAGCAGGTACGAAAGTAGGTCTTAGTGATCCGGTGGTTCTGTATGGAAGGGCCATCGCTCAACGGATAAAAGGTACTCCGGGGATAACAGGCTGATACCGCCCAAGAGTTCATATCGACGGCGGTGTTTGGCACCTCGATGTCGGCTCATCACATCCTGGGGCTGAAGCCGGTCCCAAGGGTATGGCTGTTCGCCATTTAAAGTGGTACGCGAGCTGGGTTTAGAACGTCGTGAGACAGTTCGGTCCCTATCTGCCGTGGACGTTTGAGATTTGAGAGGGGCTGCTCCTAGTACGAGAGGACCGGAGTGGACGAACCTCTGGTGTTCCGGTTGTCACGCCAGTGGCATTGCCGGGTAGCTATGTTCGGAATAGATAACCGCTGAAAGCATCTAAGCGGGAAACTAGCCTCAAGATGAGATCTCACTGGGACCTTGAGTCCCCTGAAGGGCCGTCGAAGACTACGACGTTGATAGGTTGGGTGTGTAAGCGCTGTGAGGCGTTGAGCTAACCAATACTAATTGCCCGTGAGGCTTGACCATATAACACCCAAGCAATTTGCATGCTCCGAGCTGAAAAGCGAAAGAGACCAGATTGCGGTGTGTGAAGACGATAGAACCGAAAGTTCGAATCTCACAAAACACCGAAAGCTGTCACATACCCAATTTGCTGAAGCGAGGCCAGCTGGCCACGACTCAGTACCCGAATTTCTTGACGACCATAGAGCATTGGAACCACCTGATCCCATCCCGAACTCAGCAGTGAAACGATGCATCGCCGATGGTAGTGTGGGGTTTCCCCATGTGAGAGTAGGTCATCGTCAAGATTAAATTCCGAAACCCCTACCTGCGCATACAGGTAGGGGTTTTGTTTGTCCGCGAAAAAATTATCCAGGTTTGCCGGGCTTCCCGAATCGTCTATTTTTGGAACCTGCGCCAGGTGATTCTGCAAAAACAAAAAGGCCAACGCTCAGCGTTGGCCTTTTTTATTGGGTGATGAATAGGCGCTTTTGAAATGCTCCACGTGGAACATCGCTATTTTAGCTTGGGGTCGCAGGCGCAACACTCTCCAATCGGTAGCCGTATCCATAGATCGTCAACAGTTGCCAGCCTCTGTCAGCGGTCAATCCCAGCTTGTTACGCAACCGATAGATATGGGTATCCAGTGGCCTTGAAGACACCATTTCCTCATGGGACCAAAATCGTTCATACAGGTATTCGCGAGAGAGCGGTCGAGCCAGGTTGGCGAACAAGCAACTGGCCAGTCGGTACTCTCGCTCGGTCAAATTGATCGGCTTGCCTGCCCGCGTGACAGTCAACTCGGCGTCATCAAAGGTCAGGTCGTTGAAGCTTTGCAGCTCATTATTGGCTGATTTTTGCAGCCCATGACGACGTAAGACCGCACTAACCCGAGCTTTGAGTTCGTTAGGCCTAAAGGGCTTACTGACGTAATCATCCGCCCCGCTGTTCAACGCCGTGACGATGTCGCTCTCGGCATCCCGGCTGGTGAGCATGATCACGGCGGGCGGTGAATCCATGTGTTCGCGCGTCCAGCGCAGCAGTGCGATACCCGTGATATCGGGCAATTGCCAGTCGAGTATCAAAAGGTCAAAAGTTTCCCGGCGCAATTGCCGCAGCAGGTCTTCACCGCGCTCGAAGCAATGCAGGGACCAGGGTTGTTCTGCGGTGCCGGGGATCTGTCGCAGTGTCTGTTCAACCCGGCGCAATTCAGCGGGTTCGTCGTCCAGTATTGCGACACGCATGGGTGGGTCCTTCTCCAAAAAAATACGGCAGCCGACGGCCTGTTCAGTCACCTACATACAGCGCAGGGTCGGTGGGTGAATCTGAATAATTGTGGCCAGACTCAACGCCTCCTTGGATCTGTCGGTACGCTGATATCAAAGGGCCGTTAATCCGTTTAAAGTCTTCGGTACCTAAGTGGGAAAGATACCGGCTCCCATCCCAGAGGAAAAGGATCAGCCGACACATGCACTGCCGCAGACATGTGCGTCTTGATGCCAGTTGCCTTCTCGAACCACCAACGTGATGAGCTCCATGACCTTTTCTGCCAACCGATTATGCGGTGCCCTGCCCTCGTTATTAATTTTGGTCATAGGGGCTACGCAGGCTTCTACGGTGCACCGCGCTGCCTATATCGACGATCAATTATTGTGTCGTGCGCAACCGTTGCCGGCGGTTGTGCAGCATCTGACGGGGGAAGCCTGGAAGCTCGATGCCGCGGGCAAGGCACAGCCGCTGCAGGAAGGCATGACCATTGATGAGCAAGAAGGTGTGAAGACATCAACGTCGGCGTTTGTCAGCCTACTGTTGGGGGACGGTTCGAGGGTGGTGCTGCCCTCCAGTTCACACGTGCGATTGCACCTGGTGGAGAAACAGTCGATTCCCCAGGTCATTCTCGAGCAAGGCCAAGTCGAGACGTATGTGATCAAGCGGGTCAGTGATTACGACCGTTTCCAGATCGTGACACCCGTGGGTGTTCTGGGCGTGCGCGGTACACACTTTCGCGTGCGCAGCGATGGCGAGCAATCGGTGTTGGAGGTGCTCAACGGACAGGTCGCGGTCAATCGCGAGATAAAAACCTGGCCCGTCGAAAGTGAAGTAAAGGTGGGTGCACGACAAGGTTTGCTCATCAAAACACAGGGTGAGCTCAAGCCCGTGGAGCTTCTCCCTGCGCCTGAGTTAATCGGTCAAGATGGCCAGAAAGGCGAGGCACCGATCTGGAGTTTGTACCTGCGGCCATTACCCGGTGCACAGCGTTATCGCGCCCAGGTCGCTACCGATACGGCCTTCATGAACATCAAGCAGGAAAACTTTTCCAGTGAGCCGAAAATGCGCTTCACTGGGCTCAAAGCATCGTTCTATCACGTACGCCTGTCAGCCTACGACGCGGACGGCCTGGAGGGGGAAACCGGGGTTTATGACATCTTCTATTACCCACCTGCTACCCAGGTTCAGGTGTCCGGTGGCTGACCAATGATGCTTTGGCACAAGGCAGAGAAACGCCAACCCACCCACGCCCAACGTTTATTCCATGGGTTGGTTCGCGAGTGGTTGTGGATAGGGCTGTTGTTGTTGCCTATCACTGCCTACCTATCGTTGAGCCCGGGCCTGGCGCTGAACAATCCGTTGTACGACAGCCTTCGGCGTCTGGCGCCGCTGCCGGTGGATCCACGTATCTTGCTGGTGACCATCGACGACCAAAGCTTGAAAGAGCTGGGGCGATGGCCCTGGCCGCGCAATTTGCATGCTGACCTGATCGATCGCCTAAGTGCCGCGCAACCGTCAGCCATCCTGTTCGATGTGATTTTCAGTGAACCTGGCGTACCCGCCAATGACCAGCGCCTCGCAGCAGCGGTGTGTCATGCCGGCAATGTCGTGTTGCCTTTGCTGCGTGAAGAAGTCGCCAGTTACAGCCAACCGGAAGCGGAATTGTTGCCGCTGCTCAATTGCGCCAGGGGCCTTGGGCATATCAATGTCGAAGCGGACAGCGACGGCGTAGTACGCAGCCTGTTCATGCGCGAAGGGCCACCCGATAACATGGCGCCGCAACTGGCGTGGCTGGCTTACACGGTGAGCGGTCAAGTCTCTGAAATGCCCGGGACGCCTCTGCAGCCGGTTAGTCAGTACTGGCATCGAGAGAATGCCATTCGTATTCCTTTCGTCGCTGCCAATACCCACTTTCCCAGTGTGTCCTACGCCAGCGTATTACGCGGTGAAGTGCCTCCAGAGCGCCTGCGCGGTCGCCTTATCCTGGTGGGCTCCACTGCAACCGGTATGGGCGATCGCTTCGTTACGCCGCTCTCCTCCACCGTCGGCACGACAGCGGGCGTCGAGATCCAGGCCAACGTCCTCAATGGTCTCTTGCTAGGGCGCAGCATTGTCGACCTTCCTGGTGGGGTGTCGGCACTCATGGCGACCGCATTGGTGGCTCTGTTGCTGGGCTTGTTGCTATATCGCCCACGCTACGCGCTGTGGATGACCCTAGGCTGTATGACTACCGCGTTGCTGGGCGCGTGGGTGTTGTTGCGCCTGGACCACTGGTGGTCGCCTGCTGCGTGTTTGATTGGGTTGCTGCTCAGCTACCTGATCTGGAATTGGCGCCGCCTCAGCGTGATCCTTGCCTACTTCGGCTGGGAGCTCGCGCGGTTGGATAACGAACCCAAGGTGCTTCCCGAACGTCGCCGTGCGCCCGCCAGTAAGGGTGATGTGTTGCAAGCGCGGATCTTTGCCCTGGAGCAAGCGGTAAGCCGCACACGCGACACCCGACGGTTTATGGCTGACGGTCTGGAATGCTTGCCGGTGGCAACTCTCATTACAGACCCCAAAGGCAACATCCTGCTGGCTAACCGTATTGCGCGGGAGGTGTTCGGTAATGACCTGGTGAACGAAAATCTGCTCGAGCAACTTGCCGACCTGGGCTATCCACCGCTGCACAATGGCGTACGCCCTGCTCTGTCAGTGTTGGAGCTCGTTGAGTTTCGTGACATCCACCAACGCAGCCTGCGCATGGAGCTTGCGCCCTTGCTGCCGGCTGAAGGCGACCTCGCCCTTGGCTGGCTGCTGAGCCTGACGGACCTGAGCAAGGAACGTGAAGCCCAATTACACCGCGAGACGATGCTGCGCTTTCTTTCCCACGACCTGCGTGCGCCACACTCGGCGATCCTGGCGATGCTGGATGTGCACAACGGCCAATCCCCCATATTTTCCCAGATCGAACAACAGGTGAAGCGCGCGTTGAGCCTCACTGAGTCCTTTGTGCAGTTGGCCAAAGCCGAAGCTGATGGCTACCACTTCCATCCCTCACTGTTCGCCATGCTGGTAATGGATGCTTTTGACCAAGTGGCGGTGATTGCGCAGCTCAAGGGCATTCACTTGGTTCACGACCTGGACGAGGCGGATGAGGGTATGGTCTCAGCCGATCAATCACTGCTGACTCGGGCGCTGTTCAACATGCTGGAGAACGCTATTAAATATTCCCCATCCGGTACTACCGTCACGTTGAGCCATAGCAGTACGCAAGGGTGGTTGGAATGCAGTATCAGCGATCAGGGGCCCGGCATTGCGCCAGAAGACTTGCCCGAACTGTTCAGCCAGTATCGACGCTTCGACTCGGCCCAGGGCAGTGAGGGTCTGGGGTTGGGATTGACCATGGTCAAGGCCGTGTTGGAGCGTCATGGCGGCCGCATCAGGTGTGAAAGCGAGCTGGGTAAAGGCTCAACCTTCAGCCTGCAACTGCCTCTGCTTGACGAGTGAAAAACGTACCTTTCGCCTGTGCATAAAAAACCGGTCACTAGGACCGGTTTTTTAATGCGCAAAAAAACTTATGCACGTTTTTCGAGATTTTATGAGCTTGAGAAATATGTAATTAAATCAGCTTGTTATGAATCAAAAACGCCAATTCGCCAACAAACCGTACACAGGTTATCCACAGATCCTCAAATCTCAGGTGTCTCGACTACAACAGCCTGCGCAGGCAACGAACCCATGGCCCGTTGCTGCGCTTCATTCCATGCTGCCGCGCGGTCGTTCAACGCGGCAATGGCACGCGGCCCTTCACCTTCGGCGTACATCGGTTCGCCGATGACTACGGTGATGGTGCCTGCAGTTTTGGCCCAACCGGACTTCGGCCAGAATTTGCCGGCGTTATGTGCAATCGGCAATACCGGCAGATTGGCATTGACCGCCAACGCGGTGCCGCCTCGCGAAAACTTGCCCACGGTGCCATAAGGCACCCGAGTACCTTCCGGGAATATCAGCACCCAAACGCCATCCTTGAGCAGCTCGTCACCCTTCTTGGCCACGTGCTTGAGCGCAGCCTTCGGGTTGTCACGGTCGATCGCAATCGGACGCAACATGGCCATCGCCCAGCCGAAGAACGGCACGTACAGCAACTCACGCTTGAGCACCTGGCTCAGCGGCGAGAAGTACGCTGAAAGGAAGAACGTTTCCCAGGTGCTCTGGTGGTTCGACAGAATCACGCAGGGTTGGTCCGGGACGTTTTCAGCGCCCTTGATCTCGAAACGGATGTTCAGGAACACCTTGGTCAGCCATAACGCGCAGCGGCACCAAAAGACGTTGATAAAACGATAGCGCGCCTTGAACGGCAGGAATGGCGCGATAAAAAAGCTCAGGGTGCACCAGAGAAACGAACTGGTGCCCAACAGCAGGTAAAAGAAGAAGGTTCTGATGGCCTGCAAAATCGACATGGCGGCATTTACCGTTGCGGGACAGGGCCCGCCTGTTAAAAGCGCACTCCCGAACAATCCTTGGTCAGGAAGTCGAGGGCGGCTAGTTGTTGATAAGTTCTGCGGCAACGGCCGCCAGATCGTCAAAAATCAAGGTGCCTACCGGCAGGTTTTTCGCCTGGGTCTTTTCGCCTTTCCCGGTTTTAACCAAAACTGGCTGAGAGTCGACGGCTTTGGCCGCCTCCAGGTCACCGAGGCTGTCCCCGACGAACCATAGCCCAGCTAATGGCACCTTGTAATGTTCTGCAATGGTTTTCAACATGCCAGGCTTGGGCTTGCGGCAATCGCAGCCCTCATCCGGCCCATGGGGGCAGTACACCACCAGCCCCACGTCACCGCCCTGCTCAGCCACTAACATGCGCAAGCGCGCGTGCATGGCGTCCAGGGTGGCAATGTCGTAGTAACCGCGGGCGATGCCGGACTGGTTGGTGGCGATGGCCACCGTCCAGCCGGCTTTGCTTAACTGCGCAATGGCCTCGATCGAGCCCGGCAGGGGAATCCATTCCGCCACCGACTTGATGTAAGCGTCGGAGTCGTAATTGATGACACCGTCCCGATCGAGAATCAGCAGTTTCAACATGATCAGCCCAGTACGGAAATGTCAGCGATATTGATGAACAAGCCACGCAGACGCGCCAGCATGGCGTAGCGGTTTTTCCGCACGCCCGCATCTTCGGCATTGATCATCACCGCTTCGAAGAACGCATCCACCGGCTCACGCAAGGTGGCCAGGCGCGCCAATGCTTCGGCGTAGTTGCGTTCGGCGAGCAGCGGTTTCACTGCGTTTTCTGCCTTGGCGATGGCCGAGTTCAGCGAGAACTCCTTGGCATCGGCAAACAGGCCTGGGTCGACTTCGGCATTGCCGAGGTTGTCGGCCTTGCTCAACAGGTTCGACACACGCTTGTTCACAGCGGCCAGTGCCCCGGCTTCCGGCAGTTTGCGGAACGCCTGGACGGCTTGTACGCGTTGGTCGAAGTCCAGCGCCGAACCCGGCTGCAGGGCACGTACCGACAGGTAGACGGAAACGTCCACGCCTTCGTCTTCGTAACGCGCACGCAGGCGGTCGAACACGAATTCCAGCACTTGCTCGGCCAGGCCTCCTTGCTTGACCTTGCCACCGAACTGGCCGACAGCGAACACCACGGCCTGGGTCAGGTCGAGGTCAAGCTTCTTGTCGATCAGGATACGCAGCACGCCCAGCGCGGCACGGCGCAGGGCATACGGGTCTTTGCTGCCGGTAGGCAGCATGCCGATACCAAAAATACCCACGAGGGTGTCCAGCTTGTCGGCGATGGCCACGGCCGCACCGGTCAGGGTGGTCGGCAGTTCAGCACCGGCACCGCGTGGCATGTACTGCTCGTTCAGCGCCAGCGCCACATCGTTCGGCTCGCCGTCATTGAGGGCGTAGTAGTAACCGGCAACACCTTGCATTTCCGGGAACTCGCCGACCATCTCGGTGGCCAGGTCGCACTTGGACAGCAACCCTGCACGGGCGGCCCAGGCAGCGTCACCGCCGATGCGCGGCGCAATGTACGCGGCCAGTTTGGAAACACGCACAGCCTTGTCGTAGACGCTGCCGAGTTTTTCCTGGAACACCACGTTTTGCAGGCGCAGGTTGAAATCTTCGAGCTTCTGCTTCTTGTCTTGCTTGAAGAAGAACTCGGCGTCGGTCAGGCGCGGGCGAACGACTTTCTCGTTACCAGCGATGATCTGCTGCGGGTCTTTGCTTTCGATGTTGGCCACGGTGATAAAGCGCGGCAGCAACTTACCGTCAACGTCTAGCAGGCAGAAGTACTTCTGGTTGTCCTGCATGGTGGTGATCAGGGCTTCTTGCGGCACATCGAGGAAACGCTCTTCGAACGAGCACACCAGCGGCACCGGCCATTCAACCAACGCGGTCACTTCGTCGAGCAGGCTTGGCGGCACGATGGCGGTGCCTTCCTGCAAACGCGCCAGTTCTTCGGTGCGCTTGCTGATCAGCTCACGACGCTCATTGGCATCGGCCAATACATAAGCGGCGCGCAGGTCAGCGGCATAGTTGGCGGGCGAGGTGATGCGCACGGCTTCTGGATGGTGGAAGCGGTGACCGCGGGAATCACGGCCAGCCTTCTGAGCCAGGATCGTGCAGTCGATGACTTGGTCACCGAGCAGCATCACCAGCCATTGGGTCGGGCGTACGAATTCTTCCTTGCGAGCACCCCAGCGCATGCGCTTGGGGATCGGCAGGTCGTTCAGCGAGTCTTCAACAATAGTGGGCAACAGGCTGGCGGTCGGCTTGCCGGTGATGACCTGGCTGAACCGCAGTTTCGGGCCACTTTGGTCGATCTCGCTCAGCTCGACGCCGCACTTCTTGGCGAAACCAAGGGCCGCTTGAGTCGGGTTACCTTCAGCGTCAAAAGCCGCCTGACGCGGCGGGCCGTCGAGGTTGATGCTGCGGTCCGGCTGCTGGGTTTCCAGCGCGGTCAGCAACACGGCCAGGCGACGTGGCGCGGCGTAGACTTTCTTTGCCGCGAACTTCAAGCCGGCGGTTTGCAGGCCTTTTTCGATACCGGCCAGGAACGCGTCGGCCAGGGTATTCAGTGCCTTGGGTGGCAGCTCTTCGGTGCCCAGTTCAACCAGGAAATCTTGAGCACTCATTGTGCAGCCTCCAGCTTAGCCAACACTTCATCACGCAGGTCCGGGGTAGCCATCGGGAAGCCCAGCTTGGCGCGAGCCAGCAGGTAGGCTTGGGCGACGGAACGCGCCAGGGTGCGTACACGCAGGATGTATTGCTGGCGCGCGGTTACCGAGATGGCACGACGGGCGTCCAGCAGGTTGAAGGTATGGGACGCCTTCAACACCATTTCATAGCTTGGCAACGGCAGCGGCTGGTCGAGTTCGATCAGGCGCTTGGCTTCGCTTTCATAGAAGTCGAACAGTTCGAACAGCTTCTCGACGTTGGCGTGTTCGAAGTTGTAGGTGGACTGCTCCACCTCGTTCTGGTGGAACACGTCGCCGTAGGTCACTTTGCCGAACGGGCCGTCAGCCCACACCAGGTCGTAGACAGAGTCCACGCCTTGCAGGTACATGGCCAGGCGCTCGAGACCGTAAGTGATCTCGCCGGTCACCGGGTAGCACTCGATGCCGCCGGCTTGCTGGAAGTAAGTGAACTGCGTCACTTCCATGCCGTTGAGCCAGACTTCCCAGCCCAGGCCCCAGGCGCCGAGGGTTGGCGATTCCCAGTTGTCTTCGACGAAACGGATGTCGTGTACCAGCGGGTCCAGGCCGACATGTTTCAGCGAGCCCAGGTACAGCTCCTGGAAGTTGTCCGGGTTCGGCTTCAATACCACCTGGAACTGGTAGTAGTGCTGCAGACGGTTCGGGTTTTCGCCGTAGCGGCCGTCAGTCGGGCGACGACTGGGCTGCACATAAGCGGCGTTCCAGGTTTCCGGGCCGATGGCCCGCAGGAAGGTAGCGGTGTGGAAAGTGCCGGCGCCTACTTCCATATCGTAGGGCTGAAGTACCACACAACCTTGCTCGGCCCAGTATTGCTGGAGGGCGAGGATCAAGTCTTGGAAGGTACGCACGGCTGGCGTAGGCTGGCTCACGAAATTCACCTGTTACTTGGGCTGCGATTTAAAGAGCGGGAGTATACCCGATTCGGCCGCGCCACCATCCCCTGGAGCCTTATGCCACGCTGCTTTTGGTGTTCTGAAGATCCGCTGTACATGGCTTATCACGATCAGGAGTGGGGAACGCCGCTGCGCGATGCGCAGGGTCTGTTCGAGTTGCTTTTGCTCGAAGGGTTCCAGGCGGGCCTTTCCTGGATCACCGTTTTACGCAAACGCGAGCATTATCGGAAGGTCTTGTTCGGTTTTGATGCCCAGCGTTTGGCGCGACTGACCGACGCTGAGATCGAAGCGTTGATGCTCGACCCTGGCATCGTACGCAATCGCCTCAAGCTCAACGCCACCCGCCGCAACGCCGCTGCCTGGCTGGCCCTGGAAGACCCGGTTGGCTTGCTCTGGTCGTTTGTCGGCGGCGTGCCCAAGGTCAATCACTTCAAGGATCGCAGCCAAGTCCCGGCTATTACGCCAGAGGCTGAAGCCATGAGCAAAGCCCTGAAAAAAGCCGGTTTCACGTTCGTCGGGCCGACCATTTGCTACGCGTTCATGCAGGCCTCGGGCATGGTCATGGACCACACTCAAGACTGCGACCGTTACGCGGACTTGGCCAACGCCGGTTAGAATGGCGGCTTTGCGCACCACACACGATCAGGAGTGACCTGTGGAAAAGTTTAAAGGCGCCTTGCTGGTAGGCGCTCTTCGGTTGTTTGCCCTATTGCCCTGGCGCGCGGTTCAAGCGGTCGGCACGGCGATTGGCTGGATCATGTGGAAAACCCCCAACCGTTCCCGCGAGACGGTGCGGATCAACCTGTCCAAATGCTTCCCCGACATGGACCCCGCCGCACGCGAGCGCCTGGTCGGCCAGAGCCTCATGGATATCGGTAAGTCCCTGACTGAAAGCGCCTGCGCCTGGATCTGGCCCGCCCAGCGTTCCATCGACCTGGTGCGTGAAGTCGAAGGCCTGGAGGTGCTGCATGAAGCATTGGCCTCGGGCAAAGGCGTGGTCGGCATCACCAGCCACCTGGGTAACTGGGAAGTGTTGAACCACTTCTATTGCAGCCAGTGCAAACCGATCATCTTCTACCGACCGCCGAAGCTGAAAGCGGTGGACGATTTGTTGCGCAAACAGCGGGTGCAGTTGGGTAACCGAGTAGCCGCGTCGACCAAGGAAGGCATTCTCAGCGTCATCAAGGAAGTGCGCAAAGGTGGTCAGGTGGGCATTCCCGCCGACCCGGAGCCGGCGGAATCGGCAGGCATCTTCGTGCCGTTCTTTGCTACCCAGGCGCTGACCAGCAAGTTCGTGCCTAACATGCTCGCGGGCCACAAAGCCGTGGGCGTGTTCCTGCATGCCCTGCGACTGCCGGACGGCTCGGGTTACAAAGTGATTTTGGAAGCGGCGCCGGAAGATATGTACAGCACCGACACCGCCACGTCCTGCGCGGCGATGAGCAAGGTGGTGGAGCGCTATGTCGGCGCCTACCCGAGCCAGTACATGTGGAGCATGAAGCGCTTCAAGAAACGCCCGCCCGGTGAGGCGCGGTGGTATTGATGCTCATAGATCTATAAATCAATGTAGATCTAATGTGGGAGCTGGCTTGCCTGCGATGGCATCACCTCGATCTGACTGAAAGACCGAGTCGCCCCCATCGCAGGCAAGCCAGCTCCCACAGGGGTTCCGCTTAGGCCTGGCGATCAAGTTTCTTCAGGAACACCGTCATCTCTTTCTCGGCCTGCTTGTCGCCATGCGCCAGGGCCGCTTCGATACCCTTTTCCCACGCCTGCCGTGCTGCCGCATTATCCCCCAGCCCTTGCTGCGCCTTGCCTAACAACTTCCATGCCGCCGAGTACTTCGGGTCAAACTCGACGCATTTTTGCAGATGCTCCGCCGCCTTGGCGTTGTCCTTCACGTCCAGATAACCCTTGCCCAAGCCAAAGCGCAGCAGTGAATTATCCACACCCTTGGCGAGCATTTTTTCCAGGGATTCGAGCATGGCTGTGCATCCTTTGCCAGGTAGGGGTTTCAATAACGCACCGAGGGCAAACCCGCTCCCACAGCAGCTATCCGATTACCTGTGGGAGCGGGCTTGCCCGCGATGACGGCCGCAGGCTCAGCTGAATGTGTTGATCAGAAAAAGCTCAACCCCACGTGGAACAACTTCTCCACATCGCGGATATGTTTTTTATCCACCAGGAACAGAATCACATGGTCACCCGTGGCGATCACCGTATCGTCGTGGGCGATGATCACCTCTTCGTCACGAATGATCGCGCCGATGGTGGTGCCCGGCGGCAGGCCGATATCGCGGATGGCCTTGCCGATGACCTTGCTCGACTTTGAATCACCATGCGCAATCGCCTCAATGGCTTCCGCTGCGCCCCGGCGCAGGGAGTGCACGCTGACGATATCGCCACGGCGCACGTGGGCGAGCAAAGTGCCAATGGTGGCCAACTGAGGGCTGATGGCGATGTCGATATCGCCGCCCTGGATCAGGTCGACATAGGCCGGGTTGTTGATGATGGTCATCACCTTCTTGGCCCCCAGCCGCTTGGCCAAGAGCGAGGACATGATGTTGGCCTCGTCATCGTTGGTCAGGGCCAGGAAGATATCGGCATCGGCGATGTTCTCTTCCATCAATAGGTCGCGGTCTGAGGCGCTGCCTTGCAGTACGACGGTGCTGTCGAGGGTGTCGGACAAATGCCGGCAGCGTGCCGGGTTCATCTCGATGATCTTCACCTGGTAGCGGCTTTCGATCGCCTCCGCCAAACGCTCGCCGATCTGCCCGCCGCCGGCGATGACGATGCGCTTGTAGGTCTCATCCAGGCGGCGCATTTCGCTCATGACCGCGCGAATATTCGCTTTGGCGGCGATGAAAAATACTTCGTCGTCCGCTTCGATCACCGTATCGCCCTGGGGCAGAATCGGCCGATCGCGACGGAAAATCGCCGCTACGCGGGTTTCCACATTCGGCATGTGCTCGCGCAGTTGGCGCAGTTGCTGGCCCACCAGCGGGCCGCCGTAGTAAGCCTTAACCGCCACCAGTTGCGCCTTGCCCTCGGCAAAGTCGATCACCTGCAAAGCACCGGGGATTTCGATCAGGCGCTTGATGTAGTGGGTCACGACTTGCTCGGGGCTGATCAACACGTCCACCGGAATCGCGTCGTTGTCGAAAAGCCCTGCACGAGTCAGGTAAGCCGCCTCACGTACGCGGGCGATTTTGGTTGGGGTGTGGAACAGAGTGTGGGCGACCTGGCAGGCGACCATGTTGGTTTCGTCGCTATTGGTGACGGCCACCAGCATGTCGGCATCGTCGGCACCCGCCTGGCGCAGCACCGTCGGGAATGACGCGCGGCCTTGCACGGTGCGGATGTCCAGGCGGTCACCGAGGTTGCGCAGGCGCTCGGCATCGGTGTCGACCACGGTGATGTCGTTGGCTTCGCTGGCCAAATGTTCAGCCAGCGTGCCGCCGACCTGCCCAGCTCCAAGGATGATGATTTTCATCCGGTCACTCCCTTAAACCCATTCAGCCGCGTGCGGCGGCAATCTTGATCAGTTTGGCGTAGTAGAAGCCATCGTGTCCGCCTTCCTGTGCAAGCAATTGGCGGCCGTGGGGCTGCTTGATGCCGGCCGTTGTAGCGAGGTCCAGCTCGCGCGCGCCGCTGTTGCGGGCGAGGAAGGCTTCGATCACCTCTGTGTTTTCGGTGGGCAAAGTGGAGCAGGTGGCGTAAAGCAGGATGCCGCCAACTTCGAGGGTCGGCCACATGGCGTCGAGCAGTTCGCCTTGCAGGACGGCCAGGGCGGCGATGTCGTCGGGCTGGCGGGTCAGCTTGATGTCCGGGTGGCGACGGATGACGCCGGTGGCGGAGCATGGCGCATCCAGCAGGATGCGCTGGAACGGTTTGCCGTCCCACCAGGTGGCAGTGTCGCGACCGTCGGCGGCTATCAGGTCGGCACTCAGGCCCAGGCGCGCGAGGTTTTCGCGCACGCGCACCAGGCGCTTGGCTTCCAGGTCGACGGCGACCACACCAGCGAGGTCTTTTTCGACTTCCAGAATGTGACAAGTCTTACCACCCGGCGCGCAGCAGGCGTCGAGTACGCGCTGGCCCGGTGCCAGGTCGAGCAGGTCGGCGGCCAGTTGCGCCGCTTCGTCCTGCACGCTGATCCAGCCTTCGGCAAAGCCCGGCAGGCTGCGTACGTCGGCGGCGGCTTCCAGCACGATGCCATCGCTGCTGTACACGCATGGCGAGGCGTTGATGCCCGCGTCTGTGAGCAATTGCAGGTAAGCGTCACGGCTGTGATGACGGCGGTTAACCCGCAAAATCATCGGCGGATGTGCATTGTTGGCCGCGCAAATGGCTTCCCATTGTTCAGGCCAGAACGCTTTCAAGGACTTTTGCAGCCAGCGCGGGTGGGCGGTGCGCACCACCGGGTCGTGTTCCAGTTCGGCCAGCAGCGCTTCGCTCTCGCGCTGGGCACGGCGTAGCACGGCATTGAGCAGGGCTTTGGCCCAGGGCTTTTTCAGTTTGTCGGCGCAACCAACGGTTTCACCGATGGCGGCGTGGGCCGGCACGCGGGTGTAGAGCAACTGATACAGGCCGACCAGCAGCAGCGCTTCCACGTCGGCATCGGCTGCCTTGAATGGCTTTTGCAGCAGCTTGGCCGCCAGCGCCGACAAGCGTGGCTGCCAACGGGCCGTACCAAACGCCAGGTCCTGGGTGAAGCCGCGATCGCGGTCTTCGACTTTATCCATTTGCGTAGGCAGCGAACTGTTCAGTGAAGCCTTGCCGTTGAGGACGGCGGCGAGGGCCTTGGCGGCGGCCAGACGCGGGTTCATTGAGCGACCGCCCCGAGAACCGTGCCCAGGGCGAATTTCTCACGACGGCTGTTGAACAAATCGCTGAAATTAAGCGCTTTGCCACCGGGCAATTGCAGGCGCGTCAGACACAACGCCTGCTCTCCGCAGGCGACCAGCAGGCCTTCCTTGCTGGCACCGATGATTTCACCGGGAGCGCCTTTGCCGTCAGCCAAGGTGGCGGCCAACACTTTCAAGGCTTCATCGCTGAGGGTGCTGTGGCAGATCGGCCATGGATTGAACGCGCGCACCAAGCGTTCCAGCTCCACGGCCGGGCGGCTCCAGTCGATACGCGCTTCGTCTTTGTTCAGTTTGTGCGCGTAGGTGGCAAGGCTGTCGTCCTGCACTTCGCCTTCCAGGGTGCCGGCAGCCAGGCCGGCGATGGCCTGGAGCACGGCAGGTGGGCCCATCTCGGCCAAGCGGTCGTGCAGGCTGCCGCCGGTGTCTTCGCCGGTGATCGGGGTGGTGACTTTGAGCAGCATCGGGCCGGTGTCCAGACCCGCTTCCATGCGCATCACGGTCACGCCGCTTTCGCTGTCACCGGCTTCCACGGCGCGCTGGATCGGCGCCGCACCGCGCCAGCGTGGCAGCAGCGAAGCATGGCTGTTGATGCAGCCCAGGCGCGGAATATCCAGCACTGCCTGAGGCAGGATCAAGCCATAGGCCACGACCACCAGCAGGTCTGGCTTCAACGCGGCCAGCTCTGCCTGGGCATCGGTGTTACGCAGGGTCGGTGGTTGCAGCACGGCAATGTTGTGCTCAAGCGCCAGCTGCTTGACCGGGCTCGGCATCAGTTTTTGCCCGCGACCGGCCGGGCGATCCGGCTGGGTGTACACCGCGACGATGTCATAAGGGCTGGCAAGCAGGGCCTTTAGGTGTTCGGCGGCAAATTCAGGAGTGCCGGCAAAAACAATGCGCAGTGGCTCGGTCATGGGAGTTCTCGGTTAAAAACAGTCACAAAAGAAAAAGGCTTGCCGCAGCAAGCCTTTGGAAGAAGGGCATCAAGCTTGCTGGCGATGCTTTTTTTCCAGCTTCTTCTTGATCCGGTCGCGTTTAAGCGTGGACAGGTAATCGACAAACAGTTTGCCGTTGAGGTGGTCGCATTCGTGCTGAATGCACACCGCCAGCAGGCCCTCTGCGATCAGCTCGTAGGGCTTGCCGTCACGGTCCAGGGCTTTGATCTTCACGCGCACCGGGCGTTCGACGTTCTCGTAGAACTCCGGCACCGAGAGGCAGCCCTCCTGGTATTCGCCCATCTCCTCGGTCAGCGGTTCGAACTCGGGGTTGATAAACACCCGAGGCTCGCTGCGATCTTCCGACAGGTCCATGACCACGACGCGCTGATGCACGTTGACCTGGGTCGCGGCGAGGCCGATGCCCGGGGCTTCATACATTGTTTCAAACATGTCATCGACCAACTGACGAACCTTGTCGTCCACTACGGCCACCGGTTTGGCGATCGTGCGCAGGCGCGAGTCGGGGAATTCGAGGATGTTCAAAATAGCCATAAGCGTAATTGCTGCACATGTGAGGTAGAGGCAAATCGGCGTTGGGATGGACCCAGACAGCCGGTGTGAAAGGTTCGAAAGCCGCGAAGGCTATGGCATTTCACGCGAACGTACATAATAAAGGAGATTCACCCCATGAGGAAATCGCTACTCGTCTTGCTGCTGTGGGCGCCGCTCACCATGGCGCTGCTGAAACCGCCCGAACAGCGCCTCAATCAAGCGGCGCAACAGGCCATACAGCGCTTTTTGCTGCATAACCGCATCCTCGATACGCCTCAGGATCTAGATAACGCGCCTTATATTGTTGCGGCCGAGGCGGGTCGAGTGCTGGGCGCCAATGGCGAACGTGTGCACGCCAGGGGCAACCTGGACCCGGTCCAGCCAAGCTATGGAATCTTTCGCCGAGGCAAGGTTTACACCGACCCGGACACCCAGGAACTGCTGGGGGTCAACGCCGAGGACATCGGCACCGCGCGGTTTTTGATGGCCGGCGACCTCACCACCCTTGCAGTGCAGCGAGTGACCCAGGAAGTCCGCCCAGGCGACCGATTGCTGCGCGCCGAACCTGGCGTCGAGTTGTCCAGGCTGCAAACGCCGCCGCACCCCGCGGCCCTTATCAAAGGGCACATCATCGACGTTCCCAAAGGCGTGACCCAGATCGGCGTGTTGGACGCCGTCACCTTGAACAAGGGCCGCCGCGACGGCCTGGTCGAAGGCCAAGTGCTCACGGTGATCAAGCAGGGCGCCACCGTAAGGGATGTCCTCAGCGGCGCTTTGACGAAACTTCCTGATGAGCGCGCCGGCACCCTGCAGGTGTTCCGCACCTATGAAAAGCTCAGTTATGGCCTGGTTCTCAGCGCTTCAAGGTCGCTGGCGGTGATGGACCGTTTTGAGACTGCCCAACAAACACAATAAATAGCCTGCTAAATAAGTTACCAACAGAGTTATCCACAGCTTGTTCCGATCAAGGATGATCAAATGTATCCGACAAACAGCCATGAAATTTCCCCGTCAGAACTGGAAGCCCGACTACGCTTGCACAGGCTGCCAGAACTGGGCCCCAAGCGTTTTCGTGTGTTGATCGAAGCATTCGGTTCTGCCTCAAAGGCTATCAGTGCGCCTGCCAGTGCCTGGCGCTCCCTCGGGTTACCGCCTGGCAGTGCGGATGCCCGACGCAGCCCGCAAATCCGTGACAGCGCCAGTGACGCGCTCGCGTGGTTGGAGCATCCCGCCCAGCATTTACTGATGTGGGACCAACCTGAGTACCCTGCCTTGCTTGCGCAGATTGACGACGCCCCACCGTTATTGTTCGTCGCCGGCGACCCCAAAATCCTGGAAAAACCGCAGTTGGCCATGGTCGGCAGTCGGCGCGCTTCCAGACCCGGGCTGGACACGGCCGCCGCCTTTTCCCGCAGCCTGGCGAGCGCCGGTTTTGTCATCACCAGCGGGTTGGCCTTGGGCATTGACGGCGCTGCGCATCAAGCGGCATTGGACGTCGGCGGGCAGACAATCGGCGTGCTTGGCACCGGCCTGGAAAATTTTTATCCACAGCGACACCGGCAGCTCGCAGCCGCGATGATTGCCGAAGGTAGCGCGGTGGTTTCCGAGTTTCCGCTGGACGCCGCGCCCCAGGCCGCTAACTTTCCACGGCGTAACCGGATCATCAGTGGCCTGTCGCTGGGGGTGCTGGTGGTGGAAGCCAGCATGGCCAGCGGCTCGCTGATCACTGCAAAGCTCGCCGCCGAGCAGGGGCGTGAGGTGTATGCGATCCCCGGCTCCATCCATCATCCGGGCGCCAAGGGCTGTCATCAGTTGATTCGCGATGGTGCGACGTTGGTCGAGTCCATCGAGCATATTCTTGAAGGGTTGCGCGGCTGGCAGGCCTTGTCTCGCCCGGCACCGATGCCGGTGACTCACCCGCTGGTGGCGCTGCTGCATGCCGCGCCTCATACCAGCGAGGCTCTGGCGATTGCCAGCGGGCGACCCTTGTCCCACGTGCTGGCGGCCCTTACCGAGCTTGAGCTCGAAGGCCAGGTGATCTGTGAAAGCGGGCGGTGGCTTGCGCGCTGCTAGGTTTTGTAAAGAACATCGGTAAACTGCGCAGAGCTTTAGTTCGGAGAGTGAGCAATGGTCAACAGGTGGCGTGTGCTGGAAACCGCACGAGAAATTCGCGCAGGCGCGGTGATCGCCTACCCGACCGAAGCGGTCTGGGGCCTTGGCTGCGACCCGTGGAATGAAGAGGCGGTGGACCGATTGCTGGCGATCAAGAATCGGTCGGTGGACAAGGGGCTGATCCTGGTGGCGGACAATATTCGCCAGTTCGATTTTCTTTTTGAAGATTTCCCGGACACCTGGATCGAGCGCATGGCCAGCACTTGGCCTGGGCCGAATACCTGGTTGGTTCCCCATCAGGACTTGCTGCCTGAATGGGTGACAGGTGTGCACGACACAGTCGCCTTGCGGGTCAGCGATCATCCGCTGGTGCGGGATTTATGCTCATTGGTCGGGCCGCTGATTTCCACGTCGGCCAACCCGCAGGGCCGCCCGGCAGCACGCACGCGGCTTCGTGTGGAGCAGTACTTCCGTGGCCAGGTTGATCGGGTATTGGGCGGCGCCCTGGGTGGGCGCAAGAACCCAAGCCTGATTCGCGATTTGGCGACAGGCGAGGTTGTGCGGCCCTCTTAAGATCGAGGTGCGGCCATCGCGGGCAAGCCCGCTCCCACATTCGATCGCGTTCCTTCAGTTGGAATCCGCTCAAAATGTGGGAGCCGGGCTTGCCCGCGATGAGGCCCTCACAGCCCAGTAGATCTATCGCCTTACGGCAACAGAATGGTCGACCCCGTCGTCCGCCGGCCCGACAATTCCGTCTGCGCCTTCGCCGCCTCGGCCAGCGAAAACCGCTGGTTGATATCAATGCGCACCTTGCCGCTCTTGATCATCGAGAACAGGTCATCGGCCATGGTCTGCAAGTCTTTTGGATTGCTGGCATAGGTCGCCAAGGTCGGCCGGGTGACATACAGCGAGCCCTTCGCGGCCAGAATGCCCAGGTTCACCCCGTCCACAGCGCCTGAGGCATTGCCAAAACTCACCACCAGCCCACGCGGCGCCACGCTGTCCAGCGAGGTCAGCCACGTGTCCTTGCCGACGCCGTCGTACACCACAGGCACTTTTTTGCCGTCGGTCAATTCCAGTACGCGTTGTGCGACGTTTTCCTTGCTGTAGTCGATGGTTTCCCAGGCACCGAGAGATTTGGCCAGGGCGGCTTTTTCCGGGGAGCTCACGGTACCGATCAACTTAACGCCCAAAGCCTTGGCCCATTGGCAGGCCAGGGAGCCCACGCCACCGGCAGCGGCGTGGAACAGAATGGTTTCGCCACCCTTCAACTCGTAGGTCTGGCGCAGCAGGTACTGCACGGTCAGGCCTTTGAGCATGGCGCCGGCGGCTTGTTCGAAGCTGATCTCATCCGGCAGGTGCACCAGGTTGGCGGCGGGCAATACATGCAGCTCGCTGTAGGCGCCAAGTGGGCCACTGCCGTAGGCCACGCGGTCACCGACCTTGAACTGGGTGACCTCGCTGCCCACCGCATCCACCACACCGGCACCTTCTGCGCCCAGGCCCGATGGCAGGGCTGGCGGCGCATAGAGACCGCTGCGGAAGTAGGTGTCGATGAAGTTCAGGCCGATGGCCTCGTTGCGCACGCGAACCTGCTGAGGGCCCGGTTCTGCCGGGGTGTAGTCCACATACTCAAGCACTTCGGGGCCGCCATGGGCACGGAACTGGATACGTTTGGCCATCTGCACTTCTCCTGAGGTCGATTCGCGTAGCCCTCTATCGGACTCCTAAGCTTGATCTTCGTCAACTGCGGCTTACTGGAGTGCGGTGGTATCCTGTGCGCCCATTTGCCGCCGACGCCCAATGGCCTCGCGTAGCTTTGCCCGATTCAAGGTGATGCCATGACTACCCGCACCGAGGCTGTTAAAGCCTACCTGCTCGACCTGCAAGACCGAATTTGCAGCGCCCTGGAAACCTTTGAGACGGACACTCGCTTTATCGAAGACGCCTGGACCCGGCCTGCGGGCGGCGGTGGTCGCACCCGTGTGATCGAAAACGGTTCGGTGATCGAAAAAGGCGGCGTTAACTTTTCCCACGTGTTTGGCAGCGGCCTCCCACCGTCCGCCAGCGCGCATCGTCCTGAGCTGGCCGGCCGTGGGTTTGAAGCCCTCGGCGTGTCGCTGGTGATCCATCCGCACAACCCCCATGTGCCGACGTCCCACGCCAACGTGCGCTTTTTCATCGCCGAAAAAGAAGGCGAAGAGCCGGTGTGGTGGTTCGGTGGTGGCTTCGACCTCACGCCGTACTACGGCAATGAAGAAGACTGTATCCATTGGCACCGCGTGGCCGAGCAGGCCTGTGCGCCGTTCGGTGCGGATGTGTACTCGCGCTACAAGGCCTGGTGCGACACCTACTTCCACATCAAACATCGCAATGAGCCACGCGGTATTGGCGGCCTGTTCTTCGATGATTTGAACGAGTGGGACTTCGACACCTGCTTCGCCTTCATCCGCGCCATCGGCGACGCCTACATCGACGCCTACCTGCCGATCGTGCAGCGCCGCAAGGCCGCCGCCTACACCGAGCAGCAGCGTCACTTCCAGGAGTTCCGCCGTGGGCGCTATGTCGAGTTCAACCTCGTCTACGACCGTGGCACGCTGTTTGGCCTGCAATCGGGCGGCCGTACCGAGTCGATCCTGATGTCGCTGCCGCCGCAGGTGCGCTGGAGCTACGACTGGAAGGCCGAGGCTGGCAGCGAAGAAGCGCGCCTCACCGATTACTTCCTGCAAGATCGCGACTGGCTCGGCATCGTTGCGCCCAAGGCGGCTGTCTGATGGACCGTTATGTCGTCTTCGGCAACCCCATCGGCCACAGCAAGTCGCCGCTGATTCACCGTATGTTCGCCGAGCAAACCGGTGAGCAATTGGACTACAGCACCCTGCTCGCGCCGCTGGAGGATTTCACCGGCTGTGCCCGTGAGTTTTTTCAGCAAGGCCGTGGCGCCAACGTCACCGTACCGTTCAAGGAAGACGCGTATCGCCTGGCCACTCGCCTGACCGAACGCGCTCAGCGCGCCGGGGCGGTGAACACCTTGAGTAAGTTGGCCGATGGCGGCCTGCTCGGCGATAACACTGACGGCGCGGGCCTTGTGCGGGACCTGACGGTGAACGCCGGGTTGAGCCTGAAAGGTAAACGCATCCTGCTGCTGGGCGCCGGTGGCGCAGTACGCGGGGCGCTGGAGCCATTGCTGGCTGAGCAACCGGCTTCGCTGATCATCGCCAATCGGACGGTGGAAAAAGCCGAGTTGCTTGCCGAGCTGTTCGACGACCTGGGCCCGGTGTCTGCCAGCGGTTTCGACTGGCTGCGTGAGCCGGTGGACGTGATCATCAATGCCACGTCCGCCAGCCTGTCAGGCGATGTACCGCCGATTGCCGGCAGCCTGATCGAGCCGGGCAAGACCTTCTGCTACGACATGATGTACGCCAAGGAACCGACCGCGTTCTGCCGCTGGGCCTCTGAGCAGGGCGCAGCGGTGTCGATGGATGGCCTGGGCATGCTGGTGGAGCAAGCAGCGGAAGCCTTCTTCCTGTGGCGCGGTGTGCGCCCGGATTCGGCGCCTGTATTGGCCGAGTTGCGCACACAGTTGGCAGCCAACTGATTCCCACCTTGTGACGATCTAATGTGGGAGCTGGCTTGCCTGCGATAGCGGTGCATCAGCTCACTCATCTGGTACAGACACACCGCCATCGCAGGCAAGCCAGCTCCCACAGTTTTAACCGCGTTCAGTCTTCGAAATGGATGGGGCACTTGTCGGCCCCTTCCAATTTCTTTAACTCCTCCACCACCGGCGGCCGGGCCCGGCGCAGCGTCAAACTACGCCCTAACCCCCGCAAGCGCCGCGCCTCCTGGTGCAACATTTCCACCCCGGAATAGTCGATAAAGTTGATCTGCTGCGCCTCGATCACCACCCGCTCGCCTTGCAGGCTTTGCAGGCGCACTTGCAGGTAATGGCTGGCGCCAAAAAAGATCGAGCCGCCGACCCGCAATACATCCTCGTCACCGTCACGCCATTGCTGAACCCGTGGTTGCGACGTACGTTTGAGGTAGAAAAACAGCGACGCCAGCACCCCCGCGTAAATCGCCGTCTGCAGCTCCAGCAACAAGGTGGCGCCGCAGGTCAGGCTCATCACCACAAACTCGGCACGGCTCACGCGAAACAATGCGCGAATGCCGCGATGGTCCACCAGGCCCCAGCAAATCAAAAGGATGCTCGCGGCCATGCTGGGAATCGGAATGTGCGCGATCAACGCCGCGCCGAACAGCGCAAACAGAGCCACCCACGCTGCGGAAAACACACCCGCCAAGGGCGAACACGCACCCGCTTCATAGCTGAGGCCGGACCGCGTAAAGGAACCGGCTGACAAGTAGCCAGAGAAAAATCCTCCCACGATATTGGATAAACCCTGCGCCCGGACTTCCTGATTGGCGTCGAGTAACTGCTGCGAGCGCGCCGACAGCGAGCGGGCAATCGACAGGCTCGTCACCAGCCCCAGCATGCCCACCGCCACGGCGCTGGGCAGCAGGCGCAGGAGCATATCCAGGTCCATCGGCAATGGGCTGAACGGCGGCAGTTTGCCCACGAATGAACTGACCCGCGCCACCTGCCCGAACATCGTCGGCCACAGCCACGCGGCCAGGCTGCCCAGAGCCAGAGCGATCAATAGCGTGGGCCAGCGTGGCACCAGGTACTTGAGCAAAGCGCCCACCAGCAAGGTGCCCAAGCCGAGGGCGAGTGAGGCATGGTCCCACTCGCCGGCATGGTTGATCAGCGCCAACAGGCTATTGATCGCCGTGGCCTCGCTTGGTAAATCCAGCCCCAGCAGGTTGGGTAATTGCCCCAATGCAATCACCACGGCAGCACCCAGGGTGAAACCCAGCACCACGGAATGGGAGACGAAATTCACCAGCGCACCGAAGCGCAGCATGCCCAGCAACCACTGGAAAACGCCGGCGAGGAAGGTCAGCAGCAGGATCAAGGTGATGTAGTCCTGCGACCCCGGCACAGCCAAGGGACTGATGCTGGCGTAGAGCACGATGGAAATTGCCGCTGTAGGGCCGCAGATCAGGTGCCAGGAGGAGCCCCAGAGGCAGGCGATCAGCACCGGAATAATCGCGGCGTATAAACCGTATTCGGGTGGCAGGCCGGCGATCAGCGCGTAGGCAATCGACTGCGGCAATGCGAGTACCGCGCCGCTGAGGCCGACCATCGCGTCCCGGCCGACACTGGCGCGGGTTTGGCGCGGGAGCCAGGCGAGGAAGGGGAAGAGTGTATGGCGGTTGAGCCGGGGCATCGCAAACTCGGTAGAAAGGGTTAGCTCAGAGTATCAGTCCACACCGACTCCTGTGGGAGAGGGGGTGTGTGGGAGCTGGCTTGCCTGCGATCCAGGCACCTCGGTATTACTGATACACCGCGGTGATGCTATCGCAGGCAAGCCAGCTCCCACAGGGATTAGCGTTTGGAATTAGAGTTTGGCTTTTACCGCCGCTAACGCATCCTGGCCATCCACGGTTTTTACGCCATCGAGCCACTTATCCAGCACCGCCGGGTTCGCCTTGATCCAGGCCTTGGCGGCATCAGCATTGCTGACTTTTTTATTCACCACTTCAGCCATGATGCTGTTTTCCATGTCCTGGGTAAAACTCAGGTTGGTCAGCAGCTTCCCGACATTCGGGCAGGCCTGTGCATAGCCCTTGCGGGTCAGGGTAAACACGCTGCCTTTGTCACCGAAGTACTTCTCGCCACCCTTGAGGTAATGCATTTTCAACTGCACGTTCATCGGGTGCGGCGTCCAGCCGAGGAAGGTGACGAAACGCTGTTTCTTCACCGCGCGTGATACCTCAGCAAGCATCGCCTGCTCACTCGACTCGATCAGCTTCCACTGGCCCAGGTCGAAGTCGTTCTTTTTGATGATTTCCTGCAGCGAGATATTCGCCGGCGCGCCGGAGCCGATGCCGTAGATCTTTTTGTCGAACTTGTCCGCAAACCTGTTCAAGTCGGCAAAATCATGCACCCCGGCGTCCCATACGTAGTCCGGGACGGCGAGGGTGAACTCGGTGCCGTCGAGGTTTTTCGCCAGTTGCACCACATCGCCGTTGGCCACGAACTTGTCATAGAAGCCCTGCTGCGCCGGCATCCAGTTACCCAGGAACACATCCACCTGGCCGTCCTTGAGCCCGCCAAACGTAATCGGCACCGCCAGGGTGTCGACTTTGGCCTTGTAGCCCATGCCGTTCAACAGAAAACCGGTGATGGCATTGGTGGCGGCGATATCACTCCAGCCCGGATCGGCCATCTTCACGGTATCGCAGCTTGAGTCCGCATAGGCGCCGGCGCTGCTCAACGCCAGCAGTGCAACGCTCAACACGGTGGATAACTTTTGCATGGCCTTCCCCTCAGTTTTATTGGTTTTGGCAGGGTTGTGGATAACGTGCCTTGCGCTCCAGATCGTCGAGGTCGATATGGTTGCGCATGTATTGCTGACTGGCGTCTACCAGTGGCTGGTGGTCCCAGCTCTTCAGCTTGCCCTGGGTCAGCGCCTCAAACACCAGGCGACGACGGCGTTGGCTGGCGAGCACCTGTTGGTGGATCGCCGGGATGTCCCATTTGGTCCGCGCCTCACGCAAAAACGCCTCGAACAGTGGCCGGTGTTCCGGTGACTGGCTGAGGTTCTCCCGCTCGTGCGGGTCGTTGTGCACATCGAACAGTAGACAAGGGTCGTCTTCGCTGTAGATGAACTTGTAAGCGCCACGGCGAATCATCATCAGCGGGCTGATGGTGCCTTCGGCCATGTATTCGCCGAACACTTCGTCGTGCCCGCCCAGCCCCTGCAAGTGCGGGACCAGTGAGCGGCCGTCCAGCGGCAAACGCGGGTCCAGCTCGCCGCCGGCCAGTTCCACCAGTGTCGGCAACAGGTCGGCCGTCGAGACGGCCCGGGACACGCGGCCAGCGGCAAACTGGCCCGGCGCACTGACCAGCAGCGGCACGCGGGCGGCCATTTCAAACCAGTGCATTTTGTACCAGAGGCCGCGCTCGCCGAGCATGTCGCCGTGGTCGCCGGAGAAGATGATGATGGTGTCATCGGCCAGGCCGGTGTCTTCCAGCGTCTGCAGGAGTTTGCCGACGTTGCTGTCGATGTAGCTGCACGCGCCGAAGTAGGCGCGGCGGGCATCGCGGATCTTGTCCAGCGGCAGCGGCTTGTCCCACAGGTCATACACCTTGAGCAGGCGCTGGGAGTGCGGGTCGAGGTCGACCTGGGCTGGCGTCGTAGGCAATGGGATGTCGCTGTCGTCGTACAGGTCCCAGAACGGTTTGGGAATGGTGTACGGGTCGTGTGGGTGAGTCATCGACACGGTCAGGCAGAACGGCTGGTCGCCGTCTTCACGGATATGGTCGAACAAATACTGTTGGGCCTTGAACACCACCTCTTCGTCGAAATCCAGCTGGTTGGTGCGCACGCACGGCCCGGCTTGCAGCACCGAGGACATGTTGTGATACCAGGTGGGGCGCACGTCCGGTTCATCCCAATTCACCGCCCAGCCATAGTCGGCGGGGTAGATGTCGCTGGTCAGGCGTTCTTCGTAACCGTGCAGTTGGTCTGGCCCGCAGAAGTGCATCTTGCCGGACAGCGCGGTGCGGTAGCCCAGGCGACGCAAGTAATGGGCGTAAGTCGGCACATCGGCGGGGAAATCCGCCGCGTTGTCGTAGGCGCCGATCTTGCTCGGCAACTGGCCACTGACCAGGGTGAAACGTGACGGCGCGCACAGGGGGCTGTTGCAATAAGCGGCGTCGAATACCACGCCCTGTGCAGCGAGGCGGCTCAGGTTGGGCAACTTGATCGGGGAAGGTCCGTAGAACGGAAGCATCGGCGCGGCCATTTGATCGGCCATGATGAAAAGAATGTTCTTGCGCTTCATGAGTCTTCGGCATTCCATAGGCGGTGTTTATGCGAATGAGCATGCAGCCCATGGAAAATGGGGTAAAGCCCATGAAAGGCAATGTCTAGGATAAGCACAGCTTATGTATGAAGCCCTCGGTGATGTGTCGCTCGACCTGCTGCGTGCCTTCGAAGCGGCGGCGCGCCATCGCAGCTTCACCGCCGCCGCGATGGAGTTGGGCACCACTCAGCCGGCCATCAGCCAGCAAATCAAGCGCCTCGAAGAACAGCTGGCGATCCGCCTGTTTGATCGCATCTACCGCGGCATCGAACTGACCGACGCCGGGGCTCTGCTGTTCGAGCACGTCCAAGGCGGTTTGCAGACCATCAATCAGGGCCTGAGCGCGATCAGCCAACAGGGCCAGCATGAAGTGCTGCAAGTGGCCACCGACTTCGCCTTCGCCGCCTATTGGCTGATGCCGCGCCTGCATCGCTTCCACCAGGCCAACCCGCAAGTTGATGTGAGCCTGGTCACCAGCGAGCGCAACCATGCCACCTTGCGCAGCGATATCGACGTGGCGGTGTTGTTCGGCGACGGTCGTTTCAAGCAGGGTGACAGCCTGTGGCTGTTCAATGAGGAAGTGTTCCCGGTGTGCAGCCCGCAATGGCTCAAGGAGCAGGCCACGGCGCTGACCGTGCAGACCTTGCCGGAGTATCCGCTGCTGCACCTGCGCCAGGAAAACAACAGCCAATGGTTCGACTGGAGCGGTGTGTTTCGCGAGCTGGGCATTACCACTGCGCCGACGCCCGGCCAACTGCGTTTCGACAACTACACATTGCTGATCCAGGCGGCGATTGCGGGTCAGGGCGTGGCCATCGGCTGGCGCCATTTGGTGGATAACCTGCTCGAACAGAACTGGCTGTGCCGACCGATCACCGACACGGTGATCTCGCGCTTCGGCTATTACGTGGTGCAGCCCCAGCGCAAACGCCGCGGGCAGTTGGTCGAGCGCTTTGTCGACTGGCTGGTGGCCGAACAAGCCAGCAGCGCGCAGTCGTTGACCGGGCTGGCCCTGCCGTCGATTGCGGTCTAGGATCGGGGCATATTGGATCCGGATTTCGCCATGCAACGTATCAAGGGCTACCACGCCCATATCTACTTCGACGCCAGCACTATCGACCAGGCGCGCAGCCTGTGCGAAGACGCGGCACGCCTGTTCCCGTTGCGCATGGGCCGTGTGCACGAACGGCCAGTGGGCCCGCACCCTGACTGGAGCTGCCAACTGGCGTTCGAGCCGGAATACATCGGCGTGGTGCTGCCGTGGCTGGCGTTGCATCGCGAAGGGTTGGTGGTGTTTCTGCACCCTGAAACCGGCGATGACTTGAAGGATCACACCGATTACGCGATCTGGATGGGCGCAATGCGCGAACTGGACCTGTCTATTTTTTAACCACGAACCAGACGAATCCCGTTCTCTTGTGCAAAGGCGACGGGATTTTTTATGTATTTACCCAATATATGGGACCGTTATTTATATATTGAGATATCGCCAGTCATAGGTTTATATTCGCCCATCTGCTTTTTTCAGCACCCACTCATTTCAGGTGAAGCGATGCAGGCGCAATTGATCGCGCTCGACTGGGGGACCAGCTCCCTTCGTGCTTATAAACTCGGCTCGGCTGCCGAGGTGTTGGAACAGCGCTCGCTGGCGTTCGGCATCATGCACCTGCCCAGCGAACCGCGGGAGATTGCCGGCGTTCGCTGCAGCGATGGCTTCGAGTTGGCGTTCGATGCCGCCTGCGGCGATTGGCTCGACGCCGAGCCCAACTTGCCGGTAATCGCCTGCGGCATGGTGGGCAGCGCCCAGGGGTGGAGCGAGGCGGCCTATCGCAATACCCCAGTCGATGTTGCCAGCCTGGGCCAGGCGCTCCACACAGTGCGCAGCCTGCGCGGTGTGGATGTGCATATCGTGCCCGGCGTTATCGAACAGGTCGGCTTGCCCAATGTGATGCGTGGCGAAGAAACCCAGGTGCTGGGCGTGCTGCAAGGCCTTGAGGCCGAGGTCCTGATCGGCCTGCCCGGCAGCCATTCCAAATGGGTCGAGGTGATGGGCGGCTGCATCACTCATTTCGACACCTTCATGACCGGCGAGCTGTTCGCGGTGCTGAGCAAGCACAGCATCCTCGGGCGTACGCAAAGAACATCCGAACACTTCCAGGCCGAGGCGTTTGATCGAGGCGTGAACGTGGCGTTATCAGCAGATGGCCAACGTGGCGTGCTATCGACACTGTTCAGCGCGCGCACCCTGGGATTGACCGCCGAACTGGCACCCGAGCAGCAACCGGATTATCTGTCCGGCCTGCTCATCGGCCATGAACTCGCCGGTTTGCCGGACCAGGCGAAACACAAGCCCATCGTTCTAGTCGGCGCCGCACCGCTCTGCGCCCGCTACCAACGCGCCCTCGCCCTGTGCGGTTTCGCCCATGTCAGCCTGGCGCAGGAAGCCACCGAGCGCGGCTTGTGGCAACTGGCAGTCGCGGCCGGGCTCACTCAACGTGTATCGGAGGCCTGACATGCTCAAGCAAGCACTCGCACACAACGGTTTGATCGCAATCCTGCGCGGTATACGACCGGACGAAGCTGAGGCAGTTGGCCAGGTGCTCTACGAGGCTGGCTTTCGCGTGATTGAAGTGCCGCTGAACTCCCCCGACCCTTACACCAGCATCCGCATGCTGCGCGACAGCCTGCCCGCCGATTGCCTGATCGGCGCGGGTACGGTGTTGACTGCGGAGCAAGTGGAGCACGTGAAAGCGGCCGGCGGCCAAGTGATCGTCATGCCCCACAGCGACGCCAAGGTGCTACGTGCTGCGAAAGCGGCGGGCCTGTACCTGTCGCCGGGTGTGGCCACGCCGACCGAAGCCTTCGCCGCGCTGGCCGAGGGCGCCGACGTATTGAAACTGTTCCCTGCCGAGCAAATGGGCCCGGCGGTGATCAAGGCGTGGCTGGCGGTATTGCCGACGGGCACGTTGCTGCTGCCGGTTGGCGGTGTGACCCCGGACAACATGCAGGTGTATTTCGACGCTGGCGCGAAGGGCTTCGGCCTGGGTTCCGGGTTGTTCAAACCGGGTATGTCGGTGGCGCAAGTGGCGAGCAGTGCCCAGGCCTATGTCGCGGCCTGGAACGCGCTTAACTGATGCCCCTGAACTGAGTGCAAGCATTGCGCCCTGGGCGCTGCATCGACAAGAGAGATAAGAGATGAAAATCACCAAACTGACTACCTTCATCGTCCCGCCGCGCTGGTGCTTCCTAAAGGTTGAAACCGACCAGGGCGTGACCGGTTGGGGCGAGCCCGTGGTCGAAGGCCGCGCCCACACGGTGGCCGCTGCCGTCGAGGAACTCTCCGACTACCTGATCGGCAAAGACCCTCGCAATATCGAAGACATCTGGACCGTGCTCTACCGTGGCGGCTTCTACCGTGGCGGCGCCGTGCACATGAGCGCCCTCGCCGGTATCGACCAGGCGCTGTGGGACATCAAGGGCAAGGCGCTTGGCGTATCGGTCAGCGACCTGCTGGGCGGCCAGGTGCGCGACAAAATCCGCGTGTATTCATGGATCGGCGGCGACCGCCCGGCCGACACCGCCCGCGCCGCCAAAGAGGCGGTGGCCCGTGGTTTTACCGCGGTGAAGATGAACGGCACCGAAGAGCTGCAGTTCGTCGACAGCTTTGAAAAAGTCGACCTGGCCCTGGCCAACGTGGCCGCGGTGCGCGACGCCGTCGGCCCTAACGTTGGCATTGGCGTCGACTTCCATGGCCGCGTGCACAAGCCGATGGCCAAGGTGCTGATGAAAGAGTTGGACCCGTACAAACTGATGTTTATCGAAGAGCCGGTGCTCAGCGAAAACTATGAAGCGCTGAAAGAACTGGCGCCGCTGACCAGCACACCGATTGCCCTGGGCGAGCGCCTGTTCTCGCGTTGGGACTTCAAGCGCGTGCTCAGCGAAGGTTACGTCGACATCATCCAGCCGGACGCGTCCCACGCCGGCGGCATCACCGAAACCCGCAAGATCGCCAACATGGCCGAAGCTTACGACGTAGCCCTGGCCCTGCACTGCCCGCTGGGCCCGATTGCCCTGGCGGCCTGCCTGCAATTGGACGCGGTTTGCTACAACGCGTTTATCCAGGAGCAAAGCCTGGGCATTCACTACAACGAGAGCAATGACTTGCTCGACTACGTGCGCGATCCGGGCGTGTTCGACTACGACAAAGGCTTTGTGAAGATCCCCAATGGGCCGGGCCTGGGCATCGAGATCAACGAGGAATACGTGATCGAACGCGCGGCCATCGGCCACCGCTGGCGCAACCCGATCTGGCGCCATGCCGACGGCAGCTTCGCCGAGTGGTAAGCCCCTCCTGAGGAAACACAGTCAATGTGGGAGCTGGCTTGCCGGCGATATCGGTGGGCCAGCTTGCATCTCTGGCGCAGGTATACCGCCATCGCAGGCAAGCCAGCTCCCACACTGACCGCGCTCGTTCAGCCAGATTTGTCCTCAATAACCATAAGAAGAGGCACCCCCCATGCACCCTGAATCCTTCACCGGGCAGGCGTCTTTAGTCACGCCCAGCAGAAAGCGCTTCTTCATCATGGTGTTGCTGTTTATCACCGTGGTGATCAACTACCTCGACCGCAGCAACCTGTCGATTGCCGCCCCGGCGTTGACCAGCGAGCTAGGCATCGACCCGGTGCACGTCGGGCTGATCTTCTCTGCTTTCGGCTGGACCTACGCCGCCATGCAGATCCCCGGCGGCTGGCTGGTGGACCGAGTGCCGCCCCGCATTCTCTACACCGTCGCCCTGCTGCTGTGGTCGATTGCCACCGTGATGCTTGGGTTCGCCGCCAGCTTTATCGCGCTGTTCGTGTTGCGCATGGCCGTCGGTGCCCTGGAAGCGCCGGCCTACCCGATCAACAGCCGCGTGGTCACCACGTGGTTTCCCGAGCGTGAGCGCGCCACGGCGATTGGTGTTTACACCTCGGGGCAATTTGTCGGGCTCGCCTTTCTTACGCCGGTGCTGGCCTGGCTGCAGCATGCGTTTGGCTGGCACATGGTGTTCGTCGCCACCGGTGGCGTGGGCATTCTATGGGCGCTGATCTGGTACGCGGTGTACCGCGAGCCGAAGGATTTCAAAGGCGCCAACGCGGCTGAAATCGAACTGATCCGCGACGGCGGCGGGCTGGTGGATATCCAGGCGCAAACCAAGGCGCCGTTCAGTTGGGTCGACCTGGGGGTCGTGCTGAGCCAGCGCAAGTTGTGGGGCATCTACCTGGGGCAGTTCTGCCTGAACTCCACGCTGTGGTTCTTCCTGACGTGGTTCCCGACCTACCTGGTGAAATACCGTGGCATGGACTTCATCAAGTCCGGGCTGTTGGCGTCGTTGCCGTTTCTGGCTGCGTTTGTCGGCGTGCTGTGTTCGGGGATTTTTTCTGACTGGCTGATTCGCCGGGGCGCGTCGGTAGGTTTCGCGCGCAAGCTGCCGATCATTGGCGGGCTGCTGATTTCCACGGCGATCATTGGCGCCAACTATGTGGACTCGACGGCGTGGGTGATTGCGTTTTTGGCGGTAGCGTTTTTCGGCAATGGCTTGGCGTCGATTACCTGGTCACTGGTATCGACGTTGGCACCCGCGCGGTTGCTGGGGCTGACAGGGGGCGTGTTCAACTTTATCGGTAACTTGTCGGCGATTACCACGCCGATAGTGATCGGCTTTTTGGCCAGTGGTGATTCATTTGCGCCAGCGATTACCTATATCGCGGTGCTGGCATTGCTTGGGGCGCTTTCCTACGTGTTGCTGGTGGGCAAAGTCGAACGCATCGAACTGTGAACCCATTATCAGGGGGGCGACTGACCCCTGTGGCAAGCCCGCTCGCGACGACAAGCCGACTTGCCACAAAAGCATTGGTGTCAGTTGAGCACGCCGTTCAGGATTTCGTAGACGATACCCGTGCCCACTGCGATCAACACCACGTCCGGCCCGGAACGACGCCATTCATACCCTTGGTAAACCGGCAGGCGTGACAGGGCGCGATTGTCGAGGCGTTCACCGTAGTAGCCGCGGGGCAGCGGCTGGCCGCGGACCAGGCGTACATTTGGCGGCGGTGGTGCACCGCGCGAGAATTGGCCGTGGTTGTCGTGGATGATCTGCCGCACCGGGCCGAAGTCCTGAGGCGGGCCGCCGCGACGGTTGTCCTGCGGGCCGCGATGGTCATCGCCACGTTGTTCGTGCTGGCCTTGCGGGCCGCCACGGCCTGGGCCGTCGCCATCGCCCCGTTGGTCAGGCGGAGCGGCCTGCACCAGGGCACTCGCGCCGAGCATCAGCACGCCGAGACCAGCGATCAAGCGTTTAGGCATTTTCATGGGGTGTTTCCTCAGTACTGCACGAACAAAAAAGGGATTTCGAACCGGGTTCGAAATCCCTTGGTCTTGTCAGTTTAGGTACTGATTCGACAGTATGATTCCTCTGTATCAGGAACTTTACCTACCGCTACACGGCGTTTACTTACGGGCGTTACGGACACCATCCGACAACGCCGCGCACAAGCTCAACACGCCATCAATCGCTTGCTGATCATTTTTGGCATTGGCAATGTGGTCGATCAGTGCCGAACCCACCACCACGCCGTCAGCCAAGCGTGCGATGGCCGCAGCCTGTTCCGGGGTGCGAATACCAAAACCGATGCTGATCGGCAGGTCGGTGTGGCGGCGCAGACGGGTCACCGCTTCTTCAACGTGTTCCAGGGTGGCCGCGCCGGCGCCGGTCACACCGGCTACCGACACGTAATAAACAAAGCCCGAGCTGCCGTTGAGCACGGTCGGCAGGCGCACGTCATCGGTGGTTGGCGTGGTCAGGCGGATAAAGTCGAGGCCCGCAGCCTGGGCCGGGTCGCACAGCTCGCCGTTATGCTCGGGCGGCATGTCGACCACGATCAGGCCGTCAACGCCGGCTTCTTTGGCGTCGGTGATGAACTGTGGCACACCGTATTTGTGGATCGGGTTGAAGTAACCCATCAACACCAACGGCGTGTCGTTGTTGTCCTGGCGGAACTCGCGAACCATCAGCAGGGTTTTCGCCAGGTTCTGCTTGGCTTCCAGCGCGCGGATGTTGGCCAGTTGAATCGCCGGGCCGTCGGCCATCGGGTCGGTGAAGGGCATGCCCAGCTCGATCACGTCGGCGCCGGCTGCCGGCAAACCCTTGAGGATCGCCAGCGAGGTGTCATAGCCCGGGTCGCCGGCGGTAACGAAGGTCACCAGGGCCGCGCGGTTTTGTTCTTTCAGCTGCGCAAAGCGGGTTTGCAGGCGGCTCATTTAGTGTTTCTCCTGCTGAGACTGTTCCATGTGATGCATCACGGTCTGCATGTCTTTGTCGCCACGGCCGGAGAGGTTGACCACCATCAGGTGATCCTTCGGCAGATTCGGTGCGCGCTTGAACACTTCGGCCAAGGCGTGGGCGGTTTCCAGTGCGGGAATAATCCCTTCCAGACGGCAGCATTTGTGGAATGCGATCAGGGCCTCGTCGTCAGTCACCGAGGTGTATTGGGCGCGGCCGATATCATGCAACCAGGCGTGTTCAGGGCCGATGCCGGGGTAGTCGAGGCCGGCGGAAATCGAGTGGGCGTCGATGATCTGGCCGTCGTCGTCCTGCAGCAGGAAGGTGCGGTTGCCGTGCAGCACGCCCGGTACGCCGCCGTTGAGGCTGGCGGCATGCTTGCCGGTTTCGATGCCGTAGCCGGCCGCTTCAACGCCGATAATCTCGACGCTGGCGTCATCCAGGAACGGGTGGAACAGGCCCATGGCGTTGGAGCCACCGCCGATGCAGGCCACCAGGCTGTCCGGCAAGCGGCCTTCCTGGGCTTGCATCTGGGTGCGGGTTTCCTTGCCGATCACGGCCTGGAAGTCGCGCACCATCGCCGGGTAGGGGTGCGGGCCGGCCACGGTGCCGATCAGGTAGAAGGTGTCGTCGACGTTGGTCACCCAGTCACGCAGGGCTTCGTTCATCGCGTCTTTGAGCGTGCCGGTGCCGGCGACCACCGGGATCACTTCGGCGCCCAGCAGCTTCATGCGAAATACGTTGGCCTGTTGACGCTCGATGTCGGTGGTGCCCATGTAGATCACGCAGTCGAGGCCAAAGCGTGCGGCCACGGTGGCGGTTGCCACGCCGTGCATGCCGGCGCCGGTCTCGGCGATGATGCGTTTTTTGCCCATGCGCCGTGCCAGCAGGATCTGGCCGATGCAGTTGTTGATCTTGTGCGCGCCGGTGTGGTTCAGCTCTTCGCGCTTGAGGTAGATCTTGGCGCCGCCGCAGAACTCAGTCAGGCGTTCAGCGAAATACAGCGGGCTTGGGCGTCCGACGTAGTCGCGCTGGAAGTAGGCCAATTCTTCGTTGAAAGCCGGATCGATCTTGGCCGCTTCGTATTCGCGGGCCAGTTCGAGGATCAACGGCATCAGGGTTTCAGCGACGTAACGGCCGCCAAACGCGCCAAAGAGGCCGTTGGCGTCAGGGCCGTTGCGCAGATCGGTCTGGGACTGAGTCATGGGGCGCTCCAGGAAATAATTCGTGTGAGAGGCAATGACGGTCACTCTACCCCTCACATCCGGCGCTGAAAACCGATAAGATCGCCGTAACCTGTCAGGAAAACTCACAGATGAGCCGAGACCTTCCGCCCCTCAATGCCCTGCGCGCGTTCGAAGCCACTGCCCGGCTCAACAGCGTGAGCCAGGCTGCTGAGCAACTGCATGTAACCCACGGGGCCGTCAGTCGCCAGTTGAAGGTGCTGGAAGAGCACTTGGGCGTCAGCCTGTTCGTCAAGGATGGGCGCGGCCTTAAACTCACAGATGCCGGTATCCGCCTGCGAGACGCGAGTGCCGAAGCCTTCGAGCGCTTGAGGGGTGTGTGCGCAGAACTCACCCAAGCCAGCGCCGATGCCCCCTTCGTGCTGGGCTGCTCGGGCAGTTTGTTGGCCCGCTGGTTGATCCCGCGCCTGGGCCGCTTGAACGCAGACTTACCGGACTTGCGCCTGCACCTGTCCGCCGGTGACGGCGACCTCGATCCTCGGCGCCCCGGTCTTGACGCCCTGCTGGTCTTCGCCGAACCGCCGTGGCCGGCGGATATGCAGGTGTATGAACTGGCCAGCGAGCGAATCGGCCCTGTGATGAGCCCGCGCTTCGCCGGTTATGAACACCTGCGTCATGCGCCGGCCTCGGCGTTGTGTGGCGAAGCGTTGCTGCACACCACCTCACGCCCGCAGGCCTGGCCCAGTTGGGCACAGCAACACGGTATCGATCCCGGCGCGCTGAAACTCGGCCAGGGTTTTGAGCATTTGTATTATTTGTTGGAGGCGGCGGTTGCGGGTCTGGGGGTGGCGATTGCGCCTGAACCGCTGGTGGCAGAGGACCTGCGAGCGGGTCGCCTGGTGGCGCCGTGGGGTTTCAGTGAAACCCCGGCGCACCTGGCGTTGTGGCTACCCAAGCGCGCCGCAGACGGGCGCGCCGGTCAACTGGCGCAGTGGCTCAAGGCAGAGCTGCTGCGCCAGCCGCTGTAGCCGGTCAATCAGTCACCGCGTTTGCACAGCAGGTAAGCAGCCAGCAGGCCCAGTGCGCCAACGGCGACGCCGGCGGTAGTCCACGGGTGCTCTTGTGCGTAGTCCCGGGTTGCGACGCCGGTTTCGCGGATTTTGACTTTGCTTTCTTCGTAAGCATCGCTGATCAGGTGGCGGGAGTGCTTGAGGGCATTCTCGGCATTACTTTTCAGGGCCTTCAGCGTTTTGCGCGACTCATCGGACGCATCATCCTTGAGGCTCTCAAGGGACTTGAGCAGGCTCGAAATCTCGGCTTCCATGCTTTCCAGCGACGCTTTGCGTAAAGAAGTGTTGGCCATGTGGGCTCTCCTGAAGTGATTGAGTGGCATGTGTAGATACCGACTACGGCGTTTTCAGAAAGTGCAGTAAATCTGAACTTTCACGTAGGAATGGCCGCCAGAAGCAGTACGAACATTGACTGCTACGCTTCAGTAGAGACCTCAGGAGAAACGCTATGTCAGATCATCACACCTACAAGAAAGTCGAACTGGTGGGCTCGTCGACGACCAGCATCGAAGACGCCATCAACAACGCCATTGCCGAAGCGCATAAGAGCATCAAGCACTTGGAGTGGTTTGAAGTGACCGAAACCCGTGGTCACATCAAGGACGGCAAGGCCGCGCATTTCCAGGTCACGCTGAAGGTGGGATTCCGAATTGCCAGTAGTTGATCACGTTGGTTGAACTTGCTGACTGGCCGATTGCCATAACCTGCGCTACAACCTTGGGGTGCCGATGCAATGCGTCGGCACGCTCTTTTTGATCAGCGCAAGGAAAGTATCGGATGAAGAAGTTCCTGTTAGCGGTAGGTTTGTTGAGCATTGCGGGTACAGCCCTGGCGGCGGGCAAGCCTTGTGAAGAGCTGAAAAGTGAACTCGCAACGAAGCTTGATGCGAAAGGCGTTCAGCATTATTCCCTGGATGTTGTCGATAAAGGCGCTGCAGCCGGTGGAAAGGTGATTGGCTCCTGCGAAGGCGGCACCAAGGAAATCGTCTACAAACGCGGTTAATCCCGTGTTCCAGACATAAAAAACCGACGCGAGTGCGTCGGTTTTTTTTCGCCTGAGGGTTATCCCTTCATCAGTTGTGCGAGCAACTCGTAGGAATGAATCCGGTCAGCGTGCTCGTACAGGTCGCTGGTGAAGATCAGCTCATCGGCACCGGTTTGCTCGATCAGCACTTCCAGTTTGGCGCGGATCTTGGCCGGGCTGCCGACCATGGCCAAGCCGAGGAAGCTGCCGACGGCGTCTTTTTCATGGGGCAGCCACAGGCCATCCATGGTTTTCACCGGTGGGCGCTGCACCAGGCTTTGCCCGCGCATCAGCGCCAGAATGCGTTGGTACACGGACGTGGCGAGGTAATCGGCCTGCTCGTCGGTATCGGCCGCCACCAGCGGAATGCCGAGCATCACGTAGGGCTTGTCCAGCACGGCTGAAGGCTTGAAGTGATTGCGATACACGCGAATCGCCTCGTGCATCAAACGCGGTGCGAAATGCGAGGCGAAGGCGTAGGGCAAACCCCTCTCTCCCGCAAGCTGCGCGCTGAACAGGCTGGAACCCAGCAGCCAGACCGGTACGTTGGTGCCGGTGCCGGGCACGGCGATCACCCGTTGGTCTGGCGTGCGCGGGCCGAGGTAGGCCATCAGTTCGGCCACGTCTTCGGGGAAATCGTCGGCGCTGCCCGAGCGTTCACGGCGCAGGGCGCGGGCGGTCATCTGGTCGGAACCGGGCGCGCGGCCCAGGCCCAGGTCGATACGGCCGGGGTACAGGCTTTCCAGCGTGCCGAACTGCTCGGCGATTACCAAGGGCGCATGGTTGGGCAGCATGACGCCGCCGGAGCCGACGCGAATGGTCGAGGTGCCACCGGCCAAATAACCCAGCAAAACCGAGGTGGCCGAGCTGGCGATGCCGTCCATGTTGTGGTGTTCGGCCACCCAAAAACGGTTGTAGCCGAACTTTTCCACGTGCCGGGCCAGGTCCAGAGAGTTGTGCAACGATTGCGCGATGCTCCCGTTGGCGCGCACGGGCACGAGGTCGAGGGTCGAGAACTTCACGTCGGACAGCGATTTCATAAGCCTGCTTCTCCATTAGGTGCGCAGGCTTATAGACCAACCAAAACCTGCCGCTTCATGTGCATGCTCTATGCAATGAGGGCATATACCCGAGATTCAATAGAGATTGCGAAATTTCCTACTAAAAAGCTAGGTTTCTCCGACAAGATGAACTTTGCCAGCGCATCTATCCTCAGAACCCTTACTGAAGCAAAACCACCGTTCGAGGAGACAGCTATGAGTATTGTTAAAAAAGCATCCGCGCATTGGGAAGGTGATCTGAAGACAGGCCTGGGTTCCATTTCCACTGAAACCGGCGTGCTGCGCGAAGCGCCTTACGGCTTCAAGGCCCGTTTCGAAGGCGGCAAGGGTACCAACCCTGAAGAACTGATTGGTGCGGCCCACGCGGGCTGTTTCTCCATGGCGTTTTCGATGATTCTCGGCGACGCCGGCCTCAAGGCCGACAGCATTGACACCCAGGCTGAAGTGACTTTGGACCAAGTGGAAGGTGGCTTTGCAATTACCGCCGTGCACCTGATCCTCAAGGCCAAGATCCCCGGCGCGAGCCAGGCCCAGTTCGACGAACTGAGCAAAAAGGCCAAGGAAGGGTGCCCGGTGTCCAAGGTACTGAATGCGAAAATCAGCCTGGATGCCACGCTCGTCAGCTGATGCGGTCTGCGTAACACAGTAGATCCTCTGTGGGAGCGGGAGTGTGTGGGAGCCGGGCTTGCCCGCGATAGGTTCACCTCGGTGTTTCAGTTATGCCGAGGTGGCGCCATCGCAGGTCAAGCCAGCTCCCACACACCCGCTCCCACATTTAGTTGTGCGTTAAATCAGAACTCGTGTTTCCCGGATGTGGTCCTATACGCTATGCAGCCTAGGCGCACACCCGTGCGCATGCATTCAGGGAGCTACACACATGAAACGTTTTGCCTTGGCGATCATCTGCGGTGTTTTGGCCACGTCGGCCGTGGCCGCGCCAAAAGATTGTGAAGAGCTCAGGAAAGAGATCGAGGTCAAAATCCAGGCTAACGCAGTGCCGTCCTACACCTTGGAAGTCGTCAGCAAAGAAGAAGCCGACAAGCACGACAGTGCCATGGTCGTCGGCAGCTGTGAGAACGGTACCAAAGCTATCGTCTACCAAAAGAACAACGACTGATCAGATGCAGTTGACGCTGCGTTCTTCCGCCAGCAACTGCCGCGCTGTGTTGTACAGCCGGATGTTGGGCGTAAAGCCCAGCGAGCGGCCCTCCAGCACATAGCGCTGGCCTGCCTGGAAACTGTCGTACTGCAAGGTCATGAAGCAGGTCCGGTCCTGGGTCTGCGACAACCCGCCCAAACTGCCCCCGGTCGGCACCTCGAAATCAAAGCGCACCATCAGTTCGTGGCTGCCGGGTGGCACCTGAAAGAAACGCCCGTCGTTGAGGTTCTTGCCGTCCAGGCGCTGGGCCATCACCAGTTTGGCGCCCGGGGTCGGCGTGGCGAAATCGACCCATGCCTGATGCGGATCGACCGGTGGCAATGGGGTCGAAGCACAGGCGCTGAGAAACAGGGCAGTGACGGGAAGCAAGAGCTGGCGCATGGCAGGCACTCAACGGAAGGAAAGAATTAAGCCCGGCGCACAGGGCAGCAGACTCTCTATGAGTATAAACACGTCACGGCATGGAAAAATCCCGCGCAGGCAGGATAGTCTGGCGAGCCAATTACCCAGGAGCGGTCGGAGCATGTTGAGGCGTTTTCTTCCAGGGTTAATGGTCGTGTTGCTCAGCGGCTGCTCCAGCGTCAGTTATTACAGCCAGTTGGCTGACGGCCAATGGCAGTTGCTGAGGGCGCGGGAGCCGGTTTCCGAAGTCATCGCCGACCCCTCTCGCCCACAGGCGCTGCGCGATCACCTGGAGCAATCGCAGAAGGCGCGTGCCTTTGCCAGCGAGCACCTGCACTTGCCTGACAACCAGAGTTACCGGTTGTACGCGGACATTGGCCGACCCTATGTGGTCTGGAATGTGTTCGCCACGACGGAATTCTCTCTATCCCCGCAAACCCACTGTTTCCCGATCGCCGGCTGCGTCGCTTATCGCGGCTATTACAACCAGGGCGCTGCACGCGGCGAGGCGGCGTTGTTGCAGCAACGGGGCATGGACGTGTCGATTGGCGGTGTCGAGGCCTATTCCACCCTGGGGTGGTTCAACGACCCGATCATGAGCTCGATGATGCACTGGGGTGATGAGCGACTGGCCACGCTGATTTTTCATGAGTTGGCGCACCAGCGTTTTTATGTGAAGGACGACACCGAGTTCAACGAGTCTTATGCCAACTTCGTCGAGCAGGAAGGCACCCGCCAATGGCGTGCAGCACGGGGTTTGGCGCCTGTCAGCGATGCAGCGTTGCAGCAGCGTGACCAATTTATCCAGCTGATTCTTGATACCCGCAAACGCCTGGAGGCGTTGTACGCAAAACCGTTGGTGGCGGACGTGATGCGGCAGGCCAAGGCAGCGGAATTTGAGCGATTGCGCAGCGAGTACCGGCACATGCGCGATAGCCAATGGGGCGGGGATAAACGTTACGACGTGTGGATCAACCAGCCGATGAACAATGCGCGGTTGTTGCCATTCGGGCTGTATGACCAGTGGGTGCCGGCGTTTGCGGCGTTGTTTGCGCAGGAAGGCGGGGATTGGGTGAGGTTTTTTGCGGCGGTTGAGAAATTGGGTGGGTTGCCGGTGGCGCAGCGTAAGGCGGCGTTGAGGCAATTGGAGAGTGGTGGCCGTTAGGGCCTCTTCGCAGGCAAGCCAGCTCCCACAGTTGACCGATTTCCAAACTTGGAATGCAGTCAACTGTGGGAGCTGGCTTGCCTGCGATAGCGGTCTCAAACCCGCTGCAAAAACGCCTGATGCATCTCATCCAACGTCTCAAAATGCCAAGTCGGCGCCTCGGCATTCAACTCTTCAAAACTGCCGAACCCATACCCTACAGCCGCCGAGTCCAGCCCATTGCTGCGCGCCCCGATCAGGTCGTGCTTTCGATCACCAATCATCAAGGTGGTCGCCGGGTCCAGGCCCTCTTCGCTGATCAAGTGAGCGATCAGCTCGACTTTATGGGTGCGCGTCCCATCCAGCTCGCTGCCGTAGATGACCTTGAAGTGCTTGGCAAAATCGAAATGGCGGGCGATCTCGCGGGCGAACACCCACGGCTTGGACGTGGCCACATAGAGCTGACGGCCCTGGCCGTTCAGCGCTTCCAGTAACGGCATCACGCCGTCGAACACGCGGTTTTCATACAGGCCGGTGACCTTGAAACGCTCGCGATAAAAATTCACCGCCTCCCAAGCCTTGGCCTCGTCGAAGCCGTAGAACTGCATGAAGGCTTGCAGCAACGGCGGGCCGATGAAGTGCTCCAGCTTGGTCAGGTCCGGCTCGTCGATGCCGAGCTTGCCAAGCGCGTACTGGATCGAGCGAGTGATGCCCTCACGCGGGTCGGTCAGGGTGCCATCCAGGTCGAACAGGACAGTTTGGTAACGCTGGGTCATTGGTCGAATCCTTCAGCCAGGTGCAGGTCTTTAAGCTTCACGTAGTTCGCCGCGCTGTAAGTGAAAAAGGCGCGCTCCTTGTCAGTCAGCGCGCGGATTTGTTTAACCGGGCTGCCGACATACAAAAAGCCGCTGTCGAGTTTCTTGCCCGGCGGCACCAGGCTACCGGCGCCGATGATGACGTCGTCTTCGACCACGGCGCCGTCCATCACGATGCTGCCCATGCCGATCAAGATCCGACTGCCCACGGTGCAGCCATGCAGCATGACCTTGTGGGCGATGGTCACGTCATCGCCGATCAGCAGCGGGAAGCCGTCCGGGTTGAACGGCCCGGCGTGGGTGATGTGCAGCACGCAGCCGTCCTGCACGCTGGTGCGCGCACCGATGCGGATGCGGTGCATGTCGCCGCGAATCACGGTCAGCGGCCAAACCGAGCTGTCGGTGCCGATTTCGACATCGCCGATCACCACCGCCGAAATATCGACAAAAGCCCCGGCGCCCAGGGTTGGCGTATGGTTCTGATAGGTGCGAAGGGTCACGATAGCCTCTCTCTCTTCTGCTGATAGCTGCGGTGGGCGTTGATTGTAATTAAGATGGCCCCATCTTTGTTCTTACATGTTTCTTCAGCCAAGGTGTCAACCGTGAGCGCGAACAACCCTCTTCTACAGTCCTACGACCTGCCGCCGTTCTCGGCGATCCGTGCCGAGCACGTGCAGCCGGCCATCGAACAGATCCTCGCCGACAACCGCGTTGCCATCGAAGGCATCCTGCAAAGCCAGGGCAAAAATCCGACATGGGCCGGTCTGGTGCTGGCTATGGATGAGCTGAATGACCGCCTGGGCGCCGCCTGGAGCCCGGTCAGCCACCTCAACGCCGTGTGCAACAGTGCCGAGCTGCGCGAAGCTTACGAAGGCTGCCTGCCTGCGTTGAGTGCCTACTCCACCGAGATGGGCCAGAACCGCGCGCTGTTCCAGGCCTTCGAAGCCCTGGCCAACAGCCCCGAAGCGGCCGGCTTCGATGTGGCGCAAAAAACTATCCTGGAACACGCCCTGCGCGACTTCCGCCTGTCGGGTATCGATTTGCCGCCCGAACAGCAAAAGCGTTACGCGGAAGTGCAAAGCAAGCTTTCCGAACTGGGCAGCAAATTTTCCAACCAACTGCTGGATGCGACCCAGGCCTGGACCAAACACGTCACCGATGAAGCCACTCTCACCGGCCTGACCGACTCCGCCAAGGCGCAAATGGCTGCCGCCGCTCAGGCCAAAGGCCTCGACGGCTGGCTGATTACCCTCGAATTTCCGAGCTACTACGCGGTGATGACCTACGCCCAGGACCGCGCCCTGCGTGAAGAAATCTACGCGGCCTACTGCACCCGTGCGTCTGACCAAGGCCCGAATGCCGGTCAGAACGATAACGGCCCGGTGATGGAGCAGATCCTCGATCTGCGTCAGGAACTGGCCAAGCTATTGGGCTATGCATCGTTCTCCGAGCTGAGCCTGGCCACCAAAATGGCTGATTCCAGCGACCAGGTGCTGAGCTTCCTGCGTGACCTGGCCAAGCGCAGCAAGCCGTTTGCCGCTCAGGACCTGCAACAGCTCAAGGCCTACGCCGCCGAACAAGGCTGCGCCGACCTGCAAAGCTGGGACAGCGGTTTCTACGGTGAAAAACTGCGCGAGCAACGCTACAGCGTTTCCCAGGAAGCCCTGCGCGCCTACTTTCCGATCGACAAAGTGCTCGGCGGGCTGTTTGCCATCGTCCAGCGCCTGTACGGCATCGAAATCGCCGAGCAAAAAGGCTTCGACACCTGGCACCCGGATGTTCGCCTGTTTGAAATCAAGGAAAACGGCCAGCACGTCGGGCGTTTCTTCTTCGACCTGTACGCCCGCGCCAACAAGCGGGGCGGTGCCTGGATGGATGGCGCGCGCGACCGTCGCCGCACGATCGACGGCGTATTGCAAAGCCCGGTGGCCAACCTGGTGTGCAACTTCACCCCGGCCGACAGCGGCAAGCCTGCGCTGCTGACCCACGATGAAGTCACCACGCTGTTCCACGAATTCGGCCACGGCTTGCATCACCTGCTGACCCGCGTTGAACACGCTGGCGTGTCCGGCATCAACGGCGTGGCGTGGGATGCAGTGGAACTGCCGAGCCAGTTCATGGAGAACTGGTGCTGGGAGCCGGAAGGCCTGGCGCTGATCTCCGGCCACTATGAAACCGGTGAGCCGCTGCCTCAGGACCTGCTGGAAAAAATGCTGGCGGCGAAGAATTTCCAGTCCGGCCTGATGATGGTGCGCCAACTGGAGTTCTCGTTGTTCGACTTCGAGTTGCACGCCACCCATGGCGATGGTCGCACAGTGGCGCAGGTGCTTGAAGGCGTGCGCGATGAGGTCTCGGTCATGCGTCCACCGGCCTACAACCGTTTCCCTAACAGCTTTGCGCACATCTTCGCCGGCGGTTACGCGGCGGGTTATTACAGCTACAAATGGGCTGAAGTGTTGTCGGCGGATGCCTTCTCCAAGTTCGAGGAAGAGGGTGTGCTCAACGCTGAAACCGGCCGTGCATTCCGCGAAGCGATTCTGGCGCGGGGTGGTTCCCAGGCGCCGATGGTGCTGTTCGTCGACTTCCGCGGACGTGCGCCGTCGATTGACGCACTCTTGCGCCACAGCGGCCTGAGTGAGGACGCGGCAGCATGAGTGAAGGGCCTGTGATTACCAAAAAGCAATTTATCGCCGGGGCGGTTTGCCCGGCGTGCAGCGAGCCGGACAAGTTGAAGATGTGGACCGAGGACAGCGTGCCGCACCGTGAGTGTGTGGCCTGCGGTTATACCGACACGCTCAATGATCAAGGTTTGTCGGTGCCCAAGGAGTTGGGCACGCGGGTCAATACATCGGCGTTGAAAGCGCCGGACCCGAAGGTGCAGGCCGTGCAGTTTTTCCCCAATCCCAAGCTGAAAAAAGACTGATACCCGTTCTTAGGGTGTGAGCACTAATTCAGCATCTTTCTTTGGCTCAACACGGCTGCTGGTGGCCGTGTTGAGCCAACTGTTCATCGAGCACAGGGCAAACGCGCTGGTGCTGCAATCGCCATTCGCCAAGGCTGTACGCAACTTGTCGATATCGGCTTTCATCATGTAGCGAACGCCGTCCTTGAAGCCGTTACTGGTGCCGAAACCGCCCAGGGTCATCTCGTTCAGCGCGTCTTCTTTGCTCCACCCCTGAATCACCACCCGATACATCGCGGCCATCAGGCCAGTGCGGTCGGAGCCGTGTTTGCAGTGCATCAGCACCGGGCCGTTGGCTTCTGCTTGCTGGATGGCCCTGAGCGCCGCCAGCACGTCGGAATCGTCGACGTGGTTAGTGCGATAAGTCAGCTGCACCTGTTTGATATCAGATGTCTTCAGCCATGCCGCATCAGATTCCGGCAAAAAGTTGATCACCGTGCCGATCTTGAGTTTTTCCAATACGGGCACTGCACTGCTGTCCGGCAGTGCGCTGCGATACAGCGTCGGCGTCATCTGGTGCAGGTTGAATTGGTCGCCCACAGGCTGGGCCCATTCTGCTGAGCGCAGGGACGTGGCCTCGTCGGCTTGGGCCTGAAGCGTGCTGAGCAGAGCCATGAACGCCAGGCCGAGGGCAGGCAGCAAACGAATTGTGAACATGCGCATTGGGACCGAATAGGGAAATGGCTGATGGGCCACAGATTCGCCTGCGAGGGGTCAACGCGGCGTGAGGTACTCGTCAAAGAATCGTGAATACCCGACCTGATCCGGTGTTTTTCTCGCTTAATCGATTCTTCTCAATTCTTAGCCTGCTATCATTTGTAACTATTGTTTGCCAGTCTGCTCTAGCCCATTGGATCCTATTTGCTCGGCAAGCCTTCACGCTGCTCTCAGAAGCGGCTGATCAACCCGTGACCACATGATGAGGTGCACCCATGTCTGATCAAGATCAAGACAACCCCCGGCGTGACTTTTTGCGCAAATCCTTGACCTTGATCCCGGTGGTCACGGTTGCCAGTACAGGCCTTGGCGGCTCGATATTGATGGCCACGCCGGAGCCGGTTCAGGCCGCTCCTGCCAAGCCGTCCGTCAACGACAAAGCCTATGAGCCGAGCTATTTCACCGCCGAAGAGTGGGCGTTTATCAACGCGGCCGTCGCCCGCCTGATTCCCGCTGACGCCCAAGGCCCTGGCGCCCTGGAAGCCGGCGCGCCGGAATACATCGACCGCCAGATGAACACGCCGTATGCCGCGGGCGCGCTGTGGTTCATGCAAGGCCCGTTTAACGCCGATGCGGCGCCGGAGATGGGCTGGCAGAGCAAACTGGTACCCAAGGACATCTATCGCCTGGGCATTGCCGCGACGGATGCCTGGTCGAAGGCGTTCAATGGCAAGGCTTTTGCCGTGCAAGACAGCGCTACCCAGGACGACATGCTGCGGCGTATGGAGGCTGGCGGCAGTGAAATGACGGCGCATTTCGAAGCCGTGCCGGCAAAGATGTTTTTCAACCTGCTGCTGCAAAATACCAAGGAAGGGTTCTTCTGCGACCCGATCCACGGCGGCAATAAAGGCATGGTCGGCTGGACGATGATTGGCTTCCCCGGCGCCCGCGCCGATTTCATGGACTGGGTTGAACGCAACGAGCAATACCCCTTCCCGGCTGTTTCCATTCGCGGCGAGAGGGCATAAACGTGGCGACCATCATGAAGAAAGTGGACGCGGTGATCGTGGGTTTCGGCTGGACCGGCGCGATCATGGCCAAGGAACTGACCGAAGCAGGCCTCAACGTGGTAGCGCTGGAGCGCGGCCCGATGCAGGACACCTACCCCGACGGCAACTATCCGCAGGTCATCGACGAACTGACCTACAGCGTGCGTAAAAAACTCTTTCAGGACATCTCCAAGGAGACGGTGACCATTCGCCATAGCGTGAATGACGTTGCCTTGCCCAACCGCCAATTGGGCGCGTTCCTGCCGGGCAATGGCGTGGGCGGCGCGGGCCTGCACTGGTCGGGGGTGCATTTTCGCGTCGACCCTATCGAGTTGCGCATGCGTAGCCACTATGAAGAGCGCTACGGCAAAAATTTCATTCCCAAAGACATGACCATCCAGGACTTCGGCGTGAGCTACGAAGAACTGGAGCCGTTTTTCGACTACGCGGAAAAAGTCTTCGGCACCTCCGGCCAGGCCTGGACCGTAAAAGGTCAGGTGGTGGGCGAAGGCCGTGGCGGCAACCCATATGCACCGGATCGTTCCAACCCGTTCCCGTTGGAGTCGCAGAAAAACACCGTGTCCGCACAGCTGTTTCAGAAGGCGGCTGCCGAGGTCGGTTACAAGCCCTACAACCTGCCGTCGGCCAATACCTCGGGGCCGTACACCAACCCCTACGGCGCGCAGATGGGCCCGTGCAACTTCTGCGGGTTCTGCAGCGGTTACGTGTGCTACATGTATTCCAAGGCCTCGCCAAACGTAAACATTCTGCCAGCACTGCGCCAGGTGCCGAACTTCGAGCTGCGGCCCAATTCCCACGTGCTCAAGGTCAACCTCGACAGCACCAAGAGCAAGGCCACCGGCGTGACCTATATCGACGGCCAGGGGCGGGAATGCGAGCAACCGGCGGATCTGGTGATCATCGGCTCCTTCCAGTTCAACAACGTACGCCTGATGCTGCTGTCGGGTATCGGCAAGCCCTACGACCCGATTACCAATGAGGGTGTGGTGGGCAGGAACTTCGCCTACCAGAACATGGGCACCATCAAGGCCTTCTTCGACAAGGACACCCACACCAACAACTTCATCGGTGCGGGCGGCAATGGCGTGGCCATTGATGACTTCAACGCGGATAACTTCGACCACGGGCCGCACGGCTTTGTGGGGGGCTCGCCGATGTGGGTCAACCAGGCTGGCAGCCGGCCGATCGCCGGTACGTCCAACCCGCCGGGCACCCCCGCGTGGGGCAGTGCCTGGAAGCGCGCCACCGCCGATTACTACACCCACCAGGTGTCGATGGACTCCCACGGCGCGCATCAATCCTACCGGGCCAACTACCTGGACCTGGACCCGGTGTACCGCGATGCCTACGGTCTGCCATTGCTGCGGATGACGTTCGACTGGCAGGAAAACGACATCAAGATGAACCGTTTCATGATGGAGAAAATGGGCAAGGTCGCCCAAGCGATGAACCCCAAGGCCATTGCCGTGCTGGGCAAAAAGGTCGGAGAGCAATTCAACACTGCGGCCTACCAGACCACTCACCTCAACGGCGGCGCGATCATGGGCACCGACCCGAAAACCAGCGCGCTGAACCGCTACCTGCAGAGCTGGGATGTGCACAACGTGTTTGTCCCGGGCGCGTCCGCTTTCCCACAAGGCTTGGGTTACAACCCTACCGGCCTGGTGGCGGCGTTGACCTACTGGTCGGCGCGGGCGATCCGCGAGCAGTACCTCAAGAATCCCGGCCCACTGGTTCAGGCATAAGGAGCGATGACCATGAAAGCACTCGTTATCGCCACCCTGGCGTTGCTCAGCAGTTGCTCGGTAAGCGCCGCCGAAACCGACTTGATCAAGCAGGGCGAATACCTGGCCCGCGCGGGTGACTGTGTGGCCTGCCACACCGCCAAGGGCGGCAAGCCGTTCGCTGGCGGCCTGCCGATGGAAACGCCCATCGGCGTGATCTATTCCACCAACATCACCCCGGACAAGACGGGCCTGGGCGACTACAGCTTCGAAGACTTCGACAAGGCCGTGCGCCATGGTGTCGCCAAGAACGGTAGTACGCTTTACCCGGCGATGCCGTATCCGTCCTACGCACGCGTCAGCGACAGCGATATGCAGGCGTTGTATGCGTATTTCATGAAAGGGGTTGAGCCGGTCGCCCAAGCGAACAAGGACAGTGACATTCCGTGGCCCTTGAGCATGCGCTGGCCGTTGGCGGCCTGGCGCTGGATGTTTGCCCCGACGGTTGAGGAGCATCCGGCACAGGTCGCCGCCGACCCGGTGATCAGCCGTGGCGCCTACCTGGTTGAAGGCCTCGGCCACTGTGGCGCCTGCCATACGCCGCGCGCGCTGACCATGCAGGAAAAAGCCCTGAGTGCCGCGGACGGCGCTGCCTTCCTGTCCGGCAGCGCGCCGTTGGAAGGCTGGATCGCGAAAAGCCTGCGTGGCGACCACAAGGACGGCCTCGGTAGCTGGAGCGAGGAGCAACTGGTGCAGTTCCTCAAGACCGGTCGCAGTGACCGCAGCGCGGTGTTTGGCGGCATGAGTGATGTTGTCGTGCACAGCATGCAGTACATGTCGCAGGACGACCTGACCGCTATCGCCCGTTACCTCAAAAGCCTGCCGGTGGTCGATCCCAAGGATCAGCCGCATCAGTACGATAAGCAGGTGGCCGAGGCGCTGTGGAAAGGCGATGACAGCAAGCCGGGCGCGTCGGTGTATATCGACAACTGCGCCGCCTGCCACCGTACGGACGGCCATGGTTATACGCGGGTGTTCCCGGCACTGGCGGGTAACCCGGTGTTGCAGACGGCGGATGCCACGTCGTTGATCAACATTGTGTTGAACGGTGGAACCTTGCCGGCGACTCACACGGCGCCGTCGACATTCACCATGCCGGCTTTTGCCTGGCGTTTGTCGGACCAGGAAGTGGCGGATGTCGTCAGCTTTGTTCGCGGCAGCTGGGGCAACAAAGGCGCGCCCGTGAAAGCCAGTGACGTGGCGGACCTGCGCAAGAGTGATATGCGCACCACCTCGGGCGATGACCTGGGGCAGGTGACGCAGAAGCACTGATCCTGCCCTGACCGCCAAACGGCACTGGTCAGAACCCCCGCGCCTCGATACTGTATATAAAAACAGTATCGAGGCGTTTTCATGTCTACTCCGCTGCCGCCCCGTGGCCGGGGCACGGCCACCAACCTGCACAACCGTTTTGCGCCGACCACCAGCGTGGTCGAGGACGACGGCTGGTTTCAGGAAGTGCCGCCGACCCAGGGCACCGAAGTGCGTATCGAGACGGCCAAGAGCATCATCACCCGCAACAACTCGCCGGACTTGCCCTTCGATCGCTCGATCAACCCTTATCGCGGCTGCGAGCATGGCTGCATCTACTGCTATGCGCGGCCCAGCCATGCCTACTGGGACATGTCGCCGGGGCTGGATTTCGAAACCAAACTGATCGCCAAAACCAATGCCGCCGACGTGCTCGAACAGCAGCTGTCGAAGCCGGGTTATGTGTGTGCACCGATCAATCTGGGCTCCAATACCGACCCGTACCAGCCTATCGAGCGCGAATACAAGATCACCCGGCAGACCCTCGAAGTGCTGCTGCGTTATCGGCACCCGGTGACGATCATCACCAAGGGCTCGCTGATCCTGCGCGATCTCGATTTGCTCACTGAATTGGCGCGCCAACGTCTGGTGGCGGTGATGATCAGCCTCACCAGCCTGGACGACGAGCTCAAGCGCATCCTGGAGCCGCGCACGGCGGCGCCCAAGGCGCGATTGCGGGCGATTCGAGTGATGCGTGAGGCAGGCATACCGGTGGGTGTGCTGTGTTCACCGATGATTCCGATGATCAACGACAGTGAACTGGAAAGCCTGCTGACCGAAGCCCACGCGGCGGGTGCGCAGAGTGCGGCGTATATGATGCTGCGCTTGCCATTGGAAGTGGCGCCGTTATTCGAGGAGTGGCTGGCGGCGCATTACCCGCAGCGTGCGGCCCATGTGATGAGCCTGGTGCGGCAGGTACGTGGGGGTGAGGTGTACGACAGCCGCTTCGGTGTGCGCATGCGCGGCGAGGGGCCGTTTGCTGATTTGTTGGCGCAGCGCTTCAGCAAGGCGATCAAGCGGCTGGGGCTCAATCGCCGGGAGGGTTTTAACCTGGATTGTTCGGTGTTTTGCCCGCCTGGCAGGCAAATGGCATTGTTGTAAACTGACGAGGAAGAACGCATTATTTCTGTAGGAATAGTCGCGTTTTGACATCAGTGAAACCCTCGATCTAGAGCGGTTCATTCAGTTTGAGTTAAGTTTCGATGGTTACCTTGTTCAGCGAGTGACTGATGAGTCGGCGCCTCGGTTTGTGTAGTTTGCTAACTATTTCAAAGGCTGGGCGTCGAATAGACCTGAACACTCACCCTGCATTAATCAAGAGGATGAATCATGAGTGACAAGGATAAACAGCCGTTGGCTGCGTCGGCTTCAGCCCCTCAGGTGGCGGAAACCGCCGATGCAGCGCTAAAGCACATCGTTGACGGCTTTTTGCATTTCCATCACGACGTCTTCCCTCAGCAGGAAGAACTCTTCAAGAAACTCGCCACGGCCCAGAGCCCGCGCGCAATGTTCATTACCTGCGCCGACTCACGCATCGTGCCCGAGCTGATTACCCAAAGCTCGCCCGGCGACCTGTTCGTGACTCGTAACGTGGGTAACGTGGTGCCGCCTTACGGCCAGATGAATGGTGGTGTTTCCACGGCCATCGAGTACGCGGTACTTGCCCTGGGCGTGCAGCACATCATCGTGTGCGGGCATTCCGATTGCGGCGCCATGCGCGCAGTGCTCAACCCCCAGAGCCTGGAAAAGATGCCGACGGTCAAGGCCTGGTTGCGCCACGCCGAGGTCGCCAAGTCCATGGTCGAGGACAACTGCGACTGCGCCAATGAAGGCGAAAGCATGAAGGTGCTGACCGAAGAAAACGTCATCGCCCAGTTGCAACATTTGCGCACCCACCCTTCCGTGGCTTCGCGCATGGCCAATGGTCATTTGTTTATCCATGGCTGGATCTACAACATCGAGACCAGCGAAATTCGCGCATACGACGCTGACCAGGCGGCGTTCCGACCGCTGAGCGGCGACGGGCCAATCCCTTGCGCGACGCCTAAAGCGCGCTTCTAAAACACTTCCCTGCCGGGTAAAGCGGTGGCTGCCATGGATGCAGCCAGGCTTTGCCGCGCCCGGCGAATGCCTCGGGAGAGTCATCATGCGTGCTGCTCAATTGAAAGCTGTATTGCCACGGGAGCTGCTCGCGTCCGTGGTTGTGTTTCTGGTCGCCCTGCCCTTGTGCATGGGCATTGCGATTGCTTCCGGCATGCCGCCGGCCAAAGGGCTGATCACCGGGATTATTGGTGGGCTGGTAGTGGGCTGGTTGGCGGGTTCGCCGCTGCAGGTCAGCGGCCCGGCAGCGGGTCTGGCGGTGTTGGTGTTCGAGTTGGTGCGCCAGCACGGCATGATGATGCTCGGGCCGATCCTGCTGCTGGCGGGTTTCCTGCAACTGGTGGCGGGGCGCTTGCGCCTGGGCTGTTGGTTCCGCGTCACGGCCCCGGCCGTGGTGTACGGCATGCTGGCGGGGATCGGCGTGCTGATTGTGCTGTCCCAGGTCCATGTGATGCTCGACGGCGCCCCCAAACCTTCAGGGCTGGATAACCTGGCGGGCTTCCCGGCCGCATTGGTCGAAGCCATTCCGACCCTTGGCGGTGGCCTCGGCTGGCAGGCCGGTTTGCTGGGGCTGTCGACGATGCTGGTGATGTACCTGTGGGACAAATTCCGTCCGCACGCACTACGCTTCGTGCCGGGTGCCTTGTTGGGCGTGGGCCTGGCGACGGTCACCAGCCTGGTGCTGGCGTTGCAGGTCAAGCGCGTGGAAGTCCCGGAAAACCTCGCTGACGCGATCGACTGGTTGCGCCCCAGTGAACTCCTCAACCTGGCTGATCCACAGCTGTTGATCGCCGCGTTCGCCGTAGCGTTTATTGCCAGCGCCGAAACCCTGCTGTCCGCCGCAGCGGTGGACCGTATGCACAGCGGTCAGCGTTCTGATTTCGACAAGGAATTGTCTGCTCAAGGTGTGGGCAACATGCTATGCGGCCTGGTGGGTGCCCTGCCGATGACCGGCGTGATCGTGCGCAGCTCGGCCAATGTGCAGGCCGGCGCTACCACGCGGTTGTCAGCGATGTTCCATGGCCTGTGGCTGTTGGGGTTCGTGCTGCTGCTGTCGAGTGTGCTGCAAAGCATTCCGGTGGCGAGCCTGGCGGGCGTGCTGGTGTACACCGGGATCAAGCTGGTGGACGTAAAGGCGTTCCGGGCGTTGGGCCGCTATGGGCGGATGCCGATGTTCACCTATGCCGCGACGGCGCTGGCGATCATCTTTACCGACCTGCTCACTGGTGTACTGGTGGGCTTCGGGCTCACATTGGTGAAGCTGGCCTTCAAGGCTTCGCGACTGAAAGTCAGCCTGATCGACTTGCCTCAGGACGGTGAGATGGAACTGCGCCTGACCGGCGCGGCGACCTTTCTCAAAGTCCCGGCGCTGACCCAGGTGCTGTCGACGGTGCCTGCGGGGACCACGTTGCATGTGCCGCTGAGTAACCTGAGTTACATCGACCATTCGTGCCTGGAATTGCTGGAGGAATGGGGGCGGGCCAATGCGGCCAAAGGCTCCAGGCTGGTGATTGAGGCGCGGGGGTTGAAGCGCCGGCTGGAAGGCCGGGTGCGCACGACAGTGGGAATCGGTTCGGCGCCTGTCTGAACACTACAAAACACTGTGGGAGCAGGGCTTGCTCGCGATGGCGGTGTGTCAGTCAACGCATTGGCTGACTGACACACCGCCATCGCGGGCAAGCCCGCTCCCACATTTGATCTTTATCAGGTCGCAAGTTTAAGCAGGCTGATCCAGCGCCAACTCAACCCCCAATTGCCGCGACAGGCACGGCCAGCGTTTCCACGCCGCTTCCGTGTTCGGGCTCTTGAGCGTCTCGCGATACGCCTCGACCGACTCCAGCGCAAAGCTGTCTTCGTTGAGCATTTCATCCACCGCCAAGTGCACGGCTTCATCCAGCTGGTTGGCGAATGCTTCACCGATCAGTTGGTGGGCAATCACGTTGGCCACAGTGGTATCCGCCGGAATCAACGGTTGGCCGAAATGCTTGATATACAGATCGTTGACTTCCTCCACCAAACGATGGGCCAGGTAGGCCTCGTCCAGCAGCCCGTCGAGGCCTTCATGGCCGGCCAGAATCGCGGGCGGTTGCAGGAAGAAATGCTCGGCGATTTTCAGTACCGGCTTGATCTGGCTTTCGATCCCGGCTTCGCGGGCCACGTCATTGGCGGCTTCCAGCAAGTCCGGGACGAGCTCGATGTAGGCGGTGACAAAACGGGTCATGACAATGTTGCGATCACCGTCAGCCAGGGAGATGGCCGAGTGCAGGTGCGGCAATTGTTTTTCCAGTTGCTGGGCAAGCTGGCCAGTGCTGGCTTCGTGTTGATGGGCACGGGAAATCTGCTCGCGCAATGCAGCGGTGTTCATGAAAGCTCCAGTGAAGCAGGCGTAGGAAAAGGGAGAAGATAAGGTAGCTCGTTTATACGAGCACCTAAGACGCATTTGTCATAATTATTTCATGGTTATGCGCAGGCGTTATATCGAAATGCCATCGCTCGTCGGATAAACGTTTCCGCCCCCGGCTTTATTAGGCCCGCCCGTCTGTTTTTGCTCATTTGCCCCTACACATTGCGGGGTTGGTGCGGCTGTCTATACTCGGTTTTGTACGCAATTAGCTGATGACGCCCAACTGCATGAAGCAGGCAAGGCTTGGCGGTTGTAAGCAGTATGGAAGCCGCTCCCTTCGCCGCAGGTGCAAACCGGCGGGATAACAAGAAACATAAAGGGGAACCCGCAATGACGCGACATCCACATGTTTGGATGGGCCTACTGTTGTGGTCAGTATTCGGCCAGGCGCAAGCCGCCTGGACAACGAATATGGCGCCAGGGGCTACTGAAGTCAGTCACGCCGTGTTTGACCTGCACATGACCATTTTCTGGATTTGTGTGGTGATCGGCATTGTCGTGTTTGGCGCGATGTTCTGGTCGATGATCATGCACCGCCGGTCCACGGGCCAGGTGGCCGCCAAGTTCCACGAGAGTACGACCGTGGAAATCCTCTGGACCGTGGTGCCCTTGCTGATCCTGGTGGCCATGGCTATTCCGGCGACCATGACGCTGATCAAGATGTACGACACCAGTGAATCGGATATCGACATCCAGATTACGGGCTACCAATGGAAGTGGCACTACAAATACCTGGGTCAGGACGTCGAGTTCTTCAGCAACCTGGCCACGCCCGCCGAGCAGATTCATAACCAGGCCGTCAAAGGCGAGCATTACCTGCTGGAAGTCGACCAGCCGCTGGTGCTGCCGGTAGGCGCCAAGGTGCGTTTCCTGGTGACGGCTGCTGATGTGATCCACTCCTGGTGGGTGCCGGCGTTTGCAGTCAAGCGCGACGCGATTCCTGGGTTCATCAACGAGGCCTGGACCCGGATCGAGAAGCCCGGCATCTACCGCGGCCAATGCGCCGAGCTGTGCGGCAAGGACCATGGGTTCATGCCCATCGTAGTGGATGTCAAATCCAGGGCCGACTACGACACCTGGCTTGGCGAGCGCAAGGCTGAGGCCGCCAAGCTCAAGGAGCTGACCTCCAAAGAGTGGACGCTCGAAGAGTTGGTGGCGCGCGGTGACAAGATCTATCACACCACCTGCGTGGCCTGTCACCAGGCAGAAGGCCAGGGCCTGCCGCCGATGTTCCCGGCACTCAAAGGTTCGCCGATTGCCACCGGGCCCAAGGAAGATCACCTGCACCGCGTGTACTTCGGCAAGCCCGGCACCGCCATGGCCGCGTTCGGCAAACAGCTGTCGGAAGTGGATATCGCCGCCGTAGTGACTTACGAACGCAATGCCTGGGGCAACAACAAAGGCGACATGGTCACGCCTAAAGACGTGCTGGCCATCAAGCAGGCGGAAAGCAAATGACTGCCTTCATAGCGTATGCCCTGAACCGCCTCGCCCACTCGTTTGCAGGAGAACGGCCATGAGCACTGTGATCGATGACCATGGTCACGCCGACCATGCCCACGGCCCCGCCAAAGGCCTGATGCGCTGGGTACTGACCACCAACCACAAAGACATCGGCACGATGTACCTGTGGTTCGCCTTCACCATGTTCCTGCTGGGCGGCTCGTTCGCCATGGTGATCCGCGCCGAACTGTTCCAGCCGGGCCTGCAGATCGTGCAGCCGGCGTTTTTCAACCAGATGACCACCATGCACGGCCTGATCATGGTGTTCGGTGCGGTGATGCCGGCGTTCGTCGGCCTGGCCAACTGGATGATCCCGCTGATGATCGGCGCGCCGGACATGGCCCTGCCGCGCATGAACAACTTCAGCTTCTGGCTGCTGCCGGCGGCGTTCCTGCTGCTGGTCTCGACCCTGTTCACCCCCGGCGGCGGGCCGAATTTCGGCTGGACCTTCTACGCCCCGCTCTCCACCACTTACGCGCCGGAAAGCGTGACGTTCTTTATCTTTGCCATCCACCTGATGGGCATCAGTTCGATCATGGGCGCGATCAACGTGGTCGCCACCATCCTCAACCTGCGGGCCCCCGGCATGACGCTGATGAAGATGCCGCTGTTCGTCTGGACCTGGCTGATCACCGCGTTCCTGCTGATTGCAGTGATGCCGGTACTGGCCGGGTGCGTGACCATGATGTTGATGGATATCCACTTCGGCACCAGCTTCTTCAGCGCGGCCGGTGGCGGTGACCCCGTATTGTTCCAGCACGTGTTCTGGTTCTTCGGCCACCCCGAGGTGTACATCATGATCCTGCCGGCCTTCGGCGCCGTCAGCTCGATCATCCCGACCTTCTCGCGCAAGCCATTGTTCGGCTACACCTCGATGGTCTACGCCACCGCGAGCATCGCGTTCCTGTCGTTTATCGTCTGGGCACACCACATGTTCGTGGTCGGCATTCCGCTGGTGGGCGAGTTGTTCTTCATGTACGCCACGCTGCTGATCGCCGTGCCCACGGGCGTGAAGGTGTTCAACTGGGTCAGCACCATGTGGCAAGGCTCGCTGACCTTCGAGACGCCGATGCTGTTTGCCGTGGCCTTCGTGATTCTGTTCACCATCGGCGGCTTCTCCGGGCTGATGCTGGCGATTGCCCCGGCGGACTTCCAGTACCACGACACCTACTTCGTAGTGGCGCACTTCCATTACGTACTGGTGCCCGGTGCGATCTTCGGCATCTTCGCCTCGGCCTACTACTGGCTGCCGAAATGGACCGGCCACATGTACGACGAAACCCTGGGCAAGCTGCACTTCTGGCTGTCTTTCGTGGGCATGAACATGGCGTTCTTCCCGATGCATTTCGTGGGGCTGGCCGGCATGCCGCGCCGGGTGCCGGACTACAACCTGCAGTTCGCCGACTTCAACATGGTCTCGTCCATCGGCGCGTTCATGTTCGGCGCTACACAGATCTTCTTCCTGTTCATCGTGATCAAGTGCATCCGTGGCGGCCCGCCGGCCCCGGCCAAGCCGTGGGATGGCGCTGAAGGCCTGGAATGGAGCATTCCTTCGCCTGCGCCGTACCACACGTTCACCACGCCGCCGGAGGTCAAGTGAATACCCTGACCCAGGCTACCTCGCTCTCCTGTGGGAGCTGGCTTGCCTGCGATAGCGGTATGTCAGTCGCCGAATCTATCAACTGCCAGACCCTCATCGCAGGCAAGCCAGCTCCCACAGAAAGTCAAAAGCGGGGTGGCTGCCATGCTTGAGTCCGTGCCCATCAAGCGCCTGGTCACCCGCCTGCTGATCCTGGTGGTGGCGATGTTCGCCTTCGGCTTCGCCCTGGTGCCGATCTACGACGTGATGTGCAAGGCGTTCGGCATCAACGGCAAGACCGCCGGGCAGTACGAGGGCGAGCAGGTGGTCGACCCTACGCGCCAGGTGCGCGTGCAGTTCCTGTCGACCAACGCTATCGACATGGTCTGGGAGTTTCACTCCAAGGCTGACGAGGTGGTGGTTAACCCTGGTGCGGTCACCGAAATGCTGTTCGTCGCCTACAACCCCACCGACAAAGCCATGACCGCCCAGGCGGTGCCGAGCATCTCCCCGGCGGAAGCGGCGATGTACTTCCACAAGACCGAATGCTTTTGCTTCACCCAGCAAGTGCTGCAGCCCGGTCAGCGTATCGAAATGCCGGTGCGCTTCATTGTCGATCGCGACATGCCCAAGGAAGTGAAGCATTTGACCCTGGCGTACACGCTGTTTGACATCACTGCGCGCCAGCCGCCCGTGGCTGTACATAACGGCGGCTAGCGACTGTTTGCAGGCTTAATCAGGAGAGCGAATACATGTCGGCTCATGATACGTACTACGTACCAGCGCAAAGCAAATGGCCAATAATTGCGACCTTGGGCATGCTGACCACCGTGTACGGTTTGGCGGTGTGGTTCAACGACTTGAAGGCGGCGCGCCCGGAATCCCACGGGCCGTGGATCTTTTTCGTCGGCGGCCTGTTACTGGCCTACATGCTCTTCGGATGGTTCGGCGCGGTCATCAAGGAAAGCCGCGCGGGGTTGTACAGCCCGCAGATGGACCGCTCGTTCCGCTGGGGCATGACCTGGTTCATCTTTTCCGAGGTGATGTTCTTTGTCGCGTTCTTCGGCGCGCTGTTTTATGTGCGGCACCTGTCCGGCCCCTGGTTGGGCGGTGAAGGGCATAAGGGCATCGCGCACATGCTGTGGCCGAACTTCCAGTTCACCTGGCCGTTGCTCAATAACCCAGACCCCAAAATGTTTCCCGCGCCAGAAGGCACCATCAGCCCGTGGGGCTTGCCGCTGATCAACACGATCTTGCTGGTCAGCTCCAGCGTGACCATCACCATCGCCCACCATGCCTTGCGCAAGGGCCATCGTGGCGCGCTGAAAATCTGGCTGGCGCTGACCGTGCTGCTGGGCTGGGCGTTCCTGGCCTTCCAGGCCGAAGAGTACATGCACGCCTACAAGGAACTGGGCCTGACCCTCGGCTCGGGCGTGTACGGCGCGACCTTCTTCATGCTCACCGGCTTTCACGGCGCGCACGTGACCATCGGCACCATCATTTTGTTTGTGATGCTGATGCGCATCCTGCGCGGGCATTTCAATGCCGAGCACCAGTTCGGCTTTGAGGCGGCGAGCTGGTATTGGCACTTTGTGGACGTGGTGTGGATCGGGCTGTTTTTCTTCGTTTATGTGCTCTGAGGCGCCTTACCACGGTGCATGAGAAACCAGCTGGCCGCTGAAAAAGCCCCAGGCGATTAACCCCACGGTGATCGCGGCCAGTACGACACGCACGGTCAAGGCAGTGACGAGGCGGTTGGAGTTGCCCTCGTCCTTGACCAGAAAGAACAAGCCACTGAACAGGCTTACGACAGTCGCGATCAGCATCAGGGCAATGGCTGCTTTGAGCATGGTCAGGTTCCATTCGGATGGGCGGGCAATGAAAACCAGTATAGCCAGCGCCATAAAAGACTTTCGCCCAGGGCTCGCGCCGACGCTGGTAGTGCTGGTGCTGCTGCCGTTGATGGTGGGCCTGGGGTTCTGGCAATTGGCGCGCGGCCATGAAAAACAGCAGCTGGTAGACAGCTACGCTGAGCGACGCGTGGCCGAGCCGATGAACAGCGTGCAACTGAATGACATGGCCGACCCGGCCTTTCGCCGCGTGCGCCTGCGCGGCCAATTCGACGCCGAGCACAGCGTGTTGCTCGACAACCGCATGCGCGACGGCAGGGCCGGTGTAGAGCTGTTGCAACCCTTTCACGACCAAGCCAGCGGTGCGTGGCTGTTGCTCAATCGCGGCTGGCTGCCGTGGCCGGATCGGCGCACACCCCCCGTCTTTACGACCCCCGAGCAACCTTTGAATCTCGACGCCTGGGTGTACGTCGCCCCCGGCGAAACCTTCCAACTGCACGCCGACCCTGCCACCACGCAATGGCCGCGTTTGCTCACCGCGCTGCATCCCGCCGCGCTGTGGGCTGAATTGGGTCGCAGCGGTTTTGCCTACGAACTGCGCGCCGAACCTGGCCCCGGTACGTACGACACCACCTGGCCCATCGTCGCCATGGGCCCGGAAAAGCACTTGGGCTACGCCGTGCAGTGGTTCGCCATGTCGTTGGCGCTGCTGGCGCTTTACCTCTACCTCGGATGGCACAACAAAAAGGAGAAGTCCCATGGGAGCGGCCATGAATCCACCCAGCACGTCTGAGGCGCCCGATCGGCGCAAAGGCCGCTGGCAGCTGATGTTGATCCTGATGATGGTGATCGGCCCGATGGCGCTGGCCACCTTCATGTACAAACTGCAGTTCTGGGTGCCGGACAGCCGCAGCTACCACGGCGAGATGATCGGCAACGGCCAGACCCGCGCCGACATTGGCGTGCAGGCGGACGAGGATCGTTGGCAACTGCTGGTGACCGCGCCCACCGCCTGTGCTGCCGAGTGCCAGCAACTGGTGTACCTGGCGCGCCAGCTGCAAATCAGCCTGGGCCGCGATGCTTCCCGCGCCAGCCATGCCCTGGCCAGTGCGCAGCCGGTGAGCACCGAATACGACGCCAAGCTCAAGGCCGAATACCCGCAACTGCAACGCTACCCGCTGGACCTGTCGACCTTCACCAAGGACGCCGCCGCGCCCGGCGATGCGCAACTGTGGATCGTCGACCCCCACGGCAACCTGGTGCTGCGCTACGACGCCAAGGTCAAGGGCAAGGACTTGCTCAACGACCTGCGCCTGCTGCTGAAACTGTCGAACATCGGATAAGGGCATCGTCATGGCCAAACCTGGATTTCGCCTCGCGTTGTTTGCCACCTTGTTAGCGTTGATCGTCGTGCTGCTCGGCGCCTACACCCGGCTGACCCATGCCGGCCTCGGCTGCCCGGACTGGCCGGGCTGCTACGGCTTCATCAGCGTGCCGCAAAGCGAAGCCCAACTGGCCCATGCCGAGCTGCATTTTCCCGACACGCCGGTGGAGGCCGACAAGGGGTGGGCCGAGATGACGCATCGCTACTTTGCCGGCACTTTGGGTGTGTTGATCGTGCTGCTGGCGGCGCGCTCGTGGAGCCATCGGCGTGACCCCGGCCAGCCGGTGAAACTGCCGCTGTTCCTGTTGACAGTGGTGTTCGCCCAGGCGGCGTTTGGCATGTGGACGGTGACGCTGAAGCTGTGGCCGCAAGTGGTGACCGGCCATCTGCTCGGTGGTTTTGCCACCTTGAGCCTGCTGTTTTTGCTGACGTTGCGCCTGTCCGGCGTGCTGCCGGCGTTGATCGTGCCCAAGCGCCTGCAATATTGGGCGACCGCCGGTTTGGTGTTGGTGATCGGCCAAATTGCGCTGGGCGGTTGGGTCAGTTCCAACTACGCGGCGGTGGCCTGTATCGACCTGCCCACCTGTCATGGCGAGTGGTGGCCGGCGGCGGACTTTGCCAACGGTTTTCACCTGACCCAGCACATCGGGCCCAATTACCTCGGTGGCCAGCTTGATAGCGAAGCGCGCACGGCCATTCACCTGACCCATCGCGTTGGCGCGATGCTGGTTACGTTGGTGTTGTTCGGCCTGGCCTGGCAGTTACGCGCCGTGGGCATGACCCGGCTCGCGGGCCTGTTGCTGATCGCCCTGGCGGCGCAAATCGGCTTGGGCCTGAGCAACGTGTACTTTCATCTGCCGCTGCCGGTTGCGGTCGGCCATAACGCCGGTGGCGCGGCGTTGTTGCTGACGCTGGTGCTGGTCAATTACCACGCGCGCACCAGCCTGGTCCGGGTGCGCAATCAGCTGCCGTTCGGCTGGCGCTTCATCCCCCGTAAACACGTATCGGGCCTCATCACCCTTAAAGGAGAGATGCCATGGCGACCTTGATCGGCGCGCGTCGCGATCAGGCTATCTGGCGTGACTACCTGGAGCTGACCAAGCCGAAAGTCGTGGTGCTGATGCTCATCACCTCGCTGGTGGGCATGTTCCTCGCGACCCGCGCCGGGGTGCCGTGGACGGTGCTGATTTTCGGCAACCTGGGTATTGTGCTGTGCGCCGGTGGCGCGGCGGCGGTCAACCATGTGGTGGATCGACGGATTGATGCGGTGATGGCACGCACGCATAAACGGCCCATGGCAGACGGGCGGGTATCGCCGGTGGCGGCATTGGCCTTTGCATTGTTTCTAGCCGTTGCGGGGTTGGCCTTGTTACTGGCGTTCACCAATCCGCTGGCGGCCTGGCTGACGCTGGCGTCGCTGCTCGGCTATGCGGTGATCTACACCGGCTTTCTCAAGCGTGCGACCCCGCAAAACATTGTCATCGGAGGCCTCGCGGGCGCCGCGCCGCCGCTGTTGGGTTGGGTCGCCGTCACCGGGCATGTCAGCGCCGAGCCGCTGCTGCTGGTGCTGATCATCTTCGCGTGGACCCCTCCGCATTTTTGGGCCCTGGCCATTCACCGCAAGGAGGAATACGCCAAGGCCGACATTCCGATGCTGCCGGTCACCCACGGCGAGCATTACACCAAAGTGCATATCCTGCTTTACACCTTCGCCCTGCTGGCGGTGAGCCTGATGCCTTATGTGATCCACATGAGCGGCCTGCTGTACCTGGCGTGTGCGCTGGTATTGGGCGGGCGCTTTCTGCAATGGGCCTGGGTGCTGTACCGTGGCAGCAAGCCGCACGCGGCGATCAACACGTTCAAGTACTCTATTGGGTACTTGCTGTTGCTGTTTATCGCCCTGCTCGTAGACCACTACTTACTGTTGAACCTATGACTCGAACTCAAAAAACCGTCTTTATCCTGGTGGCCATCGTCGCGTTGATCATGGGCCTGACCGTCAACAAAGTGCTGAACAGCAAAGGTCAGGGCGACCCTACCGCGCTGATCGACGCCGGTATCATCCTGCTGCCGCAAAGCCGCCAGTTGCCGCCGGTGACCATGACCAACCAGGACGGCCAGCCGGTAGTGGTCAACGAGTTGAAAGGCAAGTGGAGCCTGCTGTTCTTCGGCTACACCTTCTGCCCGGACATCTGCCCGACCACGCTTGCCCAGCTGCGCCAGATCAAGAGCGAGCTGCCTAAAGAGGTGGTGGATAAGTTGCAGGTGATCCTGGTCAGCGTTGACCCGAACCGCGACACACCGACCCAGCTCAAGCAATACCTGGGCTACTTCGACCCGCAATTCGAAGGCCTGACCGGCGCGAATGTGGAGGATGTGCAGAAGGTCTCGAATGCGGTGAGCATTCCGTTTATTCCGGCGGACACCAGCAAGCCGAACTACACCGTCGACCACAGCGGCAACCTGGCGCTGATCGGCCCGGATGGTACGCAGCGTGGGTTTATCCGTGCGCCGTTGAACAACCAGAAGCTGGTGGCACAATTGCCGGGTCTGCTGCAGCGCAAATAAGCCGATCGCCAACCCAGCCAACAACACAAATCACCTGTGGGAGCTGGCTTGCCTGCGATAGCGGTGGGCCTGCTTGCATCCCACTTGCTGACCCACCGCCATCGCAGGCAAGCCAGCTCCCACAGTGGTTCTGTGCAAGGGTTGAACGCAAGTGTGTTGCACTGATCTTTCAGGCAACACAAAACAAGTGTGGGAGCGGGCTTGCTCGCGATAGCGATAGTTCAGTGGCTAATAGGCTGACTGACCCCACGCTGTCGCAGGCAAGCCAGCTCCCACAGTGGTTCTGTGCAAGGGTTGAACGCAAGTGTGTTGCACTGATCTTTCAATCAACACAAAACAAGTGTGGGAGCGGGCTTGCTCGCGAAGACGATGGTTCAGTCGACAGATTCGGTGACTGACACTCCGCTTTCGCGAGCAAGCCCGCTCCCACATTGGGTTTTGAGCAAGGGTTGAATAGTGAGTCGTCGGACATTTCCTGCAAGTTGTGGCGCTGTGCGTGAACTTGTTGGGTGCGGTTGGGGTGGCTAGTCTTTGCGCTGTCGCTGCAAATTCAGTGACAGGGTGTGGAAGCCCTTATATCGTTAGGCGCACAAAGCGCCACCATGTGTCAGGCGCTTTTTCTTGTCTGTGTTTTATGGTGGCTGTGCGCGGGGCGCTTTCGAGTGCGCCGGGTGCCTAACGTCCCGGTCTTCCACACCTGCGTACAGCCGCCACCCATTACGTGGAAGTAGTGCTTGGCGGTCCCTTGATACGTTAGGAGCCAGACCATGCAAGCACTTACCCCCGACCCACCCGTCACCCCCGAAGTCTTCACCCGCCACCATCACCAACTGCACGCCGTGTTGATCGACAGCCAACCCTGGTTCAGCGCCGCTGACATCGGCCACTTGATGGGCCTGCACCTCAATCCAGCGTTACTGCGCAAACTCGACCCCGATCAACAGCACGCCGTGCCCCTGATCACCCACGGCCAGTGCGCGCCGACCTTGATGGTCAGCGAGTCCGGCGTGTACGCGCTGCTCATCTACCACTACTACCCGGAGAACCGCTGCCTGCGCCAGTGGCTGACCCATGCGGTGATACCGGCCTTGCGCGGTAAACAGCAGACAGGTGTGTTGGCCTGATCTAGCCAACAACACAAAACAAATGTGGGAGCTGGCTTGCCTGCGATAGCGGTGGGCCAGTCAACATCTTCGCTGACTGACGCTCTGCTATCGCGAGCAAGCCCGCTCCCACATTTTTTGATCTTCGGTGTGTTGAAATCGAGTTTGATCAGAACGCCGGCAGAATCGCGCCTTTGTACTTCTCTTGGATGAATTTCTTCACTTCTGGGGTGTGCAGGGCTGCAACCAGCTTCTTCACCGCGTCCGAATCCTTGTTGTCTTCGCGGGTCACCAGGATGTTCACGTAAGGCGAGTCGTTGCCTTCGATCACCAGTGCATCCTTGGAAGGGTCCAGCTTGGCTTCCAGGGCGTAGTTGGTGTTGATCAGTGCCAGATCGACCTGGGTCAGCACGCGCGGCAGGGTGGCAGCTTCCAGTTCGCGGAATTTCAGGCTTTTAGGGTTACCGGTGATGTCCTTGATGGTCGACAGGATGTTGGTCGGGTCCTTCAGGGTGATCAGGTTGTGCTTGGCCAGCAGCAGCAGGGCGCGGCCGCCGTTGGTGGCGTCGTTCGGAATCACCACGTTGGCGCCGTCAGGAAGATCTTCGAGTTTTTTGTATTTGCTGGAGTAGGCGCCCAGAGGCTCCAGGTGCACAGCGCCGACGCTCACCAGGTGAGTGCCCTTGGCTTTATTGAACTCGTCCAGGTACGGCTGGTGCTGGAAGAAGTTGGCGTCCAGGCGCTTTTCGGCTACCTGTACGTTCGGCTGCACGTAGTCGGTGAAAACTTTAACCTGCAAATCCACGCCCTCTTTGGCGAGTGCAGGCTTCACGAATTCCAGGATTTCCGCGTGGGGCACCGGCGACGCGGCAACCTTGAGGGTCTCGGCGGCGTGAGCGGAAAACGCGGCAACGGCGGCGAAAGCAACCAGTAGTTTTTTCATCCAACAAGCTCCTTGTTCGGGCATTTGCCGGCTTTTTGGCCGGCAATGGCCGTTATTTTCGAGAAAAGTGCACCACCAGCTTGTCGCCGACGGTTTGCAGAATTTGCACCAGGATCAACAGCATCACCACGGTGACCACCATCACATCGGTCTGGAAGCGCTGGTAACCGAAACGGATCGCCAGGTCACCCAGGCCACCGGCGCCTACGACACCGGCCATTGCCGTGTAGGAAACCAGTGTAATCGCCGTGACCGTAATCGCCGCGAAAATGCCGGGGCGTGCTTCGGGCAACAGGGCGTTGGTGATGATCTGGCGCGTGCTCGCGCCCATGGACTGCGTGGCTTCGATGATGCCACGGTCCACTTCACGCAAGGCGGTTTCCACCAGGCGCGCAAAGAACGGCGTTGCGCCCACGACCAGCGGTGGAATCGCCCCGGCGACCCCCAGCGAGGTGCCGGTGATCAGTACCGTAAACGGGATCATCACGATCAGCAAAATGATAAACGGCAGCGAGCGCAGGATGTTCACGATCAGCGACAGCAGTGCGTAGAGGCCTTTTTGTTCGAACAGTTGGCGCGGGCTGCACAGGAACAGCAGCACGCCCAGCGGCAGGCCGAGCAATACGGTAAAGAACAGCGAGCCGAACAGCATGGTCATGGTGTCGCCGGTGGCGAGCCAGATTTCGGACCAGTCGATATTGGCGAAGAAACTCAACAGGACTTCCATTAGCGCAGAACCTCCATGTGGACGTCTGCCGCGGTAAAGCGGGCAAAGGCAGCTTCCATGTCCCCACCGGTCACGGCGAGGGTCAGTTGGCCGTAGGGAATGTCTTTAATGCGGTCGATACGACCGGCGAGGATGCTGTAGTCCACGCCCGTTTCGCGGGCGACGGTGCCCAGCAGCGGTGCGTAGGTCGCTTCGCCCTGGAAGGTCAGGCGCACGATGCGGCCCGGCACGTGCGCGAAGTCATCGCGCTGCTCGCTTTCGTCGATCTGATCGGCTTCTTGCACGAAGCGCTTGGTGGTCGGGTGCTTGGGGTGCAGGAACACATCAGCCACCGAGCCGTGCTCGACGATCACGCCGGCGTCCATCACGGCCACTTGGTCGCACACGCGGCGGATCACGTCCATCTCATGGGTGATCAGCACGATGGTCAGCTTCAGCTCGCGGTTGATCTCGGCCAGCAGTTGCAGCACCGAGGCGGTGGTCTGCGGGTCGAGGGCGCTGGTGGCTTCGTCGCACAGCAGGATTTTCGGCTTGGTCGCCAGGGCGCGAGCGATGCCGACGCGCTGCTTCTGGCCGCCGGACAACTGCGCCGGGTACTTCTTGGCGTGGTCCGACAGGCCTACACGGGCGAGCAATTCAGCCACGCGTACGTCGATTTCCTTGCGCGACAATTCGCCGGCCAGGGTCAGTGGCAGCGCCACGTTATCGGCAACGGTCTTGGACGCGAGCAGGTTGAAGTGCTGGAAGATCATCCCGACTTGCTGGCGGAAACGGCGCAGGCCGTTGGCGTCCAGGGCGGTGACTTCTTCGCCGTCGACGTTGATCTGGCCACCGCTGGGTTGCTCCAGGCGGTTGATCAGACGCAGCAGGGTACTTTTTCCCGCGCCGGAGTGGCCAATCAGGCCGAACACCTGGCCGTTTTCGACACGCAGGCTGGTGGGATGCAGCGCGGGGATTTCCTTACCGGCGACGCGGTAGGTTTTATGGACGTTATGAAACTCGATCACGTAGCGAACCTTGTGGGGCGCATGAAAAGGGGATCAGCGGTTAGCCGGGCGCGCATTTTAGCCTGTCCGTATAGCGTTTCTTAGCATTTATTTCGCATTCAACCAGCGATTTGGCAATAACGCGATCAAAGGTCATAAAAAAGGAACGGTGCAAAACCGCGTCAGTCACTACTTAAGCAACTCGATTTCCCAGGTGCCGTGCCTGGGGTTTTTGCTCAAACGAGCCGGGGACCGCTCTGGCCAATTTGAATAAGGAGTTTTGTCTGATGAGTACCAAGAAGCCAGCTACCCCGCCGAAGAGTGAGCTCGCGGGCACCGATACCCTGGACCGTGGCAACACCAACGCCAAGTTGCAGGCCCTGGAGGAATTCCGCTCAGATGCAACCGGCCAGGCGCTGCGCACCAACCAAGGCGTCAAGATTTCCGATAACCAGAACACCCTGAAAGTCGGCGCCCGTGGCCCTTCGCTGCTGGAAGACTTCATCATGCGTGAAAAAATCACGCACTTTGACCATGAGCGGATCCCGGAGCGCATCGTGCATGCCCGTGGCACGGGGGCCCATGGTTATTTCCAGACTTACGAGAACCATTCGGCGCTGACCAAGGCCGGTTTCCTACGCGACCCTGGCCACAAAACCCCGGTATTTGCGCGATTTTCCACCGTGCAGGGCCCGCGTGGTTCCGGCGATACGGTGCGTGACGTGCGCGGCTTTGCCGTGAAGTTCTTCACCGACGAAGGCAACTTCGATCTGGTGGGTAACAACATGCCGGTATTTTTTATTCAGGACGCGATCAAGTTCCCCGACTTTGTGCACGCGGTGAAGCCTGAGCCGCACAACGAGATTCCTACCGGTGGCTCGGCTCACGATACGTTCTGGGATTTTGTCTCGCTGCAGCCGGAGTCGGCGCACATGGTGATCTGGGCCATGTCTGACCGTGCCATTCCAAAAAGCCTGCGCAGCATGCAGGGCTTTGGTGTGCACACGTTTCGCCTGGTGAATGCCGAGGGTAAATCCAACTTCGTCAAATTCCACTGGCGCCCTACGGCAGGCACCTGCTCGCTGGTGTGGGACGAGGCGCAAAAGCTGGCCGGTAAAGATACCGACTACCACCGCCGCGATTTGTGGGAGTCGATTGAAAGTGGCGATTACCCTGAGTGGGAGCTGGGCGTACAGGTGATTCCTGAAGACAAGGAGCACTCGTTCGACTTCGATATCCTCGACCCGACCAAGCTGATCCCCGAAGAGCTGGTACCGATTACGCCGCTGGGCAAGATGGTGCTGAACCGCAACCCGGATAACTTCTTTGCTGAAGTCGAGCAGGTCGCGTTCTGCCCGGGCCATATCGTGCCGGGTATCGACTTTTCCAACGACCCGCTGCTGCAAGGTCGCCTGTTTTCCTACACGGATACGCAGATCAGCCGTCTCGGTGGCCCGAACTTTCACCAACTGCCGATCAACCAGCCGGTGACACCGCTGCATAACAACCAGCGCGATGCCATGCACCGCAGCACCATCGACAAAGGGCGCGCGTCCTACGAGCCGAATTCGATTGATGGCGGCTGGCCGAAAGAAACCCCGCCGGCGGCACAGGACGGTGGGTTCGAGTCTTACCCAGAGCGCATCGATGCTCACAAGATCCGTGAGCGCAGCGAGTCGTTCAGCGATCACTTCTCCCAGGCGCGCCTGTTCTTCCGCAGCATGAGCAAGCACGAGCAAGAGCACATCATTGCGGCTTACAGCTTTGAGCTGGGCAAGGTCGAGCGTGAGTTTATTCGTGCCCGTCAGGTCAACGAGATCCTGGCCAATATCGACCTGGAACTGGCCAAGCGTGTGGCACACAACCTGGGCCTGCCTGCGCCGACCAAAGGCACGGTGCCTGAGCGCAAAACCAAGCCGGAGCGTTCACCTGCACTGAGCCAGGCCAACTTGCTGCCCGGCGATATCAAGACCCGCAAGGTGGCGATTCTGGCGGCGAATGGCGTGGAGGGTGCTGCGATTGATGCACTCAAGAAGGCGCTGGAAGCGCAAGGCGCGCACGCCAAACTGTTGGGGCCTACCTCGGCACCCGTGAAGACGGCCGATGGCAAGAGCTTGCCGGTGGATGCGTCGATGGAAGGCATGCCGTCCATCGCGTTTGATGCGGTGTTCGTACCCGGCGGTAAAGAGTCGATCAAGGCGTTGAGCGGTGATGGCGTGGCGTTGCACTTCCTGCTGGAGGCGTACAAGCATCTGAAGGCGATTGCGGTGGCCAGTGATGCGAAGCCATTGCTGGATCTGCTGAAGCTTGAGGTGGATGCGGGGCTGATTGTTGGCGAGGATGCCAAGGCGTTCAAGGCGTTTTTTGCCGCGATCGGCCAGCACCGGGTTTGGGATCGTGAGCCTAAGGCTAAGGCGATTCCGGCTTAAGCTTCTGGTTGTTTGTTAGACCTCTATCGGGAGCAAGCCCTCTCCCACATTTGGAATGCATTTCAAATGTGGGAGGGGGCTTGCTCCCGATAGCTTTATTGCGCCTTGCGCGGTATCAGCACAATCTGCGCCGGAATACGTTTCAAGATCTGTCGGTGAATCTTCAGGTCATACCCCGAATCAATTCGCTTCACCCGTTTGGTCAGCAACGTGGCCAGCCATGGGTAATCCTGCGTGCGCGGCGCCTGGATGCTCACGTCGCACTGGTAATTCACCACGTCGGTGGCGATCGCATCCAACTGATGGCGAAGTTCTTCGATGTCAGTGAGGTTCAGCGCCACGGTGGTGCTTTCAGCGGCAGGATCGATGACTTTGGCAGCCGGCTTTGCTTCGGCCGCTTTCAAGGCGGCTTCGGCTTTATCCAGCTCGGCCTTGCGGGCATGGCTGATGGCGCTGTTTACGCCACCGGTCAGCGCCGGGGCCTTGGGCATCAGCGCGCGGGCGCGGCTCAGGGCGGTGGCGGCGGCGTTGACGTCACCTTTTTGCAGCACGATCTGGCTGCGCTGCAGGTAGGCTTCGGCCAGTTGGCGCTGGTAAGGCTCCAGAGCCGGGTCGTTAGGCGATTGGGCCTGCAAGGCGGCAAGCTCGTCTTCGGCGGTAGCCAGCTCGCTGCTGGCCAGGTTTTGCTCCAGCTGCGCGATCGCCGCAGCGCGTGTGTCCGGTACCTCGGTGGCAGCGGGCGGTGTGCTTTGACAGGCGCCCAGCAGCAGGGAAAATGCGGCAAGGAGCAGATAACGGAAGTTGAACGGCTTCATTCCTGCGACTCTCTATTTGCGCAAAAAGCGAGCAAGTCTACACCCCTCGACGGGGCAGGACAAAACTCAGCAGAAACAGGGCGGCCGCCGCTACTACAATCGACGGCCCGGCCGGCGTGTCCTTGAACCAGGACAGCGCCAGGCCCCCGCACACCGCGAGCATGCCCAACAGGCTGGCGCCGATCGCCATTTGCTCGGGTGAGCGAGCGTGGCGCTGGGCAGCGGCCGCGGGAATGATCAGCAGCGACGTGATCAACAATACGCCGACAATCTTCATCGCGACAGCAATCACCACTGCGATCAATAGCATCAGGGTCATGCGCAGGGCCGGCACGGGCAAACCTTCCACCGTGGCCAGCTCTTCATGCACGGTGATCGCCAGCAATGGGCGCCACAGCGCTACCAGCAAAACCAGCACGGCGGCGCTGCCGCCGAGGATCCAGGCAAGGTCGGTCGGGCTGATCGCCAGCAGGTCGCCGAAAAGGTAGGCCATCAGGTCGATGCGCACTTCATGCATGAAGCTCAGCACCACCAGGCCCAGGGACAAGGTGCTCGGCGCCAGGATGCCGAGCAGGGTGTCGGAGGCCAGCGGCTGGCGCTGTTGCAGGGTCACCAGCAGCACCGCCAGCAGCAGGCAGCCCACGGTCACGGCGATGGTCGGGCTCACATCCAGCAAGAAGCCCATGGCCACGCCCAGCAGCGCGGCGTGCGACAACGTGTCGCCAAAGTAGGCCATGCGCCGCCAAACCACGAACGAGCCCAATGGGCCCGCCACCAGTGCCAAAGCCAAGCCTGCCAGCAGGGCGTAGAGCAGAAAATCAGCCATGCTTGCAGCTATCTCCATGAACGTGGGAGTGGGGCGTAGCGGGATCGTCGACGACGGCGCCATGCAGATCGTGGGCGTGGTCGTGATGGTGGTGATAGATCGCCAGGCTTTGGGCGTTTTTGCCGAACAACTCGACGAACGCCGGATCGCCGCTCACCTGTTCCGGGTGGCCGGAGCAGCAGACGTGGCGGTTGAGGCACACCACTTGGTCGGTGGTGCTCATGACCAGGTGCAGGTCGTGGGAGACCATCAACACGCCGCAGCCATGACGGTCGCGCAGGCGGGTGATCAGGCTGTACAGCTCGGCCTGGCCGGCGACGTCGACGCCTTGCACGGGCTCATCGAGCACCAGCAATTCTGGTTCGCGCAACAAGGCGCGGGCCAGCAAGACGCGCTGCATTTCGCCGCCCGAGATACTTTGCACCGGGCTGTCGATGACCTGTTCGGCGCCGACTTCCTTGAGCGCAGCCTGCGCGCGGGTGCGGTCTACACCCGGCACCAGGCGCAAGAAGCGCAGCACGGACAATGGCAGCGTCGGGTCGACGTGCAGTTTTTGCGGCATGTAGCCGACGCGTAGCTTGGGCTTGCGCCACACGCTGCCGGTGTCGGGCTTGAGCAGGCCGAGCACGGCGCGAACCAGCGTGGTCTTACCGGCGCCGTTGGGGCCGATCAAGGTGACGATCTGCCCCGGTTCGACGCTCAGTGCGATGTTATCGAGCACGGCTTGACCGGCGAACGTGACCCCGACCTGTTCCAGGCGGATTAACGCGTTGCTCATCAAGCCCCCTGGCAGCCCGAGCACAGCCCGACCACTTCGACCGTTTGCCCTTCGACCTTGAAGCCGACCTCGGCGGAGCTCTTGATGATGGCGTCGCTGATGCTTTTTTGTTCAAGCTCGATGGCAGCGTGGCACTCGCGGCAGATCAGGAACTGGCCCTGATGCGCGTGTTCCGGGTGGTTGCAGCCAACAAAGGCGTTGAGTGAGGCGATGCGGTGCACCAGGCCGTTTTCCAGCAGGAAATCCAGCGCACGGTACACCGTAGGCGGCGCAGCGCGGCGGCCGTCCTGCTCGCTGAGCACGCCAAGAATGTCGTAGGCGCCCAGCGGCTTGTGGCTCTGCCACACCAGCTCCAGCACGCGACGACGCAGCGCAGTCAGCCGCAGGCCTTGGCGTGCGCACAGGGTATCGGCCTCCGACAACGCGGTATGCACGCAGTGAGAGTGGTCGTGGGGACGGCTGGCAAGCGGTGTAATAGGCATGAGCGGCGACAGACATTTGATAGAGACGTTATTATGTTACCCGTTCCTACGCCATTGAGTGGTCATCGTGTCCCGACTTTTTCCTGTTTTTGTCGTATTTGTCACCAGTTTGCTCATCGCCGGGGCTGCTCAAGCCGAGGTCAAGGTGCTGACCAGCATCAAGCCGTTGCAGTTGATCGCCGCGGCTGTGCAGGACGGCGTGGCCATTCCGGAGGTGTTATTGCCGCCCGGCGCTTCGCCGCACAACTATGCCTTGCGCCCATCCGACGTACGGCGTGTGCAGTCGGTGGACCTGTTGTATTGGATCGGCCCGGACATGGAGAGCTTCCTGCCGCGCGTGCTCAAGGGGCGTAGCCTGCCGACCGTGGCGGTGCAGGACCTTGCGGGCATGAAACTGCGTCGTTTCGCCGAAGATAGCCACTCGCATGCAGAGGATGCCGACGAGCATGATCACGATCACCGCCCAGGCAGCCTGGACGCGCATTTGTGGTTGTCGACCGTAAACGCTCGCGTCATCGCGGCGCGCATGGCGGCTGACCTCAGCACCGCCGACCCGGACAATGCCGCGCGCTATCAGAGCAACGTGAAGGCGTTCGATGAGCGTCTGGATGCGTTGGATGCGCGCTTGAAAGCTCGTTTGGCGAGTGTGGGTGACAAGCCTTACTTCGTCTTCCACGAGGCCTTTGATTACTTCGAAGACGCTTACGGGCTCAAGCACACCGGCGTGTTCAGCGTTGCCGCCGAAGTACAGCCAGGCGCCCAGCATGTGGCGGCGATGCGTACGCGGTTGCAGGAAGTCGGCAAGACCTGCGTGTTCAGCGAGCCGCCGCTGCGCCCGCGCCTGGCCGAGACGCTGGTCGCCGGTTTGCCGGTGAAATTGGCGGAGTTGGATGCGTTGGGCGGTTACACGCCAGCTACAGCGCAGGGTTACGAGCAGGTGCTGGAGAAGTTGGGGAATGATTTGGCTGGGTGCCTGGAATCGTTATAACAACCAACACAGAACTACTGTGGGAGCGGGCTTGCCCGCGATGGCGATGTGTCAGTCGACACCGCTATCGCAGGCAAGCCAGCTCCCACATTTTTTACCGAGCAGGTCTTTAGAGTGCGAACGGCAAGTGCACGCTGACCTTTTGACGCTGTGCCAGCCGGTGCTCGAACTCTGCCGGGTCATGAATCAACACGTCCTGCCCGGCAAATGATTCAGCGGCGATCAGGCGCGACAGCCAGAAGCGCACGCACGCTACCCGCAACATCGTCGGCCACAATTGCGCTTCCTTGGCCGTGAAGGGACGCAGCCCCGCGTAGGCACCCAGCAGCGCGCGGGCGCGTTGGCCATCAATCACGCCATCGGCGTCCGAGCACCAGTCGTTCAGCGCGATCGCCACGTCGTACAGCATCGGGCCCGAGCAGGCGTTGTAGAAGTCGATCAACCCGGTCAGGTGCGTGCCTTCGAACATCGCGTTGTCGCGGAACAGGTCGGCGTGAACGTTGGCGCGGGGCAGGGCGAGGATCTGGGCCTTGTGAGCGTCTATTTCGGTCAGTGCATCTTGCAGCAGGCGCTGCTGGGCGTCGTTCAGGTGCGAAATCAGCTGCGCCCCTTCAGTCAGCATCCAATCCAGCCCGCGATCCGTCTTGCGCTCCAGCACCTTCTCGCCTTGAGTCGCCAGGTGAAGGTGGCCGAGCAGGTCGCCGACCTGGGCGCAATGCTGCGCATTGGCGTCCTTGATGTGCTTGCCGGCCAGGCGCGGTTGTAGCAGCGCTGGTTTACCGGCAAGTTCGCGCAGGGCCACGCCATCGATGGTCCGCAGGGCGTAAGGCACCGGCAGATCGGCGTCGTGGAGCACGTCGAGCAGTTCGATGAAGAACGGCATTTCTGCGACGGGGCCGCGTTCAACCAGGGTCAGGACGAATTCGCCCTGTTCCAGGCTGATGAAGAAGTTGGTGTTTTCGCTACCGGCGGCAATCCCCTGGAAATCAAGCAGGCGGCCGAGCCCGTAAGGGGCGAGAAAGGTTTCCAGCTCGGGCCGAGCCAGGGGGGTAAACACAGACATGGTTAAAACTGCCAGTACGGGCGCCGCAGTGCGCGGCGCCAATTTAAGTTAAGAAATCATTTCCATTCGAAGATCTTCCATGACGGGATCAGCATATCCGGCTGGTCAGAACGGATGAAGTTCGCATCGGTTCCGTCCGCGCGCACCAGGAAATACGGCGGAAAGCCTTTCTGGGTCACCTTGATCGCGTACAGGAAACCATTTTGGCGGTATTCCTGAATGGTCTTGTCGCCTTCCGTGCGAATGGTGACTTCCGGGTCGCCCGAAGGCGCACTGTCTGCCGCCATGGCCACCATCGGAGTGAGTGCAATCAAGCCGGTCAACAACAGGCGATTTACTGTACGCATGATAACCTTGTCCCTTTGTCGTCATTGGTCCGGCTATTCTAGCGCCTGACCCGCCGAAAAGGTTGATCCTGCTCATGAGCCAAGCCCCCCTCGTCCTGGTGGACGGTTCTTCTTACCTGTACCGCGCCTTTCACGCGCTGCCACCGCTGACTACCTCCAAAGGCCTGCCGACCGGTGCGGTCAAGGGCGTGTTGAACATGCTCAAAAGCCTGCGCAAGCAGTACCCGGACAGCCCGTTCGCGGTCGTGTTCGACGCCAAGGGTGGGACCTTTCGCGATGACATGTACGCTGAATACAAGGCTAATCGCCCGAGCATGCCTGATGACATGCGCCTGCAGATCGAGCCCCTGCACCAAAGCGTGATCGCGCTGGGCTTCCCGCTGCTGTGCGTTGAAGGCGTCGAGGCCGATGACGTGATCGGCACACTGGCCCGCAGCAGTGCGGCGGCCGACCGACCGGTGGTGATTTCCACTGGCGACAAGGACATGGCGCAACTGGTCGACGGGCACATTACCTTGGTCAACACCATGACCGGTAGCGCGATGGACATCGAGGGCGTGAAGGAGAAATTCGGTGTCGCTCCCGAGCAGATCATCGATTACCTGGCGTTGATGGGCGATTCCTCCGACAACATCCCGGGCGTTCCGGGCATTGGTCCGAAGACCGCTTCCGGCCTGTTAGTGGGCGTGAATGGCGGCCTCAAAGAGCTTTATGAGCAGTTGGATATTGTGCCGACCCTGCCGATTCGGGGCGCCAAGAACCTGCCGGCCAAGCTGGAAGAGCATCGGGAAATGGCGTTCCTGTCCTATCAACTGGCGACGATCAAGATCGACGTGCCGCTGGATGTGGGCCTGGATGATCTGCACCTGATCGAGCCGGATCGCGACAAGCTGCTGGAGCTGTACACGCTGCTGGAGTTCAAGAGCTGGTTTGATGAGATTCAGCGCGACGCCAAGCGCGTTGAATTGAAGGCTTCGGCCCAGGCTGCGCCGACTGCTGAAGCTGTCGTTGAGGAGGTTGCATCGGCCCCTGTGGAGACGGCGTACACCACCATCCTCGACCAAGCGACATTCGACCGTTGGCTGAAGAAGCTCAATGACGCGACGTTGTTCGCGTTTGACACGGAAACCACCGGGATTGACGCCCAACAGGCGCAGCTGGTCGGGGTTTCCTTTGCCGTGCAGCCTCACGAAGCGGCCTACATACCGCTGACCCACTCTTACGAGGGTGCGCCGCAGCAGTTGGACCGTGACACCGTGTTGCTGGCCCTCAAGCCATTGCTGGAAGACCCGACCAAGCTCAAGGTTGGCCAGCACGCCAAGTTCGACATGAACATCCTGGCCAACTGCGCCATCGGTGGTGACTTTGAACGGGGCATTACAGTGCGCGGTATCGCCTTCGACACCATGCTTGAATCCTACGTGCTGAATTCCACTGCGACTCGGCATGATATGGACAGCCTGGCGAAGAAGTACCTGGACTACGACACCGTCAGCTTCCAGGACATCGCCGGCAAAGGCGCCAAGCAGCTGACGTTCGACCAGATCCCGCTTGAGCAAGCCGGCCCTTACGCCGCCGAAGATGCCGACGTGACGCTGCGTCTGCATCAGGCACTGCACGCACAACTCGCGGCCATCCCGAGCCTGGCCAGTGTGCTCACGGATATCGAAATACCCTTGGTGCCGGTGCTGGCACGTATCGAGCGCCAGGGTGCGTTGGTGGATAAGGAGCTGCTGGGCATCCAGAGCATCGAGTTGGGCAACAAGATGGTTGAGCTGGAGCGCCAGGCGTTCGAGATCGCGGGCGAAGAGTTCAACCTGGGCTCACCCAAGCAGCTTGGGGCGATTCTCTACGAGAAACTTGGCCTGCCGGTGCTGAAAAAGACCGGCAAGGGGCAGGCGTCCACGGCGGAAGAAGTGCTGGCCAAGTTGGCCGAAGATGACTTCCTGTTGCCCAAGGTGCTGATGCAGTACCGCAGCATGAGCAAACTGAAAAGCACCTACACCGACCGCCTGCCGGAGCAGATCAACCCGCGCACCGGGCGCATTCACACGTCTTATCATCAGGCTGTGGCGGCTACCGGGCGCTTGTCGTCCAGCGACCCGAACCTGCAGAACATCCCTGTGCGCACCGCCGAAGGGCGGCGGATCCGCCAGGCGTTTGTCGCGCCCAAGGGCTACAAGCTGCTGGCGGCGGACTATTCGCAGATCGAACTGCGGATCATGGCGCACTTGTCCAAGGACGAGGGCTTGATGAATGCGTTTCGCAACGACCTGGACGTGCACACCGCTACGGCGGCTGAGGTGTTCAAGGTTGAATTGTCTGAGGTCACGTCCAATCAACGTCGCAGTGCCAAGGCGATTAACTTTGGCCTGATCTACGGCATGGGCGCGCAGAAGTTGGGCAAGGATATTGGCGTCGATACCAAGACTGCCAAGGCGTACATCGATGTGTACTTCGCGCGCTACCCAGGTGTTCGCGAGTACATGGAGCGCACGCGTGCCCAGGCTGCTGATCAAGGCTATGTAGAAACCTTCTTCGGGCGTCGGCTGTATTTGCCGGATATCAATTCCAATAAGCCTCAGGAACGAGCGGCTGCCGAGCGCACGGCAATCAACGCGCCGATGCAAGGCACGGCGGCGGACATCATCAAAAAAGCCATGGTGCTGGTGGATAACTGGCTGACGGAATCGGGCCTGGATGCCAAGGTCATCCTGCAAGTACACGATGAACTGGTGCTTGAGGTGCGTGAGGACCTGGTGGCGCAAGTCAGCGAGAAGATCCGCGAGCACATGAGTGCGGCAGCGCAGTTGGACGTGCCACTGGTGGTGGATGTGGGCGTAGGCGATAACTGGGACGAGGCGCACTGATTTCGCGGCTCTGCCACTTGCGAGGGGAGTGGCAGAGCGCTTTAGATCAGAAATCGACGACAGCTATTTCCAATAGTTTTTTGAACCTGCCGGAACTTAACCCGTGAATTGCTACTCAGAGTTACTGAATGGGTGGTGAAGCCCTTCAATGCTCCTATGTTGTGTTAAGTGTTGGCAGATATCTGGACCCCGCCCTAGCGGTCCGGAACTTGAACCCCGAACTTCCCCTCCCCATACGAAGTCCGGGGTTTTTTTTGCCCGCAGAAAAGTTATTCCGCGATTTCAGTGCCCTTGTCGGCCAATTCCATCCAGCCGGCCAGCACGGTGTAGGCGTCTTCCAGGCCCATCCGCTTAGGCGCAGAGAACAACTGGATGGTGATCGCATCACCCCAACCTTTGCGGATGTCGGATTGCACTTTGAGCAGGGTGTTCTTGGCGGCGCCGTAGGTCAGCTTGTCGGCCTTGGTCAGCAGGATATGCATCGGCATGCCGCTGGCGACAGCCCAATCGAGCATCAGCAGGTCGAAGTCGGTCATTGGATGACGGATGTCCATCATCAGAATCAAACCCTTCAAACTCTCCCGACCACCCAGGTAAGCCTCCAGATGACGCTGCCAGTGCAGCTTCAACGGGATAGGTACTTTTGCATAACCGTAGCCCGGCAGGTCGACCAGACGCCGATCATCGTCTAGCTTGAAGAAGTTGAGAAGTTGCGTGCGGCCCGGGGTTTTCGAGGTGCGCGCCAGGCTGGCGTGAGTCAGGGTGTTCAGCGCGCTGGATTTGCCAGCGTTGGAACGACCGGCAAAGGCGACTTCAAAGCCTTCGTCATCGGGGCATTGGTCAACTTTGGCGGCGCTGAGCATGAATGTGGACTGTTGGCACAGACCGAGGATGGGATTCTTGAGTTGCATGAGATTTCCGATGTGGGCGGTGCCGAAAAAGGGTGCGGCAAGCGGTGTCGTTTCCGTTTCAGTAGCGCCAGTATATAATGCCGCAGATTTTGTGTGTGCTTTGTCCCAGCGAAGGATGAAGTTCACGGGAGCGAAAGACCTTCATTGCGCATTAGAACGCAAAACGCTCTCAAACCCTGAAAAGGTCGATGTATGACCCGATGGTTGCTCGCTTTTGGTGTCCTGGTGCCGCTTTACGGCGCTCAGGCTACACAGGATCCGGAGGCGGTGTACAACCGAGTTTGCGTGGCTTGCCATGCCGGCCAACTGCCCAACGCCCCCAAACGGGGTGACCAGGTAGCTTGGGCGCCTAGACTGGCGCAGGGTATGGACACGCTGGTGCAACACGTGACCCAGGGTTTCAAGGCAATGCCGCCGCGTGGTTTGTGCATGGACTGCAGTACTGAGGATTACCAGGCCATCATTGAGTTGATGGTGAGTAAACCCGGTAGATAACTCTTAAACCCTTAGCCGTAGTTGGATTAGCTGATGAACAAACTGATCGTGAGTCTGCTGTTGACCTTGGGCATCACCGGTGTTGCCCATGCTGCAGGCGACGCTACAGCGGGCCAGGCGAAAGCCGCCGTGTGTGGTGCTTGCCACGGACCGGATGGCAACAGCCCGGCGCCGAACTTCCCTAAACTGGCAGGCCAGGGTGAACGTTACCTGACCAAGCAGATGCACGACATCAAGGACGGCAAGCGCACGGTGCTCGAAATGACCGGCTTGCTGACTAATCTCAGCGATCAGGACCTGGCAGACATCGCGGCGTATTTTGCCAGTCAGCACGGCAGTGTGGGAGCTGCCGATCCAAAACTGGTGGCTCACGGCGAAGAACTGTTCCGTGGTGGCAACTTGGAAAAAGGCATGCCTTCCTGCCTCGGCTGCCATTCGCCTAATGGCGCCGGCCTTGCCGCTGCAGGTTTTCCGCACCTGAGCGGCCAGCATGCCCAGTACATCACCAAGCAACTGACGGACTTCCGTGAGGGTAATCGCACCAACGACGGCGATACCAAAATCATGCAAAGCATTGCCGGCAAGTTGAGTAACAAGGATATCGAAGCAGTTTCCCAGTACATCCAGGGCCTGCACTGATCCAGGCAGTACGTTAACGCTCGATTAATCTATCGATGCAAGCATAAAAAGGGTGGCTTAGGCCGCCCTTTTTTGTGGCCGGTGCCGTTACACTAACGAACTCATGCCCGCGTAGACCTGTCACAATTAAAGGTCGCGTGAGGCGACTTTATTTGTACAGGAGTAAAGCATGCGTAATCTGATCCTCAGCGCCGCTCTCGTCACTGCCAGCCTTTTCGGCGTGACCGCCCAAGCTGCCGACGTGCCGCTTGAAGCCGGTAAAACCTATGTAGAACTGGCCAACCCGGTCCCCGTTTCGGAGCCTGGCAAGATCGAAGTGGTGGAGCTGTTCTGGTATGGCTGCCCGCATTGCTACGCCTTTGAGCCGACCATCAACCCTTGGGCTGAAAAACTCCCGGCCGACGTGAACTTCAAGCGCATCCCAGCGCTGTTCGGTGGCCCATGGGATGCCCATGGTCAGCTCTTCATCACCCTGGACACCATGGGCGTTGAGCAAAAGGTTCATAACGCCGTGTTCAATGCTATCCAGAAGGAAGGCAAGCGTCTGACCAAGCCGGAAGACATGGCTGATTTCGTTGCTACCCAAGGGGTCGACAAAGCCAAGTTCCTCGAGACCTTCAACTCGTTCGCCGTCAAGGGCAAAATGGCTCAATACAAAGAGTTGGCCCAGAAGTATGGCGTGCAAGGCGTACCGACCATGATCGTCAACGGTAAATACCGTTTCGACCTGGGCACGACCGGTGGTCCTGAACAGACCCTCAATGTTGCCGACCAGCTGATCGCCAAAGAGCGCGCAGCCAAGTAAGGGGCCCACCATGCGCCGCTGGGGTACTGAACGTGTCGTTGGCCTGCATGATGCGCAGGTCAACGAACATCACCTGGAGTCCACAGGCCTGCCGGCAGACAGCCGCTTGCGCCTGCTCAGCTTCAATATCCAGGTGGGCATCAGCACCGAGAAGTACCGGCACTACCTCACCCGGGGCTGGCAGCACCTGCTGCCGCATAACGGGCGTGCGGTTAACCTGCAAAAGATCGGCAACCTGCTGAACGACTTCGACTTGGTCGCCCTGCAGGAAGCTGACGGCGGCAGCATGCGCTCTGGCTACATCAACCAAGTGGAACACTTGGCTCAGCTTGGCGCGTTCCCCTACTGGTACCAGCAACTCAACCGCAATCTAGGGCGCCTGGCGCAGCACAGCAATGGCGTGCTGAGTCGCCTGAAACCGACCGCTATCGAAGATCACCCATTACCAGGCCCCAAGGGCCGTGGGGCGATCCTCGTGCGATTCGGCGAAGGCCCGGAAGCCTTGGTGGTGGTAATGATGCACCTGGCGCTCGGGGGGCGTGCGCGCAACCTGCAGCTTGCCTACGTGCGTGAAATGATTGGCAACTATAAGCATCAGGTACTGATGGGTGACATGAATACCCATGCCAATGACCTGTTGCAGAATTCTCCGTTGCGTGACCTCGGGTTACTGGCGCCGCAAGTCGAAGCCACGTTTCCCAGTTGGCGCCCGCAGCGTTGCCTGGACCATATCCTGCTTAGCCCGACCCTTACGCTTGAAAGCGTGCAGGTGCTGGCGCAGCCCATCTCCGATCACCTGCCGGTCGCGGTAGAGATTCGTCTGCCGGGTTCGCTCACGGCTGATGCATTACCCGCGTTGAGCCCCAGCCCTCGCGGACCCCTTGCATGAGCGACGACGCCCAGCGCTGGAAAGAGAAATACCTGAAAGGCGTCGAGCAGCAAGACAAGCTCGAACGTCGCTGGGCCGCCCGCCTTGACCTGCTGCGGCGAGGGCTGGTGCGCAGCACGCTGGCGGCTGAAGGGACCGACCGCGCGGTTGATCAATGCATGAAAGAGATGCGCGACGTCGTGCGTACGGACGACATGGACGCCGCTCTCGCCGCGTTGTTGCCGCGCCTGGAAAAAGCCGTGCTCGACTCGGAGCAGCGCCGCGAAACCCGGGTCGACCAGATCAGCACCGCGCTCACCGCCCTGGTTATGCAGTTACAGAAGTTGCCACTGCCGCGTGAGGTGGCCCGACCGCTGAAAACCTTCGCCAAGCAGCTGGAGGGTCGCGTCGGGCAGGCGCGTGAGATCCCGCTGTTGCTCAGTGAGCTGAGCAGCCTGCAAGAGCAGGCGCTGAGTAACCTGGAGCCGGACGGCGAAACCACGCGCACTGGGCCGGGCCTGCTGCAACGTCTATTTGGCGCGAAGGATGTTTCGAATGAAGTGCCGGTGGCCCAAGCTACGCCACTGCCTACGCCGGAGCTGGCTGCGCCGAAACCCGCCCCCGTCCCCGCCGCGCCCAAACCTGAGCCTCAGGAACCTGCGCAATCCGAAGAACTGACACACGCCTTGCGCGCCTTCGCGCCGTTGCCGCAGACCCCGGTCGCGACGCAGCCTGAACCGATCAAGCCTGTCAAAGCCGCAGAGGTTGCCGCCGAAACGTTTGTCTTTGAGGCCCCGGCGCCAGCGGAACCCACCCTTCTGCCTGCCGCAGCACCTGAACCCGAAGCAGAGGAAGCCGTTCCCGAGAGCGCACTCGCCGCGTTTATCGAGGTCCCGCAGGCTCTGGTCGATACCCCGGACGAAACCTCCATCGGCAGCCTGTCGCTACCTCCGGTGCAGGAAAGCCCGGAGCCTGACCCGGATACGCTGCAATCGGACGGCGTTTACGCGCTGCCCGATTCGCCCGAGCCGTCCTATAGCTCGGTCGCCAGTCATATCGAAGGCACCTTGCTCGGCTTGCTGGATGATCTGTCACTGCCCGAGCGCCACCGGCCCCAAGCCGAAGCCATGCGCGAACGCCTGGCCCACGGCTTGAACTGGTACGAGTTGCTGCCGATCCTTGATGACCTGGCGGTTCTGATGCTGGCGATTACCGACAGCGGCCAGCATGAGTTCGAAGCCTACCTCAAGCAGCTCAACGAGCGCCTCGAGGCATTCCAGGGTCATCTGCAGGTGGCCAGTGATGGCCACGCGGACAGCCGCTCGGCCGCGCGGGAACTGGATACGCAGATCCGTGAGCAGGTCGACGGCCTGCAAAGCAGCGTGCAGGACGCGGCCGACCTGGACAGCCTCAAGCAAGTGCTGGAAAGCCATCTTGAAGGCTTGCTCGGCACTATGGACGAACACCAGCAGCAGCGTGACCAGCGCGAGCAGGAGGTCGCGGCGCGGCTGAAGGGCTTGGCTGAGCGGGTTGCAAACATGGAACAGGAGGCCCAGGGCTATCGCGAGCATTTGGAGGTACAACGCCAGAAGGCCTTGATCGATCCGCTCACCGGCCTGCCCAATCGTGCTGCATGGAGTGAGCGCCTGGACCATGAAGTGAATACCTGGCACCAGCGCGGCAATAGCCTGTCACTGGCCATGCTGGATCTGGACCACTTCAAGCGTATCAACGACGGCTACGGTCACCTGGCGGGTGACAAGGTGCTGAAAATCATCGCCAATGTGTTGCGCAAAAACCTGCGCCCCAACGACTTTATCGCGCGCTTCGGCGGTGAGGAGTTTGTGTTGCTGATGCCTGACTCCGCCTTGGAGGATGCCTTGGCCGTGGGCGAAGGGCTGCGCGCAGCGATTGAAGCGTGCCCGTTCCACTTCAAGGGCGAGCCGGTGACGATCACCATGTCCATGGGCCTGGCGCAGTTTCAGCCAGGTGAGCGCAGTGACTTGGCGCTCAAGCGCGCCGATGAGGCGCTTTACCGGGCCAAGGCTGCCGGACGTAACCGGGTACAGGCGGCGTAAAAAATGTTCCATTTTGTTTAAAAGCCCGGATTTGGCCGCCGGGCCTTAAACGGTACGTTACACTGTTGCATTATCGTCTTCAGTGTAATGCCTTTGCCATGAAATCCTTGTACGTCGCTTTTGTGTTTCTCCTCCTCGCCGGCTGCGCCAGCGGCCCGCGCCTGGACACCAACCACCCTTCGATGAACCACGATAACCGCGTGCAGTTCGTCATTGTTCACTACACGGCCACCAACCTTGAACGCTCCCTGGCGCTGTTGACGCACGGCCAGGTCAGCAGCCATTACCTGATTGGCGACGACGCCTCAGGCACCATCTTCAAGCTGGTGGATGAGAGCCAGCGCGCCTGGCACGCTGGGGAAAGCGAGTGGACGGGGCGCACTTGGCTCAACTCCAGCTCCATTGGCATCGAGATCGTCAACCCAGGGTATCGCGACACGCCGACGGGTCGCGTGTGGTATCCGTACTCCGAAGCGCAGGTGCAGTCGCTGGTGGTGTTGCTCAAGGACATCAGCAAGCGCAATGGCATCAACCCCAGGAATATCATCGGCCACAGCGACATCGCGCCGCTGCGCAAGCTCGACCCGGGCCCGCTGTTCCCGTGGAAGCGTCTAGCCGCTGAAGGTTTGGGGATGTGGCCGGACGCGCAGGCAGTCGCCCGATTCCAGCAGCAGTACGCCGCTGCACTGCCGAGTATTACCTGGTTCCAGGAAGAGCTGGCACGACTCGGCTACCAAACGCCGCAGACGGGTGAGCTGGATGTAGCCACGCGGCATGTGATCGCGGCCTTCCAGATGCACTTCCGTCCATCACTGTTCGATGGTACGCCGGATGCCGAAAGTGCCGCGATCCTGCGCGCGTTGAACCGCAGCTAAGCGTGTAAACCGATTCCAACGTGGGAGCGGGATGGGTTTGCTTGCGGAAGCGGAATGTCAGGCGGCAGCAATGTTGGCTTTGAAATCGCCTTCGCGAGCAAGCCCGCTCCCACATTTTTCACATGTGCGTCGAAGGTTTGATTGTGGTCTTTGAGGTCCGTGTCGCTGTGACAAGGCAACCCGAGCAGCCAGATTACAGCGGCAGCGCCATGTAGAACTGTGTGCCTTGCCCCGGCCGCGAATACACGCCCATGCGGCCGCCGTGCAATTGCACGATCTCTTTGCAGAGTGCCAACCCCAGGCCGGCGCCGCCTTTCTTGCGGCCCACCTGCACGAAGGGCTCGAAGATCCGCCCTTGTTGGCCGTAAGCAATACCCTCGCCGTTATCTTCGACGCTGATAATCACCCGTTCGCCATGACGGCGCGCCTGCAGACGAATCTGGCCACCCTCTGCGGTGTGCCGCAAAGCGTTGCCTAAAAGGTTATCGAGCACTCGCTCCAACTGAGCCTGGTCGGCATACAGCCTGGGCAATTCTGCTTGGGCCTCCACCAATAACTCGATGTTCTGTGCATTCGCTGGCTCAGTGAATCGAGCCCGTGCGTGCTCCAGCAGGTCGGTGACATCACATGGCCCGAGCGTGAGCTTTTGCAGGCCGTTCTGGTAGCGTGAAAAGTTGAGCAGGTCATTGATAAGCTGCATCAGGCGCTGCATCTCTTCATTGACCGTATCCAGCAGGTCCGCTTCACGAGACTCCGCAGGGAACTTTGCCCGTTCGCGGAACAGCCCGAAGGCCATGTGCATGCCGGTCACCGGTGTGCGCAACTCGTGGGAGGCGCGCAACACGAATTCGCTACGCACCCGTTCGAAGGCGCGCTGTTCAGTGACGTCATGCAGCACCATCACCGCGCCAAGAATGTGCCCTTGGGTATGGCTGACGGGTGTCAGGCTATAGGTCAGCAGGCGTAATTCGCCTTCGACTTCCACTTCCAGGTCTTCCGGCGCCCGCTCGAGGTTGCCGCCACGCAGGACCAACTGAAGTTGTTCATCCATTTCCGGGCGGCCCAGTGCTTCGCCCAGCCCCTGGCCTAAGCGCGCCTCGTCCCAGCCCAATTGGCGCTGCGCCACGGGGTTGAGGTGTTCCAGGCAGCCTTGGCGGTCGATCATCAGTAGGCCATCGTCGATGCTGTCGAGCACCGCTTGCAGGCGCTGCTGGCCGGCCAGCAATTCGTCGACATTGGTCGCCTGATGCTGGCGCAGCGCCTCTGCCATGATGCCAAAGCGGCGCGTCAGTTGGTTCATTTCCGCTGCAGACGAGATGGGCAGCGTCACTTCGAAATCGCCTTGCCCGATCTTGTCAGCGGCTTTGGCCAAGGCTTCGATCGGCCCGCCAAACCGCCGTGCGATGCCGTGGGCAGTGACAAAGCCGATGATCAATACCGCGAGGCCAACCAACCCTAAAAGGCCGGCGATCAGCAATGCACGGTCTCGCGATTTGTGTTCGCTGGTGTTGATATTCTCCAACGCTTGTTTGTGTTCGGCGATCAGGCCGTTGCGCAATACATTGAAGGTTTCGGTCAGTTTTTGGTTTTTATTGTTTGCCAGCGAGCTTTGGTGGGCCTCGTCGAACGCCTTGAGGAAGTTCAGGTAGTCGACGCGTGCCTGGCTGAACCCGCTGGGTCTGCCGTCTTGCTGTTCGTGGGCTACACCTTGATCCAGCAGGGCGAAATATTGCTGTTTCGAGGTTTCCAGGGCGGCGGGGTCCGGTTGATCCTCCAGCATCAGGATCAACTGGTCGCCCAAGCTCTGGCGCAGCTTGAGGCCCAGGTCCAGGGTGATGAAATTGCTGCGAATCAACGACTCCTGGCTCTTGGCCATTTGCATGACGCTGACCAGTCCCAGTACCAGTCCCAGCAGAGCGACGGTGATCAGCGCTGAGATGCTCAGGAATAGCCGAGTGCGCAGTTTCATCGCAAGCTTCATAAGGTACAGCTCATAAATTGTACTGTTTACGTTTGCGATAAAGGGTCGACGCGTCGATACCGAGGGTGCGGGCCGCTTGATCCAAGGTGTCGCTGGTGGCGAGTACTGCACCGATATGCGCTTTCTCCAGCTCATCCAGGCTCAGCGCGGCGCCGATACGCGGGGCATTGTTGGTCGGTTGTTCGGCCATCCCAAGGTGGCTGATTTCAACCTTTTCCTGTGGGCAGATGATGCTGGCGCGTTCCACCACGTTACGCAGTTCGCGAATATTGCCTGGCCATCGGTAGTTGAGCAGGGCTTCACGCGCGCTGTCGCTGAAACCGCGTGCCGGTCGGGCGTATTCCTTGACGAAGCGTGCCAGGAAGCGGTCGGCAAGGGTCAGGATGTCCTCACTGCGTTCACGCAGCGGCGGCAGGTGCAAAGTGATGACATTGAGGCGGTAGAGCAAGTCTTCCCGGAAGCGGCCGTCGCGCACCATGTCTTCCAGGTTCAGGTTGGTGGCCGCCAGGATGCGCACATCAGCGCGCCGGGTGACCGGGTCGCCTACGCGCTCATATTCCTTGTCCTGGATAAAACGCAGCAATTTTGGCTGCAAGGTGAGCGGGAAGTCGCCGATTTCGTCGAGAAACAGCGTGCCACCGTCGGCCTGGTTGACTCGGCCCAACGTGCTCTCACTGGCACCGGTAAACGCGCCGCGGCTGTGGCCGAACAACTCGCTTTCCATCAATTCCGCCGTCAATGACGGGCAGTTGATAGTAACGCAGGATTTTTTCGAACGTTTGCTCCAGCCATGAATGGCCCGCGCCAACTCACCTTTACCGGTGCCGGACTCGCCCAGAATCAGGATATTGGCGTCCGTGCCCGCGACTTGGCGTGCGGTTTCCAGTACCACCATCATCGCCGGGCTGTGGGAGTCGAGCCCGTCCTTGGGCTGGCGTACTTCGCCTTCCAGTGCTTCCAGGCGTGCGGACAGTTGGCGCACTTCCAACTGCTTGGCGGTGGCCAGCCGTAATTGGTCTGGGCTGCACGGTTTGACCAAGTAGTCGGCGGCGCCGGCCTGGATCGCATCGACTGCGGTGTCTACGGCGGAATGCGCGGTGACAATCACCACGCGCATCCACGGCGCCTGGATACGCATCTGGGCCAATACATCCAGGCCGTTATCTTCACCCAGACGCAAATCCAGGAAGCACAGGTCAAACACCTGGCGTTGCATCAGGGCATCGGCTTGTGCGGCGCTGTTGGCAGTCGCTACGTTGTAGCCTTCATCTTCCAGGCAGTAACGGAAGGTGCGAAGGATCGCGGATTCGTCATCCACTAAAAGAATGCGGCCTTGAAGTTCCTTGGCTGATTCCATCTGTCCCGCGCTCCTTAACTATGAATGATGCTGTTTAGTCCCGGAATAATCGGGCAAGTTGCATGGTTTATTCTGATTGATAAACGGCGTCTTCGCGCAGGTATCTTCACGCTCTCCTACAAACACGCCGATTGATAGCGTTTTCATGCCTTCTTGCCACTTCGGCAACTCCCCAACTGCTTTCGATCCGTTGATCCGACCATTGGCGGTCGTGCATTTCGCACGGCCTGGACAGAGGCATCGTGCAGGATGCTGGCTTCCATAACCTTGATGCATTCATAACATGTTGATTTTATTGAGTATTATTTTGTAAAAAATCTGGCATGCACCCTGCAATACCTCTCCTGACAGCGTCATGAACGAATAATCAGAATGCGGGAGAAATGCAGCATGACTCGCCAAAGCCTCAGCAGCCAATTGCGTGTATCGCCAGTGCGCTTGCAGCAAGGTCTGTTCGCCAGCCTGGCCTTGATGGTCACGTTGATCGCCGGCCAGCAGCTGCAGCATTGGCAGCAGAGTCAGCAACAAACCCCGCAATTTGAACGTCCGCTCATGACTCAAACCCATTTCCGTTCCGTTGGCAGCGCTACCGCCGACGTAACCGCCCCGCAATTGAGAGTGGCTGACCAGGATTCCACCCTGGGTGAATTGCCAGCTCAAGAACGTTGGGTGTTCTAGGCAACACAAGGTCGCTTGAGTTGAGCGGCTGCACGGCACTACCGCTGTTACCCCTATAAAAGCGTAAGGAGAATCACCATGTTGAGTTGGGCAATCACATTTCTGATCATCGCCATTGTGGCTGCAGTCCTGGGCTTCGGTGGCATCGCGGGCACTGCCACGGGTATCGCAAAAATTCTGTTTGTGGTCTTCCTGGTGATGTTCATCGCTTCGTTCTTCTTTGGTCGTCGCGGCCGAGGCTGAAAATGACCACTCTGTCTCTCAAAGCTATAGCTGCCGCCCTGCTCTTGGGCGGCAGCGGTCTGGTAATGGCCGCCAATGACGGTCAGACCCGGGCCAACGAATTGCTGAGCGCCGATCCACAGTTTCGTGAGACCTGGCAAGGCGTTGTGAAGAAAGAAGAGCGTCTGCCGGAATGGGTAATGAACCTCTCCGGTACGGCCGAACAAATGAATGCTGTGGAGGAAGATGGCGACAAGTACCTGGTCGGGCCGCTCTGCGAGACAGCAGACACGTGCCTGAACAAGCGCTTGGTCGTTGCGTTCAGCTACAACAAGAAACATGCCTACGCCATGTTGGTACAGGTCCCGGCAGGTCTGCCGGCAGACAAGTCACCGACACGACACGCCGACTACCGTTTCCTGGGTAAGCCGAATGAAGGCATGCAGAAGCTGCTGATGGAGCAGCTTAAGAAAGATCCGAATTGGTACTAGGTTCCGTCTGACGCATCTGTCGTCTGCGGAGCTGGCGTCCATGGAAAGAAGCCACTTTGTTTCTTTCCTTTTGCATCGCTCGCCAAGGGCGATGCATGACCAGGGGGCCGGGTTGCTCTGATCAATCGAGATCGGCGTGACCTACGGGTACAGGGAGTGCCTGCGCAAGGGCCGGGTCAGGTGAAAAGCTGCGACGCAAGTTCACAAGTCCTCAAGCTTGCTGAACTTGCGGCGGGCTTATGACTCTCATTACCCATCTTCTATGTCGTCCATAGCCGCTATTTTCTTTTCTGCCTCCTCCCAACCATTACTTGGTGTGTCGGAGCGACCTTCTATCTAGAAAATTTTGCTCACGCTATAGGACTTCTCCGACGCCAAGCTCATCAAATCCCAGGCATTTTTGCCAGTGACTTGAAGTCGTCCAACATCTCTGAGCGAGCCTGTATTGGCCGGTCCACGGCATATTCACCTGCTTAAATGGCGTATTTGAACTGACCGTTCGGACAGTTATTTTCAAAAAAAGCCATGCCGATTCGGCATAGGGTAGGCGTTTACGGCATTAGACGTCGCTCCCTTGCATGGGAATAGTTGCGCCTTTTTTCGCCTGCCAGTAAGCCATTTCGGCCACGCTGCGGTGACCTTCTACGGAGGCAGATGCACACACTTTTTCGCTTCCGAGCGTTCCAGATGGCGCATTTGCCTTAAGTCCACTTGAAGTAAGGGTAATGACATGAAGAAGGCAAAGCTAAGCCTCGCCTGGCAGATCCTCATCGGTTTGGTGTTGGGGATCGCAATCGGTGCAGTGCTCAACCATTTCAGTGCTGAAAAAGCCTGGTGGATCAGCAATGTGTTGCAGCCAGCGGGCGATATCTTTATTCGTCTGATCAAGATGATCGTGATCCCGATTGTGATTTCCTCGCTGATCGTGGGCATCGCCGGTGTGGGGGACGCGAAGAAGCTCGGCCGAATCGGTGTCAAAACCATCCTTTACTTCGAAGTGGTCACCACCATCGCTATTGTGGTCGGCCTGCTGCTTGCCAACCTGTTCCACCCGGGCGCCGGCATCGACATGAGTACCCTGGGTACCGTCGACATCTCCAAATACACCGCCACCGCCGCCGAAGTACAGCATGAGCATGCGTTCATCGAGACGATCCTCAACCTGATCCCGTCGAACATTTTTGCGGCGGTCGCCCGCGGCGACATGTTGCCGATCATCTTCTTCTCGGTGCTGTTCGGCCTGGGGTTGTCGAGCCTCAAACCTGAGCTGCGCGAGCCGCTGGTGACCATGTTCCAAGGCGTGTCGGAGAGCATGTTCAAAGTCACCCACATGATCATGAAGTACGCCCCGATCGGTGTATTTGCCCTGATCGCGGTGACCGTTGCCAATTTCGGCTTCGCCTCCTTGCTGCCGCTGGCCAAGCTGGTGATCCTGGTTTACGTGGCCATCCTGTTCTTCGCCTTTGCGGTACTGGGCTCGATCGCACGCCTGTTTGGCTTCTCGATCATCAAGTTGATGCGCATCTTCAAAGACGAATTGGTACTGGCCTACTCCACTGCCAGCTCCGAAACCGTGTTGCCTCGCGTGATCGAGAAGATGGAGGCGTACGGTGCGCCAAAGGCCATCTGCAGCTTCGTGGTGCCGACCGGCTACTCGTTTAACCTCGACGGTTCGACCCTGTACCAGAGCATCGCCGCCATCTTTATCGCCCAGCTGTATGGCATCGACCTGTCGATCGGCCAGCAGCTGATGCTGGTGCTGACCCTGATGGTCACCTCCAAAGGTATCGCCGGCGTGCCGGGCGTATCCTTCGTGGTACTGCTGGCCACATTGGGCAGCGTGGGCATTCCGCTGGAAGGCTTGGCGTTCATCGCCGGTGTCGACCGTGTGATGGACATGGCGCGTACCGCACTGAACGTGATCGGTAATGCCTTGGCCGTACTGGTCATCTCCCGTTGGGAAGGCATGTACGATGACGCCAAGGGCGAGCGCTACTGGAACTCCCTGCCACACTGGCGCAGCAAAGAAGCGCTGCCGGCCGGCGAGGCCAGCCGCGGCTGATGCGCGAGTGATTTGAAACAAACCCCGGGAAATCCGGGGTTTGTCGTTTCTGCCAGCCCCGTTATCATTCGCTCCATCTTTCGGGGGATTCAACTGATGCTCAATGGCCTGTGGCTTGGCTTCTTTGTCGTGGCAATGGTGTCAGCACTGGTGCAGTGGCTGGTTGGCGGTAATGCCGGGATTTTTGCGGCGATGGTCGAAAGCATTTTCGCCATGGCCAAATTGTCGGTGGAAGTGATGGTGCTGCTGTTCGGCACCCTGACCTTATGGCTGGGCTTTTTGCGTATCGCCGAAAAGGCCGGGATCGTCGATTGGCTGGCCAGGGCCCTCGGGCCGCTGTTTCGCCGCCTGATGCCTGAGGTGCCCGCTGGCCACCCGGCTATCGGCTTGATCACCCTCAACTTCGCCGCCAACGGTCTGGGCCTGGACAACGCCGCTACGCCTATCGGCCTGAAAGCCATGAAGGCGTTGCAGGAACTCAACCCGATCCCGAACGTTGCGAGCAACGCGCAGATTCTGTTCCTGGTGCTTAACGCCTCCTCGCTGACGCTGTTGCCGGTGACGATCTTCATGTACCGCGCCCAGCAAGGTGCTGCGGACCCGACGTTAGTGTTCCTGCCGATCCTGTTGGCGACCAGTGCCTCGACCTTGGTCGGCCTGCTCTCGGTGGCGGTGATGCAACGCCTGCGCCTGTGGGACCCGGTGGTGCTGGCCTACCTGATTCCCGGCGCACTGGTGCTGGGCGGCTTTATGGCGCTGCTGGCGACCCTGTCCGCCACGGCCCTGGCCGGCCTTTCTTCGATACTCGGCAACCTCACGCTGTTTGGGTTGATCATGCTGTTCCTGGTGATCGGCGCACTGCGCAAGGTGAAGGTCTACGAGGCCTTTGTCGAAGGCGCCAAAGAGGGCTTCGACGTTGCCAAGAACCTGCTGCCGTACCTGGTGGCGATGCTGTGTGCCGTGGGTGTGTTGCGCGCCTCCGGGGCGTTGGATTTCGGCCTGGAGGGGATTCGCCATGTGGTGGCCTGGAGCGGGATGGACACGCGCTTTGTCGACGCGCTGCCGACTGCGATGGTCAAGCCGTTTTCCGGCAGTGCCGCACGGGCGCTGTTGATCGAGACCATGCAAACCAAGGGCGTGGACAGCTTCCCGGCACTGGTGGCGGCGACGATTCAAGGCAGTACGGAAACCACCTTTTATGTGTTGGCAGTGTACTTCGGTTCGGTGGGGATACAGCGGGCGCGGCATGCGGTGGGGTGTGCGTTGCTGGCGGAGTTTGCTGGCGTCGTGGCGGCGATTTCGGTGTGCTACTGGTTCTTTGGTTAAGGCTTAGATTGCTATCGCAGGCAAGCCAGCTCCCACCTGTTTGAATGTATTTACACATCAAAATGTGGGAGCTGGCTTGCCTGCGATGAGGCCCTCAGCGTTTCGCAGCAGTATTGCCCTGCTGCACCACCCAATCCACCACCTGCTTATTCAACTGATCCCCCGCCTGCCCAAACGCTGCCACCACCGCCGGCACCTTGGTATCACTCGCAGCCTGCCTCACCTCAAAGCGGCGGCTGGCAATAATCCGCTGATCACTCCCGCGCACCAATCGCGCGTCAAGTCGAATCACCACGTCCACCTGATTACCCCTGTATTCACTCTGAAACGCCTGCAACTGGCCGCCCAGCTCGTAGTCGGCCTGCAGGTTGGTCTCGTCGGTGCTCAGCAGCGTTACCCGCCCATCGCGCTGGAAACCGTCCATGAATCGATTGCGCAGCAACACCGGGGTCGGGTCGCTCCAGCGTGAGTTCGCATAGCTGCTGATCAGGTCACCGTTGGGCACCACGGCAATGCGCGGGCTGTCGAGAAACTCGCTGCTCTGCGGCTTTGACACGCGCAGCGACCAACTGACCGGCGTGCCTTGGCTGCTCGTTTGTGCTGAAGCCAGGCGGTATACGTCCGACGGGTCCGGCTTGGGCAAGATCGAGCACGCGCTGATGAGGGCCAGGGCCAGAGGGGCGATCATTTGGTAAGCACGCTTCATGGCGTGAACTCCTTGTTCTTGTCGCTGCCCAGCAGGTAACCGCTGGGGTTGGCTTCGAGGCGGCGGGAGATGGCGCGCAGCGAACCCAAGGTTTCGCGCAGTTCGCGCACGGCGGGTGCCAATTCGTTGAGGCCCTGCATGCCGCTGTTCACCGAGTCCTTGTTGTTGGTCAGCAAGGTGTTGATGGTCGCGGTGCTTTGCTCCAGGGACTTCATTGCCTGCTCGGCGCTGCCGAAGGCCTGCTTGCCTTGCTCGTTGAGCAGGCCATTGGCATTGCGCATCAGCACGGTGGTTTGCTCCAGCGCGGCAGTCGCCTGTTTGCTCACTTGCATCAGTTGCTGCATCACCACCTTTATATCGCCGCGCTGTTCAGCGATGGCGCCGGTGGTCTGCTGCAGGTTGTCCAGCGTATTGCTCAGGCGCTCGACGTTCTCCCGGGAGAACATGTGGTTGGCGTTGTGCAGCAGCAGGTTGATGCTGGTCATCAGGTCGTTGCTGTTATTGAGCAGGCGCGCGATCGGCGATGGCGACGCGATGATTTCCGGCAGGTTGCCGTCCTTGCCCTTGAGTTCGGGGCTTTGCGGGGTACCGCCGCTGAGCTGGATAATCGAGGTGCCGGTGATACCGGTCAGTGCCAGTTTGGCCTGGGTGTCTTCCTTGATCGGCGTTTGCCCGGCCAGGCGAATGCGTGCGAGAACACGGCGCGGGTCTTTCGGGTCCAGACGCAGGCTGGTGACGTCGCCCACCTTGATCCCGCTGTATTGCACCGAGCTGCCCTGGGACAGGCCGCTGACCGCCTCGTTGAACACCACCTCATATTCCTGGAAGGCGCTGTCGACGCTGGACTTGGCCAGCCACAGGCCGAACAGCATTGCGCCGACCACCACGATCACGCTAAACAGACCGATCATCACATGATGGGCTCGGGTTTCCATGTCATACCTCGTTGAGCGATTGAGCGGCAACCAATGCCGCGCGGCCACGGGGGCCGTGGAAATATTCGTGAATCCAGGCGTCGTTCGTTTCCGAGACAACATCGATGGCGCCTGCCACCAGCACTTTCTTCTGCGCCAGCACGGCCACGCGGTCGGTGATGGTGTACAGCGTGTCGAGGTCGTGGGTGACCAGGAATACGCTCAGGCCCAGCGCATCACGCAGGGTCAGGATCAGTTGGTCGAACTGCGCTGCGCCAATCGGATCGAGGCCGGCGGTGGGTTCGTCGAGGAACAGGATGTCCGGGTCCAACGCCAAGGCTCGTGCCAAGGCCGCGCGCTTGATCATGCCGCCGGAGAGTGACGCCGGGTACTTGTCGGCAGCCGAAAGAGGTAGCCCGGCCAATGCCAGTTTGACGGCGGCCAGGTGTTCGGCGTCGGCACGGCTGAGGCCCGCGTGCTCAATCAGTGGCAGGGCGACGTTTTCGGTGACCGTCAGCGAGGAAAACAGCGCGCCCTTCTGAAACAGCACGCCAAAGCGCCGTTCCACCAACGAGCGTTCATGTTCCGACAGGCTTGGCAGGTTCTTGCCGAACACCCGTATTTCGCCTTCGCTGGGGCGACGCAGGCCGACGATGCTGCGCAACAGCACGGACTTGCCGCTGCCGGAGCCGCCGACCACCGCGAGGATCTCGCCTTTATACAAATCCAGATCGAGGTTCTCGTGCACGCTCTGGCTGCCAAAGCGGTTGCACAGGCCGCGCACTTCGATCACCGCCTCGCAGGGCGCACGGTGTAGACGACTCACCAGCCCATCTCCATGAAGAACAGCGCGGCGACCGCATCCAGCACAATCACCACAAAGATCGATTGCACCACGCTGGAAGTGGTGTGGGCGCCGACCGACTCGGCACTGCCGCTGACTTTGAAGCCTTCGAGGCAGCCAATCGCCGCGATCAAGAAGGCGAAGAAGGGGGCTTTCACCATGCCCACCAGGAAATGCTGTACGCCGATGTCCGATTGCAACAGCGAGAGAAACATGGCCGGCGAAATATCCAGCGCGACAGCGCACACCACACCGCCGCCGATAATCCCCGAGAGCATCGCCAGGAAGGTCAGCATCGGCAGCGACACCAGCAGCGCCATCACGCGTGGCAGAACCAGCAACTCCATCGGGTCCAGGCCCAGGGTATGGATGGCGTCGATTTCTTCGTTGGCTTTCATTGAGCCGATTTGCGCGGTAAAGGCGCTGGCGGTACGACCGGCGATCAGGATGGCGGTGAGCAATACGCCAAATTCACGTAGGAAAGAAAACGCCACCAAGTCCACGGTGAAAATGGTCGCGCCGAAACTCTTGAGTACTGTGGCGCCGAGAAACGCGACTACCGCGCCGACCAGAAACGTCAGTAGCGCCACGATGGGCGCGGCGTCGAGGCCGGTTTGTTCGATATGCGCGACCATCGGCGTGATGCGCCAGCGCTTGGGGCGGAAGATGCCGCGAGCGAGGGTTTCGAGGATCACCCCGATAAAGCCGAGCAGCTGATTGCTGTCCTGCCAGACGGTGTCCACCGCGCGGCCGATGCGTGCCAGCACCTGGATACCGGCGGTTTCTTCGGGCGCCTTGTCCGGCACACAAAAATCATTCAGGGAACGGTAGACGGTCTTGAGCAGTGCGCGGTCGGGGGCGGACAGGCTGCAGTCGGTTTGCTCGGCAGATTGCTCGATGCGGTCCGGTCCCAGCAACTCGACCAACAGCGACGCGCCGGCGGTGTCCAGGGCACCGAGGCCATTAAGGTCAATACGGGCACCGGCGTCGTATTGGCCGTCGAGTTTGTCCGACAGCTTCTTCAGGTTTGCATAGTGGGCAAGCGTCCAGTCCCCTGTAATCCTGAGTAACGGGGGAACGGTAGACGAATCGAGATGGGCTGCGCCGGCCGTCGTACGAGTGGTCATAAGCTCCGAGCTTGTTTGGCTATCCACAATCCCTACGTAATAGCACGATACGGCCTACTTTGGCGTGTCCGTTTGTGCTGTGTCAGTGACTTTGAAGCGCAGCACACCGATGACCTGCCCGTCTTCCGTCAACACCCGCACCTGCCAGCGCCCTATCGAATCGGCCGGGAAGTTCTGCTTGTGGGTCCAGGCGCGGTAGCCTTCCTTGCGGCCACCGTGGATATCCAGGGCGATGCGGTCGACCTCTTGGCCGTTGAATTTCCACACATGGTAAATCCGCTCATCCAGCCCGCGCGGTGCGTTGATCGCGGTATAGGCGTACAGCCCGCCACTGCGCAGTTGGGCGGCGCTGACTTCCTTGAGGTCGTCGCCCGGCGTGCGGTCTTGCAGCTGGGTGCTGATCGCGACTTCGGTCATCCATAACGTTGCCGGCGGTACCCAGCTGCGCAGGAACCAACCGGCGCAGCCAATGGCGGCCGTGACTCCCAGCAGCATCGCCCAGCCTTTGATACTGCGCAGCGGCAGGCTTGCGGCCAGGCTTGGAATCGACAATGCCATGGCGACGCCCAGCGCGAGCTTGTAACTCTCGGCGGTGGTCAGGTGCAGGATGATCGGCAGCGCGGTGAGCAGCGCGGCGAACAGAGTCAGGGTGTGCAGCGCCAGGAACAGCGAGCGTTTGGGCGCCAGCCACTTGTAGTACAGCGGGTCGGTAATCGACACGAGTGCCGCCGCACCGAGCAGGCCGGTGAAAATCGATTGGCCACTGTTCCAGCTGGTTGTGACGAAAAAGAACGGCAACACAAAAAACAGACTTTCCTGGTGGATCATCTGGGTGGCATAGCGCAGCAGCGGTTCGGGGATTTCGCGCTTGAAGACTTTGGCGAACAGTTGGGTAAAGCTGTTTTCCAGCATCAGCCACAGCCAGCTCACCAGCATGATCACCGCGATCCAACTGGCCATGCCTTGCTGACGATCCACCAGAATGAAGCTGCACACACCCGAGATAAAACCGCCGAGTGCGATCACCCCTGGATAGCGCTTGATCAGTACGAGGATGCGCTGGATTAGGGGCGGCAGGTTTGGCATGGGCGGTTCACAGTGGGTGTAGGAAAAAACCCGGACAGAATAACGTCTTAGGCCTGGGCTCGGTGCTTCATTACGCGATCCGTTTGCGATAAAGCCGAACGCCGATCAACCCGCTGGCGATCAGCGCAAGCGCACCGACGCCGATCCAGGCCAGGGTGTCATAGCTCACCAGCGGTTTTTCCACCCGCCAATAGCCCGGTTGGTCGAACACCTGGCGCATCGCCTGATTGGTCTGTGCCAGGGTCACGGCCTTGATGCGCTTCACCGGGTCACTGAAATGGCCGTTGTTGTAGTCGCCCGAGGCACTCCAGTAATAGTCGGCCAGGGCGCTGTTGCCTTGCACTGCCCAGGCCTGGCGGGCGATGGCGGCTTGCTGCAGGCGGGCGAATGTCGTCGGGTCGAGGCCGTCTTTGAGCAGTTGCGCCTTGAGATTTTGGAGCACCTGTTCGGCTTCGGGCAGGTTGTCCCGCTCAAGGTCGGCATTCAGGCTCAGGAAACCGACGCCGCCGAGCACTTCTCGCTCGCTCCACGGACCGTAGGATAAACCGTGCTTGAGGCGCAGTTGACGGTAGAGCGCCCAGTCCAGGTAGTCCTTGAGCAAGTCGTAGGTTTCATCATGTTGATCGTCGAGTACCGGTTCGGGGAACAGCCAGTGCAGCTTGGCACTGTCACCGACCCAGCCGTGGACAAGATCCCGGTGGCTGGCGGCGGCCTGCTGGATTTCCGGGAGCGGCAGATGCTCACTCGGCTCGACCGGGTCGAGTTGGCCATAGGTGCGTTCCAGGTAGGCCGGCAGCAGTTTGTCGAGGTCGCCGACGATGATCAGGGTCATGTTGTTGGGCGCGTACCAATTTTTGCGCAGGGACTCCAATTGATCGCGGGTCAAGTGGTCGACTTGCGCACGTTCGGCGCATTTGAGCCCCAGTTCGACGGCCAGTTGGTTGCTGGCGGTGTGGCCAAGGTCCTGGCGGTCGAGCAGGCGTTGCAGGTGTGAGTAGTGGCCGCCATCTTCGCGTTCGACCACCTGCTTGGCCGCTTTGATGTTGGCATCGGACAGTTCAGTGCGGGTGATGATCGCGAGTAGCAAGTCCAGCACCTTGCGCTGGTTTTGTGCGGGCGCTTCGATCACAAAGGTGGTGTCGGCGTTGCTGGTGTAGGCGTTCCACTCGCCGCCGAGGGCTTGCATGCGGTCTTCCAGGTCGCCTTCGCCGCCGCCGTCGATGCCGCTGAACAATAGGTGTTCGAGCAGGTGCGGCAGCTCCTTTTCATCACAACGGAAATCATCCAGGCCCACGCCTACGACCAGGCGGATGGCCACATGCCCGCGCTCGGTGCCCGGTTTGAGCAGCAATTGCAGGCCGTTGGGCAGGGTGTAGCCCTCGACTTGCAGACGATCAAAGGCGAAGGCGTGTGCAGAGCCCAACAACAGGCAGGCGAATAACAGGCGACGCATAACAAGCTTCCTGGCGAATGATTGTGGGAGCGGGCTTGCTCGTAAAGGCGGTGGTTCAGTCGGCCGAATCGTCGACTGGCGCACCACTTTTTTCGCGAGTAAGCCCGCTCCCACATTGCCGGTTTGGTTTTAAGTCCATTTTTTACTGACTGTGCAGCCGCCCGTACGTTCAGGGCGAATGGGTGATGTCGGCAATATCTTCAGCGGAGAGTGCACCGGTGTCGGAGGTTTCGAGCACCACATAGGCGCTGCTGCAGAACAGTGAGTTGAGACGCTTCATGTCGGCAATCAGCTCCAAGTGCAAGGAGCTGGTCTCCAGGCTCTGTACGATTTTGCGTTGCAGGCGGCTGACGTGAGCATGCGCCAGGCGGCGTTCCTGAGCGCGAAAGCGGCGCTTCTCGCGCAGCAGTTGGCGGGCGCTTTCGGGGTCGGCACTCAGGAACACCGACAGCCCCAGACGCAGGTTGGCAATCAGTTGCGTATGCAGGCCGGCCAGTTCTTCCAGGCCCACTTCAGAAAACTGGCGACGCTGCGAGGTTTTCTGCTGCTGGACCTTGCGCAGCATGCGCTCGATCAGGTCGCCAGCCAGTTTCAGGTTGATTGATAGCTCGATGATCTCGGCCCAACGGCGGCTGTCTTGTTCACTGAGGTCTTCGCGGGGCATTTGCGCGAGGTAGAGCTTGATCGCGCTGTAGAGTGCCTCGACATCATCGCTGAGACTGCGCATTTCCTGGGTAATCGCCGTTTGCTTGCCGCGCAGCACTTCGAGCATGGCGGTGAGCATGTTGTCGATCAAGTCGCCCAAGCGCAGGGTTTCGCGGGCGGCGTTGGCCAAGGCCAGGCTTGGTGTGGCAAGTGAGGCCAAGTCCAGGTGGCGCGGCTTGGCTTTGCCGTTGACCTCTGCTTGTTCCGGCAGTAACCAGGCGCACAGGCGTGCCATCGGGCTAATGCTCGGCAGCAGGATCAGGCAGCGGCTGGTGTTGTAGAGCAGATGGAAGGTGATGACCATGCCTTGGGCGCTGTAGTCCAAACCGTCCATCCAGCGCACGAGCGGGTCGAGTACGGGGATGATCAGCAGCAGGCCGATCAGTTTGTACAGCAGGCTGCCCAAGGCAACCTGGCGACCTGCGGCGTTCTGCATGCTGGTGCTGAGGAAGGCCAGCACGCCACTGCCGATGTTGGCGCCGATCACCAGGCCGATGGCCACGTGCAGGCCGATCACACCGGCGCCGGCTAACGTTGCCGTGAGCAATACGGCGGCCAGGCTGGAGTAGGAAATCATTGCGAACAACGCGCCGACCAAGGCGTCCAGCAAGATGTCGCCAGTCAGCGAGGCAAAGATGACTTTGACGCCTTGGGCATGGGTAATCGGCCCGGCAGCTTCGACGATCAGTTGCAGGGCGAGAATGATCAGGCCCAGGCCGATCCCGACCCGTCCCATCTGGCCTGCTCGCGTCTGTTTGCGCGACAGGAAGAAAATCACCCCCAGAAAGATCAGCAGCGGTGACAGCCAGGACAAGTCGAAGGTCAGCACACGCGCCATCAATGCCGTACCGACGTCGGCGCCAAGCATGGTCGCAAGCGCGGGTGTGAGGCCCATCAGGCCCTGGCCGACAAACGAGGTCACCAGCATTGCCGTGGCGTTGCTGCTCTGCACCATGGCCGTCACCAGAATACCGGCGACAAACGCCAGCCAGCGCTTGGACATGTTCTGCCCGATGACTTGGCGCAAGTTGGAACCGTAGACCCGCAAGATGCCGGTACGGACAATGTGCGTGCCCCAGATAAGCAGGGTCACGGCGGAAAGCAGATTGAGCAAGGTCAGCATGCTCGGCCCCCCGTGTGGGTGCGCCCCAATTGGGGCGAAGGAAAGTTGCCGCGTGCCGTTCTACGTCTTGTACTTAAGCTGTAGTTGGCGAATGGGCTCTGCGCCAGCATCGCATAGCTAAAGTAGGTATTGAAACAAAACTGTCATGAAATCAGCTTTTTGCGGATGAAAAAAAGGGGCTTATAAAAGCCCCTTTTTGTCTGGCTCGGGCTTATTGACCCGGAATGTCCTTGCGCAGTTTCACCGGGTCCTGTTGTTTCTTCTTCTTCGCGATCGAGGTGCGCATCTTGATGTTGATCGCTTCCACCGCCAGCGAGAACGCCATGGCGAAGTAGACGTAGCCCTTTGGCACGTGTACGCCGAAGGATTCGGCGATCAGCACAGTACCCACTACGAGCAGGAACGACAGCGCGAGCATTTTCAGCGACGGGTGCTTGTCGATGAATTCGCTGATGGTGCCGGCAGCCAGCATCATCACCAGTACGGCGACGATGATCGCGGCGACCATGACGGGTACATGGGAAACCATGCCCACCGCCGTGATGACCGAGTCCAGGGAGAACACGATGTCGATGATCGCGATCTGGATGATGGTGTAGATGAACTTGCCACCGGCGCCCTTGGGCTCATCGTGGGTTTCGTCTTCACCTTCCAGTGCGTGATACATCTCCTGGGAGCTTTTCCACAGCAGGAACAGGCCACCGAAGAACAGAATCAGGTCGCGACCGGAAATGCCTTGGCCGAAGACCACGAACAGGTCGGCGGTCAATTGCATGACCCACGTAATCGACAGCAGCAACAGGATTCGCGTCACCATGGCCAGGGCCAGGCCGAAGATCCGAGTGCGCGCCTGCATGTGCTTGGGCATGCGGCTGACCAGGATCGAAATCATGATGATGTTATCGATGCCCAGGACGATCTCGAGGGCCGTCAGGGTGAAGAAGGCAATCCAGATTTCCGGATTGGTCAGCCATTCCATGTGTATTCCTTTGAGCAAGTGTGAAACCGCGCAAGCTGCAGCGCCGCGCGGTTAGGTCGGTAGGATTATAGAGTGCTGAATAGCGGAAAAATCCCCATCAGCAAAGCGGCGAACATTATGCACAGGCATACCAGCACTGCCCACTTGAGGGTAAAGCGTTGGTGATCGCCAAATTCGATGCCGGCCAGGGCGACCAACAGGTAGGTCGAAGGTACCAACGGGCTGAGCAAATGCACGGGTTGGCCAACGATGGAGGCGCGCGCCATTTCCACGGCGGTGATGCCGTAATGGCTGGCCGCTTCGGCGAGTACCGGCAGTACGCCGTAGTAGAACGCATCGTTGGACATGAAGAAGGTAAACGGCATGCTTACCAGCGCGGTGATCACCGCGAGGTACGGGCCCAGCGCGTCCGGGATGACCGCCAGCAAGCTCTTGGACATAGCATCGACCATGCCGGTGCCGGACAGAATGCCGGTGAAGATGCCGGCGGCGAAGATTAGCCCGACTACCGCCAGTACGCTGCCGGCGTGGGCGGCGACGCGGTCTTTTTGCTGTTGCAGGCACGGGTAGTTGACGATCATCGCGATACTGAACGCCACCATGAACAGCACCGGCAGCGGCAACAGGCCGGCGATCAGGGTGCACATCAGGGCGAAGGTCAGGGCGCCGTTGAACCAGATCAGCTTTGGACGGCGGGCGTCCGGGAATTGCGACACGCTGATCTCGCTGTGGTCGATTTCATCACCTTGCAGGTGCAGCTCACCCAGGCGGGCACGTTCGCGCTTGCCGTACATATAGGCAATCACCAGGATCGCCACTACACCGGCGGCCATGGCCGGGATCATCGGCACGAAAATATCCGACGGGTCCACATGCAGCGCACTGGCGGCGCGGGCAGTCGGGCCGCCCCAGGGCGTCATATTCATCACGCCGCCGGCGAGGATGATCAGGCCGGCCATGATGCGTGGGCTCATGCCGATACGCTGGTACAGCGGCAGCATGGCTGCCACGCAGATCATGTAGGTGGTGGCGCCGTCACCGTCGAGGGAGACGACCAGGGCCAGCACAGCGGTGCCGACCGACACTTTCAGCGGGTCGCCCTTGACCATCTTGAGGATCTTGCGCACGGCCGGGTCGAACAGGCCGGAGTCGATCATCAGGGCAAAGTAGAGGATGGCGAACATCAGCATCACGCCGGTTGGCGCAAGCTTGGTGATACCCGCAAGCATCATCGGGCCGATTTCCGGCGCAAAGCCACCAAACAGGGCGAACAGGATCGGCACAATGATCAAAGCAATCAGCGCAGACAGGCGCTTGGTCATGATCAGGAACATGAACGTGATGACCATGGCAAAGCCAAGGAAAGTCAGCATAGGAATACTCCAGGCGTAGCGCGGCTAGGGAATGGCGAACCGGTTGGGGGTCAGCGCAGTACGAAAGGCACGTAGCGTACGGTGGGAGTTGGAGCGAACAGGCGGGTACGAACAGACATCAGGAATCACCATTGTTGTTGTTAACAGCCGGTCTGTTGCCGGCAGTGGGGGCGATCCTAGACGGGGAAGCTTTCAGCCAGCTTTCGCTGAGCACTCAGATGATCAGAGGTTCGTAGGACTTCTCTTTAAGGTGGGTTAAGGCAGTTCCAAACCCCCTGCCGCTTTGTGCAGGGCCCGCAGATGCTCACCTACCTGTTTGAGGTTGGCCTCGCAGGCGGCGATCTCGGCAGCGCGGGACGGCTCCAGCAGCACCCGCACCTCTTTATCCAGGTCGCCGCTCAAGGATTGCAGTTGCTTCTGGCGTTCGGCACTTTCCGATTCCAGGCGTTGGGCTTCTGACGGTTGTGGCAGGCCGTAGCCGCTGGTGCCCAGCAGTTCTGCGGGGCGGCTGAGGAAGCCGCTGTTGGCGAGGATCTGTTGTAACGTGTGGTTGGCTTTTTCCATGCCGCCGTTTTTCAGTTCGCGTGCACCGAGGTAGCGTTGTTTGACTTCGTCCTGAGCCAGCATCAGTTGCCTGCGATAGCTTGCCTGCTCCAGCAGCAACAATGCGGCGCTGGTGCGCAGGTCGGCCTGGCTGAACCATTGGCGGCGTTCCTCGGCGCTGAGAGACAGCCAGTCTTCCACCTGGGTCTGTTTAATCGGCAGGTGTTTGCGCAACACGTCGAACATCGCCTGGTAGCGTTCGCGGAACGAGTCGAAGTGATACCCCAGGCGCAACGCCTCGCGTTTGTCATTGAGCACGCTGGTGTCGGCCAGGCCACGGGCGCTGAGTACTTCCAGCAGACCGTTGGGGGTGATGTTGTCCAGGCCGGTCAATTGCGGGTTGGCGCTGCCACTGCGCAACAGTTTCAGGCTTTCCACTGCGCAGTTATTGGAAATGAAGAAGTAGTTGCCGTCATAGCTCCAGTGCATTTCGGCGGCATGCTCGACGGTATCGTTGATCTCTTGGCGCGAGAGCTTGAGCGGCACTGACGCCAGGCCGCGCAACTCGGTCTTGGTGTATTCGTCGATCACTTGGGCCAGCGGCAGCACAAATAGCCGTGACGGGTACTTGCCCACCAGGCCATCCCAGCTCGACAGCTGTACGTCACCGACAAATGCGCGGTAGGACAGCACCAGGTGCTGGTCCAGGTCCAGCCGGCAATCCGGGCCGCGTGGGCGACCGGGCGCGCAGATCACCAGGCGCAACATGCTGTGGCCCCAGCGGCTGACCAGGTTTTGGTTGGCTTCGGCCAGCAGGTAGTCGATTTCATACACCCGCTCCGGATCGATCTGGCCCAGCGGCGTCTTGGCGAAATCGTTGCCGGCGTTCAGGAACGCGTAGGTCGTGGCGCAGGTGTCTTGCTCGGACGGCGCCCAGCCGAAGTGTTCCTTGTAATAGCGAAACAGCGCGGGGCGACGGCAGGCGTAGCTCGGGTCGAGGAGGAAGTACTCCATGTTGACGGCCACGAACTCCAGCGGGCTGGTGGTTTCGTAGATGTCCGGGCTGCGGGCGACCTGATGGTTGTGCTGCTCCCGCTCGCCGCGGCGCCCCACGTATTGCGGCCATCCGGCAAGGTCCAGCAGGCGCGGGTCGTCACTTAAGGTAAAGCGGCGGTCGTTCTGGCCTCGGCATTGATCGGGGAGGCCGATCAGGCCGGTGATGTTGTTCTGGCGGCTGCAGCGCTGGATCAGTGTGCGCTCGTCTTTGGTCCACAGGCGCGCACGGTCGTAAATGTGGGTCAGTTCATGCAGCACGGTGGCGAGCATTTCGCGGCGTACGGTGCCGTGGGGGCGGTTGGTCTTCTGCGTGGCCGCGCTGCCGTCGGTCAGGCTGGCAAGCAGGTTTTGGTTGAGGTCCAGTTCGGACACCAGAGATGCCTGGCCATAAGCGTTTTCAGGCATTTTGTCGGTCCAGCCGACATCAATGCGCCGGTCCAGCTGCTCGATAAAGCGCGGCGGCAAAGCGCGCATCGCCTCATCGAGCAATGCCTGGCTGGCCTGCTGTTCGGCCGGGCTCAAGCCTTCGGTCTTGAGCCGCAGTTGCAGGCTGGCCTGGGCTGCGCTTGCACAGAGCAGCACAGTCCCGGCCAGTAGCCAGGCGACTAGCCGCCTCACAGAGCGAGGATAGCTTCGGCGAGAGTCTGGTCACTGGCATCGCGCGCTTCCGGTACGCGGGTTCGCAGGGTGTCGAAGGCGGCTTCCAATTGCGCGCCACGGATCTCGCCATTGGTGGCGACGAAGCTGGCGGCGTCATCGTGGGCTTCGCGCACGATTTTGGAGTCGCGGATGGACGTGGTGGTGTCCGAGGTGAAATCAATGGTGCGGGCCGAGGCACGCACGACGATGTTACTGGTGGCCTTGAGAGTTTGCGCGTGGGCAACATCGGCCAACAACAGCAGGCCGAGAGCGGCGGCGATCAGCGGGCTACGCATGGGATGACTCCAAAATACAAAGATGATTATTGGACGAGAATTGCCTGCGCCAGTTCAAGGTCGCTGGCATGAAGTTTTGGCTGGGTCCGACGCAGATAATCCAGCGCAGATTCCAGACGAGCTCCCCGCCATTGGCCGTCAGTGGCAATAAATGCGGCAGCGTCATCCTGGGCGGCCAGTACCAACTTTCTGTCAAAGGGTGCTGACGTCACCTTGCTGGTGGCATACGCACTGATGACGGTGCTCTGGGTGGACACGTCAAAGGCCGAAGCCAGGGGTGACCAGCAGGCGCAAAACAACACGGGAACGATCAACAGGCGGTATGAAAAAGCCATGGGACTCGACAACTGAAAGCGAGCGCCAAGGCTAGCGCAACGCCCGGGCGAGAGCCAGCGCTGACACATCTGGTGGTGGCTGGCGCTCTCTTGGGTCGACTTGGCGTCAGATGGCCAGAATGGCCTGCGCCAACTGTGCGTCCGTTGCGGTGTTCAGCTGGGGAGCCTGTTGGCGGATCTGTGCCAGGGCGCTTTCGAGCTTCACGCCACGAATGGCGCCTTCGCTGGCGACAAAGCTGGCGGCGTCGTCGCGGGCCGCTTGCACGACCTTGTTGTCGCGCAGGGAAGAGGTGGCATCCGAGCTGGCATCGGACGTCGCTTTCAGCGCGCCGACGATCGAATCAGTGGTCACGATAAGGCTGCTCGCGTTGGCGTTGGCAGCTACGGCCAACAGGGCGGCAGCACTCAGCAGGCGAAGACGGGACATGGAATCACTCCTGTAGATAATCAAATAAAGCGGCGCAAAGCGCCCACTGTGAAACGGACAATGTTGCTGTTGAGCATCAGACGCCCGTTCTACAAGGTTCGCCACGTGATGATGGAATCTTAAGCTGCCGCTTATCCGTTCGGGAAGTTTATTCACTGTTCAATCACGCCAGAACGGCTTGGACAGCTCGGCGATTCGGTCTCCCGAACTGATTCCAGCGTCGGACAGTTCGCGCGGGTCAAGTTGTGCCAGTTGGCGCCGCTCATGGGTTTTTCGTCCCCAGCTGCCTACGGCATGGGCCATACGCACTATCAACTGCTTATAAGATGAAGTGTCTGTCTTCATGGCTGGAGCCTTTCATGAGGTCTTGGGACACTATGTTGGCTGGCTCGAGCTCACCGATACAGATACACCGAAGCTAAATTGTACTGCTTAACTGTAGTTATTTTTAAACTGTACTGGTTTCCATGAAGTGCATCTGTTTAACGGTACAAAAGCTGAACGCCAGAAACAGCAAAGCCCGCCTCCGGTTACCCGGGGCGGGCTTTGCTTTGACAAATCAGGGTGCTGGCGGTGGACCCGGCGGGTCAGGGCCAGCGGGCGCCAATTAGCGCCAGAACGGCTTGCTCAGCTCTTCGTAGCGTTGCGCTTCGCTGATACCGGCGTCAGCCAGCAGACGCGAATCCAGACGAGCCAGTTGGTGGCGGCTGGAGATGCGGCGCTGCCACAACATCAGGTTGGCGAGAACGCGCAAAGGCAGGGAAGCCTGGGTGTTTACAGCTTTTTCTTCGAAGAACAGATCGGAACTGAGTGTACGTTCCATGATGACATCCTTCCGCTTGTGGCGGGATTAGGTAGTGGTTTAACTGATGCCAATGATCCTCCTCCGACGCAAGACTCTCTAGATACAGTTCACCTGTATTGTGAGGGGCCAGTTAACTGTTTATAGCGGCTGTACGGTACGTAAATGGGGCAACTGTACCTGTCCGCACTGAAACAGTGCGAAATAGGCATTTTAGGCGAGGGGTGTAGGAGAATTCAGTAGGAAATGACCGGTACAGCAGTACAGTTTTTGAAAAAAGTACTGCTGAGATTCCCAGACTGATGAAACTGTATTTGCATCAGCCTGGATCTGTATCAATCAAGCCTTGAGCATGTGCCCGGTTTCTTCCAGGTTGATGTGCCAACTCAGTGCTTCACGCAGGATATGCGGGGTATGACCGCCGATCGCGCAGGCGGCATTGAAGTAAGTGTTCAGCGCATCGCGGTAGGCCGGGTGTACACAGTTGTCGATGATCACCCGAGCCCGCTCACGCGGCGCCAGGCCGCGCAGGTCGGCAAGGCCAATCTCGGTCACCAGAATGTCGACGTCATGTTCGGTGTGGTCCACGTGGCTGACCATCGGTACCACGCTGGATATCGCGCCGCCTTTGGCTATCGACTTGGTGACGAAGATCGCCAGGTGCGCGTTGCGCGCGAAGTCTCCGGAGCCGCCAATGCCGTTCATCATCCGTGTGCCGCAGACGTGGGTGGAGTTGACGTTGCCGTAGATGTCGAATTCCAGCGCGGTGTTGATGCCGATAATGCCCAGGCGCCGAACCACTTCGGGGTGATTGGAGATTTCCTGTGGGCGCAGTACCAATTTGTCCTTGTAGTGTTCCAGGTTGCCGAACACATCGGCGTTGCGTCGCTCCGACAAGGTAATCGAGCTGCCCGAGGCGAAGCTCAGCTTGCCCGCGTCGATCAGGTCGAACGTTGAGTCCTGCAACACTTCCGAGTACATGGTCAGGTCTTCGAACGGCGATTCGATCAGGCCGCACATCACCGCGTTGGCGATGTTGCCGATCCCGGCCTGCAGCGGGCCGAGCTTGTTGGTCATGCGTCCGGCGTCTACTTCCTGCTTGAGGAAATTAATCAGGTGGTTGGCGATGCCTTGGGTATCGGCGTCCGGCGGCGTCACCGTAGAGGCGGAGTCTGCCTTGTTGGTGATTACGATGGCGACGATCTTCTCGGGCGGGATCGGAATCGCGGTGCTGCCGATGCGGTCGTCGACCTTAACCAGCGGGATCGGCGTGCGAGTCGGCCGGTACGTTGGAATATAGATGTCGTGCAGCCCTTCCAGATTCGGGTTGTGCGCGAGGTTGATCTCAACAATCACTTGCTTGGCGAAAATCGCGAAGCTGGCCGAATTGCCCACGGAGGTGGTGGGCACGATATGCCCTTGCTCGGTGATCGCGACGGCTTCGATGACGGCAATGTCCGGCAGCTTGAGCTGGTTGTTGCGCAGTTGCTCGACGGTTTCCGACAGATGCTGGTCGATAAACATCACTTCGCCTGCGTTGATCGCTTTGCGCAGGGTGCTGTCGACCTGAAACGGCATGCGTCGAGACAGCACGCCGGCTTCGGTCAGCTGCTTGTCCAGGTCATTGCCCAGGCTGGCGCCGGTCATCAGGGTGATTTTCAGCGGGGAAATCTTGGCGCGTTCGGCCAGGGCGTGGGGGACGGCCTTGGCTTCACCGGCACGGGTGAAGCCGCTCATGCCGACGGTCATGCCGTCCTCGATCAGTGCGGCGGCATCTGCCGCGCTCATGACCTTGTTCAACAGCGAAGGCAAGCGGATACGATCACGGTACATGAATTGTTATCTCAGGCTACGGAAGCAAGGTGGGCAGTGTAGTGATTTCAAAAAAATTCGGCCCGCTACCATGGTCGAATGCCGGGCAGCGATTTAGAGCCTTTGGTCGGGTTTCGTCCGATAATAAAAAACCCCAGCCTACTGGAGGCCAGGGTTTCGGGTATTGCGCTGGCGCAGTGTTATTCGACGGCTTTGACCATGTCTTCGATGACCTTTTTGGCATCACCGAAGACCATCATGGTTTTGTCCAGGTAGAACAACTCGTTGTCCAGGCCCGCATAGCCGCTGGCCATCGAGCGTTTGTTGACGATAATGGTCTTGGCCTTGAACGCTTCCAGGATCGGCATGCCGGCGATCGGTGAGTTTGGATCGTTCTTGGCGGCCGGGTTGACCACGTCGTTCGCACCCAGCACCAGCACCACGTCGGCCTGGCCGAACTCGGAGTTGATGTCTTCCATCTCGAACACCTGGTCGTAAGGCACTTCCGCCTCGGCCAGCAGCACGTTCATATGCCCAGGCATACGGCCCGCTACCGGGTGGATCGCGTACTTCACGGTCACGCCACGATGAGTCAGCTTTTCGGTCAGCTCTTTGAGCGCATGTTGCGCGCGGGCAACTGCCAGGCCATAGCCTGGAACAATGATCACGGTGTCGGCGTTGGTCAGCAGGAAGGTCGCGTCGTCCGCCGAGCCGGATTTCACCGGGCGTGCTTCTTTCGAGCCTGCCACTGCGCCGGCATCCGCCGTGTTGCCGAAACCGCCGAGCAGTACATTAAAGAAGGAGCGGTTCATCGCCTTGCACATGATGTACGACAGGATCGCGCCGCTGGAGCCCACCAGGGAGCCGGCGATGATCAGCATCGAGTTGTTCAGCGAGAAGCCGATGCCTGCTGCTGCCCAGCCGGAGTAGCTGTTAAGCATCGAGACGACAACCGGCATGTCGGCGCCACCGATCGGGATGATGATCAGCACGCCGAGCACGAACGCCAGGGCCAGCATCAATGCGAAGGCACTGAGGTTGCCGGTGAACATGAACGCCAGGCCGAGACCAAGGGTAGCCAGGCCAAGCACCAGGTTCAGCTTGTGCTGGCCGCCGAACTGTACCGGTGCGCCCTGGAACAGACGGAACTTGTACTTGCCCGACAGTTTGCCGAACGCGATCACCGAACCGGAGAAGGTGATAGCACCGATGGCCGCACCGAGGAACAGCTCCAAACGGTTACCGGCCGGAATCGAGTCGCCCAAATGTTTGACGATGCCCAGGGATTGCGGCTCGACCACGGCGGCGATGGCGATAAACACCGCTGCCAGGCCGATCATGCTGTGCATGAAGGCTACCAGCTCTGGCATCTTGGTCATTTCTACGCGCTTGGCCATGATCGAACCGGCGGTGCCGCCGACCAGCAGGCCGACGATGACGTAGCCAATACCGGCCGTGGCGAGTTCTGCGCCCAGTTTATAGATGAGGCCCACGGTGGTGAGTACCGCCAGCGCCATGCCGAGCATGCCAAACAGGTTGCCACGTCGCGACGTAGTTGGGTGTGACAGGCCTTTAAGGGCCTGGATAAAGCAGATCGACGCGATCAAGTAGAGCGTCGTGACTAGATTCATGCTCATTACTTGGGCGCCTCTTCTTTTACTTTCGGGGCTTTCTTCTTGAACATCTCAAGCATCCTGCGGGTGACCAGGAAGCCGCCGAACACGTTAACCGCCGCGAGCGCCACGGCCAGGGTGCCCATGGTCTTGCCCAGCGGCGTCACGGTGAGTGCGGCGGCGAGCATGGCGCCGACGATCACGATTGCGGAAATCGCGTTGGTCACCGCCATCAGCGGCGTGTGAAGCGCGGGGGTCACGTTCCAAACCACGTGGTAGCCGACATAAATCGCCAGCACAAAGATGATCAGGTTGTAGATACCGGGGGAGATAAGCTCTTCCATCGTCTGAATCCCTGCTTAGGCGTTTTTGCGGATGACTTGGCCGTCGCGGCACATCAGGCACGCGGCGACGATGTCGTCTTCGAGGTTGATTTCAAACTGCCCTTCCTTGGTGAAGACCAGCTTCAGGAAGTCCAGCAGGTTGCGCGCATATAGAGCAGAAGCATCGGCGGCTACGGCGCCGGCCAGGTTGGTCGGGCCGCAGATGGTCACGCCGTTTTCCACGACGACCTGATCGGCCACCGTTAGCGGGCAGTTACCGCCTTGGGCTGCGGCGAGGTCGATGACCACCGAGCCTGGCTTCATTTGCGCGACGGTCTCGGCGCTGAGCAGGGTGGGTGCCTTGCGACCTGGGATCAATGCGGTGGTGATGACGATGTCGGCTTGCTTGGCGCGTTCGTGTACGGCCAGGGCCTGGCGTTGCATCCAGCTCGACGGCATCGGGCGAGCATATCCGCCGACACCGACGGCGCATTCGCGCTCTTCATCGGTTTCATAGGGTACGTCGACGAACTTGGCGCCGAGGGATTCGATTTGCTCTTTTACTGCGGGGCGTACGTCAGACGCTTCGATCACTGCGCCCAGACGTTTCGCCGTGGCGATGGCCTGAAGGCCCGCAACACCCGCCCCGAGGATCAGCACGCGAGCGGCTTTGACGGTGCCTGCTGCGGTCATCAGCATCGGCATGAAGCGCGGGTAGTGGTGGGCTGCCAGCAGGACCGCTTTATAGCCGGCGATGTTGGCTTGAGACGACAGCACGTCGAGGCTCTGGGCGCGCGACGTACGTGGTGCGGCTTCAAGCGCGAAGGCAGTAATGCCGCGTTCGGCCAGCCTGGTAATGGTTTCGTTGCTGAACGGATTGAGCATGCCCACCAGCACGGTACCGCTTTTGATCAGCGCCAGCTCACTGTCGCTGGGGGCAACCACTTTGAGAATCAGCTCGGCGCCAAACGCATCGTTGGCACTGCCAATGGTTGCGCCTGCCGTTTCATAGGCACTGTCGACGATGCTGGCGTTGAGGCCTGCTCCGCTTTGAACAGTGACCTTATGGCCCTGGCCGATCAGCTTCTTGATGGTTTCCGGGGTGGCAGCCACCCGCGTTTCACCGGTCTGGGTTTCGAGAGGAACACCAATGTGCACGTCAAATCTCCTGCATGATCTTTTTGCTTTTGATCTTTTTGTAAAAAGGCCAGTGCACCGTGAGTGGCGCATCTGGGGCGGCCGATCAGCACGATCCCGCTGAAATGACAGCGGGGCGCGGCATTTTGCAGGCGAACTTTACGGCCTTCAAGAGATTATGACGGGTGACGAAAAATTAACTACAAGTCACCCTGTGACTGATTGTCGCAATGCGTGGAAATAACCTCTTTAAATACAGGTATTTAAAGGGATTTGCGGGCTTGTCTGCGCTTTTTCCATCGCCGGTGTGAATAGTTGGGCATTGGCCGGTGATAGTCCCTGAAAGCCATGATAATCATGGCTTTTAGCCTTTTTATGGTTGATAAGTACAGTCTGTCTAAAAGCGACATATACGTATATCTGTAGGCTTTCAATTTAATTGACTACAGGGTCAATAAAACCGTTTGTTCCTTTAAATGCCTGGGCTGTAGCGTTGTGACTGGTCAATAAGCCAGTCCCTGAAAGCATGCAGTGATGCAGATTCGACTTTTCTCTCGGGAATCATCAGGTAGTAAGCCTTGGAGCTGTTCAGTGCCTCGGGGCTCGCGATCACCAGCTGGTTCTCTTTTAGCTCGCGCTGGATGAGGAATGGTGGAATCAGCGCGATTCCCATGTCATGCATGGCGGCCTGGGACAGCATCGAGAATAGCTCGTAACGAGGCCCTGTCATGTCACGGGGTATGTTCAGTTGTTGCGCGTTGAACCATTGGCGCCAGGCGTAAGGTCTCGTGGTCTGCTGCAGCAGAGGCAGTTCTGCTATCTCCTGGGGGCTGAAGTGGGTACGGGTGCCCAGTAATCTTGGGCTGCACACGGGGAGGGGGTTTTCTCCCATCAGTCGATGGGACTCCGTACCGGACCAGTCAGCATCGCCAAAGTAGATCGCGGCATCGAATTCGGTATCGGCAAATAGAAAGGGGCGCGTGCGGTTGGTGAGGTTGACCGTCACTTCCGGGTGCTGACGTTGAAAGTCCTTGAGGCGAGGAATCAGCCATTGGGTGCCAAAGGTTGGAACCACCGCCAGCTCGATGATGTTGGTGCCCTGCTGCCCCATTATCGACAAGGTGTCACGCTCAACTGCGTCCAGCTGCGTGGCGACGCGACGGCTATAGGACAGTCCCGCCTCTGTCAGCTTCACCCCGCGTCGTGAGCGACGAAACAGCTCGACACTCAAAAACTCCTCAAGGCTGGCTATCTGTCGACAGATGGCGCCCTGGGTGATGGAAAGCTCGTGCGCCGCCTTGGTAAAGCTCTCGTGGCGGGCCGCTGCTTCAAAACTGACCAGGGCCGTGGTGCTGGGAATTTTTCTGCGCATGTACGTAGTGCTCACTTAAAAAGCGCGTCAGCGCCGTTCTCAGTCGTTACGAAGTGAGAAATTAGCACAACCCTATGCAGAAACCTCGTTTGCCCTCTGCGCCTGCCCGGCCTAGGCTCCTTCCACGACTTCTGATTTCTTGCGCGAGGACTTATTCATGGCTGGTAAGGCAAGCTTCAACTGGATCGATCCACTGCTGCTGGATCAACAGCTCACCGAAGAGGAGCGCATGGTGCGAGACAGCGCTGAGCAATTCGCCCAGGACAAGCTGGCGCCGCGTGTGCTCGAAGCCTTCCGCCATGAAAAGACCGACCCCGCGATCTTCCGCGAGATGGGCGAAACTGGCCTGTTGGGTGCGATGATTCCTGAGCAGTACGGTGGCAGCGGCTTGAGTTACGTCAGCTATGGGTTGATTGCCCGTGAGGTCGAGCGTGTCGACTCCGGCTATCGATCGATGATGAGTGTGCAATCCTCGCTGGTCATGGTGCCTATCAATGAGTTCGGTACCGAGGCGCAAAAGCAGAAGTACCTGCCGAAGTTGGCTTCTGGCGAATGGATTGGCTGCTTTGGTCTGACGGAGCCTAACCACGGTTCCGACCCAGGCGCGATGATTACACGTGCACGCAAGGTGGACGGCGGCTACAGCCTGACCGGCGCCAAGATGTGGATCACCAATAGCCCGATCGCTGATGTGTTTGTGGTGTGGGGCAAGGACGATGCCGGCGACATCCGTGGTTTTGTCCTGGAGAAGGGCTGGAAGGGGCTGAGCGCTCCGGCGATTCACGGCAAGGTGGGCCTGCGGGCTTCGATTACCGGTGAGATTGTCATGGATAACGTGTTTGTGCCGGAAGAGAACATCTTCCCGGATGTCCGTGGCTTGAAGGGGCCATTCACCTGCCTCAACTCCGCGCGCTATGGCATCTCCTGGGGGGCGCTGGGTGCCGCCGAGTTCTGCTGGCACACCGCGCGCCAGTACACCTTGGATCGTCATCAATTTGGTCGTCCGCTGGCGGCGACCCAGTTGATCCAGAAGAAACTTGCCGACATGCAGACCGAGATCACTCTGGCCTTGCAAGGCTGCCTGCGTCTGGGGCGTATGAAGGATGAAGGTACGGCGGCGGTTGAGATTACCTCGATCATGAAGCGCAACTCCTGCGGCAAGTCCCTGGATATCGCGCGTATGGCGCGGGATATGTTGGGTGGCAACGGCATTTCCGACGAGTTCGGGGTGGCGCGTCACCTGGTCAACCTGGAGGTGGTTAACACCTACGAGGGCACTCATGACGTGCACGCTTTGATTCTCGGGCGCGCGCAAACCGGCCTTCAGGCGTTCTATTAATAGGAGCACGGCATGGGCGCGCTTTCACACCTGCGGGTATTGGACTTATCGCGAGTGCTGGCGGGCCCTTGGTCCGGGCAGATACTTGCGGACCTTGGGGCTGAGGTGATCAAGGTCGAGCGGCCGGGTAATGGCGATGACACGCGCGCATGGGGGCCACCTTTCCTTAAGGACGCCTATGGCGAGAACACCACTGAGGCGGCGTATTACCTGTCGGCTAACCGTAACAAGGAGTCGGTGACTATCGACTTCACGCGGCCGGAGGGGCAGAAGCTGGTGCGTGACCTGGCTGCCAAGTCCGACATTCTGATCGAGAACTTCAAGGTGGGTGGCCTGGCGGCGTATGGGCTGGACTATGAGTCGCTCAAGGAGATCAATCCGGAGTTGATTTACTGCTCCATCACGGGCTTTGGCCAGACGGGGCCTTATGCGACGCGTGCAGGCTACGACTTTATGATTCAGGGGCTGGGAGGGCTCATGAGTCTGACGGGGCGGCCCGAGGGTGATGATGGGGCTGGGCCGGTGAAGGTGGGTGTCGCGTTGACAGACATCTTGACGGGCCTTTACTCGACTGTGGCGATCCTGGCGGCATTGGCTCACCGAGACCACGACGGTGGTGGGCAGCATATCGACATGGCATTGCTGGATGTGCAGGTGGCTTGCCTGGCTAACCAGGCGATGAATTACTTGACGACGGGTGTGTCGCCGAAGCGGCTGGGTAATGCTCACCCGAACATTGTGCCCTATCAGGATTTCCCCACGGCTGATGGTGACTTCATCCTGACGGTGGGTAATGACGGTCAGTTTCGCAAGTTCGCTGAGGTGGCTGGGCAGCCCCAGTGGGCCGATGACCCGCGCTTTGCTTCTAATAAGATGCGGGTGGCCAATCGTGCAGAGCTGATTCCTCTGATTCGCCAGGCAACAGTGTTCAAGACGACGGCTCAGTGGGTGGCGCTGCTGGAGCAGGTGGGTGTGCCTTGTGGGCCGATCAATGATCTGGCCCAGGTGTTTGCCGATCCGCAAGTCAAGGCGCGGGGGTTGGCGATGGCATTACCTCACGCGCTGGCAGGGATGGTGCCGCAGGTGGCCAGCCCGATACGGTTGTCCAAGACGCCGGTCGAGTATCGGAGTGCGCCTCCTCTATTGGGAGAGCATACGGTTCAGGTGTTGCAGGGCGTGCTTGGGCTGGGGGCGGCGAATGTGGCTGCTTTAAAGGAGGCAGGCGTTATCTGAGCCTCTTCTTCTATATAGAGCATGCGAACGGCTCTATATAGGTTGTTTCTTAATCAATCCTAACTAATTGATAGAAAAGCAAAATTAAGCGTTGACGGCAGATTCTGGAAGTCTATAATTCGCCCCACTTCCGGCGCAGTCGAAACGGAAAACTCCTTGGTAAACAAAGAGTTACGCAGGGTTCGACAGCGAGTTGCTTCAGTTCATCGAAGCCCAGAAGGAGTTGGTAGGGCAGTGTTGTTTGGCTCTATTAACGTTTCGATCCTCTCGGTCGAAAGCGGAGAAAAAGAGGTGTTGACAGCAGCGTGTAACGCTGTAGAATTCGCCTCCCGCTAACGAGAGATCGGAAGCGCAAGTGGTTGAAGTTGTTGAAGAATTCTTCGAAAACTTCTGAAAATAATCACTTGACAGCAAATGAGGCTGCTGTAGAATGCGCGCCTCGGTTGAGACGAAAGATCTTAACCAACCGCTCTTTAACAACTGAATCAAGCAATTCGTGTGGGTGCTTGTGGAGTCAGACTGATAGTCAACAAGATTATCAGCATCACAAGTTACTCCGCGAGAAATCAAAGATGTAACCAACGATTGCTGAGCCAAGTTTAGGGTTTCTTAAAAACCCAAAGATGTTTGAACTGAAGAGTTTGATCATGGCTCAGATTGAACGCTGGCGGCAGGCCTAACACATGCAAGTCGAGCGGTAGAGAGAAGCTTGCTTCTCTTGAGAGCGGCGGACGGGTGAGTAATGCCTAGGAATCTGCCTGGTAGTGGGGGATAACGTTCGGAAACGGACGCTAATACCGCATACGTCCTACGGGAGAAAGCAGGGGACCTTCGGGCCTTGCGCTATCAGATGAGCCTAGGTCGGATTAGCTAGTTGGTGAGGTAATGGCTCACCAAGGCGACGATCCGTAACTGGTCTGAGAGGATGATCAGTCACACTGGAACTGAGACACGGTCCAGACTCCTACGGGAGGCAGCAGTGGGGAATATTGGACAATGGGCGAAAGCCTGATCCAGCCATGCCGCGTGTGTGAAGAAGGTCTTCGGATTGTAAAGCACTTTAAGTTGGGAGGAAGGGCATTAACCTAATACGTTAGTGTTTTGACGTTACCGACAGAATAAGCACCGGCTAACTCTGTGCCAGCAGCCGCGGTAATACAGAGGGTGCAAGCGTTAATCGGAATTACTGGGCGTAAAGCGCGCGTAGGTGGTTTGTTAAGTTGGATGTGAAATCCCCGGGCTCAACCTGGGAACTGCATTCAAAACTGACTGACTAGAGTATGGTAGAGGGTGGTGGAATTTCCTGTGTAGCGGTGAAATGCGTAGATATAGGAAGGAACACCAGTGGCGAAGGCGACCACCTGGACTAATACTGACACTGAGGTGCGAAAGCGTGGGGAGCAAACAGGATTAGATACCCTGGTAGTCCACGCCGTAAACGATGTCAACTAGCCGTTGGGAGCCTTGAGCTCTTAGTGGCGCAGCTAACGCATTAAGTTGACCGCCTGGGGAGTACGGCCGCAAGGTTAAAACTCAAATGAATTGACGGGGGCCCGCACAAGCGGTGGAGCATGTGGTTTAATTCGAAGCAACGCGAAGAACCTTACCAGGCCTTGACATCCAATGAACTTTCTAGAGATAGATTGGTGCCTTCGGGAACATTGAGACAGGTGCTGCATGGCTGTCGTCAGCTCGTGTCGTGAGATGTTGGGTTAAGTCCCGTAACGAGCGCAACCCTTGTCCTTAGTTACCAGCACGTAATGGTGGGCACTCTAAGGAGACTGCCGGTGACAAACCGGAGGAAGGTGGGGATGACGTCAAGTCATCATGGCCCTTACGGCCTGGGCTACACACGTGCTACAATGGTCGGTACAGAGGGTTGCCAAGCCGCGAGGTGGAGCTAATCCCACAAAACCGATCGTAGTCCGGATCGCAGTCTGCAACTCGACTGCGTGAAGTCGGAATCGCTAGTAATCGCGAATCAGAATGTCGCGGTGAATACGTTCCCGGGCCTTGTACACACCGCCCGTCACACCATGGGAGTGGGTTGCACCAGAAGTAGCTAGTCTAACCTTCGGGAGGACGGTTACCACGGTGTGATTCATGACTGGGGTGAAGTCGTAACAAGGTAGCCGTAGGGGAACCTGCGGCTGGATCACCTCCTTAATCGACGACATCAGCTGCTCCATAAGTTCCCACACGAATTGCTTGATTCATTGAAGAAGACGATAAGAAGCAGCCCGAAATTGGGTCTGTAGCTCAGTTGGTTAGAGCGCACCCCTGATAAGGGTGAGGTCGGCAGTTCGAATCTGCCCAGACCCACCAATTTTGTGTGGGAAACGCCTGTAGAAATACGGGGCCATAGCTCAGCTGGGAGAGCGCCTGCCTTGCACGCAGGAGGTCAACGGTTCGATCCCGTTTGGCTCCACCACTACTGCTTCTGAAGTTTTGAAAGCTTAGAAATGAGCATTCCATCGTTAAGGTGGTGAATGTTGATTTCTAGTCTTTGATTAGATCGTTCTTTAAAAATTTGGGTATGTGATAGAAAGATAGACTGAACGTTACTTTCACTGGTAACGGATCAGGCTAAGGTAAAATTTGTGAGTTACTCGTAATTGAGTATTATCGAATTTTCGGCGAATGTTGTCTTCACAGTATAACCAGATTGCTTGGGGTTATATGGTCAAGTGAAGAAGCGCATACGGTGGATGCCTTGGCAGTCAGAGGCGATGAAAGACGTGGTAGCCTGCGAAAAGCTTCGGGGAGTCGGCAAACAGACTTTGATCCGGAGATGTCTGAATGGGGGAACCCAGCCATCATAAGATGGTTACCTTACACTGAATACATAGGTGTATGGAGCGAACCAGGGGAACTGAAACATCTAAGTACCCTGAGGAAAAGAAATCAACCGAGATTCCCTTAGTAGTGGCGAGCGAACGGGGACTAGCCCTTAAGTGGCTTTGAGATTAGCGGAACGCTCTGGAAAGTGCGGCCATAGTGGGTGATAGCCCTGTACGCGAAAATCTCTTAGTCATGAAATCGAGTAGGACGGAGCACGAGAAACTTTGTCTGAATATGGGGGGACCATCCTCCAAGGCTAAATACTACTGACTGACCGATAGTGAACTAGTACCGTGAGGGAAAGGCGAAAAGAACCCCGGAGAGGGGAGTGAAATAGATCCTGAAACCGTATGCGTACAAGCAGTGGGAGCCCACTTTGTTGGGTGACTGCGTACCTTTTGTATAATGGGTCAGCGACTTATTTTCAGTGGCGAGCTTAACCGAATAGGGGAGGCGTAGCGAAAGCGAGTCTTAATAGGGCGTCTAGTCGCTGGGAATAGACCCGAAACCGGGCGATCTATCCATGGGCAGGTTGAAGGTTGGGTAACACTAACTGGAGGACCGAACCGACTACCGTTGAAAAGTTAGCGGATGACCTGTGGATCGGAGTGAAAGGCTAATCAAGCTCGGAGATAGCTGGTTCTCCTCGAAAGCTATTTAGGTAGCGCCTCATGTATCACTGTAGGGGGTAGAGCACTGTTTCGGCTAGGGGGTCATCCCGACTTACCAAACCGATGCAAACTCCGAATACCTACAAGTGCCGAGCATGGGAGACACACGGCGGGTGCTAACGTCCGTCGTGAAAAGGGAAACAACCCAGACCGTCAGCTAAGGTCCCAAAGTTATGGTTAAGTGGGAAACGATGTGGGAAGGCTTAGACAGCTAGGAGGTTGGCTTAGAAGCAGCCACCCTTTAAAGAAAGCGTAATAGCTCACTAGTCGAGTCGGCCTGCGCGGAAGATGTAACGGGGCTCAAACCATACACCGAAGCTACGGGTATCACGTAAGTGATGCGGTAGAGGAGCGTTCTGTAAGCCTGTGAAGGTGAGTTGAGAAGCTTGCTGGAGGTATCAGAAGTGCGAATGCTGACATGAGTAACGACAATGGGTGTGAAAAACACCCACGCCGAAAGACCAAGGTTTCCTGCGCAACGTTAATCGACGCAGGGTTAGTCGGTCCCTAAGGCGAGGCTGAAAAGCGTAGTCGATGGAAAACAGGTTAATATTCCTGTACTTCTGGTTATTGCGATGGAGGGACGGAGAAGGCTAGGCCAGCTTGGCGTTGGTTGTCCAAGTTTAAGGTGGTAGGCTGGAATCTTAGGTAAATCCGGGATTCTAAGGCCGAGAGCTGATGACGAGTCATCTTTTAGATGACGAAGTGGTTGATGCCATGCTTCCAAGAAAAGCTTCTAAGCTTCAGGTAACCAGGAACCGTACCCCAAACCGACACAGGTGGTTGGGTAGAGAATACCAAGGCGCTTGAGAGAACTCGGGTGAAGGAACTAGGCAAAATGGCACCGTAACTTCGGGAGAAGGTGCGCCGGTGAGGGTGAAGGACTTGCTCCGTAAGCTCATGCCGGTCGAAGATACCAGGCCGCTGCGACTGTTTATTAAAAACACAGCACTCTGCAAACACGAAAGTGGACGTATAGGGTGTGACGCCTGCCCGGTGCCGGAAGGTTAATTGATGGGGTTAGCTAACGCGAAGCTCTTGATCGAAGCCCCGGTAAACGGCGGCCGTAACTATAACGGTCCTAAGGTAGCGAAATTCCTTGTCGGGTAAGTTCCGACCTGCACGAATGGCGTAACGATGGCGGCGCTGTCTCCACCCGAGACTCAGTGAAATTGAAATCGCTGTGAAGATGCAGTGTATCCGCGGCTAGACGGAAAGACCCCGTGAACCTTTACTATAGCTTTGCACTGGACTTTGAATTTGCTTGTGTAGGATAGGTGGGAGGCTTTGAAGCGTGGACGCCAGTTCGCGTGGAGCCAACCTTGAAATACCACCCTGGCAACTTTGAGGTTCTAACTCAGGTCCGTTATCCGGATCGAGGACAGTGTATGGTGGGTAGTTTGACTGGGGCGGTCTCCTCCTAAAGAGTAACGGAGGAGTACGAAGGTGCGCTCAGACCGGTCGGAAATCGGTCGTAGAGTATAAAGGCAAAAGCGCGCTTGACTGCGAGACAGACACGTCGAGCAGGTACGAAAGTAGGTCTTAGTGATCCGGTGGTTCTGTATGGAAGGGCCATCGCTCAACGGATAAAAGGTACTCCGGGGATAACAGGCTGATACCGCCCAAGAGTTCATATCGACGGCGGTGTTTGGCACCTCGATGTCGGCTCATCACATCCTGGGGCTGAAGCCGGTCCCAAGGGTATGGCTGTTCGCCATTTAAAGTGGTACGCGAGCTGGGTTTAGAACGTCGTGAGACAGTTCGGTCCCTATCTGCCGTGGACGTTTGAGATTTGAGAGGGGCTGCTCCTAGTACGAGAGGACCGGAGTGGACGAACCTCTGGTGTTCCGGTTGTCACGCCAGTGGCATTGCCGGGTAGCTATGTTCGGAATAGATAACCGCTGAAAGCATCTAAGCGGGAAACTAGCCTCAAGATGAGATCTCACTGGGACCTTGAGTCCCCTGAAGGGCCGTCGAAGACTACGACGTTGATAGGTTGGGTGTGTAAGCGCTGTGAGGCGTTGAGCTAACCAATACTAATTGCCCGTGAGGCTTGACCATATAACACCCAAGCAATTTGCATGCTCCGAGCTGAAAAGCGAAAGAGACCAGATTGCGGTGTGTGAAGACGATAGAACCGAAAGTTCGATCTCACAAAACACCGAAAGCTATCACATACCCAATTTGCTGAAGCGAGGCCATCTGGTCACGACTCAGTACCCGAATTTCTTGACGACCATAGAGCATTGGAACCACCTGATCCCATCCCGAACTCAGCAGTGAAACGATGCATCGCCGATGGTAGTGTGGGGTTTCCCCATGTGAGAGTAGGTCATCGTCAAGATTAAATTCCAGAACCCCTGTTTGCTAACGCAAACAGGGGTTTTGTTTATGTAGAAGTCCATGAATTTCACTGGCGCGTTGCTAACACGACGTACTGGTACACAGAATTTCTTGACGACCATAGAGCATTGGAACCACCTGATCCCATCCCGAACTCAGCAGTGAAACGATGCATCGCCGATGGTAGTGTGGGGTTTCCCCATGTGAGAGTAGGTCATCGTCAAGATTAAATTCCGAAACCCCTGTCTGCTAATACAGACAGGGGTTTTGTCGTTTAGAGGTTTGATAATTGACCCGCTCTTGCTGCTGGCTACTGATCGGTATTAAGAGGGCAGCTCAACGACGCTAACAAAACAGCCGACACCTGAAATCAGGCGACGGTTGCCTGGAAACAATAACGGATCAGAACTGGTCGCTTGCCGTCGCGCTGACATTACGCTCCTCACCCAGATAGCAGACGTTCAGGTTGGCACCGGATGCCATATAGGTCTCGTTGGTGAGGTCAGTCGAACATCCACACCTTTCAACCCCACCTTACCTGCATCGTACCCTCCTGAAGCGTCAGACAAGCTGTAGGTCGGCACCTTCATCGCGTTCCCTGCATCTGCCCATCTATACCCTACGTATCGCATCCCACCGCCAAGTCGCAAGCCGTCCAGGGCACCTACAGCGCGACGAAACCCCGATTTATCCGTTTCCATCAGGTCTTTCAAATAGACGCCATTTTGCTAAAGCCGTCGACGGAAGCGGGTCAGATGTATATCGCTGATTTTTGTCCTGCCTAACTATTCACCTCTACCGCCGGTCGGTTTCCTACTCAAAGTAACGATGGATCTCACAAATTTCTAAGATTTATTCTGTCTTGGCCGAAAGCCTGATGAGCCATGCGTGCACCGAAATAGAGCGACCCGAGAGTCTGCCTATCCCGTTACATGGAATGTTCCACTCGGCACGCTCACCCCCCTTTGGCAAAAGAAGTCGATGAAATGAATCTTAAGTTCAGTCATAAAATTCTGTTGGCCGCGTCAGGCGTCGTGGTTCTGGCCTTCGCGTTATTCACGCTCTACAACGACTACCTGCAGCGCAGCACCATCAAGCAAAACCTCGAGTCGTCTATCCAGCAATCAGGCGAGCTTACGGCCAGCAGCGTGCAGAACTGGCTCAGCGGGCGCATCCTGGTCCTCGAAAGCCTGGCGCAAAACGTTGCCCATCAGGGGAGTGGTGCCGACCTTCCAGGGCTGGTCGACCAGCCGGCGTTCACCTCAAACTTCCAGTTCACCTATGTCGGTCAAACCAACGGTGTGTTCACCCAGCGCCCTGACGCGAAGATGCCCGACGGTTACGACCCACGTCAGCGTCCTTGGTACAAGCAAGCAGTGGCCGCCGATAAAACCATGCTCACCCCGCCTTACATGGCTGCGGTGGGTGGGCAGATCGTAACCATCGCTCTGCCAGTCAAGAAGAACGGTGAACTGCTGGGCGTGGTCGGCGGTGACCTGAGCTTGCAAACCCTGGTGAAGATCATCAACTCGGTAGACTTCGGCGGTATCGGCCATGCGTTTCTGGTCAGTGCCGATGGCCAGGTGATCGTCAGTCCTGACCAGGACCAGGTCATGAAAAACCTCAAGGACATCTACCCAGGTACAAGTCTTCGTATCGAGAAGGTCAGCCAGGATGTCGTCCTGAACGGCCAGGACCGCATTCTTTCGTTCACTCCGATCAGCGGTTTGCCGGGTGCGGACTGGTACATCGGTCTCTCGATCGACAAGGACAAAGCCTACGCGCCACTGGGTAAGTTCCGTACTTCAGCGTTGATTGCCATGTTGATTGCGGTCGTAGCGATTGCCGTGCTGTTGAGCCTGCTGATTCAAGTACTGCTGCGTCCGCTGACCACCATGGGTACTGCCATGCAGGATATTGCCCAGGGCGAAGGCGATTTGACCCGTCGCCTGGACGTGACCAGTAAGGATGAGTTTGGCGAGGTTGGCAGTGCCTTCAACCAGTTCGTCGAGCGTATCCATGCCTCTATTTCCGAAGTCTCTTCGGCAACACGTCAGGTACACGATCTGTCCCAGCGTGTCATGGCGTCTTCCAACGCGTCGATCATCGGCTCTGACGAACAAAGCGCGCGTACCAACAGCGTGGCAGCGGCGATTAACGAGCTAGGCGCCGCCACCCAGGAAATTGCGCGCAACGCGGCCGATGCTTCGCAGCACGCCAGTGGTGCCAGTGAGCAGGCAGACGACGGTCGTAAGGTCGTAGAGAAAACCATCCTGGCGATGTCGGAACTGTCGCAAAAGATCAGCCTGTCCTGCACTCAGATCGAAACCCTGAACGCCAGCACCGACAACATTGGTCATATTCTCGATGTGATCAAAGGCATCTCCCAGCAAACCAACTTGTTGGCGCTCAATGCCGCGATCGAGGCTGCCCGTGCTGGGGAAGCCGGGCGTGGGTTTGCGGTGGTTGCGGATGAAGTGCGTAACCTGGCTCACCGTACCCAGGAGTCTGCGGAAGAGATCCATAAAATGATCACTTCGCTGCAAGTGGGTTCGCGTGAAGCGGTGACCACCATGAACGCCAGCCAGACCTCCAGCGAAGAAAGCGTTGAAGTGGCCAACCAGGCCGGTGCGCGCCTGGTCAGCGTGACGCAGCGAATCGTAGAGATCGATGGCATGAACCAATCGGTTGCTGCCGCCACCGAGGAGCAGACGGCGGTGGTTGAAACCCTCAACGTCGACATCAACCAGATCAACCTGCTGAATCAGCAGGGCGTGGCAAACCTCAACGAAACGCTCAAGGATTGCGATGCGCTGTCCCAGCAGGCCAGCCGACTGAAGCAACTGGTCGACAGCTTCAAGATCTGACCCACCTTATGCAGGGGCGAAGGCTTTCGCTCCTGCTCATCAGCCAAGCATCTTCCGCACATTCTCCAGGGCGCTGTCGGCGAAGGCCTGCACAAACAGTTCAAACTCCGCCTGCGGTGTATCGACCGGTTCGCCAATCAGGGTCCAGGTCGCCCTGGAGTATCCTGCACCAAGCACTTGCACACTCATTGCGGCCCACAGTCGGGCGACACCCAACGTGTTGTAGAGGGTGGTCCACGTCATGTACATCGCGTCGTCGTTTCGGCTATTGAGCTGCTCGACGACACAATGGCCATCGTGGAAAAATTTCGTGCGCAAGGCGCCTACACCTGTGCCCGTCATTTCGATGTGCGAGAGGGCGGGAATGAAGGCATCAAATTCCGCAAAGTTGCCTACCACACTCCACAGGCGAGCGGCCTCGCACGCGACGTTGATAGACGCCTCCAAGGCGGAGCCATTCGGGTTGCGGATCAATGTATCGGGTTGCAGCAGTTTCATAAGGGTGTCCTGAAACGGTCAGAGAAATCCGATGGCCTTGAGGTGGTCGCAGCCCCTGCGCAACAGCGCCGGTTCCTTTTGCGGGTATTGCTCGCCCATGGATTCAACACCTTGGCGGGCGTTGTCGTGACAAATCATCGAGATGTCACTGATGTCTTCGGCAAGGTCATCCAGGTAGAAACCCAGCACACCAAACAGCGCGTTATCGCGACCCACCGTCTGTAGCTCTCTTTGCCAATGTGCAACGCTCACCCGTTCGAAGTGATGGCCCGCCCGGCTGAATGCATCAAGGTAGTGATCCCAGCTCAACGGTTGCGGGTTATGCAGGTTGAATACGTTTCGCCCGACAGCATATTGGCCGCAGTGGAACGCGACAAAACGGGCAAAGAAATCCACCGGCATGAGGTCGAAGTTCACGTTCAGGCGTGGCGCCATACCCAACTGCAGTGACCCTTTGAGCATCAGCATCAGGCGGTTGTTTTGCGGCTGGCAGACACCGCTGCGGCTGTTGAAGGCGATGTTGCCCGGTCGATAGATATTCACCCAGGCACCTTGCTCGATCGCACGCCCTAACAGCCGCTCGGCGACCCATTTGGACAGGTTGTAGCCATTCTTGAGGTAGAGCGGCAACGTGGCCACCGCCGGTGTTTCGAGGATGTACCCGCGGGCGTCGATGCTGCTGCACGCCGACAGCGTCGAGATGAAATTGAAAACCTTTTTGCAGTGGGTTTCACACAGTCGCAGGCACTCCAGCACCGAATCGACGTTGTCACTGGCCAGTGAGGCGTAATCCATCACATGATTGACCCGCGCTGCGTTGTGCACCAATGCCCCATGGCTGTGGGCGAGTCGCTCATATACATCGCAGGCCAGGCCCAGACGAGGCAGGCTGATATCGGCGGCATATACCTGCACCCGGCTCAGGTCCAAATGCTCCAGGCGATACTCGCGTAATGCCTGGGTAAACCGCGCCGTGGCGCAGTGGCCCGGCTGTTCACGCACCAGGCAAGCCACCTCCAGTACACCCCCTGCCAATAACGCTTCGACGAGATGCACGCCGACAAAACTGTTGGCGCCTGTGACGATCACCTTGCGCGGATCGCCAGTGCGGTCTTCGTGCAGCATTTCTATATTCAGCGCCTGCGATGCATCCTGCTCCGCCTGGCCTGACGGTACTTCAGGTAGCGCGCCGTCCTCCATCAGCACGGTGAGCGTACGAATCGTCGGAGTTTCAAAGAAACGGCTCAATGAGAGGCTGCGGCCAAACGCTTCGCGCAAACGCAGCAGCAGGGTCGACAGCAGGATGGAATGACCGCCGAGGTTGAAAAAGCTGTCATCAATCGAGAAGTCATCGCCGGGCACGTCCAGCAATTCGCTCCACAGCGCCACCAGCCGCGTTTGGAGAGGTGTTTGCGCTGGGCGTCTGGCAACGTGGTGGGTAGCGTGCTTCGGCATCGCCAGCAACGCCACACGGTCGATCTTGCCATGGCTGGTGCGCGGCATCGTTGGCAGCTCGGTCCACACTGCCGGGTGCATATAATCCGGCAGCCACTGCTGTGCATATCGCTTCAGGCCAGCCACCGTGGCGTCCGGTTCGGGCTGGGCGACGACGCAGAAAATCCTGCGATCACCATCGATCACCACAGCCACTTGGCGGAATAATCGACTGGCGCGCAGGCACTGCTCGATCTCTTGGGGCTCGACCCGAAAGCCACGGATCTTCACTTGGTCATCCCGCCGGCCGCCCAGCTCGATACCGTCCGGCGTCCATTTCGCCAAGTCACCGCTGCGGTAGGCCTGCAGCGTCCGGCCATCAGGCAGTGTCAACACCATGAACGGGTCGTCGACCTGCGGCGGCGCGTTCACATACCCCAGGCTTACGCCAGGGCCGACGATGTATAGATCGCCCGTCACCTGTTCATCCACCGGTTGCAGCTTGTCGTCGAGGATCAACACTTGGCTGTTCGCGATGGGGCGGCCCAGGTTGCGATTGCTGTCACCGGGCTGAAACGTCCGGTGGGTGACCAGCACCGTAGTCTCGGTAGGGCCGTAGAAATTGTGCAAGGGGTACTGGCTCGCCAATCGTTCGATCACATGCGGCTCGCAGGCATCACCACCGGTCAACAGATGGCTAAGGCCCAAAGGCTGATCCAACGGCAGAATGCTGAGTAGCGCGGGCGGCAGAAAAGCATGGCTGATGCGCTGGTGGCGAATCAGCTCGACCAACTGATGAGGATCGCGCCGCTGGGCTTCGCTTGGAACGATCAACTCGGCACCGGCTATCAGGGCAGGGAAAATATCGATCAGCGATGAGTCGAAACTCAGCGGCGACAATTGCAGTACACGGCTCTGTTCGTCCAGCGCCAGGCAGGTACCGAACCAGGCCGTGAAATGCGCAAGGTTGCGTTGACTCAGCAGTACGCCCTTCGGTTGGCCAGTGGTGCCCGAGGTGAATAGCGCGATGCACGGAGCTTCGATGCAGGGGCGATGGTGCATCAAGGGCTGCGTAGTGTCGGCCAGTGCCATGTCGACAGTGCAGACATTCAGGGTAACGAAATGGTCGCGCAGAGGGTGTTGGCCATCATCGAGCAACACCTTGGCCCTGGTGCTGTGCAGCATCGCTTGATGGCGCTGTGACGGATGCTCCGGCGCCAGGGGCAGGTAGACCGCGCCGCAGCCCAACACCGCGAGAATACTGGCGTACAGCTCGACAGATTTTTCCAGGCACACGCCGATCACCGGGGGCGACGGAATGCCCTCCAACAGCGGCCGCAGGCGTTGCTGGATCGACAGGGCCCGCTCTTGTAATTGACGGTAAGTCAGCACGGCGCCCGCGATGTTCAGCGCCGTTCGTTCTGCGAAGGTATGGAGACTGATCTGTAGCCGTTCGATTATCGGCACCTGGGCCGTCTGCAATAGCGCCGGTTGCGCAGTGCGATTGAATCGATGCATAAATGCCAGTGCATCCAGCCCTTTCAAGCCGTGCTCGGGCCACGTGTTGGCCGTGGTTACTGCCGTGAAGAACTCTGGGTCCCTCGAGAAGCCGCTGACCAGCAAGGCGACGCACTCGACCAGTGCGTTCGTCGCCTGTCTGCGCAAACGTTGGCCGTTGCCGCTGGGCTCCTCGGCAACGTCCTGCACCGCCAGCAAGCGCTGGTCATGGCCATAGCAACGCAACTGCACAGAGGGAAGCCCGTAGTCGGACTCTGGGCCGATACCCACGCGCAGGCTTATCCACTGGGCTTTGTCGGAACGTGTGGACGGTGGTTGGCTGCCGTCCTCAATGAGCACATCAAGGGCTTCTGTTGCGCTGACATGTCCGTATTGCTCGAGCGTTTGCCTGACTGCCTCCAAAGCCTCGCTCGTGCCGCTCCATCCAATCGTCAAGCGCCTCATGCCGGCCTCCGCGTGTCGGGGAGATAGTCGCTCAGGGTACGCGCGACGCTGGGTGTGTTCAGCACGCCGCTCTGGTGCAGGAACCCCATGATGTTGCCAAGCAGGGGGTGCTGGCGGGTGATGGGAAAGTCCAGCGCCGCGACTTCGGCCCGCAGGGTCTGTCGGGTATTGGCGCTGACGTCCAGGTGTTCGATCAGGTGTAGATCGAAGCTTTTTTGCAGATCGTTGGTCAGGTAATGCGCCAAAAAAATTGGCAGGATTTCGGCGATGCTGTCGCGATCGCTCGGGCTTGCCGCCTGCCAGTAGATACGCACCAATTGCGTCCAGAACTGTGCATGGCGCCCTTCGTCAAACAAGTGATCGGCCATCAGGCCACGGATGGATGGCTTGACACTGTCGTCCTTGGAAAACGCCGCTACCGCATGGGTGACGGTGTTCTCGGCGATGGCTACGCCAATCAACTCCACGGCATCGCGCAGGTGTGGTGCTGCCAGCGCCCGCGCTGCCGGCAGGGCACGGCTCAGTTCGATTTGCCCGGGTAGTTCGAGCGGTTGTATGCCGGTCATTTCCACGGTCTGTTGCAGGAAATCCAATGCGACCAGCGCGTGGTAATCCTCATCCACCACGACGGTCATCGCATCCACCCGACAGGCGCGAGGAAAGGGCAGCGAGAAGCGATTCTTGGCGATACTGCGGGCGGTCTTGTCGACGATTTCGGTTTCGAAAATCACCACATCATTGATGAATTTGTAGAAGCTTTGCACCAGCACGAAATCGCGCCACTGCGGGCAGTGTTCGAGGAAGGTCGCAGTGAGTACCAGCGGCTGGCGGCACAAGGGGTAGATCAATCTGTCATCGTTTTCGAGCAAGCGCCGAGGGCGGGTGCGGATGGTTGCCCGGCGTTCCCAGTCTTCGGCAAAGGAGCGGTAGTCGGCGGCAATCATGATTGCACCTCTTGCAGCGCGGCACTTACGTCGTCCCACAAGCTGAGTCGGCTTTCCACGGCGGCGAGGGCGAAGTCATCTGCCTGGCGTTGGCGCGCCGGGTCAGCGCCGATCAGGCGTTGGAGCAAATGCTCTGCCCCCGGCCCATGTTCCTGGGAGTCCAATGCGATGTGACGGCTGAGGTAGTGGCACAAGGTCGGCGCCTGGCGTTCAATCAATGCGTTGCCATGCAGAATGCGTTCGAACATCGACGGTATGACACTCTCGCGGCCATGCAAGAAGGCCGCTGCCACGCAGTGGGTCGGTGCGTGCAGCGCGATCTGTAACGTGCTGTCGACGAAGCGGGCCACGCCTGGCAGCACATTGATCAGCTGCAGGGCCGTGCTTGCTTCGACGCCCTGATGCTGCAGCTCAATGAAGCGCCGGACAGTGGTGGTATCGGCGCCTGCCTCGGCCATGGCTTCCAGATACAGTTCAAAGTGGCTGCAAGCGCCTCGCGTTGGGTGTTCGTCCGATTCTTCGCCGAGCACGATTTCATTAATGAGGCGTGCGGCGAGTGGGTCCGCCGGTGGGAGCCAGGGCAATTGCGTGCAGGTCAGATCTTGCTGCAGGCGTTTGGTCAGTGTCATGAAGTCCCAAACGGCAAACACATGGTGTTCCATGAAAAGTTGTAACTTGTTAAGTGAAGTTATTTCTGTAAATAACGGATGGCTGCACAACTGCAGTTTTTTTTGTTCAAGTAAGTGTTGATGCATGGTTGACGCCTATAAGTTGTTGCGACTGTTCTGGAAACAGTGGTGAGGTGTTTAATTCAATATGAAAAGATGGCGTTTAGCCCATCATGCGCGCGGCGCTGGCCGAGGATCGGTCTGCGCTGCCGTATGAGGTGTGTGTTTTATTGAGGGCGGATAATAATCTGATTAAACGTTTTGATGAGCTTGTAAAAGTATTAGATGGTTTTTCGGAAAATGGTTTGTTGTGAGTGAGTTGCTTGATTAGTTGTCGGATATTTCCTTGGAATAAACGGGCTTATTTATATCGAATTGTTGGATCCGGCGTATGACTGTGCGAAGGCTCCATGATGGGAGGGGAGCCCCGCACTGTATAGGTAAGGTGTAGGCGCAGCGCTTTAGAAGTTTACTGCGCGCTATTCTTTTCGTTGGCTTCAAGACTATTGAGATAAGTGGAGATCACCTCCATCCCTCGCGTCAGGTGATTGCGTAGCGTCAGAATACTTTCGTCGACTTTCTTCTGCGCCACCAGGCTCAACAGTTCCCGGTGGTCTTCCTGAGACGTCTCGCCCAACCCCATCGCCTCGAGGTTGAAGCGCAGGAAGCGTTCCTCCTCATTCAGACCGTGCTCGACCAATTTGAGCAACCGCTGGTTGGGCGCCTTGCCATACAGCGCCATGTGGAACAGGCGATTGAGCCGGCCAATCTCGGTATAGTCCTTCTCGCGTTCCAGTGCATTGATGCAGGCGTCGGCTTGCGCAATGTCCGCGTCGGTGAGCAGTGGAATCGATAAGCGCAGCGCTTCGGATTCCAGCAGCATGCGCAGTGCGTAGGTCTCGGCCGAATTATCTTCGATCAACGGTGCAACCACGGCGCCTTTGTGGGTCACCACATGCAGTAAGGATTGGGCTTCCAATTGGCGCAAGGCTTCGCGCACGGGCATGCGGCTGACGCCGAACAGGCTGGCCAGTTCCTGCTGGCGCATCGCGGTACCACAGGGCAAGCGGCCATCGAGAATGGCATTGCGCAACGTTTCTTCAATAACGGCGCGAGCAAGATGGGCTGGGATAGGCCCGCTGGTTTTGATGCTGCTCAAAGGGTTCGGCTTCTGCGTCACGGTTACGCTATCCTCCTTGCTTGAATAAAGTGTGTTTAATTGGATCCAATGCACACTAAAGATGGGTCACACACTTGTCAAACAGCCAGGGTTTCAGTTTGTAAGGGCTTACGGGATCTACTTTGAGCATCCCACAAGGGGCGTTTATAAATTCGGACCGCTTATCAATGATTGCACTGTGCCATTGTTTTTTGGTGGTTGAAGCTTCACCATCCCTGAAATTCCGTCTCTCTTCACGGACTGAACGCCTTGGCGGTAAGTTTTATTCCCTCTCGAATTCTAAGCTGGCTACTTTCAGCGATTTTGTTGGCTGGCTTGATGCCCGGCGGGCTGCATGCCGATTGGGATTTCTCTCAGATCAGCCGCAACGCCACCGCTTTGTACGGGCCGCTGGGGGAGGGCCAGCAGCGTATCGACGCCTGGCAGCGGCTGCTCGCGACCGAAAAGAAGGTCGACGAACAGGAGCAGCTCAAGGTCGTGAACCTGTTCTTCAACAAGCAAATGACTTATGTGGAAGACATCGACCTGTGGCACGTGGTCGACTATTGGGAGACCCCCATCGAAGCGCTGTGGAAAGGTGCCGGAGATTGTGAGGACTACGCAATCGCCAAGTATTTCAGCCTGCGTCACCTGGGCGTCTCCAGCGACAAATTGCGCATTACTTACGTCAAGGCCTTGCGTCAGAATCGCGCGCACATGGTGCTGACGTATTATCCGACGCCCGAAGCCATCCCGCTGGTGCTCGACAGCCTGATGGACGAGATTCTGCCGGCGACCCGCCGTACCGACCTGGTCCCGGTGTACTCATTCAACGCCGAGGGCTTGTACTTGCCTGGCGCCAAGGGCAACAAGAAAGTCGGTGACACCAAACGCTTGTCGCGCTGGCAGGATGTGTTGAGAAAAATGCGTGCGGAAGGCTTCCCGGCCGAGCCTGCCAACTAGGAGTAACTGATCGGATGTCTCTGTTCAAACAACTATTGATCGCAATCTGTCTGTTCCTGGTGGTCGCCTTCAGCGGCAGCTTCATGGTCAGCCTCGAAAGCTCGCGCACCCAATACGTCAACCAACTGCGCTCCCATGCACAGGACGCGGCGACCGCGTTGGCGCTGTCGCTGACACCGAATATCGACGACCCGGCCATGGTGGAATTGCTGGTCAGCTCGATCTTCGACAGCGGCTATTACGCCAGCATCCGCGTAGTGGATTTGGCCACGGATAAAACCATCGTCGAACGCAGCGGTATTCCTGACAACAACGGCGTGCCCAACTGGTTCGTCAAACTCATCGGTCTGGAGCCGGCCGGTGGTGATGCGCTGGTCAGCCGCGGCTGGGAACAGGCGGCGCGTGTGGAGGTGGTCAGCCACCCGATGTTCGCTCTGGCCAAACTCTGGCAAAGCGCCTTGGGCAGCCTTGGCTGGTTGCTGTTGTGCGGTGCGGTGAGTGCGGTGCTTGGCGCGTTGTTGCTGCGTCGGCAGTTGAAGCCGTTGGACTACATGGTCAAGCAGTCCCACGCCATCGCTCGTCGCGAGTTCCTCAGCTTGCCTGACCTGCCACGCACGCCGGAACTGCGGCGCGTGGTGCAGGCCATGAACCAGATGGTAGAAAAGCTCAAGGCGTTGTTCCAGGAACAAGCGGAGCGCAGCGAAAAACTGCGCATCGAATCCTATCAGGACAACCTCACCGGCCTCGCCAACCGTCGTTATTTCGAGATGCAGCTCAACGCGCGCGTCAGCAACCCGGAAGAGACTAACTCCGGCTATCTGCTGCTATTGCGGGTCAAGGACCTGGCCGGTCTCAACCAGCGCCTGGGTGGCCAGCGCACCGACCAGTTGCTGCAAGCGGTCGGCGAACAACTGCTGCGCCAATGCGAGCCTTATCCGGAAACCCACAACCTCGTCACCCGTATCCGTGGCGGTGAGTTCGCGGTGCTGGCGCCGGGGCTGATGCGTGAAGAAGCACTGCAGTTGGCGCAGAACCTTGAAAGCACCTTGCTCAGCCTTCAAGCGACCGCCGCCAGTGATGTCACGCCGGTCGCCTACATCGGCCTGGCGCCGTTTAGCCATGGCGATTCACCGCAGGCCTTGTTGACCCTGGCTGACCAGGCCCTGGCCCAGGCCGAAGGGCAGGGCGACACCAGTTGGGTGTGCCTCGACCACAGCGCCGCCGCCAGCGTGGGTGACGATCACCATGCCTGGCACACATTGTTGGACCAGGCCCTGACCCAGCAGCGTTTCCAGCTGTACTTCCAACCGGTTGTCGCCAGCCAGGACCCGCAATTGGTCTTGCACTACAAAGTGCTGTCGCGCTTGCAGGATGAAGACGGGCACACGATCCCGGCCGGGCGTTTCCTGCCGTGGCTTGAACGTTTCGGCTGGACCGCACGCCTGGACCGCCTGATGCTGGAGCAAGTGCTCAAGCAGATGGCCAGTCACACTCACAGCCTGGCGCTGAACCTCTCGGCCGCAACCCTGCAGGACGCTCAGGCGCTGAATCGGATTTTTGAACTGTTACGCCAGCACAGCAACCTGGGCCCACGCCTGACCCTGGAAATCGGCGAAGAACAATTGCCGGAACAGGCCTTGCTGGAGCAGTTGACCCAGCGCCTGCGCGAGCTGGGATTCTCCCTGAGCCTGCAGCGTTTTGGTGGGCGGTTCAGCATGATCGGCAACCTGGCACGGCTGGGCCTGGCGTACCTGAAGATCGACGGCAGCTACATCCGCGCCATCGACCAGGAAAGCGACAAGCGCCTGTTTATCGAGGCGATCCAGCGCGCTGCCCACAGCATCGACCTGCCGTTGATCGCCGAGCGTGTGGAGACCGAGGGGGAGTTGAAAGTGATTCGCGAGATGGGGATTTTCGGCGTGCAGGGTCAACTGTTTGGTGAGCCTGCGCCCTGGAAGTAACCCAAACCTAATGTGCAAGCAGGCTTATGTGGGAGCTGGCTTGCCTGCGATTGCATCACCTCGGGTGTGACTGACATACCGAGGTGTCTGCATCGCGGGCAAGCCCGGCTCCCACACAAGCTTACCGTTGAAATTCTTGGGTTCAGATCAACCCAGTCTCTTCATCATCGATCAAATGGCTCAACCCACCCAATGCTTCCCGTGCGTGGGTACGGTCCATCAACTTGGCCTGTGCCGCCGGCGGCAGGTCCGTCACGCTTATGACACCCTTGCGGGTCAGCACCTGTATCAAGTCGTCCAGTACCCGGATCATCTCCAGGTCGCTCTGCTTGAGCTGCGCCAGGCTGGTTTCCACCACTTCGTTGGCGTACCAGGCCTGGATCTCATGGTGATCGGCCGGCAGGGTTTCGGTCGACTCGGCAAAGGCGGCGGCCTCCACGCGACTCAATGCACCCTGTGCATCACGTTGCACGTAAAACATAACAAACCCTCGAAAATGAGCCACACGCGTTCACCAGCATAGGTCAATGGTGTGTTTATGGGCGCGAGTATGCGATGCAACCCTGCGCCAGGGCCAGCCACCTGTCGTGCAAATAAATCGGCCGCCCCTGGGGGCGGCCGATAAACCGAGGCTTAGGCGGTGTGGTCGATCTTGATGGTCGGGTCGGCACCACTGATCAGCGAGTTGATGCTGGTGTGCGACCAATCGTTGCCTTCCAGCTTGATCGTCACGTCAGCGTTGGCCAGGCCGCCGGCGGCGTTGAGCTTGCCTTCGCTGCTGATTTGCAGGGTCGACACGCCCTCTACCGTGGTGATCTTGAGGTAGTTGTCGATGGTGCTGTCCGTCTCACCTTTCAACAGATCCTTGAGATCGATCCGGTCACCTTCCGACGCCTTGAAGTCCTTGATCACATCGTTGCCGATGTCACCGGCCTTCCACACGAAGGTGTCGGCCCCCGAACCGCCAATCAGGATGTCGTTGCCCGGGCCGCCGATCAAGGTGTCGTTACCGGTACCGCCCAGCAGGATGTCATTGCCTTTGCCGCCGTCCAGGTAGTCATTGCCGCCCTGGCCGAACAGGATGTCATCACCGGTGCCGCCCAGCAGCGTGTCGTTGCCGTCCTTGGCGCCGGACACATCGAAGTCTGCGTAATGCTCGGTCACGTACTGATGCACGTTCGAGGTGGTCACCGCCGAGACGGCTACACCGGTTTTCTGCGCGACGAAGGCCTGCAGTGCGTTGTAACCCTCGCCGGTAATCCCGCTGAAGCTCACCAGGTCGCCGAAGATGATGTCATTGCCGTCACCACCGTTGATGGTGTCGGAGCCTGGCAGTGTTGCCTCGGTGTGGCCGAGGATGGCATTGGCCAGATCCTTCGGATCGATGTTGCTTTGCGGTTTGCCATCGCTGTCGTACGGCTTCAGGTCGTTGAGGGTGACATCGCTGTTGATGCCGATCGCTTCAACTTGCGACAGCCCACCCAGCAGCGCAAAGGCGCTTTGGGCGTTGCTCAGTGTCGCCGAGTCGGTGCTGCTGCCCGCGCCCGCAAGGTTGGACAGCTCGAAGGTGCCGTCACCTTGGGCATGGACAGTGCCCAGATTGCTGCTGTACCACCTGTTGCCACTCAGGGTCTGGAGTACAGCATTGCCCGAGGAGTCGATGCTGAAGTAGTGAGTGCTGTCCAGATACTTGGCGACCGTCGTGCCTGGTGTGTAGTTGGCGGTGGTCACCACATCATCGAACTTGACGTTGCCATACAGCGTCGGGTTGGTCTGCTCGCCGCTTTGGTAGTACGTCGGCTGGCCGTCGGTGATGAAGTAGGTCAGGTTGGTGGCACCGGTGTTGCCGGTGGCCAGGCCGCTCTGGAAGAAGTTGGCCGTGGTCTTGAATACGTCTTCATAGTTGGTACCACCGCCGGACACCATCGAATCCAGCACCGCCTTGAGCAAGACGAGAGCATTTGGATCGTTGAGGTTGATCGCGACCGACTTGTTCACCTGGGTATCGAAGTCCGCCAGGAAGATATTCACACTCCCGGACGTGTTGGCGCCCAGGCTGTCTTTGAGCGAATTGAACACCGATGTCAGCGACGCCTTCGCCGCGTTGATCGAGGTGGTGCTCATACTGCCGGAACTGTCCACCATGAACGCGATGTTGTAGTTCTTGCCCTGCACCACGTTCAGGCCGCCGATATCGGCCACGACGATGTCGTTGCCATCGGTGCCGGTGATATTGTCACTGCCCGAAGTGCCCGTCACCGAGCTGTAGGTGGCCGGGTACACCGTGACCGGCAATTGCGCGGTGGTGATGGCCGAACCGCCGAGGCTTTCGGTGGAGGTCGAGGTGACGGTCAGGTTGAACTGGCCGCTGTAGTAGGTCGGCGGCTTGATCGTCAGGGTGCTCAGGTCCCAGCCGGTGACGTTGACTTCGCCCACGGTCTTGGTGGCCGTGAAGGTGTGCCCGGAAGCATCGGTCAGTACCGAGCCGGCCGGTACGCCGCCGATCTTCACGCTCAAGGTCTCGGAGCCGTCAGTGTCGGTCAGCGCGGTGGTGACCTTGGACAGCTTCACGGTGCCGTTTTCCTGGCCTTCGTTGAGCTTGTAGCCCACGTAGTAACCGTCACCGTTGCTGCCATGCAGGTCGGACACGGTCACGCCGGCGTTGGTCAGGTCAGTGATACCGGTATACAACGGCACGCCGCTGGTGCTCAGGTCCTGGACCGCGCCGCCGTTGACCGACAGGTTGACGTCATAGCTGCCAGGGCCGGACTGGTTGGCGTGGTAGATCTCAAGGCTGTAGTAACCGCTCACCGTCGGGGTGAAAGTGCCGGTGAACTTGCCGCTGTTGGTGCCCCACTGCGCGCTGGCCACGTCTTTGCCGCCGACGTTGATCACCAGGCTGTCATCGCCGGTGCCGCTGAAGGTGTAGGACTTGCCGGCTTCCATGTACATCAGGCCGGAGATCTTCGAGCCTGCACCTGCGGCGACGTTGGCGGTGGACTCGACATTGGTCACGACCCCGCTGCTGTTCGGCGTGCCGGCGTTATCAATCGCGTTTTTCAGGTCGGCCGGTGCCGCGCCGTTACCGTTAGTGCCGATACCCGCGATGCTGTTCCAGCTTTGCTTGATCAGGCCGATCGAGCTCACGTTGTTGTCGGCCACAGTCAGGGTCGGTGCGTCAGCTACCGGCGTGATATCGACTTTCACCGTGGCGCTATTGCCCAAGTCCTTGCCATCAGTCGGCTGGAACTTGAACTGCGCGTAATCGGCCTGCTGGTTGCCGATGCCGGTGCCGCCATAACCGTTGGTGCCGGACTCGTTGGCGTTAGGCATGAAGCGCAACTGGCCGCCGTCGATCTGGGCTTTGGTGAAGGTTTGGCCAGCGGTCACGTTACTCCAGGTGGAGCCATCCGCTGCCAGGTATTGCAGTTTGCCGGCCACCGGCAGGTCGGTGATCTTCACGCCGAGGCTGGCTTGTGGCGAGTCCACATCGGTGACGCCGAAGTTGGCCCAGGTCAGTGCCAGCGCCGTGTCTTCGGTGCCGGTCACGGCGCTGCCAGTGGCTACCGGCGGATCGTTGACGGCCACGACGTTAATCGTGGTGGTGGCGACGTTGGAGTAGTTGCCGCCATCGGTCACGGTCACGGTAATCACGCGCGGCGTGGTGCTCGGGTCGTGGCTGCTGTTGGTGAACGTGATGTTCTTGATCTGCTGCATGTAGTCAGCCAGCGACGCCGTGCCGGTCAGTGTCAGCGTGATCTTGCCCGTGGCAGGGTCAGTCGTCGGGGTCACGGTGATGCCGGTGACGTTTGTGACGTTCAGCGAGTCGCCCTGCTGAGTGTTGGTCAGCACCACGGTGGCGCCGGTCAGTTGGGTGCTGTCCGGATCGGTAATCTTGATATCGGTGTCAGCAATCGACACGCCAGTGCCGCCTTCGGTGAACGACGTCTTATAGTCGGCACCCGTGGCGCCGCTGGAATTGTTGGCATCCAGGTCGATAACCGGCGGCGCATCGTTGTCGATGATGTTGGTGCTGACGCTGCCATTGCCGATCACCAGGCTCTCGAAGTTGCCACCGGTGGTCTTGTCGATGGTGATGACAATCTGTTCCGTCGGCTCGGTGATCTTGTCGTCGATCGTGGCGATGTTAAACGGCACGCTGCTGGAGCCGGCCGGGATCTTCACGGTGTACACGCCGTTGAAGTCCGAACCGTCGGTGGCGGTGCCGCTGTACTTGAGCGTCACGGTCATATCGGTTTGTGCCGGGTTGCTCAGGGTCAGCGTGTAGTGCGCAGTGCCGCCTTCAGTCACCGAAGCGTCGCCGGTGATGCTGATGGTGGTGCTGTTAACTACATCCGTCACTTTGGTGACCACGGTGCTGCCGTCGACGATCAGGTGTTCGTACTTGTCGCCGCCGCTGACTACGCCAGTGATCTTGGTGCTGACATCATTGGCACCCACGTACACGTCGTTAGGCGCAACAGCCGTAACGGTGCTGCTGGACTTGCCGTTGCCGATGGTAATGGTCGAGCCGTTATCCAGCTTCACCACCAAGTCGGAACCGACGTTGGTCACTGCTGCACCATTCTTGTCGACCAGGGAGGCGGTGTAGACGATCTGGCCGCCCTCATTGACCGAACCGGTGGCCTTAAGCGAGACGGTCACGTCATCGATGGTGTCGTTGATCGTGGTAGTCGCGCCACCTGGGGTGATGGTCACACCCTCGAAGTTACCGCCGGTGGTACCGGTGATCTTGACGGTCTGGGTGCTCTTGTCGATGAACACGTCATCACTCGGAGCAGGGACGGTCACCGTGCCTACGGTCGCACCTTGCTTGATGGTGATGCTGGCGCCGTTATCGAGCTGGACCACCATGTCGGTGCCGGCCTTGTTGCTCAAGGTCGCGGTGTAGGTGATCTGGCCGCCCTCGTTAACTGCGCTTGGTGCGGTCAGCGTGACGCTGGTGAGGTCGGTGGTGCCCGGTGTGTCGGTCACGGTGGTGTTCACCGGCGTAGTGCCCGGCACCAGGTTTTCGAAATGCTCGCCGCCGGTTACGCCTTTGATGACGGTGGTGACGGTCTGGTCGCCTTTGTACACATCATTTGGAGCTATAACCGAAACGGTGCCGCTGGACTGGTTCACACCGATGGTGATGGTTTTGCCGTTGTCCAAGGTCACGGTCAGCGGGTTGGTGATGTTGGTCACCAAGGCGCCGTTTTTATCCACAAGGCTGGCGGTGTAGACGATGTTGCCGCCTTCGCCAACGGTGGTGGTGGCAGTCAAAACCACATCAACTTTGTCGATGGTGTCGTTGATCGTGGTAGTCGCGCCACCTGGGGTGATGGTCACACCCTCGAAGTTACCGCCGGTGGTACCGGTGATCTTGACGGTCTGGACGCTCTTGTCGATGAACACGTCATCGCTTGGCGCTGGGACAGTCACCGTGCCCACGGTCGCACCTTGCTTGATGGTGATGCTGGCGCCGTTATCGAGCTTGACCACCATGTCGGTGCCGGCCTTGTTGCTCAAGGTGGCGGTGTAGGTGATCTGGCCGCCTTCGTTAACTGCGCTTGGTGCGGTCAGCGTGACGCTGGTGAGGTCGGTGGTGCCCGGTGTGTCGGTCACGGTGGTGTTCACCGGCGTAGTGCCCGGCACCAGGTTTTCGAAATGCTCGCCGCCGGTCACGCCTTTGATGACGGTGGTGACGGTTTGATCGCCTTTGTACACGTCGTTTGGCGCCACGGTGGTGACGGTGCCGCTGGACTGGTTCACGCCGATAGTGATGGTTTTGCCGTTGTCCAAGGTCACGGTCAGCGGATTGGTGATGTTAGTCACCAAGGCGCCGTTTTTATCCACAAGGCTGGCGGTGTAGACGATATTGCCGCCTTCGCCAACGGTGGTGGTAGCGGTCAGAACCACATCAACCTTGTCGATGGTGTCGTTGATCGTGGTGGTCGCGCCACCTGGAGTGATGGTCACACCCTCGAAGTTACCGCCGGTGGTACCGGTGATCTTGACGGTCTGGGTGCTCTTGTCGATGAACACGTCATCACTCGGAGCAGGGACGGTCACGGTGCCTACGGTCGCACCTTGCTTGATGGTGATGCTGGCGCCGTTATCGAGCTGGACCACCATGTCGGTGCCGGCCTTGTTGCTCAAGGTGGCGGTGTAGGTGATCTGGCCGCCCTCGTTAACTGCGCTTGGTGCGGTCAGCGTGACGCTGGTGAGGTCGGTGGTGCCCGGTGTGTCGGTCACGGTGGTGTTCACCGGCGTAGTACCAGGAACCAAATTCTCGAAGTGCTCGCCGCCGGTTACGCCTTTGATAGCCGTCGTTACGGTTTGATCGCCTTTGTACACATCATTTGGAGCTACAACCGAAACGGTACCGCTGGACTGGTTCACACCGATGGTGATGGTTTTGCCGTTGTCCAAGGTCACGGTCAGCGGATTGGTGATGTTGGTCACCAAGGCGCCGTTTTTATCCACAAGGCTGGCGGTGTAGACGATGTTGCCGCCTTCGCCAACGGTGGTGGTGGCAGTCAAAACCACATCAACTTTGTCGATGGTGTCGTTGATCGTGGTGGTCGCACCGTTGCCAGCAACTTCTAACTTCTCGAAGTTGCCGCCAGCAGCGTCAGTGATCTTGACGGTCTGGGTGCTCTTGTCGATGAACACGTCATCGCTCGGAGCGGGGACGGTCACCGTGCCGACGGTGTCACCGGCTTTGATGGTGATCGTCGAGCCGTTGTCGAGTTTCAGGGTGACGTCAGTACCCGCTTTATTGGAAAGCGTAGCGGTGTACGTAATCTGACCACCCTCGTTGACTGCGCTTGGCGCGGTCAGCGTTACGGTGGTGGTGTCCGCAGTGCCTGGAGTATCAGTGACGGTGGTGTTCACCGGCGTAGTGCCAGGAACCAAATTCTCGAAGTGCTCGCCGCCGGTTACGCCTTTGATAGCGGTCGTTACGGTTTGGTCGCCTTTGTAAACGTCGTTCGGCGCCACGGTGGTGACGGTACCGCTGGACTGGTTCACACCGATGATGATGGTTTTGCCGTTGTCCAAGGTCACGGTCAGCGGGTTGGTGATGTTGGTCACCAAGGCGCCGTTTTTATCCACAAGGCTGGCGGTGTAGACGATGTTGCCGCCTTCGCCAACGGTGGTGGTGGCAGTCAGAACCACATCAACTTTGTCGATGGTGTCGTTGATCGTTGTGGTCGCACCGTCGCCAGCTACTTCCAGCTTCTCGAAGTTACCGCCAGCAGCGTCGGTGATCTTGACGGTCTGGGTGCTCTTGTCGATGAACACGTCATCGCTAGGTGCTGGAACAGTCACAGTGCCGACGGTGTCACCGGCTTTGATGGTGATGGTCGAGCCGTTATCGAGCTTCAGAGTGACGTCAGTGCCGGCCTTGTTGCTCAAGGTTGCGGTGTACGTAATCTGGCCGCCTTCGTTGACTGCGCTTGGCGCGGTCAAAGTGACGGTGGTGGTATCAGCGGTGCCCGGTGTGTCGGTCACGGTGGTGTTCACCGGCGTAGTGCCAGGAACCAAATTCTCGAAGTGCTCGCCGCCGGTTACGCCTTTGATAGCGGTCGTTACGGTTTGGTCGCCTTTGTAAACGTCGTTCGGTGCCACGGTGGTGACGGTGCCGCTCGACTGATTCACGCCGATTGTGATGGTCTGGCCGTTATCCAAGGTCACGGTCAGCGGGTTGGTGATGTTAGTCACCGCGTTACCCGACTTGTCGACCAGCGACGCGGTGTAGACGATGTTGCCGCCTTCGCCGACGGTAGTAGTAGCGGTCAGGACCACATCAACTTTGTCGATGGTGTCGTTGATCGTGGTGGTCGCACCGTCGCCAGCAACGTCCAGCTTCTCGAAGTTACCGCCAGCAGCGTCAGTGATCTTGACCGTCTGAGTGCTCTTGTCGATGAACACGTCATCGCTAGGTGCTGGGACAGTCACAGTGCCGACGGTGTCGCCGGCTTTGATGGTGATCGTCGAGCCGTTGTCGAGTTTCAGGGTGACGTCGGTGCCGGCCTTGTTGCTCAAGGTCGCGGTGTACGTAATCTGACCGCCTTCGTTGACTGCGCTTGGCGCGGTCAAAGTGACGGTGGTGGTATCAGCGGTGCCCGGCGTGTCGGTCACGGTGGTGTTTACAGGTGTAGTACCCGGCACCAGGTTTTCGAAATGCTCGCCGCCGGTCACACCCTTAATTGCGGTGGTGACGGTTTGATCGCCTTTGTAGACGTCGTTTGGCGCCACGGTGGTGACGGTGCCGCTCGACTGATTCACGCCGATTGTGATGGTCTGGCCGTTATCCAAGGTCACGGTGAGCGGATTGGTGATGTTAGTCACTGCCGCGCCGTTTTTATCCACAAGGCTGGCGGTGTAAACGATGTTGCCGCCTTCGCCGACGGTAGTAGTAGCGGTCAGGACCACATCAACTTTGTCGATGGTGTCGTTGATCGTGGTGGTCGCGCCGTCGCCAGCTACTTCCAGCTTCTCGAAGTTACCGCCAGTGGTGTCAGTGATCTTGACGGTCTGAGTGCTCTTGTCGATGAACACGTCATCGCTTGGCGCTGGGACAGTCACAGTGCCGACGGTGTCGCCGGCCTTGATGGTAATGGTCGAACCATTATCCAGTTTCAGGGTGACGTCGGTGCCGGCCTTGTTGCTCAAGGTCGCGGTGTACGTAATCTGACCGCCTTCGTTGACTGCGCTTGGCGCGGTCAAAGTGACGGTGGTGGTATCAGCGGTGCCCGGCGTGTCGGTCACGGTGGTGTTTACAGGTGTAGTACCCGGCACCAGGTTTTCGAAATGCTCGCCGCCGGTCACACCCTTAATTGCGGTGGTGACGGTTTGATCGCCTTTGTAGACGTCGTTTGGCGCCACGGTGGTGACGGTGCCGCTCGACTGATTCACGCCGATTGTGATGGTCTGGCCGTTATCCAAGGTCACGGTGAGCGGATTGGTGATGTTAGTCACTGCCGCGCCGTTTTTATCCACAAGGCTGGCGGTGTAGACGATATTGCCGCCTTCGCCGACGGTAGTAGTAGCGGTCAGGACCACATCAACTTTGTCGATGGTGTCGTTGATCGTGGTGGTCGCGCCGTCGCCAGCTACTTCCAGCTTCTCGAAGTTACCGCCAGTGGTGTCAGTGATCTTGACGGTCTGAGTGCTCTTGTCGATGAACACGTCATCGCTTGGCGCCGGCACAGTCACAGTGCCGACGGTGTCGCCGGCTTTGATGGTGATGGTCGAGCCGTTATCGAGCTTCAGAGTGACGTCAGTACCGGCCTTGTTGCTCAAGGTTGCGGTGTAGGTGATCTGGCCACCCTCACTCACCTCGGACGGAGCCGTCAGGGTGACAGTGGTGGTGTCAGCAGTGCCCGGAGTGTCAGTCACAGTGGTGGTGACTTTATCGGTACCAGGGACCAGGTTTTCGAAGTGCTCGCCGCCGGTCACACCCTTAATTGCGGTGGTGACGGTTTGATCGCCTTTGTAGACGTCGTTTGGCGCCACGGTGGTGACGGTGCCGCTCGACTGATTCACGCCGATTGTGATGGTCTGGCCGTTATCCAAGGTCACGGTGAGCGGATTGGTGATGTTAGTCACTGCCGCGCCGTTTTTATCCACAAGGCTGGCGGTGTAGACGATATTGCCGCCTTCGCCGACGGTAGTAGTAGCGGTCAGGACCACATCAACTTTGTCGATGGTGTCGTTGATCGTGGTGGTCGCGCCGTCGCCAGCTACTTCCAGCTTCTCGAAGTTACCGCCAGTGGTGTCAGTGATCTTGACGGTCTGAGTGCTCTTGTCGATGAACACGTCATCGCTTGGCGCCGGCACAGTCACAGTGCCGACGGTGTCGCCGGCTTTGATGGTGATGGTCGAGCCGTTATCGAGCTTCAGAGTGACGTCAGTACCGGCCTTGTTGCTCAAGGTTGCGGTGTAGGTGATCTGGCCACCCTCACTCACCTCGGACGGAGCCGTCAGGGTGACAGTGGTGGTGTCAGCAGTGCCCGGAGTGTCAGTCACAGTGGTGGTGACTTTATCGGTACCAGGGACCAGGTTTTCGAAGTGCTCGCCGCCGGTCACACCCTTAATTGCGGTGGTGACGGTTTGATCGCCTTTGTAGACGTCGTTTGGCGCCACGGTGGTGACGGTGCCGCTCGACTGATTCACGCCGATTGTGATGGTCTGGCCGTTATCCAAGGTCACGGTGAGCGGATTGGTGATGTTAGTCACTGCCGCGCCGTTTTTATCCACAAGGCTGGCGGTGTAAACGATGCTGCCGCCTTCGCCGACGGTGTTGGTAGCGGTCAGAACCACATCAACTTTGTCGATTGTGTCGTTGATCGTGGTAGTCGCGCCGTTGCCAGCAACGTCCAGCTTCTCGAAGTTGCCACCAGCGGTGTCAGTGATCTTGACGGTCTGAGTGCTCTTATCGATGAACACGTCATCGCTTGGCGCTGGCACAGTCACGGTGCCGACTGTGTCACCGGCTTTGATGGTGATGGTCGAGCCGTTATCGAGCTTCAGAGTGACGTCAGTGCCGGCCTTGTTGCTCAAGGTTGCGGTGTAGGTGATCTGGCCACCCTCACTCACCTCGGACGGAGCCGTCAGGGTGACAGTGGTGGTGTCAGCAGTGCCCGGAGTGTCAGTCACAGTGGTGGTGACTTTATCGGTACCAGGGACCAGGTTTTCGAAGTGCTCGCCGCCGGTCACACCCTTAATTGCGGTGGTGACGGTTTGATCGCCTTTGTAGACGTCGTTTGGCGCCACGGTGGTGACGGTGCCGCTCGACTGATTCACGCCGATTGTGATGGTCTGGCCGTTATCCAAGGTCACGGTGAGCGGATTGGTGATGTTAGTCACTGCCGCGCCGTTTTTATCCACAAGGCTGGCGGTGTAAACGATGCTGCCGCCTTCGCCGACGGTGTTGGTAGCGGTCAGAACCACATCAACTTTGTCGATTGTGTCGTTGATCGTGGTAGTCGCGCCGTTGCCAGCAACGTCCAGCTTCTCGAAGTTGCCACCAGCGGTGTCAGTGATCTTGACGGTCTGAGTGCTCTTATCGATGAACACGTCATCGCTTGGCGCTGGCACAGTCACGGTGCCGACTGTGTCACCGGCTTTGATGGTGATGGTCGAGCCGTTATCGAGCTTCAGAGTGACGTCAGTGCCGGCCTTGTTGCTCAAGGTTGCGGTGTAGGTGATCTGGCCACCCTCGTTGACTTCATTTGGCGCGGTCAAAGTGACGGTGGTGGTGTCCGCAGTGCCCGGGGTATCGGTAACGGTGGTGTTAACCGGCGTAGTACCAGGAACCAAATTCTCGAAGTGCTCGCCGCCGGTTACGCCTTTGATGGCAGTGGTAACGGTCTGGTCGCCTTTGTAAACGTCGTTCGGCGCCACGGTGGTGACGGTGCCGCTGGACTGATTCACGCCGATTGTGATGGTCTGGCCGTTATCCAAGGTCACGGTCAGCGGGTTGGTGATGTTAGTTACTGCGTTACCCGACTTATCGACCAGCGACGCGGTGTAGACGATATTGCCGCCTTCGCCAACGGTGGTGGTGGCAGTCAGAACCACATCAACTTTATCGATGGTGTCGTTGATCGTCGTTGTTGCGCCGTCGCCTGCTACTTCCAGCTTCTCGAAGTTGCCGCCAGCAGCGTCGGTGATCTTGACGGTCTGGGTGCTCTTGTCGATGAACACGTCATCGCTTGGCGCTGGGACAGTCACGGTGCCGACTGTGTCGCCGGCCTTGATGGTGATGGTCGAGCCGTTGTCGAGTTTCAGGGCGACGTCAGTACCCGCTTTATTGGAAAGCGTAGCGGTGTACGTAATTTGACCGCCTTCACTCACCTCGGACGGAGCCGTCAGGGTCACGGTAGTGGTATCGGCAGTGCCTGGTGTGTCGGTAACGGTGGTGTTAACCGGCGTAGTACCAGGAACCAAATTCTCGAAGTGCTCGCCGCCCGTTACGCCTTTGATGGCAGTGGTAACGGTCTGGTCGCCTTTGTACACATCGTTCGGCGCCACGGTGGTGACGGTGCCGCTCGACTGGTTCACGCCGATAGTGATGGTCTGGCCGTTGTCCAGAGTGACGGTTAGCGGGTTGGTGATGTTAGTTACTGCGTTACCCGACTTATCGACCAGCGAAGCGGTGTAAACGATGTTGCCGCCTTCGCCGACGGTAGTAGTAGCGGTCAGAACCACATCAACTTTGTCGATGGTGTCGTTGATCGTTGTGGTCGCACCGTCGCCAGCTACTTCCAGCTTCTCGAAGTTACCGCCAGCAGCGTCGGTGATCTTGACGGTCTGAGTGCTCTTGTCGATGAACACGTCATCACTTGGCGCTGGGACCGTCACAGTGCCGACTGTGTCGCCGGCTTTGATGGTGATCGTCGAGCCGTTGTCCAGTTTCAGGGTTACGTCGGTGCCCGCTTTATTGGAAAGCGTAGCGGTGTACGTAATCTGACCACCTTCACTCACCTCGGACGGAGCCGTCAGGGTCACGGTAGTGGTATCGGCAGTGCCTGGTGTGTCGGTAACGGTGGTGTTAACCGGCGTAGTGCCCGGCACCAGGTTTTCGAAGTGCTCGCCGCCGGTTACGCCTTTGATAGCGGTCGTTACGGTTTGATCGCCTTTGTAAACGTCGTTCGGCGCCACGGTGGTGACGGTGCCGCTCGACTGATTCACGCCGATTGTGATGGTCTGGCCGTTATCCAAGGTCACGGTCAGCGGGTTGGTGATGTTAGTCACCGCGTTACCCGACTTGTCGACCAGCGACGCGGTGTAAACGATATTGCCGCCTTCGCCAACGGTGGTGGTAGCGGTCAGAACCACATCAACTTTATCGATGGTGTCGTTGATCGTGGTGGTCGCACCGTCGCCAGCAACGTCCAGCTTCTCGAAGTTACCGCCAGCAGCGTCAGTGATCTTGACGGTCTGAGTGCTCTTGTCGATGAACACGTCATCGCTAGGTGCTGGGACAGTCACGGTGCCGACGGTGTCGCCGGCTTTGATGGTGATCGTCGAGCCGTTGTCGAGTTTCAGGGTTACGTCGGTGCCCGCTTTATTGGAAAGCGTAGCGGTGTACGTAATCTGACCGCCTTCACTCACCTCGGACGGAGCCGTCAGGGTCACGGTAGTGGTATCGGCAGTGCCCGGAGTGTCAGTCACAGTGGTGGTGACTTTATCGGTACCAGGCACCAGGTTTTCGAAGTGCTCGCCGCCGGTCACACCCTTAATTGCGGTGGTGACGGTTTGATCGCCTTTGTAGACGTCATCTGGAGCTACAACCGAAACGGTACCGCTCGACTGATTCACACCGATGGTGATGGTCTGGCCGTTATCCAAGGTCACGGTCAGCGGGTTGGTGATGTTGGTCACTGCCGCGCCGTTTTTATCCACAAGGCTGGCGGTGTAGACGATATTGCCGCCTTCGCCAACGGTGGTGGTAGCGGTCAGAACCACATCAACTTTGTCGATGGTGTCGTTGATCGTCGTTGTTGCGCCGTCGCCTGCTACTTCCAGCTTCTCGAAGTTGCCGCCAGCAGCGTCGGTGATCTTGACGGTCTGAGTGCTCTTGTCGATGAACACGTCATCGCTAGGTGCTGGGACAGTCACGGTGCCGACGGTGTCGCCGGCTTTGATGGTGATCGTCGAGCCGTTGTCGAGTTTCAGGGTTACGTCGGTGCCCGCTTTATTGGAAAGCGTAGCGGTGTACGTAATCTGACCGCCTTCACTCACCTCGGACGGAGCCGTCAGGGTCACGGTAGTGGTATCGGCAGTGCCCGGAGTGTCAGTCACAGTGGTGGTGACTTTATCGGTACCAGGCACCAGGTTTTCGAAGTGCTCGCCGCCGGTCACACCCTTAATTGCGGTGGTGACGGTTTGATCGCCTTTGTAGACGTCATCTGGAGCTACAACCGAAACGGTACCGCTCGACTGATTCACACCGATGGTGATGGTCTGGCCGTTATCCAAGGTCACGGTCAGCGGGTTGGTGATGTTGGTCACTGCCGCGCCGTTTTTATCCACAAGGCTGGCGGTGTAGACGATATTACCGCCTTCGCCAACGGTGGTGGTGGCAGTCAGTACGACATCAACTTTGTCGATGGTGTCGTTGATCGTTGTGGTCGCGCCGTTGCCTGCTACTTCCAGCTTCTCGAAGTTGCCACCAGCGGTGTCAGTGATCTTGACCGTCTGAGTGCTCTTGTCGATGAACACGTCATCGCTAGGTGCTGGGACAGTCACGGTGCCGACGGTGTCGCCGGCCTTGATGGTAATGGTCGAACCATTATCCAGTTTCAGGGTGACGTCGGTGCCGGCCTTGTTGCTCAAGGTTGCGGTATAGGTGATTTGGCCACCCTCGTTGACTGCGCTTGGCGCGGTCAGCGTTACGGTGGTGGTGTCCGCAGTGCCTGGAGTATCAGTGACAGTGGTGTTAACCGGCGTAGTGCCAGGAACCAAATTCTCGAAGTGCTCGCCGCCGGTTACGCCTTTGATAGCCGTCGTTACAGTTTGATCGCCTTTGTACACATCGTTCGGCGCCACGGAGGTGACCGTGCCGCTCGACTGGTTCACGCCGATTGTGATGGTCTGGCCGTTATCCAAGGTCACGGTCAGTGGGTTGGTGATGTTAGTCACCGCGTTACCCGACTTGTCGACCAGCGACGCGGTGTAAACGATATTGCCGCCTTCGCCAACGGTGGTGGTGGCAGTCAGAACCACATCAACCTTGTCGATGGTGTCGTTGATCGTCGTCGTTGCGCCGTCGCCTGCTACTTCCAGCTTCTCGAAGTTGCCACCAGCGGTGTCAGTGATCTTGACCGTCTGAGTGCTCTTGTCGATGAACACGTCATCGCTAGGTGCTGGGACAGTTACGGTGCCGACGGTGTCGCCAGCCTTGATGGTGATGGTCGAACCATTATCCAATTTCAGGGTGACGTCGGTACCCGCCTTGTTGCTCAAGGTTGCGGTGTAGGTGATTTGGCCACCCTCGTTGACTGCGCTTGGCGCAGTCAGCGTTACGGTGGTGGTGTCCGCAGTGCCTGGAGTATCAGTGACAGTGGTGTTAACCGGCGTAGTACCCGGCACCAGGTTTTCGAAGTGCTCGCCGCCGGTCACACCCTTAATTGCGGTGGTGACGGTCTGGTCGCCTTTGTAGACGTCGTTCGGTGCCACGGTGGTGACGGTGCCGCTGGACTGGTTCACACCGATAGTGATGGTCTGGCCGTTGTCCAGAGTGACGGTCAGCGGGTTGGTGATGTTAGTCACCGCGTTACCCGACTTGTCGACCAGCGACGCGGTGTAAACGATGTTGCCGCCTTCGCCAATAGTGGTAGTGGCAGTCAGAACCACATCAACCTTGTCGATGGTGTCGTTGATCGTCGTTGTTGCACCGTCGCCAGCAACGTCCAACTTCTCGAAGTTGCCACCAGCGGTGTCAGTGATCTTGACGGTCTGAGTGCTCTTGTCGATGAACACGTCATCGCTTGGCGCTGGGACAGTCACAGTGCCGACTGTGTCACCGGCTTTGATGGTGATCGTCGAGCCGTTGTCGAGTTTCAGGGTGACGTCAGTACCCGCTTTATTGGAAAGCGTAGCGGTGTACGTGATCTGGCCGCCCTCACTAACCTGCGACGGAGCCGTCAGCGTGACGGTAGTGGTGTCGATCGAGTCAGTAATCGTGGTGACCGCAGGGGTCGTACTCGGCACCAGGTTCTCGAAATTGCCGCCCGTCGCGCTCGCGATAGTGGTGCTGACAGTGCTGCCGTTTACGTAGACGTCGTTCGGCGGGGTGTCGACGATCACGCTGCCAACCGACTCGCCAGCCTTGATGGTAATCACCGAGCCATTGCTCAAAGTGACAGTTACCGGCGTTTGCGCTGGATTGGTCAACGTGGCGGTGTAGGTGATCTGACCGCCTTCGGTCACGGTGTTGCCCGCCGTCAGCGTGACGGTGGTGGTGTCGATCGAATCAGTAATCGTGGTGACCGCAGGCGTCGTGCTCGGCACCAGATTTTCGAAGTTGCCGCCGGTAGCACCGGTAATCGTGGTGCTGACGGTCGAACCGTTGTTGTAGACGTCGTTAGCAGGTGTATCGACCACAACCGTGCCAACCGACTCGCCAGCCTTGATGGTAATCACCGAGCCATTGCTCAAGGTGACAGTTACCGGCGTCTGCGCTGGGTTGGTCAACGTAGCGGTGTAGGTGATCTGACCGCCTTCGGTCACGGTATTGCCGGCCGTCAGCGTGACGGTGGTGGTGTCGATCGAATCAGTAATCGTGGTGACCGCAGGCGTCGTGCTCGGCACCAGATTTTCAAAGTTGCCGCCGGTAGCACCGGTAATCGTGGTGCTGACGGTCGAACCGTTGTTGTAGACGTCGTTAGCAGGTGTATCGACCACAACCGTGCCAACCGACTCGCCAGCCTTGATGGTAATCACCGAGCCATTGCTCAAGGTGACAGTTACCGGCGTCTGCGCAGGATTGGTCAACGTAGCGGTATAAGTGATCTGACCGCCTTCGGTCACGGTGTTGCCCGCCGTCAGGGTGACGGTGGTGGTGTCGATCGAATCAGTAATCGTGGTGACCGCAGGCGTCGTGCTCGGCACCAGATTTTCGAAGTTGCCGCCGGTCGCACCGGTGATCGTCGTGCTGACGGTCGAACCGTTGTTGTAGACGTCGTTAGCCGGTGTATCGACCACAACCGTGCCAACCGACTCGCCAGCCTTGATGGTAATCACCGAGCCATTGCTCAAGGTGACAGTCACTGGGGTCTGCGCCGGGTTGGTCAACGTAGCGGTGTAGGTGATCTGACCGCCTTCGGTCACGGTATTGCCCGCCGTCAGGGTGACGGTGGTGGTGTCGATCGAATCAGTAATCGTTGTGACCGCAGGCGTCGTGCTCGGCACCAGGTTCTCAAAGTTGCCGCCGGTCGCACCGGTGATCGTGGTGCTGACGGTCGAACCGTTGTTGTAGACGTCGTTAGCCGGTGTATCGACCACAACCGTGCCAACCGACTCGCCAGCCTTGATGGTAATCACCGAGCCATTGCTCAAGGTGACAGTCACTGGGGTCTGCGCCGGGTTGGTCAGCGTGGCGGTGTAGGTGATCTGACCGCCTTCGGTCACGGTATTGCCCGCCGTCAGCGTGACGGTGGTGGTGTCGATCGAATCAGTAATCGTGGTGACCGCAGGCGTCGTGCTCGGCACCAGATTTTCGAAGTTGCCGCCGGTCGCACCGGTGATCGTGGTGCTGACGGTCGAACCGTTGTTGTAGACGTCATTAGCCGGGGTATCGACCACGACAGTGCCGACCGACTCGCCAGCCTTGATGGTAATCACCGAGCCATTGCTCAAGGTGACAGTCACTGGGGTCTGCGCCGGGTTGGTCAACGTAGCGGTGTAGGTGATCTGACCGCCTTCGGTCACGGTATTGCCCGCCGTCAGGGTGACGGTGGTGGTGTCGATCGAATCAGTAATCGTTGTGACCGCAGGCGTCGTGCTCGGCACCAGGTTCTCAAAGTTGCCGCCGGTCGCACCGGTGATCGTGGTGCTGACGGTCGAACCGTTGTTGTAGACGTCGTTAGCCGGTGTATCGACCACAACCGTGCCAACCGACTCGCCAGCCTTGATGGTAATCACCGAGCCATTGCTCAAGGTGACAGTCACTGGGGTCTGCGCCGGGTTGGTCAGCGTGGCGGTGTAGGTGATCTGACCGCCTTCGGTCACGGTATTGCCCGCCGTCAGCGTGACGGTGGTGGTGTCGATCGAATCAGTAATCGTGGTGACCGCAGGCGTCGTGCTCGGCACCAGATTTTCGAAGTTGCCGCCGGTCGCACCGGTGATCGTGGTGCTGACGGTCGAACCGTTGTTGTAGACGTCATTAGCCGGGGTATCGACCACGACAGTGCCGACCGACTCGCCAGCCTTGATGGTAATCACCGAGCCATTGCTCAAAGTGACAGTCACTGGGGTCTGCGCCGGGTTGGTCAACGTGGCGGTGTAGGTGATCTGACCGCCTTCGGTCACGGTGTTGCCCGCCGTCAGCGTGACGGTGGTGGTGTCGATCGAATCAGTAATCGTGGTGACCGCAGGCGTCGTGCTTGGCACCAGATTTTCGAAGTTGCCGCCGGTCGCACCGGTAATCGTGGTGCTGACGGTCGAACCGTTGTTGTAGACGTCATTAGCCGGTGTATCGACCACGACAGTGCCAACCGACTCGCCAGCCTTGATGGTAATCACCGAGCCATTGCTCAAGGTGACAGTTACCGGAGTCTGCGCAGGATTGGTCAACGTAGCGGTGTAGGTGATCTGCCCACCTTCGGTCACGTTTTGACCTGCGGTCAGCGTAACGGTAGTGGTATCGATGGTATCGGTAATCTGAGTAACGGCCGGATTAGGGTCGAGGGTCAGTACTAGGTTGTTGCCGCCGGTGGTGCCGGTGACGTTGACGGTGATCTGGCTTGCGTCGATGTAGGGGCTGTCATTCGGTGCCAGCGGTACGTTGACGGTGCCGGTCAGCTGGCCGGCGTTGATCGTGATCACCGCGCCATTGGACAGGGTGATGCTCAGGTCGCTGGATGGCGCCTGGGTCACGGTGGCGGTGTAGGTCAGTACGCCGCCGGCTTCGGTGATGGTTGGGGTCGCGCTCAGGCTCAGCGTCGAGGCCTGCAAGGCCAGGTTGCCCGTATTGGCGGCGGCCTGGGCGCCCGTGAGTTGGGTCAGTGTCGAAGCGCCCTGGCCCAGCGGGCCGGTCGGGAAACCGATCGTGGGGTCGACACGGCCAGCGGTTGCATCCAGTACAACGAAACTGTGGCCCCCGCCTGCAGCGCCGTTACCGGCCGCAGTCGCGCCGGCAGCGGTAGCTTCCAGGTCGGTGGTCGGGTCGGCGCCCGCGACGATGGCTTGTTGCAGCTCGGCAACCGACGGCGCAGCGTTTTCAGCGGCAGCAGCCAGGTCGGCGCTGGAGTCCGGCAAATCGGCGCTCCATTGGGTATCACGGCCCAGGTCCAGTGTGCGGCCGTCGGCCAGCTCCAGGCTGACAGCGCCAGACAGGCCGGTGTCTACCTGGTCGCCTGCGAACAGGCGGTCGCCCTCAACGAGGACTCGGCGCGTTCCTTCCGGAGAAATAACGAAAACTTGACCAACAATGCTTTTGACGATGGCAACAACACTGCTCATTAAAATTTTCTCCGGCGTTCCGTTCTGATGAAATCCATGTGGCAGCCCAAGTTAGGGCGCCAGACAGTAGGGGCGTAGTCTATGGTGTTAATGACGTCAAATATTTGGCTATATTTTTTAGCGATCTAGTTTATGCCAAACTATTGACCTTCTGGTCGCCATCCTAAACAATCGCCTCCGTAATGTCACATTGATATTTATGCGGCGAACCGTCCTACATGTGTGAAGCAGTTCCGCTTTTTGAACTTTCCGACGTACGGTCATAACGGTAGCCATTATCCGACGCAGCGAGGCCAATCGCTGTGATTTGAGACAAGAAGTCCTGGGGAATTTTTTAATGCGTCTGCACCTGTTTAAGGCAATACCGTTCGTCCTCGCCGCCAGTTTTGTACAAGCCCAAACATTGCCCCAGGCCATGCAGCAGGCGCTGGATGTGCACCCGGAAATTCAAGCCGGTGTAAATAGTCGTATCGCCGCCGATTACCAATTGCGCGCCGCCCAAGGTGGTTACCTGCCGCGCGTTGACCTGAACGCCGGTTACGGCCGTGAAGGCACCGATAACTCCACCACCCGTGCCGCCAACGGCCCAAACGGCAACCACTGGGACACGCTCAATCGCGGCGAATCCAGCCTGCGCCTGCAACAAATGATTTTTGACGGTTTCGCCACCTCCAGCGAAGTCGGGCGTCAACAAGCCAACGTTAATTCTCGTGCTTACTCTTTGCTGGGTACCTCCGAGCGCACCGGGTTGACCGTTGCCCAGGTGTACCTGGATGTGCTGACCCGTCGCGAGTTCGTGCGCCTGGCTGAAGAAAATCTGCGCAACCACGAACGCATCTACGACCAGATCAAATTGCGCACCCAGCGCGGCGTTGGCAACGGCGCCGACCAGGACCAGGCCGAAGCGCGCCTGGCCCAGGCCCGCAACAACCTGATCACCGAGCAGACCAACCTGGCCGACTCGCAGGTCAACTACCTCAGTGCCGTCGGCCAGATGCCCGACCAGCTCGAACGCCCGGCCCCGTTCATGGCCATGCTGCCGGCAGACCTGAATGAAGCGCGCCGCCAGATGCTCGACAACAGCCCGATCCTGCGTTCGGCCGAGTCGGACATTTCCGCCGCCGAGAGCCAGTACGAAGCCGCTAAATCCACGTTCTACCCGCGTTTTGATGCCGAGCTCGGCACCAACGCCGACAACAACGTGTCCGGCGACGCCAGCCACAACAACGGCTGGGAAGCCATGGTGCGCATGCGCTTCAACCTGTTCGCCGGTGGCAGCAACAAGGCTGACCTGCAATCCAAGTCGTACCAGGCCAGCCAGGCACTGGATATCCGCAACAACGCCTTGCGCCAACTCAATGAAGAACTGGGCCTGGCCTGGAACGCCTTGAACAATGCGAATGCGCAGTTGCCGGTAGCCCAGCAATACGTGGATCACAGCACCCGGGTGCGCACGTCCTACCAGCAGCAGTTTAGTCTCGGCCAACGTACCCTGCTGGATTTGCTCGACAGCGAGAACGAATTGTTCACCGCTTCCCGTCGCTTGGAAGAGATCAAGAACATTCAGTTATTTACTCAATATCGAATCAAGGCGACCATGGGCGAATTGCTCAAAAGCCAGGGAGTGGTCGCACCGATGGCCTCCGTCGTGCAAAACGACGTGAAGCCTAAAGTCCAACTGCCTGGGATGAATTGAGTCACCCCAATAGCCCCATCTGTTAGTCGAGAGTGCAGCGCGTGGAATCCGAAGTCAGTCGAGTTCATCTCAGTCATGATCCACGCACGCTGCACGACGACCCGTTACTGGACGGGTTGTTGGCGCTCTGTGCCCTGCATCAAAAACCCGCCAGCGCAGCCATGCTCACCACCGGCCTGCCGCTGCCTTCGCAGCGGTTGAGTGCCGAGCTGCTGCCTCGCGCCGCCGCGCGTGCCGGGCTGCAGGGGCGGTTGCTGCAACGCAAGCTCGAACAGATTCCGACAATTGCACTGCCAGCGCTGCTGCTGCTCAAAGACGGTCGCAGTACGGTGCTGGTCGGCTGGCAAGGCGAAGACGAGGCGCGGATCCTGCTCAGCGAAAGCGACGGCGGTGAAGTGCTGATCAAGCGTGAGCAGTTGGCGGACGACTACATCGGCAAGGTCTTCTTCGCCCAGCCTCAGCACAAATTCGACGTCAACCACGGCTCCCTGATTCCCCGGGCGCGTTCGTGGTTCCGTGACACCCTCATGCGCTCGCGCTGGCTCTACACCGACGCCATCGCTGCGAGCTTCCTGATCAACATCATCGCCATGGCCGCGCCGCTGTTTGTGATGAATGTGTATGACCGCGTTGTGCCGAACCAGGCCACTGCCACCCTGTGGGTGCTGGCCGTGGGCATCTGCGGCGCTTACCTGTTCGACCTGATCCTCAAAAGCCTGCGCAGCCTGTGCCTGGACCTGGCCGGTAAAAAGACCGACCTGATCATCTCGGCCACGCTGTTCGAGCGCATCGTCGGCATGTCCATGAAGTACCGCCCGGCGCGGGTCGGCAGCTTTGCGCAGAACATCCATGAGTTTCAGAGCCTGCGCGATTTCCTCGCGTCGCTGACCCTCACCAGCCTGATCGACCTGCCGTTCACGCTGCTGATTTTCCTGGTGATCGCTATCCTCGGCGGCCACCTGGTGTGGATTCCGGTGCTGGCGTTCCCGCTTGCCCTGGGCATTGGCTACGCCCTGCAAAAACCGTTGGTGGCGACCATGGAACGAACCATGGCCCTGGCCGCCGAGCGCCAGTCGAGCCTGATCGAAACCCTCGCCGGGCTGGACGCGGTCAAGGTCAACAACGCCGAAAGCGAGCGCCAGTACGGCTGGGAGCAAACCATTGGCACCCTGAGCCGGCTTGAGCTGCGCGTGAAGTTGCTGTCGGGCCTGTCGATGAACATGACCCTGCTGATCCAGCAACTGGCTGGCGTGATCATGATTGTGTTCGGCGTGTACCAGATCATCGACGGCAACCTCAGCATGGGCGGCCTGATTGCCTGCTACATGCTCAGCGGCCGCGCCTTGAGCCCTCTGGCCTCGCTCTCCGGCCTGCTGACCCGTTACCAGCAAGCCAAGGTCACCATGACCTCGGTGGACCAGATGATGGAGCTGCCCCAAGAGCGCAATTTCGAAGAGCGCCCGATGAGCCGTCGCACCCTGCAAGGTGCCATCGAGTGTCGGGGCTTGAACTTTACCTACCCGAACCAACAGAACGCTGCGCTGAAAAACATCAACCTGGTGATCAAGCCGGGCGAGAAAATCGGCATCATCGGCCGCAGTGGTTCAGGTAAAAGCTCCCTCGCCAAACTGATCGTCGGTCTTTATCAGCCGGACTCCGGCGCGTTGCTGGTGGACGGCGTCGACGTGCGCCAGATCGATGTGAGCGAACTGCGCCACAACATCGGCTACGTCGCCCAAGATATCCAATTGCTGGCCGGCACCCTGCGTGACAACCTGGTGTCCGGTGCGCGTTATGTAGAAGATGAAATGGTCCTGCAAGCCGCGGAGCTGGCCGGCGTGCACGAATTCGCGCGTCTGCACCCCCAGGGCTATGAGCTGCAAGTCGGCGAGCGTGGGCAGAACCTGTCCGGCGGCCAGCGTCAGAACGTCGCCCTGGCTCGCGCATTGTTGCTCAACCCGCCCATCCTGCTGCTGGACGAACCCACCAGCGCCATGGATAACACCGGTGAAGAACGCTTGAAGCAACGCCTGCAAGCCGTGGTGCAAAACAAGACCGTGGTGCTGGTCACCCACCGTGCCTCACTGCTCTCTCTGGTGGACCGCCTGTTGGTCGTCGACCGTGGGCAGATCCTCGCGGATGGCCCGAAAGCCGTGGTTATGGAAGCGTTGAAAAAGGGGCAGATCAGTGTTGCTTAACTCCATCAAAAGCGCGGTCGGCCGCTATTTCAAAGGCTCCGACTCCCTGCGCAACCAGCCCCTGCCCGAGGTCAACAAGGCCCTGATCGAAGATGCACCGCGGGTTATCCGCCTGACCATCTGGGCGATCATCGCGTTCTTTGTATTTCTGGTGGTATGGGCGGGGTTCTCCAGCATCGACGAAGTCACCCGTGGCGACGGCAAGGCGATTCCGTCGTCCAAGCTGCAGAAAATCCAGAACCTGGAAGGCGGCATCGTCTCCGAGTTGTATGTGAAAGAAGGCCAGATCGTAGAGGCTGGCGCACCGTTGATTCGCCTCGATGACACGCGGTTTGTCTCCAATGCCGGTGAAACCGAAGCCTTGCGCCTGGCCATGCAACTGCGTGTCGAGCGTCTGAGCGCGCAGGTGGATGATCGCCCGCTGAACATCCCTGACGAGGTACTCAAGGCCGCCCCAAGCCAGGCCGCCAACGAGCGCTCCTTGTATGAAAGCCGCCGCCAGCAGTTGAAGGACGAAGTGGGTGGCTTGCAGGAGCAATTGGTGCAGCGCCAGCAGGAACTGCGCGAATTTACCTCCAAACAAGGCCAGTACCGCAGCCAGTTGTCCCTGCAACGCCAGGAAATCAACATGTCCGAGCCCCTGGTGGCGCAGGGTGCGGTGTCGCCGGTTGAAGTCTTGCGCCTCAAGCGCGCCGAAATGGAAACCCGTGGTCAGCTCGACGCCACCACCCTGGCGATTCCCCGCGCCGAATCGGCGATCAAGGAAGTGCAGCGCAAGATCGACGAAACCCGTGGCAAGTTCCGCAGTGAAGCGCTGACCCAGCTCAACGAAGCCCGCACCGAACTGAACAAGGCCGAATCCACTGGCCGCGCCCTCGAAGACCGTGTCAGCCGTACGCTGGTCACCTCGCCAGTGCGCGGTATCGTCAAGCAGTTACTGGTCAACACCGTGGGCGGCGTGATCCAGCCGGGCAGCGACATGGTCGAAATCGTGCCGCTCAACGACACCCTGCTGGTGGAAGCCAAGATCCGCCCGCAAGACATTGCTTTCCTGCACCCGGGGCAAGAAGCGATCGTTAAATTCACCGCCTATGACTACACCATCTACGGCGGCCTGAAGGCCAAGCTGGAACGCATTGGTGCCGATACCATCACCGATGAAGACAAAAAAACCACTTACTACATGATCACCTTGCGCACCGACCGCAGCCACTTGGGCACCGATGAGAAGCCATTGCTGATCATCCCCGGCATGGTCGCCTCGGTGGACATCATCACCGGCAAGAAAAGCATCCTGAGCTACCTGCTCAAGCCGATCATCAAGGCGCGGGCCGAGGCGTTGCACGAGCGGTAATCTCTATCGCCTGCCAGGGCCTCATCGCAGGCAAGCCAGCTCCCACATGTTGATTTGTGAACACATTCAAATGTGGGAGCTGGCTTGCCTGCGATGGCGCCATCAGCTTCACTGCAGATCCCAACCCTAATGCATATCGATATTCGCTAACGGTATTTAAGCGTCCGTTCTTATATCTATAAAGTCACTCCCCTGTCCGACCGGGAGTGCCCTCATGTCCGCCACCTCTACTGTTCCAACAGCGACCTCTACCGCCCAATCTTTCGAGATTCGCCCGTTCCCCGGTAGTGTCGGCGCCGAGATCATCGGCCTGGATTTATCCCGCCCGGTCAACCACGAGGACTTCGCGCGCATTCATCGCGCTCACCTCGACCACCATGTGGTGGTCTTCCGCGACCAGCGAATCACCCCCGAACAACAGATCGCCTTCAGCCGTCGCTTCGGTGTGCTGCAGATCCACGTGCTCAAACAGTTCCTGCTGGCCAACCACCCGGAAATCCTGATCGTCTCCAATATCATCGAAAACGGCCAATCCATCGGCCTGGGCGACGCGGGTAAATTCTGGCATTCGGACCTGTCGTACAAAGAGCTGCCCAGCCTGGGCTCGATGCTGCACGCCCAGGAGCTGCCCTCCGAGGGCGGCGACACGTTATTCGCCGACATGCACAAAGCCTGGGACCAATTGCCCGAGCACCTGCGCAAAGCCGTGGAGGGGCGCAGCGCTGCGCACTCCTACACGGCGCGTTACAGCGAGACCAAATTCGAAGGCAACTGGCGCCCGACCCTGACGCCCGAGCAACTGGCCCAAGTGGCGGAAGTGGTGCACCCGATTGTGCGTACCCACCCGGAAAACGGGCGCAAAGCGCTGTTCGTCAGCGAAGGTTTCACCACCCGCATCGTCGGCCTGCCGGAAGACGAAAGCCGCGATCTGTTGGCCCAGCTCTACGCCCACAGCGTGCTGCCGCAAAATATCTACCGCCACCAGTGGCAGCCCCACGACCTGGTGTTCTGGGATAACCGCTCGCTGATCCACCTGGCCGCGGGTTGCCCCAGCTATCTGCGCCGCAAGCTGTTTCGCACCACCATCCAGGGCGACGCGCCTTTCTGAAGCTTATTCCCGGCAAGAGAGTTGAAATGAACGCGCCCCTGCAAGGCCACGCGGCCAGCAACCTGAATACCGCCATCGAACCCCTGTTGGCGGTGGATAACGTCAGCCTTGAATACCGCACCCCCGAACGCGTGGTGCGGGCCACGCACCAGGTCAGTTTCGAGATCGACCCGGCCGACCGTTACGTACTGCTCGGCCCCTCAGGCTGCGGCAAATCCACCTTGCTCAAGTCCATCGCCGGGTTTATCAAGCCCTGCGAAGGCGAGATTCGCCTGTTGGGGCAAAAGGTCGATGAGCCCGGCCCGGATCGCATCGTGGTGTTCCAGGAGTTCGACCAACTGCCGCCGTGGAAAACCGTCAAGCAGAACGTGATGTTCCCGCTCCTGGCGTCGAAAACCTTGAAGCGTCGCGAAGCCGAAGAGCGGGCCCTGCATTACCTCGAAAAAGTAGGCCTCAGTGCCTTCGCCGATGCTTACCCGCATACCCTTTCCGGCGGCATGAAAGCCCGCGTGGCCATCGCCCGTGCGCTGGCCATGCAACCGAAAATCCTGCTCATGGATGAACCCTTCGCCGCCCTCGATGCCCTGACACGACGCAAAATGCAGGAAGAGTTGCTGCTGCTGTGGGAAGAGGTGCGCTTCACCCTGTTGTTCGTCACCCACTCCATCGAAGAAGCGTTGGTGGTGGGCAATCGCATCCTGTTGCTGTCGCCGCATCCCGGGCGTGTGCGTGCGGAAATTCACAGCCATCAATATGACCTGCACAGCCTGGGTGGCGCGGCGTTCCAGGCGTCGGCGCGGCGGATTCATCGCCTGCTGTTTGACGAAGCGCCCGAGGCCGAACGTGAGTTGGGTTTCGCTGATATCCGCATCGCCTACTGAAGGGACACTCCATGCGCCAGGAATTTGAAGTCACCCTCGAACCGCTGCTCAGCGTCCCCGTGGAGCGCGAGCTCCCCTTGCGTCAACGCCTGTGGCAGCAAGGTTGGCTGCGTAAGGGCCTGATCCTGATCGTGTTGGCGATCCTCTGGGAGGCAGTCGCCCGCTATCAGAACAATGACTTGCTGCTGCCCAGTTTCCTGCAGACCTCGCACGCACTGTTCGACGGCCTGCTCAGTGGTGAGTTGCTCAGCAAAGTGAGTATCTCGCTGGCGGTGCTGATCAAGGGCTACCTGATCGGCATTGTGCTGGCGTTCGGCTTGACCACGCTGGCGGTGTCGACCCAATTGGGGCGCGACCTGCTCAGCACACTGACCTCGATGTTCAACCCGCTGCCGGCGATTGCCTTGCTGCCGCTGGCGCTGCTGTGGTTTGGCCTCGGGCAGAACAGCCTGATCTTCGTGCTGGTGCATTCGGTGCTGTGGGCCTTGGCGCTGAATACCTACTCCGGGTTCCTTGGCGTGTCCGAAACCCTGCGCATGGCCGGTCGCAACTATGGCCTCAAGGGCATACGTTTTGTGCTGTTCATCCTGATCCCGGCGGCGCTGCCGTCGATCCTGGCGGGCCTGAAAATCGGCTGGGCGTTTGCCTGGCGTACGCTGATCGCCGCCGAGCTGGTCTTCGGCGCCACCAGCGGCAAGGGCGGCTTGGGCTGGTACATCTTCCAGAACCGGAATGAGCTGTACACCGACAAGGTGTTTGCCGGCTTGGCCGTGGTGATTCTGATCGGCCTGCTCGTGGAAAACCTGGTGTTCGACACCTTCGAGCGGCTGACGGTGAAGCGTTGGGGCATGCAGCGCTGATCCGACTTATCCGTAAGACCGTTCCTGTTCAAATAGGAACGATTGCTCTTTGGCTGCGCTGGCTCCGATAATGCCGGCCACCTCTGACGCCGTCCTGGCGTCAGGCATGCCCGATAAAAGGATTTACGAAGATGCGGTTTATTGTCTTGGCAGCGGCCTTGTTATTGTCCACCCCGGTGCTTGCTGAGTTCGCGCCCGAAGCGATATCCATGGCCAAGCCGCACTACCCGGCAACGTTGACCGCCACCCAGGGGCATGCGCGCATCAGCCTGAATATTCACAGCGACGGTACGGTCAGCGATGTCAAAGCGCTCAGCGCCACCAAGCCGGCTTTCGGCGCCGCTGCAGTGGAAGCAGCCACACAATGGCGCTTCAAATCCTGGGCAGTGACAGCTGATCGGCCAGCGGTGATCAAGGCGCAAAACGACATGGTCTTCACGCCTGAACTGCCAACAACCGAAACGGTTCAACTGACCTTTACACAAACCACCTATCAATCCTGCAGTGCGTTGAACGAGGAAGTCCGCCATTTCCGTCGCGACCATCCCACCCGCCCGTTGATCGCCATGAAGAGCTTTGCCATTACCCGAGTGGCGGTGATGTTCCCGGCATTAAGCGGCAAAGACGACTACAACGAAGGCCTGGCCCGGGCGGATGAGCTGGAAAACGCCTTGCCGGAAATCGTGCGCAAGTGCCAGGCTTATCCCAAGAGAACCTACGCTGAATACCTGCCTCGTAAGTTGAAGCGTTACCTGTAAAGCCTGCTACGATTGCGCCCAACTCACTCCCCATTGGTCACGAGTGCTTGGCATGCAACTACCGGACATGAACCTGCTGGTCGCCCTCGACGCCTTGCTTGACGAAGGCAGTGTGGTGGGTGCCGCGCGGCGCATGAACCTGAGCCCGGCGGCCATGAGCCGCACGCTCACGCGGATTCGCGAGGCCGTGGGCGATCCGATCCTGGTGCGCGCCGGCCGCGGCCTGGTGCCGACGCCCAAGGCGCTGCAATTGCAAAGCCAGGTGCGCAACGTGGTAGAGCAGGCGGCGCTACTGTTTCGCTCGGCCGACCAGGTAGACCTGAGCACATTGCGCCGCCGCTTCAGCGTGAGGGCCAATGACTTTTTTGTCGGCGTGTATGGCGGTCGGCTGTTCGACACCATGGAGCGCATGGCGCCGCTGTGCGAGCTGTGTTTCGTGCCCGAAGGCGATACCGACGACGATGCGCTGCGTGAAGGCCGTCTGGACCTGCGCGTGAGCAACACGCTGCCGTCCAGCCCCGAAGTGAAAGTACAGAATTTGTTTTCCACCACCTTCGTCGGCCTGGCACGAGAAGATCACCCGCTGTTCGACGAAGAAATCACCGCCGCGCGTTTCGCCAGTTATTCCCACATCAGCATCTCGCGGCGTGGCATCGCCCGTGGGCCGATTGATACTGCGCTGAACGCCCAGGGCCTGGAGCGCCGCGTGGCGATGATCGCGCCCGGCTTTCACGGTGCGATGTTCATGCTGCCCGATTCCGACCTGCTGCTGCCGGTGCCCAAGGAAGCCCTCTTGAGTGCCACGCGCCTGAACCTGCCACTGCGCTCATTCCCGCTGCCGATCTCCCTGCCGACGCTGGTTCTGGCGCAATCCTGGCACCCCCGCTTCGACAAAGACCCGGCCCACAAATGGCTGCGTGAGACCATGCGCGAGAGCTGCCATGCCACGTGGCTGGAAGCCCAACCCACTTAAACTGTGGGAGCTGGCTTACCTGCGATAGCCTCACCTCGGTCTGCCTGACAGACCGAGTTGTCTGCATCGCGGGCAAGCCCGGCTCCCACAGAATTTCGTAGTTCTTAACAGTTGCGTCTGGCGCACTTATAACCTGCCGACAAGTAACTTTTTTGTCATGTATAAGCCTGATTAAACTGCTCGGGTATTTATAATCCCGAGTTACCTGTTCATGACATCCCTCGCTGCCCCCGCCCTCCAGGCTGCAGCCAAACCTACAGCCCTGAACCCGCCCGTATTCGGCCCGCGCATCATCATTGGATTGGTCGGCGTGTTGTTGGCGGTGCTGGTCTCCGGTCTCAATGAGATGGTCACCAAGGTCGCCCTCGCTGATATTCGTGGTGCGCTGTACATCGGCTTTGACGAAGGCACCTGGCTGGTCGCCGCCTACACGGCCACCTCCGTCGCGGCCATGGCCTTTGCGCCCTGGTGTTCGGTGACGTTTTCCCTGCGCCGCTTCACGCTGTGCGCCATCGGTTTGTTCACCGTGCTGGGGATCCTGTGCCCGTTTGCGCCGAATTACGAAAGCCTGTTGGTGCTGCGTACCGTGCAAGGCCTGGCCGGCGGCGCGTTGCCGCCGATGCTGATGACCGTGGCGCTGCGTTTCCTGCCGGCCAACGTCAAGCTGTATGGCCTGGCCGGCTATGCGCTCACGGCTACTTTCGGGCCCAGCCTGGGTACGCCGTTGGCGGCGTTGTGGACTGAATATATCGGCTGGCAATGGGCGTTCTGGCAGATCGTCGGTCCGTGCCTGCTGGCGATGGCCGCGGTGGCCTACGGCTTGCCGCAAGACCCGTTGCGCCTGGAACGTTTCAAGCAGTTCAACTGGCGCGGCCTGCTGCTGGGTTTCCCGGCCATCTGCATGTTGGTGATAGGGCTGTTGCAGGGCAATCGCCTGGACTGGTTCGAGTCCGGCCTGATCACGTTCCTGCTAAGCGGCGGCACGCTGTTGCTGGTGCTGTTTTTGATCAACGAGTGGTCGCAGCCGATTCCGTTCTTCAAGTTGCAGATGCTTGGCCTGCGCAACCTGGCGTTTGCCCTGATTGTGCTGGCCGGCGTGCTGATGGTGCTGACCTCGGTGATCATCATCCCATCGAGTTTCCTCGCCCAGGTCCAGGGTTACCGGCCGCTGCAAACCGCGCCGGTAATGTTGCTGATGGCGTTGCCGCAGTTGATCGCGTTGCCGTTGGTGGCGGCGCTGTGCAACCTGCGTTGGGTCGATTGCCGGTGGGTGCTGGGGATCGGTTTGAGCATGCTGGTGCTGTGCTGTGTGGGCAGCGCACACCTGACCTCGGAGTGGATTCGCGACGACTTCTACGGCCTGTACCTGCTGCAAATTTTCGGTCAGCCGATGGCGGTGTTGCCGCTGCTGATGCTCTCGACCGGCAGCATCCAACCCATGGACGGGCCGTTCGCCTCGGCGTGGTTCAACACCGTCAAAGGCCTCGCCGCCGTGGTCGCCACTGCCGTGATCGACGTGCTGACCACCCAGCGTTTGCACTTCCACTCGACGATGTTGGTGGACCGACTGGGCAACTCACCGCTTGCCGACGGCGACGCGGCGGGCCTGGCGCACCGCCTGCACCAACAGGCCGTGGTACTGACCTCCTCGGACCTCTATTACGTCATGGCCGGTGTCGCGGTGGCGTTGATCCTGCTGATTTTCTGGATGCCCACGCGGATCTTTCCGCCTCGCGCACCGACCTAGCCTCAAGGACTTCTCATGAAACGCAAAGACAAAATTGCCGTCGCCGTTATTGCCGTGTTTGCCGTCGGCGTGTTGGTTTATCTGGTCGCGTCGGGCCTGTTGGGCAGCAAGCGCCAGACCACCAACGACGCTTTCGTCGCCGCCGACTTTACCCTGGTCGCACCGCGTGTGGCCGGCTTCATCAAGGAAGTGCTGGTGGAAGACAACCAGCGCGTAAAAGCCGGCCAATTGTTGGCGCTGATCGATGACCGCGATTTTCGCGCTGCCGCCCAGGCGGCGGATGCCGATACGCTGGTCGCCCGGGCCCAGCTGAAAAACGCCACGGCGACCCTGGAGCGACAAAGTTCTGTGATTGCCCAGGCCCAGGCTACCGTGTCGGCTGACCGCGCCGAAGTGGCCTTCGCCGAGCATGAACTGAACCGCTACAACCACCTCGCCGGCGTGGGGGCGGGCACGGTGCAGAACGCGCAGCAGGCCAAGACCCGCATCGACCAGGCCACCGCGCGCCTGGCCAGTGCCACGGCGGTGTTAGCGGCCGAACGCAAGCAAGTGGAAATCCTCACCGCCCAGCGTGATGCGGCCGAAGGCGGACTCAAACGTGCCCAGGCCGCGCTGGAAATGGCCAGCTATCAGCTGTCCTACACGCGCATCGTTGCGCCGGTGGATGGCATGGTCGGTGAGCGTGCGGTGCGGGTCGGCGCCTATGTGACGCCAGGCAGCAAGATCCTCGCGGTAGTGCCATTGGCTGAGGCCTATGTGGTGGCTAATTTCCAGGAGACTCAACTGTCGCATATGCACGCTGGCCAAGCTGTGCAGGTGCGCGTCGACAGCCTCGACGGCGAGTTGCTCAACGGCCACCTGGAAAGCCTGGCGCCCGCCACCGGCGTGACGTTTGCTTCGGTCAAGCCGGACAATGCCACCGGCAACTTCACCAAGGTGGTGCAGCGCATTCCGGTGAAGATCATCCTCGAGCCGAACCAACCGCTGACCGAGCGCCTGCGCGTCGGCATGTCGGTGGAGGCCAGTGTCGACACCCAGTCGGTCGCGCAACCGCGTGAGGTGGCCCAGCAATGAAGCCATTTGCCTGGCTCACCTTGAGCCTGATCAGCCTGAGCGCTTGCACTGTCGGCCCGGATTTCCAGCGGCCCCAAGGTCCGCAAGTCACGCAATGGAGCGAGCCCCAGGGGCGTCAGGCTGCCAGTCGCGCCGTCACCGAACCCTTGCAGGAGCGCTGGTGGGACGTGTTCCACGATGAGCAACTCTCGGCCCTCACACGCAGGGCGCTCACCGATAACCTCGACCTCAAACTGGCCAGCAGCCGCCTGCAACAAAGCCGCGCCGTGCGCCAGGTGACCACCGCGGAGCGTTACCCCGAGGTCAGCGCCAAGGGTGATTACCTGCGCCAACGCAACAGTGGCAAAGGCTTGAACGACCCGTCTGGTGAGAGTGGCCGGTCGGCTTACAACCAGTGGGACATGGGCTTCTCTGCGGCCTGGGAGCTGGACTTCTGGGGCCGGGTCAAACGTGAAACCGAAGCCGCCGACGCCACCCTGCAAGTCGCGGAAAATGATCGCCGCGCCGTGCTTTTATCGGTACTCGCCGAGACCGCCCAGGACTACATCCAACTGCGCGGTGTGCAGAACACCCGTGCCGTCACCGAGCAAAACCTCGACGTGGCCCGGCACAGCCTCAAGCTCTCGCAACTGCGCTTGGCCGACGGTGTGGCGACAGACCTTGACGTGGCCGAAGCCGCCGCCCAGGTCGCTGCCATTGAAGCGCGCCTGCCGGATTTGCAGCAGCGCCAGGACCAGCTGATCAACGCGCTGAGCCTGTTGATGGGCGAGCCGCCGCAAGCGCTGCACGCACAATTGTCCAAAGACGCCGCCGTACCGCAAACCCAGCGCCAGATCGCGATCGGCCTGCCTTCGGAGTTGGCCGAACGCCGCCCCGATATCCGTCAGGCCGAGGCGCGCTTGCACGCCGCCACCGCCAACATTGGCGTGGCCAAAGGCGATTTCTACCCGCGTATCACCCTGTCCGGCAGCCTCGGTTCCCAAGCGCTGCAGTTATCGGATTTCGGTTCGTGGGGCTCCCGAGCGTTCGCCTTCGGTCCGCAGTTCAGCCTGCCGCTGTTCAACGGCGGGCGCCTGCAAGGCATGTTGAACCTGCGTGAAGCCCAGCAACAGGAAGCGGCCCTGGCGTATCAGCAAACCGTGTTGCGCGCCTGGCATGAAATTGACGACCAATTGACTCGCTACAACGCCACGCAACTGCGCCGCGACAGCCTCGCCGAAGCGGTGCGCCAGAACCAGATAGCACTGAGCACCGCGCAACAGCAGTACGTCGAAGGTGTAGTGGATTTCGTCAACGTGCTCACGGTGCAAAGCGCGCTGCTGGCGACGCAGGAACAGTGGGTTGAAAGCTCCACTGGCGTGTCGTTGGCGATGGTGGGGTTGTACAAGGCGTTGGGTGGCGGTTGGGAATCCGTCTACCCCGAAACAGCCTCCCTTCCTGCAGGTTGAATACAACCCCCTGAGGGAGCGGGCTTGCCTGCGCTGACCATAGGTATCTACGCAACTCTTTGTGTCGCCTTAAGCCTGTGAGGGATTAGGTAGATTGAGTACATATCCGTTGCTGCGGTAACGGCTGCTTGGGGTTCCGCCCTTACGGCGGGTCACTTTTGGCAAACGCCCCAAAAGTAACCAAAAGGTCTTTGCCCCACCACTCGGTGCCTCGCCCAGGCTCGGCATGCCCGCACTCCGGCTTGAATCCGTGGGCCGCCGCAATGGGCCATCCTTGGCCCAGTGCGGCTAACCCGGCGTCCTGCCGGGTTACCCACGGATTCAAGCCTGCGTTTGGCCATCGTGGTTAACGGGGCCTGTCAGATCAAGATCAACAGCAGATCAAGATCAAAAGCAGAGCACGGCGGCCTGGTAGCCGACCTGAGTGGTTGAAGCAAAAGCAGGGCAAAAGCACAGCACTCAACACGTAAAAAAAGATGTGTGGATACCTATGGCTATCGCGGGCAAGCCTACTCCCACAGGGAGTACTGCGTGATCACGGGTTCTGCAAAAACACCACATACCCGCGAAACCATTCACTGCCCTTCAAATACCCCGGCTCTTCCCACGCACCACCCTGAATCAGCCCAATCTTGAATGGCAGCCCCAGCCGGTTCATCCGAGGTAAGTACGCGGCGTAATCCGGAATGCTGTGGCGCCCCTGATAGGTCTGCACCACCACCTCATCCACCACGCCCTTGAGCTGGGCGATGGCGGTCGGGTCGGCGTTGCTGCCCCAGTCCATCAGGCCGGTGATGCTGAGAAGCAGGTCGGCGGGCAGGCGCTGGCGCAGGTCGCGCAGGAAGTGTGTGTATTCGTGCAGGTATTGGGTACGGGCGTCGAAATCAATCTGGATACCGACCACCGGGTTGCCCGCCTCGCGCCAGCGTTGCACCTGGCCGAGCAGCTGGGTGTAGACCTGTTCCGGCCAGTGCAGGGTGTGGGCGCGGTACACCACCCAGACGTCGCCTTGGGTGATGCGCGGGACGCTGATGCCTTGGGCGATAAACTGCACGCCAAGCTGGGGCGCGCGGCGGGTGGAGTTGATTTGGCCCTGGAGGATGTACAGGGTTTTTGCCTGTTTGAGTACCGGCTGCGGCGTGACGCCGCTCCACAGCCAGAAGGCGTCATAGTCGCGGGCGTCAACAGCGCCAAAGGCCGGGCTTGCCAGCAACAGCAAGCCTAGCCACAGGTGTTTCACCAGTAATACTTCAGGGACTCGGCCCACTCAGTGTCGGCAAACCCGGTTTTCAGCTGGCGGAACCACTCTTTGCGCACGGACTTGTCGACATCTACTCCGCCGCAGTTGTTATAGCCGGCCCGCGCATAGCAGTTGATCGCACGGAACAGCGCGTAGGCCTTGTCGTTATGCGGAGCCTTGGGGTTGGCGATGACCTGCCGGTAGCCGTCGAGTCGCGAGAAGGTCTCGCCTTTGAACAGCGAGGCGGTGCTGCCCAGGCTGCCGGCGGCGCGCGCCTGGTCCAGCGGCATGCCGTCCAGATTGTTGCGCAGGATGAACTCACCCAGGCAATTCAGGCCCTTGGGGTTTTTCGGATCGGCCTGCAGGGCGCTCGCGATTTGCGCAATGCTCGGGCAGGTGTAGCCGGACTCCGCTTTATCGCCGCTCCACTGGAACAACCGCAGCGATCGACCGTCGGTGTAGACATAACCCAGGCTGGTGCCGAGCTTGTTCTCTGGCACCGGGGTCGGCAGTTGTTTGAGATCTTCGGCGAACGTGGCGTACTGGCCGCGCATCAGGTCTTTGTACAGCAACACAAACTGCGCGGTTTCACGCTCGGCCGGGTCACTGGCCTGGGTGATCTGCTGGCGCAGCAAATCCTGGCCTGCGATGTTGCGCAGCAAGATGTAGCGCACCTGTTTGAAGCTGATTGGCGAGTCGGTCGCGAACACGTTGGCCAGTTGCCCGCTGCGCTCGTAATTCATCGCCAGGGCCAGTTCCAACTGGTCGCGCTGCAAGGGCTGCTTGGCCAGAGGCAACAGTTTCAGCCACAGGGCTTCGGCGCCTTTCCAGTCATTCTTGGCTTCCAGGGCCAGGCCGCGCAGGGTCTGCTGGCTGAAAGCCAGGTAGCCGAGGTTGGCGGGTACGTCCTGAGGCAGCAGTTTCAAGGTGTTGTCGGGTTGATGCTCGACGTACAGCGCAAACGCCGCTTGCACGTAGTCGTACAGCGCTGGCTCCTCGGCGAAGATCGGCTTCTGTGCGGCCAATGCTTCGCGGGTCAGTTTGGGCGGGTTACCGGCACGCATCCACATCAAGTCGTTGAGGGCCAGCATCAGCGGGTTGGCCGCAGGTTTGTTGATGGCGCTCAGCAGCTTGTTGTCGGTTTCCTGCACCAGGTCGTCCAACGACACGTTGCGCTGCTCGGTGCTCAATTGCGCGGCCAGGTCATTCGCCAGCTTGTCGGTATCGCCCGCCAGCCAATGCACTCGGCGCAACAGGCCTTGGGCGGAAGCCGCGTATTCGCCCTGTGGATAAGTTTTCAGGTACAGGTTGAAGCGGGTATCCGCATCGGCCAACACGGACTTATCCACATGCTCCAATTGCGGCATGCCGTATTCGTCGAAGGCGTTTTCCTGGGCCTGGTTCAACTCGGTACGGGCGATCATGTAGAGCGCCGTTTCCTTGACCCAGGGCAGGTTGCCGGTGGCGGCGGTGACAAAGCCGCGTTGCGCGTCGCCAAAACGGCCGCTGTAAAAATCGCCAGCGGCTTGAAGGTACGTGCGCAGCTCGCGGCCTGCGGCTGACTGGATTTGCTCCGGATCACCCAGGCTTGCACCCTCCCAGGTACAGGCGCCCAGCAGACTCAGACGGCCTGTGACCAAAAGCCGGCGTTCTGCTTCAGGCAGATCGGCGTTGACCACTTGGCTGATAAACGCCGTGGCGCTGCTTTCGTCGTTGCTGCGGCAGCGACTGCCTTCGCCGGTCAGGAACGCGTCACCCGCCGCTTGGTCGTGTTCACGCTGAATACCCAGAGGTGCGAGCAGCTCATCGAGTTTGCTGGGCGTGGGCGCAGCGTCAGGTTTTTCGACGGCGGCGTTGGTCATCGGGGTGAGGCGATACACCGGGAACGGCACCGGGCCGAAGCCTTCCTCAAAGTCGGTTTCGCTCAGTGCATTCGGCGTCAGTGGCGCGACTTGCTTGTCGGCCAGCAACAGGCGCAGGTTGACCCGGCTGTCGTTGCCCGGGCTCAGGAAGGGCAGGTTGCTGCACCCTTCAAGGCTGTCGCGCGAGACCCGCCAATCGGGGTAACACGAGTCATCGCCGCTGGCCTGGGCTTGGGATGAAAGGCCGGCGAGCAATGCCAGGGCCAGAGGTGACAGAAAACCGATGCGCATGAGCGTGTCCTTGATCCTGAGTCCTTGGAAGGTCGCAATAATAACGCACACCTGCAAATACGTCGGCAGCGCCCTACAATAAATTCAGATTTGTCGGCTGTGAGGTAGTGGCAATTTGATCTTGCTGCCCTAGACTGCGGGCATCGTCAGGGAGTGGTAAACGTATGGTGCAGTTGCGTAGCTGGGTGTTAGGGATTTCGTGTCTGATTGGCGTAGCGCAACTGGCGATGGCGGACGATCCGCTGTTGGATCACCCACTCGAGGCTACCGCCGGCAACGGCAGTGAAGCACGCGGCGTGTTGCGGGCCCGCGACCAGGCGATGCTGGCCAGCGAGTTGTCCGGGCGTATCGTCGAACTGCCGTTCAGCGAGGGCGAGTCGTTCAAGAAAGGTGACACCCTGGCGCGTTTCGATTGTTCGGCTTACCAGGCCCAACTGAATGCCGCCCAGGCTGCCAGCCGTGGCGCCAGTGAAGAGTTGGCCCACAACAAACAATTGGCGGCGCTCAATTCGGTCGGCCGGTTTGAAGTGGCGCGTGCCGAAGCCAAGCTCACCGAAACCCAGGCCCAGTCCCAGGTCTACCAGGTGCAGGTTAAACGCTGCAGCGTGCTGGCGCCGTTTGACGGCCAAGTGGTGCAACGCAAGGTGCAGCGCTATGAAAGCGTGTCGGCTGGGGCGCCGCTGCTGGAAATCGTCGACAACCACAGCCTTGAAATCCACTTGCTTGTACCGTCGCGCTGGATGGGCAAACTCAAGCCCGGCCAGACCTTCGACTTCACTCCGGACGAAACCGGCCAGGCGTTCAGCGCCACCGTCAAACGCCTTGGCGCCCGAATCGACGAGGGCAGCCAAACCCTGCTGCTGGTCGCCACCTTGCCCAGCGCCACTGGCTTGATGGCTGGTATGAGCGGCACCGCTCACTTTGCGCAACTGCAATGAACGCACCGATGCCGGGGCACATCGAGCGGGTGTTCGCGCAATTTCTGGAGCTGGAACGCCAGACCCGCGCCGCACGCACTACCGAGCAACTGGCCTACAGCTTGGTCAATGACGGACAGCCTCTATTCGGTTATCGCCATGCCGCGCTATTGATCGCCGGCAAGATACAGGCTGTGACGGCGGTGAGCAGCGTCGACCCGAACGCGCCGTTTGTGGCTTTCGTCGAGCAAGCAGTGGCGCAGTTGCACAAGCAGGCGCTGGGCCAGACCGCACGTGTCGTACCCGCCGAACAATTGAGCGGCGCGGTGCAGGCCGACTGGCAAAGTCTGTCCGCCGGGCATGTGTTCTGGCTGCCGTTGATCGATCCCCATGGCCGTGTGTTCGGCGGCTTGTGGTTGGCGCGAGATACGCCGTGGAACCCGGCCGAGCAGGTGTTGCTGGCTCAATTGGGCGATACCTACAGCCACGCCTGGCACGCGCTGCAACCGCGTCAGCCGTGGCGGTTGCGCCTCACGCGCAAACGCCAGGTGCTGGTGGTGGTCGCCTTGCTGTTGATGCTGCTGATTCCCGTGCGCCAATCGGTGCTGGCGCCTGCCGAAGTGGTGCCGTTGGCCGGGCAAGTGGTGGCGGCGCCACTGGATGGGGTGATCGCCGAGTTTCTGGTCAAACCCAACCAGGCGGTGAAAACTGGCGACCTGCTGCTGCGTTTCGAAAGCACCACGCTCACCGCCCAGGCGGATGTGGCGGCGCGCGCCCTGGGCGTGGCGGAGGCTGAGCTCAAGGCCAATTCCCAGCGAGCGTTTGCCGATGCCGAATCAAGCTCGCGCATCGACCTGCTGGCGGCCCGGGTCGAGCAAAAACGCGCCGAACGCGACTACGCCCGCGAACTGCTCAAACGCAGCGAGGTGCGCGCCGAGCGCGACGGCATCGCAGTGTTTGCCGACGCCGAACGCTGGACCGGCAAACCCGTGCAAACCGGCGAACGCCTGTTGCAGATCGCCGACCCGGCTCAAGCCGAGCTGCGTATCGAGCTGGCCGTGGGTGACGCGATTGCTCTGGCGCCCAACGCCCCAGTGGCGCTGTTCCTCGACAGCGACCCGTTGCAACGCCATCTGGCGACCCTGCAACGTGCGGCGTATGAAGCGCAGCCCACGCCAGGCGGCCAGCTTGCTTATCGACTCGATGCGCAGTTTGATCAAGCGCCGCCGCGTATCGGCCTGCGCGGCACGGCAAAAATCTATGGTGATCGTGCGCCGCTGGCCCTGTATTTGTTACGCAGGCCGCTGGCGGGCCTGCGCCAGAGCGTTGGCCTCTGATGAGCCTGCCCAAACTGCGTGAAGACCTGCAACTGTCCAGTGCCGGCGCGGCCCTGGACGGCTCGCCGCGCTGGACCCTGGCCGACCCGGTACGCGGGCGCTATTTCAAACTCGGCGCGACCGCCATTCGCCTGCTGCGCCACTGGTCCCTGGGCGATCCGGAAAAAGTCCTGCAGGCGGCCAACCGTGAGCCGGGTTTGCTGTTGGGCGGCAGCGAAGTGGAGAAGCTGCTGAGTTTTCTGCGCGCCCATGACTTGATCGCCGCCCTCGACCCGCAGCAGCGCGCCAGTTACCTCTACAAAGCCGCCGCGCAAAAGCACAGCCTGTGGCAGGTGTTGCTGCATCAGTATCTGTTTTTCCGTATTCCGCTGTGGCGTCCGGACGCGTTTCTCAACCGTGCGTGGCCTTGGCTGGCGCGTTTCGGGCCGGGGCTGTTGCGTTACGGCCTGCCGATCATCCTGGTGCTGGGCGTGTTTTTGGTAGCGCGCGACTGGCAGCGTTTTCTGGCGACCTTCCCGCACCTGTTCAGCCTCGGCGGCGCCCTGGCGTTTGGCGTGGCGCTGTTCTTTGCCAAGCTGTGCCATGAGTTCGGCCATGCCTTTATGGCCAAGCGCGCTGGCTGCCGGGTGCAGAGCATGGGTGTGGCGTTCATGGTGTTGCTGCCGATGTTCTACACCGACGTGAGTGATGCCTGGCGGGTCAATGATCGCCGCGCACGTTTAATGATCGGCGCCGGTGGGGTGATGGCCGAGTTGCTGCTGGCGTGCATTGCCTTGCTGGCCTGGTCGCTGCTGCCCGATGGCCCGGTGCGCACGGCGGCGTTCATGCTGGCCAGTGCCACGTGGCTGACCACGCTGGCAATCAACCTCAACCCCTTTATGCGCTTTGATGGTTACTTTTTGATCAGTGATTTGTGGGGTGTCGATAACTTGCAAGGCCGTGCCTTTGCGCTGTGCCGCTGGCGCCTGCGTGAGCTGTTGTTCGGCTATGGGGAACCGGCGCCGGAGCCGTGGTCACCGAAGATGCAACGGCGACTGCTGGGCTGGGGCTACCTGGCGTGGTTGTGGCGGGCGGCGCTGTTTTTGGGGATCGCCCTGGCGGTGTATCACCTGTTCTTCAAGCTGCTCGGGATCTTCCTGATGCTGGTTGAGCTGGTGTGGTTCATCTTCCTGCCGATTTTCAAGGAGTGGCGCGAGTGGTGGAGCCGCCGCACCCAGGCCCATACTCCCCGCGTGCTGCTCAGCGGCCTGGCCCTGCTGCTGATCGTGCTGGCGCTGGTGCTGCCGTGGCGCAGCGCCGTGGAGTTGCCGGCCATGCTTGAGGCCGGGCGCTCCAGTGCGCTGCATGCGCCGGTGGCGGCGCGGGTCAAGGCCTTGGCTGTGGTGGACGGGCAGGTGGTGACCCAAGGCCAGGTGCTGATTGAGCTGGAATCACCGGACCTGGATGCGCGGCAAAGCATCGTGCGCCGTGAAGTGGACATCCTGCAGCTGCAGATGCGCCGCCAGGCCGGGCGCAGCGAAACAGCGGCGGACGCCGGGATCAATGATCAGCGCCTGTCCCAGGCCTTGGCCGAATACCGAGGTTTGGCCGCGCAGCGCGAGCGCCTGCTGTTACGTGCGCCTCACGCCGGCACGGTACGCGATTTACTGCCGCAATTGAGCGTGGGCCGCTGGCTGTCGCCCAAAGACCCGTTGGCGCAAGTGGTGGAAGAGGGCGCGCGGCTGCGTGGTTACCTGGCAGAAGCCGAACTGTGGCGGGTGGCGCCGGGCGCGACCGGGCGCTTTATCGCCGATGACCCCATGCACGCGGCGATCCCGGTGGAGTTGACCGACATCGACGCTAACGGTGTGGCCTATCTGGATCAAGAGGCACTGACGTCCGACCACCACGGGCCGATTGCCGTGCGCCGCGATGAAAATCAACGCCCGCAGCCGTTACAGGCCCAGTACGGGGCGCGCTTGAAAAGCCAGCAACCGATCGATACGCCCCATCAGCCGTTGCGCGGTGTGGTGGTGTTGCAAGGCCGCAGTGAGTCGTTGTTGGGCGTGGCCTGGCGACGCGCCGCCGCGTTGGGTGTGAGGGAAAGCGGGTTCTGACAGGAGTTGAACGCAATGTTGAACAAGGATGGCGCCTTGGCGCAGGGCTTGGTAGTGCGCCCGTCCCGCAGCAGCGACGGGCCGTTTTTGCAGCGCCTCTACCGCTCGGCGCGTGCGGATTTGCAGTGGATCGACGGCGAGCAGGCGCTGGTGGAGGACGTGATAGCCCAGCAGTTCCACGTGCAGGAAAAGGGCCTGGACGAGCATTTCCCCGGTGCCCTGCATTACGTTATCGAGAAGTTGGACACGCCCATCGGCGCCTTGAGTGCTGATTTCGGCCCCAATGAAATCCGCGTGTTGTACCTGGCATTCATCCCCGCCGCGCGCGGCCAAGGCTTTGGCCGTGCGGTGCTGCAAGGTGTGCAGCGGGCGGCCACCCAGGTGTTTTGCCCGGTGGCCACGGTGGTCTGGGCGAGCAACCCCCATGCGCGCCAGCATTACCTGGCGCTGGGGTTTCGTGTGGAAGAAGAAACGCCCGCCGCGCAGCGGTTGGTGTGGTACCCATCTCAGTTGAACACGATGCAGAAGTAACCGCGTTGCTCATCACGGCCCATGGCGGGCTCGCGGGATACAAACACCTCTTCCAGGCAGGTGTCCACCAGCGGCAAACGGCATAAACCGTCAATGAAATCCGTGGGCCCAAGGCTTTCGAACAACACACTGAATGCCCCGCGTGGGCTGCCCGGCAGGGTGGCTTTAGGGGCTTCGGTCAGGTGCTGGATCTGGATCGGCAGCGCCGAGCCATCGGGCAGGTACAGCATGCTGTTGCAATTGAGCAACGGTCGAAAATGCTCAGAGGTGACCAGGTTCAACATAAAAGGCTCCAGTTCAGAAGCGCCGAGGCCGTGAGCCCCGGCCGGGTTTTTAGCCGCGTGACGGAAAGAGTCCGGTCAGGGCAATGCTGAAGTTGATCACCAGGAACGGATTCATCGTGCCCATGGGCAAGCCTTGGCCCGCTGGTGCAATCGTGCCGGTCAACGTGGTGTTGACGCCTTTGAGCGTCACCGGGTTGGCGCCTTGTTGGTCGGAGTAGATCGAAGCACTGCCGGGGCCGGTGCCGGAAGCACCGATATAGGCGTTGGTGGCGGTCGGCGTTGTCACCGGATTGCTGACGGCGCTGGTCAGTTGCACTGCGGTGCTGGCCGCGAGGGTTGTGGTGCCGTGGGTATGGGTGGGCAGGTTGGCCAGGGTGGCGGTGACGCTTTCGGTGCCTGAAAACTCACCGACAACACGCGGTGACAAGTTTACGCCGTTGCCCTGGCCGATGGGCAAGCGGCCTTGCAGGTTCGGCAACCCGAAATTTTGGGTGCCGTTGCCGCCGTAAGTGGTGCCAATCAGGGCGAACAGCGCCTGGTATTGATTGAGCGAGAGGATCTGACCTTCGCACAAGGCCCAGCCTTGTGGGGCAAAGTTAAACGCAAAGGGTTGAATGGTGCCGAGGAATACTTCCATGCTCTTTCATCCTTGTGGTGGGATTTGCGAGGGTGTGACGCCAATCGATCTGGCGTCATCGCAGAGCGTAGTCGGCGGTTTTGCACGCCGCCTGGCGGTTGCAAAACAGCGAGCGAAAACGGGGCTTTTGTCCTAGAGTGGCGCTTGTTTGCGCGAGTGCAGGTTTCGCCCCGGTTAACGGGCGGTATGAGGGGATTTGAGGTGCGACGGTCTGTGGTAGAGCAAGACGACAAAGTTGGGGCATTTCCCGCAGTCAATCGCCTCTCGGCCGCCTGGGAGGGTGCCGGCTGGCTGAGCCGCTTATGGTGGGTGCCGATCCTGGCGCTGGCCATGGCCGTGCGTTTCTATGGCCTGACCGCCTCGGCGATCTGGGGCGATGAAGGCTCGAGCCTGTTGCTCAGTGAATACGCCATGGATGACCTGTGGTTTCACGCGGCCCATGACGTGCACCCGCCGCTGTACTTTTTCATGCTACGCGGTTGGATCGGCTTGTTTAGCGACGGCATCTGGTCGATTCGCGGTATGAGTGCCATTCCCGGCGTGGTGGCGGTCGGGCTTGGCATCGCGCTAACACGACAGTTGTCTACCCATCGCGCGGCCGTGCTGGCGGGCGTCTTTCTGGCGCTGTTTCCGACGGCAGTGCGTTACAGCCAGGAAGTGCGCATGTACTCGTTGCTGGCCGTGTGGCTGCTGGGCGCCACGCTGGCGCTGGTGTATTGGGTACGTCAGCCTGAGCGCACGCGCTACCTGGTGGCCTATTTGCTGCTGATGGCGGCCGGTTTCTACACCCACTACTTCACCGCTTTGTGCGTGTTGGTGCATTGGGCGTGGCTGGGCGTGTTGTGTACGTCTCAAGCGCGCGGCCAACGCCTGGTACTTCGTCCGTCGTGGTGGTGCGCCAACGCATTAATTGTGGTGTTGTACCTGCCCTGGCTGCCGAACCTGCTGGACCTGATCCGGCACGTCGAGCAGCTCAAGGTCGGCGGTGATATCGGCTGGGAAGATCCGGTTTCACTGATTTCGGTGCCGTCGATGATCTGGCAGTTCGTGCTTCAGGACGAAGGCATCGGTTTCTGGCCGCCGTTGTTCTGGCTGTTCCCACTGTTGTTGATCGCCGTGGTGGGTTTCACCGTATGGCGTGACCGCGAGCGTTATCGCCCGACTTGCTTGCTGGCCTCGTTCTTTCTGCTGCCGATGCTGCTGGTGTACGGTGTTTCGTTCATCTCACCGGTCTTTATCGAGCGCTACCTCACGGTGTACGCACTCGGTTTGCCGATCCTCGTGGCAGTGGCCATCGACCGCCTGCCGAAGCGCCTGTCGTGGCTGGGGGCGGCGCTGTTCGTGTTGTTCGCAGGCGTGGAATTGTTGGGGCTGAAGAACAACGCCACGGTGGACGTGCATGACCAGTTCAATGTCCCGGTGGAGTTCGTCAACCGTAATTACCAGGAAGACGACCGCATCGTCCTCAGCGACATGATGTGGTACCTCAGCTACGTGTATTACGACCAGACCGACGCCCAATTGCAGCTTTACACACCGCCTAAACCTGATGGCAGCTCGACCAGACCCAACGCGTACGGGTTCGGCACGCTGGTGGACCAGAACGGTGGGCGTATTTACCTTGACCGCCTGTCGGCATTACCCGCCGATACGCGGCGTGCGTGGCTGATCAGCAGCACCGAGCCGCCGGATGATTTCGCACCGATTCCTGAAGGTTGGCGAGAGCTTCTGCGTCAGGATGGCGGCGGGGCGCGCGCGCGGTTGTTCGTACTGTGCCGCGGTCCAGAACCTTTGCAACCAGAGGGTTGCCGCTAATTTCAAATCGGCATTGGGCGAATGCCAAAATAGTGGCAAATGACCACTAGTCGGCACTGCAATCCTCAGCTACGCTTGGCGGATAAATGGATTTTCGTCCTACAAAGTGGTGAACGGATTGCAGTATCACTTTATCTCCGGATTACCGCGTTCCGGTTCCACTTTGCTCTCTGCGATCCTGTTGCAGAACCCGCGTTTTCACGCCGGCATGAGCAGCCCTGTAGGCACCCTGTTCAACGGCGTGCTGGGGCAATGCAGCGCCGGCAGTGAGTTTGGCTCGGTGATTGACGCCGACACCCGTCGCCGTTTGCTGCGAGGCTTGTTCGATTCCTACTACGCCGACAAGACCTCTCTCCCGATAGTCTTTGACACCAATCGCCAATGGTGCGCGCGCATGCCCGCGCTGCATGACCTGTTCCCCCAGGCCAAAGTGATCGCCTGCGTGCGCAATGTGGCCTGGATCATGGACAGCCTTGAGCGGCTGTATCGCGCCAACCCGTTCGAGAACACCAAGCTGTTCAACGATGACGTCGAGCGCAACACGGTCTACAGCCGCGTTGAAACGCTGGGCCAGCGCAATCGCCTTGTGGGCTATGCCTGGTCGGCGCTCAAAGAGGCGTACTACGGGGAAAACGCCGACTCCATGCTGGTCGTCGACTACGACTTGCTGTCCCAGGCGCCTGAGCGGGTGATGCGGCTGGTCTACGAATTTATCGGCGAGCCGTGGTTCGAGCATGATTTCGACAACCTCAGCTATGACGCGCCGGACTTTGATGACGCCTTGGGCGTCAGCGGGTTGCATCGGGTCAAATCCAAGGTCGCGTTGCAGCCTCGGCGCACCATCCTGCCGCCTGACCTCTTCGAGCAGTATGCGCACATGGAATTCTGGCGCGATGGATCGTTGAGCGCGGCCAATGTCATTCGCATCAAAACCGACGCCGCGATCAGTTGAGTGCGGCTTTTTTCGTTACGAGTAACAGTCTTCGACAAGCGGGTGAGCAGCATGTGGTGGAGCAAAGGTAAGGCACGGCAGGCAACAACAGGCGCCACCAGCCCGGCATCGCCGATGATTATGTTCCTTGAGCCCCGCATGTTGTTTGACGGCGCGGTCGCGGCCACAGTGGTCGATGCCGCCCAGGCGGACAGCCATGCCACTGCGGATGCGGCGGCCAAGGCGTCGACGGTTGATCACGCGACTGCCAGCAAAGACACCCACGCGCAAACCGACGCGCCGGCCACACCGGCACCGGTTGCCGTGCCGGGGCAGGCGGTGGTGTTCGTCGATGCGCGCGTGAAGGACTCCGCCGACCTGCTCAAAGGCGTCGCTCCCGGCACCCAGGTGGTGCAACTGGATGCCAGTAAAGAGGGTCTGCAACAGATTGCCGACTACCTGGGCAGCCACCAGGGCGTGAGTTCGGTGCAGATAATCGCTCACGGTAATTCGGGTGACTTGTGGTTGGGCAGCACTTACCTGTCGGCCGATAACGTCGCGGCCCGCAGCGCGGTGCTGGCGCAGATCGGTCAGGACATGAATGTCGGTGGCGATATCCTGATCTATGCCTGCAACACGGCAGAGGGCGACAAGGGCATCAGCTTTGTCGACTCCCTGGCCAGCCTGACCGGGCGTGATATTGCCGCGTCCAGCAACCGCACCGGCGCGGGCGGCGACTGGACGCTGGAGATTGCCACGGGCTCTATAGAGAGCCACACAGCGTTGTCGTATCAGGCGATGTCGGCGTATCAGTACGGCCTGGCGACGATCACGGTGACCAGCGGAGCTGACAGCGGCGTCGGTTCGCTGCGTGCGGCCCTTAGCAGTGCGGTGGCGGGCGATACCGTCACCTTCAACACGCCAGGCATGACGGTCAATCTCAACTCGCAGTTGGTGATCACCAAAAACCTCACCGTCGAAGGCGACCTCGACCACAATGGCACGCCGGATGTGACCATCAGCGGGCAGTACAAGACTCAAGTGCTCACGGTCAATTCCGGAGTTACCGCGACCCTGGACGGACTGGTCATTACCAAGGGCCTGATGGCTGGCAACGGCGGCAGTGGCGGTAGCGCGACTACCGCGGCCAATTTGCTCGGGGCCGGGATCAGTAACTTCGGCCACCTGACGTTGAATAACGTCAGTGTGACTGCCAACGCAGCCTCGGGTGGCGGTGGCGGTGGTGGCGTGGCCGGTGGGGATGTCGGCGGTGCTGGCGGCGGGGGCGGCGCAGTGGGCGGCGGCACCGGTGGGCATGGCGGCATTACCGGCAACGGGAGCGGTATCTATGCCGGCACAGCGGGCACCGCTAACCAGGGTGGCACGGGCGGTGGCTACCGCACCATGGGCGGCATCGGCGGTTCGAGCAGCGGCGGTGCCGGTTCGACCGGCATCTATGGCTATACCAACGGTTCCGCTGGCGGCACAGCGGCCTCTGGCGCCTTGTCGATCGGCGGCGGCGGCGGTGGTTCCGGCTGGAATGCTGCCGGTGGCAAGGGCGGCGCAGCGGCCGGCGGTATCTACAACGCCAGCGGCGCCACCCTGACCATCGTCGGCACCAGCTCGATTACCGGTAACATCGGTGCGGGCGGCGGTGGTGGTGGCGGTTCGGCGGCTGGCAGCGGCACTACGCTCAATGGTGGTGACGGTGGCCTGGGTGTCGGTGCCATTTGGAACAAAGGCTCGGTATTGATCACGGCGGCCAACTTCGCGACCTTGGGTGGTACGTCCAACACCGGTGCCAGTGGCAACGGTGGCTTGGCCACCGCCGCCTCGGCAGGCAACAAGCCGACAGCCGTCAACGGGCTGTTCAACGATATCGGCGCAACGGCGAACACCGCTTACAGCCCGGCGCCGACCGCGACCATCGTGATCGGCACCGTTGCCCAACATATAGGCAGCACGTCACCGGTGACGATTACCTTCAACCAGGCCGTGACGGGGTTCACCAACGCCGACCTGACGATTGCCAACGGCACTCTGAGCGCGGTCAACTCCCTCGACGGCGGCGTCACCTGGAACGCGACCTTTACCCCGAGCGCGGATACCACCAGTGCTACCAACCACATCGTCCTGGACAATACCGGTGTCAGCAGCGTTTCGACGAGCACCGCGGGGGTTGGCACCACCACGTCCAACAACTATGCCATCGATACCGTGCGGCCGACCGCGACCCTCTCGGTCAGCGCTCCTACGCTGAGCACCACGGCCAACGGCACGGTGACTATTACCTTCAGCGAAGCCGTGGCCGGTTTCAGCCTGTCTGACATGACGGCGTCCAACGGTACCCTGAGCAACCTGGCCACCAGCGACAATATTCACTGGACCGCCACCCTGACGCCGAACGCCAGCAACACCAGCAGTGGCAACGTGGTGACGCTGGACAACGCTCTCTATACCGACGTTGCAACCAACGCAGGCACCGGCACTACCACCTCCAATACCTATGGCATCGACACGCTGCGGCCGACCGCCAGTATCGTGGTGGCCACTACCGCGCTAAACATCGGCGGTACCTCCCTGGTGACCATCACCTTCAGCGAGGCCGTCACCGGCTTTACCTCGGCTGATTTGACCGTTGCCAACGGCACCGTCAGCGGGCTCAGCAGCAGCGATGGCGGCGTGACCTGGACCGGCACACTCGCGGCCACCGCCGGCATCACCGACACCACCAACGTGATTACCCTGGCCAACAACGGCGTCAGCGATGCGGCGGGCAACACCGGCACTGGCACCACCGACTCCAACAACTACGTCATCGACACGCAGCGGCCGACCGCAACCATTGTGGTCGCCGACAACGCATTGAAGCTTGGCGAAACCTCGCTGGTGACCATTACCTTCAGCGAAGCAGTCACCGGCCTTACCAACGCCGACCTGACCATCGCTAACGGCACCTTGACCGCTGTGAGCACTGCCGACGGCGGCGTCACCTGGACCGCGACTTTCACGCCGACCAGCAACATTACCGATACCACCAACCTGATCACCCTGGATAACACCGGCGTCAGCGACGGGGCCGGCAACACCGGCACCGGCAGCACCAACTCCAACAACTATGCGGTCGACACGCAACGGCCAACGGCAACGATTGTGCTGGCCGAAAACGCGCTGAAAATCGGCGGAACCTCGCTGGTGACCATCACCTTCAGCGAAGCAGTCACCGGCCTCACCAACGCCGACCTGACCATCGCTAACGGCACCTTGACCGCTGTGAGCACTGCCGACGGCGGCGTCACCTGGACCGCGACCTTTACGCCAAACAGCAACATCACCGACAGCACCAACCTGATCACCCTGGACAACACCGGCATTGCTGACCAGGCTGGCAACGCCGGCAGCGGCACGACCGATTCCAACAATTACGCCATCGATACCCAGCGCCCGACCGCGACCATTATTTTGGCCGACCCGACGCTGAGCGCGGGCGAAACCTCGTTGGTGACCATTACCTTTTCCGAAGCGGTCACTGGGTTCACTAACGCCGACCTGGCCGTTGCCAACGGCAACTTGAGCGCGGTCAGCAGCGCCGACGGCGGCATCACCTGGACCGCGACCTTCACGCCGACGGCGAATATCCGTAGCGCCACCAATATCATCACGCTGCAGAACACCGGCGTGAGTGACCTGGCGGGTAACGATGGTTTTGGCACATCTAACTCCGGCAACTACATGATCGATACCAGGGCGCCGACTGCTACCATCGTGGTCGCGGACAATTCGCTGACCATAGGCGAGACCTCGCTGGTGACCATCACCTTCTCCGAGGCTGTCACCGGTTTCAGCAACGCCGACCTGACCGTCGCCAATGGCACCTTGACGGCAGTGAGCAGCGCTGACGGCGGTATCACCTGGACCGCGACGCTGACACCGACCAATGCCATCACCGACACCACCAACCTGATCACGCTGGACAACAGCGGCGTACAAAACGGCTCGGGTAACACTGGCGTCGGCACCACCAACTCTAATAATTACGCGATCGATACCCAGCGACCCACGGCCACCATCGTGGTCTCCGACAGCGCATTGGCGATTGGCGAGACCTCACAGGTGACCATCACCTTCTCCGAGGCGGTCACTGGTTTCACCAACGCCGACCTGACCATCGCCAACGGCACCCTGAGCGCGGTGAGCAGCAGCAATGGCGGCCTCACCTGGACCGCGACCTTTACGCCGACCAGCAACGTTACCGACAGCACCAACCTGATCACCCTGGACAACACCGGCGTCACCGACCAGGCGGGCAACGCCGGCAGCGGCACCACCGACTCCAACAACTATGCAATCGACAGCCAGCGGCCCACCGCGACCGTCGTGATTGCCGACCCGACCCTGAAGGCCGGCGAAACTACCCTGGTCACGGTGACCTTCTCCGAAGCGGTGACGGGTTTCGACAACAGCGACCTGAGCGTTGCCAATGGCACGTTGAGTGCAGTCAGCAGCAGCGATGGCGGCATCACCTGGACCGCGACCTTCACGCCGACGGTTGGCGTCCGGGACACCACCAACCTGATCATTTTGAACAACAGCGGCGTCAGCGACATTGCCGGTAACACCGGCACCGGCACGACCAACTCCGGCAACTACACCATCGATACCCTCTTGCCGACCGCCAGCATCGTGGTTGCCGATAACGCGCTCAACGCCGGCGAGACATCCTTGGTGACCATCACCTTCAGCGAAGCGGTCACCGGCTTCAACAACGCCGACCTGACCATCGCCAACGGCACCTTGAGTGCGGTCAGCAGCAGCGACGGTGGCATTACCTGGACGGCGACTTTCACGCCGACCAGCAATGTCACTGACACCACCAACCTGATCACGCTGGATAACAGCGGCGTACAAAACGCCTCGGGCAATGCGGGCGCCGGCACCACCAACTCCAACAATTACGCCATCGATACGGCGCGCCCGACCGCCACCCTCGTGGTCGCGGATGCGGCCCTCGGCGTTGGCCAGACCTCGCTGGTGACCATTACTTTCTCTGAGGCGGTCACCGGTTTCACCAACGCCGACCTGACGGTCGCCAATGGCACCTTGAGCGCAGTCAGCAGCAGCGATGGCGGCGTGACCTGGACCGCGACCCTCACGCCGAACGCCGGCATCACCGACACCAGCAACGTCGTGCGCCTGGACAATACCGGCGTGCAAGACCTGGCCGGCAACACCGGCACGGGCACCACCGACTCCAACAACTATGCAATCGACAGCCAGCGGCCCACCGCGACCATCGTGATTGCCGACCCGTCCTTGAGCGCTGGCGAAACCACCTTGGTCACCGTGACCTTCTCCGAAGCGATTTCGGGCTTCGACAACAGCGACCTGAGCGTCGCCAACGGTACTTTAAGTGCAGTCAGCAGCAGCGATGGCGGCATCACCTGGATCGCGACCTTCACGCCGACGGTCGGCGTCCGGGACACCACCAACCTGATCACCCTGAACAACAGCGGCGTCAGCGATATTGCGGGTAACGCCGGCACCGGCACGACCAATTCCGGCAACTACACCATCGATACGGTGTTGCCGACCGCCAGCATCGTGGTTGCCGATAACGCCCTCAAGGTCGGCGAGACATCCCTGGTGACCATCACCTTCAGCGAAGCGGTCACCGGCTTCAACAACGCCGACCTGACCATTGCCAACGGCACATTGAGCGCGGTCAGCAGCCGCGACGGCGGTATCACCTGGACGGCCAGCTTCACTCCGACCAGCAATATCACCGACAGCACCAACTTGATCACCCTGGATAACCGCGGCGTACAAAACGCCGCGGGCAATAGCGGTGCCGGCAACACCGACTCCAACAACTACGCGATTGATACCCAGCGCCCAACCGCCACTATTGTGGTCGCCGGACCGACGATTACAGTCGGCCAGTGGACTCAGGTAACGGTGAAGTTCTCCGAGGCGGTCACAGGCTTTACCAATGCCGACCTGACCATCGCCAACGGCACCTTGACCGCGGTGCGCAACGTCGATGTCGGTATCACCTGGACCGCAATGTTCAAACCGGATGCCGGTATCACGGCCACCCGCAACCTGATCACGTTGAACAACACGGGTGTCTACGACCTGGCGGGCAACGCGGGCACGGGTACCACAGACTCCAACATTTTCAGCATCGACACCCAGCCGCCGACTGCCACCGTCGTGATTGCCAACCCGCTCCTGACGGCCGGCAGCACCAGCCTCCTTACGGTAACGTTCTCGGAGCCTGTGACGAATTTCGACAACAGCGACCTGATCGTTGCCACCGGCAGAATCAGCAGAATGACGTCCAGCGATGGCGGGCGCACCTGGACTGGGATATTCACGCCCGCCGATGGCATTCAGGCCAGCAGCAGTACCATTTCGCTGAACAACGTCGGTGTGAGCGATCTTGCAGGCAACAGCGGTTGGGGTTGGATCAACTCCAATGCGTTCAACGTCCAGACCTCACACCCTACCGCGACCCTCGAGATCTCCGACACGGTTATCAATAAGGACGAAATACAGATCGTAACGGTGCGTTTCTCCGAGGCGGTGCAGGGCTTCAACCTTAGCAGTCTGCATGCCCCGGACGGCACTTTCAGCCAACTCACCCGCTACAGCGACACGCTTTACACGGCGGTGTTCACGCCGAATGCAAACGTGACGGCCCCCGCCAATTTGATCACGCTGGACACCAGCAGCGTTCAAAACGCCTTCGGTAATAGAGGCGTTGTGAATGCGCTGTCGCCGGTTTTTGCAATCGATACGGTTATACCCACGGCGACCTGGACGCTGTCCGATAAGTTGCTGGAACCGGGCGAGACCGCCACCGTCACCGTCACCTTCTCCGAGTGGGTCACCGGGTTCGACAACCGCGCAATCGTCAACCTGCAAGCGGCCACATTGAGTCCGTTCTACAGCCTCGACGGTGGCAGGACCTGGCAGGCGACACTGACGCCGACGCCGGGCGCGGGTTCCTCGGGCAGCTACCTCATTGGTTTGTCCCTGGCTTACGTCAAAGACAGGGCCGGCAATACCAACTACGCGTTCGATGCCGGCTCAATGATCGCCTACACGGTCGACCACACACCGCTGAGTTCCAATGTTTACTTGAGCTCCGAGCGTTTGGCGGTCGGCGCAACGAGCACGGTGTCTATCTACTTCAACAAGGCGGTCAGCAACTTTGACCTGAGCGACCTCAGCGCCGACAACGGCGTGCTGTCCAACCTGCGCACCAGTGATGGTGGTATCAGCTGGCAGGCAACACTGACGCCATTTGCCAATACCACCAGTGCCCAGAACGTGGTGCGGCTCAACAACGCCGGCGTGACCTACTACGGCGGCAGCACCGGTGCAGGTATCACCACTTCGCGCAACTACACGGTCGATACCCAACGCCCGACCTCCACCATTGTGGTCGACAAGACCAGCCTGGGCGGCAGCGAGAAGGCCACAGTGACCATTACCTTCAGTGAAGCCGTTGAGTTCTACAACAGCCCACAGGCGCAGAACGCCTGGCTCAGCGGCCTGAAAAGCGTGGACGGCGGCATCACCTGGACCGCTACGCTCACGCCGCAGCGCTACATCGAAGACACCAGCAACGTGGTGAGCCTGGACAATACCCAGGTGCATGACCTCAGCGGCAACGCGGGCCTGGGGACCAGTACGTCGAACAGCTACGCGATCGATACCCGCCCGGCCACTGCCACGATTGTGGTCGACAAGGCCGAGCTTGCCAGCGGCGAAACGGCCAACGTCACGATCACCTTCAACGAGGCGGTGTCGGGCCTTAAACTGGACAACCTGAGTGTCGCCAGTGGCGTGTTGAGCAACTTGAAAAGTGTCGATGGCGGCATCACCTGGACCGCCACGCTGACGCCTAAAGATCATCTGCAGAACTGGTATGACACGGTAGTACTGGATGGCAAAGGGGTAACGGATGCGGCAGGTAACTCGTCAGCCAACACGTATGCCTACTCGAGTTATTTTGCCGTCGATACCCAAGGCCCGCAGGTGTACATCGAGGTATCGGATACCCAGCTCAAGGCCGGGCAGGGCACCCAGGTGTTTATCTGGTTCAGCGAACCCGTGCGCGGCTTCGACCTGTCCAGCCTGAAAGTGCCGAACGGCACGCTGTCCAACCTGCAAAGTGGCGAGGGCGGCTATTACTGGACCGCGACCCTGACGCCGAACAACAACGTCAATGTCAGCGGCAACATCATCACGGTAGACAACAGCACGGTTCGCGACCTGGCCGGTAACGTCGGCGAAGGCATCAGCCAGTCCAACGCCTACGCGATCAATAGTGTCACGGTCACGGCCGACCCTCTGACCCTCACCGGCGGTATCGCAAGGCCGGTGACTGACATGCCGCACCTGCCGCTGCAACCGGGTGTCTTCGCCCCGCCTATCGGCAACCTGGGTTCACCGCTGACGTTTGCGCCGCTGTTTGAGCAGCGCGTACTGGGCGACGGTGTTCGCCCGTTGGGGGACATTTTTATCAACAACGGCGCCACCAGCCCGAGCTTTATCGCTCAGGTGTTTACCAGCACCGATAACGTCGGAGACGGTTCCGGCAAGGGCTTCCTCGGTTTTGGCGGCGGCGATGGCGGGGTGTTCGGTACAAGCACTCTCTCCAGCCTGTTTAACCGTGAAACCGGCGGCGACGGTAGCTCACTAAAGGCCTTCGACAGCAAATCGATCAAAGGCCAGGGCGACCCGACCCAAGCGCTGCGCGGGGTATTTGGGGCGCCGACGCTCGGCCAACAATTGCAGCAGCTCAAAGACACTGAAAAACGCCAGGTGATGGACCTGGCACAGGCACTGCAACAAGTCGGCATCAGCGAAATGCAGGCTTGAACACACTTAATTCAAGGCGCAGTAACAGGGGCAGTCCAAGGATGAAAACAGGTCATAAGTTGTTCGGCGCCAGCTTGCTGGCGCTGGCGATCAGCGGTTGTGCGGTCACCAGTGAGCCGATTGAACGCAGTGTCAGTGAGCAGCGAGCCCGCAGCGATCTGCAAGGCATGTACAAGGACCAGGAGCCGTTGAACGGCCCGCTGACGCTGCACCAGGCCATGGCCCGTGCCGTCAAATACAACCTCGAAGGCCGTTTGAAAGTGATGGAAGAGGCCCTGGCCAAACGCCAGTCGGACCTCTCGAGTTTTGACATGCTGCCGCGCATGGCACTCTCGGCGGGTTACGCCGGGCGCAACAACACCAACGCCTCCAGCAGCCAAAGCGTACGCACCGGCACCCAATCCCTGGAACCGTCGACCTCCCAGGATCGCGACCGCCGCGTGGCCGACCTGACCATGGTGTGGAACGTGCTCGACTTCGGCGTCAGCTACATCAGCGCCAAGCAGCAAGGCGACCAGCGACTGATCATCCAGGAACGTCGGCGCAAGGTGATCAACACCATCGTCCAGGACGTGCGCTCGGCCTATTGGCGAGCGGTGGCGGCCGAACGTTTACTGACCCAGATCGACAGCCTGATGGCGCGTGTCGACCAGGCTCAGACCAACAGCCAGAGCATGAGCGAGCAGCGTATCGGCGACCCGGTGCAGGCCCTCGGTTACCAGCGCGCGCTGATCGAAGCCACACGCCAATTGCAGGAACAGCGCCGCGCGTTGTCCCTGGCCAAGACCGAGCTCGCAACCTTGATCAACCTGCCTATGGGCACCGACCTCAAGCTGGCCACGCCGGACAACTACAGCGTGCCCGAGCTTAAGGTCGACCTGGCCAGCCTGGAACAGGAAGCCCTGGCTAACCGCCCGGAATTGCGCGAGCAGGACTACCAGACCCGCATCAGTGCCGCCGAGACCCGCAAAGCCATGCTGCGCCTGTTGCCAGGCCTGGAGTTCTCGGCCGGCGGGCACTACGACAGTAACTCGTTCCTGACCGACAACCGCTGGGCCGACTACGGCGCCAAGATCACCTGGAACCTGTTCAACGTGATTTCCGCACCCGCTGCCATCGACGTTGCCAAGGCCGGTGAGGAAGTCGCCACCGCACGCCGCCAGGCGATGTCCATCGCTGTGCTGGCACAAATCTACGTGGCCAACGCCAACTACCAGGACGCCGTGCGTCAGTTCAAGACCAACGACCAGTTGGCCAACATCGACGGGCAGATCCTCACCCAGCTGCGCAACCGTCATGAAGCGGCTGGCCTCGGCGAACTTGACCTGATCCAGGGCGAACTCAATACGCTGCAGGCCGACCTGCGGCGCGACCTGGCCTACGCCGACCTGCGCAACGCCTACGGCCAGATTTTTGCCAGCGCGGGTCTCGACCCGCTGCCCGAGCAGTTGGATTCCGACCGCGTGCAAGCTATCGCCACGGCGTTGGCGAGCCGCGAATCGGCATGGGCCGCCGGCAACATCACCACGCCTGCGCCGCACGCTGTCGCCAAATAGCCAGGCAGCACTGACGGCGAGCCTCACTCGTCGTCAGTCTGGCTGGCGCGTGGACTAGACTCCTGGGAAACGTCTTCCCAGGAGTTAGCCATGGAATTGCCGGTGCACAGCTTGCCGTCACTGTTCAAACAGCTTGGGCTGCCGGATGACCCGGTCAGTATTGAGAAGTTTGTGGCCGTGCATTCGCCGCTCAAGCCTGATCTGCATCTGGCGGATGCGTTTTTCTGGACGCCCAGCCAGAGCGCGTTTTTACGCGAGGAAATTCTGGACGATGCGGATTGGGCCGAGGTGGTGGATGAGTTGAATGTGTTGTTGCGTAAAGGGCGCGGGCTATAAAAAACCTTTCCCTCCCGGTGGAGGAAATCCAGCGCCGCCTCAATGCTCAGGCCGAACGGCAGGCCGGATGCCAACGCTGATCCAACTGTAGGAGCGGGCTTGCCCGCGATAGCGCAGTGACAGTCGCCATCTGCATTGACTGAACTACCGTCATCGCGGGCAAGCCCGCTCCCACTGGTAGTCGTCGGTGTTGCAGACATCGAAGTCGTGTCGCTGAAAACCCGACGCTCGCGCTCAAACCCGCTTTACTTACCTTCACCTTCTCGCCACCCATCCATAAATTTGTTTCAAAACTTGACGGCTTTGGATGCATCCACCATATTGATAGTTAGCAAACTAACTGTATGCGAACAATCCAGTGCCTCAAACCCTCGAACAACTCCAGATGAACCTCAGCAGCAGCATGGTGGTGGGCGCCCGTAACTGGCGCAAAATCTGCCAGACCACGCTGGTGAGCTACGGTATTTCCGAAGCCTGCGCCGTGCCGCTCTTGATGATCGGCCGCTTGGGCGACGGTGTGCACCAGGTAAAAGTCGCCCAGGCGTCCGGGATGGAAAGCCCGTCGCTGGTGCGCCTGCTCGACCAACTGTGCAGTGGCGGTTACGTGTGCCGTACCGAAGACGTGCACGACCGCCGCGCCAAGGCCTTGAGCCTTACCGAGCGTGGCCGTGAGCTGGTGCAGGCGGTGGAAGTGCAACTGGTTCGGTTGCGTAAGGACGTGTTGGCAGATATCGCCCACGGCGATCTTGAGGCCGCGCTGCGCGTACTGCGCGCGTTTGAAGCGGCTGAGGTTGCAACGCCTTGAACGGATTTTTTGCCGGTTTCCCGCCGGCCCGCGACTGGTTCTATGGTGTGCGTACGTTTGCGGCGTCGATGATCGCCCTGTACATCGCCATGCTCATGCAAATGCCGCGTCCGTATTGGGCGATGGCCACCGTGTATATCGTCTCCAGCCCGTTTGTCGGCCCTACCAGCTCCAAGGCGTTGTATCGCGCTATCGGCACCTTTATGGGCGCCGCAGCGGCGGTGATTTTTGTGCCGATGTTTGTGCAGTCGCCGTATGTGCTGGTGGTGGTGATTGCGTTGTGGACGGGCATTTTGCTGTTCCTGTCCATGCACCTGCGTACCGCGAACAACTACGCGTTGATGTTGGCCGGCTACACCTTGCCGCTGATTGCCTTGCCGGTGGTGGATAACCCGCTGGCGGTGTGGGATGTGGCCGAGGCGCGTACCGAAGAGATTTTCCTCGGCATCGCTGTAGCCGCCGTAGTCGGCGCAATGTTCTGGCCGCGGCGCCTGATGCCGGTGTTTGATGGCTCGGTGGCCAAGTGGTTTGCCGATGCTCAGGTCTATAGCCAGCGCTTTCTGACGCGCAACGTGGCGCCTGAAGAAATCAGCACCTTGCGCGGCGGCATGGTCGCCACCTTCAACACCCTGGAATTGATGATCGGCCAGTTGCCCCACGAGGGCGCGCGGCCGCAGACGGTGCGTAATACCAAGGAACTGCGCGGGCGCATGATTCACCTGCTGCCGGTGATCGATGCCCTGGACGATGCGATCTACGCCATCGAACACCGCGCCCCGGAGTTTCTTGATCAGTTCACACCCTTGCTGCAAGCGGCCAGCGCCTGGCTGGACAGCACCACCGACGAGGCGCCCCTGGAGCGTTGGCGCGTACTGCGTGACAAGATCGACGCCGCCCAACCCCAGGGCGAAGCACTGGACGACCGCCACACGCTGCTGTTTTCCAACGCGCTGTATCGCCTCGGCGAATGGGTCGATCTGTGGCAAGACTGCCGCAGCCTGCAAGCCGCCATCCAGTGCGAAAGCCAGGACACCTGGCGCGCCGTCTACCGCCATTGGCGCCTGGGTCGGCTCAAGCCATTTCTCGATCATGGCCTGATGTTCTATTCAGCGTTTTCCACCGTCACTGCGATCATCGTCGCCTCGGTGCTGTGGATTCTGCTGGGCTGGACCGACGGCGGCAGCGCAGTGATTCTGGCCGCCGTGGCGTGCAGCTTTTTCGCCTCAATGGACGACCCGGCGCCGCAGATCTATCGGTTCTTTTTCTGGACCGCGATGTCGGTGCTGTTCGCCAGCCTGTATCTGTTTCTGGTGCTGCCCAACCTGCACGATTTCCCGATGCTGGTGCTGGCGTTTGCGGTGCCGTTTATCTGCATCGGCACGCTCACGGTGCAGCCGCGGTTTTACTTGGGCATGCTGCTGACGTTGGTCAACACCTCATCGTTCATCAGCATTCAGGGCGCCTACGACGCGGACTTCCTGAACTTCGCCAACGTCAACCTGGCGGGGCCGGTGGGCCTGTTGTTTGCCTTTGTGTGGACGCTGATCGCACGGCCGTTCGGCGCCGAACTGGCGGCCAAGCGCCTGACCCGTTTCAGCTGGCGCGACATTGTCAGCCTGACCGAGCCCGCAACCCTGGCCGAGCACCGGCACATGGCCGTGCAAATGCTTGACCGCCTGATGCAGCACCTGCCGCGCCTGGCCCTCATCGGCCAGGACACCGGCAGTGCCCTGCGCGATTTGCGTGTGGCGCTGAACCTGCTCGACCTGTTGGCCTATTCGCCACGCATCTACGGCGTGCCACGGGTGTTGCTCAACCAGGTGGTCGAAGGCGTCGGCGGTTACTTCAAGGCCTGCCTCAAGGCCGGTGAACGCTTGCCCGCGCCCGGTGGTCTGCTGATGACCCTCGACCGCACACGCCGCGCCCTCAATGGCCAGGGCCTGCAAAATGAAGAAGACACCCGCCTGCATCTGTTGCACGCATTGGCTGGCCTGCGCTTGTCGTTGCTGCCTGGCGTGGAATTTATTGACGGCACCGAGCGGGAAGCGCCGTTACCTGATGGAGCGCCTTTATGATCGGTGATCTGGATATCAGCGGGGTGTTCCTGCCCACGCTGTTGGTGCTGATGGGCATTACGTATGTGTTGTTTCTGGTGGTGCACGGGCTGTTGACGCGCATTCACTTCTATCGCCTGGTCTGGCACCGGGCATTGTTCAATGTGGGGCTCTACGCGCTGTTGCTGGGCGCGGTGGACTCACTCAGTCGATACCTGATGACATGAAAAAACCTTTTTTGACCATCGGCCGTGTCGTCCTCACGCTGTTGATCGTGACGTTCGCGGTCGTCGTTGTGTGGCGCATGGTCATGTACTACATGTTTGCGCCATGGACCCGTGACGGGCATATCCGTGCCGACATTGTGCAGATCGCCCCGGACGTCTCCGGGTTGATCCAGCAGGTGGACGTGCGCGATAACCAGTTGGTAGCCAAGGGCCAAGTGCTGTTCGCCGTTGACCAGGACCGCTTCAAGCTGGCCCTGCGCCAAGCCCAGGCCGCCGTGGCTGACCGCCAGGAAACGCTGGCCCAGGCCCAGCGTGAGAACAAACGTAACCGTGGCCTCGGCAATTTGGTGCCGAGTGAGCAACTGGAGGAAAGCCAGTCCCGCGTGGCCCGCGCCCAATCGGCCCTGGCCGAGGCGCAAGTGACCGTGGACGCCGCCCAGCTCAACCTCGACCGCTCGGTGATCCGCAGCCCCGTCGACGGCTACGTCAACGACCGTGCGCCGCGTGCGCAGGAGTTCGTCACGGCCGGGCGCCCGGTGCTCTCGGTGGTGGACAGCAATTCCTTCCACATCGACGGCTATTTCGAAGAGACCAAGCTCGACGGCATTCACGTGGGTATGCCGGTGGATATCCGCGTGATCGGCGACAATACCCGCCTGCAGGGCCATGTGCAGAGCATCGTTGCCGGTATTGAAGACCGTGACCGCACCAGCGGCTCCAACCTGCTGCCCAACGTCAACCCGGCGTTCAGTTGGGTGCGCCTGGCCCAGCGGATTCCGGTGCGGATCGCCTTTGATGATGTACCGGCGGACTTTCGCATGATCGCCGGGCGCACGGCCACGGTGTCGATCATCGATGACCGGAGCGCTGCCAAAGACCGCGCGCAGCAGGGAGAACAACCATGAAACCGGCGGCGTTGCTGGCCACGGCCAGCTTGGGTGTGCTGCTGTCGGCGTGCCAGGTGGTAGGCCCGGACTACAAATTGCCGCAAACCTCGGCGATCAACCGGGGCGACCTGCAAGGGCAGATTGCGGGCGAAGGCAGCAACGTCGTGTCGGCCCCGGTGCCGGCTGACTGGTGGAAACTGTACAAAGACCCGCGCCTGGATGAGCTGGTGCGCCAGGCCATGGCCTCCAACACCGACCTGCGCGTGGCCGCTGCCAACCTGCAACGCGCACGCTACCAGACGCAACAGGCTGAATCCGCCGGTGGTTGGAGCGCCGGGGTCAAGGCCGAAGCCCAGCGCCTGCAGGAATCCGGTGAAGCCTTTTTGCTGACGGAAAAAGTCCCGGTAGGGAATATCGGCAGCGTTGGTATCAGCACCTCGTATCAGTTCGATCTGTTCGGCACCTTGCAACGCGGCATTGAAAGCGCCCAGGCCAGCGCCGACGCGGCGCAGGCGGCTGCCGATGTCGCGCGAATCACCCTGGTGGCAGACGTGGTGCGGTCCTACACCCAAGTGTGCGCAGCCAACGAAGAGCTGGCGATTGCCAACCAATCCCTCGACCTGCAAGGTCAGAGCACCAAGCTGACCCAACGCCTGCGCGACGCCGGGCGTGGTGATGAAACCCAGGTGACCCGCTCGCAGACCCAATACAAATCCTTGCGCGCCGATATGCCGCGCTATGAAGCGTCGCGCCAGGCGGGCTTGTTCCGCTTGTCGATGCTGCTCGCCAAGCCGGTGAACCAACTACCGGCAGGCACCAACACCTGCGCCGAGCTGCCGCACATCGCCCAACTGCTGCCGGTGGGCGACGGTGCCGCGTTGCTCAAACGCCGCCCGGACGTGCGCCAGGCCGAACGCCAACTCGCCGCCGCCACTGCGCGTATCGGCGTGGCCACCGGCGCGTTGTACCCGGACATCAGCATTGGGGCCACGGTAGGCACCGTCGGTCTTCTCGATGACCTGGGCACGCCGGCCACTAACCGTTGGGGCTTTGGCCCGCTGATCAGTTGGTCAGTGCCGACCAACGGTGCCCGTGCGCGTATTCACGAAGCTGAAGCCGCGACCCAGGGCGCCCTGGCGCACTTCGACGGGGTGGTGCTCAACGCCATCCGCGAAACCCAGACCGGCCTTGCGCAATACACCGCGCAGTTGCAACGCCGCGATGCGCTGGCCGATGCCGGTGAGTCCGCCAAAGAGGCATCGGAGCAGACGCACCGCTTCTTCCAGGCCGGCCGCGCGTCCTTCCTGGCCGACCTGCAAGCCACCCGCACCTACACGGATGTACGCGCGCAGCTGGCGGCGGCGAACACCCAGGTTGCCATGAGCCAGATCGATCTATTCCTGGCGTTGGGCGGTGGTTGGGAAAGCGGACGAACGCAAGCGTCACAATCCGGCAAACCCTGAGCTAAAAGCTATGCTTTGACAGGTGAGTCGCCATGCGCTTCGCATGAGGGCCGACTTACCTGTCACTGCTCGCGTTTGCTCATGGGGATTCCAATAATGAAAAACCCTTATGCTCCCGCTTTTTGGTGCGTGTTCTTCGCACTGGTGCTGTTATCGGCCGCCTATTTCTACGGCGTCATGCTCGCCCACCAAATCGACAAGGCCATGGTCTTTCTCGACAGTGCCTGCCTGGTGATCGGCACGTTGTCCATTGGTGTGGTGGCGTGGGCGTCTTATCAAAATCAACGGGTGAAGAAGAAGCTGCTTGAGCAAGGCAAGACCCGTGTGGCGATCTGGGACACCAAGGTTGCGCTACGCCGCGTTGAAACCGTGTTCGACCGTTATTTCTGGGGCAGCTATTGGCAGCCCGGCCGTACTTTCCAGGAGGTCATGGGCGAACTGACCGGCACCCCCCTGGAAAAAAGCCTCGAAGCACTGAAAAAACAATGCGTGCTGCTCGACCAGCAGGTCGCTGATGGCAGGCATTGGCTGAATAACGCACGGGAATTGTCCGATGTGGCCAACGCCATGGCCCGCGAACGTTACCAGTTGGACTTCTGCGACCCCAAGGCCGACACCCCCGGCAATGCCGTCATACACCGCGAGTTTGAGGTGTTGGTGTACACCTGGACCGCCCGGTTGAAGAGTTTCGATCACCAACTCGATGAAGTCGAATTGGAGTACTCGTGAACCAACTACTGACCTGACCCCTCTGAAAAGCTGGGCCGTTCGCGGTCGCCAGTGCTAATCTTCCCCCCGTTTCGGCGGGCTTGAGCCAACCCCCTCGGGGTTCAAGGAAGACAGCCCACTTCTCACAGGATTTGATCAGGTCACTTCATGAATAAGCCAGCAGTTGTTCTTTTGGGTTTTGTTGTCGCCGTCGGCGTCGTCAGTGCAGGCGGCGCCTGGTACACCGGTAAGCAGCTGGAGCCGGTGCTGCAAACCGCGATCCAGAACGCCAACAAGGAACTGCAGACCTCCATGGCCGGCGTCGATGGCACCGTGAACCTGGAGCTGGTCTCCCTGGATCGTGGCCTGTTCAGCAGCACCGCCCATTACCGTCTCAAGGGCCAAGGCAGCGTCTTCGGCGAAGAAAACCCGAACCCTGAGCTGCTGTTTGTCGACCATATCGAACACGGCCCGCTGCCGTTTTCCCGCCTGGTGTCGCTGAAATGGTTGCCGGTCATGGCCACCAGTCACTACGCGCTGGAAAAAAACGCCACCGCCGAAAAGTGGTTCGCCGCCAGCAAAGACGTGTCGCCGCTCAAAGGCGTGGCCAATATCGGCTACAACCGTTCGGTCAACGGCAACGTCGAGTTGCTGCCTCTGGAGTTCAAGGACGACAAGTCCTCGGTGAGTTTCTCCGGCGCCAACCTGGACTTCGACAGCACCGCCGAGGGCCAGAAGGTCAAGGCCGACGGCTACATGAACAGCCTCAAGGTCGCCGCAATCGATGCCAACGGTGCGCCGTTTGAAGCCGAACTGGCTGGCCTGACCGTGGCCAGTAAGCTGGAAAAATCCACTTTCGGTTTTTACACCGGGCAAAACACCGTTGAGCTGACCGACACCAAGGTCACCTTCGGCCCGCAGAAAGCGGTGCTGACCCTCAAGGGCTTCGAGCAAAAAGACACCAGCCAGACCAAGGACAACAACCTGGCCGGCCGTGTCGACTACAAAATCGACGAAATTGGTTACCAGGGTAAACCTGTCGGCTCGGCGGCCATGGCCTTGAGCATGAAGAACGTCGACATCCCGGCGATGTTGGTGCTGACCAAGCTTTACCAGGACAAGATGCAACCGGTGCAAGCCGCTGCCGCTGCCGGCCAGCCCGTGCCTGAGCTGCAACTGACCGAAGCCGAGCAGACCCTGGCAGAGGCGAATGTCAACCAGGTGCTGGCCGCCAAGCCGCAACTGGCGGTGGAAAACCTGTCGCTGAAAACCACCCATGGCGAAAGCAAATTCAACCTGGTGCTGGACCTGACCAAGCCTGCGTCCATGGAACTGCCGCCGGTTGAGCTGGGCAAACAAGTTATCGCCATGCTGGACGCCAACCTGACCCTGTCCAAGCCAATGGTTGGTGATGTTGCCGCCCTGCAGGCCGAAGTGGGCGGTGTGACCGACCCTAAAGCCATCGAGCAGCAATCGCAGATGGCTGCCGAGATGGTCAGCGGCATGGCGGTCGGCACGCAACTGGCGACCCTGGTGGGCACCGACGTGGTCTCCAAACTGCACTACGCCAACAATGAAGTGATGTTCAACGGCCAGAAGATGACCGTTGAGCAATTCATTGGTTTTGTCATGGCCAAAATGGGTGCGGTCAGCGGCGCGCAGTAAGATTTCTTACATCAGTAAGAAATAAATAATGTGGGGGCGGAAGGGCTCGCGACAGGGGTCAAACGACCGGCGTTGATGCCGGTTGACACCTTATCGTCGCGGGCAAGTCCGCCCCCACATTCATATTTCCGGCAGGCCCTGCAATTCTGAACAATTGTTCTGAATTGGCCTTCTGCCTACGTTCCTAAGGGATAGTTCCTATAGGAAAGCTAGGCCGGGTCACTAGACGTCGGCACCCTGATGCGTTTTGCTCAGGACCACCTATCGTTACAGCTTTCCTTGTGTAAGGAAGCTCACGATATGCTGCGAAACCTACCCATCAGTGCTTCAGGCCGGTTGCGACTGCTCATCGGGGCCGCCTTGTGCAGCCAACTGCTGATGCCCAGCCTCGCGTTGGCCGACCCGGCCTACGATGCCCTGATCATCCAGGCGCGTAACGGCAACTTCACGCCCGCCCTTACCCAATTGCGCCAACTGCCTGCCGAACGCCAGACACCCGGCCAGATCAGTGATCACCTGGTGATTGCCGGTTGGGCCGGTCAAGACACTGAAGTGCTCAAGGTGTACGAGGCTCAGGGCAAAAATCGTAACCTCACCACCCAAGCCCTGGCCACGGTCGCGCGCACGTATCGCAATCAAAAGCAGTGGCCGCAGGCCTTGGCGGTCTATCAGCAGGCATTGCTGCGTGAACCGAAAAATATCGACCTGCAACTGGGCCAGGCCCTGACCCAGGCCGACGGTGGTCAAGCTACCGAGGCGGTGCAACGCTTGCGCGCGCTGGTGGCGGCGCAACCCGATGATCCGAACCGCCGCATGGCCCTGGGCTATGCACTGACGCGCGCGGGCTTGAACTACGACGCGCTGTTCGAATTCGACCAAGCCTTCATCCGCGCCGGTGATAAGCCCGAAGTGGTCCGCGAATACATCGTCGCCCTGCAAAAGGCTCGCTTGCCGGAGCCCGCTCTGCGCCTGTCGGCCAAACATCCGGGCGTGCTGGACGCGGTCACCCAGCGCCGCCTGGAAGGCGACCTCGCCGCCGAGCGTGTGCGTATGGCCGAGTTCGCCACGCGTACCGAAAAAGAACGCTACGTGGTCGCCGACCGCGCCCTCAACGATTACGACAAACTGCTCGCGCGCTGGACCCCGGACGCCAGCGCCCATGACGACGTGGTGCGCTGGCGCATCGACCGCCTGGGCGCCCTCAAGGCGCGGGCACGCACCGCCGATGTGATACGCGAGTACGAAACCCTCACTGGTGAAGGCGTGCAATTGCCGACCTACGCCGTGCGTTGGGTCGCCGCGTCTTACCTCGACCAGCGCCAGCCGGAAAAAGCCGAGCCGTTGTATCGCAGTGTGCTGACTGCGCCGGATGCCGACCCTGGCGATCACGTCGAAGACAGCACCGCGTTGTTCTACGCCCTGCTCGAAAGCGACAAAGTGATGGAAGCGCGCGACGTCGCCAACAGCCTGGCCACCACTCAGAAACCTCGCGTCGAACTCAAGGGCTTGCCCATCGGCAACCCCAACGACAGTTGGATGGACGCGCAACAGCTGGCGGCCCAGGCCGGCACCTACGGAGGTGACCTGCCGGGCAGTGAAACCGGCCTTGAGGCACTGGTGCAAAAAGCCCCGGGTAACGTCGGCCTGCGCCTGGCCCAGGCTGACATGTATCGCGCCCGTGATTGGCCGCGCCGGGCCGAAGGCGCCCTCAAGGAAACCGAAACCCAGGTCCCGCGTGATATCGGCCTGGAAGTGTCCCAGGCCTACACCGCCATGGACCTTCAGGAATGGCGCCAAATGGACGCGCTGACCGATGACGTGCTGGCCCGCAACCCGGACAGCCGCCAGGTTCAGCGCCTCAGCCGTCTGCGCGATGTGCACGACATGGCTGAACTGCGCGTTGAGGCCTACACCGGTAAAAGCTATGGCGGGGGCAATAACGGCGACGTCGGCGCGGTCGCCGGTAGCCGTGATTGGGGCATCGAAAGCGTGCTCTACAGCCCGCCCATCGACGAAGACTGGCGGGTCTTCGCCGGAGCCGGTTATGCCACCGCCGACTTTACCGAAGGTACCGGCCAGCACCGCTGGCAGCGCGTCGGCGTGGAGCAGCGTACCCGCGACATGACCCTGCAAGCCGAAGTCTCCAACCATTCCTACGGCTATGGCTCCAAACAAGGCGCAAGCGTGTCGATTGCCCGCGATATCAACGACAACTGGCAGTACGGCGGCAGCCTCGGCTACCTCCTGGCCAGCACGCCGCTGCGGGCCTTGAATGCCGATGTCACGGCCAACGGCGGCAGCGGGTTTATCCGCTGGCGTGCGAATGAAAGCCGCGAATGGAAACTGTCCCTCAGCCCGTCCCGTTTCAGCGACGGCAACAACCGGCTCGAAGCGTTGCTGACCGGGCGCGAGGGCATCTACAGCTCGCCGCACGTGCAAGTGGACTTGGGCCTGGAGGTCGGTGCCAGCCGCAACTCGAAGGAAGACGTGGTGTATTTCAACCCGAAATCGGACTTCAGCGTGTTGCCCACCGTCACGGTCAACCATGTGCTCTATCACCGCTACGAGACCCAGTGGAGTCAGCAGTTCCAGGTCGGTGCAGGTACGTACAGCCAGCGGGATTATTCCACCGGTGGCGTTGGTTTGATCGGCTACGGCCAACGCGTTCGCTGGAACGACGTACTCGAAGCCGGCGCCAACCTGAGCCTGATCAGCCGACCTTACGACGGCGTTCGCGAACGCGATCTGCGCCTGCTCGTCGACCTCATTTACCGTTTCTAAAAGAGCCTGACCATGACTGTCCTCAGCCGTTGCTTGTTGGTCCTGGGTGTATTGCTGGCCGGTGCCTGCGCCCAGCAACCCGCGCCCTATACTCCCCCCGCCGAGCGGCCGATACCGGCACGCGAAGCGCCGTGGCCGAAAAACCACTTCCTGGGCATCGCCTACCACGACGTCGAAGATCGCGACCCTGATCAGGCCGTGGTGGCGGTGCGCACCGAGCGTTTGATCGACCAGTTGGCCTGGCTGCGCGAAAACGGTTACCAGGCGGTCAGTGTCGACCAGATCCTGGCGGCACGCAGTGGCGGGCGTGAGCTGCCGCCCAAAGCCATCATGCTCAGCTTCGACGATGGTTACTCAAGCTTCTATACCCGTGTGATGCCGATTTTGCGTGCCTATAACTGGCCGGTAATCCTGGCGCCGGTCGGGTATTGGATCGACACGCCCTTGAACAAACCGGTGGATTTTGCCGGCACGCCGCGCGCCCGTTCCGACTTCCTGACCTGGGAGCAAGTGCGCGAAGTTTCCAAATCGAACCTGGTGGAAATCGCCGCCCATACCGACGCCAGCCACATGGGCATTCTGGCCAACCCGCAGGGCAACCTGGAGCCGGCCGCCGCGACACGTCGATACGATGCCGCCACCGGCAAATACGAAACCGAAGCCCAGTTCCAGGCGCGGATGCGCGCCGACGTAACCGCCATTTCCAACAAACTGCGGGCCGTCACCGGCAAGGCTCCGCGCGTGTGGGTGTGGCCTTACGGCGCGGCCGATGGCACTTCGTTGGCCGTGGTGGGTGAACAGGGCTACCAGATGGCTTTGACCCTGGACGATGGCCTCGACGACCTCGCCAACCTCAAGAGCAGCCCGCGTTTCCTGGTGGCATCCGACCCGGATGGCGAGCACTACGCCAATGCGATTGTCGGCACCCAGGCCAAGACCTCGATGCGCGTGCTGCACGTCGACCTGGATAATGTCTATGACCCCGACCCGGCCCAAGAGGCGCGCAACCTCGACCAGTTGATCCAGCGCGTAGTCGACATGGGCGCCAGCACCGTGTTCCTGCAAGCCTTCGCCGACCCCAAGGGCGATGGCCTGGTGCACTCGCTGTACTTCCCCAACCGCCACCTGCCGGTGCGCCGCGACCTGTTCAACCGCGTGACCTGGCAACTGCGCACCCGTGGCCACGTGAACATCTTCGCCTGGATGCCGGTGCTGAGCTTTGCCCTCGACCCGGCGTTGCCACGCGTTACCCGTTGGGACCCGCAGACCGGCCAGGTCGGCATCGACCCCGACCAGTACAAGCGCCTGTCACCGTTTGATCCCAAGGTGCGCCAGCAGATCGGTGAGATCTACGAAGACCTGGCGCGCAACACCGCCATCGATGGCGTGCTGTTCCACGACGACGCACTCTTCTCGGACTTCGAAGACGCAAGCCCGGCCGCGCTCAAAGCCTATGCCGCCAACGGCCTGCCGAGCAGCATTGGCGCATTGCGCGCCGAGCCGGCCGTGATGCAGCGCTGGACACGCTTCAAGAGCCGCTACCTGATCGACTTCACCCAGGAGCTGGCCGGTAAAGTCCGCGCCATTCGCGGGCCGCAGGTGCAGACCGCGCGCAACATCTTCGCCGAGCCGATGCTCAACCCTGGCAGCGAAGCCTGGTTCGCGCAGAACCTCGATGACTTCCTCCAGACCTACGACTGGACCGCGCCGATGGCCATGCCGCTGATGGAAGGCGAGACGCTGAAGAACTCCAATGCCTGGCTGGAAAAGCTGGTGGCCACGGTCAAGGCACGTCCCGACGCCTTGCAGCGCACCGTGTTCGAATTGCAAGCCAAAGACTGGCGGACCAAAGAGGCGCCCGATATCAGCGGCGCGCAGATGGCTGAATGGATGGGGGTGCTCAAACGCCAGGGGGTCAGGAGCTTTGGCTACTACCCGGATAACTTCCTGGAAAACTCACCGGACCTGAAGACAGTACGTCCGGCCCTTTCCAACCAATGGAACCCTTGACCATGTTCGACAGAATCCTGGCTTTATTCGTGTTGGCGTTGGTGTTGGGCGTGCCCCTTGGCCTGATTTTCCTGGTCACCGGGCAGTTCCTGATGGACTTCGTGTTTTTCTACCCGTTGTTCATGTCGGCACTGTGGATCGCCGGCGGCCTGTATTTCTGGCTGCACTGGGAGCGTCACTGGCCGTGGAAGGAAGACACGCCAGCACCAACCCTGGCCGGCAACCCGCTGATCTCGATCATCATCCCTTGCTACAACGAGGGCGATAACGCCGCCGACACCATTCATGCGGCCCTGAACCAGCTGTACCCGAATATCGAAGTCATCGCCGTCAACGACGGCTCCAAGGACAACACCGCCGCGGTGCTCGACGCCCTGGCCTTGCAACACCCACGCCTGCGGGTGCTACACCTGGCGCAGAACCAGGGCAAGGCGGTGGCCCTGCGCATGGGCGCCGTGGCCGCGCGCAGTGAGTACCTGGTGTGCATCGACGGCGATGCCTTGCTCGATAAAAACGCGGCGGCGTATATGGTCGCGCCGATGCTCGACAACCCGCGCCTGGGCGCCGTGACCGGCAACCCACGCATCCGCACGCGCTCAACCTTGATCGGCCGGGTGCAGGTGGGCGAGTTCTCTTCGATCATCGGTTTGATCAAGCGTACCCAGCGCGTGTTCGGCCGGATCTTCACGGTGTCCGGTGTGGTGGTGGCGTTTCGCAAGAAAGCCCTGGACCGCATCGACTACTGGAGCACCGACATGATCACCGAGGACATCGATGTCAGTTGGAAGCTGCAACTCGACCACTGGGCGATCTTCTACGAGCCCCGCGCCCTGTGCTGGATCCTGATGCCCGAAACCGTCGGCGGCCTGTGGAAACAACGCCTGCGCTGGGCCCAGGGCGGTGCCGAGGTGCTGTTCAAGAACATCCGTGGCATCTGGCAATGGCGCCATCGCTACCTGTGGCCGCTGCTGTTCGAATACTGCCTGTCCACCGGTTGGGCCTTCACCTTCCTGCTCTCGGTGATTTTCTGGGGCGTGGGCAAATTCGTGGTGCTGCCACAGGCGATCGCCGTCGACTCCCTGGTGCCACCGGCCTTTACCGGCCTGGTGCTGGCGATGGTCTGCCTGTTGCAGTTTGCGGTGAGCATCCTGATCGACCGGCGCTATGAGAAAGACCTGTGGAAAAGCCTGTTCTGGACCGTGTGGTACCCGATGGTGTTCTGGCTGATCAGCCTGCTCACCACCCTGGTCAGCTTTCCCAAGGTGCTGTTTAACCAGCATCAGAAGCGTGCGCGTTGGGTCAGCCCGGATCGCGGCATCAAACCCAGTGAAGAGGAGGCGTGATCATGAAACTGGTCAGAACTCGCCAGAACACCCTGATGTGGATCATCGATGTGCTGCTCACGCTATTGGCGTGGGGCGGGCTGGTTTGGCTGTTGGCGCGCGGGATTACTGCGATGCTGGAAACCCATGGCGGCCCACGCATTGAAGCGCCGATTTTTGCCGCGCTCAACACCTTGCAGATCTACCTGTGGATCGCCTTGTTCAATGCGTTGATCCTGATCAGTTGGGCGCGCTATCAACAACGTCGCGGGCGCAAGTTCGCCCAGCGTCGCGCCGAGGCCAATGCGCTCAGCGACAAGAGCCTGAGTGAAAGTTTCAACCTGGGCGACGGCCACCTGGAGCAGTTTCGCAAGCCGGGTGTGCTGGTGATCCACAATGACGAAGACGGCGGTGTGGAGGACGTGAAGGCCCATGTTTCGCGCGACGTGGAGCGCCCGGGCCTGAGCCTGGTGCCCGGCGCAGAAAAAGACAAAGGCGCGGGCTAGAAATTCCAAAGCACCCAAGACCCATGTGGGAGCTGGCTTGCCTGCGATAGCGGTGGGCCAACAACCAGTAAATACCTGACACGCCGCCATCGCAGGCAAGCCAGCTCCCACATTCCGCCGGCGTCGCTTGGAATTCCGATAAATGGGATCCAATTCACAAAACTCCCGCGAACTTTTCTGTATTCCCCCGCACTAAGCTAACTCGGAAAGCAGTTGATGGCTAAATAATGGCCGCTTGTCACTTCTTTGCCGAATGACTATCAAAACAGTTGCCGCTTGTCGGAATAAAAAGTTTCAACGACAGGCTCAAGCTCTTTTTGATAATTCTTTATTGTTATTAATCAAAGTGTTGCCTAACTAATGTTGGCGAATGTGCAACTGTCCCAGTTTCTTGGGCCGGCGCGAGTTCGATGTTAGTTTGCCGCCCCTTGATTTTCGATGGATCGAACATGTCTTTGTTATTGCCACGGACTCGGTATTTGCTGTGCACTTTCCTGCTCACCTGCTTGAGCCTGAACACTGCCACGGCCGCTCCCACGCCAGGGGATCAGGACTTGATCCGCGACCGGCAAAACCGTCTGCTCGAAGAGCAAAGCCGTCGCCTGCAAGAACTGCAGGACTTGCCCGGCAAAGAGGCCAAGCCCCAGGCACCGGCCACGCCTGCCGACACCCGTTGCTTCCCGATCAAGGACATCGAACTCAAAGGCGCCGACAGCCTGCCCGCCGGCGACCGTACGCTCTTGCTCAAACCCTATGTCGGCCAATGCCTGGGCGTCTCGCAGCTCAATGAACTGCTCAAGGTCATCACCGACTATTACATCGCCAAAGGTCGCGTCACCAGCCGCGCCTACTTGCCGCAACAAGACCTCGGCAGCGGCCACCTGCAAGTGCTGGTGGTCGAGGGCAAACTCGAAGCGTTGCGCAGCGCCGAAGGCAGCACCGTGACCGACCGCGAACTGGCCATGGCGTTTCCCGGCAAGGTTGGTGAGGCGCTGAACCTGCGTGAAGTCGAGCAACTGGTGGACCAGCTCAACCGCCTGCCGTCCAAGCAAGCGCAAATGGAACTGACCCCCGGCAGCCAGGTTGGCGGCAGCGACGTGGTGGTCAAGAACACCCCACAGAAGCCTTGGCGCGCCAGCCTGTCGCGCAATAACGACGGGCAACGCAGCACCGGCGAACAGCAATGGGGCGCGGGCCTGGAGTGGGACAGCCCGCTCGGCCTGGCCGACCAACTGGTGCTGCGCGGCGGCCACGACGCCATCAGCGACCACCAGAAAACCTCGAAAAACACCATGCTCTACTACAACGTGCCGTGGGGCTGGTGGAACTTCACGTACACCTACAGCGAGAGCGATTACCGCGCCCTCGGCCAGACCGACACCTTCAAGTTCAAACAGTCGGGCGACAACCAGAACCACCAACTGCGCGCCGAACGCGTGATCCACCGCGATGACGTCAGCAAGACCTCGGTCAACGTGGGTGTGGCTCACCTGCGCACCAACAACTACGTCAACGACGCCCACCTCGAAGTCAGCAGTAATCGCATCAGCGAACTACAGTTTGGCATCAACCACGGCCGGCGCATCGGCAGTGCTTTCGTCAACGTCGACCTGGGTGTGCAGAACGGCATCGGCGCCTTTGACGCTCAGCGTGACGACCAGCATCGCGATCAGTACGGCAACCTCACGCCTACCCCGGATTACCGCAAATACACCGCCACCGTCAGCTATTTGCAGCCGTTTCGTCTGTGGGGCGAGTCGTTCAGCTTCACCAGCCTGGCCACCGGGCAACGCAGTGAAGACGTGCTGTTCTCGCCGCAACGCATCAGCCTTGGCGGCTCGTCGTCGGTACGCGGTTTCAAGGATCAGCAGCTGTCCGGCGACAGCGGTGGCTACTGGCGCAATGAAGTGCGCTGGGCCCGCCCGGTCACCCTGGAATGGCTGCGCCCGGCCTTCGCCGAATACGGCACCAGCCTCGGTTACGACCAGGGCGTGATCCGCAACGACCGTTACAACGGCGACAACCACGGCCGCGTCTCGAGCAACTCCGTGGAACTGTTCGCCCGTGGCAAATACGTCAGCACCAGCGTGACATTTGCCCACTCGTTAGAAAGACCGGGAGTCGTGACGGAGCGCGAAGCGCCGATCTACTTCCGCATGGATTTCTTCCTGTAATTCAACGCCCAGCTGCAACGAGAATTTGACCATGGATGTTCGCCACTTTGCCTTTTTGGCCCGCCAACCTTCTGCTGCCCTGAAGCGCCGCGACGCGTTCTTCGGCCTGCCCAAGCGCGGCCTGGTGCTGATCCTGGTCAACGCGCTGTTCTGGCAGCCGTTGCTGGCCCAGGCCGAAGGCATTGTGGTGAGCAACCCGGCCACCAGCGTCGGCCAGGCCGGCAACGGCGTGCCGGTGGTGAACATCGCCGCGCCCAATGGCAGTGGCTTGTCCCACAACCAGTTCAAGGACTACAACGTCGGCCCCAACGGCGTGATCCTCAACAACGCCACCGGCGCGGTGCAAAACACCCAGCTCGGCGGCTACATCGTCGGCAACCCGAACCTCAAGGGCGGCGCCGCCAGCGTCATCCTCAACGAAGTCAACGGCGGCAGCCCGAGCCAGTTGCGCGGTTACACCGAAGTGGCGGGGCAGTCGGCCAAAGTCATCGTCGCCAACCCGTACGGCATCACCTGCAGCGGCTGCGGCTTTATCAACACGCCTAACGTGACCCTGACCACCGGTAAACCGGTGCTCGACGCGAGCGGCCAGTTGCAGCGCTACCAGGTTGACGGCGGCGCCGTGACCATCGACGGCCAGGGCCTGAACGCCAGCAACGTCGACCGCTTCGAAATCATCACCCGTACCGCCAAGATCAACGCACAGATCAACGCCCGCGAACTGGCGGTGATCGCCGGGCGCAACGACGTTGATGCAAAAACCCTCAACGCCACCCCGCGCGCCGACGACGGCAGCACCAAACCCGAGCTGGCCATCGACTCCACCGCCCTGGGCGGCATGTACGCCGGCGCGATCAAACTGGTGGGCACCGAAGCCGGTGTGGGCGTGAAGCTCGACGGCACGCTGGCGGCCAGTGGCGGCGATATCCAGCTCGATGCCAATGGGCATTTGAGCATGGCGCAAGCTGCCGCCAGCGGTGCGGTCAACGTCAACGCCGCAAGCCTGGACGCCAAAGGGCCGGTATATGCCGGTACAGCCCTGAACGTGAACACCCAGGGCGATCTCACCAACCGCCAAAGCCTGGCCGCCCGTGACCGCATTGCGCTGTCCGCCGGTGGCACCTTGACCAACGGCGACATCATCGAAGCCGGCGTCAACACCGATAACACCCGCAACGCAGCAGGCGATGTGAGCCTGCGCGGCAAGGCCGTCAACAACACCGGCGCGAGTGTCATCGCCAGCCGCACGTTGAGCGTGGATGCCCAAGCCCTGAATAACCAGGGCGGCACACTGGGCGCCAAACAGCGCACCCAGATAACCGCCGCCTCGGTCGACAACCAGAGCAAAGGTCGCATCCTCAGCAATAATGGCTTGGCTATTACCGCAGATCGCCTGCAGAACACCCAAGGTGGGCTGGTCACCAGCGACGGGCCGCTGACGGCGGTGGTCGGTGAATTGCACAACCAGGGCGGTGAAGTCTCAAGCCTCGACACCGCAGCGCTGACGGTCGCCACCCTCGACAACGTTGCGGGCCTGATCACGGCGGGCAAGGCCTTGAGCCTCAACGTCGGCAGCCTCAACAACCAGGGCGGCCTGGTCACCAGCCAGGGCGTCGTCAACGTGGCCGGTAACAGCCTCGACAACCGCCAGAAAGGCTTGGTCGCCGGTATCGGCGGTGTGCAGGCCAATGTCGTCAATATCGACAACCGCAACGGCGAGCTGTCCAGCCGTTCGGGCGTGCTGGTGACGGCTACACAACTGGATAACAGCGATGGCGGGCTGGTGGTTGCCGGTGGCGGCGCAGCCCTGAATATCGATCAGTTGCTCAACCGCAACCAGGGCCTGATCAGCAGCGAAGGGCTGCTGAGCATCTCGGCGCGCACCCTGGCCAACAACGCCGGTACGCTGTCCAGCGCCGGCCCGCTGACCCTCAGCACCCTTGGCGCGCTGGACAACCGAGGCGGGCGCCTGGTCACCGACGGCAGCCTGATCCTCAACGCCGCCAGCGTCGACAACAGCCAGAACGGCACCCTGAGCGCGCGCCAGGCCCTGTCCCTCGGCACCGCCGACCTGAACAACCAGCAAGGCGGCCAGATCACCAGCGCCGAGGCCCTGACCCTGGACCTCAACCGGGGCGAGTTCAACAACCAGAACGGCCTGATCAACGCACCGCTGTTGATGCTCAACAACCTCAAGAACGTGCATAACCAGGGCGGCGAGATCTCCAGCAGCCAGGCGTTCACACTCACCGCCGACAACCTCGACAACAGCCGCGGCAAATTGCTGAGCAACGCCGCGCTGACCCTGCGCATCGGCCAGGCCCTGGCCAACGTCAAAGGCCTGATTGCCGCCGCCTCGGTCGATGCGCAGGCCACCGACCTCGACAACAGCGGTGGCACGCTCACCAGCCGTGGCGACACCGTACTCAACGTGGCTGGCCGCCTCGCCAACCGCGACCAGGGCCTGCTCAACGCCAGCAACGCCTTGACGCTCAACAGCGCCGAGCTGGACAACCAGAACGGCTCACTGCTGGGCAGCGCGATTGCCCTCGACTTCGGCACTGCCACTGGCGACCTGAACAACACCGGTGGCCTGATCACCACCGCCGGCAACCTGACCATCAACCACCTGCGCGACCTCAGCAACCAGGGCGGCGAACTCTCCAGCGCGCAAACCCTGAACCTCAGCGGTCGCACGTTGAACAACAGCAACGGCAAGCTGATCAGCAATAACCTGCTGGTGCTCAATGCCGAAAACCTGATCAACCAGAATGGCCTGATGTCCGGCTGGCAGGGCCTCACCGTCAGCGGCGCGAACCTCGACAACCGCAACAGCGGCACCTTGTCGAGCCGTTACGGCGACCTCAATGCCACGCTGACCGCCAGCCTGCTCAACAGCGCGGGCGGTGCACTGGTCAGCCAAAAGGCGCTGTACGTCAGCGCCGGCGAATTGGACAACAGCAACAAAGGCGTTCTCTCCAGCGCATCGGGCCAGCGCCTCACCGTGGGCGGTTTGCTGAATAACGCCCAAGGCGGCGTGATCGACAGCGGCGCAGCCCTGACCCTGAATGCGCAAAACCTGGACAACAGCGCCGGCAGCATCAGCGGCGGCACCGCCACCAGCCTCGACCTGTTGGCGACGCTGACCAACACCAATGGCAAGTTGGCCAGCGGCGGCCCGCTGCTGATCAGCCGCGCGGCGCAGATCAACAACCAGGGCGGCCAGATTGCCAGCCAGGGCCTGTTGACCCTGCTGACTGGCGGCCTGGACAACCGCAACCGTGGCACGCTGGCCGCCAACGACCGCTTGAGCCTCACCGCCAGCGGCCTGGTGCAGAACGGCAACGATGGCTTGATCTACAGCCAGAACGCCGACCTCAGCCTCACGGCCAACCGCGTGGACAATGGCAAAGGCACCGTGCAAAGCCAGGGCGGCATGCGCGTCGACGTGGCCGATACGCTGGATAACCAGAGCGGCAAACTGATCGCCCAGGCGGGCGACCTGAGTGTCAACGCAGCCAGCCTCGACAACCGTGGCGGCACCCTCGCCAGCCTCAAGGCCGCACTGCAAACCCAAGTGGTCGGCGTGCTGCGCAACGGTTACGACCTCAACAACAACCGCCAGGGCGGCGTGATGCAGGGGCAAAGCCTCAACCTGCAAGCCGGCAGCGTGGATAACTATGGCGGGCGCATCGCGGCGCAGGGCGGCAACGCGCTGGTCACTACCGGCAATTTCGACAACCGCAACGGCGGGCTCTATGCCAAAGGCCTGATGCGTGTGGTCGGGCATGACTTTGATAACAGCGGCGACAACGACGGCCAGATTGCCGGCCAACACATCGACCTGGACCTGAGCGGGGCGCTCAACAACCGCCTGGGCATCATCGAAAGCGAAACCACCCTCAAGGTGCGCGCCGCCAGCCTCGATAACCAGACCGGGCGCCTGCGTGCGCTGGGCACGGCGGGCACCACCGAATTTGCCATCGGCGGCTTGTTCGACAACCGCAACGGTGTGGTGGAAACCGCCAACAACGACCTGACCCTCAACGCCGGCAGCTTCCAGAACCTGGGCGGCAATGTACTGCACGTGGGCACCGGCAATTTCGGCATTGCACCCGCCAACCTCAACGACGTGGGCGGCAGCCTGGTCACCCGTGGCGACTTGACCATCACCCAGGGCAACTGGACCAACAGCAGTGTGATCCAGGCCGGGCAACTCACGGTCAATGTCGACAGCCTCGACCAGACCGCCACCGGCCAATTGCTCGGCGCCCGACGCTTTGTCGGCAATGGCGCCAACTGGACCACCCATGGCCTGATTGCCAGCGACGGCACACTCGACCTGACCTTGAGCGGCGCATTGAACAGTACCGGGCGCATCAGCAGCCTGGGCAACCTCAACCTCAGCGCGGCCCAAGCCACCCTCAGCGACACGGCAAGCATTGCCGGCGGCGGCGTCACCACCGCCAACATCGGCGGCACGCTCAACAACCGCGGGCGCATCACCGCCGCCACCGACCTGTTGCTCAACGCGGGCACGCTCAACAACTACGCGACCCTGGGCAGTGGCCAACGACTGGTCGCCACCACCGGCGCCTTGCTCAACGACCACGGCCTGATCTTCAGCGGCGGCGACATGAGCCTGCGTGTCGATGCGCTGAACAACAGCTACGCCGACCTCTACAGCATGGGCAACCTGAGCGTCGACCGCGACGGCAAGGGCGGCCTGGCCAGCAGCATCCTCAACAGTTCGTCGACGATCCAGAGTGACGGCAACCTCAGCCTGTCCGCCAATTCGATCAAAAATGAACGGGCGGTACTCACCGTCAACGACGCAGGTGTCTACACCGCCTCCGCCACCCTAGGCACGTGCATCGAGTACGTCAACGCCGGTGACTGCCACGCCGGTGGCACACCGCGCAACTACGTGTGGGAACTGGTGACCCGCGACAAACTGGAAGTGACCGCCGCCAGCGCCGGTTCGAGCATCACCTCGGGCGGTAACATGACCCTGGCGGGCGGCGACCTGCTCAACAGCAGCAGCTCGATTGCGGCCGGTGGCAACTTCACCGCGCGCCTGAACAACCTGGTCAACACCGGCATCGAAACCGGCGAAACCGAGACCTACCGGCTCTTTACCTCCGCCCGCACCAAACACCCGGAAGGCTGGTTCAGCGCCGCCGCTGCACTCACCAACAAATACTGGTACCAAAGCGCCGGCTACAACCCCAATGACCTCGGCGGCCTGGAAGCCACCGTGGCCAACTTCGTCGGCCTGATGGAGAAAGAGAACACCCAGTTCGGCAAAGTCACCAAAATCGCCAGTGACGACCAACGTTACGCTGCGGTGATTCAGGCCGCCGGCGCGGTAGACGTCAAGGCGCAAGCCGGTATCGACAACAGCGTGGTGCGCCTGGGCTACAACTACATCGGTGCGGGCGCCAAAACCACTACCGGCGCCACCGGTGCCAGTGGCGCAGCCGGTTACTCGACCCGGGTCACCCTCAACCAGCAACTGCCGCCTGACCTCGCCCAACAGCAGATCAACCCGTTGAGCCTGCCCGGCTTCACCTTGCCTACTGGCCAAGGCGGGCTGTTCCGCCTCAGTGGCGAAAGCGCCAGCGCGCCGGCCACTACTGGCCCGCAAGGCTGGACCCTGGGCGGCGGCAGCGTCGACCGCACGCCGGTGACCGGCCCGGTCGTACCCGGCAGCGGCACCTCGGCCGACGGCGTGGTGATCAACCGCGTGCAAGGCCTGCCAGACAGCCAGTTCGTCTCCAACCCACAGAAATACCTGATCGAAACCAACCCGCTGCTGACCAACCTCAGCCAGTTTTTAAGCTCTGATTACATGCTGTCCAAACTGGGCTTCGACCCGGACCAGGCACAAAAGCGCCTGGGTGACGGCCTGTATGAACAGCGCCTGATCCAGCAAGCGGTCATCGCCCGTACCGGCCAGCGCTTCATTGATGGCCAGACCAGCGACGCCTCGACGTTCAAGTACCTGATGGACAACGCCATCGGCACCAAGCAGGCACTTAACCTGGCCGTAGGCGTGAGCCTCACCGCTGAGCAAGTCGCGGCCCTGACCCACGACATCGTGTGGATGGAAAACGCCACCGTCGCCGGCCAGCAAGTGCTGGTGCCCGTGCTGTACCTGGCCCAGGCCAACAACCGCCTGGCGCCCAACGGCGCACTCATCACCGGCAGCGACCTTAACCTGGTCAGCGGCACCGACCTCAACAACGTCGGCACCCTGCGCGCCACCAACAACCTGGCGGCCAGCGCCGGGCGCAACATGGTCAACAGCGGCCTCGTGCAAGCGGGCAACCGCCTCGACCTGCTCGCCGGCAACAACCTCACCAACCGCGCCGGCGGCATCATCGCCGGGCGCGACGTCAGCGTCAGCGCAGTGAATGGCGATGTGCTCAACGAACGCACCGTCACCAGCCACCAAAGCAGCAGCGGCTACCGCACCGAACGCACCGACTTCGTCGACAACGCCGCCCGCATCGAAGCCGCCAACACCCTCACCCTGCAAGCCGGGCGCGACGTCAACAGCACCGGCGGCGCCTTCAAAAGCGGCGCCGACCTGGGCGTTCAAGCCGGGCGCGATGTGAACCTGGCCACCGCCGAACAGCGCAATGCCAACACCGTCAGCACCTACATGCGCAGCAGCAGCGCAAACCAGTACGGCACCGTGATCGAAGCCGGGCGCGACTTCCAGGTGGTGGCTGCGCGGGATATCAGCGCCATCGGCAGCCAGCTCAATGCCACGCGTGATCTGGCGCTGGTGGCCAAGGGCAATGTGAACCTGGCGTCGGCGGCGAATGAACAGCATTCGGCGTTTAATTCCAAGAAGGTCACCAGCCAGGAAGACCACGTCCAGCAAGTGGGCACATCGTTGGTGGCCGGTGAGAACCTCTCCCTGAGTGCCGGCAACGACCTCGTCGTCAGCGCCAGCCGTGCGAGTGCCGGCAAGGAAGCCTACCTGTACGCAGGCAATGACCTGGCGCTGAACGCCGCGCAAGACAGCGACTACAGCTATTACCGCAAAACCAAAACCAGCAAAGGGTTGCTGTCCAGCAGCCAGAAAACGCGCATCGACAGCAGTAACCAGATCAGCCAGCAGGGCTCTTCCATCAGCGCTGATACCGTGGTCGTGCGTGCTGGCCGTGACATCGGCACTACCGCCAGCGACGTGGTTTCCACCAACGCCACCAGCCTGATTGCCGGTCGCAATGTGGTGATTGATGGGGCAACGGAAACCTTTGAACAAAGCCATTCGTCCTCGACCAAAAAATCGGGCTTGATGAGCAGCGGCGGCATCGGCGTGACGTTGGGCTCAAGCAGCAACCAGAACACCTTCACCAGCAGCACCGAAACCACCCGGGCCAGCAACATCGGCAGTGTGCTGGGCAGCGTGGATATTCAGGCTGGCAAAGACCTGACCATTCGCGGCTCTGACGTGGTTGCCGGTAAGGACATCAGCCTGGTTGGGCAAAATGTCAGCATCCTGGCTTCCGAGAACAACAACCGCAGCGAGCAGACCTCCAAGAGCAAAACCAGTGGTTTGACCCTGGCGTTGTCCGGCACCGTGGGTAGCGCGGTTGACGCCGCTTACCGGACTGCCAAGCAAGCCAAGAACGAGGACGACAGCCGTCTCTCGGCGCTGCAAGGTGTGAAGGCAGGTTTGACGGGCGTGCAAGCGTGGCAAGCGGCGCAGAAAGATGGCGGTATGAACAGCGGGAATGCTTCGCAGTTTGTGGGGATCAGCCTCTCCCTGGGTTCGCAAAAATCCGATTCCAAACAGACCCAGGAGCAGACACTCAGCCAGGGCAGCAGCCTGACGGCCGGCAACAACCTCACCATCGTGGCGGACGGCAACGGCACGCCTGGGGCCGCAGGTGATATCCATGTACAAGGCAGCAAGCTGCAGGCCGGCAACGAAATGCAACTGGCGGCGGAGCGCGATATTCGCCTGGAAGCTGCGGCGAATAATCAAAAACTGGATGGCAAAAACAACAGCAGTGGCGGTGCGATTGGCATCAGCTTGGGGGTGGGCTCAGATGAAAGTGGCCTGAGCATTTTCGCCAATGCAAACAAGGGCACTGGTAAAGAGAAGGGCACCGGCACCACCTGGACGGAAACGACCCTGGACGCAGGCAAACAGGTCAGCCTGATCAGCGGCCGAGACACCGCCCTGAAGGGCGCGCAGGTCAGCGCAGACAAAATTACCGCTACTGTGGGGCGTGACCTTACGCTGCAAAGTCTGCAAGACACCGATAACTACAAGTCCAAGCAGACGGACGTAAGTGGGGGCGTCAGCTTCGCCATCATCGGCACCGGTGGCAGTGCAAACCTGAGCATCAGTAAAAGCAAGATCGACTCCAAATACCAGAGTGTGCAGGAGCAAACCGGCCTGTTCGGCGGTAAGGGCGGCTACCAGATTGACGTAGGCAACCACACGCAACTCGATGGTAGCGTGATCGGCAGCACAGCCACGCCGGACAAAAACCGCCTGAGCACCGGCACGCTGGGATGGAGCGTTTTAAAGAACAAGGCTGAGTACACAAGCCAGTTGCAGAGCGCCAGTGTGAGCAGCGGTAGCGGTAGCGGTAGCGGCAGCGATGGCGCCAATGCGTTCATCAGCAATATGCCCTCCGGCAGCTTGATCGCATTCAATCACGGCGACAGTGACAGCGGCACCACCTCATCGGCCATTTCCAACGGTACCCTCGACATCCGCGACCCTGCCAAACAGCAGCAGGACGTTGCAACGCTGAGCCACGATGTTGAACACGCCAACGGCAGCATCAGCCCCATCTTTGATAAGGAAAAAGAGCAGAAGCGCCTGCGCCAGGTGCAGTTGATTGCGGATATTGGTACTCAGGCAGTAGACATCGTTCGAACCCAAGGCCAGATCGATGCTGATAAAGAGGCGCGTGCTGAACTTGATAAGCGTGGCATCAAGGACCCTGGAAAAGATGCCAAAAAAGAGGACGTCGATGCCTACAAGAAACAACTGATTGCCACTGACGCTTATCAACGGATCATGGCGGACTACGGGGTCGGCGGCAATTACCCACGTGTAGCGCAGGCGGTGACAGCAGCGTTGCAAGGGTTGGTGGGCGGCGATATCGGTTCCGCCATTGCGGGCGCGTCGGCGCCGTACATGGCGCAAGTCATTAGGAAAACCACCGGAGACAACGCTGTACTCAACACCATGGCGCATGCCGTATTGGGTGCAGTGGTGGCGCAGGCGCAAGGCAACTCTGCGGGGGCGGGGGCTGCGGGAGCTGCGACGGGTGAATTCATCGCCCATCAGTTGTATCCGGGCAAGAATACAATCGAGTTGACGGAGGAGGAGAGAGAGACGGTTGTTGCACTTTCGGGTCTAGCAGCAGGGTTGGCTGGGGGGATTGCTGGTGGTGATCTGGGCGGTGCGGTTACTGGGGCAAAGGCGGGAAGCAATGCGGTGGAGAACAACTCCCTCAGTGATATTGCAGAAGCATTAGCCGCACATAAGACACTTGAGCAGCAGGCTGAAGACCGCGTCAAAGCAGAAAACCAACACTACAAGGAGCAAAACTGCGCTGGCATGAGTGAGCAAGCGTGCTCGGTCAAGATGTATACTCAGCGGCGTGAAGAGCTCAAAGGTGCCCTGTCAGAAGGCGCAAATTTTGTACCAGTTATCGGCACAGTTAAAAGCGTAGCGGAGGCTGAGAGTGCACTTGATTACCTTGAGGTAGCAGCATCTCTTATTCCAGGTGAACGGATTATTTCCGGCACCTTGAAAATGGCACGCAAAGCTCTGAACAGGGGCGATATCAGCGAAGCATCGAAGCTGATTAGCAGCGCCAGTAATGAGATTCAGGGTGCAAAGGCGCCATACACCTCGATTTCCTCGCCGGATGCTGAGGCTGGCATGCCGTATGCCCACCCGGTAAAGGAGGCTGGTGAAAAAGGAACAGAGCAAGTTTTACGGGAAGTCGAGATTAGTTCTGGTGGTAAAGGTGCATGGAATAAAGAGCTGAATAATCCTGTGCCGAATACCGTATATAAAGTCGATGGGAATAAAACCTTCCAAACAGATGGCTTGGGCCGCGTTGAAAAAGTCGAGTCAAATCTTTCATTGACTAAAAATGATCGGAATACATATCAGCAATGTGTGGCAGGAAAGTGCGGTGTCACTGGGGACGAGGGTGGGCACTTGATTGCTAGTATATTCAACGGACCTGGGGAGAGATTGAACCTCCTTCCCATGAATGGAAACTTGAATAAAGGTACTTGGAAAACTATGGAGAATACATGGGCGTCCGCACTTAAGGAGGGCAAACAGGTTAGCGTGAAGATTGAGCCTGTGTATTCTGGTAAAAGTGTTCGGCCAGATAGCTTTAATGTGGAGTATTCAATAGGCGGTGCTCGTCCAAAAGAGATTGTATTTAAAAACTCACCGGGTGGAAATTGATGCGTAGTGATGATGATATCTACAATGACATTGGGAGTATTTTATTTCAGATTGCTCCCGATGGAGCATGTAAAATTATAATGCGTGCACAGCTATCCCAAGAGCTAGATAGCTGTGAGTATGAGTATGACTACATTGATAAACAAGGTAACGTTGCCTGGTTCACGGCAGGCGGGCGAGCCAATACAGATATTTTAGCTCTTTTAACAGAGCTGCGTAGTTGGTATGTTGAGAATAAACTTACAGGAGGGCTGCCAGCGTGGAGTGGCTGTGAGGTGACCTTGGATTTAGTTGAAGTTAAAATTAGTATAGACTTTGTTTATCCTTGATAATTAAGCGGCAAGTTTGAAGGGAAATAGGGGGCAGACCCTGAGGGATCCCCAAAAATTTACCCTAAGCTCTGCGCTTGATGGCACACCTCATTAAAAGAATAGTGGTCTGACCCCTATTTTCTTAATTAAAACTACTGCCAAAGGCTAAACAATGATTATGCGTTTAGAAATGGTTGAGAAAGGACTTGTAGAGAAATAGGGAAATAGGGGTCAGACCACGGTTTTGTTTTTTAGAGTTAAGCAGAGTTGCTCTTTAAAAATGTGATTTATTTTTTGTAATTATTCCAATCTGTTGGCCTGTTGAAGGGCGGCTAAGCTGTAAGCTCTTATCCAGTTAGGGGTTTATATGGCTCGCCGTCCTAGGGTTTTACTGCCGGATATCCCGTTGCATATTATTCAGCGGGGAAACAATCGGTATGCGTGTTTTTATTCAGATGAAGACTATATTTTTTACATTGATACATTAGCCGTGCTTGCTGAATTGTATGGCTGTAAAGTTCACGCATTGTGCTTGATGACAAATCATGTTCATTTGTTGTTGACTCCCAGCTGCTGCGCAGGGGCTGGCTTGCTTATGAAGGGACTGGGGCAGCGCTACGTTCAATATGTCAATCGAACATATCAACGAACGGGCACGTTGTGGGAAGGCTGTTTCCGCTCCTGTTTGGTTCAACAAGAAAACTATGTTTTAGCTTGCTATCGATATATCGAAACGAACCCGGTCAGAGCCGGTATGGTTGCTCATCCGGGCGACTATTGCTGGACCAGCTATAGGGCAAACGCACAGGGCGAGCTATCAGGCTTTATAAGCCCGGGCGAAATAGGGGTCAGACCACGTTTTTCGTTTTTTAGAGTTCAGCAGAGTTGCTCTTTAAAAACATGATTTATTTTTTGTAATTATTCCAATCTGTTGGCTTGTTGAAGGGCGGCTAAGCTGTAAGCTCTTATCCAGTTAGGGGTTTATATGGCTCGCCATCCTAGAGTTTTACTGCCGGATATCCCGTTGTATATTATTCAGCGGGGAAACAATTGGTCTGCATGTTTTTATTCAGATGAAGACTATATTTTTTACATTGATACATTAGCCGAGTAGTAATAGTGGTCTGACCCCTATTTTCTCAAAGAGTTTCGCAGGGCGTGTCAGGACGCCCAAAAAAGTATGAGTTATAAGAATAGTGGTCTGACCCTGAGGGATCCCCACAAATTTACTCCAAGCTCTGCGCCTGATGATGCACCTCATCACGCAGAGCATGCTCCAATATTTCCAAGTGTTCCCGGCCACCAAAATCGGTGCAACTGCGCCAGTATTCCAAACCTAATCGCCACAATGAAAGTACTCGCCTCTCTTTGAGGCTGTTGCTTTGATAGCGCCGCTCCAATTGGTTCTCCCGCGCCTGCAACCCCGTTAAGAAGATGAGGTAGTTGGCCAAAGCGGCAATCAACAACAACACTTCGATGCGCTTTGGACAATGGCTTCGATGCAGATTCAGGCCCAATCCCAGGTGCTCACTTTTTACGTCTCGGAAGCCTTCTTCGATCTGCATACGGCGCTTATAAATCGCCACGACTTTTGCTGGATTCCACTCCTCTTGCTTCAGGTTGCTGGCAAGCAACCACGGTTCACGCTCACGTCTGGCAGACTGCCGGCTGAGCTTGCTTCTGGCAATTGAGCCGGTGACGCGTTGATGCTTGCGACCCTTGGCTGAATGGCGGACGCAGTACAAATCGATGAAGTGAGGGGCGCTACGCGTCATCTCGACACGGCCTAACGACTTAGGTGATGAGGTGGCCAGAGCGTACAAATTCTTCACAGGCTGCCAGTCATTTTCTTCGCGACGATAAAGCTCACGATTTCGTATGCGGGCCACGTAATACCAGCCCTGCGCCGCTACGGCCTTCATCCAGGGCCGCCGGAAACCTGCATCAGTGACCAGGACTGGAACGCATCCCTCAGGTAGTAATGCAGCCAACGTTTTGAGCAGTCGACTTTGATATTTGGGGCAACTCTCGCGCTCATGAACGCTTTCATAAATAGGAAACGAGCGTCCCGCAAGCGGGACTGCGGCTCTCAACAAAAAGGCGTCGCCAGAGGCATCAATTCTCGACCAGTCGACCAAGATTAAAGGGTGCTTCAAGGAGCCCAACAACGCCCGCAGCATCGCCCAGTAGAACAATGGCCGCTCTGCTCTCAAGTGTTGATTACCCAACAATCGGTCCACTCGCTTGATCGCATGTTTTGGATACGCCTGCCCTGGCATAAAACGTCCCAGCGCTGTCAGCGTCAGGCGACGGCCTTGCAGTAACGAACTGACACAACTCATCAGCGTTGTCAGGCGGCGAGAATGGATTGAAGGCAGTGCTTGAGCGAGCGCTCTGTGTAAAAATCGGATGGCCTGCATGGGTTCGGGTTCTTGTTTTTGTGTGGTGCAAACCAAGTTGCCGACTCATGCAGGCCTCTTCAATATTCCAACTTCTTGATTTTCGGTAAGAAAAATCGGGGATCCCTCAGGGTCTGACCCCTATTTTTACAGGGCAAATTTGTGTAAGTGTTGGCAATGCTGATCACGCTACGTACTACTTGACGAACAAGCGACCTGATGGCTCTGTAGTGGTTTTTGACGTTGATGCTGGCCTTCATAAGGAAATTATGGACAGGGTAGTCCCTCAGCGGCCTGTCGCTGGTATGACGAAGGATCCTGATGCACCTAAGAGGGTAGACAAAGACCAGCCCGGTTACTCCCTCGAGCTACCCAAGATTTGGGAGTCGCTACTCGAAAAGAACTCGAGTAACGCCCGTGTTTATACACAGGATGAATTTTTCAAGGAGTTCAAGCAATGAAGGTGAACCAGACAGTTTTTGATGATCTTTGGAATGGAGAGAGAAGTGTCTGCTTTTTTGTACACTCTGGAAGATGTTATTGGGTGATAGATGAGAAGTATAATTTCTCTCTTGACGCAGAAAAAGACTATCGCGCCTATCTTGAAGATGGCGATATAACCCAGGAGCAATACGAGCAGTCTTGCAAAAGTTTCAGGGGCGGTATTCTGAAAATGACTTCGGAAAATTTTCCGCAGTATCTAGATGACTCAAGTGAAAAAATTCTTACTTCAAGCGATTTGAAAAATTTTATAGAAGCGGATTATGAAGTTTTTGAAAAGACTGAACATTATTTTTTAACCGGCGAGGGTTTGTCCCCGGCCCTATTTAAAAAGGCCAATATCATTCATTCCAGGTTTCCCAAGTTCTACATAAATTTTGATAGAAAAATTTTTATGCATATGGATGACGTGCGTGTTCATGAAAGTCTAGCTTATTCGGACTGGACTGCTGAATGCTTTGATTTTAGCTTTTTGATCCCTGCTCGCGAGCGGTACTGGATAGTGGCGGGCAATGACTATTGGAAACTTCGGTTTATATAAGGAAATAGGGTCAGACCACGTTTTTCGTTTTTTAGAGTTAAGCAGAGTTGCTCTTTAAAAACATGATTTATTTTTTGTAATTATTCCAATCTGTTGGCTTGTTGAAGAAAGAAATAGGGGTCAGACCACGGTTTAGGGTTTTGTTTTTTAGAGTTCAGCAGAGTTGCTCTTTAAAAACGTGATTTATTTTTTGTAATTATTCCACTCTGTTGGCCTGTTGAAGGGCGGCTAAGCTGTAAGCTCTTATCCAGTTAGGGGTTTATATGGCTCGCCGTCCTAGGGTTTTACTGCCGGATATCCCGTTGCATATTATTCAGCGGGGAAACAATCGGTCTGCGTGTTCTTACTCAGACGAAGACTACATTTTTTACATTGATACATTAGCCGTGCTTGCTGAATTGTATGGCTGTAAAGTTCACGCATTGTGCTTGATGACAAATCATGTTCATTTGTTGTTGACTCCCAGCTGCTGCGCAGGGGCTGGCTTGCTTATGAAGGGACTGGGGCAGCGCTACGTTCAATATGTCAATCGAACATATCAACGAACGGGCACGTTGTGGGAAGGCCGTTTCCGCTCCTGTTTGGTTCAACAAGACAACTATGTTTTAGCTTGCTATCGATATATCGAAATGAACCCGGTCAGAGCCGGTATGGTTGCTCATCCGGGCGACTATCGCTGGACCAGCTATAGGGCAAACGCATAGGGCGAGCTATCAGGCTTTATAAGTCCGCATGCTGTTTATAACGAATTCTGTAGCGGCACCGCGCAACGAGCCGAAGCTTACCGGTCTATATTCAATGATCGACTTTCACTTGGGCTGATAGAACAAATTCGATCTTCTATAAACGGTAATTACGTTTTGGGCGATCAGAAGTTTGCGTCCGAGATCGCGCAGGCATTAGGTAAAAGAGTTTCGCAGGGCGTGTCAGGACGCCCAAAAAAGTATGAGTTAAAAGAATAGTGGTCTGCCCCCTATTTCTTAATCGCGGCAGGCGCCGGGGCCGTGGTTGGCTCTGGGCGAGGTACCTCAGGTGCTGTTGTCGCGGGAGGAAACGCGATGTCGGTGGAAGTCTATAATCGAGCAGCTCATGAGGCGGAGGTGGCGGCGATCAAGGCTGAGGCTCAGAAAGGTGACTTCACGGAAGCGAACCTGGAAAAGGCCATGTGTTACATCATCAAGTGCTGGGCTCATCTGGAGCGAGGGACCAAGGAGTATCACGATGCATACTTGAGTGAAGCCGATATGGTCGGGCTGAGTAATGAGCTTGAATGGGCAGATGCGCAAAGGGATAAAGGCCTGTTTAACTATTCGCTCACTGACTCGGTTTTTGATGCGGGAACGCGTGATGTCATTCCTGTGGTAGCTAACACCGCCAAGACTGTCACGGGAGGGGCAAGTGTTTACTCGGGGGGCACTCTATGCGGCACAGTGGCCGGGTGCTTTTTCGGTGGGCCTATGATTGTATTCGGATTAGGGAATATTGAGGAGGGCACCTCAGCCCTTTATAACCATGTTAATAATGAAGAGGGCAGTTATAATCATGTTAAACAAACTTTTGATCAGATTCCTGGCGGATATGGGCCGGTGATATATAGTGCCGCAGATTTCGCGTTATCAATTGGTTCGGGGTTTGTAAAGGTGCCTCTGAAGATGGGGTTGGCTGATGGTTTGAACAAGAAAAAATCAATATTTGATGTGACGGTCAGAAAGTTTGATAATAACCAATTTATTCTTGGTAAAAAGGCGCCGTATGGCGGTGCAATGTTGCTATATTTTCTGTCCGTGGGCGCGAAAGGCAATAGCCTTTACAATGAGGCGGTCGATGCGAGCAAGTAAACTTATAAATACCCTGCTGCTGATAGTTTCATTGTTGGCGGTGGTGTGTGGGGTGAGTACGTTTTTCGGCATGATGGTCGCCATAGTGGTTGGTATACTGCTTCGCACAGATTCGAACTGGGTGTTCATCTGGATTGGATTTCCCTTGTCAGGAATATTTGCTGTGTACTGGATAGTTACACGGTGGGATTATGTGAAATCCTTTATGTCCGGGCGTGGTGGGTGGTAGAGCGGGTAATCGAGGTCAGATCACGTTTGTATGTGGTCTTACTCCTGGCTGCGCTACTCAATGGCTTTCTACGATTTGACGGTAGCTGGAAGCGCTTTTTCCTCATGGTGCTGGTGCAGTTGTGGTTTGGCCAGGCGGTCTACAGCTATGCGCGAGGCGCCAGGGTGGCCATCGCGCCGGGCGGCATGAGTAAGGATGCCGACCCGGAAGAAATAGGGGTCAGACCCTGAGGGATCCTGACCCCTATTTTCTCTATTTTATCCTAGAGCTCGGTAGAGGTAGTAATGTCTGAATTCAAGGAAATAGGGGTCAGACCACGGTTTTGTTTTTTAGAGTTAAGCAGAGTTGCTCTTTAAAAATGTGATTTATTTTTTGTAATTATTCCAATCTGTTGGCCTGTTGAATGGCGGTTAAGCTGTAAGCTCTTATCCAGTTAGGGGTTTATATGGCTCGCCGTCCTAGGGTTTTACTGCCGGATATCCCGTTGCACATTATTCAGCGGGGAAACAATCGGTCTGCGTGTTTTTATTGAGATGAAGACTATATTTTTTACATTGATACATTAGCCGTGCTTGCTGAATTGTATGGCTGTAAAGTTCACGCATTGTGCTTGATGACAAATCATGTTCATTTGTTGTTGACTCCCAGTTGCTGCGCAGGGGCCGGCTTGCTTATGAAGGGACTGGGGCAGCGCTACGTTCAATATGTCAATCGAACATATCAACGAACGGGCACGTTGTGGGAAGGCCGTTTCCGCTCCTGTTTGGTTCAACAAGACAACTATGTTTTAGCTTGCTATCGATATATCGAAATGAACCCGGTCAGAGCCGGTATGGTTGCTCATCCGGGCGACTATCGCTGGACCAGCTATAGGGCAAACGCACAGGGCGAGCTGTCAGGCTTTATAAGCCCGCATGCGGTTTATAACGAATTAGGTAGCGGCACCGCGCAACGAGCCGAAGCTTACCGGTCTATATTCAATGATCGACTTTCACTTGGGCTGATAGAACAAATTCGATCTTCTATAAACGGTAATTACGTTTTGGGCGATCAGAAGTTTGCGTCCGAGATCGCGCAGGCATTAGGTAAAAAAGTTTCGCAGGGCGTGTCAGGACGCCCAAAAAAGTATGAGTTAAAAGAATAGTGGTCTGACCCCTATTTTCCCGCATTTAATAGAGCGAAAATGATCATGAATCACGTTTATATGCGACATAAAAACGATAGACGCTTGGTTCTGTTATGCGATAAAAATTACAATCCCATTTCAGAGGAATATATTGGTAAAAACGAACCAAGAAGCAAGGCTTTCTATGTTGGGTTTTGCGACGGGTTTATCGGGGTTTATTCCTCAGTTGAAGGGCCGGTTTTATTTATAAATGATTGCAAGTATTTATTTGCTGAGCCCTCATGGAATATTCGGGTTCAAAGAAATTTAGGTGTAAATGAAGTTAGTTTCGTCGGTTTAGGTCAAAGCAGCCTTGTATTCGAATATTCAGCTGTGGAACTTGATCCAGTAGATCCATGGTCAGAGGAGAAATTCGATGATTTCTTCATCTGGCTAACAAATAAGAGGCACGATCAAGAATTTATCGAAATGTGGACAGAGAACGATTAGAGAATAGGGGTCAGACCACGGTTTTTGCTTTTTATAGTTCGGCGGAGTTGCTTTTTAAAAATATGATTTATTTTTTGTAATTATTCTATTTTGTTAGCCTGGTGATTTGAAGGAAAAAATCGGGTTCAAGCTATGGCTTTTTAATTTAAGAGGGAATAGGGAGCAGGCCATATTTTTTAAATCAAGTATTAATAGTGGTCTGACCCCTATCTTATGCTATTTTATGCCTATTTTATCGTGGTGCCTCAGTTACGCTCATAAACTCTAAATATCCTAAAGCTCAAATTGCTGTGGATGAGGATCGTATTATCACGGTTGTTAATCCGGTAAAGAAAAAATGACGATAGATAATTTGATTGAGCATCTTGATAGATTTGTGAGTGGTTCTAATATTTCGGTTCAATGGGCAAAAGATACGGAAACCCTTCTGGATGAAATTGAAGAAAATGAAGGTTTTGGTAAGTTTGAAAATCTCTTTGATGAGCTGCAGGAAAAGCTCTCGCTTTATCGGCCTGGAGGCGGCGAGCATCTTATAGATGAGTTCGAAATGAAACTGTTTTGTGTAAGGGTTGTTTCAGCACTTTTAGAAGCGAGGTAGGCAATAGGGTCAGTCCGATATTGTCCTGCTGTAAAATGGTGCAAAAGGGCCGGGTTCTGCTGGTACGGGCACGACCGCGGGTAGTGATGTTGCAAGTACAACGCCTAAAGCTGGTGTTTTTTGGAATAAAACAACAGTTCTAGATAGGACTGTCTATCAAGGCAATAGGGGTCAGACCACGTTTTTCGTTTAAATAGGGGGTGTTTGTTATGTCGGATAAACAAGTCTACGAGCTGACCATTGGTGATCTTGCTGATTTTGGTGTTTGGTTTTTTCCGATGGACGATACCGTAGAGGATGAGTTGACAGTGCGTCCTCTGGCCGAACAAGAAACTTGCTCAGATTTTCAGATTATTGTAAGAGCTGATTTTTTTGGAGTAAGTGGCTCTGTATATTCTGGTTATTTATATTGGGGTTCTGATTCTTTGGTTGAATACTTAAAGCCAGTTATCTTGTCGCAAGCGGGGGAAACCATCAGCTTTTGGAACGGTATAGTACAACCCACGTGGGATAATTCTGAGTTCTCCAATTTACTTAGATCCGATTTGCCAATTTCTTATGTTTCAGAGCCGCTCCTTAACCTTCCTTCGGTTCGTGGAAGGCTTGAGGGGCTTTATTATCTGGCTGGGGATCGAGTGTGTTGCGTAAGCTAAGGGGGAAGTCGGGGGCTAAGGGAAAAAGGGGACAGATTTATTTAATTTTTCGAGTGCTTTTTTACTTAAATAAATCTGTCCACTTTTCCGCCCTTTTCATTCGCGTCGAAGAGTTATTCGAGTATGGAACCAAAAAAAGCGGGGTTATGGTTGTGAGCAACTCAGCATCAATTATATCGGATGTGGCAATTGACGAAGACACTTTCGCTGATTTTCTCCACGCTGTAGGTGGAATCGTCAGCGCGGGTAAACGTAGTCGTGGAGTATTGAGCTGGGATGAGGCCACTTTGTATGTGTCATTACTTACCTCCGAAAAGCTCATAGGTTTTTATGATGCGCAAGATATTCTCGATTGGGAATCTTGGTTGGGTGCCACGCCGAGGACAATGATTGAAATACAGTTGGGACACTCAAAAGGGTCGATAGAGATGTATTTATGGTTGGCGTACGAGTTTGGTAAAAAATGGAATTGTGTTGTTGATGATGTTAATTCTGTGACCATTAAGTACTCTGAAATCTGTGACAGGTATATAAGATCGAGCGTGAAATAGGGGCAGGCCATTTTCTGTTTGATGGTGTAAAGGAGTAGTGACAAGCCACCTTTAATATTCAAGTGTAGTTTGCCCCTACTCACTGCCTCACCATTAACAGGGCAACTCGTCAGCCGCCCTGTCGCGGTCAGTTGACGCTGTTAAGCCTGCGAATGATGACATCCAGCAAATCACACCCATCGCGCAGCGGTATAGCCAGTAGTTGGGCGAAGTCTTGAAGCACCACGGCATCACTGCTGAGTTGTTCGCGGAAGGCCAGGTTTTCCAGCAGTTGGGTGACGGCGCGAATCCGGTACGCGGCGGCGTCGTGGAGCACGTCGAGGGGCGCGCTGGTGTCGATAAGCAGAGCGGGGACGGTGCAGTCGTGGCCCGTTAGGGGCATGTATTGGTTCATTTTCAGTACTCTGTTGGTGGATTAAGCCACCACGCATTCGTCGCCAAACGAATGGGTGGCAGCTGTACGCAGGTTGGCGAACCGGAACAGAGTAACCGGCAGACCCGAAGGTCTCCCGCGCACAGCCGCCATAACATGCACAGCTTTGCGGGTGCAAAAACACCTGCATGGAAGCGGGTTGCTTTTGCACTCTGTTGTCAGGTCGCCAAACCTGATCGCCATATGGGCGACGGGCCGGACTATAAGCCCCGCACCCAAACCCACGCAAGGCATCAACGCCCTGACTCAAACCCCTGCGTCCTATCCCCAACCCCCACCGACGCCAACGCTTCCCGCCGTCTGCTCACGGGTATTACGCAAATCCCCAGTCGTTTCGGGAGGCGTCCTACCGCAAAAGGAACCATTTCCCTCAAGCCCGGGTCTTTACCCCGCCCACCCGCAACCGGTCGGGCTGCATGGACTGCAGCGTTTTCAAACGACATTAAGGATTAATGTGAACCTCACCTCCCCAACCCCTTTTCTGCCACCACCGGCTGCGGTGCGATTGCTCGCGCCTGTGGTTCAGCAAAGCGCCTTGAGGGAGTGCATTCGGATCATCTGATCCTTCGCTCAGCACACCTACGGCCGCCGGGCTTATTGGCGGCTTTTACTGTAGTTCATGGAGTTTGAAATGAAGCGTAAGCCGTTCCAGAAAACCCTGCTGGCCTTGATGGTCAGCGCAGGCGCCGCACAGGCCAGTGCTGTGGAATTTGATGTGAGTACCGGCCAGAACGCATGGTCGTACCAGAACTTCAACGAGACCGTGACGCTGGTGGGGACACGCAATATCGTCGCCACTGAGCGCAAGACCGACGGCGCCAGCGTGGCCGATACCAACATCCAGGGCGCGTTGATCAACTATGCCAATTTCAACCTGGATGGCAGCGGCCGCAATGTGCGCGGGTTTGTGGTGGATGGCGCGCTGGATTCAGACCTCAGGAACCGTGGCGGTTTCATCACCGGCGGTATTGTTCAGGCCGGCACCATCAATATGTACAACCAGATCTGGGCCGAAGGTTTTGAAGTGGGCGCGGCCATGGTCGGCGGCAATGTGGTTAACACCGGCACGATCATCGCTGTCGACGTACCGGGCTCCGGCCCGGAAAGCGACGCGGAAGGTATCTATCTCAATGGCACTACGGTTGCCGGTGATGTGATCAACTCGGGCCTGGTGGATATCACCTCGTACTACGGGTATGGGTTGATTCTGGATACCCACAACAATATGCCGGTGACGGTCGGCGGCAAGATTATCAACGCCGGGATTATTCGCGTCACGGGTGAAGAAGCGCTGGGGATGGTGATTGAGACCAAGACCAATGACCTGCGCATTGAGAACACGGGCCTGCTCTCGGTCACCGGTAATCAGTCACGGGCGGTGGCAATATACGAAGGCACTGTCGATTACTTGCTCAACACCGGCACCATCGAAGCCAAGGGCAGCAGCGCGACGGCTATCAACCTGCGCGGGGCGACGTTCACCACCGGCTCGCCGGTCGGTGCGCGGGGCATCATCAACCGGGGTGTGATCAGTGCCGACAGCACGGCGATCCTGGTGAACCCTGCCGAGCAGACCTCGCCCTTCGAGATCAACCAGCAAGCCGGGGAAATTCGCAGCCATTCCGGCATTGCGATTGACGGCGGCAACATGGCCTCGCTGATCTGGACCGGTGGCCGCATCCAGGGTGACGTGCTGGATGTCAGCTCGGTGAACATCGGCGGGCAAGCGGATTTCACCGGCAGCCGTATCAACGCGCCGGTGTCGGTTAACGCCGGTTCCCTGAACCTGTCGGGGCCCGGCACGGTGGTGAGCCGCGAGTTGTATGTGGGCAGCGGTGCGGGCGTGGATATGCGCCTGGGCAGCAACGTGGTGCCGACCACGCCTTACCTGACGGTCAACGGCGCTGCCACCTTTGCCCCGGGCTCGAACATCACCGTCAGCGCCAAACCCGGTGACTTCACCAGCACGCCTGCCGCCACGCAATACACGCTGTTGCAGGCCGGTAGCTTGCAGAATAACGGCCTGACGGTAGCCAGCGCGTCGTCGTTGCTCAATGTGCTCAGCTACTCGGCTGATGCGCAGACGGTCAAGGCCGTGGTGGGCGTGAAGAGCGATCAGCAAGTGCAAACCATGCTCGCCAGTGTGGGCACTGCGGAGCCGACCGTGGCGGCGGTCAACACCCTTAAAAACCGCGTGCTCGGCCAGTTGGACACCCAGGACGCGGTCTTCCAGTCGGTGGCCAATGCGCCCTCGGTGCAAGCGTTGGCGCAGGTTGGCGAACAGCTCAAGCCGGATGCCAACCGTGGCGCTTTGGATGTGGCGTTGTCGGGGCAAAGCGTGGTCAACGGCGCGATCTTCAACCGCCTTACCGACCAGCGCGAAAGCCGTCAAACCGGCGGCGTGTGGGTGCAGGGCCTGAGCAGCAACATGGACCAGGACGGGCGCGGCGGCGATAACGGTTACTCGGCCAACAGCAGCGGCATGGCGGTGGGTGTGGACGGTCGCTTGAACGACACCACCACCTTGGGCGTGGCCTACAGCTACCTCAATTCCAACATCCATTCCGACCTCGGCAACAAGACCGACGTCGAGGGCCACGCGCTGTCGCTGTATGGCAACTGGGCGCTGCAAAACTGGTTTGTCGACGGCAGCCTCAGCTACGGCCACAACGACAACGACAGCAAACGCCATGTGGCAGGCACCACGGCCAAGGGCAGTTACGACAGCAATGTGTTGGCCGCCAGCGTGATCGGCGGCTACAGCTTCAAGCCGTCGCAGGCCGTGGTGATCGAGCCGCGCGTGGCGGCGCGTTATGCCAACGTGCGCATGGATGGCTTCGACGAGAAAGGTTCGGCGGCTGCACTGAGCACCCGTTCGCAGCGTTATGAAGTGGGCGAAGTGGGCGCCGGTCTTCGCCTGGCCGGCAACGTGCCGATGGGCGCGGGCAGCCTGCAACCGGAAGCAACCTTGATGGCGTACCACGACCTGATGGGTGATCGCGTGGCGCAAACTTCAAGCTTCGTGGCAGGCGGTGCGGCGTTCACCACCACCGGCGCTTCGGTGGCACGTGACAGCTATGAAGCCAGTGTCGGGGTGAATTACCAGGTCTCGGATTTCACCGTGGGCGCCAGCTACACACGTCAGGCGCGCAGCGGGTTTGATGCCGATGGGGTGATGCTAAAAGCGCGTTACGCGTTTTAAAAAACTGAGCGCCTGGCCAATGGGCCGGGCGCTTCATGTCCCTTTATCCCGTCACGGATCAAAAAATATGATGAGTGATTCTCTAACGGCTACCGGCACGTTCAACTTGGCCAGCCGCAGCAAGCGACTCTTGGGTTTCATAGTCGACATGGCCGTGGTTTTTTTCATTTTGCTGCTTAAATATCTAATGGCGTCGCTGGCCATGCGTTTCTATTCTACGTTCGGGCAGATGTTTTTTCAGGTTATCGACGCCGTGTTAACGCTGTTGGCCTTCGGCTATTTTTTGTTTTGCGATGCTTTGCCCAAAGGTCAAAGTCTTGGCAAACGGCTGTTCAGCATGTCGGTGGTGGGATACCCCTACGCGACGAACTGCACGCCGTTCCAGTCGTTCCTGCGCAACGCGTGCAAAATGTTGTTCAGCCCACTGGATGGCTTTTTGGTGCTGTTTGGGCTGCGTCGTCGTTTGGGCGACATGTTGGCCAAGACAATCGTGATCAACGCCTGAGCACACGCGTTATCGCCAAACCCCTGTGGGAGCGGGCTTGCTCGCGAAAGCGGTAAATCAGTCGATACCTACAGTGACTGACACACCGCTATCGCGGGCAAGCCCGCTCCCACCTTTGGATCTGCGTCTATCAGATTGGCCGCGCTCTGCCCGCTACATAAGCCAGTACCACAAGAACAGCTAGCGCCGGCAAACCCCTGTGGGAGCGGGCTTGCTCGCGAAAGCGGAAGACCAGTCGATACCTCAAGTGACTGACACACCGCCTTCGCGAGCAAGCCCGCTCCCACTTTTGTATCTGTGTCTATTAGATTGGCTGCACTCTGCCGCTACCCAAGCCAATACCATTGGAACAGCTAGTGCCGCCAAACCCCTGTGGGAGCGGGCTTGCCCGCGAAAGCGGTAGACCAGTCGATTTTTCCAGCGACTGACACACCGCCTTCGCGAGCAAGCCCGCTCCCACCTTTGGATCTGCGTCTATCAGATCGGCCGCACTTTGCCCGCTACATAAGCCAGTACCACAAGAACAGCTAGCGCCGCCAAACCCCTGTGGGAGCGGGCTTGCCCGCGATAGCGGTAAATCAGTCGATATTGCCAGTGACTGACACACCGCCTTCGCGAGCAAGCCCGCTCCCACTTTTGGATCTGCGTCTGTCAGATGGCCGCGCTTTGCCCGCTACATAAGCCAGTACCACAAGAACAGCTAGCGCCGCCAAACCCCTGTGGGAGCGGGCTTGCCCGCGATAGCGGTAAATCAGTCGATATTGCCAGTGACTGACACACCGCCTTCGCGAGCAAGCCCGCTCCCACTTTTGGATCTGCGTCTGTCAGATGGCCGCGCTTTGCCCGCTACATAAGCCAGTATCACAAGAACAGCTAGCGCCGCCAAACCCCTGTGGGAGCGGGCTTGCCCGCGATAGCGGTAAATCAGTCGATATTGCCAGTGACTGATACACCGCCTTCGCGAGCAAGCCCGCTCCCACCTTTGGATCTGCGTCTATCAGATTGGCCGCACTCCACTGCTCGGCCGCGGGGGCGCTGCATGTTGTTCCGACCCGTTGCCCACCGCAAAATGTCGGTGCACCTGGCTTGAGCTGTCGTTGAGGCGGGCGTTGCCGTTGGGCGGTGAATGTCCTCTTGGCAGCAAAACCGCTTGAGTACACAGGGCAACCCCGTAAAATGTCGCGGCATTAGCAACATGGCATTTTTCAAGGACGAATCAAGCAATGCGCATTTCTGCTTTTCTCCCAGTCACCTGCCTGATGGCGGGCTGCACTTTCCAGCCGGACCGCTCTGCGCCGGTCATCCTTGCCAAAACACCTACCTGCTGGCCCGACACGTTTGATGGTGAGGCGCTGGGCAAGATCGCGCGTTTTTTCAGAAAATTCTGATCGCCGCCATATCGTAGTCAACGTACATAACAGTCCCTCCCGCTGGTTCATCTGCTGCAACCACGGACCTCTCACCCTAGGAGCACCCTGTGAAAACACTGTCCAAAATCCTGCTGTCCGGCGTTGCCGCCGCAGCGCTGCTGACCGTGGCCGGTTGCGCCACGGAGAGCAATCGCGCGATGCCGGTGGAACAAGTCGCCAGCGCCAGCGTGGCCTATTCCGGCGTACGTGTACCGATTGCCGTGGGCAAGTTCGATAACCGTTCCAGCTACATGCGCGGCATCTTCTCCGACGGCGTTGACCGCCTCGGTGGCCAGGCCAAGACCATCCTGATTACCCACTTGCAGCAGACCAACCGCTTCAGCGTGCTGGACCGCGACAACATGGGCGAAATCTCCCAGGAAGCCGCGATCAAAGGCACCATCCAGAAGCTGAAGGGCGCTGACTATGTGGTGACCGGCGACGTGACCGAGTTCGGCCGCAAAGAGACCGGCGACCGCCAGCTGTTCGGCATTCTTGGCCGTGGCAAAACCCAGGTGGCTTACGCCAAGGTCGCGCTGAATATCGTCAACATCAGCACGTCCGAAGTGGTGTATTCCACCCAGGGTGCCGGTGAGTACGCCCTGTCCAACCGTGAAATCGTCGGCTTCGGCGGCACCGCCAGCTACGACTCCACCCTCAATGGCAAGGTCCTGGACCTGGCCATGCGCGAAGCAATCAACCGCCTCGTCGACGGCATCAATGCCGGCGCCTGGAACCCGCGCAACTGATCAGCAGCACCTCAAGGAGCAGTACAAGGATGAGCAAGGCAGTTAAGTTGGCGCTGATGCTGACAGCAATCGCAACGGTCGCCGGGTGCCAGACGGCGCCCCAACCCCTGTATCAATGGGAAAGCTACCAGGCAGAGGTTTACGAGTACTTCAAGGGCGAGCCCAAGGGAGCACAGGTGGAAGCATTGGAGCGCGATCTGCAAAAGATCAACGCCAGTGGCCGCAAGGCGCCGCCGGGTTACCACGCGCACCTGGGCATGCTGTACCTGAGCATGGGCAAGGATGACCAGATGGTGCAGGAGTTTCGCACCGAGAAGGCACTGTTCCCCGAGTCGGCTTCGTACATGGACTTTCTGCTGAAAAACGCTAAAACCGGAGTCGCTAGCAAATGAGCCTGTTAAAACTTACCGGCGCCTTGCTGGCCCTGGCTTTGCTCGGCGGCTGCGCGGCGCCCAAGACCATTGATTACACGGCGTATAAACAGGCCCGGCCGAAGTCGATCCTGGTACTGCCGCCGATCAATGAATCGCCGGAAGTGCAGGCGTCCTATAGCCTGGTTTCGCAGGTCACCTACCCGTTGGCCGAAGCGGGCTACTACGTGCTGCCGATTGCCCTGGTGGACGAAACCTTCCGCCAGAACGGCCTGACCACCGCCAACGATATCCAGGGCGTGGCACCGGCCAAGCTGCATGACATCTTTGGTGCGGATGCGGCGTTGTACATCACCGTCAGCGAGTACGGCACCAAGTACATGCTGATCTCCAGCGACACCTCCGTGACCGCCTCGGCCAAGCTGGTAGACCTGCGCACCGGCACCACCTTGTGGACCGGTTCGGCACGTGCTTCCAGCGAGGAAGGCAACAACAACAGCGGCGGCCTGGTGGGCATGCTGATCTCGGCGGCGGTCAAGCAGGTGATCAACAGCTCTACCGATGCCGCGCACCCGATTGCCGGTATCGCCAGTGTGCGTTTGCTGTCGGCCGGGCAGCGTACGGGGCTTCTGTATGGTCCGCGTAATCCCAAGTACGGTACCGACTGAGTCACCGGTGTGAGAAAAACCCGGCCATTACGGATGGCCGGGTTTTTTTATGCCTGTTTCTGCGGCTCTTTGCGGTGCTGCTGGATCAGCTCTGCGCGTGTCGCGGCACCTCTTGAGGCGTGGCTATTGCCCACCTGGCCGATGATCGAACCGTAGTGCAGCGCAATGATTTCTCCGGTGTTGGCTGAAATCAGCGGAGAACCGGACGTGCCCGGTATTTTGTAGGCGTCATGATAGAAGGCGCTTTGGGCGCCGCTGTCGGTGCTCCGCCCCAAAAGCGTGGTGGGCTTGCCTTCGGCGTTCAGGAAAGAAATACCGAGCCCTTGTTGGCCGTGGTTGGGCATAAAGATTTTTTGTCCGGCTTGGGCCTGCGGGTTATCGGCCAGTTTGAGTGGCGGGAATTGCTTGGCCAGCGTGTTGATCTGCGCCTGGGGCAGGTCGACCCGCAACTCGGCGTAATCCAAGTGTGCGTCGCTGCTGATAGCGTGGCTGTCCAGCGGCACCTTGCGTTCAACGCGCATGCGGCCGCTCTCATCTTCGGTGTAACCCAACCACAGTTCGAGCTTGCTGCCTTTGGCGAGTGCGTCGTGCACATGTTTGTTGGTCAATACGCTGGCGCCTGTGTCGATCAGTGAGCCGGTGCCCAACGTAGTGTAATGAACCCGGTCGTAGCCCCATGAGTCGCGCACCACGGTCACCTCGCGAATGCTGCCCACCGCTTTGGCAGAGGTATACATGGGGGAGTTCTTGAGCGACTCACTGGACCAGTTCTGCAGGGAAAAGGGTGCGCGCTGCGGGGCGTTGGTTTTGCCTGTGGGCCCAGGGAGAGTGGGCAATGTTGAGGTGGCTGGCGGTGCTTGTGGCACCGTGCGGTGCACCGTTGAGCCATTGACGATCACATCGCTGGCTTTGATTGCAGCGCTGCTCCTGATGAACAGGTCGGCGTTGCCGTTGCCGTTCAAGTCGATGGACAGGCTACTTTCCCGGGTGCTGGGGTTGTAGCCCAATACCGCTTCGCCCGCCCGGCCGCTAAAGCGTGCCACGAAGCGCAGGCTATCGACACGTGCCTCGCGCAATGCCCCGGATACATCAATCTTGTCTTGCCCGCTGCTGAAGTCGGTAAGCAGGTCGGAGTGACTCAGGGTGGAATCACTGGCCTTGTCGTAGACAAACGTATCGGCTCCGGCGCCGCCGGTCAGGCGGTCTGCCCCTGCGCCACCTTTCAGGCGATTGTTCGCAGCGTTACCCGTCAACCGGTCATCTCCCGAGCCGCCGATGGCGTTCTCGATGGTCACGCCATTGGCGATGGAGACGTTGCCTTGCATGCCACCGACATCAGAAAAGTGCTGGGCGTTGAGGTTGATGCGCTGGTTTTGGTGAAAGCCGGAAAAGTCCAGGGTGTCATTGCCGCCGCCGTCCCATATGCAGAATACGGGGGCATCATTTGAGGACCGGAGGCTGAACGCTTCGCGCCCGGCGTTGGCATTGAAGCCGTAGGTTGTGTCGGTGTTGCGGGTTTTGTAATTGGCGCCATACAGTTTTTGCACGGCCGTGATGTCGTCCATCATTGGGGTGCTGGGGTAGTAGGTGCGCTGGTGCTTGGCGAAGTCATGGCCGAGATTGCCTTCCCACCAGTAGCTCATGATGCTGTAGGCGCGGGTGTCTTCGGCATACTTGGCATGGGTGGCGTAACTGGCACCGGCGCCATTGTAATTACCGGGATGCAGCAGGCCCAGGGTATGCCCGATTTCATGGTTCATGAGCCATTGCCCGAAATGGTCCTGGCTGGGGGGCCTTTCCTTGCCATCGGAAGCGATCCAGACCTGCGTGCCGTCGCTGTAGATGCCGGGGTAGGAGCCTTGTCCGGCAACGCTGAGCTGGGAGTCGTTGCCTAATAACATCTTCCCTTCGGCGTAGGGCGCGTTTTGCGTAAACGTGATATTGGCGACATCCGACCAGTACTGCATTGCACGGATGGCGTCGTCTTTTTGCGCGGCGGTAAATTTATTGGCCCCCTTGGGCGTATTGAACGGTGCTTTCGAAGCTGTAAAGAACTGGAAGGAAATGCGCGTGACACCGTCATTATTGAGGTCTTTCCAGCGAAAGCCCATTCGGGTGATTTGTGCTGCGGCCTGGTCTGTGTTGTAGGATTTCTTTTTATTGCCCGGGGTTGAAAGAGTGCTCGCCGGTTGGCTGTTCGGCTCGGCGGCCTGCGCATTCGAAAAAGCAGACGTGATAAGGGGCGGGTTGATTCTGACCATGGATTTTTACCTTCTGTCAGTCGCTGACGCTATCTACGAAGTCCGGCGCTGCTTCAGACGTGAACGCTCAAGCAGCGCCTTTACCTGAAAGGTTATCTGGGGGTAATAAGGCCGGTGATATCGTGAGGCCTGATCAACTGGGTACTCTTCACCAGAAAGTCGGTTTGGCTATTTCCGGTCAGATCAATGGCCACAAAGTACCGCTGGCTATACGGGTTGAACCTCACCAAGGTGTCTCCCGCGCGCCCTGTGTAGGCGTTTACCAGTTGCAGCTGAGTGCGGGTTTCTTTGCTCAAGCCCGTGAGGTCGATCTTGTCTCTGCCACTGACAAAATCGAGGATCAGGTCGGCCTTGGCCACGGTTGAGTCGCTCGCCTTGTCGTAGACAAAAACGTCCGCGCCACCGCCGCCTTTCAGAGTGTCTGCGCCGCCACCGCCCTTTAGCCGGTTGTTCGCGTTGTTGCCGATCAACGTGTCGTCATGGGCTCCGCCAATGGCATTTTCGATGGTCACGCCTTTGGCGATGGAGACATTGCCTGTCATTCCGCCCACATCCGAGAGCGCTTCGGCGTTCAAGTTGAGGGTCTGCTTCTGGTCGAAGCCGGAACAGTCCAGCGTATCGTTGCCGCCGCCATCCCATATGCAAAAGACCGGCGCGTCCCGTGACGACGTGAGGTTGTAATAGTCGCGATCGGTATTGGAGTTGAAGCCGTAAACGGTATTATCGCTCCGGGTCTTGTAGTTGGGGCCGTAGAGCGCCTGCACCGCCGCAATATCATGCAACATCGGCGCAGCCGGGTAGTGAGTCCACTCGCCGTTTTTCGAGAAGTTTTGACCGCTCCGGATCTCGGGGTTGTAACTCATCAGGCTATAGGCTTGAGTGTCCTCAAGATAATGGCGCGCCGCGGGGTGTTGGGTGTAGTCCCCTGGATGATCCAGGCCCAGCGAATGACCAATTTCATGGGTCATGACCTGTCGGTCATGACGATCAGTCTTGGGTTGCGCATGCTCCTTGTCCAGCCATGCCTCACCGCCTTTCTTGAAGTTCCTGGGAAAGGGCAGGGACGCATAGGATTCTCCGTCACCGTCGTAAAGACCCAGGGTAAGCCGGCCCTCGGTACTGGCACTGTTCTGCGAGAACTTGATACGGGCAACGTCGGCCCAGGCTTGCATGGACATCCGCGCCAGTTTCTTTTGTTGCTCACCTAATTCACTGGCGTCCTTGGGCACATTGCTGACCGCGCGCGGATTGCCGGGCGTGAAAAACGCATAGGCAATATCAACGACACCGTCGCGGTTGCGGTCTTGCCATTTAAACCCTCTTTCATTACTGGTACGCAGCAGTTGCCGGGCGGCTTGATCGGTGGAGTAGGACGCCAAGGCGGGGGCCTTTATGACATCGGGTGGTTGAGTGGCGTGTACAACTGCGCGTACCGGGTAAGACGGTTGACTAACTGGCAACATCTACTTGAATCCTTTTAATAGGCAAAGTGAAGCGTGAGCTTTAAGGCTCATGGGTGAGTGGAGTTGTTCAGGGGTTAATGTATTTAAAGGGGGCTGGTTTACCAGGCGCGTGAAAATGCGTTGGCCCGAACTGTGGTGCGTGTAGTTAAACCGATGATGTCTTCAGGTTTTATTATTTGAGTGCTTTTGACTAGAAAGTCTGTTCGACGATTACCCGTCACGTCCACGCCCACGAAGTATCGACCGCTGTGCGCGTTAAACTTGACCAGGGTGTCGCCAATTCGCCCTGTGTAGTGCTCGACAAGTTGAAGGGGTGTGCCGATGTTCTTTATCAAACCGGTGAGATTGATCTTGTCTTTGCCACTGACAAAATCGTTGATCAGATCAGCATTGTGATAGGTCGAGTCGCTGGCTTTTTCGTATGTGTGTGTACTTGAACGGTGGTGCGTGGGGGGAGTCACTGTGGAACGATTGCTCGGTGTCTCCGGCTGCTTATCCAGGGTTACGGTACTTGTGGGCGCGATGATGTCCACCGGTTTGACTTGCCCGTGGGCTCGGATCAGCAGGTCGGGTTTGCCGTTGCCTGTCATATCGATAGCCACGCTGGCGCTGCCACTTTGCTCGTTATAGGTGAGTACGGTCTCACCCGCTTTGCCGGTCATTTCGCTGACAAATGCCAGGCTGGCGACATTGGCGTGTTTCATTGCCGCGGACACATCGATTCTGTCGGTGCCACTGATGAAATCCACGAGGACGTCCGGGTTATCCGGCGTGGAATCGCTGGCCCTGTTGTAAACGAAGGTGTCTGCGCCGCCACTACCCCGCAGCCGGTCACCGCCTGCGCCGCCGGTGAGCCGATTGCCGGCGTCGTTACCGATCAGAGCGTCGTTGCCTGAACCGCCGATGGCATTTTCCAGGGTGACGCCCCGGGCGATGGAAACGTTGCCCTTGAGCCCGCCGACATCCGAGAACGAGCCGGCCTTGAGATTGATGGTCTGGTTTGCCGTGTAGCCAGAGACGTCCAGGGTGTCGATGCCACCGCCGTCCCAGATGCAGAACACCGCAGCGTCCCGGTTGGAGTTCAGGGTGTAGTAGTCCCGCTGGCTGTTGGAATTGAAGCCGTAGGTGGTGTTGTCCTGACGGATTTGACGATTGGCGCCATACAGTTTCTGGATCGCGGAAATGTCATCCATCATCGGAGCCGCAGGCGAGGTCCTGCCGTGGTTTTTGCCACTTTTTTCCGCGCCGAAATAGCTCATGACGGTATGGGCTTTCGAATCCTGGGCGTGATTCCATTGGCTTGCGGTCATGCTGCCATTGTAGTTGCCGCCATGTGACAGCCCCAGGGCGTGACCTGTTTCGTGAATCAAGTCGTTGGGGTTTACCCGCCTGGGGTTGTAGAGGGTCGAGCCTCCATCGGGATGGTTGCTTGGGTAATAGCCGACAGCGGTGGACACGCTATTTGATATACCAAATGACATTCTCCCCTCTGTTCGAGGCCCGTTTTCCTCGAAGACAAGATTGGACACATCGCTCCACGACTGCATGGCACGCCGCGCCTGGGCTTTCTGGCGCTCATCGAACTGTCCGAAACCCGTATTGAACGAGTAGGAAACAGAGGTTTTGCCGTCACCATTTCGGTCAACCCACTGGGTGTTTTCCCGCGTGAGGTTGTCGCTGGCCTGGCGTGCATCGAAAGAGCGTTTATTCAAGCCGGCCGCATACGGGTCGTCGGGCCGCAATGTTGGGTCTTTGCCGTCCCAATTGCGCGTGGTGGTTGTGTCGGGTGTCGTGGGGTTGGTTGTAGGAGTTGGATCCAACGGGCGTCGTATGACGGGTTGAATAAATGGCCTTACGAAAGGATGCCGAAGGAAGGGCTGCACGAGTGGACGGAAGATCGGGTGGTTGAAAATCTGTTGAGTAAAGGGTCGAAGGATCGGCCCCAAGAAGTTTTCAGCGTAATTCGGTTGTTGCAGTAGAGGTGGCCTGAAGTCGATTCGCATGAGAACAATCCATTTTTTGTTGTGAGATGGATTCCTTTTTTTATATGGAAAGTGCATGTCCGTTTGCTGTAAATACCTTCGCACTCTATAAATGAATTGCCAATGGGGTATATGTTTCTTGAGTGTGTTGGCTGTTCAGTGCGTCATGCTTTGTAATGGGGGTTGTGTTTATTATTTTTTAAACTCTGTGTGTGTGGCGCTGATTTTGAAAGCGTTGCTCGTGGGTGTGAAAGCGTACATTTCAATTATGTTTAATATGTCTTCTTTGGTAATACAGAAATTTTTACAGTGTTAACGTTTTTGTTAACGTATTTAGCGGTCAGCCAGTAGATCATCTTATTTAAGTGCTTCTATTCTCGAAGTTTCCCACAGGCTGGATGTTTTTTTTGGACTTAGCCTTGCTGAATAAATGACAGCTCTCTGTGCTGTGATCTGACAACGGGCTCAGCGTGCACTGGGGGAGAGTGCTTGGCGAAGAAACTTCGAGCCTTAACCCGAACCCAGGGTGCTTTGCGTCTGAACCTATGAACGGACTATTCACTGTTGAGGTTCAGCGCCATGTCACAGGCTCCTTTATTACTGCGTCCCATCGGCTGCAGCATTGTCGTTACCGTGCTGGCGGCGCTCGTCGGCTGCGGGCTGTCATCGTCTCGAGAGGCTGCCAAGCCTGTCGCAGAAACGCCCGCAGCGCCTAGCCCTGAGGGGGCCTTGGCCAAGCGGGCGGCGGCCCCTGTGTTGATGGCCTCGCAAAGCGTCATGCATGACTCGGTGGCGTTGGCGTACCTGGACGCGCCTCGAGAGCAATACCAGAACCTGCCCGATAACCCGGTCTACAGCGTTGCACAAACCCCGGTGTCGACGTTCAGTGCAGACGTCGACACCGGCAGTTACGCCAACGTGAGGCGCTTCCTCAACCAAGGTAGCCTGCCGCCTGACGGCGCTGTGCGTCTGGAGGAAATGGTCAACTACTTCCCTTACAACTATGCACTGCCCACCGACGGCTCGCCCTTTGGCGTAACCACCGAAGTCGCCACGACGCCGTGGAACCCGCACACCCGATTGTTGCGCGTCGGCATCAAGGCGTCTGATCGCGCGGTGGCGGATCTGGCGCCGGCCAACCTGGTGTTTCTGGTGGATGTCTCCGGCTCCATGGACCGCCGCGAAGGCTTGCCACTGGTGAAAAGCACGCTGAAGCTGCTGGTGGATCAGCTGCGTGAACAGGACCGAGTGTCGCTGGTGGTCTATGCCGGTGAATCCCGTGTGGTCCTCAAACCGACCTCCGGCCGCGAAAAAACCACGATCCGCAACGCCATCGACCAACTCTCGGCGGGTGGTTCCACGGCGGGCGCATCCGGCATCGAACTGGCCTACCAGATGGCGCGCGCAGGGTTTATCGACAAGGGCATCAACCGCATCCTGCTGGCCACCGACGGTGACTTCAATGTGGGCATCAGCGACTTCGACAGCCTTAAGCAAATGGCCGTCGACCAGCGCAAAAGTGGTGTCTCCCTGACCACCCTGGGCTTTGGTGTGGATAACTACAACGAGCACCTGATGGAGCAATTGGCTGACGCAGGCGATGGCAACTATGCCTACATCGACAACCTGCGCGAAGCGCGCAAGGTGCTGGTGGACCAACTCGTCTCGACCCTGGCGGTGGTGGCGCGGGATGTGAAACTACAGGTGGAATTCAACCCGTCCCAAATCAGTGAGTACCGGCTGCTGGGCTACGAAAACCGTGCCTTGAAGCGTGAGGATTTTAACAACGACAAGGTCGACGCTGGTGAGATCGGCGCAGGGCATACAGTGACTGCGTTGTACGAAATTGTGCCGAAGGGCGAGCAGGGCTGGTTGGAGCCATTGCGTTACGCCACGGCCCCTGCGGTTGAAAACACGTCCGCTGAGTTGGCGCTGTTGCGCGTGCGCTACAAGCCTGCGGCAGGCGGGGCCAGCCAGTTGATTGAGCGGCCCATCCGCAACCAAACCACCCAGGCCAGCGACGATTTGCGCTTCGCCGCCGCCGTGGCTGCCTTCGCCCAACAGCTCAAGGGTGATGGCCGCTACACTGGCAGTATGCGTTTGCAGGACACCGCCGCACTGGCCCGCTCGGCGCGAGGCGATGACCCGTTCGGGCTGCGCAACGAGTTCGTGCAACTGGTGGAGTTGGCGCAGAGTCTCAAACACTGATCTTGGGCCCAATGAAGCGCCAGTGTGGGAGCTGGCTTGCCTGCGATAGCGGTAAGTCAGCACCGCAGAGGCTGCCTGAACCACCGCTACCGCGGGCAAGCCCGACGGCCACCATTGAAAGGTTTTAACGTCTCAAAAGGAGTTCGCCACTTAACATGGTCGTTTCAGACGATTCACCCAGCGACGAATCGCTGCTGGCCCGTTACCGAACCGGTGACGCTGCTGCGTTCGAGGTCTTGTACGCGCGGCACCGCCAAGGTTTGTACCGGTTCCTTGTATCACTGAGCAACAAGGCCGAACTGGCTGAAGAGGTGTACCAGGAAACCTGGCTCAGCCTGATCCGCAGCAGCACCCAGCCACAAGGCCGAGCGAGCTTTCGTACATGGCTGTTCCAGATTGCCCGCAACCGCCTGATTGATCACTGGCGCAAGCACGGCGTGCACAACCCGTTGCACGACAGCTACGATGAGCAACTGCACGCCCAGGCCGACGACAGCGCCGGCCCTGAGCAGCAACTGAGCCTGAGCCGCGATCAGGCGCGCCTCGACGCCGCGTTGCAAGACTTGCCCGAAGACCAGCGCGAAGTCTTCCTGCTGCGCCTGCACGGCGACCTCGAAGTGCCGCAAATCGCCGCGCTCACCGGCGCCCCGCTGGAAACCGTAAAAAGCCGCCTGCGTTACGCCCAGCAGAAACTGCGCCGCCTGCTGGCCGAGGAGATACCCGCATGACCGACTCCCGACACCCCCAGGATTGCGACGACGTGTTGCTCCAGCACTTTCGTCAACACACCGCCGGCGAACCGCCTGCGTCCCTCGACGCCTTCATCCTCAACGCCGCCCGCCGCGAAGCCCCGGCACCGCAACCGAGCCTGTGGCAACGCTGGCTGCACGCCTGCCAACGCCCGCGCTGGCAAATGGCATTTGCGACCGTCGCCGGTGTGGCACTGATGATCGGCGTGGTGATGCGCTCGCCCGTGCCACAACAGGAGGTGGCCACAACGACGTTCTCCGCGCCCCACCCAGAAGCAGCGCGCCCGGCGCCGCAAGCGTTTTCGGCCCCCGCGCCCGCGCCTATGGCCCGCATGGCCGCCGCACCGCCGGTTCAGGCTGAGGTCGCCGGCTTGATGGCCGATGCGCCGGCAGTGAAACTGAGCAAGCGCGCGCCGGTAGCATTGCCTTCGTTGGAGGAGGGGTTGCAGGAGATTGTGAACCTGCGCCTGGCCGGAGCAACCAGAGCGGCGGATGAGAAGCTGCTGGCGCTGCATGAACGCTTCCCCGAGGAAGACTTGCCGGCGCGGTTGGAGGCGTTGCAGAAGCGGTAAGAGAGTGAATACTTTTGTCGATTGACGAGCGATGGTAAGCCTTTATACTTCTTCGCAACACGGCCCCTGTCGGTTGATGCGCTTCGGTGCTGAGACTGCTCAGGGGTTTTTTATTGCCTGTATTTTTTCATTTACCAACTACGGTTCTGCCAATCGTGATCGACCCCCATACCCTCTAAATTTAAATCAAGATGGTGTAAGTCTGGAAAATCGTTTTCCATCAATGTCTTAAGTCGTCTTCCCCAGCTTGACGATGGATTGATGACTTGCATCAGATGTTGAGTGATGCACATCAACATGAATGGCCGGGCCCGCCGATGCACGTCATCGTGAAATGCCGACAATGAAGGTGCTTGCTCTACAGGCGGTAGTTTTGGCTGGTCGACAATGTTGCGATTCCAAAGACGACTGTGATGAGCGCATACATTTCTCAGGTAATTCAGACTACGCAACCAACTGGCGAAGGTCCTGCCATTGCTGAAGCCGTAGGCCTCAGAAATTGCGTCCTGGTCGCTCTCTGTCATACCTGAGTAGAGGGTCGACAGTGTGCCAAAATCCCACACCTCACACGCCACCCAGACCGGCAGTGGTAGGCCATATTTTTCCTTGTTATGACGGATGAAATCTTCGTTTGAGCGGTTGATCAATACAGCGTGTTTCCCGACCCACACATGATGTTTGGTTAACCCAGTTTTAGCTTCCAATTGGATAGAGAAGCTCTCGTGGAAAAAATCAGGCTTCAGGTAGGCGAATTTGTCGTGTCTACCTAATGTGTGTGAAATATCCACTCGCAGGGCTATTTCAATGCGTTCCAGCGCATCCAGAGTCAGTAGGCGGAGCTTTTTATCGAAGACATACAGGTCGATTGCATTCTGGAAGGTGGTACCGGGCTTGAAGGTATCGAGTGGGATTCGCGTAGGTTTCGTTTTAGCGGGTTTCTGATATCTATGCTGGATGAGCGGACAGCAGAGTTCAGTGCGCTCACGAAAGGCAAACCAGTAGCCGCTGAGGCGCTAGTAGCCGATGCGCTCCAGGTACTCCAACGCTTTAGGTTGGTCAGTAGCGGCCATGCCTCGCGCGCGAAGCAGTTCGAATTGTTCCTGATAGCTCTGCCAGGGTTTTGGATAACCACGCGTCATCGATAAACTACCCTGGCAGCCGTGTGGCAGGCCTTTATTTTTTTGAGGTTCAGCCTGGAAACCTGAGCGTTCTTGATCGAGCGGTTTCTGTACTGTGAAGCGACGAGCAATGTACCTCTTTTGTCGCAGCTTCCTATGGCTGGAAGCTTTTAGAGACAAAGACCCCAAAGATCCCAAATCTAAAATGCAAAAAAGCCCCAGGTCTTTCGACCTGAGGCTTTTTCTTGCGTATCTGGTGCACCCGGCGGGATTCGAACCCACGACCCCTGCCTTCGGAGGGCAGTACTCTATCCAGCTGAGCTACGGATGCTTGTGCGGGCGACATCATACCCATGTCGCCCTTGGGCGTCCATGCCGGTCTTTGGCCGTTTATGGGTAGGAATTTGCTGCACCGAGGCCCTGCGCCGGGGACCAGTGATCAATGCGTTGGAACCTGGCCGAATGACGCTGATCAGAAAGATTCGGCAAATGCGCCGTTTTCGTTCTTTTTTTCGAACAGACTATTGCCCTGTACCCCCATTGATCCTAGGATTCGTTTGAGATTTCAAACGCTCTGTCTCCCGTGCGCTTTTTCATTATTCCCGCGCGCTGGGGCTGATTTCCCTGACGGCAGCCCACAAGGCGCCTTTCAACAACTCTAATTCGCTCCGCGTGCGCGCGGTGCTGTTAAGGAAAGCCGACATGCAGCTCAAAGATACCCAGTTGTTCCGCCAACAAGCCTTTATCGATGGCGCTTGGGTCGATGCGGACAACGGTCAAACCATCAAGGTTAACAACCCTGCCACGGGCGAAATTCTCGGCACCGTGCCGAAGATGGGCGCCGCCGAAACTCGCCGCGCCATCGAAGCCGCCGACAAGGCCCTGCCGGCCTGGCGTGCACTCACCGCCAAAGACCGCGCCAACAAGCTGCGTCGTTGGTTTGAGCTGATCATCGAGAACCAGGAAGACCTGGCTCGCCTCATGACCCTGGAACAGGGTAAGCCGCTGGCCGAAGCCAAAGGCGAAATCGTCTACGCGGCCTCGTTTATCGAGTGGTTCGCCGAAGAAGCCAAGCGCGTCTACGGTGATGTCATTCCCGGCCATCAGCCGGACAAGCGCCTGATCGTAATCAAGCAGCCGATCGGCGTTACCGCCGCCATCACGCCGTGGAACTTCCCGGCCGCGATGATCACCCGTAAAGCCGGCCCGGCCCTGGCCGCCGGTTGCACCATGGTGCTCAAGCCGGCCTCGCAAACCCCGTTTTCGGCGTTCGCCCTGGCTGAACTGGCCCAGCGTGCCGGCATCCCTAAAGGCGTGTTCAGCGTGGTCTCCGGCAGCGCCGGTGATATCGGCAGCGAGCTGACCAGCAACCCGATCGTGCGTAAATTGTCCTTCACTGGCTCCACCGAAATCGGTCGCCAGCTGATGGCCGAGTGCGCCAAGGACATCAAGAAAGTCTCCCTGGAACTGGGCGGTAACGCGCCGTTCATCGTGTTCGACGACGCGGACCTGGATAAGGCCGTCGAAGGCGCGATCATTTCCAAGTACCGCAACAACGGCCAGACGTGCGTCTGCGCCAACCGCCTGTACATCCAGGATTCGGTGTACGACGCGTTCGCGGAAAAACTCAAGGTGGCCGTGGCCAAACTCAAGATCGGCAACGGTCTGGAAGAAGGCACCACCACCGGCCCGTTGATCGATGAAAAAGCCGTGGCCAAGGTTCAGGAGCACATTGCTGATGCCCTGAGCAAAGGCGCCAAGCTGCTGGCCGGTGGCAAGGTGATGGAAGGCAACTTCTTCGAACCGACTATTCTGGTGAATGTGCCGAAAGACGCGGCTGTGGCCAAGGAAGAAACCTTCGGCCCGCTGGCGCCGCTGTTCCGCTTCAAAGACGAAGCCGAAGTGATCGCGATGTCCAACGACACCGAGTTCGGCCTGGCCTCCTACTTCTATGCCCGCGACCTGGGCCGTGTGTTCCGTGTGGCTGAAGCCCTGGAATACGGCATGGTCGGCGTCAACACCGGGTTGATCTCCAACGAAGTGGCGCCGTTCGGCGGCATCAAGGCTTCGGGCCTGGGCCGTGAAGGCTCCAAGTACGGGATCGAGGATTACCTGGAAATCAAATACCTCTGCCTGGGCATCTAAGTGCTGTAAGGGATAAGCCCGGCAAGAGATTGCAGTAAACGCAGAGGGCACGAGAGCGCTGACCCTTTGCGTGTTTCAAGACGTTATTCGTAGTGGCCGGGAAAGCTGTGGCAGTCGATCATCGCATGCTGCCGTAGTTGCCTCCCCGCCACGTATTCCTTGGACCCCGCCACCCGATGAGTGGCGAATGAGGACTTTATGAGCAAGACCAACGCCTCCCTGATGAAACGCCGCGAAGCCGCTGTACCACGCGGTGTTGGCCAGATTCACCCGATCTTCGCCGAGTCGGCAAAGAACGCAACCGTGACCGACGTTGAAGGTCGCGAGTTCATCGACTTCGCCGGCGGTATCGCCGTGCTGAACACTGGCCACGTGCACCCGAAAATCATCGCCGCCGTGACCGCGCAGTTGAACAAACTGACTCACACCTGCTTCCAGGTACTGGCCTACGAGCCTTACGTGGAACTGTGCGAAAAAGTCAACGCCAAGGTGCCTGGCGATTTCGCCAAGAAAACCCTGCTGGTCACCACCGGTTCCGAAGCCGTTGAAAACGCCGTGAAAATCGCCCGTGCCGCGACGGGCCGTGCCGGCGTGATCGCCTTCACCGGCGCCTACCACGGCCGCACCATGATGACCCTGGGCCTGACCGGTAAAGTCGTGCCTTACTCGGCCGGTATGGGCTTGATGCCCGGCGGTGTGTTCCGTGCGCTGTTCCCGAACGAACTGCACGGTGTGAGCGACGATGATTCCATCGCCAGCATCGAACGCATCTTCAAAAACGATGCCGAGCCGCGTGATATCGCGGCCATCATCATCGAGCCGGTGCAGGGCGAAGGCGGTTTCTACGTCGCGCCTAAGTCGTTCATGAAGCGTCTGCGTGAGCTGTGCGACAAGCACGGCATCCTGCTGATCGCCGACGAAGTGCAAACCGGTGCCGGCCGTACCGGTACTTTCTTTGCCATGGAACAGATGGGCGTTGCTGCCGACCTGACCACCTTCGCCAAATCCATCGCCGGTGGCTTCCCGCTGGCCGGTGTGTGCGGCAAGGCTGAATACATGGACGCCATCGCCCCAGGTGGCCTGGGCGGCACTTATGCCGGTAGCCCGATCGCTTGCGCTGCTGCTTTGGCGGTGATGGAAGTGTTCGAAGAAGAGCACCTGCTGGACCGCTGCAAGGCTGTCGGCGAGCGCTTGGTGACCGGCCTCAAAGCCATTCAAGCCAAGTACCCGGTGATCGGTGAAGTGCGTGCCCTCGGCGCGATGATCGCGGTGGAGCTGTTCGTAGACGGCGACAGCCACAAGCCGAACGCGGCTGCTGTTGCCTCCGTGGTCGCCAAGGCGCGCGACAAGGGCCTGATCCTGCTGTCCTGCGGTACCTACGGCAACGTGTTGCGCGTACTGGTCCCGCTGACCTCGCCGGACGAGCAGTTGGACAAAGGCTTGGCGATCATCGAAGAGTGCTTCTCCGAGCTGTAAGCGGACCCTGACCTGATCGACAGAAAAAACCCGCCTCGGCGGGTTTTTTTGTGCCGGGTGCAGCACATTCAGGCCTTGTTCATTGTACGTAGGCAGCGTGATTGTCTAAGGTGCAGGCATTGCCGATGGAGCGTGCTGGATGACTGCTGTTGATTTACCGGCTGTACCCCGAGTGTTGATTGCCGAGGCGGACCCTTGGTCGCGGGATCTGCTCAAGCAAGTGTTGTTGAATGTGCGCTGCGACGCACGGCTGGATGTGTGTGCCGATGGGCAGCAAGCCGCCACGCTGCTGCAAGAAAAAGCCTACGACCTGATCCTGGCGGATTGGGAGCTGCCGGGCATCGATGGCCTGAGCCTGCTGCGCAACGTGCGCCAGAAGCGCCGCTCGCCCGCGCTGCCGTTTATTCTGCTGAGCAGTCGCAATGACAGTGCCAGCGTGCGTGAAGCCTTGCCCCTGGCGCCGACGGCGTACCTGACCAAACCCCTGAATATGGAAGGCCTGACCCAGCGGCTGCAAGACCTGCTGCTTAATGAAGGCGAAAGCGTGTATTGCGAAATTCCACCGCTGGCGCCGGGCATGACCTTGCCGGTGTTCCTGGAGCGTCGCCGCGACGCCTGCGATGGCGCGCCGTTGCGGGTCGACGTGAAGGCTGCCGTGCAACAGAGCCTCGGGCCGGATGGCCTGGACCTCCAGCGCCTGGAAGACCGGGTGCGCCTGGACCCGCAAATCACCGCCGTGCTCATCGCCGCGGCCAACAGCGCCGGGCATCATGGCTCGCCGGTACAACACCTGCCGGGCGCGCTGCACAAGCTGGTGCCCGGGCAGAGCATGAACCTGATCCTGGGCCTGACCCTCAAGCACAACGTGGTATTGGGCGATCCGGCGCTAATGGACTACGCCGAGCGCCACTGGCAATTGTCCCAGGCCACTGCCGACTATGCCCGCCGCCTCGCGCGCATGCTGGATCTGGACCACGAGCGCTGTTACAGCGCCGCTATCCTGCATCGGCTGGGGGACTTGGCGCTGTTGCGCTGCCTGGAAGATTGGCGCCTGGGCGGTGGTGCGTTGGATGATGAAGTGATTGGCGAATCCCTGTTCACCTTTGGCGCGGCCTATGGGTCGGCGTTGCGCACGCGTTGGCGCTTGCCGTTGGAGCTGCGTCAGTTGATCGCGGCGACCTATTCACTCGAAGGCGGGGTGTATTCGCGGGAGGCGCTGGTGGTGAACCTGGCCGCGCAAATGGCGCGCCTGACCGAGCATGAGGGGCTCGAAGAACTTGCCAAAGGCAAGACTGCGCGGTTGCTGAAAGTGGGATTGTCGGAGCTGATGCGGGTGCGTAAAGCCTGACAAAAATACACTCACCCCCGCATTTTGTTCAGTGCTAGCCCGCTATTACGCGGTTTTTGCCCTGGCGCTTTGCTTCGTACATGGCGGCATCGGCCCGCGCGAACAGGCTGTCCAGGGTTGAGTCGCCTTCGCGCAGGTTGGCCAGACCCTGGCTGACGGTCACGGTAAACGCTCGGCCCTCATAGCTGAAACCCAATGCCTGGATTTCTTTGCCCAGGCGTTCAGCCACCTGCATCGCCATCTCCGGTGCGCAACCGGGCAACACCGCGGCGAATTCTTCGCCGCCAATACGCCCGAACAGATCGCCACGGCGCAATACACCTCGACCGCTCTCGGCGATACGCCGCAAGACCTGATCGCCCTCCAGGTGGCCGTAGCTGTCGTTGACGTCTTTGAAGTCATCGATGTCCAGCAACAGGAATGCCAGCGGCGCGCCCTGGGCGCAGGCGTTGTCGAAGGCTTGATTGGCACACTCGAAAAAATGCCTGCGGTTGCTGCTCTGGGTCAGCACGTCGGTGGTGGCCAGGCGGTGCAGCTCTAACGCCATCTGCTTCTTTTCGGTGATGTCCTCGGCCATGCCGACCACGATCTTCGGCTCTCCGGGCTCGACCTGCTGGTTGATATAACATTTGTCGCTCAGCCAACGAATTTGCCCGTCGGCAGTGATGATGCGGTACTCACGGTCCTCCACGGCACCGTGCTCCAGCACGCGAGCGAGACTGTGTTCGGCATAGTCGAGGTCTTCAGGGTGAATGCTGTTGCGCCATTCCCGGTAATCGGCCAACAGCAAACCGGCCGAGCGGCCGAACACCCGCTCGTAGGCCGGGCTCACGTACAGCACGCGACGTGTTTCCCAATCAATGGCCCACAGCACGGCATTCACACTGACCAGCAGTGAGCTCAGCAATTGCTCGCGCTCGCTCAACCGCTCGACTTCACCCTGGGCGTGCATCAGCGCCAACAGGGTTGCCGCCGCGGCTGGGCGAGGGGGCTCAGCAGTGGGGGCGTCGGGCAGGCAGGGCTTTTCGTGGACCATCGGTGCAACTCTCTCTGGGCGCGCCGCAGGATGGAACAGCGGTCACTACAAGGTTCACCATGATGGCGAAGTGTTCTTTGAGAGAGGGTAATTGCAGTGAAGTTCCGTGATCGTGACGGATTCGTGGTGCCCGGAAAATGGCGCCAGAAAGAGGGTATGTGGGAGGGCTGGCCCTCCCACAGTGCCGTCAGACCGCTGCAGGGCGCAGCGAATAGGTCTTCAGTTGGTGGGCGAAGTCACGCAGGGACTGGATGCCACTGGCTTCGGCCTCGTGCACCCATTCCTTGATCGCCGCCAGCATATCGTGGCCATTGGAACTGGTCTTCAGCCAGATCTGCTGCAACGCCAGGCGTTTTTCGTAGATCACCGTCAAGGCATGGCTGTGTTCCAGCATGCTCTGGATACGCACGTGGTGGCGGTCATCCAGCAGGCTGGTCTCACGCGACAGCAGGCGCTTGGCACGGTGGAATTGGTGGCGGACCGAATGATCGACCTTCTCCAGCTCCTGCTTGACCAGCGGGCCGATCACCAACTTGCGGTATTGGGCCATGATCTGGAAGCGGTTGTTGAGGATCGCCATGGCGGTGTCCATGTCCAGGTTGCCTTTGCCCTCCACGCGGTGCGCGATTGGCGCGACGCGCTGCACCTTGGCCAGGCGCAGGAAGCTGAACACTTTGATCCACGCCCAGCCCAGGTCGAACTCCCACTTCTTGACCGACAGCTTGGCCGAGTTCGGGTAGGTATGGTGATTGTTGTGCAGTTCTTCGCCACCGACGATGATGCCCCATGGCACCAGGTTGGTCGCCGCGTCGCGGCATTCGAAGTTGCGGTAGCCGATGGCATGCCCCAGGCCGTTGATGACGCCGGCGGCCCAGAACGGAATCCACATCATCTGGATCGCCCAGATGGTGATGCCGATGGTGCCGAACAGCAGCAGGTCGATCACGCCCATGATCGCCACGCCCAGCAGTGGGTAAGGCGTGTAGATTTTGCGCTCGATCCAGTCGTCCGGGCAGTTCTTGCCATAGATGCGCAGGGTCTCGGGGTTTTCCGCCTCGGCGCGGTACAGCTCGGCCCCCTTGCGCAGCACGGTGGACAGGCCTTTGATGACCGGGCTGTGCGGGTCGTCGACGGTTTCACATTTGGCGTGGTGTTTGCGGTGGATAGCAGTCCACTCGCGGGTGTTCTGTGCCGTGGTCAACCACAGCCAGAAGCGGAAGAAGTGTTTCAGGCCGGCATTAAGCTCCAGGGAGCGATGGGCTGAATAGCGGTGCAGATAAACCGTGACCCCAACGATGGTCACGTGGGTCATCAACAGAGTGACTGCCACCAGTTGCCAGGCTGACAGGTCAAGAAAACCGTTGTACCACATAGGCTGTATGGCCCTCAGATAAAGTAAAAAACAGCTCACGCATTATCACTAAGCCTACAGAGAAAACCAGCCGCCCTTTCAGATAGAAGTGACTGGATGTTTCTTATTCTATAATCCGCAGCCTTTGTGGGGCGATTTTGTTTTTTTGGTAAGGATTACTGACCCTATGCTGTTTTCGTACCGAGGTGCCCTGCGTGTGGGGCTGGTATATCTGCTGGTTTCGATTGTGTGGCTCCAGCTCAGCCATCATCTACTGATCGACTTTCTCGATGACCCGCGGGAGTTGGTCCGCTGGCTTCAGCTGCGCGGCTATGTGTGGGTGGCCCTCAGTGCGTTGGTTATTTACCTGATTTGCGCCCGTTTTGCCCGCGCCCACCAGTTTCAGCAACCCCTGCAGGAAAACCGCGAGCGCCTGCGCCAGGCGGCCGCGGTGTTCGATTGCACGCGCGAAGGGGTGCTGGTCACCGACGCCCAAGGGCTGATTGTGCACGTCAACCGAGCGTTCATGGAGATCACCGGCTACTGCCGCGAAGACGTCATGGGCGAGCGGCCCAGTCTGTTCAAATCCGGGCGCCATTCGTCGAATTTTTATCAGCAGATGTTCCAGGTCCTGGAACACGAGGGTGAGTGGAGCGGCGAAATCTGGAACCGGCGTAAAAGCGGCGAGATTTATCCCCAGTGGCAAACCATCCGTGTGATCCACGATGACCAAGGCCAGGTCAGCCATCACGTCGCGGTGTTTTCCGATATCAGCGCCATCAAGGACTCCGAGCACGAACTGGCGCACCTCGCCCATCACGACCCGCTGACCGACCTGCCCAACCGCCTGCTGTTTACCGACCGCGCCGAACAGGCGCTGGCCTCGGCGCAAGTGCACAAGCGCGGCTGCGCGTTGCTGTTGATGGACCTGGACCACTTCAAGATCATTAACGACAGCCTCGGCCATAACGTCGGTGATCAGTTGCTCAAGGCGGTGGGCGAGCGGCTAAAAGGCCTGTTTGGCCCCGGCGTGACGCTGGCGCGCCTGGGTGGGGACGAGTTCGCCGTGCTGGCCGAAAGTTGTCCACAGGTGATTCAGGCTGCCGCGATGGCACAGCGCATGCTCGATGCGATGAAAGAACCGTTCGTGTTCGATGGCAACCCGTTGTTTATCAGCGCCAGCGTCGGCATCAGCCTGTTCCCCAGCGATGCCCTGAGCGCCCAACAGTTGCTGCGCAATGCCGACTCGGCGCTTTTCAAGGCCAAGAGCGCCGGCCGCGAAGGGTATGCGTTGTACACCGAAGAGCTGACCGCCCACGCGCAGAATCGCGTGGAAATCGCCAGCGAACTGCGCCGCGCCCTCGAGCAGCAAGAGCTGCGTGTGTATTACCAGCCTGTGCATAACCTGCAGGACAGCCGCCTGATCGGTGTCGAAGCGCTGGTGCGCTGGCAACACCCGGAGCGCGGCCTGGTGCCGCCGGGCGAATTTATCCCCATCGCCGAGCGCACCGGGCTGATTGCCGATATCGATGCGTGGGTGATGGACCAGGCCTGCCGCCAGATGTGCCAGTGGTTGGCTGATGGCGCGCCGCTGAGCTTTATTGCGGTGAATGTTTCCAGCCGTCTGTTCGCCCGACGCGAGCTGTACGAGCAGGTCGCGCAAGTGCTGCATGCCACTGGCCTTGATCCGGCGTTCCTGGAGCTGGAAGTCACCGAAAGCGCGGTGATGGATGACCCCGAAGTGGCCCTTGAGCAACTGCATCGCCTGCGTGAACTGGGCTTGCGCCTGGCCATTGATGACTTCGGCACGGGCTATTCATCGCTGCTGCGCCTCAAGCGCTTGCCGGTGCAGAAGCTCAAGATCGACCAGGGTTTTGTCGCCGGTGTGCCGTGGGATGAAGACGACGCCGCCATCGTGCGCGTGGTGATCGCCCTGGCTAAAAGCATGGGCATGCAGGTGCAGGCCGAAGGCATCGAGCAGGTTGAGCAGGCGCGGTTTCTGTCGGAGCAGGAGTGCGATATGGGGCAAGGTTATTGGTTCGGGCGGCCGATGCCGGCAAATGAAATTGATTGGGGGCGTGCGCCAGCTATCAGGACTTGAAATACAGTCAAAATGTGGGAGCGGGCTTGCTCGCGAAAGCGGTCTGTCAGAAACAGGTGTATTGACTGATTCACCGCATTCGCGAGCAAGCCCGCTCCCACCTTTGGATTTCGGCATGGCTTATTTTCAGTGTCGCACGCGTAAAAAACCTCGCAACCCCACGTCCTGCCAGAAAATTCTTTCTGGTTATATAAACATTCTTAAATAGTATTTTTAAGAATATCCGCGCTTATCTACTATCGCCCTCACGCCGCAAGCAGTGCCGCCACTGCCAGGCACTATTCTTTTCAGGAGCGAGACCATGAGCGCATCTCTACGTAGCGTCGACGGCCAGGACGAAGCAGCCATTTTGCGCGAGATCCAGAGCGCCTTGCGCGACCTGCGGTTTGGCGCGGTGGAAATCACTGTGCATAACGCCCAAGTGGTACAGATCGAACGCAAAGAAAAATTCCGTTTGCAGAACCCGGGTAACAAACCGAGCTAAGCAAAAACGGCGATAGACCCGCAACTATAAGAAAAAGCCAACACCCAGAATTTCAGGAGCCTTCTATGTCGTCGATTCGCCGTTATGCCCTGGCCGCACTGACCAGTGCCGTGTTTGCCGGTTCCGCTGTTGCCAAGGACTACGAGTTGCTGAACGTCTCGTATGACCCTACCCGTGAGCTGTACCAGGACTACAACGCTGAATTCACCAGCTTCTGGAAGAAAGAGCACCCGGGTGACAACGTCAAGATCCAGCAATCCCACGGTGGCTCCGGCAAACAAGGCCGTGCGGTGATCGACGGCCTGCGCGCCGACGTCGTGACCCTGGCCCTGGCCGGCGACATCGACGAAATCGCAAAGCTGGGCAAGACCCTGCCGGAAAACTGGCAAACTCGCCTGCCGGACGCCAGCACCCCGTACACCTCGACCATCGTGTTCCTGGTGCGCAAGGGCAACCCTAAAGGCATCAAGGACTGGGGTGACCTGATCAAGAAAGACGTTTCGGTCATTACCCCGAACCCGAAAACCTCCGGCGGTGCCCGCTGGAACTTCCTCGCCGCCTGGGCCTATGGCCTCAAAGCCGGCGGCAGCGAAGCCAAGGCCCAGGAATACGTTCAAGCGCTGTTCAAGCATGTGCCGATCCTCGACACCGGCGCTCGTGGCTCGACCATTACCTTCGTCAACAACGGTCAGGGCGACGTGTTGCTGGCCTGGGAAAATGAGGCATTCCTGGCCCTGAAAGAAGACGGTGGCGCTGACAAGTTCGACATCGTCGTGCCATCCCTATCGATTCTTGCGGAGCCGCCGGTGGCCGTGGTTGACAAGAACGCCGAGAAAAAGGGCAATACCGAGATTGCCACTGAATATCTCAAGCACCTGTACAGCCCGGCTGGCCAGGAGATTGCGGCGAAGAACTTCTACCGCCCACGCGATGAGAAAGTCGCCGCCAAATACGCCCAGCAGTTCCCGAAACTGGACCTGGTGACTATCGACAAAGACTTCGGCGGCTGGAAAACTGCCCAACCGAAATTCTTCAATGACGGTGGCGTGTTCGACCAGATTTACACGGCGCAGTAAGCCAAAGTACCTGTAGGAGCCCCGCTTCTCTCTGTGAGCTGGCTTGTGTGGGAGCCGGGCTTGCCCGCGATAGCATCACCGCAGTGTGGCTGACACACCGAGGTGGCTGCATCGCGGGCAAGCGCGGCTCCCACATAAACCAGCTCCCACAGAGGAGCGCGCTCCTACAGTGGTTTCTACCTTTTAACCAAGGACTCTTATGTCGCGTCGTATTTCCCCCGTCATACCCGGCTTCGGGCTGACGCTGGGCTACACCGTGGTGTACCTCAGCCTGATCGTACTCATCCCCCTTGCGGCGATGTTTGTGCACGCCGCTCAACTCACCTGGGATCAGTTCTGGGCCATTATTTCCGCACCACGCGTGCTGGCGGCGTTGAAACTGAGCTTCAGCACCGCGTTGTACGCCGCGCTGATCAACGGCGTAATCGGTACGCTGCTGGCCTGGGTGCTGGTGCGTTACACCTTCCCCGGCCGCAAGATCATCGATGCGATGATCGACCTGCCGTTTGCCCTGCCCACCGCCGTGGCCGGTATCGCGCTGACCGCGCTGTACACGCCGACCGGCCTGGTCGGTCAGTTCGCGGCCGACCTGGGCTTCAAGATCGCCTACAGCCCCTTGGGCATCACCCTGGCGCTGACCTTTGTCACGCTGCCCTTCGTGGTGCGTACGGTGCAGCCGGTGCTCGCCGATATCCCCCGGGAAATCGAAGAAGCCGCCGCCTGCCTGGGCGCCAAGCCATTGCAGGTGTTCCGCTACATTCTCGTGCCCGCATTGCTGCCCGCCTGGCTGACCGGCTTCGCGCTGGCGTTTGCCCGTGGCGTGGGTGAGTACGGCTCGGTGATCTTCATCGCCGGCAACATGCCGATGAAAACCGAGATCCTGCCGCTGCTGATCATGGTCAAGCTCGACCAATACGACTACCGCGGCGCCACCTCCATTGGCGTGCTGATGCTGGTGGTTTCCTTTGTCCTGCTGCTGCTGATCAACTTGTTGCAGCGGCGCATCGAACGTCCATAAGGAGGCGCGGAACATGTCCCAATCGTCTATTTCCGCCGCGTCCTCGGCCAACGCTGCCCGTCGTGGCAGCGCGGTGTCCCGGCGCATCCTGATCAGCCTGGGCTGGCTGGTGTTCTTCCTGTTCCTGCTGCTGCCGCTGTTTATCGTGGTGTCCCAGGGCTTGAAGAACGGCCTCGGCGCATTCTTCACCGCAATCCTCGAACCCGACGCGCTGTCGGCGCTGAAGCTCACGGTGATCGCCGTGGTAATTTCGGTGCCGCTCAACGTGGTATTCGGGGTCAGCGCCGCCTGGTGCGTGAGCAAGTACTCGTTCCGTGGCAAGAGCATCCTGGTCACGCTGATCGACCTGCCGTTCTCGGTGTCGCCGGTGATCGCGGGCCTGGTCTATGTGCTGATGTTCGGCGCCCAGGGCTTCTTCGGCCCGTGGCTGCAGGACCATGACATCCAGATCGTGTTCGCCTTGCCGGGCATTGTGCTGGCGACCATTTTCGTGACGGTGCCGTTCGTGGCCCGTGAACTGATCCCGCTGATGCAGGAGCAGGGCACACAGGAAGAAGAGGCCGCGCGCCTGCTCGGTGCGAATGGCTGGCAGATGTTCTGGCATGTGACCGTACCGAACATCAAATGGGGCCTGATCTACGGCGTGGTGCTGTGTACTGCGCGGGCCATGGGTGAGTTCGGCGCGGTGTCGGTGGTGTCCGGCCACATTCGCGGCGTGACCAACACCCTGCCGCTGCACGTCGAGATCCTCTACAACGAATACAACCATGTCGCCGCGTTTGCCGTCGCGAGCCTGTTGCTGATCCTGGCGCTCTTCATCCTGCTGCTCAAGCAGTGGAGCGAGAACCGTATCAACCGCCTGCGCAAAAGCGCCGGTGAGGAATAAGTCATGTCGATTGAAGTCCGTAATGTCAGCAAGAATTTCAACGCCTTCAAGGCCCTGAACAGCATCAATCTGGACATCCAGAGTGGCGAGCTGGTGGCGTTGCTGGGCCCGTCCGGCTGCGGCAAGACTACCTTGCTGCGCATCATTGCCGGGCTGGAAACCCCGGATGACGGCAGCATTGTGTTCCACGGTGAAGACGTGTCCGGCCACGACGTGCGGGATCGCAACGTCGGTTTTGTGTTCCAGCACTACGCGTTGTTCCGCCACATGACAGTGTTCGACAACGTCGCCTTCGGCCTGCGCATGAAGCCGAAAAACCAGCGCCCGAGCGAAAGCCAGATCGCGGTCAAGGTTCACGAACTGCTGAACATGGTGCAGCTCGATTGGTTGTCTGATCGCTATCCGGAGCAACTCTCCGGTGGCCAGCGCCAGCGTATCGCCCTGGCCCGTGCGCTGGCGGTGGAGCCCAAAGTCTTGCTGCTCGACGAACCGTTCGGCGCCCTAGACGCCAAGGTCCGTAAAGAACTGCGCCGCTGGCTGGCGCGCCTGCACGAAGACATCAACCTGACGTCGGTATTTGTGACGCACGACCAGGAAGAGGCGATGGAAGTCGCCGACCGTATCGTGGTGATGAACAAGGGCGTGATCGAGCAGATCGGTTCACCGGGCGACGTCTACGAAAACCCGGCCAGCGATTTTGTGTACCACTTCCTCGGCGACTCCAACCGCCTGCACCTGGGTGAGGACAAGCACGTGCTGTTCCGCCCGCACGAAGTGTCGCTGTCGCGCCATGAGCTGGAAGACCACCATGCGGCTGAAGTGCGTGATATTCGTCCGCTGGGTGCGACTACACGGGTGACCTTGAAGGTGGAAGGCCAGAGCGAGCTGATTGAAGCTGAAGTGGTGAAAGACCACGACAGCCTCACCGGCCTGGCCCGTGGCGAGACGCTGTTCTTCAAACCCAAGGTCTGGCAAAAAGCCTAAGCCTACTGCAATACCCATGTGGGAGCGGGCTTGCTCGCGAATGCAGAGTGTCAGTCAACAGATATACCGACTGATACACCGCTTTCGCGAGCAAGCCCGCTCCCACATTTAGACCTTGCTCGGCTTTAGATCACGGCGTTCCACCGGCCCGGACCGCTGCTCAATCTGCTGCTTCAGCTCATCCCGCAACCCCACCATAAACGCCAGCTCCGCCACCACAAACAACGGCCCGACGATCAGCCCCGACACGTCATCCACAAACGCCGGCTTCTTGCCTTCGTAGTAGTGGCCGACAAACTGAATTACCCAGCCCACCACAAACATCCCGATGCCGCTGCTGAGCCAGACCATCGTGCTCTGTGCGGCCAGCACGTGCCCGGCCCACACCGACAAGCCCATCAACACCGTCATCAGCACGCCCAGCGCGAGCTCCAGACGCAGGTAAAACCACGCTGAAAACAGCGCAAGCATGACGGCAGGCGAGAGCCAGAGCCCGCCCACTGACCATTCGGGGCGTGACAGCAGCACGGCCACTGCCACGACAATCAGTGGAATGCCGATGAAGTGGCTGGCGATATTGCGGGGGTCGCGATGGTAGGCGGCGTATTGACTGAGATGGTCGACGAGGCTTTTCATTATTGTTCCTCCTGTAGGATGTTTGATCATGCCCTGTCAGCCGGCGACTGACTGTCAGCTGGGCGACAATCTTCGGAGTTGTCATGGACACAGAGAAATGGCACGCGCAGTTGGCCACGGGCCATTGGTTCAGCCACCTGCCGGGTTCTTTTCAGCATAGCCTGCTGGCCCACGCCCGGCAGCGGCAGCTGGCGGCGGGGCAATACCTGTTCAAACGCGGCGACCCGCCGTGTGGCCTGTACGCGGTGCTCGACGGCACGCTGCGCATCAGCGCAGTGAATGAGCACGGCAAGGAAGCGGTATTGAGCCAGGTCGAGCTGCCTTACTGGTTCGGCGAAATCTGCCTGTTCGACGGCCTGCCGCGTACCCATGACGCCTGCGCGGTCGGGCCGTGCACGCTGTTGCAGGTGCCGCAACGGGCGCTGCTGAACATCCTGGATGAAACCCCGCAATACTGGCGCGACCTCGCCTTGCTGATGAGCCAGAAACTGCGCCTGAGTTTCATTGGCCTCGAACACCTCAGCCTGATGCCTGCCTCGGTTCGATTGGCCCACCGCTTATTGATGATCGTTGAGGGTTACGGTGATATCCAACCCTCCAGAAGCAGTGTGCAACTGCCCCAGGAAGACCTGGCGGCGATGTTGAGCCTGTCGCGCCAGACCACCAACGCTTTGCTCAAGGACCTGCAAGCCCAGGGCATCGTGCGCCTGGGCTATGGCGAGATCGAAATCCTTGATGCCCAGCGACTGCGTGAGGCGGCGCACACGCCAGGGTGTTAGCCTGCAAGCCTGATTAATCGAGGTGTGTTATGCGTGTGCTGTTAGTGGAACATGAATCCGAAGAAGCACAGCGGATGGCCCAGGGCTTGAACGAAGCGGGCTACACCGTGGAGGTCGCAGCCAATGGCATGGCGGCGTTGCGTTTCGTGGAAAGCACCGAGTACGACCTGGTCATTCTGGATGTGATGCTGCCGGGCCTGAATGCCTGGAAGTTGCAGCAGGCGATTCGGTTGAAGGGCGAGACGCCGATGTTGTTCTTGACCACGCCGGGCGGGATTGAAGACCGACTGCGTGGCCTGGAACTGCATGAAGATGATTATTTGCTCAAACCGTTCGATGCCAAGGCGTTGGTGGCGCGGGTAAGGAAGTTATTGCGACGTGATCGTGGGCGCTGACTGATCCCGTTCATGGGTTGCCGGGGCTATCGCCATCGCGGGCAAGCCCGCTCCCACATTTGACTGGGTTCACACATCAAAATGTGGGAGGGGGCTTGCTCCCGAAGGGGCCCTCACAGTCACCCAAAATCTCCCTGCCGCCATCGCAGGCAGCCAGCTCCCACATTTGACTGGGTTCACCAATCAAAATGTGGGAGGGGGCTTGCTCCCGAAGAGGCCCTCACAGTCACCCAAAATCTCCCTGCCGCCATCGCAGGCAAGCCAGCTCCCACATTTGACTGGGTTCACACATCAAAATGTGGGAGGGGGCTTGCTCCCGAAGGGGCCCTCACAGTCACCCAAAATCTCCCTGCCGCCATCGCAGGCAAGCCAGCTCCCACATTTGACTGGGTTCACACATCAAAATGTGGGAGGGGGCTTGCTCCCGAAGGGGCCCTCACAGTCACCCAAAATCTCCCTGCCGCCATCGCAGGCAAGCCAGCTCCCACATTTGACTGGGTTCACACATCAAAATGTGGGAGGGGGCTTGCTCCCGAAGAGGCCCTCACAGTCACCCAAAATCTCCCTGCCGCCATCGCAGGCAAGCCAGCGTGAACACAGTCAACCTGTGGGAGCCGGGCTTGCCCGCGATGAGGCCCTCACAACCGCTACACATTCCGCTACCGCAACCCATCGCGAAACTGCCCCGGTGTCATCCCCGTCCAGCGCTTGAACGCCCGATTGAAACTGCTGGTATCGGCAAAGCCCAGCAAATGGCTGATCTCGGCCAACGAACACTGCGGGTCCCGCAGGTGCAGCAGCGCCAGGTTCTCGCGGCACTCATTGAGCAGCGCATCAAACCGACAGCCTTCATCCGCCAGATGCCGCTGCAAACTGCGCAGGCTCAGGTGCAGCGCCTGGGCGATCCGCTCGGCACTTGGCTCGCCCTCCGGCAATTGCGCCTCAATGGCCGCGCGCACCTTGCGCTCCCAGGTCAGCGGTTGTAACTGGGCAAGCGTGCGTTTGAGCACCGTTTCATTGTGTTCGGCCAACTCGGGGTTGGCGTCATCCAGATGGCTGTCGAAGTCCCTTGCGGCAAACTCCAGGCGGTCTTCCTCAGCGCCAAAAAACACCGGCGCGCGGAATACCGTGTGCCACGGCTTGGCGTCAGCCGGCTCCGGCCGTCGCAGGTGCACCGCCAGCGGCGCGTACTCCCGGCCCAGTCGATTACGGCAGGTGCGCACATAGATCGCCGCAAATGCATCAATCGCTTCCAGTGCCGGCGCCGGGCTGCCCGGTGGCTGCAGCAGGCGAAAGTGGTAGCGCTCGCCCTCTCGGCTAAGCTCCAGCGTCAGGGCATCACTGACCACCTGGTGATAACGCACGATCCGCTCGAACACCTCGCGCAAGCTGCCGCTGGCCACCAAGGCATAACCCAGCGCATGAAAGGTCGTGGGGCTGACAAACCGCGACACCCGCAACCCGATCGCGGGATCGCCGCTGGCCTGCACTGCCAGTTCCCACAAGCGCGTGGTCGCCGACAGCGGATAACGCGCGTTGGGGTCGTCCATCTGCTGTGGGTCGAGCCCGGCCTGGGCGCACAGCGCGGCGCTGTCGAGGTCCAGGGCATCGAGCTGTTTGCGCAGGGCGCGGGTCCAGCTGGCGAGCGAAGTGGGTTCGGTCATGGCGATTGGCGCTTGCGGTCAACAGGTTGGCGTGTGGGGCTGATGCCCTGGCGCACCGCTTGGGCCAGGATGCATCTATCAATAAACAAGAGGATGGAAGCATGGACGGTACTTCTGCAAGTCCCCAGCAGATGAATGCGCAACAGCGTTCAGCGCATATTCGCGAAGTGGTGCTCGCCGAAGGCGCCAGATTGCGCCAGCAGCACCCCTGGCTGCAGCATCAGGACGCGTTGGGCGCGGGCATCCTGGCCTTCGCGTTGCTCGGCATGCTCGGCTCGGCGGCGCTCTATATCACTGGGCATATGGCCTGGTGGGTGTGCCTGCTGCTCAATGCCTTCCTCGCCTCGCTGACCCACGAGCTGGAACACGACCTGATCCACAGCATGTACTTTCGCAAGCAACGCCTGCCGCACAATCTGATGATGGGCCTGGTGTGGCTGGCGCGGCCGAGTACGATCAACCCGTGGATACGCCGCCACCTGCACCTTAATCACCACAAGGTTTCCGGGACCGAAACCGATATGGAGGAGCGCGCCATCACCAACGGCGAACCGTGGGGTTTTGCGCGGTTGCTGATGGTGGGGGATAACGTGATGTCGGCGTTTATCCGCATGCTGCGTGCGAAAACCTGGAGCCACAAACTCAAGATCCTCAAGCGCTCGCTGCTGGTGTACGCGCCATTGGCGCTGCTGCATTGGGGCGCGTGGTATGTGTTCCTCGGCTTCCATGCCGCCAATGGCATTGCCAGCCTGATGGGCGTGCCGATCGAGTGGTCAGCCAACACCTTGCAGATGATGCAGGTGATCGACATCGCCGCCGTGGTGATCATCGGCCCCAACGTGCTGCGCACCTTTTGCCTGCATTTTGTCAGCTCCAACATGCACTACTACGGCGATGTGGAGCTGGGCAATGTGATCCAGCAGACCCAGGTATTGAACCCGTGGTGGATGTGGCCGCTGCAGGCGTTTTGTTTCAACTTCGGCAGCACCCATGGCATCCATCATTTTGTGGTGAAGGAACCGTTCTACATCCGCCAGATGACGGCCAAGGTGGCGCACAAGGTCATGGCCGACATGGGCGTGCGCTTCAATGATTTTGGGACGTTTTCGCGGGCCAATCGGCTCGGCTTTCCACCGCCAGCAGGGTTTCGATCAGCGCCTTCGCCGCAGGCGACAAACGAACCCCAGCGCGGCTGACCACGCCGCAGTGGTTGTTCAAACTGCCCAGGGTGTGAGGTAGGTTGCGCCAGTGCAGCACTACTAGCTCACCGCTGAGGAACGCGTCGACGAAGGCTTCTTCAGCCCCCAAGCCAATGGCGTCTGACTGCCGCACGATGGTGGCCAGAGCGGGAAACTGCTCAAGCTCGACAGCGGGCGCAAAGTCGATGCGCCCGCTGAGGTTGGCCAGCAATTTTCGAATGCCGGGCGGCATCAATGGCGCGGCCAGCGGGTAGCCGAACAGGTCATTGGTGGAGAGGCTGTCCTTGGCCAGCAGCGGGTGCCCGGCGCGGCAGAAAAATACCGTGCGTCGTGGGGTAAGGGCCTGGGTCTGAAAATTCGGATCGGCTTCAAAGTGACGCACATCGGCGATAAAGAATTCGATCTCTTCCCGGCTCAGGCTGCGCCCCAGTTTTTCCCAGTTATCCACCTGCAAGGCGGTGTGGACCTTGGGGTAGGTCGTGATAAAACGGGCTATCGCCAGGGGCACCAGGTTGACCGCCGCCACGGCGTCACTGCCAAAACGTACCTCGCCGGCGTCGAGCTTGGTCATGCGCGTGACTTCATGGCTCAACAACGCCGCACCTTGCACCAGGCCCAGGGCGTGCTGCAGCACCACCTGGCCTTCGGGGGTAGGGCGCAGGTCCTTATTGGCGCGGTCCACCAGTACGCAGCCGAACTCCTGTTCCAAACCCTGGATGCTGCGGCTGAAGGCTGGCTGGGTAATGCCCATGGCGTCGGCGGCGCGCACGAAACTGCGGTACTTGTTCAGCGCAATGAAGTAGCGCAGTTGGCGGAGATCCATAGGGGCCCGGCGTCCGAAAGGAGAACCGGGATTTTAAGGGGCGCGCTTATTCCGTCAACGAAGCGTGTTTGTTTTATCTAGACCTTAAATGCATATCTATAGAGCAGGCACCGTGCGATAGGTGGCTGGGCTGAACACCCGCGTCACCAGCAACATCGCCACCACCGTCACTGTCAGCACCACCCAGGCGCTGACAAAATTGCCGGTAAGTTCGCGCAGCCAGCCGGTCAGCCACGGCGAAATCGCGTTGATCAAAAAACCTACGCCTTGCACGAAAGCCGCCAGTTGCCCGGCTTGGCGCGGGTCGCGGTGGTGGTCCAGGGTCAGCAGCAGGCTCAGGGCAAAACACGCGCCCAGGCCGAAACCGCACAGCGCTACCCACAGGTGGGGATACTCCTGCGGCGCGATGATCAGGCCGAGGTAGCCGATGGTTTGCGCAAGCAGGCTGATGCCCAGCAAGGGCCGACGGTCGATACCGCGTTGCGCCAGCACCGGCATCAGCAGCGCGGCGATCACCTGGAAGATGGTCATGAAGGCCAGCAACGAGCCACTCGGCAATACGCCCCAGCCCAGTTGCTGATAGTACGCAGGCAGCCACGCCACCATGCTCATATAGCCGCAATTGACCAAACCGAAGTACAGCGCCAACAGCCAGGCCCGCCGGTTGCGCAGGCCCTTGAACGCGGGTGCTGCCTGCGGGTTTCTCACCGCGCCCAACGGCAACCACGCCCATAGCAATAACGCCCCCAGCGCCGGCAACAGCCACACACCCAACCCCGCCTGCCATTGCTGGAAATGCGTGGCCACTACCGGGCTGAGCAACGCTGCCAGGCCGCCACCGGCCATCAGCGAAGCGGAATACACGCCCATCGCCACCGGCACGCGGTGGTGAAATTCGCGCTTGATCATCGCCGGCACCAACGCCTGGATCAGCGCCACACCGGCGCCACCGAGCAATGCCGTGACCAGCAACGCCGACGCCTGGCCCATCAGCCAACGCGCCAGGCATGCCAGCAGAATCATCATTAAACCCAGGGCAATGCCACGCCGTTCGCCGAGTCGTGCCTCCACACGCACGCCGACCAGCGCCACCAGGCCCATGCACACCACCGGCAGGCTGGTGAGCAACGCACTGCTCTGGAAACTCAGGCCGGTGGCCTGGCGAATCTCGCCGAGCAAGGGGCTGATGGAACTGAGGATTGGCCGCAGGTTAAGCCCGAGCACCACCAGCAGGCCCCAGCCGGCAAAGGATTTATTCAGGGTCATGCAGGGCTTTCCATCGCTGATAGAGCGCGGTCATGGCGGCGTCGGGCAGGTGTTGGATCGGCAGGCGCTGTTCGCTCAACGGCAGGCCGACCTGTTGCCCAATCACCGCCGTCGACAGGCCGAACGGCTCGGCCATTGCGTTGCTGGCAGCAAACACCACGCGCTCTACGCCGCACAGGTACATGGCGCTCAAGCACATTGGGCATGGCTGGCCGCTGGCGTATATCACACAGCCTTCCAGGCGCGCGCCTACGCGTTGACTGGCCGCGCGAATCGCCAGCAGCTCGGCGTGGGCGGTGGGGTCCTGGGTCAGGTGGATCTCATTCACGGCTTCCACCAGCACCTCGCCATTGAGCGTCAGCACGGCGCCGAACGGTCGGCCACCTTTGGCCACGTTGGCGCTGGCCAGGGTTATGGCGCGTTGCAGGTGCTGATGATCGTCGGTCATTGCGGTCCCTCTGGGCAGAATGGAAGGTGAAGTATGGTCAGCTGCCGGAGTATTCTGAAATTAAATATAACCATGCCAACCAGTGGCAAATGGAATGGTGACGCGCCATGTTCGATCCCGTGTTGTTACGCAGTTTTGTTGCCGTGGTGGACTGCGGCAACTTCACCCGCGCTGCCGAGCGCCTGCACTTGACCCAATCCACCGTGAGCCAGCAGATCCGTCGCCTGGAAGATGCCGTGGCGTGCCAGTTGCTGGACCGCGACCAGCGCCGCGTGGTGGCCACCGCCGAGGGTGAGCGCCTGCTGGCCTATGCGCGGCGCATTCTGGCACTGCATGAAGAAGCTGCCGACGTGTTGATCAGCCAGCAAAGCGACGGGGTGTTGCGTCTGGGTGTGCCGGAGGACTTTGCCGCCGAGCGCCTGATGCCGTTGCTGTCGGCGTTCGTAGTGGCCTTCCCGCGAGTGCGCCTGGAGGTGACCAGTGGTCTGGGCCCGGAGTTGCAACGGCAGTACCGCGCGGGTGAATTCGACGTGTTGCTGGTCAAGCAGATGGGTGACAGCGATGACTGCCTGGCCTCATGGCCGGAACCGTTGTGCTGGGTGGACAGCCGCACCGCGCCGTCATTGGGGCGCGACCCGCTGCCCCTGGTGGCGTTTCCAGTGGGCGGTTTGTACCGCAATGAAATGCTCCACCACCTGGAAGTCGGCGGCTGGCGTTGGCGCATCGGCTATTCCAGCGCCAGCCTGGCCAGTGTGTGTTCGGCCGTGGCAGCGGGGTTGGGTATCAGCCTGTTGCCGCAACGGGTGGTGCAGCCTGGCCATTTGATACTTGGCAATGAAAGTGGTTTGCCGAGGGTGCAGGGTGTGCGTCTGGCGCTGTATGGCCGCAGTGGTTTGGGGGCGGCCGGGCAGGCATTGCAGGACCAATTGCTCGATTTGTGTACAAATAACCCGCACTGAACCATGCCTTCACTGAATATTTTGCATGCCTGAAAAGCATGGGAAAACAGCCGCTTCGCGCCAGCCCGCGAGGGGCGGGGTTCTGGCATTTCCCAGCGATGCTTTTATGCAATTTAGATCTATCTATAACTTTAAAGATTACTTTAAGAGATAAGCGTCTAACCCCGATGATTCAGCCCTCGACGGCCGCTTTGGCAGGCCCGTCGGTTTTTTGGTGTGAAAACCGTAGGGAGTGAATCAATGGGCAATGTCCAGACCGCCGCCAGTGCACGTGAGGCGCAATGGCGCCAGGCACCGGGTGGTGAGTTGGTCGACCTTGGCCGACCGCACCGCGCGCCGTTGGGGCAATTGCGCTTGCAGAAAACCCCCAGGCGCTTCTCGAGTCGTCGCGAAGGGGTTCTACTCGGGTTGCTGGTGTTGGCCCTGCACGGTGCGGTGATCTATTGGGTCAGCCAGAAGCCCACGCCGGTATTGCCGATTGTGCCGCCGGAAATCCCGCCGATGACCATCGAATTTTCCCAGCCGGCGCCGCCGGTGGTTGAACCGCCACCGCCTGTGCCGCCACCGCCCTTAGTCGAGCCACCGCCGCCGTTAGTGGATGAGCTGGCCGCCAGGCCGGCGCCGCCCAAACCGGTGCTTAAACCGAAACCCAAGCCAGTGCCAAAGCCTGAGCCCAAGCCCGTACCCAAAGCGGTTGAGCCGCCGCCCGTGCCACCGACGCCCGCGCCTCCAGCGCCTCCCGCACCGGCTGCTGCGCCGGCACCGGTGACACCCGCTTCTGCCAACGCCGCGTACCTGAAGAACCCGGCGCCGGAGTATCCGTCGCTGGCCCAGCGTCGCGGTTGGGAAGGCACGGTGTTGTTGCGGGTGCACGTGTTGGCCAGCGGTAAGCCGGGCGAGATCCAGATCCAGAAAAGCAGCGGTCGCCAACCACTCGACGACGCCGCCCTGACGGCGGTGAAGCGTTGGAGCTTCGTACCGGCCAAGCAAGGCGATGTGGCTCAAGACGGCTGGGTCAGCGTGCCGATCGATTTCAAGATTCACTAACTATTCGGCTGCGGTGTGTTGGACACGTCGCGACCTGCACAGAGGGAAAACATCATGGCATTGGCATCTCCCGTTGAATCCATCGAAAGCGCGGTGATCTGGCTGCTGGTGGCCTTTTCGGTCGCCACCTGGGGCTTTGCCCTGCTCAAGGGCGTGCAGTTCGGTCGCCTCAAGGCGCAGGATCGCAAATTCCATAATCAGTTCTGGGCGGCGTCGAGTCTCGACTCTGCCGCTGAACTGGCCGAAACCCAACCCGGCGCCGCGGCCCGTGTGGCCCAGGCCGGTTATGCCGCGATCCAGGTCGGTGACGCGCCACACGCTGCGGACTTGAGCCAGGCCATCAACCACCAGGATCGTCTCGAGCGTGCTCTGCGCCAGCAAATCGTACGGGAGCGTCGCTCCCTGGAAACCGGCCTGGCCGTGGTCGCGAGTATCGGCAGCACCTCGCCGTTTATCGGTCTGTTCGGCACTGTGTGGGGGATCATGGAAGCGCTGAAGGGGATCAGCGCCGCCGGTTCCGCCAGCCTGGAAACTGTGGCCGGCCCGATTGGTGCGGCGCTGGTTGCCACCGGCGTCGGTATCGCCGTCGCCGTGCCGGCAGTGTTGGTCTACAACTACTTCCTGCGCCGCCTGAAGCTGACGGCAGCCGACCTGGATGACTTTGCCCACGACTTTTACAGCCTGGCGCAGAAGAACTCCTTCCGCGTGCTGCTGCACCCTGCGCTGACCAAAAGCGCGGCTGGTAACCCGCAAAAAGTGAAGGAGGCGTCCTGAGATGGCCTTCTCCACGCAAGACAGTGATGAGGTGCTGAGCGAAATCAACGTAACGCCGCTCGTGGACGTGATGCTGGTGCTGCTGGTGGTGTTTATCGTCACTGCGCCGCTGCTGACCAATGCGATTCCGATCAACCTGCCCAAGACCCAGGCCGTGGCCCCGGTGGAGCAGAAAGACCCGCTGGTGGTGAGCATCGACGGCGCCGGCAAACTGTTTATCAACAAGGACGAAATCCAGCCGGACCTGCTGGAATTCAACCTGCAGGCGGCCAAGGTCAAGGACCCCGATGTGCGGGTGCAACTGCAGGCGGACGATGGCGTGAACTATGGCGAAGTGGCGCGAGCCATGGCGTCTATCGAGCGCGCGGGGATTACCAAGCTGTCGGTGATTACCGCCCGTTAGTTTCAAAAGTCTCGACAATTTTTGGGCCGTCTCCTTGGCAGGGTGCGGCCTTTTTTTTGCCTGGGATTTACCCAACACCGAAAGTCTCACTGAGTAACCCGATCAATGTGAGAGCTGGCAAGCCAGCTCCCACATTTCGATCCTTTTTGAATTTGATATTTTGGTTATTAATAAATAGCTTCTTATTCCTTAACGAATATAAACCGCGTCCCTATACTGGTCAGCAACGTTAAACGCTGCAGGAGGGCACACCCATGCACAGCGAGTCGATTCGTTATCTGATCGTGCCGGGCTGGCAAGGATCGCCAGAAGATCATTGGCAAAGTCATTGGCAAAACAGCCTGCCCAACAGTGCGCGTGTGGAGCAGGCCGATTGGCTGACGCCGCGTCGCGAAGACTGGGTGGCCGCGCTGGCCGAGGCCATCGCCGCCGACAGCACCCCCGTAATCCTGATCGCCCATAGCCTGGGGTGCATCACCGTCGCCCATTGGGCGGCCACTGCGCCGGTGCATTTTTTGCGTCAGGTGCGTGGCGCCTTGCTGGTGGCCCCGGCGGATGTCGAACGTCCGGCCTGTTCACCGGCCTTGCGCAACTTCGCGCCGATCCCGACCGACCTGCTGCCGTTTCCCAGCCAGGTGGTCGGTTCCGACAACGACAGTGCCGTCAGCGCCCCCAGGGCTCTGGAGCTGGCACGTCACTGGGGCGCCGAAGCCGGCATTCTGTCAGGTGCCGGGCATATCAATGTGAAGTCCGGCCACCAGCGTTGGGAGCAGGGTTTCGCCTATTTGTATCGCCTCCAGAGCCGCCTCGAGCATCACGCCCGGCGCACTGCCTGATCTTTTTTCAACGCCCCGTCCCTGAGTGGATTTGGGGCGGGAGCCTGCCATGAGTCATGAAACCTTCGGCCAGCCACTGCTGACCTTCCCCGACGCCGAAAAGAGCCCGCTGAGCATTCGCGCCAAGGCATTGGTGTTCGTCGACCCCCGTTCGCGGCAACTGCGCGAAGAGTTGGAAAGCCTCGCGCCGCGTGCCTTGCCCGTACTGATTCGTGGCGAGACCGGTAGCGGTAAAGAGCTGTTGGCGCGGCATATCCACCGGGGCAGCGACCGCGCCGGGCTGTTTGTTTCGGTCAATTGCGGCGCGATCAGCCCTACCTATGCCGACGCCGAACTGTTCGGCTATGCCGCCGGCAGCCACAGCGGCGCGGCCAGCAGTCGGGCGGGGTGGTTTGGTTCGGCCAACGGCGGCACCTTGTATCTGGACGAGATCGGCGACTTACCGCTGCCGATCCAGGTGAAATTGCTCGCTGCCCTGGAGAACCATGAGGTCACCCGTGTCGGCGCCCACCAGCCCAGCCCGGTGGATGTGCGGCTGGTCGCAGCTACCAGCATCGACCTGGCCCAGGCCGTGGCCGCCGGGAAATTTCATGAGCGTTTGTTCCACTACTTGAGCGAGGGCCAACTCGACCTGCCGGCTTTGCGCGAGCGTGTTGGCGACATTCTGTCCTTGGCCGAATACTTCCTCGGCATCTACAGCCAGCGCCTTGACCTGCCGGTGCCGCTGATCAGCGACGCCGCCCAACGCGTGCTGGAACACCACAGTTGGCCGGGCAACACCCGCGAGCTGGAAAACGTTATTCACTTCGCGCTGCTGGTGAGCAGTGGCGATGAAATTTTGCCCGAGCATCTGAATTTGCCGGTGGCGGGCTCTCCGTTGGACCAGTTGCAACGAATTTTCGCCAGCGCCAGCCCCGCTGAGCAACAAACCTTGCTCAAATTCCTACATGAACAAAATGGAATATCAACGTGAATAAAAGATATTGTTCGGGAATAAAAAATCTAGGTATTGTCCATCCCACGCCGCGATAGCACTTCGCTGGCACACCACAAAAAAACGGTCGTCAGAGACGCCCCGGAATTTCGATAAGGACACTGCATGAAAAAGGTTCTGTTGTTTACCGCACTGGCGGCTGCCCTGACTGCAAGCTTCGCCCAGGCCAACGAGAAACTGGTCGTTGCCGCCACCCCGATCCCGCACGCCGAGATCCTTGAGCTGGTCAAGCCGACCCTGGCCAAAGAAGGCGTGGACCTGGAGATCAAGGTTTTCACTGACTATGTACAACCCAATACACAGGTTGCCGAGAAGCGCCTGGACGCCAACTACTTCCAGACCCTGCCGTACCTGGAAAACTTCAACAAGGGCAAGGGCACCAACCTGGTCACTGTGATCGGCGTGCACGTTGAACCCATCGGCGGTTACTCGAAGAAGATCAAGAATATTTCCGAGCTTAAAGACGGCGCTACCGTGGCCATCCCGAACGAAGGCTCCAACAGTGGTCGCGCCCTGCTGCTGCTGCAAAAGAACGGTCTGATTACGCTGAAAGACCCGACCAATGCACTGTCCACGCCTAAAGACATCGCTTCGAACCCAAAACACCTGAAATTCAAAGAGCTGGAATCGGCCCTGCTGCCACGCGTGCTGGACCAGGTTGACCTGGACGTGATCAACACCAACTACGCCCTGGAAGCTGGCCTGAACCCGGCGAAAGACGCGCTGATCATCGAAGATGCCAAGTCGCCTTACGTGAACTTCCTGGTCGCACGTCCAGACAACAAGGACAGCGACGCTATCCAGAAACTGGCCAAGGCGCTGACCAGCCCGGAAGTCAAAGCCTTCATCGAGAAGAAGTACAACGGCGCGGTAGTGCCTGCGTTCTGATGTAAACAAAACCCCCTTCAAGGTTTGAACGCCGACGGCTTCTACAGCGTCGGCGTTTTTTTATTGGCCTGGAAATACGGGCAAGAACTGTGGGAGCTGGCTTGCCTGCGATAGCGGTCTGTCAGTTACAGATGCTCTGTCTGATACACCGCATTCGCGAGCAAGCCCGCTCCCACATTGGACCTTCAGCGTTTCAGAGCACGCGGCTATTGATCGCCCTGCGCAACGCCACCAACCACTTCACCAGCTCCTGCGGATCCATCGGTTTCACTTCGTTCATTGCTCATTCCCTCGAAAAAACAGCCTTCCCTCGACCCGAAGACCATAGCCTCCACCGGCCAAACCCGCGAATCCGGCGGTTATCTTTTTGGGTGATATCAATATGCTATTTAGGTATTTAAATTTTGCTTTTTATACCTTTAAAGTTCGCGCTACCCGACGTTACCCACGCCGGAACGGACTGCGCTCGCTGCATTACCCTTGCGGCGTCATGGACTCACAATGACTTTCGATTTCGCTTTTATCCTCAGCACCTTGCCGGCGTTTCTCAACGCCGTAGGGGTGACGCTGCAAGTGGGCTTGATCGCCATTGCCACCTCCTTGCTGGTGGCGCTGATCAACGCCGCGCTGCTGGTGTTTCGCACGCCTTACCTGTCACGCCTGGTGGCGTTGTATGTGGAGTTGGCGCGTAACACGCCGCTGCTCATCCAACTGTTTTTCGTGTACTTCGCCTTGCCCGCCCTGGGTTTCAATATTTCCGGGTTCTGGGCAGCCATCATCACCATGACCTTCCTCGGCGGCGCCTACCTCACCGAAGTGCTGCGCGCCGGTGTGGAAGCCGTGCCGCTGGCGCAGATCGAGTCGGGCAAATCCATCGGCCTGTCCGACTGGCAATTGCTGCGCCATGTGATCCTGCCCCAGGCCGGCATTCTCAGCCTGCCGGCGCTGTTCGCCAATTTCATCTTCCTGCTCAAGGAGACCACCGTGGTGTCTGCCGTGGCGGTGCCGGAGATTCTCTACACCACCAAGAGTTACATCGCGCTCTACTACAAGACCTACGAAATGCTCGCCGTGCTGACGCTGATTTGCGTGCTGTTGTTCTTGCCGCTGTCGCTGCTGCTCAGCCGCCTGGAAAGGAGGCTCCAGCATGGCCAGTTCGGGTCTTGAGCTGTTGTGGGTGTCGTTGCCGCAATTGGGCAAGGGCGCTGCGCAAACCCTGTCGATTTCTTTTTTGAGCATCGTTTTCAGCACTGTCGGTGGCGTGCTGTACGGCGTGTTACGCACGCTGAATAACCAGCTGATCAACCTCGTGCTGCGGGTTTACCTGGAACTGTTCCGGGCGATTCCGGTGCTGGTGTGGTTGTACCTGTTGTTTTTCGGCCTGCCGATTTTCTTCGGCCTGAGCATCCCGAGCTTCTGGTGCGCGGTGCTGGTGCTGTCGCTATGGGGCGCCAGCGAGGTCGGCGAAGTGGTGCGCGGCGCGTTGCATTCGCTGCCGCGTGGCCAGCGTGAAGCCGGCTTGTCGATTGGGTTGTCCGACCCGCAGTTATACGGCTATGTCCTGTTGCCCCAGGCCCTCAAGCGCATGACGCCGCCGACCATCAACGTCTACACGCGGATCATCAAGACCAGTTCCCTGGCCGTGCTGATCGGTGTGGTGGATGTGATCAAGGTCGGTCAGCAAATCATCGAGCGCACCTATGAGTCGGTACTGATCTACGGCGTGCTGTTCCTGTTTTTCTTCTTTATCTGCTACCCGTTGTCGGCCGCCTCCAAGGTGCTGGAACGGCGCTGGGCCCAAGCATGAGCGCATTGATCGAGTTCCAGGGTTTCAACAAATTCTTCGGTGAGCAGCAGGTGCTCAAAGGCATCGACTTGAGGGTACAAAGCGGCGAAGTAGTGGTGATCCTCGGTCCCAGCGGCTGCGGTAAAAGCACTTTGTTGCGCTGCCTTAACGGCCTTGAAGTGGCGCACAGCGGCAGCCTGCGCTTTGCCGGCAAGGAGCTGTTGGACAAACACACGGACTGGCGCCAAGTGCGCCAGGACGTAGGCATGGTGTTCCAGAGCTACCATTTGTTCCCGCACATGAGCGTGCTCGACAACATCCTGCTCGGCCCGCTGAAAGTGCAAAAACGCGACCCACGCGAAGCCCGCGAGCAGGCAGAAAAACTGCTGGAACGCGTGGGCCTGGCCGACAAGCGCGATGCCTATCCGCGTCAGCTTTCCGGTGGTCAGCAACAACGCATCGCCATCGTCCGCTCGTTGTGCATGAACCCCCAGGTCATGCTGTTTGACGAAGTCACCGCCGCCCTCGACCCAGAGATGGTCAAGGAGGTGCTGGAGGTGATCCAGGGCTTGGCCCGCGATGGCATGACCCTGCTGATCGTCACCCACGAAATGGCCTTCGCCCGCGCCGTCGCCGACCGCGTGGTGTTTATGGAGGCCGGTCGCATCCTCGAACAAAACACCCCCGAGGAATTCTTTACGAACCCGCAAACCGCACGCGCGCAGCAGTTCCTGGAGAAGTTCTCCTTTGTTTCAACACTGCCCAAAAAGACCAAGGAACTGGAGCTGATATGAAAACTGCCAAGTTATTACTGCCACTGCTCGCCGTCGCATTGCTGGCCGGCTGCGATAAGAAGGCCGAAGCGCCCGCGAAACCCGCCGCCGCTGTGAGCTACATCGACAAGATCAAGGCGCGCGACAAGCTGATCGTCGGCGTGTTTACCGACAAGCCGCCGTTCGGCTTTGTGAACGAAGCCGGTCGCTACGTCGGCTTCGATACCGACATCGGCCGCCAATTCGCCAAGGACCTGCTGGGCGATGAAAACAAAGTCGAATTCGTCGCCGTCGAGCCGGCCAGCCGTATACCGTTTCTGCAAAGTGACAAAGTCGACCTGATCCTCGCCAACATGACCGTGACCCCGGAGCGCAAGGAAGCGGTGGACTTCACCAACCCCAACCTGAAAGTCGCGGTACAGGCGCTGGTGCCGCAGGACAGCTCGGTGAAAAGCCTGGATGACCTGGCCACCCGCACCACCATCGTCACCACCGGCACCACTGCCGATATCTGGCTGACCAAGAACCACCCGGACTGGAAACTGCTCAAGTTCGAGAAAAACTCCGAGTCACTGCAAGCGTTGTCGGCCGGTCGTGGGGACGCGTATGCACAGGACAACCTGGTGCTGTTCAGCTGGGCCAAGCAGAACCCGGGCTACCGCGTACTGGAACAGAAACTCGGTGATGAAGCGCCGATTGCGCCAGCGGTGAAGAAGGGCAATGTCGAACTGCGTGACTGGGTGAATACCGAGTTGGCGAAGTTGGGTGAAGAGAAGTTTTTGCTCAAGCTGTATGACCAATACGTGCGTAAAGAGCTGAGCGATGACACCAAGCCTGAGAGTGTGATTGTTGAAGGCGGGAAGTGGCAGGGTTGATCCTTCGCTGACGGTTACACCGGTATCGCAGGCAAACCAGCTCCCACAGGGGGTTGGCGGCGCTGGGTGGTCTTGTGGTACTGGCTTATGTAGCGGGCAGAGTGCGGCCAATCTGATAGACGCAGATCCAAAGGTGGGAGCGGGCTTGCTCGCGAAGGCGGTGTGTCAGTCGCTGGAAAAATCGACTGGTCTACCGCTTTCGCGAGCAAGCCCGCTCCCACAGGGGCTTGGCGGCGCTGGGTGGTCTTGTGGTACTGGCTTATGTAGCGGGCAGAGCGCGGCCAATCTGATAGACGCAGATCCAAAGGTGGGAGCGGGCTTGCTCGCGAAGGCGGTGTGTCAGTCGCTGGAAAAATCGACTGGTCTACCGCTTTCGCGGGCAAGCCCGCTCCCACAGGGGTTTGGCGGCGCTGGGTGGTCTTGTGGTACCGGCTTATGTAGCGGGCAGAGTGCGGCCAATCTGACAGACGCAGATCCAAAGGTGGGAGCGGGCTTGCTCGCGAAGGCGGTGTGTCAGTCGCTGGCAATATCGACTGATTTACCGCTATCGCGAGCAAGCCCGCTCCCACAGGGGTTTGGCGGCGCTGGGTGGTCTTGTGGTACTGGCTTATGTAGCGGGCAGAGTGCGGCCAATCTGATAGACGCAGATCCAAAGGTGGGAGCGGGCTTGCTCGCGAAGGCGGTGTGTCAGTCGCTGGAAAAATCGACTGGTCTACCGCTTTCGCGGGCAAGCCCGCTCCCACAGGGGTTTGGCGGCGCTGGGTGGTCTTGTGGTACCGGCTTATGTAGCGGGCAGAGTGCGGCCAATCTGACAGACGCAGATCCAAAGGTGGGAGCGGGCTTGCTCGCGAAGGCGGTGTGTCAGTCGCTGGCAATATCGACTGATTTACCGCTATCGCGAGCAAGCCCGCTCCCACAGGGGTTTGGCGGCGCTGGGTGGTCTTGTGGTACTGGCTTATGTAGCGGGCAGAGTGCGGCCAATCTGATAGACGCAGATCCAAAGGTGGGAGCGGGCTTGCTCGCGAAGGCGGTGTGTCAGTCGCTGGAAAAATCGACTGGTCTACCGCTATCGCGAGCAAGCCCGCTCCCACAGGGGTTTGGCGGCGCTGGGTGGTCTTGTGGTACTGGCTTATGTAGCGGGCAGAGCGCGGCCAATCTGACAGGCGCAGATCCAAATGTGGGAGCGGGCTTGCCCGCGATGAGGTCGCCACAGTCACCATTTATTCCGGCCAATGCCACGCCGGCGCATCCAAAATCCCTTGCCCCACAATCCGCGTCTCGCCCAGCACCTTCTCCAGCACAATCGAATTACACCCGTCATCCTGCTGCAACGCCGCAATCAACCGGCTGGCATGGGACACCACCCACACCTGGCACTGCTGTGACGCCTGGATAATCAAGCGCGCCAGCGCCGGCAGCAAATCCGGGTGCAGGCTGGTTTCCGGCTCGTTCAGCACCATCATCGTGGGCGGCCGTGGTGTCAGCAGCGCAGCGACCAGCAGCAGATAACGCAAGGTGCCGTCCGACAACTCCGCGGCCGACAGCGGCCGCAGCAAACCTTCCTGATAAAACTCAAGCGCGAAACGCCCGCCTTGCAGCGGTTGGATATTCAAGCGTGCACCGGGGAACGCATCGCTTACCGCGCGCTGCAACGCCTCGGGGTCGCCAATCTCGCGGATGGTCTGCAACGCGGCGGCCAGGTCGCGCCCGTCGTGATGCAACACCGGCGTGCGCGTGCCCAGTTGTGGCTGGCGCACGGGCGCATCCACATCGCTGCGAAAGTGATCATAAAAACGCCAGCCCCGGATGCTTTCGCGCAGCAGCAACACCTCCGGCGAGCCGCGCAGGCTGCCGACCTGGTCGAACAGGCTGTGGTAATTCGGCGTGTGCTGAGCCAACACATCCCAGGCACGCCCCTCGCGTGCGCGCACCATCGGCCCGGAACGCTGCACCAGCAGGCTGGCCGGGCGGTAGATGTGGCCAGCCCAGATGCATTCCTTCTTCACTTCCGGGTCCAGGGAAAAATACGACTGGGTTTTTTCCGGAAGACCCAGGGAGATCGCATAGCTGAAATCCTCCCCGGCAAACCCCAGGCGCAGGCGTTTGACGCCTTGGCGCACCATGGGCTCTACTGGCACCTCGCCATTGCGCATGCGCCGGCTGATGGTTTCCGGCCCGGCCCAGAAGGTCGAATCCAACCCGCCTTCACGGGCCAGCGCATTGATCACCCCGCCTTGGGCGGTTTCCGCCAGTAGCCGTAGCGCGCGGTACAGGTTGGACTTACCGCTGCCATTGGGGCCGGTGACCAGATTCAGTCGGTCCAGGGGCACCACCAACTTATTGATTGAGCGATAATTGGCTACTGCGAGGGTTTTCAGCATGTGCATTCAGTCTGCATGGGAACCCTTGGAGTATGGGTTCCTCCCTGCAGATAAGGAACCCTGATCTAAGCTCACAGTCGCATACAAATTGGCACATCGCGTCACGCAAAAGGAGCCTGCATGGGCGGTCGCACTTCAAGAGTTGTACTCAGCCTTGGCCTGTTGGCGCTGCTGAGCGGCTGTGGTCAGGAAAAGACCGAACCCAAGGCGCATTCACGGGTATTTGTGCAGACCGTCCAGTCGGCGGATTTTGCCGCGGCGGTCACGCTGACCGGTGACATCCAGGCCCGCGTACAAACCGATTTGTCCTTTCGCGTGGGTGGCAAGATCATCCAGCGCGTGGTCGACGTGGGCGACCGCGTGACTGCCAAGCAAGTGCTGGCCAAGCTTGATCCCAAGGATTTGCAGACCCACGTCGATTCCGCCCAGGCCCAGGTCGTGGCCGAACAGGCGCGGGTCAAGCAAACCGCCGCCGCCTTCGTGCGCCAGGAAAAGCTGTTGCCCAAGGGCTACACCAGCCGCAGCGAATACGACGCCGCCCAGGCCGCGCTGCGCAGCAGCCAAAGCGCGCTGGCGGCGGCACAAGCCCAACTGGCCAACGCCCGCGAGCAACTCGGCTATAGCGCGTTGATCGCCGATGCGCCCGGCGTGATTACCGCGCGCCAGGCCGAGGTCGGCCAGGTGGTGCAGGCCACCGTGCCGATTTTCAGCCTGGCCCGTGATGGTGAGCGCGATGCGGTGTTCAACGTGTATGAATCCTTGCTGGTGGAGCCGCCGCCCGACGCGCCGATTACCGTCAGCCTCCTGGATAACCCAAGCGTCAAGGCAGTGGGTAAAGTCCGTGAAGTCACGCCCGCGGTGGCAGCCAATACCGGCACCGTGCAAGTCAAGATTGCCCTGCAGGATCTGCCCAAAGGCATGCAGCTGGGGTCGGTGGTGAGCGCCACCGCGAATGGCCCGGCCAAGGCCAGTATCGAGCTGCCCTGGTCTGCGTTGACCAAAGACCTCAACGAGCCCGCTGTGTGGCTGATCGATGGCGACGGCAAGGCGCAGTTGCACAAGGTCAGCGTGGCGCGTTACCTGACCGGCAAAGTGATCATTGGCGAGGGCCTTAAAGGCGGCGAAAAAGTCGTGGTGGCCGGTGGGCAATTGCTGCACCCCGGCATGCTTGTCGAGATCGCCCAGCCAGGAGCCCAGCCATGAAGCGATTGATGGCTCTACTCGCCGCCAGCCTGTTGCTGGTCGCCTGCTCCAAGAAAGAACCGCCGCCCGAGCCCGTGCGCCCGGTGTTATCGATGGAAGTGAAAGCCGAAGACCAGGAAAACCTCGGCCGCTTCGCCGGTACGATCCAGGCCCGTTATGAAAGCAATCTGGGGTTCCGCGTGCCCGGTCGTATTGCCCGTCGCGCCGTGGATGTGGGTGCCGAGGTGGAGAAGGGCGCCTTGCTCGCCGTTCTCGACCCCACCGACCAGCAGAACCAGTTGCGCGCCGCCCAAGGCGACCTCGCCCGTGTGCAGGCGCAATTTATCAATGCCCAGGCCAACGCCCGCCGCCAACAGGCGTTGTTCAACCGTGGCGTCGGCGCCCAGGCCCAGTTGGACGTGGCCCAGACCGACCTTAAAACCACCCAGGCGACCCTCGATCAGGCCAAGGCCTCGGTCAACCAGGCCAAAGACCAGCTCAATTACGCCGAACTGCGCACTGACCACGCCGGTATTGTCACCGCGTGGAATGCCGAGGCCGGCCAAGTGGTCAGCGCCGGTCAGCAAGTGGTGACCCTGGCCCGCCCGGATATCAAGGAAGCGGTGATCGACCTGCCCGCCGGCCTTGCCGAGCGCTTGCCCGCCGATGTGGTGTTTCTGGTCGCCGGGCAACTCGACCCAAGCGTCAACACCACCGCCATCGTGCGCGAGATCGAGCCCCAGGCCCAAAGCGCCACGCGCACCCGGCGCGCACGCCTGACCCTGGCCGAGACGCCGCCTGCGTTTCGCCTGGGCACCGCGATCAGCGTGACCTTGAGCACTGCCATTGCGCCACGTATCGAAGTGCCCGTCAGCGCTTTGCAGGAAGTCGACGGCAAAACCCGCATCTGGCTGCTCGACACCCAACGCCAGACCGTGCAACCGCGTGACGTCACCGTGATCAGCCGCGACGCCGCCAGCGCCTTGCTCAATGGCGGCGTCAAACCCGGCGAACGCATCGTCACCGCCGGTGTGAACAGCCTGAAACCCGGGCAAAAAGTCAAAATCGACGAGGACAGCCCGCGATGAAAGGGAGCTTCAACTTATCCGACTGGGCCCTCAAGCATCAGTCCTTCGTCTGGTACCTGATGTTCGTCGCGCTGCTGATGGGCGTGTTCTCGTACATGAACCTTGGCCGTGAGGAAGACCCGTCGTTCACCATCAAGACCATGGTGATCCAGACCCGCTGGCCCGGCGCGACCCAGGAAGAAACCCTCAAGCAGGTCACCGACCGCATCGAGAAAAAACTCGAAGAGCTCGACTCCCTCGACTACGTGAAAAGCTACACGCGGCCGGGCGAATCCACGGTATTCGTGTTCCTCAAGGACACCACCAGCGCCAAGGCCATCCCGGATATCTGGTACCAGGTGCGCAAGAAGATCGACGATATTCGCGGCACGTTCCCGCAGGGTTTGCAGGGGCCGTCGTTCAACGATGAGTTCGGTGACGTGTTTGGTTCGGTGTATGCCTTTACCGGCGACGGCCTGTCGATGCGCCAGTTGCGCGATTACGTGGAACAGGTGCGTGCCGAGATCCGTTCGGTGCCGGGGTTGGGCAAGGTCGAGATGATCGGCCAGCAGGACGAAGTGATTTACCTGAATTTCTCCACGCGCAAACTCGCGGCACTGGGGATTGATCAGCGCCAGGTCGTGCAAAGCCTGCAATCACAGAACGCCGTGACCCCCGCCGGGGTGATCGAGGCCGGGCCGGAGCGGATTTCCGTGCGCACTTCCGGGCAATTCGCCTCGGAGAAAGATTTGGCCAACGTCAACCTGCGGCTCAATGACCGCTTCTATCGTTTGGCGGACATTGCCGACATCAGCCGTGGCTATGTCGACCCGGCGCGGCCGATGTTCCGCTTTAACGGCAAGCCGGCGATCGGCTTGGCCATCGCCATGCAGAAGGGCGGCAATATCCAGTCGTTCGGCAAGGCGCTGCACACGCGCATGGATGAGCTGACCGCCGACCTGCCGGTGGGCGTCGGCGTGCACAAAGTGTCCGACCAGGCGGAAGTGGTCGAGGAGGCTGTCGGCGGCTTTACCAGCGCATTGTTTGAAGCGGTCATCATCGTCTTGGTGGTGAGCTTTATCAGCCTCGGTATGCGTGCCGGGTTGGTGGTGGCGTGCTCGATCCCGTTGGTGCTGGCGCTGGTGTTCGTGTTTATGGAGTACAGCGGCATCACCATGCAGCGGGTGTCGCTGGGCGCGTTGATCATCGCCCTTGGCCTGCTGGTGGACGATGCGATGATCACCGTGGAGATGATGATCACGCGCCTGGAGAAAGGTGAAACCAAGGAGCAGGCGGCGACGTACGCCTACACCTCGACGGCCTTCCCGATGCTCACCGGCACCTTGGTCACCGTGGCCGGTTTCGTGCCGATCGGCCTCAATGCCAGTTCGGCGGGCGAGTACACCTTCACCCTGTTTGCGGTGATTGCCGTGGCGATGCTGGTGTCGTGGGTGGTGGCGGTGCTGTTTGCACCGGTGATTGGGGTGCATATCCTCAGTGCCAATGTGAAACCGCATAACGCCGAGCCAGGGCGCATCGGCCGCGCCTTCAACGGCGGCATGCTCTGGGCGATGCGCAACCGCTGGTGGGCCATCGGCATCACCGTGGGGCTGTTTGTGGCGTCGGTGTTCTCCATGCAGTTTGTGCAGAACCAGTTTTTCCCGTCGTCGGACCGCCCGGAAATCCTCGTCGACCTCAACCTGCCGCAAAACGCCTCGATCAACGAAACACGCAAAGCGGTCGACCGCCTGGAAGCCATCATCAAGGATGACCCGGACATTGCCCGCTGGAGCACCTATATCGGCCAGGGCGCGATTCGTTTCTACCTGCCCCTCGACCAGCAATTGGAAAACCCGTACTACGCCCAGTTGGTCATCGTCAGCAAAGGCCTGGAGGAGCGCGGCGCCTTGATTGCGCGCCTGCAAAAGCGCCTGCGTGATGACTTTGTCGGCATCTCCAGTTATGTGCAGCCGCTGGAAATGGGCCCACCCGTGGGGCGGCCTATTCAGTATCGGGTCTCCGGTAAAGACATTGACCAGGTGCGCAAACACGCCATCGAGCTGGCAACGTTGCTGGATCAGAACACCCACTTGGGCGAGATCATCTACGACTGGAACGAGCCGGGCAAAGTGCTGCGCGTGGACATCGCCCAGGACAAGGCGCGGCAACTGGGGCTGTCGTCGGAAGACGTGGCGCAGGTGATGAACAGCGTGGTCAGCGGCGCCTCGGTCACCCAGGTGCACGACGATATCTACCTGATCAACGTGGTCGGCCGCGCCGAAGATGCCGAACGCGGCACGCCGGAAACCTTGCAGAACCTGCAGATCGTCACACCCAACGGCACCTCGATTCCACTGCTGGCCTTTGCCACCGTGCGCTATGAGCTTGAACAACCGTTGGTATGGCGCCGCGACCGCAAGCCGACGATCACGATCAAGGCATCGGTGCGCGATGAGATGCAGCCGACCGACCTGGTTAAACAGCTGGCGCCGACGATCGAGAAATTCAGCGCCGGTTTGCCGGTGGGTTACAAGGTCGCCACCGGCGGCACTGTGGAAGAAAGCGGCAAGGCCCAGGGCCCGATTGCCAAAGTGGTGCCGTTGATGCTGTTTTTGATGGCCACCTTCCTGATGATCCAGTTGCACAGCGTGCAGAAGATGTTCCTGGTGGCGAGTGTCGCGCCGCTCGGCCTGATTGGTGTGGTGCTGGCACTGATCCCCACGGGCACGCCTATGGGGTTTGTGGCGATCCTCGGCATCCTCGCGCTGATCGGCATCATCATCCGCAACTCGGTGATTCTGGTGACGCAGATCGACGCCTACGAGCGCGACGGCTACACGCCGTGGGATGCGGTGGTGGAAGCCACCGAGCACCGTCGCCGACCGATCCTGCTGACTGCGGCGGCGGCGAGTCTGGGCATGATCCCGATTGCGCGGGAAGTGTTCTGGGGGCCGATGGCGTACGCGATGATTGGCGGCATCATTATCGCCACGTTGCTGACGTTGCTGTTCCTGCCGGCGCTTTACGTGGCCTGGTACAAAATTCGCGAGCCTAAAGACCATCAGGCCTGACCATCGGGGCCTTCCTGCGAGGGTGTAGGAAGGCTCCTGGAAACACTTTCCCTACATTTGCCGGGCGCCAAGTGTTTTACCCTTCGGGCCCGATCCCGTTTGGAAGACCTGTGCCATGCGCCCTCTTGTGTTGGTTTGTTGCCTGTTGCTGTCTCCGCTGACGTTTGCGGGTACGGTGCTGGAAAACGCCCTGTGGCGCGTGGAACTCGATCCCGCCACGTTGGCGCTGCGCGTTACGCCGGCGGGTGAGGCGCTTGTGCAAGCCTCCAGCGGCGTGGCGGCGCATGTTGTCAGCGATATGCAGGCAGAGGCTGAACAGGCCACCTGGCAATGGGACAGCGGCGCCTATCGTCTGACGGCTCGCCTTGAGCAGCGTGACCTTGCCTTGACCATCAGCGCCCGCGAGCCGGGTGAATTGCACCTGCTGCGCCAACCCGCCGAGGCCATGGGCCAAGGGTTGATCTGGCCCTTGGCCGAAGGGCACTACGTGCCGGCGGGTAACCCCGTCTGGAACGCGTTTTTGCTCGAACAGGGTGAGCTCAACACCACGCAGGATCTGAGCCTGCCGTTATGGGGCGTGGATCACGGGCGCTTCACGCTGAGCTGGTTGCTGACCAACCCCTATAACAATCGCCTGTTGTGGCAAGCCGACGGAAAGGGCCTGGCGCTGCTGGCATCCCATGCATTCACGGCACTGGACCCCAGCGCGCCGATGACCCTGCGCCTGCACCTGGGCGACGCCGACCCATTGGCCGGTGCCAAGCGCTATCGCCAGTGGCTGGTGGAGCAGGGGCGTTATGAACCGTTGACGGACAAGCTGCGGCAAACGCCTGAAGCGCAAAAGCTGCTGGGGGCCAGCCATGTCTATCTGTGGGGTAATGAGCTGTTGGGGGCGGATGATGTGCGTGATTGGCCGCTGCTGGTGAAAGTGCTGCGCGGCCACGAACTCAAGGGCTTGCTGGATAAAGAGGCCACGCAAGTGCTGGCGCAGTCCGCTGCGTTGGACCGCTATCAAAAGACCGTGCTGTTGCGTGGCCTCAACGCGGCAATCAATAAAAAGGCCCGGCAAACCTGGCAGGCTACCGAGGAGCCGGACATGCTCAAGCTCGCTGATGGCTATGGCGCACTGCGCCGTGAGCTGGCGACGGCGTTCAGCGGCGCGCTGCGTGACGGTCCTGAAACCTGGGGCAGCACGCTCTCGGCCAAGACCCTGAAGTCGCTGCAAGACGCTGGGCTCCCACGCCTGCTGCTGGCCTTGGGCGACGGTTGGGAAGGTGGCCTGTGGCATCCCGAAGCGATTCAGGCGGGCGTCAACGCCGGTTACCTCATGGCACCGTACGATTCCTATGAAACGGCGTTATCCACCATCGAAAACCCGGACTGGACCACCGCCCACCTGGGCAGCAAGGCTTACCGCGACTGTGCCATCGTGTTGAAGGACGGCAAGCTCAAGACCGGCTTCCAGCAATCGGGCCACTACACCGATCCGCGCTGCGTGCGGCCGTTGCTGGAAGCCCGAGTGAAGGCCGTGCACGCCAAGGCAGGTTTCAACGCCTGGTTCCTTGATGCCTACGCCACCAGCATGGTCTTCGACAGCTATCGTACCGGCGCCCCAATGACCCAGGCGCAAAATGCTGAGGGCAATATCGACGCGTCTCGCTGGATCAACACCGCGCTCAAGCTGCCCGCCGGCTCCGAAGACGGCAACGCAATCACGGCACAGGGCATCCTGTTCGCCCATGGGATGCAGACACCCGTGATCGGCTGGGGTGACGACGCGATGACTCAGGACAAGCAGTCGCCCTATTACGTGGGCAACTGGTACCCGCCGGAGCAACCCGCGGTGTTCTTCAAGCCCGTGCCGTTGAAGGAGCCGTTTCGTACGGTGTACTTCGAGCCGACGATGCGTTTGCCGTTGTATCAGGCGGTGTTCCACGGTTCGGTCATCACCACCCACCACTGGCTGTTCGATAGCCTGAAGCTGAGCAATGTGCGGGCTGCAAACGAGCTGACTCAACTGCTGTACAACGTGCCGCCGCTGTATCACCTGAGCGCGGCGACGCTTAAGGAGCGGCTGCCGGTGATCCAGCGTCAGGACCGGTTTTTCCGGCCGTTGCATCAACGCCTGGCGACTCAGGCGATGACCGATTTTCGCTGGCTGACGGCGGACAAGCAGGTGCAGCAGACCACGTTTGCCGATGGCACGCGGTTAGTGGTGAATTTTGCTGCCGAGGAGAACCAGGGCTACCCCGCACGCAGTGTGACGGCAATGGTGGTGGGGGAAAAACCGGTGGTGTATCAGGTGCAGTAGCGCTGCCGGTCAAACCGCTATCGCAGGCAAGCCAGCTCCCACGGGGGAATGCATTTCAAAATGTGGGAGCGGGCTTGCTCGCGAAGGCGTCAGCCCAGGCAACAAAAATCTATAATTTGCGCCACACGCTCGCCAGCCAAGGCTGCTGTTCCCGTGGCAGCCCGGCTGGCCGGTAGTAATGCTCCAGCTCCACAAACCCGGCCGCCGTCAGCAAACCTTGCCATGCCTCCAGGTCGTGGTAAGACCCGTACCGAGGCCCATTCCAGCCTTCCTGGTTTTCACCGCGAGGGTTGGAGCTGAACAGCACGCCGCCCTGTTTCAAGGCGCCATGCAGCTGTTTGAGAATGCGCGGTAATTCCTGCTTGGGAATATGAAACAACACCGCATTGGCAAACACCCCATCAAATCGCCCGGCAGGCAAATCCAGCTTCAGGAAATCCTGTTGCAACACCTCACAACCACTGTCTTCGCGGGCCATCTGCGCAAAACGTTCGGAGCCATCAAGCCCCACTGCAATGTGCCCCATGCGTGTAAACGTCTGCAGATCCCGCCCCGGCCCGCAGCCGAAATCCAGCAGGGTAAACGGTGGCGTGCCCAGGATATGCCGCAGCAAGGCGTCGATGTTCTGGCTCACATCGTGATCGCGGGTGCCTTCACGGAAGTCTTCGGCCACCTGGTTGTAGTGGCCGAGCGTGGTGGATGTGATCTGGTCGAGGTCGTCGGGCTTAAGGGTCATGACGGGGTATACCGGGTACTGAGATAGCCCGACTATACCTCACCGCTTGTTGAGCACCCGCGCCAGGCGATCGCCACCCAGCTGAATCACGGCCACCAGAATCACCAGCAGCACGATCACCGTCAGCATGATCTGCGTATCAAACCGCTGGTAGCCATAGCGGTAGGCAATATCACCCAGGCCGCCTGCGCCGATTGCGCCAGCCATGGCCGAGGAGTTGATCATCGTCACCAGCGTAATCGTAAATCCGCCGACGATTCCCGGCAGCGCTTCCGGTAACAGCACGTGCCAGATGATGTGCCAGCGTCGGCAGCCCATGGCTTGTGCGGCTTCGATCAAACCGTGGTCGACTTCACGCAAACTGACCTCGGCGATTCGTGCAAAGAATGGCGTGGCGGCGATGGTCAGCGGCACCACGGCCGCCCATACACCATAGGTGGTGCCGACGATCAGCCGGGTAAACGGGATCAGCGCCACCATCAGGATCAAAAACGGAATGGAGCGGAACAGATTGACGAACGCCCCCAGCACTCGGTTCAGCGCGGGTGCCTGGTAGATCCCGCCCTTATCGCTGGTGACCAGAAACACCGCCAGCGGAATGCCCACCAGCAACGCAATCAGTGACGACACGCCGACCATCAACAAGGTATCGACGGCGCCCTGCAATAAACGATCAAACCACATAGCCCAGCACCTCCACCTGTTGCGCCCAACGCCCGGCGCGATTGCACAGTTCTTCGGCGTTGTGGGGCGAGCCATTCACCGCCAGCAGCAACTGCCCCAGGGCATGGCCCTGAATTCGTTCGACACCGCCTTGCAGCAAGCGCACGCGCCCGCCGAGGGCGTTGAACAACGCGGCCAGGTCGGGTTCGTCGCTGGCGCTGCCGGTGAACTGCAAGCGCAGCACCAGTGCCGCGTCGGCGGATGTCCGGGTGAGCTGCAAGCGGCTTTGCAGCTCATCCGGCAGCCCGTGTTGCAACGGTGCCAGCAGGGTTTTGCTGACCTCGTGCTGCGGGTTGCCGAACACTTGCCACACCGGGCCTTGCTCCACGATGCGGCCGTGTTCCAGCACCACCACGCGGTCGCAGATTTCGCGAATCACCGCCATTTCATGGGTGATCAACACAATGGTCAGCCCCAGGCGCCGGTTGATTTCACGCAGCAGGCCGAGGATCGATTGCGTGGTTTCCGGGTCGAGCGCCGAGGTGGCTTCGTCGCACAGCAGAATCTGCGGGTCGTGCACCAGCGAGCGGGCGATGCCCACGCGCTGTTTCTGCCCGCCGGAGAGCTGCGCCGGGTAGGCCTTGTGCTTGTCCTTGAGGCCCACCAGTTCCAGCAGCTCGCGGACCTTTTGCTCGCGTTGCAGCTTGGGCACTCCGGCCACTTTCAGCGGCAACTCGACGTTCTGCCACACGGTCTTGGCCGACATCAGGTTGAAGTGCTGGAAGATCATGCCGATACGCCGACGCAACGCCACCAGGCGGTCTTCGTCGTACTCACCGATGTCCACCTGATCAATCAGCACCCGGCCGCTGCTGGGTTGCTCCAGGCGATTGATGGTGCGGATCAGCGAGGACTTGCCGGCGCCGCTGCGGCCGATGATGCCGAACACTTCACCGCGCTGGATCGCCAGATCGATGCCTTGCAAGGCATGCACGGTGCCGTCATAGGTTTTGCCCAGGTTGATAAAACGCACATGGGCGCGGTTCAAATCGGGGTGCAGTTCTGTCTGCTCGGCGTCCCTGGGCGGTAAACCCAGGTCGCGCAGTTGCGTGTTGGCGGCGCTCATATTCAGCCTTCCCAGCCGACTTGGTAGAGCTTGCCGAGGGATTTATCCAGGGCTGCGCGCACCACCGGCGAGTGCTGGTAGATGTCGACGAACTTGATCACACGCGGATCGGTTTTGCTCTTGGGCTGGACGACAAACTGGATCACGTATTCCGGGTGGTCGAGGCCGTCGAACAGCAGCGCCGACTCGGCATCGAAGGTCTTGGACAGGCGGATATACGCCGGATAACCCTGCACCAGGTCGGCGTCGTCATAGGCGCGCACCAGTTGCACAGCTTCTACCTGCAGGATTTTGATCTTCTTCGGATTGGCGATGATGTCTTCTTCGGTGGCCTTGTAGCCCACCCCCGGCTTCAGCGTGATCAAGCCGGCCTTGGCCAGCAGTTGCAGGCCGCGACCACTGTTGATCGGGTCGTTGGCAATCGCCACGCTGGCCCCTTGGGGCAGGTCGTTAAAGCTTTTGTACTTCTTCGAATACAGCCCGACGTTGTTGATGATGCCCGGCGCATACGGCTCCAGCTTGAAGCCGGCGGCGGCCTTGGCGTTTTCCAGGAACGGGATGTGTTGGAAGTAGTTCACGTCGATATCGCCGGCGGCCAGGCTGACGTTGGGAGCGATCCAGTCGGTGAATTCCACCAGCTCGACTTTCAGGCCTTGCTTGCCGGCTTCTGCCACGGCGGCTTCCAGCGGGATCGCGAACGCGGCGGTGGTGCCGACTTTCAGCGGTGCATCGGCAGCAAACACCGCCGAGCTGAATAAACCGAGGGCCAGGGCCAGTGCTTTGACTGGGTGAGTGAGCAGTGTCTTTTTCATGATCGGTTTCCAGTCATAAGGTGTCTGTAAGAACAATGTGGTCAACTGTGGGAGCTGGCTTGCCTGCGATAGCGGTCTGTCAGGGATATTTTCTTTGCTGGCCCACCGCTATCGCAGGCAAGCCAGCTCCCACACTTCTAATTCAGTGTCGGTAGGTGGAACCGGTGTGTTGTTCGGGTAACCGTGCAGTGCCCTGGAAGACTTTTTCGCGCAAGGTGCCGGTCTCGTAAGCGGTCTTGTACGACCCGCGCCGCTGCAACTCCGGCACCACCAGGTCGATAAAGTCGACATAGCTTTCCGGCGTCACAATGCGCGTCAGGTTGAAGCCATCCAGCCCGGTCTCGCTGATCCAGGATTCCAGCTCATCAGCCACGTGCTCGGGCGAGCCGACCAAGGTGATGTAGCGGCCGCCGAGGGCGTGTTGCTCGAGCAATTTGCGCCGGGTCCAGTCGTTGTTTTGCAGGTTCTTGGTGGCCGACTGAATCGCGTTGCTTTTCACGTACTGGATCGGTTCATCGATCGCGTATTGGGAAAAATCAATCGCCGTCGACGCCGAAAAATGCGCCACGCCGGCTTCAGGGCTGGCGTAGCTCAGGTACTCGGCGTGCTTGGCCCAGGCCAGCTCTTGCGTGGCGCCAACAATCACGTTGAGGCCCATGAACACCTTGATGTCATCCGGGTTGCGTCCGGCTTCGACGGCGCTGGCGCGTACCTTGTCCACCTGGACCTTGGTCGCCGCCTTGTTCTGCCCGCTGATGAACACGCACTCGGCATGTCGCCCGGCGAACAGCAGGCCACGGTCCGAACTGCCGGCCTGGAACAGCACCGGCGTGCGCTGTGGCGACGGCTCGCACAGGTGATAACCCTCCACCTGATAGAACTCGCCATGGTGCTCGACCTTGTGCACCTTGCCCGGCTGCGCGTAGACCCTTTGCTGCGGATCATTGATGACCGCGTCGTCTTCCCAGCTGCCTTCCCAGAGTTTGTACAGCACCTCCAGGTATTCGTCGGCCTGGTCGTAGCGCCGGTCATGCTCGACCTGTTCCGTGAGGCCCATGGCCTTGGCAGCGCTGTCGAGGTAACCGGTGACGATGTTCCAGCCGACCCGGCCACGGCTCAGGTGATCGAGCGTGGACATGCGCCGGGCGAACAGGTACGGCGGCTCGTAGGTGAGGTTGGCGGTGAGGCCGAAGCCGAGGTTTTTAGTCACCGCCGCCATGGCCGAGACCAGCAGCAGCGGGTCGTTGACCGGCAGTTGGATCGACTCCTTGAGCGGCACGTCGATAGAGTTCTGGTAAACGTCGTACACGCCGACGATGTCGGCGATGAACAGGCCGTCGAACAACCCACGCTCCAGGGTCTGCGCCAGTTCGGTCCAGTACTCGACGGTTTTATACTGCGTCGAGGTGTCCCGTGGATGCGTCCACAGGCCGTGGTTGATATGCCCGATGCAGTTCATGTTGAAGGCATTGAGCAGGATTTTTTTCTTTGTTTTTACCGGCAGGCTCATCAGATGGTCCCCCGCAGTGGCGGGTTTTCATCGTTGAGGTAGTAATTGCCCACCGCGTGGTACTTCCAGCGCACCGGGTCATGCAGGGTGTGCACGCGGGCGTTGCGCCAGTGGCGGTCGAGGCCGTGTTCGGCCAGGGTCGCCTGGCTGCCGGCCAGTTCGAACAGGGTGCTGCCGGCGGCCAGGGAAATTTCCGTGCTCAGGGCGCGCACTTCGGCGACGGCGATGGAGGCCGCCGCGACGGTCTCGGCAGTGCTGTCGGCCTGGGCGCGGTCGAGAACTTCGCCGGAGCGCTCCAGCAAAGCTTCGGTGGCGTGCAGGCGAATGCTCAGGTGGCCGAAGCTCTTCAGGGTGAGCGGGTCTTCGGTGGCCTTGTCGTTGCCGGCGTCGATCCACGGGCGGGTCTTGGTGCGCACAAAGTGCAGCGCATCTTCGAAGGCGGCGCGCGCGATGCCGGTGTCGATGGCGGCGTGAAGAATCTGTGCCAGTGGGCCGACGGTGGTCGGGCGCTCGAAAGCGCTCTGGAACGGGATCACGTCCTGGGCGGCGACCCACACGTTATCGAACACGACGGAGCCGCTGCCGGTGGTGCGCTGGCCGAAGCCACTCCAGTCGTCAATCACCGTCAGGCCTTCGCTGTCGCGGCGCACAAACGCCAGTTGCTGCACGCCGTGCTCATCCACCACCGACGTCGGGATGCGTTGGGCGTAGATTGCGCCGGTGGCGTAGAACTTGCGGCCGCTGATGCGAAAACCGTCGCCGTCGCGGGTGATAGAGGTCACGCGGTCGTGAGCGGTCTTTGTGCCCAGCTCCGCCAGGGCGTTGCCGAAACGCTGGCCGGCGAGCACTTCGGCGTACAGGCGTTGCTGCTGCGCGGGGCTGCCGTTGACGCGCAGCACTTCAAGGGCATAGAAATGGTTTTGCGGGATCTGGCCCAATGAAGCGTCGGCTTGGGCGATCAGCGCAATGACCTTGGCCAGGGTGACATTGGAGACGCCGGCACCGCCGTGTTCCTTCGGCACGCTGATGCCCCACAGGCCGGAGCGGGAGAACGCGTCCAGTTCGGGCAAGGGCAGGCGGCGCTCACGGTCGCGCTGGGCGCTGTCGCGGCGGAAGTCTTCCGCAAGGTCGCTGGCGACAATGAGGGCTTGTTCGTCGCTGGTGATAACCGCGACGTTTGTAGAGAAAGTCATAGGTGTTCTCCAGAAGCTCGTGGAAAAGTGTTCTGGTCGGTTAAATCCAGGAGTGACGAGCAGGTAAGGTGCCGTTCAAGCGATAGGCGCCGATGGCGTGATACTTCCAACGCACCGGGTCGTGCAGGGTATGCACGCGGGCGTTGCGCCAGTGGCGGTCGAGGTTGAATTCGGCGAGGGTGGCGCGGCTGCCGGCCAGCTCGAAGAGCTTTTCGCTGACCAGCAGCGACACTTCGGTGGTCAGCACTTTCGCCTCGGCCACGGCAATCGATGCCCTGGCGGCGGATTGCGCGGTGATTGGCGCCGCGCTGACCTCGTCCAGCACCTTGCCGGCCTTGCGCAGCAGTGCTTCGGCGGCGTGCAGTTCGATTTTCAGCTTGCCGATATCGGCAATCACATACAGGTCATCGCTGGCGCGCTCGACCTTGGCGTCGATCCACGGGCGCGAACGTTCACGCACGAAGGCGATGGTGTCGTCGAGGGCGCCCCGGGCGATGCCGGCGTCGATGGCGGCCTGGATCAGTTGCGAGATGGCGCCCTGAATGTTTGGGCTTTCGCCCAGACGCCAGTTTTCAATCACCAGCTCTGCGTCCACCGACACGCGATCAAGCAGCACCGTGCCGCTGGCCGTGGTGCGTTGGCCAAAGCCCGACCAGTCATCGACGATGCGCAGCCCTTCAGTGCCACGGCGTACAAATGTCATGACCTGTTTGCCGTCATCATTCAACGCCTTTACTGCGACCCAATGGGCGAACAAAGCGCCGGTGGAGTAGAACTTCTGGCCGCTGACCACGTAGCCGTCGCCTTCGGCGGTGAGGCGCGCTTTAAGCTCCAGTGTGTTTTTGGTGCCGCGTTCCGGGCCGCCATTGCCGATGCGCCAACCGTCGAGGACGCTTTGGAACAGCTGCTTTTTCTGGCGTTCGGTGGCGGTGCCCTGCAACAGGTACAGGATGCCGAAATGGTTCTGTGGAATCTGCCCGAGGGCCGGGTCCGCCGCGCTGATGATCGCGAAGACTTCAGCCAGGGTCACGAACGATACCTGTGGGCCGCCGTATTCACGGGGAATGGAAATACTGCCGAGCCCGCTGCGGGTGAACTGCTCGAGCTGCGCCCATGGCAGCTTGCGCTGCTGGTCGCGCTTGGCCGCTTGCAGGCGCGCAGCCTGGGCCAGCTCAAACGCGGCGCTCAACGCCTCGGCGTCGTTGCGCAGCACAGCGGCCGGCAACAGCAATGGGGCTACGTCCAGATCACTCTGGGGGGGTGTTAGAGCCAAGTTAGACATCAGCGCCGCTCCTTGGCTGCACGTAATGCCCTGGCGTTATGCACCGGGGTAATTCTGACCATACCGACCTCGCATTCAATGAAATAAAACAGAAAAATCAGAGATGTCCGGTGGTCCGGTGCATATACCCTAAGCGTGTTAAATTTTTTAATAAACTAACTTTTAGGAATATGCATAGAAGGGCTGTCACCCAGGCTCGCAGGGAGAACCGGGCTGGCGCGGTTGATAAGTCGACGCGGCCCTGGCCGGGCGGGTCGGCGCCTGTGGCACGCCGGCGGCGATGTTCAAGGTGCGCATCGGTGCCCAGCGCGAATTATTGCCGACGCGATCGAGAATGCAGTACGTCACGTCCAGGCGGCTGTCGTCGCCCGCGTCGACAATCACCGCCGAAGGCACCCACACCTGTACCGGCAGGCCGACGCCTTCGGCCTGGATTTGCGGCAGGTCGAGGCGCGCGTCACCCCAGCGCAAGGTAATGGCGTCGCCCGTGGCCATGTTCAGGTAAGGCTCGATGGTCAGCGGGATACCTCGTCGTACCTGGCTGCTGTTGACGCCGTGACGTCGGATGGTTTCGGGCAGGCACACGGGGGCGAGGTTCTGGTTTTCGTCGCCCGAGAGCGCGGACGGCAGGCCACCCGGATAGCAGGTCTTCACCCCCACCTGGGTGATGGCCGAGCGTGCCGGGCCGTGGCCGACGTGCAGGACCTGATAGTGAACCCGTGCCGTGCCATCCTGGATAAAACTTTCCGGGACGCGCAGGCGGGTCGATGTGCCGACCTTGCACGCGGTAATCCGACGCGAGTCGGCGAAGCAGTTGTTCCAGAACAGTTCGATCAGGTCGCCTTCCTCCATGCCTGGGAAGGGCGCGATATCTACCTGCAAGTGGGCGGCGGCGAGGGCGTTGATGCCGTGCCGATTAGCCTGGGGCAGGGTCGGGGCGGCGAGCAGAGTCTGGGTTGCGGTGCGCGTCATACGTAATCTCCTTGATGCAGCCAGCAGCAATCGTTCCGGCACCCGTGGCGCGGTTGTGCGCAGGGTGCCGAAAGGAACGATTCAGTGAATAGCCGGGATAGGATCCAATCCTCTGGGCGCTAGATAAGAGGGTTGGCCAGCGGCCGTCAATGGCGGCAAAGGGCTAAACGGCGGGTTGGCGCAGATTCAGAACAAGCTGACGGGGAGGGGGATTTTAAGCAGGGTGTCGCGGGGACTTTTACTGATTGGAATGAGGATTTTATGTAGGAACACTGTCATGTGGGAACTGGCTTGCCTGCGATGCAGGCACCCTGGTTTATCCGTCACACCGCGGTGATGCTGTCGCAGGCAAGCCAGCCCCCACACGGACTGTCAGTGGGCTAAAAATTTGCTCAGGAACTGCTTGGTCCGTTCTTCCTTGGGGTTGGCAAACAATGCCTTGGCTTCGCCCTGTTCCACGATCACGCCTTTGTCGAAGAAGATCACCCGGTTGGCCACATCCCGGGCGAAGCTCATTTCGTGGGTGACAATGACCATGGTGCGGTTTTCTTCGGCCAGGCTGCGGATGGTCGCCAGCACTTCGCCGACCAGCTCCGGGTCGAGGGCCGAGGTGGGTTCGTCAAACAGAATCACCTCCGGCTCCATGGCCAATGCACGGGCAATCGCTACGCGCTGTTGCTGGCCCCCGGACAAGCGTCGCGGGTACGCATCTTCCTTGCCCGCCAGGCCGACCCTGGCCAGCAGCTTGCGGCCCAATGCGATCGCCGCATCGCGCGGCATCTTCTTGACCACGATCGGGCCTTCGATGACGTTTTCCAGCGCGGTGCGGTGGGGGAACAGGTTGAAGTTCTGGAACACAAAACCCACGTGCTGGCGCAAACGCCGCACCAGGCCTTGTTGCTGGTTAAGCGGTTTGCTGCTGTCTATCTCGATGTCACCCACCTTGATGCGACCACTGGTGGGTTCTTCGAGGAAATTCAGGCAGCGCAGGAAGGTGGTTTTACCGGAACCGCTGGGGCCAATGATGGCGACGACTTCGCCTTCCTTGACCTCAAGGTCGATCCCGTTGAGCACCACCTGACCCTTGAATTGTTTGGTCAGTTTTTCAACCACGATCATGCTTCAAGACTCCAGGTCATGCCGGTTGACCCGGTCTTCCAGGCGATTTTGAAAATGCGCCAGGATGCTTGCCAGGATCCAGTAGATCAGGGCGGCGGAGAGGTACATGGTGAAGATTTCGAAGGTGCGCGCAGACACCAACTGAGCCTGGCGGAACAGCTCGGGCACCTGGATGGTGGCGGCCAGCGCCGTATCCTTGACCAGCGAAATAAAGCTGTTGCCCAGCGGCGGCAAGGCCGTGCGCATGGCCTGCGGCAGGATGGCCCGGCGCAGGGTCTGCGCGCGGGTCATGCCGATACTGGCAGCCGCTTCCCACTGGCCGCGCTCGATGGAGCTGATCGCGGCGCGCAGGATTTCACAGGCATAGGCGGCCATGTTCAGCGAAAAGCCGATCATGGCGGCCGGGATCGGATCCAGCTCGATGCCCACTTGCGGTAAGCCGTAGTAGATCAGGAACAGCTGCACCAGCAAGGGCGTGCCGCGAAAGAACGACACGTAGACACGGGCAGTCCAGCTCAATAGCTTGAAGCGCGACAAGCGCATCAAGGCCAGGCCGAAGCCCAGCAGCAAGCCGAAAAACATTCCGCCGAGGCTAAGAATCACCGTGTAATACGCGCCCTTGAGCAGAAAGGGCGCGGAGTCCAGCGCGAGTTGGAAACCTGCTTCCATTATTGAGTGACGTCAGCGTTGAAGTATTTCTCGGACAGCTTCTTCAAGGTGCCGTCGGCGCGCAGCTTGTCGAGAGCCTTGTTCACGGCGTCGAGCAGTTCAGGCTCGCCTTTGCGCAGGGCAATACCGGCTTCCTGACGGGAGAAGGCATCGCCAGCAGCGGCAGTGTCCGGGGCTTTTTTGGCGTATTCCAGGGCTGCCAGGCGGTCGATCAGGATGGCGTCGATGCGGCCGATGCGCAGGTCCTGGAACTTGGTTGGGTCATCGTTGTAAGTCTTGATGATGGCTTTGGGTTGGTTGTCCTTGAGCCATTGCTCGTAGTTGGTGCCCAGGCCTACACCGACTTTCTTGCCGGCCAGGTCGTCGGCGGTTTTGATGGTGTCGACGTTTTTCTTCAGCACCAGCGCCTGGATACCGGAAACGGTGTAGGGCTTGGAGAAGTCATACTTTTTCTTGCGCTCTTCGGAGATGGTCACCTGGTTGACCACGGCGTCCAGGCGCTTGGATTCCAGGGCGGCGAGGATGCCGTCCCACGGCGTGGCTTGCAGCTTGACCTTGACGCCCAGCTCCTTGGCCAGCGCTTCGGACAGCTCGACTTCGAAACCGCTGAGCTTGCCGCTTTCATCGACAAAGCTGAAGGGCGGGTAGGTGCCTTCCAGGCCGATCTTGATCTCGCCCGCCTTCTTGATGGTGTCCAGTTGCTCGCCGGCAACTGCCTGGCCCAACCAACCGGCCCCAAGAGTCAGGCCCAATGTGCCAACCAGCAATGTGCGACGCAATACAGAAATAGTCATGAAGAGCCCCTGTGTTTTTATGTTGAGCGAAGCAGGTGACGCGGTAGTCGTATCCTGCCTTAAAGCGCGAAGCGCGTCTTCGCCTTCGGCGCGACTATAAAGCGAGTTTTTAAGACTTGAAAATAATATAAATATAATTTGTTATTCGATTGAGGAATATATCGTTGGTCTAATGTGGGAGCGGGCTTGCCCGCGATAGCGCAGTGTCAGTTTGCAAATATGTTCACTGATACACCGCTATCGCGGGCAAGCCCGCTCCCACCTTTCGATCTGTATTCGTTCAGTTAAACGCTGCGCCATAGGCAAACAACGCCGGCGCCCCACCGGTATGCAGGAAAATAATCGGACCGTCCTCAAACCGCTGACGCCCGATACCATCGAGCAAGCCGGCCATGGCCTTGCCCGTGTAGACCGGGTCCAGCAGCAGGCCTTCCTGGCTGGCCAATAGCTTGACCGCGGCCAGGGTGCCGGCGTTCGGTTCGCCGTAGCGCGGGCCGAAATATTCGTCCCACAGAATGACTTTGAATGCTTCGGGGATTTCCATGCCGAGCAACTCGGCGGTGCGTTCGGCCAGGCCTTGTACTTTCGGGCGCTGGGCTTCATCGGTGCGTGACACGGTGACGCCGATGACCGGCAAATTCGGCAGCACTTCACTCAATGCCAGCGCCAGGCCGCTGTGGGTACCCGCGCTGCCCGAGGCCAGCACCACGGCGGAGAATTCAATCCCGCTGTCTTCGATCTGCCCGGCCAGCTCCAGCCCGGCGCGCACATAACCCAAGGCACCCAGGGCATTGGAGCCGCCGATCGGCACCAGGTACGGCTTCTTGCCGTTGCTGCGCAGGCGGTCGGCGAGGGCGTTGAGCTGGTCGTCGACGTTGTCGAGGTTCTCGACCAATTCGACGTTGGCGTCGAACAGCTCCAGCAGCAGGCGGTTGCCGTTGCCCAGGTAATTGGGGTCTTCGGTGCCGGTGGGGTTTTCCAGCAGTGCAACGCAACCCAGGCCGAGCTTGGCGGCCAGCGCGGCGGTTTGGCGTACATGGTTGGACTGAATGGCACCGGCGGTCACCAGTGTGTCGGCACCCTGCGCGAGGGCATCGGCCGCCAGGTATTCAAGTTTGCGCAGCTTGTTGCCGCCCATGGCCAGCGGCGTGGTGTCATCGCGTTTGACGTAGATATCCCTGCCCAGCCAGGCCGACAGCCGCTCGAGTTTTTCCAGGGCAGTGGCGCCGCCCAGCAGTTCCAGGCGGTTAAAACGGTCGAGCTGTTGTTTGATCATGGCTACGCACAGTGGCTAAGTGATGGGGCGACTATAGGCAGGCACTTTTCAACGGGCAACCCGCCAATCGCTTATAAGCTTTGGTTATTTGCTCGGCATGATTGGTTCTTAAGGCTGCTTCCTTGGCATGAAGTAAAGTAGGCGAAAATTTCAGCTACCAGCTCCAAGTGATAAGCCTCAAGTAAAAGCCAAGCCGCATTTACTTGCCGCGTGTAGCTTGCAGCTTCCCACTACCAAAGGTCCTACCGTGAGTGAGCGTTCCAGTCATTGGCAATTGCAGACCATCGTCGGCCAGCTGCGCAGCGCCCGGGACCAGTGGCGCACGCGCAATGGCCGCTTGAGTGGCGAGCATGGCGGCCGCGAGTTGCCGTCGCGCGAGGCGGTGGCGCAGATTCTCGAAGCCCTGTGTGGTGCGTTATTTCCAATGCGCCTGGGGCCGGTGGACCTGCGTGAAGAAAGCGAAGATTTTTACGTCGGCCATACCCTCGACGTCGCCTTGAATGCCTTGCTCGGCCAGGCGCGCCTGGAGCTGCGTTATGCCGCCCGCCAAGGCGGCCAAGACGATGGCGAAGTCGACGCAGTGGCCATCCGCCTGATCCAGGATTTCGCCCTGGCCTTGCCGTCCCTGCGCAGCCTGTTGGACACCGACGTGCTGGCCGCCTATCACGGCGACCCGGCCGCGCGCAGTGTGGATGAAGTGCTGCTGTGCTATCCGGGGATTCTGGCGGTGATTCACCATCGCCTGGCGCACCATTTGTATCGCGCCGGCTTGCCGTTGTTGGCGCGGATCAGCGCGGAGATTGCTCACTCGGCGACCGGCATCGACATTCACCCGGGCGCACAGATTGGCCCGAGTTTCTTTATCGACCACGGCACAGGCGTGGTGATTGGCGAAACCGCGATCATCGGCGAGCGCGTGCGTATCTACCAGGCCGTGACGTTGGGCGCCAAACGCTTCCCGGCGGATGAGGATGGGCAATTGCAGAAGGGCCATCCACGCCATCCGATTGTTGAGGACGATGTGGTGATCTATGCCGGGGCGACGATCCTGGGGCGCATCACCATCGGCAAGGGCTCGACGATTGGCGGCAATGTGTGGCTGACCCGCAGCGTGCCGGCCGGGGCGAACATTACGCAGGCGAATCTGCAGCATGAGGATGGGGCGCAGAAGTAGCGACTGAGCCAGGGCCAGTCACTGAACCCTTGTGGGCTGGCTTGCCTGCGATGGCGGTATGTCTGACCACCGCTATTGCAGGCAAGCCAGCTCCCACAGTGGACTGCATTCCAGCTTTGGGTAGATTTTCACTCAATGATCGCTGAACGTTTTGCCATCACCAGCCGTCATACCAATCCTTGAGCTAGTGTAGGAACTATCTACCGCTCAGCCTTGCGATTAGTCCAAAACCGCCTATCCATGTTTAACTTGAATGTTCGTTCAAGTTAAACCCGGTGGTTCGCTGCCCGCTCACAACAGGAGGCTTACCTTTGCTGAGTCCGTTATTTACAGCCACATCCCACACCTTCGGGGTGCATCGTTCATGAGTGCATCGTCCACCCCACCCAGCGGCCTGGTGCGCATGAATGCGCCCGTTTTCTACTTTGCCGCAAGCTTCATCCTGCTGTTCGGCATCACTGTCATCGCTATCCCGCAACAGGCCGGTGCCTGGCTGCTGGCGGCGCAAAACTGGGCGGCCAATACGGTCGGCTGGTACTACATGCTGGCGATGACCCTGTATCTGGTCTTCGTGGTGGTCACCGCGCTATCAGGCTACGGCAAGATAAAACTCGGTGCCGACCACGACGAGCCCGAATTCAGTTACCTGTCCTGGGCCGGCATGCTGTTTGCCGCCGGGATCAGCATCACGCTGTTTTTCTTTTGCGTCTCGGAGCCGCTGACGCACTTGGTGCAACCGCCCCAGGGCGCACCGATGAACGCCGACGCCGCCCGCCAGGCCATGCAGATCCTGTTTCTGCACTGGGGCCTGCATGGTTGGGGCGTGTTCGCCTTTGTCGGCATGGCCCTGGCGTATTTCGCCTACCGGCATAACCTGCCGCTGGCGCTACGCTCGGCGCTGTACCCGCTGATCGGCAAGCGTATCAATGGCCCCATCGGTTACGCGGTGGATGGCTTCGGCATCATCGCCACGGTGTTCGGCCTGGGTGCCGACATGGGCTTTGGTGTGCTGCACCTCAACTCAGGGCTCGACTACCTGTTCGGCGTTGCCCACACCCAGTGGATTCAGGTCGGCCTGATCACCCTGATGATGGGCGCGGCGATCCTCGTGGCCGTGGCCGGTGTCGACAAGGGTGTGCGGGTGATGTCCGACATCAACATGCTGCTGGCCTGTGCGCTGCTGCTGTTTGTGTTGTTCGCCGGGCCCACCCAGCACTTGCTCAACACGCTGATCCAGAACATCGGTGACTACCTCGGCGCGTTGCCGACCAAGAGCTTCGATGTGTACGCCTACGACAAACCCAGTGACTGGCTGGGCGGTTGGACGGTGTTCTACTGGGCCTGGTGGATTGCATGGTCGCCATTCGTGGGCCTGTTTATCGCGCGCATTTCCCGCGGCCGTACCATCCGCGAATTCGTGTTTGGCGTACTGCTGATTCCGCTGGGCTTTACCCTGGCGTGGATGTCGATCTTCGGCAACAGCGCCATCGACCAGGTACTCAACCACGGGTTGACCGCCCTCGGCCAGTCGGCCATCGACGACCCGTCGATGAGCCTCTACTTGCTGCTGGAAACCTATCCGTGGAGCAAGACCGTGATCGCCGTCACGGTGTTTATCAGCTTCGTGTTCTTCGTCACCTCGGCCGACTCCGGCACCGTGGTGCTGTCGACCCTGTCGTCCAAAGGCGGCAACGCCGATGAAGACGGGCCGAAGTGGCTGCGTGTGTTCTGGGGCGCAATGACCGCGCTGGTCACCAGTGCCTTGCTGTTTGCCGGCAGTATCGACTCGCTGAAATCCGCAGTGGTACTGACCTCGTTGCCGTTCTCGCTGATCCTGCTGTTGATGATGTGGGGGCTGCACAAGGCTTTCCATCTCGAATCGCAGAAGCAGATTGCTCAGTTGCATTCGTTGGCACCCGTATCGGCCTCACGCAAGGGCCGAGGCGGCTGGCGCCAGCGTTTGAGCCAGGCCGTGCACTTCCCTTCGCGGGATGAGGTGTACCGCTTCCTTGAATCAACGGTGCGCCCGGCGATCGAGGAAGTGACGGCGGTATTTGTCGAGAAAGGCTTGAACGTGGTCACTCAGCCTGACCCGTCCAATGACAGTGTCAGCCTGGAAATCGGCCATGGCGAGGAGCACCCGTTCGTCTACCAGGTGCAGATGCGCGGCTACTTCACGCCGTCGTTTGCCCGGGGTGGCATGGGGTCGAAAGAGATCAACAACCGTCGCTATTACCGGGCGGAAGTGCACCTGAGTGAGGGCAGCCAGGACTACGATCTGGTGGGCTACACCAAGGAGCAGATCATCAACGACATCCTCGACCAGTACGAGCGACACCTGCAGTTTTTGCACCTGGTGCGCTAGTCCCCTGTGGGGGCGGGCTTGTCCGCGATCGCATCAGCTCGGTGTTTGAGATACACCGAGTTGCCTGCCTCGCGGGCAAGCCCGCTCCCGCAAAAAAGCCCGCAAAGCCCCGTCCCACGGGGCTTTCTTAAATTTAATTTCATTGGTGAACACCGCGTTTTGACGCGGAACTGTCATCTGGCCACTGCGTAATTGTGTGAAGCGTTTGACGCTTTCATTTCAGAACAGTGACGGAGACCGGTAACAATGAAGACGTTAATAAGCCCTATGGTGGGTGCCGCCATGGCGAGCTTTATGCTGTCCGCCCATGCCGATTTTATCGACGACAGCCACGCCGATGTGACCTTGCTCAACCGCTACCTCAACCAGCAGGGGCGTGATGTGGTGAACAGCAGCGCCAAGGCCCACAGCGTGCGCGATTGGGGCCAGGGTTTCGAGTTCAACTTCAAGTCCGGCTACACCGAAGGCCCGGTAGGTTTTGGCCTGGACCTGCAAGCGTTCTACGGTTTGAAACTGGATTCCGGTGGCGACCTGAATGACAAGGACCACCAGGGCCGCTACCCCGGCAGCATGTTCCCGCTGGATGACGGCAAGTCGGCCGACCAGTTCGGCGTGCTGAGCCCAACATTCAAAATGCGCTTCGCCAAAGATGAACTGCGCCTCGGCACGCTCTACGGCAACAACCCGGTATTGGCCAACACCGACGGCCGCCTTTACCAGCAGACCAACACCGGTGTGCAACTGGTCTCCAAGGACCTCAGCGACTTCACCTTCACCGGCGGCGATATCTTCAAGACCAAGATCCGCAACGAAACCGGCGACCAGGGGATGATTACCGCAGGTGGCACCAAAGAGAGCGATCGCTTCTTGTTCGGTGGTGCCGATTACACCGGTATACAGAACACCACCGTCAGCCTGTGGTACTCCAACCTTGAGGATTACTACCAGCAGTTCTTCCTCGGCGCCAAGCGTCATGACGCCTTGTCCGTGGGCGCGATCGACACCGACGTGCGCGTGTTCCGCAGCCTGGGTGTGGGGGCTAATGCCGATGGCGATAAAGACTTTGCCGGTGCTGGCCTCTACGGTGATGGCACCAGCAAAGGCCGCATCAACCAAACCACCGCCAGCTTGCTTGAGAGTTACAGCCTGGACGGCCACACCGTCGGCCTCGGTATCCAGAAAAACAGCGGCGACAGCGACTTCCCTTACCTCGACGCCGGCCTGAACAGCGGTGACGCACGCCAAGGCCCGGGTTCAGGTGCCGACACCCCGGCGCTGACCAACATGCAGTTGAACAAATTCCAGCACGCCGGCGAACGCACCTGGCTGGCTCAGTACAAATATGACTTCGGCAAGCTCGGCCTCACCGGCCTGACCTTCTCCGCCGCCTACGCCCATGGCGATGACATCCGCACGGCCCAGGGCGATACCAGCGAATGGGAACGCAACATTGCCGTGGCTTACCAAGTACCGACCGGCACCCTCAAAGGCCTGGGCGTGACCTGGAAAAACGCGCATGCGAGTCCGGACATTACCGGTGCTACCGTGCAAGATGAAAACCGCTTCTATGTCAGCTATGTCGTTCCACTCTGGTAGGAAATTGCTGTAAAACGGAAGGGCAGACTTAAGCGATTCAGCTGCTTAAAAGGCCTGGGAATATCGTTATTCCCGGGCCTTATTTGTCCCAAGTTCAAGAGAGGATTCGATGACTTACATTGCTGCCGAAAACCGCTATGAATCTATTCCGTATCGCCGCGTAGGCCGCAGTGGATTGGTGCTGCCTGCACTGTCCCTGGGGCTGTGGCACAACTTTGGCGACAGCACCCCGATCGACACCCAGCGCGCCTTGCTGCGCACCGCGTTCGACCTGGGTATCAACCACTTCGACCTGGCCAACAACTACGGCCCGCCTTATGGCAGCGCCGAGATCAACTTCGGCCGTTTGCTGCGCGAAGACTTCAAGCATTACCGCGACGAACTGATCATCTCCAGCAAAGCTGGTTGGGACATGTGGCCCGGCCCCTACGGCCAGGGCGGCGGCTCGCGCAAATACGTGCTGGCGAGCCTGGATCAGAGCCTGCAGCGCCTGGGCGTTGACTACGTGGATATTTTTTACTCGCACCGTTTCGACGCCGACACCCCGCTGGAAGAAACCGCCAGCGCCCTGGCCACGGCCGTGCAACAAGGCAAGGCGTTGTACATCGGTATCTCGTCTTATTCCGGCGTGAAAACCCGCGAAATCGCGGCGCTGCTCAAGGAGTGGAAAGTACCGTTGCTGATCCACCAGCCGGCGTACAACCTGCTCAACCGCTGGGTGGAAAAAGACCTGCTGGACACCACCGAAGAACTTGGCGCCGGAGTGATCGCGTTCACGCCGCTGGCCCAGGGTTTGCTGACCGACAAGTACCTCAACGGCGTACCGGCGGATGCGCGGGTCAATCGCCCGGGTGGCGGCTCGTTGCAGGCCAAGCACTTGTCCGAAGCCAACATCGCCCACGTGCGCGCGTTGAATGAAATCGCCAAGCGCCGTGGCCAGAGCCTGGCGCAATTGGCATTGGCCTGGACCCTGCGTGACCCACGGGTGACCAGTGCGCTGATCGGTGCGAGCCGGCCAGAGCAAATCATCGAGAACGTCGGGGCGTTGAAGAACTTGAGCTTCAGTGCCGAAGAACTGGCGGAGATTGATCGGTTTGCGCTGGAAGGTGGGATTAACCTTTGGGAGAAGCCATCCACCGCTGAATAAACTGGCATAACCCGGTCACTGTGGGAGCGGCAAAGCCTGGCTTCCACAGTGACCTGAATTGCCAAATTTATTCGCCACGCTGTATATCAAATGTGGGAGCGGGCTTGCTCGCGAATGCGGCGTATCAGTCAGTACATAGGTGACTGGCCCACCGCTTTCGCGAGCAAGCCCGCTCCCACATTTTTTGGTCTTCAGCGTGGCAAATTCACACGCTACGACTCAGTTCCTGTGGGAGCCGGGCTTGCCCGCGATGGCGGTGTGTCAGTCGATGAATGTATTGGCTGACCCGGCGCTATCGCAGGCAAGCCCGTTCCCACATTTTTGATCTTCTGTGTGGCGAAGTCAGCCGGTGTGCGCTGTTCCTGTGGGAGCCGGGCTTGCCCGCGATGGCGGTGTGTCAGTCGATGAGTGTATTGGCTGACCCGGCGCTATCGCAGGCAAGCCAGCTCCCACATTTTTGATCTTCTGTGTGGCGAAGTCAGCCGGCGTGCGCGGTTCCTGTGGGAGCCGGGCTTGCCCGCGATGGCGGTGTGTCAGTCGATGAGTGTATCGGCTGACCCGGCGCTATCGCAGGCAAGCCAGCTCCCACATTTTTGCTCTTCTGTGTGGCGAAATCATCCGGCGTGCGCGGTTCCTGTGGGAGCCGGGCTTGCCCGCGATGGCGGTGTGTCAGTCGATGAGTGTATCGGCTGACCCGGCGCTATCGCAGGCAAGCCAGCTCCCACATTTTTGATCTTCTGTGTGGCGAAGTCAGCCGGTGTGCGCTGTTCCTGTGGGAGCCGGGCTTGCCCGCGATGGCGGTGTGTCAGTCGATGAGTGTGTTGGCTGACCCGGCGCTATCGCAGGTAAACCAGCTCCCACATTTTTGATCTTCTGTGGGGCGAAATCATCCGGTGTGCGCGGTTCCTGTGGGAGCCGGGCTTGCCCGCGATGGCGGTGTGTCAGTCGATGAATGTGTTGGCTGACCCGACGCTATCGCAGGCAAGCCAGCCCACACATTTTGATCTTCAGTGATGCTGATGGCGTGCTTGGCTTAGAACGGCACATCGCCCAGAATCGTCGCCCGATGCATCACCCGCCGCTGCGGCCGGTAGTCATCCACCGCGTAATGCTGGGTCACGCGGTTATCCCAGAAGGCCACGTCATTCTCCTGCCAGCGCCACCGAATGGTGAATTCCGGCCGTGTTGCGCGGGCGAACAGCAGTTTCAAAATCGCCTCGCTTTCCGCCGGTTCCAGCTCGTTGATCCGGGTGGTAAATCCATCACTGACAAACAGCGACTTACGCCCGCTCACCGGGTGTGTACGCACCACCGGGTGCGACAGCGGCGGGTTCTTCTTGCGGGTTTCTTCCCAGCGCGCCAAGTCTTCAGCCGTATTGCCAAAGCGTTCCAGCGGGAAGGATTTAGTGAAATCGTGAGTCGCCGTCAGGCCATCGAGCAGGCGCTTGAGCGGTGCCGACAACGCCTCGTACGCCGCAATGCCACTGGCCCACAACGTGTCGCCGCCAAACGCCGGCAGCAGCTTGGCGCTGAGCACCGCACCGAGGGCAGGGGTGGGCAGGAAGGTCACGTCGGTATGCCACACGGCGTTATCACGCACATCGGTCACCGCGGTGTCGAGGATCAGCACTTCGGGCTGTTCCGGCACGTTGGGGTAGATCGGGTGAATATGCAGGTCACCAAAATTGGCCGCGAAGCGTGCCTGTTGCTGCGGCGTGATGGCTTGGTCGCGGAAGAACAGCACCGAGTGGGTAAGCAACGCCTGTTCGATGGCGTTGCGCTGTTCAATATTCAGCGGCTGGGTGATATCGACGCCACTGATCTGGGCGCCCAGGGCGGTGCTTAATGGGGTAACGGTCAGGCTGCTCATGCTGTTCTCACTCAGTGTGCCTGGCCATGCCAAGGCACCCATTTGCGTTGCAGGGCACGCAGGCCCATTTCCATGGCGAAGGCGATCAAGGCGATCACCAGAATCCCCAGCACCACCACGTCAGTGACCAGAAACTGTGCCGCCGACTGCACCATAAAGCCCAGGCCGCTGGTGGCGGCGATCAGCTCGGCGGCGACCAGCGTCGACCAGCCCACACCCAGGCCGATGCGCACACCGGTGAGGATGTCGGGCAGGGCGCTCGGCAGGATCACATGGCGAATCAACTGGGCACGGGTCGCGCCCAACGACTGCGCGGCACGCAGCTTGGCCGGGTCGACCGTGCGCACGCCGGTCGCGGTGGCGATGGCGATGGGCGCGAAGATCGCCAGGTAAATCAGCAGCACCTTGGACAGTTCGCCGATGCCGCACCAGATCACAATCAACGGCAAGTAGGCCAACGGCGGAATCGGCCGGTAGAACTCGATCAACGGGTCGAGAATGCCGCGGGCAATTCGGTTGGAGCCGATGGCAATGCCGACCGGCACGGCGGTCAGCACCGCAAAGCCCAGGCCCAGGCCGATACGGCTCAAGCTCGCGCCCAGGTGCTGCCACAATGTGGAGTCCATGTAGCCCGTGGTCGCCAGCAGCCAGCCTTTTTGCAGCACGGCAGACGGTGGTGGCAGGAACAAGGGTTCGATCAAACCGGTAGCGGTCACGGCCCACCAGATCGCCAGCAAGGTGACCAGCGTCAGCACGCTGATCCAACGCGTGCTCAGGCTGCGGCGTACCGGGATAACCGCGTGAGCCACGGGCTTCGCGGCCGTGGCGGGGAGTTCGTAGCTGCTCATGCGGACACCTGCCGTTGGGAGAACACTTTGCCCAGCACGTGCTCACGGGTTTCGATAAAGCGCGGGTCGGACTTGATCGCCCGGGCCGATTCACCGGCGGCGTAGCGTTGGCCGAAGTCCAGGTGCAGGCGTTCGACGATCTGGCCCGGGTTGGGCGCCAACAGGATCAAATCGGTGGCGAGAAAGACCGCTTCTTCGATGTCGTGAGTAATCAGGAATACCGGTTTGGCCGTGCGCCGCCAGACTTGCAGCAGCAACTCCTGCATCTGTTCGCGCGTGAAGGCATCCAGCGCGCCGAAGGGTTCATCCATCAGCAACACGCGAGGGTCGGCCGCCAGGGCGCGGGCCAGGCCCACACGCTGCTTCTGGCCGCCGGAGAGTTGCCAGATGCGGCGGCTGTCGAAACCGGCGAGGTCGACCAGGGCGAGCATTTCCCGGGCGCGCACTTCACGTTGCGCCTTGGGTACGCCGGCCAGTTCGAGACCGAAGCCAACGTTGGCCAGCACGTCCTGCCACGGCAGCAGGGCGTCGTCCTGGAACACCACGCCACGTTCGGCACTGGGGCCTTTGACTGGCACGCCATCGAGGGTGATGCGCCCGGCAGAAGGTTCGACGAAACCGGCAATCAGGTTCAATAGCGAGGTCTTGCCACTACCGGACGGCCCGAGAGCCACCAGCAATTGCTGAGGCCCAAGGTCGAGTGAGATGTCAGACAGTACCGGTTCTGTGGCGCCTGGGTACTGTGCGCTGATGCGCTCCAGTTGTAGCAAGGCCATCGCAATGAACTCCCGAATCAGTGAGTGATGAACTTGGCGCTGATGTAAGGCGCGTAGTCCGGCAGCACGGCGTCGACCTTGCCTTGTTCCTTGAGGAACGCGGCGGTATCGGTCACCGCTTTGGTGGTCGGTGCGCCCAGCAGCGTCACCTGGTCAGCGGCCAGCGGGTAAACGTTGCCTTGCAGCAGCAGCGGGATATCGCTGGCCTTGGCGCCGGAGAGCTTCACCAGTTTGTCGACGTTGCCTGTGTCGGCGAGCCAGGCTTGTGGGTCTTTGCGATACGCGGCGTAGGCATCCAACGTGACTTTGGCGAAGGCGCTGACGATTTCCGGGTGTTTCTCGGCGAAGTCTTTACGCACGATCCACGCATCGAAGGTCGGCGCGCCGAACTTGGCCAATTCGCCGGAGGTGATCAGCACCTTGCCGTTTTCCTTGGCCACGCCCAGGGCGGGGTCCCAAACGTAGGTCGCGTCGATATCACCGCGCTTCCAGGCGGCGATGATCGCCGGTGGCGCGAGGTTGAGGATCGTGACTTTCGACGGGTCGATGTTCCAGTGCTTCAGCGCGGCCAACAGGCTGTAGTGGCCGGTGGATACGAACGGCACGGCGATTTTTTTGCCGACCAGGTCCTGCGGGCTGTTGATCCCCGAACCATTGCGCGCCACCAGGGCTTCGGCGCCGCCGATCTGGGTGGCCACGAGGAAGGTTTCCACCGGTACTTTGCGGGTGACGGCAGCGGTCAGCGGGCTGGAACCGAGGTAGCCGATCTGCACGTCGCCGGAGGCGATGGCGGCGATGATGTCGGCGCCATTGTCGAATTTGCGCCAGTCGATCTTGGCATGGGTGGCTTTTTCATACGCGCCGTCGGCCTGGGCAACTTTGGCCGGGTCCACGGTGGTCTGGTAAGCGATGGTCACATCCGCCGCCTGTGCAAACAGGCTGGCACCGGCCAGGGACAACGCCGCCAGGAGGCGGAGAGGGAAATGCAGTTTCAAGGGGAAGCTCCTCAATCAGGCGGCCGAGGGTCGGCGAGTGAGGAGACTAAATGATCTAAGAATCCGAAAATAAATAACATTTTCGAATTAGCTTATGAGGAGAAAGGTGAAAGACGCTCTTCAGTCAAAAGCGGGCAAATGCGGGAGGGGGCTTGCTCCCGATGGCGGTAGGCCAGTCAATGATAGATGACTGATAATCCGCTATCGGGAGCAAGCCCCCTCCCACATAAAGCCCATTCCCATGAGGGATTGAGCTCGGCTTTTTAGTTGCTGATCGCCAGGATGCTCGCCTGGTACGACCCGACAAACACATCAAAGTCGCCCACTTCGTTCTGCTCCAGTTCCGCCTGTTGCGCCAGCGACGTGCGCGCCAGTTCCTCAAAACGTGCCTGCTCTGCAGCCGGCAACGGCTCTTTACGGAAGTACGCGGCATGCACCTCGCTTTGGTGCAGGGAGAACTGCGCAAAACTCTCTTTGCGCTCGGCCATCGCCGCCAGCACCTGGGCCGATGGCGTCAGAGAAGGGTCTTTGACCTTCGCCAACTGAGCGTCCAGTGCCTGGCTGTGTTCCTGGATACCGTGGCTTTCGTCAAGCAACGCGGCCAACGGCGCAATCTGCTCCAGCAGCTCCGTGGCCCATTCCTTCATGTCCACGGGCTGGCCCTGACGCTGCAACTGCAGGCCTGGGCGGCGACCTTCCTTGACCACACTGAGGAAGTTGGAGGTGGCATTGCCGCACTCGTTGTTGGCGAACAGCGGGCTGTCGTTCAACGCGCAGTACAGCAGGAACGCGTCGAGGAAGCGCGATTCCGGCAGGTCGATACCCATCGGCAGGAACGGGTTGATGTCCAGGCAACGCACTTCGATGTACTGAATGCCACGGGCCATCAGCGCCTGGATCGGCCGTTCGCCAGTGTAGGTCACGCGCTTGGGGCGAATGTTGGAGTAGTACTCGTTTTCGATCTGCAGGATGTTGGTGTTGAGCTGAACCCACTCACCGTCCTTATGGGTGCCGACTTCGACGTAAGGTGCGTAGGGCGTTGCCACCGCTTCACGCAGGCTGTCGGTGTAGCTGCTCAGATCGTTGTAGCACGGCGTCAGGCCCGCCTGGGCGTTGCTCTGGTAACCCAGGTCGCTCATGCGCAGGCTGGTGGCGTAGGGCAGGTACAGCGTGTCGGCGTCCAACGCCTCCAGCTGGTGCGAGCGACCGCGCAGGAAGCCGGCGTCCAGTGCCGGTGAGGCACCAAACAGGTACATCAACAGCCAGCTGTAGCGACGGAAGTTACGGATCAGCGCGATATACGCGGTGGACTGGTAGTCGCGGTCGGTGCCGACGAAACCTTCAGTCTCCTTGAGCAACGGCCACAACTGTTCCGGCAGGGAAAAGTTGTAGTGAATGCCGGCGATGCACTGCATGGTCTTGCCGTAACGCAGGGCCAGGCCCTTGCGGTACACGTACTTGAGTTGTCCGATATTCGAGGTGCCGTAGTAGGCAATCGGAATATCTTCCTCGGCCGGCAACGGGCACGGCATCGAAGGGCTCCACAGGTACTCGTTGCCGAGTTTGCTGTAGGCAAAACGATGGATCTTGTCCAGGCTGCTCAGGGTATCGGCCGGGTTGGGCAGGGCGGGAGTGATGAACTCCAGCAGCGATTCCGAGTAGTCGGTGGTGATCAATTCGTTGGTCAACGCAGCGCCCAGGGCTTCAGGGTGCGGCGTTTGTGCCAGGCGACCCTCATCCGTGACGCGCAGGCATTCGCGCTCGATGCCGTGCAAGCACTGCTCTAGCAGGGAGAGGTGTTCGCGCTTGCCGAGCAAGGCCAGGCGGCGGTTGAGAAGTTCGCTCAAGTTGGATTCCTTCACGCGTCAGTCGCCCCAATATGGGGGTGGGCAGGACGGTCTACAAGGGTGAAGTTAAAACTGGCGTTATCGCCTGGTTTTGAGTCGATTTGACCCGCTTTGAAAAAGCCTACTTCACTCCATGAATTGGGCTATAGCGCAGCAAGAAAATTCCGACGCTGTTGTCGCAGCGCCGAAATTAACTCAAATCGAGGGCGGGGAGCTAGAGGACAGCGAAGGTGCCTTGTGCTTTTGCGACCAGTTTGTCCTCCTGGTACACGTCCGCCTCGACCACCAACGTGCGTCGACCGGCGTGAATTACCCGGCTGGTGCACAGCACGTCGCCGTCAGACACGGCGCGGATGTAGTTGATTTTGCACTCGATGGTTGCACTCTGCTGGTCGAAACCATGGGAACTGGAGCAGGCCAGCCCCATGGTGATATCGACCAAACTGAAAATCGCCCCGCCATGGAGCTTGCCCGCGCGGTTGCGCAGGTGCGGCTCCAGGGTCAGGGCCACCTCGGCAACGCCTTCTTCAAGGCGTTGCAGGCGGCAGCCGATCAGCTCGCTGAAGGCGCTCTGGGTCAAACCGGCTGGAATTTCCATCAACGTTTCTTCAACTGCTTGGCATTGGCGAACAGTGACGCCATGGCGTTGTTGCTCGGCGCGGCCGTGGCGGTTTCCTTGCGCGGCGCGTTGTTCTGCGACGGGCGCGGCGCCGAGCCTGGGCGTACACCACGGGCGCCGTCGATTTTCTCGCCGGGGGTGTCGCTCATGCGCATCGACAGGCCGACGCGTTTGCGCGGGATATCGACTTCCATGACCTTGACCTTCACCACGTCACCGGCTTTCACCGCTTCGCGAGGGTCCTTGATGAACTTCTCCGAAAGCGCAGAGATATGCACCAAACCGTCCTGATGAACGCCGATGTCCACAAAGGCACCGAAGTTGGTCACGTTGGTCACCACACCTTCGAGGATCATGCCCAGTTGCAAGTCCTTGAGGTCTTCGACGCCGTCCTGGAACTCGGCCGTCTTGAACCCGGGACGCGGGTCGCGGCCTGGTTTTTCCAGCTCTTGCAGAATGTCGGTGATGGTCGGCACGCCGAAGGTTTCGTCGGTGTACTTCTTCGGGTCCAGGCGCTTGAGGAACGCGGCGTCGCCGATCAGCGAGCGGATGTCGCGGTCGGTCTCGGCGGCAATGCGCTGCACCAGCGGGTAGGCTTCCGGGTGAACTGCGGAGGCATCCAGCGGGTTATCGCCGTTCATCACGCGTAGGAAGCCAGCGGCCTGTTCAAAGGTTTTTTCACCCAGGCGTGCGACTTTTTTCAGTGCCGCACGGGTTTTGAACGCGCCATTCTCGTCGCGGTGGGTGACGATGTTCTGCGCCAGGGTGGTGTTGAGGCCGGAGATGCGCGCCAGCAGCGCCACGGAGGCAGTGTTCACGTCCACGCCCACGGCGTTTACGCAGTCTTCCACCACCGCATCCAGGCCGCGTGCCAGTTTCAGCTGCGACACGTCGTGCTGGTATTGGCCGACACCAATGGATTTAGGGTCGATTTTCACCAACTCGGCCAGCGGGTCTTGCAGGCGGCGAGCAATGGAAACCGCGCCACGGATCGATACGTCGAGGTCCGGGAATTCCTTGGAGGCCAGCTCCGAGGCCGAGTACACCGAAGCGCCGGCCTCGGAGACCATGACTTTGGTCATCTTCATGGCTGGGTATTTTTTGATCAGTTCGGCGGCCAGCTTGTCGGTTTCACGGCTGGCGGTGCCGTTGCCGATGGCGATCAGGTCCACGGCGTGCTTGGCGCACAGCGCGGCCAGGATCGCCAGGGTCTGGTCCCACTTGTTGTGCGGCACATGCGGGTACACGGTGGCGTGGTCCAGCAGCTTGCCCGTGGCGTCGACCACGGCAACCTTGCAACCGGTGCGCAGGCCCGGGTCGAGGCCCAGTGTGGCGCGCGGGCCGGCTGGCGCGGCCAGCAACAGGTCATGCAGGTTGTGGGCGAAGACGTTGATCGCCTCGTTTTCGGCGCCGTCGCGCAGCTCGCCGAGCAGGTCGGTTTCCAGGTGGGTGTAGAGCTTGACCTTCCAGGTCCAGCGCACGACTTCACCGAGCCACTTGTCCGCAGGACGGTTCTGATTCTGGATGCCGAATTGTTGACCGATCATGCCTTCGCACGGGTGCATGGTGCCCGGCAGCTCGTCGCCGACTTTCAGCGCGGAGCTGAGAATGCCTTCGTTGCGACCACGGAAAATGGCGAGTGCACGGTGGGACGGCATACTTTTCAGCGGTTCATCGTGTTCGAAGTAATCGCGGAACTTGGCGCCTTCTTCCTCTTTGCCGGCGATGACGCGGGCGCTGAGGATGGCTTCCTGCTTGAGGTAGGAGCGCAGTTTTTCCAGCAGGCTGGCGTTTTCGGCGAAACGCTCCATGAGGATATATTTGGCGCCTTCGAGGGCAGCCTTGACGTCGGCGACACCTTTTTCGGCGTCGATAAAGCGTGCGGCTTCGGTTTCCGGGGTCAGCGACGGGTCGTTGAACAGGCCGTCAGCCAGGTCGCCCAGGCCGGCTTCCAGGGCGATCTGGCCCTTGGTGCGGCGTTTCTGTTTGTACGGCAGGTAAAGGTCTTCGAGGCGAGTCTTGGTGTCGGCGAGCTTGATGTCGCGTTCCAATTGCGGCGTCAACTTGCCTTGCTCCTCGATGCTGGCGAGGATGCTGATGCGCCGTTCGTCGAGTTCTCGCAGGTAACGCAGGCGCTCTTCCAGGTGACGCAATTGGATGTCGTCGAGGCTGCCGGTCACTTCTTTACGGTAGCGGGCGATGAAAGGCACCGTGGAGCCTTCATCCAGTAGAGCGACGGCCGCTTCGACCTGTTGTGGGCGTACACCGAGTTCCTCGGCAATGCGGCTGTTGATGCTGTCCATAAAACCACCTGAAATTCTGAAAGCAGCTCGCAGGCCCGGAAAACAAGGCGTTGCGAGGCTGGTTGAGCGGCCCTACCGGCGCCGCTGCCTGGGTCGATAGGCTGCCTATTGACCCGCGAAATCGGGAAATTGCTGCCCGCCGCTGAAAAAACTGCTGAGGCAGTAAACAGTAAAGTCTGACAGTGCCCTGCACGAAGGCGCCGCATTATAACCAGCGTTCTGCCCTTGGGGGGTACTGCGCCAGTGGTTGTAGGACGCGGGTTCGCTGGCGGTGGAGGAAAAATCTGCTAACAATGCACACGGTGCGTATAACGGCAGCTACGCCATAATGCGCGCCGAGATAAGAGGAGCATCTAATGAGCAGCACTGCACAAACTGCTGAAGGCGAAAAAATTCTCATCGTTGACGACGATCCGGGGCTGAGCAGCCTGCTGGAGCGCTTTTTCAACTCCAAGGGCTACCGTGCACGCGCGGTGCCGAATACCGAGCAGATGGACCGCCTGCTGGGGCGCGAAGTATTCAATCTGGTCGTGCTCGACCTGATGTTGCCCGGCGAAGACGGCCTCACCGCCTGCAAACGCCTGCGCGGCGCGAACAACCAGATTCCAATCATCATGCTTACCGCCAAGGGCGATGAGCTGAGCCGCATCAAGGGCCTTGAACTGGGTGCTGATGACTACCTGGCCAAGCCGTTCAACCCTGATGAGTTGATGGCCCGGGTCAAAGCCGTACTCCGTCGCCAGGCAGCTCCGGTTCCGGGTGCGCCGGGCAGCGAAGACGAAAGCGTCACTTTTGGCGACTACGAACTGTCGCTGGCGACCCGTGAGCTCAAGCGTGGCGAAGAAGTGCACATGCTCACCACCGGCGAATTCGCTGTGCTCAAGGCCCTGGTGATGAATGCTCGCCAGCCGCTGACGCGCGACAAGCTGATGAACCTGGCCCGTGGCCGGGAATGGGACGCCCTGGAGCGCTCCATCGACGTGCAGATCTCCCGTCTGCGCCGAATGATCGAGCCGGACCCGTCCAAGCCGCGGTACATCCAGACGGTGTGGGGCGTGGGTTATGTGTTTGTGCCGGATGGCACTGCAACCAAGTGACCGATGATTTGCAGGGGCGGGCATCCTGGCGATTGACTCCATGAGGGTCGACGGGATGCCCGGCGTCTGCAATTCTGCGAGCGCCGCTCGTTCTTGCAAGGTGTCTAGCTGTCTCCTATGAAAACCCCGCTGTGGTTCCCGCAAAGTTTCTTTTCCCGCACCCTTTGGCTGGTGCTGATCGTCGTTCTGTTTTCCAAGGCGCTGACGCTGGTTTATCTGTTGATGAACGAAGACGTGCTGGTCGATCGACAATACAGCCACGGTGTTGCCCTGACACTGCGCGCCTATTGGGCTGCCGACCCCGAGAACCGCGAGAAGATCGCCAAGGCTGCCACCCTGGTTCGCGTCGCCGGAGCAGGTGTGCCGGAAGGCGAGCAGCATTGGCCTTACAGTGAGATTTACCAACGCCAGATGCAGGCCGAACTGGGTGAAGACACCGAGGTGCGGCTGCGTATGCATGTGTCACCCGCGTTATGGGTGCGTGCGCCAAGCCTGGGGCAGGATTGGCTGAAAGTGCCGCTTTACCCGCATCCGCTGCGAGGGCAGAAGATCTGGAACGTGCTGGGCTGGTTCCTGGCGATCGGCTTGCTTTCAACGGCGTCCGCGTGGATTTTTGTGCGCCAGCTCAACCAACCCCTCAAACGCCTGGTATTTGCCGCCCGCCAACTGGGACAAGGGCGTAGCGTGCGCCTGCCGATCAGCGACACGCCCAGTGAGATGACCGAGGTGTACGGCGCCTTCAACCAGATGGCGGAAGATGTCGAACAGGCCGGTCGCGAACGCGAGCTGATGCTGGCGGGAGTGTCCCATGACCTGCGCACACCGCTGACGCGCTTGCGCCTGTCCCTGGAGTTGATGGGCAATCATTCCGACCTGACCGATGACATGGTGCGCGATATCGAGGACATGGACGCGATTCTTGACCAGTTCCTCGCGTTTATCCGTGATGGCCGTGATGAGGTGGTCGAAGAGGTCGACCTGACGGAACTGGTGCGTGAAGTGGTGGCGCCCTACAACCAGAACGGCGAGCAGGTGCGCATGCGCCTGGAGCCGATCCAGCCGTTTGCGTTGCGTCGCATATCCATGAAGCGTCTGCTGAACAACTTGATCGGCAACGCCTTGCATCACGCAGGTTCGGATGTCGAAGTGGCCGCGTATGTGTCCGGCGACAGCACCGCGCCTTATGTGGTGTTGAGTGTGATGGACCGAGGTACGGGTATCGACCCCGCGGAACTGGAAGGTATTTTCAACCCGTTCACCCGTGGCGACCGTGCCCGGGGTGGTAAAGGTACGGGGTTGGGGTTGGCGATTGTGCGTCGGATTGCTTCGATGCATGGCGGCAATGTTGAGTTGCGCAACCGGGAAGAGGGTGGCCTGGAGGCGCGGGTGCGGTTGCCGCTTGGCCTGATGCTGCCAAGAGACGCGGTCTGACAAACAACTCAAATCAAATGTGGGCGCTGGCTAGCCAGCTCCCCATTTGTTTTTAAAGGGTACCAAAGCTTTTTGCGTATCAGCCCTTGCCCTTGGTCCTGGTCATATTCGGCCCACCACTCTTCTCCAGATGCTGAATGATGATCCCCGCCACATCCTTCCCGGTGGTGGTCTCGATCCCTTCCAGGCCCGGCGATGAATTCACTTCCATCACCAATGGCCCGTGGTTGGAACGCAAGATATCCACACCCGCTACGCTCAACCCCATCACCTTGGCTGCCCGCAGCGCAGTCATACGTTCTTCCGGGGTGATCTTGATCAGGCTGGCACTGCCGCCACGGTGCAGGTTGGAACGGAATTCCCCTGGCTTGGCCTGGCGTTTCATCGCCGCAATCACCTTGTCGCCCACCACGAAGCAACGGATATCCGCACCGCCGGCTTCCTTGATGTATTCCTGCACCATGATGTTCTGTTTGAGGCCCATGAAGGCCTCGATCACCGACTCGGCTGCGGTTGCGGTTTCGCACAGCACCACGCCGATGCCCTGGGTGCCTTCGAGCACCTTGATCACCAGTGGCGCGCCGTTGACCATTTCGATCAGGTCGGGGATGTCATCGGGGGAGTGGGCAAAACCGGTCACCGGCAGGCCGATCCCGCGACGCGACAGCAACTGCAGCGAGCGCAGCTTGTCCCGCGAGCGGGCGATGGCCACCGATTCATTGAGGGGCGAGACCCCCATCATTTCGAACTGGCGCAACACCGCGCAGCCATAGAACGTCACCGAGGCGCCGATCCGTGGGATCACCGCATCGAAGCCTTCCAGCGGCTTGCCCCGGTAGTGGATCTGCGGCTTGTGGCTGGCAATGTTCATATAGGCACGTAACGTGTCGATCACCACCATTTCATGGCCACGTTCGGTGCCGGCCTCGACCAGGCGGCGGGTGGAATACAGACGCGGGTTTCGCGACAGCACAGCAATCTTCATGCAGCACCTGGGGCAGAAATAGTAGAGACCGGGAACACCGGCTTGTCTTGAACGTACTTGACGCCGGGATTGACCACCAGATGGCCGTCAATCAACGCCTTGGAGCCCAGCAGCAGGCGGTAACGCATGGCCTTGCGGCAGGCGAGGGTGAACTCCACCCGCCACACCCGATCACCCATCGCCAGGGTGGTGCTGATCACATAGCGCACCTGCGCGTGGCCGTTGGAGCTCTTGATGGTTTTCATCGTCACCAGCGGCGCCTCGCAACGGCGGTGACGCAGTTGCACCACGCTGCCCAAGTGCGCGGTAAAGCGCACCCACTTCTCTCCGTCGCGCTCAAACGGCTCGATCTCGGTCGCGTGCAGGCTCGAGGTGCTGGCACCGGTGTCGATCTTCGCGCGCAGGCCAGCCACTCCCAAGTCGGGAAGCGCCACCCACTCACGCAGACCGACAACGGTCAAATGGTCAAATGTCTTCAATATGGGTAACCGGTCAGTTCGCCCAGGCCTTGGGTGAAACCTCGGCCAGGGCTTTGAATGCAGGCTTGGCGAACCAATAACCCTGCATCAGAAATATTCCGCAGTCGGACAGGAAGTCACGCTCGCCGGCACTTTCGATACCTTCGGCAATGACAGTAACGCCCAACTGCTCACAGATTGTGACAATCCCCTGGACGATTACCTGGCGGACACGATCCTGGTCGACATCGCGAATCAGCGCCATGTCGAGTTTGATCAAGTCAGGTTGGAAATCAGCCAGCAGGTTCAGCCCCGAATAGCCCGCGCCGAAATCGTCGATGGCGGTCTTGAAGCCGAATTCGCGGTATTCACGCAGAATATTGGTCAAATGGCGATAGTTATCTACATGCTCGCTTTCCAGCGTTTCGAAAATCAGCTGATTCACTGGGAAATTATGCGCGCGGGCCGCCTCAAGGGTGCTGCGAATGCACAGCTCCGGCCGGTAAACGGCATTGGGCATGAAATTGATCGAAAGATTGGTTTGCATCCCCAAGGCGGAGGCGCCGGCGATCGCCTGGGTGCGGCAGCGTTGGTCGAAGCGATAACGGTTGCTTGCGTTGACCTGACTCAGCACTGACAACGCCCCTTCGCCGCTGGTGCCTCGCACTAAGGCTTCGTGGGCGAAGATCGAATGATCCCGAAGGTCTACGATAGGCTGATAGGCGAACGAAAAATCAAAACCCAAGGGTTCGCTTTGCTGGCAGCCTACGCAACCTTGGTTGGGCGAGGTGAGTGAAGTGGGAAAGTCGGTCACGGCGTATCCTCGCAAAAACAGGGTTGGTGCCTGGCGTATCTTAGGCGAGCGCTGGGGTTTATGCGTCGAAGGACTTCAACGGTAAAGTTGCGACATTTTTCAGAGCGAGGAATTCAAGTGGCTCAAAAGCAGGAAGAGGAAGAAAAGGTCCGTTTGGACAAGTGGCTGTGGGCCGCGCGTTTCTTTAAAACCCGTGCCTTGGCCAAGGCCGCCATTGAGAGTGGCAAGGTGCACCATCGCGGTGAACGCTGCAAGCCTGGCAAGGAGCCGCGCGTCGGTGATGAACTGCAGATTCGTGTGGGCTTTGATGAAAAGACCGTCGTCGTGCAGGCGCTTTCCGTCGTGCGCCGTGGAGCACCCGAAGCGCAGGCGCTGTACACCGAAACCGAAGCCAGCATCGCCAAGCGCGAAAAAGCAGCGGCCATGCGCAAGGCGGGGGCTACCGGCATGACCACGGATGGCAAACCGAGCAAGAAGCAGCGTCGCGATTTGTTCAAATTTCGCGGCAGCGGCAATGATGATTGATCGTGCAAATCTCCAGCAACATGGCGATCAAACGGGGGCGCTGGCTTGCCTGCGATAGCGTCAGGTCAGCCAGTCTCCCAGTCACTGCCTCGCCGCTATCGCCGGCAAGCCAGCTCCCACCTGAATCGACTGCTTCAGGCGGCTGTGCGTATGACGCTCAATCGCCCGACTACTGGCAGCTTACCCAGCAACCCGAAGATCGGTGCCGTCAGCCGCAACAAAGCGTCCGATACCTTCGCTGCAAACGGCGTGTAATACCCCCAGCCCAGCGCCAACAACGCCAGTAGCACTCCGCCGATGTAATCGTCCTGTCCCCAATGCGCGCCCGCCACCAATCGCGGCATCATGAACAACAGCGCCAGGCCCCAGATCACCAGCACCTGGCCGATGCGCTTGGCAAACACCGTCATGAACAGGCCCCAGATCAACAACACCGAAGCATGATCGCCCGGGAAGCTCTGGCTGGAACGGTCCTTCAACTCCCAGGTTTTCTCCAGGCCGGGGAAATAGTCACTCATATGAACCGCGCCAGCGATCACCATCGACGGGCTGCTGTGCTGCCAGCCCATCTGCGCCACCAGTTTGGAAAAGAGCATGCGGATAAACAGCAACAGCAGCAAAATACCGAAAAAGCCAAAAAATGCCTGGCGTACTTGAACGGCCTTGAACACCCAGTCACCGCGTATCAGCAGCATCAGCAAAATCACCCCGACTACCGCGTCGAATGGCCGCAAACTGGCAACAGCCCACACATGCAACCACACTGAATTGCTTGCCAGCGGGTCGTTGAACAGATGAAACAGCCATTCGTCGAATACCACACACAGCATCTGCCCCGTGGGCCACAGCCAAAAACACAGCAGCCCGATAGCGAGTAGATTGCAAAAGGCCCATCCCCCGAGGTTCCACTTGGCTTGGAACAAACCCGGATTGTTCATAAACTGTCCCTCACTGCTCTAGAAAACCGCACCAAAATGGTGCTAAAGCGTTTAATTCTATAAACCTTGTAATTAATTTGTCATCAATTCAGATACCAGACCTATGACTGATCTACCGGATACCGACTTCACCCAACGCTTCATCTTCGACGAGAACGACGCCCGCGGCGAACTGGTCTCGCTGGAGCGCAGCTATGCCGAAGTCCTTGCCAAGCACCCCTATCCGGAGCCGGTCGCGCAACTGCTCGGAGAGTTGATGGCGGCGGCGTCGCTGCTGGTGGGCACCATGAAGTTCGACGGTTTGCTGATTCTGCAGGCCCGCTCCGAAGGCCCGGTGCCGATGCTGATGATCGAATGTTCCAGCGAGCGTGAAATCCGTGGCCTGGCCCGTTACGACGCCGACCTGATCGCGCCGGACGCCACCCTGTCCGACCTGATGGCCAACGGCGTGCTGGCGATCACCGTTGACCCGACGGAAGGCCAGCGTTACCAGGGCATTGTCGACCTCGACGGCGAGACCCTGTCGGACTGCTTCACCAACTATTTTGTGATGTCCCAGCAAGTCGGCACCAAGTTCTGGCTCAATGCCGACGGCAAGCGCGCCCGTGGCCTGTTGCTGCAGCAACTGCCTGCCGACCGCATCAAGGACGACGACGAGCGCACCGACAGCTGGCGCAAGCTGACCGCCCTGGCCGGTACCCTGACCGCTGAAGAGCTGCTGGGCCTGGACAACGAAACCATCCTGCACCGCCTTTACCACGAAGAGGCCGTGCGCCTGTTCGACGCACAGGGCCTGCGCTTCCGTTGCAGTTGCTCCCGTGAGCGCTCGGCCAATGCCTTGGTCAGCCTGGGCCTGGAAGATGCGCAGAATCTGGTAGTGGAGCACGGCGGCAATATCGAGATCGACTGCCAGTTCTGCAACCAGCGCTACCTGTTCGATGCCGCCGATGTCGCCCAATTATTCGCTGGCGCAGGCATCGATACCCCTTCTGACACCCGCCACTAAAACGTTTAAGCACAGGTAAATCACCTGACAAACGCCGGATTAGCGCAGTTCTGACGGGAGGGCCCTACTTTTTTTGGGCTTTTCTGGCATAATCCGGCCCACTTTTTTCGCGGTAGTAGTGCGCAACTTTCTACTACAAAACGTTTGGAGCACTCGGCCATAGGCCGACGGGGAACCTCATGACGCAAGCCAATAACGCCGTATACACCGATCTGAGTGTTGACGATCTGGTTAAAGAAGCCCTGCAGCGCGGTGAAGGCGTGCTTGCCGATACTGGCGCGCTGGTCGTAGAAACCGGTCACCGTACCGGCCGTTCTCCGGTCGACCGTTTCATCGTGGAAGAGCCTTCCACCCAGGACGCAATCGCCTGGGGCCCGATCAACCGCAAGTTCCCGGCCGACAAGTTCGATGCCCTGTGGGCTCGCGTCGAGGCTTTCAACAACGCGCAAGAGCATTTCGTTTCCCACGTTCACGTAGGGGCTGCAGAAGACCACTACCTGGCCGTGAAAATGACCACCCAGACTGCCTGGCAGAACCTGTTCGGTCGTTGCCTGTTCATCAACCCAGCCCAGTACAACCCGGCGGGTCGTGACGAGTGGCAAGTGCTTAACGTGGCCAACTTCGAGTGCGTGCCAGAGCGTGACGGCACCAACTCCGACGGTTGCGTCATCCTCAACTTCGCCCAGAAGAAAGTGCTGATCGCCGGCATGCGTTACGCCGGTGAAATGAAAAAAGCCATGTTCTCGGTGCAGAACTTCCTGCTGCCGGCCGCCGACGTGCTGCCAATGCACTGCGCCGCCAACATCGGCGAAGCAGGCGACGTGACCCTGTTCTTCGGTCTGTCGGGCACCGGTAAAACGACCCTGTCGGCCGACGAAAGCCGTTACCTGATCGGTGACGACGAACATGGCTGGGGCGAAGGCGTAGTGTTCAACATCGAAGGCGGTTGCTATGCCAAGTGCATCGACCTCTCCGAGAAGAACGAGCCCGTCATCTGGAAAGCCATCAAGCACGGCGCCGTGCTGGAAAACGTGGTGATCGACGATGCCAAGCACGCTGACTACACCGATGTCAGCCTGACCCAGAACAGCCGCGCCGCCTACCCGCTGGAACACGTTGCCAAGCGTTCCGAGAAGAACCTTGGCGGGGAGCCAAACGCAGTCATCTTCCTGACCTGCGACCTGACTGGCGTACTGCCCCCAGTGTCGATCCTCAGCGAAGAACAAGCGGCTTACCACTTCCTGTCCGGCTACACCGCACTGGTGGGCTCGACTGAAATGGGTTCCGGCAGCGGCATCAAGTCGACCTTCTCCACCTGCTTCGGCGCGCCGTTCTTCCCACGCCCAGCTGGCGAATACGCTGAGCTGCTGATCAAGCGCATCCGCGGCTTCGGCTCCAAGGTCTACCTGGTCAACACCGGCTGGACCGGCGGTGGCTACGGCGTCGGCAAGCGCTTCAACATCCCGACCACTCGCGGCGTTATCGCAGCGATCCAGAGCGGCGCGTTGATCGGTGCTGAAACCGAACACCTCGACACCATCAACCTCGACGTGCCATTGACGGTGCCGGGCGTTGAGACTGGCCTGTTGAACCCACGCAACACCTGGGCCGACAAAGCGGCCTACGACGAAGCGGCGAAAGCCCTGGCGGGTCTGTTCACCGAGAACTTCAAGAAGTTTGACGTGAGCGATGCGATCAAGGCGGCTGGGCCTCAGATTTAGAGATTTGTAGAAATAAAAAGCCGCCTTCAGGGCGGCTTTTTATTTGATCATGTAATAGTTAAAAGAGGGATGATTGTAGCGGATGAAAATTAATTTCATAAGCTTTTGAAACTTGCTCTAAAAAAATAGTTTGGCCACCGTAGCTTGGGTGTCTAAACTTATTGATTTCTATTTTGCTTGTTAACTTTGAGGCGGAAACTGAAGCATCATTTCCTATGGCAATTATTTTTCGTGGCTTAATAGTGCTGATAAGTTCGCAAAGGATCGCTTCACCGATCTTTCTTTCTGTGGAATTATGCGTTCTGTTGGTAAACACATTCCCTGCAATAAATGGATGTAGCGGGAAGACGTTCCATAAAAATATATTGTCTTCAATTTTTTCTAAAGCGCTCCAAATAACTGCAGCTGTTCTTTCTGAAACAGGGGCTCCATTTGTAACTCGTGGGATTTCAATTCCCCATCGATGAGCATGACGATCTATATTTACATCATCCGTCAGCGCTAAACCAGTGCGGCGCCCACCGCGATATCCCAAATCACGGCCAATCCAAATAGAGTCGATATCTGCTTTGGACGCGGCTTCGACAAGTTTTAATAGAGAATTTTTTCTAATTTTTGAAGCGTTCGCATTGTCAAATACGGGGCATGTATCACTATATGGATTAAAAGTATTTTCTATGTGCAGCGAGCTAAGCGCATTGACGAAATTTTTAGGAGTCATATCATTTTTCCAATGGCCGAAACTCTAGAGTTCTATTGATTCGATTTCCCACAATTATGCCACATCTCTTCTCTTTAAGCTGCCGGAATACTTTGTACCCATCAAGAATAGCGCGTTCCCAAAGGGCCAGAGGGCACTCTTCAACTTCGTATCCAGAGACAAACTGCTTTACTGTTTTTAGTAAATCGAATGATAACTTATCTTGATGTTCAAAGAAATTTGAGTTTTTTGCCACTGAGAAAATCCAGGCGCTTAATCCTTCTTCAATAACAATAGCTCTACCGCTATCTTGTTCCTCATCTGTTTTTGGGTTGCTTTTTCTCTTGTGTTTGATCAGAGCCCTAAATGTGGGTGACCAATGAAGGATTGCTGCATGTGCCATATGGAAAACATCATGAAATCTATATCCGTCGGAATCCTTTATGTTGTCAGTTAGTGGGTCTCCTATGAAAACACCTTGCCATTGTAAGTATGATTTTCCATTCGGTCTTTCAGTAATTTTTATTTCAAACTGTTCTGGTAGTCTTTCTTCTTCGGAAAAGCTACCATCAAATGTATTTAGTTTTGATATATCTGGCTGAAGAAATCTGCTTGTTGATTTTTCAATATTGTGGTTTATTACGTCTGCGAAACTTATGTTGGCGGCTTTGAGTGTAAAAAGATAATTTAAAAAGAATTTCTCTAGTTTTTCCTTAGTATCTTCGTTTGCCTGAAGAGAATTCAGAAGATCAGCCGCAGACTGCCCAAGATTTGTTAAGGCTATTGTGAATTCTTGATCTTCAGTGATTGGAATATGAGCTAATGGACTACTTAGTATGTCTGTGACCAATAATATACTATGCTGTTTTTTGCAAAATGGTGATTTCACTAAATCGTTTATGTTGTATTTTAGCCTATCAACTAATCTGGTAAAATACCAAAATACGTCTCCAAGTTCCTCAGTTATGGATATTCTGTAATTATATGCCATGCCATCGCGGTTAAGTTTTTTAGCAGTGGTCACCACGCTTCCGACTTCACCATACAATCCAAAAGTTATAGATTGAAGATCAGTTAAACGATCTGTGTCTCTTATGCTGTTTGAGTAATGGTCTAGTGTAACGTTAGTCGTGGTGATCATTTTCTATCCTTAGATTTTAGTTTTTCCAATCAGAGGGAGCGCCAAAACATCCTCGTTCTTGACACATTAACCACGCTTTTGCTTCTGACTTGAATTCGTCAGGGAAGTTGCACTTGTGGCCTGGTCCCTTTTTAATTAATTCCATTAATGTCGGGGGGATTGCTGGTGACTTTGACCCCCAATATGAGAAATTATTACTTATCAGGACTCTATTGCTACTTGTATCTGTGGCGATGTTTTCTTCGCTTGTTGATCCATCATAATTGGTATGGTGTGAGTCCTCTTGGATCCAGCTTCCATTTTCGTCAGTGTGATAAATGTTGTCGCCATATGCTTTCTTTGTGCTTCCGACGTAATTTACTTTTTTCACTGCAAATCGAACGTCATTCCAGTAGTCATCAAAAGTTAATATTTCATTTACTTCCATGAAAAACACAATTTCGTTCGACCTGGGTGCCGCAGCTGTACCTACTATAATATCACCAAGTTCGGCGGCATTGCGGATGAGTGGTTTACAAGTTGCCAATGTACAAAATCCATGAAATGGATTCGGTGCAAACCCAAAGTCTCGAGCGACCACATAAGAAAATATTTTCATTTTTTAACCACAGGTATGTTTTTTGATTTTTGTTTTAGGTGGGGTGCTATAGTCGGGATTTAGCCATATATCAGACTTTCCGGAAAAAATTTCTTTGCTCCTTGCATCGTATGGACTAATGCTATCGCCATAAGCCCCAACCGATACACAAAGATCTTGTGGTTCTGCGTCATCTATCCAAATACCAATAATTCTTTTACCATAAGTGTTTGCTATTTCTACAGATTTACTAATGCAGGCATGATCTTTAGTTTCTTTAGAAAGGTATACCACTAACAAATCAATGTGTTGTATTGCTATAGACAACCTGTCGTTAATAGAGCAGGAGGAAATATCGCTAATTGGCAAGTCAAGTTCAGTTGCACTTAAGTTTTCAGAGTTTAAATCGGATATTATCTGGTGATGCTTGGAATGTTTTCGAGCAACATAAACTATTAAAGCGGCGTTATATTTCATGATTTAGTCCCTTATGTCACGGATATTATATTATGCCATTAAGATTAATTTTTAGAATTTTGCATTTTGCGCATCTTCAGCTAAACACATAGATTATAAAAAATCTAGGCATGTGTGGCGATCCGCCATCATGCTTTTCTAGACTAAAACAAAGTGGCCCCATAATGCCAGCACTTCTTCATTGGTGGATCTATAGACTTTAGTCATACGAGTGCTTCAACACTTTTCAAGTGTTTGTTCCTAAGCTTGTAAAAAATTATGCTGGGTTAAATCTTAATTAAATCAGTCGGTTATTTAGCTTGGTTGAACCGACGCAGGATCGATAATGAGCAATACTGCAAATCTAAATATCTGAAGCTACGGCGTGGGCAAACGAAACGCTTCAAAATCCCGACCACTCGCGGCGTTATCGCAGCGATCCAGAGCGGCGCGTTGATCGGTGCTGAAACCGAACACCTCGACACCATCAACCTCGACGTGCCATTGACGGTGCCGGGCGTTGAGACTGGCCTGTTGAACCCACGCAACACCTGGGCCGACAAAGCGGCCTACGACGAAGCGGCGAAAGCCCTGGCGGGTCTGTTCACCGAGAACTTCAAGAAGTTTGACGTGAGCGATGCGATCAAGGCGGCTGGGCCTAAGTTGTAAGGTTCGGTTGTTGTAAAAAAGCCGCCCCTCGTGGGCGGCTTTTTTGTGCGCAAGCGTTAGTCGGCGATGTGCAAAACCACCGCACCGACCAGCACTGTCGCTACGCCCAAGACTTGCACCGCTGACAACCGCTCCTTGAAAAACACAAACCCCAGCATCGCCGCGATCCCGCCCGACAGCGTGCTGATCACCGTCACCACCGACACCGACCCGGCCATCGCCCCCCACGAAAATGCCGAGAACCCGCCCAGGTTCATCAAACTCGCACCGGTCAACGTGGCGCAGTTTTTCAGTGGCGGAATCTTCAGGCCGTCCTTGATCTTCAGCACCATCACCACCAGTACGCACAGGCCCACCAGGTAACCCAGCCACAACATGGTAACCGGCCCCAGCGCGGGCAGCGTGTAGCGGCCCTGCAGCCAGAAACTGGTGCCGTACAGCGTTGCTGCAAGCATGGCGTAGGCGATTGACAGGCGCGGGTTGTTGTGGGGCACGCCGTTGTCCTTGTGAAGGCTGGAGAGGATCACGCCGATGACGCACAGGCCGATGCAACCGAGCTGGATCAGGCTGATGTGTTCGCCGCTGGCCCAGGACAGTAGCGTAGTGACCACGCCGTAAGAGGTCACCAGTGGCGCGACGATGGCGGCTTTGCCCAGGGCGAAGGCCTTGGACAGCGCAAGGGCCCCGGAGACGGTGAGCAGTGCGGCCGTAATGCCCATGAGCCAGACGCTCAACGGGGCATTCAGGGATTTGAAAAGGAACGCCGGAAAGATGACCAGCAGCACGGTCATGATCAAAAAGCCGAGGGCCTGGCCGAAGTACACCGCGCGTTTAACGCCCACGGCGCGGGCATTGAGACCCACGAGAAAATCCGTGCCGCCCCAGAGCAGGGCGGCCAGCAGGCCCATTATTACGTCCATGTAAGGTCCTCGTTATTATGACCGCAGCTTCAATGGGGGAGCCGGGCTTGCCCGCGATGCAGGCGACTCGGTGTGTCAGCCCTACCTAGGTGATGCTATCGCAGGCAAGCCAGCTCCCACAGTTGGTACTCGGTGTTCTTGGGTTCAGCTGAGGTTTTCCAGGGTTTGCGTGTCCCAGCTGTGAGTTTTGATGGCCAGGTAGAGCATGCCAATAGTCAGTGGCACCTTATCGCCACGCCCTTTGGCGCGGTGCTTCAAGAACACATCAAACACCGGCGGCTGGAAGTAACGATAAGCGTCGTAGTCGCCCAGGTCGACCGCAAAATCCTGCTCCAACGCCTCCATGAATTGCTTGGCCTCGGCGCGGTCGCAGCCAAGGTCGAAGTTGATTGAGGTGTCGAGGCGAAGGGTCTTGTGTTTCGGCAGGCCGATTTCTTCGTGCAGCAATTGCAGAAGCTGCTGCATCGCGGGGTCTTCGGGGAAGTTGGGGGCCAGGTTCATGGTGGGCGCACGCGGGAGTGGGTGAGGGAGAGGGTTGCGTTTTAGTCGGTATTTGTTGCGGGTGATGAAGAGTGCCAAGCCTATCAAGAATACGAAGATAGGGAGGAAGGGCATTCTGAGGATTACTGCCACGTAGGGTAATAAGAACGTCAATGCTAGGCCGGTTATGAGGCATGTGACTGCAAGGCGTTTTCTCAGAATAGCGTCAGTGATCTGGTAATGCAGTACAAGGTAAAAACCGAAGAAACAGGCTATTTGCAGGACGATATTCATGACGCTTGAAATCTCCTTGCTTCGAGTGCCTGTGTGTTCCAGCGTTTGGCTTTGACGGCTTGGTAGAGCATGTCAATAATGATGTTTTTGGTGATTAGACCCACTGTGACGCCGACAACGCGTGCTACAGGTTTCGAAAGCGGGTGAATGGGAGCGCTGAAGGCCCCAGCCAACAGTAAGGTGACGATGGACCCGCGCTCGTTGAGCAGATCAGCTTGTTGTCGGCTCAGGGGTTTGGAGACCGCGACTGTCATCTTGCAAGGCAAATCACGGGCGAACATCTTTTCGTAGAGATCCACCAGTCGATAGCGCACTTCGTTTGCCGAAGTACCCGCTTCTAACAAACACAGGTTTGCCAAAGCGTGCTTGTGGGTGGGTAAAACGTTAAGGCGAATCACTATGAAGGTGACGCCGTAGTGGCCGATGTATTGAGTCCTTTCGAGGTTCACGGATATTTGCCGGGGCAGTTGAGAGGGCGCTAGTTTCGGTCATGCGAAGGGGGGTTATGTAGAGGGCGGAGCAGGTGTTTTAAGCAGTTTAGGAAGAGGACTACGCTGTATTTAGCGGCTTCCCACAGGGCTGTCCGACATTTTCGGTTTGACAGTGATTTTTTGGTCAACACCCATTCAATGTGGGAGTCGGGCTCGCCCGCGATTGCGGTGTGTCAGGTGCAGAAATATAGCCTGATATACCGCTATCGCAGGCAAGCCAGCTCCCACAGGTTTAGCTCAGTGGTTGGCTTGGTTGTGGTGGGTTATCGGCTGCCGGTTGCAGTTGAACGTGTTGCGCCGCTTCCAGCAGATCACAGCCATCCTGCACGAGCAGGTACAAGGCGTTAATGATATGGGAAATATCGTTGAGGTCAGCGTGTTCGTAGGTCAGGCAGGTGAAGGTTTCCAGTAAGTCGGAGGCAGCGCGGATGCGCTGGTGTGCGGCGGACTGGATGTCTTCGGCGGTGGCTTCGGTGTCGATGATGAGAGGGTGAGTGTCGGTGAAATTGGTGCGTAGCTGACGATAGCGATCCATCGTTTCAGGTATTTGCATTTGAAGGTACTCGGTTTGCTGTTAGGTAACCGACATCACCGTGGCCAAACGGTGGGTGGCGGACTGTGCGCGGGTTGGCCAGCCGGAAACAGCACTCCGACACGTCCGAAGACGTCCCACACACAGCCGCCATAGCAGTGCATTACGAGACGATAGACGTTCGCAAGGCAGGTAGTGGCACTTATGTGTGCTGTTTTCGAGTGACCAAACCCGATCGCTGAATTGGCAGCGATGGGCCAAACCTTAGAAGTGAGCGTTATTTCGAGCAATAAACAGATGGTTTAACAGGTGGTGATTCGATCAAGCACTGACTGGTTTACTGATACACCGCTCAAAAATCGCCTCCAGCCCCCGATAATCACACGCCACCGCATCAATGTTCGCCGGTATCCACGCCGCGTGTTTCACCAGCCACCAGTTCACCGAGAACCCCGCATTCACAATGATCTGTTCGAACAAAATCCGCTGTGCCCGGCCGTTGCCCTCACGAAAAGGGTGGATGACGTTGAGGTCGCCATAAGCCTCGGCAATCAACTGCACCAGTTCGGCCTGGTTCGCACCGACATACCAGTTGGCCTGTTCCATGGACTGGATGATTTTCGTCGCTTCCGGCGGAATGCGTTCCGGCGTGCAGAACAGGGTGTCGCCTTTCTGGATGTTGACGCTGCGCAGCTCACCGGCCCAGTCGTAGATATCGCCGAACAGGGTGCGGTGTATGTGTTGCAGCCGGCTGAGATCGTAGGGCGGTGGGTAGAGCGGGAGGCTGCCTACAGCGATTTCAGATAATTCGCGCTCGGCTTGATGCAGGAGTGATTCGTCGCGCAAATCGAGGCGGTTGCGCAGGATGCTGCTATCGGGATAGCAGTATGGGTCCTGGCCCACCCCGTATTTGTCGAGCATCAGTGTGGGGTTTTGCGGTACTTGGCAAGAACGGCTTCGCGGGTCGGCAAGGGTTTGTCGACGTCGGCCGGTTGGGTGTCGAACCCTTCCAGGCGCAGGCTGGCCAGATAATTGGAACGGCGGATCTTGTGGTAGTGATCCTGTTTTTGCTCAAACGTCGGTTCGCTCATTGCAGCGTACTCCTGGGTCGCAATGTTCAATTGTAGCGCAATGCTTGCGGGGGCAGGCGAGATAAAAACCACGTCACATTCCGCACAAAAAAAACGCCAACCCACCGAATTCAGCGTATGTTGCACCGCAAAATCTTGTCGGGCGATTCCGCCCACCACTTAAAGGGAGTTAAGCATGGGTTTGCTTCGTATCGCCTCGGCGATGTCATTGTGTGCGGTGGCTTTTTCGATCCAGGCCGAACAGTTGCCGATCGAGGTGCTGAGTGCGGTGGTCAAGGACCAGAAAATCGCCGACGCCGAAGTGCTGCTGCAACGCAACGGCGCACAAAACGTGGTGGGCCGCACCAACGCTCAAGGCCAGGTGACCCTCACCAGCGAAGCCGCCGATGATGCCAGCAATCTGCTGATCATCAAAAAGCCCGGCTATTCCAACCTGGTGGTGAAGTGCCCTTGCAAAGGCATGACGTACGCCGTCAGCCCGGTGATGGAAAACCTCGACGGCCTGCGCGTCGTGCTGACCTGGGGTAAAACCCCGGAAGACCTCGACTCCCACATGATTTTCCCGGGCAACAACATCTTCTTCGGCAACCAGAAAGGCACCGACGCCGAGCTGGACGTGGATGACACCGACAGCTATGGCCCGGAAACCATCACCCTGCAGAAAAAGCACTACGGCGAAAGCTACGTCTACGCCGTGCATGACTTCACCAACAGCGGCAATCCAGGCTCGCGTCAGCTGTCCAACAGCGAGGCCAAGGTGTTTGTCTACATGGGTCAATCCTTGGTGCGCACTTATTACGTGCCGAAGAACCGCAGCGGTAACCTGTGGACCGTGTTCCGCATGACCGGCAGTGGCGATTTCCAGGACATCAACAATTTCAGCGGTGTGACGGTTGATGCCCCGAACGTGCTCAATGAAGTGAAGGGGTTGCTGGATGACGGCGTGGCGGTCACGGCGGTAGCTGTCAGCTCTTCCGCACAGACCGATGCGAAGCGTCTGAACGTGCAAGGTGAAGCGGCTTACCAGGCCGGTAACCTCGACCAGGCGATTGACCTGTTCCGTCAGGCCATCGATCTGGACAATGGTTTCGGGAAGGCCTACGGCAACCTCGGCCTGGCGTATCAGAAAGCCGGCAACACCGCCGAGTCGATCTGGGCCAACCGTAAGGCGATTGCCCTGGCGACCGGCGTGAATGCAGCGACCGTACGGGCAGGCGCCTACTACAACATCGCGCGGATCTACGAAGCAGCGGGGCAATTCTCGGATGCCTTGCGTCACTACCAGTTGGCGAAAGAGCAAAAGGCCAACCCGGTGTATGACACTGCGATTGAGCGCGTGCAGAACCGCTGATTCAGCCATAGCGCAGGTCTAAAAGTGTGGGAGCGGGCTTGCCCGCGATGGCGGTGGTTCAGTTGATACTTATGTCGACTGCCACACCGCCATCGCAGGCAAGCCCGCTCCCACATTTGGTTTGTATTCTTCTCACAATATCGAGTTAACACTCCCACTTCGGCCCTGGGCCATCTCTCAGTCTGTGTATCATCCTGTCTCTTTTTTCCTTGCGACCTTTCTCGATTCGCTGAACACGCTGGTCTATGGTTTGGGCTCGTTCAGCGGTCAACGGAGTGACAGCTTATGCACGACACCCTCCAACAGGTCTTTGGTTATCCACAGTTTCGTTTGGGCCAGGAAGCAGCGGTCAGTGCGGTGCTGGCCGGTCGTTCAGCGGCGGCGATCTTCCCCACCGGCTCTGGCAAGTCCCTGTGTTATCAGCTGTCGGCGGTATTGTTGCCGCACCTGACGTTGGTGGTGTCGCCGCTGTTGGCGTTGATGCAGGACCAATTGGGCTTCTTGAAACGCCACGGCATTTCAGCTGGCAGTATCGATTCGGCCCAGAGCCGCGATGACGCCAATGACGTAATGGCCCGCGCACGTTCGGGCGAGCTGAAAATCCTGATGATTTCCGTGGAGCGTTTGAAGAACGAGCGTTTCCGTCATTTCCTGCAAAGCGTGCAGATCTCCTTGCTGGTGGTGGACGAGGCGCACTGTATTTCCGAATGGGGTCATAACTTTCGCCCGGACTATTTGAAGCTGCCGGACTACCAGCGCCAGTTCAATATCCCGCAGGCCCTGCTGCTGACAGCCACGGCCACGCCCAAGGTGATTGCCGACATGCAGGCGAAGTTCGCCATTGCGCCGGACGATGTCATCACCACAGGCTTCTACCGGCCCAACCTCAACTTGCTGGTGGAGCCGGTTGCCGGTGTGGATAAGCGTCGGCGCCTGGTCGCCTGGATGAGCGAGCGAGCCAATCAACCGAGCATCGTTTACGTCACCCTGCAAAAAACCGCCGAGCAGATTGCCGAGCACCTGAACCGCAATGGCATCCAGGCCGAGGCCTATCACGCCGGCTTGGCCCACGATAAACGTGAGGGTATCCAGCAACGCTTTATGGGCGGGCGCTCCAATTGCATCGTTGCCACCATCGCGTTTGGCATGGGCATCGACAAGAGTGACATCCGCAACGTGGTGCATTTCGACCTGCCCAAGTCCATCGAGAACTACAGCCAGGAGATCGGCCGCGCAGGGCGTGATGGGCAGCCGTCCGACTGCCTGGTGTTGGCCAACCGCGACAGCCTCAATGTGCTGGAAAACTTTGTTTACGGCGACACGCCGGAGCAGTCGGGCATTTGCCGTGTGCTGGAGGAGTTGCAGGCGGCGCGGGGCGATGGGCAATGGGAGTTCTTGCTGAGGTCGCTGTCGGACCACAGCAACATCCGCGAGCTGCCGCTCAAGACATTGCTGGTGCAGTTGGAGCTCAAGGGCGTGATCGCGCCGCGCTACGCGTTTTACGCCGAATACCGTTTCAAATACCTGATCGAGCCCGAGGCCTTGTTGGCGCGTTTTTCGGGTGAGCGGCAGCAGTTTGTCGCGGCGATTATCCAGGTGTGTAATCGCGCCAGGACCTGGGCGACTGTGGATTTCGACGCGCTGTATCAGCAGCACAATGCTGAGCGCAGCCGTGTAGTGAAGGCGCTGGATTACTTCCAGGAACAGGGCTTGATCGAGCTGGAAAGCAAGCAGATGACTGAGGTCTACAGCTTGCTGAATACCGACTTCGATCCGCAGGCATTGAGCGAAGAGTTATACACAGGCTTCAAGCAGCACGAAGTGACGGAGGTGGCGCGAATTCACGCCATGCTCGACCTTTTTGCAACCGAGCATTGCCTCGGACAGCGTTTGGCCAAGTACTTTGGCGATGAAGATGCCCCCTTGCGGTGTGGGCATTGTTCGGTGTGCCACGGCCATGTAGCCCACTTGCCTGCACCGCCGAGTTTGCCGCGGCTTGTGGATAAAAACTTCATGGGGCTGTGCGGCGATTTTATCCACAGGCATCATGAACACACCGGGCAACTGCCGGGTGCGGAGCGGCTGACACGGTTCCTGGGGGGTATCAGCGTGCCGTTGTTTACCAAGCTGAAGGCGCGGGGGATTCCCGGTTTTGCTGCGCTGGAAGACTACCCCTACGCCGAGGTGCGTGAGTGGGCTGAGTGTCATTTGAATGATCTGTAAATCCACTTTCGTGAGACCTGCACATGCCTGACTCAATGCCCTTGCGCGCCGATTACCGTCACTTCCAGCCGATCATCACGCGTTGGCACGACAACGACGTGTATGGCCATGTGAATAACGTCACCTACTACAGCTTCTTCGACACGGCGGTGAATACCTACTTGATCGAACACGGTGGGTTGGACATTCATGACGGTGAGGTGGTGGGCTTTGTGGTGAGTTCGGCATGCGATTATTTCGCGTCGATTGCCTTTCCGGACCGCATAGAGATTGGCCTGCGGGTGGGCAAGCTGGGTAACAGCTCGGTGCAGTATGAGTTGGCGGTGTTCAAGGCAGGCGAAGAGGAAGCCTGCGCGGCAGGGCGCTTTGTGCATGTGTTTGTGGATCGGGCGTCGAACCAGCCGGTGGCGATTCCGGGGATGTTGCGCGAGGCGTTGCAGCGGTTGGTGGCCTGACACCGCCATTGTGCTCAATGGAGATTAAATGTGGGAGCGGGCTTGCCAGCGATGGCGGCGGGTCAGGTTGAGATGTGTCGCCTGACGCTGTGCTATCGCGGGCAAGCCCGCTCCCACATGGGCCTGCAGTTGTCTTTAGACTGCGGGCTTACCGATCACGGTAATGATGTTTGTTCTTGCGATGCCCATAAGCATGGCCGCGGCCGCGATGGTCGTCACGGTCATAACGACGGTTGTCCCGCCCGCGATAACGACGGTCTTCGTCATCGCTCTTGTTGCCCATGTAGTTGCCCAGCGCGCCGCCCGCACCACCGCCGGCGGCTGCGCCGATCAGGCTGCCCGTGCTGCCGCCCATGCTGCGGCCCACCACGTTGCCACCGGCCGCGCCCAAGGCGCCACCGATAGCGGCTTCGCCACGGCTGCGTTTGTCGGCACCCACTGCACTGCCACCCGCGCCACCCAGGGCTGCGCCGATGGCCGAGCCGGTGTTACCACCCATCTGCTGGCCGACAACTGAACCTAAAACCCCGCCCAATGCGCCGCCCACACCGGCTTCGGTGGTGCCACCGGCCATGGCTGCGCCACTGACCAGGCCAAGGGACAACAAGAGAATCGAGGAGAACTTCATAGAGAGACCTCAAGAGGATGACGGCGCGATCCTGAGGTTGTATCGAGACACTGACAATCGAAAACCGACCAGTGGTACAGGTTGTATACAATTTGCTAAGTTGCTGTTTTGTATGGGGAACTTAAGTGGTTTTCGCGAGTCTTTAACTACTTCGGAACGGCCGCTTTTATGCAAAAGCGGCCTTTTTTGTGCCTCGCAAAAAGTATGTGTGACGGCTTGCTTGTTGTGGCAAGCCCGCTCGCTACAACCAGCCCGCACAGCACAACAAGCCCATCAGGCCGAGCGCGCCATGATCAAACCGGTCGCACTCGCCGCTTCCAATCGAATCGCCACAAATTTCGACGTCGGTGTATGGCTGCCATCCCCGGTGCTTTCCAGTGGCACCAGCGGGTTCACTTCCGGGTAGTAGGCGGCAGCCTGGCCTGCCGGGATATCGAATGCCAGCAAGGTGAACCCTTTCACGCGGCGCTCACGGCCGTCCTCCCAAAGCGACACGATGTCGGCCTTCTGCCCCGGCTTGAAGCCGAGGCGGATGATGTCGGCCTCGTTGACGAACAACACGTCACGCTGGCCCTTGACCCCACGGTAGCGGTCGTCCAGGCCATAAATGGTGGTGTTGTACTGATCGTGGGAGCGCATCGATTGCATGATCAGGTCCGGCACCCGGCCCGTGGCGTGGGTGCGTTCGTGGATCAGGTCTTTGGGCAGCACGTTCGGGCGGAAGTTGGCGCGGCCCGAAGGTGTGTTCCAGCGGCGTGCGCCGGCGGAGTTGCCCAGGTAGAAGCCGCCCGGGTGTTTGATCTTCTCGTTAAAGTCTTTGAAGCCTGGGATGGTGTCGGCGATCAGGTCGCGGATGCGCCCGTAGTCGGCCACCAGCCAGTTCCAGTCCACCGGTTTGCTGCCCAGGGTCGCGGCGGCGATGCCCGCGAGGATGGCAGGCTCGGACTTCATCTGCTTCGACAGGGGTTGCAGTTGGCCGTTGGAGCCGTGAACCATGCTGAACGAGTCTTCCACGGTGACGGCTTGCGGGCCATCGGCCTGGATATCAATGTCGGTACGGCCCAGGCACGGCAGGATCAGCGCGTCTTTGCCGTGCATCAGGTGGCTGCGGTTGAGCTTGGTGCTGATCTGCACGGTCAGGTCGCAGCTGCGCAGCGCTTCGAAGGTGCGCGGGCTGTCCGGCGTGGCTTGGGCAAAATTGCCGCCCAGGCCGATAAACACCTTGGAGCGGCCTTCGAGCATGGCGTGGATCGCTTCCACCACGTTGTGGCCATTGTGGCGGGGCACCTGGAACTGGAAGCGACGCTCCAGCGAATCAAGGAATGCCACCGGTGGGCGTTCGTTGATGCCCATGGTGCGGTCGCCCTGCACGTTACTGTGGCCGCGCACCGGGCACAGGCCTGCGCCTGGGCGGCCGATGTTGCCGCGCAGCAGCATCAGGTTGGCGATTTCCTGGATGGTCGGCACCGAGTGGCGGTGCTGGGTGATGCCCATCGCCCAGCACATGATCACGTTCTTGCCTTTGGCGTACATGCGCGCCGCTTGCTCAAGCTCAACCAGGGTCAGGCCGGACTGCGCGACGATCTCATCCCACGAGGTGTCGTCGATCTGGCCGAGGTAATCCAGCACATTGGCCGTGTGTTCGTTGAGGAAGTCGTGGTCGAACACAGCTTCTTTGCCTTCGGCCTGGGCCTGGCGCTCCCACAGCAGCAGGAACTTGGCCATGCCGCGCAGGATGGCCATGTCGCCACCCAGGGCTGGGCGGAAGTAAGCGGTGTTGGTCGGCTTGTCGCCGTTGGTGAGCATTTCCAGCGGGTGTTGCGGGTGTTGGAAGCGTTCCAGCCCGCGCTCTTTGAGTGGGTTGATGCACACCACCTGGGCCCCACGTTTCACCGCTTCACGCAGCGGCTCGAGCATGCGCGGGTGGTTAGTCCCGGGGTTCTGGCCCCAGACGAAAATCGCATCGGCATGTTCGAAGTCATCAAAGGTCACGGTGCCTTTGCCGACGCCCACGCTTTGCGCCAGGGCCACGCCGCTGGCCTCGTGACACATGTTCGAACAATCCGGGAAGTTGTTGGTGCCGTAGGCGCGCACAAACAGCTGATACAGGTACGCCGCTTCGTTGCTGGCGCGGCCCGAGGTGTAGAACTCGGCCATGTCCGGGCTGGGCAAGGCGTTGAGGTGTTTGCCGACCAGGTCGAATGCCGCTTCCCAACTGATCGGCGTATAGCGATCGGTCTCGGCGTCATAGCGCATCGGTTCGGTCAGGCGGCCCTGGTACTCCAGCCAATAGTCGCTCTGCTCCAGCAGCGCAGTGACGCTGTGCTTGGCGAAGAAGGCAGCATCCACACGGCGTTTGGTGGCCTCCCAGTTGACCGCCTTGGCGCCGTTTTCGCAGAATTTGACTACCCCGCTTTCTGGCGAGTCGCCCCACGCGCAGCCCGGGCAGTCAAAGCCGCCGTTCTGGTTGGTCTTGAGCATCATGCGCAGGTTTTTCAGCGCGTTGTCGCTGGTCAGCCAGGCCTGCGCCACGCTGATCAGTGCGCCCCAGCCGCCGGCCGGGCCTTTGTAGGGCTTGTAGCGTGGCTTCGGAGTTTCGTCGGCTTGGTGGTGCAGGCTCATGGCTGGTTCTCCATCGCAGGGCTGTAGACCCGCGGCGCACTTTTCTGTGGCAGGTGGATGAGATTGAGGTTGTGGCGGCGGGCCCATTGCACGGCCAGGCCGGTAGGCGACGACAGGCTGACCAGGGTCTGGATGCCTGCGCGCAAAACTTTCTGGATCAGTTCGAGGCTGCAGCGGCTGGTAACGATTGCCAGGCTGCCGTCGGTCGGAATCTTTTGGCGGATCAGTGCGCCGATCAACTTGTCGAGGGCGTTATGCCGGCCGATGTCTTCACGGCCCATCAGCAACTCGCCCTGGTTGTTCATAAATACCGCCGCATGCACCGCGCCGCTGTACTGGCCCAAGGGCTGGAACGCGCTGATGCGCTGGCGCAGGCCGTCGAGCCATTCGGCGGGCGGCAACGGTGCGCCGGGCAGCACCTGAAGGTCTGGCAACGCTTGTTCCACCGCCTCCACACCGCACAAACCACAGCCACTGGTGCCTGCCAACTGGCGGCGTTGCTGCTTGAGGTTCCAGAAGGCACGGCTGGAGATCTGAACCTGGGCGTATTGGGCAGAACCCGAACCGCTGAGTTTCAGGTCATAAATGTCGCTAACGTCGGCAATAATGCCACTACCGATACTGAAACCGACGATGAAGTCTTCCAGATCCGTCGGCGTCACCAGCATCACGGCTTGGCTGATGTCGTTATAGGCAATCGCTAACGCCACTTCTTCGGCCAAGGCCGTGCTGGCGACTTCAGTGTGTTCCAGGTTGCAAAACTGGTAGCTCTGACTGGCGGCGGGCGCGGGCGTTTCAGGGGCGGGCGCCGCGCAGACTGGGCGCTTGGCTTCCATGGGGCAGTACCACCGGGGGATTGATCAGTGTTTAGACTAGGCGCGACAAAGGGTCGCGTCTAATTGCCAGTACTGATCTACCGATAGATGGCGTCGATCAAGGTTCGATTTGCGATTTTTGAAACAGCGCGAAACAGGCTTCGGCCAGTGCGGAGCGGGGTGCGCTACGGCGCATGATCAGCCCCAGTCGCGCCAGGGTGTGAGCATCTTCAATCGGTTGTAGACGCAGGTGTTCGGTCAGGGCGTCGAGGCCACCGTCCAGCGGCATCACGGCGCAACACAGGCCGCCGTGCACGGCTTGTAACAATTGATGCACCGCATCGGTTTGTAACAAAGGCTGCGGGTTGAGCCCACGGCTGTGGAAGTTGTGGTCGATTGACTGACGAAAGTGCATGCCGCTGGTGAGCATGCCCAACGGCAATTCAATCAGTGCTTCCCAACTCAACGGCTTGTCGCCGAAGCTGAAAAACCGTTGGTCGTAGAGCAGGCCCATGCGGGTTTCGCCCAGTGCCAGCGAGTCGAAGCGCTCGTTGTCGAGGCGCTCCAGATACGACACACCGAGGTCCAAGCGATTGCTCGCCAGCTGTTCGAGGATTTGTTCGGAGCTTAATGCCGAGAGCTCAAAGCGCAGGTTCGGGTGTTCTTTGTGCAGTTGTTGCATCAACGCCAGGGGATCGAAGCTCGACAGCGGCACCACACCCAGGCGCAACGTACCCACGAGGTTGCCGCGACAGGCCGCCGCTTCCGCCTGCAAGCCGTCATAGGCCGCCAGTACGGTGCGTGCCCATGCCAGGACGCGCTCGCCCGGCGCGGTGAAGCCTTCGAAGCGCTGGCCACGGTTGACCAGTTGCAAGTCCAGTTCTTCTTCGAGGTTGCGCAGGCGCATCGACAGAGTCGGCTGGGTGATATGGCAACGCGCGGCCGCCTGGCCAAAGTGCCGGGTCTCGTCGAGGGCGATGAGGAATTTCAACTGTTTGATGTCCATCTTCGCTCCGGGCTTATACCAATGGCGTGGGATTCTAGCGCGTTTGGGTCTTTGGTCGGCTGGAACCCAAGTCTGCGGGATTGGTCTAGTCTTTGGCATCTGGAAATCAAACCCAAGGAGAGCACACCATGAGTCTTTTTAGTTTCGTGAAAGAAGCAGGCGAAAAGCTGATCGATCTGTTGACGCCGGGTAACGCTAACGCCAGCGATGAGTTGAAAAAACATATCGAAGCAGTAGGGCTGGGTAACCCTAACGTTCACGCCACCGTGGACGGTGACAAGGTGACGATCACGGGTGAAGTCGCCAGCCAGGAAGAGAAAGAAAAAATCCTTCTGGCGGCGGGCAATATTGCCGGTGTAGCCACTGTAGATGACCAGATTACCGTCTCCGGCCCTGTCGTCGCCGCCGCCCGTTTTGTGGTGGTGAAAAAGGGCGACACCCTGAGTGCGATTTCCCTGGCGGTGTATGGCAACGCCAACCAGTACAACAAAATCTTCGAGGCCAACAAGCCGCTGCTCAAAGATGTGAACAAAATTTACCCAGGGCAGACGCTGCGTATTCCTGAGTAAAGCCTCACTCCGAGTAACGGCAATCGCGGGCAAGCCCGCTCCCACAGGAGAGTGCATTCCAAATGTGGGAGCGGGCTTGCCCGCGATGCGATCTAAAGGCCGACGATCAAGTCCCGGTAATCGTCTACCGCCGCAAACTCCGCAGTATCCTTCGGCCCTTTCTGACTGTCCGGCTCTTTCACCGCCAGCAGATGCCCCACGCCAAAATCCCGGGCACTGCGCAGGATCGGCAAGGTGTCATCGATAAACAGGCTGCGGGCCGGGTCAAAGTGGATATCGGCTTGCAGGGCATCCCAGAACTGCAGGTTTTCCTTGGGGAAACCGTAGTCGTGAGAGCTGATCAACCGCTCGAAATACGGCGCCAGCTCAATGCGTTCCAGTTTCAATGACAGCGAGTCACGATGCGCATTGGTGATCAGGATGACGCGTTTGCCGGCCCGTTTGACCGCTGCCAGAAACGTATCCGCATCCGCGCGCAGGGCGATCAGGTGGGCGGTTTCGAGCTTGAGCTCGCGCACCGGGATCTTCAGCTCCGTGCTCCAGAAATCCAGGCAATACCATTGCAACTGTCCGGCGTTACGCTCGAACAGTGGCTGCAACTCCATCTCGGCCATGGCCCGGGTCACGCCGTGCAGCTCGGCATAGCGCTGGGGCAGGTGCTCCATCCAGAAGTGGTTGTCGTAATGCAGGTCAAGCAAGGTGCCGTCCATGTCCAGCAGGACGGTGTCGATGGCGTGCCAGGGCAAAGAGGGCATGGGGCGTTCTCATGTAAGTAAAGATATCCGACACAGACAATCGGAAAAGCCACGGTATAGTAACCCGATCATGCCAAGGAGCCGCTTATGCGCCAGAAACCCACCGTACTCGCCCGCGAAATAGTCGCCAGTAGCCGTTTGTTCCGCGTGGAGGAAGTGCAACTGCGCTTTTCCAATGGCGTTGAACGAACCTACGAGCGCCTGGTAGGCCGCGGTGCCGGCTACGGCGCGGTGATGATCGTGGCGATGATCGACGAGGACCATGCGTTACTGGTGGAAGAATACTGCGGTGGCACCGACGAATATGAGTTGTCGTTACCCAAAGGGTTGATCGAACCCGGCGAAGACGTGCTGGCGGCAGCCGACCGTGAACTCAAGGAAGAAGCCGGCTATGGCGCGCGACAGTTGGAGCACATTACCGAGCTGTCGTTGTCGCCTGGCTATATGAGCCAGAAAATCCAGGTGGTGCTGGCCACTGAACTGTACGAAGAGCGCCTGGAAGGCGATGAGCCTGAGCCGATGCGTGTGGACAGGGTCAACCTGCGCGAGTTGTCGCAACTGGCGCAAAACGAGCAGTTCAGCGAAGGCCGCGCCCTGGCCGCACTGTATCTGGTACGAGACCTGTTGACCCAGCGTGGAGCGTTTACCGCATGAGCGAACTGTTTTTAGGCCACCCGTATATTGCCCCTGTGATTGAGCTGGCTCGCCAGGCGGGTGAAGTGATTCTGCCGTTTTGGCGCGCCGATGTGGCCGTTACCGCCAAGTCGGATGATTCGCCGGTGACGGCGGCGGACCTGGCGGCTCACCACCTGATCCTGGCGGGCCTTACCGCGCTCGACCCGAGCATTCCGGTGCTGTCCGAAGAAGATGCTGATATCGATCAGAGCGTGCGTGCCGGCTGGCAGCGCTGGTGGTTGGTGGACCCGTTGGATGGCACCAAGGAATTTATTTCCGGCAGCGAAGAGTTCACCGTCAATATTGCGTTGATCGAGCAAGGCCGAGTGGTATTCGGTGTGGTGTCGATGCCGACCAGTGGCCGTTGCTACTTCGGTGGTGCCGGGCTGGGGGCGTGGCGCTCCGATGTGAATGACGCGCCCAGGCAGATTCAGGTGCGTGAGGCACCGGCGGCGGGCGAGTCCTTTACCGTGGTCGCCAGCCGGCGCCATTCCAGCCCTGAACAGGAACGCCTGCTCGACGGTTTGAGTGAAGGGCTTGGGGCATTGAAACTGGCGAATATCGGCAGCTCGCTGAAGTTCTGTCTGCTGGCCGAGGGCAGCGCCGATTGCTACCCGCGCCTGGCGCCAACATCGCAATGGGACACCGCTGCGGCCCAGGGCGTACTGGAAGGCGCAGGGGGCGAGGTGCTGGAATTGAGCGGCGAGCCGTTCAGCTATCCGGCACGGGCCTCGTTGTTGAACCCGTTCTTTTTGGCGTTGCCGGCGAAGGCTGCGTGGCGCGAGCGATTGCTGACCCTGGCGCGTTCTTAAGGCCTCAAAAAATCAAAATGTGGGAGCTGGCTTGCCTGCGATAACGGTCTGACAGTCACCGCTTCAGTGACTGATCTACCGCTATCGCAGGCAAGCCAGCTCCCACAGTTGTTTTGTGTTGTGGCTTCTAGCGGTGCAGGACGTATTGGCCGGTGAAGGACACGGCCTGTTCTGCACTGCCTTCGTTGACGATCCACGTCTCCAGCGTCAACCGCGCCCGGCCATAGCGCTTGTACGTCGCCAAAAACCGCTTCCACACCGTTTCTTCCGGTGCCGGGCACACCACCGTTGCATCCCGCGTGACCGGCAGCGGGTAACTGATCTGCCCTTCCTGAATCACGATATGCCCGTCTTCAATGCCTTCTTCGCGCAGTTTCAAGTGCAGCCAGCCCCAACCCGCCAGCACGGCGCCGCAATAGAGGCTGCCGCCGAACATCGTGCTCTTGTGGTTGATATTGGCCTGCAAGGGCAGGTGCAGCTGCAGTTGGTCGTGTTGCCAATCGAGCACCTTGAGGCCCATCTCCCGGGTGAGGGGGATGTCGTGATGAAGGATGGATTCCAGGTAACGGCTGTCGCGGCTCATGATGGCCTCTTGGCGAGTGGGCAGGTTTATTCGTCGTCAGCGTTGTGGCTGGCGCTGTCGGCGAAGTTCAGGCCGTGTTTGCGCAGTTTGTCGTGCAGGGTCTTGCGCGGCACGCCGAGGGCTTCGGCGAGGCTGCGGACCGAACTGTGGGGGCGGGTCAGTTCGGCGGCGATCAGGCTTTTTTCGAACTGTTCGACCTGTTCGCTCAAGCCGCCGGGTGTGGACGTCAGGACGCCGGTGGCGGGATTGTCCGCCGTGGCATCGAGTGCCAACTCCAGCCCCAAGGCGAAGCGCTCCGCCGCATTTTGCAGTTCGCGCACATTGCCCGGCCAGCTATGACGCAACAGCAGCGCCCGTTGGCCCGGTTGCAGCTCGTGCAGCGGCAGGCCGTGGCGGCTGCTGGCTTCGTCGGCAAAGTGCTGGAACAACATCAGTGCATCTTCACCGCGCTCGCGCAGCGGCGGAATGCGCAGCGGCGCGACGTTGAGGCGGTAATACAAGTCGGCCCGGAAGCGGCCCTGGTCGGCGGCCTGGCGCAGGTCTTCCTTGGTGGCCGCGATAATGCGGATATCCAGCGGGATCAGCTGATTGCCACCCAGGCGCTCAACCACGCGCTCCTGCAACAGGCGCAGCAGTTTGACCTGTACATCCAGGCTCATGCTTTCGATTTCATCGAGGAACAGTGTGCCGCCGTTGGCGAATTCGAACTTGCCGATACGGCGTTTCTGCGCGCCCGTAAAAGCGCCGGGCTCATGGCCGAACAGCTCGCTTTCGACCACTGACTCGGCCAGGGCCCCGGCGTTGATCGCCACAAACGGTCCGCTACGCCGGCTCGACAGGTCGTGCAGCGCGCGGGCCACTACTTCTTTGCCGGCCCCGGTTTCGCCGAGGATAAGCACGTCGGCACGGGTCGCTGCGAGGGCGCCGATCTGCTCGCGCAGACGCAGCATCTGCGGTGAGTGCCCGACCAGGCGCGTACTCAGTTGCTGGCGATCACTGAGGGCCAGGCGCAGGCTGCGGTTGTCCAGCACCAGACGGCGCAGGGCCAGGGCGCGGCGGACGCTGTCGAGCAGGGCGTCGCTGGCGAACGGTTTTTCGAGAAAGTCATACGCGCCGGCGCGCATGGCTTGCACCGCCAACGGCACATCACCGTGGCCGGTAATCAACAATACCGGCAGTTCAGGGTCCTGGCCATGCAGTTCGGCGAGCAGCTCCAGGCCGTCCATGCCGGGCATGCGGATATCGCTGACCACCACGCCCGGCCAGTCGCGGGACAGGCGCGCGGTGAGGCCGGTGGCTTCGCCCAGGGTCAGGACCTTCAGACCGGCCAGGTCCAGGGTCTGGCACAGGGCCTGACGCAGGTGGGGATCGTCGTCGATCAGCACCACCTGAATCTGGTTATCGATACTCATACACTGCGGTCCTCGGACGGTTGCAGACTGACGCCCGGCGAGCCGGCACGCAATTTCAAGGTTAACAGTGCGCCGCCTTCCTTGTGGTTGGCGAACAGCAGTTCACCGCCAAAGGCACGCATCAAGGTGTCACAGATCGCCAGGCCCAACCCCAGGCCCTGGGTGCGGGTCTTGGTGGTGTAGAACGGTTCACTGGCCCGGCCCAGGGCTTCCATGCAAAAGCCCGGGCCATTGTCGCGAATGTACAGGTTGACGCCCTGTTCGGTGGTTTGGGCACTCAACCAGAGTTTGCGCGGCGGGCCTTTTTCGGTCAGGGCGTCAAGGGCGTTGGCCAGCAGGTTGCCGAGTACCTGACGCAGACGCGTTTCCCCGGCTTGCACCCATAGGGTGGCTTCCGGCAAGTCACGGATCAGCTCGACCTCCATCGACCGCCGCCGCTTGGCCAGTAACGCCAGCGCGTCATCCAGTGCCGGTTGCAAGGCCACGCTTTCCGGGGCGTGGCGGTCGCGTCGGGCGAATGCGCGCAGGTGGGCGATGATCGAGGCCATGCGCCCCGTCAGTTCGCTGATCAGTTTGAGGTTGCCCCGTGCGTCGTTGGTGCGTTCATGGTCGAGCAGGATCTCGGCGTTTTCCGCGTAGCTGCGAATCGCCGCGAGGGGCTGATTGAGTTCGTGGCTGATACTCGCCGACATGGTCCCCAGCGCCGACAGTTTACCGGCCTGCACCAGGTCATCCTGGGCGCGAACCAGTTCCTGCTGGGCGTGCTCACGCTCGAGCACTTCCTGTTTGAGGCGCCGGTTCAGGCCTTCCAGGTCGCTGGTGCGCTCCACCACACGGGCTTCCAACTCGCGTCGGGCCTTGGCTTCGAACGCGATGCGCTCCAGGTAATGCCGACGGCGCTGCATCATCAAGCCCAGCAACAGCATTAGCACCAGTAACGCGGCGCCTCCGACGGCCACCACGGTACGCACCGGGCGATTGATCAATGAGCGCGGCGCGAGAATTTCCACGGTCCATCCGGTTTCGGCGATGGCCGTGGATTGGCGCAGCCACGCTGTGGGACTCAGCGCCAGCGGCTGCGGGTCGCGCGTCGGGTAGGGCTGGATCGCGATGATCGCCTGGCGTTCCTCGGCGGTCAGCGGACGGGTGGCGCGGAATCGCCATTGCGGGCGCGAAGTGAGGATCACCACGCCGTTGTGGTCGGTCACCAGCAGTTGTTCTGGCGTGTTGCCCCACAGGCTTTCGGTGTGGTCCAGGTCAACCTTGACCACCAGCACGCCGATGATTTTATCGCCATCGTGAACGGCGGCAGCGAAGAAGTAGCCGCGCTTGGCCGAGGTGGTGCCCAGGCCGAAAAACCGCCCCAGGTGCCCGGCCATGGCTTCGCTGAAATAGGGACGAAACGAGAAGTTGCGGCCGACAAAGCTGTCCTGTTTATCCCAGTTGGAGGCGGCGAGGGTTTTGCCGGTGGTGTCCATCAGGTACATCACTTCCACACCGGCCTGGGCGGCGACGTCCTTGAGCAGCCGGTTGGCGTTGGTCAGGTTGGTGCTGACGTGGGGCGCATCCAGCACGGTACGCAGGGCGGGCAGGTCGCCGAGGATTTGCGGCAGCACCTCATAGCGGTGCAGGGTGCCGAGCAGGTTGGCGACGTATAGATCGAGGGTCTGGCGGTTTTGCCCGGCCAGTTCACTGCGGTAATAACGCTCGGCCAGATGTTCCAGCGGCCACAGCAGCGGCGCCAGGCACAACGCCAACAACGCGAGGCTGCGCCAGCGGGGTCTTCGCGGAAGGGGTGGTGTCATGGGAGTCATGCGCCTGTGGGTACAGGCGCATTATGCCTAGGGCTGTCGTGCAAGACACTCGCCGGTCAAGGAAACACGTCGGCCTCTGCCAGGAACTTGCCGTTTTGATCCTTGGCGGACAAGGTCGGAGCCCCGTCCAGCAGCCAGTCGATATTGAGCTGCGGGTCGTCCCAGCGAATACAACGCTCTGCAGAGGGCGTGTAGTAATCCGTGGTTTTGTAGAGGAACTCGGCGTGGTCGCTGAGCACTACAAAACCGTGGGCAAACCCGGGTGGAATCCACAACTGCCGGTCGTTTTCGGCGGACAAGCGTACGCTGGTCCATTTACCGAAATCAGGCGAACTGCGGCGGATATCCACCGCCACATCCAGGACCTCACCGGCAGTCACACGTACCAGTTTCCCCTGCGTATTTTCGATCTGATAGTGCAAGCCGCGCAGCACGCCCTTTTGCGAACGGGAGTGGTTGTCCTGCACAAACTCCAACTGCAGGCCTGTGGCTTGAGCAAAAGCCTTGGCGTTGAAGCTCTCATAAAAAAAGCCGCGCTCATCGCCAAACACCTTCGGTTCGAGGATCAACACATCGGGCAGCTCAGTCGCGATTACATTCATTGGGTTTGCCTCGCCGAGGTGAACAGGTCGTGTGATCAGATCCTTATGCGATCAGATCTTTTTCGTCGGTATTGCCGAGTCGCTCACCTTGATAACTACCGTCCTGGACCCTGCGGCACCAGTCGAGGTTATCGAGATACCACTGCACGGTCTTGCGCAGGCCGGTTTCAAAGGTTTCTTCAGGGACCCAGCCCAAGTCGGCTTCGATCTTGCTCGCATCGATCGCGTAGCGCTGGTCGTGGCCAGGACGGTCCTTGACGAAGGTGATCAGGTCGGTGAATTTTTCTACGCCGGCGGGGCGGTGTGGCGCCAGTTCTTCCAGCAGGCCACAGATGCCGCGTACCACGTCGATGTTCTTCTGCTCGTTGTGACCGCCGATGTTGTAGGTTTCGCCGACTTCACCCTCGGTCACGACTTTGAGCAGTGCACGCGCGTGATCTTCGACGAACAGCCAGTCGCGCACCTGCAAACCGTCGCCATAGACCGGCAGTGGCTTGCCTGCGAGGGCATTGAGGATGACCAGCGGGATCAACTTCTCGGGGAAGTGGAACGGCCCGTAGTTGTTCGAGCAGTTGGTCAGCAGCACCGGCAGGCCATAGGTGCGCTGCCAGGCGCGGACCAGGTGGTCGGAGGCCGCTTTGCTGGCCGAATACGGCGAGCTTGGCGCGTAAGGAGTGGTTTCGGTGAACAGGTCGTCCACACCGTGGAGGTCGCCATACACTTCGTCGGTGGAAATGTGGTGAAAGCGGAACGCGCTCTTGGCCGGTTCGGCCAGCGTTTGCCAATAGGCGCGCGTGGCTTCCAGCAGGCTGTAGGTGCCGACGATGTTGGTCTGGATAAAGTCCGACGGGCCGTCAATGGAACGGTCGACGTGCGACTCGGCTGCCAGGTGCATGATCGCCTGGGGCTCAAAGCGTGCCAGCACGGCGCTGACGGTGGCCTGGTCGATGATATCGGCTTGCACGAACTCATAGCGGCTGTTGGACGCGATGCTGGTCAGCGACTCCAGGTTGCCGGCATAGGTGAGTTTGTCCAGGTTGAGCACTTCGTGCTCGGTGTGTTGAATCAGGTGGCGAATCAGTGCAGAACCGATAAACCCGGCACCGCCGGTGATGAGAATGCGCATGTCAGAGAGCCTTTTCCTTAGACGGTCATTAAGCGAGAGCATAGCTTGAGTTGTGAGGCCGGGCGGTGCAAGCGTGGTGTGTGCTGGGGGTTGCCATACTGACCGGGTTAATGGCGATATAGACGCTCAAAAAAACCGAGGTCGTCACATGTTGCTCGCCACGTTGATCCATCGCGCCAATTTGCCCTGCCCGCAAGTGGGTCCTGATCAAGCAGCACAGTTGCTCGAGCACCATTACGGCCTGACCGGCACGTTGCACGCACTGGGCAGCCAGCAAGACCTCAACTACAGGGTCGACAGTGATCGCGGCCGATTTGTGCTCAAGATCTGCCGGGGCGATTACGCTGCGGTTGAGTTGCAGGCACAGCACGCGGCGCTCAATGAGCTGCAGGCCAATGCGTACGTGCAGGTGCCCAACGTTATCAAGGCGCTCACCGGTGATGAGTTGCTCACCCTGGCGATAGCGGGGCAAACCCTGCACGTGCGGCTGTTGGATTACATCGACGGCCAACCCTTGACCCATCTGCCTCATCTGGGGCGCGAGGTGATCGCAGGCTTCGGCGCCCTGTGCGGGCGGATGAGCCTGGCGCTGGCCCCGTTCACACATCCGGGCCTTGATCGCACCCTGCAATGGGACCCACGCCACGCACGGGGGCTGATCGCCCACCTGCTGGCCACACTGGAAAACCTGCCCCACCGCATGACGTTGGAACAGGTGGCCGTGGAGGTAGAACACCGCATGCTGCCCTTGGTGGATCATTTGCCATGGCAAGCGGTGCACATGGACATCACCGATGACAATGTCGTCTGGCAGCGCGATGCCCAGCGGCAGTGGCAGGTCCAGGGGGTCATTGATTTCGGCGATCTGGTGCACACCTGGCGCATAGCCGACCTGTCCGTGACCTGCGCGGCCCTGCTGCACCATGCCGAAGGCGATCCTTTTGCCATCCTGCCGGCGATCCAGGCTTATCACGCGGTGACGCCGTTGCAGCGTGAGGAATTGCAGGCGTTGTGGCCGTTGATTGTCGCCCGCGCGGCGGTGCTGGTGCTCAGCAGCGAACAACAGCAGCGTCTGGACCCGGGCAACACGTACTTATTGAAAAACGCCGAACACGAGTGGGAAATCTTCCATGTGGCGACGTCGGTGCCGTTTGAGTTGATGGAAGCCGCCATTCTGCGTTGCGTCGGTGAGGCGTTGACGCCGTTGGCCAGTCAGGACTTCGCACCGTTATTGCCGGGCCTCGTGGGGCGTGAGTTCGCGCTGATCGACCTGGGCGTGCTCAGCCCGCATTTCGAGGCCGGCAATTGGGAATTGCCCGGCGTCGACCGACGGCTGTTGGATGAAGCGGCGGCGGTGCACGGGTTGGCCGCCAGTCGGTACGGGCAATATCGGCTGTCACGTACCCGTGCCGACAGTGCCGTCGAACCGGACACTTTCCCCCTTCACGTAGAGCTGCACCTTCCCCATGGTTGCGTGTTGGAAGCGCCCTTTGGTGGGACGTTGCGCCAGGGCGATGACGGTGTGCTGTGTTTGCATAGCGCTCCGTTGAGCTTGCGCTTAGGGGGTGTGGAGACGGCCTTGAAACCGGGTTCGGCAGTGGTAAAAGGGCAAATCCTCGGCGAGGTCCACGCGCCGCTCACCGTGCAGTTATGCCGCGCCGACCTTGAGCCGCCGTTGTTCTGCACGCCGTCCCGAGCCCTGGCTTGGCAGGCAATCTGCCCGTCGCCGGCCACGCTGCTGGGGCTGGCCTGTGATGCTGAACCCGAGTTGGACGCCGAGGCCTTGCTGGCTCGACGTGACGCCAGTTTCGCCCGCTCGCAGAAGCACTATTACGTTGACCCGCCGCGCATCGAACGTGGCTGGCGCAACCATCTGATCGACATGCAGGGCCGCTCTTACCTGGACATGCTCAACAACGTCGCGGTGTTGGGCCATGGCCACCCGCGCATGGCGGCGGAGGCGGCGCGGCAATGGTCATTGCTCAACACCAACTCGCGTTTCCACTATGCGGCGATTGCCGAGTTTTCCGAACGGTTGCTGGCGTTGGCGCCGGAGGGCATGGACCGGGTGTTTCTGGTCAACAGCGGCACCGAGGCCAATGACCTGGCGATACGCCTGGCCTGGGCCTACAGCGGCGGGCGCGACATGCTCAGCGTGCTGGAGGCCTACCACGGTTGGTCGGTGGCGGCGGACGCGGTGTCCACGTCGATTGCCGATAACCCTCAGGCACTCAGTAGCCGTCCTGACTGGGTGCACCCGGTGACCGCGCCCAATACCTATCGAGGCGAGTTCCGTGGGCAGGACAGTGCGCCGGATTACGTAAGAAGTGTGGAACACAACTTGGCGAAAATCGCCGCGAGCAAACGCCAATTGGCAGGCTTTATCTGCGAGCCGGTGTATGGCAACGCCGGTGGCATCTCGTTGCCGCCGGGCTATCTGCAGCAGGTGTACGCGTTGGTGCGTGCCCAAGGCGGCGTGTGCATCGCCGATGAAGTGCAGGTGGGCTACGGCCGCATGGGGCATTTCTTCTGGGGCTTTGAAGAGCAAGGCGTGGTGCCGGATATCATCACCATGGCCAAGGGCATGGGGAACGGCCAGCCGCTGGGCGCGGTGATTACCCGGCGGGACATCGCCGAGGCGCTGGAGGCAGAAGGGTATTTCTTCTCATCGTCGGGCGGCAGCCCGGTCAGTTGCCGGATCGGCATGGCCGTGTTGGACGTGATGGAGGAGGAAAAACTGTGGGAAAACGCCCAAGTGGTAGGCGGGCATTTCAAGGCGCGCCTGCAAGCCTTGATTGATCGTCATCCTTTGGTGGGGGCCGTTCACGGCTCCGGCTTTTACCTGGGCCTGGAGTTGGTGCGTGATCGGCACACCCTGGAACCCGCCACAGAAGAAACCGCGTTGTTGTGTGAGCGTCTGCGCGTGTTGGGTATTTTCATGCAGCCGACGGGCGATTATCTCAACATTCTGAAGATCAAGCCGCCGATGGTGACTTCTAAACGCAGCGTGGACTTCTTTGTCGACATGCTGTCGAAGGCGCTGGACGAGCAATTGTAATTAATCGATTGTTATCGGCTAATTATTGTAATGTTTGTCGTCTATGATTTTTTGTTGCTTCTAAAGCCGATTTTTATCCGTTATAAAGTCGGCCTTCACCCCATTCGGAGTCCTGATCGCCATGACCACCCTGCACAGCACACCTCGCGCCGATGGCTTCTACATGCCCGCCGAATGGGCGCCGCAAACCCAAGCCTGGATGATTTGGCCGCAGCGTCCGGACAACTGGCGCCTGGGTGGCAAGCCGGCGCAGGCAGCTCATGTGGCGGTGGCCAAGGCTATCGCGCGCTTTGAGCCGGTGACGGTCGCCGTTTCTGCCGACCAGTATGAAAACGCTCGCGCGCGTTTGGATGTGCCCAATATCCGCGTGGTGGAAATGTCCAACGACGATGCGTGGGTACGCGACACCGGCCCTACGTTCGTCATCAACCACAGCGGCGAAGTGCGCGGTGTGAACTGGGATTTCAATGCCTGGGGCGGCTTCGACGGCGGCCTGTATGCGCCGTGGAATCGCGATGCGCAGGTGGGCGGCAAGATCCTCGAGATCGAGCGCGCGCCGCGTTACCGCACCGAAGGTTTCGTGCTGGAAGGTGGTTCGATCCATGTCGACGGTGAAGGCACGCTGATCACCACCGAAGAATGCCTGCTGAACCGCAATCGCAACCCACACCTGGATCGTGCGGCGATCGAAGCGGTGCTCAGCGACAACCTGGCTGTGGATAAGATCATCTGGTTGCCGGACGGCCTGTTCAACGACGAAACCGACGGCCATGTGGATAACTTCTGCTGCTACGTGCGCCCGGGCGAAGTGCTGCTGGCCTGGACCGATGACCCGCAAGACCCGAACTACGCGCGCTGCCACGCAGCGATGGACGTGCTGCAAAGCAGCACCGACGCCCAGGGCCGCGCGTTCACAGTGCATAAAATGCCGATTCCGGGGCCGCTGTATGCCACCGAGGAAGAATGCGCGGGTGTGGACCCGGTGGACGGCAGCCAGGAACGAAATCCGACCGTGCGGTTGGCAGGTTCCTACGTGAACTTCCTGATCGTCAACGGCGGCATCATCGCGCCGAGCTTCGACGACCCGCTGGACAGCCAGGCCAAGGACATTCTGCAAAACCTGTTCCCGCAGCACGAAGTGGTGATGGTGCCGGGCCGCGAACTGTTACTGGGCGGCGGAAATATTCATTGCCTGACCCAACAACAGCCAGCGCCGCACAAAAACTGAGTGCAGTTGTAACAGTGTCTGAGTGATAACACGGCGCTACCTGTTTAAAGCGCTCACAGCAAGCCCGCGGCCCCGTTAGGTCGCGGGCTTTTTTGTTTCCGAATGCCTATAAACACGGGACATTGGCATAGCTCTTGTATCGGTGTTGCCACAGTGAACCAAGGTGATGACTGCACAGTTCTGTCATAAACCTTGAGTAAGTTAGCCGCTCACGCAGTAGGAGAGAGCGCTGAAATGAATGCCGATATGAACCTGATCTACACGCGCCCGTTCCACCCCACGCGGGTCGACGGTAAGGCGATCCATGCGTTGGCGCTCTGGTTGAAGGCAAACGGCTCGCGACAGGTGAGGCAACCTGACTTGCGCAGCGTGATGAGTGAACGTTACCCGGTGGGGTTGTTCAGTGAGGATGAAGTGCGCGCGTTATGCGAGCTGATGCAAAACTGAAGAAAACAGAGATCAATTGTGGGAGCTGGCTTGCCTGCGATTGCAGTCTTTCAGTGCATTATTTTCCAGCAGAGAACCCGCTTTCGCAGGCAAGCCAGCTCCCACAATGACCGCATGAACCTTAGAAGTTATAGGTGCCTGTTACTACCAGGCTACGCGGCTCGCCCGGTTGAATCTGCGCCGCACTGGTGGCCGAGGCGTAGTAGTTTTTGTCGGCAATGTTGTTCAGCGCCGCCCGCACATCCCATTCCTTCTGACGGAACCCGGCCAACGCGTCCCACCGGCCATAGCCGGGTAGCACCACGGTGTTGAGGTTGTCGGCATAACGGTCGCCTACCAGGGTCAGACCGGTTTCTGCGTACCAGCCCATTTCCGGTTTCCAAGTGATAAACAGGCTGGCATTGCGCTTGGCCACATCGCTGATGCGCTTGCCTTCAAAGCCGTTGTTGTCTTTCTCGACCTTGGCGTCCTGCAAGCCCACGCCACCGCGCACATACCAATTGCCGACGACCTTGCCGGTGGCCGTCAACTCCACGCCGCGTGAACGTTGCTCGCCGGAGAGCAGGGTGATAGTGCGGTCCAGCGGGTCGCTGGTACGGCGGTTGTAGAGCTCCAGTTCGTACAGGGCCAGAGTGGTGCTCAGGCGGTCGTCGAGCCAGTCGCTTTTTACGCCGATTTCCTTTTGCTTGGTCAGCTCGGGGCTCAGGTCGTTGACGCTGCCTGCGGCATTCGGGGTGATGCCGATCAAGCCGCCACCCGCCGGCGAGAAGGTCTTGCTCCACGAGGCGTAGAACGAGTGATGTTCCAGTGGCGTCCACACCAGACCGATTCGCGGGCTGGTGCTGTGGCTCTCGACGTCTTGCCGGATGTTGAGCAGCTTATTGGTAGTGTCCACTTCGAAGTAGTCGTAACGCAGGCCGGCCAGCACTTGCCATTGATCGTTGAGGCGCAGTTGATCCTGCACGTAGAGCGCGCGACTTTCGACTTCGGTGTGGTTGTTACTTGAAAGACTCATCCGCCCGGTGTGGCTGAGGTGGCGGTCGGGCTGGTTGAGGTCCAGGCTGGGTACGGCCTGGCCGCCGCGGTTGACGGCAGTGGCGCTGTACAACTTCGGGTCGCGGCGCTGGCTGCCCAGTTCAAGGCCGGTGAGCAGGCGATGTTCCAGGCCGAAGGTGTCGAAACCGCCTTCCAGCTCAAGGTTATTGAAAACGTTGCGGGTGGTCAGGTCCTGCTGCCAGCGCTGGCGCGTGACTTTGTTGGTCTTGGCGTCATAGCCGGTCTGGTAGGTGTTGTCGAAATCGCTGTCGAGCTTGAACACGCCGAGGGTATGGCGCAGTTGCCAGTTGCTGTTGAGTTCGTAGGCCAGCTTGGAGCGCAGGGACTGGGATTTGTCGTCGATGTAGTCGCGGCTGTCAAAGTAAGTGGTGCTGCGGCTCACCTGCGCCGGGCGACCGCCAACCCCTGGAATGCCGCGATCCGGCGTACGGTTGTAGCGGCTGTATTCGTATTGCACCAACCAATTCAAGTCAGGCGTCAGTTGCCAGCTCATGGACGGCGCAAACAGCTGGCGGTTGCCACTCACGCCGTCGCGGAAGCTGTTGTTGTCCTGGTTGCCCATGTTCAGGCGCAGGCTGATGTCGTCGCTAGGGTCGGTGCTGAGGTCGGCGTACAGGCTGCGCAAATCATGGCTGCCGCCTTGAGCTTCGATGCTGGACTTCTGCCCGGCTTGGGGCAGTTTGCTCACGCGGTTGACGATCCCGCCCTGGCCGCCTCGCCCATAAAGCACGGCTGCCGGGCCTTTGAGCACTTCGATGCGCTCGATGTTATGCAGGTCGCGCACGTACTGGCTGTCGTCGCGTATGCCGTCCAGGTAGAAGTCATTGCTCGCGTCGAAACCGCGGATACGCAGGCTGTCGAACCGTGTGTCGGCACCGCTGCTCACGTTGGGAATGCCGCTCAATGCCTGGCCCAGGTCGTTGGTGCCGTAGGCGCGCAGGCTTTCGGTTTTGACCGAATCGATTGCCTGGGGCACGTAGCGCACCGAGGTGGCGGTGCGGGTAGCGGTGTTGGTTTCCTTGACGCGTGGGTCGTCTTCGTCAGCTTCGGCGCTGACCGAAGTTTCGGGCAAGACGGTGGCAGCACAGGCAAAACCGGCAGACAGCAGGACAGAGAGCCCAAGGGTGATGGGCGTCAGGCGAGAGGCAGGCATGGAGAAATGCATCCAAAAAGGGCGGGAGAAAAATGTGCGCAAATGGTAATGCTTTGCATTTGCGCGCGTTATGTATTCCCAAAGATTCAGGCTGCTAAAAGTGTTACATGATATGTTTTGTTGACGAATTGGATGGTTTTTCGGGCTTGGGTGAAGGCTCTGGAATGCGCCGCTTAGACTTTTTTCGCCTAAATACAGACGATTCACGAAATTGACACATAGTTCAACGCGCGCATACGATTGCGCCCAACGCCTGTGGCTAACCGCCATAACTCATCCAATAAAAAAAGGCCCGCGGCAGTTCAGTCGTCCGCGGGCCTTCTTTTTTCTGGAGAAAGTCGACACCAGAAAAGCAACACGGAGCCTGGTGTCTCAGCGCGTACTCAACCAGTAATAAGGAATATAAGAAATGTTGAAGCAACGGATGGGTCTGATCGCTCTGGGGATTTTGAGCGCATCTCAGGCAATGGCTAACGACCAGGAGCAATCCAAGGGTTTTGTAGACGACAGCCACCTGAACATCGCAGTACGCAATGCTTACATCAGCCGTGACTACAAAAACGGCAAGCAAGACAAAGCCGAATGGGGCCAGGGCTTCATCGGCAAGTTCGAGTCCGGCTTCACCCAAGGCACTGTCGGTGTGGGTGTGGACGTGATCGGCCAATACGCGCTGCGCCTGGACGGTGGCAAAGGCCGCAGCGGCGCGGGCGGTATCGACTTCTTCAAGCAAGGTGACAGCGGCGAAGCCGCCAACGACCTGGCCAAGGGCGGCGCAGCCGTCAAGGCGCGCATCTCCAACACCGTGATCAAATACGGTCAGCAGATGCCAGCTGTTCCGGTCCTGGAATACGACAACTCGCGCTTGCTGTCGGAAACCTTCGAGGGCACCTCGATCGTGTCCAAAGAAATTGCCGGTCTGCAACTGGACGCGGGTCACTTCACCAAGGAAGCTCGCAAGAGCGCCGAAGGCGGCGACAGCGGCCGCCTGAAAAGCATCGACTACATCGGTGGTAGCTACAAATTCACCGAAAGCCTGTCCGCCGCGCTGTATGCGTCCGACATGCAAGACGTGCTGAAGAAGCAATACGTCAACGTTAACTACGTGCTGGCCCTGCCAGAGAAGCAATCGTTGACCTTTGACTTCAACGGCTACAAAACCAAGCTGGACCGCAGCTTCGCCCTGGAAAACCAAGGTGACGCGGACGCTCGCGACAACAAAATCTGGAGCCTGGGTGCTACCTGGGCTGTTGGCCCGCACAGCTTCACCGTCGCTCACCAGCGCAGCACCGGCGACACCGGCTACCTGTACGGCGGCTACCGCAACGCTGGCGGCATTGGCGACGGCGGCAACACCATCCTGCTGGCCAACTCCTACTGGTCCGACTTCAACGGTAAGGACGAGCGCTCCTGGCAAGCAGGTTACGGCCTGGACTTCAGTGCCTTCGGCGTACCTGGCCTGACCTACAACATCGCTTACGTGCGCGGCACCAACATTGACGACGGTTCCAACCGCGGCAGTGGCACCGAGCGTGAAATCTTCAACCAGTTCAAATACGTCGTTCAGAGCGGCCCGGCCAAAGACCTGAGCCTGCGCGCTCGTGCGTCCTGGTTGCGCGTCTCCAGCAACGCCAGCAACTACAACGTAGGCGGTAACGAAATCCGTCTGTTCGCCGACTACCCGATCAACGTTTTCTAATTGATCGCACGTCGCGCCTGATGCCAGGCGATAAAAAACCCCGACTGGTTCGGGGTTTTTTTATGCGCGCCTGCAGGCCTCTAACGTGTGACATCGCAGTATTAATGAATTACTCCGTGCCACCTCTATCTCCTTCAGTCGCACGCCCAAATTAGCCCCACTCGCCAGCCCATCATCCCGATGGCCGACGGGCAAATCCGCGAAAAATTCGGGGTGACCGTCGTGGGGTTGAAGCGCACCAATCAAGACTTCCAGCATGCCACCCCTAGCACCCTGATCCGGCCTGGTGATCTGCTAATCGTGTCCGGGCCGACCCATCTGATCCAGAAATTTGCGGGAGGCTAGACATAGCCAGTGAGCAACAATTGGCCGATTCTGCTGAAAAAGTCGGATTCTCAGTGGGCCTGGGTTCAGGCTGTTGGCGCTGATTGAATACTGCCCCCCAACACTCTCAATTTCGTACAGCCACTGGACGCAACGCAGGGCCTGCTCGGCGAGCTGGCTCTTATTAGTAGCGCGCAATTCGAAGAATTTGCGCCGGGCCTGGGCCAGGCAGCCAAGCTCGGTCGCGCCGAGTTCGAAGCTGGCCTTGTAACCGCTAAAATCGTTGCAGACCAACTTACCTTTCCAGCCTTGCGGGAAGTTATGAGAATGAAATCGGGCTCATACCACTATTTCCACGGTATACGCTGTGTACAAGATCTGCAGCCGTCAGGCTCCAGAGGGAGAGGGGTCAATAGCGGATAGGGGACGCGGGAGGGATGTGTCGAAGCGCTGCAGAAGATTACAGGCGCCCAGAAACAACAAAGCCCTCACATTGCTGTGAGGGCTTCGTCTTATATGGTGCCGGCACCAAGAGTCGAATCGATTTGTAAATAATTGAGTATCATTAGAAAAATATTTTTATGTGAGTGCTTCTATCTCTAAAACTATCCCAATAAGTCAGCTTGCTGAAAATCAATAAAATGATCAGCAAGAAAAACTTAAGCGTTAGGTAAGTGGTGGCTACTTGGTGTTTTCGTGTGTCGAGTGAAATAACTGCTTTAGTTTATGTGCTAATTCGTTCCGCCATGCTGGGATTGGATTAGCTGTAGATTAGCAATAAAAATTATCATCGCGATAACTAAAAAGCTGAGAATTATTTTGAAAATGCTGTAACGCCAAATGGCGTTACAGCGAACATGATTTCAATTTGAATGTTTTATATGTGCCATAACTAGAAAGCCGAGCAGTGGAGAAGCTACATCTTTCATAATGGAAATGGCGGTTGATATTAAAACCTTTGTGTCAGGCTCGCTAAGTTTTAAACTCCCGACAGCTAACGCTGCCGCAAATTCCAATGACGCGTCACCGAATTTGTGCGAATGCCGCTGAAAAACCTTGAGCAAAAACTCTTTCATTAGTTTGCTCAGATCGGGGCTTGCCGAGTAATCCAATTCATGAGGATGAGCAGCCCTTAAAAAACATGCCTGCAAAATATTGTCGTTAAAGCGCAAGAAGCACTCGGGTGAGAGCACAACAGATTCGTACCCAGAAGCTTTCAATTGGATAGCATGATCTTTATGCTCGCGCGCTTTCTGCAGTACCGATGTCATCGTAAGATATACTGCGCTTTGACTTACTTTGTCGTACGCTTCAGCAATTTCGCTTCCCGCTTCGAAGAACAAGAAACCATGAGAGAGATCCAGTTTTTCTCCATCTGGCTTTGGCAAAAAACTGTGGTAGTTGTTTTCTATAAGAACAGAAACCATATCCAGAGAGTTTCGAGCTATATCTATATCAAGGCCAGAGATACTTGGATCCGCCTGCTCAGCCTCGGCAGACAGTTTGCCGAGACGTCGCCATGCTGTTTCAACACCATCGTATCCGATAGGGAGCAACAGCCAATTTGAAAATCCATATTTGCGAGACGTTGGATTTCGAGTGAGAAAATCCGTTAGCTTCCCCCAAGATGCCTCAGTTTGTGGAAGCCCAACCGCTGCAATAAAATGTCTTGGGATGGTAGCATCTACAAAATTCCGAAGATCCCTACTAACGTCTCTTAGCCCCCCTCCATCACCTACGACAGCCGAAACTACCAAAACTCCTGTTACTGTCGCGTCTGTTAAAGAAGAAAGTTCATCCTGAGATACCAAATGAATTTGTATGCTTGAGTCTAATCTGGATTTCACCTTCTGCAGTGCTAACTCAGCAAGTAGGCGAGAACTTTCCCCTCCACAGTAGACTATACAGTTTATAGCCATACTGACAGACCAATTAATCTCGATATCGAGCCAATGGCTAAATTCGGCATCGGTCAAAAGTCGAGATGCATCTAGCTCTATCAGTCTAGATTTACCAGCAGTCATTGAGTTTAATGGTAGTACGCCATCAAGGCCGAATTTTTTTAAAATTTCACCAAGATGATCGGGATTATGCTTTAGGGCAACCGTAACGGATTTTGGTGGCTTTGCCTTGGACGTAAAATTCTCTCCAATCAACTCAATGAGAGTACCCAGTTCGTCTGAAACTAAATTGCTATAACTGCGGCTCATCTTGCTTAAAGGTATTAGAACACCACCTTCACGCCCCTGATCACTTATATCTATTAATGTGAGGATTTTTTCAGGCTTAAAATTTTGTTTGACAAGTTTTCTTGCCATCGAGCCGGAAGTTGAAGCTGAAATCACACAGAAATATTCTACGTCGGGCTCGCTTATTAACGCTAGATTTTCATAAGAGTGAAAGCTTTGAATTTCTGCGCTGCCGCCCACTAATTGCAATGCGGTTTTGACTACAGAATAAATACCCATTGTATCAATGAGAATCAGTCTGGAGGAAATCAGTTTGTCAAAGTATTTCGCAGCTAATGCGTATCCCAATACATACAGCTGGGCCTCATTACTTGCAAGTTCACGGGACTGGATGAATAGCTTGTTAATATTTCCGGAGGGATGCTTGAAGGAGTGGCCGGAGGGTGCAAGATGGACTACGTTATTCTCTTCAATTAAAGAAAGCAGTCCAGGAAGAAAAAGTTTTCTACCGTCTATTTTGAATTCGATGGTCGGACCAGGATATAAGCTATGCTCAACGAAATTTGTACCGTCCCATGCAAAGAAATTATAAACTTTTACAAAGTCTGTGCCGTACCGTTGTCCGCGTTTTATTAGTATTTCTCGTTGATTTTGCTCCGGGGAAAGGGCGTTTTTCGCCACTCGTAATTGCGCAGAATTACCTACAAAATATACACAGTCAGGCAATACCTCTAAACGCTTTAACGACTCCTCGATATCCTTGTAAAAGCTATCAACCTCCAATATGCAAGAGTTGTAGCAAATTACCAATACGCTTAGGCGAATAGAGTTGGTAGAGCACTCTTCATCGCAAATCCAAGAATGGTACCTCTTCATGATGCGTCCCTGATCGGCACAATAAAAGAAACCACCGCGCCGTGAACAGGTGCTAGTGGCTCGTGATTCCAATCTTTGAAGTCAAAAAGATCATCTTTTACGTCGAATGGCTCAAACTGATTAAAGATTGACATGCGGCCTGACCTAATGCGCATTAAACCGCCAATTTTTTTTAAAGCTGTAATAACCGAAGGTAATCCTTCCCCGGCAAAATGTCCGGGTTTGGAAGTGATATTATGCGTCAGGCATTTTATAAGTTGCGCGCGCTCTTCTTCCAGACTCATCTCAGTTACCAATTTCCCTGTATATCTACCAACTAATCCAGGTCCCGAGTCAAAAAAGCTTATTTCAATTGCATTTAGCTTTCCCTCCACCCCCACAGTGTCAGAGATTTCACGTTTCCAATATTCGTTTAGATGATAATTTCCTTTGAAGTCTTCCGAAAACAGTTCCTCATTAAGGCTGCTCAAACTAAATATCAGCCCCTCCACGTGCGCTGGATAAAGTTTGCCCGTGTGATCTGATCGCGCATGTTCTTGCGTGTTTGAAATTAATTCGCTGGCAAATAACCCAAGAGCGCGAGTGAATTCTATATCAATTTTTGATGCTTGTTTTTTAGCGATAACAGCAAGCATTTTTTTCATTTGTAAATACATATCGCGCGGTTCTTTTACTGCCTTTTCAGTTCTAGCAAAAAATAGCGGGCGAAGAAATTCTACTTTCGAAGCAGCAACACAAATTAAATCAATGGTTCGCCCCGTAATTAAACTATTATACTGCTCGGCGTCAGTTGCATTCATTTTGTCAACAGCCGCAGTTAAAACTTCTCGTCGGTCTATAATTTTATCGCCAACCCTTACGCCTTTTGCAAGTCGCACCGCAGCAATGCCAGGCGCATAGCTCATTAGGTCGTTGATAGAGTTCTCTACATTAGATTGTTCGTGGAGAACTAAAAGGCCTTGGCTGTTTCTTCTAGCCAAAGTTACTAGCATTTGTAATCTTGAGGCGTCATGCATGGCGCCGTGTCGTGCTTTTGTCTCTGATGCTGATAGCTTAAACTCTGACTGAGGCTCATTAAATATTTGCCACAATGCAGCCTCTATGGATTTAATGCTTCTTATGTTGTTCAAGTATATGGATTTCACAGTTCCTCCTTGACAATCTGCATTGGTTACTTTTTGGAGTGGTTTTCCAATAACGCTTTTATTTTTGGTTCGGGCTTCCAATAGTTTGGACCCTTCAAAAATTTTCCATTCTCGTCATAAATTGGCTGTCCATCTGCGCCCAGTTTGCTTTCATTGCTATCCATAATGATGTCTAGCACTTCCTCGAGAGGGATTCCGTACTTAGTTGCCTCAGAACGGCAATAGACAATGACATCTCCCAATAAATCTGCGATTGCAACTTTAATCTCAATATCGGCTTCGTTGTTATGTATCTGCTCAACAATAATATCTAGTTCCTCCACTTCTTCTGCAAGAGTTTTTTTGAACTTCAAAAGCCGGGATGCAGTGTCTTCGAGTAAAACTGGCTGCTCATTGATAGGCAATTTGTACATAGTGTTCATTGCTTTGATTCGGTCTTTGAAATCTCTATTCATATATTTCTCTCAACGTCTGATTTGACTGTGGAATATTTTTTGAAATTGGTGTTTTCGATTTACCTCATTAGTTTACTCCTTTTTATTTGAATTCGACAGGTCTAGGGGTGGATTTTTAAAAAGTGGATTTTAATATATACGAACAAATATGATATAAGCTTAAGTGGCTGGGTTTGGAGTGAGTTACTAATGATCTAATGATTAAAATCACTAGCAAAGATCTAGTATATTTAATTGAAGTTTTTAATTGGGGTTTCAATTAGTTTTAACATTACGTGCAGAGCCATTCTTTATTTTTGAGGCGTACTAAAAATCTATGCAAAGGCCTGATGTGCATCAGTACTCCCCGGTATCCCGGTTCTAAAGGTAATCTGGAGGTAACACTCAATAACATTTCGTGTAGCTTTCGTTTTGGGTCCGGGCTGTGAGAAAGTGATTTATGGCCAGTTTGGTAGTCTGAACTACAACAAAAAGCGGGTTTCTACGAAAATTTTAGGTCTGCTGACTAACCAGGCGCTGGCGGATGTTATGTAGCAACGCAGACTTCACATCGGTGCATGTGTTTTCACACAATTGGGTAGTCTGTGGGCCTGTCACTGTCGTTACAAACTCCCTACCGGGATTGATCGTCCGTTATGCATGTTGACCTTCATTCGGCATGTTGAACTGCCAAGGTTTCCCTAAGCGAAGAGTAAGCAGAAGAATGGTTAGCAGATAGTAATAGCGCGTCGATTTCGCATGCTGGTTTATGTGATGATTTAGAAACCATACGAGATATTTTCTTTTCCATGTCCATGGATTATCTCGGTTCCAGCGTTCATAAATGGCTGCTTGAATAGTCTTGGCTTGGCGGATGTGACGTTCGCGTGTGGCATGTGCGCCGGTCAGTACTCCAGCCAGGAACAGCTCCATATCGAACGACGTGCTCATACTCGACCACCGATGTAGGCCGATACCACGTCAGTACGACCGTGCCCCAGCTCATAGCTGATTTGCACTCGGGCCTGCTGATCAAGGTGCCGGTCGAGCTGGTGGCAACTGCCTCCGTTGATGGGTGCGAGATGATTAGTGATTTGCTCATAGCGTTCGCACGCATAGGCCGCCCGCAATTCGTGGAAGCCTTTGAGGTTGTGCGTATGGAGGATGTCCCGTGCAGGGCGGACGATCTGCCGTTGAAAATCGAGGTAGCTTTCGTTCAGCGCAAGCAGGTTGCGGCTACCGTCAGGCGAGACTTGTTGGGCGAATGCCAGTACGTCGCGGATGTGATCATCTACTGTAATCCAACGAGATGCCGACGCGCCGGAGCGGCCCCCTTTGGTGCCGTCCTGGATGTTGATCTTGCTGTAGTGTTCGACCTCACGTTTTAGACGCGGCAGGTCGGCCAAAATGGCCTCGCGCAGGCGCATGCCGGTGGCTCGCGTCAACTGAGCGATGGCCGCGGCGCGTGGCATTTGGTGTGCGCAGAGCACGTCGACGATCCGCGTCACCTGTTCGCGGTCTTGGCCTTGTGGCAGCGAGCGACGAACACTGGTGCGCCGCATTTCCAACGCCTTGCTCGGACTCGTCACTTTCACATACTGATCACCGCGAAGCGCGGCCATGGTTCGGTTGACGCTGGACAATCGGTTTTGCGCGGTGGCGATGCCAATAGCGCCTTGTTCAACTTGGTGACGCAGATGCTCCGCGTAATCCAGCAAGGTCTGCCGATCAATCTGCCGCGCATCGTTAAGCCCCGGCCCATCTTCCGACCGACACCAGCGCACGAACGCCTGCCAGCGATCGCTGTGCGCTTTGACCGTGCCGTAATGGCCGCCGCCAAAAAGATCTTTGAGCGCTTGCGGCCCGGCATAGCTCAGTTGCCGGCCATAGCCAAAATTGCGTCCATCTCGCCTGCTTATCAGTGCCATGATCAATCTCCTCTCGAAGCCAAAACCTTTGAAACCTTCCCCACGTCATCCCGCCAAGAATGTTGAGTGTTATCAGGGATCAAGGCCCCTGCGACCTGTGAGGGTTGTCCACTAACGCGGGACTGGCGGCTCTTTACGACCGGGAGCTTGGGTATCTCATGATCTGGCCTCCTGAGCACTTCCGAGGAAGTGGGCGGGTGGAGGCTGCGCTGGCTGACGAGACCAATGCCACGAGATCCTGAGTCGAGTGAAGGCAGTGATGCGATGACCGAGGCGTGCCTGACTGTCAGTCAGGTGCAGTCCATTCCGTGGTCTGCGGCACCATCATCTGCGTCGCTGTTGTTGGTGACTTCGGTGTTTGTCACGCCGATTGTCACGAGTGGAGTTGCCGCAAAGCCACGTGCGATATGGGCTGCAGCAGAGGTAGGAGCGCCCGTCTCTTTCCGGGAGAAAGAGACGGGCGCAGGTTGGCGCAATGAAATGGCCAAGCGGATAGGTTGCTGCAGGGCAGCTAGGAAGGGGATGAGTTGCCGCAATGGGCACATTGGTAAAAGTAGGCATCCATCACATTGCTGTGACCGTGCGAGCCGCCGGACGCTAATCGCACTTGGGGTGAACCACCACGGTGTGGCGTAGCCTCAAAGGTTCGGGCTACCTGGGTTGCTGTCAACGACAGCTCATTGCCCGATCTTTTCTACGCCTGTGGATAATTTGGGTCAAGGCTCGAATTTTTGGGAGTTTTGCGGCTGTGGATGAAATTATCCACCGGTGGAAATCTGTGGTTTTCCTCAGACAGTTGTGTGGGCTTTAGATTTTTAAGTGAGGTCCATCCAAGCAGGGCGGCTTTGCAGCCCTGTTTGGATGGACCCGCGTGGACAAGCGGATCACTGAGATATGAAGGCCGAGCGCTTACTCGGTTGCGCCACGTTTTGCTTTTAGGCGAGTAACGTTCGCTCCGGTCTGGTTCGCAAATTCGTGTGGAGTGACATGCTCCTGCCGGTTGGTCTCTAGGTACCGGCTCCACCAGTTCATGATCAGCCTGCGCTCCTCGATGAACTCTGCTTTGTGGATGTAAGCGGCGCGTACGTTGTTGCGCTCCTTGTGGCTCATCTGCCGCTCAATGGCTGTCTCCGACCACAATCCTGACTCGATCAGTGCGCTGCAGGCCATCGAACGGAACCCATGCCCGCAGATATCGGTTTTGGTGTCGTATCCCATCGTTCGAAGCGCGTTGTTCACGGTATTTTCGGACATGGGCTTCCAGGGCTTGGCATCGCCTGCGAAGACCAATGCGAAGTTACCTGTGAGCGTATGGATTTGTTCGAGTAGAGCCACGGCTTGCGGCGATAAGGGTACAAGGTGGATGTCCCCGGCCATCTTCGTACCCCTTGTGGAAAAGGGTACTCCCTCCAGCGCTGGCCGAGTGTCTGGGATTTCCCAGGTGCCGCGCTTGAGGTCGAATTCGCTCCAGCGTGCGAAACGCAGCTCGCTGGAGCGTACAAACACATGCAGCGACAGCATCACCGTCAGACGGGTAAGTGCCCGGCCTTTATAGGTGTCGATCCGCTCCTGCAGTTCCGGCAGTCGCGATAAGGGTAGAGCGGGGCGATGTACCACCCGCGGGGCTTTGATCGAGCCTTCGAGGTCGTAAGCAGGGTTTGTGGTGATAAGCCGGAGGCGTTTTGCCTCGCGCATGATGCTCTGCAGGTAGTTTTGTACCCTTAAAGCAACGTCTATCGTTCCGCGTTTCTTGATGGCTTCCAAGGGCTGCATGAGGTCATGGGTGTCGAGATCGACAATGGCGCGGGCGCCGATCAGCGGGAATACGTGGGTTTTGAGGCGGCTCATCACCGTCTTGGAATGGCCTGGTGCCCACTTGGCCGACATTTCTGTATGCCAGTCCAGTGCAACGCTTTCAAAGGTTCTGCCTTTGATCACGGCCTCCACCTTGGCTTGGTGCTTGGACTCTATAGGGTCTATGCCGTTCGCGAGCATCTGTTTGATCTCAAGCCGCTTACGGCGTGCATCGGCGAGCCCTACAACGGGGTAACTGCCGAATGCGGTAAGGCCTTCCCGGCCATCAGGTTTGACATATCTGAGGCGCCAGCCTTTGCGGCCATTGGGTTGGACTAGAAGGTAGAGGCCGTCGCCGTCGAAAAGCTTGTAGGCGCGGTCGGTGGGCTTGGCTGAGCGGCAAGCTGCGTCGGAGAGTGGAGCAGTGGTGCGCGACATAAGGGTACTCCCTTTTATCGAAGTGACCTTCTACCCCAAACTCTATCCTTAAAACGGTTGGAATCAACCAGAATTCACCGGAAACCGACGGAACGCCAAAACGAAAAAACCCGCCAGAAGGCGGGTTTTTCGGGGGTTCCAGAGATTTTGAAAGCCTTCTATGGAACCTTGGATGGTGCCGGCACCAGGAGTCGAACCCGGGACCTACTGATTACAAGTCAGTTGCTCTACCAACTGAGCTATACCGGCGTGTTAGGGCGACGATTATAGCGATTGGCAAGCTTCTGTAAACCCCTGAATTCTGACTATTTTTGCAGAAACCAAGGTTTTTTTGCGATGGCTGCGTTTTCGTCGTCTCTGGAGCTGCAAATCAGCTTCAATTCCCCCCCCGTAACGGTCGGCAAATTCCATGTACCCCAACGCCTGCGTCGGGCCTTTCGAGTCGGGATACGTCACGGCGCATTCACCACGCCGCATCCCGGCGGGGTCCACAGGGTTGGAGAATACGCGTTGCGTATCCGGCTTGTGGCTTACGTCCGCAGGGTTTGTGTCGTGAGGTGGGTGTTTTGGCTTGTTGTGTAGGCGTGTAGATATATGTGTGTGCTGATACGAAGTCGGTTTGAGCGATACCCACCTGTCTCTCAATCACGAAAAAATCAGCAAGGTTTGTCTAAAAAAGGCTCATGAGTCGGCTAGCGCATTGTTGTAGAAGTGAATATTCAAAAAAAACGACAAGCCATAAAAATGACGTCATGCCGCTTATCTGAAAGGATTCTGATACAAGCACCAAAACACTGACACTATCATTGTGATATCACACAATGCCGCCCTTGTTTGATCAGCAGTGCAAAAGGGGAGCAGTCAGTGGGGCGTGCAGATCACCTTTCAAAACCATACACCGCGCCCGCTGTGCCCGATTTGCGCGAGCCGCGGTTGGCTGAGCCCCTGCAGCGTTTGCTGGATCACTTGAACCGAGGAGGAGCAGAGTCTCTTCACCCGCCTGAGGTGTTGGACGGTTCACCTGCCGCTGTTTATTCAGATGGGTCTGCGCCGAAGGTGGTGGTGGTGGTTTCTGCGACAGGCGGCGTGGGCCGCAGCACGCTGGCTGCTGCACTTGCCAATGGTCTGCAACGCCAGGGGCACCCGGCGCTGGCGTTGGACCTGGACCCGCAGAACGCGCTGTTTCATCACTTGTGCCCAGGGTTTGATCTGCCGGGCCTTGGCGCAACCAGCCTGCTTAACCAGACCTGGCAAGCCTTGCCCAAACGAGGTTTTGCCGGGTGCCGTCTGGTGACCTTCGGGAAGACCAATGCTGTGCAGCAACAGAGCCTGAACCGCTGGCTGGGGCAGGACCTCGAATTTCTTGGCAAGCGCCTGGCTGGGCTTGGGCTGAATGGCGAGGACACGGTGGTCATCGACGTCCCTGCTGGCAACACGGTGTATCTGACCCAGGCGATGTCCGTGGCGGATACGGTGCTGGTGGTGGTTCAGCCGGATGCGGTTTCGTTTCGTGGTTTGGCCAGGATGGACGAGGTGCTCGCGCCGTATCTTGCGAACGCATCGTCACCTCAACGGTTTTACGTGATCAACCAGGTCGATGGCGGCCATGCTTTCAGCCAGGACATGGCAGGTGTCTTCACGTTACACCTGGGTGATGCCGTATTGGGAACCGTGCGGCGTGACTTAGCGTTCAGTGAGGCGCAGGCCTATGGGCGAGACCCGCTCGACCCAGTGATCAACAGCGTCGGTTGCCAGGATGTAAATGCGTTGTGCCGTGCCTTGAGTGCGCGCATGCAGTTAGCAAGTGCCGGCCATTAAATTGACTATTTACCGTCTGTCTAAAAAGCAATCAGTGAAAACATCAAAATAATGACACTTTGTTGCTCCTGTCACAGAATGCGACAACTGGGACGCCTACAAGAAGACCTGCGGTAAGTGCTGCTTGCCGACCTTTCACGTCTTTAAGCTGCGTCGTGAGGAGCAGGCTATGAGCCTTAGCGAAGAACTGTTGGCATTGTTCGGCAAAAACGTGACCCATGATGCCCAAGGCATTAATGCGCGCATGCACTTTTTTGGCAGCGTGCCTGCTAATGAAACCACCCCTGCCCAATCCCAATTGACTGATATTGCAGCGCTGCGCCCCAAAGTGGTGGCGTTGGTGTCGATGAATGGCGGTGTCGGCCGTAGCACCCTGGCCACGGCCTTGAGCAGTGGTTTACAGCGCCACGGCGAGTCGGTGGTGGCGCTGGATCTTGACCCGCAAAACGCCTTGCACCATCACTTCGGCGTCAGTGCCACATTGCCCGGTATCGGCCGCACCAGCCTGGAGCATGGGCAATGGCGCCCGTTACAGCAGATTGGCTTCGCCGGTTGCCAGGTGATTACCTTTGGCGATATCGACATTGAGCAGCAGGAAAACCTCGAACGTTGGCTCAAGCACGAGCCTGCCTGGCTGGCGCAGCGGCTCGCGTCGCTGGGCCTGAGCGAGCGGCAGACGGTGATTATCGATACGCCCGCCGGCAATAACGTCTACTTCCATCAAGCGCTGAACGTTGCCGATGTGGTGTTGGTGATCACGCAAGCCGACGCCGCATGCCTCGGTACGCTCGACCATTTCGACGTACTGCTCGCGCCGCACCTTGAGGGTGAGCGCCCGCCAGTTGTGCATGTGGTGGTCAACCAAGTGGATGAGAGCAGTGCATTCAGTCTGGATATGGTTGAAGCGTTCAAGCAGCGGTTGGGGAAAGCGCCGCTGGAGATTCATCGCGACATGGCCATCAATGAAGCCTTGGCGTTTGCAACTGACCCGTTGGATACCGTGGCAAAAAGGCTGTTCACTGACGATCTGAATGAGATTTGCCGGTTGTTGAAGGCCCCGAAAAAAACGGCCTAAAGTGCTGTTTATTCGCTTGACGCTAAATGCTTATGCACAATCGGTTGGTTGCTGCTGCCACGAAACAGCGATTTTGTGGCGCTGTTCTCAATGCGCTGCAACTGCCTGTTTTGTGTGCGTTTTATTTTGTGAACAAAAAATGACCAGGGTGGCTTTTGGTCTGTAGCACTGATAGCTACAGCCTCTGTGAATAAACTATCAACAGAGTTATCCACAGGGCGCATGCAGGAAAAATTGCTCCCTAATCGCGCTCAGCCAGCACCATCAAGTTGCGCGGGGTCAGCGTGGGTTCGCAGAAGCTGCCTACCTCGACTTTATAGCCTTGGTCCGCCAGGAAAAGTGCCCGGTCAAGCACCAGCCACATTTCCAGGGGCCGCCGAAACAGCGCTCGTACCAACTCCAGGTTTCGCACTTGCGCCAAGCGGCGCCAGCCGTGCGCCTCAAGCGTTACCCAATCCTGTTCGCCTGTGGCAAACCCCTTGAGGCCTGCCAGCTCCCGGCAATAGTCGGCAAAGGGTTTGTCCAGCCAGTGGGCGGGCAGGGAGGGCGTGGCCAGGTATTCGTCACGGCCGCGTAACTGCCTTTGCAACTGATCAAAGCCCAGGCGCCGGGCCATGGAGGTGTCGCGTTGCTGGCGTACACGGTTGCCAGCGGTGACGGTTTCGCTTAGCGGCAGCCCCAGATCATCGACCGACAGTTGCAGCCGTGACGCACGGCCAACCCTCGATAACGCTTGATAGTGGTCAGCGCTGATGCGGTTGTAACAGCAAGGCGCCAGCGCCAGTTGCTTGCAGCCCGCTGCGCTGGCCAGTTGCAGCAGGCGCACGTGCAGGTCGCCGCAGGCATGCAGGGCGACGGGTGTGTGGTCGGCGCTGATCGACACAGGCGCCATCACGTCTTGCAGGCGATGGTTAGCGGGCAGGCCGTGATGGTCGCTCAAGGCCTGGCCCGAGGCGATCAGGGCCGGGTCGTATTCGAGGCAGGTCAGGTGTTGACCGGCTTGCAGCAAGCGGCGGCCGAGGTGGCCTTTGCCGGCGCACCAGTCCAGCCAATGGGTGGGTGTTTCGGCGAAATTAAGTGCGGTGCCGAAGGCTTCAATCTGTTGCCACTTGCGGCCAGGTACGTCGACATTCAGGCGATGGCGAGCGGGTGCAAGCGCGTGTGTCGGTAACCTGTCCACAGCACTGAGCTGCAACGCCTGCGCAGCCAATTGTGCAAAGGGGGCGGGCGCCGGCAGGTCATGGGGGTGGTTGTGACAGCTTTCAGCCTCGGCCAACGAGCGCTGGCGCAGCCACTGGGCCAGCTCGGGATGTTGGGTTTCCCAGGGTAACTGCAGGTGCGTAAAGGGCCGTGGTCGCCACAGCCCTTGGTGCTCGATCAGAAACGCATCCAGCGCTTCAAAGCGCGCTTCAGCGTCCCTGGCAGGCATCGACGCGCAGCCAGCGTTCGAGCAGTTTGAAGCCTTGCACTAGGATGCAGGAGAGCAGCAGGTAAAACACACCAGCTGTGAAGAACATTTCTACGTTCAGGTAGTTACGCGCGATGATTGTCCTAGCCATTCCGGTCAGTTCCAGAAGTGTCACGGTACTCGCCAGTGAGCTGGCCTTAAGCATCAAAATGACTTCGTTGCTATAGGCCGGCAGGCCGATGCGGGTCGCGCGAGGCAAGATGATGTAGAACAGTGTCTTCGGCTTGGACATGCCCAGCGCCCGTGCCGCTTCGATTTCACCCGGTGGTATAGCCTGGATGGCGCCGCGCAGGATTTCGGCAATATAGGCGGCCGTGTGCAACGTCATGGTCGCCGTGGCACACCAGAAAGGGTCGCGCAAGTACGTCCACATGAAGCTCGCGCGCACGGCATCGAATTGGGCCAGGCCGTAGTAGACCAGGAACAACTGCACCAGTAGCGGTGTGCCACGAAAGAAAAAGATGTAAGCGTAAGGCAGGGAGCGTACGTACCAGCGTTTGGATGACCGCGCGATGCCCAGTGGAATGGCGAGTAGCAGCCCGAATATTACCGCGATACCTACCAATTCCAGCGTCAGAATGGCGCCCTGAATAAATTTCGGCAGCCACTTATAGATGACTTCCCATTCCATTACGTCGTCCTCACGAAGCCGCGGGCGGCGCGTTTTTCCAGGAAGTGCATAGCGATCATCGACAGCGACGTTAGGCCCAGATATATGATCGCGGCGGCAAGATAGAAGGTAAAAGGCAGCTTGGTCCCAGTCACGCCGATCTGCGCATGGCGCATGATTTCTTCCAGCCCGATCACCGACACCAGTGCGGTATCTTTCATCAAAATCATAAACAGGTTGCCCAACCCCGGCAGGGCGATGCGCCACATCTGCGGCATGATCAACCGGGTGAAAATCCGAAACTTCGACAGCCCCAACGCCACACCGGCTTCGTGGTGGCCTTTGGGGATGGCGAGGATCGCGCCACGAAACACTTCGGTGGCGTAGGCGCCAAAGCACAGCCCCAGGGCGATAACCCCGGCAGCAAAGGCACTGAGCGAAAGGTCGGGGTTACCGAAAAACTCGCCGAGGGCACGCATCAGGTTGACCGTGCCGAAGTAAATCAGCAGCACCCACAGCAGCTCGGGAATGCCACGAACGATGGTCGAGTAAGCACCGCCAAGCCATTGCAACGGCTTGTAGGGGGACGTCTTGGCCAAGGCGCCGGCAAGGCCCAGCACCAGCCCCAGGCACAAGGCCGTGAGCGCCAGTTTGACGGTCATCAGCGCGCCGGCGGCGAGGGCCGGGCCGAATCCGTAGAGATCGAAATTCATGGTGTTTTCATATCGCGGCAGGCATTGCTAAAAGCCGGCGCGCTCAAGCGAGCGCGTCGGTCAGGCCGTTCAGATCATTCGATGCTGAACGGGAAGTACTTGTCGTTGATCTTCTTGTAGGTGCCGTCTGCCTTGATCTCTGCCAGGGCTTTGTTCAGGCGCTCGCGCAGTGGGTCGCCTTTACGTACGGCGATACCGATCTTGTCGCTTTCTACAACCGGGTCGCCTTTGAATTCATAGGCCGAACCGTCTTTGCTCTTGAGCCATTCGTACTGCACGTACTTGTCGGCGAGGATACCGTCGAGGCGGCCGGAGGTCAGGTCGAGGTAGGCGTTTTCCTGGGTGTCGTAGAGCTTGGCCTCGGTGTCCGGCAGCTTGTCTTCCAGGTAAGTACCGGCCAACGTCGCGCGCTGGGCGCCGATGATCTTGCCCTTCAGGTAAGCCGCGTCGGTCTTGAAGTCCGCAGTGGCTTTAGGTGCGATGAATTGCAGCTTGTTGGAGTAGTACGGGTCGGTGAAGTCGACAGCCTGCTTGCGTTCATCGGTGATGGACAGCGAGGACACCAGGAAGTCGAACTTCTTGGCGTTCAGGGCCGGGATGATGCCGTCCCAGTCAGACACATACACTTCGCACTTCTCGACTTTCATCTTGGCGCACAGGGCGTCGCCGATGTCTTTGTCGAAGCCGACGACGTTGCCGCTGGCGTCTTTATTGTTGAAGGGCGGGTAGGCCGCCTCGATCCCCATTTTCAAGGTTTCTGCCATGGCCGTGGCGCTGAACGCCATCGAAACGGCCGCGGCCAGAAGGAATTTTTTATAGTTCTGCATGCATGTTGCTCCGTTAGCGGTTGCTGGACATGAATTGTTTGCAGCGCGCCGAAAGCGGGTTTTCAAACACCTGCTGTGGCGATCCTTGCTCTTCGACCAGGCCCTGGTGCAGGAACACCACTTCACTGGAAACCTGACGGGCGAAGCCCATTTCATGGGTGACCAGCAGCATGGTGCGGCCTTCTTCGGCCAGCGCGCGGATCACATTAAGTACTTCCTGGACCATTTCCGGGTCAAGCGCCGATGTCGGCTCATCGAACAGGATGACCTTGGGCTGCATCGCCAGGGTGCGCGCAATGGCCGCCCGTTGCTGCTGGCCGCCGGACAGTTGCGCAGGGTAGGCGTGGCGTTTATCGCTGATGCCGACCTTGGCCAGCAGGGCTTCGGCCACTTCTATCGCTTCGGCCTTGCTCTGGCCAAGCACACGACGGGGCGCCTCGATGATGTTGTCGAGGATGCTCATGTGCGGCCACAGGTTAAAGTTTTGAAACACAAAACCGATTTCGCTACGCAGGCGGTTGATCTGCTTGCCGTCGGCGGCCATCAGCTCGCCGTTCTTTGCAGCCTTGAGCTTGAGCTCCTCACCGGCGACCAGGATCTGACCCTGGTGCGGGTTTTCCAGCAGGTTGATGCAGCGCAGGAATGTGGACTTGCCGGAACCGGAGGAACCCAGGATCGAGATCACGTCGCCGTCGCGAGCGGTCAGCGAGATACCTTTAAGTACCTCCAGCTCACCATAGCGTTTGTGCAAGTTGCGGATTTCAAGCGCGGGCGCGGCCTGGGCCATGTGCGGTCCTCATTGTGTTCATTGCGTTCTTGCTGTTGGGCCGCCTTCCTGGCGAGGCGCCAAGCTAGCATAGCGTTCGGATGGCAGCCAACAGCGCTACGGACTGTTAACGGGTGGTGTGCGGCAGGGTGTCGCATCGGCACAGCAGCGTGTCGCGCCATCAACAACCTAACAGACGTTTGAACCCGATAAATCCACAGGCTTCGCGTAAAAAAGGGCGCGATGGTGCCAGCTTTGGCCGGGTGTTGGAAGGGTTAACCGGGCAAACGGTCCATATCAGCCCCCTAATGGGGCGTCACGCACTTTTCGTGTGTGTTTTTGGTGCGCGCAGGCGTCTTGAAAGTGAGTCGCTCGGTAACGCTATAGCGGAATGCCATTGTTCTCAATGACTTGCGACGGCTGATCAATTGTCCTACAGCCCGCGTCAATCGCGACCTTGTAACATTTTGGCGCAAATCTTGCGTAAAAAATAAAGAACGCCCCGTTGGTTTCTTTTCACGAGAAAGATCGCAGGTCGGGCGGACCGTTTTCGCAATTCCTCGCAAAGGTGTGTCAATGAGTAGTACGCAAAGCTCCAATGACCTCGAACAGGGGCTCAAACCGCGTCACGTCACCATGCTGTCGATTGCCGGCGTTATTGGTGCCGGTTTGTTTGTCGGCTCCGGCCACGCGATTGCTGCCGCCGGCCCTGCAGTGCTGCTGGCCTACGCGGCTGCCGGTACGCTGGTGGTGTTGGTGATGCGCATGCTCGCCGAAATGGCCGTGGCCTCGCCGGACACCGGTTCGTTCTCCACCTACGCTGACCGCGCGATCGGTCACTGGGCCGGCTTCACCATCGGCTGGTTGTACTGGTGGTTCTGGGTGCTGGTGATTCCGTTGGAAGCCAACGCGGCGGCGACCATCCTCCATGCCTGGTTCCCCAATGTGGCGATCTGGGCGTTTACCTTGATCATCACCTTGCTGCTGACGGCGACTAACCTGTTCAGCGTGAAACATTATGGTGAGTTCGAGTTCTGGTTTGCCCTGATCAAAGTCGTGGCGATCGTGGGCTTTGTGATCCTTGGTCTGGCTGCCATTTTCGGCTTCCTGCCGACCAGCCAGGTCAGCGGCGTTTCGCACCTGTTTGACACCCAGGGCTTCATGCCGAACGGCATGGGCGCGGTGCTGGCGGCAATCCTGACCACCATGTTCTCCTTCATGGGCACCGAGATCGTCACCATCGCAGCAGCGGAATCGAAGAACCCGGGCCAGCAAATCACCAAGGCCACCAACTCGGTGATCTGGCGGATTGGTTTGTTCTACCTGCTGTCGATCTTCATCGTTGTGTCCCTGGTGCCATGGAATGATCCGACCCTGGCGGCCGTAGGTTCCTACCAGACCGTGCTGGAACGCATGGGCATTCCAAACGCCAAGTTGATCGTTGACCTGGTGGTGTTGGTTGCCGTGACCAGTTGCCTCAACTCGGCGCTGTACACCGCGTCGCGCATGTTGTTCTCCCTGGGTCGTCGCGGTGATGCACCGGCTGTGGCCAAGCGCACCAACAAGAGCGGCACGCCTTACTGGGCGGTGATGTTGTCGACTGGCGCGGCGTTCCTGGCGGTATTCGCCAACTACGTGGCCCCGGCGGCGGTGTTCGAATTCCTGTTGGCCAGTTCCGGCGCTATTGCGTTGCTGGTGTACCTGGTGATTGCCGTGTCGCAACTGCGCATGCGCCAGAAGCGCACGGCAGCGGGCGAGAAGATTGTCTTCAAGATGTGGCTGTTCCCCGGCCTGACCTACGCGGTGATGGTGTTCATCGTGGGTACGCTGACTATCATGCTGTTCCAGGAAGCACACCGGGTCGAGATCATTGCGACCGGGATCCTGAGCTTGCTGGTGGTGTTGGCGGGGTTGTATGTGTCGAGCCGTCGCAAGGCTCAAAGGGCAGGCGCTGCGGTACTCAATTGATGTGACGGCGTGCTGCTTCTGGAGCACGCCATCAACCATGGGGGAGCGGGCTTGCCCGCGATGACGGACTGACAGTTGAGATCTTCTTCGACTGACACGCCGCAATCGCGGGCAAGCCCGCTCCCACATTTGGTTTTGTATCAGTCCTGGGCGCCAATCAGCGCTTGGGACGCGGCAACATAATCGGCCTGGAATTGCGGCGACTCGACCCACGCCAGTGCCGCGGCTTCATCCTCGGTATCCGTCGCCCATTGCCGATACTCGATCAGCGCCGCCAGAATAAAGTCGGTCGCCTCTTCCTCACCTTCCTGCTCCAGCACCACCGCCAACAACGGGTGCGCCAGGAACACCGCACACAGTGCCTGCTGGCTGGTCTCGCCTGCGGTGCGCATTTCGACAAACAACTCGGTTAAATCCACTGACTCAAGGTCAATACGGCTGTCGTCGCCTGCGAATGCATCCGGCTTGGTCGCAACGGCGCGCTGCGTACGGTTTTGCTTGGCCTTGGCCTTGGCCCGGTGGGCACGTTTTTGCTGCTTGTTCGGCGAGGCCATGGGCTCAACGTCCTTGGGGTCTGGATCTGGGTGGCGTATTGAAGCGCAGGTTGGTGCAAATCCCAAGGGTTTCTAGACGCGCTGTCCGGGTGTGCCTTGCGCCAGCGCGCCGTGTTGCAGCCACTTCAGCGCAATTGGCCACAGCCGGTCCTGATAGTCGCTGCGGAAGAAGGCGAAATGCCCGACAGCTGTTTCGCCGATATCTTCGGGAGCAATCCGCAGATGAGTGCGCTCGCTGCTATCGAAATAGCGCAGCAACCGCTCGATGGCCTCTACCGTGCCAAACGGGTCGTCGGTGATGCTGATGGCCAGCAGTTGCGCCTTCACCCGGGTGAAGGGCAACTCACCCAAGGTGCGCCCGCTGGGCCGCGTCTCGTACCTGGGCGTTGGCGTGCCCCAGTCGCGCACCACACCGGCCGGCGTATCTTCCAGCCAGCCCAGGCGTTTGCCGGGGAAGTACCCGCACAGCGCCGTCACCAACGGCATTACCACATGCCACTTGCCAAACATGCGCCAGCGCCCGCCCGCCGCGTAATCGCGCCAGTACGCAAACTGCGCGCCGACCGTCACGACTCGCCGAATCACCGCGCCTGACGCCCCCAGTCCCGCCGCGCAGCCACCAAAACTGTGGCCGACCACATCAATCGGCTGCCCCGGAAACTCCCGTTGTGCGCGCTGCAACATCGCTTCGAAATCCAGCGCGCCCCAATCCGACCACGACGCCTTGAAACCGCGCAACGAGCCATTGCGGGATTCGCCGATTCCACGGTAGTCGTACGTAATGACGTCGAAGCCGTTGGCGAACAGATAGTCGGCGAAGCGTGAGTAGTGGCGGCAGCGTACCGAGGTGGCGGCGTTGATGATGACGACCGGGCGTGTCGGGTCGGGTCTGCTAGGGCGCCAGGTGAAGCCGCTGAGAGGGTAGCCGTCGGCAGCCGACTCGCGGAAGGCTTCTGGGGCAACTCGGGTGGGCAGGTTCATCGGTCGGCTCGATCCTTGCGCTTTTGGGTGTGGGCTTGGGAGCCACGCGCTTTTATAAGCATTCGAAACTAACAAATTTAGCGCGGCATGAGCGCAGGAAATTTTCGATGCTCGACCTTGGCGCCCTGTGTGCTTAGGCTTGCGGTCTATTGATCAGCCAGAGTCAGCCCATGACCCGCGACACTCTCGAGCACAACCAGATCCCTGTCTACTTTGCCGCCGTCTTGCTGGCGGCTGCATTCGGTGTGCTCGCGCCTTTGTCGGCCCAGGGACTTGGCGTGCTGGTCACGCCCGCCATCGCTGTGCTGATGTACGCCATGTTTCTGCAAATTCCATTTCTGGATCTGCGCCAGGGCCTGGGCAACAAGCGCTTTATATCGGCCGTGCTGTTGGCCAATTTCATTCTGGTGCCGTTGCTGGTGTGGGCGTTGACCCGTGGTCTGGTAGAGCGCCCGGCCTTGCTGGTGGGCGTGTTACTGGTGTTGCTGACGCCATGTATCGACTACGTGGTGGTGTTTACCCATATCGGCAAGGGCGATTCGCGGCTGATGCTGGCGGCGACGCCAGTGCTGTTGTTGCTGCAGTTGGTGTTGTTGCCGGTGTACCTGAGTTTCATGCTGGGCGCGCAGTCCGCCGTGGTGGTGGCGGCCGGGCCGTTTGTCGAGGCGTTCTTGTGGTTGATCGTGCTGCCGATGGTCCTGGCGGTGCTGACGACTTCTCTGGCGCGGCGTTCAAGCGCCATCAACCTGTGGAGCAATGCCTGGGCCTGGCTGCCGGTGCCGGCGATGGCGCTGGTGCTGTTTGTGGTCATCGGCTCGCAGATCACCTCGGTGGTGCGCGATATCGCGTTGTTGTTGCCGGTGATTCCGGTCTACCTAGGCTTCCTGTTGCTGGCGCCATTGATGGGCGCGTTGGCTGCGCGGCTGTTCGCCTTGCCCGCCGTCACGGCGCGGGCGGTCACGTTCAGTGCGTCGACCCGCAACTCCCTGGTGGTATTGCCGCTGGCGCTGGCCTTGCCCGAAGACGTGCGCGGGCTGGCCGCGACGGCGGTGATTCTGCAAACCCTGCTTGAGCTGGTGGGCGAGCTACTCTACATCCGGCTGATTCCCGCGCTGGTATGGCGCGCTGGTCGATAGATCCATAAATATTCGGGTTTGTTCAGGCGCTATTCAGGGGCAGAGTCGGCACCATGGAGTTGGCGCACCCTACCTGAAAGGACATTCAATGGATCACCGCAGTCGTTTTCGCCTGGAGTCCCTGGGCATTTTTCTGATCGCTTTATTGCTGTTTACGTTGGGTGTCTGGGACGAACAACCCCAAGGATTTGACGGGCGCTGGGCGCTGTTCATGCAGGAAATGTTTCGCCACGGCGCGAGTCTTTTCCCTACCACCTACGGCGAGCCGTATCCCGACTACCCGGGTACCGCCACCTTCTTCAGTTTCGTATTTGCTCGAATATTCGGTGCGCCGAACCATCTCGCGAATGTACTGCCGACGGCGCTGGCTTCGGCGGGCGTGATCGCCCTGATCTATCGCCTGTTGGCGCCGTCCAGCCGGCCCTGGGCGTTGCTGACGGTGTTGCTCACGTTGCTCACCACCCAACTGCTCGATAAGTCGCGTTCGGTGTGCCTGGACCTGATGGTTGCGCTGTTATGCGTGGGCAGTTTCTACCTGCTGCACACTGGTGAACGCCTGGGGTCTCGCGTCAGGCAGTTGGCCGTATTCCCGTTGTTTGTCCTGGCCTTTGCGATTCGCGGGCCATTGGGGCTGATCGAGGTCTGTGGTGTGGTGTGCGTGTATTGGGCGCTGGGCCGGCCGGGGGAGCGGGTCAAGCAGGTGTTGATCCACGGTTTCGTGGGGTTGGCGCTGCTCGTGGCCTGCTGGTGGGTGTTGATGAAGCTGGCGCGGTTCAGTGGTGGCGATGCTTTTGCCGATGACGTGTTCAGGATGCAAGTCAGCGGGCGGCTCGATGAGAGTGGTGAGCCGTTCTATTTCTACTTCAAGCTGAGTCTGTACCGTTACTTCCCGGTGGTGCCGCTGGCGCTGGCTGCCTTGATTGCGCTGCGCCATCGTTGGTCTGAGCGGTGGGTCAATGACGACGTACAGTTGGTGGTGCGGCTGGGGGCGTGCGGCTTGATGATTTTGCTCGGGCTGTCGGTGCCGCACTTCAAGCGCGCTTACTACATTCTGCCGATGGTACCGATGTTTGCCGCTGTCGCCGCCTATGGGCTGCTCCAGGCGCAAGGCTGGCTTGTCGGCGTGCGCCGCTGCTACGAAGGGCTTGTCGCGGCGCTGCCGGCGTTGTGCGTGGTTGTGTTGTTTGTGTGTCGGTACAGTTGGCAAAAACGCGGTTACTGGCCTGACGTTTCGTTGCCGCTGTTGATTGGCGGGTTGGTGATTCTGCAAGTGGGGGCGTTGGTTGCCTGGCGTCGGTCAGTGCGCTTGGTCTGGCTCAGCCTGATTGCACTGGTAGCGCAGTGGTTGCTGCTGGTGGTGGTGATAGAGCCGTCCAAGGACCTGCAGTTCGACACTCACAATTTCGTCAGCCAAGTGGAGACGCTTCGTGCGTCGCAGCCGGGGCCATTGGTGTTTGTCGACCTCGGCCGCGACACGTGGGCGATACGCTACATGATGAACCTTACGCACGACGAGCAGCCGTTGTTCGTGGCAGGCAACGAGCCTGAGAAGCTGCTGACCTTGCCCCGGCCATCCTGGGTGATCGTGCCGCGCAAAGAGGCTGTGCTGCTCAAGGGCACGCCGATGCAGCAGCAGACGCCAGATTTCGAAGGGCGCTTGAACGACAACCCGCTGATGGTGTTTTTACTGAAGTAAGGCAGGCGATCCAGTGCAGGCTATTTGCACTGGTACCCCTCGGGCATCGTGACGGTGTAGTTGCGGTGCACGCGGTCCTGGAAATTCAGGTTCTGCAAGCCTTGCTCCACCAGGAAGGTTTCGATCTTGGCGGCCTGGCAGTCTTCGTTGTAGGACATCGCCCGGAGCAGGTACACCGCGCGCCTGCTCACTTCATCCCGCGCAGTGGCGGTGAACGTGGTGAGCGTGGTGTAGCCGGTTCGCTCGGAGGTGCCCACCGGGCCATAGGTGGTGTTGGGCTTGCTGGTGCAGGTCAACTGGTCTTCTTTTTTCTTGTTTTTCTTGCACTGGGTGGTCGTGGTGGTTGGCACCTGGCCGTAGTCGGTGGCGGTGTAACGGTAAGTGACCTGCCGGCTGTCGACATCAAGGGTGATGGTCATTTTGATCGGTGCATGGTTCTTGGGTAGGGTCGTGTCGGTAAACACCTCCCGAAAGCCCTGGTCCTTCATGGCATTGACCATGTCCCGCAAGTAGTAGCGGGCATTCAGCGTGCTTTGCGCACTGCCGCCCACGGACGTCGTCACCAGTACCGTTGCCTGTCGATCAAAGTGATAGTCCGGATCAGGTGTCGCGTCGATCGAGACGTCCATTTGGGTGGCGCATCCACTGAGTAACGCCGTCAGCAGCAAAAGCGCGCAGAACAAATACCGGGTCATCAAATAACTACCTTGCAACAGAAAATTCAGTAACACCTAAACGAATGAGCCTTGCGATAAATAACCCCCAGGCAGGGATAGGGGTGAGCGTCGCCCGGCAACCACTAAATCGCAGGCAATAAAAAACCCCAAGGAATCATCTTCGCTTGGGGTTTTTCGGTATTAGTGGTGCCCAGAGACGGAATCGAACCGCCGACACGGGGATTTTCAATCCCCTGCTCTACCGACTGAGCTATCTGGGCAACGGGGCGCATTAAACTGGTTTTTCAGGGGGTCGTCAAGCAAGTTTTCAAAAAATATTTAATTATTACCGTCGCTTACGTGCCGACCCCGGGTTTTGATCAATTATTGAGCAGGCGGCACGTAACCGTCGGCCTTGGCGTAATCCTCGCCGGAAAAGAACTTATCCATTTCGCCAGCCAGGTATTTGCGATCTTCGCCGTTCATCATGTTCAGGCGTTTTTCGTTGATCAGCAGAGTCTGGTGTTTCAGCCAGTCGCCCCAGGCTTTGGCGGAGACGTGGTCGAAAATGTCCTGACCCTTGGCACCCGGGTACGGAGGGCGTTCGAGGCCTGGCAATTCTTCTTTGTACTTGCGGCACATGATGGTGCGGGTCATGACAGAACTCCTGCGTTCAATACTTCAGCCGCGCGCTTCAGCAGTTTTTTAACCGGGGCGGCAAGGCCCAGGCGCGGCGGGGTGGCGAGGTTATACCAGAGCCAGTCGGCCTCGGCCACGTGATGGGCGGATTCCTCGACCTGCACCAGCCAGGGTTCAATGGCCAGCTGGAAGTGGCTGAAGGTGTGGATCAGCCCCGGCAGTGCCTGTGGGTTGCCCAGCGCCAGTGAGTGCTGGTTGGCCAGGTGTTCCAGGTCTTCGAGGTCGTCCAGTTCCGGCAAACTCCACAAACCGCCCCAGAGGCCCGTGGACGGACGGCGGTAAAGCAGAATCGCACCCTCGGCATTGGCCAGCATCGGCATCAGCGTGCGCTTCTGCGGGATGGTTTTGCGCGGTTTGGGGATCGGGTAGCGCGTCTCCAGGCCGAGCATGTGGGCTTCACAGCCCTTTTCCAGTGGGCACAGCAGGCAGCTGGGCTTGCTGCGGGTGCAGAGCGTGGCGCCCATGTCCATCATCGCCTGGGTGTAGGCGTTGACGCGATCGTGTGGCGTGAAGCGCTCAGCGGTCGCCCAGAGCTGCTTGGCGACCTTGGGTTCGCCTGGGTAGCCCTCTTGCGCGGTAAAGCGCGCCAGCACGCGCTTGACGTTGCCGTCGAGGATCGGCGCACGCAGGCCCATGCTCAGGCTGGCGATCGCTCCGGCAGTGGACAGGCCGATCCCGGGCAATTCGGTGAGCTTCTCGACATCCCTTGGAAACTCGCCACCGTACTCGGCGACGACAATCCTGGCGGTCTTCTGCAGGTTGCGTGCGCGGGTGTAGTAACCCAGGCCGGTCCACAGGTGCAGCACTTCGTCTTCCGGCGCGGCAGCCAGCGCTTCGACCGTCGGCAACGAGGCCATGAAGCGGTCGAAGTAGTTGAGCACAGTGCTGACCTGAGTCTGTTGCAGCATGATCTCCGAGACCCACACCCGGTAAGGCGTGATGCCCTGTTGCCAGGGCAGGTCATGGCGACCGTGGCGGTCGTACCAATCCAGCACCGCCTGTGAAAACTGCTCGTTTCTCATCGTTTGAACAGGCCCTTCAGAGCGTCTTTCAACTGTGGGTTGACCTTGTCGAGCTTCTCTTCAAGCTTTTCGCTTAGCTTGTTGCCAGCCGCTTTTATGGCGACCTGCGTCAAGCCATCCTTGTCCAGGCGGCAGGCCTTGGCGCCCAGTTCCAGCGGGCCGCGGCAGCGCAGCGGCACTTCAATGCCCTGGAAGTTGCTGCCGACCTGGCAGGCCGGGTCCGGCACGTCGCGCTGGTCGCCTTCGACAATGATGCCGACGCGGTAGTCCATGCCCAGCACGCGCAGGTCGACGTCACCGTTGCCGTTGACGGTCAGGCCGGGGATGCGCACTTTGAGGTCAGGGTTACTGGCCACGCCGTTACGGAAGGTCAGGTTGCCGCGCAGTTCCTGGAACGGCGTGTCCTTGCCCTGTGGCGTGGTGCTCAAGGTCTTGCGGTTGAGCAGGGCAATGCCGGTGCACAGTTGTTGTTCGATGTTGGCGTTGAGCAGCGCGCCGTTATTGATCACAAAACTGGCGGTGCCATTGAGGCTGTCGATCAGCGCCTTTTGGCTGTTGCCACGGCCGGTGAGGTTGCTGTCGAGGGTGATTTGGCCTTTCACCGGCGGGGTTTGCCCCTGGGCTTGCAGGATGCGCTCAACCGGTACCTGTTTGATGTGGGTTTGCAGCGCCAACACCGGGATGTCCTGGCGCACATCGAGTGTGCCGTTGGCCTGGAAGGTGCCGTTGTAGAGGCCACCGCTCAGGGTGTCGAGCTTGAGCTGCCCATCGATGCCGGAGGCTTTGAGCCCTGCATTCTGGATCGGCAGCTTGCTCAGGGTCAGTTGGCCAAAGGCCAGGTCGGCGTTCACGTCCAGGGTGCGCAGGCGGGTCAATGGCAGCAGCTTGTCGGTGCTCCACGCGCCTTTGGTCGGAGCTTCCGGCAGCGGTGTGGTGCCACCAGCGGCCATGGCGCCGACTTCGCTGTTCTGTACTTCGGCCTGGCGTGCTGCGGTCGCCCCTTTGGCGGATTCGGACTTGGCCGGCAAGTAGTTGTCGGCGTTGAACGTGTCGCCCTTGAGCTGTACGCGCAGGGATTGCTTGGCGAAGTCATCTACCGCAATGCGACCGGTGAAGGTGCTGGCGTCGAGTTTCAGGTTCAAGTCTTCCAGGGCCACGCTGGTGGGCGAGCCCTTGAGACGGCTGACCAGTTCGACCTTGCTCAGGCTGCCCTCGGCCATGGCCGGCAGCGGATGGCCGACGCTGTCGAGGAACTTGGCCAGGTCAAACTGGGCAATGGACAAGGCGCCGCTGAGTTGCGGGGTTTTGTCCAGGTTGTTGACCTTCAGTTCGCCCAGGGCGCGCAGCTGGTTGGCGGAGAGTTTCAGGTTGGTCCATTCGGCGACGTTGGCCGCCAGGTCCACCAGTAATTGGCCCTGGGTGGAGAAGGTCACGGTCTTGCCTTGCAGCGGCTCGCCGGTGGCTTCGCCGCTGAGCTTCATGTCTTCGAACTGGTAGCGCTTGAGGGCGTTCTGGATGCGCAAGTTACCGTTGAGCTCGGTCTTGACGCGCAACAGCGGCTGGTTGCTGCCCAGGAAGGCGGTGAGCTTGAGCGGAATGCTCGCACCTTCGTGCACGGCGCCGGCGCTCAGCTGGATACTTTCGGCGCTGTACTGTTTGCCGGTCTGCTCATCGTTGTATTCAACGCGGGCGTTGTTGATGGTCAGGCTGTCGATGTCCAGGCGGATCGGCTTTGGCGGTTTTTCCGGTTCCGGTTCGGCCGGCGTTTGCACGGGGGCGGGAGCTGGCGCATCGGCGCTGGCGACAGGCACGTTCTTGCCGATGTCTTCCCAATTGCCATGGCCCTGCTTGTCGCGGTTGAGGCGCAGGTTCAGGCCTTCGACACGCACATCGCTCATCTGCACTTCGCGGCGCAGCAGCGGCAGCACGCGCACCGACAGGCCGAGCATTTGCAGGTCGGCGAACGGTTGGGTGGGGTTGGTCAGGGTCGCCACGCTGGCTTCGTGCAGTTCCAGGCCTAGCCAGGGGAACAGGCTCCAGCCGATATCGCCATTGAGCGTCAGCTCGATGTGGGCCTTGTCGCGGGCAATCTGGCGAATCTCGTCTTTGTAATCGTTGGGATCGAAGAGGTGGGTCAGGGCAAAGCCCAGGGCCACAATGATCAGCAACAGCCCGAGAAGTACCAGACCCAGGATTTTGCCGAACGCTTTCATGGGCGAGTCCTTGTATGTCGATTTCAAAATTTAGCCGCAGAGTATAACGCCCGAAGGCTTACGTCAGTTCACGCATCGTTACATTGTATCTGGCGTCGGCAAAATCGGATTTTGTCGCTGAACAGACCAGATCGCGTGAAAAAGGTGATGTCAGTTTGGTTTTTCTGTCATCCACTGGTGCTAATCTTCGTAGGTTCGTCTGTCGTCTGCGACACAGCGTCGCGCTCAAAAGGAGCTTTACTCAACAACAACGGCCAACGCTCTGCGTGCAAGGCCGAGGGAGAGAGCGCCTGACGGACACATACTAATAACTGGGGGAAACACCAATGAGCACTAGCACTGCGGCGAGCAGTCATGCCGCACAGCCTGCGTTCCTGTCCAAGGAACGCATTATCGCCAAGCCGGGGTTCAACCGCTGGCTGGTTCCACCGGCCGCCCTGGCCATCCACCTGTGCATCGGTATGGCCTACGGGTTCTCGGTGTTCTGGCTGCCACTGTCCAAGGCGCTGGGTATCACCGCACCGGTCGCCTGTGCGCCGGACATGAGTTTCATCGCGCAAGTCTTCTCTTCCCAATGCGACTGGCCCATCTCCATGCTGGGCTGGATCTACACCCTGTTCTTCATCTTCCTGGGCTGCTCGGCAGCGATCTGGGGCGGTTGGCTTGAGCATGCCGGGCCACGCAAGGCCGGCGTTGTTTCGGCGCTGTGCTGGTGCGGCGGCCTGCTGATCTCGGCGTTGGGTGTCTACACCCACCAGATCTGGCTGATGTGGATCGGCTCCGGCGTGATTGGCGGTATCGGTCTGGGCCTGGGCTATATCTCGCCTGTATCGACCCTGATCAAGTGGTTCCCGGACAAGCGCGGCATGGCCACCGGCATGGCGATCATGGGCTTCGGCGGCGGAGCGATGGTGGGTGCCCCGTTGGCCGCAGCGCTGATGGGCCACTTTGCTTCGCCAACCAGCGTGGGCGTGTGGCAGAGCTTCGTGGTCATGGCTGCGATCTACTTCGTGTTCATGATCGGCGGCGCATTGTCGTATCGCGTTCCGCCAACCGGCTGGAAGCCTGAGGGCTGGACTGCCCCGGCGAAAAAGGCCAGCAATGCGATGATTACCCATCGTCACGTTCACGTGAGTGTGGCGTGGAAAACCCCGCAATTCCGTTTGGTATGGCTGGTGCTGTGCCTGAACGTGTCTGCCGGTATCGGTATTCTCGGCATGGCTTCGCCACTGCTTCAGGAAGTGTTCGGTGGCAAGTTGTTGGGCAATGGGCTGACGTTCGGTCAGCTGGATGCCGGGCAGTTGGCGTCGATCGCCGCCATCGCTGCGGGTTTTACCGGTTTGTTGAGCCTGTTCAACATTGGTGGCCGGTTCTTCTGGGCGTCGTTCTCCGACTACCTGGGCCGTAAAAATACCTACTTCGTGTTCTTCGCCCTGGGCTTTGCCCTGTACGCGCTGATTCCGAACCTCGGTCACCTGGGCAACGTAGCGCTATTCGTGGCAGCGTTCTGCATCATCCTGTCGATGTACGGCGGTGGTTTTGCGACCGTCCCGGCTTACCTGGCCGACCTGTTCGGCACCCAGATGGTCGGTGCGATCCACGGTCGTCTGCTGACCGCATGGGCTGCGGCGGGCGTGTTGGGCCCGGTGCTGGTGAACTACCTGCGTGAGTATCAGCTGAGCATCGGCGTTGAACGCGCTGCTGCCTACGACATCACCTTGTACATCCTCGCGGGCCTGTTGGTGCTGGGTTTCATCTGCAACCTGCTGGTGCGCCCGGTGGCCGACAAGTACTTCATGACTGACGCAGAGCTGGCGGCCGAACAGGCGCTGGGCCATGACAAAGGGGCTGACGCCAGCACTTCGCTGGAGTGGAAAGCGTCGTCTGGCAGCGTGCCGCTAGCAGTTGCGGCGTGGTTGGTCGTGGGTGTTCCGTTGGCGTGGGGTGTGTGGGTGACCCTGCAAAAGACGGCGGTACTGTTCCACTGATAGCCGGTTTCCCGGTGCCCTCTCATGCAAGGTGAGTGGGCGTCGGGCAACTAGTCCTGCTTCTTGTCAGGCAAGGTCCTGGCTGAAGCGCCGCGCCATGGAATGCGTTGAAACCATGGGCGCGGCACCGGATGAACAATCACCCGCAAGGCACGTGCATAGTCCATGACCAGGCCGGGTGTCCACGCCATGGTCATGGCGCGCTTGCGTACTTGCGCGGCAATCCACAACTCAGGCATGAGCAAGGTCTGCAGGACCGAGCGCCAGCGCCGGGACCGTTCCGACAACACGCCATCCATCGATGCTTCCAACGCAAAGGCCACGCTGCTGGAACAGTTGCGGTAGGTCAGGTTGTAGGTGGCCTGTTGGCGATAGTTATTCGAGAACTCGATCAGCGCTTTGCGGCTGTACTGGTGAAAAATAATCTTGCGGTCCGAGTCGCACCAGTTGGCCACTTCAGTGGCGTAGTCCGGCTGGAATGTGCCTGGCACGTCGTTATTGCGCGTGGCCTTGAGGATGCGGAAAAACTCCGCCGGTGAGCGATCGATGTCCGCGACCGGGTACAGGCTCAGGTACACCGAGGGCGACAGCTCAATCGCTGCGTGCCCGGTTGAAATCACGCCTTGTGCATCCACCGCCGCAATGTAGCGATTGATGATCGGGCGAGGAATTGTCGTTGCGCCGGCGGTGCCTTCCGGCGTCCAGATATGCACGATCAATGGGTCCTGCAAGTCAGGCTCTTGCTCCAGGCGCGGCTCCAGCGGTTTTTGCGGTGGCAGCTTCTTGAAGTCTGACAGTAAATCCCTTGGTACAAGCAGCTCAAACGTTGAAGTGCCGTTGCGCAATCGCCTCACGCGATTCGCAATGCGCACCGTGTTGAAGCCGCTGACGATCATCAATGCACCGAGGAAAAACGACACCGTTGCACTGAGGGCGATGGGATAAGGACTGACCAGCAACCCCGCGAACGCCAGCTGAGCGCCGCCGCTGATCAACGACGATCGCCAGTGCGGGAACCTGACGACCCAGGCCGAGCTAATGGTCAGCAAGCCGATCACGAAGTAGGTCAGGCCAAAGATGATCGCCAGCAACAGGTGGCTATAGACATTGTTCGCGAGAATCAACACGGCGACGAAGAAGAAAATGCCACCCTTGAAATACAGCACGGCCCGCTGAGCGCCTACGCCGCTGGCAGCCACGCTGAGGGTGACAATGCTTTCCAGCAGCAACATCAAACCGAATGCGCGCATCGGAAAGTACAGTGCACCGTCCAGGCCGTCGTACATCACGCCCAGGCCCAGCGAGCCCCACAGGATACCCACCAGGCCGAGAATCCAGAATTTGGATCGCACGAACTCAACGCCGAACAGCAGTAAAGCAATCTGAATCATTAAGTACCCCTACAGGGAAAAGCAGGCTGTCACAGGCGAAGGTTCAGGAGTAGCGGCCGCTTTGCCAGTTGCCGACAATCACTTGGCCATGGGCATCACGCAGGGCGCCGGGGCTTTGGTCATACAGGGTCAGCCATTCACCATTGCCCTTGTCGATGCGAAAGGCCAATGACGCGGCGCGGGTATGGGTTTCCGGCGACCAGTGGCGTTTGAGTCTGTCGCGGTCCTCTGGGTGTACACGCTCCAGGACCTGCTGCACGGTGCGCAGGGGCTGGGCACTCACGTCCAGCAGCGTTTCAAGGTTGTCGTCCCAGAGAATTTCCCCGGTTCCCGGGTGCAGTTGGTACATCACACCGCTGCCCGCCAAGCGCCCGGTTTCCAGGTCATAAGGTTGAGCGGATTGCCTCATCAAGCGTATTACCAACACCAGTAATGCCGTGATGGACAGGTAGCTTTGCGCAAGCAGCAAGGGCTCGCCTTCCAGCAGGCCGTGCACATAAAACGGCCCGGTCTTCTGGTCGGTGAAATTGACCACGATACCGCCCAGCACCAGTAGCGCGATCGAGCCGCCAGGGCTGCGCCACGTTATGCAAACGGCGAGCGTAAGGGCGATGGGCAGGCAGGCCAGGATGAAATACGCCGCTGCGCCCGCGTCGGAGCCCAGCCTGTTGATGAGCCAGAGCGGGGACGCCCCGAAAACGTACCAGGTGTTCAATGCCAGCAGCAGCAACCATACCCCGCCGGCCAGTCTCGTGCGCGTGCGCGCAGGAAAGTCGCGCAGGTTGCTGTTCAGTACATTCATCACCACGACGGTTGAGAAGAACACGCCGCTCATGCCGGACATCCAGTTGGTCATGAACGTGTGCGGTGATACTTCCCCGGCCAGCATCAGCCAGCCTTTCCTGATCAATGCCAGGACGCAGCAAACGCCCACGGTTGCCAGCAACCACAGCAAAATGGCATGCAGTTCGTCGCCGCGCCGAGCGAAGCGCCGAACCAGCCAGGCAATCGTAACAGAGCCTGCCAGTGCCATCGCTGAAAGCGCCACGGCGGCCGGCAGATGTTGCCAGCCATGCTCATCCAGCAGCACCCGTGCGACCAGAAACACCGCAAACAACATCGGCCAGTGAGCGCGTCGCGAGCTGAGGAACGCCGACACGGAAATACCCGCCGGGAACCAGATAATCGCCATCTGCGAGACGGGATCTTCAAAGGCCAGCGACATGACGCCGGTCACGTAGTAGGTCACCGCCCACAGGAGGAGGACGCCGCTGCGCTGTAAGACTGTCGGTATCGTCATTGTTGAATATTCATTAGGTTTTAAACATTGCGCTCATATTACCGCGAAGCCGCCGGGGGCATCGGGTAAATGCGCTGAGCGCACCATCCTGGGGCGGTCACTTGTATGCACATGTCTATCCTCGACACTCCATCAGTCTTATGCCCTTCGATGTTTCTGTTTGGCGCCCGCGCCCCTATAATGGCTGCCTTTTTCGCCCAATGATTTTGCGGAGCTGGTGATGGCCGAACGTAAGGCGTCCGTCGAGCGCGACACTCTGGAAACCCAGATCAAAGCCTCGATTAACCTGGATGGCACCGGAAAGGCCCGATTTGATATCGGTGTACCTTTTCTTGAGCACATGCTGGACCAGATCGCCCGTCATGGGCTGATCGACCTGGATATCGTCAGCAAGGGCGACCTGCATATCGACGACCACCACACGGTGGAAGACGTAGGCATCACCCTCGGCCAGGCGTTTGCCAAGGCCATCGGCGACAAAAAAGGCATCCGTCGCTACGGCCACGCCTATGTCCCGCTGGACGAAGCGCTGTCGCGTGTGGTCATCGACTTCTCCGGCCGCCCAGGCCTGCAGATGCACGTGCCCTACACCCGCGCCACCGTGGGCGGCTTCGACGTCGACCTGTTCCAGGAATTCTTCCAGGGCTTCGTCAACCACGCACTGGTCAGCCTGCACATCGACAACCTGCGCGGCACCAACACCCACCACCAGATCGAAACCGTGTTCAAGGCTTTCGGCCGCGCGCTGCGCATGGCTGTAGAGCTCGATGACCGCATGGCCGGTCAGATGCCCTCGACCAAAGGCGTTCTGTAATGCAGACGGTCGCGGTTATCGACTACGGCATGGGTAACCTGCACTCGGTGGCCAAGGCCCTCGAGCACGTAGGTGCCGGCAAGGTGCTGATCACCAGCGATGCCAGCGTGATTCGCGAAGCCGACCGGGTGGTGTTTCCGGGCGTCGGCGCGATTCGCGATTGCATGGCCGAGATCCGCCGCCTGGGCTTTGACAGCCTGGTGCGCGAAGTCAGCCAGGACCGCCCGTTCCTCGGCATCTGCGTGGGCATGCAAGCCCTGCTCGACAGCAGTGAAGAGAACGGCGGCGTTGACTGCATCGGCCTGTTTCCCGGCCAGGTGAAGTTCTTCGGCAAAGACCTGCATGAAGACGGCGAGCATTTGAAAGTCCCGCACATGGGCTGGAACGAAGTGCGCCGCACCGTGGACCACCCGCTGTGGCACGAAATCCCGGACATGGCGCGTTTTTACTTTGTGCACAGTTACTACATCGCCGCCGGTAACCCGCGCCAGGTGGTGGGTGGCGGGCACTACGGCGTCGACTTCGCCGCGGCGCTGGCCGAAGGTTCGCGCTTTGCCGTGCAGTTCCACCCGGAGAAGAGCCATACCCATGGCCTGCAATTGCTGCAGAACTTCGCCGCGTGGGATGGCCGCTGGTAAATGGCCAAGCAGCCCAAGGTGCCGATCTTGAACCTCACGCCCGAGCAGGAGCGTGAGGCTACCTTCAAGATCAAGCGTTTCATGGAGGACCGTTTCGAGCTCAAGCTGGGCTCGTTCGAGGTCGCCGAGCTTCTTGAACTGTTCACCACCGAAGTTGCGCCGCACTATTACAACAGGGCGATTTTCGACACGCAGACGCTCCTTAAAGAAAGGTTCGAAAGCATCGAAAGCGACCTGTGGGCTTTAGAAAAAAGCAGCTGAAAGCCTCAAGCTGCAAGACTTAATACGCGTGCTTGCTTGCAGCTTATAGCTCGCAGCTTGCAGCTCTTTGACGAAGGAAAAGCATGCTCATTATCCCCGCTATCGATCTCAAGGACGGCGCTTGTGTCCGCCTGCGCCAAGGCCGCATGGAAGATTCCACCGTGTTCTCCGACGACCCGGTGAGCATGGCTGCCAAATGGGTGGAAGGGGGCTGCCGTCGTCTGCATCTGGTGGACTTGAACGGCGCCTTCGAAGGCCAGCCGGTCAATGGCGAAGTGGTCACTGCCATCGCCAAGCGCTACCCGAACCTGCCAATCCAGATCGGTGGCGGTATCCGCTCCCTGGAAACCATCGAGCACTACGTCAAGGCCGGCGTGAGCTACGTGATCATCGGCACCAAGGCCGTGAAAGACCCGGCGTTCGTCGCTGAGGCCTGCCGCGCGTTCCCGGGTAAAGTGATCGTGGGCCTGGACGCTAAAGACGGTTTCGTCGCCACCGACGGCTGGGCTGAAATCAGCACTGTCCAGGTGATCGACCTGGCCAAGCAGTTCGAAGCTGACGGCGTGTCCGCCATCGTTTATACCGACATCGCCAAAGACGGCATGATGCAGGGCTGCAACGTACCGTTCACGGCTGCGTTGGCTGCGGCCACCAGGATTCCGGTTATCGCTTCCGGTGGCATTCACAACCTGGGCGACATCAAGTCGCTGCTGGACGCCAAGGCCCCCGGCATCATCGGCGCTATCACAGGCCGCGCGATTTATGAGGGCACGCTGGATGTGGCCGAAGCCCAAGCGTTTTGTGATGGCTACGCGGCCAGCTCCAAGTCGTAAGCTATAAGCTGCAAGCAAAAGCAAATCCGCTTCTACTTGCAGCTTATAGCTTGAAGCTTCTTAATCGGAGATTAAGTCTATGGCTTTAGCCAGACGCATCATCCCTTGCCTGGACGTCGACAACGGTCGCGTGGTCAAGGGCGTCAAGTTCGAGAACATCCGCGATGCCGGCGACCCGGTGGAAATCGCCCGTCGTTATGATGAGCAAGGTGCCGACGAGATTACCTTTCTCGACATCACCGCCAGCGTCGACGGCCGCGACACCACGCTGCATACCGTCGAGCGCATGGCCAGCCAGGTGTTTATCCCACTGACCGTCGGCGGTGGCGTGCGCACCGTGCAAGACATCCGCAACCTGCTCAACGCCGGCGCGGACAAGGTCTCGATCAACACCGCTGCCGTGTTCAACCCGGAGTTCGTCGGCGAGGCCGCGCAGCACTTCGGCTCGCAGTGCATCGTGGTCGCTATCGACGCCAAAAAAGTCTCTGGCCCGGGCGAAACCCCGCGCTGGGAGATTTTCACCCATGGCGGTCGCAAGCCGACCGGCCTGGACGCGGTGGAATGGGCGATGAAGATGGAAGGCCTGGGCGCCGGTGAAATCCTGCTGACCAGCATGGACCAGGACGGCATGAAAAACGGCTTCGACCTGGGTGTGACCCGCGCCATCAGTGATGCACTGGGTATCCCGGTGATCGCGTCCGGCGGCGTCGGCAACCTGCAGCACCTGGCCGACGGCGTGATCGAAGGTCACGCCAGCGCGGTGCTGGCAGCGAGCATTTTCCACTTTGGCGAATACACCGTTCCCGAGGCCAAGGCCTACATGGCGGCGCGCGGTATCGTCGTTCGCTAAACGCTGCTGGACACCATGGCAGGCGCGCGGCACTCTCTGCGCTTGCCATGGATTCCGGTAGCCTTCATGTTCAAGACCCTGCTGCTCGCTCTCGCCAGTACCTCCGTGCTCATCGCCGGTGCTGCCCACGCCGAAGAACCGTCCGACGCCTCCCTGGTGTTGCTGACGGAAAATTTCCCGCCTTACAACATGGCGAAAAACGGCAAGAACTTCGCCAAAGACGAGAACATCGAAGGCATCGCTGTGGACGTGGTGCGGGAGACTTTCAAGCGCGCCGGCATTTCCTACAACCTCACCCTGCGCTTTCCTTGGGAGCGAATCTACAAACTCGCCCTGGAAAAGCCTGGCTACGGCGTCTTCGTCATGGCCCGCCTACCGGACCGGGAAGCCCTGTTCAAATGGGTCGGCCCTATCGGCCCGGACGATTGGGTGATGCTGGCCAAGGCCGACAGCAAGATTCAACTGGACGACCTCGAGCACGCGCGCCGCTACAAGATCGGCGCATACAAGGGCGATGCCATTGCCGAGTCCCTGGAAAAGCAGGGTCTCAACCCACTGGTGGTGTTACGCGACCAGGACAACGCGAAAAAGCTCATGGACGGCCAGATCGACCTGTGGGCCACCGGCGACCCGGCCGGGCGTTATTTGGCGCGCCAGGTGGGTGTGACGGGGTTGAAGACGGTCCTGCGCTTCAACAGCGCCCAGCTCTACCTCGCGCTGAACAAGGATGTACCGGACGAGTTGGTGGCCAAGCTTCAGGCTGCGCTGGACCAACTGCGTAAAGATGGCGTGGTTGATGAGATCATGGCCCGTTACCTGTAACTGGCAGGAGGCAATTGTGGGAGCTGGCTTGCCTGCGATAGCGGTCTTTGAGTGACAAATATGCCAGCTGACCCACCGCTTTCGCGAGCAAGCCCGCTCCCACAGGTTTGACTGCATTCCAAATACAGCCCTGTCGTGCACGGCAATCAGCAGGATGGCCATGCGACGGTCGTCAGCCTCTGGATGCACACGGTCAAAAATGTGGGAGCTGGCTTGCCTGCGATGGCGCTCTTTCAGTGACAAATATGCCACCTGACCCACCGCCATCGCAGGCAAGCCAGCTCCCACAGGTTTGACTGCATTCCAAATACAGCCCTGTCGTGCACAGCAATCAGCAGGATGGCTATGCGACGGGCGTCAGCCTCTGGATGCACACGGTCAAAAATGTGGGAGCTGGCTTGCCTGCGATAGCGGTCTTTGAGTGACAAATATGCCTGCTGACCCACCGCCATCGCAGGCAAGCCAGCTCCCACAGGTTTGACTGCATTCCAAATACAGCCCTGTCGTGCACGGCAATCAGCAGGATGGCCATGCGACGGTCGTCAGCCTCTGGATACACACGGTCAAAAATGTGGGAGCGGGCTTGCTCGCGAAAGCGCTGTGTCAGTCACTAAATCTGCTGACTGATGCACCGCTTTCGCGAGCAAGCCCGCTCCCACTTTGGTTCTTCGCCGTCGTATCTAGCGGTAGATGCCGTTTTTACCGTGGGCACTCATGGCCTGGTTGCTGCGTACGCTGATCATCAACTTGATATCAATCCAGTCGACGCCTTGGGCCTTGAGCTTGGGCAACTCGCGCTCAAGCACGGCCAGGGTCTGTGGATAAGGATGGCCGATCATCACCGCTGAACCCTGTTTGTGCGCCAGCTTGATCGCGGTTTGCAGCTGCGTGGTAATCGCCGCTTCGGTGCGTTCGTCATCGAGGAATACATCCCGCGAGACATGGGCCAGGCCAATCTTCTGTGCTTCGGCGGCCGCGACGGTTTGTGCGCTGGTGCGGCTGTCCACAAAGAACTTGTTACGCCGTTGCAGCTCGGCCATCAGCCAGGCCATGGCGGCCGGCTGGGCGGTCATGCGGCTGCCCATGTGGTTGTTGATGCCGGCGGTGTAAGGCACGGCCTTGAAGGCGGCGTCCAGGCGCTTGCCGAGTTCTTCGATGGGCAGGTCAGGGTGCCAGGCAAATGGGCCGGTGGCCGGGTCCATGGGCATGTGCAGGATCACGATTTTGCCGGCCTTGTGCGCCTCGCGAGCGAATTCGGCGGCGTGGGGTGTGTCGGGCATGATCGCCGTGGTCACCGGCCCGGGCAGGGCCAGCACGCGACGATCCCGGGGCAGGTTTTGCCCCAGGTCGTCGATGATGAGGGTCAGGTAGGCTTTGCGAGGCTCTTCGGCCGGAGTCGCATGGGCGACTCCGGCCAGGCTGCACAGCACAGCGATGATCAGGGCAAAACGCATATCAACGGCTGCGCGTAATGCTCAGGCCTTTAAGCAGGCTCAGTGCCTGGGCCAGTTGGTAATCATCGTCCTGTGGCATTGGCTTGGCTTTGGCGCCGCTGCCGGTCGGCTGGTCGGCGCCGCCGTTGCCATTGCCCAGGTGACCTTGCAGGTCCGCCTCTTTGTAGTACTCGCTGTCGATCTCGTTGGTGATCTTGGCTTTGCGTACTTCGATGTCCGGCACAATGCCCTGGGCCTGGATCGAGCGACCGTTCGGCGTGTAGTACAGCGCCGTGGTGATCTTCAATGCGCGATCGTTGTTCAGCGGCAACACGGTTTGCACCGAGCCTTTGCCGAAACTGGTGGTGCCCATCAGCACGCCGCGCTTCTGGTCTTGCAGGGCGCCGGCGACGATTTCCGACGCCGAGGCGCTGCCGCCGTTGATCAGCACAGCCAGCGGCACGTTTTCGCTGAGGTCGTTGCCGGTGGCCGAGAAGCGCAGTTCGGAGTTGGCGATACGGCCCTTGGTGTAGACGATCAGGCCTTTGGTGATGAAGTGGTCGACCACTTCCACCGCAGACTGCAGCACGCCGCCCGGGTTGTTACGCAGGTCGAGGACGATGCCGTTGAGCTTCTTGCCGTTGTCTTTACGCAGCTTGGCCAGGGCCTTGGCCACTTCGTCGCCGGTCTTGACCTGAAACTGGGTGATACGGATATAGCCGTAGCCCGACTCCAGCAGCTGGCTCTTCACGCTTTTGACCGTGATGGTCGCGCGGGCCAGGGTCACGTCAAACGGGTTGCCGCCATCGCGCACCAGGGTCAGGGTGATTTTCTGGCCGAGCTTGCCGCGCATCTTGTCGACGGCTTCGGTCATGCTCTGGCCACGGGTCGGCTGGCCGTTGATCTTCACGATCAAGTCGCCGGCCTGGATGCCGGCCTTGGACGCCGGGGTGTCGTCGATCGGCGAGACCACTTTGATCTGGCCGTCTTCAGAGCCGACTTCGATGCCCAGGCCGCCGAACTCACCGCTGGTGCTTTCCTGCAGCTCGGCGAAATCTTCCGGGCCCAGGTAAGCGGAGTGCGGGTCGAGGTTGCTGAGCATGCCCTTGATGGCATTTTCCAGCAGGGTCTTGTCGTCTACGGGTTCGACATAGGCTGCCTTGATCCGGTCCATGACCTCGGCAAAGGTGCGCAGCTCGTCCAGCGGCAGCGGCGCCTTGGTGGTCGCGGCTGTGGCAGCTTGTGCAGCCGGTGCAGCCTGGTCGGCAAAAGCCAGAGGCGCGCCGATCACCAGGGCGATCGTCAGGGCCAGCGAAGTGAGGCGGGACAAATGCAGCATGTCGAACGAACTCCTAATGTAGATGCGGCCCTATCCTTGGGAACGGCACCATTGTGCAGGGTCGCTCGGGCGGCCCTGCTGACGAATAGCGAAGTACAGCGCCGGAGTGTCCTGGCCGCCACTGTTACCGACAGTGGAGATGGATTCACCGGCTTTTACAACATCACCTGCCGACTTGAGTAAAGTCTGATTGTGGCCGTAAAGGCTCAAATAGCCATTACCGTGGTCAAGAATCACCAGCAAACCGGCGCCTCGCAACCAATCGGCAAACACCACACGCCCACCGTGGACGGCGTGGACCTGGCTACCGGCGGCAGCACTGATCATCACGCCATCCCACTTGGCGCGGGTGTCATCGCCACGGGTTTCACCGAAGCGTGCCAGTAGTCGACCATCAACAGGCCATGGAAGTTTTCCACGGGCTGAAGCAAAAGGTCCGCCGAAAGACTCGCCGCTGCTGGAAACCACTGGGCCAGGGGCTGCATGCGCCGGTTTACGCGGCGCTGGCGCGTCGCTCGTGGCGGCCAGCTCGGCCTCACGCTGGCGCTTTTTTTCCGCTTCCTGCTGGGCAATCAGCGCTTTTTGCCGCGCTTCTTCGGCCTCACGTGCCTGGCGGGCCAGGGTTTCTTCGATGGTTTTGAGGACTTTGCCCAGGTCGGCCTGGTCTTGCTCGCGGGCTTGCAGCTTGGCGTCGCGGGCTTTTACATCGTCATTAAGCTTGGCCAGGGCCTGCTGGCGTTCCTTGCGCACTTTGTCCAACTGATCGCGCTGGGTATCGAGGGCGGTCTTCTGGTCGAGCAATTGCGACTGCTGGTCGGCTATTTCCTGTTCGACGTTGGCCAGTTGCCGCAGGGTTTCGTTAAAACCCTTCAATTGCGCCAGGCGCGCCTTGCTCAGGTAGTCGTAATAGGTGAGTGTGCGCGCGAATTTTTCCGGGTTCTGCTGGTTGAGCAGCAGCTTGAGGTATTCCTGGCGGCCGCTCTGGTAAGCGGCGCGGGCCTGGATCGCGATCAGGCGTTGCTGTTCAACGCGTGCGCTCTGGAGTTTTTTTTTCTCAGCGTCGAGTCGCTCCAGTTCCGACTCGCTCTTCTTTAATTCTTTTTGTAGCTCCTGGACCTGCTTCTCCAGCTTGCCCATCTCGGTTTCCGTGCCGCGCAGGTCTTTCTGCACCCCGGATTTCTCTTCCTGGAGCTTGCCGAGCAGCTTTTTAAGCTCGGTAATGTCCTGACGCGTAGCGTCCAACTGTTGTTGGGTTTGTGCGCGCTCATCGGCAAACGCCGGTTGGAGCAGGCAGACTAGAGCGAGGGTAATCAAGGCGCGAAGCATAGAGGCGGGCGACACCAGGGAAAGGGACGGCCTAGTATGCCCGCCAAGCGCCGCAAAAAAAACGCCCAATTCGGGCTGGAAGGCAAGATAGGTGCCGAGTGGCGGGCATATGGCAAAAAGACATCTGCCAAACGCTGGAGATCAAATGTGGGAGGGGGCTTGCTCCCGAAGGCGGTGAGTCAGTCAAATAGATGTCGACTGATCCACCGCTTTCGTGAGCAAGCCCCCTCCCACAAGGTTTTGCGGTGTGTTTTAAAGTCAGACGAGGATTGAGGTGCCGGTCATCTCTTTCGGCTTCTCCAGCCCCATGAGCATCAACATGGTTGGCGCCACATCTGCCAGCACGCCGCCGCGCCGCACGTTGAAGTCGCGCTTGCCAACGTAGATGAACGGCACCGGCTCGGTGGTGTGGGCGGTATGGGCCTGGCCGGTGGATTCGTCGGACATCTGCTCGCAGTTGCCGTGGTCGGCGGTGATCAGTGCCTCGCCGCCGACTTTCTCCAGGGCGTCGACGATACGGCCGACACACAGGTCCAGGCATTCCACTGCTTTTACAGCCGCTTGCAGATTGCCACTGTGGCCGACCATGTCGCCGTTGGCGTAGTTGACCACGATCACGTCGTAACGCTGGTGTTCGATGGCATCGACGATCTTGTCGGTGACTTCCGGCGCGCTCATTTCCGGCTGCAGGTCGTAGGTGGCGACTTTTGGCGATGGGATCAGGATGCGCTCTTCGCCCGGGAACGGTTCTTCACGGCCGCCGGAAAAGAAGAAGGTCACGTGGGCGTATTTCTCGGTTTCGGCGATGCGCAGCTGGGTCTTGCCGTTTTTCGCCAGGTAATCGCCCAGCACGTTTTCCAGGCTACCCGGGGCAAAAGCCGCCGGGGCCGGGATATTGGCGGCGTATTGGGTGAGCATGACGAACTCGACCTTCGGCTGGCGGGCGCGCTCGAAGTCTTTGAAGCCGGCATCGACGAACACGTGGCTCAGTTCGCGGGCACGGTCGGCGCGGAAGTTCATGAACACCACGGCATCGCCGTCTTCGACCTTGACCGGCTCGCCGAGGGTGGTGGCTTTGACGAACTCATCGCTCTCGCCACGCGCGTAGGCGGCTTCCAGGCCTTCCTGGGCGGTGGCGGCGTTGAATTCGGCCTGGCCGTCGACGATCAGGTTGTAAGCCTGGGAGACGCGGTCCCAACGGTTGTCGCGGTCCATGGCGAAGTAACGGCCGACCAGGCTGGCGATACGGCCCTTGCCGAGTGCGGCGAAGGTGGCGTCGAGCAGTTCGATGGACGATTGCGCGCTTTTGGGCGGGGTGTCGCGGCCGTCGAGGAAGGCGTGCAGGTAAATCTTGTCGGCGCCGCGCTTGAAGGCCAGCTCGGCCATGGCGACCAGGTGGTCCTGGTGGCTGTGAACGCCGCCGTCGGACAACAGGCCCATGAAGTGCACGGCCTTGCCGGCTGCGACTGCCTTATCCACCGCCGCGCAGATGGTCGGGTTCTCGAAGAACTCGCCGTCGCGGATCGATTTGGTCACGCGTGTGAAGTCTTGGTATACCACTCGTCCGGCGCCGAGGTTCATGTGGCCGACTTCCGAGTTACCCATCTGGCCGTCCGGCAGACCCACGTCCATGCCGGAACCGGAGATCAGGCCGTTGGGTACGGTGGCGGTCAGGCGGTCCAGGACCGGCTTGTTGGCCGAGTACACGGCGTTGTCGTGGTGGCTTTCACTGTGTCCGAAGCCATCGAGAATTATCAGGACCAAAGGTTTAGGCGTAGTAGTCATAGATCCTCTCGCGGCGGTAATAAAGGAAGGCAATCTAAAAGGGAGTAGCAGTTTAAAGCGAAGTTCCGACCACGTCACCGCTTTACGGGGGTTGGCCGCCCCTGACGGCTGTGTATACTTACCGCCATTTTAACGCCCTGGAACCTCCTTGATGGTTGATCACCTGATTGCATTTGCCACTGCCCACTACCTGCTCGCGGGTGCCTTCGTCATCCTGCTGGCGCTGCTGATCGCTCATGAAATGAGCCGCGGTGGCCGCAGCCTGAGCACGTCGGAGCTGACCGCGCTGGTCAACAAGGATGAGGCCGTTGTCGTGGATATTCGCCCGGTCAAGGATTTCGCTGCCGGTCATATCGTCGGCGCACTGAACATTCCACAGGACAAGCTGATCGCACGCCTGGCCGAGCTGGAAAAATACAAAGCCAAGACCATTATTCTGGTCGACGCCCAAGGCCAGCACGCCGGCACCCACGCCCGCGAGATGCTCAAGGCCGGTTTCACCGCCGCCAAACTGTCCGGTGGTATCGGCAGCTGGAAGGCCGATAACCTGCCGCTGGTGAAGTGATATGAGCCAGGTTGTCGTGTATTCCAGCGATTATTGCCCCTACTGCATTCGGGCCAAGGCCCTGCTTGAGAAAAAGGGCATTGCCTTCGAAGAGATCAAGGTCGACGGCAAGCCGCAGGTGCGCGCCGAGATGACCAAAAAAGCGGGACGCACGTCCGTGCCGCAGATCTGGATCGGCGCCAAGCATGTCGGTGGGTGCGATGACCTGTTCGCTCTGGAGCGCGCCGGTAAACTCGATGCGCTGCTGCTCGTCTGACTCCAAAACCCTAAAAGACCCCAAGATCAAGAAGGATCTGCGATGACTGACCAACAGAACACCGAAGCAGCGCAAGAGCAAGGCCCACAATTCTCGCTGCAGCGGATCTACGTGCGTGACCTGTCGTTCGAAGCGCCGAAAAGCCCGGCCATCTTCCGTCAGGAATGGACGCCAAGCGTTGCGCTGGACCTGAACACCCGTCAAAAGGCACTGGAAGGCGACTTCCACGAAGTCGTGCTGACCCTGTCGGTCACCGTCAAGAACGGCGAAGAAGTCGCTTTCATCGCTGAAGTGCAACAGGCTGGTATCTTCCTGATCCAGGGCCTGGACGAAGCGTCCATGAGCCACACCCTGGGTGCGTTCTGCCCGAACATCCTGTTCCCGTATGCCCGTGAGACCCTGGACAGCCTGGTCACCCGTGGCTCGTTCCCGGCGCTGATGCTGGCTCCGGTGAACTTCGATGCCCTGTACGCTCAAGAGCTGCAGCGCATGCAACAGGAAGGTTCGTCGACCGTTCAATAAGTCGATGCGCTAAAAATGTGGGAGGGGGCTTGCCCCCGATTGCGGTGTGTCAGCTGAATAGGTGTTGGCTGACCCACTGCTATCGGGGGCAAGCCCCCTCCCACATTTGTTATGCGGTGTTATTTGAAACCGAGCTGGCGCCAGCCTTCGTAGACGGCAACAGCCACGGTGTTGGACAGGTTCAAGCTGCGGCAGCCCTCGCGCATCGGCAAGCGCAGGCGATGGCCCTCGGGCAGTGCGTCGAGCACCTCGGCCGGCAGGCCTCGGCTTTCCGGGCCGAACAGGAGGGCGTCGCCTTCGGCAAAGCTGGCATCGTGAAATGGCCGCGAACCCTTGGTGGTGAACGCGAACAGCCGTGGGTGGCCCAGGCTTTCCAGGCAGCTTGCGAGGTCGGCGTGGCGCTTGAGAGTGGCGTACTCGTGGTAGTCCAGCCCGGCGCGGCGCAGGCGCTTGTCGTCCATGTCGAAGCCCAGGGGCTCGATCAAATGCAGGTGGCAGCCACTGTTGGCGCACAGCCTGATAACGTTGCCGGTATTCGGCGGAATTTCTGGTTGAAAAAGGATGACGTGAAACATGCACGGCTCCGAAGGCAAAGATGCGCTGCATTCTACCCCCGAAGATGACCCAAGACCGAAGCTATTGCCGAAGGTCATGGGCTCATTGGTGATTGTCGGTTTGATGATCGGCCTGATGATCGGCCGCCTGACCACCCCGGACCCGGTTGAGTTGCAGCAGGTAGAGACAGCTGCGGACAGCGTGGTGGTGTGGTTCAACAGCGAGCCCAAGCTGCACGGCGAACATATCGACGGCACCGTGGCGCTGCTGTTCGACGCGCAAGGCAAGGCCGCCAGCGGGCAACTCAAGGTCAATGACAACGATGTGAATTGGCGCATCCGCAAGACCGATGGCGGCTTGCTGCTGAACCTGGTGGCGGCTCGGCCGTTGCGCGGGGAGTGGAAAGGCGAGAAGGCCGAGGGCCGCTGGCGGTTGGAGATCCTTCTCCGAGAGCAATAAAAGAGGGAATTCCCGGCCTGCCTGTACCAAGGTTCCCAAAACGGGCTGGGGCTATGGGCGCTGCGCCGCATAAGCCCCGGGTGTAAAGAAGGGAGTTCCCGGCCTGCCTGTACCAGGGCTCCCAAAACGGGGTGAAGCCTTACAAGGCTTCGGTATTAAAGAGGGAATCCCCGGCCTGCCTGTACCGAGGTTCCCGAAACGGGTGTGGGGCACGACGCGGTTCGCATCAAGCACCCCGGGTGTAAAGAGGGGATTCTCGGCCTGCCTGTACCAAGGTCCCCGAAACTGGGTAGTACAAGGGTTATTGCAGGGCGCGTGCCAGAGTTTGCAATGTGTGCCAAAAAAAATTTCCAGAATGCGCAAAGCCCCGGAATACGGGGCTTTGATGTTTTTGCGATTTGATTTTTTCTTGATTCGGCGGGTGTTTCAGGCTGGCTGGATGTGCGCGATGCTAGTTCATGGTGCATTGAAGCGGTGCACAGTCCTGGAACTTTGTGGAGATCCAAATGTGGGAGCGGGCTTGCTCGCGAAGGCGGTGTGTCAGTCAATACATCTGCTGACTGACACACCGCCTTCGCGAGCAAGCCCGCTCCCACAGGGGATCTTCAGTGGATCAGGAAGAGGTGTTAAGCCTCATCACCCTCATCATCATCCCCGCCATCCACCTTCATCCCCAGCTCCTTGATCTTGCGCGTCAGGGTATTGCGGCCCCAGCCGAGCAGCACAGCGGCGTCGCGGCGGCGGCCGGCGGTGTGCTTCAAGGCGGTTTCGATCATGATTCGCTCGAAAGCCGGTACGGCGCTGTCCAGCAGGTTTGACTGGCCGCGTGCCAGGGCCTGGTCGGCCCATTGGCGCAGCGCCTGCTCCCAGTTGGTCACCGGTGCCGAGTCCTGCGGCAAGCTCAACAGCTCCGGCGGCAGGTCGCTGATATGCACCTCACGCCCGGATGCCATTACCGTGATCCAGCGGCAGGTGTTCTCCAGCTGGCGTACGTTGCCCGGCCATGGCAGGTTCTTCAGGTATTCCTCGGTCTCGCTTTTGAGCAGCTTCGGCTCGACGGCCAACTCTTGGGCGGCGCGGCTGAGGAAGTGGCGGGCGAGGGTCGGGATGTCTTCGCGGCGGTCCGACATACGTGGGATGTGGATACGGATCACGTTCAGACGGTGGAACAAGTCCTCACGGAATTTGCCCGCGTGCACCAGCGTTTCGAGGTTCTGGTGCGTCGCCGCGATGATGCGCACGTCGACCTTGACCGGCGTGTGCCCGCCAACGCGGTAGAACTCGCCGTCGGCCAATACGCGCAGCAAGCGGGTTTGGGTGTCGGCCGGCATATCACCGATTTCATCGAGGAACAGCGTGCCGCCGTCCGCCTGTTCAAAGCGGCCACGGCGCAGGTTGGCGGCGCCGGTGAACGCGCCTTTCTCATGGCCGAACAGCTCGGACTCCATCAAGTCCTTGGGAATCGCCGCCATGTTCAGCGCGATAAACGGCGAGGCCGCCCGTGGGCTGTGACGGTGCAGTGCATGAGCCACAAGCTCTTTACCGGTACCCGACTCGCCGTTGATCAACACGGTGATGTTGGAGTGGCTCAAGCGCCCGATAGCGCGAAACACTTCCTGCATCGCCGGCGCTTCGCCGATGATTTCCGGGGTGCGGGTCAGGGCGGGAGGGGCTTCCTGGTTCTGCTGTTCCTGGGCGTGCTGGTTGGCGCGCTTGACCAGCGCCACCGCCTCGTCCACGTCGAATGGCTTGGGCAGGTACTCAAAGGCGCCGCCCTGATAGGACGCGACAGCGCTGTCCAGGTCCGAGTGGGCGGTCATGATGATCACCGGCAGGCGCGGGTGCTGCTCGCGGATGCGCGCCAGCAAGTCCAGGCCACTGGCGCCGGGCATGCGGATGTCGGAGATGATCACGTCCGGCTGTTGACGCGCCAGGCGGCTCATCACCCCGTCGGCGCTGTCGAAGCTTTGGGTGGTCATGCCTTCCTGTTGCAAGGCTTTCTCGAGGACCCAGCGGATAGAACGGTCGTCATCGACGATCCAGACGGTTTCACTACGGCTCATGTCGATGGGGCTCCTTGTTCCAGAGGCAGAAAGATCGAGAACGTGGTGTGGCCAGGATGGCTTTCACATTCGATCAAACCCTGGTGCTGGCTGATGATGTTCTGGGTAATGGCCAGGCCCAGCCCGGTACCGTCCGGGCGGCCGCTGACCATGGGAAAGAAGATGGTTTCCTGCAATTCCGCAGGTATGCCCGGGCCGTTGTCGATGATCTCGACTTTGGTCACCAGGCGATGGCGCACATGGCCGATCGTGAACTGGCGCAGGGCGCGGGTGCGCAGGCTGATGCGGCCCAGGCGCAGCTCGTTCTGGCTGCTGATGGCCTGCATGGCGTTGCGCACGATATTGAGCACCGCCTGGATCATCTGCTCGCGGTCGATCAATACATCGGGAATGCTCGGGTCGTAGTCGCGTACGAGGGTGATGCAGCCCTGGCTTTCGGCTTCCACCAACTGGCAAACGCGCTCCAGCACCTCGTGCACGTTGGTCATGGCCAACGATGGCAACTTGTTGGAGCCGAGCATGCGGTCCACCAGGTTACGCAGGCGGTCGGCTTCCTCGATGATGACGTTGGTGTAGTCCTTGAGGTGCTCCTCCGGCAGTTCGCGCGCGAGCAGTTGCGCCGCGCCGCGAATCCCGCCCAGCGGGTTCTTGATCTCATGGGCCAGGCCGCGCACCAGCATCTTGCTGGTTTCCTGCTTGGACAGCTGCGCTTCTTCTTTGGTGATGCGCAGCAAGCGGTCGCGGGGGTGCACTTCGAGCAACAGCAATGTCGCGCCGTTGCTCAGGATCGGGGTCACGGCGTAGTCGACGGTCAGCGTCTGGCCGGTAAGGGCGGTGAGCATCGCTTCACGCTTGGTGAACGGGTGTGCCTGTTCCACCGCCTGGCGCAACGAGCTCAAGGCTTCGGCCGACTCGGTGAACAATTCGCTGATGAACTGCCCATGGCTGCGCTGGCCGCTGATGGCCAGGAGCATCTCCGCCGCCGGGTTCATGTACTCAAGACGCAGGTCGTCATTGAGCAGAATGGTCGCGGTGGTCAGGTTGTCGAGTAACAAACGGTGCAGTGCATCGCTAATGGTCATCAGGACCTCTTTTGGAGCAAGGCGCGGGCTTAAGGCACACGCTGATACAAGGAAAATGCAAAAACCAAACCAAGGCTCCGAAAAGAAGCGTTAAAGCCCTGAAATAGGCGTTTAAGGCGCGAAACTGTGGCGTTCTGCCAGCTTGTTCGGGAAGAATCGAACCAAAATGGGCTGGTCAGGTGGGAAGCGTGCAGGCTATCGCACCAATATAGTGCGGTTTTGTGAAAGTTGTTCAGGAAGGCTTGGAAGGCGCAACTGAATGCACCGAGTCCAAATGTGGGAGCGGGCTTGCTCGCGAAGGCGGTGTGTCAGTCAACACATGTATCGACTGATTCGCCGCCTTCGCGAGCAAGCCCGCTCCCACAGTTTTGATTGGGTTTGCAGTCTTTAACCTTTGTAAATGCACAGCTCGGCCGTGGCGCGAATCATCGCCAGCTGGCGCGTCGGGTCATTCAACGGCTCATGGATGGCTGTGGTCAGCCACTGCGGGCACTGTGGGTCGGTGCGCTGGGGGGTAAAGTCAGCCAGTTGCTGGAGCAGGCGTTTTTGCAGTTGGTCCAGTTGCGGGCGAATTTGCTTTACCAGGTCTGGGCGCGGGTCGTCGGGCGCTTTGCCTTGGAACTGCCAGTCGGATAGATGGGTGTATTGCACCAACTTATTGGCTTCGATCTGTGCCGAGAAAAATTGCTCGGCGGCGGCGGGGTCCAGTTTGTAAGTAGGCGCCTGGGCGACGACGCTGGCGATCACGTCCTCTTCGCGCTTCTTGTCCTCTACGGGCTTGTGGCTGTCCCATTTGCTCAGGGCCACCTGGTCGGCGATCTCCAGGCGTTCGGCGATGCTGTTGAGCAGAGGCTCCAGCGTGGGCGGCGCGGCGCTGGCTGTGGCGCAGGCGAACAACAGGGCGAATGCAAGTTTATGTTTCAACGTAGATCTCCTTGTGGGAGCGGGCTTGCTCGCGAAGGCGGTGTGTCAGTCACCCGATGCATTAACTGATATACCGCCTTCGCGAGCAAGCCCGCTCCCACATTTTGATTGGGTTTGCAGATTTCTGGCAGTGTCAGCCAGAGGCTACCTTAGCTTGCGTGCTTGCCTACAGGTGAGCCAGAATCCGCCGGCTTGTACGGCTAGCTTGTCGTCTCTAAGGTTGCTCGGTCGCTGCTCATCAGCGATCAGGTTTAGTAGCCTGAGGGTTAAGTTAAGTCGTACCACTCCGACCTTCATGGCGGCTGTGCGTAGGGCACCTTCGGGTGCGCCGGCTTTTGCTTAACTTCCCCGGTCTACTAACCTGCGCATAGCTGCCACCCTATCGTTTAGTAGCGAGTCGATGGCGGCCTCATTCGAGGAAGTTAAGACATGTTCAAAGCAAACCCAAATCCACCTCCATCCGTCTTCACCGTCGATCCCGGCAGCGATGACGAGTCCCTGCTGGTCAACAGCTTCGAAGCCTTCTCCTCAGTCAGCACCTTGTTGCTTGATTTGTCCGAGGCGCTGGAAGGCAAACACCGCGATACCGTACTGGCGATTCATCAGCTCAGTGCTCTCGGCACCTTGATGGTTGGAAAAATGCTCGACCGCCACGCCCCGGCTCGCTAAACGCAAGGCAAAAAAAGACCTCCCGAAGGAGGTCTTTTCGTCACGCCACGTTAAGCGGCGCTACCGGATCAGCAGCTGTAGTACAGCTCGTATTCCAGTGGGTGTACGAAGGTGCGTACTTTGATTTCTTCTTCGCTTTTCAGCTCGATGTAGGCATCGATGAAGTCGTCGCTGAATACGCCGCCTTTGGTCAGGAACGCGCGGCCCTTGTCCAGCTCTTCCAGGGCTTCTTTCAGGCTGCCGCACACTTGTGGGATCTCTTTGGCCTCTTCAGGCGGCAGGTCGTACAAGTTTTTGTCGGCAGCGTCGCCAGGGTGGATCTTGTTCTGGATACCGTCCAGGCCAGCCATGACCAGGGCCGCGAAGGCCAGGTACGGGTTGGCTGCCGGGTCCGGGAAGCGAGCTTCGATACGGCGAGCGCGCGGGCTGGACACGTAAGGAATACGGATCGAGGCGGAGCGGTTGCGCGCCGAGTAGGCCAGCATTACCGGTGCTTCGAAACCTGGGACCAGACGCTTGTAGGAGTTGGTCGACGGGTTGGTGAAGCCGTTCAGGGCCTTACCGTGCTTGATGATACCGCCGATGAAGTACAGGGCAGTGTCGGACAGGCCGGCATAACCTTCGCCAGCGAAGGTGTTCTTGCCATCTTTAGCGATGGACAGGTGAACGTGCATACCCGAACCGTTATCGCCATACAGCGGCTTAGGCATGAAAGTAGCGGTACGGCCGTAGGCATCAGCCACGTTGTGTACGCAGTACTTCAGGGTCTGAACTTCGTCAGCCTTGGCAACCAGGGTGTTGAACTTCACGCCGATTTCGTTCTGGCCTGCAGTCGCCACTTCGTGGTGGTGAACTTCGATGACCAGGCCCATTTCTTCCATGGCGTTGCACATGGAGGTACGGATTTCGTGGTCGTGGTCGAACGGCGGAACCGGGAAGTAGCCACCTTTGATGCCTGGACGGTGGCCTTTGTTGCCGCCTTCGATGTCCTGGTCGGACATCCACGAACCCTGTTCGGAGAAGATTTTGAACATGGAGCCGGAGATGTCGGACTTGAACTTGACCGAATCAAAGATGAAGAATTCTGGCTCCGGACCTACGAATACGGTGTCGCCGATACCGGTCGACTTCAGGTATTCCTCGGCGCGCTTGGCGATCGCACGTGGGTCGCGGTCGTAGCCTTGCATGGTCGAAGGCTCGATCACGTCGCAGACGATGATCAGGGTTGGGTCTTCGGTGAACGGGTCGAGAACGGCAGTGCTGTCGTCCGGCATCAGGATCATGTCGGAAGCTTCGATGCCTTTCCAACCGGCAATGGAGGAACCGTCGAACATTTTGCCTTCTTCGAAGAAAGCATCATCCAGCGCGTCGCGAGCCGGCATGGTCACGTGGTGCTGAGTACCTTTAGTGTCCGTGAAGCGCAGATCAATCCATTTAACGTCATGATCTTTGATGAGTTGAACCGACTTCGACATGGTGTCCTCCGGGTGGCTTCGGGCTGGATAGTGGAGTTAGCCCTTAGAATGTGGGTGATGCCGGCGCGAATACTCGACCAAGGCAACCTGCCTCACAAGAGAGCAAATTGCATGCCAGTGCGCCAACATGGCCTTTTTGCCTCAAAATCGCCCCTATAACGGTGCAATCCGCTGAAACGGAATAAATCACGCACTGCAATGTAGCGCTAATTCACATAAATGACCCGTTTTGGTGCGTGCTGCGTGTGATGCATATTAACTGGTTAAACCTTGAGCGATTTCCGCTATAATCCGCGCCCCCCTTTTTCAGCAGGCCCGGCGCGCGCTGTTTCCATGAAATTAATCGTTAAAGTGTTCCCCGAAATCACCATCAAAAGCCGACCGGTACGGATGCGTTTCATCCGTCAGTTGGCCAAGAACATCCGTGCCGTGCTCCGTGACCTGGACCCGGCTGTGGTGGTGAATGGCGTGTGGGACAACCTCGAGCTGGAAACCCGTATCACCGATGCCAAAGCCTTGAAGGACATGACCGAGCGCCTGAGCTGCATGCCGGGCATCGCGCATTTCCTGCAGGTGGATGAGTACCCGCTGGGCGACTTCGACGACATCACCGAGAAGTGCAAACAGCACTTTGGCAATGAGCTTGAAGGCAAGATTTTTTCGGTGCGCTGCAAGCGCGCCGGCAAGCACACCTTCAGCTCCATGGACGTCGAGAAATACGTTGGCAGCAAGCTGCGTCGCGAGTGCGGCGCCGCCGGAATTTCCCTGAAAGCGCCGCAAATTGAAGTGCGCATGGAAATTCGCGACCAACGGTTGTTTGTGATTCACAGCCAGCACAACAGCATCGGCGGCTACCCGCTGGGTGCCCTGGAACAGACCCTGGTGCTCATGTCCGGCGGTTTCGATTCCACGGTAGCGGCCTACCAGATCATGCGCCGCGGCCTGATGAGCCACTTCTGCTTCTTTAATCTGGGCGGGCGTGCACATGAATTGGGCGTGATGGAAGTCGCGCACTTTATCTGGAAGAAGTACGGCAGCTCCCAACGCGTGCTATTTGTAAGCGTGCCGTTCGAGGAAGTGCTGGGCGAAATTCTCGGCAAAGTCGATAACAGTCATATGGGCGTAGTATTGAAGCGTATGATGTTGCGCGCTGCGTCCCGAATCGCCGATCAGTTGCAGATCGACGCGTTGGTGACCGGTGAAGCGATCTCCCAGGTCTCCAGCCAGACGCTGCCGAACCTGTCGCTGATCGACTGCGTGACCGAGAAGCTGGTGCTGCGCCCGCTGATTGCCAGTCACAAGCAGGACATCATCGACCTGGCCGAAGAAATCGGCACGGCGGATTTCGCCAAGCACATGCCTGAATATTGCGGGGTCATCTCGGTGAACCCCAAGACCCACGCCAAGCGCAACCGCGTGGAGTACGAAGAACAACAGTTCGACATGGCGATTCTGGAGCGTGCGCTCGAGAACGCTAAAATGGTCCCGATCGATCGCGTAATCGAAGAATTGGGCCAAGACGTGCAAATCGAAGAAGTCAGCGAAGCCCTGGCCGGCCAGATTATCGTCGACATCCGTCACCCGGATGCCGCCGAAGATGAGCCGCTGGAAATCGCTGGCATCGACGTGCAAACGCTGCCGTTCTACGCATTGAACGCGCGTTTCAAGGAACTGGATAACAGCCGTCAGTACCTGCTGTATTGCGACAAAGGCGTGATGAGTCGCCTGCATGCCCACCATTTGCTCAGTGAGGGGCATGCCAATGTGCGCGTTTATCGACCGAGCTAAGAGCCCGGGGCTGTTTGCCTGTGGCCTGCGTCACCGGCCCCCCGACTCTGCCGTCAAGCTGTAACGGCAAGGCCTGACTCTACTGTTAATCGCTGCCACGACCTGTCAGCACACCGAATCCTCTGATCGAGATACACAAGTGATCGAAAATCTACGTAACATCGCCATCATTGCTCACGTTGACCATGGTAAAACCACCCTGGTAGACAAACTCTTGCGTCAATCCGGCACCCTGGAGCGCAACGAGCTCAACGACGAGCGCGTGATGGACTCCAACGACCAGGAGAAAGAGCGCGGTATTACCATCCTGGCGAAAAACACCGCCATCAACTGGAACGGCTACCACATCAACATCGTGGACACCCCGGGCCACGCCGACTTCGGCGGCGAAGTTGAACGCGTAATGTCGATGGTTGACTCCGTTCTGCTGCTGGTTGACGCTCAAGACGGCCCTATGCCGCAAACCCGTTTCGTGACCAAGAAGGCTTTCGAAGCCGGCCTGCGTCCGATCGTGTGCATCAACAAGGTTGACCGTCCAGGCGCACGTCCGGACTGGGTTCTGGACCAGATTTTCGACCTGTTCGACAACCTGGGTGCAACCGAAGAGCAGCTTGATTTCCAAGTGATCTACGCCTCTGCCCTGAACGGTATTGCCGGTCTGGAACACACCGCCATGGCGGAAGACATGACCCCGCTGTACCAAGCGATCGTTGACCACGTTCCACCGCCGAAGGTTGACCGTGAAGGCCCGTTCCAGATGCAAATCTCGGCACTGGACTACAACAGCTTCCTGGGTGTTATCGGCGTTGGCCGTATCGCTCGTGGTAGCGTCAAGCCGAACACCCCGGTTGTGGCTATCGGTGCTGACGGCAAGAAGCGTAACGGTCGTATCCTGAAGCTGATGGGTCACCACGGTCTGCACCGTATTGACGTTGAAGAAGCTTTCGCAGGCGACATCGTGTGCGTAAGCGGTATGGACTCGCTGTTCATCTCCGACACCCTGTGCCAGCCGGACACTGTCGAGGCGATGAAGCCTCTGACCGTTGACGAGCCAACCGTTTCCATGACCTTCCAGGTAAACGACTCGCCTTTCTGCGGTAAAGAAGGCAAGTTCGTGACTTCCCGTAACATCAAGGAACGTCTGGACAAAGAGCTGCTGTACAACGTTGCTCTGCGCGTTGAAGAAGGCGACTCGGCTGACAAGTTCAAGGTTTCCGGCCGTGGTGAGCTGCACCTCTCGGTACTGATCGAAACCATGCGTCGCGAAGGCTTCGAAATGGGCGTTGGTCGTCCAGAAGTGATCATCCGCCAGGTTGACGGCGTGAAGCAGGAACCGTTTGAAGACGTGACCATTGACACCCCGGAAGAATCCCAGGGCAAGGTCATGGAAGAGATGGGCCTGCGTCGCGGCGACCTGACCAACATGGTGCCGGATGGCAAAGGCCGTGTGCGTCTGGAATACAACATCCCTGCTCGTGGTCTGATCGGTTTCCGTAACCAGTTCCTGACCCTGACCAACGGTGCTGGCATCCTGACCTCGATCTTCGATCGCTACGACACCATGAAGTCCGGCGACATGTCCGGCCGTCAGAACGGTGTTCTGGTATCGGTAGAAACCGGTAAGGCACTGACCTACTCCCTGGAAACTCTGCAGGCGCGTGGCAAGCTGTTCGTTGAACACGGTCAAGAGATCTACAACGGTCAGATCGTTGGTCTGAACAGCCGTGACAACGACATGGGCGTCAACCCAACCAAAGGCAAGAAGCTCGACAACATGCGTGCTTCGGGTAAAGACGAAACCATCGCTCTGGTTCCACCAGTGAAGTTCACTCTGGAACAAGCCCTGGAATTCATCCAGGACGACGAGCTGTGCGAAGTTACGCCTAAGTCGATCCGCCTGCGTAAGAAGATCCTGGACGAAGGCGAGCGTACCCGCGCTGCCAAGAAAGCCAAGAACTGAGTTAACTCAGGCTGAATGAAAAACGCCCCCGGTCGAAAGGCCGGGGGCGTTTTTTTATGCCTGTAGTTTTTGTGGTGACTGTGCCGGCCTCATCGCGGGCAAGCCCGGCTCCCACATTTTGGATTTGTGAATGCATTCAAATGTGGGAGAAAGCCAAGAACTGAGTTAACTCAGGCTGAATGAAAAACGCCCCCGGTCGAAAGGCCGGGGGCGTTTTTTTATGCCTGTAGTTTTTGTGGTGACTGTGCCGGCCTCATCGCGGGCAAGCCCGGCTCCCACATTTTGGATCTGTGAATACATTCAAATGTGGGAGCTGGCTTGCCTGCGATGAGGCCCTTGAGGGCACTACAAAATCCGGATCAGAACTTGTCGAGCGTCTTGAACGTGGTTTCGCGCACCACTTCCTTCGGCTTGTACGCACAATACCCCGGGCGCGGGCCGATTTTCGGGTGGTTGCGGCAGGTATCCGGGCGCTTGTCATAAATAGTGCAGAAGCGCGTCTTACGATCCAGGTACAGGCAATCGTTGTTGCTCATGCGCTGCAGGGTAAAAATCTCGGATTTGGAGTTGTAGCGCTCGACGATGCCTTCTTTCTGCAAACGCTTGGCGATGTTCTTCGGCGGGTCGCCGCGTTCGAACTCATCGACGATGCCAATGCGGATCAGGTCCTTGATCTTCACCTCAACCGGCAGCGTGCAACAGCTGGACACACAGCCACCGCACATGTGGGCGGAATATTTCTGCCAAGTCTCGAGACGGTCGAGTTCCGCGGCGGCGATCAGTTGAGGCTTCATCAGGGTTCCAAGGTGGGGCGCTATCTGGGCGCGCGATAATACCGGGATTGATGATTTTTTGAACAGTATTTTGCGGTTTTCAGCCCGAAGGCTGCTCAACCACCGATCGGGCACGACCCCTGCATCAATTTCCCGCAAAGGTGAATGAGTTAAAAAACTGCCGAACGAGCACGTTCACCGTCTGTCAGACCGACTAGGCTCTAGCAACTCCTTCAATCTCGCCCGAGGTCGCACCGATGTCTCAGGAACCGCTTGCACGAGAAGCAGAGGTAGCCGCATTCCGCGATGCTGTCTTGACCAAACTCACTTACGCGGTGGGTAAAGACCCCGACCACGCCTTCGACCACGACTGGTTTGAAGCCATTGCCCTGGCCGCCCGCGACCAGATGGTCGACCACTGGATGGACCATACGCGACGTATTTACCGCAAAGGCCAGAAGCGGGTTTATTACCTCTCCCTGGAATTCCTCATCGGCCGCTTGCTCTATGACAGCCTGAGCAACCTCGGCGTGTTGGAGATTGCGCGCGAAGCCCTGTCCGAACTGGGCGTCGACCTGGAACGCATCCGCCTGCTGGAGCCCGATGCGGCGCTCGGCAACGGCGGCCTTGGCCGCTTGGCGGCCTGCTTTATGGAAAGCATGTCCACCTTGGGCATTGCCGGCCACGGTTACGGCATTCGCTATGAGCACGGCTTGTTCCGCCAGGCGATTGTGGATGGCTGGCAACAGGAGCAGACCGAGCGCTGGCTGGACTTCGGCAACCCGTGGGAGTTTGAGCGGGCCGAAGTGATTTACCCGATCGGTTTTGGCGGCAGCGTCGAAACCCTGCCGGACGCCTCCGGCAAGCTCATCCAGGTGTGGACGCCCAACGAAACCGTGCGCGCCGTTGCTTATGACACCCCGGTGGTCGGCTGGCGCGGCGCCAGCGTGAACACCCTGCGTCTGTGGCGTGCACGGGCCGTGGAGGACCTGCACCTGGAGCGTTTCAACGCCGGTGACCACTTGGGCGCCGTCGCCGAAGTGGCCCGCGCCGAAAGCATCTCGCGTGTGCTTTACCCGGCCGACAGCACCGAAGCAGGGCAGGAACTGCGCCTGCGCCAGGAATACTTCTTCGTTTCCGCATCGCTGCAAGACTTGTTGCGCCGCCACAAAAACATGCACGGCTCGGTGCTCAGCCTGGGCGAGCACGCTGCCATCCAGCTCAATGACACCCACCCATCCATCGCCGTGGCCGAGCTGATGCGCCAGTTGGTGGACCTGCACGACATCCCGTGGGAAGCCGCGTGGGACGTGACGGTTGAAACGCTTTCCTACACCAACCACACCTTATTGCCGGAGGCGTTGGAAACCTGGCCTGTCGGCCTGATGGAACGCATGCTGCCGCGGCACATGCAAATCATCTACCTGATCAACGCCCAGCATATTGACTCGCTGCGGGCCAAGGGCATCCACGATTTCGACGTGCTGCGCGCGGTGTCGCTGATCGAAGAAGACAACGGCCGCCGCGTGCGCATGGGTAACCTGGCGTTCCTCGGCTCCCATAGCGTCAACGGCGTGTCCGGTTTGCATACCCAACTGATGCGCAGCACGGTGTTCTCCGAACTGCACAAGCTGTACCCGGAGCGCATCAATAACAAAACCAACGGCATCACCTTCCGCCGCTGGCTGTACCAGGCCAACCCCAAGCTTACCGAGATGCTGGTGGAAGCCTTGGGCCCGGACATTCTCGACACCATGGAAACCCGCCTGACGGAGCTGGAAACCTTCGCCGAGAAGCAGGTTTTCCGCAAAGCCTTCGCCGAACAGCGCCTGCACAGCAAGCGCGCACTGGCCGAGATCATCCACGAGCGCCTGGGCATTTCGGTGAACCCGGCGGCGATGTTCGATGTGCAGGTCAAGCGGATCCACGAGTACAAACGCCAACTGCTGAACCTGCTGCACACCGTGGCCTTGTACCAGGCAATCCGCGCCGAGCCGGGCACCGATTGGGTGCCCCGCGTGAAAATCTTCGCGGGCAAGGCGGCCGCGAGTTATCACCAGGCCAAGTTGATCATCAAACTGACCAATGACATCGCCCGCACCGTGAACAACGACCCCACCGTGCGCGGTTTGCTCAAGGTAGTGTTCTTGCCCAACTACAACGTCAGCCTGGCGGAAAGCATCATTCCGGCGGCGGACTTGTCGGAGCAGATTTCCACTGCCGGTTTTGAGGCCTCGGGCACCAGTAACATGAAGTTCGGCCTCAATGGCGCGCTGACCATCGGCACCATGGACGGCGCTAACGTGGAGATGCACGAGCGCGTGGGCGCCGAGCATATGTTTATCTTCGGCCTCAGCGCCGAACAAGTGGAAGCCCGCAAGCACGCTGGTGAATTCCACGCCGGGCCGGAAGTGGCAGCCTCCCATCGTCTCAACGATGTGTTGCAAGCGATCCGCGGCGGGGTGTTCTCGCCGGATGATCCGGGCCGTTATGTGGGCTTGATCGACGGCCTGATCGACTACGACCGCTTCCTGGTGTGTGCCGACTTCGACTCCTACTGGGATGCCCAGGCGCGTGTCGAGGCGCATTGGCACGACTCGAAGGCGTGGTGGCGTTCGGCGGTGCTCAATACGGCGCGCATGGGCTGGTTCTCGTCGGACCGGACGATCCGCGAATACGCCACCGAGATCTGGAAAGCGCTCGACTAAGCACCGCAGATCCAAATGTGGGAGCGGGCTTGCCCGCGATAGCGCGCTGTCAGTTTGCAAATATGTCGACTGACACACCGCTATCGCGGGCAAGCCCGCTCCCACATTGGTTCGGTGTCGATATACTGAGCAACGCTTACGCCCGCCTCGGGCTGCTTAGGGATATCGACCATGCAATGGATTTTCATGCTGATTGGCCTGGTGCTCGGTTGGACACTCGATGAGTCGTTCACCGATGCCGGCTTCGGTGCGCTGCTGGGGTTGGGCATTGGCCAGGCGATTCGTCTGTCGAGGCTGTCCGACCAAGCAGACCAGCAAGCGCGTCAGTTAGAGACTACACAGAAGGCATTGATAGCGCTGGGTGAGCGCCTGCGGCAACTGGAAGTGCCCGCGCCGACCAACAGCGTGATTGTCGAAGCACCCATCCCTGAACCTGCACCTGTCGTTGAAAAACCCGAACTTGTCTGGGAGTTGCCTGCCGAACTGGCGCCTGTCGCCGTGATGGCCGAGGCCAGCCAGCCACTGCTGGCTGACGTCTGGGCCCCAGCGCCGACGCCGCAACCTGAAGCACCTGCCATTCCCCGAGGCCCCAACCTGATCGAACGGGCCATCAGTGGCGCGCGCAATTGGCTGTTTGGCGGTAACACCGTGCTGCGCGTCGGCGTCGTGCTTCTATTTCTCGGCCTGGCCTTTCTGCTGCGCTACGCCACCGAAGGCGTGGTGGTGCCGATCGAGCTGCGTTACGCCGGCGTTGCCGCCGCCGCCATCGGCCTGCTTGGCCTGGGCTGGTGGCTGCGGCTGCGTAACAGCAATTACGGCTTGATGCTGCAAGGCACCGGCATTGCCGTGTTGTACCTGACCGTGTTCGCTGCGATGCGCCTGCACCCGTTGATCGACCCAGGCGCGGCACTCGGCCTGCTGGTGGCGGTCACGGTGTTCTCGGCGATCCTGGCGATCACCCAGGACGCCCTCGGCCTGGCCTGCGCGGCAGCGTTGGGTGGTTTTGCCGCGCCGATCCTGACCTCTACCGGCGCCGGTAACCATGTGGCGCTGTTCAGCTACTTCGCACTGCTCAACGCCGGCATCCTCGCCATCGCCTGGTTCAAGGCCTGGCGCTTGCTCAACCTGATCGGCTTTGTTGGCACCTTCGGCATCGGTTTCGCCTGGGGCATGCGTTCCTACACACCGGAACTGCTGTGGAGCACCGAGCCGTTTCTGATTGTGTTTTTCCTGATGTACCTGGCCATCGGCTTGTTGTTCGCCCGGCGAAAATTGCAGGAGATGAGCGGCGCGCCTGAGGACGACAGCCGTGGCGCACTGCTGCGCTGGTCGGCGGCCAAGGGCGATTATGTCGACGGCAGCATGCTGTTCGGCCCGCCGCTGGTGGGCTTTGGCTTGCAGTTCGCGCTGGTGCAGCACCTGGACTTTGCCGCCGCGTTCAGTGCGTTGGGCCTGGGAATTATCTACATGGGCCTGGCCCGGTTGTTGAGGGGTGGGCGCGCCTTGTTGCTGGCGGAAACCTGCCTGGCGCTGGGTGTGATCTTTGCCAGCCTGGCGATTCCCCTGGGCCTCGATGCACGCTGGACGGCTGCCGCGTGGGCGGTGGAGGGCGCCGGGATCTTCTGGCTTGGCTTGCGTCAGCAGCGGCCGTTGGCACGGGCATTTGGCCTGTTGTTGCAGTTGGGGTCGGCGCTGGCGTTCCTCAGCGAGCTGCGCGTTGGCGCACAGACCTTGCTCGACGGTGCGCCGTTGGGTGCGCTGCTGCTGGGCGGGGCATTGCTGTTCAGCTTCGCTCAGTTGCGCAAGGCACCGACTGAACAGGCTGCGGATTGGGAGCGCAAAGGCCTGCCCGTGCTAGCAAGCCTGGGCCTGACCTTTTTGTACCTGCTCGCGCCGTTGCTGTTACTGACCCAAGGCACCGCCATCAGTTGGGCAATAGCCGGTCTGGTCACTCTGTTTATCGGCCTGCGCATCGGCTCGCGTACCTTCCTGTTTACCGCCTTCGCCGTGCAATTGCTTGGCGGGGCGTTGTTCCTGCTGCGCTTGCAAGGCGGCGACGGGGCGGCGGTCTTCAGTGCGGGTTGGTCCGGCTTGTTGACGGCCTCGCTGATCGGCCTCGCCTTGATCGGCGGCATGCTGCTGGCGGCGCGCGACGACAGGGTGCGCAGCGATGTGCGGCTGCTGCGTGGCCTGTCAGTGGTGTTGCTCGCAGGTTTGGTGCTGATCAATCTCGCCGTGCTGTTTGTACTGCCTTGGGAAAGTGCCAGCGGCGTGTGGGCGGCCAGTGGCTTGTTGATCATCTGGCTGAGCCTGTACCTGCAACAGCGTGTCAGCTTCGTGTTTGGATTGCTGCTGCAATTGATCGGCGGCGGCTCGTTCCTGTTGGCGGCGCCGCAGTTGCTCGGGCCGCTGAGCAGCGAAGGCTTGCGCCCCTTGGCGCACAGCGGTTTCTGGACGCCGATGGTGCTGGGCTTGGCCGCGATGGTGGGCGCCTGGCGCTTGCAGCGTGAACCGCATGCGCCGGTGTTTGCTGTGTTGAAGCTGCAACGCCTGTCCGACCTGCTGCTGGTGTGGGGCGCGGCCTGGTGGACGCTGGCGCTGATCGGTGAAGTGTTGCGGTTTATCCCGCAGGAGCTGCAGGGGCCATTTTTGCTCGGCATCGCGGCGGTGAGCGTGGCGATCTGGGCAGTGCTGGCCGAACGTTTGCGCTGGGCGTCGCTGGGCATGCTGTGCGCCTTGCTGATGCCGGCGGCGGGCGTGGTGTTGCTGGTGTCTGCCCATGACTACTACCACCCGGCGGCGCAGTACGGCTGGCTGGCTTGGTTGGCGGTGTTCGTTGTGCATTTCATCGCGCTGCGCCGTTTGGCTGCGCGGGTGCCGGGCAACGTGTTGAGCATCGCTCACGTGCTCGGCTGCTGGATGTTGATCGGCGTGTTGGCGCTGGAGCTGCGTTACGGCCTGCTGTTGCTGTCGAGCGAGTACAACGCCTGGCGCTGGTTGGGTTGGGCGATTCTGCCGAGCCTGTACCTGGTGCTGGCGGCTGCGCCGCGCAGCTGGCCGTGGCCGGTGTCGGCGTATCCGCGTGAATACCGCGTGCTGGCCGCGTTGCCGCTGGCGGTATTGATGCTCGGCTGGTTCTGGCTGGCAAATATCTTCAGTGACGGTACGGCCAAACCGCTGCCGTATGTACCGCTGCTCAACCCGCTGGATCTGGGCCTGCTGTTTGCACTGCTGGGTGTGTATTTATGGTCGCGCAGCGTGGCGCCGCAACGCGGGCCGCGTACTGAGCTGATCGCCCAAGGTGTCGCGGGTATTTCGCTGTTTGCCTTCTTTACGGCATTGGTGATGCGTACTGCCCACCATTGGGCTGGCGTGCCCTTCGAGCTGGATGCATTGCTGGAGTCGATGTTGGTCCAGGCCGGCCTGTCGATTGTGTGGACCTTGGTCGCTCTCGGCCTGATGATCGGCGGCCATCTGCGCCATCGTCGCGAAGTGTGGCTGATCGGCGCGGCGCTGATTGCGCTAGTGGTCGCCAAGCTGTTCTTTGTCGAACTGAGCAACCGTGGCGGGCTGGCGCGGATCGTGTCGTTTATCGGTGTGGGCGGGTTGTTGCTGGTGGTGGGCTACTTTGCGCCGCTGCCGCCCAAGCGCGCCGAACCGGTGTTGGAAACTGAAGGAGCATCCTCTTGATCGGTAAGTTGAGCGTAATCGCGGTGGGCGTGTGTACGACGTTGTCGGTGTGGGCCGAGGAAACGCCCGCCGACTTCACCTCGCACGTGCCGCTGGCTGTGAGCGGCAACGGCCCCTGGTATCGCCTGGAGCTGCCATTGGCGGTGCAATTGAGTGCGCGCCAGGCTGATCTCAGTGATGTGCGAGTGTTCAATGCCGCCGGTGAGCCCCAAGCCTATGCGCTGTCGCGTCAATCGGCGCAGCGTACTGAAAGCCGCGATGTGGCTGACGTGAAGTGGTTCCCGCTGTACGCCGCAGACACCCGTGAGAACGTGCCGGACGTGGTGATGAAATCCACCGCCGAAGGCACGTTGTTGGAAGTCCGCCCAGCCAAGGCGGGCAAAGAAGTGCTGCGTGGCTGGGTGCTGGATGCCAGCGCGATCAAGGCGCCGTTGCAGCAACTGAGCCTGGACTGGAGCCGTGAGCAGGATGGCTTCCAGCGTTTCAGCATTGAAGCCAGTGATGACTTGCAGCACTGGCAGTCGTGGGGCGATGGGCAGGTGGCACGCCTGTCGTTTGCCGATGAGCGCGTCGAACAGCATGACGTCAGCCTGCCGGGGCAGTCGGCGCGTTACCTGCGTTTGGTGTGGCAGGGCCAGGTCGCGCCGACGCTGACCTCGGCCAAGCTTGTGAGCGCCACAAGCAGCAGCCTGCCGCTGCCGTTGGTGTGGTCACAGCCCTTGTCGGGGACGCGGCTCAAGGCGGGCGAATACAGCTGGCAGCTGCCGACGGGGCTGCATGTCGAGCGCTTGCGCATTGAGTTGAAGCAGCCCAATACGCTGGCGCCGGTAACGTTGGCGGGGCGCCGTGACGCCAATCAAGCCTGGCAGCCGCTGAGCAACGGTTTGTTGTACCGCCTGACCCAAAACGGCCAGGACGTGGTGCAGGACGAATTGCAGCTGCCTGGCCAGGCCGTGGCCGAGCTAAAACTGCAGGTGGATGAGCGCGGCGGCGGCTTGGGCATCGAAGCCCCGGCTTTGCGCTTTGCTGTGCGCACCACCCAGTTGGTATTCCTGGCGCGGGGTGAACCGCCGTTCACCCTGGCGTTGGGTAATGGCTCAGTCAAGGCAGCAAACCTGCCGTTGTCGACCCTGATCCCCGACTACAGCGCCGAGCGCCTCAAGACGTTGGGTCAGGCCACGGTCACAGGAGAGGCGGTGGTCAAACCCCTCGCCGTTGCCCCATTGCCCGAAATGGGCACCGACTGGAAGAAACTTGGCCTGTGGGCCGTGCTCCTGCTGGGTGTGGCGGCACTGGGGGCGATGGCCTACAGTTTGTTGCGCACGCCAGCGGGCAAACCGTGAACTCTATTGGAGTTAAATCCTCTGATTAGAGGAAATACGCCTCGACTCGCGTTAAACTGCGCGGGTTTATAAGCCCCCCATTCTCCGGAGCCTTACATGTCCCGCGTTACCCTGAGTCGCTATTTGATCGAGCAGACCCGCAGCAACAACACGCCTGCCGATCTGCGCTTCCTTATCGAAGTGGTGGCGCGTGCTTGCAAGGAAATCAGCCACGCCGTGTCCAAAGGCGCACTGGGTGGTGTCCTGGGCAGCATGGGCACTGAAAACGTTCAAGGCGAAGTGCAGAAGAAGCTCGACGTCATCTCCAACGAGATCCTGCTCGAAGCCAACGAATGGGGCGGTCACCTGGCCGGCATGGCGTCCGAAGAAATGGACAATGCCTACCAGATCCCGGGCAAGTACCCAAAAGGCGCGTACCTGCTGGTATTCGACCCACTGGACGGTTCGTCCAACATCGACATCAACGCGCCGGTCGGCACCATCTTCTCGGTACTGCGTTGCCCGAACGAGTACCTGAGCCAGAACGAAGCCCTGAACGAAAAGGCCTTCCTGCAGCCAGGCACCGAGCAGGTCGCTGCCGGTTATGCGATCTACGGCCCACAGACCATGCTGGTGCTGACCCTGGGCGACGGCGTCAAAGGCTTTACCCTGGACCGTGAAATGGGCAGCTTCGTGCTGACCCACGAAGACATCACTATTCCTGCCTCCACCCAGGAATTTGCGATCAACATGTCCAACCAGCGCCACTGGGAAGAGCCGGTGACTCGCTACGTCGGCGAGTTGATGGCAGGTGAGGAAGGCCCGTTGAAGAAGAACTTCAACATGCGCTGGGTCGCCGCGATGGTGGCCGACGTGCACCGTATCCTGACCCGTGGTGGCCTGTTCATGTACCCACGTGACAGCCGCGAGCCCTCCAAGCCTGGCAAACTGCGCTTGATGTACGAAGCCAACCCGATGTCGTTTCTGGTTGAGCAAGCAGGCGGCGCGTCCACCGACGGCCACCAGCGCATCCTCGACATCCAGCCTGAAGGCCTGCACCAGCGTGTGGCGGTGTTCCTGGGTTCGAAGGAAGAGGTTGAGCGTGTGACCGGTTACCACAAGAAGTAAAACTTTGCGGTAATTAAAAAGCCCCGAAACGTTTCAGCGTTTTCGGGGCTTTTTTGTTTTCGCTCGTCGGGAACCAGACACCCCTTTTCCCTTCTAAGCTTCTGGCAGATACCCCAGCTGCTTCGTCTCTTCAGGAGCTTTTCCATGTCTTTACGCCGTCTCGCCTTGCTGGCTTTTTGCGTGCTGTTAGCCGCTTGCAGCAAGGTCAATCAAGAAAATTACGCGAAGCTGTCGGCTGGCATGGCCAAGGCCGACGTTGAGTCGTTGCTGGGCAAGCCGACCGATTGTTCCGGCGCACTGGGTATGTCCAGTTGCACGTGGGGCGATAAAAACAGCTTTATCAGCGTGCAGTACGCCGGTGACAAAGTTCTGATGTTTTCCGGGCAAGGCCTGAAGTAAACCGGGGCGCGAGCCTGCGGGAGAAGAAGAATGATCCGTTTTGTTTTGTTCCTTTGCGCCAGCCTGTTTTTGGCGGGCTGCGCCAGCCATTCTGGCGATGATCTGCAACCCAAGACAGCGAGCAACGTCAACCTGAAGCGTTACCAGGGGACCTGGTACGAATTGGCCCGATTGCCGATGTATTTCCAGCGTAACTGTGCGCAGTCCGAAGCCCGCTACAGCCTGCTGCCGGATGGCGACATGTCGGTGTTCAACCGCTGCCTGACGCCTGAGTGGAAGTGGGAAGAAGCCAAGGGCACGGCCACGCCGCAAGTGCCCGGCAAGACCGACAAGCTCTGGGTGGAATTCAATAACTGGTTCACGGCGCTGCTGCCGGGCGTCGCCAAGGGCGATTACTGGGTGCTGTACGTCAGTGATGACTACAAGACCGCTCTCGTTGGCAGCCCTAGCCGGCGCTACATGTGGATCTTGTCGCGCACGCCGACGGTCAGCGCCGACACCCGCGAAGACCTGCTGAGCAGGGCGCGGCAGCAAGGGTATGACACCACGCGGTTGATCTGGCGTACGTCGGACAAGCAGATGGCGAAGACTTCGCAGTAAACCTGGACCATCGCCAATCAAAATGTGGGAGCGGGCTTGCTCGCGAATACGGAGTGTCAGTCGACAGATGTAATGACTGATACACCGCATTCGCGAGCAAGCCCGCTCCCACATTTGTTTTGCAGTGTTTGTTAGCCCAGCATATCCCTCAGCACTTGCGTGAAGGCGCGGCTGCTTTCCTCTTCACCGGCATGATGCCCGTCCCGTACTACCCACTTCCCGTTGACCAGCACATCGCGCACCTGCCGATCACCACCGGCGAACAGCCAGCGATTGAGAATGCCGTCCTCCGTCGCCGTTGCCAGGTACGGGTCGTTGCCATCCAACACCAGCCAGTCCGCGCGTTTGCCCACTTCCAAGCGGCCAATCGTCTGGCCCAGCGCCTGGGCGCCACCGTCCAATGCAGCATCAAACAGTGTGCGGCCGACCATTGGCTGATCACCGCGGTACAAGCGGTTACGCCGCTGGTCGCGCAGGCGCTGGCCGTATTCCAGCCAGCGCAATTCTTCTACCACGCTGAGTGACACATGGCTGTCGGAGCCAATGCCCATGCGTCCGCCTTGGGCGAGGAAATCCACCGCCGGGAAAATCCCGTCGCCCAGGTTGGCTTCGGTGGTCAGGCACAGGCCAGCAATTGCGCGGCTCTTGGCCATGCGCGTGACTTCGTCAGGATCAGCGTGGGTGGCGTGCACCAGGCACCAGCGCTCATCGACTTCAACGTTGTCATACAGCCATTGCAGCGGGCGTTTGCCACTCCAGGCCAGGCAGTCATCGACTTCTTTTTGTTGCTCGGCGATGTGGATGTGCACCGGGCAAGCCTTGTCACTGGCGGCCAGCACTTCATTGATTTGCCGCGGCGTGACGGCGCGCAACGAGTGGAAGCACAGGCCCAACTGCTGCGCCGGTTGTGCGGCAAGCATCGGCTTGAGGCGTGCTTGCAGGTCCAGATAATTTTCGGTGCTGTTGATAAAGCGTCGCTGGCCTTCGTTCGGCGCCTGGCCACCAAACCCGGCGTGGGTGTAGAGCACGGGCAGCAAGGTCAAGCCAATCCCACTGCTGGCGGCCGCCTGGCTGATTTGCCGCGACAGCTCCGCACGGTCGGCATACGGCTGGCCGCTGACGTCGTGATGCACGTAGTGAAATTCCGCCACTGAGGTGTAACCGGCCTTGAGCATCTCGATATACAACTGGCGGGCGATGACCTGCAATTGCTCCGGGCTGATCTTGCCGACCATGCGGTACATCAAATCGCGCCAGGTCCAGAAGCTGTCATTCGGGTTGCCGGCCACTTCGGCCAAACCTGCCATTGCGCGCTGGAAGGCATGTGAATGCAGGTTTGGCATACCCGCCAACACCGGACCTCTAAGCCGTTCGGCGCCGTCTGCACTGGCGTTGGGCTCAACGTGGGTCAGCAAGCCATCGGCACTGACTTCAAAGCGTACATCGTTGGCCCATCCATTAGGCAGCAGCGCGCGTTCGGCAAAGAAAGCGGACATGATCAAGGCACCCCGGTCGTGTGTTTATTTGTATATACATATACAGACGTTTGCCTGCTCGGTAAACTCCGGCAATCTATGCATCTTTTCCCCCTGCAAGGATTCCCTGTGCCGACTCCGCCCGCCAAGTCTTCGCTGGCTGCCCACATGGACGAAAGTCCGGCGCCCTTGTATGCCCGCGTCAAACAGATGATCAGCCAGCAAATCCTCAACGGCAACTGGCCGCCCCATTACCGCGTGCCGTCGGAGAGCGAGCTGGTCAGCCAACTGGGCTTCAGCCGCATGACCATCAACCGCGCCCTGCGCGAACTCACCGCGGAGGGGTTGCTGGTGCGCATGCAAGGCGTCGGTACCTTCGTCGCCGAACCCAAGAGCCAGTCGGCGCTGTTTGAAGTGCACAACATTGCCGATGAGATCGCCTCTCGCGGTCATCGGCATACCTGCCAGGTCATTCACCTGTGCGAAGAGGCCGCAGGCTCCGAGCGCGCCGTCGCCCTGGAAATGCGCGAAGGCGGGCGGGTGTTCCACTCGTTGATCGTGCACTTCGAGAACGACATTCCTGTGCAAATCGAAGACCGTTTCGTCAACGCCCTGGTGGCACCGGATTACTTGCAGCAGGATTTCACCCAGCAAACGCCTTACGCCTATTTGAATCAGGTTGCGCCGCTGACCGAAGGCGAGCACGTGGTCGAAGCGATCCTTGCCGATGCCGAAGAGTGCAAGTTGCTGCAGATCGAGCCCAGCGAGCCGTGCCTGTTGATCCGCCGTCGCACCTGGTCCGGTCGCCAGCCGGTGACCGCCGCGCGTTTGATCCACCCCGGTTCCCGTCATAGCCTGGAAGGACGTTTCAGTAAATGAGTGCAGTGAAAGTCTGGCGCGCCACCGATTACATCCGTATGCCCTGGAAAAACGGCGGCGGCAGCACCGAAGAAATTACCCGTGACGCAGGCTTAGGCCTGGATGGCTTTGGCTGGCGCCTGTCGATTGCCGATATCGGTGAGTCGGGTGGGTTTTCCACCTTCGCCGGCTACCAGCGCATCATCACCGTGATCAAGGGTGCGGGCATGGTGCTGACCGTGGATGGCGAGGAACAGCGCGGCCTGTTACCGCTACAGCCCTTTGCGTTCAAGGGTGAAAGCACGGTGTCATGCCGTTTGATCACCGGGCCGATCCGCGATTTCAACCTGATTTATTCGCCGCAGCGTTACCACGCACGCTTGCAGTGGATGGATGGTGTGCAGCGTTTTTTCAGTACGGCGCAGACCGTGCTGGTGTTCAGCGTTGCGGATGAAGTGAAGGTGCTGGACCAAAAGCTGGGTCATCACGACTGCCTGCAAATCGACGGTAACACCGACCTGCTGGACCTCTCGGTTACCGGCCGCTGCTGCATTATCGAACTGACCGCACTCGGTTAAAAACTGTGGGAGCTGGCTTGCCTGCGATGGCGGTGTATCAGTACTGGATGTGCTGGCTGACACACCGTCATCGCAGACAAGCCCGCTCCCACATTTGTTTCTGTGTTGTTCAAGGGATCTGTTTCCGGCCAGCGCACCAATTTGTTACCGAATGCCCCAGCGTGGCGCAAAGCCACGCTGTTATGAACAATCTCCCTCGCTGCAAAACTCCTCCGTAAGAAATTTCATCAAGCTTCCAAGCCTTAATTTCCAAGGCTTTCACACACCTTCCCAAAAAATCTCACGCCCTCGCTAAGAAAGTTGGCCGCTTGATTGCATATGCTTGTATGTACAAGTAAAGATGTGTGCGTAAGACTCTCCTTCGCACCATCAATGTTCGCGCATCGATCGCCGAGGAGTCTTAGCAGTGACCAAGCCTACAAAATACCGTGACGTCGAAATCCGCGCCGCCCGCGGTAACAAGCTCACCGCCAAAAGCTGGCTGACTGAAGCGCCGCTGCGCATGCTGATGAACAACCTCGACCCGCAAGTGGCCGAGAACCCGAAAGAGCTGGTGGTGTACGGCGGTATCGGCCGTGCGGCGCGTAACTGGGAGTGCTACGACCAGATCGTCGAGAGCCTCACCAATTTGAATGACGACGAGACCCTGCTGGTGCAATCCGGCAAGCCGGTCGGCGTGTTCAAGACCCACAGCAACGCTCCGCGCGTACTGATCGCCAACTCCAACCTGGTACCGCACTGGGCCAGTTGGGAACACTTTAACGAGCTGGATGCCAAGGGCCTGGCCATGTACGGCCAGATGACTGCCGGCAGCTGGATCTACATCGGCAGCCAGGGCATCGTCCAGGGTACCTACGAAACCTTCGTCGAAGCCGGTCGCCAGCATTACAACAGCGACCTGACCGGCCGTTGGGTCCTCACCGCCGGCCTCGGTGGCATGGGCGGCGCCCAGCCGCTGGCCGCAACCCTGGCCGGGGCGTGCTCGCTGAACATCGAGTGCCAGCAGGTCAGTATCGACTTCCGCTTGAGCAGCCGTTATGTCGACGAGCAAGCCACCGACCTCGACGACGCCCTGGCCCGCATCGCCAAATACACCAAGGAAGGCAAGGCCATCTCCATCGCCCTGCTGGGTAACGCGGCGGAAATCCTGCCGGAGCTGGTCAAGCGTGGCGTGCGCCCGGACATGGTCACCGACCAGACCAGCGCCCACGATCCACTCAACGGCTACCTGCCGGCCGGCTGGACCTGGGACGAATACCGCGCCCGCGCCAAAACCGAACCGGCTGCTGTGATCAAGGCCGCCAAGCAGTCGATGGCCGTGCACGTCAAAGCCATGCTCGAGTTCCAGAAGCAAGGCATCCCGACCTTCGACTACGGCAACAACATCCGCCAGATGGCGCAAGAAGAAGGCGTGCAAGACGCCTTCGCCTTCCCAGGCTTCGTACCGGCCTACATCCGCCCACTGTTCTGCCGTGGCATCGGCCCGTTCCGCTGGGCGGCGCTGTCCGGCGACCCGCAGGACATCTACAAGACCGACGCCAAAGTCAAAGAGCTGATCCCCGACGACGCGCACCTGCACAACTGGCTGGACATGGCGCGCGAGCGCATCAGCTTCCAGGGCCTGCCGGCACGTATCTGCTGGGTGGGCCTGGGCCAGCGCGCCAAGCTGGGCCTGGCGTTCAACGAAATGGTGCGCAGCGGCGAGCTGTCGGCACCGGTGGTGATCGGCCGTGACCACCTCGACTCCGGCTCGGTCGCCAGCCCGAACCGCGAAACCGAAGCCATGCAGGACGGTTCCGACGCTGTGTCCGACTGGCCACTGCTCAACGCCTTGCTCAACACCGCCAGCGGCGCGACCTGGGTTTCGCTGCACCACGGCGGCGGCGTGGGCATGGGCTTCTCCCAGCACTCCGGCATGGTGATCGTTTGCGACGGTACCGATGAAGCCGCCGAGCGGATCGCCCGCGTACTGCACAACGACCCGGCCACCGGTGTGATGCGCCACGCAGACGCCGGTTACCAGATCGCAATCGACTGCGCCAAAGAGCAGGGCCTCGATCTTCCGATGATCAAGTAATGCAAGGTGGGAGCGGGCTTGCTCGCGAATGCGGTGTGCCAGTCACCGTAATCGTTAGCTGACCCTCCGCTTTCGCGAGCAAGCCCGCTCCCACATTTGATCTGTGTTGCAAACAAAAACAATCCATCAGAGGTTGAACACACATGGCTGCAAATGACGCACGTGCAAGCACCACACCGTTGATCGAAAGGCGTTCGATCGACTACATCCCGGAAGCGGAAAGACACGGTCGTCTGTTCAGTCAGTTCACCCTATGGATGGGTGCCAACCTGCAAATCACCGCGATTGTCACCGGGGCCCTGGCCGTGGTGCTGGGCGGTGATGTGTTCTGGTCGTTGATCGGTCTGTTGATCGGCCAATTGATCGGTGGCGGTGTCATGGCGTTGCATGCGGCGCAAGGGCCGAAGCTTGGCCTGCCGCAGATGATCTCCAGCCGGGTACAGTTCGGTGTTTATGGCGCGGCCATCCCGATCGTGCTGGTCTGTTTGATGTACCTCGGCTTTACCGCGACCGGCACCGTACTGTCCGGCCAAGCGCTGGGCCAGTTGTTTGGCGTCAGCGACAGCGTCGGTATCCTTATTTTCGCCAGTGTCATTGTGCTGGTCACGGTGCTCGGTTACCGGGTGATCCATTGGATCGGTCGCGTCGCCAGCGTCATCGGTGTGGTTGCCTTCGTCTACCTGTTCAGCCGCCTGATCAGCCAGACCGACGTTGGCGCACTCCTGCAAATCCGTCACTTCAGTTGGAGCAGTTTTTTGCTGGCGGTGTCGCTCGCGGCCTCCTGGCAGATCGCTTTCGGCCCTTACGTGGCGGACTATTCACGTTACTTGCCGAGCAAGACGTCTTCGCTGAAAACCTTTCTCGCCGCTGGCGCGGGCTCGGTCATTGGTGCACAGGTAGCGATGATCCTCGGCGTGTTTGCCGCGGCCATGTCCAACGGGCAATTCGCAGGTCACGAAGTGGCTTACATCGTTGGTTTGAGTGGTACGGGTGCCACGGCTGCGCTGCTGTACTTCAGCATCGCTTTCGGCAAGGTCACCATCTCTACGCTGAACTCCTACGGCAGTTTCATGTGCATCGCGACCATCATCAGCGGCTTTCGGGGTCGCCTGGAGGTCACGCGTCTGCAACGCCTGGTCTTCGTGCTGGTCATTGTCGGTACTGCGACCCTGATCGCGTTGCTCGGCCAGCACTCGTTCCTCGGTGCTTTCAAGTCTTTCATCCTGTTCCTGCTGGCGTTCTTTACGCCCTGGAGTGCGATCAACCTGGTGGATTACTACTGCATCACCCGCGAGCGCTATGACGTGCCGGCGCTGGCCGACCCGAACGGTCGCTACGGTCGCTGGAACCTGCTCGGTATCAGCGTCTATGTCTTCGGCGTGCTGGTGCAATTGCCATTCATCTCCACCAAGTTCTACACCGGCCCGCTGGTGGCCGCGCTGGGTGATGTGGATATTTCCTGGATCATCGGTCTGGTACTTCCCGCAGCCCTCTATTACGTCTGTGCGAAAAAGTGGCACAGCGCAATTCCTGAACGACTGATCCTGCCGCGAGAGCAGGGCGCTGCACCAACGACAAACGGGCTGGCCGCACAAGCCTGATGGGACGTGGACAGGGCAGGACGCCTACTGACTGCCGTAATCCATTTCAAGATTGGGAGCGTCACAACAATGAAGATGAATAAAACCCTGCTGGCATCACTGTTTTCTGCAGGCTTGCTGGCTAGCGCCGGCGCCCAGGCGGCCGGTTGGTGCGAATCCGGCAAACCGGTGAAATTCGCCGGCCTGAACTGGGAAAGCGGCATGTTGCTCACCGACATCCTGCAAACCGTGCTGGAAAAAGGCTACGACTGCAAAACCGACAGCCTGCCGGGCAACTCCATCACCATGGAAAACGCCCTGAGCAGCAACGACATCCAGGTGTTTGCCGAAGAGTGGGTCGGCCGCAGCGAAGTCTGGAACAAGGCCGAGAAGGCCGGCAAAGTCGTCGGCGTCGGTGCCCCGGTTGTCGGTGCTGTCGAAGGCTGGTACGTGCCGCGTTACGTGATTGAAGGCGACGCCAAGCGCAAGCTGGAACCCAAGGCGCCGGACCTGAAAAACATCGCCGACCTGGCCAAATACGCTTCGGTGTTCAAGGATCAGGAAGAGCCATCCAAGGGCCGCTTCTACAACTGCCCGGCCGGCTGGACCTGTGAGCTGGACAACAGCGAAATGCTTAAAAGCTATGGCCTGGAAAGCACCTACACCAACTTCCGCCCAGGCACCGGCCCGGCGCTGGATGCGGCGGTGCTGTCGAGCTACAAGCGTGGCGAGCCGATCCTCTTTTATTACTGGTCACCCACCCCGCTGATGGGCCAGGTTGATCTGGTCAAGCTGGAAGAAAAACCCGGTGTGGATAAAACCGTGAGCATCAAGGTTGGCTTGTCCAAGACCTTCCACGAGCAAGCGCCGGAGCTGGTGGCCGTGCTGGAGAAGGTCAACCTGCCCATCGAACTGCTGAACCAGAACCTGGGCCGCATGGCCAAAGAGCGAATTGAGTCGCCAAAACTGGCGAAAATTTTCCTCAAGGAACATCCTGAAGTCTGGCACGCATGGGTGAGCGACGACGCAGCCAAGAAAATCGACGCGGCCTTGTAGGTTGAGCGTTCCCGGTTGCCCTCACAGGCAACCGGGCGCCCGGCCACAACCCACTGGATCGAGAGCACGCTATGTTTCCTGAGAGTTTTACGTTTTCCATCGCCGACTGGGTCAACGGTTGGGTGGACTCGCTGGTCACCAACTACGGCGATGTGTTCCGGCACATCTCCGATACCCTGCTGTGGGCCATCGTCAACCTGGAAGGGTTGCTGCGCGCGGCGCCCTGGTGGCTGATGCTGGCCATCGTCGGCGGGATCGCCTGGCACGCCACCCGCAAGGTGGTGACCACGGCGGTCATCGTCGGGTTGCTGTTCCTGGTGGGCGCGGTGGGCCTGTGGGACAAGCTGATGCAAACGCTCGCACTGATGATGGTCGCCACGGTGATCTCGGTGCTGATCGGCATTCCGCTGGGCATTCTGTCGGCACGCAGCAATCGCCTGCGTTCGGTGCTGATGCCGTTGCTCGACATCATGCAAACCATGCCCAGCTTCGTGTACCTGATTCCGGTGCTGATGCTGTTCGGCCTCGGCAAGGTGCCGGCGATTTTCGCCACGGTGATCTACGCCGCGCCGCCGCTGATTCGCCTGACGGATTTGGGCATTCGCCAAGTCGACGGCGAAGTCATGGAAGCCATCAATGCCTTCGGTGCCAACCGCTGGCAGCAACTGTTCGGCGTGCAACTGCCGCTGGCGCTGCCGAGTATCATGGCCGGGATCAACCAGACCACCATGATGGCGCTGTCGATGGTGGTGATCGCCTCGATGATCGGTGCCCGTGGCCTGGGTGAAGACGTCCTCGTCGGCATCCAGACCCTTAACGTTGGCCGTGGCCTCGAAGCCGGGCTGGCGATCGTGATTCTTGCAGTGGTCATCGACCGCATTACCCAGGCCTATGGTCGTCCACGGCATGAGGCGAACAAATGACTACTGTCAGCAAAATTGAAGTCAAGAACGTCTTCAAGATCTTCGGCAACCGCTCCAAGGAAGCGCTGGCGCTGGTTGGCCAGGGCAAGACCAAGGACCAGGTGCTGGCCGAGACCGGCTGCGTGGTCGGCGTGAACGACCTGTCCCTGAGCATCGGCACCGGCGAGATCTTTGTGATCATGGGGCTATCGGGCTCCGGCAAATCCACACTGGTGCGCCACTTCAACCGCCTGATCGACCCCACCAGCGGCGCGATCCTGGTGGACGGCGAAGATATCCTGCAACTGGACATGGAAGCCCTGCGCCAATTCCGTCGGCACAAGATCAGCATGGTGTTCCAGAGCTTCGGCCTGCTGCCCCACAAGAGTGTGCTCGACAACGTCGCCTACGGCTTGAAAGTGCGTGGCGAAACCAAGCAGGTCTGCGCCGAACGCGCGCTGCACTGGATCGAAACCGTGGGCCTCAAAGGCTACGAAAACAAATACCCGCACCAGCTTTCCGGCGGCATGCGCCAGCGTGTGGGCCTGGCCCGCGCCTTGGCGGCTGACACCGACATCATTCTGATGGACGAAGCCTTCAGTGCGCTCGACCCGCTGATCCGCGCCGAGATGCAGGACCAGTTGCTGGAGCTGCAAAAGACTTTGCACAAGACCATCGTGTTCATCACCCACGACCTCGACGAAGCCGTACGTATTGGCAACCGCATTGCGATCCTCAAGGACGGCAAGCTGATCCAGGTCGGCACGCCGCGCGAGATTCTGCATTCGCCGGCGGATGAGTATGTGGACCGGTTTGTTCAGCGGCGGGCGGCGGTGGTCTGATCCGGATTTTGTGGTGAGCCGGCTGGCCTCTTCGCGAGCAAGCCCGCTCCCACATTTGGAGTGCGGTCCCCTGTGGGAGCGGGCTTGCCCGCGAAGAGGCCGGTAAGGCTGCACAAGAATTGAAGAAGGTATGAAGATGTCCCAGGCAGCAAAAATCATCATCGCCGACGCCCCGATGCGCTGGCAGGACGTGGTCGCCGTGGCTCGTCACGGCGCAGTGCTCGAACTCTCGGGCCACGCCTGGGCGCGCATCGACAATGCCCAGGCCATCGTGCAGCGCATCGTCACCCGCGGTGAACGCGCCTATGGCGTGAACACCGGCCTGGGCGCGCTGTGCAATGTGTCGCTCAAGGGTGAGCAACTCAGCCAGCTGTCGCGCAATACCTTGCTGAGCCACGCCTGTGGCGTCGGCCCGGTGCTCCGCGACGAGCAGACCCGCGCGATTATTTGCGCGGCCATCATCAACTACAGCCACGGCAAATCCGGCCTGCATCCGCAGGTGGTGCATTCGTTGCTGGCACTGCTTAACCACGGCATCACGCCGCAAGTGCCGTCCCAGGGTTCGGTGGGTTACCTGACCCACATGGCCCACGTCGGCGTGGCCTTGCTCGGCGTTGGTAATGTGAGCTACCAGGGCCGCGTCGTCCCGGCGCAACAGGCCCTGAGCGCAGAAGGTTTGCAGCCGGTGGTGCTCGGCGCCAAGGACGGCCTGTGCCTGGTCAATGGCACGCCGTGCATGACCGGCCTGAGCTGCCTGGCCCTGGCCGATGCGCATCATTTGCTGCAATGGGCCGACGTAATCGGCGCCATGAGCTTCGAGGCCCAGCGCGGCCAGATCGACGCGTTTGACGAAGCCATCATCGCCCTCAAGCCGCACCCCGGCATGCAACACGTGGGTATCAACCTGCGCGCCTTGCTCGACGGCAGTGAAGTGATCGCCAGCAGCAAAGGTATTCGCACTCAGGATGCCTTGAGCATCCGCTCGATCCCGCAGATTCACGGCGCGGCGCGTGACCAGGTTGAACACGCCACGCGCCAGATCGAGACCGAACTCAACAGCGCCACCGACAACCCGCTGGTGCTCGGCACCCCGGACAACTACCGCGTGGTGTCCCAGGCCAACCCGCATGGGCAGTCCGTGGCGTTGGCGGCCGACATGCTCGCCATCGCCATGGCCGAAATCGGCTCCGTGGCCGAACGCCGCCTGGACCGCCTGATCAACCCGCATGTCAGCGGCTTGCCGGCGTTCCTGGTCAGCAACCCCGGGGTCAACTCCGGGATGATGATCGTGCAGTACGTCGCCGCCTCGCTGTGTGGGCAAAACCGCCAACTGGCGCAACCGGCGGTGCTCGACAACTTCGTCACCTCGGGCCTGCAGGAAGACCATCTGAGCATGGGCACCAATGCCGCGCTCAAGCTGCATCAGCTGTTGGCCAACGTCACCCAGATTCTCGCCATCGAGTACCTGCTGGCGGCCCAGGCGTTCGAGTTTCTCAAGGATCAGCGTTTCGGCGCAGGCACTGACAGCGCCTGGCGCTTGCTGCGTGAAAAGGTCCCGCCGTACGAACAGGACCGTTGGCTGGCGCCGGACATCGCGAGCGCCGCCGCGCTGCTCAACGACACCGCTTTGCTGCACCACGTATTACCGAATTTGCACTGAATACTTATTCAAAAGAAGTATTCACAAGAACAATTCACAAGGAGTATGAATGTGACTGCGCTAAATCTGATTCCAGGCCAACTGAGCCTCGCCCAACTGCGGGCCATCTACCAGCAGCCGGTAACCCTCAGCCTGGATGACAGCGCCACGGCGCAGATCGAAGCGAGTGTTGCCTGCGTGGAGCAGATTCTCGCCGAGAATCGCACCGCCTACGGCATCAACACCGGTTTCGGCCTGCTGGCCTCGACCCGCATCGCCTGCGAAGACCTGGAAAACCTCCAGCGTTCGCTGGTGCTGTCCCACGCTGCCGGCGTCGGTGAGCCGATCAGCGATGCGCTGGTGCGGCTGGTCATGGTGCTCAAGGTCAACAGCCTGAGCCGTGGCTTCTCCGGGATTCGCCGCCAGGTGATCGACGCGCTGATCGCGTTGATCAACGCCGAGGTGTACCCACACATCCCGCTCAAAGGTTCGGTCGGTGCATCCGGTGACCTGGCGCCATTGGCGCACATGTCGCTGGTGCTGCTGGGCGAAGGCAAGGCGCGCTACAAAGGCGAATGGCTGGAAGCCACCGAAGCGCTGAAAGTCGCCGGCCTGGCGCCGCTGACCCTCGCCGCCAAGGAAGGCCTGGCGCTGCTCAATGGCACCCAGGTGTCCACCGCGTACGCCCTGCGTGGCCTGTTCGAAGGCGAAGATTTGTTCGCCGGCGCACTCGCGTGTGGTGGCCTGACCGTGGAAGCCGTGCTGGGCTCGCGCTCGCCGTTCGATGCACGTATTCACGCGGCGCGTGGCCAACGTGGGCAGATCGATTCGGCTGCGGCCTATCGCGACCTGCTGGGCGAAAGCAGCCAGGTCTCCCAGTCGCACCAGAACTGCGACAAGGTGCAAGACCCGTACTCCCTGCGCTGCCAGCCGCAAGTCATGGGCGCCTGCCTGACTCAATTCCGCCAGGCCGCCGAAGTGCTGGTGGTAGAAGCCAACGCCGTGTCGGATAACCCGCTGGTGTTCGCAGCCGAAGGCGACGTGATCTCCGGCGGTAACTTCCACGCCGAACCGGTGGCCATGGCCGCGGATAACATGGCGCTGGCCATCGCTGAAATCGGCTCCCTGAGCGAGCGTCGTATCTCGCTGATGATGGACAAGCACATGTCGCAACTGCCGCCGTTCCTGGTGGGCAATGGCGGGGTGAACTCCGGCTTCATGATCGCCCAGGTGACGGCGGCAGCACTGGCCAGCGAGAACAAGGCGCTGTCCCATCCGCATAGCGTCGACAGCTTGCCGACATCGGCCAACCAGGAAGACCACGTGTCCATGGCCCCGGCTGCGGGCAAGCGTCTTTGGGAAATGGCTGAGAACACCCGTGGCATCCTCGCCGTTGAATGGCTGGCTGCCTGCCAGGGCCTGGACCTGCGCGACGGCCTGAAGACTTCGCCGAAGCTGGAAAAAGCCCGTGACATCCTGCGCGCCAAAGTGGGGTTCTACGACAAGGACCGCTTCTTTGCCCCGGACATCATCGCCGCCACGGAGCTGCTCGCCAGCCGCTGTCTGAATGAGCTGGTGCCGGTCAAGTTGCTGCCAAGCCTCTAAGCTCGCCGCTGTCCAATGTGGGAGCTGGCTTGCCTGCGATAGCGGTGTATCAGTCAAAGATGTATCAACTGACAGATAGCCATCGCAGGCAAGCCAGCTCCCACATTTTGAGCGTTCGCAGCTTTGAATTTTCTCGGGATAAAAATAACTAGGGAAGAGAAATGCACCAGCAAGAAAAGGGTTTGAAACGCGGGCTCAGCGCCCGACATATTCGCTTCATGGCACTCGGTTCCGCGATCGGCACCGGGTTGTTCTATGGCTCCGCCTCGGCCATCCAGATGGCGGGCCCAGCCGTCCTGCTGGCCTACCTGATTGGCGGTGCCGCGGTCTTCATGGTGATGCGCGCCCTCGGCGAAATGGCCGTGCATAACCCGGTGTCCGGCTCCTTCGGTCATTACGCCAGCACCTACCTGGGTCCCATGGCCGGGTTTATCCTCGGCTGGACCTACGCGTTTGAAATGATCATCGTCTGCCTCGCCGATGTCACCGCCTTCGGCATTTACATGGGCTTCTGGTTTCCTGAAGTCGCGCGTTGGGTGTGGGTGCTCGGCATCGTGTTTTTGATCGGCGGCCTGAACCTGTGCAGCGTCAAAGTGTTTGGCGAGATGGAGTTCTGGTTGTCGCTGCTCAAGGTTGGCGCCATTGTGGCGATGATCCTCGGCGGCTTCGGCATCATGTTGTTCGGCATCCACTCGGCGGGTGAGACTCAAGCCAGTGGCCTCAGCAACCTGTGGGCCCACGGCGGCTTCATGCCCAATGGCATCGGCGGCCTGATTGCCTCGTTCGCGGTGGTTATGTTTGCCTTCGGCGGCATCGAAATCATCGGCATCACCGCCGGTGAAGCCAAGGACCCGCAACGCGTTATCCCCAAGGCGATCAACGCGGTGCCGCTGCGCATCCTGTTGTTCTACGTGCTGACCCTGTTTGTGCTGATGGCGATTTACCCGTGGCCGCAGATCGGCAGCCAGGGCAGCCCGTTCGTACAGATCTTCAGCAACTTAGGGATAGGCTCGGCAGCGACCATCCTCAACATCGTGGTGATCTCGGCGGCGGTCTCGGCCATCAACAGTGACATCTTCGGCGCCGGCCGCATGATGTACGGCCTGGCCCAGCAAGGCCACGCGCCCAAGGGCTTTGCTCAGTTGTCCAAGCAAGGCGTGCCCTGGATGACCGTGGTGGTGATGGGCGCGGCGCTGCTTGGCGGCGTAGTGCTCAACTATCTCATCCCGGAAAACGTGTTCCTGCTGATCGCCTCGATTGCCACCTTCGCCACGGTGTGGGTGTGGTTGATGATTTTGTTCACTCAGGTCGCGATGCGCCGTTCGATGACCAAGGCGCAGGTCGCCGAGCTGAAATTCCCGGTACCGTTCTGGCCCTACGCGCCAGCGGCCGCCATTGTGTTCATGCTGTTCGTGTTTGGCGTGCTGGGTTACTTCCCGGACACCCAGGCCGCTTTGCTGGTCGGCGCCGTCTGGATCGTGCTGCTGGTGCTCGCCTACCTGCTGTGGGTCAAGCCCGCCGCAGGGCAAGCGGCCAAGGTCCATTACGACTCGGCTTTGTCTCATCGATAACTTAGGGAGGCGTTGATGAAAACGCTTTGGCAACACTGCCACGTCGCAACCATGGCCCATGGCAAATACTCGATCATCGAGGATGCCGCCATGGTCACAGCGGGTTCGCTCATCGAGTGGATCGGCCCCCGCAGCCAGGCGCCAGCGGCGGATTACGCCCAGGTGCATGACCTGCAAGGCGCGTGGGTCACCCCCGGGCTGATCGACTGCCACACCCACACAGTGTTCGGTGGCAATCGCAGCGGCGAATTCGAGCAGCGCCTGGAAGGCGTGAGCTACGCCGAAATCGCGGCCAAGGGCGGCGGTATTGCCAGCACCGTGCGCGCCACCCGTGCCGCCACTGAAGATGAACTGTTCACCAGCGCTCACAAGCGCCTGCGCAGTCTGCTGCGCGACGGCGTGACCACGGTGGAGATCAAATCCGGCTACGGCCTGGACCTGGCCAGCGAGCGCAAATTGCTGCGGGTGATTCGTCGCCTCGGCGAAGCGCTGCCGGTCAGCGTGCGTGCCACGTGCCTGGCGGCCCATGCGTTGCCGCCGGAGTACAAGGACCGCGCGGATGATTACATCGACCACATCTGCACCGAGATGCTGCCAGCCCTGGCAGCGGAGGGACTGGTGGACGCGGTGGATGCGTTCTGCGAATACCTGGCGTTTTCCCCGGAACAGGTGGAGCGGGTGTTTAAAGTCGCTCAGCAACTTGACCTGCCGGTGAAGCTGCACGCCGAACAACTGTCGTCGCTGCACGGCTCCAGCCTGGCCGCGCGTTACCACGCGTTGTCGGCGGACCATCTGGAATTCATGACCGAAGAAGATGCCATCGCCATGGCCGCTTCCGGCACCGTCGCGGTGCTGTTGCCGGGCGCGTTCTACTTCCTGCGCGAAACCCAGTTGCCGCCGATGGAGGCCTTGCGCAAACACGGCGTGAAGATCGCCATCGCCAGCGACCTCAACCCCGGCACCTCACCGGCGTTGTCGGTGCGCCTGATGCTGAACATGGCCTGCACCTTGTTCCGTATGACCCCTGAAGAAGCCCTGGCGGGCGCCACGCAACACGCGGCCACCGCGCTGGGCATGGGCGAGACCCATGGTTCGCTGGAGGTGGGCAAGGTCGCCGACTTTGTCGCCTGGCAGATTGATCGTCCCGCCGACCTGGCCTATTGGCTGGGCGGGGAGCTGGATAAACGCGTCGTGCGCCACGGCGTCGATGTCACTGTTTAAGGCTGCCTTTGTGAACGAGGAGTACCGCTGTGGATAAGGTTCTGAACTTCAAACAAGGCCGCGTACCGCTGCTGATCAGCATGCCCCACGCCGGCCTGCGCCTGACGCCCGCGGTGGAGGCCGGGTTGATCCCCGAGGCGCAAAGCCTGCCGGACACTGACTGGCACATCCCCACGCTGTATGACTTTGCCGAGGAGCTGGGCGCCAGCACCTTGTCGGCCGAGTACTCGCGGTTTGTCATCGACCTGAACCGGCCTTCGGACGACAAGCCGTTGTACGCCGGTGCCACCACCGGGCTGTACCCGGCGACGTTGTTCGACGGGGTGCCGTTGTTCCGCGAAGGCCTGGAGCCTTCCCCAGAGGAGCGCGCCACCTACCTGCAAAAGATCTGGGGCCCGTACCACCGCGCCCTGCAAGAAGAACTGGCGCGGCTCAAGGCTGAGTTTGGCTATGCATTGCTGTTTGATGCGCACTCGATTCGTTCGGTAATCCCGCACCTGTTCGACGGCAAGCTGCCGGACTTCAACCTCGGCACCTTCAACGGCGCTGCCTGTGACCCTGAACTGGCGAGCCAGTTGGAAGCCATCTGCGCCACGCATCCGCAGTACACCCATGTGCTGAACGGGCGCTTCAAGGGTGGGCATATTACCCGGCACTACGGCGACCCGGCGCAGGATATCCATGCCGTGCAATTGGAGTTGTGCCAGAGCGCTTATATGGAAGAGTTCGAGCCGTTTCGTTATCGGCCTGATCTGGCCGAGTCGACGCGGGTGGTGTTGAAGCAATTGCTGGAAGGGTTCCTGAACTGGGGGCAAAAGCACTACCGGTAATTTTCGGTGCTGCTGAAATAGCGTTCGCGAGCAAGTCGAACCGTCGCACCGCCGCTCTCACATTTTGATCGCATTCTCATGTTGGAACTCGATCAAGTGTGGGAGCGGGCTTGCCCGCGATGGCGGCCTCACGGTCGCCCCAGTGCAACTGCCGGTCGCCACAGGTCGTGTTAACAGAGGTCCCACTGGGTAAGGTTGTGAGTAGGGCGCGCCAGACGCCACTCCCCACAATAAAACCTGCCGAGTGAGACTTCTTTCATGAAAAGACCGTTCAACCGTTACCTGTTGACCCTCATCGGCGCCGCACTCCTGAGTGCACAAGCCATGGCCGCTGAACCGGCTTCCTGCAAAGCCGTGCGCATGGGCGTGGTCAGTTGGACCGACGTGATCGCGACCTCGGGCATGGCCGACGTGCTGCTCAACGGCCTGGGCTACGACAGCAAGCAGACCAGTGCAGTGCAGCAGATCATCTTTGCCGGCATCCGCGACAAGCGCCTGGATATCTTCCTCGGCTACTGGAAACCGGCGATGGACAACAATATCGCGCCGTTCGTGGCCGCCCAGCAGGTCAAGGTCTTCGACACGCCCAGCCTCTCTGACGCCCAGGCCACCCTGGCCGTGCCGCAATACGTGGCCGATGCCGGGTTGAAAACCTTTGCCGACATCGCCCGCTTCAAGGATAAATTGGGCGGTAAGATCTACGGTATCGAGCCCGGCAGCGGTGCCAATACCGATATCCAGAAAATGATCGACACCAACCACTTCGGCCTCGGCGACTTCAAGCTGGTCGCCTCTGGTGAGGCGGGCATGCTGGCGGCGGTGCAGCGTGCGGTGAATCGCAAGGAGTTCGTGGTGTTCGTCGGCTGGACCCCGCACCCGATGAACATCAATATGAAAATGGCCTACCTCACCGGCAGTGAAGATGTGTTTGGCGCTGATGAAGGTCGCGCGACCGTCTCTACCGTCACCGCGCCGGACTTCGCCGAGCGCTGCCCCAACGCCAACCGCTTGTTGGGGAACTTGACCTTCACCGCGGCCCAGGAAAGCCAGTTGATGGTGCCGATCATGGAGCGCCAGTCGCCGCAGGATGTGGCCAAGCAATGGCTGCGTGACCATCCTGAGGATTTGCAGCGCTGGTTGGCCGGGGTGACGGCGTTTGATGGCAGCGATGGTATGGCGGCCGTACACGCCAGCCTCAAACCCTGAACCGTACGCGCCAGACCTAATAATAGAGCGCAAATGTGGGAGCCGGGCTTGCCCGCGATGGCGGAGTCTCAGGCAGTGAACGGGTGGCTGATACACCGCTATCGCAGGCAAGCCAGCTCCCACATTTGATTTCATCGCCAGGGATATTTGCGTGCGCCAGGCAGCTTACCTGGCGACTGACCCACCGCTTTCGCGAGCAAGCCCGCTCCCACATTTGGATCACCATCGTTTGGGATATTTGCGCATGTATCCGATTTCTCCGCAGCTTGCAGCCTTCGTCACACACACCGAATCCTTCAGCAGCGACGACTCATCGCTGGTGGGGTTGCGCCGGAATTACGACCGGATGTGCCAGGCATTCACCCCGCCGAAGCCGGAAGGGCTGCAAGTCTGGGACTATTCTCTCGGCGGTGTGAGCGTGCGCAGCTATCTTCCCACCACACCCACCCCGCCCGAGGGCTGGCCGTGCCTGCTCTATATGCACGGCGGCGGCTGGGTGGTCGGTGGGCTGGATTCCCATGACTTCATTTGCTTCGAGTTGGCAGATGCGTTGCAGGTGCTGGTGATCGCCATCGATTATCGCCTGGCCCCCGAACACCCGTTCCCGGCGGCTTACGAGGATTGCCGCGCGGTGTGGCAGGCGATCCAGGCAGGCGAGGGGCCGCACGCCATCCACCTGCAGCGCCTGGCGGTGATCGGTGACAGCGCGGGCGGCAACCTGGCTGCGGCGCTGTGCCTGGGCTTGCGCGATGACGGCCAGCCGCTGCCTCTGGCTCAAGTGCTGATTTATCCGGGGTTGGGCGGCGCGTCTGATTTGCCGTCGCGCCGTGATTGCATGGATGCGCCGCTGCTTAGCACTGCCGACACCGACTGCTACCTGGCGCTCTACCTGCTGGGCGCCGGCAATCCGTCGGCCTATGCCATGCCACTGCTGGCCGAGAATTTCAGCGGTTTGCCCAAGGCATTGATCGCCGTGGCCCAGTTCGACCCGCTGCGCGATGACGGCATGCTCTACGCCGAACGCCTGCAAGCGGCGGGCGTGTCCGCCGTGCTGTATCCGGGCAAGGGTCTGGTCCACGGCTGCTTGCGCGCGCGCGGCCAAGTGCCGGAGGTGGATCAACTGTACAACTATCTGCTGCATTACCTGAGGAGCGAAGGGCTGACACAGGTCTAAGCGCTCAAGGACATGCTCATTGCACAATTCGGGTTTATGATGCCAGACGGCAAAAAATAATAGACGTCCCCCCAGGGATGAACCGACACCCTACGGAGCGCGCAATGCAGACTTGGTACCCGCAGATCAAACCCTACGCCCGGCACGATCTGGCAGTCGATGACACCCACACGCTGTATGTCGATGAAAGTGGCTCCCCCGAAGGCTTGCCCGTCGTCTTCATTCATGGAGGCCCTGGCTCCGGTTGCGACGCCCAGAGCCGCTGCTATTTTGATCCGAACCTTTACCGCATCGTTACCTTTGACCAGCGTGGCTGCGGGCGCTCCACCCCTCGCGCGAGCCTGGAAAACAACACCACTTGGGACTTGGTCGCCGACCTTGAGCGCATCCGCGAGCACCTGGGCATCGAAAAATGGGTGCTGTTCGGCGGCTCCTGGGGTTCGACCCTTTCCCTGGCCTACGCACAAAGCCATCCTGAGCGTGTGCATGGCTTGATCCTGCGCGGCATCTTCCTGGCTCGCCCGCAAGACATCCACTGGTTCTACCAGGAAGGTGCGAGCCGCATGTTCCCCGATTACTGGCAGGACTACCTTGCACCGATCCCGGCGGATGAGCGCCACAACATGGTTGCGGCCTACCATAAGCGCCTGACCGGCAACGACCAGATCGCCCAGATGCACGCCGCCAAAGCCTGGTCCGGCTGGGAAGGCCGTATGCTGGGCCTGTGCCCGAGCCCGCAGCATGTCGAGCGTTTTTCCGAGCCGCAGCGCGCGCTGTCCATTGCGCGTATCGAGTGCCACTACTTCACCAACGACTCCTTCCTGGAGCCTAACCAGCTGATTCGCGACATGCACAAGATCGCCCATCTGCCTGGCGTAATCATTCATGGCCGCTACGATATGATCTGCCCGCTGGACAATGCCTGGGAGCTGCATCAGGCGTGGCCCAACAGTGAGCTGCAAGTGATCCGCGAAGCGGGCCATGCCGCGTCCGAACCCGGCATTACCGATGCGTTGGTGCGCGCGACCGGCGAGATGGCACGTCGCCTGCTTGATCTGCCGCCAGAAGAAGCATGAAGGGCCTGTTGCAGCGGGTGCGTGGCGCCCGGGTCGAAGTTGCGGGCGACGTCGTAGGGGCAATTGACCAGGGTTTGTTGGTGCTGGTAGCCGTCGAACCTTCAGATACGCCCGAGAGCGCCGACAAACTGTTGCACAAGCTGCTTAACTACCGTGTATTCAGCGACGACGAGGGCAAAATGAACTTGTCCTTGAAGGATATCGGTGGCGGTTTGTTGCTGGTGTCGCAGTTCACCCTGGCGGCGGATACCAAAAGCGGGCTGCGGCCGAGCTTCTCCACGGCGGCGCCTCCGGCACTCGGAGCAGCGCTTTTTGAACACTTGTTGTTACAAGCGCAACAATTGCATGGCAAGGTGGCGTCAGGGCGTTTTGGCGCGGATATGCAGGTGCATTTGGTCAATGATGGCCCTGTGACCTTCCTCTTACAGACATGAATGTATTAAAAACGACTTTAATGCCTAAAAACGCAGGGTTTCGCTACAAATACTTCGTTGTCCCTGATGCGTTGTTTCGCGGGCTACTAGATAATCGCGCGCTACGGGGATCAGCGTTGTTTGGTCCATTTTTGACTTAGGTAGAGACTTGTCCGGCGACCATTGGGGAATCATTTTGACCCAGGGGAGTCGGAACAATGCTCGCCAACCTGGCATATAGATAGCTGGCCGTTGGTTTTTTGATCTGTTTTCGGCGAGGGTTGCTCGTGATTGTTAGTCCCTGTAATGCACCAAAATTGTCTGCCAAACGGTTACGAAACGCACTGGTAACGGGCTCTGCCCTGTTTTGCCTGTTCGGCGCGGGTCAACTGTGGGCATTCAGTCTGGATGATGTGTCGGCCAAGGCAAAAGAGCTGGCCGGGCAGAAATACGAAGCTCCGCGCAGCAATCTGCCGAACGAATTTCGCGAAATGAAATTCGCCGACTATCAGAAGATTCGTTTCCGTAACGAAAAAGCCGAATGGGCCGACCAGAACACGCCGTTCAAACTGTCCTTCTATCACCAGGGCATGCACTTCGACACGCCGGTGAAAATCAACGAAGTGACCACCGACAGCGTTCATGAAATCAAATACGACCCGACTCGTTTCGATTTCGGCGACGTGAAATATGATCCAAAGTCCACCGAACAACTGGGTTACGCCGGTTTCCGTGTGCTTTACCCGATCAACAAAGACGACAAGCAAGACGAAATCATGACCATGCTCGGCGCCAGCTACTTCCGCGTCGTCGGCAAAGGCCAGTCCTATGGTCTGTCCGCCCGTGGCATGGCGATCGACACTGCATTGCCGTCCGGTGAAGAGTTCCCGCGTTTCACCGAGTTCTGGATCGAGCGTCCAAAACCGGGCGAAAAACAGCTGGTGATCTTCGCCTTGCTGGATTCGCCACGCGCGACCGGCGCCTATCGCCTGACCCTGCGCCCTGGCACCGACACCGTTGTCGACGTCAAATCGCAGATGTTCCTGCGCGACAAGGTCACCAAGCTGGGCATTGCCCCGTTGACCAGCATGTACCTGTTCGGCGCCAACCAGCCGTCGAAAGTGCTTAATTACCGTCGTGAACTGCACGACTCCAGCGGTCTGTCGATCCATGCCGGCAACGGCGAGTGGATCTGGCGCCCACTGAACAACCCTAAACACTTGTCTGTCAGTAACTTCAGCGTCGAGAACCCGCGTGGTTTCGGCTTGCTGCAGCGTGGCCGCGACTTCAGCCATTACGAAGACCTGGACGACAACTACGACAAGCGCCCAAGCGCCTGGATCGAGCCTGAAGGCGACTGGGGCAAGGGTTCCGTCGACCTGGTAGAGATTCCGACCGCCGACGAAACCAACGACAACATCGTTGCGTTCTGGAGCCCGGCCGAGCTGCCGAAAGTCGGCGAGCCGCTGGACGTCAGCTACCGCCTGCACTGGACCATGGACGAAAAAGCCCTGCACCCGGCCGACAGCGCCTGGGTCAAGCAAACCCTGCGTTCCACGGGTGACGTGAAGCAATCCAACCTGATCCGTCAGCCTGACGGCAGCGTGGCTTACCTGGTGGACTTCGAGGGCCCGGCCCTGAAGAACCTGCCTGCGGATGCCCCGGTTCGCAGCCAGGTGAGTGTTGGCGACAACGCCGAAATCGTTGAAAACAGTGTGCGCTACAACGAGCACACCAAAGGCTGGCGCCTGACCCTGCGCATGAAGATCAAGGACGCAGGCAAGCCGACCGAAATGCGTGCCGCACTGGTTGAGGACATCGTGAAACCTGAGCCTGAGAAGGTCTCGACCCAGGTGCTCAAAGCCGACAAGCTTTTGGCCAAGCAACACGAGAAACAGGCCAAGAAAGAAGCTAAAGAAGCTAAAGAAGCTAAAGACGCGAAAGACGCGAAAGACAAGGAAGCTAAGCAGCCAGACGCTGCCTCAGCCACTCCACTCTCTAACCCAGATCAGGCCAAGACAGAACATGTCCTGACCGAGACCTGGAGCTATCAGTTGCCTGCCGATGAGTAATTCTCAAGTTACGCCCGAGACTCTGTCCGAGTACCTGGCGCACCTCCCGATGACCGCAGAGCAGCGCGCCGAACTGGCGGGCTGCACTTCCTTCAGCGAGCTGCACCAACGTTTGTCGTCCGCAACCTTCGACGCACCTTCCGACGCTGCCCAAGCGTCGGTTGGCCGTCGGCTGACCCTCAACACCGCTGAAGAGCTGCAAGATGCGGAAATGCTGGCGCTCGACGCCAGTGGCCGTGTTTGCCTGAAAGCCACGCCGCCGATCCGTCGGACCAAAGTGGTGCCCGAGCCTTGGCGTACCAACATCCTGGTGCGCGGTTGGCGCCGGATGACCGGTCGCACCAACCCTCCGGCCCCGCCGAAGGACGAGCGTGTATTGCCAGCGGCTCGCTGGCGTACCGTGGGTTCGATCCGTCGCTATATCTTGCTGGTGCTGATGCTCGGCCAGACCATCGTCGCCGGCTGGTACATGAAAGGCATCATGCCGTACCAGGGCTGGTCGCTGGTCGACTTCGACGAGGTTCGCAATCAGACCCTGCTGCAAACCGCCACCCAGGTACTGCCTTACGCCCTGCAAACCAGCATCCTGATCATGTTCGGGATCTTGTTCTGCTGGGTGTCGGCCGGTTTCTGGACCGCGCTGATGGGCTTTCTCGAATTGCTCACCGGTCACGATAAATACCGGATCTCCGGTAAAAGTGCCGGGGACGAGCCGATTCCGAAAGATGCCCGTACAGCGTTGGTGATGCCGATCTGCAACGAAGACGTGCCCCGGGTATTTGCCGGTCTGCGCGCGACGTTTGAATCGGTAGCCGCCACGGGCGACCTGGATCGCTTCGATTTCTTCGTCCTCAGTGACAGTAACGAAGCCGACATCTGCATCGCCGAACAGCAAGCCTGGCTCGACGTGTGCCGCGAAGCGGGTGGTTTCGGCAAGATCTTCTATCGCCGTCGTCGCCGTCGCGTAAAGCGCAAGAGCGGCAACCTCGACGACTTCTGCCGTCGTTGGGGCGGTGACTACAAATACATGGTGGTGCTCGACGCCGACAGCGTGATGAGCGGCGAATGCCTGACCAGCCTGGTGCGCCTGATGGAAGCCACGCCGGATGCCGGGATTATCCAGACCGCGCCACGTGCGTCGGGCATGGACACCCTGTATGCGCGCATGCAGCAATTCGCCACTCGCGTGTACGGCCCGCTGTTTACGGCCGGTCTGCACTTCTGGCAGTTGGGTGAGTCGCACTACTGGGGCCACAACGCCATTATCCGCATGAAGCCCTTTATCGAGCACTGCGCCCTCGCGCCGTTGCCGGGTAAAGGTGCGTTTGCCGGTGCGATTCTTTCCCACGACTTCGTTGAAGCAGCGCTGATGCGCCGTGCCGGTTGGGGCGTGTGGATTGCCTACGACCTGCCGGGCAGCTATGAAGAGCTGCCGCCGAACCTGCTGGATGAACTCAAGCGTGACCGTCGCTGGTGCCACGGTAACCTGATGAACTTCCGCCTGTTCCTGGTAAAAGGCATGCACCCGGTGCACCGCGCGGTGTTCCTGACTGGCGTGATGTCCTACCTGTCGGCGCCGCTGTGGTTCTTCTTCCTGGTGTTGTCGACGGCGTTGCTGGCGGTGAACACCCTGATGGAGCCGCAGTACTTCATGGCGCCACGCCAGTTGTACCCGCTGTGGCCGCAATGGCATCCGGACAAGGCTGTGGCGCTGTTCTCCACCACCATTGTGCTGCTGTTCCTGCCTAAATTGCTGAGCATCATCCTGATCTGGGCCAAGGGCGCGAAAGAGTTCGGTGGCAAGTTCAAGGTGACCTTGTCGATGCTGCTGGAGATGCTGTTCTCCATGCTGCTGGCGCCGGTGCGGATGATCTTCCACACCCGTTTCGTGCTCGCCGCGTTCCTCGGCTGGGCTGCGACCTGGAACTCGCCGCAGCGTGACGACGATTCCACGCCATGGAGCGAGGCCGTCAAGCGCCACGGTCCACAAACCCTGCTCGGCTTCCTGTGGGCGCTGTTGGTGGTGTGGTTGAACCCAAGCTTCTTGTGGTGGCTGATCCCGATCGTGGGTTCGCTGATGCTGTCGATTCCAGTGTCGGTGATTTCCAGCCGGGTCAAGCTGGGCCTCAAGTCCCGCGACGAGAGCCTGTTCCTGATCCCCGAGGAATACAATCCGCCGCAAGCCCTGTTGTCGACCGAGAAGTACACCCACGAAAACCGTTGGCACGCCCTCAATGACGGGTTTGTGCGTTCGGTGGTCGACCCGCAGCAAAACGCCTTGGCCTGCGCTCTGGCGACCTCGCGTCACCGTGAGGCGGAGCCGATCGAGCACCTGCGTCAGGAGCGTGTTCGCCACGCGTTGAAAGTCGGCCCTGCCGGCCTCAACAACGGCGAGCGCCTGGCGCTGCTCAGTGACCCGGTGGCCCTGGCTCGTCTGCACCAGCAGGTGTGGAGCGAAGGCCACGCCGAGTGGCTCGGCGCTTGGCGTGAATCGATCAAAGCTGATCCGCACGCGCCATTGCTGCCGCTGCAACCGCTGTCGTCCCAGGCCCAACTGGCCTGATTCAGACGCCCCCGAGGGCTCACCTCGGGGGTGTTCGAAGCGCTGGTCCTACAGCGTTTCACGCTTCTTCCTCTTAGCCCTAACCCCTTGTTATTTCGAAACAAAATACCTTTGTTCGAGACGTATTGTCGTGCCTTTTGCTGGGGTAGCATCGCCCCCCACATTGACGAGGCCGCAGGGGGATTCATGATCAAAAGGTATTGTTCGGCGTGGCTGATCGGCGTTGTCGCATTGGCATATACCGGCTGGGTGAATGCCGGCGTCCTAGATGATGCCGTTCGGCGTGGAGTGCTTAAAGTCGGCACCACGCCCACCTACGTGCCCTTTCAAATGATGGACAAGCAGGGGCGCATCGTAGGCTTTGAGATCGACTTGCTCCAGGCGATGAGCCATGCCTTGGGCGTCGAGCTGGAACTGGTGGCGGTGCCCTATACCGAGTTGTTGCCGGGGCTGATGGCGAAAAAGTTTGATCTGATTGGCAGTGGTATGACGGTGACCCAGGAGCGCAATCTCAAGCTGAATTTCAGCGACTCCTTTATCGTGGTGGGCCAGACCGTACTGCTGCATCCGAGCCTTGCCGGCAAGGTTTCCAGCATAGAAGACCTGGATGAGGCGGGTTACCGGATCGTCGCCATTGAAGGCACCACGGGGGAAGCCGCGGCGCAACGTTTTCTGGGCGCCGCTCGCCTGCGCAGTTTCGCCACCCCGGAAGAAGGCGTGCGGCAGGTGGTGGAGGGCAAGGCCGATGCTTTCATTCATGACGCACCCTACAACCTGATTGCGATGGCCAGGCCGGAAAACCACACACTTTTTGCACTTGAGCAGCCGTTTACCTTTGAGCCCCTGGCATTCGGCCTGAAGAAAGGTGATTACGACAGCCTTAACTGGATCAATCATTTCCTCAATCAAATAGCGCAGGATGGCACTTACGATCGGCTCCATGACAAGTGGTTCAAGGACACCGCCTGGGTCGGGGAGATGGACTGATCGTCATAACTGCTTACACATCAATCAGTTGCCGATCCTCTCTGCAGACGTGTCTATCCCCCGTGTTTCGCTGCACCGTTGTGGGGCTTTTCCGACATACCCCGATAACATTTACCCGTGAAACCTTTGTGACGGGGAGCGAGTGGGTTAGGATCGCACCCCGAAATGGTGCAGCCCTTTTGCGCGCCGACCTTACAAGAAATCGTTCAGGGGACTTGATGATGAAAAAGTATCTTTCGAGGCTGATGCTCGGCGTCACCGCGCTGGTCGCCGTCACTGCAGCGCACGCTGGCGCCATCGACGATGCGGTCAAGCGCGGCACGCTGAAGGTCGGCATGGACCCGACCTACATGCCGTTCGAAATGACAGACAAGCGCGGTGAAATCATCGGTTTCGAAGTCGACATCCTCAAGGCCATGGCCAAGTCCATGGGCGTCAAACTGGAGCTGGTGTCCACCGGTTATGACGGCATCATCCCTGCGTTCCTGACCGGCAAGTTCGACATGATCGGCAGCGGCATGACCCTGACCCAGGAACGTAACCTGCGCCTGAACTTCAGCGAACCCTTCATCGTGGTTGGCCAGACGTTGCTGATTCGCAAAGACCTGGAAGGCACCATCAAGTCCTACAAAGACCTGAACGACGAGAAATACCGCCTGACCTCCAAGCTCGGCACCACGGGTGAGATGATCGCCAAAAAGATGATTTCCAAAGCCAAGTACCACGGCTATGACAATGAGCAGGAAGGCGTGCTGGACGTGGTCAATGGCAAGGCCGATGCCTTTGTGTATGACGCTCCGTACAACGTGGTTGCCGAGAAAAAAGTCGGCAACGGCAAGCTGGTGTTCCTGGACGAGCCCTTCACCTTCGAACCGTTGGCATTCGGCCTGAAAAAGGGCGATTACGACAGCCTCAACTACATCAACAACTTCCTGCACCAGATCCGTAACGACGGCACCTACGATCGTATCCATGACAAGTGGTTCAAGAGCTCCGAGTGGCTCAAGGACATGGAATAAGCCAGTCTGAATACCGAGTCGCGCCTTTCGCGAGCAAGCCCGCTCCCACACTTGACCGAGTTCAAACATGAGAATGCGGTCAAAATGTGGGAGCGGGCTTGCTCGCGAAAGCGGCCTGACAGGCGACATCAATCCCGGAAGCTGAAATGAAACAGAAAAAAGCCCAATGGCCCTGGCACCTGCTGACCGTGGTCGTGCTGGTTGGCCTGGCTGGCGCGTTGTACTACGCCACCTCGCTGATGTCCTACGAATGGCGCTGGAACCGCGTACCGCAGTACTTCGCCTATCAGGCCGAAACCTCCCAGCGTGCAGCCGACATCTCCACGGTCATTGAACTGGTGCGTAAAGGCGACGTAGCCGAAGTGACCCTGCGCAATGATGCCGGTGCCGAACAAAAGCTGACGGTTGCCGACAATAGCCTGCAAGTGGCGCGCGGTGACGACGTGGCCGAAGGCGATGTTATTGGCGTAACCCGGCATTGGGCGCTTGGCCCGCTGATGTGGGGCTTGTGGACCACCTTGTGGCTGTCGGTCATCTCCGGAATTCTGGGGCTGGTGATTGGCCTGGCAACCGGCTTGTGCCGTCTGTCCAGCAACCCGACCTTGCGCGATCTATCGACGATCTACGTCGAACTGGTGCGCGGCACGCCGCTATTGGTGCAAATCTTTATTTTCTATTTCTTCATCGGGACGGTGCTCAACCTGTCCCGGGAATTCGCCGGGATCGCCGCGTTGTCGCTGTTCACCGGCGCTTACGTGGCGGAAATTGTCCGCGCCGGCGTGCAGTCCATCACCCGTGGCCAGAACGAAGCCGCACGGTCCCTGGGGTTGAGTGCCAGCCAGTCGATGCGCCACGTGGTGTTGCCGCAAGCGTTCAAGCGCGTGTTGCCGCCGCTGGCCGGGCAATTTATCAGCCTGGTGAAAGACACGTCCCTGGTGTCGGTGATCGCGATTACCGAGTTGCTCAAAAGTGGTCGTGAAGTCATCACCACCTCGTTTTCGCCGTTTGAAATCCTGTTCTGTGTGGCAGGCCTGTACCTGCTGATCAACCTGCCGCTGTCGAAAATGGCCAGCCGGCTTGAGCGGAGGCTCGCGCAAAGTGATTGAAGTCCGCGATCTGGTAAAAGTCTTCGACACCCGTGGTCAGGTGGTGCGCGCGGTGGACCACGTCACCACCCAAGTCGCCAAGGGTGAAGTGCTGGTGGTGATCGGCCCTTCGGGTTCGGGCAAATCCACCTTTCTGCGCTGTCTTAACGGGTTGGAGGAGTTTGACGCAGGCTCGGTGAGCATCGACGGCCTGCAACTGGCCGACCCGAAGACTGACGTGAACGCCTATCGCCGCGAAGTCGGCATGGTGTTCCAGCACTTCAACCTGTTCCCCCACATGACCGTGCTGGAAAACCTGTGCCTGGCGCAAAAAGTCGTGCGCAAGCGCGGTAAGCAAGAGCGTGAAGCCAAGGCATTGGCGCTGCTGGAGAAAGTCGGCATTGCGCAAAAGGCCAACGAGTTCCCCTCACGGTTGTCCGGTGGCCAGCAACAGCGGGTGGCGATCGCCCGCGCGTTGGCCATGGAGCCCAAGGTGATGCTGTTTGATGAACCCACCTCGGCGCTGGACCCGGAAATGGTCGGCGAAGTGCTGGACGTGATGAAGACCCTGGCGCTGGAAGGCATGACCATGGTCTGCGTCACCCACGAGATGGGTTTTGCCCGCGAAGTAGCGGACCGGGTGCTGTTTTTCGATCACGGCAAGTTGCTGGAAGATGCGGCCCCGGCCGAGTTCTTCGATGCGCCGAAAGACCCACGGGCCCAGGCTTTCCTGCGCCAGGTGCTGTAGCGCAGGGCGAGCCTCAGAGCCTGAATTTACCGACCAGCGTCTGCAAATCCAGGCTCAACCTCGTCAACTGAACACTGGCGGCCGCCGTTTCCTCACTGGCGGCCGCCGTTTGTTCCGACACATTGCGCACTTTCAAGACACTGCGATTGATCTCCTCGGCCACCGCGCTTTGCTGCTCGGCGGCGGCGGCAATCTGTGGGTTCATCTCCTGGATGATCGACACGGTGCGGGCAATCGCTGCCAATGCCTCACCGGCGTCGCGGGTCAGACCGACGCTGTTGTCGGTGAGGCTGCGGCTGCTGTCCATGATGTCCGCGACCTGCTGGGTGCCGCTATGCAGGCCTTGGATCAACCCCTCGATTTCTTCTGCTGATTCCTGTGTCCGTTGGGCGAGGCTGCGCACTTCATCGGCCACCACCGCAAAACCTTCGCCCGCACTGCCCGCGCGTGCGGCTTCGATGGCGGCATTCAATGCCAGCAGGTTGGTCTGCTGGGACACTGATTTGATAACGTCCAGTACACTGCCGATCTTTTGGCTTTCCTGCTGCAGCGCCACCATCGCGCGGCTGGCGAGTTCCATTTCGCTGGCGAGGTTGCCTATCTGCTCGACTGCCTGTGTGACGACTTTGTCACCGGCGCAGGCTTGTTGATCCGCCTCATTCGCTGCTACCGACGCTTGTTCGGCATGCCGAGCGACTTCCTGAGAGGTTGCGAGCATTTCGTTCATGGCTGTCGCAACCTGGTCGGTCTCATCTCTCTGGTTGTTGACGCCGGAGCGGGTCTGCTCGGTGACGGTCGATAACTGGGTGGCCGCACTGGCGATCTGTCGGGCGCTGTCACCGATGCTACTGATCAGGTTGCGCAGGTTACGGGTCATTTGCCCAATGCTTTGCTGCAATTGGCCCATTTCATCGCGGCGGTCAACCTGAGTGTCGTGGCTCAGATCTCCTTCGGCTACACGGTGCGCGGCGTTGAGGATTTCTCGCAACGGTAGCGCGATTTGTCGAGCGATCCACCACGCCGCAAGGGCGCCCAGTAACAATGCGGCCACCGTGACCCAGATCAGCCATGTACGGGTCTGATCCGCTTCGCTGTCACGCTTGGCATTTTGGCCCTCGCTTAGCTGAAAGCTATGTTCACGCAACTCATTGAGTTGTTGTTCAAACCGATTTTGCACCGTTTCGGTAGTGAGCTGAGCCTCCTTGAGCTTGATCAACTGCTCGCGATAGTTGGCCATGTCGGTTTTGAGCAGTGCCGCGTCCACCGGCAGTGTGGTGACGGCGGTCTGTGCCACCTCCAGTGCGTCGAGAGTCTTACCGAGCGTCTCGGCATAAGCCTGTAGCGATTCGGCAGCCCATGCGGGGCTTTGCGCGCTGTCTTCGGCCTGCTCCATGGCCTGGCGCAGGTTTTCGATGGCGTTGAGAGCCTTCTCGTCCTGTTGAGCGGGCAGCGCGCCGGCGAGTTCGGCAAGGGCCTCGCTGGCTTGCAGAGCCGTTCGCTTGATGGCGGGACGGATGCTTTCCCGTTGCTCGATCAACGGGGGCAACGCCACCAAGGCTGCCTTGAAACTCGCCACGAGGCGCATCGCATCCTGAAGCCGCTGCATTTCGGCGGGGTCTTTCAATCGTTGGGAAAGGTCGGTGAGGTGTCGGTCGATCTTTTCAATCTGCAAGGTCATTTTGCCCAGGCTGGCAGCGTCCGTGAGGGTGCGATACACGATGCGGTCAGCACGCATGGCCTCTGCGTCCAGGGCCAGTTGCCCCAGGGTCGTGAGGTTGCTGGAACGGTAAAGGACGGCGTTGAGGGCTTGCCAACTCGTCGCGGCGATCAGGAAGCTCAAGATCAGCACTTGGCCAAAACCCAGTGCGAGCTTGAGACGGACGCTGGCATTGACCAGCCAGCGGGTCAGCCGAGGAAACATAGTGAACCTCCAAATCAGAGAAAGCGCTTCGCTACAGCTGAAACGCTAAATCGATTCGGGGTTGTGGCGGGCTGATAACTGCGTAGGAATTTTCACAAGTTGCGACGGCCTTGCTTGGCCGCCGCGAAGGCGCAGGTCAGATGCGGAACCGTCCAACCAGGGTCTGCAAATAGACACCCAAGCGTGCCAGCTCAGCGCTTGACGCCGCGGTTTCCTCACTGGCCGAGGACGTTTGTTCAGACACGTCGCGCACATTCAGCACGCTGCGGTTGATCTCTTCGGCCACGGCGCTTTGTTGCTCGGCGGCGGTGGCAATCTGCGAGTTCATCGCCTGAATGGTCGAGACCGTGCGGGTGATATTGCCCAGTGCGTTGCCGGCTCGACGAGTCAGTTCGACGCTGCTGTCGGTGAGGCCACGGCTGTTGTCCATGATGGTGGCTACCTGTTGGGTGCCGCTTTGCAGGCCGACGATCAGCTCTTCGATCTCTTCGGTGGACTTCTGGGTGCGCTGGGCCAGGCTGCGCACCTCATCGGCCACCACCGCGAAGCCGCGGCCGGCTTCACCGGCACGCGCCGCTTCAATCGCGGCGTTGAGTGCCAACAAGTTGGTTTGCTGGGCCACCGATTTGATCACGTCGAGCACGCTGCCGATCTTGTCGCTTTCGCGTTTCAGATGGCTCATGGCCTCGGTGGAATTGCCGACCTCGGTAGCCAAACGCTCGATCTGGGCGATGGCTTCACCGACCACCTTGTCACCCTCGCGGGCCTGCTGATCAGCGGCGACGGCGGCTTCCGAGGCTTCCTCGGCGTTGCGCGCCACTTCCTGCACGGTCGCAGCCATTTCATTCATGGCGGTGGCGACCTGGTCGGTCTCGATCTTCTGGCTGTTGACCCCGGCGCTGGTCTGCTCGGTCACGGCGGACAGTTGCTCGGCGGCGCTGGCGATCTGGGTGACGCCGTCGCTGATGCCGCCGATCAATTCGCGCAGGCCGACCGTCATGCTTTGCATGGCGCGTTGCAGTTGGCCCAGTTCGTCCTGGCGCGCGGAGTTCAGGTTGTGGCTCAGGTCGCCGGAGGCTACGCGTTCAGCGACATTGAGGGTCTGGTTCAGCGGAATGACGATCTGACGGGTGATGGCCCAGGCGGCGACCATGCCGAAGATCAGCGCCAGCACGGTGGCCAGCAGCAGCAGTTGTTTGGCGTGTGCGGCGTCGGCATCGCGCACGGCGGTTTGCGAGGTGGTGAGTTTCTCACTGTGGCCCAGCAGAATATCGCCTTGGGCGGTCATGATTTTCAGGGCAGCAGCGCTGGCGACCTGGGAGTCGCGGTATTGGCTGACGGCGGCGCGGTAGGCTTGCAGCGAGACGCCGGCCTCTTGCAGATTGGCCTGATACTGGGCCGGCAATTGGCCTTGGAGTTCGGTGATTTTCTTCAGGGCGTTGTCGATAGCGTCCAGGGCAGGCTGTTCGGCCTCCGTCTTGCCGCTGTAGGTGTAGCCGCGAACCTGGAAGCGTGATTGCTGGATCAGCTTGCTCAGGTCGACCACGCTGTTGAACTGCGTGACGCTATCGCCTTGCAGCAAGGCGGCTTCGATCTCGTTGATCTTGGCCACGGCGTTGTCGGCGGTGTCGCCGAGCTTGCTGCGGGCGCCTTCACGCTTCAGTCCCGCCTGCACCATGGTGGTGAAGGCCTTTTTGTATTGGTTCAGGGCGTCCAGCTGTTGTTCTACCAGGGCCTTGTCATCGGGTTGCTCGATCAGGGCTTGCGCGGTTTTCAGGCCGTTGTCCAGCTGTGTGAGCAGGCCGTTGACCGCATCCGTGCCCTGTTCGCCGCGACGCATTTCGAAGTCCAGGCGCGCCAGGCGCAGGTCTTTGGTCAGGCCGTTGAGGCTGGAGATGAAGCCCAGTTTGTCGCCGCGACTGATCACATCACCCAGGCCGGTCCAACCGGTGAAGGTGGTCAACAGCGTCAGGACCAACACCAGGCCAAAGCCAATGCTCAGCTTGCGATTGACGCTCACATTCCCCAGTTTTTCGGCTAACCAACGATACATACGGCGAACTCCCTTTGAACAAGGCTTGGACTTATTCAGAGGCTATCGGCCGTGTAGGAAGATTCTGTAGCGACGCCAATCCACTGTGGGAGCGGGCTTGCTCGCGATAGCGGTGTACCAGTGGCAGATAGTCTGACTGATCCACCGTTATCACGGGCAAGCCCGCGCCCACAGGGTTTGGCGTTGTTAGAACAGGCGGGCGAGCAGGGCGGTGACGGCGGTTTCTACGCGCAGGATTCGTGCGCCAAGTTGCACCGGTTGCAAGCCGGCCTTGGCCAGCAGGTCCACTTCGTAAGGAATCCAGCCACCTTCCGGGCCGATGGCCAGGGTCACAGGCGTATCCAGCCCACGGGGGCAGGCCGGGTAATCGCCGGGATGGCCGATCAGGCCCAGGGTGCCTTCGGTCATGGCCGGCAGGCGATCTTCGACAAACGGTTTGAAGCGTTTTTCGATAACGATTTCGGGCAGGACGGTGTCCCGTGCCTGTTCCAGGCCGAGGATCAGTTGCTCGCGAATCGCCTCAGGCTCCAGAAACGGGGTTTGCCAGAAGCTCTTTTCAACCCGGTAACTGTTGACCAATACCACCTTCGGTACGCCCATCGCCGCCACGGTTTGCAGCACCCGGCGCAGCATCTTGGGGCGTGGCAGGGCGAGCAGCAGGGTCAGGGGCAGTTTGGTCGGCGGCGGTTGGTCGAAGCTGACTTGCAGCTCTGCTTCGAGGGCTTCCAGGCGCAGCAGTTGCGCATTGCCCATCAGGCCGCCGATACGGCCCACGCGCAGGTTGTCGCCCACCGCAGCGCGGTGGACTTCCTGCATGTGCACCAGGCGCCGATCACGCAATATCACCCGGTCGGCCGCGATAAAGTCGGCCTCTTCAAGCAGCAGCAGGTTCACGGCTGCGTCGCTGGCGGCTGGTCGTCGTCGGCGGGTTGGTCATCCGGGTGGTCGCCACGCTTGCTGATCAGGCTGCCAAACAGGATGCCGATTTCGAACAGCATCCACATCGGCACAGCCAGCAGGGTCTGCGAGAAGATGTCCGGCGGCGTGAGGATCATGCCGACCACGAAGCAGCCGATGATGACGTACGGGCGGACTTTCTTCAGGTATTTGACGTCGACCACACCAATCCACACCAGCAGCACCACGGCCACCGGGATTTCGAAGGCCACGCCGAAGGCGAAGAACAGCGTCATCACGAAGTCGAGGTAGCTGGTGATGTCGGTCATCATCTCCACGCCGGCCGGGGTGGCGGCGGCGAAGAATTTGAAGATCAGCGGGAACACCAGGAAGTAGGCGAAGGCCATGCCGGTGTAGAACAGCAGGATGCTCGACACCAGCAACGGCACCGCGATGCGCTTCTCGTGCTTGTACAGGCCCGGTGCGATAAAGCCCCAGATCTGATGCAGGATCACCGGGATCGCCAGGAACAGCGAGACCATCATGGTCAGCTTCAGCGGCGTCAGGAACGGCGACGACACGTCGGTGGCGATCATCGTCGCGCCGGCCGGCAGGTACTGGCGCAGCGGCGTGGAGACGAAGGTATAGATTTGCTGGGTGAAGGCGAACAGCCCGGCAAAGATGATGAAGATGGCCGCTACGCAACGCAGCAGGCGGGTACGCAGCTCGGTGAGGTGCGAGACCAGCGGCATGTGATGGTCGTCTTCCGGTTTATCAGCGCTCATGGGGCTCGCGGCGGCAATGTAGGGTCATGGGGAGCGGGCGACGCAACGGGCGTCGGCGCTGGCTCGGTCGGGGTGTGAGCGGGCGGCGCGGGGGTGTGTTCCACCACCGGTGCAACGTCGGCCACGGGCGGTGGTGCGATGCTGTGCTCGGCCGGTTTGGGCGGCTCTTGCACCGGCGACAAAATCTTCCGCGCTTCCTGCTCCAACGACAGAATATGTTCGTTGTGCAGTTGGCGGCGGATCTCGTCGGCGCCGATTTCCCGTTCAACTTCCTGTTTGATGGCGTTGAAACTGCGTTTCAGGCGCCCGATCCAAAGGCCGGCCGTGCGTGCGGCACCGGGCAGGCGTTCCGGCCCCAGTACCAGCAGGGCCACGAGGCCGACGAGGAGCAGTTCAGAGAAGCTGATACCAAACATTAGTCAGTGCTCACGAGTCTTTGCGGGTCGGCTCTTCGACTTTTTCAGCCTGCACGTCGAAGGTACGACGCTCGGTGATCGGCTGGGTCGCCTGCGGGTGCACAGGCTGGGCCGGAGGTACCGGGTTGACCACCGGGTCGACGGGCTTTTCATCATCGTTCATGGCTTTGCGAAAGCCCTTGATCGACTCGCCCACGTCGGTGCCCAGGTTCTTGAGTTTCTTGGTGCCGAATACCAGAACGACCACCACGAGAATGACGATCCAGTGTTTCCAGTCAAAAATGCCCATGCTGCAATTCCTCTGTAAAAGTTATTCAGGCGGACGGGCGCGAGGCCTTTTCGACGTGCCCGGACAAGCCGAAGCGACGGTCCAGTTCATCCAGCACGGCCTGCGGATGCTGCCCCAGTTGGGCGAGCATGACCAGACTGTGGAACCATAAGTCAGCGGTTTCGTAGATCACATCGCTGCAATCACCGCTGATCTGCGCGTCTTTGGCGGCGATGATCGTCTCGATGGATTCTTCGCCAAGTTTTTCCAGAATCTTGTTCAGGCCCTTGTGGTACAGGCTGGCGACATAGGAGCTGTCGGCATCCGCGCCTTTGCGGTCTTCCAGCACCTGGGCCACACGGTTCAGGGTATCGCTCATGTTCAGTGTCCTGCCGAGTAAATGGCGTGCGGGTCTTTGAGCACCGGTTCCACAACCTTCCATTCGCCATTCTCGAACACGCGATAGAAGCAGCTGTGACGGCCGGTGTGGCAGGCGATATCGCCGATTTGCTCGACCTTGAGGATCACCACGTCGGCGTCGCAGTCGATGCGCATCTCGTGCAGGGTTTGCACGTGCCCGGACTCTTCGCCCTTGCGCCACAGTTTGCCACGCGAACGTGACCAGTAAATGGCGCGCTGCTCAGTGGCGGTGAGGCTCAGGGCCTCGCGGTTCATCCAGGCCATCATCAGTACGCGCCCGGTCTTGTAGTCCTGGGCAATGGCCGGCACCAGGCCGTCACTGTCCCACTTGATCTCGTCCAGCCAGTCTTTCATGTTCGGCTCCGGCAATTTGCGACAGTGTATAACCGGATGGGTTATCGACGCACGATCAGATAAACACCCACGGCGACCATGATGCCCGCCGGCCAATGCCCCAGTTGGTTCAGCGGCCCGCCAATGGCCAGCATCACGCCGCCGACCAGATGCGCGGCACCCAGCAGGCGCAGGAACCAGTCGTCCTTGCGCGTTTGCCATGGCGGTGCGGGGTCTTTGGCGTGGGGCTGAGACATCCGTTCCAGCAGGTCGCGGGTCATGTTGGCCAGGTGCGGCAGTTGCTCCACTTGGCTTTGCAGGTTGCCCAGCAGGGTTTTCGGGCTGACGCGCTCGCGCATCCAGCGTTCGAGGAACGGCTGCGCGGTATTCCACAGATCGAGGTCCGGGTACAACTGACGGCCCAGGCCTTCGATGTTGAGCAGGGTTTTTTGCAGCAAGACCAGCTGCGGCTGCACTTCCATATTGAAGCGGCGCGCGGTCTGGAACAGGCGCATCAGCACCTGTCCGAATGAAATATCTTTTAACGGTTTTTCAAAGATTGGCTCGCACACCGTGCGGATCGCTGCTTCGAATTCGTTGAGCTTGGTTTCCGCCGGCACCCAGCCCGAATCAATGTGCAATTGCGCCACGCGGCGATAGTCACGCTTGAAGAAGGCGAACAGGTTACGCGCCAGGTAATCCTGGTCTTCCGGGGTCAGGCTGCCGACGATGCCGCAATCGATCGCAATGTACTGCGGGCTCCACGGGTTCACGGTGCTGACGAAGATGTTGCCCGGGTGCATGTCGGCGTGGAAGAAACTGTCGCGGAACACCTGGGTGAAGAAAATCTCTACACCGCGTTCGGCGAGCATCTTCATGTCGGTGCGCTGGTCGGCCAGGGTGGCGAGGTCGGTGACCTGCACGCCGTAGATGCGCTCCATCACCAGCACTTTAGGGCGGCACCAGTCCCAATACACCTGCGGCACGTACAGCAGCGATGAGCCTTCGAAGTTGCGCTTGAGCTGGCTGGCGTTGGCGGCTTCGCGTAGCAGGTCGAGTTCGTCGTAGATGGTTTTTTCGTAGTCGGCGACCACGTCCACCGGGTGCAACAGGCGCGCATCGGCAGAGAAGCGTTCGGCGGCCCGGGCCAAGATGAACAGCCACGCCAGGTCCTGACCGATGATCGGCTTGAGGCCTGGGCGAATCACCTTCACCACCACTTCTTCGCCGGTCTTGAGCTGCGCTGCGTGCACTTGTGCGACCGAGGCCGAGGCCAGCGGCTCGACGTCAAAGCGGCTGAACACTTCGCTGATTTTCTTGCCCAGCTGTTCTTCGATCAGCTTCATCGATTGCTGGGAGTCGAAGGGCGGTACGCGGTCCTGCAACAGCATCAGTTCGTCGGCGATATCTTCCGGTAACAGGTCGCGCCGGGTGGAGAGGATCTGCCCGAATTTGATAAAGATCGGCCCCAGGTCCTGCAACGCCAGGCGCAGGCGCGCGCCACGGCTCAGCTCCAGCGGTTTGCGCGGGAACCAGCGCCACGGCAGTACGTAGCGCACCGCCAGCAGAAACCATGGCAATGGCAGGGCGAACAGCAGGTCATCGAGGCGGTAGCGGATTACGACGCGCTGGATACGAAACAAACGGCGGACGGCGAGCAGCTTCATGCGTTATCGCTTGGATCAAGGGACCGGCTCAGGCGCTCGAAGCGCGCCTCAAGGCGTTCCAGGTCGATTTTGGCCTTGTCGAGTTCGCGAAAGCGCGCTTGCGCTTCGCGTTCTCCGACCAGGGTGCGCGATTCTTCGCTCAGGTATTCGGCGAGGTTCTGGTTGAGGCTGGCGAACCCCTGCTGGTACCAGCGCGCGCGGCTGCGCAGGTGCCCGCTGATCAGTTGGGTGGCGACGGGGCCGATCCAGCGCGACAGCTCGTATTCCCAATCCAGTTCCAGGTCTTGCAGCACGGCGGCCAGGTCCATCAGCACCGCGCTGTCGCCTTCCAGCTCCACTTCAGGGCTGTGCAGGATGGCGGTTTTATTGCGACTCAACACCAGGTGCAACAGGCTCGACGCCGGCGCACGCAGGGTGCAGTCGGCTTCGGCGGCCCAATCACTGGCGAGCAGCAGGCCTTCATCGCTGGGCAGGATAAACAGCTGCAAGGCAGGGCTGCGGCAATCTACGGCAATGATTTTGCCGTTCAAGTGCGCGAGCCGCGCCAGGGCGGTGCTGTCCAGGCGCAGTACACGGTTAAGGCCGTGTTCAACGCTGGCGAGAAGACCGGCGAACAGCATCAGGGCTTGATACCGCGGTGCAGGGCGACGATACCCGAGGTCATGTTGTGGTAGGTCACGCGGTCGAAACCGGCTTCTACCATCATGGACTTCAGGGTTTCCTGGTCGGGGTGCATGCGGATCGATTCAGCCAGGTAGCGGTAGCTTTCGGCGTCATTGGTGATCAGCTTGCCCATCAGCGGCATGAAGGCGAACGAGTAAGTGTCGTAGACCTTGGACATCAGCGCGTTGGTCGGCTTGGAGAACTCCAGCACGAGCAGGCGGCCGCCCGGCTTGAGTACGCGCAGCATCGAGCGGATCGCGTCCTCTTTATGGGTCACGTTGCGCAGGCCGAAGGCGATGGTCACGCAGTCGAAATGGTTGTCCGGGAACGGCAGTTTTTCTGCGTCGGCCTGGACGAACTCGATATTGCCGGCCACACCTTTATCCAGCAGGCGATCACGGCCGACCTTGAGCATCGAGCCGTTGATGTCCGCCAGCACGACCTGGCCGGTAGGGCCGACGAGCTTGGAGAACTTGGCCGCCAGGTCACCCGTACCGCCGGCGATATCCAGCACGCGGTTGCCGGTGCGTACGCCCGACAGTTCGATAGTGAAGCGTTTCCACAGGCGGTGCATGCCGCCCGACAGCACGTCGTTCATCAGGTCGTACTTGGCGGCTACGGAGTGGAACACCTCAGCGACTTTTTCCGCTTTCTGGCTTTCCGGGACGTTCTTGAAGCCGAAGTGAGTGGTGGGTTCGGCATCGCTGCCTTTGCGCTGATCAGTCATATCGCTGTCACCAAAAGAGAATGCGGGACATGATAATCCCCAAGGCCTGCTTTGTCTTGGCAAGGCTGAAGGTAAGATAGACGGTCACCGAGACCTTTTGCCGCATGGCAGGTGTTCCAGTCGCAATAAAGAGGAGTCATAGCAATGGCCCGTATTACCGTTGAACGTGCACACACCCTGGGTAAGGACGGCGCGCGCGCGAAGGCCGAGAAGTTGGCGAACAAACTCAAGGAGCAATACGGCCTGGAGCCGTCGTGGTCCGGCGATACCTTGAACCTCAAGCGTTCGGGGGTTAAAGGCACCGTGTTGGTTGCGGATGATTCGTTGCGCATTGATGTGGAACTGGGACTGTTGATGTCGGCCATGAGTGGCACTATCAAGTCTGAAATCGAGAAAGCCCTGGATAAGGCATTGGCCTGATCGCTGTGTTCTTAGGGTGCCGATTCTAATTTTTCACCCTACTTTGTGCCCAAGCCCTCAACTCCTGCGGGCCGTTCCTCGACCCTAATCTGCGTGAGGTGCACCATGGCCAAAGTTATTTTGAAGAAAAAAATCGACGTTCAGTCTACCGCCCTGAGTGACGTTAAAAGCTATGCCCGCAAGATCTGGCTGGCGGGCCTTGGTGCCTATGCCAAGGTCGGCAGCGAGGGTACCGAGTACTTCAAAGAGCTGGTTAAGACCGGTCAACATGTTGAAAGTAAAGGCAAAAAAGTTGTGGTTGAACAACTTGATGCCGCCAACAGTCAGATTGACCAAGTAAAGAGTAATGTCTCAAGCGTCAAAGGCCTGGTTGAAGTTCAACTGGATAAAGTTGAAAAAGCTTTTGACACGCGTGTTGCAAGTGCCTTGAATCGGATCGGCATTGCGTCTAAACATGACGTTGAGACACTCTCTGCTAAGCTCGAAGAGCTGACGGCATTGCTAGAACGTGTCGCGCGTAAACACTAAGGAGACATCGGGATGGCTGTTAAAAAGACGACTCAGAAAGAAGGCAGCTCGTGGATCGGGGAAGTTGAAAAATATTCCCGTAAAATCTGGCTTGCTGGTTTAGGCGTGTACTCGAAGGTTAGCAGTGACGGCGGCAAATACTTCGAGACTTTGGTCAAGGACGGCGAGAAGGCCGAAAAGTTGACCAAGAGCACAGTCGGTAAAAAAGTAGAGGCGGCAAAAGCGAGCGCCGGTTCTGCCAAATCAAGTATTTCGGATACATGGGGCAAGTTGGAAGAGACTTTCGACAAGCGTCTCAACAGTGCTATTTCGCGATTGGGCGTGCCCAGCAAAGCGGAGTTGAAAACGCTGCACGGCAAGGTCGATACCCTGACCAAGCAAATCGAAAAGCTCACCGGCGCTAAAGTGGCCCCGGCTAAAACCGCCGCGGCTAAACCCGCTGCCAAGCCTGCCGCCAAAACCGCCGCCGCCAAACCGGCTGTGAAAACAGCGGCCAAGCCTCTGGTTAAAGCGGCTGCCAAACCTGCGGCTAAAGCGGCTGCCAAGCCCGCGGCGAAAACCGCTGCTGCCAAACCGGCCGCCAAGTCTGCGGCTAAGCCAGTGGCCGCTAAAGCAGCTGCCAAGCCAGCGGCTAAACCTGCAGCCAAGGCGGTCGCAAAACCCGCCGCGAAGCCAGCAGCTAAAACCGCAGCGGCAAAACCAGCTGCCAAGCCTGCTGCAGCAAAAGCGGCAACGGCAAAACCTGTGGCTGCCAAGCCAGCGGCAAAACCAGCCGCCGCCAAGAAGCCCACTGTAGCGAAAAAGCCAGCAGCGCCAAAGCCTGCCATCGCGGCCAAGCCTGCAACGCCAGCGCCAACCGCTTCGACAGCCAACTCGGTCTCCGCGCCGACGCACGCTGCTACTGCCCCGACTGTAACGCCGGCAACCCCGACGCCATCCAGTCAGTCCTGATTTTTTCAGGGCAAAAAAAACGCCCGGCCTGCGAAGGTCGGGCGTTTTTTTGCGACTTTATGAACACCTCAAATTCAATGTGGGAGCGGGCTTGCCCGCGATGGCGCAGTGTCAGTCACATTGAAATTGGCTGATCCACCGCTATCGCGGGCAAGCCCGCTCCCACATGTTCAATCCAGATCATCCAAGTATTTCAGTGCGAACTTCTCGGTCGCCTGTCGCGCCGGCAACAGCAGATGCGGCGCCACCAGCATCATGATCTGGTACACCACCACCCGCACTTCCCCTTCACGGTCCAGAATCCGCTGGTAATCCAGCGAAAACAGCAAGGTCATGGTGATTTGCTCCACCAGTTGCCCCAGCGCCTGGGTATCACTGACCAACTGCCCCGCCGCCTTGAGTCGCGCCAGTAATGAAGCCAGTGTTCGCTTGAGCGCCGTCAGCAAATTACGAATGCCCTTGGCCAGCTTCGGCAGGCGTCCTGCAAGGTTCGACAGGTCCTGAAACAGAAACCGGTAATGGGCCATGCGCTCGACGATCAGGTGCAGGAATAACCAATAGTCCTCGGCCCTCAACTGCGCATCTGCCGGTGGGTCGAGCAGCGGTGCCAGTTCGTTCTGAAAACGCTCGAACAGCCCGAGCACCAACGGTTCCTTGCCATGGAAATGGTAGTAGAGGTTGCCGGGGCTTATCCCCATTTCATTGGCCACCTCCATGGTCGACACGTTCGGTTCGCCCTTGTGGTTGAACAACAGCAGGGCACATTCAAGGATACGGTCGCGGGTCTTCATCCAGTCTTCTTAATGTGATCGTTGAGCTCAGCGCACTCGCACATAAGTGCCCGGCGCCGCTTCCATCGGTGGGTAATTCTGGTTGCCCAGGGCGGTCAGGGTTTCGCGTTGTACGCCGGAGCGTTGTTGAACCCACTCCAGCCACTGCGGCCACCAGCTGCCTTCGACGTGGTTGGCGTCGTAGTACCAGGCGCGTGGGTCGCTGCTCAGCTTGGGGTTTTCGACGTAGTTGGCCTTGGGGTTGCCCGGTGGGTTGAGGATGCTCTGGATATGCCCGCTGTTGGACAGTACGAAGCGTCGCTCGCCGCCCAGCAATTGTGTGGAGCGATACACCGCGTCCCACGGTGTGATGTGGTCGTTAATCCCGGCCACGCTGAAGCTGTCCACCGTGACCTTCTGCAAATCGATAGGCGTGCCGCACACTTCCAGGCCGCCGGGATGGCTCAACGGGTTGTGCTTGAAGAAGTCCAGCAAATCGCCATGCAGCGCGGCGGGAAGCCGCGTGTTGTCGTTGTTCCAGTACAGGATGTCGAACGCTGGCGGTTCCTTGCCCAGCAGGTAGTTGTTGATCCAGTAGTTCCAGATCAAGTCGTTGGGGCGCATCCAGGCAAACACCTTGGCCATGTCGCGACCGTCCAGCACGCCTTGCTGGTAGGAGCGGCGCTTGGCGGCTTCCAGGGTTTGTTCATCGGCGAACAGCGTGGCGGGGCTGTCGATCTGGCTGTCCAGCAGGCTCACCAGGTAACTGGCGCTGGAAATGCGCCGCAGCTGGCGCTTGGCTTGCAGGTGGCCCTGCAGCGCGGCGATGGTCAGGCCGCCGGCGCAAGCCCCCATCAGGTTGACCTCGCGGGCGCCAGTGATCGCCCGGCACACATTCAACGCTTCTTCCAGCGCCGCTACGTAGGTGGACAGGCCCCATTCGCGGTGACGCACATCCGGGTTGCGCCAGCTGACCATAAAGGTCTGCAGGCCGTTTTTCAGGGCGTACTGCACAAAGCTGTTGGCCGGGCTGAGGTCGAAAATGTAGTACTTGTTGATTTGCGGCGGCACGATCAGCAGGGGCTTGGCGTACTGTTTTTCGCTCATCGGCTTGTATTGGATCAGCTCCAATAGCTCGTTGCGAAACACCACTGAGCCCGGAGTAGTGGCGACGGTCTTGCCCACTTCAAACGCGTGTTTGCTGACCTGGCTTGGCAGGCCATTGTTGTGCAGCAAGTCGTTAAACAGATTGCTCGCGCCGCGCACCACACTGTTGCCGCCTGAGTTGAGCAACTCCTTGATGGCCAGCGGGTTGAGCAGCGTATTGGAGGGCGAGACAGCATCGTTGAGCAAGGCGAAGGCGAAGTGCGCACGGGCTCGGTCATCCGCGCTCAAGGCGCTGTCATCGATCCAGTGGCGGGTCTGTTTCTGCCAGCTCAAATAGGCTTGCAGGCTGCGTCGATACAGCGGGTTGAGCTTCCAGGTGGGGTCGATAAAGCGCGCGTCGTTAGGGTTGGGCTCGTGCACGGTTTCGCCCAGTAAGACGCGGCCCAGCTGACCGCCCAGTGCCAGCGCATGACGCGCGGTATGCACCGGGTTGCGCAAGCCGTGAGCTGCAACGCTGCGCAGGGTCGCCAGCAGATCCCGCCCCCTGAGGCCGGTAATCGCATTTTGCGCATTGATGAACGCGGCAGGGATGGGCGCCGGGTTCGTCACGGGTCTTTCTCGCATGAGCCAACACTCCTTCGTCAAGGCAACAACAGGCACGCCAATTCAGAACCATAGTCGGTTCTCGGCAAGTTGCGCGGCGGTGCAGTCCTTACACCGCCGGTCGCGGGTGAATCACAGCCCGCAGGCGCTCCTCCTCGAGAAACTTCATGATGATCGGCGCCACGGCTTCGGCCCGGGTGATCAGGAACAAGTGGCCGTCATCGATGATGTGCAACTGTGCGTTGGGAATGCGCCAGGCGAGCATGCGCATGTTGATCAGCGGGATCAGCGGGTCGTCGTCCCCCGCCAGCACCAGGGTGGGTTGGCGGATTTTGTGCAGCCAGTGAATGCTGGTCCAGCCCAGCCCCGCGAACAGCTGCCAGTAGTAACCCAGCTTGCCGGCCGAGCGCACTTTGCTGGCGTGCTCGGCGGCCAGTTTTGAATCGCGGCGGAACGAGCCGCCATAAATCATTGGCGCAATGCGCACCACATGGGACGGCTGGATATAACGCCGGGGGCTGGCCATGAGCCACAGTACCTTCGGCTTGCCCGGCACCATGAATGCACCGGCAGCGGTGGCTGCGAGGATCAGTTTTTTGCAGCGCTCCGGGTAGTCATACGCAAACTGTTGCGCCAGTGCCCCGCCCCAGGAAACACCCACCGCATTCACCTGGCCATAGTCCAGGTAATCGAGCATGCGCGCGGTAAGTTTGGCTAATCCGGGAAATCGATAGGGCCGTTTGGGCGTCGAGGAGCCGCCCACGCCCGGCACATCGAAGGCGATCACTTCCAGGTCCGGGTCCAGCGCCTGGACGAACGGAAACACCAGCTCAAGGTTGGCGCCGATGCCGTTGAAGATCAGCAGCGGCGTCAAGTGAGGCTTGCCCGGGCGCACCGCCGTGCGGATGGTCTGGCCATCCAGGTCGATGGTACGGAAGATGAACGGTTGCGGCATGCTCAAGCCCTGTGGAGTGGCGCTACTTATCTGTAGGAACTCGGTCTATGTGGGAGCTGGCTTGCCTGCGATAGCGGTGGATCAGCTAGCAAGCAGGTGACTGATAGATTGCCATCGCAGGCAAGCCAGCTCCCACATCGATCTCATTTCAATCACACAATTTTTTATCTTTCATGCACATAAGTACCCGGCGCAGCCTCAGCTGCGGCATAGGCTTTGTTACCCAAACTTGTAGGTGCTTTCTTCATTTTTCCCGCCCGCTCTGCCTGCCATGCCTGCCAGTGCAGCCACCAGGAATCGGTGTGCTTGGTCGCATTTTCCTGCCACTCCAGCGCCTTGCCCGCCAGCCCATCGCTGGTCTGATAACGCGCCTTGGGGTTGCCAGGCGGGTTGAGGATGCTCTGGATATGCCCGCTGCTGGACAACACAAACTCGACCTTGCCACCAAACAGCTGCGCCGACTTGTAGCAGGACTGCCATGGCGTGATGTGGTCGTTGGTGCCGGCCAGGGAGTAGATGTCGGCGGTGACCTGCTTGAGGTCGATCGGCGTGCCGCACACTTCCAGGGCGTTGGCGCGCACCAGCGGGTTGTTCTTGAACAGCTCGATCAAGTCGCCATGGAAGGCAGCCGGCAAGCGCGTGGTGTCATTGTTCCAGAACAGGATGTCGAACACCGGCGGCTCGTTGCCCAGCAGGTAGTTATTGACCCAGTAGTTCCAGATCAGGTCGTTGGGGCGCATCCAGGCAAACACTTTGGCCATGTCGCGGCCTTCCAGCACACCGGCCTGGTAGGAGTGGCGCTTGGCCGCCTCCAGGGTCTGTTCGTCGACGAACAGCGCCACCTGGGTGTCGAGGGTCGTGTCCAGCACGCTCACCAGCAGGGTGAGGGCGTTGACCTTCTTTTCTCCCAGCGCGGCGTAGTGGCCCAGCAGCGCAGTGCAGGTGATGCCGCCGGAGCAGGCGCCGAGCATGTTGATGTCTTTGCTGCCGGTAATCGCCGTGACCACATCGACCGCTTCCTTGAGCGCCTCGATATAGGTCGACAGGCCCCACTCGCGCTGGGCCTTGGTCGGGTTGCGCCAACTGACGATAAACGTCTGCAGGCCATTACGCAGGCAGAAGCGCGCCAGGCTCTTCTCCGGGCTCAGGTCGAACACATAGAATTTGTTGATCTGCGGCGGTACCACCAGCAGTGGGCGCTCGTGTACCTGTTCGGTGATGGGCTTGTACTGGATCAGCTCCAGTACATCGTTGCGAAAGACTACCGCGCCTTCGGTGGTGCCCAGGGTCTTGCCCACTTCAAAGGCACCCATGTTGACCTGGCTCGGCATGCCGCCGTTGTGCACCATGTCCTTGGCCAGATGGGACAGGCCATCGAGCAGGCTTTTACCGCCGGTTTCAAAGAAGCGTTTGACCGCCGCCGGGTTGGCCGCACTGTTGGTGGGGGCCATGGCTTCGGTCATCAGGTTGATCACGAAGTGGCCGCGGCTGATGTCCTGTTCCGACAGGTTGCTGTCGCCGATCCAGTCGTGCAGTTCCTTGCGCCACGCCAGGTAGGTTTGCAGATAACGTTTATAGAGCGGGTTCTGGCTCCAGGCCGGGTCGTGGAAGCGGCGGTCGTCGCTTTCGGGCACCAGCGCGGATTTGCCGAACATCACATTCTTCAATTCGATGCCAAAGTGGGCGACGTGCTTGACGCTGTGCAACGGTTGCTTGATGGCTTGGGTCAGCACCATCTTCGCCGAGGCTAATAAGTCCTTTTTGCGTAACGCGATGATCGGGTTCAGCCCCAGGGTGTTTTCCGAGGCCTGGCGTTTCAAGTCATCGTTATTCTTGTTACTCATCTACGACGCTCCATTGTCCGAAAGACGAGTACCGGCGATTGCTGCGCACCCAATTTCGATACACGACACCAGCCTGGTACTGCGACTCGGGTGACCGTAAATACCGCATCGTTAAATGCAGGGAACTTGCCAGTTCCATTGGTTACCCGAGTTTAATTTTTTTCGCAAGCGGGCCAATCGTTGGCCACGCGACAGGGCATTCAAGCAGATGAAATTAGAAAATGCCCTCTAAAGAGCAAGAAGCCTGGGCTAGAGCATCAGCCGCACGACCGACTCACTCGGATCGCGGGTTTTACCGGCGGCTTTGAGTTCAGCAAGATAGTCGGCCCACAGCGCTTCCTGGCGCACAGCCAGTTGGTAGAGGTAGTCCCAGGTGAACAGTCCGCTGTCATGCCCGTCGTCGAAGGTCAATTTCAGTGCGTACTGACCGGCCGGTTCTATCTTGATCAACCGGACGTTGAGTTTGCCGAATTGCAGGATGGGTTTGCCGTGCCCCTGGACCTCGGCGGAAGGCGAGTGGGTGCGCAGCAGTTCGGCGGGGAGCTGGTAGACCTCGTCGGGCCCGTAGGTGAGGCCGAGGGTGTTGGAGGTTTTGTGGAGATTTACAGCAGTGGGAAATTTCAACATGTGGGAGACCTTGGGCTGCAAGCTACAAGCTTCAAGTTGAACGCGATCAACTTGCCGCTTGTAGCTTACAGCTTGAGCTCTACAGAATGTAGCGCGACAGATCTTCGTTCTGCGCCAATTCGCCCAGGTGGCTGTTGACGTACTCAGCGTCGATCTTGATCGCTTCGCCATTCTGCAAGCCTGCCATGTCGCCGGCGCTGAAGGACACTTCCTCCAGCAAGCGCTCAAGCAGGGTATGCAGGCGACGGGCACCGATGTTCTCGGTCTTCTCGTTGACCTGCCAGGCGATCTCCGCCAGGCGCTTGATGCCGTCTGGCAGGAACTCGATGGCCAGGCCTTCGGTTTTCAGCAGCTCACGGTATTGCTCGGTGAGCGAAGCGTGTGGCTCGCTGAGGATACGTTCGAAGTCGCCCGGGGTCAGCGCCTTGAGTTCCACGCGAATCGGCAGGCGGCCTTGCAGCTCCGGCACCAGGTCGCTTGGCTTGCTCAGGTGGAATGCACCCGAGGCGATGAACAGGATGTGGTCGGTCTTGACCATGCCCAGCTTGGTGTTCACGGTGCAGCCTTCGATCAGCGGCAACAGGTCGCGTTGTACGCCTTCGCGCGAGACATCGACGCCACCGGAGTTGCCGCGCTTGGCCACCTTGTCGATCTCGTCGATAAACACGATGCCGTGTTGCTCGACCGCTTCCAGGGCCTTGGCCTTGAGTTCTTCCTCATTGACCAGGCGCCCGGCTTCTTCGTCGCGCACCAGTTTCAGCGCTTCCTTCACCTTGAGCTTGCGGCTTTTCTTCTTGCCCTTGCCCATGTTGGCGAACAGGTTCTGCAACTGGCTGGTCATTTCTTCCATGCCAGGCGGTGCGGAGATATCGACGCCGGACACTTCGGCGACTTCGATCTCGATTTCCTTGTCGTCCAGTTGGCCTTCACGCAGGCGCTTGCGGAACAGCTGGCGGGTATTGGAATCCGAGGCCGGTGCGGCGTCTTCGTTGAAACCCATGCGTGCCGGCGGCAGCAAGGCATCGAGGATGCGTTCTTCAGCGGCGTCTTCGGCGCGATGGCTGACCTTGGTCATTTCCTGTTCGCGCAGCAGTTTCAGCGCGGCGTCGGCCAGGTCACGAATGATCGACTCAACGTCGCGGCCCACATAGCCCACTTCGGTGAACTTGGTGGCTTCGACCTTGATGAACGGGGCGTTGGCCAGTTTGGCCAGGCGCCGGGCGATTTCGGTTTTACCGACGCCGGTCGGCCCGATCATCAGAATGTTCTTCGGCGTTACTTCAACGCGCAGTTCTTCGGGCAGTTGCATCCGGCGCCAGCGGTTACGCAGCGCAATGGCAACGGCGCGCTTGGCATCGTCCTGGCCGATGATATGGCGATTAAGTTCATGGACGATTTCGCGGGGAGTCATGGACATAGTGTTTGGCGGCCTCAAGCGGGAATAAGCCTACGGCTTATTCGGCGAGGTCCTGCTCCTCAATGGTGAAGTTGTGGTTGGTGAACACGCAGATATCGCCGGCGATGCCCAAGGCGGTCTCGACGATTTCACGGGCCGACAGGTCGGTTTTCTTCAGCAAGGCGCTGGCTGCCGCTTGGGCGTAGCCACCGCCGGAACCCATGGCGATCAGGCCATGTTCAGGCTCAACCACATCGCCGTTACCGGTGATGATCAAGGACGCGTCTTTGTTGGCGACTGCCAGCATGGCTTCCAGGCGGCTGAGGGTACGGTCGGTGCGCCATTCTTTGGCGAGTTCGACAGCGGCGCGAACGAGGTGGCCCTGGTGTTTTTCCAGTTGCCCTTCAAAACGCTCGAAAAGGGTGAAGGCGTCGGCGGTGGCGCCGGCAAAGCCTGCGAGCACCTGGCCGTGGTACAGACGACGCACTTTTTTGGCGTTGCCTTTCATCACGGTGTTGCCAAGGGAAACCTGGCCGTCGCCGCCCATGACGACTTTGCCGTGGCGACGTACTGAAACGATGGTGGTCAAGGGGGAGTCTCCACGCAGCGGGGCGAAAATGCCCTGATGGAAACTCATATGGGGGTGGAGGGAGGGATTTCAACCGTAGGGGGGTGTGGCGGACGAGTGGTGTTTATTGGTCTGACACATTTTTGAGAGCGCCCCGAAACCAAATGTGGGAGCGGGCTTGCTAGCGAATACGGTATGTCAGTCGCCGGAAATAGTGACTGATCTACCGCATTCGCGAGCAAGCCCGCTCCCACATGGGGCCTACTGTGTTCTCAGAATCAGCGGCTCTGGCGTTGTTGTAACAACAGGTTACTAAAGCCGGCTCCCGCCAATTGTTTCTGCGCCACGGTCAGCTGTTCGCGGTTGCTGAACGGCCCGACCAGTACGCGATACCAGGTCGCGTCCTTCACTGTGCCGGACTCCACCGTCACCGCTTGGCCCAACAGAATGATCTGAGCCCGCACGCGATCCGCATCCGCCTGTTTCGGGAACGAGCCCGCTTGCAGGAAGAACTTGGTCACCGGCGCAGCCTTGGTGGCCGCGACGGGCGGCGGCGGTGGCGGGGTGATGCCGGCCAGCGCAGCCTGGGCACGCGCCGTGTCGATTTTCGCGGCTTCCGCTGGGGTCACCGGCGTGGTCGGCACTTGCGGCGTCGGCAGGGTTTTCTCCGGCACGGCGTCGGGCGGCACGATCACTTCCGATTCAGGCAGCAGCGTATAGAAGTCGTATTTCGGCTTCACCGGTGCTGTAGGGCTAGGCGCAGTTTTGTTGGCTTCGGCCATTTTCGTGGCCTTCTGCTGCTCTTGCTTGGCGCGTTTGACGTCGTCGCCCTTGCCGGGCTCCAGCTTCATCAGAATCACCACAAACGCGCCGACCGCCAGGCCGATAGCCATCCATAGCCAGCCCGGAATAGGTTTCTTCGCCGGTGCCTGATAGCGGCTGGCGCCGCGCTTGGGTGCAGGTTTTTTCTTGGCAGCCAACTTACATACGCTCCAGAGTTTCCAGGCCTAACAGTTCCAGGCCTTGCTTGAGGGTCCGTCCAGCCAATGCGGCGAGGCGCAGGCGACTTTGCTTTTGGGCTTCGTCGTCGGCAGTGAGAATCGGGCAGTTCTCGTAGAAGCTGGAGAACAGGCCGGCGACTTCGTACAAATAGGTGCAGAGGATATGCGGCGTGCCTTTCTCGCCGACGCTGTTCAGCACTTCGCCGAATTGCGCCAGTTTGGCAGCCAGTTCCTGTTCATGCGGCGCTTCAAGATTGATCTGGCCTTCAACTTCGCTGAAGTCCTTGCCCAACTTGCGGAACACACCGGCCACGCGGGTGTAGGCGTACAGCAGGTACGGCGCGGTATTACCTTCGAAGTTCAGCATCAGCTCGAAGTTGAAGCTGTAGTCGCTGGTGCGGTGCTTGGACAGGTCGGCGTATTTCACCGCGCCAATGCCCACCACTCGGGCGATGTTGCGCAGCTCGGCCTCGGCCAGTTCCGGGTTCTTTTCCTTCACCAGGTTGTAGGCACGCTCCTGGGCTTCGTTCAGCAGGTCGATCAGCTTCACGGTGCCGCCTTCACGGGTCTTGAACGGGCGGCCGTCGGCGCCGTTCATGGTGCCGAAACCCATATGCTCCATGTGCATCGGGTGGGTGACGAAGCCCGCGCGACGTGCCACTTCAAACACCTGCTGGAAGTGCAGGGCCTGGCGCTGGTCGACAAAATACAGGGCGCGGTCGGCTTTCAGCACGCCGCTGCGGTAGCGCACGGCCGCCAGGTCAGTGGTGGCGTAGAGGTAGCCGCCATCGGCCTTGACGATGATCACCGGCAGCGGCTCGCCGTCGGCAGTCTTGAATTCTTCGAGGAACACGCACTGCGCGCCGTTGCTCTCAACCAGCAGGCCCTTGGCCTTGAGGTCGTTGACCACGTTGATCAGGTCGTCGTTGTAGGCGCTTTCGCCCATCACGTCGGCCATGGTCAGTTTCACGTTGAGCAGTTCGTAGATTTCCTGGCAGTGCGACAGCGAGATCTCACGGAAGCGGCCCCACAGTTCCAGGCATTCCTTGTCACCGGCTTGCAGCTTGACCACCAGGCCACGGGCGCGGTCGGCGAACTCTTCGGATTCGTCGAAGCGCTTCTTCGCGGCGCGGTAGAAGTTTTCCAGGTCCGACAGCTCGTTGCTGGTAATCGGGTTTTCCTGCAGGTACGCCATCAGCATGCCGAACTGCGTGCCCCAGTCGCCCACGTGGTTCTGGCGGATCACGTCGTCGCCCAGGAACTCCAGCACCCGCGCCACGCCGTCGCCAATGATGGTCGAGCGCAAGTGGCCGACGTGCATCTCTTTGGCCAGGTTCGGTGCCGACAGGTCGATGGCCACGCGCTGCAACGGGCCGGCCTTGCGCACGCCAATGCTGGCGTCGGCCAGGGCCGCGTCCAGGCGCGAAGCCAGGGCCTGGGTGTTCTGGAAGAAGTTGATGAAGCCAGGGCCGGCGATTTCAGCCTTGGTGACACTCTCGTCAACCGGCAGCGCGGCGATGATTTTTTCCGCCAGGTCGCGCGGCTTCATGCCCGCAGGCTTGGACAGCATCATCGCGATGTTGCTGGCGAAGTCGCCGTGGGTCTTGTCGCGGGTGTTTTCCACCTGGATCGCCGGCGTCAGGCCTTCAGGCAACACACCTTCGTTGACGAGTTGGGTGAGGGCTTGTTGGATCAGCTGGCGAATGGTGTCTTTCATGGTGTTCTCTTTCGACCGCAAGCGGCGGCGCGCGATGCGCAGGTGGAAAAACTGGGCATTATCCGTGGCGAGGGCGGGCTTGCCAACCGTTCAGACGGGTTGGTAGACCTGCGGGCCTCATCGCGGGCAAGCCCGCGCCCACATTTAAGGGTATTCACATTTCAAAATGTGGGAGCTGGCTTGCCTGCGATAGCGATTTTGCAGTCAATACAAATCTACCGGGTCCACATCCAACGACCATCGCACTTGGCGGCCACTGGGCATTTGCTCCAGGGCAAGCAACCAGCTACTTAATAGCCGATGCAGCGGTGCGCGGGACGATGCCTGCAAGAGTAGCTGAGCACGGTAGCGCCCGGCACGACGTTCCATGGGGGCGGGCACCGGGCCGAGCAATTCGATGCCGGTCAGACCCAGTTCGCCCAGCAAACGTTCGGCGGCACTGCACGCCTCATCCAGAAAACTTTCCGCCTGCCCCGGTTTATGCGCTTCAGCCCGCAGCAGGGCCAGATGAGAGAAAGGCGGCAGGCCGGCGGAGCGGCGTTCGCTAAGCGCTTGTTCGGCAAAGGCAAAGTAGCCTTGTTCAGTCAGCTGTATCAGTAGCGGGTGGTCGGCCAGGTGAGTTTGGATAATGACTTTGCCTGGCTCTTCGGCGCGCCCGGCACGGCCTGCGACCTGCACGATCAGCTGCGCCATGCGCTCGCTGGCGCGGAAGTCCCCGGAGAACAAGCCCCCGTCGGCATCCAGGATCGACACCAGCGTGACGCGTGGAAAGTGATGCCCTTTGGCAAGCATCTGCGTGCCGACCAGAATGCACGGCTGGCCTTTCTGGATGGTGGTAAACAGCTGGTTCATCGCGTCTTTGCGCGAGGTGCTGTCGCGGTCGACCCGCAGCACCGGGTAATCCGGGAACAGGATGCCCAAGCGCTCTTCGGCGCGCTCGGTGCCCGCGCCTACCGGGCGCAGGTCGACTTTGCCGCATTGCGGGCAGTGGCGCGGCACACGCTCTACATGGCCGCAGTGGTGGCAGCGCAACTCGCCGTAGCGTTGGTGCACGGTCATGCGCGCATCGCAGCGTTCGCACTCTGACATCCAGCCGCAGTCGTGGCACAGCAGCGTCGGCGCAAAACCCCGGCGGTTGAGAAACACCAGCACTTGCTGGCCGGCGGCAAGGGTCTGGCCGATGGCCTGTTGCATCGGCCCGGAAATCCCACTGTCCAGCGGGCGACTTTTTACATCCAGGCGCAGGAAGCGTGGTTGCTTGGCGCCGCCTGCCCGCTCATTCAAGCGCAGGAGCCCATAGCGGCCGGTGTAGGCGTTGTGCAGGCTTTCCAGCGAGGGCGTGGCGGAGCCCAGCACAATCGGGATGTTTTCCTGGCGTGCGCGCACCAGCGCCAGGTCACGGGCGTGGTAGCGCAGGCCTTCTTGCTGTTTATAGGAGCCGTCGTGCTCCTCGTCGATGATGATCAGCCCGGGGTTTTTCATGGGCGTGAACAGGGCCGAGCGGGTGCCGATAATAATGTCGGCCTCGCCGTCCCGCGCCGCCAGCCACGATTCCAAACGCTCACGGTCGTTGACCGCCGAGTGCACCAGGGCGATGCGCGCGTTAAAGCGTTGTTCGAAGCGCGCCAGGGTTTGCGGGCCCAGGTTGATCTCGGGGATCAACACCAGCGCCTGTTTACCGGCCTGCAGGGTTTCGCGGATCAGTTGCAAATACACTTCGGTCTTGCCGCTGCCGGTGACGCCGGCCAACAGAAACGCATGAAAGCAGTCGAAACCGGCGCGAATGGCTTCATACGCCGCGCGCTGCTCGGGGTTCAGCGGCAGTTCGGGCTGGGCCAGCCAGTGTTCGTGGCGCGGGTCCGGCGCGTGCTTGCGGATTTCCACCTGCACCATGCCCTTGGCCAACAGCAGGTCGAGGCTGTCCTTGCTCAGCATCAGCTTGCTTAATAGCTGATGGGCCACGCCGTGTGGGTGTTGGGCCAGGGTCGCCAGGGCTTCACGTTGGCGCGGGGCGCGGGCGATGCGCGGGTCATCGAGGCGCGCACCGGGCACCATCGACCAAAAGCGTTCCTGGCGCGCTTCGGCCAGTTCGCCCTGGCGCAACAGCACCGGCAGCGCCCAGCTCAGCGTGTCGCCCAGGCTGTGCTGGTAATACTGGGCGGTCCACAGGCACAGTTTGAACAAGGCGGGCGGCAGCGGTGGCGTGGCGTCGAGAATAGCCAGTGCCGGCTTGAGCTTTTCGGCGGGCACTTCGCTGTGATCGGCGACTTCGATCAGGATGCCGATCATTTCCCGACGACCAAACGGCACGCGCACGCGCATGCCTGGCTGCAACTGTGCCCGCAGCACGCCAGCCGGGGCCCGGTAGTCGAACAGGCGGCGCAGGGGCGAGGGCAGGGCTAGGCGCAAAATGGCGTCGGGCACGCGGGGGTCTCATATAAAGGCAGGCGGTGGCTCAGGGGCGGGAGCCTAGCAGACCTGCTGTGGGGGTGTCCCGCGTTGTTCGGAATACGGCAGCTCAACTGTGGGAGCCGGGCTTGCCCGCGATGGCGGCTTGTCAGTCGCTAGATGGGGTGCCTGAGATATCGCTATCGCGGGCAAGCCCAGCTCCCACATGGACGCTGGTGTGTTGGGTTTTTCTGATGAAAGGGGCTTTTATGTGGGTAAACCACGGGAAGCGCTGCTTGCGCGTTTAAAAAGGTCTGGTAGAATCCGCGGCCTAATTACGTGCGGTATTCGACAATAGTGTCGAGTGGCGGCACGCTAGCCCGAGGAAGTCACCATGAAAGCCGATATCCATCCAGCGTACGAAACCATCGAAGTAACCTGCAGCTGCGGCAACAAGTTCGAAACGCGTTCGAACCTGTGCAAGCCACTGGGTACTGACGTATGCAACGAGTGCCACCCGTTCTACACCGGTAAGCAGAAAACTCTGGACACCGGCGGCCGTGTACAGCGCTTCGCAGATCGCTTTGGTACTTTCGGCAAGAAGCCTGCTGCTACTCCAGCAGAGTAAGGCTCAAAAGCCCTCTGGGTTTTTGCCGGCTGTTGAAAAAGGCGTCCCTTGTGGACGCCTTTTTTGTGCCTGTGATTTGGCAGTGTCGCTAAAAAACGACGCTCGAATAAAAAATTGTAGACATTTTTTATGTCAATTGTGAACAGTTGAGCCCTTGTATCCCGTGGCTCTTGGCCGAAAGTCGTAGCGCAGGGCCCTTGACACCTGTGACTGCCCAGTCTTGTAGGGACTTTGCGACACGCGTATCCTCGGCGGTCCGTCGACCAACAGTAAAAGCGGAATGCCGATATGTCTGATTTGAAAACTGCCGCTCTCGAATATCATGCCCATCCTCGTCCAGGAAAGCTGAGTGTAGAGCTCACCAAAGCCACTGCCACCGCCCGCGACCTGTCGCTGGCCTACAGCCCTGGCGTTGCCGAGCCCGTACGTGAAATCGCCCGCGACCCTGAACTGGCGTACAAGTACACCGGCAAAGGCAACCTGGTTGCAGTGATTTCCGATGGCACCGCGATTCTCGGCCTGGGTAACCTCGGCCCATTGGCTTCCAAGCCAGTCATGGAAGGTAAGGGCGTGCTGTTCAAGCGCTTTGCCGGCATCGACGTTTTCGACATCGAAGTCGATTCCGAGAGCCCGCAGGCTTTCATCGACACCGTTAAGCGCATTTCCATCACCTTCGGTGGCATCAACCTGGAAGACATCAAGGCACCTGAGTGCTTCGAGATCGAAAAGGCCCTGATCGAACAGTGCGACATTCCGGTATTCCACGATGACCAGCACGGCACCGCGATCGTTACCGCGGCCGGCATGATCAACGCCCTGGAAATCGCTGGCAAAACTCTGGCTGACGCCCAAATCGTCTGCCTGGGCGCTGGCGCTGCGGCCATCTCCTGCATGAAGTTGCTGGTGAGCATGGGCGCCAAGCTGGAAAACATCTTCATGGTCGACAGCAAGGGCGTTGTTCAGTCCGAGCGTACCGACCTGAACCAGTACAAGGCGATGTTTGCCCACGCCACTGACAAGCGCACCCTGGCTGATGCCTTGAACGGTGCAGACGTGTTCGTTGGCCTGTCCGGCCCGAACCTGCTGAGCGCTGAAGGCCTGAAGTCCATGGCGGCCAACCCGATCGTGTTCGCCTGCTCCAACCCAGACCCGGAAATCTCCCCGGAACTGGCGCACGCCACCCGTAACGACGTGATCATGGCCACCGGCCGTTCGGACTACCCGAACCAGGTCAACAACGTACTGGGCTTCCCGTTCATCTTCCGTGGCGCCCTGGACGTTCGCGCCAAGCGCATCAACGAAGAGATGAAAGTAGCTGCCGCCAACGCCCTGCGTGAACTGGCCAAGCTGCCGGTACCTCAGGACGTATGCGATGCCTACGGTGGTGCCCCGCTGGCGTTCGGCCGTGAGTACATCATTCCGAAACCAATGGATAAGCGCCTGATCACCCTGATCTCCGATGCCGTGGCTAAAGCTGCCATCGAGACGGGTGTGGCCACCCTGCCGTATCCGAAGCACTACCCACTGCAAAGCGTGGATGATGTGTTCAACGGCTAAGCTGTTGTAACGCTACAACAAAAAGCCCCGGCTCTCACGAGTCGGGGCTTTTTTGTGGCGATTCGCTTGGGCCTGGTGGCGCTCCTACATTGGATCTGCGTTCAGGCGCAGACCGAGTTAGAAGAGATCGATCGGCGCCGCCTCATCCGCCGGCAGCGGGCTGCCCGGTGCGGTGCCGTTACCCAGCTCGTTGACCGACGGTGGCGTGTCTTCACTCTTGAACAGCTCGAAGTACGCATTTGGCGTGCTTGGCGAAGCCGCACGGCCACTCACCGGATCAATCCGCAGGCTGAGAATGCCTTCCGGCTCAGGCTGGGTGTGCAGCGGCTTGTCTTTCAAGGCCGCGCCCATGTAACTCATCCAGATCGGCAGGGCGACGGTGCCGCCAAACTCGCGACGACCGAGGCTTTCCGGTTGGTCGTAGCCGGTCCATACGGTGGTCACGTAGTCAGCGTTGTAGCCGGAGAACCAGGCGTCCTTGGATTCGTTGGTGGTACCGGTCTTGCCTGCAATGTCTGCACGGCCCAAGGCCAGGGCGCGACGGCCGGTACCCTTCTTGATGACGTCTTCCAGGATGCTGTTGAGGATATAGGTGGTACGGCCATCCACGACACGTTCAGCAACCGCAGGTGTTTGTGGCTCGGTTGGCGCAGGGGCGTTTGCGGCTGGTGCTGCACCGGGTGTTGGCTCAATGGTGATGCCGCCGTTGCTGGGTGCGGCGATGCCATCGGGTGCTGCAACACCGTTGACCACATCACCTGGCACGCGTGGCGGGTTGGCGGTGAACAGTGTGTCGCCATTGCGACTCTCGATCTTGTCGATCAGGTACGGCGTGATCTTGTAGCCGCCGTTGGCAAACGTGCTCCAGCCTGTGGCGATTTCCATCGGCGTCAGGGTCGCGGTGCCGAGGGCCAGGGACAGGTTGGGTGGCAGGTCCGACTTGTTGAAGCCGAAGCGCGTCATGTAGTCGATAGTCTTGCCAACGCCCATCGCCTGCAGCAGGCGGATCGACACCAGGTTACGCGACTTGTACAGCGCCTCGCGAATACGGATAGGGCCGAGGAACGTGTTGGTGTCGTTCTTCGGGCGCCAGACCTTGTCCAGGTACTCGTCGACAAACACGATCGGCGCGTCGTTGACCAGGCTGGCAGCGGTGTAGCCATTGTCCAGTGCGGCGCTGTAGACGAACGGCTTGAAACTCGATCCCGGCTGGCGCTTGGCCTGGGTGGCGCGGTTGTAGTTGCTTTGTTCGAAGGCAAAACCACCGACCAGGGCGCGGATCGCACCGTTCTGTGGGTCAAGAGACACCAGGGCGCCTTGAGCCACAGGGACCTGGCTGAATTTCAGGCTGTCGTCTTTCTGGCGTTTTACGCGGATCAGGTCACCCACCTGCGCGACATCCGCCGGCTGCTTGGGCATCGGGCCCATGCTGTTGGTGTTCAGGAAGGGGCGCGCCCACTTCATGCTGTCCCACGACACATGGCCTTCACCGGTGCGGGTCAGTACTTGCACGCCATCTTTCGTCACTTGGGTGACGATGGCCGGTTCCAGGCCGCTGATTGGGCGCTGTTTGCTCAGTTCGGTGGTCCAGGCGCTCAGGGTTTTGCCGGGCAGGCGTGATTCGGGGCCGCGATAGCCATGGCGCTGGTCATAGGTGACGAGGCCGTCATGGACTGAGTTGTTGGCGATGTCCTGCAGGTTGCTAGGAACGGTCGTGGTCACGCGGAAGCCTTCGGTGTAGGCCTCGCTGCCATAACGACCGACCATTTCGGCGCGCGCCATTTCAGCGATGTACGGTGCATTCACTTCCGGTGTCGGCACGTGGTAGCTGGCATTCAACGGCTCGGCTACGGCGCTTTCATAGGCGGCCTGGTCGATCTTGCCCAGCTTGTACATGCGCCCCAGGATCCAGTCGCGACGCTCTTTGCTGCGCGCAGGGTTGGCCAGTGGGTTAAAGCGTGACGGGGCCTTGGGCAGGCCTGCAATCATTGCCATCTGCGCCAGGCTGGCGTCACGAATCGACTTGCCATAGTAAACCTGGGACGCCGCTTCGATCCCGTAGGCGCGGTTGCCCAGGTAGATCTTGTTGACGTACAGCTCAAGGATTTCGTCCTTGGTCAGCTGACGTTCGATCTGCAATGCCAGCAGGATTTCAGTGGCTTTACGCGAAAAGCTGCGCTCGCTGGTGAGGAAGAAGTTCTTCGCCACCTGCATGGTGATGGTGCTGCCGCCGGACTGAATGTGTCCGCTTTTTACCAGCTGTGTGGCTGCACGCACCAGGCTGCTGGGGTCGACGCCGTAGTGATTGGCGAAATTATCGTCTTCAGCCGACAGCAGCGCGTTGATGAAATTGGGTGGAATGTCGGCGAAACGGATCGGTGTACGGCGCATTTCGCCGAACTCCGCGATCAGTTTTTCATCGCTGCTGTAAACCCGCAAAGGAATCTGCAACTGGATACTTCTGAGCGCCTCTACGGAAGGCAAACCCGGACTAAGGTAGAGGTAGGCACCGCTGAGCACGAGCAGCAGCCCGCAGACGATCGCGACAATGGAGTACCCGAAAAACTTCAGCAGACGAATCAAGGCTTTTGGATTTCCAGAGAAAAGAATGAGTTAGGCGTCGGGGCATGCATGGCAAACCATGGATCGACCCGAGCTGCAAATAAAAAGCGGGAAAAAACGCTGGGCATTAAAGCATTTTCGGCTTGGGGCGTCATTCGTACCCGTTAAACAAGTCGACCGAATGCACGACACCCGGCCGCAATCAGGCGGTATGACAGGCAAAGTTTTGGGGAGTTTTATGAGAAAGGGATTTTTCAGGCGAAAAGCCAGCACCCTGCTGGGCGTCGACATCAATGACACAGGCATCAAGCTGATTGAGCTGGGCTATTCAGTCGGTGGTTACAGCGTTCAGTCTTATGTTACGCAGGGGCTGCCTGCCAATGCCGTAGTCGATGGCACGCTGTTGGACCTCGAGGCGATAGCGCGGACGTTGCAGCAGGCGTTATCTCGGTTGCATACATCCGCCCGGCAGGCAGCTGTGGCAGTCTCGGGCCCATCGGTCATCACACGGGTGATTGAAATGGACGCGGGGCTCAGTGACGAGGAAATGGTCTGGAAGATCCAGATGGAGGCCGACCAGTACATTCCTTACCCGTTGGACGATGTCGCCATTGATTTTCAGGTCCGTGGCCCTTCGCCCCAGGGCTCGGCGCGGGTCGAAGTGTTGCTGGCAGCCTGCCTCAAGGAGCAGGTCGAGGCCCGCAAAGCGGTTTTGGCCCTGGCCGGGTTGGCGGCACGGGTGGTGGATGTCGAAGGGTTTGCATTGGAGCGCGCTTGCAGTCAGGATTTCGCCAGCTTCACGCCGGGCTATCGCGTTGATGGCGCACAGTGGGCCGTGGATGCCCATGGGATGGGAGTTGCTTGCGGGTTGGCCCTGAGGAGTTTCGCTGGATGACACGAATCAATCTTTTGCCTTGGCGCCAGGCGCTGGCGGAGCGGCGGCGCAAATACTTCCTGATATTTCTGCTGGCGTTCGCCGGTGTGGCGCTCGCGGCGGTTTGGCTGGCGGACCAGGTCATCGATCAGGCTATAGACCGTCAGGTGACGCGCAACAATCACCTGACCAAAGAAGTCGCCGTTCAGGACTCCCGCATCAAGACCATCGACGACTTACAGGAGCAAAGCCAGCAACTGGCTGCGCGTATGAAGGTCGTGCAGGACCTGCACGAATCCCGCTCGGCCAGCGCCCAGCTATTGGACCAGTTGGCCCGTGCGGTGCCGGATGGGGTGCATCTTCACGAGGTTGTAGCCAAGGGCAACACCGTGAGTGTCAGCGGCAGTGCCGAATCCAGCCAGGATATCGCCCAACTGATGCGCCGCCTGGAGGCGTCTGAAGGTGCTCACGCCACTCGCCTGCAACATGTGCGTGCGGAGGCGCAAGGTGGCGGCAACGCCTTTCAATTGATGGTGCGCCAGGGGGAATCCACCGAGGCCCAGCCATGAGCCTGCCCAGGCTCGACTTTTCCACGCTCGCTTACAACGCTGCTAAATGGCCCTTGCCGGGCAAGGTTCTGCTGGGCTGCGCGCTGGCAGGTCTGGTGTGGGTGGTGGGCAATGGTTGGCTGCTGGCCCCGGCAAGCGAGCGGCTGCACACGTTGGAAGCGCAGGCAGTGGCGCTGCAACAGGAGCTCACACAAAAGGCTGGCTTGGCAGACAGTCTTGAGGAACGTGCCCGTCAGGGGCAGGTGATGCAGGAGGCGGTTGGCGGGCTTTTACGCCAATTGCCCGGCGAGTCGGATATGCCTGGCCTACTCGAAGCCATTGCTCGGCTGGCGGCGGCCAACGGCGTGGTGGTCGAGGGCGTCACGGTCCTGGACGAACTGTCTCTGCCGCTCTACATCGAGGAGCCTGTGCAGGTTGGGGTGTTTGGCGCCTATCACGACCTGGCGATGTTCGTGAGTGCCTTGGGTGGGCTGTCGCAGATGGTCACGGTGCACGATGTTGCGCTTCGGTCTGATGGGCCGTTACTGCGCCTTGAGCTACTGGCCAAGGCTTATCGCGGCAGGTTGCCTGGCGGCAAGCCTGAGCGCGTTGTCGAGCCGGTGGCGCGATTTGTCTACGATGCGACCTCTCTGCGTGATCCGTTCCAGCCGCCCACCTCGCAGGCCTATCACGCGGCAGGCCTGCCGGCACGTGCGCCGGACTTGGCCCGTAAACGTGGAGTGCTGGAAGGTCTGGCCCTCGATCAAGTCGAAATGGTCGGCACCTTGTCCCGCGGCATGCAAACCTTCGTCCTGCTGCGCGCAGCATCGGCTGTGCACCGGCTGGCGGTTGGCGATTACCTGGGGCCCAACCACGGCCGGGTCACGGCCATTCATGCAGGCCACATTGAACTGGCCGAGCTGTTCCCGGATGAGCAGGGCGCATGGCTGGAGCGCTCCCGAACCCTGGTGTTAACTATCAACTCATAACGGAATCCAACAATGAAAAGGACTTTCTCGTCCTTCGGTGTGGCGCTATGGATAGCGTTCACGGCACCGATGGCATTTGCTGTGCCCAATCGCCTGGACCTGATCCAGCTGCCACCTCCCGGTAGCTCGGCGGTAAATACAAGCTATTCCGGTGACAAGCTGAACCTCAACTTCCAGAACATCGATTTGCGCGCTGTATTGCAGCAGATTGCGGATGTCGCCGGGCTTAATCTGGTGGCCAGCGACGATGTGCAAGGCTCCATCACCCTGCGGCTCAAGGAGGTGCCCTGGGATCAGGCACTGGACCTGGTGTTGCAAGCCAAGGGGTTGGACAAGCGGGTGAAGGCCGGTGTGTTGCTGGTGGCGCCGGCCGAAGAGTTGGCCGCCCGCGAACTGCTGACCCTGGAGTCGCGCAAGCAAATGGCCGAGTTGGCGCCCTTGCGCCGGGAACTGTTGCAGGTCAATTACGCCAAGGCGGCGGACCTGGCCAAATTGTTCCAATCAGTCACCAGCCTTGAAGGCATCCCCGATGAGCGCGGTTCGGTAGCCGTGGATGAGCGCACCAATAACATTATTGCCTACCAGACCGGCGAACGGCTCGAAGAGCTGCGGCGGATCGTGGCGCAACTGGATGTCCCGGTGCGCCAAGTGATGATCGAGGCGCGGATCGTTGAAGCCAATGTCGATTACGACAAAAGCCTTGGCGTGCGCTGGGGTGGGCGCCTGAACCGTGGCAAGTGGGGGGCGGGCGGTATCAACAAACCTTCGGCCGAGGGTGCTGAACCGCCGGAGAACCCGCCCAGCTCGCCGTTTGTCGACATGGGTTCGCTCACGGGTACTTCAGGCCTGGGTATCGCCTATATCACCGACAACCTGTTGCTGGATCTTGAGCTGACGGCCATGGAGAAAACCGGCAACGGTGAAATCGTCTCGCAGCCCAAGGTGGTCACCTCCGACAAGGAAACCGCGCGCATCCTCAAGGGCACCGAGATCCCCTATCAGGAATCCACCTCGCGCGGTGCTACATCGGTGTCGTTCAAGGAAGCCTCGCTGTCGCTGGAGGTGACGCCGCAAATCACCCCGGATGGCTGGGTGGTCATGGAGGTCAAGGTCACCAAGGACGAGCCCGACTATCTGAACAAGCTCAATGACGTACCGCCGATCAAGAAAAACGAAGTCAACGCCAAGGTGCTGGTCAAGGATGGCGAGACCATCGTCATCGGGGGCGTTTTCTCCAATACCCAAAGCAAAGTGGTAGATAAAGTGCCATTTTTGGGCGATGTGCCGTATCTTGGCCGCCTTTTCCGGCGCGATGTGCTGGCGGAAAGAAAATCCGAGCTGCTGGTATTCCTGACTCCGCGTATTATGAATAACCAGGCGATTGCTGTGAGTCGTTGATTCTGTGCGAAATTTGATTCTTGTAGGACCGATGGGCGCTGGAAAAAGCACCATCGGCCGTTTGCTGGCCAAAGAGCTGCGCCTGCCGTTCAAAGATTCCGACAAGGAAATTGAATTGCGCACGGGTGCCAATATCCCATGGATCTTCGATAAGGAAGGCGAGCTGGGCTTTCGCGACCGCGAGCAGGCGATGATTGCCGAACTGTGCGGCTGCGATGGCGTGGTATTGGCCACCGGCGGCGGCGCCGTCATGCGCGATGAAAACCGCCGGGCACTGCATGCCGGTGGTCGCGTGGTCTATCTGCATGCATCGGTCGAGCAGCAGGTGGGCCGCACCGCTCGCGATCGCAACCGCCCATTGTTGCGCACGGCCGACCCGGCAAAAACGTTGCGGGATTTGCTGACGTTGCGCGATCCGCTTTATCGGGAAATCGCCGATCTGGTGGTGGACACCGATGAGCGGCCGCCACGAATGGTCGTTCTCGACATTCTTGAGCGCTTGCAGCAGTTGCCGCCCCGTTAAAGGCAGGTCGGAAATGCGCTATTCTCGGCGGCACGTCATTACCCTTCCAGGTGTGGCGTAGAGCCATCGGGCGACGTCAGATCTGAGCGTTGCCGATCGTACATATATCTTCACGCGGGGACACATGCAGACACTTAAGGTCGATCTAGGCGAGCGCAGCTACCCAATCCATATTGGCGAAGGTTTGTTGGACCTGCCCGAATTGCTCGCTCCGCATATTGCCGGGCGGCAGGTGGCGATCATCTCCAACGAAACGGTCGCGCCGCTGTATCTTGAGCGTCTGAGCCGCAGCCTCGCGGCGTATTCGGTGATCTCAGTGATCTTGCCTGATGGCGAAGCCCACAAGAACTGGGAAACCCTGCAACTGATATTTGATGGCCTGCTGACTGCGCGCCATGACCGTCGTACCACCGTGGTCGCCTTGGGCGGCGGTGTGATTGGCGACATGGCCGGTTTTGCGGCAGCCTGTTACCAGCGCGGCGTGGACTTTATCCAGGTGCCGACCACACTGCTTTCCCAGGTCGATTCGTCGGTGGGCGGCAAGACCGGCATCAACCACCCGCTGGGCAAGAACATGGTCGGCGCGTTCTATCAGCCCAACGTGGTGCTGATCGACACCGCGACCCTCAACACCCTGCCGCCGCGCGAGTTGTCGGCGGGGTTGGCGGAAGTCATCAAGTACGGGCTGATCTGCGACGAGCCGTTCCTGACCTGGCTCGAAGAACATATGGATGCCCTGCGCGCGCTGGACCAAGTGGCGCTGACCGAAGCGATTTCCCGCTCCTGCGCGGCCAAGGCGCTGGTGGTGAATGCCGACGAACGGGAGTCCGGTGTGCGGGCCACTTTGAACCTGGGTCACACCTTCGGCCATGCGATCGAAACGCACATGGGCTATGGTGTGTGGTTGCATGGGGAAGCCGTCGCGGCTGGCACAGTGATGGCATTGGAGATGTCGCAACGCCTGGGCTGGATCAGTGCTCAGGAGCGGGATCGGGGTATACGCCTGTTCCAGCGCGCCGGCTTGCCGGTCGTTCCACCGTTGGAGATGACCGAGGCGGATTTCCTCGAACATATGGCAATAGACAAGAAAGTGATCGACGGTCGCCTGCGACTGGTGTTGCTGCGCCACATGGGCGAAGCGGTAGTGACCGACGATTATCCGAAAGAGATTTTACAGGCCACGCTGGGAGCGGATTACCGCGCCCTGGCCCAGCTTAAAGGTTAATAAGATCCCGATGACTAGTTTGCATGCCGACGAGGCGTTCCTCGGCCATTACCAGTTAAGCCATGACCCTTTTGCTCCGCGGGTGCCTGGTTTCAAATTTTTCCCTGCCCAGCGCAAGCCGGTGCTCGGTCAGTTGCACCATCTGGCGCGCTACAGCCAATTGCTGCTGGTTGTGACCGGCCCGTTGGGCAGTGGCAAGACCCTGCTGCGCCAGGCGCTGGTTGCCAGTACTAACAAGCAATCGGTACAGAGCGTGGTGGTGTCGGCCCGTGGCGCCGGTGATGCGGCTGGCGTGCTGCGCCAGGTGGCCCAGGCGCTGAACGTTTCCAATGCCGAGCCAAACGCGATTCTCAAGCAAGTGGTGCAACTGGGCCTCACCGGGCAAGAAGTGTATTTGCTGGTAGATGACGCCGAACAACTCGATGAGTCCGCCCTGGAAGCGCTGCTGGCGCTGGCCGCGGGCACGCCCGAAGGTCGCCCGCACGTATTCCTGTTTGGCGAGTCGTCGTTGATCGCCGATCTGGAGCAGATCAGTGGCGACCAGGAGCTGTTTCACGTCATCGAATTGCAACCGTACGAAGAGGAAGAAACCCGCGAATACCTGGCTCAACGCCTCGAAGGCGCCGGGGCCGGTATCGAACTTTTCTCCGCTTCGCAGATCTCTGATATTCACGAAAGCTCCGACGGCTGGCCTGGCACCATCAACCAGGTTGCCCGGGATGCCTTGATCGAAGCCATGATTGCAAGCCGCTCTGCGGTTAAGCGTCCAAAGATGGGGTTTACTATGCCTAAGAAGCACGTATTGGCTATTTCCGCCGTTGTCGTGGTCGCTGTTGCCGCCGCCTGGTTGATTCCGGGCCGCAGCAAGGCACCCGCCACCGCCGGTGCGCCAACCGAACAGGCGCAGTTGCCACTGGGCAAACCCACGCCAAATGTTGAATTCGCCAACTCCGGCCAGCCGACCAACCTGCCGATGGTGGGTCAGCCGGTGATGCGCGGCCCGCTCGCCGAAGCAGCCGGTGGCATCTCCGAAGGCGACGACGGTGTGCCGGTGGAAGGCTCCAGCGCCACGCCGCCAACCGTGACCACTACCGCGCCGCCTGCGGGCGTACCCGCCGGCCCGGCAGCCACTCCAGCGGCCAAGCCGACCCCGGCACCGACCGTCGCCACTGCCAAGCCAGCTCCGGTTGCCAAGCCTGTCGCGCCTGCGCCAGTGGCTAAACCGGCGCCAGCCGCCAAACCTGCAGAAAAACCTGCCGCCGTTGCCAAAGCAGCTGCCCCTGCCCCTGCCGCCGCCGGTAGCAGCTGGTACACCAGCCAGCCGGCTGGCCACTTCGTGGTGCAGATCCTCGGCACCAGTTCCGAAGCTAATGCTCAGGCCTTCGTGAAGGAGCAGGGCGGCGAGTACCGTTATTTCAAGAAAGTGCTCAACGGCAAGCCTCTCTACGTGATCACTTACGGCAGCTTCCCAAGCCGTGCAGCAGCTGATTCCGCTATCAAAGCCTTGCCAGCGAAGGTTCAGGCTGGTAAACCTTGGCCTCGCACTGTTGCCAGCGTTCAACAAGAACTCGCAACAACTCGCTGAAGATTCGGCGGCCTTACCCAGGCCGCCTCTCCCGGCACCTCAAAAAAATCCGCAAGTGCGTGCTGCCCTCAAGGCCGCGCGCTTTGTGGTGTCTGCGTCACAGTGGCTTTTGAGTCGTAGCGGTCAGAATTAAAAAAGTTTTGACTAGCACAGCATATCGCTTTAAACCTTTCATAAATGCGACATAGATTTGCGACATTTCGTCGCTAAATTTGTGAGCGTTCGTGTCGGTGTGTACAATGACCTCCCTTTTGCCCCCGCAAAGCTGGCGTACGTTCGGCGTGGAAGGTAACGGGTTGAATTGAAAAGAAATTTGCCTCGGTAACAGAGGCAGCCTGGTGAGAAAGTGTCTATGAAAGCAGGTCTGTACCAACCCGATGAATTCAAGGATAACTGCGGTTTCGGCCTGATAGCCCACATGCAGGGCGAGCCCAGTCATACCCTTTTGCAAACGGCCATCGAGGCCCTGACCTGCATGACCCACCGCGGTGGGATCAACGCCGACGGCAAAACCGGTGACGGTTGCGGCTTGCTGATTCAAAAGCCCGACCAGTTCCTGCGCGCTGTCGCAAAAGAACAATTTGCTGTCGACCTGCCCAAGCAGTACGCCGTGGGCATGGTGTTCTTCAACCAGGACCCGGTCAAAGCCGAAGCCGCACGCGAGAACATGAACCGCGAGATCGTCGCTGCCGGCCTGCAGCTGGTCGGCTGGCGCAAAGTGCCGATCGACACCAGTGTGCTCGGCCGCCTGGCCCTGGAGCGCCTGCCTCAGATCGAGCAAGTGTTCATCGCCGGCGATGGCTTGAGCGATCAGGACATGGCGATCAAGCTGTTCACCTCGCGTCGTCGCTCGTCGGTGTCCAACGCCGCCGATACTGACCACTACATCTGCAGCTTTTCGCACAAGACCATCATTTATAAAGGCCTGATGATGCCGGCGGATTTGACCGCCTTCTATCCAGACCTGAGCGATGAGCGCCTGCAAACCGCAATCTGCGTGTTCCACCAGCGCTTCTCCACCAACACCCTGCCGAAATGGCCGCTGGCTCAGCCATTCCGCTTCCTCGCCCACAACGGCGAGATCAACACCATCACCGGCAACCGCAACTGGGCTGTGGCCCGTCGCACCAAGTTCGCCAACGACTTGATGGACCTCGAAGAGCTCGGCCCGCTGGTCAACCGCGTGGGTTCCGACTCTTCCAGCATGGACAACATGCTCGAGCTGATGGTCACCGGCGGCATCGACCTGTTCCGTGGCGTGCGCATGATCATTCCGCCAGCGTGGCAGAACGTCGAAACCATGGACCCGGATCTGCGTGCGTTCTACGAGTACAACTCGATGCACATGGAGCCGTGGGACGGCCCGGCCGGCGTGGTCATGACCGACGGCCGCTACGCGGTGTGCCTGCTCGACCGTAACGGGCTGCGCCCGGCGCGTTGGGTCACCACGACCAACGGTTTCATCACCCTCGCGTCGGAAATCGGCGTATGGGACTACAAGCCTGAAGATGTCATCGCCAAAGGCCGTGTCGGCCCTGGTCAGATCCTGGCCGTGGATACCGAAACCGGGCAGATCCTCGACACCGACGCCATCGACAACCGCTTGAAGTCGCGTCACCCGTACAAGCAATGGCTGCGCAAGAACGCCCTGCGCATCCAGGCGACCATGGAAGACAACGACCACGGTTCGGCTTTTTATGACGTCGACCAGCTCAAGCAGTACATGAAGATGTACCAGGTCACGTTCGAGGAGCGCGACCAAGTGCTGCGTCCGCTCGGCGAGCAAGGCTACGAGGCCGTCGGCTCCATGGGTGATGACACGCCAATGGCCGTGCTGTCCCAGCGCGTGCGCACGCCGTACGACTATTTCCGCCAGCAGTTCGCCCAGGTGACCAACCCGCCGATCGACCCGCTGCGCGAAGCCATCGTGATGTCGCTGGAAGTGTGCCTCGGTGCCGAGCGCAACATCTTCCAGGAATCGCCTGAGCACGCTTCCCGCGTGATTCTCAGTTCGCCGGTTGTTTCCCCGGCCAAATGGCGCTCGTTGATGACCCTGGAGCGCCCAGGCTTCGACCGCCAGATCATCGACCTGAACTACGACGAGAGCCTCGGCCTTGAAGCCGCTGTGCGCAACGTCGCCGATCAGGCCGAAGAAGCTGTGCGCGCCGGTCGTACCCAGATCGTGCTGACCGACCGCCACATAGCGCCAGGCAAACTGCCGATCCACGCTTCGCTGGCCACTGGCGCGGTGCACCACCGCTTGACCGAAAAAGGCCTGCGCTGCGACTCCAACATCCTCGTCGAAACCGCCACTGCCCGCGACCCGCATCACTTTGCGGTGCTGATCGGTTTCGGCGCCTCGGCGGTGTACCCGTTCCTTGCGTACGAAGTGTTGGGCGACCTGATTCGCACCGGTGAAGTGCTGGGCGACCTCTATGAGGTCTTCAAAAACTACCGCAAGGGCATCACCAAGGGCCTGTTGAAGATCCTGTCGAAGATGGGCATCTCTACCGTCACCTCGTACCGTGGCGCTCAATTGTTCGAAGCCATCGGCTTGTCCGAAGAAGTCTGCGACCTGAGTTTCCGGGGTGTGCCGAGTCGCATCAAGGGCGCGCGTTTCGTCGACATCGAAGCCGAACAGAAAGCCCTGGCGGCCGAAGCCTGGAGCGCGCGCAAGCCGATCCAGCAAGGCGGCCTGCTCAAGTTCGTCCACGGTGGCGAATACCATGCGTACAACCCCGACGTGGTCAGCACCCTGCAAGCTGCTGTGCAGCAGGGCGACTACGCCAAGTTCAAGCAATACACCGCGCTGGTGGATAACCGCCCGGTGTCGATGATCCGCGATATGTTCAAGGTGAAAACCCTGGACACGCCGCTCGCAATCAGCGAAATCGAACCACTGGAATCGATCCTCAAGCGTTTCGACTCCGCCGGTATCTCCCTGGGCGCCTTGTCGCCTGAGGCCCACGAAGCCCTGGCCGAAGCCATGAACCGCCTGGGGGCGCGTTCCAACTCCGGCGAAGGCGGTGAAGACCCGGCGCGCTACGGCACCATCAAGAGCTCGAAAATCAAGCAGGTGGCGACTGGCCGTTTCGGTGTAACCCCGGAATACCTGGTCAACGCCGAAGTGCTGCAGATCAAAGTCGCCCAGGGTGCCAAGCCCGGTGAGGGAGGCCAGCTGCCAGGCGGCAAGGTCAACGGCCTGATCGCCAAGCTGCGTTATGCAGTGCCGGGTGTGACGCTGATTTCGCCGCCGCCGCACCACGACATCTACTCCATCGAGGATTTGTCGCAGCTGATTTTCGACTTGAAACAAGTCAACCCGCAGGCCCTGGTCTCGGTGAAGCTGGTCGCAGAAGCTGGCGTCGGCACCATTGCCGCCGGTGTGGCCAAGGCTTATGCCGACCTGATCACCATCTCCGGCTACGACGGCGGCACCGGCGCATCGCCGCTGACCTCCATCAAGTACGCCGGCGCGCCGTGGGAACTGGGCCTGGCTGAAACTCACCAGACCCTGCGCGGCAACGACCTGCGCGGCAAAGTGCGGGTGCAGACCGACGGTGGCCTGAAAACCGGCCTCGACGTGATCAAGGCCGCGATCCTCGGCGCCGAAAGCTTCGGCTTCGGCACTGCGCCAATGATCGCCCTGGGCTGCAAATACCTGCGCATCTGCCACCTGAACAACTGCGCCACCGGCGTCGCGACCCAGAACGAGAAGCTGCGCAAAGACCACTACATCGGCACCGTCGACATGGTGGTGAATTTCTTCACCTACGTCGCCGAAGAAACCCGTGAGTGGCTGGCCAAGCTGGGTGTGCGTTCGCTGGAAGAGTTGATCGGGCGTACCGATTTGCTCGACATCCTTGAAGGGCAGACCGCCAAGCAACGACACCTGGACCTGACGCCGCTGTTGGGCAGCGACCATATCCCGGCAGACAAGCCACAATTCTGCCAGGTGGAGCGCAACCCGCCGTTCGACAAAGGCCTGCTGGCCGAGAAGATGGTCGAAATGGCCAGCTCGTCGATCAACGACGCCAGCGGTGGCGACTTCGCCCTGGATATCTGCAACTGCGACCGTTCCATCGGCGCACGCATCTCCGGTGAAATCGCGCGCAAGCACGGCAACCAGGGCATGGCCAAGGCGCCGATCACCTTCCGTTTCAACGGCACTGCGGGCCAGAGCTTCGGCGTGTGGAACGCCGGTGGCCTGCACATGTACCTGGAAGGTGACGCCAACGACTACGTGGGCAAGGGCATGACCGGCGGCAAACTGGTGATCGTTCCGCCTAAAGGCAGCATCTACAAGACCCAGGACAGTGCCATCATCGGCAACACCTGCTTGTACGGCGCTACCGGCGGCAAGCTGTTCGCCGCGGGTACTGCCGGTGAGCGTTTCGCCGTGCGTAACTCCGGTGCCCACACCGTGGTGGAAGGCACGGGCGATCACTGCTGTGAGTACATGACCGGTGGTTTTGTCGCGGTATTGGGCAAGACCGGTTACAACTTCGGTTCGGGCATGACCGGCGGTTTCGCCTACGTGCTGGACCAGGACAACACCTTCGTCGACAAGGTCAACCACGAGTTGGTCGAGATCCAGCGGATCAGCGGCGAAGCCATGGAGTCCTACCGGAACCACTTGCAGCACGTGCTGGACGAGTACGTCGAGGAGACCGGCAGCGAATGGGGCCGCAACCTCGCCGAAAACCTCGATGATTACCTGCGTCGTTTCTGGCTGGTCAAACCGAAGGCAGCGAGTTTGAAATCTCTGCTCTCCAGCACACTTGCGAGCCCGCAATGACGACGCAGCGGCAAGTCGCAAGCTTCAAGCCGCAAGCTAAGAGCAGTGCGCGGTGTGCCGGTTTATTTGATTTCTTGCAGCTTCAAGCTTGTAGCTTGAAACTGTCGTGTACGAGGTTTTAAAGATGGCCGAACGTCTCAGCAACGACTTCCAATTCCTCGATGTCGGGCGCAAAGATCCGAAGAAGAAACTGTTGCGTCAACGCAAGAAAGAGTTCGTGGAAATCTACGAACCCTTCAAACCCCAGCACTCGGCCGACCAGGCCCACCGCTGCCTGGGGTGCGGTAACCCGTATTGCGAATGGAAGTGCCCGGTGCACAACTTCATTCCCAACTGGCTCAAGTTGGTGGCCGAGGGCAACATCCTCGCCGCCGCCGAGCTGTCGCACCAGACCAACACCTTGCCGGAAGTCTGCGGCCGGGTGTGCCCGCAAGACCGTCTGTGCGAGGGTGCGTGCACCCTTAACGACGGCTTCGGCGCGGTGACCATCGGTTCGGTGGAGAAGTACATCACCGACACCGCGTTCGCCATGGGCTGGCGCCCGGACATGTCCAAGGTCAAGCCGACCGGCAAACGCGTTGCGATCATCGGCGCAGGCCCGGCGGGCCTGGGCTGTGCCGACGTGCTGGTGCGTGGCGGCGTGACCCCGGTGGTGTTCGACAAGAACCCGGAAATCGGCGGCCTGCTGACCTTCGGCATCCCCGAGTTCAAGCTGGAAAAAACCGTACTGAGCAACCGTCGTGAAGTATTCACCGGCATGGGTATCGAGTTCCGCCTGAACACCGAGATTGGCAAAGACATCACCATGGAGCAACTGCTCGCCGAATACGATGCGGTGTTCATGGGCATGGGCACCTACACCTACATGAAGGGCGGCTTTGCTGGTGAGGACTTGCCGGGCGTTTACGATGCTTTGGATTTCCTGATCGCCAACGTCAATCGCAACCTGGGCTTTGAAAAGTCGCCGGAAGATTTCGTCGACATGAAAGGCAAGAAGGTTGTGGTGCTCGGCGGTGGCGACACCGCGATGGACTGCAACCGCACCTCGATCCGCCAGGGCGCCAAGTCGGTGACCTGTGCGTATCGTCGTGACGAAGCCAACATGCCGGGCTCGCGTAAAGAGGTGAAGAACGCCAAGGAAGAAGGCGTGAAATTCCTCTACAACCGCCAGCCGATCGCTATCGTCGGTGAAGACCGCGTCGAAGGCGTGAAGGTGGTCGAGACCCGTCTTGGCGAGCCGGACGCCCGTGGCCGTCGCAGCCCCGAGCCGATCCCGGGTTCCGAAGAGATCATCCCGGCCGACGCCGTGGTCATCGCTTTCGGCTTCCGCCCGAGCCCGGCGCCGTGGTTCGAGCAGTTCGAGATCCAGACCGACAGCCAGGGCCGCGTTGTAGCCCCGGAACAAGGTCAGTACAAACACCAGACCAGCAACCCGAAAATCTTCGCAGGTGGCGATATGGTGCGCGGTTCGGACTTGGTGGTGACGGCGATCTTCGAAGGCCGCAATGCCGCTGAAGGGATCCTGGACTACCTGCAAGTCTGACTCCGATCCAAAGGTGGAATGCAGTCAAATGTGGGAGCTGGCTTGCCTGCGATGCAGGCAACTGGGTGTATCAGATGCACCGAGGTGATGCTATCGCAGGCAAGCCAGCTCCCACACAAACCTCATTTCACATTGAGGCTTGGAGTGCCAGCCATTGCGACAAATTGACCCGATAGACAAAAGGCACGGCTCACTCCGTGCCTTTTGCGTCGCGCTCTGAGAAAATGCCCGCACTTTTTTTGCGGATGCCGACATGACTGCCCTCAAGAACGACCGTTTCCTTCGTGCCCTGCTCAAGCAACCCGTAGACGTCACGCCCGTATGGATGATGCGTCAAGCCGGTCGCTACCTGCCGGAATACCGCGCCAGTCGCGCCCACGCCGGCGACTTCATGAGCCTGTGCATGAACCCGGAGTTCGCTTGCGAAGTCACGATGCAGCCGCTGGACCGCTACCCACAACTGGATGCGGCCATCCTCTTCTCCGATATCCTCACCATCCCTGACGCCATGGGCCAAGGCCTGTACTTCGAAACCGGCGAAGGCCCGCGTTTCAAGAAAGTCGTCAGCACCCTGGCCGATATCGAAGCCCTGCCGATCCCTGATCCGCACAAAGACCTCGGCTATGTGATGGATGCTGTCAGCACCATCCGCCGCGAGCTCAACGGCCGCGTGCCGCTGATCGGCTTCTCCGGCAGCCCATGGACCCTGGCCACCTACATGGTCGAAGGCGGCTCGTCGAAAGACTTCCGCAAGACCAAGGCCATGCTCTACGACAACCCGCAAGCCATGCACCTGCTGCTCGACAAGCTGGCGCAGTCGGTCACCAGCTACCTCAACGGCCAGATCATGGCCGGGGCCCAAGCGGTGCAGATCTTCGACACGTGGGGCGGCAACCTGTCGGCGGCGGCGTACCAGGAGTTCTCCCTGGCCTACATGCGCAAGATCGTCAGCGGCCTGATCCGCGAGCACGAAGGCCGCAAAGTGCCGGTCATCCTGTTCACCAAAGGTGGCGGCCTGTGGCTGGAAAGCATCGCCGACGCCGGTGCCGATGCCCTGGGCCTGGACTGGACCTGCGACATTGGCGAAGCCCGTCAGCGCGTGGGCAACCGCGTTGCGCTGCAAGGCAACATGGACCCCACCGTGCTGTACGCCAAGCCGGAAGCGATCCGCACTGAAGTCGGCCGCATCCTGGCCAGCTACGGCAAGGGCAGCGGGCACGTGTTCAACCTCGGCCATGGCATCACGCCGGAAGTGAACCCGGAACACGCCGGCGCGTTCCTGCGCGCGGTGCATGAGCTGTCGGCGCAGTACCACGAGTGATCCTCACCCAATAAAAAAGCCCGGCTTATGCCGGGCTTTTGTGTGTGTGATGTCATCTCATAGACGGTACATCTCAAAGGTGGGAGCTGGCTTGCCTGCGATGCGAACAACTCGGTCCATCCGTTAAACCGAGGTGATGCTATCGCAGGCAAGCCAGCTCCCACTTAAGGCAAAATCGCCTCAGGCTTTCACGGTACTCAGCGGCGGCAACTTCGCCAGCTTCAGCGCCACCAACAGCGCGCCAACCAGCAGCGCCACGATAAACCCACCAATCCCATTCCACCCGGCAAAGTGCCAGAAGAACCCGCCCGCCGTACCGGCAATACTCGAGCCTGCGTAGTAGCAGAACAGGTACAGCGACGACGCCTGCCCCTTGGCTTTCACTGCACGCCGGCCGATCCAGCTGCTGGCCACCGAGTGGGCGCCGAAGAAGCCGAAGGTGAAGATCAGCATGCCCGGCACCACCAGCCACAGCGGGGTGAACAGGGTCAGGGCCATGCCGGCGAGCATCAGCACGATGGTGCCCCACAGCACGCGGCGACGGCCGAGGCGGTCAGCCAGGGAGCCGATTTTTGCCGAGCTGTAGATGCCCGACAAATACACCAGCGACAGCAGGCCAACCACGGCCTGGCTCAATTCATAGGGCGAGGCCAGCAGGCGATAGCCGATGTAGTTGAACATCGTCACGAACGCGCCCATCAGCAGGAAGGCTTCGAGGAACAACCACGGCAGGCCCGCGTCCTTGAAGTGCATGACGAAGCCGTCGACCAGGCTGCGCGGCTTGAGACTGCTGGCGCGGAAGTTGCGTGATTCGGGGAGGATTTTCCAGAACACGGTGGCCGCGATCAGCGCCAGGGCGCCGATGATCAGCATTGCAGTGTGCCAGCTGACGAAGTCGATCAACACGCCGATGATCAAGCGCCCACTCATGCCGCCAATCGCGTTGCCGCCGATATACAAGCCCATCGCGAGGCCGATGTGTTGCGGGTGGATCTCTTCGCTCAGGTAGGTCATCGCCACGGCGGCCAGGCCGCTCAATGACAGGCCCACCAGCGCACGCATCAGCAGAATGCCTTCCCACGTTGGCATCAAGCCGCTGGCAATGGTGGCCAGTGCCGCGCAGAACAGCGCGGCGACCATCACCGGTTTGCGCCCCAAAGTGTCGGAAATCGGGCCGGTGATCAGCAAGCCCAAGGCGAGCATCGCCGTTGCTACAGAGAGAATCAGGCTGCTTTGCGCGGCATTGATGGAGAACTCGTGAGACAGCGCCGGCATCATCGGCTGCACGCAATACAGCAGGGCAAAGGTCGCAAACCCGCCGGAGAACAGCGCCAGCACCGTGCGCATGAACATCGGCGTGCCTTTTTCGATGAACGTCTCGTTGAGCTGGGCCACCACCTCATCCAGGGCGGTAGGCGGGACTTCTTGAGCAAAGGGAGCGACAGCAGATTTCACGGGGACCTCGGCGAGGGAAAGCCTGCCAGGACTGGCAATGCAAAAAAGAATATAGCTGCCTAATGATTCTTTCCAATATATTGTTCGACCTGTTTGATAGCTTTTACGACCTAATGAGGCTTGCATGGAATTGCGTCACCTGCGGTACTTCATCGCCGTCGCCGAAGAACTGCATTTCGGCCGTGCCGCGCAGGTGCTGGGCATCTCGCAACCGCCGCTGAGCCAGCAGATTCAGGCGCTGGAACAAGAGGTGGGCGCGCGCTTGTTTGAGCGGACCAATCGTCGTGTCGAGCTGAGCGAGGCGGGGCGGTTGTTTCTGCACGAGGCGCGATTGGTGCTGGCGCAGGTCGATAAAGCCGCCGATGTGGCGCGCCGCGCGCAGTTGGGCGAGCTTGGGGAGTTGAAGATCGGCTTCACTTCGTCGGCGCCGTTCAACGCCAGCATCCCGCAGGCGATTTTTGCATTTCGCCAGGCCTTCCCGGCGGTGCACCTGAGTTTGCAGGAAATGAGCAGCACCGAAGTGGCCGAGTCGCTGGTGGATGAGTCGATTCAGGTGGGGCTGATGCGCCCGTTGCCGTTGCCGGACTCGTTGAGTGTCATCGAGCTGATGCGTGAGCCCCTGGTCGCCGTACTGAACGCCGGCCATCCCTTGGTGGAAGGCAGCGAGCGCGGCTTGTACCTGGCGCAGCTGGCTGAAGAACCGTTCGTGTTTTTCCCTCGCAGCTACGGCAGCGGCCTCTACGCACAATTGCTCACCCTGGCGCGTGACGCCGGCTTCAGCCCGCACTTCGCCCAGGAAGCGGGGGAGGCGATGACCATCATTGGGCTGGTGGCGGCGGGGTTGGGGGTGTCGGTGCTGCCGGCGTCGTACCAGCGCATACGCATTGATGGCGTGGTGTATCGCACTTTGCTCGATCAGGAAGCGGTGACGGCCGTGTGGCTGGTGCAACGCAAGGGCGCGCAAACCCCGATGGCCAGGGCGTTTGTGGAGCTTCTCACGCGCAAGGCGGCGATGTAGGGACTGTCACCTATCAGGTAACGCAACCGGCTTAGTCATTCGCAAGAATAAAGCGGCGGTGCGCAGTGCGCTGGGGTTGCGATGAAGTGGATCAGAGATGAGCGGCGCTTTGCCACCGATTGCAGGCGAGCTGTTTTCAGGCAGACTGGCCGAGTTCCCGAAAGGGGCTTGTGAGACTCTGAGGATCCTGGGCATCCAGCCATCGCAGAGCCAGGCAGGACGCGGCGATGACAAGCCAACCTGTTTGTGAAGAGGGCGCCGAAAGGCGCCCTTTGTCGTTTCTGCAGCATCGGAAAACTTCAGTTCTGCTTCGAAGCCCCCGGCTGCTCAAGCACTTGCGCCGCCGAACCCGGCACATTCGCACCACTGCTCTGCAAGCCCGCCATGATGTCGCGGTCGAGCATGCTCACCCAGCGGTTGTAGTTGCGGTGGATCTTGCCGTCCTTGTAGCCCAGGTCGCGGCTGTCGCGGTAGGTAATGGCGTAGCTGTTGCGGGTGTAGCGAATGTCGATGGCCGCGTAATACTGGTTACGCACAGTGATCTCGGCCTGCACCAGTTGCGGGCTGAGGCGTTGTACAGTCCACTCGCGTTTTTGCAGCGCAGTGACGATCACCTGCTTCATTTTTTCTTCGCTGACCTGGGTCGCGGCTGGCAGGTCGTGCTGGGTGTTCAGGACCGGCTTGCTGGTGCAGCCGGCGGTGCTCAGCAGGGCCAGGGTGATCAGGGTGGCGCGTAGCAAGGAAGACATTCCGTTTTCTCCAATCGATTAAAAAATTCAGGACCAGCGGCGGAAGATCAGCGAGGTATTGACGCCGCCAAACGCAAAGTTGTTGTTCATCACGTAGTCGTGGTGCATCTCGCGAAAGCCTCCTTGCAGGTAATCCAGCTCGCCGCATTGCGGGTCGACGGTATCCAGGTTGAAGGTGTGTACGTACTGGTCGCGGTTCATCATTTCGATGCTGAACCAGGACTCCAGCGCCCCGCACGCGCCCAAGGTGTGGCCAAGGAAGCTCTTCTGCGAACTGATGGGCATACGGCTGCCGAACAAGCTGCTTGTTGCCAACGTCTCGGCGATATCGCCTTGATCGGTCGCGGTGCCATGGCCGTTGACGTAGCCGATGGCGGACGGCTCCAGCCCGGCATCTTCCAGGGCCAGTTCCATCGCGCGGCGCATGGTTTTCTGCTCCGGGCGGGTGGTGTGCTGGCCGTCGGCGTTGCTGCCGAAACCGACAATCTCGGCATGGATATGCGCGCCACGTGCCAGGGCGTGTTCCAGTTCTTCCAACACCAGCATGCCGCCGCCTTCGCCTATCACCAGGCCATCACGGCCGCTGTCATAAGGGCGCGGGCTGGTTTGTGGGGCATCGTTTTTCAAGCTGGTGGCGTAGAGCGCATCAAATACCATGGCTTCGGTGGGGCACAATTCCTCGGCGCCACCGGCGAGCATCAACGGCAAGCGGCCGAACTTGATGGCCTCATAGGCATAGCCGATGCCCTGGCTGCCGCTGGTGCAGGCGCTGGACGTGGGAATCAAGCGCCCGGTGAGGCCAAAAAAGATGCTGATATTCGCCGCCGTAGTGTGCGGCATCATGCGCACATAGGAGTTGGCGTTCAGCCCTTCGGCCACCGAATTCAGCAGCATATTGCCGAACGCCTTGATCTCGTCGGTGCTGCCGGTGGACGAGCCGCAGGCCACACCCATGCGCCCGTCCTTGATCGACTCGTCGCCGAGCAAGCCGGCGTCCTGCAACGCCTGCTCCGCCGCCCACACCGCCAGGCGCGACACACGGCCCATGCTGCGCAGTTGCTTGCGTGTCCAGTGGGCGGGCACCACGAAATCGTCGATCGGCCCGGCCAGGCGCGTGTTCAATTCGGTGAAACGGTCCCACTCGTCCATGCGCCGAATGCCGCTGCGGTTGGCGCGAAAGTTGGCGGCGATGGTGTCCCAGTCGCTGCCCAGGGAGGTCATGCCGGCCATGCCGGTGACGACGACGCGTTTCATCAGCACAGGCCTCCATTCACGGCCAGGACCTGGCGGGTGATATAGCCGGCTTCGGCCGACATCAGGAAATTCACTGCGCCGGCGACTTCTTCCGGGGTGCCCATGCGCTGCGCAGGGATCATCTTCATCAGCTCTTCCACCGGCACGTTTTCATCGAGCATGGCGGTGTCGATCAAGCCGGGAGCCACACAGTTGACGGTGATCTTGCGCTTGCCCAGCTCGATGGCCAGGGCTTTGGCCGCACCAATCAAGCCGGCTTTCGAGGCGCTGTAGTTGACCTGGCCACGGTTGCCGATGAGCCCGGAAACCGAGGTAATGCAGACGATACGGCCCGCCGCGCGACGACGAATCATCGGCATCATCACCGGGTGCAAAACGTTATAGAAGCCATCCAGGTTGGTGCGCATCACCACGTCCCAATCGTCTTCGGACAAGGCCGGGAACGCGCCGTCGCGGGTCAGGCCGGCATTGAGCACCACGCCGTAATAGGCGCCATGTTGCTCCACATCGGCTTCAAGGATGGCTTTGCAGCTGGCGCGGTCCGCCACATCAAATTGCAGCACCCGCGCGTTGCGGCCCAGGGCTTCGATCTCGACCTTCACCGCGTCGGCTTCAACGCGACCACTGCGGCAATGCAGCACGATGTCATGCCCGGCCTGGGCCAGGCGCAGGGCAATGGCGCGGCCGATGCCACGGCTGGAGCCGGTGACCAGTACGGATTCAGTCATGGCGTTTCGTCCTTCGATTCATCTAAATAGTTGGCCGCCTGGGGCGGTCGAAATACGTTCAAGCGCGCACTGGCCTGGATACCGTCGCCGGTGAGGTGGCATTCGAACACACCCATGCCGTTGTCGTCTTCCAGGGAGCGCAGGCCATGGATGCGCAGTTCGGCGCCGGCCGGGAAGCATTCCACGTTGCACTCGAACTTACGTGTGCCCAACAGGAAACCCAGTTCCACGGCTTCGCCTTTTTGGCGGGCGCGGCAACCGGCATAGGCGGCGACACTTTGCGCCATCAGCTCAATACCGACCCAGGCCGGCAGGCTGCCGTCCGGGCGGTTGAACAGGCCGCCGGGCTTGACGGTGGTGCGGGTGTGAACTTGCTCCTCATCGAACGACAGCACCTGGTCGATCAGGATCATGTCGCCCGCGTGAGGCAGCAGTTCGGCGAGTGGCCAATCGATCATGGGGCCTCTCCGATAATCAGGCTGACGTTGTTGCCACCGAAGGCAAAGGAGTTGCTCATCAGGCAGCGTTTTTTCAAGGTGTCGCCAGTGTGCGCCCATTGCAACGCGGGCAACGCCGGGTCCGCCTGGCCGTCCCACACGTGCGGCGGAACCCGGCCATGGGTCAGGCTCAGCCAGCAGAACGCCGCTTCCAGCGCGCCGGCCGCACCGAGGGTGTGGCCGCTCATGGGTTTGGTCGATGAGCAGGCAACGCCATCGGGGAACAGGCTGGCGACAGCGAGGCTTTCCATGGCGTCGTTATGATGGGTCGCGGTGCCATGCAGGTTCAGGTAACCGATTTGCTCGGGCGCCAGTTTCGCGCTGGCCAAGGCCTTGCGCATGGCCAGCAGTGCGCCTTTGCCGGTGGGCTCGGGGGCGGAGATATGGTGCGCATCGCAACTGGCACCGCTGCCGAGCAAGGCAATGGGCGCGGGCGCTTTGGTCATCAGAAACAGCACCGCTGCTTCGCCGATATTGATGCCGTTGCGGTTCACCGAAAATGGATTGCAGCGTTCACTGGAGACGGCTTCCAGTGAGGTAAAACCGTTAAGCGTCAGCTTGCACAGGCTGTCGACACCGCCGCAGATCACCGCGTCGCACACGCCCAGGTCCAGCAGGCGCTGGGCACTCATCAGCGCGCGGGCGCTGGAAGTGCAGGCGGTGGAAATCACATAAGCCGGGCCGCTCAATTGCAGCCAGTCGGCCAGGAAGTTCGCCGGGGCGCTGAGTTCCTGTTGCTGGTAGTCGTAGTCGCCGGGGAACTGCTGGTCGCGCAGGTAGTGCGCGATGCCACGGCTGGCTTCGTCGATGCCCGAGGTGCTGGTGCCAAGCACCACGCCGACGCGGGAGGCACCGTAGGTGTGGATCGCCTGGCGGATCTCAACCTCGATCTGCAACGCCGCTTCCAGCAGCAACTGGTTATTGCGGCTGCTTTGCTGGTTCAACTCAGCCGGGATACTCGCCAGTTCGCCATGCACACCCGCCACCGGCACCACACGCTCCGGCACCCAACCACTTTCGGCGCGCATGCCGGAACAGTCGCCGGCAAACAAGCTGCGGCTGACCTCGGACGGGTCGCGGCCCAGGGCGCAGATTACGCCGAGCGCGTTGAGATAAGCCGTCATCGGGCGACCCCAAGCGGCGTGATGCGGTAGCTCAAGGGTTGGCCCGTCATGTTCACGCTAAACACCTCGGAAGACTGGTACACGATTTGCCAATGGCCCGGCAGCGTGCGTGTGAGGTCCCTCGCCTGGGCACTCGGGTAAAGCGTGTGCACGTCATCCGCCGAGGTCAGGGCAAACAGCAAGGCGGCAAACAGCTCACGCGCCTGGGGATTGGGCGGCAGCAAGCCATCGGCCTGCCACTCGCCATTGATCAGCTTTTGCCGGGCCTGGGGAATGCCCAGCGGGTCCATCATCGACCAGCGAAGGGCAGCGCCTTCGCGCTGGATCACCAGCAGCCAGTCCTGGCTCTGGCCGCCCGCCCGGCGCTGCACGTGCAATTGCATGGGCAAGCTCAACACCGGCGTTCTCTCCGGCAGCGGCGGCTGGCTGGCGCAGGCGCTCAGCAGCAACAGGCAACCGATCAACAGCATGCGGATCATGCTGTGGCGCTCACTAAAGGTTTACGTGCGACGCAGTTGACCAGGGTTTCTTCGCGCTGGCCCACCGGCGGCGGGTTACGCAGGCCCCAGCGCTCGAGCAGGCCAAAATCGCTCGAACGGCTCCACCACAAATACGGGTAGGAAACGTTCTGCGGGCCAAATTCAAAGCCCTGCTCGCGGAGCATCTCCAGGTATTCTTCGGCGCTTTTCTGTACGTGCATCGGGTGGCGGAACAACCAGCGAATTACCCAGGTGTCGATATACGCTTCGGTGGATTCGGCAAACAGCAAATAGCCGCCCGGCTTGAGCACGCGGTAGAACTCTTTCAGCGCGCGATGCTGTTCGACCAGATGGTGGAACGTCTGGTGGCAGAACAGGATATCGACGCTTTCGTCCGGCACCTCCAGGGTGGCGCAGTCGCTGCCGATCAACTCGATGGCCAGGCCTTGGCGTGCGGCTTCGGCCTTGCTCAGCTCCAGGCTGTGGAGGTCGGCATCCAGGCCGATCAGGTGCTTGGGCGCAAATGCGTGCTGCAACAGCTTGAAGGATTTGCCCTGGCCGCACCCGGCGTCCAGCAACACTGGTGCCACGGGGAGCGGCTCGCTGAACAGGCCGCGCAGGTCGTTGATCGCTACGCGCAATACGTGGTGCTGCCACGTATGGCTGCGCAGGAACCAGAAGCCGAATTTGGTTTCTTCGACGTAGTTCTTACTTAAATACTGGCTGCTCATACCGGCTCACTCGCACAAATCTCCGACAGCATCCGCAACCGCCGCTTGGGCTCGCTGACAAACGGGTTGCGCTCATCCCACGCGTAACCGGCGAGGATTGCGCTGATCATCCGGCGAATCTCCGGCGAACTGCCCGGGTGGAAAATGACGTCCTGGAAGGTCCCGGCGTACCAGCCTTCGACGTAGCAGCGGAAGGTGTCGACACCGCGTTTCAGCGGTTCGGCAAACTCGGTTTGCCAGTCCACTGTTTCGCCCTTGAGTTGGCGATGCAGCAGCCCGGCGGCCATGCTCGCCGAACGCATGGCGATGGTCACGCCAGAGGAGAAGACCGGGTCGAGGAATTCCGCCGCATTGCCCAGCAGCGCAAAGCCCGGGCCGTGCAGGGTTTTGACGTTGGCCGAGTAGCCGCCGATGGTGCGCGCAGGCGTGTCCCAGACGGCGTTTTGCAGCACGCCGGACAGGCTTGGGGTTTCGTCGATAAACCCGCGCAGGCAGGCGTCGAGGTCGCCGTCGCGGCCGTCGAAATGCGTTTTGGCCGCGACCACACCCACCGAGCAACGGCCGTTGCTGAACGGGATGGTCCAGAACCAGATATCACGCTGGGTTGGGTGGGTGGTGACAAGGATTTTGCTGCGGTCGAAGTCCGGGTGGGCGATGTGGTCTTCAACGTGGGTGAACACCGCCTGGCGCACCGGGAAATTCGACGGTGCTTCAAGGTCCAGCAGGCGCGGCAGCACACGGCCGTAACCGCTGGCGTCGAGCACGAACTTGGCCTTGAGGTGGTATTCGCTGCCGTTCTCGCGGCGCACATGCAGGTAGCGGCTTTCGCCGGCGAAATCCACGCCGACGATGGTTTCGCCGTAGCGAATTTCCACGCCTTGCAAGGCGGCCTGGTCAGCCAGCAATTTGTCGAATTCGCCCCGCTGCACCTGGAAGGTGGTGGGCTTGCCGTTGCTGAACGTGTCACCGAAATCAAACGCGCTGTAGCGCTCGCCCCAGGCGAATGCGGCCCCGGTTTTTACCTGGAAACCCGCGGCCTGCACGGCGTCGAGCATGCCGGCTTCTTCGATAAAGTCGATGCAGTGCGACAACAGGCTTTCGCCAATCGAGAAGCGTGGGAAATGCTGGCGCTCGATAATCAATACATCATGCCCGTTGCGCTTTAACAGCGCAGCAGCGATGGCACCGGACGGGCCGGCACCGATCACCACCACCTGGCGACGTTCCATTTCAACTGTGGGCACGAGGGCTCCTTGCCACTTTGGCGATAATCACATTCATAAGGCGTGCTTCTGATGGCCGGCCCAAGGCGCCAGCATAAAGCTGAAAGCCAGGCCCAGGCTGACCGACAGGCCGAAATTGCTCACGGCCGGTGTACTCGACACGGCCAACAGGCCAAACGACAACCAGGTCGTCAGCGCCGCCAGCAGCGTACCTAAAAGACTCACGGCGGCGCCGCCGATCTGCTCACGCATCAAGATCGCGTAGTCGACACTGATGGCGGTGACCAATAGCAGGCCGAACAGGCTGAACAGCGTCAACGGCTGGCCCAGCCAGCCCAGGCTCGCCAGGCTGCACAGCGCCGCGAGCAGTGGCAGGGCGACGATGCGCAAGGCACCACCAAAGCCGAACGGCAGGATCAGCAACACTACGATCAGCACGCATGACATCAATTTCAGTTCAGCCGCGCTGATCTGCGTGTCGGCGAACACTCGGTTCAAATCCCCCAGGCGATCCACCAGTTGCACGCCGGGCAAGTCCAGCGCCTGCACCCGCAGCAGCGCCGGGTTGTTCAAGCCTTGCAAGCTGACCATCGCGGCCACGCCGCCGTCTACCGGGCCGAGCCACAGCGTGCGCCACGGTTCTGCCAATGGCCCCACCAGCGCAGCGTCGATGTCTTCGGTGGGCAGTGCTTTCAGTTGCGCGACTTCAGCGTGCAGGGCGCTGGCGGGAACGCCGAGGTCCAGCAGCGGCTGCCAGTGTTGCGGGAGTTGGTCCAGCGCATCACGCAGTTGTTGCTGCTCGGCAGGCTGGCTGACCAGTTGGTTGAGCGCCAGGTAGCCTTGCAGCTTGTTCATGTTCACCAGTTGGTCCAGGCGTTTGCCCAAGCCGGCCTGGCGTTCCAGCAACTGTTGCTGGTTGTCTGCACGCACCAGGAAGAACTGGCTGGTGGGCTGGAACCCGGTGATGCGCGCCACGGCCTGGGCCTCTTGCAGCAGTTGTGGCGGGGCACCGATCCATTGGCGGATGTCGTTTTTGCTGTTCAGTTGCCACAGGCCACCGGCACAAAAAACCAGCACCCACGCCAGCAAAAACGGGCTCGGTATGCGCTTGATCAAGGACGCACGCAACAGCCACAGGCATTCGGCAATGCGTAGCGGCCATTGCGCCGGGCGCAGTTCGAGGCCCTTGAGCAGCGCGGGCAACAGGCACACGGCGGAGAGGTAGGCACCGACTAAGCCGGCAGCCGAGAACACCGCGATTTGCGTCAGCGCCGGAAAGGGCGTCCAGGCCAGCGCCAAGTAGCCGATGCAACTGGTCGCCAGGCTCAGGCTCAGCCCCGGCAGGGTCAGGCGCAAGGCCGGCCAACTGCGCCACGGCTGCAGGCTCCAGCTTTTCGACAGATAGTGCAGCGGGTAATCCACCGCCACGCCGATCAAGCTGGAGCCGAGTACCAGTGTCATCACATGCATATGGCCGAACAGCGCCACACAGGCCACCGCGCCAAACAGCATGCCGACCAGCACCGGCACAAAGGCCAGCAGCACGCGCCAGCGGCGGAACGCCAGGAGCAACAGCAGCAGAATGCCAAGGGTCGCGCCGCCGCCGACCCAGGTGATTTCCCGGGTGGCCTGCTGCTGCCCGTTGGCCGCATAGAGCAAGCCGCTGGCGGCGAGCAATTGCGCGCCTTGCTCGCTGGCCTGCGCGCGGCTGGCCTTGAGCAAATCCGCCACTTGCAGCGGCAGTTTCATATCAAAGGCATTGCCGGTGGTGCGTGCACGCAGCAGCACCCAGCTTTTGCCGTCGGCGTCGGCGATCAACGCGCCGCTGCCGATATCCAGTTGTACCGAACCGTGTTGCGGCTGGCTGTTCTGGATGCGCCCGGTGAGGCCCAGCCAGTCGTCCTGGCTCGGCACCAGGCTGAACCCGGTGAAAGGGTCGAACAGTGCTTGCACGCGTTGCTGGATGAAGGCGTCGGGGTGGTCGATCAGTTGTTCGCGGTCTTTGGCCGAGAGCATCGCCAGTCGCCCGCGCAGCAATTGCTCACGCAGCGCCGGCAAGTCGGCTTGCAGGTTCCACTGCACCTTTTCAAACAGGCCGCTGGCTTGCCAACGCTCGCCTAGTTGTTGTGCCACGGCCACCGCTTGCTGGCGGTCGGTATGCCCCACCAGCACCAGCATTTCGCGGTTCAAGGGCTCTTGCATGCGCTGCTCGGCTTTCAGCTCGAGGGCATCCGGCGTGTTGCCGGGCACCAGCTCCATCAAGTTGGCCGACAGCGGCGCGCCATGCCGCCATTGCCAGCCGGCCAGGGCCAGCACGGCCACCAGCAGGATCAGGAACAGGCGCGGCAGCAGGCGCTCACTGGGCAAAGTCGTGTTGCTCCGATTCGCTCAACGGCTGGCTGGCTGAGCTGTCCTGCATGCGCAGCACGGTGCTGTCGCCTTGGGTTTCCAGCAATTCGATGGTGTTAACCAGCTCGCCACCGTCGATATTGATCTGGGTGAAAACCTGCTTGAGCAGCAGTGAACGTGGGGTCAGCGTCAGCTTCCACTGGTTGGCTGCGCCTTGCAGTTGCAGTTCGAAGTCGCGCTGCAAGCCGCGGCTGTCGCCCTGGAGCACGGCGAGGAACAGGCGATTCTGCTCGGCGCCGGCGCTCTTGTTCGGCAGCAGTTGCCAGCCGTTGGCGTCACGTCGGGCAATGCCCTGGGCGCTGATGCGGTAATCCTGTTGCAGCGGGGTTTTCAGCAACCAGAGCAGGCCGTGGTCTTTGGCGAGCACGAAGGTGCCTTTGCTGACCAGTGGCTGCGGCAAGGCGCGCAGGTGTTTTTCCTGGATAAAGCTGCCGTGGATCACGGACGGTTTTGCCAACTGATCGCTTAGCTGCTGCAGGTCGAAGGCGTGGGCGCTGAGACTGAGCAACAATCCGGCTCCTGTGGGAGCGAGCTTGCTCGCGAAGAACCTGAGGGCGCTGCGCAGTGTCAGGCGCCCGGCGTTATCGTTAACGTCCATCGCGGGCAAGCCCGCTCCCACAGGAGGTCTCATTTCAGGGCCCTTTCGACGGCGTCGGTGAATGGTTTGGGCGAGGCCAATTGCATCTCGCGGCTGGCAATTTCCACCGCGACTTGCACGGTGCTTGCACGGGTCAGGCGTTCGCCGCTGGCGAGGTCGGTGATCAGGTAGTTGACCTTCAAACGGTTCTCCCATTCCACCAGGCTGGCGCGCACATTGATCGTCTGGCCAAAGGTGGCGCCGCGCACGTAGCGCAGCTGCATGTCGATCACCGGCCAGGCGTAACCCGACTCGAGCATCGCCGTGTAGTTGTGGCCGATCATGTCCAGCAGCGCGCAGCGCGCCACTTCCAGGTACTTCACGTAATGCCCGTGCCACACCACATTCATGGTGTCGATATCGAAAAACGGCACGAGGATCTCGGTGTCGCAATGCAACACGCCCTGGCTACGCATGCAGCCTCCAGTGTTGCTCGGCAATACGTTTGAGGCACAGGCGCAGTTCGCCTTCCAGTGCGCGGTCTTCGATGACCGGCGGGAAGTCCTTGGCCAGTTCTTCATGCATGGCGGCCAAGGCAGGTGGCAGCGCGCGTGCATCGTCAGCCTGGGCGCGCAGCCACACGCCCTGGTTGGCGGCAAGCAGCGTCGCGGCGGCGACCTGCTCGGTCAGCTCCAGCACGCGGATTGCATCGCGGGCGGCGATGGTGCCCATGCTTACTTTGTCCTGGTTATGGCACTCGGTAGAGCGCGAGAACACGCTGGCCGGCATAGTGTTTTTCAGCGCTTCGGCGGTCCACGCGCTGGTGCCGATCTGCACAGCCTTGAAACCGTGATTGATCATCGCGCGGTCGGCCGGGGCACCCGAGAGGTTGCTCGGCAGGCCGTGGTTGTAACGCACGTCCACCAGCAGTGCGAGCTGGCGGTCGAGCAGGTCGGCAACGTTGGCCACCAGGGTCTTGAGGCTGTCCATGGCGAAGGCGATATGCCCGCCGTAGAAGTGCCCGCCGTGCAGCACGCGTTCTTCTTCGGCGTCGATGATCGGGTTGTCGTTGGCGCTGTTCAGTTCGATTTCGATAAACGAGCGCAGCCAGTTCAGGCTGTCGGCCAGCACGCCAAGCACGTGGGGCGCGCAGCGCAGCGAATAGCGATCCTGCAGGCGGTGCAGCGGCGCGGTCGGCGCATCAATCGCCAGGTCCTTGCGCAACCAGGCGGCGACTTGCATCTGCCCCGGGTGCGGCTTGGCGGCGAACAGGCGCTCGTCGAAGTGTTCCGGGTTGCCTTGCAGCGCCACCACGTTCAGCGCGGTGATGCGTGTGGCCAGTTGCAGCAGGTAGTCGGCACGGGCGAAGGCCAGGCAGGCGAGGCCGGTCATCACGGCGGTGCCGTTCATCAATGCCAGGGCTTCCTTGGGGCGCAATACCAGCGGCTCCCAGCCCAATTCGCGGTGCACGTCAGCGGCCTGGCGACGTTCACCTCGGAACATCACTTCGCGCTCGCCGGACAGGGTCGCGGCGACGTAGGACAACGGGGTCAGATCACCGCTGGCGCCCACCGAGCCTTCTTCCGGGATCAGCGGCAGTACGTCGTGTTCAAGGAACGCGTGCAGACGCTCCAGCAACTCCACACGCACACCGGAAACACCGTGGCACAACGACTGTAAACGTGCCGCCAGTACGGCCCGCGTGGCTTGGGCGTCCAGTAACTTGCCCAGCCCGCAACCGTGGAATGTGTAGAGGTGACGCGGCAAAGCCTCGACGTGCTGCAACGGCACCGCCACCACGCAGGAGTCGCCGTAGCCGGTGGTCACGCCGTAGATCACGCCTTCCTTGTCCAGCAACGAGTCGAGAAACTGCGCGCCCTTGGCAATGCGCTGGCGATAGGCGGCATCATCCTGCAATTGCGTGGGCACCTGACGGTTAGCCAGGGCCAATACGTCTTCAATGCGCAAAGCGTGTTCGCCAAAGGTTACCGGCTCAAGATGCGTCGTCATCGGTCTTCCAGAAAGGGTAAAAGTTGAACCACTGTTGGGGCGCTTCCAGGCAGAACTGGCCCAGGCGCGCGGCGTAGCGCGCGGTCCACAGGGCAATCACCTGCTCGCGGGTGCTGCGCTTCCATTCGATCAATGGGGTGAACGGCTCGATGGTCAGGCGATAGCGGCCGTTGTGTTTCAGGCACATCAGCAGGTTGACCGGGCATTTCAACAGGCCGGCCAGCAGCCACGGGCCTTGGGGGAACGCGGCGTGATGGCCGAGGAAATCTACGCGGACCTTGCGCCCACCGTGCAGCGGCACGCGGTCGCCGGCAATCGCAAGCCACTCGCCGTCGTCCAGGCGCTGGCTGAGCAGCAGCATGGTCGCGGGGTCCAGCTCGCTGACCTGGATCAGGCGCAAATGGGTTGCCCCGGCTTCGCCCAGCAGACGGTTGAAGCGTTCTGCGTGCTTGGTGTGCACCAGCACGTTCATGGTGACTTGTTCACCGATCTCGGCCAGCGCACGGCACACTTCGAGGTTGCCCAGGTGCGCGCCCACCAGCATCTGCCCGCGCTCGCCGCGCAGTTGCCCACGCAATTGCGCGGGGTCGTTGATTTCAATCTGTTCGATGCGCAGCTTGCCGTTCCACACGTCGAGCTTGTCGAGCAAGGAGTCGGCGAAGGCCATGAACTGCCCGAATACACGTTTGTGGGTGGGCCGCAACGCATCGCGCCCGCTCCAGTCGGCCAGGCGCTGCTGGTATTCCCAGGCACTCTGGCGTGCCGTGCGGCCGAACAGGAAGAAGTACAGCACGATGCCGTACAGCACCGGGCTTAACAGGCGGCGGCCGAGCACCTTGGCGGCGACGGCGGTGAGTTTCATCAGCCAGAAGCTGCCACGCTCCTCACGGTCGGCCCAGTGTTTGCTGCTGTCGCTCATGCCTGCCACCGTCGCCACAGGATCATTGGCGCGCGCACCAGCATGCCGAAGAACAGCCGCGTGTGCATGGCTGAGATACGCACGTTGTCGCGGAACAAACGGAAGTGCGACAAGCCGTCGGCGGGGTAATGCACTTTGGTCGGCAGCCAGCGCATCGGCTGGTTGCGCCAGGCCAGGCGCACCAGGATGTCCGAGTCGAAATCCATGCGCGTGCCGATGTAGGCCGAGTCCATCAACGCCAGGGTGGGCGCCAGCGGGTACACGCGAAAGCCGCACATCGAGTCGCGAATCTGCAGCGACAAGGTATTGATCCACACCCATACGTGGGTCAGGTAACGTGCGTACAGGCGGCCCTTGGGCACGCTCTCGTCGTATTCCGGGTAGCCGCAGATCACGGCGTCCGGTTGCATGCGGGAGGTGTCGAGGAAGCACTCGACTTCACGCAGGTCGTGCTGGCCGTCGGCATCCACTTGCAGGGCGTGCGTGAAGCCCAGGCGCGCAGCTTCGCGGAAACCGGCCATGACCGCGCCACCCTTGCCTTGATTGTTCGGCAGGGTCAGCAAGGTAACGTTTTCAAGCGTCGCCAATTGCGCCAATACCGCCGCGCAGGCCGGGCTGCTGCCGTCGTCGATCAGCAGGCACGGCAGGCCGCTGTTCAACAGGCTGTGAACCACGGCGGGTACGGCGGCTTCGTGGTTGTAGACCGGGATCAGGGCGCAGGGGTTATGCATGCGCGGTCACCAGTTGAATCCGGCCGCTGGAGCAGGCTGCGACGCCGTTGCGGTAGGCGAAGTACAGCTTGCCGCGTTCCGGGTCGAAGCGCAGGTGTAACTCAACTTGATCGCCGGGGCGCACCAGTTGCTGGAACTTGAGCACTTCCATGCCGGCAAAGGTGGCGGGCAGGTCGAGCAGTTGCTGGCCGAGGTTGAACGCCCACTCCACTTGCACCACGCCTGGCAGCACCGGTGTGACGGGGAAGTGGCCGCTGAAGTAGGCCAGGTCCGGCGGAATGTTCAGCTGCACGGTCCATTCGCCATTGGCTTGGACTTGCTCCAGCACTTCCGGCGCTTTTGGCCGTGGCGCCAGCAGCAGCGCGGCGACGTCGGCCTGGGGTAGTTTGCCTTGGGCATTGAGCGGCAACTGGCGCAGCAAACGCCAGCGGCGGGGCAGGGCCAGCGCTTCGCAATGTTGGCTCAGGTGCTGGCGCAAGGTTTGGGTGACGGTGCGGCGGCCCTGGTTGCGCAGGGCATGCAAGCCTTCGGCACTGAGCACCACCAGCGCGCCGAGTGATGCGCGGTTTTCCTGCACCACGCCCAGCCGGGTGTCGGCGACCCAGTCATGGGCCATCAGCGCCTGTTCCAGCATGGGCAGCGAGATGCGTTTTTCTTCCAGTTTGACGATACGGTCCAGACGCCCCAGCAGCTCGAAACGGCCATCGGAATGGATGCGCGCAGCGTCGGCAGTTTGTTCGATATGCCCGGCGGGCAGGTACGGTGAGGCGATGCGCAGGGCGCCATCGGCGTCCTGGCTCAGTTGCACATCGGCAAACGGCTGCCAGGGTTGTGCACCCTGGCGCCAGGCGATGCCGCCGGTTTCGGAGCTGCCGAGGATTTCCGTCGGCCATTGCTGCAAGCGGTCGTACAAGCTGCCGGCAGCCTCCACGGGCAACGCGCCGCCAGAAGAGAAGACACGCGACACCTGGCTCAGCGCGGGCCAGTCGAGGTTATCGCCCATGCGCTTGAGCAACGCCGGGCTGGCGACCCAGGCAAATTGCGGGTGCTCACGGCTGGCGCGCTGCATGTCTTCGGGGAAGGCCAGTTGTTTGCGCACAAAGGTACGACCGGCGCACAGCGGCCACAGCACGCGGAACAGCAAGCCGTAAATGTGCTGGGTGGCGACGCTGCCGATGATGCAGGCGTCTTTGAGGTCCGCGCCCCACAGGTCTTCCAGGGCCTCGACTTCATTGGCCAGCTGGCGCAGGGTCTTGTCGATACGCTTGGGCTCGCCGCTTGAGCCAGAGGTGCACAGGCTGAGTTGGCAAGTATCCAGGTCGAGCGCGGCAGGGCTCAATGGCACTTGATACAACGCATCGAGATCGGCGGTGTCAACCAGCCAGGCGTCTACGGCAGCGTCCCAGCGTTGGCGGGTCTGGGGTTGCAGGTCGGCGGGCAGCAGCACGCTGACCCCGGCTCGCCAGGCGCCCAGCAGGGCAATCGCCAGCTGGCCGGCATCTTCAAGGTGCACCGCCAAACGCTGGATACCCTGCGCTTGCAGGCCCGCCGCCAGGCTCAGGGATTGGGCCCACAGTTGGGCGTGATTCATCGCAGGTTCGGTGGTGACCGACCGTTGTTCCAGCGGCTCAAGCAGCAAGTGCTCAAGTTTCAACCCATTCATACGCGGCCTCGAACCCTTTGTCGTACCAGCCATTCCACGGCAAACAACAGCCCCATCAGCCCGTAGGCGATCAGCCCGTTGTACAACGTCCACCAGCTCAGCGGCGCCCACAGGGTGAGGGCGGCGGCGAGCAGGCCATTACACAGAAAAAACACACTCCATACCACGGTGACCCGGCGGGTATACACAACCGCTTCGGGCGGCAGCTGCGGCTCGGTCATGCGCGCCAGGCGTTCGACCATCGGCGGGCCATATTTCAGGCTCAGGCCAAACAGCGCCAGCATGAACGCGCTGACCAGGCTCGGGTACCAGCGCAGCAGGTGCGGGTTGTCGAACCAGGCCAGCAGCAGGCAGAACAGGATCACCGCCACGGCCATCCAGCGGCTGCCGGGGCGGCGCGCTCCGGTCAGCGCACGCAACAGCCACAGGCTGCCCAGCAGCAAGCCGAATTGCCACGGCGCAAAGTGTTCGGTGCCGTAATACACCGCAAAGGGGTACAGCAGCCCCGCCAGCAACAGGCCAAGGCCGATCAAGCGTCTCATGCGGCTGGACTGACCAGACGGTACACCGCCTCAACCACGTCATCGACGGTGCGCACCGCCTTGAACTCTTCGGCGGCGATCTTCTTGCCGGTCTGGCGCTTGATATGGTCGATCAGGTCCACGGCATCGATGCTGTCGATTTCCAGGTCCTGGTAGAGGTTCGCGTCGAGGGTGACGCGTTCCGGCGGCAATTCAAACAGTTCCACCATGGCGTTGCGCAGGGTGTTGAAAATATCGTCACGAGTTTGCATGGTCCGGTCTCAAGCTGCCTGTCTGGCCGTGACGAACGCCGCAAGGCTGGCCACGTTGGTGAAGTGATTGCGGGTGTCCTTGGCGTCGGCATCGATCTTGATGCCGTACTTTTTCTGAATCGCCAGGCCCAATTCCAGGGCGTCGACTGAATCCAGGCCCAGGCCTTCGCCGAACAGGGTTTGTTCGCTGCCGATGTCGTCGACGCTGATATCTTCCAGGCCCAAGGCCTCGATGATCAGTGTCTTTATGTCGTGCTCAAGGCTGTGTTGGTCGCTCATCTTCGGCGAGCTCCTTAATAAAATAGTCGTGCAGGTAATCGTTGAGCTTGCGTGAAGCCTGGGGCGCGGGCCCGAGTGCGGCAAACGCTTGTGGTTGTATATCGGCCCCTACCCGCAAACTGAAGTGCACGCGGCATTTAGGGATGCGATACCAGGGTTCGGCCTTGGTCAGAGTGCTGGGGCTGACCTTGATCACCACGGGGGTGATGATTGTCGCACCGCGCAGCGCAATGGCGGCGCCCCCGCGATGAAAGGCGGGCACCGCGCCGGGTGAAGTGCGGGTGCCTTCGGGAAAGATGATCAGTGTCTGGCCTTCGCGCAGGGCATCGGCGGCGGCATCAAGCATTTCGGCGCTGCCGTCGTTGCTGATATAGCTGGCATCACGCACCGGCCCACGGGTAAAGGGGTTTTGCCACAGGCTCTGCTTGACCACGCAGTTGGCCTGGCGCACCAGGCCGATCAAAAACACCACGTCGATCAGCGACGGGTGGTTTGCAATGATCATTTGGCCGGGGCGCCCGAGTTTTTCCGCGCCTTCGACGCTGTACGTCAGCACGCCGGCGCGTTGCATCAGGCGAATAAAGAACCAGAACAGCTTGCTGATGGTGTGACGGGCACGGCGCTGGTGTTTTTCAGCGCTGCCCGGCAGGCAGCCGAGCAAAGGAAAAACCAGCAGACGCAGGCACAGCCCGCCGACGCCGAACAGGAAGAAGCTGGCGGCGGTGGCGAACAGGCGCCAGTAATAGGCATCCCGTGGCTTGTCGGTCATGGCTGGCGTTGCCAGTTCCATACGCGGTTCTTCCAGGCATGTTGGCAGGCGGCCTGCTCAGTGAGCAGGGTGCGCAGCAGGTTCAGGGCATGAGGCCACTGGTTTTGAGTGAGTTGGACAGCGCCGCTGTTTAGTTCCAATCGCCACTCGTCGCCCGGTGTCAGCAGCAGGCCGAGTGCATAGGGAAAGGGCACATCAACGATCCAGCTGGCGTAGGCCTCGGGTGGTTGTTCTTCGGTAATCACCAGCAATACTGCGGGGGCGCCTTCGTTGAGCAGCGCGGCCGCTTCGAGCATGCCGTGTTCCAGGCCATCGCCGGCAGCGGCGAGGGCGGTCATTTCGCTGGTTTCATTGCGCAGGATCGACCACAGGCCAATCACCGCGTTATGCACCGACAGGCTGAACTGTGTGGGCGACAGCGGCTGCTCGTTGGCCAGGTCGCTGAGGATGTCGAGGGTGCGCGGGGTTTCGCCGTGCCGGGAGATAAACACCAGCGGCAGGTCTTGCAGGCCCTCGGCCAGCGGCCAGCCCACGCTGAACGCCATGCGCGCCAGTCGGCTCAGGCGGCGGCGCTGCATGGCGGGCAGGAATGACACATCGGGGGACGCATCGCTTGCGGGCAGCATCACGGGCGCCTGGCACCAGGCGTGCCAGTCGTGCGCAGTCTCCAGGCCAGGAGCCCAGGCGCGCCATTGGGCGATATTGAAAGTGATCACTGAGAAGTTATCCCGCCCCTGCGGGCTTCCATGTGCGGCCGTTGGCCCCGAATACCGGGACAGGGAACAATGACCGAATGGCGCGCATTATCCCGGTGCTGCGGGGTTCTAGCAAACATTGGTAAATAATTGTTCACTGCTTATTACAATTTTCTGGAAAGGATTTACACATTGTCCTTTACCTCAGGCCAAGAGGATTGTCGGACTATTCCTTTTAATGTGTCGGGGGGCGGGAGAATCTGACCGCCGTGATGCGGCAGTGCATGGATGAACGAGGTAGCTAACAGGCGCTTTTGCCCTCTACACTCGGACATTCATTGATACACGGAGGTTTTTCCATGCGGCGTGTGGTGTTCAATCAGAAAGGTGGCGTTGGCAAGTCCAGCATCGCCTGCAACCTGGCGGCGGTGAGCGCCAGTGAAGGCTATCGAACCCTGTTGGTGGACCTCGATGCACAGGCCAACTCAACCCAGTACCTCACTGGGCTGACCGGCGACGATATCCCGATGGGCATTGCCGAATTCTTCAAGCAAACCCTGTCTTCCGGGCCGTTTTCGAAGAAAAATCGGGTGGATATCTACGAAACGCCGTTCGATAACCTGCATGTCATCACCGCGACCGCCGAGCTGGCGGACCTGCAGCCCAAGCTTGAGGCCAAGCACAAGATCAATAAGTTGCGAAAGCTGCTGGATGAGCTGAGCGAGGATTACGACCGGATTTACCTGGATACCCCGCCGGCCCTGAATTTCTACGCGGTTTCGGCGCTGATTGCCGCTGATCGGGTACTAATCCCCTTCGATTGCGACAGTTTCTCGCGCCAGGCGCTGTACGGCTTGCTGGCGGAAATCGAAGAATTGAAGGAAGACCACAATGAAGGCCTGGAAGTGGAAGGCATCGTGGTCAACCAGTTCCAGGCCCGTGCGAGCCTGCCGCAGCAGATGCTTGATGAGCTGATTGCCGAAGGCCTGCCGGTGCTGCCGGTGTACCTGGCCAGCTCCGTGCGCATGCGCGAGTCGCACCAGGAGAACAAGCCGCTGATCCACCTCGACCCACGGCATAAGCTGACGCAACAGTTTGTGGAGTTGCATAACTTGCTGGAAAACGCCTGATCCTTGCCGTCACCGCATAACCTGTGGGAGCTGGCTTGCCTGCGATACAGGCGACCCGGTCTGTCAGGCACACTGAGGCGATGCCATCGCAGGCAAGCCAGCTCCCACCTTTGTTTTTGCATTCCTGTAGGGGGATTTGGATGGGGCCCACAGAGGCTGTAGGAAGGGTCTGGCAAGCGGGGTTGTGTCTTGTATCGTTGCCTACAGGTAAGCCAGAATCCGCCGGCTTGTGCGTCTGGATGGGCGTCTCTAAGGTTCTCGGACCGCTGAATGTTCAGTGGTCGGGTTTAGTAGCCCGAAGAACGGCGTAAAGTGCACGAGCTTCATCTAGCAGACTTTTGTCTGTGTTTGATGGTGGCTGTGCGTAGGGCATCTTCGGGTGCGCCGGCTTTGCGTTGTTCCCCGGTCTACTAACCTGCGCACAGCTGCCACCCTCGTTTAGTAGCGAGGTAAGGGCGGCCCACTCCGGGAATAACGATGAAAACCAGTAATCTTTACAGCATTACCCCCAACCTCTCCACAGAAGCCCTCGTGCTCAACAGCTACGAGACCTTCTCTTCCGTTCGAACCCTATTGCTCAACCTGTCCAACGATCTCACCGGCGAACACCGCGATGTCGCCCTGGCTATCCATCAATTAAGCGAACTCGGTGTACAACTCGTAGGCCAGATGATGGACCGCGAATCCCCCGTAGCCTCAAGGTAAAACGCGGACAAAAATGTGGGAGGGGGCTTGCTCCCGATAGCGGTGTGCCAGTCACTGCATACATTGACTGACCCACTGCCATCGGGAGCAAGCCCCCTCCCACATGGGTCGCGGTGCTCGCAAAATCTGAGTTACACGCCCTGGCTACGCAACCAGCTCATCAACTGCGGCAACGGAAAAGCCCCACTCTGGCGCGCCACTTCGCGGCCGTTCTTGAACAGAATCAAACTGGGGATCGAACGAATCCCCAACTGCGCCGAGAGCTGCTGATTAGCCTCGCTGTCCAGCTTGGCCAAGCGACATTTGCCTTCCAACTGAGCGGCTGCCTGCTCAAACACCGGCGCAAAAGACTTACACGGCCCACACCACTCGGCCCACACGTCCACCAGCAGCGGCAGGTCGCCCTTGATCTGGCTGGCGTAGTCACCTTGTTTCAGCTCAAAAGGCTTGTTGAGCAAAACGGGTTGCTTACAGCGCCCGCATTTAGGGGAATCGCTCAGGCGTTCGCCGGGGATACGGTTGAGGCCGTTGCAATGTGGGCAGGGGATGACGAGAGGTTCGGACATGGTGGGCTCCTTGGGTATGGCCAATGGAGTGAATTTGGAGTCAGCGCCCGGGTTTATCAAGGCGTGGAGCAAATGACTTATCCCCTCACAGTTTGCCGATGCTGATGTGAGGCCGCCTGTCTACGCTGTCGGAGCTTGTTCTGTTTTGCGCCATCTGTCTGTTTGCGGATATAGCAAATTGCGATAGTTCGGATTCGGGTTTAACCTTCATGGCACGATGCGATAAGGATGTTGCATGCGAGTGATCAGCGAGAAAAGGATTTGGGAGGCAAAGGAAAAATGGCCGCGTTCAACAAGTGCTTTAGATGAGTGGTACCGCCGGATTAAGCGCAACAGCCCGGCTGACTTCGCTTCTATGAAAGGCATTTTTCCCGCAACAGATAAAGTTGGGCAGCTCCATGTGTTCGACATTGGGGGAAACAAGCTGAGGCTAATCGCTTTCGTGCGGTACCAAAAGCAACGAATTTACATCAAGTATCTGCTAGATCACCGCGCCTATGAACAGGATAACTGGAAGGAGAAAATCAGATGAGCGCACTCATTCGGCTCGCTGCTGAACATTGGCAATTTGTTTCACCCTTGCTGCGCAAGCCTAAAAATGAGGCGGATTACGACGTACTGGTGACTGCTCTCGACGAACTGCTGGACCTGATCGGTGAGGATGAATCAAATCCTCTGATGAGCTTGGTGGATATTCTCAGTGATTGGATTGAAGCCTACGACCTTGAGCATCGCCCGATGCCCGTCGCCAGTGGTGTGGACGTGCTGCGCGCAATGATGCGCGAGCACGGTTTGAACCAGAGTGATTTGCCAGGTGTAGGCACACAGTCGGTTGTTTCTGAAATTCTGAGCGGTAAGCGCAAGCTCAATCTGCGGCAGATTAGATGGCTGGCCGACCGATTTGGGGTGTCAGTGGAGACCTTTATCTAGGAGGTTTATGAAGAACAACTAATCTCCAAATGCTTGCCCCAATCCGGCGGCCGCTGGGCGTATTGCTCCATCCCCGGCTGTTCTTCGAACGGTTTGCTCAGCACTTCATGCAGCCGCCTTACTTCGCTGTAATCACCTGACTCGGCGGCGGCGATGGCGTTCTGCGCCAGATAGTTGCGCAGGATGTACAGCGGGTTGACCGCATGCATCCGCTCGCGGCGCTGCACTTCGTTGTAATCCCCATCCCGGGCAACCCGGGCTTTGTACAACTCAGCCCACGCATCAAACCCGGCCAAATCGACAAAGTCATCACGCAACCGCGCCACGGCCAACGCCGCCGGCTCATCGCCCAGGCGCCGGAAGAACAGCGTGTAGTCCACGCCGCTGTTCTGCATCAGTTTCAGCAAGCGCTCCACCAGCTTCTGGTCATCCTCTTCGGCGGTGGTGAGCCCTAACCGGCGGCGCATCAAGTCCAGGTAGTGCGCCTGATACAGCGGCAGGTACAGACCGAGCGCTTCTTTCAAGGCGTCGACGCTGATAAACGGCGTGAGTGCCTGGGCCAGCGCACTCAGGTTCCACTGCCCGATCGGCACCTGGTTGCTGAAGGAGTAACGCCCTTCATGATCGGAATGGTTGCAGATGAAGTGAGCATCAAAGTCGTCGAGAAACGCAAACGGCCCGAAGTCGAAGGTGATGCCCAGGATCGACATGTTGTCGGTGTTCATCACGCCGTGGCAGAAGCCATAGGCTTGCCATTTGGCGATCATCTCTGCATTGCGTTCGACGATTTCGCGGAACATTGCCAGGTAGGGCTCGGGCTGTTCGCGGCACTCGGGGTAGTGCAGGTTCAACACGTGTTCGGCCAGTTCTGCCTGCTGCTCGGGCTTTTTGGTGTAGTAGAAATATTCGAAATGCCCGAAGCGAATATGGCTGTGAGCCAGGCGCAACACCATGGCGCCACGTTCCTGTTTCTCGCGCCATACCGGGGTGCTGGAGCCGACCACGCACAACGCGCGGCTGCTGGGGATGCCCAGTGCGTGCAGGGCTTCGGAAGCGAGAAATTCACGAATCGAAGAACGCAGCACCGCGCGACCATCGCCCATGCGCGAGTAAGGCGTCATCCCGGCACCTTTGAGGTGCAAGTCCCAATGCTCGCCAGCCGCGTTGTACACCTCACCCAGCAACAACCCACGGCCATCACCCAGTTGCGGTGTGTAGCCGCCGAACTGATGCCCGGAATAGACCATCGCCCGTGGTTCCGCTTCGGCCCACAGCTTGTGCCCGCTGAAAAGCTCAGCGAACACCGGTGTTTCGGCCACCGCCGGGTCGAGGTCAAGCAGTGCCATGGCGGCACTGCTCGCCACGACAAGGCGCGGCTCGTCGAGGGGTTCGGGCAGTACGTGGGTTGAGAACGCGTCGCCCAGGCGTGCGAAGCGGTTGTCGAAGGTCAGTTCGTCGAGGGCTTTCACCGGCCATCTCCAGCAGAATGTCCGAGCATTCTGCTGGGGATAGACGCGTTAGTCGAGTTTGCTCGGCGGCGGCTCTTGCGCACCGCCGTCGTTGGCGGGCTTGGCCGGGGTGTCGACTTCTACCAGTTTGTATTCCTGGCCGTGGAGGTTTTTGAGGTAGACCTCCATCTGACGGAACGAGATGTTGATGTGGTGGTTCTTGAACTCACGGTTGATAAAGCGGTTTACCTCGTCGATTACCGGGTTGCGGTCACCCAGGTCGCGCACGTGCATGCGCAGTTCGTGGTCGAGGGTGCTTTCGCCGAAGTTGAGGAAGTACACATGGGGTTCCGGCTCTTTCAGCACGCGGGGGTTTTCCCTGGCGGCCTTGAGCAACAGATCCTTCACCAGATCCAGGTCTGAACCGTAGTCCACGCCCAGTTTCAGAGTGACGCGGGTGATGGTGTCGGTCAGCGACCAGTTGATCAGTTGCCCGGTGATGAAGGTTTTGTTCGGGACAATGATGTCTTTGCGGTCGAAGTCGGTGATGGTGGTGGCACGGATGCGGATCTTGCTGACCGTGCCCGACAGGTTGCCGATGGTGATGGTGTCGCCGATGCGCACCGGGCGTTCGAACAGGATCATGATGCCGGAGATAAAGTTGGCGAAGATCTCCTGCATCCCGAAGCCCAACCCCACCGACAGCGCCGCCACCAGCCATTGCAACTTGTCCCAGCTCACGCCGAGGGTAGACAGCGTGGAGACGAAACCCACGCCGGCAATCACATACGACAGCAAGGTGGTTGTGGCGTAGGCGCTGCCTTGGGCCAGATCCAGCTTGGACAGCACCAGCACCTCGAGCAAACCGGGCAGGTTGCGCGCCAGGGCAAAGGTGATACTGATGATGATCGACGCCCCGAGCAAGTCGCCGATGCTGATCGGCACCATGCTGATATTGGCGCCGGTGCCGCTGGTGTATTCGTAGAGGGTGACGTTGTCCAGGTAGGAGAAGACGGTGATCAGGTCTTTCCACACCCAATACAGCGCGGCGATAAAACCGCCGAGCAGGGCCAGGCGAATCAGGCGCATGGACTGTTCGTTGACTTGCTCGATGTCCAGGGTCGGTTCTTCTATCACCGCTTCGCCGTCACCGGCTTCCTTGGCGGCCTGGCGTTTGGCCAGGGCGCGCGCATAGGCCAGGCGCCGTGCGGCCACTCCCAGGCCGCGCACGAAGGTGGCCTCTATGACGAGCCAGAACATCAGCAGGTACAAGGTGTTGATCAAGCGGTCGCTGAGCTTGAGCGCGGTGTAGTAGTAGCCAAAGCACACCGCGATAAACAGGGCGATGGGCAGGGCGGTAAACATCAAGCCTACGGCTTTACGAAACAGCGAGGCTTTTTCGTGGGTCGGGCTGTTCAACAGCAGGCGGCCCAGCAGCCAGGCCATCAGCGCGTAGCAGGTCAGCACCACGCCGATGCCCAGCACGTCGTCGGCCAGCGCTGCCGGCTGGTGCTCGGCGATCGCCACCACCGCCACCAGGGCCAGCACCACCAGCCCGAGCTTGCGTACCCATCCCTGCAGAAAGTGGACCTGAGGCCGTTCCCAGCGGAAGTGCAGCTCTGCCACGCCGCCCGGGGCGAGGATTCGGTAAGCGGTGTAGAACACCAGCCATGCCTGGGCGATCTGCAACAAGGCAGCGCCCAGGTTGGCGTTTTGTCCACGGGCGTCAATTTGCAATGCGTAGCCGCACAGCGCCAGGCCCAGGGACACCGGCATCGCCAGCAGGATATTGATCAAAATCGCCTGCGGCGTGTGCCACTGGCTGTCGCGTTTGAAGTGGCCGATGTCCAGGTGCACCTTGTTCAGGCGCTGGTACAAGGCTTTGCGCCGCCACAACAGCGCGCCGATCAATAGCAGTAACGGCAGGAACAGCAGTGGGCGCTGGGTCAGGCCGTCATACAGTTCGCTGACGCTGGAAGCCCAGGGCAGGGTGGTGACCTGCTTGCTCAGGTGGTCCGGTACGGTTTCCAGCCACTCGGTGTCCAGCGGCTTGTTGCTGGGGATCCAGAACATTTGCTCGTCGAGGGTCGCACGCAGGTTGGTGGCGGTGCTGAGCAGTTGTTTCTGGTTCAGTTGCAGGGTGATCGATTCGTTGAGCAGCGCGCTCAGCTCACGGCTCAGGCGCTCCAGCAGGTCGCTGCGGGTGATTGCCAGCTCCAGCAGGGTACGTCGCAGTTGCGGCGTTACGTCGTCGGGTGGCTGGTTGGCGAGCAGGTTATCCACATACGTGCTGGGGGTGCTGATCAGCTCGCGCTGCTGGTTGACCTCGAACTGGTACAGGCGAATGTTGGCGATATCGTCTGCCAGGTTGCGATCCACGGTGAGGCGTGGCAGCGCCTGTTTTTGTTTATAGAGAATCTTGGAGAGCAGCAGGCTGCCCTTGAGCACGTTGATCTGTTCGTCCAGCGCCGAGTCGCTTTGGGTCACGGTGTCCAGTTGCTGCTTGGTCTGCAGGTTTTTCTGGGTCAGGTCGTTGAGGCGGTCGGTGCTTTTGAGCAGGTAGTCGGAGAGCTTCAGGTTGGCTGCGCTCTCCGTGGCCAACAGGCTGCTGCCGCCGGCTTTCTGCGCTTCGATGGATTGTTGGGTAACGGTCTGCTGGGATTGGGCCAGGCGTTTCTGGTTGATCAGGGTTTGCAGGTCCTGGATCTCTTGTTCCAGGCGCGCGGTTTTTTCCACCACCAGATCGTGCTGGCTGTTACCCAGGTCTTGCAGTTGGCTGTTACCGGCCAGTTCCTGGCGGCGCAGCGGGATCAGGGCATTGAGGGCCGCGAGTTCGGCGTTCAACTGGTTGCGCTGGTCGCCGCTGAGCGTCTTGCCGTTGTCTTTGCCGGCCTTGAGGATCGAGTTGATCTGCTGGATGCGCGTCTGGCTGCTGCTGATTTCAGTCTGGGCGCGCTCGGGCCGGGTCTGGGCGGCGATGGTCAGGCTGTTGGCCTCGGCCAGCTCTTTTTGCAGGTCGCCTTGCTGGGTGGTGCGCTGCACCAGCAATTGCTCGAGCTGCGGCACCGGCAGGGTGGCGTAGCGTTGGGCCACCGGGATGATTTTGGTGGCCTTGAGCCGCACCAATTCACGCTGGTTGTCGGTGGTCTGGCGCGGGGCGGCTTCCAGCTGGCGTTTGAGGTCGGCGAGGCGCTGCTCGTAATCCTGCTTGTTGCCCAGGTAGGTCAGGGTCTGTTGCAGGATTGTTTGCAGCGCCTTCATGTCGGCGTCGGGCAGCTTGCGGTCGGGCAGCTTGTCCAGGGTTTGCTGGATGGCGTCGGCGCTGGGCGGGTCGGCGGCGTAAACGCTGCCGACACAAAGGGTCAGGCCCAGCAGGGCAGTGGCTATAAAGGTGCGCAGAGTTGTCATGGATACCGGTCGAGCAAGGTAAAGAAGGTGGTGGCGTGGCGCCATAGCCCCGCAGTTTAGAGGAAGAGTCCAGGGCCTGGACGACTTCCTTCGGGGAATTTGACGCCGACTTTTCCAATCTTGTTCCCGTCCATGACTGCGACGGTCCACAGGGTGTTGTTCCATTCCACTTGGTCGCCCACAACCGGCGCGCCGCCGACTTTCTGAGTGATGAAGCGGCTCAATGGCATATCCGGGTCGATGCCTTCGAGCTTGAGGCCGTACAGGGCGGAGACCGCGCCCAACTGGGCGTCGCCTTCGAGCACAAAATCGCCGAAGAAACGCAGGTCGAGGCCGCGTTGCGGTGCCTGGCTGAACAACTTGCCCAAGGCCGGGAGGTTGTGTTCGTGGCCGATCACACAGAGCAAATCGTCGACTTCCAGCACCGTACTACCCGACGGGTGGAGCAGTTGCTGGCCGCGGAACAGGGCGGCGATGCGTGTGCCCTCGGGCATTTTCAGCTCGCGCAGGGCCGCGCCGATGCACCATTTCTCCGCGCCCAGGCGGTAGACGAACAGCTCCCACTCGCTGGTGACGTGTACTTCGAGGGCCGCGCGGGAAATCGGCGCAGGTTCCGGCGGTACGGTGACTTTCAGCAGCTTGGCCACCCACGGCAGGCTTGTGCCCTGCACCAGCAACGACACCAGCACGATAAAGAACGCCAGGTTGAAATACAGCTGCGCGTGAGGCAGGCCGGCCATCAACGGGAACACCGCCAGGATGATCGGTACCGCGCCGCGCAGGCCGACCCAGGCGATAAAGGCTTTTTCGCGACCGTGGAACGCTTTGAACGGCAGCAGGCCGACCATCACCGACAGCGGCCGCGCAAACAGGATCATCCACAGCGCCAGGCCCAATGCTGGCAGGGCAATCGGCAGCAAGTCATGGGGCGTGACCAGCAGGCCCAGCACCAAAAACATGCCGATCTGTGCCAGCCAGGCCATGCCGTCGAGCATGTGCAAAATGCCGTGACGGCTACGCACCGGGCGGTTGCCGATCACCAGGCCGCACAGGTACACGGCGAGGAAACCGCTGCCGTGCAGGGCGTTGGTCAAGGCAAACACCAGCAGGCCACCGGCGATCACCAGAATCGGGTACAGGCCGGTGGCCAGGTTGATGCGGTTGACCATTTGCAGCATCAGCCAGCCGCCGCCCAGGCCGACAATACCGCCGATGCCGAATTCACGGATAAGGTGGCCCAACAGGCTCCAGTGCAGGCCGGTTTGGCCGCTGGCCAGCATGTCGATCAGGGTGACGGTGAGGAACACGGCCATTGGGTCGTTGCTGCCGGATTCGATTTCCAGGCTGGCGCTGACCCGTTCGTTCAGGCCCTTGCCGCCCAGCAGCGAGAACACTGCCGCGGCGTCCGTCGAGCCGACGATGGCGCCGATCAACAAGCCTTGAATGATATTAAGGTTGAACAGCCAGGCCGCAGCCATGCCGGTGAGGCCGGTGGTAATCAACACCCCCACCGTGGCCAGCGATAATGCCGGCCAGAGTGCCACGCGGAAACTCGCCACCCGTGTGCGCAAGCCGCCGTCGAGCAGGATCACTGCCAGCGCAAGGTTGCCCACCAGGTAGGCGGTCGGGTAGTTATCGAAGATGATGCCGCCGCCGTCGACGCCGGCGGCCATGCCTACGGCCAGGATGATCACCAGAATCGGGATGCCCAGGCGTGACGAAAGAGAACTTACCAGAATGCTCGCACCCACCAGCAACGCGCCGATCAAGAACAGGCTGTTGATGGTCGTCGCATTCAAAGGCAGTACTCCAGAACTGGGAAGACGGGCGCGAACTGACCATGCAGTCTGCGTGCCAGCGATTCTAACCTGTTGAATTGCAGTGCTGTCAAAAAGCTTTCGCGGGCCTGCACCCATCCAATGTGGGAGCTGGCTTGCCTGTGATGCAAGCAACCCGGTAAGCCAGGTTCACCGAGGCGATGCTATCGCAGGCAAGCCAGCTCCCACAGGAATCGACTTCGCCAGGCAGGTTATGGGTTACAGCCTGAAGCGTCCCACCATCCCATTCAAATCCACCGCCAAACGCGACAGCTCACTGCTCGCCGCACTCGTCTGGCTGGCGCCGGTCGCTGACTGCACCGACAGATCGCGGATATTCACCAGATTACGGTCCACTTCCCGCGCTACCTGTGCCTGCTCTTCCGCCGCGCTGGCGATGACCAGGTTGCGCTCGTTGATCTCTACGATCGCGGTGTTGATGGTGTCCAGCGACATCCCGGCGCCTTTGGCGATATTCAACGTCGATTCCGCGCGCTCGGTGCTGTTGCGCATCGAATTCACCGCATGCTCGGTGCCGGCTTGAATGCTGCCGATCATCCGCTCGATCTCGCTGGTGGACTGCTGGGTGCGATGGGCCAAGGCCCGCACCTCATCCGCCACCACGGCAAACCCACGGCCGGCTTCACCGGCACGCGCGGCTTCAATCGCAGCGTTCAGCGCCAGCAGGTTGGTTTGGTCAGCCAGGCCGCGAATCACGTCCAGCACCTTGCCGATATCCCGCGATTCATTGGCCAGGTCGCCAATCAAGGTGGCCGTGGCTTGCACGTCGCCGCTCATGCGCTCGATGGCGCTGACAGTTTCCTGCACCAGATCACGGCCATCACCGGCAGAAGTGGTCGCATTGCGCGACGCTTCGGAAGTGCTCACCGCATTGCGTGCGACTTCTTCGACGGCGCTGGTCATCTCGTTGACGGCGGTGGCGGCCTGTTCGATTTCATTGTTTTGCTGGGTCAGGCCGCGCGCACTTTCGTCGGTGACGGCGTTCAGCTCTTCCGCTGCCGACGCAAGCTGGGTGGCGGAACCGGCGATGCGTTGCAGGGTGTCGCGCAGCTTGTCTTGCATCTTGGCCATGGCGGCCAGCAGGCGGCCAGCTTCGTCGTTGCCGTCGACCTTGATCGGGCGCGTCAGGTTGCCTTCGGCCACTTCTTCGGCGGCTTCCAGGGCCTGGGCGATTGGCAGGGTGATGCTGCGGGTGAGCAGCCACGCGAACAACAGGGTCAGCGCCGTGGCAATGATCAACAGTCCCACCACCAGCTCAAAGGCCATGTCGTACTGGTCTTTGGCTTGCTGGTTGGTGGCGTTGGCCATCTTGTTGTTGATGTCGAGCAGGCGCGTCAGCACCGTGTTGACCTGCTCGGAGTTGCTCAGCAACTCGGTGTTGAGCAAGGCACGCAGCTCGTCGATCTGGTTGGCGCGAGACAAGCTCTTCATGCGCTCCTCGATCTGATGGTACTGACTGAGCAAACGCACGTATTCGTCATAGGCGGCCCGCTCTTCGCCGCTTTCGATGAGTTTTTCGTAGACGCCCTGGGCGCTGCGGATCTGCTGGTTGCGCAGTTCAAACGCCTCAAGGGTCTTTTGCTGCACGTCCGGCTCGCGGTTGGTCAGCAGGCGATACGACAACACCCGCAGGCGCAGAGTCAGCTGGGTGAACTCGTCGAGGGCGCGAATGCTTGGCACGCTGGACAGGGTGATGTCTTCGGTGGCTGCGCGAATCTTGCTCATTTGGTTCAGGGCGAACACACCGAGAAACAACATGAGTGCGCCAATAAACGCGAAGCCAAGAAAGGCCCTCGGCGCGATATTCATATTACGAAGAGACATGCTGGAATCCTGGGGAGAAGCGCGATCCGTGCGGCCGTGAGACGGGGTGTGTATGAACTATCGGCCATGCGACTAAAGTCTTAAGGGGGCGCGCGCTTTTGTCGCATCTGACGAGCAGTTGCGCGGATTCAGGAACCAGATCGGGTAAATGCAGTCACTAAGGCTCGAAAGTGCGGCCCGGCCCTTAAAAAACGGGCTGCGCGCCGGGGATAACCCTGGCATCCGAGGTGAATTTTCTTTATCGTCACCGCCCTTTGAAAATGCCCGAGAAATCAAAATGTTAGAAGCATCCCTCAGCCAATTGGAACAACTGGTCAGCGACCTGGTACAGCAGAATCAGGACCTACTGGGCAGCAACGAATCCCTCAAAGCGGAACTGGCCCGCGCCAAGGATGAAAATGACAGCCTGCAACTGAATCTGATGGAGCAGGAAGAAAAGCACGGCGCCACCGCCGCTCGCATCCAGGCGTTGGTTGAGCGTGTTAGCGCAGGGCCTGTCGGCGCATGAATGAAGGGATAAAGGTCGTTTCGATTCTCGGAGAGGATTACTCGATCAAGGCGCCGGACGGGGGAGATCAAACCCTGATGCACGCCGTGACCATGCTCAAGGCGTCCCTGGCCACCACCAAGAAAAAGTACCCGACCCTGATCGGTGACAAATTATTGGTACTGGCCGCACTGAACCTGTGCGCCGAGCAGATCGAAATGAAAAAGCACCACCAGCAGGAACTCGACCGTTACCAAGAGCAAGTCAGCGCCACGGTCGATGTGATTTCCAAGGCGATCGGAACGCCTTAGAACCACTCATCCTGCATCCCCAGGCACGTGTCATCGCGTGCCTCCAGAATCGCCAGTTCATGATGGCAGCTCGGCACTTCCCAGGTCAGGAAGTACCGAGCGGCCTGGAGCTTGCCTTTATAAAAGGCGACATCGGCCGCATTGCCCTTGACCAACCCTTCCTCGGCGCGAATCGCCTGCTCCAGCCAGCGCCAGCCAATCACCGTGTGCCCGAATACCTTCAAGTACAACGCCGAATTCGCCAGGCTGCTGTTGACCTTGCCTTGGGCCAGATCGGTCAGCAGGCCAATCGTCACGCTTTGCAGGCGTGCCACCAGGTGTTCCAGGGGTTCTCGCAATGCCGTCAGTGATGAGTGTTCCTGAGCGCGCGCGGCGGTTTCGGCGATCAGGCGGATCAGTTGTTTCAACCCCGCACCGCCGTTTTGCGCGAGTTTACGCCCAAGCAAATCCAGCGACTGAATGCCGTGGGTACCTTCATGGATCGGGTTCAGGCGGTTGTCGCGGTAGTATTGCTCCACCGGGTATTCGCGGGTGTAGCCATGGCCGCCGAGAATCTGGATCGCCAGTTCATTGGCCTTGAGGCAGAACTCCGACGGCCAGGACTTGACGATAGGCGTGAGCAAATCGAGCAATTCGTGGGCGTGCTTGCGCTCGGCATCGGTGGTCAGCGTGGTGGTGTCGTCGAACAGCCGCGCTGCATACAGGCCGAGGTCGAAGGCACCTTCCACATAGGCTTTCTGGGTCAGCAGCATGCGCTTGATATCAGCGTGCTGAATGATCGAGACCGGCGCGGTGCTCGGGTCTTTGCTGTCGGGCAGGCGCCCTTGCGGACGTTCGCGAGCGTACTCCAGCGAGTAGAGGTAGCCGGCGTAACCCAGCATCACCGCGCCCATGCCTACGCCGATGCGCGCCTCGTTCATCATTTGGAACATACAGCTCAGGCCCTGATGCGGTTTGCCCACCAGATAGCCGACACAGTTGCCGTTATCGCCGAAGTTCAGTGCCGTGGACGTTGTACCGCGCCAGCCCATCTTGTGGAACAGCCCGGCCAGCAGCACGTCGTTGCGTGCGCCCAGACTGCCATCGTCGTTGACCAGGAATTTGGGCACGATAAACAGCGAAATGCCCTTCACCCCGGCCGGTGCATCCGGCAACTTGGCCAGCACCATGTGCACGATATTTTCCGACAGCGGGTGATCGCCGCCGGAGATAAAAATTTTATTGCCCTTTAGCCGATAACTGCCGTCAGCAGCGGGCTCGGCGCGTGTACGAATATCCGACAGCGACGAGCCGGCATGCGGCTCGGTGAGGGCCATGGTGCCGAAGAAACGGCCGTCGATCATCGGTTGCAGGAAGCGCTGTTTCTGCTCCTCGGTGCCGAAGCTTTCGATCAGGTTGGCGGCGCCCATGGTCAGGAACGGGTAGGACGTGGAGGCGGCGTTGGCAGACTGGAAGTGCGCGAAACAGGCCTGGGACAGCAACGTCGGCAGTTGCATGCCACCGGCTTCAAAACTGCGGGCGGCGTTCAGAAAACCAGCTTCGAGGAACGCGTCCACGGCGGGTTTCACTTCCGGGATCAGGATCGCCTTGCCGTCTTCATAACGCGGCTCGTTTTCGTCGTTCTTGCGGTTGTGCGGCGCGAAAAACTTCTCGGCAATGCTGCGCGCGGTGCTGATGGCGGCATCAAAGGTTTCACGGTTGTGTTCGGCAAACCGCTCGCGCTGAGTCAGGCCCTCGGCATCGAGGACTTCGTACAGCTCGAAAGCCAGATTGCGGGAACTGAGCAGCGTCTCGGACATGGCGGCTTACCTGTAGGGGAATAGGCCTGAGTCTAAGTGTGCGAATGGAGGCTGGATAGCAAGATTGATTTGCGTGATGGAAGGGCAGAACAGGGGCTGAAGGTGGGATGCGGTCAATGTGGGAGCTGGCTTGCCTGCGATGAGGCAACACCAGCCGACATCTTTGTCACTGACCCGCCGCTATCGCAGGCAAGCCAGCTCCCACATGTTTACCGCGTCTCGTCAGTTAGCCGATGGTCATCAGGCTGGCGTTACCACCCGCTGCAGCGGTGTTAACGCTCAACGCGCGCTCGATCACCAGGCGTTCAAGGCCTATCGTGGTTTCACCCTGCGACAAACCATGCACCCCGACAATCGCCCCGCCACGCTGGGCCACTTGCTGGCAAACAGCGCGCAGTTGGTCGGAATCACCGTGGTGCAAGACGGCATCGAACACCACCTCGTCCTTGGTCCAATCAGCAACGCGCTTGATCTTCGCCTGAATCTCCCTTGGCAGGCGTGGGAACAAGGCCTTGGTCAGGTCGGTTTCCGGCCATACCGCCGAACCGCCGACGGCCAATACCGCCGCCAGTTGCGTCAGCAGGTCACCTTCCACTTCCGCCAGGCACAACACGTGCTCGCGGGGCAGGATGGCGTAGCTGTTGCGCTCGCCGGTCGGGCCGGCCAGTTGGCGGGTGATACCGCTTTGCGATTGCGCGGCGAACTGGCTGCACAGGGCGCTCAGGTCGCTGAACTGGTTGCTGTCGGCCCAGGTTTTCAGGGCGGTCAGTGGTTGGCTCATGGCATCGCGCAGACGCACGTCCGGTGCGGCCAGCTTGTCGCCACGCACGAAGGATTGCTCGATCGCATCGGTAGGACGTGTCGACAGCAGGCGGTACAGGTACAACGGCCCACCGGCTTTCGGGCCAGTGCCCGACAGGCCTTCGCCGCCGAATGGCTGCACGCCGACCACGGCGCCGACAATGTTGCGGTTCACGTAGACGTTACCGGCATGCACGTTGTCGATCACCTTGGCGATGGTCTCGTCGATGCGAGTGTGCACGCCCAGGGTCAGGCCGTAGCCGGACGCGTTGATCTGCGCGATGAGCTGGTCGATCTCTTTGCGCTTGTAGCGCACCACGTGCAGCACCGGGCCGAAGATCTCCCTTTGCAGTTCGTCGAAGCTTTCCAGCTCGATCAGGGTCGGCATCACGAAAGTGCCACGCTTGATCTCTTCGCCGTCGGCAATTGCCACTTGGTAAACCGCGCGGCCTTTGTCGCGCATGGCCTGGATGTGTTTCTCGATGCCGGCCTTGGCTTCGGCGTCGATCACCGGGCCGATATCCACCGACAGGCGCTCCGGGTTGCCCAGGCGGCATTCAGCCATGGCGCCCTTGAGCATTTCGATGACACGGTCTGCCGAATCTTCCTGCAAGCACAGTACACGCAGGGCCGAGCAACGCTGGCCGGCGCTGTCGAAGGCCGAGGACACGACGTCGATCACCACTTGTTCGGTCAGTGCCGAAGAGTCGACGATCATCGCGTTCTGGCCACCGGTTTCGGCGATCAGCGGAATCGGACGGCCCTGGGTATCCAGGCGACCGGCGACGCTGCGTTGCAGCAGGCGCGCCACTTCGGTGGAGCCGGTGAACATCACGCCTTTGACGCGATCATCACCCACCAGGCGCGCGCCGACGGTTTCGCCCTGGCCCGGCAGCAGTTGCAGCACGCCTTCCGGAATGCCGGCTTCGAGCAAAATACGCACGGCCTGGGCGGCCACCAGTGGTGTTTGCTCGGCAGGCTTGGCCAATACCGGGTTACCGGCCGCCAGTGCTGCAGCGACTTGGCCACTGAAAATCGCCAGCGGGAAGTTCCACGGACTGATGCAGACCACCGGGCCCAATGGGCGGTGGGCGTCGTTGGTGAAATCGTTACGGGCCTGCACCGCGTAGTAGCGCAGGAAGTCCACGGCTTCACGCACTTCGGCAATGGCGTTGGCAAAGGTCTTACCGGCTTCGCGAGCCAGCAGGCCCATCAGCGGCTGGATCTCGCCTTCCATCAAGTCGGCGGCGCGCTCCAGGATCGCGGCGCGTTCGGCGGGCGGGGTGGCCTGCCAGATCGGACCGGCGTTGATGGCGCACTGGATGGCGTTGTCGACGTCTTCGACGGTGGCTTCCTGTACATGGCCGACCACATCGCGCAAGTCGGATGGGTTCAGCACAGGGGCGGCGGCTTCATTGCTGGACGCGCAACCGAGCATCGGCTCGGCCTTCCAGTCGTTGTGGGCCGTGGCCAGCAAGGCGCAAGACAGCGACGCCAAGCGGTGTTCGTTGGCCAGGTCGATACCGGCCGAGTTGGCGCGGTCGCTGCCATACAGGTCGCGCGGCAATGGAATACGCGGGTGCGGCAGGCCGAAGCCGCCTTCCAGCGTCGCCATTTGCTCGATGTTGGCCACTGGATCGGCCACCAGCTCCTGAATCGAGATGGTGTGGTCGGCAATCCGGTTGACGAACGAGGTGTTGGCGCCGTTTTCCAGCAGGCGCCGCACCAGGTAGGCCAGCAGTGTTTCGTGGGTGCCGACCGGTGCGTACACGCGGCACGGACGGTTCAGCTTGCCATCGGAAACCTTGCCTACAACCTGCTCGTACAGCGGTTCACCCATGCCGTGCAGGCACTGGAACTCGTACTGGCCGGGGTAATAGTTCTGACCGGCGATATGGTAGATGGCCGACAGCGTGTGGGCGTTGTGCGTAGCGAATTGCGGGTAGATGACTTCCGGTACCGACAGCAGTTTGCGTGCACAGGCGATGTAGGAAACGTCGGTGTACACCTTGCGGGTATAGACCGGGTAGCCTTCCAGGCCTTCAACCTGGGCGCGCTTGATTTCGCTGTCCCAGTACGCGCCTTTCACCAGGCGGATCATCAGGCGATGGCGGCTGCGGCGCGCCAGGTCGATGACGTAGTCGATCACATACGGGCAACGCTTCTGGTAAGCCTGGATCACGAAACCGATGCCGTTCCAGCCGGTCAGTTGCGGCTCGAAGCACAGGCGTTCCAGCAGGTCCAGCGACAGCTCAAGGCGGTCGGCTTCTTCGGCGTCGATGTTCAGGCCGATGTCATATTGCTTGGCCAGCAAGGTCAGTGACAGCAGGCGCGGGTACAGCTCATCCATCACGCGCTCGTACTGCGCACGGCTGTAACGCGGGTGCAGTGCCGAGAGCTTGATGGAGATGCCCGGGCCTTCATAAATCCCACGGCCGTGTGAGGCTTTGCCGATGGAATGAATGGCTTGCTCGTACGAGGCCAGGTACTTCTGGGCATCGTGTTCGGTCAGCGCGGCTTCACCAAGCATGTCGTAGGAATAGCGGAAACCCTTGGCTTCGAACTTGCTCGCATTGGCCAGGGCTTCGGCGATGGTTTCGCCGGTGACGAACTGCTCGCCCATCAGGCGCATGGCCATGTCGACGCCCTTGCGGATCATCGGCTCGCCGCTCTTGCCGATAATACGGCTCAGGGACGAGGTCAAACCCGCTTCGTTGTGGGTGGCGACCAGTTTGCCGGTCAGCAGCAGGCCCCAGGTGGCGGCATTGACGAACAGCGACGGGCTGTTGCCCAGGTGCGGCTGCCAGTTGCCGGTGCTGATCTTGTCGCGGATCAGCGCATCGCGGGTGCCTTTGTCCGGGATACGCAGCAGCGCTTCGGCCAGGCACATCAGGGCCACGCCTTCCTGGGACGACAGAGAAAATTCTTGCAACAGGCCCTGAACAATACCGGCACGGCCGCCGGCACTCTTCTGGTTGCGCAGTTTTTCGGCAATCGAGGCGGCCAGCTTGTTGGTGGCTTCGGCCATTGCCTGCGGCAGGCGTGCCTGCTCGATCAGCATCGGCACCACTTCCGGCTCAGGGCGGCGGTAAGCGGCGGTGATCGATGCGCGTAGTACCGATTGCGGCAGGATGCTCTCGGCGAACTCCAGGAAGCACTGGTGGGCGTGGTCGGGCTGGACTTCGCCGGCGTCTTCAGCGTCCTTACTGCCCAAACCATTGAGCTCGGTCAGGGTTGCACCACCCTCAAGTTTCTCCAGGTAATTGAAAATTGCCTGCTTGATCAGCCAGTGCGGCGTGCGATCAATGGAGGTCGCGGCCGCCTTCAGGCGTTCGCGGGTCGGGTCGTCGAGTTTGACCCCAAGGGTGGTCGTTGCCATCTTTTTATCCTCATGGGTGCCACTACCGAGTGGCATCTGCTGGCGGCAAGATTAGCTTTGCCCAACAAGAGGTGCAACCGGGTGCAACCCTTTTGTTCAGGAAATTTTCGACGGTTCACAGGAAAAAATCCGGCCTTCAACCGAATCGGCTTCACCTTGGTGCATTTGCTTCTGAGATCGGCTGTTCTTGCTCCGAAAAGGAGCAAAAAAGAAGGGTTTTCGACGAATCACGCTAAGGTGCAACTTATTCTCAAGAAACTGGTTGCACCTTATTTGCTTTGTTGAATAGCATTCGCGGCCAAGGTGCAACCACCTTCAAGGTTCGGTTCATCGGCTGGCGGCTTTCCTGGGGAAACGTCAGTCATAAATGCGCGGCAACCAGTTACGTTTACTCACTGAACCAGTGGGTGGCGTCTGACAGACCGTCGCTACATAAAAACAAAGCCAGGGCGTCACTCTTATGAGCGTTAGTAATCCTACCCTGATCACGTTCGTGATCTACATCGCAGCAATGGTGCTGATCGGCTTCATGGCCTATCGCTCCACCAACAACCTTTCCGATTACATCCTCGGCGGTCGCAGCCTCGGTAGCGTGGTCACAGCCTTGTCGGCCGGTGCTTCCGATATGAGCGGCTGGTTGTTGATGGGCCTGCCGGGCGCGATCTACATGTCCGGCCTGTCGGAAAGCTGGATCGCCATCGGCCTGATCGTTGGTGCCTACCTGAACTGGTTGTTCGTGGCCGGCCGCCTGCGAGTGCAGACCGAGCACAACGGTGACGCCCTGACGCTGCCGGATTACTTCTCCAGCCGCTTCGAAGACAAAAGCGGCCTGCTGCGGATCATCTCTGCGGTGGTGATTCTGGTGTTCTTCACCATTTATTGTGCCTCCGGCATCGTGGCCGGTGCCCGCTTGTTTGAAAGCACGTTCGGCATGTCCTACGAGACGGCGCTGTGGGCCGGTGCTGCGGCGACGATTGCCTACACCTTCGTGGGTGGTTTCCTTGCCGTCAGCTGGACCGATACCGTCCAAGCCACGCTGATGATCTTCGCCCTGATCCTGACGCCGATCATCGTGCTGCTGGCTACCGGCGGCATCGACACCACGTTCCTGGCGATCGAAGCCAAGAACCCGGACAACTTCAACATGCTGAAAAACACCTCGTTCATCGGCATCATCTCGCTGATGGGCTGGGGCTTGGGTTACTTCGGCCAGCCGCACATCCTCGCGCGCTTCATGGCGGCGGATTCGGTGAAGTCGATTGCCAAGGCGCGTCGTATTTCCATGACCTGGATGATCCTGTGCCTGGGCGGCACCGTGGCGGTGGGCTTCTTCGGCATCGCTTACTTCTCGGCGCACCCGGAAGTGGCGGGGCCGGTCAACGAGAACCACGAACGTGTGTTCATTGAACTGGCCAAGCTGCTGTTCAACCCGTGGATCGCTGGCGTGCTGTTGTCGGCCATTCTGGCGGCCGTCATGAGCACCCTGAGCTGCCAGTTGCTGGTGTGCTCCAGCGCCTTGACCGAAGACTTCTACAAAACCTTCCTGCGCAAAAACGCTTCCCAGGTTGAACTGGTGTGGGTCGGCCGTGCCATGGTGCTGTTGGTTGCCCTGATTGCTATCGTTATGGCCGCCAACCCGGACAACCGCGTGTTGGGTCTGGTGAGCTACGCCTGGGCCGGTTTCGGCGCTGCGTTTGGTCCTGTGGTACTGATTTCAGTGATGTGGAAAGGCATGACCCGCAACGGCGCATTGGCGGGCATTCTGGTGGGCGCGATCACTGTGATCGTGTGGAAGCATTTCAACCTGCTGGGCCTGTACGAAATCATCCCGGGCTTTATCTTCGCCAGCTTGGCGATCTACGTCGTGAGCAAGCTGGGCGCACCGACTGCGGGTATGGTTGAGCGTTTTGATGCTGCGGAAAAAGACTACAACCTCAACAAGTAATTCTTCGGGCGTTTAGCGCCAGATGAGCTTAAAAAAGGCCCGCCATCCGTAGGATACGGGCCTTTTTTTGCGTGCGATTTACGTCCGCGGCAAGAACATTCGGACGTGTGCGTGTAGGGCTTTACTGATTTTCCCAGGACGTGCTCAGCCGGGCGCAGCAGTGGTGCAGAATCTGGCGCCTACCCTTCGCAGAGAAACACCGGATGTTCGCTCCTGCCAATCAAAGTGCCTTTAACCTAACCCTGAATGGGGTTGCGTGCGACCTTAAAGTCTTTAGCTTCAAAGGTCAGGAGGCGCTCAGCCAGCCCTATCGTTTTGAGCTTGAGTTGGTCAGCGAGCAACCCGATATCGACCTGGAAAGCATGCTGCATCGCCAGGTATATCTGGGTTTTGATGAACAGGGCCATGGCGTTCACGGCCTGGTTTATCGGGTGGCCCAGGGCGATTCCGGACGACGTCTTACGCGCTACCAGATCAGTCTTGTGCCGCAATTGGCGTACCTGATGCACAGCAGCCATCAGCGTATTTTCCAGCACAAGACGGTGCCGCAGATTGTTGCGCTGGTGCTGGTGGGGCAGGGGATTCAGGGCGACCGCTTCGAGTTTCGGCTGAGCGGTCACTACCCGGAGCGTGAGTATTGTGTGCAGTTCGGTGAGACCGATCTGGCGTTCATTCAGCGTCTGTGTGCCGAGCTGGGGATTCACTATCACTTCCAGCATTCGCCCGAGGGGCACGTGCTGGTGTTCGGCGATGACCAGACAGTGTTTGCCCAGGCTGACCAGCCCACCCCGTATACACCCGGTTCCGGAATGGTGGCGGGCGCCCCGGCGATCAAACGGTTCGCGGTGCAATTGGAAACCCGCACGACGTCAGTGAGCCTGCGCGATTACGATTTCCGCAAGCCACGCCTGGCGTTGGAGAGCGAAGTCGCCGGCGAGGCGTTTCCCACGCTGGAGGAGCAAACCTACCCCGGTCAATTTTCTGATCGGCTCCATGGCAAATACCTCGCGCAACGTGGTTTGGAGCGCCACCGCCGAGACGCTCGCATCGCCCACGGCGAAGGCGATGAGCCGGCGTTGGTCTGCGGGCGTTTCCTCATGCTGAGCGGGCACCCACGTGAAGAATGGAACAACTTGTGGCTGGTGACGCAAGTAACCCACGAAGGTAAACAACCCCAAGTGCTCGAGGAGGCCGTGACTGAGGTCGAAGGCGGGGATTTTCGCCAGGGCTATCGCAACGAATTTATCGCTGCGCCGTGGGATGTGATCTTTCGTCCGCCCATGCCTGAGCAGCAGCGTCCGACCCTTGCGGGTTATCAGAACGCGGTGGTCACCGGCCCTGCCGACAGCGAAATCCATTGCGATGAATACGGTCGGGTCAAAGTGCAGATGGCCTGGGATCGCGACGGGGCGCACAACGACCATTCCAGTTGCTGGCTGCGCGTCGCCAGTGCCTGGGCCCATGACCGTTATGGCTCGGTGCTGATCCCCAGGGTTGGCATGGAAGTCCTGGTGGGCTTCGTCAATGGCGACATGGATATGCCCCTGGTGATGGGTTGTCTGCCCAACGCATCGACACCGGTGCCTCTGGACTTGCCGGCGGACAAGACCCGCAGCATTTTGCGCAGTCACAGCAGCCCGGGTGGTGGGGGCTACAACGAATTGCGGATTGAGGACCGCAAGGGTGCCGAGGAAATCTACCTGCGTGCCCAGCGTGACTGGACCCAGCACGTGTTGCATGACCAGCAGGTACAGGTTGATAACCTGCGCCGGGTGAGGGTCGGTGGTGAGTCCCATCATGAGCTTCAAGGCGAAGAGCAACGCATCACCCATGGCAACCGCCTGACCGAGCTCAAGCAGGACGATCACCTGGTAGTCGGCGGGTCGCAGCAGGTGCGGGCCGGTCGCAGCATTCAGATAGGCGCAGGGCAAAGCATCGTCATCGACGCGGGTGCCGCCGTTACGATCCAGGCCGGAGGGCAGTCGATCACGGTGTCGGCGGCTGGCATATTCAGCAGCGTGCCGATTCAGATTGGCGGTGCGCCCGGTCCTGCCGCTGCGCCGTTAATGGCGGGAATAAAAGAAAAACTGCTGGCGGTTATTCCCGCACCGTTGAGCCGCGTGCAAGTGGCCAGTCTGAAACGCAGCGCACCGTTTTGCGAAGAGTGTGAGCGCTGCAAGAACGGTCAGTGTGATATCACCCGACACCTTTAAGCTTTAATCAAAAGGAATTGCCCTTATGCGTCACGCTTTGGCGCCACGCGCTTGGCTGGCTCAACGCCCTTTGCTACCCAATGAGCAGATGTTTGTGGTGCTGAGTGGAACCAGCGACGCCAAGCCCTTTGCCGCTTGGCAAGCCATGGCTGCCGGCGCGCCGCCCCGGGCGATCTGGGCAGGCACAGCCTACGCGCAGTGGAGCGAGGTAATGCCTTATGTTGGGCTCATCGAGCCCGGCAGTCCCTTCCTCGACTGGGTCGCAACCACCGAATCAATGGATTGGGGCTGGCTGGCGGTTTCATCCAGCCCGCCGGAAACAGTGCTCGCGCACCTGCAAAGCTTGACCAAGGTGTTTGCGCACAATGACCAGGCAGTGTTTTTGCGCTTCTGGGATGCTGCTCAGTTTCTACCGATTGTGCGCACCCTGGGTGAGGAGGCCGGGAGCGTATTGCCGGTGTTCCAGCGGTATCTGATCAATGGCCAACCGCTGACCGTTGCGACTGGCCCAGTCACCGCCGCCAAAGCCAGCCCCTGGTGGCGAGTGCCGGAATCGTTGCTGGAGCATCTGGCAGCGCGATCGCCCCACGTGCTGATCGATAACCTGCTGCAATGGCTCGAGGAACAGCGCCCTGACCTGTACACCGCCTTTAAGCCGGCGACGTTGCGGCACAAGGTCGCCTACTTCGCGCGCAGGCCGGACATCAGCCATGAAGCGCTGGCCGAGGACCTCGCCTCAGCGTTGAGTTGAACCCAATGCCTGCTGCAGGTCTTCGATCAGGTCCTCAATTGCCTCGATGCCCACTGACAGGCGAATCATCTCCGGCTTCACGCCTGCCTTGGCCTGTTCCTGCTCGTTCATCTGTCGGTGAGTCGTGGACGCGGGGTGGCAGGCCAGTGATTTGGCGTCGCCGATATTCACCAGGCGTTTGAAGATTTGCAGGGCGTCGTAGAAGCGCACGCCAGCGCCATAGCCGCCCTTTAAGCCAAAGGACAGGATCGCCGAGGGTTTGCCCTGCATGTATTTTTGCGCCAGTGCGTGGTGCGGGTGCTCCGGCAACCCGGCGTAGCTGACCCATTCCACCTCGGTGTGGCCTTGCAGGAATTGCGCGACTTTCAGCGCGTTCTCGGTATGGCGCTCCATGCGCAGGGCCAGGGTTTCCAGACCTTGCAGCAAAAGGAACGCGTTCATCGGTGCGAGGGCTGCGCCGGTATTGCGCAACGGCACGGTACGGGCGCGGGCGATGAAGGCGGCAGGGCCGAATTTTTCGGTGTAGACCACGCCGTGGTAGGCCGGCTCGGGTTGGTTGAGGCCGGGAAATTTCTCCGGGTATTGGGACCAGGGGAAGGTGCCGCTGTCGACGATTACCCCGCCCAATGAGTTGCCATGGCCGCCGACGTATTTCGTCACTGAGTGCACCACGATGTCGGCACCGAACTGGATCGGCTTGCACAGGATCGGCGTGGCCACGGTGTTGTCCACCATCAACGGGACGCCCCGGGCGTGGGCGACTTCCGCCAGGGCTTCAATGTCGATGATATTGCCGGCCGGGTTACCGATGCTTTCGCAGTACACCAGCTTGGTGTTGTCGTCGATCAGTTCGGCGATGGCTTCGGCAGAGTCGTTGCGGGCGAAACGCACATCGACGCCAAAACTCGGCAGCAGGTGGGCGAACAGGGTGTAGGTGCCGCCATAGAGTTGCGGGGTGGTGACGATATTGTCACCGGCGCGGGTCAGGGTCTGGATCGCGTAGTGGATCGCCGCGCTGCCGGCCGAAACGGCCAGGGCCGCAATGCCGCCTTCAAGCGCGGCGAGACGCTGTTCCAGCACATCGTTGGTAGGGTTCATGATGCGCGTGTAGATGTTGCCGGGTACGTCCAGGTTGAAGAGGTCGGCGCCATGTTGGGCGTTATCGAATTCGAAGGCGACGTTCTGGTAGATCGGCACAGCGACAGCCTTGGTGGTCGGGTCCGATTTGAAGCCGTGATGCAGTGCAATAGTGGCGTCTTTCATGATTGTTATAGACCTCCTTGGATTCATGGGTGCCCCCAAACACTGTGGGAACTGGCTTGCTGGCGATAGCATCACCGCGGTGTACGGGTAATACCGCGTCACTTGCATTGAGGGCAAGCCCGCTGCCATAGGTGGGATTAGACTGTTTTCTGCGGTGTGCCTGTGTTCGTGACATAAGCACTGCCCGACACGCAGCCCTGCACCTTTGCCCCTGTTGAAGGTAAACTTCGCCCCCTGCGCAGGAGCAACCATGAATTATCGTCACGCCTTTCACGCCGGCAACCACGCCGATGTCTTCAAACACCTGACCTTGACCCGCCTCATCGCCCTGATGTCGCGCAAGGAACAGCCGTTCGCCTACCTCGACACCCACGCCGGGATAGGTCTGTACGACTTGCAGGGCGACCAGGCCAACCGCACCGGTGAATACCTGGAAGGCATCGCGCGTCTGTGGGGTGAAAGCGATCTGCCGCCGCTGACCGCCGACTACATGCGCGTGCTGCACGAAATGAACCCGGATGGCCAGTTGCGTTACTACCCGGGCTCGCCGGAGCTGGCGCGCCGCCTCACGCGGCCCCAGGACCGTGTGTTGCTCAATGAGAAGCACCCGGAAGACGGCGTGCTGCTCAAGGACAACATGAAAGGTGATCGCCGGGTCAAAGTGCACCTGGGCGAGGGCTGGCATGTACCGCGTGCGCTGTTACCGGTGCCGGAGAAACGCGCACTGATGCTGATTGACCCGCCGTTTGAGCAACTCGATGAAATGCAGCGCTGCGCGGCGTCCCTCAAGGAGGCGGTCAGCCGTATGCGCCAGACCGTTGCGGCGATCTGGTATCCGGTCAAGGACCAGCGCATGTTGCGCCGCTTCTACCAGGACCTGGCTGGCACTGGTGCGCCGAAGTTACTGCGGGTGGAGTTGCTGGTGCATCCGCTGGACACGCCCAATACCCTGAACGGCTCGGGCCTGGCGATTGCCAATCCGCCGTGGGGGTTGGAGGAGGAATTGCGTGAGTTGCTGCCGTGGCTGTCCAAGAAGCTTGGCCAGACCCAGGGTGGGTGGCAGATGGATTGGCTCATCGCTGAGTAGTTATGAGCTACAAGCTACAAGCTACAAGTAAAACCCATTGCTTGCAGCTTGCAGCTTGAAACTTGCGGCTTCGATCCTTAGATCGGGCACGTCACGCCCGTGCCACCGATGCCGCAATAGCCCTGCGGATTCTTCGCCAGGTACTGCTGGTGGTACGCCTCGGCGAAATACACCGTCGGCGCTTCGTCGATTTCTGTGGTGATGGTGCCCAGCCCGGCCTTGGTCAGCTCACTCTGATACGCCTGGGCACTGGCCTTCGCCGCCTCCAGATGTTCAGGTTTGACCGCGTAGATCACCGAACGGTATTGGCTGCCGATGTCATTGCCCTGGCGCATCCCTTGGGTGGGGTTGTGCAGTTCCCAGAACATTTTCAGCAGTTCTTCATAGCTGATCTTGTCTTGGTCAAACACCACCAGTACCACTTCGCTGTGGCCGGTCAGGCCCGAGCAGACTTCTTCGTACGTCGGGTTCGGCGTGTAGCCGCCGGCGTACCCGACGACGGTGCTGACCACGCCGTCGCGCTGCCAGAATTTGCGCTCCGCGCCCCAGAAGCAACCCAGGCCGAAAATCGCGAACTCTACGTTGTCGACAAATGGGCCCAGCAATGGGTTGCCGTTGACGAAATGCATTTCCGGCAGATTCATCGGCGTTTCACGGCCAGGCAAAGCTTGTTCTTGAGTAGGCAGCACGTTTTTGTTCACCAGAATTTCCGAGCGCAAGACCATGATCAGTCCTCTCAGTCAGATTGAGTTATGTAATAAGACAGACAGCCAGTGTGCCCGAGTGTTACAGCGCTGTCAGGCGATTGGCCCGCGCGGATAGCGTTTAAGCTTCTCCAGCAGCTCTGCACCGGGGATCGGCCGGTCGAACAGGTAGCCTTGGCCCACATCGCAGCGGTGCCGGCGCAGGAACGCCAGTTGCTCGCAGGTTTCGACGCCTTCGGCCACCACCTTGAGTTTGAGGTTGTGGGCCATGGCGATCACCGCTGAGGTGATTTCCATGTCGTCCTGGTTATCCGGAATTTCGTGGATAAAGCTGCGATCGATCTTGATGATGTCGATGGGGAATTTTTTCAAATAGCTCAGCGACGAGTAGCCGGTACCGAAGTCATCCATGGCCAGGGTCAGGCCAAAGCTCTTCAATTGATCCAGCTGCAGGCGCGTGTCTTCGGTGGCTTCCAGCAGCAAGCCTTCGGTCAGCTCCAGCTCCAGCAGATTGGCCGGCAGCTGTTCCTCCTTGAGGATCGTGGCGATCGACGCCACAAGGTCCGGGTCGGAGAATTGCTTGGGCGACAAGTTGATCGCCACCTGCAAATTACCCATGCCGGCGGCGCTCAACTGCTTGCTCATACGGCAGGCCTGGCGCGCGATCCATTTGCCGATAGGAATGATCAGGCCGGTCTCTTCAGCCACGCTGATAAATTGATCGGGGCGGATCATGCCCTTTTCCGGATGGTTCCAGCGTAACAGCGCTTCCATGCCCAGCAAGCGGCCGCTGCGCAGGCACAGCTTGGGCTGGTAGAACACGTCCAGCTCGTTCTGGGTCAGGGCGCGGCGCAGGTTGTTTTCGACGAACAGCTTGTAACTGGCCTCGGCATTCAGGGCCTCGGTAAACACCTGCACCTGGTGCTTGCCGTTGGCCTTGGCCTTGTGCAGGGCGAGCCCGGCGTTACGCATCAGGGTCTGCGGGTCACGGCCGTGTAATGGCGCGCAAGCCAGGCCCACGGAGCCGGTGACACTGATCAACTGGTTGTCGACGAACATCGGCTTGTCGAGGGTTGCCAACAACTGGCTGGCGACCAGTTGGCCACTCTCCAGATCAGCGTCGTCAAGCAACACCGCAAACTCGTTACTGGCAAACCGCGCCAGGCTGCCACCGGCACTCAGGCTGTTGCGCAGGCGGCGGGCCAGGCTGATCAGCAGCTTGTCGCCGGTCTGGTGGCCGAGGCTGTCGTTGATCCGCTTGAAGTTATCGATGTCTACCAGCAGCAGGCTGATCGGGCTGTCGCTGTCGCGGGCAAAGCGTTCATCAAGGTTGCGGATAAACGCCGGGCGGTTGCCCAGGTTGGTCAGGTTGTCGGTGTACGCCAGGCGTTCAATGCGTTGCTGGGCCAGCTTGGTCTGGGTGATGTCTTCGTAGATGCCGATGTAGTGGGTCAGCTCACGGTTGTCCCCATACACCTTGGAGATCGACAGCTGGCCCCAGTAGGGTTCCAGGTTTTTGCGCCGGCTCTTGAATTCACCCTGCCAGCTGTTGCTCTTGGCCAGGCTCGACGGCGCGTCGAATAGCAGTTCGCTGAGATTTTCCAGGGCCGGCAATTGCGCCAGGCGGTGGCCATGGACTTCTTCGGCGCTGTACTGGGTGATTGCGGTAAAGCTCGGGTTGACGTACTCCACCACGCCGTCACAGTTGACCAGCAAAAACGCGTTGGCGCTTTGCTCAACCGCACGCTGGAACAGGTGCAGCGCGCTGGTGGCGGTGCGGCGGTTGTGGTTGTTGATCACTTGCGCGAACTGGTCTGCCAGCTCGCCGGCAAAGGCGATCTCATCGGCCTGCCAGGCGCGTGAGCTGCCGCTCTGTTCCAGGCATAGCACGCCGATGACTTGGCCATCAACGCGGATGCTCGCGTCGAGCATCGCGTGTATATCCTTGGCGCGCAGGCTCTCGGCCATTTCCCGGGTGCGTGGGTCACGCATCGCATGGGTGGCGTCGATCGCGCGGCTCGAATGCAGGGCTTCCAGATAGTCCGGGAAACCACTGGCGTCGATCGCTTCGGGCAGATGATGCTGTTGGTCGGCGCGGTGGTAGGCCGAGATCGGCACCAGGCGCTGGCCCTCAAGGTTCCAGATACTCGCGCAGTCGATCTGGTAGATGTCGCACGCACTGCGGGTGATCAGCTCGGCGGCTTCTTGCAGCGAGTTGGGTGTGGTGTAGCGCTGGCGTGCCAGCAGCAGGATCAGCTCCTGTTGAGCGCGCACCCGTTCCAGGTGCTGCAACTGTTCCTGTTGGGCGCGCTGATTGAGCTCCAGTGCGATCTGCAGGCGGCTGTTCTGGTTTTCCAGGTCGGCGGTTGGCGCGGGGGCGGGGATTTCGCTGAACAGCCCGTCGACCACCATCAGGTAGCCGCGCACCAGGTGACGATTGTGTTGTTTGTAAGCCTCGCCCATCTCCAACAGGCTCAGGGGGCCGTCGCTGGTGTGCAGGGTGTAGCGCACCAGGTAATGCGGACTCTGGGTCAGTTGCTGCTGGATCGCGTCGTGCAGTTGATAGCGCGCCTGAGGTTCCATCAGGCTGGCGTAGGGGGTGCCGACCAGCGCGCACAGTTCGACTGCCGGCAGGCCGAATTGGCGCTCGCAATTGGGGTCGAGGTACAGCAAGGCCCAGCTTGCCTCATTAAGCCGCTCGAAACGCAGCATACCGAGGCGCGAAGGCACCGGTAACTGCGTCACTACCTCGGCCGCCATACGGGCGACATCGGGTTGGCTTTTCATGGGGGAACTCGCTTGGAAAAATGCGCACTGCGCCGGGCTCACGCCCTCTTTACTGTCGCCTGCGGCAAGGTTGCATCATGCAGCACGCACTGACAAGAGAGGATGAAGGCTAAGTGCTATAAGGCTGTTATCGGCCGCGAGGGCGGTTTCTGCAATCGGGGTGATGGGTGGCGTATTGACGCAGGCGCGACACCTCTCGCGCCGACAAAAAAGCAGGCGAAAAAAAGCCCCGCCAATTGGCGGGGTTGAGGTACGAGCGTGGCGCTCGGAAATCGGTGCAGGCCAGGCCTCCCCGGTGAAAGGGAGGCCCGTTGATGCTTACAGCAGGATGGTGCGGATGTCGTTCAGCAGTTGGCTCAAACGCTGCGTGAAACGTGCAGCGGCAGCGCCGTTGATCACACGGTGATCGTAGGACAACGACAGCGGCAACATCAGCTTCGGCTGGAACGCTTTACCGTCCCATACAGGCTGGATAGTGGCCTTGGAAACACCCAGGATCGCCACTTCCGGCGCGTTGACGATTGGCGTGAAGCCAGTGCCGCCAATGTGACCGAGGCTGGAGATGGTGAAGCACGCGCCCTGCATGTCGTCTGCGGTGAGCTTCTTGTCGCGGGCCTTGGCAGCCAGCGCAGCCGCTTCGGCAGCGAGTTGCAGCAGGCTCTTCTGGTCGACGTTCTTGATGACCGGTACCAGCAGGCCATCCGGGGTGTCGACGGCAAAGCCAATGTTCACGTATTTCTTGCGAATGATCGCCTTGCCGCTTGGCGCCAGCGAACTGTTGAAGTCCGGCAGCTCCTTGAGCAGGTGCGCACAGGCCTTGAGCAGCAGTGGCAGCACGGTCAGTTTCACACCGGCTTTTTCGGCCACGGCTTTCTGCGCAACGCGGAAAGCTTCCAGGTCGGTGATGTCGGCCTGGTCGAACTGGGTCACGTGCGGAATGTTCAGCCAGCTGCGGTGCAGGCTCGACGCGCCGATTTGCATCAGGCGGGTCATCGGCACTTCTTCGGTTTCGCCGAAGCGGCTGAAGTCCACGACCGGGATCGGTGGAATGCCAGCACCGCCAGTAGCGCCGCCGGCAGCCGGAGCTTCCTTGGCCTTCTGCATCATGGCTTTGACGTAAACCTGCACGTCTTCCTTCAGCACACGACCGTGAGGGCCAGTGGCCGATACGGCATTCAGCTCAACGCCGAATTCACGGGCCAGTTGACGCACGGCAGGGCCGGCGTGAACTTTGGCACCGCTTGGCGCAGGTGCGGCAGCCGCAGGGGCCGGTGCGGCCTCGGCTTTTGCAGCAGGTGCAGGGGCGGCAGCGGCCGGAGCCGCTTCAGCTTTGGCCGCAGGTGCGGCAGCCGGTGCCGGAGCAGCCGGGGCAGCAGCGCCTTGTACTTTCAGCTTGAGGATGAAGTCGCCAGTGCCGACTTCGTCTTCCAGCTTGACCGCAATGCTTTCCACCACGCCGGCAGCCGGCGAAGGGATTTCCATGGAGGCCTTGTCGGACTCCAGGGTGATCAGCGACTGGTCGGCTTCGACGGTGTCGCCGACCTTGACCAGCAGCTCGATGATCTTGGCCTTGCCCGACGAACCGATGTCCGGAACGTGAATGTCCTGAACAGTGGCAGCGGCCGGTGCAGCAGCCGGTGCGGCGGGAGCCTCGGCGGCGGCAGGCTTTTCAGCAGCCGGTGCAGGTGCAGCAGCGGCAGCAGGCGCTGCCGCAGGGGCCGCATCAGCGGCACCTTCGATTTCCAGCTCCAGCAGTTCGTCGCCTTCTTTCAGGCGATCGCCCAGCTTCACTTTCAGGCTCTTGACCACGCCGGCCTTGGGAGCAGGGATTTCCATGCTCGCCTTGTCCGATTCGAGGGTCAGAATGCTCTGGTCGGCTTCGACTGTGTCGCCGACCTTCACAAACAGCTCGATTACTTCACCTTCACCGCTGCCGATGTCAGGTACGCGAATGAGTTCGCTCACAAAAAATCTCCTCAGCAGTCCAGTGGGTTGCGTTTTTCCGGGTTGATCCCGAACTTGACGATAGCGTCAGCCACCACCTTGGGTTCGATCTCACCACGGTCAGCCAAGGCTTCCAGGGCTGCCAACACCACGAAATGACGGTCGACTTCGAAGAAGTGACGCAGCTTCTTGCGGCTGTCACTGCGGCCGAAACCGTCGGTGCCCAGGACTTTGAATTCCTTGGACGGGACCCACTGGCGAATTTGTTCAGCAAACAGTTTCATGTAGTCGGTAGAGGCGATCACCGGACCTTTACGGCCAGTCAGGCACTCTTCGACGTAGCTCTTCGCAGGCTTCTGACCTGGGTGCAGGCGGTTGTTGCGCTCGACCGCAAGGCCATCGCGACGCAGTTCGTTGAAGCTGGTAACGCTCCACACGTCAGCGCCGACGTTGAACTCTTCACGCAGGATCTTCGCCGCTTCACGGACTTCACGCAGGATGGTGCCGGAGCCCATCAGCTGCACGTGGTGCGCCGCTTCCTTGGTGTCTTCTTCGAGCAGGTACATGCCCTTGATGATGCCTTCCTCGACACCGGCCGGCATGGCTGGCTGCTGGTAGGACTCGTTCATCACGGTGATGTAGTAGAAAACGTCCTGCTGCTGTTCGGTCATCTTCTTCATGCCGTCCTGGATGATCACCGCCAGCTCATAGCCGTAGGTTGGATCAAAGGTGCGGCAGTTCGGGATGGTGGCAGCCAGGATGTGGCTGTGACCGTCTTCGTGTTGCAGGCCTTCGCCGTTCAGCGTGGTCCGCCCGGCAGTACCGCCGATCAGGAAGCCACGGGTACGGCTGTCGCCTGCTGCCCATGCCAGGTCGCCGATACGCTGGAAACCGAACATTGAGTAGAAGATGTAGAACGGCAGCATCGGCTGGTTGTGGCTGGAGTACGAAGTACCGGCAGCGATGAAGGAGCTCATGGCGCCCGCTTCGTTGATGCCTTCTTCGAGGATCTGGCCCTTCTTGTCTTCCTTGTAGAACATCACCTGGTCTTTATCGACTGGCTCGTAGAGCTGGCCGACGGAGGAGTAGATGCCCAACTGACGGAACATACCTTCCATACCGAAGGTACGGGCTTCGTCCGGGATGATCGGGACGATACGCGAGCCGATTTCCTTGTCCTTGACCAGTTGCGCGAGGATTCGCACGAAGGCCATGGTGGTGGAGATTTCACGGTCGCCCGAGCCGTCCAGGATAGCCTTGAGGGTATCCAGCGGCGGTGTAGGAATGTCGAAGCTCTTGGCGCGGCGCTGTGGCACGAAACCGCCCAGTGCAGTGCGACGCTCGCTGAGGTAGCGGGCTTCGGCGCTGTTTGGCTCCGGCTTGAAGAACGGCAGGTTCTCCAGCTCTTCGTCCTTGACCGGGATGTCGAAACGGTCGCGGAACAGCTTCAGGCTTTCAACATCAACTTTCTTGGTGTTGTGCGCAGTGTTTTTCGCTTCGCCGGCACCGGTGCCATAACCCTTGATGGTCTTGGCCAGGATGACGGTCGGTTGTTCTTTGTGGTTGACCGCTTCGTGGTACGCCGCGTAGACCTTGTACGGGTCGTGGCCGCCACGGTTGAGTTTCCAGATCTCGTCGTCGGACAGGTCTGCAACCATCGCCTTGAGTTCAGGCGTGTTGAAGAAGTGTTCACGCACGAACGCGCCGTCTTTGGCTTTGTAGTTCTGGTACTCGCCGTCGATGACTTCGTCCATGCGACGTTGCAGGATACCGTCGACGTCTTTGGCCAGCAGTGGGTCCCAGAAACGGCCCCAGATGACTTTGGTCACGTTCCACTGAGCACCGCGGAACACGCCTTCGAGTTCCTGGATGATCTTGCCGTTGCCGCGAACCGGGCCGTCGAGGCGCTGCAGGTTGCAGTTGATGACGAAGATCAGGTTGTCCAGCTTCTCGCGGCCGGCCAGGGAGATGGCGCCCAGGGATTCCGGCTCGTCACACTCGCCGTCGCCCAGGAAGCACCAGACTTTCTGCTTGCCTTCAGGGATGAAGCCACGGGCTTCCAGGTACTTCATGAAGCGTGCCTGGTAGATCGCCTGGATCGGGCCAAGGCCCATGGAAACGGTCGGGAACTGCCAGAAATCAGGCATCAGCCAAGGGTGCGGGTACGACGACAGGCCGTTACCGTCCACTTCCTGGCGGAAGTTGTTCATGTGTTCTTCGGTGATGCGGCCTTCCATGAACGCACGGGCGTAAACGCCTGGCGAGGTGTGGCCCTGGAAGTAGATCAGGTCGCCGCCGTGTTCGTCGGTCGGGGCCTGGAAGAAGTAGTTGAAGCCAATGTCATACAGGGTTGCGCTGGAAGCGAAGCTGGAGATGTGACCGCCCAGGTCAGAATCTTTCAAGTTCGTGCGCATTACCATCGCCATGGCGTTCCAACGTACCAGCGAGCGAATGCGGCGTTCCATGAACAGGTCGCCAGGCATGCGTGCTTCGTGGGTAACGGGGATGGTGTTGCGGTATGGCGTAGTGATGGCGTAAGGCAGTTGCGAGCCGCTGCGGGTCGCGAGTTCGCCCATACGGGTCATCAAATAGTGAGCACGGTCTTCGCCTTCTTTGTCGAGAACCGATTCCAGGGCGTCCAGCCATTCCTGGGTTTCGACGGGATCGAGGTCTTGCATGGCTTGCTCCAGGGCGGAAAGGCTACCAGAATCGGTTGCCTGAAGTTTGCGACTGGCCTTGTGGGCAGACGACATAAATTCTTGGATGGCCGAAGGTTGCTTCGGCGTCCTGTAGTTTTACTACAAATCGTCGGCCATTTCAGCCTTTCGAATGTATATACGAGTAGTAAAACTACACAAGACTGAGCGGATTGCTCGGTCTGGCTGGTGAGCATAATCGTTATTGTTGATCTTTTGCGAACAAGAAAAGGTGAAAGTTTGATGTTGCCTGCCAAGATTAATTTAATTTCAGCTATTTATAACCTTTGTTCGACAGTCCTTCACCGAGCGTGGTTCTTGCGTTCACAGCAACAAGCCATTTACGCGCCGATCAAGGATAGACCATGAGCCTTCCAACACTCGCCGAATTACCGGCCATTCTCTTGCCTTACGCCAGCCGGGCCGAGCAGTCATTTCGTGACGCAGTGGCCGCGCTGGACGACGATCATGGCCTTTCTGCGTGGACGCCGCAACGGTGGGCCGACTTTGCTCGGGTGTGCGCCGCCAGTGATTTCGTCATTGAACAGAGCGTTCGTGACCCTTTGATGTTGCTCGAGCTGGTGGCCTGGGGCGAGTTGGACCGGGGTTTCGCGCCCGGCGAACTGTGCGGCCAGATCGCTGGCGCTGCGCAACAGGCCGAAACAGAAGATGAACTGGGCCGTGTATTGCGCCGCCAGCGCACGCGCCAACAAGTGCGCATCATCTGGCGCGACCTGACCCGACAAGCGGACTTGGTGCAAACCTGTCGCGACCTCTCCGACATGGCTGACGCTTGCATCGACCAGGCCTACCAGTGGCTGTATCAGCGCCACTGCGTACAGTTCGGCACACCTACCGGCCGGCGCAGCGGCGAAGCTCAGCACATGGTCATCCTCGGCATGGGCAAGCTCGGTGCGGTGGAGCTGAACCTGTCTTCCGATATCGATCTGATTTTCGCCTACCCCGAAGGCGGCGAGACGGTGGGCGTGAAGCGCGCGCTGGATAACCAGGAGTTTTTCATTCGTCTTGGTCAAAAATTGATCAAGGCCCTCGACCCGATGACCGTCGACGGTTTTGTATTCCGTGTCGACATGCGCCTGCGGCCATACGGCTCGGCCGGCGCGTTGGTGCTCAGTTTCAATGCGCTGGAACAGTACTATCAGGATCAGGGCCGCGACTGGGAGCGCTACGCCATGATCAAGGCGCGGGTAGTGGCCGGTGACCAGGTTGCCGGTGCGCAGTTGCTCGACATGCTGCGCCCCTTCGTCTATCGGCGTTACCTGGATTTTTCCGCCATTGAAGCGCTGCGCACCATGAAGCAGTTGATCCAGCAGGAAGTGCGGCGCAAAGGCATGGCCGACAACATCAAGCTGGGCTCGGGCGGCATCCGCGAGGTGGAGTTTATCGCGCAGGCGTTCCAACTGATCCATGGTGGCCGTGACCTGAGCCTGCAACAGAGGCCGTTGCTCAACGTGTTGGGGACCCTGGAAGGCCAGGGCTACCTGCCACAAGCCGTGATCGCCGAGTTGCGCAATGGCTACGAGTTTTTGCGTTACACCGAACACGCCATTCAGGCGATTGCCGACCGGCAGACGCAAATGCTCCCGGACGGCCCGGAAGACCAGGCGCGTATTGCCTTTATGCTGGGCTTTGCCGACTGGGCGGCATTCCATGAGCGCCTGATGTATTGGCGTAGCCGTGTGGACTGGCATTTCCGCCAGGTGATCGCTGATCCCGACGAGGAAGACGGCGAAGAAAGCGAATTGGTTGTGGGCGGTGAGTGGTTGCCGCTGTGGGAAGAGTCCCAGGACGAAGAGGCCGCGTGCCGGCAATTAGCCGAAGGTGGCTTTACGGATGCGACCAAAGCGCTCAAGGCCTTGGCCAGCCTGCGTGGCAGCCCGCAATTGCGCGCCATGCAGCGCCTGGGCCGCGAACGGCTGGATGCTTTCATTCCGCGCCTGCTGGCCCAGGCGGTCGAGCACGCCAACCCGGACTTGGTACTGGAACGCGTATTGCCGCTGGTGGAGGCCGTCGCCCGCCGTTCGGCCTACCTCGTGCTGCTGACCGAAAACCCCGACGCCCTGCGCCGGCTGTTGACCCTGTGCGCCGCCAGCCCGTGGATCGCCGAACAAATCACCCGCTTCCCGCTCCTGCTCGACGAACTGCTCAACGAAGGCCGCCTGTTCAAGCCGCCGTTGGCGCCGGAACTCGCCGCAGAGCTGCGCGAGCGCCTCACGCGCATTCCCGAGGATGACCTTGAGCAGCAAATGGAAGCCCTGCGCCACTTCAAACTGGCCCACCGCCTGCGTGTCGCGGCTTCGGAAATCGCCGGCAGCCTGCCGCTGATGAAAGTCAGCGATTACCTGACCTGGCTCGCCGAGGCCATCCTCGAACAAGTGCTGGCCCTGGCCTGGCGCCAGACCGTGGCGCGCCACGGCTCGCCGCAGCGGGTGGACGGCAGCCTATGCGATCCTGGGTTTATCATTGTCGGTTACGGCAAAGTCGGCGGGATCGAATTGGGGCATGGTTCGGACCTGGACCTGGTGTTTATCCACGACGGTGACCCGCAGGCGGAAACCGACGGTGCCAAGCCGATTGACGGCGCGCAGTTTTTTACGCGTTTAGGCCAGCGCATCATTCACCTGCTGACGACCCAGACCAACTCGGGCCAGTTGTATGAAGTGGACATGCGCCTGCGGCCTTCGGGCGCGTCCGGTTTGCTGGTGAGTTCGCTGGGGGCGTTTGAGCGCTATCAGGAAAATGAAGCCTGGACCTGGGAGCATCAGGCCCTGATCCGCGCTCGGGTGCTGGTGGGCAGCCAGGATGTGGGCCATGCGTTCGAACAAGTACGCGCCAAGGTGCTGGGGCGTGAACGGGACTTGGCGAAGCTGCGCCAGGAGGTCAGCGAGATGCGCGCCAAGATGCGCGATAACCTGGGCACCCGGACCACGGCGGCCGGTACCGGCGCCAATGCCTTCGAGCCCACGGCGGCGTTCGACCTCAAGCAGGACGCCGGAGGTATCGTCGATATTGAATTTATGGTGCAATACGCCGCTTTGGCGTGGTCTGCGCAACATCCATCGTTGCTGCGCTACACCGACAATATCCGCATTCTGGAAGGCCTGGAGCAGGTTGGGCTGATGCCCGCCGCCGATGCCCATCTGCTGCGCGAGGTGTATAAGGCCTACCGTTCCGCCGCGCACCGCCAGGCCTTGCAAAACGAGGCGGGCACAGTGGCCGGGGATCAGTTCGCCGACGAACGGCGCCAGGTGATGCGAATCTGGCAAGCGCTGGGGTTAAGCTGATACTCGACTGATATGTGGGAGCTGGCTTGCCTGCGATGCAAGCGACTCGGTGTAGCAGGCCTACCGAGGCGATGCCATCGCAGGCAAGCCAGCTCCCGCACAAAGCGGTTCCCAGGCCCACCGCGACTGGCAGTAATTATTGAGGCGGGGAGGCATAAGCCTCCCCGCATCGTTTGTGGAAACTACATGAATATTCTGATCGTTGGGCCCAGTTGGGTCGGTGACATGGTGATGGCGCAGACACTGTTCCAGTGCCTGAAACAGCGTCATCCCGACTGCCAAATCGACGTGCTCGCCCCTGAGTGGAGCCGGCCGATCCTCGAGCGCATGCCCGAGGTGCGCAAGGCCTTGAGCTTCCCGCTCGGCCACGGCGCACTCGAACTGGCGACGCGCCGGCGCATCGGCAAATCCATGCTCGGCCAGTACGACCAAGCGATCCTGCTGCCCAACTCGCTGAAATCGGCGCTGGTGCCGTACTTTGCCGGCATCCCTAAACGTACCGGCTGGCGCGGCGAGTTTCGCTACGTGTTGCTCAATGACGTGCGCACCCTCGACAAGGCGCGTTACCCGCTGATGATCGAGCGTTTCATGGCCCTGGCCTACGAGCCCGGTGCCGAGTTGCCGACACCTTACCCGCGCCCGAGCCTGCAGATCGACCCGGTTACACGCGACGCGGCACTGGCCAAGTTCGGCTTGATGCTCGACCGTCCGGTGCTGGCGCTTTGCCCTGGCGCCGAGTTTGGCGAGTCCAAGCGCTGGCCGTCGGAGCATTACGCCAAAGTCGCCGAAATGAAGATTCGTGAAGGCTGGCAGGTGTGGTTGTTCGGTTCGAAAAACGATCACTCGGTGGGTGAAGACATCCGCCAACGCCTGATTCCCGGTCTGCGCGAAGAAGCCGTGAACCTTAGTGGCGACACCTCGTTGGCCGAGGCCATCGACCTGTTGTCCTGCGCCGACGCGGTGGTGTCCAACGACTCGGGCCTGATGCATGTCGCGGCGGCGTTGAACCGCCCGTTGGTGGCCGTTTACGGCTCGACCTCTCCAGGCTTCACCCCACCATTGGCCGATAAGGTCGAAGTGGTGCGGCTGGGCCTGGAGTGCAGCCCGTGTTTCGAGCGCACCTGCCGTTTCGGCCACTACAATTGCCTGCGCCAGTTGCTGCCGCAACCGGTCAGCGATGCCTTGCAGCGGTTGCAGGGCTCTGTGGTCGAGGTCCGTTAGTTTGCGCGTACTGGTAATCAAGACCTCATCCCTGGGCGACGTGATCCACGCCTTGCCGGCACTGACCGACGCGGCGCGGGCAATCCCTGGCATTCGCTTTGATTGGGTGGTGGAAGAAGGCTTTGCCGAGATCCCTACCTGGCACCCGGCGGTGGACAAGGTGATCCCGGTGGCGATTCGCCGCTGGCGCAAAAACATCTGGCAAACCTTCAAGAGCGGCGAGTGGCGACGCTTCAAACAGAGCGTCCAGTCGACTAAATACGACTTGGTGATCGACGCCCAGGGCCTGTTCAAAAGCGCCTGGCTGACACGCTACGTGCGTGCCCCGGTGGCGGGTTTCGATAAACACTCCGCCCGCGAGCCCATCGCCGCGCGCTTCTACTCGCGGCGCCTGGCCGTGGCCCGTGGGCAACATGCGGTGGAGCGTTTGCGCCAGTTGTTCGCTGTGGCGCTGGGCTATGACTTGCCCAAAGGTCTGGGCGATTACGGCCTGAGCGTCGACAAGCTGCTCGGCCTGCCGCCGAAAAAACCGTTTGTGCTGCTGCTGCACGGCACCACTTGGGACACCAAGCACTGGCCCGAAGCCTATTGGCGCGAGCTGGCCGAACGCATGGGTCGCCTGGGTGTGGACGTGAAGTTGCCGTGGGGCAATGCCGACGAAAAAGCCCGCGCCGAGCGCCTGGCGCAAGGCCTGCAAAACGCCGAAGTGTTGCCCAAGCTGAACCTGGCCGGCGTCGCCCGTGTGCTCGCCGGCGCCCGCGCCTGTGTGGCGGTGGACACCGGCCTCGGCCACTTGGCCGCCGCGTTGGACGTGCCGACCATTTCCCTGTTCGGCCCCACCAACCCCGGCCTGACCGGCGCTTACGGCAAGGGCCAGATTCATCTGGCCAGCGACTTCCCCTGTGCGCCATGCCTGCAAAAGCACTGTACCTATCAACCAACGGCCGACGATTTGCGTCGGTTCGACATCAAGCGTGAGTCGCCCCTGTGCTTCACGCGCTTGAACCCTGAGCGTGTGGCAAGCCGACTGAGCACGTTGTTACTGGCTGAGGAGCTGCACTGATGCAACTGGCTTTTGTTCTGTACAAATATTTCCCCTTCGGTGGCCTGCAGCGCGACTTCATGCGTATCGCCCTGGAGTGCCAGCAGCGCGGCCACCAGATTCGTGTCTACACGCTGATCTGGGAAGGCGACATTCCGCCGGGTTTCGAAGTGCTGGTGGCGCCGGTCAAGGCGATCTTCAATCATCGGCGCAATGAGAAACTCAGCGCCTGGATGGAAGCCGATCTGGCCAAGCGCCCGGTGGATCGCCTGATCGGTTTCAACAAAATGCCTGGCCTGGACGTTTACTACGCCGCCGATGGCTGTTTTGAAGACAAGGCGCAAAACCTGCGCCACTCGCTGTACCGCAGCTTTGGCCGCTATAAGCACTTTGCCGAGTACGAGCGTGCGGTGTTCGCCAAAGATGCCAAGACCGAAGTCTTGATGATCTCCGAAGTGCAGCAGCCGCTGTTCATCAAGCATTACGACACCCCGCTGGAGCGCTTCCACCTGTTGCCACCGGGCATTGCCCAGGATCGCCGGGCACCGCCGAACGCCGCCGAGATTCGCGAAGGTTTCCGCAAGGAATTCAACCTGCGCGAGGACGACCTGCTGTTGGTGCAAATCGGCTCCGGCTTCAAGACCAAGGGCGTCGATCGTAGCCTCAAGGCCTTAGCCGCCTTGCCGGCAGAACTAAAAAAACGCACGCGCCTGTTTGTAATTGGCCAGGACGACCCCAAAGTATTCCAACTGCAGAGCGCCACATTAGGGCTGGGCGACAACGTGCAGTTCCTCAAGGGCCGCAGCGATATTCCGCGTTTCCTGCTGGGTGCCGACCTGTTGATCCACCCGGCGTACAACGAAAACACCGGCACTGTGTTGCTCGAAGCCCTGGTGGCCGGGTTGCCGGTGCTGGTCTCGGCCGTGTGTGGGTATGCCCATTACATCGCCGAAGCCGACAGCGGCCTGGTGCTGGATGAACCTTTTGAACAGGCGCAGCTCAACCAGTATCTGGCGCGAATGCTCACCGACACTGCACAGCGCGCGGCCTGGGGCCGCAATGGGTTGGCCTTCGCCGAGACGGCCGACCTCTACAGCATGCCGCAGCACGCGGCGGATGTGATTCTGGCGGAGCCAAAACGATGAAGTTGATGCTTGCCGAGCCGTTCAAGACCCTCTGGGCCGGGCGCGATGCCTTCGCCGAAGTCGAGCGGCTGCAAGGCGAGGTGTACCGTGAGCTCGAAGCGCGTCGCACCTTGCGTACCGAAGTAGATGGCCGTGGTTATTTTGTGAAAATCCACCGTGGCATCGGCTGGGGCGAGATCGTCAAGAACCTGGTCACCGCCAAGCTGCCGGTGCTGGGCGCGGGCCAGGAGTGGCAGGCCATCGAGCGCCTGCAGGAAATCGGCGTGCCCACCATGACCGCCGTGGCCTACGGCGAGCGCGGCAGCAACCCGGCCGACCAGCACTCGTTCATCATCACCGAAGAGTTGGCGCCTACTGTCAGCCTCGAAGATTTCAGCATCAACTGGGCCAAACAGCCACCCGAGCCGCGCCTCAAGCGCGCGCTGATCGCTGAAGTGGCGCGCATGACCGGCATGATGCATCGCGGTGGGGTCAACCATCGCGACTGCTACATCTGCCACTTCCTGCTGCACACGGATACGCCGGTCACCTTCGATCACTTCAAGCTGTCAGTGATCGACCTGCACCGCGCCCAGACCCGCGACAAAATCAGCCATCGCTGGCGCGACAAAGACTTGGCCGCGCTGTATTTTTCGGCGCTGGACATCGGCCTCACGCGTCGCGACAAATTGCGCTTCCTCAAGGGCTACTTCCAGCAGCCGCTGCGCCAGATCCTGGCCGAAGAAAGCCCATTGTTGCAGTGGCTGCAAGCCAAGGCCGACAAGCTTTATGCACGAAAACAACGCTACGGGGACGCGCTCTGATGGCGGGTTGGAACCTGGAACCTGCTTACGCCGCACTGGCGGATGATTTCGGCAGCCTTGAGGCGGTGTTTGCGCTGCAGGGCGAGCAGCTGACACGCGACCCGTTGTCGGAAGTGATCCGCGTAGAGCGCGGCGGGGTCAATTTCTACGTCAAGCGTTACGTCGGTGCCGGTAAAGGCCTGCGCCGCTACCTGGGCAAGCCGCGGGTGAAGTCCGAATGGCAGAACCTCAAGCGCTTCGCCAGGTGGGGGATTCCTACCGCCGACGTGGTGGCCTGGGGCCTGGAGCGCAAGGGCCTGGCCTATGCCCGGGGTGCGATGATCACCCGCGAGCTGCCGAGAACCGCCGACTTGTCGGTGCTGGCTGATCGCAACGATGCCTGTTTGAAAGACCCCAAGTGGGTCAGCGTGGTCAGTCGCCAGCTTGCTGAATACACCCGCACCATGCACGAGCATCGCTTCACCCATAACGATTTGAAGTGGCGCAACCTGTTGGTCGACGATCATCAGACCCTGTACCTGATCGATTGCCCCAACGGTGATTTCTGGCGCGGGTTCTGGCTCAAGTACCGTATTACCAAAGACCTGGCCTGCCTGGACAAAGTCGCCAAGTATCACTTGTCGGCTACCCAGCGCCTGCGCTTCTACCTGCAATACCGCCAACGCCCGCACCTGACGGCGTCGGACAAACAGCGGATTCGTCACGTGGTGAAGTTTTTCGAGGGGCGCGAATGAGTGATTTCCTGGCGGCCGAAGATCGCGCTCTGCTTGAGCGCAACGGCCTGGCTGACTTCGATGCCCTGTGGGCCAGGCAACTGGACGCGGTGGATGAGCCCAATACCAGCGACGGAGGATGGAGCAGCGTGTTTCGCCTGGAGCTTGAAGGTCAGGGCTACTACCTCAAGCGCCAGAGCAATTACCTGACACGCACCCTCAGCAAACCGTTGGGCGAGCCGACGTTTGCCCGCGAATTCCGTAACATCAGCCGTTATCGCGAGCGCGGTATTCCGGCGTTGCAGGCGGCGTTTTTCGGTGAGCGCAAGGTCAATGGCGAGCACCGCGCGATGTTGCTGACCCGTGCCCTGGACGGTTGGAACGACCTGGATTCATTGCTGGAGCAGTGGCCGCAACTGACGGACGCCCAGCACCGTGCGATCTTGCTGGCGTGCGGTCAGCTGGCGCGACACCTGCACAGCGTGGGTCAGGTGCATGGCTGTTTTTACCCCAAGCATATTTTCCTGCAGGCCACAGGCACAGGGTATGCCGCGCAGTTGATCGACCTGGAGAAAACCCGCCCGTTGCTGTTCGGCAGGCGCGACCGGGTCAAGGACCTGGAGCCGCTGTTGCGGCGTGCGCCGCAGTGGTCGGATGCCCACGTGCGGCAATTGCTGGCGGCCTATCTTGATCAACCTGAAGACAGCTCGCTGACCACCGCCTGGTTCGAGCGCCTGACGGCTCGTCGCAGTCACAAGGAGAAGCGCTGATGCGTTTGTCCGAGCTGAAAAAAGCCGGTCGCACGCCTGACCTTCCGCTGACCATCGAGCTGGCGGATGCTGCCGGCCCCGGGCAACTGCAACTGCTCAGCCTGCTGCGCGTATTGCCAGGCGAGCGCTATGTGGGTGCAGGCGTGTGGCGCGGTCGCACGGTGCTGGCCAAATTATTGGTGGGCAACAAGGCGGCACGGCATTTTCAGCGCGAACTCGGCGGCGTACGCCTGCTGGCTGAGCAAGGCCTGACCACGCCGCAGCTGCTGGCCGATGGTTTGCAGGAAGGTGAGGGCGGCTGGCTGCTGTTCGACTTTATTGAAGGCGCCGAAAGCCTCGCCGATGCCTGGCAGGCGGTCGAAGGTTTGCCGCCGTTGGCGGACGCACAGACCGCCGTGCTCGCCGAGGCGTTGGCGGCGATCGCGCAGATGCACAGCAAAGGCTTGTGGCAGGAAGACCTGCACCTGGACAACCTGCTGCGCCAGGACGGCAAGCTGTACCTGATTGACGGTGCCGGGATTCGCGTCGAAGAGGCGGGCAAGCCGCTGTCGCGCACTCGGGTGCTGGAAAACCTCGGGGTGTTTTTCGCCCAGTTGCCGAAAAACCTTGAGCCGTTCACCGAAGAGTTGCTGGTGTACTACCTGCTGAGCAACGGCGAGCACGCGTTGCCGCTGCAAGCCCTGGAGAAACAGGTGCGCAAGGTCAGTGCCTGGCGCTTGAAGGACTTTCTGAACAAGGTCGGCCGTGAATGCACGCTGTTCAGCGTGGTGCGTGGCGCCTTTGCCTTGCGTGCGATTCGGCGCGAGGAAGAGCCTGCGATGCTGCCGGTGCTGGAACAGGCCGATGCCTTGCTTGACCAGGGCCACCTGTACAAAACCGGTGGTGCGGCCACTGTCGCCAAGGTCGAAGTGGCCGGTCGGCCGCTGGTGATCAAGCGCTACAACATCAAGGGATTCGCCCATTGGCTCAAGCGTTTCTGGCGCCCCAGTCGTGCCTGGCACTCCTGGCGTGAAGGTAACCGCCTGGCCTTTCTGGGGATCGCCACACCCAAGCCGCTGGCCGTGCTGGAAAAGCGCTTTTTCTGGCTGCGCAGCCGGGCTTATCTGGTCACCGAATACTTGCCGGGGCCGGACATCATCGAGCGCTTCGCCCCGTATGTTGAGAACGGTGATGCGCCCGAAAACGAACTGCTGGCCCTGGATCATCTGTTTGCCGAGCTGATTCGTGAGCGCATCAGCCATGGCGATTTCAAAGGCCATAACCTGTTCTGGGCCGAGGATCGCTGGGCGCTGATTGACCTCGATGCCATGTGCCAGCACCGCAGCAACGCCAGCTTCGCCCCGGCATTTGCCAAGGACCGCGCGCGGTTTATGCGCAACTGGCCTGAGAGCAGCGCCCTGTACCAGATGATCGACCAGCGTTTGCCCCGAGAGATTGGCGTCGCCGGTTAAAGCCGGCCCGCCCCCCACATTTTGATGTGTAAACGCGGTCAAGTGTGGGAGCGGGCTTGCCCGCGAAGGCGGCGCTCAGGCGCTACATGACCTGATCAAAACTGGTATTCAGCCCCCGCACCCGCATACCACGACCGCCCCGGCGCCGCTTCGTAATAACGGAGGTTGCCGTCACCGACAATCACCGAGCCGACGTACTGGCGATCCAGCAAGTTATCCAGGCGCAGCGTCTGGTGGAAGGTCCAGTGCTCCACCTTCTGCTCGAAGCGTGCGCGCCAGTTGAACACGCTGTAGCCCGGCGCGGCGTGTTGCTGGTTGGTGTCTTCGACGTAGACCTTGCTGCGGTACATGCCTTCAAGGGCGGTGCTGACCCAGTCGCGGGGTTTCCAGTTCAACTCGGCAAACAGCGTGGTTTGCGGCACGCCGGGGAGGTAGTTGCCTTTGTTGATGGCAGTGTTGCCGCCGCTGACGAAGTCGCTGTCGTAAGTGGCTTGCAGGCGGGTGTAGGCGAGGTGCGTGCTCCACTGATCCGACAGCTGGCTTTCGATGCCCAGTTCGAAACCGCGGCGCAGGGTGCGGCCAGCGTTTTGATAGGTGGTACGACCGCCGCTGGATTGTTGCACGACCAGCTCGTCTTCAGTCGTGATCTGGAATACGGCAGCATTCAGGCGCGTGTCCTGGCCAATGCGTGCCTTCAGGCCGACTTCAATTTGCTTGCTGACCGACGGCTTGAGCGCGAAGTTGAAGCCGTTTGAAGTGCTGGAATACGCGGACTCCGCCTGGGTTGGAGTTTCGAAACCTTTGCCCGCGCTTACGTAACCGTGCAGGTCGGGCGTGAAGGCATACATCACGCTGACCGATGGCGTGTTCTTCTGATAAGTCTTGCTGCCGCTGTCATTGCCGTCACTCAGGAAGCGGTCGTCCACTTCCATCCTCATGGTGCTGTGGCGCAGACCTGCCTGCAGGGTCCAGTCGCCCAGCAGCCAGTTGGCTTGCACAAACGGGTCAAGGCTGGTGGCGGTGTCGATTTCATCGCGGCCCAAGGGGCCTTTGACGCCGTGCACACCGTTGAGGGTGTTGGAATAGCCTTGGCGATCATCCTGGCTGCGGTCGTAATCAAGGCCGGCGATCAGGGTCAGGTCGCCGGGGGCGCTGGTGATGGGTTGCAGCCAGTGGACCGAGCCGCCGTAGAATTTGCGGTCGAAAGCCACTACGCCGCCGCGAGCGTTTGCCGGGTTGAGTGCGCCACTGGCGAATTTGTCCGGAATCGACAAGTACTGAATCACACTGCGCTGCCCGGTATAGGCATTCACCTGCAGCGTCGCATCACCGATGTAGCGCTCGTAATTCATGCCTAATTGCTGATGGTCGATGCTTTTTCGCGTGTTGTATTGCAACGCGGCCGGCGCTACCGAACGCGGGTCGGCCTTGTACGCCGCCCAGGTTTGCCCCAGCGGGTCCTGCGTGCCGTTCTGCTCCAGGCTGCTGTAGATCAGCGCCAGCTTGCTGTCGTCATCCGGCTGGAAGTTAAGCTTGGCAAACGTCTGGTCACGGCGGGCGCTGCTGTGGTCGCGGTAGCCGTCGGTGTCCATGCGCGAGGCATCGAGCACGAAACCGGCGCCGTTCGCCGCGCCTTCGGCGGTCAGGTGGTTTTTGTTCAGGCCGTCGCTGCCCACCAGGGTTTCAGCGCCGATGCGTGGCGGGCCTTCGCCGTCGCGGGAAAACATCTGGATGACCCCGCCGGCATTGCTGCCATACAAGGTGGCTGCCGGACCGCGCAGGACTTCGATGCGCTCGGCGGTATCGAGGTTGAACGTGGCCGCCTGGCCCTGGCCGTCCGGGGTGCTGGCGGGGATGCCGTCGGCAATCAGCTTGATGCCGCGTACGCCAAACGCCGAGCGCGCGCCGAAGCCGCGTGAGGAGATCTGCAGGTCCTGCGCATAGTTCTGACGGTTCTGTACCACCAGCCCGGGCACGCGGGACAGGACTTCGGAGGCGTTGATGCCGAGTTGACCGTCGCTGATCTGTTCGCGGCTGATGCTGTCGACCGAGTAGGGCAGGTCAAAGGTCGGGTTGGCGCTGCGCGAGCCGGTGACGACGCTGGGGTCGAGGATCAGTGGTGCATCATCGGCCAGTGTGGTATCGCTCAGGGCAAGCAGGCAGGGCAGCAACGAGGTGAGGCGGGCAAAGGTTTTCATGGTCAGCCGGGATCTGTGGCGCATAGGACATAAACGCGCAAAAGGGCGCGAGTTTAGTGACTTGGTCAATTTTTACCATTTCGGATTTTTCTCACGTAAGTTGTCGGCGCGCCGGGTTGGGTGGGCCGATACCCCGGTGATAGTGTGGCTGACCGTTTGTGAGGGCCGCACTTTGACAGTAAACATTACGGTTGCACTGGGCGTTGCTGCATTGCTGTTGAGCGGTTGTGGAACCGTGAACAGCGTTATTCGCAAAGACGGTGACACCGCGCGTGAACTCAGGCTCATAAAAACCTATTGCCAATCCATACCCCGTGTTTACAGTGGGGTGGCCTTTGATTTTTGCTCGCTGCATGCGGCACCTGACCCGACCGGTATATTGATACCCTTCGTGTTGCTGGACATTGCCGTGTCCGGCGTTGCCGACACCGTTGTGTTGCCCTATACGATTTATCGACAGGCGAGTGACGGCAATATCAGTATCTATTGGCGCCCCGGCGGCTCTTGAGCGGGGCAGGTATAAGCACGTCGGCGTTGTCCGCATTCGCCCGTTCAAGACACAAGGAGTCATCCGTGAACCGTGTTTCTAATATTCTATTGGCGCTAACGCTCGTACTGCTCACTGGCTGCGGAACGATTAATACCGTCTTCCGCCCGGACGCGGTTGCCAGCCAGAACCTCAAGGAATCACGCAGTCACTGCGAAAACGTGCCGCGTATCTACAGCGGAGTTATCTACGGCTTTTGCACACTCAACGGCGAGCCCAAGCCTGACAAAAGCCTGAACGACCAAAGCTTCTCGGACCGTTCGGGCAATGCCTTCCCGATCATTGCCATCGAGGCGCTCGCCTCCGGCGTGGCGGACACGCTGGTGTTGCCCTACACGATCTACCGCCAGAGCAAAGACGGCAGCATCGAGATCTACCAGTAGCCCGCTTGCCGGTTGCCGCTAACAGCTTCCTACTGCTTTTAAGTTATAATCCCGCCCTTTAGCTGTTTCTCGCCCAGGCGGGAGGCACACTTTTTTCAGGCGCAACCCGCCTGTATGCAGACTAAAAGAGGCTAGACCCCTGTGGCATTGACGATTCTTGGCCTGTCCGGCGCCCTTAGCCATGATCCTTCCGCAGCGTTGTATATCGACGGCAAGCTGATCGCGGCCGCCGAAGAAGAGCGCTTCGTACGCGACAAACATGCAAAGAACCGCATGCCTTACGAATCGGCGAAGTTCTGCCTGGAACAAGCCGGCATCAAGCCTTCCGACGTTGACGTGGTGGCGATTCCCTTCGCGCCGATCAGCCTGTTCGGCGAGGCGCGCTGGCACTATGCCAAGCGTTACTGGTACGCCCCGGACCGCGCGCTCGACGCGATCCTGATGGGCAACCGTCGCTACAAGCGCTATCGCAACAAGATCGTCTGGTGCCTGGAGCAACTGGGCTTCGATCCGAAAAAAATCAAGATCGAGCCGGTTGAACACCACCTGGCCCATGCTTCCAGCGCCTACCACTGCTCGGGCTTCCAGGAAAAAACCGCGATCCTGGGCATCGACGGCAAGGGTGAGTACGCCACCACGTTCTTCGGCTACGGCGAAAACGGCAAGATCCACAAGATCAAGGAATTCTACGACCCGGACTCCCTGGGTGGCCTGTATGGCGCGATTACCGAGTTCCTCGGTTTCGAGATGCTCGACGGCGAGTTCAAGGTCATGGGCATGGCGCCATATGGCGATGCCAGCAAGTATGATTTCTCGCGCCTGGCCTCGTTTGAAAACGGCGAGCTGGTGATCAACACCGACTACGCCAACGTCATCGGTCTGCGCCGTTATAAAGAGAAGGGCAAGGGTTTCTACTTCTCGCCAAAACTGATCGAGTGGCTGGGTCCCAAGCGCGAAGGCGACATCGCCGACGAGCCTTACATCCACTACGCGGCCAGCATGCAAGCGCTGTTCGAAAAGCTGGCCCTGCAGATGATCGACCACTACCTGGGCGACATCCTTAAGGACACCGGCAAGCTGGCGTTCGCCGGCGGCTGCGCGCTGAACGTCAAGCTGAACCAGAAAATCATTGCCCGTGACGACGTCAAAGAGCTGTTCGTGCAGCCGGCGTCCGGCGATGCCGGCACCGCGGTTGGCGCGGCGGCCTATGTGTCCCACGCCCGTGGTGTACCGGTAGAGAAGATGGAACACGTCTATCTCGGCCCGTCCTACAGCAACGAAGACGTGATCGCTGCGTGCGCCAAACACGAAAGCAAGCCGGTGTGGCGCAAGATCGAAAACATGCCCAAGCGCATCGCCAAGATCATGGTCGACGGTAACCCGGTGGCCTGGTTCCAGGGCCGCATGGAGTTTGGCCCGCGTGCATTGGGCGGTCGTTCGATCATCGGTTGCCCGAGCGCCACCGGCGTGGCTGACCGCATCAACCACCAGATCAAGTTCCGCGAGCGCTGGAGGCCTTTCTGCCCGTCGATGCTCGACACCGTGGCCCCGCAGATGATCAAGGTCGATCACCCGGCGCCGTTCATGACCTTCACGTTTGAAGTGTCGGAAGAGTGGAAAACCCGCGTACCGGAAGTGGTCCATGAAGATGGCACCTCCCGCGCCCAGGTGCTCAAGCGCGAATACAACCCGCGCTACTACGACATGATGAAAGAGCTGGAAGTGCTGACCGGTAACGGCGTGTCGCTGAACACCTCGCTCAACCGCCGTGGCGAAGCGATGATCTGCTCGCCGACCGACGCGCTGAACATGTTCTTCGGCTCCGACCTGCAATACCTGATCATGGAAGACATCCTGGTCGTCAAAGACGGCGTGGACCCTTATGACTCGGTCGGCTGAGCGCCACGTCCTGCAGTTCTGCCACGGCTATGACGGGCCGTTTCTGGACTGCGCGCGGCAGTACGCCAGTTTGTTCGCAGGCACCGGCTACAAGGTGACCACGGTGTTTCTTACCGGGGCCGCCGACCCTGCGGTAGCCGCTGGTTGCGCATCCGATGAAGTGTTGTTCATGGAGTTCAGCTCCAAGGCCATTCGTGGCCTGAAGCTGGGCGCCATCCGTGAGTTGCGCAAGATCGCCGCGTCGCGCAACTTCAGTTTCTGCATCGCCCACCGGTTCAAGCCGATCTATATCGCCTTGCTCGGCACGCGCCTGCCGGTGATCGGCGTGCATCATGCGTTTGGTGACTATCAGCGCCGTAGCCGCAAGCTGTTCGCGTCGATTTTCAGCAAGCGCCTGAGCCTGCTCGGTGTGTCCGATGCGGTGCGCGATGATATGCGTCGCTGCCTGCCGGGCTGGCCTGCGGCGCGTATTCAGACGTTGTATAACCGCATCGATGTCGAGGCCATGCAAGCGCTGCAGGTGCCGGCCGATGAGGCGCGGGATGCCCTGGGGCTGTCACCGGATGAATGGGTGGTCGGCAACGTCGGTCGCCTGCATCCGGACAAGGACCAGGCTACCTTGCTCAAGGGCTTTGCCTTGGCGTTGCCACATTTGCCGGCGCAGAGTCGCCTGGCGATCCTCGGCACCGGGCGCCTGGAGAAAGACCTCAAGGCCCTGGCGCGGGAGCTGGGCATTGCCGACCAAGTGCTGTTCCTCGGCCAGGTGCCGGACGCACGCCGGTATTTTCGCGCGTTCGACGCCTTTGCCCTGAGCTCCGATCATGAGCCGTTCGGCATGGTGTTGCTGGAAGCCATGGTCGCCGGTGTGCCGTTGCTCGCAACGTCCTGCGGCGGCGCCCGGGAAGTGGTCGAGGGCGTGGGCATTCTGTTTCCGTTGGGTGATGCCGAGCACTTGGGCCAGGGCCTTCGGCACCTGGCGGCGATGGATCGTCAACAGCACCAACTGTGTGCCGAGATGATGCTTGAACGCCTGCACCAACGGTTTTCTGACCAGGCGGTGCGCGATACTTTCTGGCAGTTGCCCCCCGTACTTGAATTGACCGCGAGGGCTTGATGCTCAATCGATTCCAAGGCTGGCGCGAGCGCGGCTGGTCCGTCGTTGACGCGCCGACCTACAGCGAAGCCTGGCAGCGTTTTGGTGGCAGTGTCGCCACGCATCCGCAGGTGGTCGAGCGTCTCGCCGGCTTGGCCGACATTCCCGTGCGCTATCTGGCATGGGAGCAGGGCGGCGAGCTCAAGGCCTGCATTGCGACCTGGGGACGCGACCTGGCGTTGTCCAAGGATGTTCTCAAACGGCATGGCAAGAAAGGCTTGTTCGACCTGGGTAACGCCGAGTTGATCCTGCCCGCTGCCGAGGATGCCCAAGCCGCGCTGCGCCATCGCGCGCGTTACCTGTCGGCCCTGAATGAGGGCCGTTTTGCGGGCCTCAAGCCGCAGGCCGAGCAACTGGCCATGGCGCGTACCCCGGAAGAGTTGTCGAAGAAGTTTCGTTATAACCAACGCCGCGAGTTGCGCCTGCTGGAAGAGGCGGGCGGTGTGGTGCGGCCGGTGCAGGTGTTCTCCAGCGCAGAGCTGTCGGCGATCTACTGCGACCTGTTTCAGCGCCGCTGGGGCTTTCCCGCCACAGGCGCCGAACGCATGGCACAGGTGATCGAGCTGCTGCGTGAGTGGCTGATCGGTTCGGTGATTTTCCTCAACGATGCGCCGATCGCCATTCAGTTGGTCTACCGCGTCGAAGCGCCGCAGTGGATCAGTGTCGAGTACATCAATGGCGGCGTGGACCCCGAAACCCGCGCCTTCAGCCCGGGCAGTGTATTGAGCTTCCTCAATACCCAAAGTGCCTGGGAGCAAGCGCGCGAAGCCGGCAAGCCGTTGCGGTTTTCGTTTGGCCGTGCGGACCGCGAGTACAAGGACCGTTGGTGCAACCCCGTGCCGGTGTTCACGGTATGAGTGAGTCTACGAGCCGCAAGCAGGCGCTGCTCAAGCGCCATCGCCGCAATAAACGCATGGGTCTGTTGGTCTGTTTGCTGGTGTTGGTCGGCGTGGGTGTGCTGGTGGCCTGGTGGCTGCCGCTGCTGTTGGCAGTGCTGGCCTGGGTCGCCCATGAGGCCTGGTTTGCCGACCATCTGTTTTACTCGCCCAAGGACGACTACCAGTATCAGTTTGCAGCGGATACCGAGCAACCCAAGGTGGTGCTGAGCGAGGGCCGGCTGCTGCTGGGCGAAACCGTTGAGTTGTCGGGCGACGAGACGTTGATCCTCGCGCTGCGGCTCAAGAGCAGTGTGCTGGGCCGCTTTGTCGACCCGTTCATCGCGTTGCCCGACGGTGATCGCCAAGTATTCGAGCGCGGCGTTAATGGCCTGCGTTATCTGAACCTGACCGGCCAAGCGCAAGCGCTGCTCGATGGGCAGTTGCAGCTGCGTGGTCGGTTCTGTCGTGTGCAGGGCGCGCCCGTGTTGTCGGTATTCCGCCAGCCTGATGTGCGCCAGCAGCGGGTGATGGTGATTGCGCCCCATGCCGATGATGCCGAGCTTGCAGCTTTTGGCCTGTACAGTCAGGCGGCGCAACCCTGGATCGTGACGCTGACGGCCGGCGAGATTGAAGCCGAGCACTATCAGCAAATGGGCTTGGGCAAGCCTGAGGCGGCACGGCTCAAGGGCCGTTTGCGCGCCTGGGACAGCATCGCTGTGCCGCGTTGGGCCGGGGTGCCGCAAGAACACTCCGTTCAGCTTGGGTATTTTTGCCTGCAGTTGGCGGCGATGAAGGCCGAGCCGGATCGCGCAGTGGCTTCTCGAGAGGCCGAGCTGAGCGATATTCGTGTATTTCGCCAATTCAACCCTTTCCCCTTGCCTGCCGACACCGACGGCCAGCCAACCTGGAACAATCTGTTGGCTGACCTGCGGGCCTTGCTGTTGATGGCGCGCCCTGAAGTCATCGTGTTGCCCCATCCGGTGCTTGACCCGCACCCTGACCATATCTGCGCCCAGCAGGCCGTATTGGAAGCCTTGCAGGGCCTGGAGTGGCAGCCGACCACTTTGCTCGGCTACGCCAACCATCTGCATGACAACGACCGCTGGCCTATGGGGGATTCGGGCAACGGTGTTGCTTTGCCGCCAGCCTTTGATTCCACTTACACTTTGTCGCCTTATTGCCTGCCGTTATCCCAAGACCGGCAATGTGACAAGGCGATGTCGTTGGGCATGATGCATGACCTGCAACCGAGGATGCCGTTCAAGCGGCGGGTGCGGCGTGTCATACAACGCCTGCTGGCGGGAAGAGCCGTTTCGCCGTGGGGTGAAAATGAGTTTTTTCGCAAGGCCGTCCGGCGGCATGAACTTTTTTGGTTCATCAAGCACAAGTAACGTTAAGCAACGAAGTGGCGTGCAGCACGTCCCAGTAAAAAAATGACAGTGAGTCCCCAGTGATTAATCCATGCCCCCGCATCCTTTTTCTTATCCCGTACTTTGGTCACTGGCCATTCTGGATGCCGTTTTTTCTCGAAAGCTGCAGACGCAACGCGGACATCGACTGGTTGTTATTCAGCGACTGTCCGATACCGGCCAACGTGCCGGACAACGTCCGGATTGAAAGTATTAGCTTTGCCGATTACTGCGCTTTGGTGTCACAGCGGTTGTACATCAACTTTGCGCCCCAGGCGCCGTACAAGCTGTGTGATATCAAGCCAGCGCTGGGGCACATTCATGCTGACCGCCTCAATGGCTACGATTTCTGGGCGTTTGGCGACCTCGACCTGATCTATGGCAACCTGCGCGAATACTTCACTGCTGATCGGTTGGCCGGCTATGACCTGTTCTCGACCCATGAGCGGCGGGTGGCCGGCCATTTGTGCCTGATGCGCAATACCGCCAGAAAGCGCCAAGTGTTCATGCAGATCAAGGATTGGGAAGCGCGCTTCACTGATCAGGAGCATCATGCCCTGGATGAAGGCGCGTTCAGCAGGATTTTCCTGTGGCGCAAGAATTTTCCGAAGCCGCTGTTCGAGCTGGTAGGCAAGCTCAACCCGTGGCGTCGGCGCAGTGAATTCACCGAGGCGTTCAGTACGCCGGGTGGTGCGATCAAATGGCACGACGGCAGTGATCGCTTCCCGCATCAATGGTTCTGGAATAATGGTCGCCTGACCAACGACAGGGATGGCGGTCGGGAATTTCCGTATTTCCATTTTGTCTGCTGGAAGCGTAATCAGTGGCCGTTGCTGCCGGCGCCAGACGCCGCGTACATCGAGACGCTGGCCGCTGAAAAAACCTGGGTTGTTGATGCCACAGGTTTCCATCGAGGAGAGTTATGAGTCGGCGTCTCAAGGTCCTGCAATTGCAGCCTGACTACAATGTTAAATCCCATGATTTTGCCGACCTGGCCGAACAGATCGTCAAGGCATTGCCTGCGGACCGCTATGAAGTCACCGCCGCCTTTTTGCGTGGCCGGCCTGGGCCTGCGGACCCGGTCAGTCGCGCCGCCACGTCCGTTTACTTTGAGTTTTCCGACAAGTCGCTCAAGGGCTTGAGACTTCGCGCCATGTGGCGGCTGTATCAGTTTTGCCGCAAGGAAAAGTTTGACGTCGTGGTGTGCAACCGCTTCAAGCCGGTCAACATGATGTTGCAGCTGAACCGTTGGTTGAAGATCCCGTTGTGCATCGGCATCTCCCACGGCTTTGGCGAGTACGACCGCCTTTACCGACGCAAGCAGGCCCAGCGCTGGATCGACGAGCACTGGCGTTTTGTCGGCGTGTCGCCAGCGGTCAAGCAGTACCTGCTGGACTGCAAGTGCGGGTTTACCGACCGCAATACCTACGCCATTACCAATGCCATCGACATCGAGCAGGCCGAAGGCTTGCAGCATTCGCGTGAACGCGCGCGCGAGTTGCTGGGCATCGACCCTTCGGTTCGGTTGATCGGCGCCTTGGGGCGACTGGTGCCGGTGAAGGGCCACACCTATTTGTTGCAGGCATTTGCGGCGCTTAAAGACCGATACCCTTCGGCGCAGCTCGCCATCATTGGTGCCGGGCGCGAAGAGTCCAACCTGGCCGCGCAAATCAACAGCCTTGGTCTGGCGGGTCGTGTGCATTTGCTGGGCTTCAAGGAAAATGCCCTGCAATACGTACGCGCCTTTGATATCTGGGCGATGCCTTCGCTGGCAGAAGGCTTGGGCCTGGCATTGCTGGAAGGCATGAGCGGTCGCCTGCCAGTGATCGCCTCAAGCGTACCGGCCATGCTGCCGCTGATTGAAGGCGCGGGTGGCCTGGCCGTGGAGCCGGCCAACGTGCCCGAGCTGACCCAGGCGCTGGACACCTACCTGGCGCTGTCCGATGAAGCGCTCGCGCAGAAAGGCGAGCAGGCTTATCAGTACCTTCAGGCGCAGCACGACATTGAGGTGTTCCGCCAGGAATACCTGGAACTGATTGATTCAGGATTGGCTCAAGCACGCAGGAACAATGTATGAACCAGAGTCAGCCCTTGGTCACGGTGATCATCGCGTCTTACAACCATGCGCCCTACATTGAGGAAAGCATCCTCAGTGTCCTGAACCAGACGTATCCCAACATCGAGCTGTTGGTGATTGACGATGGGTCGACAGACGACAGTGTCGAGCGCATTCGTCGATTGCAGGAACACCATGCCTTCGACTTTCGTGTCCAGCAGAATCAAGGGCTGACCAATACGCTCAATGGCGCGATTGCCCGCTCTCAAGGCCCGCTGATTGTGCCGTTCGGCTCCGACGACATCATGTTGCCGGAGCGCATAGCGACCCAGGTGGCCTATATGGATGGCAAGCCTGAGGTGGGTATCTGTGCCGGTAATATCGAGCTGATCGACTCCAACGGCGAGCTGTTTCCCGAGAAGCGCCAGCGCCGGGATGTGCCTTTTCGGCGCCTGGACTTCGACGATATGTTTCTGGAGCGCAAACCCTACCCGCCAGCGCCCACGCTGATGATCCGGCGCGAGGCGCTGGAAAAGGTCGGTGGGTTCGACCCGCAGATTCGCCTGGAAGACTTGTTGATCGAGCTGAAGATTACCCGCGCCGGGTACTTCATCGACGGTTTGAACGTGGTGATGGCGCGCTACCGCAAGCACGCTACCAACTCGTACAAGAATCATCGATTCATGATCGACAACATCCTGCGTTCCTACGCGCTGTTCAGTGACCACCCGCAATATGACGAGGTGCGTTACAAGTTCCTAAGCTCCATGTTCCTCAAGACGTCCAATCGCAATCGTGCATTGGCGCGAGAGCTGTTGGCGCAGATCCCGTTTGGTGCCTGGAACAAGAAAACCTGGCGCGGCCTTGGCCGACTGTACTTTTCCCCGCTGGAAAAAGACTGATACCGCGTGAGTGCGCCCCGTTTCAGGGGCGCACCGGGCTCGCCTTCAGGTGGCAGGGCGAGCGAGTGTGAGGACCTGCTCGCGGATTTTCAGCGTGGCTTGCGGCGATGCGACCGACGCATACCCGTTGGCCAGCTGTTCGAAGTGGGTTTCGAACAACCAGTTGCGGTCCTGCGAATAGCGTTGCATATGCTTCAAGTTGCGCTGGCGCAGCGTGTTGCGCAGCGCTGACGGAAAGATGCGCATGTCTGCCACGTCAATCAGGCCGAACTCACCGTCTTCCAAGAGCAGCACATTGCCCAAATGCAGGGAGCGGAAGTACACACCGCGCTCGTGCAACTGAGCCATAAACCGGCCGAACCGTTCAATCAGCGATTCACGCAGGCTGCTGTCCAGGCTTTGCAGGGCCTGACGCAGCGTCAGGCCGGGCAGCGGCCGATAGTGCACGGCGCTGCTGCCATCCTGCAGGTAATACAGATCAAGGATGGCCGGTGATGCAATGCCTAGCCGTCGCAGTTGTTCGCTGTTGCTGACAAAGCGTTCCGAATAGGGGTTGAACATGCCGGAGGTGTACCAGCGGCGGGCCCGGAACAGCTTGAGGAAGCTACCATCCTGCAGGCGCAGGACTTTCGGCCCAAGACCATCTTCCTCGATGACATCAGCGCCGCTGCGCAGTGCTTCAAACGCCTGCTGCTTGGGCGTTTGCACCGGAATGCGCAGCAGGCTGCCACGACGTTTGGCGATGCTCAGGCCGGCGATCAGGGCCAGGGGGATCCACAGCAGGAACCAGTGCTCCTTGGGCCGCGACAGGATGCCACCGCCTTCGGTCAGGCCGGCGCCGATGCCGTAGGCCAGCAGGGCGGAAGTCATTAGGAACAGCGGCTGTGCCCGCTCTTTAAAGCCTTTGTACAGGCCCCAGCCAAGCATGAAGATCCACGGGATAAAGCCGATGATGCCGACGTAATAGAGCACGCCGAGCGCAAAGCTGTGGGGTTCCATCAGCTCGACACCGCCCACGATCAGGGACAATTCGGAGTCGTAGCTGTGTCCGATGAAGGGGTGCTCGGCGATACGCTGCAGCGTCATGCCCCACAACTCAAAGCGGTACGAACTGCCACGCTCGGTAATTGCTTCGGGATAAAACAGCAGAAGCGCCGCAGCCCCCAGCACCAGGGTTGCAATCATCAGTGCCGAGCGGCGATTGCGGCTGACAAAGGCGATCCATACGGCGGCCAGCGTCAGCGCAACCAGCGGCGTGCGGGAGCCGGTGGCCAGGATCGCTAACGTCATGATCGCCAGTGCAGGCGCACTGAAGCACAGCACGCGAAGGCGCTGGGTGGTGATGCAGATATAGAGCCAATAGACGCAGAAAAAGCCGAAGAGGTGGGAGCTGAGCAGTGGGTTGTCGAGGGCACCACGGCCCCCGATCATGCGCATGCTCAGGCCGGGCTCGAAGCCTTTGGCGAATGCCACCAGGTTGCACAGGCACACCACCAGCGCGATCACGGCGGCACTGAAGAATATCGGCTTGAACAGCTCTTTGCGGTAATGCAGCAGCAGCCCGCAGCCGGCAAACAGCATGAACGTTTGCAGTGGCACCTTGAACAGGTTGGAGTCGCCGGTAGGTTCCGGGCTCCACAACACGGTGGTCAGCGCCCAGGCGCAAAACGCCAGGAACGCGACGATCAGGGGTTCACGCAACAGCTCCTTGATTTCCCGAGGGCGCAAGCACAGCAGGAACAAGGTCGGCACACTGAAAAAACCGTAGTAGAACCGGTGCATGACATTGCGATTGGTGACGTAGAACAGCGAACTCAGGAGCAACAACAAGCCAATGGGCAAAATCCATAGGACCAGGAAGTCGAAAACGCGATTTGAGCCGTAGGCAAGGCGCTTGGAGTGCATACAGAAAAGCCATTCCAGAATTGAGAAAGCCGACCATCTTAAAGTAGTCGCTATGTAATGTCGTCGGTTGGATCCAACCGGGCCGTGGGTTATACCGGGTGCAAGTACAACAGAGAAGCTGTGCTAAAGTCAGCCTCCTTTTTCAAAACGCCGCGTGATATGACCGACTCCAGTCCGAGCGCAAGCCCTTCGAGCTTGAAAATATACTTCCGCCTGCTCATGTACGTTAAGCCCTATGCCGGCTTGTTCGCGCTGAGTATCGTTGGATTTCTGATTTTCGCGTCGACCCAGCCCATGCTGGGGTACATCCTCAAGTACTTCGTCGACGGCCTATCCAACCCGGAAGCGGTGCTGTTCCCCAACGTACCGTTCCTGCGCGACCTGCAATTGCTGCAAGCCGTGCCTTTATTGATCATTCTGATCGCGGCCTGGCAGGGCCTGGGTTCGTTCCTGGGCAACTACCTGCTGGCCAAGGTCTCCCTGGGCCTGGTCCACGACCTGCGCGTGCAGTTATTCAATAACCTGCTGACGCTGCCCAACCGCTACTTCGATAACCACAACTCCGGGCATCTGATTTCCCGCATCACCTTTAACGTGACCATGGTCACGGGTGCGGCGACCGATGCCATCAAGGTGGTGATTCGCGAAGGCATGACGGTGATCTTCCTGTTTGCCTCACTGCTGTTCATGAACTGGCGCTTGACGCTGGTGATGATCGCCATCCTGCCGCTGATTGCGGTGATGGTCAGCACGGCCAGCAAGAAATTCCGCAAGCAGAGCAAGAAGATCCAGGTGGCCATGGGCGACGTGACCCACGTGGCTTCCGAAACCATCCAGGGCTACCGCGTGGTGCGCAGCTTCGGCGGCGAAGTCTACGAAGAGAAGCGCTTCTTCAAGGCCAGCCAGGGCAACACCGACAAGCAGCTGCGCATGACCCGCACCGGGGCGATCTACACGCCGTTGCTGCAACTGGTGATCTACACCGCCATGGCCGTGCTGATGTTCCTGGTGCTTTACCTTCGCGGCGATGCGTCTGCTGGCGACATGGTTGCCTACATCACCTTGGCCGGCCTGTTACCCAAGCCCATCCGTCAACTCTCGGAAGTCAGCTCGACCATCCAGAAAGGCGTGGCGGGTGCTGAAAGCATTTTCGAACAGTTGGACGAAGAGAAGGAAGTCGACCGCGGCACCGTCGAACGCGACAAGGTCAGCGGCCGCCTGGACGTACGTAACCTGAACTTCACCTACCCCGGCACCGAACGCCATGTGCTCAAGGACATCAGCTTTACGGCCGAACCTGGGCAGATGATCGCTCTGGTGGGCCGCTCCGGCAGCGGCAAGTCGACCCTGGCCAGCCTGATCCCGCGGTTCTACCACCATGAAAGCGGCGAAATCCTGCTCGACGGTGTAGAGATCGAAGATTACAAACTGCTCAACCTGCGCAAGCACATTGCCCAGGTGACCCAGCATGTCACCCTGTTCAGCGACACCGTGACCAACAACATCGCCTACGGCGACCTGGCCGGTGCGCCACGGGCAGACGTTGAAGCGGCGGCGGCGGATGCCTATGCCAAGGACTTCATCGACCAGTTGCCCAAAGGCTTCGATACCCAGGTGGGCGAAAACGGCGTGCTGTTGTCCGGCGGCCAACGCCAGCGCCTGGCAATCGCCCGGGCCTTGCTCAAGAATGCGCCGCTGCTGATTCTCGACGAGGCCACCTCGGCCCTCGACACCGAATCCGAACGGCACATTCAGGCGGCTCTGGACAAGGTCATGCAGGGCCGCACCACCCTGGTGATTGCGCACCGCTTGTCCACTATCGAGAAGGCCGACCTGATCCTGGTGATGGACGACGGCCGGATTGTCGAGCGCGGTACCCACGCCGAGTTGCTCAAGCAGAACGGCTATTACGCGCGTCTGCATGCCATGGGCCTGGACGCGCCGGTGTCTGCCGACATCACCTAAAACCCTGTGGGCGCGGGCTTGCCCGCGATAGCACAGTGTCAGTCACCGAATGTTTCGACTGATTCAACGCTGTCGCGGGCAAGCCCGCTCCCGCCGGTGTTCATCGGTGGATTCCCTGGCAGGCCTGCCACACAATCTTCTGTCACGCCCTCCACAAGCCGCCTGTAACCCTGTGCTAATATCGCGCCCCTGTTCATTTTGTATGTGGGTTGCTCCATGAAGTTGTCCATGCCGCGATTCGATCAAGCCCCTGTCTTGGTGGTCGGCGATGTCATGCTCGACCGTTACTGGCATGGCGGTACCTCACGGATTTCCCCTGAGGCACCGGTACCGGTAGTCAAGGTCGAGCAAATCGAAGACCGTCCAGGTGGCGCTGCCAACGTTGCCCTCAATATTGCCGCCCTCGGCGCACCGGCCTCCCTGGTGGGTGTAACCGGCGACGACGAAGCCGCCGACAGCCTGGCTAACAGCCTGCGCGGTGCAGGCGTGCGCGCGCTGTTCCAGCGCATTGCCCATCAGCCGACCATCGTCAAGCTGCGGGTCATGAGCCGTCACCAGCAATTGCTGCGTATCGATTTCGAAGAACCCTTCGCCACCGACGCCCTGGCCCTGAGCGGTCAGGTTGACGCGTTGCTCGAAGGCATCAAGGTGCTGGTCCTGTCCGACTACGGCAAAGGCGCCCTGAAGAATCATCAAGTGCTTATCCAGGCCGCCAAGGCCCGCAACATCCCGGTGCTGGCCGATCCCAAGGGCAAGGACTTTTCGATTTATCGGGGCGCCAGCCTGATCACGCCAAACCTCAGCGAGTTCGAAGCCATCGTCGGCGGTTGCGCCGATGAGCACGAACTGGTGACCAAGGGCGCCGCGCTGATGGCCGACCTCGACCTAGGTGCCTTGCTGGTCACCCGTGGTGAGCACGGCATGACCCTGCTGCGCCCGGGCCACCCGGCGATGCACCTGCCGGCGCGGGCCCGTGAAGTGTTCGATGTCACCGGTGCCGGTGATACGGTGATTTCCACCCTGGCGGCGTCCATTGCGGCCGGTGAAGAATTGCCCCACGCCGTGGCCCTGGCCAATCTGGCGGCGGGCATTGTGGTCGGCAAACTGGGTACCGCTGCCATCAGCGCACCTGAGTTGCGCCGGGCGATCCAGCGTTCCGAAGGCTCGGAGCGTGGCGTGCTGAGTCTCGAACAATTGCTGCTGGCGATTGACGATGCCCGTGCCCACAAAGAAAGCATTGTGTTCACTAACGGTTGCTTCGACATCCTGCATGCCGGTCACGTGACTTACCTGGAACAGGCGCGCGCTCAAGGCGATCGCCTGATCGTCGCCGTCAATGACGACGCCTCGGTCAGCCGCTTGAAAGGCCCGGGCCGTCCGATCAACAGTGTTGACCGACGCATGGCCGTATTGGCCGGTTTGGGTGCTGTGGACTGGGTGATCAGCTTCTCTGAAGGCACCCCGGAAAACCTGTTGGCCCAAGTCAAGCCAGACGTGCTGGTCAAGGGCGGCGACTACTCCGTTGATCAAGTCGTGGGCGCAGACATCGTCAGCGCTTACGGCGGTACGGTAAAAGTGCTGGGGCTGGTTGAAAACAGCTCGACCACGGCCATTGTCGAGAAGATCCGCAACAATGAGTAACGCAGATAAGTGGGTCCTTATCACCGGTGGTGCCGGCTTCATCGGCTCGCACCTGGTCGATGCATTGCTCGCAAAAGGCTACGCCGTGCGGGTGCTGGATGACCTGTCCACCGGCAAGCGCAGCAATGTGCCGTTGGACAACCCGCGCGTACAGCTGATTGAAGGTGATGTCGCCAACGCCGAACTGGTGGCGCAAGCCGCCGTCGGCGCCACGGCGGTGGTGCACTTGGCGGCAGTAGCTTCCGTGCAAGCTTCGGTGGATGACCCGGTCAGCACGCACCAAAGCAATTTTGTCGGCACCTTGAATGTCTGCGAAGCCATGCGCAAGGCCGGTGTGAAGCGTGTGGTGTTTGCTTCCAGCGCTGCGGTGTATGGCAACAATGGCGAGGGCGCTTCGATTGATGAAGAGACCACCAAGGCACCGCTGACGCCTTACGCATCGGACAAATTGGCCGGTGAGCATTACTTCGATTTCTATCGCCGCCAGCATGGTCTGGAACCGGTGATTTTCCGCTTCTTCAATATCTTCGGGCCACGCCAGGACCCTTCGTCGCCGTACTCGGGTGTGATCAGTATTTTCAGCGAGCGCGTGCAACAGGGTGTGCCGATCAGCGTGTTTGGCGATGGCGAGCAAACCCGCGATTTCATGTACGTGGAAGACCTGGTGGATGTGTTGGTACAGGCCATTGAAGCGCCTGAGGCACCGTTGGGTGCGATCAACGTCGGCTGGAATCGCACCACCACGCTCAAGCAGGTATTGCAGGCACTGGAAGAGGTGGTGGGGCAGTTGCCGGTAATCACCTACGGGCCGGCGCGTTCGGGGGATATTCGGCATTCGCGGGCCAACAACCAACGGTTGCTGAGCAGTTTCACGCTGCCTGAGCCAACCCCGTTGAAGGTCGGCCTGGAGCGGCTACTAAACAGCTGAACACAATCAACTGTGGGAGCGGGCTTGCTCGCGAATGCGGCGTGTCAGTCAGTACATGTGTAACTGATGCACCGCGTTCGCGAGCAAGCCCGCTCCCACATTGATCTGCTTCGTTTTTGAGTTCAGCGGCTGGCCTTTTTCTTCGGCACGATCTTGCGCAGCATCTGCCGGGCCTTGCCGGTCAAGCGCTTGAGCTTCGATTCTTTTTCCGGCTCTGCCAGGCCTTGCTGCCTGACCCAATCCTTCCAGCGAATTCGCTCGTCGCGCACCAGCCAACCCTCCTGCTGGGCGAAACTTTCCGCCAGGTACAAGCCTCGCGTACTGGCCGGGTAAAGCTGGTCTTTCTTGACGGTGTACAGCTCGGCAAGCGGCTGGCCATCTTTCAGGGGCATCAGGTACAGGTCGGGCCGCTGGCGGTCCAGGCGCGCCACTAGTTGGTCGCCTTCAAGCCGTTCATCCACATGGAACAGGCTAAGGGACTTGGCTTCCTTCGGCACTTCCAGGCGCAGGTCATAAATCAATTGCAGCGACGCTGTGGGCAGGTGCACGTAAGCCCGTGGGCGTTCGATCAATTGCGTGGTCGCGCAGCGTACCGGGCGTGCGGCACCGGACAAAGGGCTCAAGCGAAACGGCAAGGCTTCACGGTAATGCAAGGCCGCAGAGTAGGGTGCCGGCAGCCAGGTGTCATTGAAGCGCCCGCCCAACCAGCCCTCGGGGGTTTCCAGCAGGCACTCTTCGGCAATTTCCTGAATGGCAGTGTGCAGCGGCAGGTTCAGTTCGTGGGCGGGGACGTAGCCGGAGATCAGTTTGAGCACTACATCGCCACGGTCCTGGCGGCGTTGGCGCACCAGCACCCAGTAATCCTTGTTCTGCCAGTGCAGGGTCAGGCGCACCGACACGCCGAGGTTCGCCAGCTCGAGGGCGAAACGCTCGGGGTCAGCCACCTCCACCGGCTTGCGCCGTTGCAGGGTCTGGGCAAAGTTGAGCGGCATGCCCACGCTCTGGTAGCTCAGGCCTTCGGGGGTGGCTTCGACGTGCAGCGGCAGTGTTTTAAAGTTGCTGGGGTTTTTTCTAATGAGCGTACGCGGCATGTCGGCTCCTTTTTGCGACGGGGTCGGCCGCGTCGGCGGCATCAGAGTTGACGAATGACTTGGGCAGCGGTCGCCACGTTATGGGCCAGGTGCAGCGGATTAATGGTCCCGACAATAGCACTGGCGACACCCGTTTGCGCAAACAACAACATGAAACTGGCGCGAATTGGATCCATTCCAGGCGCAAGACACACATGGCCGCTGGCCAGGGCCTTTTTCACCAGGATGCCTTTGCCATGGGCCGCCGCATAATCAATCACGGCTTTCTCGGCTTGTTCGTTCAGATTGTAGGTGACCATCGCGCAATCACCCTGTTCCAGAGCCTTCACACCGCCTTCGACAGTTTTGCCGGAGAAGCCGAAGCCGCGAATCTTGCCCTCTTTTTTCAGCTCCGCCAGGGTCTGGTACACCTCGCAATCGTTGAGGATATGCAGGTCGTTACCATCGGAATGCACCAGCACCAGGTCAATAAAATCCGTTTCAAGTCTTTTCAAGCTGCGCTCAATCGACAGGCGCGTATGGGCGGCACTGAAGTCATGACGGGACACGCCATCGGCAAATTCTTCGCCGACCTTGCTGACAATCACCCAATCCTTGCGCTGGCCGCGTAACAGCGGCCCCAGGCGTTCTTCGCTGCGGCCATAGGCGGGGGCGGTGTCGATCAGGTTGATGCCCAGCTGTTGGGCTTGGCGCAATAACATCCGTGCTTCGTCGTCGTTGGGAATCTGGAAGCCGTTGGGGTATTTCACCCCCTGGTCGCGGCCCAGCTTGACGGTGCCCAGGCCCAGTGGCGACACCAGCAGGCCGGTGTTGCCCAGTGGGCGATGCAGGTCGTGCAGGGTTGGCAGGCTCATGGCAACAGGTGCTCCCAGGCAGGTTGGCCGAGGGCCGGTTTTGGCAGGTCGGGCAGGGTTTCGCTGGCGCTAGGGCGGATGCCGTCGCGCTCCAGGGCGTTGAGCACGCGATCAGCGAAGTCCGGCGCCAACGCCAGCTTGGTCGGCCAGCCCACCAGCAGGCGGCCTTGTTCGGCGAGGAAGGCGTTGTCGGGGCGGGTCAGGCCCGATTGCAGTGGCTCGGCGCGATCAACCCGCAGCGTGGCCCACTGGGTCTGGCTCATGTCGATCCACGGCAGTAATTGCGCCAGCTCTTTTTGCGCGGTGGCGATCTGTTCTTCAGGCGTGCGTGCGACGCCGTCCGCCTCGGCGATATCGCCGCCCATGTACCACACCCAATTGCCGTCGGCAGCCGGGTGAGTGGTGACGGTGATGCGCGGTTTGGTGCCGCCGCCCAGGCAGTGCGCATACAACGGCTTCAGGCCCGGGCCTTTGGCGATAATCATATGCAGCGGGCGCGTTTGCATGGCGGGTTGGCTGAGGCCCAAAGAGGCCAGCAGATCAGCGGTGCCACCCCCGGCACTCAGCACGATGCGCTGGGCGCGGATCTCGCGGCCATCGACCTTCAACCCCGCGAGCGTGTCGCCGTCCAGCAGCGGTTCGATGTGCTGCCCGGCGAGCAAGCCATCACCGGCCAGTTGGGCCAGGCGTTCGATCAGGCTTGGCACGTCCACCACCAGTTCCGCCAGGCGATAGACCTTGCCCTTGAAGCGTCGGTCCTGCAGGGCCGGGGGCAAGTCGTCGCCTTTGACCTGATCGACACGGCCACGCACGGCCTTGCTGGCGAAGAAGCTGGTGAGGTTGCCGGCAAGTGTGCCGGGGGACCACAGGTAATGGGCTTCGGACAGCAAGCGTACGCCGGACAAGTCCAGCTCGCCGTTACCGGCCAAGGCTTCGCGCCAGCGGCGCGGCATGTCGGCAATTGCTTCGGATGCGCCGGTGAGGGCGCCGTGCAGGGCGTACTTCGCACCGCCGTGGATGATCCCCTGGGACTTCACGCTTTGCCCGCCACCCAGTGTGGCGCTTTCCACCAGCACCGTGGAAAACCCCTGGCGGCGCAGGCGCGCGTTAAGCCAGAGGCCGGCAACTCCGGCGCCGACAATCAGAACGTCGGTGGAAATAACGGATGGCATCGGCGACCTCAGTGTTCAAGACAAGAGGCGCAGTATACAGGCTGTTGAGTGGCGGTCAGTGCCCGGCGGTTTTCGAGAACAGTTGAATGACCACCACACCCAGCACAATCAGGCCCATCCCGAGCATCGCCGGGACATCAAGCTTTTGCCCGTAGATAAACAGCGCCGCGATGCTGACCATCACGATGCCCATGCCGGCCCAGACCGCATACGCCACGCCCACCGGTACAGTGCGCACCACCAGGGTCAGCATCCAGAACGCAATGCTGTAGCCGATGATGACCAGTGCCAGCGGCAGAGGCGTACTCCAGCCCTTGATGGCTTTCATGGAAACGGTTGCAACCACTTCCGAGCAAATGGCAATGGCCAGATAAATATAGGCGGCATTCATGGGGTAGTCCTCGATGTGTTGCAGGCTTGTTTAGGTCGGCATTCTAACGCTTCAGAAGATGAGATAAAGTCATTACCTATCCGAATTAAAGATGGGCTAGCCATGAGCGTGCAGTGGAATCTGGAGCAGATGCGTCTATTTGTGAGCGTCGCCGAGCAGCGTTCGTTCTCGGCTGTAGCGCGCGGCGAGCGCAAGGCGCAATCGGCGGTGAGCAACGCAATTGCCTTGTTGGAGGCTGATTTGGGGCTCAGCCTGTTTGAGCGTAGCAGCGGCCGCCAGCCGCGCCTGACCGAAGCTGGCAGCGTATTGCTGGAGGAGGCACGCGAGGTGCTGCGCCAGTGCGAACGGCTCAATGGCCGGGCGCTGTCACTGACGCGCGGCGAGGAAGCCTGTCTGCGCCTGGCCCAGGATGAAGCCATGTTGTACCAGCCGGTACTCGATAGCCTTGAGGCGCTTGCCGTGCAATTTCCACTCCTGGAAGTGCAGCTGTCCAGCGCCGCGCAAGGCGATGTGGCGCGCAAGCTGGTGGAGCGTAAAGCCGACCTGGGCCTGTTGTTCTATCACGACCAGATGCCCGAGGCCCTTGAGCGTCGGGTGGTGGGCAGTGTGGAAATGGTCACGGTGTGCGGCGTGAACCACCCGTTGGCCAAGGACGAGTATGTGGACTGCCAGCGCCTGGCGCAGTATCGCCAGTTGCTGATGTCGACCCAGACCAGTGTCTACCCCGGCAGCGAAGCCGCCAGCCCGCTGGTGTGGCGTGCCGACAGTTTCTACGTGTTGGCCGAATGGCTGATGAGTGGCCTGGGCTGGGCCTGGTTGCCTCGGCATATCGTGCAGTACCCGACCTACCACCAACAAATGGTGGAATTGAACAGCGAATGGACGCCGCCCGCGCTGGTGGTGGAACTGGTCTGGCGTCGTGACGAGCACCTCGGCCCTGCAGCGCGTTTCCTGACTGAACGATTTGCCGAGTGCTTGCAGGCGATTGACTGAAAAAGCCGATAAACTCCGCCGCCATGAATAGAACTCTCTACAGCTGTCTGTTTTACCTGGCGCTGCCGTTGGTGGCTTTACGTCTGTGGCTGCGTGCGCGCAAGGCGCCGGCCTATGCCAAGCGTGTCGGCGAGCGTTTTTCCTATGGTTTGCCGGTGATGCAGCCGGGCGGGATCTGGGTGCATGCGGTGTCGGTGGGCGAAAGCATTGCCGCTGCGCCAATGATCCGTGGGCTGATGGCGCGCCATCCCACGCTGCCGATCACGGTGACCTGCATGACGCCTACCGGCTCCGAGCGCATCCAGGCGCTGTTCGCCAATGAGCCGCGCATTCAGCACTGCTATTTGCCCTATGACCTGCCTTGCGCGGCCAAGCGTTTTCTTGATCGCGTGCAGCCCAAGCTGGCGGTGATCATGGAAACCGAGTTGTGGCCCAACCACATCCACGCCTGCACACAACGCGGTATTCCAGTGGCGCTGGCCAATGCGCGCCTATCGGCGCGTTCGGCCAAGGGCTATGCGCGTTTCGCCAAGCTGACCGCGCCGATGCTGTCTGAAATGAGCCTGTTCGCGGTGCAGACCCACACCGAAGCCCAGCGTTTTCTGAGCTTGGGTGCGCGCCCGGAAACGGTCGAAGTCACCGGCTCGATCAAGTTCGACCTGACCATCGACCCCGAGCTGCCGGTGCGTGCTGCGGCCTTGCGCGAGCAGTGGGGCGCCAGTGAGCGCCCGGTGTGGATCGCCGCCAGCACCCATGAAGGCGAGGACGACGTGGTACTGGCCGCCCATCGCCAACTGCTCGAAAGTTATCCCAACGCGCTGCTGATATTGGTACCGCGACATCAGGAACGTTTCGGCCCGATGTTCGAGCTGTGTGGGCAACAAGGGTTTGCCACGGTACGCCGCTCCAGCGGTGAAGCCGTTACCGCGCACACCTCGGTGCTGCTCGGCGACACCATGGGCGAGCTGCTGTTTCTCTATGCCCTGGCCGACAGTGCGTTTGTCGGCGGCAGCCTGGTGGCGACCGGTGGGCATAATCCGCTGGAGCCGGCCGCGTTGGGCAAGCCTGTGATCATGGGGCCGCACCTGTTCAACTTCCTCGAAATCAGCGCGATGATGCGCGACGCCGGGGCGTTGCGTGAGGTGGATGATGCTGAGGGATTAGCCGAGGCGGTGCGGCAACTGTTCGAACTGCCGCAGGACGCCTGCAAGATGGCGCAGGCGGGGCTCGCGGTGATGCAGGCCAACCAGGGCGCGCTCAAGCGTTTGCTGGATGGCCTGGACAGACTGATTCAACGCTGATCCAAATGTGGGAGCTGGCTTGCCTGCGATGCAAACGCCTCGGTCCATCAGGTAGACCGAGGTGATGCTATCGCTGGCAAGCCAGCTCCCACATTGGTTTTGTGCTGTGCTCAGTAGCCTGGGCGGGCCTTGAGCTGCTCGGCGGCGGCTTTGGCCAGGTCCGGCGGCAGGAAGTCCTTGTCCGGGTTGTAGTCAGCCTTGAGGTAACGCGTCAGGTCCTGCAAGTCACCTGGGCTGAGCGTGCCCGCGGCCTGCTTCAAGCGCAGGTTGTCGAGGATGTAGTCGTAGCGGCTGTTGTTGTAGTTGCGCACCGACGCGTAGAGCTGGCGCTGTGAATCCAGTACATCGACGATGTTGCGCGTGCCCACCTGATAGCCGATTTCCGTGGCTTCCACCGCGCTCTGGTTAGAGATAATCGACTGGCGACGCGCCTGCACCTGTTCCACATCGGTATTCACCGCACGATGCAGATTGCGGGTGTTTTCCACCACCTGGCGACGCAGGCCTTCGCGTTGCTGTTCGGTTTGATCGAGGCGCGAATAGGATTCGCGCACTTGTGAACTGGTGAGGCCGCCACTGTAGATCGGGATGTTCAGGCGCAAGCCGATGGTGCGCTGGGACACATCGCCACCATAGGGCACCGGCAGTTGGTTAGGGTTGCTGAAACCCAGTGCGTCGTTGTCACCCTTTTCGTATTGCGCCACGGCGTCGAGGGTCGGCAAGTGGCCGGCCTTGCGCTGTCTCAGGGTTTCTTCGGCAGCGGTCACCGCGTAGTTGCTGGCCAGCAGGTTGAGGTTCTGGCGACCGGCGGTTTCAACCCAGGCCTTGGCGTCATTCGGCGCCGGTGGCAGCACCGGCAGTGTGTGCACGACGCCCTGGATCGCGTTGTACTGACGGTTGGTCAGGGTGATCAACGCTTCGAAGGCGTCGTCCACCTGGCGCTGGGCGACGATGCGGTTGGCGCGGGCGGTGTCGTAACTGGCCTGGGATTGCAGCACGTCGGTCTTGTCCGACAGGCCCACATCAAAGCGCTCGTTGGACTGGTCGAGCTGGCGCTTGAAGGCGTTTTCTTCGGCCTTGGTCGACGCCAGGTTGTCCTGGGCGCGCAGCACGGCGAAGTAGTTTTCGGCGCTTTGCAGGATCAGGTTCTGCTCGGTGGCAGAGAGTTGCAGCGAGGCTTGCTCGTTGACGGCTTCGGCGGCTTGCAACTGGAACCAGCGATCGGCGCGGAACAGCGGCTGGCTCAGGGTTGCACGCCAGGAATGCGCGTCACGATTGGCGGTGGCCGCCGGTTGGGCGATCTGGGTGCGCACGTTATTGCTGTCGGCGCCGGCCGAGAGGTTGGGCAGCAAGCCAGCGCGAGCCTGGGGCACCACTTCTTTTTGCGCGCCATATTGAGCGCGGGCGGCGGCCAGGTCGGCGTTGTTGTTCACCGCTTCCTGGTAGACGCTGACCAAATCGGTTTTCGCGGACAAGGGCGCTTCAGCTGCCCAGACCATTCCATTGGTCGCACAAGACACGGCAAGAGCCAGTGAAAGTTTGCGCAGCATGAGGCGATCCCTAGTGTGAATATTACGGCGATAATTTAGCGCCCAAGGCTAAGTTTTGCCATTCCTGGCGTCAAGCATTGTGGCAGCCCCCGAGTGTAGTGGGGCTGACCCGGCGCAACAATCCCGCAATCACGCCATTCATCACGCTGAATGCACCGCTATTGGCAATTTGCCCACGCCATGGTCTAGACTGGCCGCGTTCTTGTCGGGGTGCCTTGTTGGAAGGCTGAGATCGGTAAATACCGGATCCCGTTGAACCTGATCAGGTTAGCGCCTGCGTAGGGAACAAGATTTCTCGTCACCCGGCGAGTCCTCTTGTGCTTCGTCCGGGATGTTGTTCGACAATCGAACAGCCCTCGTGCCTTGCACAGCACTGCTTTCAGTGCGTCCATCCGTCCCAGGTTCGCTCCGACAAAAATCCACCGCCTGGATAGTTGGAGAGCCCGTGATGACTACAAAATTAAAAAACACCGTGCACCTGAGTGAATCGGCCAAGGTCGACTCCGGCTCCGTGCAGCCGTTTACCCGCTCGCAAAAAATCTACGTGCAAGGCACTCGCCCGGACATTCGTGTGCCGATGCGTGAAATCAGCCTGGACGTGACCCCCACCGATTTCGGCGGTGAGATCAACGCGCCCGTGGTGGTGTACGACACCTCCGGCCCGTATACCGACCCCAACGTCATCATCGACGTGCGCAAAGGCCTGGGCGATGTACGTTCGCCGTGGATCGAAGTACGTGGCGACACCGAGCGCCTGTCCGGCTTGAGCTCGCACTTCGGCCAGCAGCGCCTCAGCGATGCCGAGCTTACGGCCCTGCGCTTTGCCCACGTGAAGAACCCGCGCCGCGCGAAGGCCGGCGCCAACGTCACGCAGATGCACTACGCGCGCAAAGGCATCATCACCGCCGAGATGGAATACGTCGCCATCCGCGAAAACATGAAGCTTGAAGAAGCCCGCGCCAGTGGCCTGCTCGACCAGCAACATGCCGGCCACAGTTTCGGCGCCAGCGTGCCAAAAATCATCACCCCCGAATTCGTCCGCGAAGAAATCGCCCGTGGCCGCGCGATTATCCCGGCCAACATCAACCACACCGAACTGGAACCGATGATCATCGGCCGTAACTTCCTGGTGAAGATCAACGGCAACATCGGCAACAGCGCCCTGGGTTCGTCCATTGAAGAAGAAGTGGCGAAACTGACCTGGGGCATCCGCTGGGGCTCGGACACCGTGATGGACTTGTCCACCGGCAAGCACATCCACGAAACCCGCGAATGGATCATCCGCAACTCGCCGGTGCCGATCGGTACCGTGCCGATCTACCAGGCCCTGGAAAAAGTCGGCGGCGCCGCCGAAGACCTGACCTGGGAGCTGTTCCGCGACACGTTGATCGAACAGGCCGAGCAGGGCGTCGACTACTTCACCATCCATGCCGGTGTATTGCTGCGTTACGTACCGCTGACCGCCAAACGCGTCACCGGCATCGTGTCGCGCGGCGGTTCGATCATGGCCAAGTGGTGCCTGGCGCACCACAAAGAGAACTTCACCTACACGCATTTCGACGAAATCTGCGAAATCATGAAGGCCTATGACGTCAGCTTCTCCCTTGGCGACGGCCTGCGCCCGGGGTCGATTGCCGACGCCAACGACGCTGCGCAATTCGGCGAGCTGGAAACCCTCGGCGAGCTGACCAAAATTGCCTGGAAGCACGACGTGCAAACCATGATCGAAGGCCCGGGCCACGTGCCGATGCAGTTGATCAAGGAGAACATGGACAAGCAGTTGGAATGCTGCGACGAGGCGCCGTTCTACACCCTCGGCCCGCTGACTACCGACATTGCACCGGGCTACGACCACATTACCTCGGGCATTGGTGCCGCGATGATCGGCTGGTTTGGTTGCGCCATGCTCTGCTACGTCACGCCCAAGGAACACCTGGGCTTGCCGAACAAGGATGACGTGAAGACCGGGATCATCACCTACAAGATCGCCGCCCACGCTGCGGACTTGGCCAAGGGGCATCCCGGCGCGCAGATTCGCGACAACGCCTTGAGCAAGGCGCGCTTCGAGTTCCGTTGGGAAGACCAGTTCAACCTCGGCCTGGACCCGGACACCGCACGTTCCTACCACGATGAAACCCTGCCGAAGGACTCGGCCAAGGTCGCGCATTTTTGCTCGATGTGCGGGCCGAAGTTCTGCTCGATGAAAATCACCCAGGAAGTGCGTGAGTACGCGGCCAACCAGCGCATTGAAGCGGTGGATGTGGATGTGGCCAAGGGCTTGGCCGAGCAGGCGCAGCGGTTCAAGCAGGAAGGGAGCCAGCTTTACAAGAAGGTCTGATCCGGGATTGTAGGCGCCTGTACCGGCCTCTTCGCGAGCAAGCCCGCTCCCACATTTGAAATGCATTCTAAATGTGGGAGCGGGCTTGCTCGCGAAGGCAATCTGACAAACAACAAAGTGTCCCTCAGAGATAACACCCTTGAGCATTCAACCCAGCACCTATTCCCCTGACATCGCGGTGCCCGCTGACAAACGCGTCTTCGGCGCCCGCGACCTGTTCTCCCTGTGGTTCTCCCTCGGCATCGGCCTGATGGTTCTGCAAACCGGCGCCTTGCTCGCGCCGGGCCTGGGCTTGTCCGGCTCGTTGCTGGCGATTTTCCTCGGCACCCTGGTCGGCGTGCTGTTACTGGCCGCCGTCGGCGTGATTGGCAGCGACACCGGCCTGTCGGCCATGGCCGCGCTTAAACTCAGCCTCGGCGCCCGGGGCGCGAGCCTGCCGGCGTTGCTGAACCTGCTGCAACTGATCGGCTGGGGCTCGTTTGAAATCATCGTGATGCGCGATGCCGCCAGTTTGTTGGGCACGCGCGCGTTCAGCGAAGGCAGCTTGCTGGCGAACCCTTTGCTGTGGACGCTGTTTTTCGGCGGTTTGGCGACGTTGCTGGCGGTCAGCGGCCCGCTGACGTTCGTACGGCAAATCCTGCGCAAATGGGGCATCTGGCTGCTGCTCGCCGCCTGCCTGTGGCTGACCTGGAACCTGTTCGCCAAGGCCGACCTCGCCGCACTCTGGGCCAAGTCCGGTGACGGCTCGATGCCGTTCGCCGTGGGTTTTGATATCGCCATCGCCATGCCGCTGTCTTGGCTGCCGCTGATTGCCGATTACTCACGTTTCGGCAAGCGCGCCAAACATGTCTTCGGCGGTACGGCGCTGGGTTTCTTTATCGGCAATTTCTGGCTGATGAGCCTGGGCGTGGCCTACACCCTGGCGTTTGCGCCGAGTGGTGAGGTGAATGCGCTGTTGCTGGCCCTGGCCGGCGCAGGCTTGGGCATTCCGCTGTTGCTGATCCTGTTGGACGAGTCGGAAAACGCCTTTGCCGATATTCACTCGGCGGCGGTGTCCAGCGGGATTCTGTTGCGTTGGAAAGTCGAGCATCTGGCGCTGGCTATCGGCGTGATCTGCACGTTGATCGCCTGCTTCGCACCGTTGGCGCAGTATCAGAACTTCCTGTTGCTGATCGGCTCGGTGTTTGCGCCTTTGTTCGGCGTGGTGCTGGTGGATCACTTTATCCTGCGCCGCCGTGGCCAAGGCGCGGTTGGCAACCTGCACTGGCCTGCGCTGGTGGCCTGGTTGGGCGGCATCGGCACGTATCATCTGCTCGCCAATCTTTATCCGGATATCGGCGCAACCCTGCCGGCACTGGTGCTGGCAGGATTGCTGCAGTTCATCCTGGGCCGGGCCTTCAGTGGCGTGCGGGCGCCAGTTCGGGCTTGAGTACGCCGGTGAGGCGCGCATAGGGGATGGTCATTTCGATCAGCCCCAATGCGTAAGGCGCAATCGTCGCCACGTTGTACTTGAGCACCACGCCGTTGCTGGTCAAGGCCACGTTCGGCGTTTTCTGGAACGGCCAGCTCTTCACGAACTCCGGGTCACGGTCCATCTGCGAGTTGATCAGCCAGCTGTTGTGGGCGACTTTCGCGGTATTCCAGAACGCTTGCTCCTGGCCCGGCAACAGCATGTCGGTCAGGCTCAGTTCCTTGTGCAGCAGGCGTGAATAGTTGATGAACCCACGGCCGGGCTCGCCATGGGCGGCGCCGGTGTCGAGGTAGCTGGACACCTCGATGATCACAAGTCCGTCATGCTGCTCACGTACCTTGGCCTGCAAGTACATGCTGTTGCGGTCGGGCGATTCGCGCAGGAACTTGTCGCGGTAGGCATTCAGCGTCGGCGGCACGCTGGCGCCGGGTGTGGTGCGGGTCATTTGCAGCAGGCGCTGCTCCACCAGCGTGTCGAGTTGCGGCTCGGTGGGGAAGTGCACGGTATCGATGTTCACCAGCGGACAATCAGGGCTGTTGCAGCCGGGTTTGATCTGCTCCGAGGCGTCTGGCTTGGTATCCAGCGGCTTTAGGTAGCTGGGCTGGAACAGGCTCTGGCAAGCACCGAGGGTCAAGGCAATACAGGCCACGGAGGCGACTTTTAAAAGCGACATGTGTGTCCTTCGGAAATCGATGGGAAGCGAAAAGAGTAGCGCTTGGACTGCCAACAGGGCAGTCAGTTCGCCACTAAGCTGATTAGAGTGAGTTTGACGTCCGCCGTCTATCCCGGCAACTGGAAAGGGGCTGCACCAACGGGCAGGAGCGCGTTAGGATGGCGCGAATTGCATGGGCATAACGAGGACAGACATGACGGACATTGCCAAGTCGACGCCGCACAAGATCGAGATTGTTCAGCGCGACACTGCTTACCAGGGCTTCTACACGCTTGATCGCGTGCAGTTGCGCCACGAGAAATTCGATGGCGGCATGAGCCGGGTGATCAATCGCGAAGTCTTCGTTCGGCATGACGCGGTGTGCGTGTTGCCTTACGACCCGCAGCGCGATGAAGTGGTCCTGATCGAGCAGTTTCGTGTCGGCGCCATGGGCCGTACCGACAACCCGTGGCTGGTGGAAATGGTCGCCGGCCTGATCGACAAGGATGAAGAACCGGAGGAGGTTGCACACCGCGAAGCCGAGGAGGAAGCTGGGCTTACATTCTCCGCGCTGTGGCCGATCACCCAGTATTTTCCATCGCCCGGTGGCAGCACTGAATTCGTCCACTTGTACCTGGGCCGTTGCGACAGCGCCGGGGCGGGTGGCGTCCATGGACTGGAAGAAGAAGCAGAAGATATCCGCGTCACCCCTTGGGCGTTCGAAGATGCCTTGCAAGCGGTGCGTGACGGCAAAATTTCCAACGCAGCCAGCATTATCGCCCTGCAATGGCTTGCGCTTAATCGCGCGGAAGTGAGGGGGTTATGGCAGTAAAGGCACGGGAACGTTATCGAGTCGACCTGATCGGGCTGCAAGCCGCCTGCGAGGCTAACTATGCGCGGTTGATGCGCTTGCTCCCCGACATGCGCCACGCCCCCGAAGCGCGGCGCATTGCCGTGACCCACGGCGACCAGATGCTCGGCGTACTGACCCTCGAGGTGATCGTCAACTGCCCGTACACCACTACCCTGCGTGTGCGCCAGGAACACAGCCTGCCGTGGCTGCCGGTGCCGCAGCTGGAAGTGCAGGTGTATCACGATGCGCGAATGGCCGAAGTGATCAGCGCCGAACATGCACGCCGCTTTCGCAGCATCTATCCTTACCCGAATGTGTTCATGCACCAGCCCGATGAGAAAGCACAGCTCAATGTGTTCCTCGGTGAATGGTTGAGTCACTGCCTGGCCCTGGGCCACGAGTTTGAAGTCGTGCGGTAGATGTGAACTGCGTCTGCTTCCTCCGCTTTCCTCTTTGTGTCCTGCCCCAGCATAATCGCGCCAAATGTCCATTTCCTGTGATTGCCTTGGGAGAGCGCCTTGCCAAGCGTGTCCGCCTTGAACCCTGATGCGCCGGCGTTGCTGGTGCAGTTGTCCGACAGCCACCTGTTTGCCGAGGCCGACGGCACGCTGCTGGGCATGAATACCTGCGAGAGCCTGCAGCGGGTGATCGAGTTGGTACGCGAGCAGCAGCCGCAGATCGATTTGGTGCTGGCAACGGGCGATTTGTCCCAGGACGGCACGCTTGAGTCTTATCAACAGTTTCGCGACCTGACTCGGCCGATTGATGCGCCGGCGCGCTGGATTCCCGGCAACCACGACGAGCCACAGATCATGGCGCACGCCGCCGTGCACAGTGATCTGCTGGAGCCGGTGGTCGACATCGGCAACTGGCGCGTCACCCTGCTGGATTCGGCAGTTCCCGGTTCGGTACCCGGTTACCTGCAAGATCAGCAACTGCAATTGTTGGCCCAGTCCTTGAGTGAGGCGCCGGGTCGGCACCATCTGGTGTGCTTTCACCATCATCCGGTGCCTATCGGCTGTGCCTGGATGGAGCCCATCGGGCTGCGCAACCCCGACGCCTTGTTTGCCGTACTCGACCGTTTTCCGCAGGTCAAGGCGGTGCTGTGGGGGCATGTGCACCAAGAGATCGACCGCGAACGCAACGGTGTACGCCTGCTGGCTTCGCCGTCCACCTGCATCCAGTTCACGCCGGGCAGTGAAGACTTCCAGGTCAGCGAACAAGCGCCAGGCTACCGCTGGCTGCGCCTGCACGCCGACGGACGGTTGGAAACTGGCGTTGAGCGAGTCAAAGGCTTTGCCTTTACCGTGGATTACGGCAGCAACGGCTACTAAAAGCTGTAAACACTGATCAAAATGTGAGAGCTGGCTTGCCTGCGATAGCGGCATGCCGGTTAACAAATGTGTGGCTGATACACCGCCATCGCAGGCAAGCCAGCTCCCACGGTGGATCTTCTGTGTCCTTTAGATAGAGGGACTCACACACCCCCTCGATCCCTGTAAACTGCGCCTCTTTGGCTGAAGCACGGAGAGCCCGGCATGTCCGCTTCGATCTTGTATATCCACGGTTTCAACAGCGCGCCTGCGTCCAACAAGGCCAGCCAACTGATGACTGTGATGGACAGCCTCGGCCTGGCCGACCAATTGCGCGTGCCGGCCCTGCATCACCACCCCCGCCAGGCGATTCCCCAGTTGGAGGAGGCCATTGCACAGCTGGGTCGGCCGCTGCTGGTCGGCAGCTCACTCGGCGGCTACTATGCAACCCATCTTGCCGAACGCCATGGCCTTAAGGCGCTGCTGGTCAACCCGGCGGTCAGCCCTCATCGGATGTTCGACGGTTACCTGGGCACCCAGAAGAACCTTTATACCGATGAAACCTGGGAATTGACCCACGATCACGTCACGGCACTGGCCGAGCTGGAAGTCCCGGCGCCCCAGGATGCCGCGCGTTATCAGGTGTGGTTGCAGACCGGCGATGAAACACTGGACTATCGCCTCGCCCAACAGTATTACCGAGCCTGTGCCTTGCGCATCCAGGCCGGTGGCGACCATGGTTATCAAGGGTTCGCCCTGCAATTGCCGGCAATGTTGAGCTTTGCCGGCATTGGCCCTGATCAGTATCAATCCTTCGATTTTTCTTCACTGTAAGAATCGCAGGTTACTTTTTAATCGAACGACTCACGACGAGACCCCATGGCCACTCCCAGCGCTAGCTCTTATAACGCCGACGCCATCGAAGTCCTCTCGGGCCTCGACCCGGTGCGCAAACGCCCCGGCATGTACACCGACACCAGTCGGCCGAACCACCTTGCCCAGGAAGTCATCGACAACAGCGTCGACGAAGCCTTGGCCGGGCACGCCAAGTCGGTACACGTCATCCTCCATGCCGACCATTCCCTGGAAGTGTCTGACGATGGTCGCGGCATGCCGGTGGATATTCACCCGGAAGAGGGTGTGTCGGGCGTCGAGCTGATCCTCACCAAGCTGCACGCCGGCGGCAAGTTCTCCAACAAGAACTACCAGTTCTCCGGTGGCTTGCACGGTGTGGGTATTTCGGTGGTCAACGCCCTGTCCACACTGGTGCGGGTCAAGGTCAAGCGCGACGGCAACGAGTACCAGATGACCTTCGCCGATGGCTACAAAGCCACCGACCTGGAAGTGATCGGCACCGTCGGCAAGCGCAACACCGGCACCAGCGTGTACTTCGCGCCGGACCCTAAATACTTCGATTCGCCAAAATTCTCCATCAGCCGCCTTAAACACGTGCTCAAGGCCAAGGCGGTTCTGTGCCCGGGCCTGCTGGTCAGCTTTGAAGACAAAGGCACCGGCGAAAAGGTCGAGTGGCACTACGAAGACGGCCTGCGCTCCTACCTGGAAGACTCCGTCAGCGACTTCGAACGCCTGCCCAACGAGCCGTTCTGCGGCAGCCTGGCCGGTAATAAAGAAGCGGTCGACTGGGCGCTGCTGTGGTTGCCCGAAGGCGGCGACAGCGTGCAGGAAAGCTACGTCAACCTGATCCCCACCGCTCAGGGCGGCACCCACGTCAATGGTTTGCGCCAGGGTTTGCTCGATGCCATGCGCGAATTCTGCGAATACCGCAGCCTGTTGCCGCGCGGCGTGAAGCTGGCGCCGGAAGACGTGTGGGAGCGCATCGCGTTCGTACTGTCGATGAAAATGCAGGAGCCGCAATTCTCCGGCCAGACCAAAGAACGGCTGTCGTCCCGTGAGGCGGCTGCGTTTGTTTCCGGTGTGGTCAAGGACGCCTTCAGCCTGTGGCTCAATGAACACCCGGAACTGGGCCTGGCCCTGGCGGAGTTGGCGATCAACAACGCCGGCCGTCGCCTCAAAGCCAGCAAAAAGGTCGAGCGCAAGCGCATTACGGCTGGCCCGGCACTGCCGGGCAAACTGGCCGATTGCGCCGGGCAAGACCCGATGCGTTCCGAGCTGTTCCTGGTGGAAGGTGACTCCGCCGGCGGTTCCGCCAAGCAAGCGCGGGACAAGGAATTCCAGGCGATCCTGCCGTTACGCGGCAAGATCCTCAACACCTGGGAAGTCGACGGCAGCGAAGTCCTGGCCAGCCAGGAAGTGCACAACATTGCCGTGGCCATCGGCGTCGACCCGGGCGCGGCAGACATCAGCCAGCTGCGCTACGGCAAGATCTGCATCCTCGCCGACGCCGACTCTGACGGCCTGCACATCGCCACGTTGCTGTGCGCGCTGTTCGTCCAGCACTTCCGCCCACTGGTGGATGCCGGTCACGTCTATGTCGCGATGCCGCCGCTGTACCGCATCGACTTGGGCAAAGAGATTTTCTACGCCCTCGACGAAGCCGAGCGCGATGGCATCCTCGACCGTCTGGTCGCCGAGAAAAAGCGCGGCAAACCACAGGTCACACGATTCAAAGGTCTGGGTGAGATGAACCCGCCGCAGCTGCGCGAAACCACCATGGACCCGAACACTCGGCGCCTTGTGCAGTTGACCCTGGAAGACTTCGCCGGCACGTCGGAAATGATGGACATGTTGCTGGCGAAGAAGCGTGCACCGGATCGCAAAGCCTGGCTGGAGTCCAAAGGCAACCTGGCCGAGGTTCTGGGCTGATGCGCACAGGTTTCGCCCTGGCGATCCTGATGTTGAGCGGGTTGGCGGCCACCGAGGTAGTCGCCGCGCCCGCGGTTGAGCTTAAACTCGTGTCCGAACACCCGGTGGACGGCATGCGCGGCGGTAACCTGTCGGGCCTGGCCCTGTGTGGCAAAGAGCTGTGGACTGTTTCCGACCGCGATGACGACCAGATCTACCGCCTCGATCTCAGCGCGCCGACCTGGAAGGCCGAAACGCTGAAGATCGACGTGCCGCCGGTGCCGGAGTCCGGTTTACCGTGGGGGCTGCGCTCGCGCACCAAGGCTGCTTCGTTCATTCGCGGTGGTGACCTGGACTTTGAAGGCATCACCTGCGATGCCGCCGGTAACCGCTACATTGTCAGCGAAGCCCATGCGGCAGTGCTGCAAGTGCCGGTGAGCGGTGCGCCGCAGTGGTTGAAAATCGCCCCGGGCATGGTGCGCGAAGCACGGGCCAGCGGCATGTTGCTGCATTTCAATGCCTTGTTCGAAGGCTTGGCGATCAACCCGCAAGGCAATCAGATCTGGCTGGCCGCCGAGCGTGAGCGACGTGGCTTGATCTCGATCAAGCGCGGGCAAAGTGTGTGGGATTGTGAGGGGCCTTGTGTGTTGCTGAGCGAGGCCGGGCAGGAAGTGCAGCCGGTGCAGTTCACCCATGCCAAGGCCGTGTCCAAGGATTTTGCCGACCTCGCGCTGTTCAACGGCAAGCTGTTTACGCTGGAACGCAATGCGTTCCAGATTTGCCGGCGCGATGCGGTCACTGCAAAAGTCGAGTTGTGCTGGTCGTTTGCCGACGAGACCCTGACGCCGAATCGGCGTTATGCCCAGCCTTATGGTTTGGCCGAAGCACTGGTGGTGGATGCCGACGGAGCCTGGCTGGGGATCGACAACAATTTCGGCCCTCGTGCCGATGGTGAAAAACGGCCGATGGTCTATCGTTTTGCCGCGCCGGCCGGTGGCTGGGGCGCTCAGCCATGAGTGCACAACCGCCCGGCAAGCGCGCCGGACGTGTGCTGATGTTCGTGGCGTGGGGAGCGGGGCTGTTTTTGGCCACACGGTTTTTTGGGCAGTGGGAAGCGCGTCAGCAAAACCCGAATGCCGTGGTGACCTCGGAACAGCACGAGGGTTACATCGAAGTGAAATTGCTCGGCAACGGCCAAGGCCATTTTGTTGCCAGCGGCCAGATCAACGGTCAACCGGTGGAGTTTATGCTCGACACCGGGGCGACCGACGTGGCGGTTCCGGCCGAATTGGCCGACCGTCTCGGGCTCAAGCGTGGCATGCCGGTGACCTTGAGCACCGCCAATGGGCGGAGTCAGGGCTACCGTACCCAGCTCGACCGCCTGAAACTGGGCGATATCGTCCTTCAGGACGTCCGTGCGCTGGTGGCGCCGGGCTTGGGCGGGGAACAGGTGCTGTTGGGCATGAGTGCATTGAAACAACTTGAATTTACCCAGCGCAGCGGCACATTGCTGCTGCGCCAGACCAAACAATGATGAGGCCCGCATGAGTGACATCCTCGCAGACAGCTTAGATGGCGTAGAACGCCGATCGCTGGCTGACTTCACCGAAAATGCCTACCTCAACTACTCCATGTACGTGATCATGGACCGTGCCTTGCCGCATATCGGCGACGGCCTGAAGCCGGTACAACGGCGCATTATCTACGCCATGAGTGAGTTGGGCCTGGACGCTGATTCCAAGCACAAGAAGTCGGCGCGTACCGTCGGTGACGTGCTCGGTAAGTTCCACCCCCACGGCGACTCTGCGTGCTATGAAGCCATGGTGCTGATGGCCCAGCCGTTCAGCTACCGCTACACCTTGGTGGACGGGCAAGGTAACTGGGGTGCGCCGGATGATCCCAAGTCTTTCGCTGCCATGCGTTATACCGAGGCGCGCCTGTCGCGTTATTCGGAAGTGCTGCTCAGCGAGTTGGGGCAGGGCACCGCTAACTGGGGGCCGAACTTCGACGGCACCCTGGACGAACCCCTGGTGTTGCCGGCGCGTTTGCCGAATATCCTGCTCAATGGCACCACCGGCATTGCGGTCGGCATGGCCACCGACGTGCCGCCGCACAACCTGCGTGAAGTGGCCACCGCCTGCGTGCGCTTGCTGGACGAGCCCAAAGCCACGGTCGAGCAACTCTGCGAGCATATCCAGGGCCCGGATTACCCGACCGAAGCGGAAATCATCACACCGCGCGCCGACCTGCTGAAGATGTACGAGACCGGCAAGGGCTCGGTGCGCATGCGCGCGGTTTATCACATCGAAGATGGCGACATTATCGTCACCGCGCTGCCGCATCAGGTGTCCGGTGCCAAGGTGCTGGAACAGATCGCTGCGCTGATGCAGGCCAAACCGTCGAAATTGCCGCAAGTTGCGGACCTGCGTGATGAGTCTGACCACGAAAACCCATGCCGCATCGTGATCATCCCGACCAATAGCCGCGTCGACCACGAAGTGCTGATGCAGCATCTGTTCGCCAGCACCGACCTGGAGTCCAGCTACCGGGTCAACGTCAACATCATCGGCCTGGACGGCAAGCCGCAGCTGAAAAACCTGCGCAACCTGCTGGTGGAGTGGCTGGAGTTCCGCGTGCAGACCGTACGTCGCCGCCTGCAATTCCGTCTCGACAAGGTTGAGCGTCGCTTGCACCTGTTGGACGGTTTGCTGATTGCCTACCTCAACCTGGATGAAGTGATCCACATCATCCGTACTGCAGAGCACCCGAAAGCCGAGCTGATCGCGCGTTTCGAGCTGAGCGAGATCCAGGCCGACTACATCCTCGATACCCGCTTGCGCCAATTGGCGCGACTGGAAGAAATGAAGCTGCGTGACGAGCAAGATGCACTGCTTAAAGAGCAAGCCAAGCTGCAAGCCCTGCTGGGCAGCGAAGCCAAACTCAAGAAGCTGGTGCGCAGTGAGCTGATCAAAGACGCCGAAACCTATGGTGATGATCGCCGCTCGCCAATCGTCGAGCGCGCTGAAGCCAAAGCTCTGACAGAAACCGAGCTGCTACCTAACGAGAAAATTACCGTCGTTCTGTCGGAAAAGGGTTGGGTTCGTTCCGCCAAAGGGCATGATATTGACGCCACCGGCCTCTCCTACAAGGCGGGTGATGGTTTCAAGACCGCTGCGGCCGGGCGTTCCAACCAGTTTGCGGTGTTTATCGACTCTACCGGGCGCAGTTATTCGGTGCCGGCGCACACCTTGCCATCGGCACGGGGCCAGGGCGAGCCACTGACCGGGCGCCTCACGCCGCCACCGGGGGCGAATTTCGAGTGTGTGCTGCTGCCGGACGATGATTCGCTGTATGTGATCGCCTCCGATGCGGGTTACGGTTTTGTGGTCAAGGGCGAAGACCTGCAGGCCAAGAACAAGGCGGGCAAGGCATTGTTGAGCTTGCCCAACAACGCCAAGGTGATCCTGCCGCGCACCGTGGACGACCGCGAGAGCAACTGGCTGGCGTCGGTGACCACCGAGGGGCGTTTGCTGGTGTTCAAAATCAGCGACTTGCCGCAGTTGGGCAAAGGCAAGGGCAACAAGATAATCGGGATTCCCGGGGAGCGTGTGGCCAGTCGCGAAGAGTACGTGACCGACATCGCCGTGATCCCGGAAGGTTCAACCCTGGTGCTCCAGGCCGGCAAGCGCACGCTGTCGTTGCGCCCTGACGACCTTGAACACTACAAGGGTGAGCGTGGCCGACGCGGCAACAAACTGCCGCGGGGTTTCCAGCGAGTGGATGCTTTGCTCGTGGAAACGCCTGTTTAACGCCGATTAGAGCCCTCGATCTACGATTTAACGCGTAGATCGACGCTTTGGCGCTGGAGTCAGGGCGCATATTCACGGATGATATGGCCTTTCCAGCGCCGGCGTGGCCGAGCGTGTTTAGGTTATTTTTAGTATTACATTGTGGTTCGCCTTGTGGCAGCCACCTGGATGGGATGATGACTGCTCCACGCCTTCCTTTAATTTTGATGCTCGCTGGCCTTTTGGGGCTGGCGGGCTGCAGCACACACCAGCCTGTGTCGCTGTACCAGCTGGACAGCGGAAGTCCGGCTCAGCCCGCTCAAACGGCGGGTATGGCCGTATTGCTTGGCCCGGTCGTCGTTGCCGATTACCTGCAACGTGAAACCCTGCTGCAACGTCAGAACGACGGCAGCCTGCAAGGTTCCACAGATGGTCGTTGGGCGGGCAGTTTGTCGTCCGATATCAACCAACTGATGCTGCGCCAGGTTGCAGGCCATCTCGACAGCCAGCGCGTGGTGCTTGCACCGGCGCCAACCGGCTTCACACCGGATGTGCAGGTGTTGCTGACGATTACGCGGCTCGACTCGGGGGCCTCGCAGCCGGCGATCCTGGATGCGCAGTGGCGTTTGATCGACCGTCGTGGGCAAGTGCGCGATAACCGCATCGTGCATCTGCAGGAAGAGCACACCGGCACCACCGCGTCCCAGGTTCAGGCCCAGGGCGTGCTGTTGCAGCATTTGGCGCAGCAGTTGTCGGTGGCGCTCAAGCCGCTGGCTAATCAGCCGCCGGTTGCCGAGGCACCGCGTAAGCAGGCCCCGGCTCAGGCCAAACCGGCAGTGCCGGGAAAGCCGAAGATGCCGATGGCAACGCCGATTCGTACGGATATGGAAGTGTTCAGGTTCTGACCTGAAACCGACCCACAAAAAAGGCCCGCTGACTCAGCGGGCCTTTTTTGTGTCTGCGATTCGAAGCTTGGCACAGACCAAATGTGGGAGGGGGCTTGCTCCCGAAAGCGGTGGGTCAGCCAATGCATGTGCTCACTGACACTCTGCTATCGGGAGCAAGCCCCCTCCCACATTGATCCATCGGTGTTGTTTAGGGCTTGGTACGGGTCTCATGCATCCGCGCCAACTGGCGCTCAAGCATCGACGGGTACGGTTCCATCAACCGCTCCACACAGCTTGCGCCTTCAGGACTGGCAATCGGGCGGATACGTGCGCGCTGGCGGATCAGTGCATCTTCGCTGATCTTGCGCTCCACCAGCAGCAGGTTGCGGCTGTGTTGAGACAAGGCCAGTGCATCCTGGGCAATTTCGGTCAGCAGCAGGTCGATCTGGCTCATGCCGAACAGATCGTCACCCACCGTCAGGCCCAATTGCAATTGCAACGTGATGCCACTGTCCGCGACTTCCATCTGCAGGGCATGGCCCAGGGCGCGCAGCAGTTCGCCGCAGCAGATGGCGTTGGTCAGGTAGTCTTCGCCGCTGTCTTCGCTGTGGAACAGCATCAGCGTACTGCCATCATTCAGGGTGTGCAGTTCGCTCTGATAAAGCGAAGCGGCCTGGTCGAGGCAGTCGCGGTAGCGTTCCAGCAATTCCGTCAGGCGGGCGCGGGGCAGGCGGCGCAGTTGGTCCTGGGCACCGAGTTGCACAGCCAATACGGCGCTGTGCTGCGGTTCAGTGTTTTTCACCGGCTCAGGCTTTGGGGCGACAGCGGGTGCGGCGGCCGAGGTGTCGCGCAGGTCGGAGAACGGATCTTCATCATCCAGTTCATCCTCTTCGGCCTTGATCACCTGGCGTGTGGCAGGCTTGAGACCGGCCACCGGTGCACTTTCGTCAAAGTCTGGATCGCGCAGGTCGCGCACTTCAAACTCGGGCTCGTCGTCGTAATCGGTGTCGTCGTATTCAGGCTCGGGTTCAGCCTTTGGCACGATGACAGGTTCCGGGGCGAAGCTGGCGTGAAGCTGGCGGGCGAGGTCGCCGATCTCATCCTGGCGGTCGGTGGCCGGGGTGTGTTCGTCGATGTCGCGCAGCCAGATGCGCAGTTGCATCAGCGGCGTGGAGATGTGCCGACCCAGGCGCAGGCTCAAGGCCAGGGCCAATGCCAGCAGGATCGCGCTGAGAATGCCCATGCTTTGCAGGCTGATGGTCATCGGCTGCTGGAATTGCTGCATGTCGAGGCTGATACGCAGTTGGCCCGCTTTCACGTCCTGAAACGTGATATTGCTCTGATACAGGCCTTCGGCTTCACCTAGCAGGCCGTTTTTCGGGCGCTGCCCGGCTTCGGCCATGATCCGGTTGTCCACGCTATAGATAGCAGCGTGAGCCACCAGCGGGTTCTTGGTCAGGTTATTGAGCAGCACGTTGAGGCTGAGGATGTCGTTGGACACCAGCAACTCAGTCGCCGATGTGGCGGTCTGGGTGGTCAAGCTTTCGCCCAGGGCGTCGGCTTGCTCGTGCATGGCCTGCTTGAACTGCAAACCCATCACGCAGGCGTAGATCACCAAGGCCAGAGCGACCAGGATCACGTTATGGCTGGCGATGCGTAATGCGATCGGTACACGGCGGTGGCGCAGTGCCCGGAAGATCAGCAGGAAGAAGTTATCGGTTTTTACTGGCGTGGGCCGGTTCACTTGCGCTCGGCTCTTGGTCCGTGAAGTTGACGCGCAGTATAGCGACAGGCCTAGAACCGGCAAAGCGCTGCCTGTGCCCGATGGTCACTGAAAGTGGGTAGAATGCGGTTTTTTTCCAGCCTGGGGGTGCGCTTTGCGCGAAATTGTCCTGATAAATATCACAGGTGAAGACCGCCCGGGTCTCACCGCAGCCATTACCGGTGTTCTGGCCCAGGGTGGTGTGAGCATTCTCGACATCGGCCAGGCGGTGATCCACGACACCTTGTCGTTCGGGATTCTCGTGGAAATCCCGAGCACTGAACAGGCGTCTTCTGTACTCAAGGACATCCTGTTTACGGCGTATAAGCTGGATCAACAGGTGCGTTTCACCCCGGTCTCCGAAGCGGACTACCAACACTGGGTCGACGGCCAGGGCAAAAAGCGCCACATCGTGACCTTGCTGACTCGCAAGGTGACGGCCGAGCAATTGCAGCGTGTCAGCTCAATCACCGCGCAGTACGGTCTGAATATCGACCATATCGACCGTTTGTCGGGTCGCATGCCATTGGACACGCCGGCCGACAAGGGCAAGGGCTGTATCGAGTTCTCCGTGCGCGGCGAGCCGGCTGATCCCCAAGCCCTGCGCGCCGAGTTCCTGAGCGTGGCCCAGGAGCTGAATGTTGATATCGCCTTCCAGGAAGATTCGCTGTTCCGCCGTAACCGCCGCCTGGCGGTGTTCGATATGGACTCGACCCTGATCGAAGCCGAAGTCATCGACGAGTTGGCCAAGGCTGCCGGCGTGGGCGAGCAGGTGTCCGCCATCACCGAACGCGCAATGGCCGGCGAGTTGGACTTTCGCGCGAGCTTCAAGGAGCGCCTGGCATTGCTCAAGGGCCTGGATGTCAGCGTGCTGGACTCCATCGGTGCTTCGCTGCGCCTGACCGAAGGCGCCGAAACCCTGTTCGCCGAACTCAAGCGCCTGGGCTACAAGACCGCAATCCTGTCGGGCGGTTTTACCTACTTCGCCAAGCAGTTGCAGGCCAAGCTGGGCATCGACTATGTGTTCGCCAACGAGCTGGAAGTGGTGGATGGCAAGGTGACCGGCGTGGCCGTCGAGCCGATTGTCGACGCTCAGCGTAAGGCGGATCTGCTGAAGGAATTGGCCCACAAGGAAGGTTTGCGTCTGGAACAGACCATTGCAGTCGGTGACGGCGCCAATGACTTGCCGATGCTGGCGATTGCCGGCTTGGGTGTGGCGTTCCGCGCCAAGCCGCTGGTCAAGCAATCGGCCAAGCAGGCGATTTCGACCTTGGGGCTGGATGGCGTGCTGTACCTGCTGGGCCTGCGTGACCGCGACGGTCAGCTGTAAGCAGAAATAACTGAAGCACCCTGGTCAAAGTGGGAGCGGGCTTGCTCGCGAATTTGGTAGATCAGTCGGTATCTCTATTGACTGTCACACCGCATTCGCGAGCAAGCCCGCTCCCACATTTTGATCTTCAATCGGCTTTGAATCAGGCCTTCGGCAGTGCGATGCCCTGGCCCATCTGCACAGGCGTACCCGCCACCAGCTCTTCTGCCCACTTCACCTGATCCGGCCCGAACAGCACGATCGCGGTCGAACCCAGCTTGAAGCGACCCAGTTCCGCTCCTTTTTCCAAGTGAATCGGCGCGCGGGCGGCTTCGTCGTAGCGGAAGGTTTTCAGCTCGCGCTTCGGCGGCGTAACCAACCCGGCCCATACCGTTTCAATCGACGCAACGATCATTGCACCGACCAACACCACCGCCATTGGGCCGCGTTCGGTGTCGAACAGGCAGACAACACGCTCGTTACGTGCAAACAGCTCAGGCACGTTTTCGGCGGTGGTCTGGTTTACCGAGAAAATCCGCCCAGGCACGTAGACCATCTCGCGCAGGGTGCCGGCCAGCGGCATGTGCACGCGGTGGTAGTCCTTCGGCGACAGGTAGATGGTGGCGAAATCACCGCCCATAAACGGCGCAGCGAGTGCCGCGTCGCCGCCCAGCAGTTCCAGCACGCTGAAGCTGTGGCCCTTGGCCTGGAATACGCGGCCGTGTTCAATCGGGCCAAGCTGGCTGACGGCACCGTCAGCCGGGCTCAGTACCGCACCTGGGGTTTGGTCCAGCGGGCGGGCGCCGTCTTTCAATGCACGGGTGAAGAAAGCGTTGAAATGCTCGTAGGCGGTCAGGTCTTCAACCAGCGCCTGGGACATGTCCACTTGGTAGCGCTTGGCGAACCAACTGGTGAAGGCGTTCTTGAACCAGCGCACGCGGCACTCGGCAACGCAGCCGGCCAGGCGCGACAGCAAGTGGTGCGGCAGCAAGTATTGGCTGAGGATAAACAACTGCTTTTTCATTAAGTGTCCTTAAACCTTAAATCTCAACGGGGGTGTCGGGGTGGTTGCCCCATTCGCCCCAGGAACCGGCATAACCTTTGACTCGCGGATAACCGAGCGCCTTGGCCACCAGGTAGGTGAAGCCAGAGCGGTGGTGAGTCTGGCAGTGGGTGATGATTTCTTTGTCTTTGGTCAGGCCGAGGTCTTCGAGGATTTGCGGCATGTCGCGGCGGATACGCAGGTTGCGCGCCTTGTCCATGCCGGCGGTCCATTCGAAGTTCACCGCGCCGGGGATGTGACCCCCTTTGGCGGCGAGGACCTTTTCACCGGAATACTCCAGCGGGCCGCGTGCGTCCCAGATACCCAGGTCGGCTGCGCCGAGGCGGCTTTGCAGGTATTCGCGCGTGGCCGTGGGGCCTTCGTGCAAGGTCAGGCTGACCGGGCCACCGACAGGGGCCGGTACCTCGGTGGATACCGGGTGTTGGCCGTCCAGCCACGCCAGCAGGCCGCCGTCCAGGTAGTGGTATTTCTGGTGTCCGATCACGTCGAGCAGCCAGATAAAACGCCCGGCCCAGCCGCCGCCTTCGTCGTCGTAGACCACGTAGGTGGCATCCGGGGTGTGCCCCAGTTCGCCGAACAGTTTTTCCAGGTCGGCCTTGTTCGGCAGCAAACCCGGCGCGGGCGGTTGGCCCAGTTGGGTGCGCTTGGGGTCAACGAAATGCGCGCCGGGGATATGCCCTTCGGCGTAGCGGGCGGCACTGGTGAGGTCCACCAGAATCAGGTGTTCGGCATCCAGTTGACCGAGCAGGTCGCTGGATTCGATCACCAGCGGCAAGCCAGAGAAGTCAGGCATGTGAGGTCTCCTGGGCACAAATGTTGGCGATAAAGGAGGGCGATTGTAGCGCAAGCATCAGGCGCTGCGGTTGGTAAAGCTGTGCAGCGCTTTCTCGATGCATTGGGCGGTTTTGCCGAATGCCTGCACGGTGGTTTCCGAGAAGGGGCCGCCGCCCTGGTCGGCGACCATCAGCATCACCACGCGACCGTTACAGCTCAGGGAGCGCAACAGCAGGTGTTCGCCGGTAAACAGGCGACGCAGGACTGGCGGTAACAGCGCGGAAAACTGCGCGTGATTGTCCGGCGTGAGGCGCACCTGGGCGGGCTTTTCCAGCAGGCGCTGCAGCAGCGTGCTGTTGACCACATCCAGGCTCAGGCTCGCGGCGTCCCTGGGCAAACCGTCGGCTTGATGCACGCGCAAGGTGCTCAGGGCGCGGTCCGCCATAAACAGCAACACCCGTTGCATGCCGCTGGCGACCAGGGCTTCTTTGGCGCACGTAGTCAGGTGCATGGCGTTGGCAAAGCGGCTCGGCTCGACCAGCAATTCGGTACAGCGCTTGCGCCACACGGCCAATGCTTCGGCGGTGGGCGGCGGTGCAGGCAACAAGCCGCGATGAATTTTCTGTACATGCCACGGCCAGATCAGCGACAGCGCCGGGTGCCAAAGATCGGGCATCAGGGTGGTGCGGGCGCTGGCCACCGCTTGCTGGTGAACCTGCTGCTGCACGTCACTCAACGGCTCCTGCAAGTACAGCGCGGTGAGGTATTGCCAGCGCTCGGCGTGCGGGCAGGTCCACGATTCCTGGGCCGACATCGCCAGGCCGTTGGCCAGCAGCACGGTGTTCGCCGGCTGGTTGAGCCAGCGGCGCAGGTTGGGTTCGGCATCCAGTAATTGCTGCTGGCGCAGCGCGTCATCTTCACGGGCGATGTGCAGCGCCTTGACCAGCAAGCGCTGCTCGGTCAGCAGCAGGTTATAGCCCTGGGAGACCCAGATCGGCAGGTGCCAGGCTTCGGTCAAGCCGAGGCACAAGTCCAGCAGGCGCACACCGAACAGCTCCCGCTCGACCTTGTAAGCCGACTGGCCTTTATGGATAACCCGCAGTTCCCATTCTTCCAGGAGCTTGGGATACGCGACGGCCAATGGCCATAGCGGGGACAGAAACAGCAGGCTGCCCCAGTGGATGTCTTGCCACAAACGCGCCAGGCGGCTGGCGAACAAACCGCTGGCTTGCTGGGACGCGTGTTGGCTCACCAGCAGCAGTTGGCGCAGGGCCAAGGGGATTTCATTGGCTGGAACCGAGGGCAGTCGCGCCAGCAGTTCTTCGGCGCGTTTCAAACCGAGACGGTTAAGCGCCACTTCGAGGTTTTCCGCCGGTTCCGCCATGCTGTTGTGCGTATGGCTGTTGGCCTCGCGCATCACGCTGAGCACCAGCGCCGGGCTGTTTTGCATCAGCTCGGCAATGTCTCGCAATGAGCTGCGGCTGTCGCGAATGGCTTTGCACACGCGCTCGTGACTGGCCTGAGGCACGGGCAGCGGCACGTCGTCCAGACGCTTTATCCAAGCGGCGAGTGTGGTGGGTTTTGCAGTGGGTACTGTCGTTTCATTTGCCATGATTGGGGCGCGATCATCACTTGCGTTCAACACGCCCGGAACGGGCCGAATTGGCTTTTCGCCTTAACGGGCTATAGTCTGGCGCAGTTTTGCCGATAAGTAGAACAAGAGTTTTCGGCTGCACTCAATATGTCCATGAACCCGACGGCGCAAGTACCAATCCCCTATGGCTAAAATTATCGGCATCATCGTCGTCATCGCAAGCGTGCTCGGTGGGTACGTCCTGTCCCACGGTAAAATTGCTGCGCTGATCCAGCCCTTCGAAGTGATGATTATCGGCGGTGCGGCCTTGGGTGCATTCTTGCAGGCCAACCCCGGCTACATGACCATGCATGTGATCAAGAAGTCGCTGGGCATGTTCAGCTCGCGTTTCTCTCACACCTTCTACCTGGAAGTACTGGGTCTGATATTCGAGATCCTCAACAAGAGCCGCCGCGAAGGCATGATGGCCATCGAAGGCGATATCGAAGACGCCGCCGCCAGCCCGATTTTCGCCAAGTACCCGGCCGTGCTCAAAGATGAGCGCATGACCGCCTACATCTGTGATTACCTGCGCATCATGTCCTCCGGCAACATGGCGCCTCACGAGCTGGAAGGCTTGTTCGACATGGAGCTGTTCAGCCTTAAAGAAGAGTTGGAACACCCTTCGCACGCCGTGACCGGCGTTGCTGACGCCATGCCCGGGTTTGGTATTGTCGCGGCGGTACTCGGTATTGTGGTGACCATGGCGTCCCTGGGCGAAGGCGACCAGAAGGCCATTGGCATGCACGTGGGTGCGGCCCTCGTCGGTACCTTCTTCGGTATTCTGGCGGCCTATGGTTTCTTTGGACCGCTCGCTACCTGCCTGGCCCATGATGCCAAGGAAGAGGTCAACCTCTACGAAGCGATCAAGGCGTGCCTGGTGGCTTCGGCGTCCGGTATGCCGCCATCGCTGGCGGTGGAGTTCGGGCGCAAGGTGCTGTACCCGAAACATCGCCCAAGTTTTTCCGAGCTGGAACAAGCGGTTCGCGGTCGCTAAACCATGGAAAACAACCAGCCGATAATCATCAAGCGCGTCAAGCGCTTCGCTGCGGGGCACCATGGTGGCGCATGGAAAATCGCCTTCGCCGACTTCGCGACGGCGATGATGGCGTTCTTTCTGGTGCTGTGGTTGATGTCGACCGCTACGCCGGAACAAAAAATCGCCATCGCCGGTTACTTCAAGGACCCGATAGGCTTTTCGGAGAGTGGTACGCCCTTTGTGATTGACCTGGGCGGCTCGCCGCAGCTGGCGCCTGAGCGCACCATCAACCCCGAGGTCAAGACCGAATCGCCGCAGGAAAACATCCCGATCGAGCGCGACACTGTCGAGAGCATGGCCGAGCAGGTCGAGAAAGAGCGCCTCGAGTTGTTGCTGCAGGAACTGCAGACCAAGGTTGAAGAAAACCCGCAGCTGTTGAAATTCAAGGATCAGATTTCCTTCGAGATCACGCCGGAAGGCTTGCGCATCCAGATCACCGACGCCGCCAACCGGCCGATGTTCGACTCCGGCAGTGCGCGTTTGAAACCGTACTTTGAAGACATCCTGCTGGCCATGGCCGACACGATCAAAGCGGTGCCGAACAAGATCAGCATCAGTGGCCACACCGACGCCAAGCCGTATGCAGGCCAGGGCGACTTCGGCAACTGGGAGCTTTCGGCCAACCGTGCCAACGCTGCCCGGCGTGCGCTGGTGGCGGGCAGCTATCCGGACCCGCAAGTGGCGCGCGTGGTGGGTTTTGCCTCCTCGCAGCTGTTCGATCCCAAGGACCCGTTCAACCCGATCAACCGTCGGATCGATATCGTGGTGCTGACCAAAAAAGCCCAGCGTGCGATCGAAGGCGATCAAGGCGCGGCCCCATCGGCACCGACCCAAGGTGCCGGTGCGCCAGGCGAAGTGCCGGCTGATCCGAACGCCATTCCACCAGGTCAGGAGCCGTTGCCTGCCCATGAGCTGCGGCAGAAGCTGAACCTGTTTGATGATGGCGGGGTGAAAGATCCTACGGCGCCTGCACCGGCGCCCGGCTCGTAAGCCGCATGCAAAAAGGCCGCGATGATCGCGGCCTTTTTGTCTCAGCAGTTTAGTAACTGCTCTCGGGCAAGCTCGCAATAATCGAACGATAGCTGTTCATGCGCTGCTGCTGTACGCGGCCATCTTCCAGGGCCTTGAGCAGTGCACAGCCCGGCTCGCGGTCGTGTTTGCAGTCGCGGAAGCGGCAGGTGCCGATCAGGTCGTTGAATTCGATGAAGCCCGCTTCCACATCGCTGCGGCTGACGTGGCCGAGGCCGAATTCACGAATGCCTGGGGAGTCGATCAGTTCACCGCCGCCGGGGAAATGGAACAATCGTGCGGTGGTGGTGGTGTGGGTACCCTGGCCGGACAGCTCCGACAGCGGGCCGACACGGGTGTCGACTTCCGGCAGCAGGCTGTTGACCAGCGACGATTTGCCCACGCCCGACTGGCCGACAAACACACTGATGCGCCCGTCCAACTGCTGTTGCAGCTGTTCCATGCCGTTGCCGTGATGCGCCGAGACTTCCAGCACCGGGTAACCCAGGGTGCGATAGACCGCCAGCAACGCATTGAGCGCCGGGGCGTTCTGCTCGTCGATCAGGTCGAATTTGTTCAGCAGCAACAACGGGCGAATGCCGGCATGCTCGGCTGCAACCAAATAGCGGTCGATCAGGTTGGCATGTGGCTCGGGCAGCGGCGCGAACACGATCACGATCATGTCGACGTTGGCGGCCACCGGCTTGAGCTGCCCGCGGCTGTCAGGCCGACGCAGTTCGGTGGTGCGTGGCAACTGGGCGACGATTACGCCGATGCCTTGGTTGCCGGCACGCCACACGACCTTGTCGCCGGTCACCAGCGCAGGCAGGTTGGCGCGCAAGTGGCAACGGGAAACAGAACCCGCGAGTTCGCCTTCCAGCGCCTCGACTTCGACCTGCACACCAAAGTGTGCGATCACCAGGCCCGTTTGTTCGGGGCCCAGGTCGCCGCCCTCGAGCGCTTCTACGGCGGAGGATTCACGTTTGGCGGCGCGGGCGGCGCGTTCACCTTGAATCTTTTCGATGCGCCAGTTTTGGCGACGATTGAGCTGGCGTTTGGCCATTGGTGTTCCGTGTCGATAATGCAAAGGTTGGGTAAAACGGTCGCGAGTCTAGCACGGCCCCGCCTGCTAAACTGCGCAGCTACGCTAAGGTGCCAAGAGAATCAAGCCATGCAAAACCCACAGAACCTGATTTGGATCGATCTGGAAATGACCGGTCTGAACCCCGACACCGACGTCATCATCGAGATGGCGACCATTGTCACCGACAGCAACCTCAACACCTTGGCTGAAGGTCCGGTGATCGCCATCCATCACAGCGACGCCGTACTCGCCACCATGGACGAGTGGAACACCCGCACCCACGGCAACTCCGGGCTGACCCAGCGCGTGCGCGACAGCCGTATCAGCATGGCTGAAGCTGAAGCCGAAACCATCGCCTTCCTGGAAAAATGGGTGCCCAAGGGCAAGTCGCCGATCTGCGGCAACAGCATCTGCCAGGACCGCCGCTTCCTTTATACGCACATGAAGGGGTTGGAAAGCTACTTCCACTATCGCAACCTGGATGTGTCCACCTTGAAAGAGCTGGCCGCACGCTGGGCGCCGGAAGTTAAGGACAGCTTCCATAAAGGCAGCACTCACTTGGCACTGGACGATATCCGCGAATCGATCGCCGAGCTGCAGCATTATCGCAAGCATTTCATCAAGGCTTGAATCTGTGGCGCCCGGCCCGGCGTCTTCGCGAGCAAGCCCGCTCCCACCTTCGACCGCATTCCAATGGAGGGACGCGGTTAAATGTGGGAGCGGGCTTGCTCGCGAAGGGCGTGCCTCGGTCTTTCGCCTGGCGCCCTCTTTTGGTGCCACCAGCAAATGATTAGACTGCCGGCCTCTTTGCAAGGATCGCCATCATGCTGTTGATGCTCTACCTCATCGCCATCACCGCCGAAGCCATGACCGGTGCCCTGTCCGCCGGTCGGCGCGGCATGGACTGGTTTGGCGTGGTGCTGATCGCCTGCGTCACGGCGCTGGGCGGCGGTTCGGTGCGTGATGTGTTGTTGGGGCATTACCCGCTGACCTGGGTCAAGCACCCGGAATACCTAGTGTTGACTTCGATCGCCGCGCTGGTGACGATCTTTATTGCGCCGCTGATGCGTCACCTGCGTTCGCTGTTCCTGGCGCTGGATGCGGTGGGGCTGGTGGCCTTCACCTTGATTGGCTGCATGACGGCGCTGGAAATGGGCCACGGCATGCTGGTGGCCTCGGTCAGCGGCGTCATCACCGGGGTTTTCGGCGGCATCCTGCGGGATATCTTCTGCAACGACATCCCACTGATCTTCCGTCGTGAGCTGTATGCCAGCGTGTCGTTCCTCGCCGCCTGGTTCTACATGCTGTGCCTGTACCTGGAACTGCCCAGCGAGCAGGCAATTTTGCTCACCTTGTTCAGCGGCTTTCTACTGCGCCTGCTGGCGATCCGTTTTCACTGGGAAATGCCCAAATTCGTCTACAACGACGACGTGCACTAGCGCGTAGCGTGCTGGTTAAGCGCCCACTCCACGTGTTCGCGCACCAGGTCCGAGGGGTAATCGCGGCGCGCCTTCAAGGCTTCCAGCACCGGAATGCTCGACGGCGCATTGCCCAGGCCCACAGCCAGGTTGCGCAGCCAGCGCTCATAACCGGCGCGGCGTAGCGGTGAGCCTTCCGTGCTGCTGAGGAATTTATCCTCGTCCCACATAAACAGTTCAGCCAGCTCTGCGTTATCCAGATTATGCCGTGGCTTGAAATCACCTTCGTCGGTAGCGCGGGCGAAACGATTCCACGGGCAAACGATCTGACAGTCATCACAGCCGAACACGCGATTGCCGATCAGGGGGCGCAGGTCTTCCGGGATTGCGCTCTTGAGCTCGATGGTCAGGTAGGAAATGCAGCGTCGTGCATCCAGTACATAGGGGCCGACGAAGGCGTTGGTGGGGCAGATGTCCAGGCAGGCCGTGCAGCGGCCGCAATGTTCGGTGGTGTGAGGGGCGTCAACCGGCAGGGGCAAATCGACAAACAGTTCGCTCAAGAAGAAATAACTGCCGGCCTTGCGATTGAGTACCAGGGTGTTTTTGCCGATCCAGCCCAGGCCTGCCTGTTCGGCGATGGCTTTTTCCAGCACCGGCGCGCTGTCGACAAAGGCGCGAAAGCCGAACGGGCCGATCTGCGCCTGAATGCGGTCAGCCAGTTGCTGCACGCGTTTGCGGATCAGCTTGTGATAATCCCGGCCCAGGGCGTAACGGGAGATGTAGGCTTTCTCTGGCTTTGCCAGCAGTTGCGCCATTTGGGTGTCGCCTGGCAGATAATCCATGCGCAGCGACACCACGCGCAGAGTGCCCGGCACCAGTTCATCGGGATGGGAGCGTTTGCTGCCATGGGCGCCCATGTATTCCATCTCGCCGTGGTAGCCCGCGTCGAGCCAGCGTTGCAGGTGCTGCTCATGCTCGGCCAGGTCCAGGCCGCTGATGCCGACTTGTTGAAAGCCCAGTTCACGGCCCCAGTCTTTGATCGATTGGGCGAGGGCGGGCAGATCGGTGGTGATGGCAGGCATGAGACAAGGGAAACCGCAGGTTAGATAGGTATAATTCTGCCAGACATCGGAGCTTGAAGACGCATGCCGCAGACAAAACACGCAATAACCGACGTACAGCCCCTGTTGCACGGCCATTTGCCGCAACTCGCTGCGCGCGCCCCGGACGCCCATAAAGGCCAATTCGGCCACCTGTTGGTCATTGGCGGCGACCGAGGCTTTGGCGGCGCGGCACTGTTGAGTGCCGAAAGCGCCTTGCGCAGTGGCGCGGGCATGGTGTCCCTGGCGACCCGGCCTGAACACGTGCCGGCCGCACTGGCGCGCTTGCCGGAAGTCATGACCGTCGGCGTGAGTTCGGCCAACCAGTTGATGGGGCTGCTGGAAAAGATTTCAGTCATTGTCATCGGCCCGGGCCTGGGCGCTGCGTCCTGGGGTAAAAGCCTGTTGTCCGTCGCCGCCAATGCCTCGCAGCCGCAAGTCTGGGACGCAGATGCGTTGAATCAGTTGGCCACGGGCGGCGTAAGCCTTCCCGCTAACAGCGTGATTACGCCGCACCCTGGCGAGGCGGCGCGTTTGATGGACATCACGACAGTCGAGGTTCAGGCCGATCGCCTTAAGGTGGCGCGCGCGTTGAGCCAGAAATTCAATGCAGTGACTATTCTCAAGGGTGCTGGCAGTTTGATTGCTAGCCCGGACGGACGTGTTTCGCGATGTGACCAAGGCCACCCGGCGATGGCCACCGCCGGTTTGGGTGACGTCCTGAGTGGCTTGGTGGGCGCATTACTTGCCCAAGGCATGCCCGCTTATGAAGCCAGCTGCCTGGCCGTGTGGCTGCACGCCACGGCGGGGGATCGCCAGGGCACCTTTGGGCGCGGCTTGGCTGCCAGCGACCTGATACCTGCCATTCGTCAATTGCTGGAGGAGCAGTCGCCGTGTCTGAAGTAACCCTTTTCCTGGCGGATGAAGACGCCATGGTCGCGTTCGGCAATCGCATTGCCCAGGTTACGGCCGGTGCCGGGTTGATCTTTCTCAAGGGCGATTTGGGGGCCGGGAAAACCACACTGTCCCGCGGGATTATTCGTGGGTTGGGTCACGCCGGGGCGGTAAAAAGCCCTACGTTTACCTTGGTCGAACCTTACGAGATCGGTGATGTTCGCGCCTTCCACTTCGACCTGTATCGCCTGGTAGATCCCGAAGAACTGGAGTACATGGGCATCCGTGATTACTTTGACGAAGATGCGTTGTGCCTGATCGAGTGGCCAGATAAAGGCACAGGCTTTTTGCCAAAGCCGGACCTGACCATTACCATTACGCCGCACGATCACGGACGTCAGCTGAAGTTGTTGCCCCAGAGTGCGCGCGGTGAGTCGTGGTGCGCTGCTCTGGCATTGGAATTCAAATAAAATTGGTGGGGTTAGGTATGCGCTTTCGCGCGATGGTTGCTGTCGTAGGGGTGTTGCTTGCGGCAATGACTTTCAATGCTCTGGCTGCTTCACAGGTGAAAAGTGTTCGCCTATGGCGAGCGCCGGATAACACGCGACTGGTGTTCGACCTGTCTGGCCCGGTCCAGCACAGCGTCTTTACCCTGACGGCGCCCGATCGCCTGGTGATCGACATCAATGGCGCGACCCTGGCCGCGCCGCTGAAAGTCTCCACCGCCAATACGCCGATTACGTCGATGCGCTCGGCTCAGCGCACGCCGACCGATCTGCGTGTGGTCATCGACCTGAAAAAGGCCGTGACCCCGAAAAGTTTTGTGCTGGCGCCGAACGCCCAATACGGCAATCGGCTGGTGGTCGACCTGTTCGACAACGCCGCCGATGCCGCACCGCCGCCTGCGCCAACCCCAAGTGTTGCGACCGTGCCGGCAGTGCCCGTCAACCCGTCGCAACCACAGGTCAAGCTGCCACCGCCGCCGCCAGCGCCTGCGGGCAAGCGCGACATTATCGTGGTGATCGACGCCGGCCACGGCGGTGAAGACCCGGGTGCCTCTGGCTCGCGCGGGCAGCACGAAAAAGACGTGGTACTGGCCATCGCTCGTGAACTGCAGCGTCAGGTCAATGGCATGAAAGGCTATCGCGCCGAGCTGACCCGTACCGGCGACTACTTCATTCCGTTGCGCGGCCGTACCGAAATCGCCCGCAAGAAGGGCGCTGACCTGTTTGTGTCGATCCATGCCGACGCCGCACCTTCGGCCGCCGCCTTTGGCGCTTCGGTGTTTGCCCTGTCGGACCGCGGTGCTACATCCGAAACTGCACGTTGGCTGGCCGACAGTGAAAACCGTTCCGACTTGATCGGCGGCGCCGGCAACGTGTCCCTCGATGACAAGGACAAAATGCTCGCCGGCGTACTGCTCGACCTGTCGATGACCGCTTCGCTGACGTCCAGCTTGAACGTCGGCCAGAAGGTTCTGAGCAACATTGGCCGCGTGACCTCGCTGCACAAACAGCGCGTGGAACAGGCGGGTTTCATGGTGTTGAAGTCGCCGGACATTCCATCGATCCTGGTGGAAACCGGGTTTATCTCCAACTCCAACGAAGCCTCGAAGTTGGCCAGTGCCGGCCACCAGCAGGCCCTGGCCCGCTCGATCAGTGCGGGTATTCGTCAGTTCTTCCAGCAGAACCCGCCACCGGGCACCTACATCGCCTGGCTGCGTGACTCCGGGAAAATCGCCCAGGGCCCGCGCGACCATCGCGTGCAGCCCGGTGACACCCTGGCCATGCTCGCCGTGCGTTTCCAGGTCTCGGCCGCGACCTTGCGCAGCGCCAATAACCTGAAAACCGATGAGTTGAAAGTCGGTCAGGTATTGACCATTCCTGGCACTGAATTGGCGGCGCAGTAATGAGCGAATCAGTTCTGAACAGCGGTTCACGCATCGAACTGCTCAGCCCGCGCCTTGCCAACCAGATTGCGGCGGGCGAGGTCGTTGAGCGCCCGGCATCGGTGATCAAGGAACTGCTGGAAAACAGTATCGACTCGGGTGCCAAACGCATTGATGTCGACGTGGAGCAAGGCGGCGTCAAGCTGCTGCGGGTGCGCGACGACGGCAGTGGCATCTCTTCGGATGACCTGCCGCTGGCCTTGGCCCGTCACGCGACCAGCAAGATTCGCGACCTGGAAGACCTTGAACGGGTCATGAGCCTGGGCTTTCGCGGTGAAGCATTGGCGTCCATCAGCTCCGTGGCGCGCCTGACCCTGACTTCCCGCACCCGCGACGCCGAGCAGGCGTGGCAGGTGGAAACCGAAGGCCGCGACATGGCGCCTCGGGTCCAGCCAGCGGCGCACCCGGTGGGTACGTCGGTTGAGGTGCGCGACCTGTTCTTCAACACTCCGGCGCGACGCAAATTCCTCAAGGCCGAAAAAACCGAATTCGATCAGCTGCAAGAAGTCATCAAGCGCCTGGCACTGGCGCGCTTCGACGTGGCGTTCCATTTGCGCCACAACGGCAAGACTATCCTCAGCCTGCACGAAGCCCATGACGATGCCGCCCGTGCTCGGCGTGTGTCGGCAATCTGCGGCGCGGGCTTCCTGGAGCAGGCGCTGCCGATTGAAATCGAACGCAACGGCTTGCGGCTGTGGGGCTGGGTAGGCTTGCCGACGTTCTCCCGTAGCCAGGCGGACTTGCAGTATTTCTTTGTGAATGGCCGTGCGGTGCGCGACAAACTGGTGGCCCACGCGGTACGCCAGGCTTATCGCGACGTGTTGTTCAACGGTCGCCATCCGACATTTGTACTGTTCTTTGAGGTCGATCCGTCGGTGGTCGACGTCAACGTGCACCCGACCAAACACGAAGTGCGCTTTCGCGACGGGCGCATGGTGCATGACTTCCTGTATGGCACCTTGCACCGCGCCCTGGGCGATGTGCGCCCGGATGATCAGCTGTCTGCGCCAATCGTGACGGCCGTTGTGCGCCCGAGTGGTCCGGAAGCCGGCGAGTTCGGTCCTCAGGGCGAAATGAGCCTGGCGGCCAACCTGCTGCAGTCGCCACAGCCACAACCGGCTTATACCGCGCCGGGTTCCGGGGCAGGCGCAGGTTATCAGTATCAATACACGCCGCGTCCGCAGTCGACGGTGCCGGTAGCTGAGGCCCAGGCGGCCTATCGTGAGTTCTTCGCGCCGCTGCCGGGTGCCGAGCCGGGCGCTGTCGCGTTGCCGGAGGGCGGTGGTGATATTCCGCCGCTGGGCTATGCGCTGGCCCAGCTCAAGGGCATCTACATTTTGGCGGAAAACGCCCACGGCCTGGTGCTGGTGGACATGCACGCCGCCCATGAGCGGATCATGTACGAGCGCCTGAAGATCGCCATGGCCAGTGAAGGTCTCAGCGGCCAACCCCTGTTGGTGCCCGAATCCCTGGCGGTCAGCCAGCGCGAGGCCGACTGCGCCGAAGAACACCACAGCGTGTTCCAGAAACTGGGCTTCGAACTGCAACGCCTGGGCCCTGAAACGTTGGCTATCCGCCAGATTCCCGCACTGCTCAAGCAGGCTGAGGCCAACCGTTTGGTCGCCGACGTACTGGCCGATCTGATGGAATATGGCACCAGCGACCGCATCCAGGCGCATATCAACGAACTGCTCGGTACCATGGCCTGTCATGGTGCGATCCGCGCCAACCGCCGCCTGGCCTTGCCGGAAATGAACGGCCTGCTGCGCGACATGGAAAACACCGAGCGCAGCGGGCAATGCAACCATGGCCGACCGACCTGGACCCAGATGGGCCTGGACGATTTGGACAAACTGTTCTTGCGCGGCCGGTGATGAGTGCCTTGCCCCCCGCCATCTTCCTGATGGGCCCCACGGCCGCCGGCAAGACCGACCTGGCTATCGAGCTGACCAAGGTGTTGCCGTGCGAGCTGATCAGTGTCGACTCTGCACTGGTTTACCGGGACATGGACATTGGCACTGCCAAACCATCCAAAGCGCTGTTGGCCGAGCATCCGCATAGGCTGATCGATATCATCGACCCGTCCGAGAGCTATTCCGCAGCGGATTTCCGTACCGATGCCCTGGCCGCCATGGCCGAAATCACCGCGCGGGGCAATATTCCGCTGCTGGTGGGCGGTACGATGCTCTATTACAAGGCTTTGCAGGAAGGCCTGGCGGATATGCCGCCGGCCGACGCCCAGGTGCGTGCCGAGCTTGAGGAAGAAGCTGCACGCCTTGGCTGGCAAGCCCTGCACGACCAGTTGGCGGCTATTGATCCGGTGTCCGCCGCGCGCATTCATCCCAACGACCCCCAGCGCCTCACCCGGGCCCTGGAAGTCTGGCGCGTGAGCGGCCAGACCATGACTGAACATAGGCTGAAACAAACTGCGCAAAGTGCTCAAGCAGGCGCATCTGGACAGTCACAATTGCCCTATACTGTGGCGAATCTGGCCATTGCTCCGGCAAATCGCCAGGTGCTGCATGAGCGAATTGCACAAAGATTCACAATTATGTTGGAACAGGGGTTTGTGGACGAGGTCGTAGCACTGCGTTCAAGAGGTGATCTGCATGCTGGGTTGCCTTCGATACGTGCTGTTGGCTATCGCCAAGTCTGGGATCATCTGGATGGCAAGCTGACGTCAGCCGAAATGCAGGAGCGCGGCATCATTGCCACGCGCCAATTGGCGAAGCGCCAGTTCACCTGGCTGCGCAGCTGGAGCGATTTGCACTGGTTGGACAGCCTGGACAGCGACAATCTGTCACGCGCCTTGAAATACTTGGGAACGGTCTCCATATTGAGCTGAGTCCTTGCAATTGCCGTCTATCCTTGGGGGTGTGACGGCCATAAGCTATCTATTTTCCGAATTTTATTATTGATCCTTAAAGGAGTGCGGCACATGTCAAAAGGGCATTCGCTACAAGACCCTTACTTGAATACTTTACGTAAAGAGAAAGTTGGGGTTTCCATCTACCTGGTCAACGGTATCAAGTTGCAAGGCACGATCGAGTCGTTCGACCAGTTCGTGATCCTGCTGAAAAACACCGTCAGCCAGATGGTTTACAAACACGCTATCTCGACAGTCGTTCCAGTGCGTCCTATCCGTCTGCCTAGCGCAGCGGGTGACGAACAGGGTGACGCTGAGCCAGGTAACGCCTGATAGGAGTCTCCTTTGTTCTTTGAGCGCCACGGTGGTGGTGAGCGAGTAATCCTCGTTCACTTGGATGGACAGGACCCTGAGGCGCGCGAAGATCCGCAGGAGTTTCAGGAGTTGGCAAATTCGGCCGGCGCCGAGACCGTTGCGTTTTTTAACGTACCGCGTCATCGGCCAACCGCCAAATACCTGATCGGCAGCGGCAAGGTCGAGGAATTACGCGATCTGGTGCATGCTGAAGAAGCCGATCTGGTGATCTTCAATCACACCCTCACGCCCAGTCAGGAACGTAACCTCGAACGTGTTTTCGAGTGTCGCGTGATCGACCGCACCGGTCTGATTCTCGATATTTTCGCCCAGCGCGCCCGCACTCATGAAGGTAAGCTCCAGGTCGAACTGGCCCAGCTTGACCACATGAGCACCCGCCTGGTTCGTGGCTGGACTCACCTTGAGCGTCAAGGTGGTGGTATCGGCATGCGTGGCCCGGGTGAAACCCAACTGGAAACCGACCGCCGTCTGCTGCGGGTTCGCCTGCGCCAGATCAAGGGTCGCCTGGAAAAGGTACGCAGCCAGCGCGAGCAGTCGCGGCGCGGCCGGATGCGTGCGGATATCCCTACCGTGTCCCTGGTGGGCTATACCAACGCCGGCAAATCCACACTGTTCAATAAAGTGACGAAATCGGACGTGTACGCGGCCGACCAACTCTTCGCCACGCTTGATCCGACCTTGCGCCGTCTGGAACTGGACGACCTGGGGCCGATTGTCCTGGCCGACACCGTGGGTTTCATTCGTCACTTGCCCCACAAGCTGGTCGAGGCGTTTCGGTCTACGCTCGAAGAGTCGAGCAACTCCGACCTGCTGCTGCACGTGATCGATGCGGCCGAACCGGATCGCATGTTGCAGATCGAGCAGGTGATGGTGGTGCTGGGCGAGATTGGTGCACAGGACTTGCCGATCCTCGAGGTCTATAACAAACTCGATTTGCTTGAAGGCGTAGAGCCACAAATCCAGCGCGATGAGAACGGCAAGCCCCAGCGGGTATGGCTTTCGGGGCGCGATGGTACTGGCTTGGATTTGCTTGAACAGGCCATTGCCGAGTTGCTGGGCAGCGATTTGTTTGTCGGCACCTTGCGCTTGCCTCAGCGTTTTGCTCGACTGCGTGCACAGTTTTTTGAGTTGGGCGCGGTACAGAAAGAAGAATACGACGAAGAAGGTGTCAGCTTGCTGGCCGTTCGATTGCCGCGTTCGGAGCTGAATCGGCTGGTCAGTCGTGAAGGTGTGGTACCGGCCGAGTTCATCGAACAACACACTTTGCAATAAAAGCCTCCTAAAGCGGTTGTGCCGCAGTAGCAGGCATTCTGTAGCATTGGTCGGCGCGCCGTGGGTGCGTCTTTGCTTTATCAGATGGAGAGCGCTATGGCTTGGAATGAGCCGGGTGGCAACTCGAATAATCAGGATCCTTGGGGTGGTAAGCGCCGCAATAATGGCGACCGCAAGGGGCCACCAGATCTCGACGAGGCCTTCCGAAAGCTGCAGGAAAGCCTGAATGGGTTGTTCGGTGGTGGAAAAAAACGCGGTGGTGACGAAGGCGGTCGCACAAGCAAGGGCGGCGGCTATGGCCTGCTGGGCCTGGGTCTTGTCGTGCTGGCTGCCGTCTGGCTGTACAGCGCCGTGTACGTGGTGGACGAGCAGGAGCAAGCCGTGGTGCTGCGCTTCGGCAAGTACTACGAGACTGTCGGGCCAGGCCTGAACATCTATTTCCCGCCGATCGACAAGAAGTACATGGAGAACGTCACGCGTGAGCGTGCCTACACCAAGCAGGGCCAGATGCTGACCGAAGACGAGAACATCGTCGAAGTGCCGCTGACCGTGCAGTACAAGATCAGCAACCTGCAGGACTTCGTGCTGAACGTTGATCAGCCTGAAATCAGCCTGCAACACGCAACCGAAAGCGCCCTGCGCCACGTGGTGGGTTCCACCGCCATGGACCAGGTGCTGACCGAAGGTCGTGAGTTGATGGCCAGCGAAATCAAGGAGCGCCTGCAACGGTTCCTCGATACCTATCGCACCGGTATCACCGTCACCCAGGTGAACGTACAGAGCGCAGCTGCACCGCGCGAAGTACAGGAAGCCTTTGACGACGTGATCCGCGCCCGTGAAGACGAGCAGCGTTCGCGTAACCAGGCCGAAACCTATGCCAACGGCGTCGTGCCGGAAGCGCGTGGTCAGGCCCAGCGTATCCTTGAGGATGCAAACGGTTACCGCGATGAAGTGGTTTCGCGTGCCAAGGGTGAAGCGGATCGCTTTACCAAGCTGGTCGCCGAGTACCGCAAGGCGCCGGAAGTCACGCGTGAGCGTCTGTATCTGGACACCATGCAGGAAGTCTTCAGCAACACCAGCAAGGTTCTCGTGACCGGCAGCAAAGGTGGGCAGAACAACCTGCTGTACCTGCCGCTGGACAAGATGATCGAAGGTGGTCGTAGCAGCACCAGCGCGCCGTCCACCGGTTCGAACGCTGCTGCTAACGAAGCGAGCGCCCGTGCGGCCGCTGACTTGCTGCAACAGCAAACACGTACCAGGGAGAGTCGTTGATGAGCAATAAATCGCTGACCGCCCTGATTGTGGGCGTCGTCGTGGTCATCGCTGCCTGGAACTGCTTCTACATCGTGTCTCAGACCGAGCGCGCGGTGTTGCTGCAATTCGGTCGTGTGGTCCAGGCGGATGTCCAGCCGGGCCTGCATGTGAAAGTTCCCTACGTGAACCAGGTGCGCAAGTTCGACGGCCGCCTGATGACCCTGGATGCACCGACACAGCGCTTCCTGACCCTGGAAAAGAAAGCCGTGATGGTTGACGCCTACGCCAAGTGGCGCGTCAAGGATGCCGAGCGTTTCTACACCGCGACTTCCGGCCTCAAGCAGATTGCCGACGAGCGTTTGTCGCGCCGTCTGGAGTCGGGCCTGCGTGACCAGTTTGGTAAACGCACCCTGCACGAGGTGGTATCCGGTGAACGTGATGCGCTGATGGCTGACATCACGCGCTCGTTGAACGCAATGGCTGAGAAAGAGCTGGGCATCGAAGTGATCGATGTTCGGGTCAAGGCGATCGACCTGCCGAAGGAAGTGAACCGCAGCGTGTTCGAGCGTATGAGCACCGAGCGTGAGCGTGAAGCTCGTGAGCACCGCGCCAAGGGTAACGAGCTGGCTGAAGGTATCCGTGCGGATGCCGACCGTCAGCGCCGTGTACTGCTGGCAGAAGCTTATCGCGAGTCTGAAGAGGCCCGTGGTGATGGTGATGCTCAAGCGGCGTCGATCTACGCCAAGGCTTACGGCCAGGACCAGGAGTTCTACGCGTTCTACCGTAGCCTGCGCGCTTACCGCGAAAGTTTCGCGAACAAAACCGACGTCATGGTGCTGGACCCAAGCAGCGACTTCTTCCGCTACCTGGAAAAGTCCAAGTAATCAGCCTGTGACTCTGTAGGAAGCACTCCGTCGGGCGGCTAAAACGCCTGGCGGGGTGATCCTTTCAGAAAACGGGTGTATGATGCGGCAGCCGGGAAATTCCCGGCTTTTTTGCGTCTGCATGTTTGATTGTTGCTGGTTGCGCAGGCGCCACAGGTTTTTCGAGGAAAGTGCCCGACGAGGCCGTTTGCAGGCCGTTCGTCACGTCGTTCTTGCGCGTTGTTTATGCAGGAGCCGGGTATTTTCTGCTTCACTCAAGGCTCGGCCGAGGGCTGGCCGCCCGGATCATAGGGGAATGGCGTAATGGCAACGGTAGACCGCTGGCTGCTGCCAGATGGCATCGAAGAAGTACTGCCACCGGAAGCTGCGCGCATTGAAGTAGCGCGTCGCCAGGTGTTGGATCTGTTCCAGAGCTGGGGTTACGAGTTTGTCGTAACTCCCCATATCGAGTACCTGGAATCCCTGCTGACCGGCGCGGGCCAGGACCTGGATCTGCGCACCTTCAAGGTCATCGACCCGCAATCGGGCCGGCAAATGGGCTTCCGGGCTGACATCACGCCGCAAGTGGCGCGTATCGATGCGCATACCCTGCGCCGCGAAGGTCCGAGCCGTCTGTGCTACGCCGGCAGCGTGCTGCACGCGCAGCCGCGCGCCTTGTCGTCGTCCCGTAGCCCGATTCAACTGGGCGCCGAGTTGTACGGTGATGCCAGCCCGAGCAGCGACGTTGAAGTGATCAGCTTGATGTTGGCCATGCTGCAACTGGCTGACGTGCCGGATGTGCACATGGACCTGGGTCACGTCGGAATCTACCGTGGCCTGGCCCGTGCGGCCGGCTTGTCGGGGGAAGTTGAGCAGCAGTTGTTCGATGCCCTGCAACGCAAGGCTATCGATGAAGTGATCGCCCTTACCGAGGGTGTACCTGCTGACCTCGCCGGCATGCTGCGCGCGCTGGTTGACCTGTGCGGCGGCCGTGAAGTGTTGGTGGCTGCACGCGAGCGCCTGGCCAATGCGCCGGCGCCAGTGCTGGCGGCGCTGGATGACGTGCTGGCGATTGCCGAACGGTTGTCGGCGCGGTTCCCGCAGTTGCCGCTGTATTTTGACCTGGGCGAGTTGCGCGGCTACCACTACCACACCGGTGTGGTGTTCGCAGTCTTTGTGCCGGGTGTTGGTCAGGCCATCGCCCAAGGCGGTCGTTATGACGATATCGGCGCCGACTTCGGTCGCGCACGTCCGGCGACTGGCTTTTCTACCGATTTGAAAACCCTGGTGACCCTGGGGCGTGCTGAGGTCGAGCTGCCGTCTGGTGGCATCTGGATGCCCGACAGTACGGACGCAGCACTCTGGCAGCAGGTTTGCCAGTTGCGCAGTGAGGGTCAGCGTGTCGTCCAGGCCCTGCCTGGGCAGCCATTGGCCGCCGCCCGTGAAGCGGACTGCGACCAGCAATTGATTCTGCAGAACGGGCTTTGGCAAGTATCGCCACTGGCTTCTTGAGTATTCCTGCCGGCCATCGCCGGCACCAAGTTTGCGCGAATGAGGACAAGTGTTATGGGTAAGAATGTCGTAGTCCTGGGCACCCAATGGGGTGATGAGGGCAAAGGCAAGATCGTTGATCTGCTGACCGAACATGCTGCCGCCGTAGTGCGCTATCAAGGTGGCCACAACGCTGGCCACACCCTGGTCATCGATGGCGAAAAAACCGTCTTGCACCTGATTCCGTCGGGCGTACTGCGCGAAGGCGTGCAGTGCCTGATCGGTAACGGCGTGGTGGTTGCACCTGACGCCCTGCTGCGCGAGATCATCAAGCTGGAAGAGAAAGGCGTACCGGTGCGCGAGCGCCTGCGTATCAGCCCGTCCTGCCCGCTGATCCTGTCCTTCCACGTAGCGCTGGACCAGGCCCGTGAAAAGGCCCGTGGCGAGCTGAAGATCGGCACCACCGGTCGCGGCATCGGCCCTGCGTACGAAGACAAAGTTGCTCGTCGTGGCCTGCGTGTGGGCGACCTGCTCAACATGCCGCGTTTTGAAGACAAGCTGCGTGAACTGGTGGAATACCACAACTTCATGTTGGTCGGTTATTACAAAGAACCCGCCATCGACTTCGAAACCACCCTGGCCGAGTGCAAGGAATACGCTGAGCTGCTCAAGCCGCTGATGCTGGACGTGACTGCCGAGCTGCACGACTTGCGTCGTGCTGGCAAAGACATCATGTTCGAAGGCGCCCAAGGTTCGTTGCTCGACATCGACCACGGCACCTATCCGTACGTGACCAGCTCCAACACCACCGCCGGTGGCGTTGCTACCGGTTCGGGCGTTGGTCCTATGTTCCTGGACTACATCCTGGGCATCACCAAGGCTTACACCACGCGCGTAGGTTCGGGTCCGTTCCCGACTGAGCTGTTCGACGAAGTCGGTGCGCACCTGGCCAAGCAAGGTCACGAGTTTGGCGCGACCACTGGCCGTGCCCGTCGTTGTGGTTGGTTTGACGCCGTTATCCTGCGTCGCGCAATCGATGTGAACAGCATTTCGGGCATTTGCCTGACCAAGCTGGACGTACTCGACGGTCTGGAAGCCATCAACATCTGCGTCGGCTACAAAGATGCAGAAGGCAAGGACGTTGCTCCGACTGACGCTGACAGCTACGTAGGCCTGCAGCCTGTGTACGAAGAAGTGCCGGGTTGGACCGAATCGACCGTGGGTGCCAAAACCCTGGAAGAGCTGCCAGCCAACGCCCGTGCTTACATCAAACGCGTTGAAGAGCTGATCGGCGCGCCTATTGACATTATTTCGACGGGTCCGGACCGCAACGAGACCATCGTTCTGCGTCACCCGTTCGCGTAATAAGCTGTTGATGTAAAAAGTAAAGGGCTCCTTCGGGAGCCCTTTTTTATTGGCGCCAGACAAACGGCACGACCCTTGCTTTGGTTCTCTCTTTCGCGGTGCTATCAAATTAATGGCACCCGTGGTGGAGGGATTCCCAGTGTCTGCTGTTCTCTCACTGTTACAAAGCCGGCTGTTGCGGCCGGTGTTCGTTACCCTAGGTATCGCTCTTTTGGTGCAAGTGCTGGTGGCTGTCGCTCTGACGAGGAGCACGGTCACTGCATTGGAAGCTGATTTGGGCAATCGCCTGGGTATCGACAGCCAGAAACTCTCCGGTGAACTGGCGCAAGCCGGCAAGGAAATCACATCGAGTCTGGATAGCCTGTCTTCCAGCACCCGTCAGCGCCTGACCGCAGGACTTTCCACGCGACTGCAGGAAGAGCAGAAGCAATTGCGTGCGACCCTGGAAAAAGACCTGCAAGACTCCGCCAATGATATGGCGCAACTGCTGGCCTCGGTGGCGCCGCGTGCCATGTGGGACAGTGACGTGCCGACCTTGTCGGAGTTTGCCCGGCGCGCCCAGCGCAATCCCAACGTGTTGTTCGTGGTCTACGACGACGCTGCCGGTGAGCATCTGACCCGTTATCTCAACCGTGACAACCCGATCAACCAGGCATTGCTGGCGAAAGGGCAGGGCGACCGCGCCCTGGATAAAGTGCTGGACGCTGCGAAGGCTGATCCTGCTGTTTACTACGTTGAGGCATCCATCAGCCCCAACGGCGTCGAGATCGGCAAAGTCCGCATGGGGGTTTCGACGGCGTCCGTGGAGACTGATCTGCAAGCGCTCGATAAACGTTTTGCCGCACTGATCGCCAGCAGTGATCAGTTGGTCGGTGACAGCCTCAAAGGGGCTGCCGCGGACAGTGCGTCAGCCATGGGCGCGCGCCTGCAATCGGCGCAAGCCACCGCCACCCAGATGACCGCCAACACCACCAGCGCCGTACAGGACGCCGCCGGCACCTTGCGCTGGCGTATCGGCATGGGGCTCGCCGTGGTGGGGTTCGGCGTGTTGCTGCTGATCGCTATCGTGTTGGGGCGTCGTGTGGTCAACCGCCTGAAGCTGTTGATTGCGGCCATGGATGACTTGGCGGCGGGCGAGGGCGACCTCACCAAGCGCGTGCAGATCAGCAGCAAGGATGAAATCGGCGACATGGCCTCGGCGGTCAATCGCTTTGTGGATAAGTTGCAGCCGATCGTGCGTGAGGCGGGGGATGTGGCCCAGCGTACCGGCGTGGAAATCGGCGCCATGACCTTGCGCAATGCCGGTGCCGACAAGGCGGCCGGTTTGCAGCGTGATGAGGTGGCCGAGAGCTTGCGCGCGCTGTCGCAAATGGCAGACGAGGCCCAGGCCGAAAGCCATGCGATGCAAGCGGCGTTGCAACAGGTGGTGGAAATCCGCCAGGCAACGGATGAAAACTCGCGCACTTCAGCGGAGGTCGGCAGCTTGATCGAAGCGCTGGCGGGGCAGGTGCAGGCGGGGTCTCAGGTTATTGAACGCCTGGCGCAGCAAAGCGAACAAATTGAAGTGGTGCTGACGGTGATTCACGGCATTGCCGAGCAGACCAACTTGCTGGCGCTTAACGCCGCGATCGAAGCTGCGCGTGCCGGTGAGACCGGGCGTGGCTTCGCGGTAGTGGCCGACGAGGTGCGTGCCCTGGCCAGCAAAACCCAGAGTTCCACGGGTGATATCCAGGCGCATATCGTGGCGTTGCAGCAGGGCGCACGTGAGGCGGTGGACACCATCGGCAAGGCGGGACGTCAGGCGAGCGAAGGCTTGCTGGTGCTGCGCGACAGCGTGCGCCTGCAGCAGACGGTGCAGGCTTCGGTGGAGCAGGTGCATGCGGCGATTGGCTTGGCGACGCGTGCGGCTGAGCATCAGGCTCAAGGCGCGCATGCGGTGCGTGGGCGTGTCGAAGTGATTCACGCCCAGGCCGAGCGTGCCGCGCAGGCGGTGGTGGAGACCACGGCCAGCGGCAAGGTGCTGGATGGGTTGGCGGCGCAGTTGAAGGCGAGCCTGGGGCAGTTCAGGGCTTGATGTCGCCTGGGAGGGCCCTTTCGCGAGCAAGCCCGCTCCCACATTGGAATGCGTTTCAAATGTGAGAGCGGGCTTGCTCGCGAAAGTTATTTCAGCGGCTCAGATACATCCGAGTCGTCAGCAGATACACCGGCAACCCCGACACCAGAATCAACAGCGCCGCATAAGGCGCCGCCGCTGCAAACTCCACATTCGAGGTATGCGCCCACACGGCGGTGGCCAGGGTGTTCAGCCCGGTCGGGCTGAGCAGTAACGTCGCCGTCAATTCCTTCATCGCATCCAGAAACACCAGCGCAAACGCCGCGCCCAACGCCGGGAAGATAATCGGCAGGGTCACTCGGCAAAACGCGCTGAAAGAGGACGCGCCCAGTGTGCGTGCGGCTTCCTCCAGCTGCGGTGCTGCCTTGTTGAGTGCTGTGCGAATCGGCGCCTGGGCCAGCGGCAAAAAAAGCAGCGCGTAAGCGATCAGCAGCAACGCCGACGTCTGATACAGCGCCGGCACATAATGCAGCGCGAAATACACCAGCGTCAGCGCGATCACCAGGCCAGGCAGGGCGTGCAGCAGATAAGGCAGGCGTTCAGCCCAGATCGCCAGTGAGCCTTTGTAGCGCACCACCAGCAGGCCCACCGGCACGGCCAGGATCAGGCAAAGCGCGGCGCCACCCAGTGACAGCGCCAGGGAAGACAGCAGTGCCTCGCCGATTTCCGCCACGGGAAATGCCGCCGACGAACCCACCGCCAGCCAGTAGCCGAGCATCCCCAAAGGAATGCCGCTGCCAATGATCGCCAGCGCCAGGCAATAGAGTTGACCGAGTGGCGCCCATTTACCCAATTGAACCTGCTCAGCATGCCGCGCCGCGCCCTGCCCGATGCGTACATGTCGGCCCTTGCCGCGTACGCGCAGCTCCAGCCACAGCAGCGTCAGGCACATCACGAGCAACACCGCCGAGAGCATCGCGGCATTGGCATTGCTGAATTCCAGTTCGAATTGTTGGTAGATGGCAGTGGTAAACGTCTGCAGGCCGATGATCGACAGCGCGCCGAACTCCACCAGCATATGCAGGGCGATCAGCAGCGCACCCGCGAGTAGCGAAGGCCAGAGCAAGGGCAGCGTAATACGGAAAAACACGCCCCAACGATTCTGCCCAAGGGTGCGGGCCGACTCTTCAAGGGACGGGTCCAGATTGCGCAAGGTTGCCGCTACCGGCAGAAACACCAGCGGGTATTTGGACAGGGTCATCACCAGGATCGCACCGCCCAGCCCTTCGAAGTTGGCGCTCAGCGATACCCAGGTAAAGCTGCTGACAAACGCCGGTACCGCAAACGGCAGGCACAGGATCACGCCCCAGATGCGTCGGCCCGGCAGGTTGCTGCGTTCGAGCAGCCAAGCCAGTGACAGGCCGATCACGCCGCAGGCCAGGGTCACCCCGACCATCAAGGCCAGGGTGTTACGCAGCAGCCCAAATACATAGGGCCGCCACAGCAGATGCACTGCCTCCGTCCAGCCCGCCTGCCAAGCCTTGGTCCCGACATACAGCAGCGGCAACAGGCTCAACCCCACCAGAAACAGAACGGGGAGTAACAGCCAGATCGAGGGATGTTTGCGTCGCGGGCTAAAACCCCCACGCAAAGTGGGGGCGGGTGGCGGTGGGTTCATCAGTTCAAGCCAACGTCACGTTCCAGGTCCAGGGCTTCTTCGGCGTTGCCCAGGTCGGCGGGAGTGACTTTCGGCGGTTGCAGCTCGCTGAAAGGCTTGAGGCCACGGTTGGATTCCATACCCTTGCGCAGCGGGTATTCAGCCGAGGTATCGGTGATTACGCGTTGGCCTTCTTCGCTGGTCATGAATGCCAGCAGTTGCTGGGCTTCTTTCGGGTGTTTGCTGGATTTCAGTGCGGCAGCGGAAGACACGGTGATCAGGCCGCCGGCATCACCATCGGTGAAGTAATGCAGTTGCGAGTCCAGATTGGTTTTTTCTTTCTTCAGGGCAAACCAGTAGTAGTTGTTCACCAGCACGGTGGCCACTTCGCCGTTTTCCACCGCTTTGAGGGCGACCATGTTGTTGCTGTACACCTTGCCGAAAGCGCGCAGGCCGGTCAGCCATTCTTCAGCGGCTTCACGACCGTGCAGCTTGATAATCGCCACAGCTTGTTCCTGGAAGGCGCCGCTGGTAGGTACAAAGCCGACTTTGCCTTGCCACTCGGGCCCGGCGAAATCCAGTACCGATTTAGGCAGGTCTTTTTCGGCAATCAGTTTCGGGTTGAACGCGACGACGCGGGTGCGTGCGGTCACGCCCATCCAGTCAGCGTTTTTGCCTACATAGTCTTTGGGTAATACGTCGAGGGTGCTGGCGTCGATCTTGGCCAGCAGGCCTTGCTCGCCGAGTTTGTTCAGCGGCGGCGATTCTTCGGTGTAGATCACGTCAGCGGGGGAGCGGTCGCCTTCTTCGACAACCTGGCTGGCCAGCTGGTTGCTGCTGCCTTTGCGCACATTGACGTGAATGCCGGTCTTGGCTTCGAAGGCCTTGGCGAGTTGATCGCCGACTTCTTTGTGTTGGCCGTTGTACAAGGTCAGTGACACCTTGTCGGCGGAATAGGCGGCGGGCGAGAGCAGGGTCAGGCTGAGCAGGGTGAGGGTCAGGCCACGCAGAAGGGATGTTTTGAGACGGGTATTGCTTATGGTCATCCGAAGCTTTCCTCGTATAAGTGCAACAAATCATTGCCGATTTGTATGAGCAGGATAAACGATAAAACTTCTCAAGTGCGGATGAGGGGGAAATCACTGGGGAAGTTTTTAAACCCCGGAAACGAAAAAACCCGCTTTCGCGGGTTTGATCTGAATTTGGTGCCCAGGAGAAGACTCGAACTTCCACGACCTTGCGATCACCAGCACCTGAAGCTGGCGTGTCTACCAATTTCACCACCTGGGCATTATCAACAACGCTTGCGCTGTTGATGGAGCGAACTATACGGAGGGCTTTTTGATCTGTAAACCCCTGATATCAAAAATATAAATCTATATTCTCGTTAAAAATCAAAGGCCTGAAACGCAAAAACCCGCTTTCGCGGGTTTTTGGAGACTCAAAGCGTAACCTTGAGTTTGAAATTGGTGCCCAGGAGAAGACTCGAACTTCCACGACCTTGCGATCACCAGCACCTGAAGCTGGCGTGTCTACCAATTTCACCACCTGGGCAGCATCAACAACGTTGCCGTCGTCGATGGCGCGCACTATACGGAGCGGATTTTAAGCTGTAAAGCCCTGCTATGAAAAAAGCCTGGAAAATTTCGCCAATGGTCGTGCAAGGTGTCTGTCGGGGGCTACAAAGAGCTTTTAAAGGCTTGTTGACGTCTGAAATTTCCCGTTTCAATACGCGTATGCCAAACTAACCCGCATATAGACAAGGTGAAAACTCTCTAATGGCCGATTGGCAGTCCCTCGATCCCGAGGCCGCTCGTGAAGCGGAAAAATATGAAAACCCTATTCCTAGCCGCGAACTGATCCTGGCGCATCTCGCCGATCGTGGTTCGCCTGCTAGCCGCGAGCAGCTGGTTGAAGAGTTCGGTCTGACCACCGAAGACCAGCTCGAAGCCCTGCGCCGCCGTTTGCGTGCCATGGAGCGCGACGCTCAACTGATCTACACCCGCCGTGGCACCTACGCGCCTGTGGATAAGCTCGACCTGATCCTTGGCCGCATTGCCGGTCACCGTGATGGCTTCGGCTTTTTGATCCCGGACGACGGCAGCGACGACTTGTTCATGAGCCCGGCGCAAATGCGCCTGGTGTTCGATGGCGACCGTGCCCTGGCGCGCGTTTCCGGCCTGGACCGTCGCGGTCGTCGTGAAGGCGTGATCGTCGAAGTGGTGTCGCGTGCCCACGAGTCTATCGTCGGCCGTTACTTCGAAGAGGGCGGTATTGGCTTTGTTGTGCCAGATAACCCCAAGGTCCAGCAGGAAGTGCTGATTACCCCGGGTCGCAATGGCGCCGCCAAGGTCGGCCAGTTCGTCGAGGTGAAAATCACCCATTGGCCGACTGCGCGCTTCCAGCCGCAAGGCGATATCGTTGAAGTGGTCGGCAACTACATGGCGCCGGGCATGGAAATCGACGTTGCGCTGCGCACCTACGATATTCCTCACGTCTGGCCTGAGGCTGTGCTCAAAGAAGCCGCCAAGCTCAAGCCGGAAGTTGAAGACAAAGACAAAGAAAAACGCATCGACCTGCGCCATCTGCCGTTCGTCACCATTGACGGCGAAGATGCGCGTGACTTCGACGATGCGGTCTACTGCGAAGCCAAGCCTGGCAAGCTGCGCCTGTTCTCCGGCGGCTGGAAGTTGTTCGTCGCGATTGCCGACGTGTCCAGCTACGTGAAGATTGGTTCGGCCCTGGACAACGAAGCTCAGGTGCGCGGCAACTCCGTGTACTTCCCTGAGCGCGTGATTCCGATGCTGCCTGAGCAGTTGTCCAACGGCTTGTGCTCCCTGAACCCGAAAGTCGACCGTTTGGCCATGGTGTGCGAGATGACCATCTCGAAAACCGGCGAAATGACGGACTACCAGTTCTACGAAGCGGTGATTCATTCCCAGGCGCGCCTGACCTACAACAAGGTCAGCACCATCCTGGAACAGCCGAAGACCAGCGAAGCCAAAGCACTGCGCGGTGAGTATGGTCATGTTGTGCCGCACCTCAAGCAGCTGTACGCGTTGTACAAAGTGCTGTTGGGCGCTCGTCACGTGCGTGGCGCGATCGATTTTGAAACGCAGGAAACCCGAATTGTCTTCGGTTCCGAGCGCAAGATCGCGGCAATCACCCCGACCACGCGTAACGATGCGCACAAGCTGATCGAGGAATGCATGCTGGCGGCCAACGTGGCCACTGCGGAATTCCTGAAAAAGCACGAGATTCCTGCGTTGTACCGGGTGCATGACGGCCCGCCGCCGGAGCGCCTGGAGAAGCTGCGCGCGTTCCTCGGTGAGCTCGGCCTGTCCCTGCACAAAGGCAAGGACGGCCCGACGCCGAAGGACTACCAGGCACTGCTCGCGAGCATCAAGGACCGTCCGGATTACCACGTGATCCAGACCGTGATGCTGCGCTCCCTGAGCCAGGCGGTGTACAGCGCTGATAATCAGGGCCACTTCGGCCTGAATTACGAAGCGTACACCCACTTCACGTCGCCGATTCGTCGTTACCCGGACCTGCTCACGCACCGCGCGATCCGCAGCGTGATCCATTCCAAGCAGAACACCCCGCACGTCAAGCGCGCCGGTGCCATGACCATTCCGAAAGCGCGGATTTATCCGTACGACGAAGCGGCCCTGGAACAGCTGGGCGAGCAGTGCTCCATGAGCGAGCGCCGTGCCGACGAAGCCACCCGCGATGTAGTGAACTGGCTTAAGTGCGAGTTCATGAAAGACCGCGTGGGCGAGTCGTTCCCTGGCGTCATCACGGCCGTAACCGGGTTTGGTCTGTTCGTTGAGCTGACTGACATCTATGTCGAGGGCCTGGTGCACGTCACCGCCTTGCCGGGTGACTACTACCACTTTGACCCTGTGCATCACCGCCTGGCGGGCGAGCGCACCGGTCGCAGCTTCCGCTTGGGCGATACCGTTGAGGTGCAGGTCATGCGCGTCGACCTTGACGAGCGCAAGATCGACTTCGGTATGCCTGACAAGCCAGCCGAGCCGACTGGCCGTAAGAAACGTGGCGGCGAGACGACTGCGCCGGCCAGCAAAGGCAAAGGTGCTCCTGCGAAAGCAGCGGTCGCCGAGCCTGCGCCAGCCAAGCCTGCTCGTCGTTCGTCTGCCAAGGACAAGGCCCCCGAAGCCTACCGCCCAAGCGATGCCGCGGCAAAAAACGCAGAACTGCGCAAGAGCCGCGAGTTGAAGCAGCAGTTGCTCAGCGAAGCCAAAAGCGGTGGTAAAGCGGCGTCTGGGGGAAAGTCCCGCGAGGCGGAAAAGCCGTCGAGCAAGCCGAGTAAACACCGTAAAGGCCCGCCTAAAGCGGGTTCGGCCCCCGCGAAAAGCGGCGGGTCGCGCAAACCTAAGGCCAAGTCATGAGTCTGGAAAAAATCTATGGCGTACACGCCGTAGAAGCACTGCTGCGTCACCACCCCAAACGCGTCAAGCAAGTGTGGTTGGCAGAAGGTCGCAGCGAACCGCGTGTACAAGCGCTGGTCGAGCTGGCTACCCAAAATAAGGTTGCCATCGGTCAGGCCGAGCGTCGTGAAATGGACGTGTGGGTAGAGGGCGTTCACCAGGGCGTGGTTGCGGACGTAAGCCCGAGCCAGGTCTGGGGCGAGGCGATGCTCGACGAGTTGCTCGACCGTACCGAAGGCGCGCCGCTGCTGCTGGTACTGGACGGCGTGACCGATCCGCACAACCTCGGCGCCTGCCTGCGTTCGGCGGACGCTGCCGGCGCGCTGGCGGTAATTGTGCCGAAAGACAAGTCGGCCACCCTGACGCCGGTCGTGCGTAAAGTTGCCTGCGGCGCGGCGGAAGTGATTCCGCTGGTGGCCGTGACCAACCTGGCGCGCACCCTGGAAAAACTCCAGCAGCGCGGCCTGTGGGTCGTGGGCACGGCAGGCGAGGCTGAGGTCAGCATTTATGACCAGGACCTCACCGGCCCGACCATTCTGATCATGGGCGCCGAAGGCAAAGGCATGCGTCGCCTGACCCGTGAGCATTGCGACTACCTGGTGCACCTGCCGATGGCCGGTAGTGTGAGCAGTCTCAACGTGTCGGTTGCTACCGGCGTGTGCCTGTTCGAAGCCCGGCGCCAGCGTGGCGTCAAGGCGAAGGCTAAAAAGTAATTTTGAGCCTGGCGTAGATCCAAAATGTGGGAGGCACTTGTGTGGGAGCTGGCTTGCCTGCGATAGCATCACCTCGGTATCACTGATACGTCGAGGTGCCTGCATCGCGGACAAGCCCGGTTCCCACATAAGACCCTCCCACATTTGTTTTGTGGTGAATTGGAGATTGTTCAAATAATCACCAATCACCTTGCGCGCTTTCTCCCCCTTCTCTACAATTGCGCCCCTTGCCTTCATGGCAGGCACGCATGTGCCTCCCTTTGGCAAGATCCATAAGTGTCATTCACTCCTTGTCTGACCGTTTTTGAGCGGCAGGCTACAACCCGTAAGGAGCATTCATGCGTCATTACGAAATCATCTTTTTGGTCCACCCGGATCAAAGCGAGCAAGTCGGCGGCATGGTTGAGCGTTACACCAAGCTGATCGAAGAAGACGGCGGCAAAATCCACCGTCTGGAAGATTGGGGCCGTCGTCAACTGGCCTACGCAATCAACAATGTTCACAAGGCTCACTACGTGATGCTGAACGTTGAGTGCACTGGCAAGGCCCTGGCCGAGCTGGAAGACAACTTCCGCTACAACGATGCAGTGATCCGTAACCTGGTCATCCGTCGCGAAGAAGCCGTTACCGGCCAATCCGAGATGCTCAAGGCTGAAGAAAACCGCAGTGAGCGCCGTGAGCGTCGCGACCGTCCTGAGCACGAAGGCGCCGAAAGCGCTGATAGTGATGACAGCGACAACAGCGATAACGCTGACGAGTAATCCACGGACCTTTTAAGGAGCCTATCAAATGGCACGTTTCTTCCGTCGTCGTAAATTCTGCCGCTTCACCGCTGAAGACGTGAAAGAGATCGATTACAAAGATCTCAACACTCTGAAAGCTTACGTATCCGAGACCGGCAAAATCGTTCCAAGCCGTATCACCGGTACCAAAGCACGTTATCAGCGTCAGCTGGCCACCGCTATCAAGCGCGCCCGCTTCCTGGCCCTGCTGGCCTACACCGACAGCCACGGCCGCTGAGACCGGGCAGTCGACAAGTAGTAAGGGATTGAATGCATGCGCGCCTTAGCTGAGTTCATCATGCGCGGTCGCGTGCAGGCCACTCTCGTAGTGGCTGGATGTGCGGCATTGCCGTTGCTTTATTGGTTGGGTGCTGCCGCAGGTTGCCTAGTGCTGCTGCGGCGCGGTTTGAAGGACGCCCTTGGCGTCCTTGCCCTGGGATTGTTGCCGGCCTTGATCTGGTGGCTGCAATTTGGTGATCCACGCGTACTTTTGGTACTGCTGGGGTCATCGAGCCTTGCGTTGGTTTTACGCGCAAGTGAGTCCTGGGTCCGTACGCTGCTGGTCAGCGTGGCATTGGGGTTGTTGTACTCAGTGATGCTTGGCGCGGCTTTCCGCCCGCAAATCGAGGCGCTGTCGCAGGAAATCGTCAAGATCCTGCCGATGGCTCTCGGGGATCTCTACCAGCAGTTGTCGGTAGATGAGCGAGCGCGGTTTGCGTCACTGATTGCTCCGGTCCTGACCGGCCTGATTGCGGCATTGTTGCAGGTCGTCAGCGTGCTGAGCCTGATTCTTGGGCGTTATTGGCAGGCGTTGTTGTACAACCCGGGTGGTTTTGGTCGCGAGTTTCGCAGTATCAGAATCCCCGCGGGGCCGGCGATGTTGCTGCTGGCGTGCATGGTTGTCGGGCCGAACTTCGGTCCACAGATGGCCTTGCTGGCGCCGATTTGCAGCGTACCGCTGGTGTTTGCCGGGTTGGCCCTGATTCATGGGCTGGTTGCGCGAAAGCGTCTGGCCAGGTTTTGGCTGGTGGGGTTGTACGTAACGCTGTTGCTGTTCATGCAGCTGATCTATCCGTTACTCGTGGTTTTGGCCATTGTCGACGGCCTGATTGATTTTCGCGGTCGTCTGGCGTCGAAAGACGCCGATAACGCGAACGGTGAAGGTTAAAAGTTAGAGGATTTTCACATGCAACTGATCCTTCTGGAAAAAGTCGCCAACCTGGGCAACCTGGGCGACAAAGTGAACGTTAAGGCCGGCTACGGTCGTAACTACCTGCTGCCTTACGGCAAAGCTACCGCTGCAACCGCTGCCAACCTGGCTGCGTTTGAAGAGCGTCGTGCTGAGCTGGAAAAAGCAGCAGCAGACAAAAAAGCTTCGGCCGAAACTCGCGCTGCCCAACTGGCTGAGCTGGAAGTGACTATCACTGCCACCGCCGGTGACGAAGGCAAGCTGTTCGGTTCGATCGGCACCCACGACATCGCTGATGCACTGACCGCTTCCGGCGTTGAAGTGCAGAAGAGCGAAGTTCGTCTGCCGAACGGCACCATCCGCAACGTAGGCGAATTCGACGTAGCCGTGCACCTGCACGCCGAAGTTGAAGCCACCGTACGCGTTGTCGTGGTAGCAGCTTAAGCAGCACCTAACTGACTGGCACCTCGCGTGTCAGCCAGTTAACATCGGGCACGATCCTGTTTACAGGTCGTGCCTTTTGTTTTTCTACAATCCCCTAATTCCAAGTGGCCATGAACGATATTTCAGCTCCTGAGCAATACGATCTGCAAACCGCTGCCCTGAAGGTGCCACCGCATTCCATCGAGGCCGAACAGGCCGTGCTCGGTGGCTTGATGCTGGACAACAACGCCTGGGAACGCGTGCTGGATCAAGTCTCGGACGGCGATTTCTACCGTCATGACCACCGCCTGATCTTCCGTGCCATTGCCAAGCTGGCCGACCAGAACTCGCCGATCGACGTGGTGACCCTGGCCGAGCAATTGGACAAGGAAGGCCAGACGTCCCAAGTGGGCGGCCTGGGTTACCTGGGTGAGCTGGCGAAAAACACGCCATCGGTCGCCAACATCAAGGCCTATGCGCAGATCGTCCGTGCGCGGGCCACGTTGCGCCAGTTGATCGGCATCGCCACCGAGATTGCCGACAGTGCCTTCAACCCCGAAGGCCGTACCGCTGAAGAGATTCTCGACGAGGCCGAACGGCAGATCTTCCAGATCGCCGAGGCCCGTCCGAAAACCGGCGGCCCGGTCAGCGTCAACGACCTGTTGACCAAGGCCATCGACCGGATCGATACCTTGTTCAACACCGACAACGCCATCACCGGCCTGTCCACCGGCTACACCGACCTCGATGGCATGACCAGCGGCCTGCAGCCGTCTGACCTGATCATCGTCGCCGGCCGTCCGTCCATGGGTAAAACCACGTTTGCGATGAACCTGGTGGAGAACGCCGTGTTGCGCAGCGATAAGGCCGTACTGGTCTACTCGCTGGAGATGCCAGGCGAATCGCTGATCATGCGGATGTTGTCGTCCCTGGGCCGTATCGACCAGACCAAGGTGCGTGCCGGTCGTCTGGAAGATGACGATTGGCCGCGCTTGACCTCGGCCGTTAACCTGCTTAACGACCGCAAGCTGTTTATCGATGACACCGCGGGCATCAGCCCCTCGGAAATGCGCGCACGTACCCGACGCCTGGTGCGTGAGCATGGCGATATCGCCCTGATCATGATCGACTACCTGCAACTGATGCAGATCCCGGGTTCCAGTGGCGACAGCCGTACCAACGAGATTTCCGAGATTTCCCGCTCGTTGAAAGCCCTGGCCAAGGAATTCAACTGCCCAGTGGTTGCCCTGTCGCAGCTCAACCGTTCCTTGGAGCAACGGCCGAACAAACGCCCGATCAACTCCGACTTGCGGGAATCCGGAGCGATCGAGCAGGATGCTGACGTAATCATGTTCGTTTACCGGGACGAGGTGTATCACCCGGAGACCGAGCATAAAGGCATCGCTGAAATCATTATCGGCAAGCAGCGTAACGGGCCAATCGGCACCACGCGCCTGGCCTTTATCGGCAAATACACCCGTTTCGAAAACCTGGCGCCGGGCAGCTACAACTTCGACGACGAGTAACTCTCCAGCGCCTGTAAGGGCCTCATCGCAGGCAAGCCAACTCCCACATTGATGTGTAAATGCATTCAAATGGGGGAACTGGCCTGCCTGCGATGGCGTCACCACAATTCCGACCATTACCGTCGGAATTGGTCAAAATTTGTGCTATATTCCACGCCCGCGATTTTTCATCTCAACACCGGTCACCGTCATGCAAACAGCCAAGCCGTTATTTGACTATCCCAAGTACTGGGCCGAATGTTTCGGTCCTGCGCCATTCCTGCCGATGAGCAGGGAGGAGATGGATCAGCTTGGCTGGGATTCCTGCGACATCATCATCGTCACCGGTGATGCGTACGTGGATCACCCCTCGTTCGGTATGGCCATCATCGGCCGGCTGCTGGAGTCCCAGGGCTTTCGCGTCGGGATCATTGCCCAGCCGAACTGGCAGTCCAAAGACGACTTCATGAAGCTCGGCGAGCCGAACCTGTTCTTCGGCGTCGCGGCCGGCAACATGGACTCGATGATCAACCGCTACACCGCCGACAAGAAGATTCGTTCCGACGACGCCTACACCCCTGGCGGTATGGCTGGCAAACGCCCGGACCGCGCGAGCCTGGTGTACAGCCAGCGCTGTAAAGAAGCCTACAAGAACGTGCCGATCGTACTCGGTGGCATCGAAGCGTCCCTGCGCCGCATCGCCCACTACGACTACTGGCAAGACCGCGTGCGCAATTCGATCCTGATCGACGCCTGCGCCGACATCCTGCTGTACGGCAACGCCGAGCGGGCTATCGTCGAAGTCGCCCAGCGTTTGTCCTGGGGCCATAAGATCGAAGACATCACTGACGTGCGCGGCACCGCGTTCATTCGCCGTGACACGCCTGAAGGCTGGTACGAAGTGGACTCCACGCGTATCGACCGCCCGGGCAAGATCGACAAGATCATCAACCCGTACGTGAATACCCAGGACACCCAGGCTTGCGCCATTGAGCAGGAAAAAGGCCCGGTTGAAGACCCGGAAGAAGCCAAGGTCGTGCAGATCCTGGCCAGCCCGCGCATGACCCGCGACAAGACCGTGATTCGCCTGCCATCGGTAGAAAAAGTCCGTGGTGACTCGGTGCTCTACGCCCACGCCAACCGCGTGCTGCACCTGGAAACCAACCCAGGCAACGCCCGTGCTCTGGTGCAGAAGCACGGTGAAGTGGATGTGTGGTTCAACCCGCCGCCCATCCCGATGACCACCGAAGAAATGGACTACGTGTTTGGCATGCCTTACGCCCGTGTCCCGCACCCGGCGTACGGCAAGGAAAAGATCCCGGCCTACGACATGATCCGTTTCTCGGTGAACATCATGCGTGGCTGCTTCGGCGGCTGTACTTTCTGCTCGATCACCGAGCACGAAGGCCGGATCATCCAGAACCGTTCCGAAGAGTCGATCATTCGCGAAATCGAAGAGATCCGCGACAAGGTTCCAGGTTTTACCGGCGTGATCTCCGACCTCGGCGGCCCGACCGCGAACATGTACCGCATCGCTTGCAAGAGCCCGGAAATCGAATCTGCATGCCGTAAGCCGTCGTGCGTATTCCCTGGCATCTGCCCGAACCTGAACACCGACCACTCGTCACTGATTCAGCTGTACCGCAGCGCCCGTGCGTTGCCGGGTGTGAAGAAGATTTTGATTGCTTCCGGCCTGCGCTATGACCTCGCGGTCGAGTCGCCGGAATACGTTAAAGAGTTGGTGACCCACCACGTCGGTGGTTACCTCAAGATCGCCCCGGAACACACCGAGGAAGGTCCGCTCAACCAGATGATGAAGCCGGGCATTGGCAGCTATGACAAGTTCAAGCGCATGTTCGAGAAGTACACCAAGGAAGCGGGCAAGGAGCAGTACCTGATTCCTTACTTCATCGCCGCCCACCCGGGCACCACCGATGAAGACATGATGAACCTGGCCCTGTGGCTCAAGGGCAACGGCTTCCGCGCCGACCAGGTGCAGGCGTTCTACCCGTCGCCGATGGCCACCGCCACCGCGATGTACCACTCGGGCAAGAACCCGCTGCGCAAGGTCACCTACAAGAGCGACGCGGTGACCATCGTCAAGAGCGAAGAGCAGCGCCGTCTGCACAAAGCGTTCCTGCGCTACCACGACCCGAAAGGCTGGCCGATGCTGCGTGAAGCATTGACCCGCATGGGCCGTGCCGACCTGATCGGGCCGGGCAAGGACCAATTGATCCCGCTGCACCAGCCGGCCACCGACAGCTACCAGAGCGCCCGTCGCAAGAACTCGACGCCGGCCGGCAGCCATAAGGTTGCCAAGGAAACCACCACCAGGATCCTCACCCAGCACACCGGTTTGCCGCCGCGTGGCAGTGATGGCAGCAACCCGTGGGACAAGCGCGAACAAGCCAAGGCTGCGGCCATGGTACGCAACAAGCAGGCTGCCAAGGAGCGCGCCGATGCGGCGAAGGGCAAAGGCGGTAAGCCTGCGCGCAAGCCGGTAGTGCCGCGTTGATCGTAGCCTGAATATGCAAAACGCCAGCCTCGTGCTGGCGTTTTGCTTTCTAGCGGGTGGGTAGACCGTTTGTTAAGGTGGTGGTCATTAGATCGCCATCGCAGGCAAGCCAGCTCCCACAGTTGGAACGCGTTCCCTTGTGGGAGCCGGGCTTGCCCGCGATGAGGCCTGCCAGAATGCAAAACGCCAGCCTTGTGCTGGCGTTTTGCTTTCTAGCGGGTGGGTAGATCGTTTGTTAAGGTGGTGGTCATTAGATCGCCATCGCAGGCAAGCCAGCTCCCACAGTTGTAACGCGTTCCCTTGTGGGAGCCGGGCTTGCCCGCGATGAGGCCTGCCAGGCCACCATCACCTTCAAGGAAGAACTCTCATGAGCAACCCCCTGCTCAGCATCGGCATGGACTCCAACCGCTCGCAGTTCATGGCGCGCCAGCGCATCGAAAGCCAGATCAACCTGCCACGCCTGTTTGCCGCCATCGACGCTGACCCCGGCATTGTCGGCGCGGGCGTTGTGTACATTGACGCCGACTTCAACGTCCTCACGCTGCGCGAATTTCAGCCCATCTGCAGCATCGCTCCTAAACGTTTGATCTTGCGTGAAGCGCAGAAGTACATCGCCCCGGCGCAGTTTGCGCAACAGGTCCAGGACAATCCCCGCGAATCGCGCCTGGTGGGAGAGGCGGTCAATACGTCTCTGTCCTGCGCGGGCGCGATCATCGGTTGGATCGTGGTGCTCAGCGGCACCGTCGCTGTACCGTTCACGGCGGGTGCCAGCAGCGTGATTACGGCCATCGGTTATACCGCTGCCACGGCCAGCACGCTCCAGTGTTTTGCCAGTGGCTATCGCGTCAGCAATGAGATCAGTGACCCCTCCAAAAATGACAAGCTCGACAGCTCGGAGTGGTATCAGTACACGATGATCGCGCTGGATGCTGCGTCGTTGATCGGGGTCGGTGCATCGACGCTGACCACGATAAAGCTGGTGCGGCTGAATCAGGCCGCCACCGGCAAAAGCGTGCGGGAGGTGCTACGAGGATTAACCCGGCAAGAGCGCGCCAAGCTTACGAAGGAGCTGCTCAGCATTCAGGACCCGCGTATGAGCGCCAAGATGCTCAAGTTGAAACAACTGTCTGGCGAGGCGACCAAGCGTTTCGCCCCCGCCCAGGTCAAGCATGCGACGGTGACTCAGATACAGGATGCCCTGGGCGCGGCGATCGGTTTTACCGGCAGTGCAATCTCGGGGAACGTACGCACCATTGCCGTGGGGCTGTATGAGGAAATGAGCGATGAATGAGCTACCCGGCATTCGCAGTTTTCTGGCGCAATACTTTCCGGTCTTTATGGGCGCAATTTTCGCGGCGGTGTTCAGCCTGGTGTTTGCGGTGCCGCTGATTTTCGACAGTTATTTCCCACGCTTGTCGATGGACGACAACCTCAAGTATTCCTTCCTGGGCGGCCTCGCGCTGACGTGGGGCATCGTGCAGTGCAACTTCATGATCGCGCGCGGGCGGCCACAGTGGGTATGGCCGCTGGTGATGCTGCTTGCGCTCTGTGTTCTGGCAGTGCTGCCCACCATCGCCTTCGGTCCGCATCCGCTGTCCTATAGTTTGAGCCTGCTGTTCCCGCTGCTGGGATTGCTGCTGCTCAACAGCAAGCGTCACCGCGAGATGCGCCAGAAACTCGTTGAAGTGAGGCGGCTGCGCCAAGCCATCATCGCAACGCACAAAGCACGCTAGCTGGGTAGATTCACCACCCTGCGCCACAAATATGTGCAGCACTTGCACCAGGGCACCGGTGATGGCGCCGTTTTGGTGCTCTACTGCACCGGGTCTAACGAGAAAGCGCAATGACGGCTGCTCTGGCATAAGTCTTGCGCACGTTGTGTCCATGCCCTGGCTCGCAGGAGGCCGCCGTGTCGATTCATGTCGCGTTGCACCACGTTACGCATTACCGCTATGACCGCGCTGTCGAACTCGGCCCACAGATCGTGCGTTTACGCCCGGCGGCCCACAGTCGCACGCGGATTTTGTCCTACGCACTGAAAGTGCTGCCCGAGCAGCATTTCATCAATTGGCAACAAGACCCCCAGGGTAACTACCTGGCGCGTCTGGTGTTCCCGGAAAAGACGGACGAACTGCGTATCGAAGTCGACTTGGTCGCCGAGATGGCGGTGTTCAACCCGTTCGACTTTTTCCTTGAGCCCTACGCCGAAAAAATCCCCTTCAGCTACGCCGCTGACGAGCAGCGAGAGCTGGCGCCGTACCTGGAAACCCTGCCGCTGACGCCGAAGTTTGCCGCTTACCTGGCGGGCATCGACCGCACGCCCTTGCCGGCCGTGGATTTCCTGGTGGGGCTGAACCAGCGTCTGGCGGCCGATATTGGCTACTTGATCCGCATGGAACCGGGCGTGCAAACCCCGGAATTCACCCTGGAAAATGCCTCCGGCTCCTGCCGCGATTCGGCCTGGCTGCTGGTGCAATTGCTGCGCAACCTGGGGTTGGCGGCGCGCTTTGTGTCGGGCTACTTGATCCAACTGACCGCCGACGTCAAAGCCCTCGACGGCCCGTCCGGCACCGAAGTGGACTTCACCGACCTGCACGCCTGGTGCGAAGTGTATTTGCCCGGCGCCGGCTGGATCGGCCTGGACGCTACCTCAGGGTTATTCGCTGGTGAAGGCCATATCCCGTTGGCCTGTAGTCCTGATCCATCGTCCGCCGCACCGATCAGTGGGCTGGTGGAACCGTGCGAGTGCGAATTTACCCACGAGATGTCGGTGGAGCGCATTTGGGAAGCACCTCGGGTTACCAAGCCCTACACCGAAGAACAATGGCTGGCGATCCAGGCACTGGGCCGGCAGATCGATGGCGACCTGCTCAAGGACGACGTACGCCTGACCATGGGCGGCGAACCGACCTTCGTCTCCATCGACGACCCCGACGGCGCCGAGTGGAACACCGCCGCCCTCGGGCCGGACAAACGTCGGCTGTCCGCCGAGCTGTTCCAACGCATGCGTAAGCACTACGCGCCCAAGGGCCTGGTGCACTTCGGTCAGGGCAAGTGGTACCCCGGCGAGCAGTTGCCGCGCTGGTCGCTCAACTGCTATTGGCGGCGCGACGGCGTGCCGATCTGGCACAACACCGCGCTGATAGCCGATGAGCAAGAAGATTATGCTGCCGACGGGCTCATGGCCGGGCGTTTCCTGGCCAGTGTCGCCGAACGCCTCAAACTGCCGGCGTACTTTGTATTCCCGGCCTTCGAAGACAATTTCTATTACCTGTGGCGCGAAGGTGCACTGCCGCAAAACGTCACCGCCCAAGACCCGCGCTTGAGCGACGACCTGGAGCGCGAGCGCCTGCGCAAAGTATTCAGCCAGGGCCTGGACAAAGTTATCGGCCAAGTGCTGCCGCTGGCGCGCACGGCGGCCAATGACCGCTGGCAGAGTGGGCGCTGGTACCTGCGCGACAATCACTGCCGACTGGTGCCGGGCGACTCAGCGCTGGGCTATCGCCTGCCGCTGGCCTCGCAACCTTGGGTGACGGCGGCGGAGTACCCGTTCGTGCATCCGACTGACCCTAACCAGGATCAGCCGGAGTTGCCGACCACCGCGCAACTGCAAAGCCATGGCGAACCCGCGCCAGCCGATGAACGCGTGCCTGAAGTCGACGAGTCCGCCGACTGGCTGACCCGCACCGCCTTGTGCGCCGAAGCGCGGGAAGGGCGCCTGTACCTGTTTATGCCGCCGCTGGAGCGCGTCGAGGACTATCTGGAATTGGTGGCCGTCATCGAAGCCACCGCCGAGGAGCTGCACTGCCCGGTATTGCTGGAAGGCTACGAGCCGCCGTTCGACACGCGTTTGAGCAACTTCCGGGTCACGCCGGACCCGGGTGTGATTGAGGTCAACGTGCAGCCGTCCGCCACCTGGGACGAGTTGGTGGAGCGCACGGAATTCCTCTACGAAGAGGCACGGCAAACCCGCCTGACCACTGAAAAATTCATGATCGACGGTCGTCACACGGGCACCGGCGGCGGCAACCATTTTGTGCTGGGCGGCGCGACGCCCAAGGACTCACCGTTCTTGCGTCGCCCCGATTTGCTGCGCAGTTTGATCAGCTACTGGCATAACCATCCATCGCTGTCGTACCTGTTTTCCGGGTTGTTTATCGGCCCGACATCCCAGGCGCCACGGGTGGATGAAGCGCGTAACGACGCATTGTACGAGCTGGAAATCGCGTTCGCCCAAATGCCCGCCCCTGGCGAAGAATGCCCGCCATGGTTGGTGGACCGCCTGCTGCGCAACCTGCTGATCGACGTGACGGGCAACACCCACCGCGCCGAGTTCTGCATCGACAAACTCTACTCGCCCGACGGCGCCACGGGGCGCCTGGGCCTGCTGGAACTGCGCGCCTTTGAAATGCCGCCCCATGCGCGCATGAGCCTGACCCAGCAATTGCTGCTGCGGGCCTTGGTCGCACGCTTCTGGCGTGAGCCGTATGCGCCGCCGAAACTGGCGCGCTGGGGTACGGAACTGCACGATCGCTTCTTGCTGCCGCATTTTATCGAGCAGGATTTTGCCGACGTGATAGTCGAGCTGAATGCTGCGGGTTACCCGCTGCGGGCCGAATGGTTTGCCGCGCACCTGGAGTTCCGTTTCCCCAAGGTTGGCGACTATGCCGTCAGCGGCATCGAGCTGGAACTGCGCCAGGCGCTGGAACCCTGGCACGTACTGGGCGAGGAGGGCGCGGTGGGCGGCACGGTGCGCTATGTGGATTCGTCCCTGGAGCGCTTGCAGGTGAAGTTGAGCGGGCTGGCGCCGCAGCGTTATCTGCTGACCTGCAACGGCATACCGGTGCCGCTGCAACCGACCGGGCGTGTCGGTGAGTTCGTGGCCGGCGTGCGTTATCGCGCCTGGCAACCGGCCAACTGCCTGCAACCGACTATCCCGGTGCACGCGCCGTTGGTGTTCGACGTGCTCGACACCTGGATGCAGCGCTCGCTGGGCGGCTGCCAGTACCACGTCGCCCACCCGGGAGGGCGCAATTACGACAGCTTGCCGGTGAATGCCAATGAAGCCGAAAGCCGGCGGATGGCGCGGTTTTTCCGCTTGGGGCATACCCCTGGCAAGCTCCCCGTGCCTTCCTTAATGGTTAATGATGAACTACCGATGACCCTGGATCTGCGGCGGTTCCCCAATAAAAATGACTGAATGCGATTTAAATATGGGAGCTGGCTTGCCGGCGATAGCGATATATCAGCCAGCCAATAAGGTGACTGGAAAATCGCAATCGCAGGCAAGCCAGCTCCCACAATAGATTGCAGTGAATTTGAGTTAATCTGACTTCCCTTGCCTTCTGCCGAGCGTTCCATGCCCGACTTGCTCGACCGTTACCCGCTGACCGCGGGCACTTATCACGAACTGCTGGACGACAGTGGCGCGGTGCGTGCCCATTGGCAGCGCTTGCTCGATCACCTGCAACGCAGCACGCCTGCGCAACTGGCCCAGCGCCAGGCACTGCTGACCCGGCAGATCCAGGAAAACGGCGTGACCTATAACGTCTACGCCGACCCCAAGGGCGCGGATCGCCCGTGGGAGCTGGATTTACTGCCCCATGTGCTGGCCGCCGATGAGTGGCAGCACCTGTCGGCCGGTATCGCCCAGCGGGCGCGCCTGCTCAATGCCGTGCTGGCCGATCTGTATGGCCCGCAGCGATTGATCAAAGAGGGCCTGCTGCCGGCTGAGCTGGTGTTTGGGCATAACAATTTCCTGTGGCCCTGCCAGGGCATTCAGCCGCCGGACGGCGCTTTTTTGCACCTGTATGCCGTGGACTTGGCGCGCACGCCGGATGGCCGCTGGTGGGTCACCGCCGACCGCACCCAGGCACCGTCGGGTGCCGGTTATGCGTTGGAAAACCGTACCATCGTGTCCCGTGCGTTTCCGGACTTGTACCGCGATCTGCAGGTGCAGCACCTCACCGGTTTCTTCCGCACGCTCCAGGAAACCCTGGCCCGCCAGGCCCCCAGCGACGACCAGTCGCCGCTGATCGTGCTGCTGACCCCGGGGCGATTCAACGAAAGCTATTTCGAACACCTCTACCTCGCGCGCCAACTCGGCTACCCGTTGGTGGAGGGCGGCGACCTCACCGTGCGCGACAGCACCGTGTTCCTGAAAACCCTCAGCGGCCTGCGCCGGGTGCACGCGATCATGCGCCGCCTGGACGACGACTTTTGCGACCCGCTGGAGCTGCGCACCGACTCGGCCCTCGGCGTGCCCGGCCTGCTCGATGCCGTGCGCCAGGGCAATGTGCTGGTGGCCAATGCCCTCGGCAGTGGCGTACTGGAGTCGCCCGGGTTGCTCGGCTTTTTGCCGAAGATCAACCAGTTCCTGTTCGGCGAAGAATTGATCCTGCCGTCGATCGCCACTTGGTGGTGCGGTGAAGCGCCGGTGTTGGCCGAGGCTTTGGAGAAGCTGCCGGATTTGCTGATCAAACCCGCGTTTCCGTCGCAAAGCTTCAGCCCGGTATTTGGCCGCGATTTGAATGAGGAACAACGCCAGGCCCTGGCCGAACGCATGCGCGCAAGGCCTTACGCCTACGTCGCGCAGGAGCTGGCGCAACTGTCCCAGGCACCGGTGTGGCACACCGTCGACGACCATTTGCAACACCGTGCCATCGGCATGCGCGTGTACGCCGTGGCCAGTGATGACGGCTACCGTGTACTGCCCGGCGGCCTGACCCGCGTGGCGGCCGAGGCGGATGCCGAAGTGGTGTCGATGCAACGCGGTGGCGCGAGCAAAGACACCTGGGTGCTAAGCGAACGCGTTGCCGGTGGCGAGCATTGGCGTGCACAACGGGCGATTGGTGCCCATGACCTGGTGCGCCGCGACCCTTATCTGCCCTCTCGCGTGGTGGAAAACCTGTTCTGGTTTGGCCGCTATTGCGAGCGCTGTGACGACAGCGCGCGTTGGCTGCGTATCGTGCTCGCGCGTTATGTCGACGGCGACGATCCGCTGGCCTTGCAGGCGGCGGTCGAGCTGGGCGAGAGCTTGCGCTTGTTGCCGGAGGAGGGCGAGTTGCCTGAGCGCCTGCTCGCTGCCTTGCTGGGTGATGACTGGCCGTCGAGCCTGCGCGCCAACCTGCAGCGCCTGCAGTGGGCGGCGTCCCAGGTGCGCGGCAAGCTGTCCCGGGAAAACTGGCAGGCCCTGGTCGAACTGCAACGCGAAGCCCTGGAGCTGGAAAGCGAAACCCCGGATTTTGGCGAGTTGCTGGATTTCCTCAACCGCCTGGTGATGTCCCTGGCGGCGCTGTCCGGCTTTGCCCTCGACGACATGACCCGCGACGAAGGCTGGCGCTTTTTGATGATGGGCCGGCGCATTGAGCGCCTGCAATTTCTGAGCAGCAGCCTTGCGGCGTTCCTGCGTGGCGTGGCGGTGTTCGATCAGGCGGGGCTTGAGTGGCTGCTGGAGTTGGGCAATAGCAGCATCACCTATCGTTCGCGCTACCTGGCGGTGCCGCAGCTGATTCCGGTGCTCGACCTGCTGCTGCTGGACGAGCAGAACCCGCACGCGGTGCTGTTCCAGCTGAAACTGGTCAGCCGTACCTTGCGTCGCCTCAACGATGACTTTGCTGTGCCTCGTGAAACCGGGCTGGCGCCGTTGGTGGAGCGCCTGGCGTGTTTCGACCTGGGTTGCCTGGAGAACCCGTTGTTTGGTGAGTCCAGCGTGCGTGCCGCGCTGGATGGCCTGGCTGACTTGCTGCAAGCAGTCGCCGATGAGAGCGGGCAAGTGTCGGATCGCCTGGCCTTGCGCCATTTTGCCCATGTGGATGATGTCAGCCAGCAAACGGTGTCGGTGTGATGAGTGCGCGCTACCAGATTTTCCACGATACCCACTACCACTACGACAGCCCGGTCTCCCTGGCCCAGCAACTGGCGCATCTGTGGCCACGGCCTTGTGCCTGGCAGCGTTGCGCCTCGCAGCAACTGGATATCAGCCCGGAGCCGTCTTCGCGCCGCGATGAGCTGGACGTGTTTGGTAACCCCATTACCCGGCTGGCCTTTGAGCGGCCCCACGATGAGTTGCTGGTGAATGCCGGGCTGACCGTGGAAGTGCTGGCGCGGCCGGTGTTGGATTTCCAGCAGTCGCCCGCCTGGGACCAGACCCGCGACAGCCTGACCTATAGCAGCCGGCCGGTGTCGGTGGAACTGGTCGAAGCCTGCCGCTATCGCTTCGAATCACCCTACGTGCACCTGAAAAAAACTTTCGTCGAGTTTTCCGAAAGCTGTTTTCCGCCCGGCGAGCCATTGCTGCTGGGTGTACAGGCGCTGATGGAGAAGATCTTCAGCGAGTTCACGTTCGATGCCGAAGCCACCCAGGTCGCCACGCCGCTGGTGGAAGTGCTGGAGCGCCGTCGCGGCGTGTGCCAGGACTTCGCCCATCTGATGCTCGCCTGCCTGCGCTCGCGGGGCCTGGCGGCGCGATACATCAGCGGTTACCTGCTCACTCAGCCACCGCCCGGCCAGCCACGGCTGATCGGCGCCGATGCGTCCCACGCGTGGGTCTCGGTGTATTGCCCGGTGTCGGGCTGGGTAGATTTCGATCCGACCAACAATGTGCAGCCGGCACTGGAGCACATCACCTTGGCCTGGGGCCGTGATTTCTCAGATGTGTCGCCGTTGCGGGGGGTGATTCTGGGGGGAGGGAGCCATGACCCGGAGGTGCGGGTGACGGTGATGCCGCTGGAGTGAGGGTGGGTTGGGGTGAGCAGGGAGGGCCTGCTCACCCCAACAGAATTTATTCAGCCGGGTCTTTCGGTGTTTCGGTTTCGTCTGTCGCCACTTCACCTTCAGCATCCGGGTTCAGTGCACCTGCTTCTTCATCTGCAGTGGCTTTCTTGCGTTGCAGCTTTTCCTCTTTCTTCTGCTCCTTGGCCAAGTCTCTCTGACGTTTGGCGAAGGAGTAATTAGGTTTGGCCATGGGCGATCCTCTAGGGTCGAAGGTGAGGGTGGGGCGGCGCGCAGCTGCCTTGGGTCGCTATGGTAGCAGCTTAGCACCTCGCTTGGCCTTCACTTACCGCAGGCGTACGCGGCCAGCAGGCCGTTGAACAGTTGGTTGAGGTGCATGGCGCGGGCTCCAATGGGGTATGGGCCGATCATAAGCGGGTGGCAGATCTTTGGCTGGTAGATTGTGTTGATCAGTCTGATAGCCTAAAGTTGTATACAATCTGTTGATGCAGATCATAAGAATTCAAACCTGCTTGAGGCACCCTTGTCCCAATCCGCGTTATTTAAACCCTGCCTTGGAGATTCACATGTTTGCCAAACTCGTTGCTGTTTCCCTGCTGACTCTGGCGAGCGGCCAGTTGCTTGCTGCAGAGTGCAAGGTCACCGTCGACTCCACCGACCAAATGTCCTTCGACAAAAAGGCCATTGAAATCGACAAGAGCTGCAAGACGTTCACCGTTGAGCTGACTCACTCCGGCAGCTTGCCGAAGAACGTGATGGGCCATAACTGGGTGCTGAGCTCCGCCGCCGACATGCCTGGCATTGCCAGCGACGGCATGGCTGCCGGTATCGACAAGAACTACCTGAAAGAAGGCGACACCCGCATCATCGCCCACACCAAAATCATTGGTGCCGGTGAGAAAGATTCGGTGACCTTCGATGTGTCGAAGCTGGCTGCCGGTACCGACTACGCGTTCTTCTGCTCGTTCCCGGGCCACATCTCGATGATGAAAGGCACTGTGACCGTCAAGTAAGCCGATTGCGGTCGAAAAAAAAGCGCCTTGCGGGGCGCTTTTTTGTGGGCGGTCTGTAGTACCGCGTTATCGTTCTTCGCGAGCAAGCCCGCTCCCACCGTTGACCGAGTTCCAGCATGAGGATGCGGTCAGCGGTGGGAGCTGGCTTGCCTGCGATGGCGATCTACCTCACGGCGCGAATGGCATGACCCGCTTGTGCTCGGTCTTGCGGTAGGTGTCGCAAATGATCCGGAACGCTTCCTCACGCACCGGCTCTCCGTGCAGGAAGGCGTCGATCTCGGCGTAAGTCACGCCGTGGGAGGCTTCGTCCGGCTTACCTGGCGACAAATCTTCAAGGTCCGCCGTCGGGATTTTCTCTACCAATGATTCCGGCGCACCAAAGTGCCGAGCAATCGCCCGTACCTGGTTTTTCACCAGCCCGCTCAACGGTGCCAGATCGCAGGCGCCATCACCGAACTTGGTGAAAAAGCCCATCACCGCTTCCGCCGCGTGGTCGGTGCCGATCACCAGGCCACTGGCCGCACCGGCGATGGTGTACTGCGCCACCATGCGCATGCGCGCCTTGGTGTTGCCCAGCACGAAATCGCGGGACACCGCGGCCTTGCCTTCAAACGCCGCCACTTCACTGGCCAGGGATTTTACCGCCGGGCCGATGTTCACAGTGTGGCGCTCGTCCGGCTCGATGAAGTCCACCGAGGCCTGGGCGTCGATTTCATCGAACTGGGTTTCGTAGGGCAGGCGCACGGCGATGAAACGGTAGGCGTCATCTCCGGTGCTGGCGCGCAGTTCCTGCATCGCGCGTTGAGCCAAAAGGCCGGCAGTCAGGGAATCGACGCCGCCGCTGATGCCCAGCACCAATGTCTTGAGCCCGGAATTGCGCAGGCAGTCCTGGATAAAGGTTACGCGGCGGGCAACTTCAGCCTCCAGGGCGGCCTGGTCCTTGAACGGTGCTTGGACCTTGAGCTGCTGCGCAATCTCACGCTGTACGGCTTGCATGATTCACTCCTTGCTGGAAAGGGCAGGTACTTTAAAAACGTGACGCAAATAGGCGACGAAATTCGGGTCGGTGCAGTGGGTCTTGCCCGCTTCATCAGAGATTTTCGCGACGGGCTGACCATTGCAGGCGGTCATTTTAAGCACGATGCTCATTGGCTCAACACCTGGAATGTCGCAGGTCAGGTTGGTGCCGATACCAAAGCTCACATTAATGCGACCCCGCAACGCGCGGAATATCTCCAGCGCCTTGGGCAGCGACAGGCTGTCGGAGAACACCAAGGTCTTGCTCATCGGCTCGATACCGAGCTTGTGGTAGTGGGCGATGGCTTTTTCGGCCCATTGCACCGGGTCACCGGAGTCATGGCGCAGGCCATCGAACAGCTTGGCGAAGTACAAGTCGAAGTCGCTGAGGAAGGCGTCGGTGGTGATGCAGTCGGTCAGGGCGATCCCCAGCAGGCCACGGTATTCGCGGACCCAGCAGTCGAGTGCGGCGATCTGGCTGTCGATCAGGCGCGGGCCGAGTTGCTGGTGGGCCATGATCCACTCGTGGGCCATGGTGCCGAGCGGCTTCATATCGAACTCACGGGCCAGGTGCACGTTGCTGGTGCCGACAAATCGCCCGGGGAAGTCATGCTTGAGCACGCTCACCACTTCTTCCTGCACCCGGTACGAGAAGCGCCGGCGCGTGCCGAAGTCGGCCACTTGCAGCTCCGATAGCTCGTCGCTGCTGGCGTTCGCCGTCAGCCAATCGAACTTGCGGTACAGCTGCTCGCGGGCCTGTTCAAGGATCACGGTCTGGTAGCGGTAGCGGTTACGCACTTCGCTGACGATGGCCAGCATCGGCACTTCAAACAGGATCACATGCAGCCACGGCCCGCGCAGGCGGATAAACAGTTCGCCATTCTCGATGCCGGTTTGCACATAACGAAGGTTGAAGCGGAACAGCCCGAGGAAGCGCAGGAAGTCCGGCTTCATGAAGCTGATGCGCTCCAGGAAACCCAACTGGTCTGGGCTCAGGCTCAGCTCGGCCAGGCGCTCGATCTGGTAGCGGATTTCCGCCAGGTACGGGCGCAGGTCTTCACTGTTGCGGCAACGAAACTCCCATTCAACGTCCACATTCGGGTAGTTGTGCAGCACCGCCTGCATCATGGTCAGCTTGTAGAAGTCGGTGTCGAGCAGGTTCTGCACGATGCGATCGGCAAACACACTCTCGCTCATAACGGGAATCTCCAGACGGATCGGCGATGGGCGCCGACCTTTACGCACAATTAAGGAATGGCGCTAGTGGCGCATAGACCTGTGTTGTTTTGCCAGTGATTTTTTTGGAGTGGCCACTGGCCCTATCGCAGGCAAGCCAGCTCCCACCGTAGAAATGCATTCCAAATGTGGGAGCTGGCTTGCCTGCGATGGCGGTGGTGCAGCCAAAAAATAACTAAACCTGCTCCATCATCCACTTCACAAAGTCGCGCACCTTGGGCACTTCCGCCGAATGCTCCGGGTACGCCAGGTAATACGCATCCTGGCTCGGCAACGCATGCTGCCAAGGAATCACCAACTTGCCGTCGGCCAGTTCTTCTTCCACCAGGAAACGTGGCAGCAGGGCCACGCCACAGCCGACCTGCGCCGCGCGGATGCACATATAGAAGGTGTCGAAACGCGGCCCGTGATAGCTGTGTTCGGTGTGAAAGCCCTGGCTGGCGAACCAGTCATGCCAGCCTTGCGGCCGCGAGGCGTTTTGCAGCAGCACCAGGTCACTCAATTGCGTGGGGTCGGTGAATGCCTGTGCGGGCAGGCTTTCCGGCGCGCACACAGGCACCAATTCTTCGCTGAACAGTTTCAGGCTTTCCGTGCCGGGACGTGAGCCCTGGCCGAAATAGAACGCCATGTCCGCCTTGCCTTGCAGCAACTCGTCCGGTTCCTGTTCATTGCACAGGTCCAGGTGGATTTGCGGGTGGCGCAAACGCCAGCCCTTCAGGCGCGGCACCAGCCAGCGCGCGCCGAAGGTGTAGGGCGTGGACACGCGAAGTACTTCGGTCTCGCCGCCGTAGGAGCGCAGGTAATGGGTGGACATCTCCACCTGTGTGAGGATTTTTCGCACTTCCACGAGGTACAAATCGCCCGCCGGGGTCATCTGCAAGCGGCGGCGCACCCGGCGAAACAGCAGGTGCTGCAGCAATTCTTCCAACTGGGCGACCTGTTTGCTCACCGCGCTTTGCGTGAGGTTCAGTTCCTCGGCGGCGCGGGTGAAGCTCAGGTGGCGGGTGGCGGCTTCGAAACACTGCAGGGCGGTGATCGAGGGCAAATGTCTTTTGTTCAGCACGGCACGCCTCTTTTTATTCTTTGCATGAATAAACGGAATGATATCTCGCCTAATCGTCGTTTGTTGGCAAGTCTTGGGCCAGCTACAAATAAGGTCTGGATCGCCGTGTGGGCCGCGGCGCAATTTTTTTGTTTGTAGATTGAAGGAGTGACCCATGGTTGCCGCATTGCTTGACCGTCTCGGGGTAAACCCGGCGCTGTACCAGTCGGGTAAACAACCCGTGCATTCGCCGATTGATGGCAGCCGTATTGGCAGTGTGCACTGGGAAGGTGCCGCCGAGGTGGAGCAGCAGGTCAGTCGCGCCGAGCATGCATTCGACGCCTGGCGCAAAGTACCGGCGCCGCGTCGCGGCGAGCTGGTGCGTCAGTTTGGTGATGTGCTGCGCGAATATAAGGCCGACCTGGGCGAGCTGGTGTCCTGGGAAGCCGGCAAAATCACCCAGGAAGGGTTGGGTGAAGTGCAGGAAATGATCGACATCTGCGACTTCGCCGTCGGTCTGTCCCGCCAGTTGTACGGCTTGACCATCGCTTCCGAGCGCCCGGGCCACCACATGCGTGAAACCTGGCACCCGCTGGGCGTGGTCGGCGTGATCAGCGCCTTCAACTTCCCGGTCGCCGTATGGGCGTGGAACACCACGCTGGCGCTGGTGTGCGGCAACGCGGTGATCTGGAAACCGTCGGAAAAGACACCACTCACCGCATTGGCGTGCCAGGCGTTGTTCGAGCGCGTACTGAAGAAATTCACCGATGCCCCCGAGTACCTCAGCCAAGTGATCATTGGCGGCCGCGACGCCGGCGCTGCACTGGTGGATGACCCGCGTGTCGCGCTGATCAGCGCCACCGGCAGCACCCGCATGGGCCGCGAAGTGGCGCCGAAAATCGCCGCGCGTTTCGCCCGCAGCATCCTCGAGCTGGGCGGCAACAACGCGATGATCCTCGGCCCAAGCGCCGACCTGGACATGGCCGTACGCGCGATCCTGTTCAGTGCCGTCGGCACTGCCGGCCAACGCTGCACCACCCTGCGCCGGCTGATCGCCCATGAGTCGGTCAAGGAAGAAATCGTCACTCGCCTCAAGGCCGCTTATTCCAAGGTGCGCATCGGCCACCCGCTGGAAGGCAACCTGATCGGTCCGCTGATCGACAAACACGGTTTCGAAAACATGCAGGACGCCCTGGAACAAGCCTTGAGCGAAGGCGGCAGGGTGTTCGGCGGCAAGCGTCAGTTGGAAGATAAATTCCCGAATGCCTACTACGTATCGCCAGCGATTGTGGAAATGCCTGAGCAAAGCGACGTGGTGTGCACCGAAACCTTCGCGCCGATTCTGTATGTCATTGGCTACAACGACTTCGCCGAGGCACTGCGCCTGAACAATGCTGTGCCGCAAGGCCTGTCTTCGTGCATCTTTACCACCGATGTGCGTGAAGCCGAGCAGTTCATGTCGGCGGTGGGCAGTGACTGCGGCATCGCCAACGTCAATATCGGCCCGAGCGGCGCGGAAATCGGCGGCGCGTTTGGCGGTGAGAAAGAGACCGGTGGCGGGCGTGAGTCGGGTTCGGATGCGTGGCGCGGGTATATGCGTCGCCAGACCAACACCGTGAACTACTCGCTGGAACTGCCGCTGGCGCAGGGTATTACGTTCGACTGACCCCTCACGTCGCAGTGCAGTCAATGTGGGAGCTGGCTTGCCTGCGATGCAGACACCTCGGTGTGCCGGGAACACCGAGGTGATGCTATCGCAGGCAAGCCAGCTCCCACATTTGATGGTGTTTGCAATTCAAAATAATTGTTGTTTGTTAGGTCCTCTCCGGAGTCTGGCAATGCCATTACGCGAAGCATGTTTGTGGGAACACCTTACCCCTGGCCGGCCGGATCGCGCCGCGCTCAAGGGCGAGGTCAAGGTGGATGTGTGCGTGATCGGCGCCGGGATTACCGGTTTGTCGGCGGCCATTCACTTGCTGGAACAGGGCAAAAGCGTCGCCGTGCTGGAGGCACATCGCACCGGCCATGGCGGTTCCGGGCGTAACGTCGGGCTGGTCAACGCCGGCCTGTGGATTCCCCCGGATGAGATCGAAGCCGGTTTCGGCGAAGCGGTGGGCAGCCAGCTCAACCGCATGTTGGGCGCGGCGCCATCGCTGGTGTTCAGCCTCATCGACAAATACAACATCGATTGCCAATTGCGCCGCGAGGGCACCTTGCACATGGCGCACAATGCCCGTGGCGAGGCGGATTTGCGCAGCCGTGAAGCACAATGGAAACGCCGTGGCGCGCCGGTGGAGTTGCTCACCGGCCAGGCCTGCGAAGAGGCCACAGGCACTAAAAAAATTGCCGCTGCGTTGCTCGACCGACGCGCCGGCACGTTGAACCCGATGGCGTATACCACTGGCTTGGCCAATGCCGCCGCCGGCCTTGGCGGCCAACTGTTTGATCATTCCCCGGTCACCCAGCTTGAACGCCAAGGCGCGCACTGGTCAGTGCAGACCGCCCAGGGCTCAGTGCAGGCGGCACAAGTGGTGATCGCCTCGAATGCCTACACCGAAGGTGAGTGGACCGAGCTTCGCCGCAATTTCTTCCCCGGCTACTACTACCAGGTTGCGTCAGCCCCTCTGACCGATGACGCCGCCCAGCAGATCCTTCCCGGCGGGCAGGGCTCGTGGGACACGCGTCAGGTACTCAGCAGCATCCGCCGCGATGCCGATGGCCGCCTGTTGCTCGGCAGCCTGGGCAACGGTAACCAGAAACCGGCGTGGTTCCTCAAGGCATGGGCCGATCGGGTGCAGCAGCACTACTTCCCGTACCTCAAATCGGTGCAGTGGGAATACACCTGGACCGGTTGTATCGCCTTCACCCCGGACCACTTGATGCGCCTGTTCGAGCCGGCGCCGGGCCTGGTCGCCGTAACGGGTTATAACGGGCGTGGTGTGACCACCGGCAGCGTCGTGGGCAAAGCATTTGCCGACTACTTATGTCACCAGAACCCCCAGGTGTTACCGATCCCCTTCGCGCCGATGCAGCCGTTGGCCGGGGTGGGCCTGCGCAGTTGTCTCTATGAAGCAGGTTTTTCGCTGTATCACGCCGGGCAATGCCTGCGGATCGTGATCTGATCAGCGAAATACCGCTCAGAAGCCTGCATTTTCTTAGCAGCCTACTAATCTGTATTGGTGCAAGTCGTAGCAATCACGCACTGTAAATGTGCAGTTCCGTTACGCACATTGTTACAGGTGCAGGAACGACCGTTTATCCGCCTGGTTGCAGGTGCGACCTGCCAGGGTTGTACTTTTTGGGTCCATTGGTTGCACCTTCCGATGCTAGACGGTTGCACGTCCTGGCAAAAGGAGTCGAAACGCCTGTAATAACAATGACACCGTGTCTTTTTGAAGAATAAAAACGTAATGGCACGCGCCTTGCTCTTGGCTTTCTCTGAAAGTTTCAGTTGAAGGTTTGCATTGAATTCGTAGTGCCAATAAACAAAAACCTCGGAGCACCACTCATGTCCCAGACGTTTTACAAGAAAGGCTTTCTGGCCCTCGCCATTGCAACGGCGCTGGGTGTTTCTACGTTTGTTCAAGCTGATGTGAAGATTGGCGTGGCGGGCCCGATGACGGGCGCCAACGCAGCTTTCGGTGAGCAGTACATGAAGGGTGCCCAAGCGGCAGCCGATGTGATCAACAAGGCCGGCGGGATCAACGGCGAGCAGATCAAACTGGTGGCCGGCGACGACGCCTGTGAGCCAAAGCAGGCTGTAGCGGTGGCTAACCGCCTGGCAGACCAGGACAAAGTGATCGGCGTGGTCGGGCACTTCTGCTCCTCCAACACCATTCCTGCCTCCGAGGTGTATGCCGATGCTGGCATCATCATGATCACCCCAGGCTCCACCAACCCGACGGTCACCGAGCGCGGCCTGTCGGCAGTGTTCCGCATGTGCGGCCGTGATGACCAGCAAGGCATCGTCGCCGGCGACTACATCGTCGACGTGCTCAAGGGCAAGAAGGTCGCTGTTATCAACGACAAAGACACCTACGGCAAAGGCCTGGCTGACGCTACCGCTGCCCAGTTGACCAAGCGCGGCGTGAAGCCGGTGCTGGAAGAAGGCCTGACCCGTGGCGAGAAAGACTTCAGCGCCCTGGTCACCAAAATCCGCTCCACCGGTGCTGACGTGGTTTATTTCGGCGGCCTGCACCCGGAAGCCGGTCCACTGGTTCGCCAGATTCGTGAAGCCGGCCTCAAAGACGTCAAGTTCATGTCCGATGACGGCATCGTGACCGACGAACTGGTCGCGACCGCTGGCGGCAAGCAGTACGTCGATGGCGTGTACATGACCTTCGGCGCTGACCCGCGCCTGCTGCCGGACAGCAAGACCGTGGTGGAAGAGTTCCGCAAAAACGGCACCGAGCCTGAAGGCTACACCCTGTACGCCTACGCTTCGATCCAGGCCCTGGCAGCCGGCTTCAACGGTGCCAAGTCCGACAAGGGCGAAGATGCAGCCAAGTGGCTGAAAGCTCACCCGGTTAAAACCGTTATGGGCGAGAAGACCTGGGACGCCAAGGGCGACCTGAAAATCTCCGACTACGTGGTTTACCAGTGGGACAAAGACGGCAAATACCACCAGCTGGAAAAGCAGAAGTAAGAATAAACACGATCGTTTAAGCGCCTCGATCCCCTGTGGGAGCTGGTTTGCCTGCGATAGCGGTTGCACATTCAACACAGGTGTTGGTTGTCAGTCCGTCATCGCCGGCAAGCCCGGTTCCCGCAGGGGGCGTGGTTGCCCGTCCCATCGTGTCAGGCATCAAGTCTGTCTTTTCCTCCAGAAGGGCCGCACACCCACCGGTGTGCAGGTTCTCACCGCGTGAGATTGCGTTATGGATGGTATCTTCCTGCAGCAACTGGTCAACGGCCTGACCCTCGGGTCGGTCTATGGCCTGATCGCCATCGGCTACACAATGGTCTATGGCATCATTGGCATGATCAACTTCGCCCACGGCGAGGTTTATATGATTTCCGCTTACCTCGCGGCGATCAGTCTGGCACTGCTGGCTTACTTCGGCATCGAATCCTTCCCGCTGCTCATTCTTGGCACCCTGGTCTTCACCGTCGTCGTCACCGGCGTTTACGGGTGGGTCATCGAGCGTGTCGCCTACAAACCGCTGCGCAACTCCACCCGACTGGCACCGCTGATCAGCGCCATCGGTATCTCGCTGATCCTGCAGAACTACGCCCAGATTGCTCAGGGCGCGAAACAACAAGGTATTCCCACCCTGCTGGCCGGCGCCTGGCGTGTCGATATCGGCAGCGGGTTCGTGCAGTTGACCTACACCAAGGTGTTCATCCTGGTGGCCGCGTTTCTCGGCATGGGGCTGCTGACCTACATCATCAAATACACCAAGCTCGGCCGCATGTGCCGTGCCACCCAGCAAGACCGCAAGATGGCGTCGATCCTCGGTATCAACACCGACCGGGTGATCTCCTACGTATTCGTGATCGGTGCAGCCATGGCGGCCCTGGCCGGCGTGCTGATTACCCTGAATTACGGCACGTTCGACTTCTACGCCGGCTTCATCATCGGCATCAAGGCGTTTACCGCAGCGGTACTCGGCGGCATCGGTTCCCTGCCTGGGGCCATGCTCGGCGGAATCATCCTGGGTATCTCCGAGTCGCTGTTCTCGGGGTTGATCAACTCTGACTACAAAGACGTGTTCAGTTTCTCCCTGCTGGTGGTGATTCTGATTTTCCGTCCTCAGGGCCTGCTTGGTCGTCCGCTCGTGGCGAAGGTGTAAACATGTCTGCTGCCAAATCTATCGATATCAAGAAAAGTGTCGTCGATACGGTCCTTGCCGGGCTGATTTCGTTGATCGTGTTCGGTCCGATCGTCGGCGTGGTCCTCGACGGCTACAGCTTCAACCTGCAACCGGCCCGTGTGGCGGTCCTGGTCGCCATCGTGATGGTCGGCCGCTTTGCCATGAGCCTGTTCCTGCAAACCCCCAAGGGCCTGAAGATTTTGCAGGGCTTCGAGAGCAGTGGCTCCGGCGTGCATGTGCTGCCGCCGGACTACAAGTCGCGGCTGCGCTGGATCATCCCGGCACTGATCGTGATCGCCATCGTGTTCCCGATCTTCGCCAACAAGTACCTGCTGACCGTGGTTATCCTCGGGCTGATCTACGTGTTGCTCGGCCTGGGCCTGAACATCGTGGTGGGCCTGGCCGGTCTTCTGGACCTGGGTTATGTGGCGTTCTACGCCATCGGTGCCTACGGCCTGGCATTGGGTTATCAATACCTCGGCCTGGGCTTTTGGACGGTGCTGCCCTTGGCCGCAATCTGTGCGGCGCTGGCGGGGTGCATACTCGGGTTCCCGGTGCTGCGAATGCACGGTGACTACCTGGCCATCGTGACCTTGGGCTTCGGTGAAATCATTCGACTGGTGCTCAACAACTGGCTGTCGTTTACCGGTGGGCCGAACGGCATGCCGGTGCCTTCGCCGACCTTCCTCGGCCTGGAATTCGGGCGTAAAGCGAAGGATGGCGGGATTCCGTTCCATGAGTTCTTCGGCATCGATTACAACCCCAACATCAAGTTCATGTTCATCTACATTGTGCTGTTCCTCGTGGTGCTGGCCGTGCTGTATATCAAGCATCGCCTGACCCGCATGCCGGTCGGCCGGGCCTGGGAAGCCTTGCGCGAAGATGAAATCGCCTGCCGCTCCATGGGCCTGAACCACGTACTGGTCAAGCTGTCGGCGTTCACCATCGGTGCGTCCACGGCCGGTCTGGCCGGGGTGTTCTTCGCCAGCTACCAGGGCTTCGTCAACCCATCGTCGTTTACCTTCTTCGAGTCGGCGCTGATCCTGGCCATCGTGGTGTTGGGCGGCATGGGTTCGACCGTCGGTGTGGTGATCGCGGCGTTCGTGTTGACGGTGGCGCCGGAACTGCTGCGCAGCTTCTCGGAGTACCGCGTGCTGCTGTTTGGCGTGTTGATGGTGGTGATGATGATCTGGCGACCGCGCGGCCTGATTCGAATCAGCCGAACCGGTGTGACCCCACGTAAAGGAGTGGCGCCATGAGCAAGGAAGTCGTTCTGTCCGTGGAACATCTGATGATGCACTTCGGTGGCATCAAGGCCTTGAGCGATGTGAGCCTCAAGGTCGAACGCAACTCGATCTTCGCCCTGATCGGCCCCAACGGCGCCGGCAAGACCACCGTGTTCAACTGCCTCACCGGCTTCTACAAAGCCAGTGGCGGCAAGATCGAACTCAACGTGCGGGGCAAGCAGACCAACGTGATCCAGCTGCTCGGTGAGCGGTTTAAAGCGGTGGACTTCGTGTCGCCGAAAAGCTTCCTCAGCCGCGTGTATTACAAGATGTTCGGCGGCACCCACCTGGTGAACCGCGCCGGCTTGGCGCGGACCTTCCAGAACATTCGCCTGTTCAAGGAAATGTCGGTGCTGGAAAACCTGCTGGTGGCCCAGCACATGTGGGTCAACCGCAACATGCTTGCGGGCATCCTCAACACCAAAGGCTATCGCAAGGCCGAAAGCGACGCCCTCGACCACGCGTTCTACTGGCTGGAAGTGGTCGACCTGGTGGACTGCGCCAACCGCCTGGCCGGTGAGCTTTCCTACGGCCAGCAGCGCCGCCTGGAAATCGCCCGGGCCATGTGCACCCGGCCGCAGATCATTTGCCTGGACGAACCGGCAGCGGGCCTCAACCCGCAGGAAACCGAAGCGCTCAGCGCGATGATTCGCCTGCTGCGCGACGAACACGACCTCACGGTGGTGCTGATCGAACACGACATGGGCATGGTAATGAGTATTTCCGACCACATCGTGGTGCTCGACCACGGCAACGTCATCGCCGAGGGCGGCCCGGAAGCGATCCGTAATGATCCAAAAGTGATTGCCGCCTACCTGGGCGCAGACGAAGAGGAGCTTGTATGAACGGGCCTATCCTCGAAATGAAGGACCTGGACGTGTTTTACGGCCCGATCCAGGCCCTGAAAAAAGTCTCGCTGCACATTAACGAAGGCGAAACCGTCAGCCTGATCGGCTCCAACGGCGCGGGTAAATCCACGCTGCTGATGTCGATCTTCGGCCAGCCACGGGCCGAGTCGGGGCAGATCATCTACAACGGTGTCGACATTACCCACAAGTCGTCCCATTACATCGCCTCCAACGGCATTGCGCAGTCGCCGGAAGGGCGGCGGGTGTTCCCCGACATGACCGTCGAGGAAAACCTGCTGATGGGCACCATCCCGATTGGCGATAAATTCGCCCAGGAAGACATGCAGCGCATGTTTGAGCTGTTCCCCCGGCTCAAGGAGCGGCGTACCCAGCGGGCGATGACCATGTCTGGTGGTGAGCAGCAAATGCTCGCCATTGCCCGTGCGCTGATGAGCCGGCCCAAGCTGTTGCTGCTGGATGAGCCAAGCCTGGGCCTGGCACCGATTGTGGTGAAGCAGATCTTCGCCACCCTGCGCGAGCTGGCGGCCACCGGGATGACCATCTTCCTGGTGGAACAGAACGCCAACCATGCATTGCGCTTGTCGGACCGTGCGTATGTGATGGTTAACGGCGAGATTCGCCTGACCGGCACCGGCAAGGAGTTGCTGGTGAATGAGGAAGTGCGTAACGCCTATCTGGGCGGGCACTGATTTAAATTTTGGCGCAAGTCCCCCTGTGGGAGCGGGCTTGCTCGCGAATGCGGTGTGTCAGTTTCAGATGGATTGACTGACCCTCCGCATTCGCGAGCAAGCCCGCTCCCACAGTTGTTTTGCGTTTGCCCGAACGGACGAGGTGTCTACATTGCAGGCAAGCCCGCTCCCACATAAAGCCCGGTTCCCACATTTGTTTTTGTAGTGTTCACAGGCCGCTTGCCAAATTGTGGAAAACAAATCCAGCCACCCTCTAAAGCGCGACATATAGCCGCCGCAAATCCCTGTTTTGTCACAGTTTTGACTTGTCCCCATTCGCTGTGGAACCGGCTGTGGGTAACGTGGGAGTAGCTGGCTGAAAGCCTTTAGCTGCGTGGCCTGCAGCGTGGTGGTTGTTTTCTGATCAACAGGTTTTTCGTGACCGGCCAAGGGTTTTGTCAACCTGTTTAAAGACACAGGTATATGACCGAAAAATGTTCCTCCAGCCTGTGGATAAGTCTGTGACTAAACTCTGGAAAGACGGCCGCAGAGGCCGGAATGACTGGCCTGGAGCCATCGTTCGAATTTTCCCTCTGTGCATGGGCCTACATACGCCCCGTCCAAGGTCAAGCAAAAAACTTTCTAAAACTGCCTGTAAGCCTTGCACACAGCGGCTTGAGCCGTTTTGCACTTGCCCCCAAAGACTGTGGGCGCAGTTGTGGATAACCTGCGCGCATGTGGCTGCAGGGCCCGGTTTATATGGGTTAGCTGTGGGTGGTTAAAAATTGATCAGCTGTAGATGAAGTTGTGCGCTTAGCGGTTGCCGCGACGACGGCGTAAGGGCATTCTGCTGGCAACTTTTTTCCGATGCTCGCAAGGAGAACACCATGTCCGACACGCTGTTTATTACTGGCGCAACCTCAGGCTTCGGCGAAGCCTGCGCCCGTCGTTTTGCCGACGCCGGCTGGAAACTGGTGCTCACCGGCCGTCGTGCCGACCGTTTGAATGCATTGGTTGAAGAGCTTTCCAAGCAGACTGAAGTGCACGGCCTGGTCGTGGACGTGCGTGACCGTAAGGGCATGGAAGACGCCATCGCCAACTTGCCGCCCTCATTCGCCAAACTGCGCGGCCTGATCAACAACGCCGGCCTGGCGGTGGGCACAGACCCTGCGCCCAAATGCAGCCTCGACGATTGGGAAACCATGGTCGACACCAACATCAAAGGCCTGCTGACCACCACCAGCCTGCTGTTGCCGCGCTTGATCGCCCACGGCCGTGGCGCCGGGATCATCAACCTGGGTTCCATCGCCGGCAGCTATCCGTACCCGGGCAGCCACGTGTATGGCGGCTCCAAAGCGTTCGTGAAGCAGTTTTCGCTGAACCTGCGTTGCGACCTGCAAGGCACTGGCGTGCGTGTGACCAACATCGAGCCAGGCCTGTGCGAGAGCGAGTTCTCGCTGGTGCGCTTCGGCGGTGACCAGGCGCGCTACGACGCCACCTACGCCGGTGCCGAGCCGATCCAGCCGCAGGACATCGCCGACACCATCTTCTGGGTGCTCAACACCCCGGCGCACGTCAACATCAACCGTCTTGAGTTGATGCCGGTGAGCCAGACCTGGGCTGGGTTTGCGATTGAGCGTGGGGCCAAGTAAGGCTTAAGACCGCGTCGCGTCCATCGCAGGCAAGCCAGCTCCCACATTTGATCGGGTTCACACGGTCAAAATGTGGGCGCTGGCTTGCCTGCGATGGCGTCAAATCGGCCAAAACACGACATAAGGTACACTCCACCCCTGAAAACCCCTCCGCACTGTGCGGTTTAAAGGTTTTGACAGGAGGAAATGTGAGTAACCGAGGTGAGCAGGCACTGCTCAAACAATCGACCATCCTGATGTTCGCCGTAGCGATCGCCGGGATTGTCACGGGTGTTATTTCTGGCGCCCAATCCATTCTATTCGACGGCTTTTTCTCGCTGATCGCCACCGCCATCAAGGTGTTGATGCTGATCACGGCCAAGCTGATCGCCAAGAAAAGCAACGAGCGCTTCCAGTTCGGCTATTGGCACCTGGAACCCATGGTGTTGCTGATCGAAGGCAGCTTTCTGTTGTTGATCGCCATCTACGCGTTTCTCAACGGTGTGTTCGGCATTATCAATGGCGGGCGCGAAATCGAGTTGGGACTGGTGATCATTTATGCGGCGGTATTTACCGTCGTCGAATTTGCCTACTTCTTTTACGTGCGCTATCGAAATCGCACACTCAAATCCTCACTGATCCAGTTCGACAACATCAGTTGGATGGTGGACGCGATGCTCTCGGTGGGCTTGCTGATCAGCTTTCTCGCCGCGCTGTTGCTCAAGTCTCAGGGCTATGGCGAGTGGGCGGTGTATGTCGACCCGCTGATTCTGATCCTGCTGGCCCTGAGCATGCTGGCGCCGGCGTTCAAGATCCTGCGCCCGGCGTTGCGCGAAGTGCTGGGGATTGCCCCGGACCACTTGGACGACAAGGTGCGCGAGGTCATGGACGCGGCCCAGGCCAAGCATGGTTTCGACGACTATGTGTCCTACGTGCAAAAACACGGGCGGGCGCGGTTTATCGAGATTCATGTGGTATTGCCGGCCAACTACCCGGTGGATAACGTCGCGACCCTCGATGGGCTGCGTGAAGAAATATCCACAGGGCTCGGCACGCCGGATGCGGCGCGCTGGCTGACGATCAGTTTTACCGGGGATCGCAAGTGGATTGCGTGACAGTCAGTTAGACCGAGGGGAGGCTTTCGCGAGCAAACCCGCTCCCACATTTAACCGCGTCCTACCGTTGGAATGCGGTCGAATGTGGGAGCTGGCTTGCCTGCGATGAGGCCCTGAAAATCAGCCGAGATGCTGGATCAGGCCTTGATAGCAGGTCGCCAAATGATACGGCGTGGTCGACGGCATATCCCGTCGGCTCACGGCGCCCTTGGCGTCCAGGCATTCGTGCCAGCCTTTGTCATGCAGGAAGCGCTGTTGCAGCGCCAGCAATTGGCGTTGCAGCACCGCTTCACTGTTTGGTCGCAAGGTCAGTGCGCGCAGGTATTCAGCCTGGGCCCAGATTCGCTGAGTGCCGTCGCGCACGCTGCCATCCAGGGCGAGCATGCCGCTGACCGCACCGCTGAGTTTATCCACACCCTTGAGCTCGGCGTAGGCAAACGCCCGGGTCAGCGACGCATGCAACGGTGTGCTGCGCAGTACGTCTGACGATTCCAGCAAAAAGAACCATTCGAACTGGTGGCCTGGCTCAAACCAGTTATCCACAGCGCCCAGCGGTTTCTCCATCATCACGCCGTGCTGGCGGTCGATAAAGCGCTTCTGCATCGCGCTAGCGAGGTCCAGCAGCGCATCTTGCGTAATGGCGTCCTCACGCACGGCCAGCGTGGCGAGGAAGCCTTCGGCGAGGTGCATCAGCGGGTTTTGCAGGGGGCCGGACTTGAGGGACGACCAGTTGCGCTCCAATACCGCTTCGTACAGGCCGTCGCCGGTGGCGAAGCGTTCGGCGACCACTTCCAGGGCAGCATCGAGCACCGACTCCACCAGCGGCTCACGCACTTTGGCCCAGTAGTGGGCGCAGGCGAAGATGATGAAGGCGTGGGTGTAGAGGTCTTTGCGCTTGTCCAGCGGCTTGCCGTGGGCGTCGATGCTGTAGAACCAGCCACCGTGCTCGGCGTCATGGAAGTGCCGTTGCAGGGAACGAAACAGCGCCGCCGCGCGCTCTTCGGCGAAGGCCGAACCGGGCTTGCCGATCAGGCTGGCAAACAGGTACAGCTGCCGGGCACAGGCCATGGCGCGGTAGCGCTGCGGGGGCAATGGCGTGTGATTGGCGTCCAGAGCCTCATACGGCAACGCCAACTCGGCATTCCAGCCCGGGCCCTGCCACAGCGGCACGATCAGGTCATGGAAGTGCGTGAGCACGGCATTCAATGAAGGCTGGGAAGCGGAGTTTGGAGCGATGGGCATCGGCTGGCGTCGTCACGGCAGGGGTGTAGGCGCGCATGGTAGCAGGCTTGGGATAGGCGGTGTCTGTGCTACCGCTATCGCGGGCAAGCCCGCTCCCACATTTTGATGTGTGAACCCAATCAAATGTGGGAGCTGGCTTGCCTGCGATGAAGCCCTTGCAGGCGCTGGAAATCAGCCCGCCAGCAACCAAACCCCAGTCGCCGCCGAAGCCGCACCTGCTACCCGCACCAACGGTGCAGCCGCCGCCGGCAGGAAACGCACCACCGCATACCCCGCCGCATGCAATATTGCCGTTGCGCCCACGAAACCGGCCGCATACGCCCACGGGCTGGACATGTCCGGCAGCTCCAATCCATGCGCCACGCCGTGAAACAGCGCGAACAATGCCGTGGCACCGACTGCCACGAACAACGGCGGCCGCACCGCCAGTGCCACTGCCAGGCCCAGCGCCAGCACCGACGCGGCAATCCCGCTCTCAAGCGCCGGCAATTGCAGGCCTTCAAAGCCCAAAAGGCCGCCCATCAACATGACGCCGACAAAGGTGCAAGGCAGTGCCCAGCGCGCGTTACCTTTTTGCTGCGCCGCCCAGAGGCCGACCGCGACCATGGCCAGTAAGTGATCGATGCCGCCCAATGGGTGGCTGATGCCTGCCACCAGCCCATTGTCCCCATGCCCGGGGTGAGCGAAGGCGAGGGCGGGGGCGAGCAGCAGGGCGGCGGTTGCGAGAAGTTTGTTGAGGCCCATGGACAGGCTCCTTTTTTAGGGTGAGATCAGGCGGCGGTCAGCAGGCCCTGACGTTCAATGAAGGCGACGATTTCATCCAGGCCGACGCCGGTTTTCTGGTTACTGAACACAAAGGGCTTACCGTTGCGCATGCGTTGGGTGTCGCTGTTCATCAATTCCAGCGAGGCGCCCACCAGCGGCGCCAGGTCGATCTTGTTGATGACCAGCAGGTCGGATTTGCAAATACCGGGCCCACCCTTGCGCGGCAGCTTGTCGCCGGCAGACACATCGATCACATAGATCGTCAGGTCCGACAGCTCCGGGCTGAACGTCGCCGACAGGTTGTCACCGCCGGACTCCACCAAAATCAGGTCAAGGCCCGGAAACCGGCGGTTGAGTTGATCCACTGCTTCCAGGTTGATCGAGGCGTCTTCACGAATTGCCGTGTGCGGGCAGCCCCCGGTTTCCACACCAATGATGCGTTCCGGCGCCAGGGCCTGGTTGCGCACCAGGAAGTCGGCGTCTTCACGGGTGTAGATGTCGTTGGTCACCACGGCCAGGTTATAGCGATCGCGCAGGGCCAGGCACAGCGCCAGCGTCAGGGCGGTCTTGCCGGAACCCACCGGGCCGCCGATGCCGACACGCAAGGGTTGTGTATTCATGTGCTTCTCCAGATAAAGGGCTTAGGAACGGAACAGTCGGCTGTACTGGCGCTCGTGGGCCATGCACGCCAGGGACAGGCCGAACGCGGCGCTGCCGAAATGGTTAGGGGCGAGTCGGCCGGCGTCCTGCTGGGCTTGTTGCAGCAGCGGCAGCAGTTCGCTGGTCAGGCGCTGGGCGGCTTGCTGGCCCAGGGGCAGCGTCTTCATCAATACGGCGAGTTGGTTTTCCAGCCAGCTCCATAGCCAGGCGGCGAGGGCGTCGTCGGGGCTGATGTGCCAGGCGCGTGCTGCCAGGGCCCAGCCCAAAGCCAGGTGCGGTTCGGCGCATGGCTCCAGAAATGCACGCGCGGCGTCGTCCAGTTCCGGCAAGCCATTGAGCAGTTGTTGCAAGGAGTAACCCATCTGGCGGCTCTCCTGATACAGCTCGCGGGTCTCGCGGCTGGCGCGATGCTCTTGGCACAATTGCGCCAGGCGCGGCCAATCCTGTTCGGCGGCGGCGCGGCAATGGGCGAGCAACAGCGGTGCTTCGAAGCGCGCAAGGTTGAGCAGCAGTTGGTCGCTGATCCAGCGTCGCGCACTGGCGGCGTCATTGACGCGCGCATTTTCCACGGCCATTTCCAGGCCCTGTGAATAGCTATAGCCGCCAATCGGCAGTTGCGGACTGGCCAGACGCAACAGCGCCCAGGCTGGGTTCATAGACGTACGCCGAACTGGTGCAGCTTGGGCGGGTAATTGAAGTCTTCATCACCGTGACGTGAATGATGATGGCCACCGCCATAGGCGCCGTGTTCCGGTTGGAACGGTGCTTCAATGGTTTCGGTGTGGGCGCCCAATTGTTCGAGCATGGCCTTGAGCACGTAGTCATCGAGCAGGCGAAGCCAGCCGTCGCCAACTTGCAGGGCCACATGGCGGTTACCGAGGTGATAAGCCGCGCGGGTCAGTTCAAACGCGTTGCTGCAGGTGACGTGCAGCAGTTGTTCAGGGCGAGCACAGACGCGTACGACACGTCCGTCTTCAGCGTGTAGGAATTCCCCATCGTGCAGCGGCGGCTGGCCGCGCTCCAAAAACAGGCCGACATCTTCGCCATCGGCACTGAAACAGCGCAGGCGACTTTTACTGCGCGCTTCGAAGTTCAGCAGCAGTTCGGCAGCCCAGAGGGCTTGGGGGGCGATTCGGCGGTGGATCACCAGCATCAGAAGGCTTCCAGCTATGAGCGATGAGAGAGGTAGAGCAAGGGGCTTGCCAATCACACCTGTGAGTAGGAAAACCCTGTAAGCAGGCACCGTCATGCCACCGAATAGGGCATTCGCTCATTCCGGTCGTGTTTCAATTTGGTGCGTAATGGGATTTATAGCACTGGATGTGGGCGTTTTGCGTCGAGATCCGCCACCTTCTGTATGAAATTTCTTTCATCTCTTTCGTGCTGGCGTTTTCAGGGGTTTGGCCTATGGGAGGCAGGATTCGGACTTCCGCACGCCAGGCTGATGGGCTTACTCGGTACTGCCCAGCCCTTGCCAATGTTTGAGGCCGATAAAGATAAAGCGCAATTGCTGGGTGATTTTCGCCTGCGGCGTGAGGTGAGCAGGCAGCGCATGGGCGGGAGGGTCGATGATATCGGGCAGGGTGGCGAACACGCTCTTGACGATCAGGTCGGCCATCACGTGCAGACCTTCGGCATCCAGGTGCTGGAGCTTGGGCATCCGCGTGAGGTCCGCCGCCAAGTCGCTGGTGATGTCTTCGCGCAGCGCGCCGATGGCTTGCCGCACGGCCAGGCAACCGCCGTATTGCTCGCGGGCCAGGAACAGGAATTGCGAGCGATTGGCCGAGACCACATCGAGGAAGATCCGCACGGACGCATCGATGATGCCGCCCATGACGAACTCATTGTGGCGCACCAGGCGGATGGTGGCGCGGAAGGTCTGGCCGACTTCGCTCACCAACACGAGCCCAAGCTGGTCCATGTCGTCAAAATGACGATAGAACCCGGTCGGCACGATCCCGGCGGTCTTGGCCACTTCGCGCAGGCTCAGGCTGCCAAACCCACGGCCACACTCCATCAGATGGCGGGCTGCGTCCATCAAGGCGAGGCGGGTCTGTTGCTTCTGTTCGGCGCGGGGCAGCATCGGCGGGCGGGCTTTGTCGGCAAGTACAGCGACGCACTCTAGCAAAACAGCTTCATCGGCGTCGAACTTGGCGGGGGCTGAGCGTGACGGGGTCTATATAAAAGCAAAAGCCCGATCGGCCGATCGGGCTTTTTTCTGGGCCAGCACGGGCTTAGCTCTGTGCTTGATGCAGTTCTTGCAGACGGTCAGCACCGCCTTCGGCAACACCTTGGGTGTAAGCGCGGTCGTTGGCTTGTTCAGCACCGCCTTCTACCAGGCCTTTCTGTTCCAGGCGATCACGGCCACCTTCAACAACGCCTTCGGCGTAAGCACGTTTGTTGGCGTGATCCGAGCCATTTTCTGCAACAGCGCCTTTGGCGTAGTCACGGTTTTCGTCTTCTTGCGAACCGCTGCGCGCCAGGGTTTGGCTGGACTGCACGGCTTGGGCTTTGTTCTGTGGGGTGGCTTGTTCAGCGGCTGGCAGGGCAAAAGCGCTGGAAGCCAGGACAGACAGCAGAACAGTAGCGAGTAATTGGCGTTTCATGAGGGTTGCTCCTTAGGAGGGCGATAAAGTGGGTACAGGGCTAATGCTACTCTCGATAAGTCGATATAAAAGTTCATAAACACAATGGTAATAATCAACAGAATTGATTGTTCCCTGCGGAGGCTCTAGAACGCACCTCTCAAGCCCGCGGTTTTGCACCATGGTGGGTATTTTCGACCCGTTCATGGGTAACGCCGGTGCATTGTTGATGGTTCAGTCGATTCAGGCTGTAGGACGAGTCGCTTTTTTTGCGATGAATTCGTACTCGGGCTAAACCCCCAGATCATTTGTCAGTCGTAGCCATATAAGCTGTAGTCAAAAGGTGCGCGGCAGCGCGCACCCTCAGTCGTAATCAGGAGTCCTGTGCAATGACGCGCACTCGTAAAATTGTCGCTTGGAGCTGCGCCAGTTTCGTTCTGTTAATCGCCGTCGTGGTGTTGGTGTTGGTGTTTTTCGACTGGAACCGCATCAAGCCGCCGCTCAATGCCAAGGTCTCCGAAGAGTTGCATCGCCCCTTTGCCATCAATGGCAACCTGGCGGTGGTGTGGGCACGTGAGGCGGATGAAGGTGGCTGGCGGGCCTGGGTGCCCTGGCCGCACGTGATTGCCGAGGACCTGACCCTGGGCAACCCGGATTGGTCGAAAAAACCACAGATGGTCACGCTCAAGCGCGTAGAACTGCGCATTTCTCCGTTGGCGCTGCTGGCGCAGCGTGTGGTCATCCCGCGTATTGACCTCACTGAGCCGAGTGCCGACTTGCAGCGCCTGGCCGATGGTCGCGCCAACTGGACTTTCAAGTTCGACCCCAAAGACCCCAACGCTGAACCGTCCAGTTGGGTGGTGGACATCGGCGCTATCGGTTTCGACAAAGGCCATGTGACGCTCGACGACCAAACGCTCAACACCCAGCTGGATGTGATCATTGACCTGCTGGGCAAGCCTATTCCGTTCGGCGAGATCGTCGGCGACGCCGACGCCAAGAAGGCCCTCGAGAAAGGTTCGGCGCCTCAGGACTATGCGTTCGGCCTCAAGGTCAAAGGCCAATATCACGGTCAGAAGCTCGACGGCACCGGCAAAATCGGCGGCCTGCTCGCCTTGCAGGACGCGGCCAAGCCGTTCCCGCTGCAAGCCCAGGTGAAAATCGCCGACACCAGCGTTGCCCTCGTCGGCACTCTGACCGACCCGCTGAACCTTGGCGCCCTGGATCTGCGGCTGAAACTCGCCGGCTCCAGCCTGGGTAACCTCTACCCGCTGACCGGCGTGACGCTGCCCGACTCGCCGGCCTATTCCACCGACGGTCACCTGATCGCCAAGTTGCATGAAGCCAGTGGCGCGTCATTCACCTATGAAAACTTCAACGGCAAGATCGGCAACAGTGATATCCACGGCGACCTGAGCTATGTCGCCAGTCAGCCTCGGCCCAAACTCAGCGGCAAACTGGTGTCCAACCAATTGCTGATGACCGACCTTGCCCCGTTGATCGGTGCCGACTCCAATGCCAAGCAGAAAGCCCGTGGCGGCGAAAGCAAACAACCGGCGACCAAGGTGCTGCCGGTGGAAGAGTTCCGCACCGAGCGCTGGCGCGACATGGATGCCGATGTGGAATTCACCGGCAAACGCATCGTGCACAGTGCCGAATTGCCGTTCACAGACCTCTATACCCACCTGGTCCTCACCGACGGCGAGCTGAGCCTGGAACCCCTGCGTTTTGGGGTCGCTGGGGGCAAGCTGGATGCACAGATTCGCCTGAACGGCCGCATCACACCGATGGAAGGCCGCGCAAAACTCACCGCGCGTAACTTCAAGCTCAAGCAGCTGTTCCCAACGTTTGAACCGATGAAAACCAGCTTTGGTGAACTCAACGGCGATGCCGATGTTTCCGGGCGCGGCAACTCCGTGGCGGCCTTATTGGGCTCCTCCAACGGTGACCTGAAAATGCTCATCAACGACGGCGCGATCAGCCGTGGCCTGATGGAAATCGCCGGGCTCAACGTGGGCAACTATGTGGTGGGCCGCCTGTTCGGCGACAAAGAAGTGAAGATCAACTGCGCGGCCGCGGACTTCGGCATCAAGACCGGCCTTGCGACCACTCGCCTGTTTGTGTTCGATACCGAGAACGCGATCATCTACATCGATGGCACCGCAAACATGGCGACCGAACAGCTCGACCTGACCATCACGCCCGAGTCCAAGGGCTTTCGCCTGTTTTCCCTGCGTTCGCCGCTGTACGTCAACGGCCCGTTTATCAAGCCCAATGCGGGTGTGAAAGCGGTGCCGCTGATGCTGCGTGGGGCAGGCATGGTCGCACTGGGTGTGATCGCCGGCCCGGCAGCCGGGTTGCTGGCGCTGGTGGCACCGAGTGGCGATGAGCCGAACCAGTGTGCACCGCTGTTGCAGCAGATGAGGGAAGGCAAGGCGCCGAAGACCGTGAAAAGTAACTGACGAAACCGCAAACAAAAAATGTGGGAGCGGGCTTGCCTGCGATAGCGGAGTAACAGTCGACAAATACACTGACTGTTCGATAGCTATCGCGGGCAAGCCCGCTCCCACATGGGGCTTGCGGTGTTACGGCTTACAGATCCTGCAGAATATCCGCCATGTCGTCGGCGTGTTCTTCTTCCTGGGCCAGGATTTCTTCGAAGATGCGACGCGTGGTCGGGTCTTTGTCGCCGATGTATTGGATGATTTCGCGATAGCTGTCCACCGCGATCCGCTCGGCCACCAGGTCTTCGTAGACCATTTCCTTCAAGTTCTTGCCCGCCACGTATTGCGCGTGGGAGTTCTTCGACAGCAGGTCGGGGTTGAACTCCGGCTCGCCGCCCAGTTGCACGATGCGCTCGGCCAGTTTGTCGGCATGCTCGGCTTCCTGGGTCGCGTGCTCGAGGAATTCATCGGCGGCGACGCTGGCTTTTAGGCCGTTGGCCATGAAGTAGTGGCGCTTGTAACGCAACACGCAGACCAGCTCAGTGGCCAGCGATGCGTTGAGCAGGCGGATGATTTCCTCGCGGTCGGCGTCATAGCCTTCCGTCACGGCGCCGTTTTCGACGTTCTGGCGGGCGCGTGAGCGCAGGGTCGCAACGTCAGTCAAATGTGCTTCAGTCATCTCAATCTCCTGGTGCTAATCCGGTTTTGCGCCACGCTCTGCCGGCGTGATCGCTCCAAGTTGTGAGTCTTGGGCGGGGCAAAAAGTTTTATTGGATTTGCCCGAACGTGTCATCTGCTCGTCGCCGGATTGAGTTAGCCTGCCTTCATCCTGACTTGATCAAGGACGTTCGCCTCATGTCGCAGTTGTTAGCCACGCGTTACCCTCTGGTGCTGGTGCCCGGCATGCTGGGCTTCGTACGCTTGGGGTTGTTCCCGTATTGGTACGGGATTGTCCCGGCGTTGCGGGCGGGTGGGGCGCAGGTGTTTCCCGTGCAGGTGGCGCCGCTGGATTCCAGCGAGGTGCGCGGTGAGCAGTTGCTGGCACAGATTGAGCGGATTCGCCGGGAAACAGGCGCCGACAAGGTCAACTTGCTCGGCCATAGCCAGGGCTCGCTGACGGCGCGTTACGCGGCGGCCAAGCGCCCTGAGTGGGTGGCTTCGGTGACGTCAGTGGCAGGGCCCAATCATGGCTCGGAATTGGCGGATTACTTCCAGCTCCATTACCCCGCAGACAGTTGGAAAGGCCGAGTCGTGAGCGCGGTGTTTCATTTAGTCGCAGGGATGATGAGCCTGCTGGAAACCGGCTATCGCGGGCCGCGCTTCAAGGCCGATCTAAAGGCATCCCATCATTCCCTGACCAGCGAAGGCGTGGCCCTGTTCAACCGCCAATACCCTCAGGGCCTGCCCGATACGTGGGGCGGGCAGGGCGCCGAAGTGGCCAACGGTGTGCGCTATTACTCATGGTCCGGCACCTTGCAGCCGGGCAAGACTGATCGCGGGCGCAACCTGCTGGACGGCACGAACCGCAGTTGCCGGCTGTTCGCCCGCAGTTTTGTGCGCGAAAAGGGCCAATGCGACGGTATGGTCGGGCGCTATAGCTCGCATCTGGGATGGGTGATTGGTGATGACTACCCCTTGGACCACTTCGATATCGTCAACCAGTCCTTCGGGCTGGTGGGCAAGGGCGCGGAGCCGATTCGGTTGTTTGTAGAGCATGCGCAGCGGTTGAAGGCTGCCGGGGTTTAGCCGGTTCACCGCGTTATCGTTCTTCGCGAGCAAGCCCGCTCCCACATTCGACCGAGTTTCACATTTGGAATGTGATCGAATGTGGGAGCGGGCTTGCTCGCGAAGGCGGCCTATGAGGCAACACTGACCTGACGGCGAACCGGCGTAGTCCAGCGCTCCGACAAAATCACCCCGCCCAACGTCAGCAAGCCACCCACCAAGTGATACATCGCCAGCTCTTCCTTCAACACCACCGCCGCAATCAACGCGGTAATCAGCGGCAGCAGGTTGAAAAACAGCGTGGTGCGGCTTGGCCCCAGGGTCTTCACCGAGTGCATCCACGCCAGCGGCGCGAGCATCGACGCCAGCAAGCAGGCGTACAACACCAGCGGAATATTCGCCCAGCCCAGGCCTGCTTTGGTGGAGAACAGAAACAGCGGAAACAGCACCACCACGGCCACCAGCACCTGCAAATACAGCAATACCAGCGGCGGCAGGCGCAGCTGCCATTTCTTCAGCAAAGTGCTGTAGACCGCGTAGGCCAGGGTGGCGATCAGCATCATGCCGTCGCCCAGGTTGACCCCGTGTTGCAGCAACGCGCCCAGGCTGCCGGCCGACACCACCACCACCACGCCGGCGAACGACAGCACTGCGCCGGTCAGTGCGCCAAAGGTCAGGCGCTGGCCGAGGCTGATGATGGCGGCGGTCAGCGCCATCAATGGCATCAGCGAGAGGATGATGCCCATGTTGGTGGCCGAGGTCAGGGTCGCGGCGTAGTAGGCCAGGCTTTGATACACGGCCATGCCGAGCACGCCGAGGATGAAGATCTTGCCCAGGTTCGGGCGAATCATCGGCCAATGGGCAATCACCGGCTTGAGCATGAACGGGGTAAACAGCAGCGCTGCCAGCAACCAGCGGTAAAAGCCGATTTCAGCGGGGAAGATCGTGCCCACGGCCAATTTGTTGACCACGGTATTGCCGGCCCAGATAAAGATGGCCAGCAGGGGATACGCAAATTGCATCGAAAGAAACCAAGTGTGTTGATGAGGCAGGATTATCCCCTGTCTGGATCGAAGCCTATACTGCGATCCAGACAAACGACCTTTGTATCCAGACAATATGCCCAGACACACCGTACGCCTCGCGGATTTCCCGCGCCTGCCGAGCCCGGTCTACTTCCGTTACTCCGATTTCGCGCCTGATACCGAGTGCACGCCGCACCGGCACTTCTGGGGTTCGCTGGACTACTCGGCCAACGGCGTGATGCGCATGGAAGTGGCCGGCAGCCGCTTTATGTCGCCGCCGCAGTACGCAGTGTGGATCCCGCCGAACACCGAGCACAGCTCCTACAACGCCCAGGCCATTGTCTATCGCTCGGTGGGCCTTGCCCCGCAACTCTGCGAGCAACTGCCACAGGCGCCGTGCACCTTGGCAATCAGCGAGATTCTCAAGGCGATCCTTGGCGACTTTGCCCTGCGCGATGTCAACATCCCGCAAACCGAGGCGGATATCCGCCTGGCCCAAGTGCTGGTGGACCAACTCAAGCAAGCGCCGATCCACGATTGCTTTCTGCCTTACGCGCGCCACCCCGGGCTGCTCAGTGTGCTCGAAGGCATGCAGGCCGAGCCCGGCGACAATCGCCCACTGGCGCAATGGGCGGAGCAAGTGCATGTGAGCGAACGCACCCTGGCCCGGCAATTTGTGCGGGAGCTGGGCATAAGCTTCGGCGAATGGCGCCAGCGCCTGCGTTACCTCGCCGCCATCGAGGCCCTCGACAGCGAGCACAGTGTGCAGCATGTGGCCTTTGACTTGGGTTACAGCACCGCCTCGGCCTTCATCGCCATGTTCCAGCGCCACGCGGGCTGCACCCCGGAGCAGTACCGCCGGTCGAACATTCGCGTCCGCTGACATGTAACAGGTTTTGACTACACTGCTGCGTAGGCCGTGCCCTTTCGGCACGGTAACAGGGAGAAAACTCCATGAAGATGCTGCGTATTCCGTTGTTGATGATGGGCCTGCTGCTGTGTTCCCAAGGCTTCGCCGCTACCGCCCAGCAAAATAAAATGACCACCTGCAATGCTGAAGCCACCACCAAGACGCTCAAAGGCGATGACCGCAAGGCGTTCATGAAGACCTGCCTGTCGGCGCCTGCCGCCAACGACGCCAAGACCCTGACCCCACAGCAGCAGAAAATGAAAGACTGCAATGCCACGGCGAAAACTAAGGCGTTGACCGGCGATGCGCGTAAGACCTTTATGAGCACTTGCCTCAAAGGCTGACCACGATTTCGCCAACACTGGAGCTCAAATGTGGGAGCTGGCTTGCCTGCGATAGCATCACCTCGGTAGGCCAGGTAAACCCAGGCGCCTGCATCGCGGGCAAGCCCGGCTCCCACACTTGATCGCATTCACAACCTGGCCTCTCGCTTGATTCCCTCAAGGCTGGCAGACTGCCCATCCTTTAACGCCGTTCGTTTTGAGGCTGTATGCCAACGTTTTCTCAGCGTCACGTGTTATTGCTGGTCAGTTGCGTCATCATTTTCGGTGGGTTGTTGCTGGTTCTGCCGCTCAAGCTGCTGCCCAGCCTGCTGGCCGGCTTGCTGGTGTATGAGCTGGTCAATATGCTCACCCCGCAGTTGCAACGGCTGATCGAAGGCCGGCGCGCGCGTTGGCTGGCGGTGGCATTGCTCGGCACCTTGATCGTCAGCGTGCTGGCCCTGATTTTCGCCGGCGCCATCAGCTTCCTGCTCCACGAAGCGGAAAACCCTGGGGCTTCCCTCGATAAATTCATGGGCGTGGTCGATCGCGCGCGCGGCCAGTTGCCGCCGTTCCTCGACGCCTACCTGCCTGCCAGCGCCGCCGAGTTTCGCGTGGCCATCGGCGACTGGCTGAGCAAGCACCTGAGCGAGCTGCAACTGGTCGGCAAAGACGCCGCCCACATGTTCGTCACGCTGCTGATCGGCATGGTGCTCGGCGCCATCATCGCGCTGCAGCGCGTGCCCGACCTGACCAAGCGCAAGCCCCTGGCCGCCGCCTTGTTCGACCGCCTGCACCTGCTGGTCCAGGCGTTTCGCAACATCGTCTTCGCCCAGATCAAGATTGCCGCGCTCAACACCATGTTCACGGCGATTTTCCTCGCGGTGGTGCTGCCGTTGTGCGGGATTCACCTGCCGCTGACCAAAACCCTGATCGTGCTGACCTTCCTGCTCGGCCTGCTGCCGGTAATCGGCAACCTGATGTCCAATACACTGATCACCATCGTCGCGTTGTCGCTGTCGATCTGGGTGGCAGTGGCGGCGTTGGGGTATTTGATCGTGATTCACAAGGTCGAGTACTTCCTCAACGCGCGCATCGTGGGCGGGCAGATCAGTGCCAAATCGTGGGAATTGTTGCTGGCGATGCTGGTGTTTGAAGCCGCATTCGGTCTGCCGGGCGTGGTGGCAGGGCCGATTTATTATGCGTATTTGAAGAGTGAGCTGAAGCTCGGCGGGATGGTTTGACGCAATAACTTAAAGGGAATTAGGGGAGGTCCGCATTGAGCGAAAATATCTATGCTCCGCCAACGGCGGAGTTGACCGAGACGGTTAAGGCGTCTGCCGAGTTTTATGTCATTTCCAAAACCAAGCTGCTGGTGCTGAGCCTGCTCAGTTTCGGGCTGTACACCTACATTTGGTCGTATAAAAACTGGAGCTTGTACAAGAAGGCCAATCAGCTGGATATCTGGCCGTTGGCGCGGGCCATTTTCTTTATCTTCTTTATTCATCAGTTGTATCGCCGGGCCGATGATCGCATTGCCCGCAGCGGTCGAAAATTCGATTTTGACTTCGAGCAATGGGCGACGGTGTTCGTCGTGGTAACAGTAGGTGCCCGGCTTTTCGAAATGGCGGCTGGCCGGATCGATACCTGGTTAGCCTATAAACCCCTGGCGATCCTGGCGGTGCCTCTGTGTGCCTACATCCTTCAACAAGGCCAAGGCCTGATCAATTTTGCGGCAGGTGACCCAGAGGGGCAGAGCAACGCTCGCTTCAACTTGTGGAACTACCTGGTGATCGTGCTGGGCGCGGTCATGTGGTGCCTGACGTTGCTTGGCTTGTGGGCGATCTATCACCGCTAGGCTGTGTTCAGGTATTCACCGTTCAAAAAAGTGGGAGCGGGCTTGCTCGCGAAGGCGGTGGTTCAGTCGATACTTACTTCGACTGACACTCCGCTATCGCGAGCAAGCCCGCTCCCACATTTGATTTTCAGTGTTGGTGAGATTGGGGCAGGTCAGGAGCCGTAGCGCTTGCTCGCTTCAATCGCCAAACCACTGCCGATGCTGCCGAAGATATTCCCTTCCACGTGCCGCGCATTTGGCAACATCGCCGAAATACTGTGGCGCAGTGCCGGAATACCGCTGGAGCCCCCGGTGAAGAACACCGTGTCCACCTGCGCCACTTCTACCGACGCATCGGTCAGCAACTTGGTGACGCTGTTGCGCACGCGCTCCAGCAAGCCATCAATCGCGGACTCGAAGAGTGTGCGGCTCAGGTCCACGCTCAACCCGGGTTCAACCCGGTCCAGCAGCACGTGGCGGCTGTCTTCGTGGGTCAGCTGGATCTTGGTTTCTTCCACTTCCATTGCCAGCCAGTGCCCGGCGCGCTGTTCGATCAGCTTGAACAGGCGGTCGATGCCGCCGGTGTCTTCGATGTCGTAGCGCATGCTGCCCAGGGCCAGCTGGGATTTTTGCGAGTACACCGAGTTGATGGTGTGCCAGGTGGCCAGGTTCATGTGGTGGCTGGTCGGCATATAGGCACCGCTTTTCATGCGGCTGCCGTAGCCGAACAGCGGCATCATGCCGGCCAGCGAGAGTTGTTTGTCGAAGTCGGTACCGCCGATGTGCACGCCGCCGGTGGCGAGGATGTCGTCGTGGCGGTTGTCGTTGTGGCGGCGGTCCGGGGACAGGCGCACCAGCGAGAAGTCGGACGTACCACCGCCGATGTCGACGATCAGTACCAGCTCTTCTTTTTCGATGGTGGACTCGTAGTCGAAGGCCGCAGCGATTGGCTCATACTGGAACGAGATGTCCTTGAAGCCGATCTTGCGCGCTACATCCACCAGGGTATTTTCAGCTTCCTGGTCGGCCATCGGGTCGTCATCGACGAAGAACACCGGGCGGCCCAGCACCACTTCTTCGAACTCGCGGCCGGCGGTGGTTTCAGCGCGGCTTTTGAGCTGGCCGATAAACAGCGCCAGCAGGTCGGTGAAGGGCATTGCCGTGCCGAGCACGCTGGTGTCGTGCTTGATCAACTTGGAACCGAGCAGGCTCTTGAGCGAGCGCATCAGCCGGCCTTCGTAGTTTTCCAGGTATTCGTGCAGCGCCAGTCGACCGTACACCGGGCGGCGCTCCTCGAAGTTGAAGAACACCACCGACGGCAACGTGATCTTGTCGTCCTCCAGCGCGATAAGCGTCTCCTCGCCGGGGCGGATCCAGCCGACGGTGGAGTTGGACGTGCCAAAGTCGATGCCGCAGGCACGGGCTGGGGATGGGTTTTTCATGTCTATCGGGTTCCGGTTGCAAAACGGCCGCGCAGTGTATGCCAGTCGAAGGCGGATGCGTAGGCCAACCATCCGTTAAATCGTGCTTGAAAGTAAGGGATTCGCCCCCACATCTGATGCATACGGCTAGTGCCGATAACACTTTGACGCACCCCCGGGCCACAAGACTCAACAGGTGCAAAGCAGCGCACGTTGTGCCTCAGGTTGTGCGATCTCGATTAAGGATGGTGAACCGCCGATGGATTTCAAAGACTACTACAAGATACTGGGTGTCGAGCCGACGGCCGATGACAAGGAAATCAAGGCCGCCTATCGCAAGCTCGCACGCAAATATCACCCGGACGTGAGCAAGGAAAAAGACGCCGAAGAAAAATTCAAGGACGCGTCCGAAGCCTATGAAGCGCTTAAAAGCGCCGATAAGCGCGCCGAATACGACGAACTGCGCAAATACGGCCAGCATGGCCAGCCGTTCCAGGGCCCGCCGGGCTGGCAGAGCCGTGGCGGTTTTGGCGGTGGCCAGAACACCGAGGACTTTTCGGACTTTTTCAGCTCGATCTTCGGTAACCGCAGCGATGCTTTCGGTGGTGGCCAGCGCCGTCCAACCGGGCGCAAGGGCCAGGACGTGGAGATGCAACTGACGGTGCTCCTCGAAGAGACGCTGTCCACCGAGTCCAAGCAGATCAGCTTCCAGGTGCCGCAATACGACGCTTCGGGTCGTCACGTCAGTAACACCACCAAGAGCCTGAACGTGAAGATCCCCGCCGGTGTGGCCGACGGTGAGCGCATCCGCCTCAAAGGGCAGGGCGCGCCGGGTATTGGCGGTGGCGCCAATGGCGATCTGTACCTGATCATCAAGTTTGCGTCGCACCCCAAGTTCGAGGTGGACGGTGAAAACCTGATCATCGACTTGCCCCTGGCGCCGTGGGAATTGGCATTGGGCGCGGAAGTGGCGGTGCCAACCCTCACCGGCAAGATCAACCTCAAGGTGCCGGCCGGCAGCCAGAACGGCCAGCGTATGCGCGCTAAGGGCCATGGCTTACTCAACAAAGCCGGGCAGCGCGGCTATCTGTTTGTGCAGCTCAAGGCCGTGATGCCCAAAAGCAGCGACGAGGAGGTCAAGGCGTTGTGGCAGGAACTGGCGCAGAAAGCGGCGTTCAATCCGCGCGAGCATTTTTGAGCCGCATAACTATCTAGGGCTTTTCAGGTAGGGCTATTCGATAGGTTGGTTTTTTCCCGACCGTCATGGATAGCCCTACTATGTCAGAACAACCTGCCCCTACCGCCGAAGGCACCTTCAACGCTGATCTTCGGGGCGTTCACTATGACTTCCTCAAAGACCGTGTGCCCGGCTGGTTCAACCAAGGCTCTACTGCACGCCAGGAAGAACTCGCCCGCCACGAACTGCAACTGCCTCGCTGGTACCTGACCGCCACGGCTCAGCAAAAGGCTGACCTGGCCGACAGCCATACCCGTTATCGCGAGACCTTGAACCAGGTGGAGAACACCCTCGGTGATATCAAGGATGTGCTCGCCTTTGCCGAGCAGCCGCTTAAAGACGCACTCAAGCAACGCTTCAACTTGGATGTGGACGTCAAGAACGTCTATTTCGCGCGCAAGTATGGGTTCAAAAGTCGCGACGACCTGTTCGGCTTTTTGGTCTTCGACCGACAACGCGACTCGGAGCTGAACTATGTATACCGCGCTGTTTCCCTACTTGAGGCCGCCCTGGCCAATTTCGAGCCCGATGAAGAACGAGCCAGTGCCTGCAACGATTGCCAGATCATAACCGCCTGGAGTTCGTATGACGGCGACGTTATCCCGACCTTTAGCGCGGTCAATTCCCAGGCCTTGGCCATCGCGCCGCATGAATTTGCCCAAGTGTGCCGCAGCCTGGACGTGGGCAATTTGTATCAGCAGCACATCAAGGCCATCGTCCAGCCGGACGAGGCGACCCAGCGCACCGCACTGGAAACGCAGCTGCAAGAGCACCAGCGCCAATTGCTGGCGCTGAGCGCCGAGATGGCGGCTCACCAGACCGAGTGGGGCATTGGTGCTGATGCCTACCGCATGATCAAACAGGTCATCACCGACCCGGGCAGCGCCACACTCGATGGCAAGCCGGTGACGTTCGCCGCGCTGAAGGTGTTTGGCAGTGTGTTGGTGGGGCCGTTGCTGATCGGTCCAGCCCGTAAAGACAGTGACAGTGTCGAGCGCCTGGTGGTGTTCATCCCCAATGACCCCCAGCAGCCGCTGAAGGAGTATGCCTCCAGCGCCGAGTTCATGGCCGACCTCAGGACCCGCTTGCACAGCGCCTCGTACCGGCGCTTTTTCAGCCGATTTGTGCCCCAGCGCGAGCAGGGGATTTTTTTCCAGCGTTTCAATGGGCTCTATAAACCCGCCAATGGCAATGGCGCGGAAGGCGATTACCCAATGGCATCAAAGCCGGTGAGATTGCCCCTGGAGGCGATGAGTATCAAAGGCAACCTGTGGACGCAACTGCGCGAAGCACAGGTGCGCAAGATTTTGTCGGATGCCCGCGCCGTGGCCGTGCCCACTGGTGACGAAGACCGCAAGGCGCGCATGGACCGACTGTCGAGCTACCTGGACGCGGTGATCAGCGTGTTCAACCTCGGTGCTTTCGTGGTGCCGGGGCTGGGGCCTATCATGCTGGCGGTGGGCGCGGCACAGATGTGCACTGAAGTGTATGACGGCATCGAAGCCTACGAGCAAAGTGATCTGAAGACGATGTGGGCGCACTTTTCCAGCGTGGCCCTCAATGCAGCGATGCTGGGCACCGGGGCCAAGGTGCTGCCCGCCATCAAGCTGGCCAGCGTGGTCGACAACCTCAAGCGCATCACCCTGCCAAGTGGCAAGCAGCGATTGTGGAAGCCCGACCTGTCGTCCTATGAACACCTTCAGCCGATACCTTCCGGCGCTGCGGTCGACGAGCGAGGCCTGCACCAGGTCAACGGCACAACCCTCTTGCCGCTGGATGGTAGGCGGTACGTTGTGCGGCAGGACCCGGTGACAGAAGATTACCGCATCGTCCATCCCACGCGGCCCGACGCCTATCAACCGACACTCACGGGAAATGGCAGTGGTCTCTGGAACCATGAACTGGAACGCCCGCAGAGCTGGGAAGGCGCGCCGCTGATGCGGCGGTTGGGCCCGGTAGCAGACGGTTTCAGCGATGCCGAATTGGAACAGGTGCGACGCGTCGCGGATGTGAGTGAAGATGTGCTGCGCCGGGTGCATGTAGAGGGCGAGCCGGCGCCGGCGATTTTGCTCGATACCCTGCGCCAGTTCCGGGCCTATCGCGATGCGGTGAAGGTGGCCGAGGGCATACGCCAGGGGTCGCTCAGCAATGACCTGTGCAGCTATGCCGCGTCCTTGATGGTGGAGTTGCCGAGGTGGCCGGCGAGCGTGGCAATAGAGGCTTTTTCGAGTGAAGAGGTGGGTGGAGCGTCGATCAAGTATGGCAATAGCCTGGCCGCAGCGTCGGACACCCTGCGCATTCACCGTGGCGAGTTGATGAACGGCCAGTTGCCCAAGCGAGTCATCGAGTCGTTGAGTGAGGCCCAGCTCATAGACTTGGTGGGGCGCTCCAGCGGCACACCCGAGGCACGCACTGCGGCCTTGCAAACACAGCTTGAACAGCACGCCATCCGTGTCAGGTCGCGGCTGATGAAGAGTATCTATCTTGCGCAGCAGCCACCGTCGGACAGCGCGATCACGCTGGTGCAGCGCCAGTTCAGCACTCTACCTACGCACCTGGTGCGAGAACTGCTGGCAGACGTTACACCGTCCGAACGGGAGATCATGAGCGGCACCGGAAACATACCGTTTCGCCTTTTGGAGAAGGCCCGGCTGGCGCAACAGCAGATGCGCCTGACCCACGCTTATGAAGGGCTCTACCTCGACGACTTGGCCAACAAGGACACCGAGGCCCTGGTGCTCAATAGCCTGGCTAACGTGCCTGGTTGGAGTGACGGCCTGCGTTTGGAAGTGCGCGAAGGCCGCATGGAAGGTGAGTTGCGTGCCAGCTTCGGTCCAGTCGATGCCGCTGAGCGCAAGGTGCTGGTGCGGGTGGATGACGGGCGGTATCAAGCCATGGATGCACGGGGGCAGGATCTGCATGGCATCAACGGGCTGTATGGTTCCCTGCAGCATGCGTTGCCCGACGCTCATCGCAACGCAATCGGTTTGCCCGATGTCGGGCAGGGCGAGGAACTCAAAGCGTTGATAGCCGAAAAAGCCCTTTCGCGTGCGCAATTGCGCAACGTGTTAGGCATGCAATCGAAAGCTCAGTCTCGATATCCGACATCGTCGGCCGCTGGTCGTCGAGGCTATCCATTATCTGGGCGTGGGGGGAGCGTTTGGGACCAGGTCGTTCGAGAGCGCATTCTGTCGCTTTACCCCGATTTGACTACGGCCGAAGTGATTGCCCTGCGGGAGAAGAGAGGTTGGTCCGATGATCAGTGGCTCAAGCGCCTGGAGCAAGAACGCAAGGTCTTTGAGTCGACGATGAACCGGTGGCTGTCCACGCACACGGAAGGGGTCGAGCGGTTCAGCGAGGCGGATCGCAACGCCTTGAAAGCCAAGCGCGCCATTTATGGCACCCTGCACGGCGCATTGAAAGAAATCGGCCCGCGTCATTACGACACTCACGGTCAATACGTGGGGCAGAAAATAGAGTGGGTCGGAGCCGACTTGCAAGAGCAACTGCGTACGCTGCCGGCCCTGGGGGCCAATTTCGACCGGGTTACTCAACTGACACTGGACTCCAGCAACGCGACCGATGCTGATGTCGGCCGTTTGCTCGTCAACTTTCGTGGCCTGCGTGATCTTAGCCTGGAGAACGGTGAGTTGACTGAGTTGCCCCAGGCCATTGGCGATATGCCGCATTTGCGCAGCCTGAACCTGGGAAGCAATCGGATCGCCCTGACGCCCGTGGAGGTAACGTTGTTGAGTAGGGCCACTCGGCTGGAGGCACTGTCCTTGAGAAACAACCGGCTGGAGCGGGCGCCGGATGTCAGCGGTATGAAGCGCTTGCGCACGCTGTGGTTGAGCAACACCAACCTTCAGGAATGGCCAGCCGGGGTCTTTCGAGTGCCGCGCCCGCGTGATTTTCGCCTGGATCTGATGGATAACCCCATCAACCGTATCCCGGTTTTTGCTCCTGGTTCAGACAATGCCCTGATTGTCGCGCGTACCTTGCTCAGTCGCGAGAAGTTGGCTACCCCCGAATTGCTGACGCAATTCAAACAGTACATCGAAGCGGCGGGTTACGACCCGGAGCGCCAGTTTCCTGCCCGGGGTGAATATGACCGCCGGTTGTGGAACACCGGAGTGCCGCAGGACGAGTGGAGCTCCAAACAACGGCTATGGGATCATCTTGAACAGACATTCGGCTCCGAAGGTTTCTTCAATGAGTTGCGCGCCCTCAGGCGTTCGGGGGATGCAACGGTCGACAGCGGCCGGTTGCTGCCGGAGTTGACCGCGAAGGTCTGGCGAATGCTGGAGGCCATGGGCGAAGACGCCGATTTGCGTGACGAGTTGTTCCTTATGGCAAGAAACCCCACTGCCTGTGTCGACGCGGGAGCCCAGCTGTTTAATGCCATGGGCGTAGAAGTGCTGCTGCGCGCTGCGTACTTCAGTGAAGATGCCGGCGTCGTTCGAAGGAGTGTGTTCAACCTGGCCAGAGGCAAATGGCGATTGGATGAGCTGGGCAGGATTGCCCATCGCCGGGTCGAGCAGCTCAAGGCGCAAGGCGTGCAGTACCCGCAGATCGACGCCGAAGGCGCTCCGATTATTCAGTACGACGCCGATGGTCGCGAAGTACTGCCGATTGATGAGGTTGAAATTTATCTGTCCTACACCGCGTCTTTGGCCACTCGACTGAGCTTGCCATGGCAAGCCAAAAGCATGGCGTTTCGCGAGGATTATGTAACCGCAGAGATGATCGAAGAGGCGTTCAAGCGAGTGACGGCATTGGACCAGGGCGAACTGGTTCGAAGCAATCTGCTGGAGCAACCCATGTGGGTCGACTATTTGCACCGCGCCCACCTGCAGGAGCTTTCGACGGTGCGCAACCAATTCGAAGCGCTTATTGACCTGAAAACGGCATTGGAGGAGTGGCTTGATACCGGTTCGTTGTCAGCGCAGGAGCGCGAGGGGCTGCGCGCAACCATCAGCCGTACATCGGCACTACTGGGGCGCACTGGCCTCGCGAGCCAACCGGGGTATGTGATGATCCAACAGGAGTACAACATGTCGTTTGCCAGTATCGAAGCGGAGTACCAACGCCTGCTCAGTACCTTAACCGATCAGACAATCAACAGCCTTTTACCCGCGAGCTAGAACAGGAGCATTGGCAACCTGTCCACAGTGTCCACCCGCGTGAAACTTTCTTGAACGCGATAAATACCTAAGGCTCCACAGCGAGGGCCATTCGATAGGCTGGTTTTTTAAACCCGTCATGGATGGCCCGATATGTCAGAACAACCCGTTACCCTTACCCCCGAAGGCACCTTCAACGTGGACCTTCGGGGCGTGCATTACGATTTCCTCAAAGACCGCGTGCCTGCCTGGTTCAACCAGGGCTCCCCTCAACGCCAGGAAGAACTCGCCAATCACGACATGGAACTGCCCAGCTGGTACCTGACCGTCACGGTTCAGCAAAAGGCTGACCTGGCCGACAGCCATACCCGTTATCGCGAAACCTTGAACCAGGTAGAGAACACCCTCGGTGATATCAAGGATGTGCTCGCCTTTGCCGAGCAGCCGCTTAAAGACGCACTCAAGCAACGCTTCAACCTGGATGTGGACGTCAAGAACGTCTATTTCGCGCGCAAGTATGGGTTCAAAAGTCGCGACGACCTGTTCGGTGCGTTTGTCTTCGACCAACAACGCGACTCGGAGCTGAACTATGTATACCGCGGTGTTTCCCTACTTGAGGCCGCCCTGGCCAATTTCGAGCGCGATGAAGAACGAGCCAGTACCTGCAACGATTGCCAGATCATAACCGCCTGGAGTTCGTATGACGGCGACGTTATCCCGACCTTCAGCGCGGTCAATTCCCAGGCCCTGCCCATCGCGCCCCATGAATTTGCCCAAGTGTGCCGCAGCCTGGACGTGGGCAATTTGTATCAGCAGCACATCAAGTCCATCGTCCAACCGGACGAGGCGACCCAACGCGCCGCACTGGAAACGCAGCTGCAAGAGCACCAGCGCCAATTGCTGGCGCTGAGCGCCGAGGTGGCGGCTCACCAGACCGAGTGGGGCATTGGGGCCGATGCCTACCGGATGGTCAAACAGGTCATCACTGACCCGGGCAGTGCCACCCTCGACGGCAAGCCGGTGACGTTCGCCGCGCTGAAGGTGTTTGGCAGTGTGTTGGTGGGGCCGTTGCTAATCGGTCCTGCCCGTAAAGACAGTGACAGTGTCGAGCGCCTGGTGGTGTTCATCCCCAATGACCCCCAGCAGCCGCTCAGGGAGTATGCCTCCAGCGCCGAGTTCATGGCCGACCTCAGGACCCGCTTGCACAGCGCCTCGTACCGGCGCTTTTTCAGCCGATTTGTGCCCCAGCGCGAGCAGGGCCTCTTTTTTCAGCAATTTAATGGGTTGTACAAACCCGCCAACGGCAATGGCGCGGCCGGCGATTACCCGCTGGTATCCAGGCCGCCGAGGCTGCCTCTGGATGAGTTGGCAATCGGAGCCAACTTATGGGCGCAACTGCGCAAGGCACAGGTGCGCAAGATTTTGTCGGATGCCCGCGCCGTGGCCGTGCCCACCGGTGACGAAGACCGTAAGGCGCGCATGGAGCGGCTGTCGAGCTACCTGGACGCGGTGATCAGCGTGTTCAATCTCGGTGCTTTCGTGGTGCCGGGGCTGGGGCCGATCATGCTGGCGGTGGGTGCGGCGCAGATGTGCACTGAAGTGTATGAAGGCATTGAAGCCTACGAGCAAAGTGACCTGAAGACGATGTGGGCGCACTTTTCCAGCGTGGCCCTCAATGCGGCGATGTTGGGCACCGGGGCCAAGGTGTTGCCCGCCATCAAGCTGGCGAGCATGGTCGACAACCTCAAACCGGTCACGCTGCCCACCGGCAAGCAGGTGTTATGGAACCCGGATATGACGCCCTATAAGGTGCCGGTTAAATTGCCTCTAGACGCCGAGCCAGACGCCTTGGGTCTCTACTTGCACAACGGGCAAAAAGTGTTGCCCCATGAAGGTGACCACTATCAGGTCAGGCAGGAGCCCGACACCGGCCAGTACCGCATCCAGCACCCCAGCCGTCCCGGCGCGTATGAACCGCAATTGGCGCATAACCATGCCGGCGCCTGGAGCCATGAAGTCGAGGAACCACTGACCTGGGACAAGCCGACGTTGATGAGGCGTCTGGGGGCTGGAACAGCGGGGGCTCGACAGCGAAAAGCTGGAGCAGGCCCGCGCCGCCAGCGGTGTCGAGGAGGACACCTTGCGCCAGACCTTTGTCGAGCATGAGCCGGTGCCTTTGCTGCTGGAGGATTCGATCCAGCACTTCAAGGCCCATCAGGCGCTGACGACCTTTGTCGAGCAAATGCATAGCAGCGACCCGGCGGTCTACGCCAAGGCTGATCCGGCGCTGCAACTGAACATGATGCGTCGCCGCGGGATGTTGCCGCAAAACCTCGGCCTTCGAGTGCTGGGCAGCGGCGCCCGGGTAATCTGGGAAACGGAGCCTTCGTCGTCCGCCACGCGGGTGGTGGTCCTCAACGAAGGCCAACTGGCGCGTGGCGAGTTGCTCAAAGAGGTGTTGAACACGTTGCAAGGCGTTGACCCGGCGCTCACCGACATCCCCGGAAGTGCCGAAGACTCACTGGATGTGCGGGCGGGCAAGCTACGCCAGTACCTGGGCGACACGGTGGACACTTACAAAGGCCCGCTGGTGGAGGAGCGCTACCGAGCGTTGACCGCATCGGTTGATCCCGATGTGCAGCGGCTGCTGGCGGACTATCCCGAGTTACCGACCTCGATGGCGGCGCACCTGCTCAAGAGCCTGAGTTCCGAGCAACTGCAAACCTGGCGCAGCACCGGGCTGCTGCCCGAAGCACAGACCGAACACGCGAAATGGTGTGAACAGGAAACACGGGTAGCCCGCGCTTACGAGGGGCTGCAGTTGGACACCCTGGCGAACCTCGACAGCCAGCGCCTGGCTTTGCGCACCCTGGAAACCTTGCCCGGATGGCGCCGGGGTACTCGGGTGGAGCTGCGTCAGTATTCGGCGCAGGGCGCGATACTGGATGCCATTGGTTCTCCAGACGCAACGGCCAGGGTTCTGGTACAGATGGATAACGGGTTGTTCCAGGCGACCATGCCCAGGGATTTTTTTGCCGCAACCTGGGACCTGTTGTCCGCCACTGAGCGCCAGGCCCTGGGGTTCACCGACGCGCTGCAAATGAAAGCCGCGATTGCGCAAGCGCCTCTGCCACGTGCGCGACTGCGCACGGTGTTGCTGGAGCACCCGCTGCGCAAGCCGACCATTGATCCTGCACTGCGCTTGCTGGGCGGTGGCCGTGGGTTTCGACGGATGGTGGCCAGTGTTTTTGGTCCTTCAGAGGCTTCGGTAAAAGCCCGCGTCCTCAAGCTGTACCCTTCAATGGAGGAGGGTGAGGTCACTGCCTTTATCCAATCATTGGGTACGAATGTGCGGGGTGGGCTGACGCTTCGGGAAGCTGAGTTCAAAACGCTGGAGAGGGAATTGCAGGTTTGGGTTCAGGCGAATTCCCCGCAGTCCGCTGCGGGACCGGTGGACGCCCGAGCGTCTGGCATCGCCAGGCAGATCTTGAGCCACTGGCAGCGTACGGGTAAAGGCCCTCTGCGGTTGCTGATGGATGGTGTGATGGAGTTACCGGCACTGAGCGCCGACTTCAGCCATATCGAGAAACTTGAGCTCGTCGGAGTCAAGTGGTCGGGTAACGCGGATGTTTTCCTTGGGAAGTTCGTTCGCCTCAAAGAGTTGGTCGTCAGCCGTTGCAGGCTGACCGAGTTACCTGGCGCCATTGGTGAAATGAACAACCTGACCTCGTTGAACCTAACGTCCAACAACATTCGGTTGACCCCACACAGCGCCAGAGTGCTGAGTGGCCTCGGCAACCTTGAAGCGCTCTACCTCACCAATAACCCGTTGAGGATTGCGCCTGACTTCAGCGCTATGCCCCGGTTGAGAAGCCTGAACCTGAGGAATACGCAGCTGGATCGGTGGCCAACGGGATTGCAGGCCCGTGCGGGGATGGATTTTGTTGACCTGAGCCATAATCTTTTACGAGAAGTGCCCGAGGAACACCTCAATCCGGCAACTGAACAGCTCGCCGCGAGCGCCCGGCTCAATGGCGTCACCCTGCTTGAGGGCAACCGATTTCAGCCTGATTACTGGCAAAAATTTGATGGTTACTGGCAACGCTTGAATCAGGTCCGACCGGACCTGGTGAAAAGCGCCCGTGATGGCGCGTTTGACAGTGGCAACCCCAGGCTCGAAAAGCTACGACGCCTGTACCCGAACAAACGCATGCAAGACGCCAGGGAGTGGGTCTGGCGTTTGGGCGGCGGTGCCGACGCTGAACTGGCCAGACTCGAACAAGAGTTCAACACCCTGCAACAGCAGTTGAACGCCTGGGCGTTTTCGGGCGGCGGCGAACAGCAACGCTACGTTCGCGCGGGCCAACGACAAGCCAACGCGGCGGGCCTTGAGGATCGTCATCAGGCTCAGAAACGTATTCTTGCGTGCTGGCGTCGGGAAACCCCGCAAATGCTTGCCAATGACGGAACGCAGATAGGTTTGGAGCTGGACTTGAGTGGCCTGACGCTGCCAAGCCTGCCGGACCTGGACATTGATTTCAGCCATGTCGGCTCACTGAAATTGAGCAACATGGGCCTCAGTGCTTCGCCGGAAGGATTCCTGACACGCTACCGGCATCTGCGCTGGCTGGACCTGTCAAATAACCAACTCAGGGTGCTGCCACCGGCCCTGGGTGAAATGCACAACCTGACCCGTTTGTTTTTGAACAACAACCAGATCCGCCTGACGCAGCAAACGGCCGCGATCCTGTCCGGGCGAACCTCTCTCAGAGGCTTGAGGTTGAATCACAATCAGCTGGGCATCACGCCGGACTTCAGTCAGATAACGGATATGCGGTCCCTGGGCATGGCGAACTGCGGCATTACTACGTTTCCCACCGGCTTGATCAACCAGCCGGCGTTGGACCAGATACTGTTGAGCTACAACGATTTCACCAGCCTTCCAGAGTTCGTCATCGCACCCTCGGATGCGCAATTGGCCAACTCCGCGCGGGTCAATGGCGTGACGGATATATCCTTCAACCCTTTAACTGCGACCACTCAGGACCAGATTCGCGATTACGGTGTACGGCTTGAGCAAGCGGGGCTGTCGTCCGCTGCCAACCCCAATATTTTCGTCGCCTCTGCCCTGAATATCCGCGGTCGTGCGGTGATCGGCGCCAGGGCCCAAACGCGTTTTCAGCGATGGGCTACGGGGCTGTCCGAAGAGCAGGTTGCCGTGAAGGGGCGCCAATGGCATACGCTGCGTGAGCAGCCGAACGGGGATGGTTTTTTCGCAATGCTGGAGGGGCTGGATGATGCCGGCGCCGGCCACGAAGACCTTCAGCGGCGGGTGTGGGAGGTGATCGACAGCATCAGCGAACACACGCCCGAGTCCGAACAGTTGCGCGAACAAATGTTTGAGTGGGCGGGCAGACCGACGTGTTGCGACCGTGCGGGGTTGTCTTTCAGCAATGTGGAAATCATGGCGATGGTCTACCGGGCCCGCACGCAGGCCATGGACCTGAAACCAGGGGCTGCGTTGCTGAAGTTCGCCAGAGGCTTGTATTGCCTGGACGAACTTGAGGTCATCGCCTTGAGGGATATTGATCAACGCCGGAGGACCATTAACAGCAACGATAACTTAACGGTTGACCAGAAAGCCCAGCAGTTGGCGCGTCTGGAAGAGGTCGAGGTAAGACTCGCCTATCGCTACGGCCTTAAGGACCGACTCGACTTACCTGGGCAGCCTCAGCAAGTCCGGTTCGCCCAAATGGGGAATGTCACTTCACAAATGCTTGATGCGGCCTACGCAAAAGTCGTGGCGCTGAATAACTCCCCAGCAGCGTTTCAGGCCCTGTTGTCCCGCGATTTCTGGCAGGACTATGTGACTCAAAAGTACCGCGCGCAATTCGATGCGCAGAGCGAGCCCTATCAGCAGCAGTTGGCCGCGCTGCATGAGAGCCGCGTTGCCGAGGCGTTGTCCGAGACGGTCTATAAGGCCAAAGCCGATGACTTGCAGGCACAGCTGGCGATTAAGGAAAGCGCATTGATCGAGACACTGAGCCGACAGGAAATTGCGGATATTCTGTTGCCACAGGAAACCCTTGAAGTGCTGGTTGAACCCAGCAAAAGCACAACGCGTGAGTTACAGCTTTCACAGGCACGCGCCATCGACTTCAATGGGAAACGGTATTTTGTCGCGAGCCTGCCCGATGTGGAGGGCGAGCACTACCTATTGTGGGTACAGGCGCCGGATAACCCGTTTGCCCTGGTCAGTAGCGGGATCATCGCCAAACCCGATATCGCCGGGGTGTGGAAACGTCCACGTACGCCAGGAGGGATGAGGCCGGGTGGTTCCGAGGACAAGTTTGAAGACGCATCAGAGTCTACGCCGGGTGATTCTGAGGATGAGTTTGAAGAGGCTCCAGAGTCTATGCCTGTGGTTCCCTACACGGCGGACGAGCTCAGTACCATGAGGCGTGAAGTTCATTTCACGGCCGCCCCCAATCCAGTCGGGAGTTATAACCGAGCGAATAACGGTAAGTACCCACTCAGGGATTATCAGGGCAGACCGATACGTATTCGAAAGCTGCAAAGACGCGTTGAACTGGTGGAGTCCGGTACTCAATACACCTCCGATCAAGTCAAACCTTACATCAAGTTTGAAGGGTATGAGGAGGTGGGCGCTCGTTATGAAGAGAAACTGCAGCGGCGTACGTTCACTGCGCAGGATATGAAGGTGCCTCAGGAAAAGTCGCTGATAGGGCAGTCGATGGTGGTCGCCAACAAGCGTATCGCCAAAGGGGAGATCGTCGGCGTTTACGGCGGCACCGTCCTACCCTATGGATTTTTCGGCTCTGGAGGTCAAACCTACACCATGCTCGTCGGCACTCAATCGACCTTGGAGGGCGGTCGACTCGTCACGGAGCCGGTTCACTTGTCGGGGGACAACATCATCTCCAGAATAAACACCCACTTTGAGTATGACGCGAATGACAAACCAATCCGTCAGGCTGCAGGGGGATACAACGTAGAGTCCGTGGCCTTCCCCGTTGAGGCGGATATGTGGCTGGGAATGGGGCCTGCGGCAACAACAAAAACAAAGAACTTTGTGTTGAGTGCGGTATTTGCGACCGAAGATATTCCGGCGGGCGCCGAGCTGCGAATGGATTATGGGTACAGCGACTCGATAATAAAAAATATGTTCTCGTAAGGCTGTCGTGACTGCTGGCCGCTTGAACCCGAGGCCTGCGGCAATTTGATCAGTCACCGCGACTCAGCCCCGCAGACGAACCGTCAGGTTCGCCTTCGGGGCTGAATTGTTTTCGCTAGAACAAAAAGTAGCGCTGGGCCATTGGCAACACCTCTGCGGGCTCACACCACAGCAACACCCCATCGGCCTTGACCTGATAGGTCTGTGGGTCCACTTCGATATCCGGCAGGTAATCGTTGTGGATCAGGTCGGTTTTCTGCACGTTGCGACAGCCCTTGACCACCTCAATCTGCTTTTTCAAACCCAGGGCTTCGGGCAAGCCGGCTGCCTGCGCCGCCTGGCTGATAAAGGTCAGGCTGGTGGCATGCAACGCGCTGCCGAAGCTGGCAAACATGGGGCGGTAATGCACCGGCTGCGGCGTGGGAATCGACGCGTTGGCGTCGCCCATGAGGCTTGAGGCAATTGCGCCGCCCTTGAGAATCAGGGTCGGCTTGATGCCGAAGAACGCCGGGCGCCACAGCACCAGGTCGGCCCACTTGCCCACTTCAATCGAGCCGACGATATGGCTGATGCCGTGGGTGATCGCCGGGTTGATGGTGTACTTGGCGATGTAGCGTTTGGCGCGGAAATTATCATTGCCTGGGCCGTCGCCGGGCAGGGCGCCGCGCTGTTTTTTCATCTTGTCGGCAGTCTGCCAGGTGCGCGTGATCACTTCGCCGACGCGGCCCATGGCCTGGCTGTCGGAGCTGATCATCGAAAACGCGCCCAGGTCGTGCAGGATGTCTTCGGCGGCGATGGTTTCGCGGCGGATGCGGCTTTCGGCGAAGGCCACGTCTTCGGCAATGCTCGGGTCCAGGTGATGGCAGACCATCAACATGTCCAGGTGCTCGTCGATGGTATTGCGGGTGAACGGCCGGGTCGGGTTGGTGGAGCTGGGCAGCACGTTAGGGAAGCCGCAAGCCTTGATGATGTCCGGCGCGTGGCCGCCACCGGCACCTTCGGTGTGGTAGGTGTGAATGGTGCGGCCCTTGAGCGCGGCGAGGGTGGTTTCGACGAATCCGGATTCGTTGAGCGTGTCGCTGTGAATCGCCACCTGCACGTCGTACTCATCGGCAACGCTCAGGCAGTTGTCGATGCTGGCCGGTGTGGTGCCCCAGTCTTCATGCAGCTTCAAGCCGATGGCGCCGGCCTTGACCTGCTCGACCAACGGCTCCGGCAAACTGGCGTTGCCCTTGCCGGTGAAGCCGATGTTCATCGGGAACGAATCGCTGGCCTGGAGCATGCGCGCCAAGTGCCACGGGCCCGAGGTGCAGGTAGTGGCATTGGTGCCGGTAGCCGGGCCGGTGCCGCCGCCGATCATGGTTGTGACGCCGCTGGTCAGCGCCTCCTCGATCTGCTGCGGGCAGATGAAATGCACGTGGGAGTCGATGCCGCCGGCGGTGAGGATCATGCCTTCACCGGCAATCACTTCGGTGCTGGCGCCGATGGCCATGGTCACGCCCGGCTGTATATCCGGGTTGCCGGCCTTGCCGATCGCGTGAATGCGGCCGTTCTTCAGGCCGACGTCGGCTTTGACAATGCCCCAGTGGTCGATGATCAGCGCGTTGGTGATCAGCGTGTCCACCACTTCATGGGCGAGCAACTGGCTTTGGCCCTGACCGTCGCGAATCACCTTGCCGCCGCCGAATTTCACTTCTTCGCCGTAGACGGTGAAGTCCTGCTCCACTTCGACGAACAGCTCGGTGTCGGCCAGGCGGACCTTGTCACCGACGGTGGGGCCGTACATGTCGGCATATGCCTGACGACTGATTTTCATAGCCTAATTCCTCGCATATGAGTTGCAAGCTTCAAGCTGCAAGCCTCAAGTAAAAGCCAATATGTGCGCCGCAAACTGCTCTTTCTTGCAGCTTGAGGCTTGGAGCTTGAAGTCGACCTACAAGTCGCCCATGACCTTTCCTGTAAACCCAAACACTCGGCGTTCCCCGCTCAGGTCGACGAGCTCGACAGTCCTCGCCTGCCCCGGCTCAAACCGCACCGCCGTGCCCGCCGGAATATTCAGGCGCATGCCACGGCTCGCGGCGCGATCAAAGGTCAGCGCGTCATTGGTTTCGAAAAAATGATAATGCGAGCCCACCTGGATCGGCCGGTCGCCGCTGTTGGCCACGCTGAGGGTGATGGTGCGCCGGCCTACATTGAGTTCGATGTCGCCAGGCTGGATCTGATATTCACCAGGAATCATGCAGGTTGCCCCAGGGTCTTGAAGTAGATGGCGGTCGGGCTGTAGCGCCCGTCCGGGCTTTGGCAGTAATCGGGCAATTCACCGATTTTGGTGTAGCGCAGCGACTGGTAAAACGCTTCGGCGCCGGAGCCGGCTTCGGTGTCCAGGTACAACAGGCCGCGCTTGTGCTGGCGCGCGGCGAGTTCCAGGGCGCTCATCAATTGCTGGCCCAGGCCATGGCGCCGGTCGCTGCTGTGTACCAGCAGCTTTTGCACTTCAGCACGGTTCAGGCCATTGGCTTTCTGGCACAGCGCCAGTTGTACGCTGGCGATCACCTGCTCGTCTCGCACCACTACCCACAACAGCAGGCTGGCGTCTTCGATACTCGCCTGCACGCCACTCAAATAGGCACGGGCCTGGGCTTCATCGAAGTCGGCCATAAAACCGACCGAAGCACCGTGCTTCACCGCGTCCAGCAACAGCTCGATCAAGCCCAGGCGGTAATGGGCAAAACTTTCAGCATTCACTCGACGCAGTTGAGCGGTGTTCATCGATCTCACTCCTTGGGTGGTTCGGCGCCCGGATTCAATGTCAATTGCATAAAGGTCAGGTCCAGCCAGCGACCGAACTTGATGCCCACTTGTGGCATTTGCCCGGTCGTGACGAATCCCAGGCGTTCATGCAAGCGGATAGACGCTTGGTTGCCGCTTTCGATGGCAGCGACCATCACGTGTTTGCCACAGGCGCAGGCACGTTCTATCAGGGCTTGCATCAGGCGTGGGCCGAGGCCTTTGCCGCGCTGGTCGTTGCGCACGTACACCGAGTGCTCGACGCTGTAGCGAAAGCCTTCGAAAGGCCGCCAGTCGCCGAATGAGGCGTAGCCGGTAACCTCATCGTTTTCGACCGCCACCAGAATCGGATAGGCCTGCGCCTGGCGCGCACTGAACCAGGCCTGACGGTTAGCCAGGTCGACCGGTTGTTCGTTCCAGATCGCCGTGGTGTTCAATACGGCGTCGTTGTAGATCTCTCGAATGGCCGGCAGGTCTTGCGCGGTTGCATCACGAATCATGGCCGGGCCTCACGCGATGGGCTGGTGGACGGTGACCAGCTTGGTGCCGTCGGGGAAGGTGGCCTCCACCTGGATATCCGGGATCATTTCCGGGATGCCTTCCATCACTTGCTCGCGGCTGAGCAGGGTGGTGCCGTAGTGCATCAGGTCGGCGACGGTGCGGCCATCGCGCGCGCCTTCCATCAGCGCTGCGGATATGTAGGCGATGGTTTCCGGGTAGTTGAGCTTCACACCCCGTGACAGGCGGCGTTCGGCCACCAGGCCGGCGGTGAAGATCAGCAGTTTGTCTTTTTCCCGTGGGGTCAAATCCATGGTTCAAGGTCCTTCACAGATAGCATTCTTAAATACAACAGAGACCCAAGAGTGGGAGCGGGCTTGTGTGGGAGCTGGCTTGCCTGCGATGCAGGCAACTCGGTGTATCTGATGTACCGAGGTGATGCCATCGCAGGCAAGCCAGCTCCCACACAAACTGATTTCCACATTTTGATCTTCATGTGCTCCAGATTCTCGGGGCGACTGCTTCCCGCCCCAGCACCGCAGGGCGTAACAACCGCCATAAATCAATCAACCAGCCCCGTGCCAGCAAGGCTTCACTGGCCAAACAGCGGGCCACCAGCAGGCCTGGCAATTGGGTCAGGTCGCCGCGCACCGCATGCGGCATGGCGCGGCAGTGTTCCAGTAATTCGGGGTCGATATCGCCAGTGAGCAACAGCGTGGCAAACACCGGCTGGCCGTCCAGCCCGATGGGTGAGTCGAGCAAACCGTCGGCGCCTACAATGCGCTGGCGCTCATGCCAGAGCAACTGGCCGTCGCGGCGAATGTCCAGGTGCGATTGGAAGTGGCCGAGGTCGAAACGCTCGCCACTGGCCGGGCGGCCGAGGGCGACCACGTCCCAGTAGAACAGCCGGGCATCGCCTTGCAGATCAATACGCGTGGTGAGTTCGGCCTGGGCGGCGCTGAACACGATGGTTTCCTGAGGCAGCCATTCCAGCGTGGCGCCAGCTTCTACCGTCAGTTCGAGCTTTTGAAAGGCCGGGCCGCTGGCGCGGTACCACTTGGCCGCGCCGGGGCTGGTCAATTGCGCCCAGGCATTGGCGCCGACATGGGCGCTGATGTCCAGGCGATCACCGCCGGCAATCCCGCCGGGCGGATGCACGATGATGTGCTGGCACACCTCGGGGCCTTCGGCGTACAGGTGCTTTTGCACGCGCAGCGGGCCGAGGTGGCGGCGCATCACCGGGCGCGTGGTGTCGCCGAAACGCGCGTAGCCGAGCTCCAGCTCGGCGTGCCAGCTGGGGGTGAACAGGGCGGGAGTAACGGGCAGGTTCATGGCTGTTTGCTTATCTTCGGACGCTAAAGATTAGATTCTTACTTATATAGAAACCAGCCCGCGTACACCCTCACTTTCCATATTTTCACCTCGGCCTTGCTGGACGATTTCACCGCGTGACATCACCAGGTACTGGTCGGCCAGCTCGGCGGCGAAGTCGTAGAACTGCTCCACCAACAGGATTGCCATGTCGCCGCGTGCCGCGAGCTTCTTGATCACCATGCCAATTTCCTTGATCACCGACGGCTGGATGCCTTCGGTGGGCTCGTCGAGAATCAACAGGCGCGGGCGGCTGGCCAGCGCGCGGCCGATTGCCAACTGTTGCTGCTGGCCGCCGGACAAATCACCGCCACGCCGGTGCTTCATCTGCAGCAATACCGGGAACAGTTCGTAGATAAACGCCGGGACCTCTTTGGCCTCGGAACCGGGAAAACGTGAGAGGCCCATCAACAGGTTTTCTTCCACGGTCAGGCGCCCAAAAATCTCCCGGCCCTGAGGCACGTAGGCAATGCCAGCATGCACGCGCTGGTGCGGCTTGAACCCGGTAATGGCCTTGCCTTCCCAGTTCACCGCGCCCTCTTTGGCCGGCAGCAAACCCATCAGGCATTTGAGCAGGGTGGTCTTGCCCACGCCATTACGGCCGAGCAGGCAGGTGACTTCGCCGATTTTTACGTCAAATGACAGCCCGCGCAGGATGTGGCTACCGCCGTAGTACTGATGCAGCTTGTCGACTTGCAGCATTCTGGAGTTCTCCTCAATTCCCTTGTGGGAACCGGATCAATGTGGGAGCTGGCTTGCCTGCGATGGCATCACCGTGGTCCCACGGGTAGACCGAATCGCCTGTATCGCAGGCAAGCCAGCGCCCACATAAAGCAGTTCACGTCAGCATCAGCGACCGAGATAAACCTCGATCACCCGCTCATTTTCCTGCACCTGTTCCAGCGACCCTTCGGCCAGCACGCTGCCCTGGTGCAACACCGTCACGTGGTCGGCAATCGAGCCGACGAAGCCCATGTCGTGCTCCACCACCATCAGCGAGTGCTTGCCCGCGAGGCGCTTGAACAGTTCGGCGGTGAATTCGGTTTCGGCGTCGGTCATGCCCGCTACCGGTTCGTCCAGCAGCAACAGCTGCGGGTCTTGCATCAACAACATGCCGATTTCCAGGAACTGCTTCTGGCCGTGGGACAGCAGCCCGGCCGGGCGCTGTACCGAAGCGGTCAGGCGGATAGTCTCGAGCACTTCATCGATACGGTCTTTCTGCTCGCCGCTCAAGCGTGCGCGCAGGCTGGCCCACACGGACTTGTCGGTTTTCTGCGCCAGTTCCAGGTTTTCGAACACGCTCAGGGCTTCGAATACCGTGGGTTTCTGGAACTTGCGGCCGATGCCGGCCTGGGCGATCTGCACTTCGCTCATGCTGGTCAGGTCGAGGGTTTCGCCAAACCAGGCCTTGCCGTGGCTGGGGCGGGTCTTGCCGGTGATCACGTCCATCAGCGTGGTTTTGCCCGCGCCGTTGGGGCCGATGATGCAGCGCAGTTCGCCGACGCCGATGTACAGGTTCAGGTCATTGAGCGCCTTGAAACCGTCGAAGCTGACACTGATGTCTTCCAGGGTCAGGATGGTGCCGTGGCGGGTGTTGAGACCCTTGCCTGCGGCCTGGCCGATGCCGATCGCATCGCGGCTGCTGCCCGCGTCTTTGTTCGGTTCGAGAATGGGTTCGAGCATAAATTCCGCCGTCGCAGTGACTCTCATTGCTCACCCCGTTTCTTCAACAGGCCGATGACACCCTTGGGCAAATACAGGGTGACGATGATGAACAGCGCCCCGAGAAAGAACAGCCAGTATTCCGGAAACGCCACGGTGAACCAGCTCTTCATGCCGTTCACCACGCCGGCGCCCAGCAGCGGGCCGATCAGTGTGCCGCGCCCACCCAAGGCCACCCACACAGCGGCTTCGATGGAGTTGGTCGGCGACATTTCGCTGGGGTTGATGATCCCCACCTGCGGCACATACAGCGCCCCGGCCAGGCCACACAAGACGGCGCTCAACACCCACACAAACAACTTGAAACCGCGCGGGTCGTAACCGCAAAACATCAGGCGATTTTCGGCGTCGCGCAATGCCGTCAGTACCCGGCCGAACTTGCTCTGCGCCAGGCGCCAGCCGGTGTACAAGCTGGCGACCAGCAACACCACCGTGGCAAAAAACAACACCGCTCGCGTGCCTGGCTCGGTAATGCCAAAGCCCAGGATGCTGCGAAAATTGGTGAAGCCGTTGTTGCCGCCAAACCCGGTCTCGTTGCGGAAAAAAAGCAGCATCCCGGCAAAGGTCAGGGCCTGGGTCATGATCGAGAAATACACGCCCTTGATTCGCGAGCGAAAGGCGAAGAACCCGAACACCAGCGCCAGTAAACCCGGCGCCAGCACCACCAGGCACATGGCCCAGAGGAAGTGTTCGGTGCCCATCCAATACCAAGGCAACTCAGTCCACGACAAGAAGGTCATGAACGCCGGTAGCTCGTCCCCGGACGCCTGACGCATCAGGTACATGCCCATCGCGTAACCGCCCAGGGCAAAGAACAGGCCGTGGCCGAGGGACAACATCCCTGCGTAACCCCACACCAGGTCCAGGGCCAGGGCGACGATGGCGTAGCAGAGGATCTTGCCCATCAGTGTCAGGGTGTAGGCCGACACATGCAGCGGATGTTCAGGCGACAGCAGCGAGCATACGGGCAGGGCCAGCAGCAGGATCAGGATCACCGCGCCCACCGCTATCGTCACTTTGGGGCCGGCCTTTTGCGTGGCCGTAAGCATCAATGGCTGGTTCATCAGTCGATCACCCGTCCTTTCAGTGCGAAGAGTCCTTGCGGGCGTTTCTGGATAAACAGAATGATCAGCGCGAGGATCAGGATCTTGCCGAGTACGGCGCCGATCTGTGGCTCCAGAATCTTGTTGGCGATGCCCAGGCCAAAGGCGGCCATGACGCTGCCGGCCAACTGGCCGACACCGCCGAGCACCACCACCAGGAATGAGTCGATGATGTAGCTCTGGCCCAGGTCCGGGCCGACGTTGCCGATCTGGCTCAACGCAACGCCGCCCAAACCTGCGATACCGGAGCCCAGGCCAAACGCGAGCATGTCCACGCGCCCGGTGGGTACGCCGCAGCAGGCGGCCATGTTGCGGTTCTGGGTGACGGCGCGCACGTTGAGACCCAGGCGGGTCTTGTTCAGCAGCAGCCAGGTCAGCACCACCACGCACAGCGCGAAGGCGATGATCACAATGCGGTTGTATGGCAGCACCAGGTTGGGCAGCACTTGAATGCCACCGGACAGCCATTCGGGATTGGACACTTCGACGTTCTGCGCACCGAACACCAGACGCACCAATTGGATCAGCATCAGGCTGATGCCCCAGGTGGCGAGCAGGGTTTCCAATGGCCGGCCGTAGAGGTGGCGAATCACCGTACGCTCCAGGGCCATGCCGATGGCGGCGGTGACAAAAAACGCCACTGGCAGCGCGATCAACGGGTAGAACTCGATGGCCGCAGGCACGTAGCGCTGCATCATCAGTTGCACCACGTAAGTCGAATACGCGCCGAGCATCAGCATCTCTCCGTGGGCCATGTTAATCACGCCAAGCAGGCCGAACGTAATCGCCAGGCCCAAGGCGGCAAGCAACAGGATCGAGCCCAGGGACATGCCGCTGAAGGCCTGGCCGAGGATTTCGCCGAACATCAGTTTGCGTTTGACCTGAGCCAGGCTGGTCTCGGCGGCGGTGTGCACGGCAGCGTCGGTTTCGACACCCGGCGCGAGCAACGCCTCAAGACGCGTGCGGGCCAGCGGGTCGCCGGTGCCGCCCAGCAAACGCACGGCGGCGAGGCGCACGACGGGGTCGGTGTCGACCAGTTGCAGGTTGGCCAGGGCCAGGCTGAGGGCGGTGTGCACGTCCTCGTTGGTTTCGGCGGCAACTTGCTGGTCGAGGAATTTGAGTTGCGCAGGTTGCGCGCTTTTTTGCAGGGTTTTTGCCGCTGCCAGGCGCACCTTGGGGTCGGCGGCGAGCAGTTGCTGGCTGGCTTGGACGTTGTCGATCAGCCCGCGCAGGCGGTTGTTCAGGCGTACGGTTTTGGTTTCACCGTTGAGCGTGAGCTGGCCTTGTTGCAGGGCGTCCACCAGTTCGATGCGCGCGGGGTCGGGCTGGGCGGCCCAATCCTGGAGCAGCTTGGCTTGTTGCGTCGGGTTGGCAGCGAGGAAGTCTTCGGCATCGCCTGCCTGTGCTGCGAAAGGCAGCAACAGCAAGGCAGCGAAGATGAAACGGTAAAGGGCAGTGGGCATATTGGTCGGCCTTACGCGGACAAATGTGGGACCTGGCTTGCCTGCGATAGCGGTGTTTCAGATACACCGAGTCGTCTGCATCGCAGGCAAGCCAGCTCCCACAGGGTTTGTGTCGACACTCAGGTGTCGACACCCCTCGGATCAGTTGCTCTTCACGGCGTAATCCGGCTTCTTGTCATTGCCTGGAATGTACGGGCTCCACGGCTGAGCGCGGATCGGTTTTTCGGTCTGCCACACCACCGAGAACTGCCCGTCAGCCTGGATCTCACCGATCATCACCGGCTTGTGCAGGTGGTGGTTGGTTTTATCCATGGTCAGGGTGAAGCCCGACGGCGCGGCGAAGGTCTGGCCGGCCATGGCTTCGCGCACCTTGTCGACGTCGGTGGACTTGGCTTTCTCAACCGCTTGCGCCCACATGTGGATGCCTACATAGGTGGCTTCCATCGGGTCGTTGGTCACGGCTTTATCCGCGCCTGGCAGGTTGTGCGCCTTGGCGTAAGCCTTCCAGTCGGCGACGAATTTCTTGTTTACCGGGTTCTCCACCGACTGGAAGTAGTTCCAGGCCGCAAGGTTGCCCACCAGCGGCTTGGTGTCGATGCCGCGCAGCTCTTCTTCACCCACCGAGAACGCTACCACCGGCACGTCGGTGGCCTTCAAGCCCTGGTTGGCCAGCTCTTTGTAGAACGGCACGTTGGAGTCGCCGTTCACGGTTGAGATCACGGCGGTCTTGCCGCCGGCGGAGAATTTTTTGATGTTGGCAACAATGGTCTGGTAATCGGCGTGGCCGAACGGGGTGTAGACCTCTTCGATGTCTTTATCCGCGACGCCTTTTGAGTGCAGGAATGAACGCAGGATTTTGTTGGTGGTGCGCGGGTACACGTAGTCGGTGCCGAGCAGGAAGAAACGCTTGGCGCCGCCGCCTTCTTCGCTCATCAAGTATTCCACCGCCGGGATCGCCTGCTGGTTCGGCGCCGCACCGGTATAGAACACGTTTGGCGACATTTCTTCGCCTTCGTACTGCACCGGGTAGAACAGCAAGCCGTTGAGTTCTTCGAACACCGGCAACACCGATTTACGCGACACCGACGTCCAGCAGCCGAACACCACGGCAACCTTGTCCTGGGTCAGCAACTGGCGGCCTTTCTCGGCGAACAGCGGCCAATTCGAGGCAGGGTCCACCACCACCGGCTCGAGCATTTTACCGTTCACACCGCCTTTGGCGTTGATCTCGTCAATGGTCATCAGCGCCATGTCTTTAAGCGAGGTTTCGGAGATGGCCATGGTCCCGGACAGCGAGTGCAGGATGCCGACCTTGATGGTCTCGGCGGCCTGTACGGTCCAGGTCAACCCCATGGCGACAATGGATGCCGACAAAGTTAAAGCCTTGATCAAGCTACGACGCTGCATGGTGCGATCTCCGTAAACCGATAGTTTTTATGGGGCAGATACACAGGACTTTGCAAAGGCTGTGCCTGCTGCACACAACGTGCGCATCCAAGGGCGTTGGCCGGCAACACAGGTGGAGCTGCGCACCAAATTGGCGCCGCAAAGGCTGTCGAGTGCACGGCCGGCCCTTAAAAAGAGCGCTCGGCGCATGGGGTGCCTATTTAGCCCCCCGCGTCATCCATTGCTACCGAACATGGGCGCTGCGGTCGCCAATCTCTGGCGCCTGGGGACTTGAGCGGGAACAGATGATATGAAGCGAGTCAAGCGTGGTTGGTTTGGGGCAGACCCGGTGAAACCGGTGCAGCTGCCACCGGTAGGGCCGGGGTTTATCAGCATGGACGATGCGGCTCGCTACGCCCATGAGCAGGTGGGCGACAAGCGGGATCAGGAATATGGCGGGGTGATTTTGCAGAGCTTGGCCGATGAGCTTTTTTATGCGACAGACCCTATCGAAGGGGGCGGCAATTTTTTTGACGTGACCTCGGTGTTGAATCGGGACAGCGATAAGCAGTACCTGCACCCCGACGGTTATCGGTGTGTAGCGGATTTTCACTCGCACCCGGATTTTTTCACTGAGTACAAGGAAAACCACCCCGACTTTTCAGATCGCCGGATCAAGGCGTTGAACAGCTTTTACTCAGAAGCAGACCTGGCGGCCAATATTCTGGAGCCGCCTTTTTTTACCGCGTCCTATTTATCCGGTCCTGATGGTTCGCTGTTAAAACATGTCCCTACCCGGTCGGAGGCTGAGCGCCGTTTTGGTGTTTGGCTGGAGCAAAAGGAGCCGTTCGGCCGGCCTGACGGCTATGACGGTGTGGTGGAGAATTTATTCAAGAAAGTGGCCAGTGTCAGCCAACTGTCGATTGTGGTGTCCAATGCTGTGTGGGGTGGGTCTACCGGAGAGGTGCCCGATAACTGGAAGCCCTATCAAGCCTTTACCTCTCCAAACCAGGACCTGCCGGCCTGCGGTCCGGTGCAGGCAAGCCTTGGCAACGCGCTCAGTTATGCCCAGGCGCGGTTGACGGCTACGGCCCGGGCGATTCAGCAAGCCTTTGTGCTCAAGCATGACGACAAGAACCTGTACGCAGTGACCGAGCCGTCAGGCATAAGCGGCCAACAGATCTACGCGCAACACGTATTTCCTGTCGATAAAGATGGCAAGCATCGCCTGCCTGCCCATTTTCATTTGATCGGCATCTACTTGGGTCAGGGTGCCTATGTGGCACTTGCGCAAACCAAGCAGCCTTGGTTATACCGCAGCTTTTTTTCGCCGCCAGAACTGGCCTGGCATCTTTCCCAGGCACGGTTGGCGCCTGAGTTACTCAAGCAAGAAGCCCCGGCTATCTTCCATGCCACCCCGGATGGCGCGTTGTTGAAATACACCTGCACCTTCTCGGTTGCCGAGGCGGCGCTTTATCGGGTTGAGCCCGATGGGGCCGTTGTGGATAACGGCATCGATACGGCCTTGATCGCAGGCAGCCTTCGCCCTCGTGATTTTGTTCTGCGTCTGGCGGCAGCAGGTCGATTGGAGGTGCTCAGGACGAGCACCTTGTGGGACAAGATCGGCCCGGTCGGCGATGACTGGCGCCCATACTCGAAGATTCCCGAACCCCAGTTCAGCCCGGCCTTTATAACCGCCGACGACGCAGCCCGCTGGGCGCACCTGCTTATCGGACAGCGTCGCGATGTCGAGTACGGTGGTGTGATTCTCAAACGCGGCAGCCGCTACTACGCCACTCATCCGGTGGCGGACCAACGCAATAGTTTTGATCATGGGTTGGTGCTGGCCAAGGACAGCGAAGGCAACTTCATCGCCCCTGATGATTACAGCGCCGAGGCGTTTTATCACTCCCATCCGGCGGATGCCGCACAAATTCAGGGCATGTTCCCCAGTTTCACGGCTGACCAGGTACTGCTGTTCAACAACTTCTACTCCGTGGCGGATCAGCTCTTCAGCTTCAAGCACCGAGCGTTCGCCAAGGCTCACTATTTTTCCGGGCCGGACAATGTGCTGCTCAAGTACGTCAGCAGTGGCTCGGCGGTGGAAAAAACCTGGGAGCAACACCTTCGCGCTGGGACAGTTGAAGCCAGCAATGATTTCGAGAACCTTGTCTGGAAGCTGGCCGAGGCGGGGGAGCTATCTGTACTGATTGCACATACGGTTTGGGGGGGCGTACGCGGTCGGGTGAACACCGGCTGGCGAATCAACACACCCGTGACCAGCAGCAGCGCCATACTGCAACAACCCTTTTTCACCTCAGTGTTTCCAAGCCCGGAAACCGCCGTGCTGCGTGCGCTGTTGCTCGCTGGCGCAGCAGGAGAGGGCGCGATGGGGTTTGTCCTCAAGCACACCCGTCAGGATGCCTATGTGGCAACGTTGGCCCAGCCCAAGCGTGATCCGCTGTTTACGCCCAACGACGTGTTTCCAAAACGCGCCGACGGCAACCTTCGATTGCCTTCCCAATACCGGCTGGAGGCGATTTATTTCAATAGCTGGTACGAGCAGGACGAAGTTGCGGCGCGGGAAAAATGGCTGGCGAGTACCTTCTTTACGCCTGCGCAAGTGGTCGCCGCAACCCGCCAGGCGCGGGTGACCCTGGGCATCCAGGATCCGGCCCGTGGGTTGTCCCTGTACATGCACGCCTCGGATGGCGCCTTGTTGACGCTCAAGGTGCCCGAGGCCACCGCCACGACCGAACTGGTCAGGCAAAACAGCGCGGGTGAACTTGACGACAACGGCGCACAAGCGGCAATGGTCGCCGGGACATTGAGCCCGCGCGATTATGTGCGCAGGGTGATTGCAGCGACCGAGCTGTCGGTGGTTCAGGGCGGTGGCTTGTGGCGTACGGTCGGCAGGGTGGAAAACCGTTCCAACCTGCTGATGTCGTTTTTCAAGGCAACGTTGAGCCGTTCGTTTCTCTCAGCACGCGATGCGGCGGTGTATGCCCATGAGCAAATTGGCAACACTCGGGACCGCTACTACGGCGGTTATATCCTCAAGGGCGAAGACGGTCGTTTTGTCATCACTGAGCCTATTGTCAGTGCGGCCAATCCTTTTGCCTTCACGCTGTTCTTTCCAAACAATAACCAAGGGCCGTTGATCCCGCCGGAACCTTTTGTGCTGCACGGGCGTTACGGCTCCCACACCGCGCTGTCGATGGTCGACCCGGCCTGGGTCGCACGGCGTGGCTGGACGCGGGATGAGGCGCAGATCAACCTGCAAGTGTTTTCCGACGATGAAATGTATTCGATCATCCCGGCCGGACGTGTGGCGTACCTGTCGGGCGCGCAGGACTGCTTGTTGGAGTACACCCCAAACAATTCGCCCGAGGAAAAACTGCTGCTGGCCAATATTGGCCCACAGGCCGGTGACAACAGCCTTGGCAAGCGCCTCGACAGCGGGCAGATTCGGCCGGCCGATTGGGTTCGGCGCGTGGTCGAGGCGGGGGACTTCAAGATCATCCAGGGCAACCCGTTATGGGGCCCGCGCTCGGTGGTCTATAACGACTGGTCGCCCAACTATAGCTACGCCCCCAAGTCCGGTCCTCCCGACTACGCCACCTACGGCGCGGTATTCGCCAGCGCCGATGAGGCTGCCCGTAACCTGCATGGGCGAGTGCATGGTCGCAACTTCAAGAATAAGGACTGCTTTGCATTCATCCTCCGGCACCGGGATCGGGAGCAGTATGTTGCGAGCGAAGTAGTGGGGGCCACCGCTCTGCAAAAGCTCTTTAATCTCGGCAGCCTTTTCGAGCGAGAAGCCGGAGGCGGCTACCAACTGCCCGACGGCTTTGTGTTGCATGGGTTGTTTCGGTCGCAGCAATGGTCGCCCGCGGGGCTGAATACGTCGAGTGCTTGGCTGACCTTGTATTTTGTGATGCCTGAGGTGTTGTACATCGCCCTCTATGAAGCGAACCGCAGTGGCGTGAATGGCCTGCCGATTTATTTCTCAACCCTTGATGGCGCGCTGTTGCAGTATGTGCCTGGCTTGATGGACGTAAAAAGTGGCGGCCTGGTCGACAGGCTGCTGACTCAAGCACGTGCCGAGCTGGACTCCGGCCAGAAGAGTCCCAGGGACTTCGTTAAAGAGTGGGCGATGAGAGGAAATCTCCATGTGCTCCGTACCAGCTTGTTCTGGGATAAAGCCGGGTGGGTCGGCGATGACTGGGCCAGCTACGCAACCTTAATGCCGCGGCGTTTAAGCCCAGCGTTTGCCAACCCCGATGACGCGGCCCGCCATGCCGCGGCCTTAGTAGGCAACGGCTACCGTCGTGCTTATGGTGGGGTGATCCTCAGATTGGTCAATGGGCTGTTTGCCTCGACTGAGCCGCTGGCGCTGCCGCCTCGGGGGCTTGCATTGCACTGGATCTACCCTGAAGTGGCTGCCGATATGGGGCTTTATCCGGGGGGCAGTACCATTGTTGCGCGCTACCGGTCCGTGGTGAACCAAGAGGTGCCGTTGCTGCTGTCCGCCACTCAGAAAGCCATCTACAAAACCATGATACCCAGTGCGGTATTGTCGAACCTGTTGCACCGTGAAGCCCACATCAAGCGTGAATATGCGTTCGGTGCCAATGGCTCGATCCTCAGTTACCAACTGTCGGACTCTGCTGTGGAGGCGTTGCTCAAAGACCGTCTGGCGCCCCTGAACCTGATCAAGGGTGATTACGGCGACAACCTCATTGAACAGCAACTGCGCAGCGGCGCGCTTTCGCCGCAAGCCTTTGTGACTGAAGTCGCGAAGGCGGGGGATTTGTATGTGGCGAAGGGCGACCCTGTATGGGGCATGCCCAGGCAGATAAAGACGGAGTTTTTGGCCGGAGTCGGTGAACTCGAAGCCCGGGAAATTCGCCAGGTACCTTTCGACTCGCCCTGCGGCCCGATCTTTACCCGGGCGCTCGATGCCGTGCGCTATGCCCAGCGCCTGTGGAAGCCTCAAGCCGAGGTGGCCTTCGGTTACGTACTTAAGTCGGTGAACAAGCCGCTGTACATGACGACCCTGGCGCTGGTCAGAGAGAACTTTGCCGATTTCAAGCAAGTCTTCAGCAACGGCCAATTGCCCCAAGGGTATGTACTGGATGGCGTGTACCTCTGTGCTTCCAACGCCTCAATCGCTGCCGCCACTGATGAAATGGCGCAGAGTTTCTTTCCCCCTCAATACATCGCCAAAGCCCTGAACTTCATCACCAGCGCACGCAATGGCACGACGCTGCCGCTGTATTTGTTGTGCAGCGACGGTGCGTTACTTACGTATGTGTTTCCCAAGACGGCGCCACTGTACGAATGGACGAGCAAGGCACACAGTGATCGAACCCAATTGCTCGAAGGTTCGCTAGCGGTGCGAGACTATGTGCGCCGCCTGGCCGCTGCGGGTGACCTGCGCATCAGGGTCACCAGCGAGGTGTGGGGCAGGAAAGAGCGGGTCACGGCGCAATGGGTGCCCAAAAAAGCACCCCACGCGTTTGCAGACGACCCCTATTTTCATTCGTTCTGCGGGCCGCTGTTTTCTTATCCCGATGATGCGGCGCGCTATGCCCAAGGCTTGGTGGCACCTTACAAGGGCAAGCAATACTTGGGCGCGGTACTGACGCCAGGGCAAACGCAGGGGTATGTCGCGATTGACCCGGTGGAGGATCAGGGCGCGGGAGGTGCAAGTACCCTGGAACTGTTGTTCTGGATCGATCATGCCGGGTTCGACGTGCCTGACGGCAATGTGCTGAAGACCTACAAAATCGCCGCTGTGCAGGCGTTTTATAAGGCTATTCCTACGACTTCCAGCCTGGGGCCGCTGGACAAAAACCTGTTGAAAAACTTCGTCTCCAAGGATGACTTGAGCGACTACGTGTCGGTGGTCAGGAGCAATCTTCCCGATGCCGAGAGCTGTTACTTGTCTTGCCGGGGTGGTGCTCTGCTCAAGTACAAGCCGGGGTTGGATCCGGCTGAAGCCAGGCTGTTGGGCCCAGGGGCGGCGCCAACCCCCAGTGTACTGGTTAGTCAATTGCAGGTTCTGGGCACGTTGTCAGTGCTGGTCATCGATGCCTTCTGGTCACGGCCAGGAGTGCTGGGTGACGAGTGGAAAGTCCGCGATATGCAGGAGGAGCCTGATGTCAGCAAGTTCTGGTATGACCGTGATGAACTCTGACCTCAGCGCTTGCGCATCAAGCCGATAAAAAACAGCCCGCCAATCGCCGCCGTCGCCACGCCAATGGGCAGGTCTTCGGGGGCGATCAGGGTGCGTGCCGCGACGTCTACCCACACCAGGAACACACTGCCCAGCAGCACGCACACCGGCAGCAATCGCCGGTGCTCGGCCCCGACCAGACGCCGGGCGATGTGCGGCACCATCAGGCCGACAAAGCCGATGGAACCGCTGATGGACACCAGCACGCCCGTCATCAACGAGGCGACCAGGAACACTTTGAGCCGCACGTTGCGCGCATTCAGGCCCAGGGTCACGGCAGTCTGCTCGCCGGCCATCAGCGCATTCAAAGGGCGCGCCATGCCGAGCAAGAGCAGCAGCCCGAACAGCACGGTGGCGGCCGGAATCGCCAGCAGTTCCCAACGCGCCAGACCCAGGCCGCCGAGCATCCAGAACATCACCGCCGAGGCTGCGCGGTGGTCGCCCATGAACAGCAGCAAGTTGGCTACCGCCATCATCACGAACGATACCGCTACGCCGCACAGCAACAGGCGATCGCTCTCCAGGCGCCCATTGCGGCTGGCTACCGCCAACACCACCAGCATGCTCAGCAAGGCGCCGATAAATGCGGCGATGGGCAGGGTCAACAGGCCAATGACTTCGCCCACATGCAGCACCACGATCACTGCGCCGAGGGTGGCGCCGGAAGTCACGCCGAGCAGGTGGGGGTCGGCCAGCGGGTTACGCGTCACCGCCTGCAATACTGCGCCGATCAGCGCAAGCCCGGCGCCCACCAGCGCACCCAGCAACATGCGCGGTACGCGAATCAGCCAGACGATATGTTCCTGGCCTGCGCTCCAGTTCACCTCACCGACACCGAACGCCTTGTTCAGCAGAATCCGCCACACCACGTCCACCGGCACCGACGCTGAGCCGAACCCCAGCGAGATCACGCAAGAGAGCAGCAACAAAGCGCCAAGGGCACTTAGCAACAGGACGTAGCGACGGTTGATCATTCGCCGTGAAACCCCTTGGCCAGTGTTTCAACGGCTAGCACGTTGTCGATACCCGGCGTGGCCTGCGCGTAAGGAATCACGATGAAACGTTGGTTCTTGATAGCGTCCACCGATTGCAGCGCCGGGTTGTTGAGCAGGAACTGTTCCTTCTGCTCGGCGGTGATTTCGCTGTAGTCGACAATCACGATCACCTGCGGGTTGCGCTCTACTACGGTCTCCCAGTTGACGCGGGTCCAGCTGGCGTCAATGTCTTCGAGGATATTGCGCCCACCCGCAGCGGCGATCAGCGCATGGGGCATGCCCAGGCGGCCGGAGGTCATGGCGCGGTCTTCGCCGCTGTCATAGAGAAACACCCGTGGTTTGCCTTCGGGCAGGTGCTTTTGCACCTCAGCGATTTGCGCTTGCATCTGTGCGATCAGGGCATTGGCGCGATCTTGCACGTCGAAAATCCTGCCCAGGTTGCGCAGGTCGTTATAGGTGTCTTCCAGGGTCGCGGCCGGGCGCTTCATCACGAAGGCGCACGATTCGGTCAGCTCGTAGACGTTGATGCCCAACGGTTGCAGGGTTTGCGGCGTGAGGTCGCCACCCACGCGCATGCCGTAGTCCCAGCCGGCGAAGAAGAAATCCACGTTGGCGTTGAGCAGGGTTTCCACCGATGGGTACTTGCTCGCCAGCTCTGGCAGGCCGTCGAGGGTCTCGGCCATTTCTGGTGTCACTGACTTCCAGCCGGTCACACCACTGTAGCCGGCCATGTGCGATTTGAGGCCCAGGGCGAGCATCATCTGGGTCATGTTGATGTCGTGGCTGACCGCGTGTTTCGGCGCTTCCTGGAAGGTCACATCGCGGTTGCAGCTTTTGACCGTCACCGGGTAGCGGGTGGCGTCGGCGTACGCTTGAGCAGTGCCGAGTAATAGAGCGAGAGACAGCAGGGAGCGCAGGATCATGGTTGGGTTATCCAGGTGATTCGAGGGTAGCCGGACAAGGGGTGAGTATCGATCAGTGCTTCGACGCCAAACACGTCGCGCAGCAACTCGGCGGTGAGGACTTCGTGGGGCGTACCACTGGCGACGATGCGCCCATGGTTGATCACGTACAGGCGATCACAGAAGGCGGCGGCCAGGTTAAGGTCATGGATGCTGGCCAGTGTGCCGATGTTGAGCCGCTTGACCAGCCTCAGCAGCTCCAGTTGATAGCGCGGGTCGAGGTGGTTGGTCGGCTCGTCGAGGATCAACAACTGAGGTTGCTGCGCCAATGCACGGGCCAGGATCACCCGCTGTTTTTCACCGCCGGAGAGAGTGGCAAAAGCATGCTCTTCAAAGTTCTGCATGCCGACCGAGGCCAGCGCTTGCCGGATCAATTCCAGGTCGTGCAGCGTATTGCTGTCGAACAAGCCTTTGTGAGGCGTGCGACCCATGGCGACGACTTCATCCACACGCAGACCGAAGGCGTCGGGGAACTCCTGCAACACGACAGCGATACGTTGCGCGCACCACTTTGCACGTTGCTTCCACACCTGTTGGTGTTCGAGCAGCACGTCGCCGTGTTCCGGCTTGCTGAAGCGATAAGCACAGCGCAACAGGCTGGTCTTGCCGCTGCCATTGGGGCCGATCAGCCCGACGAACTCGCCCGCACCGACTTGCAAACTGGCGTCATGCAGTTGGAACCGGTGATTGCAGTGGTCGTGACCGGGTGGGGTCCAGGTCAGGCCAGCGAGGGTGAGTGAAGTCATCAGTGTTCTCTTGTTCATCACAATTCAAATGTGGGAGCTGGCTTGCCTGCGATAGCTGTCTGCCGGGCACTGATTGAGTGGCTGACCCACCGCTATCGCAGGCAAGCCAGCTCCCACACTGGAGCGCGTGTTGTTCTGTTAAAAGGTGTAATCCGCCGTGACGAAGAACGAACGCGGTTCCCCCAGGATCCACTGCTGGCCATCGTTGTATTGGCTGACGGCGTAGGTGCGGTCGAACAGGTTATTCAGTTGCAGGCCCAACGTGGTGTTGCGCATGGCTTTCCACGATACCGTGGCGTCGACCACGGTGTAGCTCGGTACTTCGCGGGTGTTAGCGGTGTTGGCATATCGTGCGCTGACGTAACGCACACCGGCACCGGCGCGGATGTCGTCGCTCACGGCCTTGCTCAACCAAAGGTTGGCGGTACGGTTTGGCACGTCTACCGGTCGGTTGCCATCGCGGGACACCGGCTGTTGGTTGACGACTTCAGAGAAATCGTCGTACTGCGCCCGCACGAGGGCGGCATTGGCTTGCAGCTGCCAGGCGTTGGGCAGTTGCAGGTCCAGGCTGGCTTCCAGGCCGTTGGAAGATTGTTGGCCGACTTGTTCCTTGAGGTCGGTGCCGGGAATGCTCACCAACAGTTTCTTTTTTACGATGTGATAGGCCGCCAGGGTCCACTCGCCACGCGAATCCCAGAACGCTTGCTTGAAGCCGATTTCGGCCTGCTTGGCGGTAGACAAGCCGAACTGCTGTTGGCTCGGGCTCAGGCTGATCAGGCTGCCGACGCCATCGGTGCTGGTGGCGTACTGGCCGTAAACCGAAGTGTCCGGGGTGATTGCGTAGACCAGGCCGGCTTTCCAGTTATTGCCGGTCAGGGTCTTGTTGGCGTCGTTGTTCTCTACTGTCAGATCATCGCTGTCGATGTGCAGGTAATCACGGCGCACGCCGGTGATCAGCGACAGTTTATCGGTCAGTTGCAGGCGGTTTTCAGCGAAGGCGGCGAGCTGTTTAGTCGTGCTGACGGACTGCGGGACAAACGCGCTGGCGCTTTCAAACGGCTGCGGCACCGGGTGGTTGATATCCACCGGTTGGCCTTGGTCCGTTGCATCGGTGAATGGTGCGTTGCTGGCCAGGCGGAAGCGAATACGGTTGTACTCGACACCTGTCACTGTCCGGCTGTCGAGGCCGAACAGGCTGTGCGCGAAGGTAAAGGTCTGGCGGTCGCCGACCTGTTCCTGGTTGTGCTTGATGCCCAGGTAGTTCTGGCGCACCAAGCCGCCCGCCACAAAGTTATAGCTTTCGGCGTTCTGCCAGCGGCGCTGGTTTTTCAGGTACGACAGTTCGTTGGTGGCGGTGACGTTGTCGTTGATCTGCCACTCGCTGGTCAGGCGCGTCCATTGGTCGTTGTAGTGCAGTGTGTTGTTGCTGACGTTGTAGTTCTTGTCGCGCAGGCTTTTGTGTAACTGGCCGTTGATCAGCGGGGTGCCGTAGTCGTTCTGTGGGCTCTGGTCGCCATAGTCGTGGGCCAGGGTGAAGCTGAGGTTGTCGGCCGGCTGCCAGCGCAGGGCGCCGCTGACGAAGTCGCTGGCCGAGTCGCCACGGTCGATGAAACCGTGGCTGCGCAGGCGGTTGATGTTGAGGCGATAGCTCAGCGTGTCGGTCAGCGAGCCACCGCTGTCCAGGGCTTCCTGTTGGCGGTCATAGGAACCGTAGCCGAGGCGGATGTGGTTTTCGATTTCGCCTTCAAACGGCTTCTTCGAAACGGTGTTGATCACCGCGCCCGTGGCGCCCTGGCCATACATTACCGAAGCCGGGCCGCGCAGAACGTCCACGCGCTCAACCGACCAGGTGTCCACCGGGAAGGTGGAAGTGCCCGCACCCTCGAACATGCGCTGGCCGTCGTACAGCTGCAGTACCGAACTTTGCCCGGTAAAACCGCGCGCCTGCAACGAGGTACCGCCGTCGCCCGGCGTGCCGGTGCGGCTGATGCCGGTGGCGCGGGAGATGGCGTCCTGCACGCTGGCGTCGCCGCGTTCGCGGATTTTTTCGCCGGTCTGGCTCTCGACACTGCCCGGCGTTTGCAAGGCCGTGAGGTTCAGGCGCGAGCCGGCGGTGGTCGGGGTATTCAAGTCGACGCGTTCATCATCCACGGCCAGCGCAGTCACGGGGCTGGCGGGCAGGGTCAGGGCCTGGGCGCTGTTATGCAAGGCAAGCAGGCACAGGCCGCACGCAAAGTACTTGTTCATCGGTCGATCAATCGCTTCTTGAAGAGGTGCTCGCCGCAGGGCGCGGCGAGCAACGATAACGCAGAAAGTGTTATAAGTTAACACTTATCGGCTGCGGGACAAAAGTCGCGCAAGGCTACAGAAGGGCTCTGTCCTAGGCATCTCGCCTGCTTCATGCCGAACCTGAGGCGGATTCATGTGGTTTGAAAAAGCGCGCCAATACCAGGCGATCCAAAGCCCATACCACGATCAACGAGGCGCCCACCAACGGGAAGATGATCGCCAGCGCGAGCATGATTACCATCGCGGTTTTCCACTTCGGCAAGTCATGGCGCAACGGCGGAACACCCAGCGCGCCCTGTGGCCGGCGCTTCCACCAGATCACTACGCCACTGACCGCACTGAGCAAAATCATCAGGCAAATCAGCAGCACGATCAGCTGGTTCACCCAGCCGAACATCTTGCCTTCGTGCAGCATCACGCCCGTCTCGGTGGCGCGGGCAACCGTGTTGTAATGTTCCCAACGCACATCGGCCAGCACCTTGCCGGTGTACTGGTCCACGTGCAGGGTGGCGTCGTTGCGCGGGTCGTTGGCAAATACCGCGACCGTGAATACGCCGTCGGCAGTGGTCGGGAACGTGATGCTGTAGCCGGGCTCGACCTTGCGTGCGGTGGCCAGGTCGACCACTTGTTGCAGGCGCAAAGTAGGGGCGGCCGGCGCGTTACTCATGGCGCCGTGCTTCATGTGTTCGGCGTGGTCGCCGGACATCGGCATCGGCGTATTTTCCATGGCCCAGGGCACGGTTTGTTGGCTGGCGGTATTGAGGATGCGTGCCTGCTGGTCGGACTGCGGCACGTTGTTCCACATCGCCGCCGGGAAGGTGTTCCACAGGTCGGCGTATTGCTTGCCCCAGAAGCCGGTCCAAGTCATGCCGCTGAGCAGCATCACCAGCAAAAACGCCGCGCCCCAGAAGCCTGCAACCGCATGCATGTCGCGCCAGAACACACGGCCGCGACGGCTGAACCGTGGCCACAACACACCGGCCGACGACGTGCCGCGAGGCCACCACAGGTACACGCCGGACACCACCAGCATCACGCCCCAACCGGCGGCGAGCTCCACCAGGCGATCACCCACGGTGCCGATCATCAGCTCACCGTGCAGTGCCCGGGCGATGGCTTGCAGGTTGTTTTTTGCATCTTGTTCGCCGAGTACGGTGCCGCGATACGGGTCAACAAACACCGTCACTTCGCGCCCGCCCTCATGCATCACAAATTGCGCGCTGCTGGTGGCGTCGGCAGGCGGCAGGTACTTGCTGATTTTGCCTTGGGGGAAGGCTGCCTGTGCCCGTTGCAATTGTTCGTCGGCACTCAAGGCGTGCTCGGCGCTTTGCACCTTGAGCAGGTCGCCATACATCAATGGGTCGAGCTGGGGTTTGAACAGGTAGATGATGCCGGTCAGGGCCAGCAGCACCATGAAAGGGGCGACGAAGAGCCCGGCGTAGAAGTGCCAGCGCCAGGCGAGGTTGTAGAAGGAAATCTTTTGAGTGGTCATCAGGGTGCTCCGCAAGGCATTATTTTTTTTGGGTCAGTTATGCCGCCATCGGGAGCAAGCCCCCTCCCACATTTTGATTTGTGAATACATTCAAATGTGGGAGGGGGCTTGCTCCCGTTGCTGTTAGAAACTCATATCGACTTTGGTCCAGAGCGTGCGTCCCGGCTCCTTGATGGCTTGCGGGTCGTTGGCCGGGTAGCCGAACCCGGCATTGCCGGCCAGGTTCAGGTGCTCGGCGTAAGCTTTGCCGAAAAGGTTGTCGACGCCGGTGCTGACCTTGAAGTTTTTATTGATGCGGTACGCGGCGTTCAGCGAGAACACGCCAAAGCCGGCGCTTTTATCGAAGTCCTTGCCGACCACGTTGCCTTTGTTCTGGTCGATGCGGTTTTGCGCCGCGACCACTCGCCACAAGGCGCCGGCGCTCCAGTCATCCTGGCTGTAAGTCAGGCCGAAACGTGCATCCAACGGCGGCATCTGTGGCAGTGCCTTGCCGTCACTGCTGTTTTTGCCCCAGGCATAGGCGAGCGTGGCGTCGGCCTTCCAGTGACGGGTCAACTTGTAGGCCGTACCGAGTTCGCCGCCCATGATCCGCGCGTCGACATTGCGAGCCTGGGAGGTGGTGCCCATCATTCCGGGCTTGTAGTCGAACAGGATGAAATCGCGCACCTGGCCGACATAACCCGAGGCCCAGGCTTCGAGGTCGGCGGTTTTGTATTGGGCGCCAAAGTCGAGCTGGGTGGTCTTCTCTGGCTTCACGCCGTCGAAGGCATTCACCGAACCCACCGCGCCGGTGTTGGGGGAAAACAGCTCCCAGTAATCCGGGAAACGTTCCGAGTGGCCCAGGCCGGCGTAGACGGTGGTGGGCGTGTCGGCCAGGTCGTGTTCATAACGCACGAAGCCCGATGGCAAGGTGTCGGCGCGTGTGTCGTCGGCGGTCGGGTTGGGCCGGGCCATCGTTCCCGAGCCGGTGGTTTGCCGGAAGTCCTTGGCCGAGGCGCGGTCCAGGCGCGCGCCGGTGATCAGGCGGTCGCGGTCCGCGGCGTACCAGGTCAGTTCGCCAAACACACCGTAGTTATGGAAATTGGCGTCCTTGTTACGCGGCACATCCTTATAGGTATCGATGCCCATGCCCATGCGTTTGCGGTGTTCGTCTGTCTGCGCATCCAGGCCGCCGATCAGTTGCACATCGGCCCAGCGCCAGGTTGCCTTGATCCGCGCACCCAAGGTGCGCCGGTCGACGTTGGAGGCCATGGGGCCAGCCATCATCCCGGTGCCCGACGGTGTGCGCAGGCTGTAGTTGTCCATCACGTGGTCGGCGTAGTTGTAGTAAACCTGGGCTTCGACCTTATCCAGCACCTCACCGATGTTGGACTTCTCGAAGCGCAGCCCCAGGCTTTCCCGCAGGAACTGCGAACCGTCCATGCCGCGCGCGGCGTAGCGTGCTTCGCCATCGCCACGCCCGGCGGTGAGTTCCAGCAGGGTGTCGGCGTCAGGGGTGAAACCGACGGCGACGTCGCCGTTCCACTTGTCGTAGCGCGAGGCGACGCTGTGGTTATTGCCGTCTTTGTAATCGTCGGCGTGCGCCTGGTTACCGATCACTCGCACGTAACCCAATGGGCCACCGGCGGCGGCATCGATGACTTTATCGAAGCGCCCGTTGGAACCGGCCAGCACACTGGCGTTGACCCGCGTGCCCAACTCGCCGAACTGCTCCGGCTCGCGCTCGAACAGGATGGTGCCGGCCGACGCGCCCGGGCCCCAAAGCACGGTTTGCGGGCCTTTGATCACGGTGAGCTTGTCGTAGGTTTCCGGCGAGATATACGAGGTGGGCGCATCCATTCGGCCCGGGCAGGCGCCGAGCATCACGCCGCCGTTGGTGAGGATATTCAGGCGCGAGCCGAACATGCCGCGCAGCACCGGGTCGCCGTTAGTACCGCCGTTGCGCACCAGGGCGAAGCCCGGGATGGTCTTGAGGTAGTCGCCGCCATCACTGGCCGGCACCGGTTGGCGTGGGTCTTTCGGGTTGGTGATAACGGTCAGCGGCGATCTGGGAGCGATCGCCGTGATGACGGTGGGGCTTAGTTCGTGATCTTCAGCCTGTGCATGTGGCACCAACAGTGTGCCAAGCAGAACAGCAAAAACAGGGGTGCATCCCAAACGGGTGTCAGCAGAAAACCTGGACATGAAAAATTCCATCAATCATTCGTAAACAACACGGCCAGCAGCCTGCGGCTGTCTGTCTAAAGTCGGCCGGGGTGAAGTAACGCGATGAGGTGTTTACGAGGCGATGGGCGGGGCGCGGCTGCGGGCGCCGGGGAAGATGCTCTGCCGGGCATGGCCCAGGCGCGGGGCGGGAGTGAGGGCGGTAGCCGACGGCGGGGTGCCGAGGGTGACATAGGACACACTGCCGGGCAGGGCCGGGCAACTGAACAGCAGGCTGCAATAGCCGCACTTTTCCCAGAGGACGTGGTGTTCGTCCGGCGCTTTGCTTGGCTTGGGTTCGCCATGGCAGCCGGGCATGTCCATGGACATGCTCATCGACATACCGGCGTGATGATCCATCGGCATCGCTTGGGAAATCAGCGGACCGATAAAGATCATCAGCATGGCGAACAGGCTGATCCAACTGCCGCGCATCAGGCTCATGGGCCTGCGGCGCTGCGGGGATAACCTGGCGCGTGGGGCGCCCATCGAGGTTCGCCTATTGAGCGTGCATATGCTCGTGGCCAGCCATCGGCGGCGCTTTCTGTACCGAGACTTCCACGCGTACCTTGCCGGCTTTTTCGAAGGTCAGGGTCAGTGGGAATTGCTTGCCATCGGCCAACAGGCTGCGGTCCTTAAGGCCCAGTAACATCACGTGATAGGCCATCGGTGCGAAGGTCAAGTCACCCTTGGCCGGTACGGCAACGCTGGGCACTTGTTGCATCTTCATCAAGTCGCCCTGCATCACATGCTCATGCAGCTCGGCCTTATCCGCTACTGGCGTTTCGACACTGAGCAGGCGGTCCGGGGTAACACCGGTGTTATGAATCACGAAATACGCCGCAACCGTGGGCGCATTGGGCGGCAACTCCTGGGACCACGGGTCGCTGACGAGCAGGTCGCCGGCCTTGTAGTCATCGGCATTGGCAGCAACACACACCGGCAGCAACAACGCAGCCAGAAGCAGGGAAGATTTGAGCATGGCAGTTCTCCAGAACGGTTCTAAACGCAGTTCACTTGCGAAGAAATCAGACCGTTGGAGAGGCGCGCGGGTTGAGGCTCGGCCATTGCTGGCGAGGGGTTGGGGCTTGCAGTGACGGCGGCGGCAAGCTCTGCACCGCGTCGAACCGTGTGACATACAACTGCGGCACATGCCCCGGCAGCGCCACTAATGGCGGTGAGCCCGAGCAGCACCAGCAATGCTGCATGGTGGAATGATCGTCCTGCTGCGGCGCCGGAATTTCCAGTTTGCCCAGGGCAATGGTTTTCAGGCTGGCGCCATTGGACGAACAAAAGCTGCCCCACAGCAATTGCTGGATAGGGTCTTTGGACTGCTGCATCGCGCTGGCCATCGGCATGGCAAAGGCGTTGAACAGCACTGCAAAGCAGGCGATCCAGGCAATTGCAAAGCGTTGACGGGCCATGGCGGACAATCCGTAGGGTTAAGCGATCAGGTGGGTATTTAGCCTGATCGGTAAGGATAAGTAAAAAAGCGCGGTGTGGTTTGGTGTCGCAGTGGTTGCCTTCATGATAGTCGGGAACCTCAGATTGCCAATTTTGCCGGCGGGTCGCGACATCCAGCCTGACGCTGAACCCTGTGGGAGCTGGCTTGCCTGCGATCGCATCACCTTGGCCTAACGGGAAGACCGAGGCGTCTGCATCGCAGGCAAGCCAGCTCCCACAGTTTGGATTGTGCTCGGCTATTGCTTGGCGCTAAGCCTGCTGGTTGCGCGAGCAATGGAGAATTGCTCGGCGTTGCGCAGTTGATTGAGTTGGCGCAGTTGCTGGCTGATCGAGTGCATGCGGGCATCGGGCAGACGAAAACAGCAGCCTGATAACGCAGTCCCACACCGGACAGGTGGTGTTTAGAGAGGGTTGACGGCCTGTAGCACCGCAGCCACGCATGTGAATTCTCGATCCACCACAGCCAGCACGGGACGCTTCAACACCAGCACCGGCACCCCACGCTCCCGCGCCACTTCCAGCTTCGGCTCAGTGGCCGCACTGCCACTGTTCTTGCTGATCAGCACATCAATCCCACGCCGCTCAAACAATGCGCGCTCGTCCTCGATCAGAAACGGCCCACGCGCGCCGATGACTTCACAGCGCGCATTTCCCGGATATACATCCAATGCGCGCAGCGTCCAGAATTGGTCGGCGGGGATTTCATCGAGATGCTGCAATGGCTCACGGCCCAGCGTGAACAGCGGGCGCTTGAAAGGCTTCATCGCCTCGATCAGCTCAGCCCAATCGCTGACCTCACGCCAGTCGTCCCCCACCTGCGGCTGCCACGCCGGTCGGCGCAACGCCCAGCAAGGAATACCACACAGCCTTGCAGCCTCGGCGGCATTGCGGCTGATCTGAGCGGCATACGGATGGGTTGCGTCGAGAATCAGGCTGATGTGTTCATCACGAACAAACTGCGCGAGGCCCTCAACACCACCGTAACCGCCGACACGCACTTGGCACGTGAGGTCCGTCGGCACGCGGCCCACGCCCGCCAAACTATAGATATGCTCCGGCCCCAGCGTACGGGCAATGGCCAGTGCTTCAGTGACGCCGCCCAGCAGCAGGATGCGTTTCATAGTGGCTTGATCACTTCCAGCAGGGTGATTGGCAACGCCTGGCGCCAGGTGTCGAACTCACCCAGCGGCTGGGCCTGCGCCACATGAATGCGGGTCAGCTCGCCGCCATGTTGGGCGCGCCAGGCCATCAGGGTCATTTCGCTTTGCAGGGTCACGGCATTGGCGACCAGACGCCCGCCGGGGCGCAGGTGTTGCCAGCAGGTGTCGAGCACGCCGTCGCGGGTGACGCCGCCGCCGATGAAGATCGCGTCCGGTGCTTCCAAACCGTGCAGAACGTCCGGCGCCTTGCCACGAATCAATTGCAAACCGGGTACGCCGAGGGCGTCGCGGTTGTGTTCGATCAGGCCTTGGCGGCCTTCGTCGGCTTCGATGGCCAGCGCACGGCAACTGGGGTGCGCGCGCATCCATTCAATACCGATGGAGCCACTCCCCGCGCCTACATCCCAGAGCAGTTCGCCGGGCATGGGCGCGAGGCGCGCGAGCGTCATGGCCCGCACATCGCGCTTGGTCAGTTGGCCGTCGTGCTTGAACGCCGCATCCGGCAGACCGGCGAGGCGCGACAGGCGTGGGGTATTGGCGTCGGCGAGGCAATCGATGGCGACCACATTCAAATCGGCCACCGAGGCCTGCTGCCAGTCCTGAGCCACGCTATTGATACGCTGCTCATCCGCACCGCCGAGGTGTTCGAAGACGCTGATACGGCTTGGCCCGAACCCGAATTCAACCAGCAGCGCGGCAATCGCCGCAGGGCTGCGCCCGTCATTGCTCAACACCAGCAGGCGCACACCGCTGGCCAGGTGCGCATTCAGCGCCGCCAGCGGCCGGGCGACCACAGACACGGTCACCACCTCCTGCAACGGCCAACCCAACCGCGCCGCCGCCAGGGACACGGACGATGGCGCTGGCAAAATCAGCAACTCCTCAGCCGTCAGCTGCCGCGCCAGGCTGGCTCCCACGCCGTAGAACATCGGGTCGCCGCTGGCCAGTACACACACCGGTTCGCCGCGCCGCGCCAGCACCGGCTCCAGGGAAAACGGGCTCGGCCACAGCTGGCGTTCACCACGAATACACACCGGCAAGAGGTCCAACTGACGTTGGCCGCCTATAATTCGAGAGGCGCGCAACAAGGCATGCCGGGCATTTCTGCCCAGCCCCTTGAAGCCGTCTTCACCGATGCCTACTACCGTCAGCCAGGGCGACATATGAATTCCTTGAACGACATCCGACGGGCAGGCTTTTCATGCCGCCGGACAAAGCAGGCATAATACCGCGCCTTTACCCGTCAACCGGTAGCCCCGTGAACCCAACGCCTGCTCTGAATACCTTGCGCCCCTCGGCCTGTCCGGGGTTGCTGCGTATTGTCCAGGCGTTGGATGGCGGCATTTGCCGGATCAAATTGGCCGGCGGTTCGATCAGCGCCTCCCAGGCCCATGCGGTGGCGGACGCCGCCCAGGCCTATGCGGGCGGGGTGATTGAGGCGACCAACCGCGCCAACGTGCAGATTCGCGGGATCGGCGCCGAGCAGGACGCCTTGATTGCAATGCTCCTTGCTGCAGACCTGGGGCCGAACAACGCCGCCGGTGACGACGTGCGCAACCTGATGCTCAGCCCCAGCGCCGGTGTCGACCCGCACATGCTGTTCGACACCCGCCCGCTGGCTGATCAGATCCTCGCCACCCTACAAAACCATCCACGCTTCCATGAGCTGTCGGCCAAGTTCGCCGTGCAATTGGATGGCGGCGAAGCCCTGGCCATGCTTGAACACCACCATGACCTGTGGCTGTCGGCCTTTGAGCGCGAGGGCGAGACACTGCTTGCGTTCGGTCTGGCCGGCTGCCCTGGGCTGGATGCGCCGCTGGCCGCCGTGCCGTTGGCGCAGGGCCATGGGTTGGTGGTGGCGGTGTTGGAGCGGTTTCTCGACCTGGCGACGCCTGCGCAAACCCGGATGCGGCATTTGCCTGTGGATAACTTCTTGAGCCGTCTGAACCTGCCGTTGCTGCCGGTTGATGGTTTCAAGCGCCCGGCCAGCGGGGCTCTGCTGCATCTGGGTACTTATCCACAGCGGCAAAAAGATTACGTGTACGTCGCCGCCGTTGCACCGCTGGGACGGCTGGACTCAAGCATGCTCAAGGGCGCCGCCAAACTGGCCAGTGACTACGGCGACGGCACGCTGCGTTTCACGCCCTGGCAAGGTCTGCTGCTGCCCAACGTACACGCCGATAAGGCCGCCACTGTCACCGATCACCTGCAGCAGCTGGGCTTTCTCTGCTCAGTCGAGCAACCGCTGGCACGCATGATCGCCTGCACCGGCTCAAGCGGCTGCGGCAAAGGCCTGGCCGACACCAAGGCCGACGCCGTGCAACTGGCCGCCCTGCAACCCGGTCATGACGTGCACCTGTCCGGCTGCCTGCGTTCCTGCGCCGCGGCGCATGTCGCGCCGGTCACCTTGCTGGCGGTGAGTCCCGGCCACTACGACCTCTATTTTCGCGATGCAGCCGAGCAAGGTTTCGGCCGGCTGCACGCGCGCACTCTTTCCATTGAAGCGGCGGGCGCCCTGTTACGCGCACGCTCACGGAGCAACACCGATGATTGATTACATCCGCGACGGTCAGGAGATCTATCGCAACTCCTTCGCCATTATTCGCGCGGAAGCCAAGTTGGACCGCATCCCGGCCGACCTGGAAAAACTCGCGGTGCGGGTGATTCATGCGTGCGGCATGGTCGAGGCCATCGACGGCCTGCAGTTCTCCATCGGTGCCGGCAAGGCCGGGCGCGAGGCGCTGGCCGCCGGCGCGCCGATTCTGTGTGATGCGCGAATGGTCTCCGAAGGCGTGACCCGCGCGCGCCTGCCAGCCAACAATGAAGTGATCTGCACCTTGCGCGACGACAGCGTGCCGGACTTGGCGCGGGAATTGGGCAACACCCGTTCCGCCGCCGCGCTGGAGCTGTGGCGCCCGCACCTGGAAGGCAGCGTGGTGGTGATCGGCAACGCGCCGACCGCCTTGTTCTACCTGCTGGAAATGCTCGATGCCGGCGCGCCGAAACCGGCATTGATCCTGGGTTTCCCGGTGGGGTTTGTCGGCGCCGCCGAATCCAAGGCGATGCTGGCGGCCGACAGCCGTGGCGTACCGTTCGTGATCATGCAAGGCCGCCTCGGCGGCAGTGCCATGGCCGCCGCTGCGGTCAACGCCTTGGCCACGGAGGTCGAATAATGCAGGCACGTGGACGGTTGATTGGCCTGGGCGTGGGCCCCGGCGACCCGGAGCTGATTACCCTCAAGGCCCTGCGCCTGCTACGCGAATCGCCGGTGGTGGCGTACTTCGCGGCCAAGGGCAAGAAGGGCAATGCCTTCGGCATCATCGAAGACCACCTGGTGGCGCAGCAGACCCTGATGCCGCTGGTGTACCCGGTGACCACGGAAGTGCTGCCGGCACCAATGTCTTATGAACAAATCATCAGCGACTTCTACGACACTGCCAGCATGGACGTGGCCGCGCACTTGGACGCCGGCCGTGATGTGGCGGTGATCTGCGAAGGCGACCCGTTCTTCTACGGTTCCTACATGTACCTGCACGACCGTCTGGCCGAGCGTTATGACGCGCAAGTTATCCCTGGCGTGTGCTCCATGCTCGGCGGCGCCTCGGTGCTCGGCGCACCGTTGGTGTATCGCAATCAGAGTCTGTCGGTGCTCTCCGGTGTGTTGCCCGCTGACGACCTCAAGCGGCGCCTGGCGGATGCCGATGCGGCGGTGATCATGAAGCTGGGCCGCAACTTCCCCAAGGTGCGCCAGGTGCTGGAAGAACTCGGTTTGGCCGAGCGCGCGCTCTACGTGGAGCGCGCGACCATGGCTAACCAGAAAATCGTGGCGCTGGATCAGGTCGACCCGGCGTCTTCGCCGTACTTCTCGCTGATCATCGTGCCGGGTGAAAGGTGGCAAGGTTGATGTGCCCGGCGATTGTCATTCTGGGCCAGGGTAGCCTGGCGACTGCGCGCAAGATTCAACAGGTTTACCCGGGCGCGCTGATCCATGGCCTGGCCGGACGGGTTGAAGGTGCGGACCACACGTACAGCGAGTTCGGCGCAACCTTGCGCCAGCTTTATCAACAAGGCACGCCGTTGATCGCTCTGTGCGCGGCCGGCATCGTCATCCGCACCCTGGCGTCGCTATTGCTCGAAAAGGGTGAAGAACCTGCAGTGCTGGCCGTCGCTGAAGATGGCAGTGCCGTGGTGCCGTTGCTCGGTGGCCTGGGCGGTGTGAACGTCATGGCGCGAGACATCGCGGCAGCGTTGGGCGTAGCCGCTGCAATCACTACCAGCGGCGAGCTGCGTTTCGGCACTTGCCTGCTCAACCCGCCCGCGGGTTACCAACTGGCCGACCTGGAGCTGGGCAAACGCTTCGTCTCCGACCTGCTCGCCGGAGAAAGCGTGCGCATTGAAGGCGCGGCGCCCTGGCTGGACCAGGCCAATCTGCCGCAGGATCAGCACGCACGCTTGGCGATTCACGTGGGCAGCGCCGCGCGTGTGCCGGCGGACAACGAATTACTGATTTACCCGAAGACGGTGTGCGTCACCTGTAAGCCTGGTGCGCAGTTGGCCGAGCGTGTGCGTGCGGCGTTGCACCGTGCCGGCATTGCTGTGCAATCCCTGGCCTGCCTGTTGGCCAGCGCTACGCAAATGGCCGACGCTTCCTTGCCCGACGCTGCATTGGAATTAGGGGTGCCGTTGCGTTTCGCTGACGTGGAGCAAGACGCGGATATCGTTATCAGCGTTGCAGAGCAACCTCTGGACCTGTCGCTCGTCGGCCGTCCGCGTGGGCGTCTCGCCGTGATTGGCCTGGGCCCGGGCGCGGCCGAGTTGATGGTCCCGGCCGTCAAGGCTGAACTGGCACGCTGCACCGATGTGCTGGGCTACGAAACCTACGTGCGCATGGCCGGGCCGTTCCGCAATGACCAGGTGCAGCATTGCACCGATAACCGCGAAGAAATGCAGCGCGCGCGTCATGCCTTTGAGCTGGCCGCGCAAGGGCGCTCAGTGGTGGTGGTGTCGTCCGGCGACCCCGGCGTGTTTGCCATGGCAGCTGCTGTCATCGAGGCCTTGCACGAGTCGAGCGACCCGGCCTGGCATCAAGTCGACCTGGAGATTCTGCCGGGCGTCTCGGCCTCGCTGGCCACCGCCGCTCAAGCGGGTGCGCCGCTGGGGCATGACTTCTGCGTGATGTCGCTGTCGGACAACCTCAAGCCTTGGTCGATCATCGAAAAGCGCTTGGACCTTGCATCCCAGGCCGACCTCGCCCTGGCGTTCTATAACCCCATCTCGCGCTCGCGACCGTGGCAACTGGGGCGCGCCCTGGAAATCGTCGCCTTGCATCGCACGCCGCAGACGCCGGTAGTGCTGGGGCGTGACATCGGCCGCCCAGGCCAGACCCTGCGTGTCACCACGCTTGGGCAACTGACGCCTGAGCAGGTCGACATGCGCACCATGGTGCTGATTGGCTCGTCCACCACCTGCGTGTTTGCGCGGGCCGGTGGCGGGGAGTGGGTGTACACGCCGCGTTGGTATGGCGAGAAACCTGCCGGCTGAAAGCGGTCTGTCGTACGCAAGAAAGCTCCGAGTAACGCTGGGTGAAAACCTACCGTTATTCGGGGCTTTTTCTGTTTTTGTCGCTGAAATACGGAAGGCCCGCGCGGGCGCCTCGTTATTGCTGGGGGGCGCTTTTTCGGAGGGTGTGCCAAGCGATGTTTGTCGTCTGGCAAGCCCACCTGCCACTCGACTAGTGTGGGAGCAAGCCCCATGTGGGGTGCTTGTGGAGAACGGGAAATGGAGCGATATCACAAAAGGATCATCAGTGCGAAGAGGCGCAAGTTGATTGCCGCCTACAAGCTGCCAGGGGCACCGGCAATCACGCCCTCCTTGGCGTTGGACACTGAGGATGATTGCAATGCGGCAGTGGTGAACAATGGTGTGATCTCGTTTATCGAGGGTATGTCTGCGCTGAACCGCGAGTACATCCGCAAAAGCTACTTGCTGGCCAGTGGTTATGTCAGCGATGTGTTGAAAGTAAACCGCGGCACGGAGGCCTGGTACGACGAATTTATCAAGGTGATGATCAGCTTGGGCTGGCTGCCGGTGCGCAGCCGCTTCGAGCGGGTCAAAAGCTCGGGAAAGGGCCTGACGGTGCAACTGGCGGCGCTTAATATCATCGCGGCCATGCTGGCGTCGACATCACTGGCCGGGCCGCTGCTCGCGGCGTTGCCGAAGCTGGCGGCCGACGCACTGGAGGCCATGAAGCAGCAGCCCGCTTCATTCGAGCTGTTCAAGCGCAACAGCACGGTGCATCAGGGCGGTGATTTCGGCTTGGCCTCCTGTGCCGAGACCGATGGCGAAGTGATGATGGTGTTAGTGACTTACAGCAGTCACGGGGTGAGCAAGCAGGTCGGCTTGCCGTTTCTGGAGTGGGACAGCGCCTCGTTCGAGGCCTTCAGCGGGCAGACCTGCCTGGTGCTGAATACCTCGGTGGTCAACGAAAAGACCCTCCAGTTGATGCGCGAAAGCGCGGGAGACAAGGTGCAGTCGGCAATCGCCCAGTATCGGATTTAAGGCACCAGGTAGCCGCGTACCCCGGTAAAGATGATCTGCGCGGCAAGCGCGCACACGAACAACCCCATCAACCGGCTGACAATCTGCAAGCCCTGGTCGCCGAGAATGCGTTCGATACGGTTGGACAAATACAGCACCACGCCCACCGTGAGGCTGGCCAGGGCGATGCTGAGGATGGCGGTGATCTTGTCATCCCAATGCGGCTGGCTGACGCCCATCACCAGCAGCGCACCGATGGTGCCGGGGCCAACGGTGAGGGGGATGGTCAGCGGCACGATGGTCACGTCCTGCTGCACATTGTCGGTCTGCACCGCTGATTTGCCCTGGGCCATGCCCAGAGCCGAGATAAACAGCACGCTGCCGGCACCGATGCGAAAGGCGTCCACGGTGATGCCGAACACACTGAAAATCACCCGGCCAAACAGGTAGAGCAATACGCTCGACACCAGCGTCGCCAACGCCACTTTCCAGGCCAGGCGCCTGCGTTCCTTGCTGGAATAACCACGGGTCAGGCTGATAAAGCAGGACAGCACAAAGAACGGGCTGTAGAGCACCAGCATCTTCAGGTAAACGCTGAATAACACATGGAGCATGGGGGGCGGCTCGCGATGGGAGAAGTCTGCGGAGTCTATCAGGCGCAACCGGGCAAATGTGGGAGCTGGCTTGCCTGCGATAGCGGTATGTCAAGCAACTGGCTTGTCGCTAATACACCGCTATCGCAGGCAAGCCAGCTCCCACAGGGGCGGTTGCATTTCAGATCAGGAAACGGTGCTGTGTTCCTGTTTTTGTTGACGCTGCGCCACCCAGAACTCAACCAGCTCGCGCAACTGCGACAACTCCACTGGCTTGGCCATATGCCCATCCATCCCGGCCTGGCGCGCGCGCTCTTTATGTTCCGAGAGGATGTGTGCGGTGAGTGCCACCACCGGTGTGCGAATGCGTTGGTGGCTGACTTCCCACGCCCGCAGTTGCTGAGTGGCGGAGAAGCCATCGAGGATCGGCATTTCGCAGTCCATCAACACCAGGTCGTAACGCTGGGCTTTCATCGCCTCCAGCGCTTCTTCGCCGTTGCTGGCGGTGTCCGGGTTGAGGTTGAGCTTGCCCAACATGCCGCGAATCACTTTGGTGGAGATGCTGTTGTCTTCAGCCACCAGGATGCGGAAGTCGCTGGGCACGGTCACGGCTGTCGGTGCGCTGAGGGCGGGGCGCTGCTGCACGGCGCCTTTACTGCGCTGGGTCAGTTCGTCGGCCAGGGTGGTCTTGAGCGTGTAGCCAGCCACCGGTTTGGCGAGGATGCGCTTGATGCCGCAGTTGCGCGCGATGATCTTGCTCGGTGCATTGCTGATGCCGGTGAGCATGATCAGCAGGATGTCGTGGTTAAGGCTCGGGTCTTCCTTGATCTTTGCCGCCAGTTGCATACCGGTCATGCCGGGCATGTTCTGGTCCAGCAGCACCACGTCGAAGTAATCGCGCAGGTGAGCTTTGGTGCGCAGCAGCGCCAGGGCCTCTTTGCCGGACGGCACGGCGCTGACGTTCAGGCCCCAGGCCGTGCATTGCTGCACCAGCACCTTGCGACAGGTGTCGTTGTCGTCCACCACCAACACCCGGGCGCCTTTGAGCGGGCCGTCGAGGTCGGACGTCGGATGCTCCAGGCGTTCCGGGTCCAATGGCAGGGTCAGCCACAGGGTGCTGCCTTGGTGGCTGCCACTCTTGATGCCGAACTCGCCGTTCATCAACAGGATCAGTTGACGCGCGATCACCAGGCCCAGGTGGCCGCTCAAGCGCGTGGCCGAGAGGAAGTTCTTGCTGTGCAGTTCGCTGTGCAGCAACGCGTCGCGCTCGGCGGCCTCCATCGGCAGGCCGCTGTCCTGCACGGCAATGCGCAGGCGCGGCTTGGTGCTGCGTTCGTCGAGGGCGACGACGATCAGCACTTCACCTTCATCGGTTTTTTGCAGGGCGTTTTCCAGCAGGCTTAACAGTGCCTGGCGCAGGCGCGTCGGGTCGCCGCTGATCACTCGCGGCACTTGGGGCTGGATGAAGCTGATCAGTTCGACGTTCTGCTGCTCGGCCTTGGCGCGGAAGATACTCAAGCAGTCATCGATCAGGGCGTTGAGGTCGAATTGCACGTCGTCCAGCTCGATCTGCCCGGACTCCAGCTTGGAGATGTCGAGGATCTCGTTGATCAGCGTCAGCAGTTCATTACCGGCGCTGTGGATGGTTTGCACGTAGTCACGCTGTTTCACCGACAGCGGCGTGCCCAGCAGCAACTCGGTCATGCCCAGCACACCGTTCATGGGCGTGCGGATTTCGTGGCTGATCTTCGCCAGGAACTCGGCCTTGGCGGCGATTTCGGCATTGCTGGCCGCCAGATCACGGCTGAGGCTGAAGCGGGCCTCGACAATCGCGCGCTGGCGTTCGCCCAGGGCCAGGCTCATCAGCAGGCCGCTGAGGCAGATAAACCCGAGCAACGTGACGATCAAACCTTGCGGCGCCACCAGCGTCAGGCCGAGCAGGGCCGGGAGGATGATCAGCGTACCGATGTTGAACACCACCATCGCTACCACGAACAAGCGTGCCGGCCGGTAGCCTTTCTGCCAGTGACAGGCCGAGACAAACAACATGCTCAGCCCGGCCAGGGCCACCAGGGCGTAGGTGATGATGTTCAGCGGCAAGGTGTTGACGAACAACAGCAGCAGTCCGCACAGCACGATCAGCAGGATGTCGGCCATCAACAGCTTGTTCAGCGGGTGCGGGCCCAAAGGCATGAAGAATCGGTAGGCAAACATCAACCCGCAGGGGGCGGTCAGCAGCAGGGCCAGGTAGGCGCCCGGGGTCTGGATCGCGTGCCAGTTCGGCAGCCACGGCCCCACCAGGTTGAGCAACAATGCCAGGCTCAGCATCAACAGCAGCTCGCAGGCCGCCAGCCATAGGCTGCTGCGTGAGCGGTGGTAAGCGAAGCGTGTGAGGTTGTGCAGGATCAGCATCAGCAGGCAGCCGAACAGCAAGCCGTAGATCAGTGTCTGGGTCTGATCGGCGGCGGCGAGTACGGCCGGTTCCAGGGTGATATAGGGGCGCAGCTCGTGTTCCGAGACCAGGCGCAGATACACCTCCAGAGGCTTCTGGCTCTGGGGCATCGGCAGCATGAAATCGCTGCTGGGCAGCGGGCGTCCCGCCTGGGGTTGGCGAGTGCCGGTGCTTTGTTGTTCCACCAGGGTGTCGCCGTCCAGTACATAGAGGCTCAGGTGGGACAGGTCCGGGGCGAATACCCGCAGCACTTGCTCGTGCTTGCCGGGTTGCAGCTTGAAGCGTACCCACAACGCACCGTCCGGCTCCGCGGCGGTAATCCGGTCCAGTTCGATGGGGCTGAATTGATTGGTGTAGCGGGCGGAGCGAATGTCGCTCAACTGCAGGTCGGCCTGTTCATCAAGCAATACTGCCCAACCACTGCCTTGCGCGGCGGCCTGGGCCGGGAACAAGCAGAGCAGGGTCAGCAAACTGACTGTGAAACCTATGGCGATCCTGAGCCAGCGCACGGCGAAATCCCTTCGTAGGTTGATGCACGGGTTAACTATGCGCGGGGCGACATGTGTAGGGCAAGGGCCAGAGGCCCTTGCCTAACCGAACGGATAGCTACTCAAGTGTAGCTGTTCAGCTGTTCTCGCCACGTTCACGGGCAATGGCGCGATAGCCGATGTCTGTGCGGTAGAAGCAACCTTTCCAGTCGATTTTCGCGGCCAGTTTGTACGCCTGTTGTTGCGCGGCGTCGACACTGGCACCCATTGCGGTGGCGCACAACACACGGCCACCTGCGGTTACAACGTTGCCATCCTTGAGCGCGGTGCCGGCATGGAACACCTTGCCTTCCAGCGTAGCAGCTGCGTCCAGGCCTTCAATCACATCGCCTTTGGCGTAGTCGGCAGGGTAACCACCGGCCGCCAGCACAATGCCGACGCTCGGACGTGGGTCCCACTGTGCTTCAACCTTGTCCAGCGCCTGGGCCAGGGCCGCTTCCACCAGCAGCACCAGGCTCGACTGCAAGCGCAGCATCACCGGTTGGGTTTCCGGGTCGCCGAAGCGGCAGTTGAACTCGATGACTTTCGGGTTACCGGCTTTGTCGATCATCAGGCCGGCGTACAGGAAGCCGGTGTACACGTTGCCTTCGTCGGCCATGCCGCGCACGGTCGGCCAGATCACCAGGTCCATCACACGCTTGTGTACTTCGGCGGTGACCACTGGGGCAGGGGAGTAAGCACCCATGCCGCCGGTGTTCGGGCCAGTGTCGCCGTCGCCGACGCGTTTGTGGTCCTGGCTGGTGGCCATCGGCAGAACGTTTTTGCCGTCGACCATTACGATAAAGCTGGCTTCTTCGCCGTCGAGGAACTCTTCGATGACGACGCGGGAACCGGCTTCACCGAAAGCGTTACCGGCGAGCATGTCGCGCACGGCGTCTTCGGCTTCCTGCAGGGTCATCGCAACGATCACGCCTTTACCGGCGGCCAGGCCGTCGGCCTTGATCACGATCGGTGCGCCTTTTTCACGCAGGTAAGCCAGGGCCGGCTCGATCTCGGTGAAGTTCTGGTAGTCGGCAGTCGGGATCTTGTGGCGTGCCAGGAAATCCTTGGTGAACGCCTTGGAACCTTCCAGCTGTGCAGCGCCAGCGGTAGGGCCGAAGCAATCCAGGCCACGGCTGCGGAACAGGTCCACGACGCCGGCAACCAACGGCACTTCCGGACCGACGATGGTCAGGGAAACGTTTTTCTCGGCAAAATCAGCAAGCTGCTCAAGGGCCAGCACGTCGATGGCGACGTTTTCACACTTGGCTTCAATGGCGGTGCCGGCGTTGCCGGGTGCGACGAAAACTTTCTGGACCCGCGGGTCCTGGGCAACTTTCCAGGCCAGGGCGTGTTCACGGCCACCGCTGCCAATGATGAGGACGTTCAAGTCAGACTCCTTCGGAGGAAGTTACGAGCTGTAAGCTGCAAGTTAGAGCATTCTGTGTTGCTCTAAAGTGCAGCATGCGGCTATGAATTTTAGAAACTGCAAGCAATATCAAAAGTTGCAAAGACCTGCTTTTACTTGTTGCTTGCAGCTTGAATTTTGCCGCTCCACGCCAGTGGATCAGTGACGGAAGTGGCGCATACCGGTGAACACCATGGCGATACCGGCTTCGTCGGCTGCGGCAATCACTTCTGCATCACGCATCGAACCGCCCGGTTGGATCACGGCGGTAACACCGGCTTTCGCAGCATTGTCCAGGCCGTCGCGGAACGGGAAAAACGCGTCGGAAGCCATCACCGAACCGGCGACTTGCAAACCCGCGTGCTCAGCCTTGATCGCGGCGATACGTGCCGAGTTCACACGGCTCATCTGGCCGGCGCCGACACCGATGGTCTGGCGGTTCTTGGCGTAGACGATGGCGTTGGACTTAACGTACTTGGCGACTTTCCAGGCGAAGATCAGGTCGTGGATCTCTTGCTCGGTCGGGGCGCGTTGGGTGACGACTTTGAGGTCTTCGCTGCCGATCATGCCGATGTCGCGGCTCTGTACCAGCAAGCCGCCGTTGACGCGCTTGTAGTCCCAGGCAGCAGCGCGTTCAGCCGACCACTCGCCACAGGCCAGCAGGCGCACGTTGGCTTTGGCGGCCACAATGGCGCGGGCTTCTTCACTTACGGAAGGGGCGATGATCACTTCGACGAACTGACGCTCGACGATGGCTTTGGCGGTTTCTGCATCCAGCTCGCGGTTGAAGGCGATGATGCCGCCGAAGGCGGATTCGGTGTCGGTGGCGTAGGCCAGTTCGTACGCCTGGCGGATACCGCCTTCAGCGTCCGGGCTCACGGCCACGCCACATGGGTTGGCGTGCTTGACGATCACGCAGGCCGGCTTGACGAAGCTCTTCACACATTCCAGCGCGGCGTCGGTGTCGGCCACGTTGTTGTAGGACAGCTCTTTGCCTTGCAGTTGGGTCGCGGTGGCGATGCCGACTTCGGCCGGTTTGGCTTCCACGTAGAACGCCGCGCTCTGGTGCGGGTTCTCGCCGTAGCGCATTTCCTGGGCCTTGATGAACTGGCTGTTGAAGGTGCGCGGGAACTGGCTGCGGCCTTCTGTGCTGAGGGTGTCGGCGGCCTGGTTCACGGTGCCCATGTAGTTGGCGATCATGCCGTCGTAGGCGGCAGTGTGTTCGAACGCCTTGAGCATCAGGTCGAAACGCTGGGCGTAGGTCAGGCCGCCGGCTTTCAGGCTTTCGAGCACGTTGGCGTAGTCGCTGGCGTTAACCACGATGGCCACGTCTTTGTGGTTCTTGGCCGCGGAGCGAACCATGGTCGGGCCGCCGATATCGATGTTTTCGATGGCGGTCGGCAGGTCGCAGCCTGGCTTGTTGATGGTGGCTTCGAACGGGTAAAGGTTAACGGCCACCAGGTCGATCGGCTTGATGCCGTGTTCGGTCATGATGGCGTCGTCGATACCGCGACGACCGAGGATCCCGCCGTGGATTTTCGGGTGCAGGGTCTTGACCCGACCGTCCATCATTTCTGCGAAACCGGTGTAGTCCGCGACTTCTACTGCGGCCACGCCGTTGTCCTGCAGCAGTTTGAAGGTCCCGCCCGTGGAGAGGATTTCCACGCCCAGGGCTTCCAGCTCCCGGGCAAATTCGAGGATCCCGGTCTTGTCGGAGACGCTGATCAAGGCACGGCGGATCGGCAGGCGGGTAGTCTGGTCGGTCATTTCAATTTCCATCAAAAGCAAAGGAGTCAGCAAAAAAGGCGTCCGTTTTTACGCGGGCGCCTTTCTGGTTTGATTGAATGCTTACAGCAAATCGTACTGCTTGAGCTTTTTGCGCAAGGTGCCACGATTGAGGCCCAGCAGCTCACTGGCTTTGGTCTGGTTGCCCTTGACGTAGTTCATCACGCTTTCAAGCAAGGGCGCTTCGACTTCGGAGAGCACCAGGTTGTACACGTCCGTGACGGAAGCGCCCTCAAGGTGGGCGAAATAATTGTGCAACGCCTTCTCGACACTCCCGCGAAGGGTCTGGCCTTCTTCGCTCGGCGTGTTCAGGTGCTGTTTCAAATTGACGTTGTCGCTCACGGGTGTTGTTCCACTCACTAAAGTCTCGGTCATCATCGTCATGCGGCCACCCCCTCTCCGTCCCCTGTCCCCAGGCTCTTGTAACGTTCGCTGAAAAACTCACGAACGTTGGCGCACTGTGCTTCCGTATCATCCAAACGATTGAAGTGGGCGCGAAACTCCCTGGCGCCCGGCAAGGTTGCGAGATACCAGCCGACATGCTTGCGAGCAATGCGTACTCCCATCACGTCTCCATAGAAGGCGTGCAGGGCGGCCAGATGCTCTAGCAGAATACGTTCCACCTCGATCAGCTCCGGTGCCGGCAACACTTCGCCGGTACGCAGAAAATGCTCGATCTCACGAAAAATCCATGGCCGCCCCTGGGCGGCCCGGCCAATCAACAAGCCATCGGCACCGGTTGCGTGCAGCACGCGCCGGGCTTTCTCGGCTGAGTCGATATCGCCATTGGCAAACACCGGCATCGACACCGCCTGCTTGATCGCGGCAATGGTGTCGTACTCGGCTTCACCGGTGTAAAGGTCGGCGCGGGTGCGGCCGTGCACCGCCAACGCTGTAATGCCTGCCTGTTCGGCGATCTTCGCCACCGTCAGGCCGTTCTTGTTGTCCCGGTCCCAACCGGTACGAATCTTCAGGGTGACCGGCACATCCACTGCGGCGACAACGGCCTGCAGGATCTCGGCGACCAATTGCTCATCTTTCAACAGCGCGGAACCGGCGGCCTTGTTGCAGACCTTCTTGGCCGGGCAGCCCATGTTGATGTCGATGATCTGTGCGCCCAACTCAACGTTGGCCCGTGCTGCATCCGCCAGCATTTGTGCATCACCACCGGCGATCTGTACCGAGCGGGGCTCGGGATCACCTTCGTGGATCATGCGCATCCGCGATTTGCGGGTGTTCCACAGGCTCATGTCGCTGGTGACCATTTCAGAGACTACTAGACCCGCGCCCAAACGCTTGCACAGCTGACGAAAGGGCTGGTCGGTGACGCCCGCCATCGGGGCGAGAATCAAACCGTTTGGCAATGTGTATGGGCCGATGCGTACCGCCGACATAGGACTTCCCTGTTGTGGGGCCGGATCATTAGAGTTCGAAAAAGGGTTGGCATGATACCCGCTCTCGATGACTGGATAAAGGCTGAATTGGATAAAATCTGAACAGTTATTTCTTTATCGCCACCGGTTTGGTAGGTGGCGGGGCAGTCAATAATTTGCCGTCAAACCTCGGAGCGTGAACCGGCTCACTCGGGCGAGTGGAAACTCAGGCTGTAATTCACGGCTTTATTGCCTGGGTCGAGGATGTCCAGGGAGATATGGATCGGGGTCTGTGAAGGCATCTCGCTCACACCGGCCAGTTCACCACTCAGGTATTCGCCGGGTTTGAAGCGACGACTGGCAATCAGGCTGCCGTTCAAGTCGGCAAAACGCAGCTCCAGCAGCGGGAAAGGCTGGGAGAACGTCGCACGGTTATAGATGATGGCGTCCACCACCAGCGCCCCGGCAAACTCCGGGTTGCTGCGCACCACCAGGTTACTGCTCTTGATGTGCGCGATATCGACCCGTGATGGCACGGTGCAGCCCAGTGTTGGGCACAGTTGCTGGAACCAGGGGCGGTAAGCGTCCTGGCGGGCAAGGTCGCCGAATTGATAGGCGACGTACTGGCCCGCCAGGCCAGCGGCAGCCAGCAATACCAGGAGTGTCCAGATGAGACGACGGCCCCAGCCTGACGGACGTTTCTGCGCATAAAGATGCAGCGGGTCGTCTTCCAGGTCCTGGAGTACATCGTCGTGAACGCTGGCTTCCGGGCGTGGGCGTTGGCGACGCGGTTGTGGGCGTTCTTCGGGTTCAGGCTCGTCCGCGGCAGCGGTCAGCGGCGTGAACGGCGGGTCGATATCGTCATCGTCAGGCGTTGAGTGCCGCGAGGGTTCATCGTCAATGTCGTCACTATGAAACGATATGGACGGCTCGGTGCGCTGCTTGGTCGCAGGTGCCTTGACCGGTTCGGGTTCGTCTTCGGGGGCTTGGACGCGTTCCTCGGGCGGTTCGCTGAACAGGCTGGCGGCCCACTTTTCTTCCTCGGCCTTGACGGTGTCACGGCTGGCGCTGAGGGCATCTTCCTTTTGCCGACGGTCGGCACCTGCTTGGCGACGCTCCGCGCCTGGCGGCAGGGTGTGCTGAATCTCGCGGCGCTCCAGCTTGGCCAGTTCTTCGTCCAGGTCAAGGTTGTCCAGGTCCAGCTCTTCGGCGGTCCACTGCTTCTGGCTGATGGCTCGCGGTGTCTGGGGGGCTGCCTCGGGAGCCTGTCCTGCGGCTGGCTCGGCGGGAGCTGGCTGTGTAACTTGCGGCGCAGGTGCACCGGCACGCTGCTCCAGCAACTGGCGAGCGGCGTTGAACACTTGCAGGCACGAGCCGCAGCGAACCACGCCACGGGCCACGCTTAATTGAGCGTGGCTGACGCGAAAGCGGGCTTGGCAATGCGGGCACTGGGTGACGAAACTGTCAGTCATGCGGCCATCCGATTCAGGCAGGCGCCCATTCTAGCGCCGACGACCACTGATGCGTACCCAGCCGTCACGGTTAGCGATCGGGTCCAGCTCGAAGTCCTGAGCATAGGCTGCCGCCACGTCTTCGCCTTGCTCGGCGAGAATGCCCGACAGCGCCAAACGCCCACCTGGCTTGACCAGGCTCGACAACTGCGGCGCCAGGGACACCAGCGGCCCGGCGAGGATATTCGCCACCAGCACATCGGCCTGTACCTGGGGCAATTGCTCCGGCAGGTACAGTGGGAATTTGCCTTCAGGAATATGGTTGCGCCCTGCGTTGTCGCGGGAGGCTTCCAGGGCTTGCACGTCGATGTCGGTGCCGACAGCTTCCTTGGCGCCCAGCAATAGTGCGGCAATCGCCAGGATCCCCGAGCCACAGCCGAAATCCAGCACGTTGCAGTCAGTCAGGTCCTGGCCGTCGAGCCATTCCAGGCACAGCGCGGTGGTGGGGTGAGTGCCGGTGCCGAACGCCAGGCCCGGGTCCAGCAGCAGGTTGACTGCCTCCGGTTCAGGGGCGGCGTGCCAGCTGGGTACGATCCACAGGCGCTGGCCGAAACGCATGGGCTGGAAGTTGTCCATCCAACTGCGTTCCCAGTCCTGGTCTTCAATGATTTCACTGTGATGCTCCGGCAGCGGGCCGCCGGTGAGCAGTTCCATATGGGCCAGCACGGCGGCGGCATCGGTGCCGTCTTCGAACAGGGCCAGCAAATGGGTGTGGGACCAGAGTGGCGTGGTGTTGAGTTCGGGTTCGAAGATCGGTTGGTCTTCGGCGTCCATAAAGGTGACCGAGACAGCGCCCACTTCGAGGAAAGCGTCTTCGTAGGTTTCGGCTTGTTCTGGGCTGATGGCGAGACGGACTTGCAGCCAAGGCATGGCGGGCACCTTTGAAAAAAATGAGTGTGCGACGGCTGGGTCGCGAAAGCGCGCAAGTTTACGCGAGCGGCGGGCAGAAGACGACACCACTGACCGCACTCGGTCCAAATGTGGGAGCGGGCTTGCTCGCGAAGGCGTCGGGTCAGTCGCCTTATGTTCCCGCTGACCCGCCGCCTTCGCGAGCAAGCCCCTCCCACAGGGGTAATGTGTCTATCCAGAAAAAAACGGTGTTCCACAAACAACAAAGCCGCCCGAAGGCGGCTTTGTTGGGTGGAGCACTTACTGGTTAGCCAGCTTGTGTTCCAGGTAGTGAATGTTCACACCACCTTCGCAGAAGCCTTCATCACGAACCAGGTCCCGATGCAACGGGATGTTGGTCTTGATGCCGTCAACCACGATTTCGTCCAGGGCATTACGCATACGGGCCATGGCCTCGTCGCGAGTCGCGCCCCAGGTGATCAGCTTGCCGATCAGCGAGTCGTAGTTGGACGGAACCTTGTAGCCACTGTACAGGTGCGAATCCACACGTACGCCGTTGCCGCCGGGCGCATGGAAATGCTTGACCAGGCCAGGGCTTGGGATAAAGGTTTTCGGGTCTTCGGCGTTGATCCGGCACTCCAGGGAGTGGCCGTGGATCTTCACGTCGTCCTGGGTGAAGGACAGCACGTTACCGGCGGCGATGCTCAGCATCTCCTTGACGATGTCGATACCGGTGACCATCTCCGAAACCGGGTGCTCTACCTGCACACGAGTGTTCATCTCGATGAAGTAGAAACGACCGTTTTCGTAGAGGAACTCAAAGGTGCCGGCGCCACGGTAGTTGATGTCGATGCACGCCTTGACGCAGCGAGCCAGGACTTCCTGGCGAGCCGTTTCGTCCAGGCCCGGTGCCGGAGCTTCTTCCAGTACCTTCTGGTGACGGCGTTGCAGCGAGCAATCGCGGTCGCCCAGGTGGATGGCGTGGCCCTGGCCGTCGGACAGCACCTGCACTTCCACGTGACGTGGGTTGGTCAGGTACTTTTCCAGGTAGACCATCGGGTTGCCGAACCACGCAGCCGCTTCGGAGCGGGTCTGCTTGGCGGCTTCGATCAGGTCTTCTTCCTTGTGCACGACGCGCATGCCGCGACCACCACCGCCACCGGCGGCCTTGATGATCACCGGGTAACCGACTTCGCGACCAATGCGCAGGGCGGTTGCCTCGTCTTCAGGCAGCGGGCCGTCGGAACCTGGAACGGTTGGCACGCCGGCAGCGATCATGGCGTCTTTGGCCGATACCTTGTCGCCCATCAGGCGAATGGTTTCGGCTTTCGGACCGATGAAGGCAAACCCGGATTTCTCCACCTGCTCGGCGAAGTCGGCGTTTTCCGCGAGGAAGCCGTAGCCTGGGTGGATGCCATCAGCGCCGGTCACTTCAGCGGCCGCGATGATGTTCGAGACTTTCAGGTACGAGTTCGTGGCCAGTGGCGGGCCGATGCAGATGCTTTCGTCCGCCAGTTTCACGTGCATCAATTCAGTATCGGCCGTCGAGTAAACAGCGACGGTCTTGATGCCCTCTTCCTTACAGGCGCGCAGGATACGCAGCGCGATCTCGCCGCGGTTGGCGATCAGGACTTTTTGCAGTTTCTTCGCAGGTTTCAACATCGAAGGCGCTCCGCGGTTCAAACGATGGTGAACAGCGGCTGGTCGTACTCAACCGGCTGACCGTTTTCTACCAGAATGGATTCGATGACGCCGGCTTTCTCAGCGGTGATGTGGTTCATCATCTTCATCGCTTCAACGATGCAGATGGTGTCGCCCACTTTCACCGTTGCGCCGACTTCAACGAAGGCTGGCGAGGTCGGTGCCGGGGTGCGGTAGAACGTACCGACCATTGGCGACTTGACCACGAAGCCGTTCAACACAGGCGCAGCAGGTGCGGCTGGAGCAGCGGCAGCAGGTGCGGCGGCCGGAGCGGCAGCAGGCGCTGGAGCTTGCATCTGTGGCGCGTAGAACTGTTGGGCCGGGGTCTTGCTGTGACGGCTGATCCGTACGGATTCTTCGCCTTCCTTGATTTCCAGCTCGTCGATACCGGATTCTTCCAGCAGTTCGATCAGTTTCTTAACTTTACGGATATCCATGAATCATCAACTCCCAAGGGTCGGTCAGGGGCGCTTGGCCGGTTGTTCAATGTGTTCCAGGGCGGCCTCCAGGGCCAGTCGATAACCGCTGGCGCCAAGGCCGCAGATCACTCCTACCGCTACGTCGGAGAAGTAAGAGTGATGGCGGAAAGCTTCGCGTTTGTGCACGTTCGACAAGTGCACTTCGATAAATGGGATGCTCACCGCCAGCAGCGCGTCACGTAATGCAACGCTTGTATGCGTAAAAGCGGCGGGATTGATCAGGATAAAGTCCACGCCTTCGCCGCGCGCGGCATGGATGCGATCAATCAATTCGTACTCGGCATTGCTTTGCAGGTACAGCAAATGGTGGCCGGCTTCACGTGCCCGTCGCTCCAGATCAAGGTTGATCTGGTCGAGGGTGACTGCCCCGTAGACGCCCGGTTCGCGGGTGCCGAGCAGGTTCAGATTGGGTCCGTGAAGAACCAGTAAGGTCGCCATCGGCTGTTCCTTGTTATTGATGTGGGTACGGCAGAACTCGGCGACTATGCCGCAAAGCGTTTGTGACTGTCCAGTTCTATGCAGTAGGCAGCACGATTAGCGAGGATTGCGCGAAATTTGTGACTGTGGCCCGGATTCCGGTCATTGGTAGCACGGTCCTGAAGTCTCAGGAGATCCAATGTGGGAGCGGGCTTGCTCGCGAAAGCGGTGGATCAGTAAGAAATGAATTGACTGACCCACCGCATTCGCGAGCAAGCCCGCTCCCACATTGTGATCTGTGCATGGCATTGGAGCGGATTAAACGCGGAAAGCCTGCACAGCCGTATTGAGCTGCCCACCCAGCACCAGCAGGTGGTCGCCCTGGCGACGGCCCTGGCCAATACGCAGCAGATTATCCTCACCCAACTGGTGGATTCGTTCGCTGTTATCGCGAATTTCACTGACGGCACCACTCTGCTGAGCGGTCACATCGGCGATGCGCACTGCCGTGTCGGAAATCGTCTGGATTGCCCCGACGATTTCATCCAAGGCGCCGTCGGCTGCCTGGGCTTGCTGCGCGGTGGCTTCGGCGTGTTCGACCTGGGCGCGCATACCTTGCACCGATTGGTGGGCTGCGGATTGCAGGCCGGCAATCAGGCCCTGGATCTCGGCGGTGGCGCCGGCGGTGCGTTGGGCCAGTGAGCGCACTTCATCAGCGACCACGGCAAACCCGCGCCCGGCTTCACCGGCCCGCGCTGCCTCGATGGCCGCGTTGAGCGCGAGCAGGTTGGTCTGGTCGGCAATCGAGCGAATCACGGTCAGTACGCCGCCGATGGTGGCGGATTCTTCGGCGAGTTTTTCGATCATCTGCGCGTTTTGCTGCACTTCACCGACCAGCGCATGCAAGCCGGTCAGGCTCAGGCCGATCACGCGCTGGCCCTGTTCCACGGCTTGACCCGCGCTGCGACTGGCGCCGGCTGCCTGGCTGGCATCCCCGGCCACTTGCTGGATGGTGGCTTCCAGTTCGCCCAGGGAATCACGGATCTGCGCGGTATCACCGGCCTGGCGCTCGGCACCGTCATGCAGGCCACTGCTCAGCTCGGCGAGGGCGCGGCTGCTGCCGGCCACTTCCTCGGCATTGCCGCGAATAGTGCCCACCAGGTCCACCAGGTAGGCGCGCAAGCGGTTAAGGGAGGCTTCGATATCGTGCAATTCACGGTTGGTCTTGCCCAGGGCAATCGGCTGGCTGAAGTCGCCTTCGGCCCAGGTGGACAGGGCCGGTGCCAGGTTGGTCAGCACCCGCGCCAGGCGCCGTTGCAGGGTGTCGATCAGCAGCGCGATCAGCAGGATCAGGCCGATCATCACCCCTTGCATCAGGCGTACTTCACCCTGGATCCTGGCGTGTTGCGCGCGCACCACAGGTTCCAGGCCAGCGATGGATTGTTGCACAGCGGCGATTTTCAGGTGGGTGCCGGCAGCCAGTGCGGTGCGCTGCTGGATCTGGTCACGGGTGCGCTTGAGTTCGGCGGGGTAGCGGGTCAGCAGGCTGTTGAGCTCGCGCTTGAGGTCGACCCCCGTGTCCTGAACGTCGGCTTTTTCGCTGTTTTCAAGGCCCATCATGGCTGAAAAGTCATCGGAACTGGATTCCGCGCTGGCCTTTACGCCAAGCAACGGTAACTGCGTTAACAGGTCGGCCTGGGTGCGGATACTGGCGACTTCGCGTTCTACGTCATCGGCCAATTCCGCGCGCCCGCTGCTCACCAGTTTGTCGCGTGCCAGGGACAGCTTGCCCAAGTGCTGGGAAGCGGCCAGCAGTGGCGGCAAGTAACGGGCTGCCTCGGGCGAGTTGACGCCCATGGCGTACTGGCTGAGTTGCTCCAGGTTCGCGCTCAATTCTCGCTCGGCTTGCAGCAGCAGTGCTTGCGGGTCGCCGGCCAGTTTACCGGCGGCCAGCAGGTCAGTTTTGCTGAAGGCATCCAGATCCGCGAGGCTGGGACGCAGGGTTTGCGCCAGCTCGGCGGGCAATTCATCCAGGTGCTGCAAGAGGTTTTCCAGGCTCTGGCTGGCGCCACTCAAACGCAAGGCGTCGCCACTGGCCAGGTAGTCGTCGATATTGCGTGCTGCCTGGTTCTGGAAGGTTTGCGACAAGCCCAGGTAGCGTTCCATCAGCCAGTAAGGTCGTTCCAGTGCGCGTTGCGACCACCACAGCGTCGCCCCAAGTGCCAGGCACACGGCCACTAGAAGAAGGGTATTCAGATTGGTCAGCAGCTTCAGGCGCATGCGTGGTTTCAACCGACAGCAAAAGATAAGTGCCTGAAGTTATTGCGTTTTCATTACAGGGTTATGACGGATTCAGTGAATTCAGGTGAAAAGGTGGCACTTTGCTTTGACGTGCGTGCGGCTTGTACACGGTTACGTCCCGCGCCCTTGGCGCGGTACAGCGCCTCGTCTGCCTGAGCGGCCATCATCAGGCTGTCGGAGTCGTCGCACAGCTCCACCAGCCCGGCACTGAAGGTACACCACAAGTCCTGGGGTTGGGCGGGGTAGTGAATTTCGGCAAAGCGCCCACGGATTTCATCCAGCACCTTGCAGGCCGATTCCAGGTCGGTGTCGGGCATCACGATGGCGAATTCTTCACCGCCGTAGCGGCCGATGTAGTCGGTCTTGCGCAGGCGTTGCTTGAGAAACAGCGCCAGGCTTTTGATGACGCGGTCGCCCATGGGGTGGCCGTGGCTGTCATTGACCCGTTTGAAATGGTCAATATCGAGCATGGCAAAGCTCAGCGGCTTGTTCTCGCGGCGTGCGCGAAAGCTGCAGTCTTCGAGCAATTGCAGGATGTGGGTATGGTTGTACAGCCCGGTCAGGCTGTCACGCACCATCCGCGCCTTGAGATTGCGCGCGCGGGCGGCGCGGTTGCGTACGGTGGTGATCAGGTGGCGCGGCTTGATCGGCTTGGTGAGGAAGTCATCGCCGCCTTCGCTCATGGCGTCCAACTGCTTGTCCAGGTCATCTTCGGCCGACAGGTAGATGATGGGCACGCTGACATAACGGTCGTTGTGGCGAATCACCTTGGCCAGTTCGGTACCGGTACAGGCGGGCATGTACATGTCGAGGATGATCAGGTCCGGTTGGAAGTCCGCCAGCTCGGCCATGGCCTGGATCGGCTCGATCAGGGTGCGCGTAACGATGCCGGCGCTGTTGAGCAGGCGCTCGGTGTGCAACGCCTGGGCGCGTGAGTCATCGATGATCAGCACTTTATAAGGCTCGTACTGCGCGACGCAGGTCAGCACTTCGATCTTTTCCAGCAGGCTGGAGGCTTCCAGCGTGCCGGTGAGGAATTCCTGGCCGCCCGCCCGCACGGCGGCCAGGCGCGTCGGGGTGTCGGTTTCGTGCAGGCTGAAGAACAACAGCGGCAGCTTTTGCTCCAGACCTTCCTGGGCTTCGGCCGCGAGCTTGAGGCCCAGGCCGGCACCGCAGAAATCCACATCCATCACAATCGCCGAAGGCAGGCGCTCGGCCAGGGACGCACGGAACGCCGCCACGCTGTCGAGGGACTGGGCGCTCATGCCGAAGAATTCCAGTTGCTTGGCCAGGCGCTCGGCGCGGTCGTGATCAGCCAGCATGACGTAGATCGGCTTGCGCATCGGCGGCAGGAACGTTTGCTCCAGCTGGTCGCCCTGGCGCAGGCCGGTGCGGGACAGGCGCTGCATCAGGCGGTTGAGTTCGGTGATCACCTGGCTGCTGAGGCGGCCGCGATTCTCGTCCACGACCTTGAGGGACTCGCCAATGTGCCGCGCGAGCTGGCCGTGTTCCGGCTGTTCGAAGCGTTCGGCAAAACGCAGCAGGCGCAGGTTCGCTTCGCTGAGTTCGGACAAATCTGCGTTTGACCATTCACTTCGCTGCAGGCGTTGCCAGATCTCAAGAATTTGACGTGCCTGATGAATTACCCGCTGGGCAAAGTGCTGCTTGAGACGCTCACGGCTGGGGTCTTCTGACTCGGTCATATCCTGACTACTAGTTAGGGTGCATGCTGAGGTCGACTGATGGCTCTATGCTAGCACCTCTTTTCTTCTATATGAGTGTCATACGTCAATTAAGTACAAGTCTGTGCGATTCAGTTTTTGACCTTATGGTCGCGCTGCGTAAAAAGCCTGCATGCGTTATGGTTGAAGATCTTTATAGTCGAACCTGCCCCGTGCGCCACTTTGGTTAAAAGGCCCGCACCGATGGGCACGATGGGGTAGGGTTGTGGTCGGAGTGTTTGACCGCACCCGGACAATTGACGTGCATGAACTCAAGTGATTGAAAGGATATCGCCATGCTGGACTGGAAAAACCGTGCAGGCAGTGCCAAAGGCCCCGCCCCTGAGCCAAAGCCGACCCACCGCGGCTACTTTCGCAACCTGCTGATGAGCAAAGCGTTGCTCAGCGTGCTGGCCTTGTACCTGTTGGTCACCGGTGGCCTGGGTTGGTACTGGAGCGAAGAGCCGGCGCTGTTTCCGGTCCAGCAAAACGCCCAGCTTGCCGCCGAGAAGGAAGGCAAGCAGATGGTAATTGGCTACACCACCGTCGAAACCCTCAAGACTGTGGTCGGCACGTTGCTGAACAAGCCCGGTGGCTATATTTCCAACGACCGTTTCCCGCCCGGCCTGTGGATGGACAACATGCCCAGCTGGGAATACGGCGTGCTGGTGCAGGTGCGTGACTTGACCCGTGCCCTGCGTAAAGACTTCGCCCGTTCCCAGTCGCAATCGGCTGAAGACGCCGATTTGGCCAAGGCCGAGCCACGCTTTAACTTTGACAATAAGAGCTGGGTGTTGCCATCGAGCGAGTCGGAGTACCAGGAAGGCATCAATTCCCTGAGCCGCTACGAAGCGCGTCTGTCCGACCCTAACCAGAGGGGCGCGCTGTTCTATGCGCGTGCCGACAACCTGAACAACTGGCTGGGCGATGTCGCCACTCGTTTGGGTTCATTGTCGCAACGCCTGTCGGCCAGTGTCGGTCGGGTCAAGCTGAACACGGCACTGAAAACCGAAGCCCTGGCGCCGGGTGAAGTACCGCAGGTCGATGAAGAAGTGGTGGAAACCCCATGGATGCAGATCGACAACGTGTTCTACGAGGCCCGTGGCCAGGCGTGGGCTTTGTCTCACTTGCTGCGCGCCATTGAAGTCGATTTTGCCGACGTGCTGGCCAAGAAAAATGCCACCGTCAGCGTGCGTCAGATCATTCGTGAGCTGGAGGCCTCGCAGGAGCCGGTTTGGAGCCCTATGATTCTCAACGGCAGTGGCTTTGGCATTCTCGCCAACCACTCGCTGGTCATGGCCAACTATATTTCCCGGGCAAACGCTGCAGTGATCGACTTGCGTCAGCTCCTCAACCAAGGGTGATGATGGACGCTACTCAAAATGAGGCCGCGCACCGCGCGGCCTCTGATGCTGAGCTGATTTGTTGGGTCGACGAACAGGACAACCTGCTCGGCCATCTCGTCAGGTCTGACCTTCGTGAGCGCGGCCTGATTGGCCGTTGCACTTTTATCTTCCTGTTCAATTCGGCCGGCGAACTGTGTGTGCATCGCCGTACCTTGAGTAAAGCCCTGTACCCCGGTTTTTGGGACACGGCCGCGGGCGGAATGGTCGCGGCAGGCGAGTGTTACGCCGATTCGGCGGCCCGTGAGTTGGAAGAAGAGCTCGGGGTTGGCGGCGTGGAATTGGTCGAACATGACCATTTCTACTTCGAGGATGGCGCCAGCCGGCTCTGGTGTAAATCCTATTCGGCGGTCTGGGATGGCCCATTACGCCTGCAGCCCGAAGAAGTCATGGAAGCACGGTTTTTACCCCTTGAAATGGTTCTGCAGGAAGCTGAACAAAAGCCTTACTGCCCGGACGCTCAAGAGGGCTTGCGGCGCTATCTGGCCTCGCGTCGCTAAAGTTGCATAAATTGGCGCTATTTGGCTCTTAGCAAGTCGGCTTTTTGCCGTTACACTGCGCGACTTTTCACCCAAACCGCCTTTGCGGTTCGGTAGCGCTGCCCCTGCCTGAGTGGGGCTTCGCGGTCGATGCCCTGTTCTTTTTACGAGAATCGAGCAGCGATCTGTCTTTGTCCTCCCAAGAGGATTGCCGGTGGCCAAAAAAGCCGCATCCTTCGCCGCCCTTGGTGGCTTGGTATTTTCCACCGACGCAGGTCGACACTGCCCGGACTGTCGCCAGCCCGTGGATTCGTGTACCTGCAAACAGACCCTGATCCCTGAAGGCGACGGCATTGCCCGCGTTAGACGCGAGAACAAAGGCCGTGGCGGCAAGACGGTGACCACCATCACCGGTGTGCCCCTGGCCGAAGAAGCCCTGAAGGAACTCGCCACCACGCTGAAAAAGCGCTGTGGCACGGGTGGCGCCCTGAAAGACGGCGTCATCGAGATTCAGGGCGATCACGTCGAGTTGCTGTTGGCCGAGCTGATCAAGCTCGGTTACAAGGCGAAGAAATCCGGCGGCTAGCAGCCTCTGTGAAACCCACCCCGATCGCCGGTTTGCTGAACGCGAACTTTCGTCTCCATGGTTTTCACAGAGCCTGTTCCTGACCGGTGTCTAAACTCTGTCCTGCGAGTGGGGTCTACCTTGCTTACAGGCAAATCGTCATTTTCATTCTTTAGACTTCGCCAGCCTTACAGAAGGGCGCGGTGATCTTCGACTTTATATAGGGGACTTCGATGTCCGTACGACGCACACGCAAAGACGATGGCAGCCAATGGACAGTTGCGGACAGCCGCAGTGTTTACGGGATTCGCCATTGGGGGGCCGGGTATTTCGCGATCAATGATGCCGGTCGCGTTGAAGTCCGTCCGAACGGCCCGAACAGCACGCCCGTCGATCTGTACGAGCAAGTCGACGAGCTGCGCAAAAGCGGTTTGTCCTTGCCGCTGCTGGTGCGTTTTCCCGATATCCTGCAAGACCGTGTACGCCAACTGACCGGCGCTTTCGATTCCAACATCGAACGCCTGGAATACCAGAGCAAGTACACCGCGCTGTACCCGATCAAAGTGAACCAGCAGGAAGCGGTGATCGAGAACATCATCGCCACCCAGGACGTTTCCATCGGCCTGGAAGCTGGTTCCAAGCCTGAGCTGCTGGCCGTGCTGGCCCTGGCACCCAAGGGCGGCACCATCGTCTGCAACGGTTACAAAGACCGTGAGTTCATCCGCCTGGCGCTGATGGGCCAGAAGCTGGGCCATAACGTCTTCATCGTGATCGAGAAAGAATCCGAAGTTGGCCTGGTGATCGAAGAAGCCGCCAACCTCAAGGTCAAGCCGCAGGTTGGCTTGCGCGTGCGTTTGTCGTCGCTGGCGTCGAGCAAATGGGCGGACACGGGTGGCGAGAAGTCCAAGTTTGGTTTGTCGGCGGCGCAGTTGCTGTCGGTGGTCGAGCGCTTCCGCGCGGCTGGCCTCGATCAAGGCATTCGCCTGCTGCACTTCCACATGGGCTCGCAGATTGCCAACCTGGCCGACTACCAGCACGGGTTCAAGGAAGCCATTCGTTATTACGGCGAACTGCGTAACCTCGGCCTGCCGGTGGACCACATCGACGTCGGCGGCGGCCTGGGCGTGGACTACGACGGTACCCACTCGCGTAACGCCAGCTCGATCAACTACGACATGGACGACTACGCCGGTGTGGTCGTGGGCATGCTCAAGGAATTCTGCGACGCGCAGAGCCTGCCGCACCCGAACATTTTCTCCGAAAGCGGTCGCTCCCTGACCGCCCACCACGCCATGCTGGTGGTGCAAGTCACTGACGTCGAAAAACACAACGACGACGTGCCGGAAATCGAAAACAAGGAAAGCCTGCCGGAAACCGTGCAATGGCTGGTGGACCTGCTGGGCCCGACCGACATCGAGATGGTCACCGAAACCTACTGGCGCGCCACTCACTACATGAGCGACGTAGCCACCCAGTACGCCGACGGCAAACTGACCCTCGCGGAAAAAGCCCTCGCCGAGCAGTGCTACTTTGCCGTGTGCCGTCGCCTGCACAACTCGTTGAAAGCCCGTCAGCGCTCGCACCGCCAAGTGCTGGACGAACTCAATGACAAGCTGGCCGACAAGTACATCTGCAACTTCTCGGTATTCCAGAGCTTGCCGGACACCTGGGCCATCGGCCAGGTCCTGCCGATTCTGCCGCTGCACCGCCTCGACGAAGAGCCGCTGCGCCGCGCCGTGCTGCAAGACCTGACCTGCGACTCCGACGGCAAGATCAAGCAATACGTCGACGAGCAGAGCATCGAGACCAGCCTGCCGGTGCACGCCTTGAATGAAGGTGAAGACTACTTGCTGGGCATCTTCCTGGTGGGCGCTTACCAGGAAATCCTCGGTGACATGCACAACCTGTTCGGTGATACCGATTCGGTGAACATCTACCAGCGCGAAGACGGTTCGGTGTACAGCGCCGGTATCGAGACCCACGACACCATCGAAGACATGCTGCGCTATGTGCACTTGTCGCCGGAGGAGTTGATGACGCATTACCGCGACAAGTGCGCGAGCGCGAAGATCAGTGCCAGTGAGCGCACGCAGTTCCTGGATGCGTTGCGTCTCGGTTTGACCCGCTCTTCGTACCTGTCCTCGTAATATCGGCTGGCAGAGATCTAAAATGTGGGAGCGGGCTTGCTCGCGAAAGCGGTACATCAGTCACACATGTGTTAACTGATTCACCGCTTTCGCGAGCAAACCCACTCCCACATTTGTATCTTCGTTTGGTTGTACCTTCTTTGTGAGGTCTGAACGATGTCGAGCAAACTCTTGCAAGCGTTCACCCTGGCAGTCGCCGCATTCCTCGCGGCATGCTCCCCGATCAAAGTGCTCAACGCACTGACGCCCTCCAACACCTTCACCAAAACCGCATCCATCGCCTACGGCACTGATCCGCGCCAAAAACTCGATATCTACCGTCCTGTCGCGGCCGCACCCAATGCGCCCGTCGTGGTGTTTTTTTACGGCGGCAGCTGGAACAGCGGCTCCAAGGACGATTACGGTTTCGTCGGCGAGGCACTGGCCTCACGCGGCATCGTTGTCGTGATCGCCGACTATCGGCTCTACCCCCAAGTGCGTTACCCCACCTTTCTTCAAGACGGCGCCCAAGCGGTGGCCTGGACACGTCAACACATCGCCGAATACGGCGCCGACCCCACGCAGTTCTACCTGATGGGCCACAGCTCCGGTGCCTACAACGCCTCGATGCTGGCACTGGATGGGCGCTGGTTGAAAGCCGTGGGATTGTCGCCCTCGATGCTCAAGGGTTGGATCGGCCTGGCCGGGCCCTATGACTTCCTGCCGATTGATAACCGCGATGTGCGCCCGGTGTTCTTCTTCCCGAATTCCCCACCTGATTCCCAGCCGATCAACCACGTCAGCCATGGCGCGCCGCCGAGCCTGTTGATTGCCTCTGCGAGCGACACGCTGGTCAACCCCACGCGCAACACGGGCGGGCTGGCGAAAAAGTTGCGCGACGCGGGGGTGCCGGTCGAGGAGTTTTACTTCACCAAGACCAACCATGCGACGCTGGTGGCGTCCATTGCCAAGCCCTTGCGCTGGCTGGCGCCGGTGCTTGATCGGGTCACGGCGTTTATCCAGTCCACTCCGGGCCAGTGAGGCTGGCGCTACCGGACGATGAGGCTGTACACGGTTGAGGTCTCGGTACTGGCTTCCTCCAGCGCGACGGAGCGCAGCGTGTCATCCGGTGATGCGGGCGTGATTGTCAGCGCAACGCCATTATTCATTAGCGTGCGACCCTGGGGCGACAGGGTCGCTCTAATGCCCTGCTGCGTCACGAACACCTGGAAACCCGTCTGGTTCCAGACCTCAACTGCGGTTGAGACAGGCAGCTCCGGCAGCGTTGCAGGTGTGTCGCTTCCCGGTTTGATTGCCCACTCGCCGGTGCCCGGGGTGATCGGTGGGGTTTGAATGGCAGGTTCAGCGACGACGTCGCTGGGTGGCGGCGATTTTTTCGCCTTGGCCGCACGCATTGTGGCGGCCACGATTAAACCGACCACTAGCAACGCGCCGAGGATAAATACGATATTGGTGCCCATGTTTGTCCGTCCCTGAGTTGAAAGAAGGTTGAGGCCAGAAACGTATCGCTTTGCAGGCCCAACCTTCATTCAACGTCGGTAGCGGGGTTTTGTAACCTGTGAGAACTAACAGGTCGGCTCGCCGAGCCACGCGTTTCTTTTGTTCAATCGCCAAGCGATCGCCCACAGCGTGAGGCTGCGCAAGGCCATGAACAGCAGAAAGCTTATCCACAAGCCGTGGTTGCCGTAGCCCTGCAATACCCACGCGAACGGTAGCAAAATCACCACTGTCAGCAGCATACCGTTGCGCATTTCCCGTGCGCGGGTGGCGCCGATAAACAGGCCGTCCAGCAAGTAACTCCACACGGCAATCAGCGGCAGCACCGCCAGATAAGGCAAGTAGATATCGGCGGTTTCGCGCACGCTGGGGATGTTGGTTTGCATGGCGATAAACAGGTGGCCGCCAAAGGTGAACAGCAGCGCGAAGCCCACACTGGCGATCAATGACCAACCGCAGGCGACCACCAATGAACGGCGTAACGCCTGCCGGTCGTGGGCGCCGATGGCGTGCCCGCACAGGGCCTCGACTGCGTGGGCCAAACCGTCCAGGGCATGGGCGGTCAGCAACAGGCCATTGAGCAGCAGCGCATTGGCCGCCACGGTGGCATCGCCCAGGCGGGCGCCTTGCACCGTGATCATGAAGAATACCGATTGCAGGGCCAGGCTGCGGATGAAGATGTCGCGGTTCACCGCCAGCAGCGGGCGCCAGCTTTGCCACCGCTTGAGTGCGGCCCAGGCGATATGCCCGGGGTAGGCGCGCAGGGCTTTTTGCGTGAGCGCCAGGCCAAGCAGGGCGCCGGTCCATTCGGCAATGACGGAGGCGCGCGCGGAACCGACCACACCCCAATCCAGGCCAAGAACGAACCACAGGTTCAGGGCGATATTGACCAGGTTGGTGGTCAGCAGAATCGCCAGCGGTGCACGGGCGTTCTGGGTGCCGAGGAACCAGCCGACCAAGGCATAGCTGGCCAGCGCGGCAGGCAGGCCGAACAAGCGAGTGTGGAAAAAATCGCGGGTCAGTTGATTCAGCTCGGGGGAGGGCTGCATCCATTCCAGCGCCAACTGGCTCAGCGGGATGCCCACCGTGCCCAAGAGCATCGCCAGGCCCAGCGCCAGCAGCAGACCTTGCAGCAGGACCTGCCGCAACGCTGCACCATCGCCACGCCCGGCGGCTTGCGCGGCAAACCCGGTGGAGCCCATGCGCAGAAAACCCATGGCCCAGGCGAGGAAGGTATAGAGGCTGGCCCCAACGGCCACGGCGCCCAGTTGGTGGGCGTGTGGCAAGTGGCCGATGACCATGCTGTCGACCAGCGCTACCAGTGGCACCGAGATGTTCGACAAAATCATCGGCGCGGCCAGGGCCCAGACACGGCGATGGGTGGGGCGGTCGCGCCAGTCGGTGAGTAACGTGAGTGTTTTCAAGTATCAGTGCACAACCCAACTGAGCAGCCAAAGGCCCAGCATCAACCAGATAATGCCCGCAATGATCGATGCCCGCATAAACGCGCGCACTGCCGAGTACAGCAGCAACAGCCCGATGATCAGGGTGATGATGCTGATGATCGACGTGTCCATGCCCAGGGATTTGGATAGCCCGTCGACAAAATCGCCGCCGGCATGGGACAGCGTGTTGAACAGCCCGCTGAACAGCTCGACGATAAAGTGGATGATCTGGCCGATTTTGAGACCCAGCCAGCCGAAAAAGTCTGTTTGCATGTGTGTGTCCTGATGAATAGGTGGGCGTAGCTGCCGGACCTGAGCCTTTGGTCGTTATCGGCGCACGCGAGTTCCCTTCTAGCATAGAGGTTTACGGCGTGCAGGGATTCACTTGCCTTCGCTAATCATCCGCCCGAAGCTATACACCTTCAGGAGCCCCCGCATGAACCTCGAACACCTCACCGAACGCCTGCACCGTATCCGCGATGACAATCAGTGGAAGCCGTTCCACAGCCCGAAAAACCTGGCCATGGCCGCCAGCGTGGAAATGTCCGAGCTGGTGGAAATCTTCCAGTGGCTGACCGAAGACCAATCGCGCCAACTGCCCGCAGACAAGCTCGCCCATGCCGGGCAGGAAGTCGGCGATATCGTGCTGTACCTGCTGTTGCTGTGCAGTGAGCTGGGCCTGGATATGAATGAAGTGGTACGCGCCAAACTGGCCGACAGCGAACGGCGGTTTGCCCATGAGTGATCGTCATTTCGACCAGTTGGCCACGCGCTTCGCCGAGAAAATCTACGGGGGCGCCAAAGGGGCGATTCGCCTGGCGGTGCTCCAGGCCGACCTGACCGAAGCGTTGCCGGACCGCCCGTTGCGCGTGCTGGATATCGGCGCTGGCCTGGGGCATATGTCGTTGTGGCTGGCCGAACGCGGCCATCAGGTCACACTGGCCGAGCCCGCCGAGCCGATGCTTCAAGGCGCGCGCCAGCGTTTTGCGGATGCGGGGCAGACGGCGACGTTTATTCACGCGCCCTGGCAGGACCTGCTCGGCCAACTCACCGAACCTTACGACCTGGTGCTGTGCCATGCGGTGCTGGAATGGTTGGCCGAACCCCATGCGATACTGCCGGTGCTGCACCAACTCACGGTGCCCGGCGGCTGGTTGTCGCTGGCGTTCTACAACCGTGATGCGCTGATTTACCGCAACCTGCTCAAAGGCCACTTCCGCAAAATGCGCAAGAACGACATGGCCGGCGAAAAGCAGAGCCTTACGCCGCAACAACCCCTCGACCCACGGGAATTGGCGGCGCAACTCGAAGGGCTATGGCAGGTCGAAAGCCAAAGTGGCGTGCGGGTGTTCCACGACTATATGCCGGTGGAATTCCAGGCCCGCGCCGATTTACAGGATTTGTTGGAGATGGAACTCGCTCACCGTCGTCACCCAAGCTTTGCCGGGCTTGGGCGTTATTTGCACTGGATATGCCGTCCGGTTTAGCGGCCCAGTCTGCGGAGGTCGAAATGCGTCGTCTCTGTTTGATCCTGTTGTCCCTGGGTTTGGGAGCATGTTCCAGCCCGAATCCTTACGTGGCCGCCTCGGCCCCGATGCCGCCGGCTCCGGCACAGGCGGCCAACACCTTTGATGCCAGCGCCTACCCGGCGCCGGTGCGCGACTATGGCGCCTACCGCAGTTGGGCCTGGCTTAACGGCCAACTGCCGGCGGGTTCGGCGTGGGCCGACTCGGCGCAAATTGCCGAGGCGGTCAGCGGCGCCCTTGACCAGCGCGGCTTGCGCCCCTTGCATGACAACCGTGCGCCCGACCTGCTGGTAAGCGCCGATGTGCGCCTGGAAAAGCGCCTGCGCCAGGTCCAGGACGACTATGGCTATGGTTACGGTGGCTATAACCGCTATGGCAACGGTTACGGCATGTACAACTCGGTGCCGGTGGTGCGCACCTATGAAGTGACGGTGGCGGTGGCGCGTATCAGCCTGTTCGATGCCCGCACCCGCCAGCCGGTCTGGAGCACCAGCGCCGAAACGACCAGCCAGGGCAGCTTGAGCGAACGCGCGGATGCACTGCGCGAGGCAATGCAGAAGGCAATGACTGCCTACCCACCCAGTTAGCAGCTATTCTCATCTCAGGCTTATACCGTTTTTTGGAGAACAACCATGCTTCGTCGCTTCGCTGCACTTGCTGTTGTTGTACTGCTGGGGGGCTGCCAGACCAGTCAGGTCAACAACGACTATGACGCCAGCCGCGACTTCGGCGCCTATCGCAACTGGGCCTGGAAAGACCCGGCCCTGCAATATCGACCGGATGACCCGCGCATCAAGAGTGACCTCACTGAGCAACGCATCCGCCAGGCTGTGGGCGAACAACTCGACCAACGCGGCCTGCGTCCCGCTGCGGCAGGCACCATGGCCGACCTGAAGGTGCAGGTTTACCTGATCGTCGAAGACCGCCAGCAACAAGTCACCACCAATTACGGTGGAGCATGGGGCGGCCCGTGGAACGGTTACTGGGGCGCGCCGATGTACAACGAAACGCGCAACATCACCTACAAGGTTGCAACCCTGCAGGTCGACCTGTTGGACGGCAAGGATGGCAAGCTGGTGTGGCGTGGCAGCGACGAGCAGATGATGAGCAGCACGCCGAACCCGCAGGACCGCAGCAATGCCATCCGCACCACGGTGACCAAGATCCTTTCCAATTACCCACCGCACTGAACCCCGCCATTTGAGCTGTGTGGGAGCAAGGCACCTCCCACATTTGCCCGTCATCCTCCCCAGCCCTTGTCTACACTCATTGACACCCCAGGAGAGTAAGCGCTCGGCAACTCGCCGGCACAGGAGTGCTCGATGTCTCCCCGATTGGCTTACAAGCAGCGCGGTGCCATTGGCTTGATGGCGGTCGGCGTGTTGGCGTTGGTATTGGTCTGTACCTTGCTGGTGGTCGACAGCGGCCGTTTGTACCTGGAAAAGCGCAAGCTGCAGGGCGTGGCGGATACGGCGGCGCTGGAGGCCGTGAGTCGCGGCGGGACCTGTGTGGCTGGTCTGAGCGCAGCGGCTTACGCGGCGCAGAGTGTGGCTCGGAACAATTTTGTGGTGGGTAACGGCAATACCCTGGCGACCCTTTGCGGCACGGTAACGACCGCCGCGTCGGGGCTGCGCACCTTCAGTGCAAACCCTGCGGTGTCATCGGCGATTCAAGTGGTGGTCAGCAAAACCGTCACCACCAGCGTGGCCGGCGGAATCTGGACACTCTTTTCCGGCGGCCCGGTCAGCGTCAACACTGTATTGACGGCGACGGCAGTCGCGGCGATGCCTGCGCCATCGTTGGCCCAGCTCACCATCAACAGCACCCTGGCCAGCGTCAACACGGCCAGCGCGAGCCTGTTGAACCCGCTGTTCAGCGGCTTGCTCGGCGGCAACGTCAACCTGACCCTCGCTGGCTGGAATGGCTTGCTCAACACCAACATCAATCTGCTCAGTTACCTCAACCAGTTGGCGGTCAACCTGAACGTGGCCGCCGGTAACTACACCCAATTGCTCAACACCACGGTCACCGCGTCGCAGTTGATCCAGGCCGCAATCACTGTGCTGACCGCCAACGGTGCGACGGCAGACGTGTTGACCGCGCTGGGCAACCTGCAAGTCGCCGCGATCAATCAGGCGCCATTAACCCTTGGGCAAATCCTGCAATTGCAAACCGGCACCACCGCTGCGGCGCTGAATGCCAACCTGCAAGTGTTTCAACTGATCCAGGGCGTGGTGCAACTGTCCAACAGCCAGAGCGCGGTGGCGGCGACCTTGCCCGTGAGCCTGCTGGGGCTGGCCAATATCACCACCCAAGTCAAAGTGATAGAGCCGCCGCAATTGTCGGCCATTGGCAACCCGGCACTTGCCGCCGCCAACCCGCTGGGGCCGAACGCGATTTATGTGCGTACCGCTCAGGTGCGTACGGAGGTGACGGTCAGCTTGCCGGTGTTGAGCAGTTTGTCGGGGCTGACCACGGCGGTGAATAACCTGGTGGGTCCGCTGACGCCGGTGGTCAATGGCCTGCTGAGCTTGGACCTGGTGACCGCCATCAACTCGGCGTTGTGTTTGCTGGGGGCCGGGTGCCAACAGTTGGATTTGCTGCCGTTGCCGGGCAACCTGCCGCTCAATATCGTCCTGGATGCCGGGGGCGCCAGCAGTTACGTCACCGCGTACAGCTGCCCAACCGGCAACGCGGGTACCAAGAGTCTGACGGCCACGACCACAACCTCTGTGGCGTCGCTGAATGTGGGCAGTATCACGAATGCGTTTTCCACCACACAGCCGATGACGGTGGCGCCCATGGCGCTGATCGATATTGGCACCAAGACCTGCCATATGATTGCCTTTATCGGCAGTTGCGGCACCCGGGTGCCGTTTGCCGGCGGTGGGATCGGGATCAAGGTGCAAAGCCCGATCGTTGGGAGCAACCAAACCCAGGTGTTTTCCAGCACCACACCCTTTGCCACGCCACCCAACGTAGGCCTCACGCCTACCTATTTGGCCGCCACGCCAGCCACCAATGTGGTGAGCAGCCTTTCAACCACCCTCAGTGGCGTGGGCATCACGGCCTATCAGCCGGTGGGCAATAATCCGCTGGGCAGCCTGATAGCGAATACGGTCTCGCTGTTAAGCGGTGTCAGCGCCATCGTCACGCCGGTCGTGGATAACCTGTTGGGCCCGCTGCTCAACCCGATTCTGAACAACTTGCTGAACAGCCTGGGGATCAGCCTGGCGAATGTGAACGTTGGCGCCAACCTGACCTGTGGCCAGACCGGCGAAGCCTACCTGGTAATTTAAGCGTCGGTGGCCCTGGGCAGCTCAATACAAAAGCGCGCGCCGTGTTCACCGTTGCTGACGCTCAGCCGCCCGCCCATGTTTTCCACGATGCCGTAGCTCACCGACAAGCCCAACCCGGTGCCCACGCCAATCGGTTTGGTGGTGAAAAACGGCTCGAAGATTCGCTCCAGTAACCGTGGGTCGATGCCGCCGCCGTTGTCTTCGACCCAGATGCGCACGTGGCGGCTGTCGTGTTCGGTGTGCACGGCGATCCAGGGACGCAGCTCGGGGTTTTTCTCGCGTTGGCTCAATAGCGCGTCGCGGGCGTTGACCATCAAGTTGATCAACACTTGCTCAAGTTGGTCGATGTAGCCTTTGACCTGCACCGGAACCTCCGCCTGGGTCAGGCGCACGTCCACGCCTTTGCCGCGCAGGCCTTCGCTGAGCAACGACAGCGTGCCCTCCAGCGCCTGCGCCGGGTCGAAGGGTTGCTGCTCGACCTCCGAGCGGCGGCCGAACACGCGCATATGGTCCACCACACGGGCCGCACGCTGCACCTGTGCGTCAATGCGCTGCAGTTTTTCGGTCAGGTAATCGACCTGCGCGTCGCCATTGCTCAGGCGCTTGAGCACATTGACGATGGCCATGCGCATCACGTTCAGCGGCTGGTTGATCTCATGGGCCAGACCTGTGGCCATTTCGCCGAGGGTGGCCATTTTCGCGCTTTGCGTCAGTTGTTGCTGGGAGCGGCGCACTTCGGTGTTGTCGCGGCCCACGGCCTGCACTTCCACCAAAGCGCCGTGCTCATCAAATACCCCGCGGTCCGACCACACCCACCAGGCATGTTCGCGCCCCGGTAATTGCAGGCTGATTTCTGCGGTGCTGACAGGAAATTCCGGCGTCAGTTGCCCGATGCGGTGCACAAATGCCCCGCGCTGTTCGGCCGACAGCCAGTCCCCTAGGTTCACTCCGTGCAACTGCGCGGGCAGGCATTCCAGATAGTTGGCCAGTGGCGTGTTGCCAAAGGTCAGGGTCAGGTCCGGGCGGTAGCGGCAAATCATCGCCGGGGAGTCTTCCACGAGAATTCGGTAGCGCTCCTCGCTGTCCTTGACCTGTTGCGCCGCCAGGGTCGCCTCGGTGACATCAAGCCACAGGCCGACCGCTTCCACCGGCACGCCTAGGTCGTCGCGCAGCAACTTGGCTTCATCGAGCAGCCAGTGGTAGTCGCCCTGCTTATTCTGCACACGATAACGACTGCGCACGCTGCCTTCACGCAGCAGTTGGCGGGTGCGCTGGAAGTACAGGTCGCGGTCGTCGGGGTGCACCCATTGCACCAGGCTGTCGTGGTTGCATTCGGCGAGCGTGCGGCCGAGCAAGGGGAGCAGGCTGTCACTGAAAAACACCGGTTGCAGGGCCCCGTTCACATAGCGCTGCACATAGATCACTGCCGGTGAGCTGGCGATCAGGTTGTCCAGTCGGGCGTGGGCGGCGTCGGCCTGCAATTGCTGGTTCTTGATGTCGCTGATATCGAGCATGAAGCCGACCCAACGACGCCGCTCGCCGGCGCCCAACACTTGGCCCTGCACGCGATACCAGGTCGGCGGCCGGTCGGTGTCGCTGCGGTTGAGGCGTACGCTGGCGAGCAAGGGCTTACCGAGGGTTTGCAGGTCCCGCAGGCGACTGTGCAGCTCCTGGCGGTCGGCGGGGTGGATGAGGGTCAGCCACGCGTCCAGGGGTTGCCGGGTCGGACCTTCTTCCGGGTCGAGGTTGCGCATCAATTGGGGGGCAAGCTGGATTTCGCCGCTCACGGGCAACAACTCAAACCAGCCAGTGCCCAGCAAGCCCTGCAGGGCTTCCAGGCGTTCCAGTTGTTGATGGTGACGGTGTTCGCGCAGGCGGCTGAGCAACGGCGCGGCCAGGGCGGCGGCGAGGTTCAGCCAGTCTCGGTCGCCGGTGTGCGGTTGGCCGCTGTAGGCGCCGCACAGCAGCCATGCGGCGATGCCTTGGCCGTCGCGATAGGGCACAAGAAAACCATCGGCATTGCCAAACACGCTGTGCAAACGCGGGTGCTCACCACGCCCATAAGGTGCTTGCAGGCTCAGCGGCGTCGTGCCGTTGAGACTGTCCAGGCAGGTGCCGAGACGCTGGCCGGTGTGCCAGAACAGCGGTGCGTCATGGTTGGCGTACTGGCTGTAGATCATCCAGCCCTGATCTTCCTGATCGAGCAACGCGAGGGCGACACAGGGGATGCGCCAGCGTTGCGCGATATTGCATAGCTGTTCGTTGAACACCTCGGGCAAGCGGCTGAGGCTGCACACGCGCAATTGCTCACTCACCAGGCTGATCAGTTGCTGGTTCTGTTCGCGCTGCTCGGCCCGGTCTCGGCCGCCGAGCAAATCGCCGATATCCACGGCATGCAACAGCCAGCCGTGCTCGTGGGCTTCTATCATCGCCCGGGTGTGCAGGATGTGCCCGGCCGGGCTCTGGAAATCCAGGTCCAGGCTGTGGCGTTGCCAATCGGCCGGAACACCTTCCACCGCCAGGGCACTGTGGGCGCACAGCAGGTCGTGCAAGCGTGGCGAGTTCACGTGCTGCCCTAACTGTGGGCGCAGCGTGCCGCTGATCTCCAGCACATGGCCTTGAGCATCCAACTGTATGTGCAGCCCGGCAGCAGGAGGCGCCGGCGTGTCGATAGCCAGCGCGCCACCGCGGCCGAGCAGGCGCCCGAAGAGTTTGTCGCCCGAACTCAAAACTGCAGGCTCGACTGGGCCTGCAATGTCACCGGCAATTGCGGCACGGTGCCAATGCCGGGCAGGACAATAAAGGGCATTACCGCCTGGAGATTGGCCGAGGGGTAGTTGATCTGCACCGACAGCAGGCCGTTGTTGAAGGTGGTGTTGATTTGGTTGATGTTGAAGTTGAACGCCGGCGGAATCCAATACAAACGCGTGGTGATAGCGTTTTTGGCGGTGCTCTGCACTGCGGCCTGGTAGCCCGGCATCGTCGGGTCCAGGGCCACGCTCAGCCGCACGGCTTCGGCGGTTGCCTGGTTGAACGACTGCAACAACAGCAGCGGCAGGCTATAGCTGACCATGCCGTAGAACACGGCGAAAAAAATCACGAACACGGCCACGAATTCAATCGCTGCCGTGCCTTTTTGCTTTCTTGGGAGGCTTGTTTTCATCACCGCGTCTACCCTGACGGCTACTACTAGATATCAGCATAGAATCAATCAGCAAAAAGGGATGTTTTTTAGTGATCCAGGGTGCGGTGGTGCTGTTGTGGTTGGCGCTGTGTGCGGTGCAGGACGTCCGGCAACGATTGCTTGCCAATCGCCTGACGCTGGGCGCTGCCCTGTTGGCGTTGATTTATCTGGTGTGGACGGGCAACACCTGGCTCGGAGCATCCGTCGGGCAGGGGCTGTGGGCCTTTATCCTGGCACTGCTGTTGACCTTGCCCGGTTACGCCCTTGGCCGTCTGGGGGCGGGGGACGTCAAGCTGCTTGCGGCCCTGGCGCTGGCATCGAATGCCGAGTATTTGCTGGTGGCATTTGTAGGGGCTGCGGCCGTCAATTTGCTCTGGCTGTTACTGGCGCCAAAGCTTTGGCCGCTTATGCGTCAAGGGCTTAAAACTCATTTGGTTCACCTGGCACCGGACTCGTCAAAAAAGCTGCCGTTCGCGCCGTTTTTACTGGTGGGTTTTGCTGCAGCCTGGTTTTGGATCCATTAGTCGTCAGAGGGTATTAACGCTATGTACATAGTCAGAAAGTACGTCTACGTTTAATACGTAGGTGTAAGGAATATTTCGTGGTGAAGGATTAGTCAAACTATTGGCTTGCTAGGCATGGAGTAGCGCGTGAACAAGCTTACCTCTGCAGTAAAAGTGCTCGTGGTCGATGATCAGCCGTTGATCGTGGAAGAGCTCTGTGAGTTTCTTGAAAGCAGCGGTTTCCGCTGCGTCCCATGTGGGTCCAGCCAACAGGCCCTGAAACGCTTCAGCGAAGATGACGAGATCGGCCTGGTGCTGTGCGACCTGCATATGCCGGACATGGACGGCATTGAGTTGGTCCAGGCCCTGCAAAAGGTTGCCGGCAAGCAACGTGCCTTTGAGGCGATCATGTTGACCGGCCGCGCCGACAAGCAAGATGTGATCAAGGCGCTGCGCGCCGGGATCGCGGACTACTACCAGAAACCGATTGATCTGCACGAGCTGCTCGAGGGCTTGCAGCGCCAGGAAGCCGCGCTGGAAGAACGCAAAAAGGAGCTGCAACTGGGGCACCTGAACCAGAAGCTGCAATTTCTTTCCGAGTCCATCAACGATCTGTACCAGGACCTCGATAAAGTGCGCCGCAGCCCGCAAGCGCTCGAGGGCGAAGACGTGTCGGCCGAGGAGGTCGGCTCGGTGGATACTCCGGCGATCTTCAACCAGTTGTCGCCGCGTCAGTTGGACGTCGCGCGGCTGGTGGGCAAGGGGCAGACCAACTATCAAATCGCCTGCGAGCTGGGCATCACCGAGAACACGGTGAAGCTGTATGTGTCTCAGGTTTTGCGCCTGACCCACATGCATAACCGCACGCAGTTGGCGTTGGCGCTATCGCCGAACAATTCGGCAATGCGCCAGCGTGTCACTGCCCACTGACCTGTCCTTTCATACTCGGCCAAAATGTGGGAGCGGGCTTGCTCGCGAAAGCGGTGAATCGGCTGAGGATGTCTCGGCTGACACCACGCATTCGCGAGCAAACCCGCTCCTCCATTTGGCACGACGCGGGTGCCGGATTGGCTCAATTACTGCCTTGGGTCTGCCCACCGACTTTCTGTTCGAAATACTCCGGAATCGGATGTTTGTAGCTCTCCAGTAAACGCTGGGCGGCTTGTTCGCGTTCCACGGCCGTGGCTTTTTGTGGCGTCGTTGATGCGACACGTCCACTGGACTGCAACGTCAGCCAGTTCTCGGTGGCCGCTTGCTGCGGCGAGGAGGGGCCGGGTTCTATGGCCATGACGCTCAGGGGCATTACCAGCACTGCCAGGCTGGTGAGATAAGGCACTTTCATCATTAATTCCTCGGGTTGCTGGCTGCATCGACGACCGTGGCGATCTGGTCCTTGGCCTTGGCGATGGGGGCGCTTGAGCCCTTGAGTTTTTCGGCCCTGGCCTGGGCGTCGGTGACTTGTTCGGGGCTCAGGCCCATTTGCGTGACCAGTTGTGCGGCCTGCGTCCAGTTGTCCTGATAGATCAGCAGGGTCACCAGGTTGATCGCCGCCAGCGTGTCGCTCTGCTTGAGCTCCATGGCGGTCATGAATTCGAATCGCGCATCCTCAAGACGCAGTTGGTTGAGGTACACCACGCCCAGGTCATTGCGGATCTTTTCGTCAGTGGGGGCCAGTCGCGCCGCGCGTTGCAAGTGCGACATGGCTTGCCCGTTGTCACCCTTGGCCGAGGCCAGTTGCCCCAAACCGTGTTCGCCTTCCGCGGCCATGCAGGTGCCGAGCAGGCTGCGATAAAGTGGCTCTGCCTCGCTGCGTCCCAGCAACCGATAGGCCTTGGCCTGGCGCAGGCGTACCTGGGGCAGATTGGCCGGCAAGCTCTGCAGGTTGGCCAGGCTGGCGTGCAGCTTGCCGTCGTTGGCCATTTCATCGGCCAGGTTCAGCGACAGTTCCTGGTCGGCGCCGGGTTTGGGGCAGGTGCCGGTTGCCGTCAGGGCAGCCCACGGGGTCTGGCCATTGGTGGCGCAACCGCCGAGCAATAACAGGCTCATTCCGGCTATCAAGGCTTTCATCGGGCGCTCCTCATAAGTTACTCAAGGCCCGAGAGATGCCGATGAACGCCGGCCCCCCGAGCACGATCAGCAGGGCGGGAAACAAAAACACCATCATCACGACCGACATTTTCGCGGACATCTTCGACACGAATTCCTGGATGCGCGTCAGACGTCGGTCGTCGAGCAATTGCTTGAGCGCCAGCAACGATTTCATCGCGCCGCCGCCCTGCTGAACCAGTTGCTGGAGGATGGTGCAGGTGTCGGTGAACTCATCCACGGCCAGCATCCTGGCGGTTTTACCCAACTCTTCGCTGAGTTCCAGGCCGGAGTCGACGCGGGTCAGGATCAGGCGCAGTTCAGAGGTCAGTGCCGGCAGCAGGCGCTGCGCTTCAATGCTCAGCACGCGTAACGCTTGTTCGACCGCCATGCCGGACTCGAACAGAATGCGCAGCAGCGGAATGAAAGTGGATACCTCGCGCGCAATGCGTTGCTGCCGCGCCTTGGCGGCCCTGGCCAGAATGCGCTTGGGCAGCAGATAGCCGATGCCCAGGCCAATCAAGGGCGCCAGCCACGGCGAAGCAGTGTGGGGAAACAGCAGTTGCTGGCCCACCAGTACGACGCCCAACAGCAGTAACGGGGTGCCCACTTGTATGGCCGCAAACATGGAGCGCTGGGTGGCCTGGCGCCAGCCGACCCGGTTGAGCAGGGTTTGGGTTTCGTTGTCCAGGCTGACCGAGCGTTGCGCGATGGGGCTGTTGCCCAATTGACGCATCAGCGTGCCAAACCGGTGCTCACGGCCCATCTGGCCCTGTAAACGCTGGGCGACCAGGTGTTGGCTGCGCCGATGTTTTATCAAGTTGGCCAGCACCAGCGCCAGAGCGGCCAGGAACAGTACGGCGCTGATCAGCAGCGAAATAGCCATCTCATACGCTCCGCAACATGCGCCACAAGGTGAAGCAGCCCAACAGCTGCATGATCAGCGCCACGAACAACAGCATGCGCCCGGTGCCGTCGTTCCACATGGTCATCAGGTAGGCGGGGTTCACCGCCAGGAAGTAGCCGATCATCGAGATCGGCAGGGCGGTGAGCACATAGGCGGTCACCCGGGTTTCGCCGGTCAGGGCGCGTAGCTGGCGAGCGGCCTGCTCGCGCTCGCGGATCATCTTGATCAGGTTTTCCAACAATTCACTGGCGTTGCCGCCATAGCGGTGGTTGACCTTCAAGCCCAACGCGAACAGCCGAAACTCATCACGCTCGTAGAACTCGGCAAAGTCGTGGGCGGACTCCGGCAGGCTGACACCCAGCTGCACATTGCGCCGGATACGGCCCATGGCCTCTTGCAGCGGGTCCTCAGTGATCTCGATACCGCCCAGCACCGCATCGGCCAAGGTTCGCCCGGCCTTGAGGCTGCGTACCGTATGGTCGAGCAATTGCGGCAGCTGTTCGATCATGCGCTTGATGCGTCGTTGGTAGCGCCAGGCGATGTACAGGCGCAACAGCAACAGCGGCAATACCAGCATCACCAGCAGGCCGACCCAGCCGGCCACCAATCCCCCCAGCACCACGCCCAGGCCCCACATCGTCAGCCACAGGCCCAAGCTGTCGGTGGGTTTGCCCAGGCCCGCCCGCAGGAACATTTTTTCCACGCCACTCCACTGGCCGGCTTCCTCGGTCAGCTGCGGTTGGCCCTCGGCGAGCCGTCCCAGCACGCGCTCGGTCTGGGCGCGGCGCAGGCCGTTTTGAAAGGATCGAATCGACAGGCCGATCAGGATCAGGCAGATGAGCAGCAGGATGGCCCCGGTCATGGTTGTGCCTCCTTCAAGGCAGTGTCGGTTCGCGGCGCAGTTTTTCGCCGGCAGGGTTGACCGCCTCGCGCAGAAAACCGAAGCCGGTACGCCGGTCATGCCGGAACAGGGTGTTGGTCACGTAGACGTCTTCGCGGATGCCCACCACCTCGACCACTTCACTGACGCAACGACGCCCGTCCGGCAGGCGGGTCAGTTGGATCACCACATCCAGGGCCGCGCAGATCATTTGCCGCAGGGTTTTCTCCGCCACCACGCGGCCGGTCAACCCCACCAGGGTTTCCAGGCGCAGCAGCGCATCGCCGGCGTTGTTGGCATGCACGGTGCTCATGGAACCGTCGTGGCCGGTGTTCATGGCGGTCAGTACATCGAGCACTTCCACCCCTCGGATCTCGCCGAGAATAATGCGGTCGGGGCGCATCCGCAGGGCGTTGCGGATCAGGTCGCTGGCCTTGACCTCGCCGTGGCCCTCCGCGTTCGGCGGGCGGGTTTCCAGGCGCACGACGTGCGGGTGGCCCAGTTGCAACTCGGCCACGTCCTCGATGGTGACCAGGCGTTCATGGGGGTTGATCAATTGGCTGAGGATATTCAGCAGTGTGGTTTTACCGGTGCCGGTGCCGCCGCTGATCAGGATGTTGCAGCGCTTGCCGACTGCTTCCTGGAGGAAGTCGAAGATGTTCTGGTCGATGGTCTGCATCGCGACCAGGTCGCTGCTCTTGAGCATGTCCTTGCGAAATTTACGAATCGACAGGCAGGGCCCATCGAGGGCGATCGGCGGGATGATCGCGTTGACCCGGCTGCCATCGGGCAGGCGGGCGTCGACCATCGGCGATGACTCATCCAGGCGTCGGCCCAGCGGCGCGAGGATGCGTTGCATCACCCGCTCGACGTGGTGCGAATCGATAAAGCGCAGGTCGCTCAGGTGCAGCAAACCGTCACGTTCGATAAACACGCGGTGTGGGCCATTGACCAGGATTTCTGTCACGGACGGGTCGCGCAGCAGCACTTCCAGCGGGCCGAAACCGGTCAACTCGTCGACGATTTCTTCGGCCAGGCGCTCCATCTCATAACGGGAAATCGCCAGGTGCATGCGGTTGATGTATTCAGCGACTTTGTCGATGACAAACTGCGCCAACAGCTGGCGCGAGCCCTCCAGCAGGTTTTTTCCCGACTCTTCGATGGCATCGATGATGTAACGATGCAGCACCAGCTTCAGCCCGTCGTGGTCGGTGTTGCCAGCGATCCCGCGAGCCGGTGTGCCAAAGAGTTTTTCGCCGTTCATTTGCCTGTTCTCAGTAAGCGTTCAAGCCAGGTGTTGGACGGTTTCTTCATGCCTTCCGAACGCTTTGCCAGCCGCTCCCCAAGGGTTTTCAGCGCGAGGGTCAGGCTTTCTCGAGGGGCCAGTGTGAACAGGGTCTGCCCCTGGTTCTTGGCGTTAAGGCGCACCTCCGGGCTCAACGGCAACACGGCGATCACTTCCAGCCCGAAGCTTTTGCCCAAGGCCTCGGAGTCGGGCGCGCAGCCTTTGATATAGCGGTCGACCAAGAGCTTGGCGTGCTCCAGTTTCATGCCTTTTTCGCGCCACTGCTTTAGCACGCCGAGGTTGCGACGGCAGTCCAGTACGCTCTGGTCGGTGCACCACAACAGCTTGTCGCAGTGGCTGACAAACGTGCGCAGCGCTTCGCTGTCCGGCTGGCCGGCGAGGTTCACCACAATGTGCTGGAAGTGCTGGCGCAAGGCACTGAGCAGCATGTAGAGCTCGGCGGCGCTGGTCAGCTCCAGGGGCTCGTCGTTGGGGGCATAGGCAAGGATGCGCAGACCGTCTTCGGCTGAGGTAAACGCGCTGTTGATCAGGGTGGTGTCCAGCCGCCTGAGGTGGCGCAGGGCATCGCCAAAATTGAATGAGCTTTCCAGCCCCAGCAGCGCCAGGCTGTCGCCGCGGGGCAGGCCCAGGTCCAGCAGCAGGGTTTGCTGGCCGCTCTTTTGCACGACCAACGCCAAATGGCTGGCCAGCAGGGCGCCGTCGGCATTGCTTTGGGTGCCGTACATCACGGTAAGGCCGCCCAGTTGGGTATTGGTGGTGACCGGTGGCAGGCGCTTGCTCAGGCGGCGCACCAGCCCGGCGACTTCGCTGGAGCGTGAACCGTAGGCGACAAAATCCCGGGCGCCGGCGCGCATTGCATTGAGTACCAACTGGTTGTCCATGCCGTCACCGAGGGCGACGATGGCCAGCATCGGCTTGGCTTCCAGTGCACCTTCGATCAGCGCGCTTTGGGCGACCACGTGTTCACGGTCGAGGCCGATAAACACCAGGTTGGCGAAGGTTACATCCACCAGCGCCAGCAACTCGTCCAGGGTGCCGCTACCGGCACTGACCACTTGGCCAAGCGGCGCCAGCGCGCCCTGCAGCCATTCCAGGTCGGTGGTATTGCGCGTGATTGCCAGAAACGTCTGGCTCAGGCTATCGCTCATTGGGACAAACCATTGAGTCGGTCGAAATTACCGTTTTCCAGAAAGTACAGGCGGTACCAGTTCGGGTCGTAGTTGCGCAGCTTCTCGCCCGGCAAGGACGGCAACTGGGCGTTGGCCGCCAATGGCTGCACCAGGTGTGGCGTGACAATCATCAGTAGCTCTTTGTCCTGGCGGTTAACCGAGGAGTCGCGAAAGAACGCACCCAGGATCGGGATGTCACCGAGGCCAGGAAATTTGCTGATATTGGTGGTGTTGTTGCTGCTGATCAGGCCGCTGATCACGAAGCTTTCGCCGTCTGCCAGCGACACGCTGGTGTCGGTGCGGCGGATGGTCAGGGCCGGTACCGAGATGTTCTGGATGACCACCGCGTTGGTGTAGTCCAGTTCGCTGACTTCCGGTGCCACTTTGAGGGAGATCCGGTTGTGGTCGATCACTGTCGGGGTCAGGGTCAGGCGAATCCCGAACTCTTTGTACTCGATCGAGATGCTGTTGCTGCCGCTGCTGGGCACCGGAATCGGCACTTCGCCGCCCGCGAGGAACGTTGCGCTCTGGCCACTCATGGCCACCAGGCTCGGACGCGCCAGGGTGTAGGCAAAACCGCTGCTTTCCAGGGCGTTGATCATGGCCGACACACGCCCGCCACCGAAGCCGATATTAAAGGTATCGCCGTTGACCGGGAGGTTGCCGCGAAACGCCGTACTCACCGGGTTGGCCACGTTGCTGGGGCTGCCGAACAGGAAGTTGCCGCCGCGCCCGAAGATCGACGTACTGGCTTCCTTGAGCTTGGTGCGGCTGACCTCGACAAAACGAATGTCGGTCTGCACCTGGCTGGGCAGCAGTGGGTCATCGGAAGGCGACAGTGCGAGGCTGGTGAGGGCTGATGTGGCCTTGCCCTTGACGAACACCATGCTCTGGCGCGGCGTGTTCGAGCAGGCTGTCCAGACCATCAGGCTGGTGGTGCCGGAGGCCACACCGGTGAGCAGGAAACCGCGATCCCCGTTGAGGTGGACATCGGCAATTTTCGGGTCGCCTATCGCCAGGCGCGTGATCGCGACCGGTGATTGCAGCTCCTGTTGCAGGCCCTCGCCAACCGAGAGTGCTGCGGGCAGTTGGCCCAAACTGCCACAGTTGCCTGGGGCGGCCACGGCCACTCCTACAGACAAGTTCGACAGCATCAGGGCACAGGCGATTTTCAGCGTGAACACCGGTGCGAAACGTCGGCTCATGCACAGCATCCTTGTTCAGTCGGGTGTTTGTTGGGTTGCTTGATTGCCGCGTATCACTTCGACACCGGTGCGGCGTGGGCTGCCCTGGGCGAGTTTTTTCGGGGCTTGGGCGAAGGCCAGTTGAGTGAATTGGTAGAGGTCGCGGTTGGCGCTTTGCAGGTTGCCCGGCGCATCGCTTTCGCCGGCCCAGTAGTGGCTCAGCAAGCGTTCATCGGCGCTGCGCACGGCCAGGCGCAAGGTGCCAGCCTGGGTCGCCAGCATCAGTCGGCTCAGCAGTTGCTCGGGCACCGCCAGCACCACGGTGCGAGAGGGCGCGTGGCGTTGGGCTTTTTCTTCTGCGGTGAGCGCCGGTGGTGTGGCAGGGGCACCGTCGTTGGTCAGGCCCATTTGATCGCCGACGCTGAGCAGGCGCATGGCCGGGACCACCACTTGTGCCGATTGTTCGAGGTTGGCAGCGTCCTGGCGCAGGTACAGCAGCACATCCACGTAGTCGCCGGGACTCAGTTGGCCAGCGGCACCAATCACTTCATCGACGGCGACGGCCAGGGCGCGTTCGTCAGGGCGGATCATGCGGGCCAGCGGGCCGCCGGGGGTGAAACTGTCGTCGTTCAGCCAGGTGCCGGCGCGCAGGGCTCGCCAGGGTGTGCGGCCGATGGCCTGGTCAACACTGGTCAAGCTGCCGGCCGGTACGGTGCGCAGTTTCTCCACGGTTAAATCGGTGGCATTCAGCGCAACAAACGGCGGCACATCGTGGGCCAGTACCACCACCGGTTGGCGGGTTTGATCTTCCACCACGGCAACCGCTTTTTCGACAGGTGCGGCCTGTGGCGGCGGGGGTGGGGCAGGGGCAGGTTGACGACTGAGCACCAGCCCCCAATAACCGGCAAACAGCGCACCGACCAAAAGCACACCGGCCAGTATCATGCTGAAACGCGTGTTCATGACGGCTCTCCCTTTCCTGTTGCACCAAAAACCGCCTATCCAAACAGGCTAAATCCGCCACCTGGCTGCTGTGAACGGTAACTAACTATTTAGCTATTTGAAGGTAGTTCAGCTAGGACAAAATGCCATTACTGACAGAAACATTTCTTTGCGGCGCAGGAAGCGGCCTTTGAAATCGAGGGTTTAAGGGGGCAGCAAAGCAACCACTACTTTGTGATTAATCCCTTCTTACAGTTGTGAGGGTGAGGTTTGTTGACAATGCTCAGATGGCACATAGCAATTACTGTGCAGCACCGAGGCAGGGCGTCTGGTCGCCCAAGGAGCATTCCGATGATTCTTGATCTGTTGATTAAACTTCATGTTCAACTTCAGTTACTTTTTCATCGCAAGGATGGCGCGACGGCGATTGAATACCTCATTCTCGTGGCGATTGTAGCATTGGTAATACTGGCAGCCGGGACGACGCTGGGGCCGAAGATCACTACATTCTTCGGGAAAATCCAGACGGCCATTACGACAACGTAATCATAACTGCGAGTAGCGTGAGCAAAACCTTGATATGGCGTCATGTCGCCAGAGGAGAAGTAAGATGGTCTTTAATCTGTTGATGAGACTGTATGTTCAACTCCAGGTGTTTTTTCAGCGCAAGGACGGCGCAACGGCGATTGAATACCTTATTCTCGTTGCAATTGTAGCGCTGGTGGTACTGGCGGCCGGGACTACGCTGGGACCTCAGATTACGACCTTCTTTGGTAAAATTCAGACCGCCATTACTACTACATGAGTTTTAGACGGCCTCCTGTTGAGTACACGCGTTGTTGAATGGAAACATCAGGTAGTGCCTATGAATGCTGCAGCTATACCTTGCCGCCAACAGATCCTGTTGGTGGACGACGAAGAAGATGCCCTCGTTGAACTGGCGGAGTCGCTGGAGAACGAGGGCTTCGTTTGTTTTACGGCAACCTCCGTCACCTTTGCCTTGCAGGAATTGACCTTGCACCCCGATATCGCGCTGGTCATTACCGACCTGCGGATGCCCGAGGAAAGTGGTATCTCGCTGATCAAGCGTTTGCGCGAACACACGGCTCGTCAACACCTGCCGGTGATTGTGATGTCGGGCCATGCCGAAATGGATGACGTCAGCGATATGCTGCGCCTGCAAGTGCTGGATCTGTTTCGCAAGCCTATTTACCTGAAGCGCTTGTTCGATACCCTCGACAGCCTTTTCCCCCTGAGAAAGTCCTCCCTGTGAGAGGGCTTTAAAGCCCTCTGCACAGTCTCCTCATTCAGAGTTGATAGCTGAAGCTCAGCGTATAACGCGGCCGCCGATTGAAGCTGTCCAGCGCGATGTCCGACATCGGTTTGGCCGCTTCCAGCGCAATGTTGTAGTACTTGTTATCGCCAAAGCGCACGCCCACGGCAGCCGATGACAGGTCATTGCTTTTGGCCGGCAGCTCGTTGAACCAGGTCTTGGCACGGTCGAGCACCACATAGGGTTGCACGACCTTCAGCCAATCGCCGGCGCGGTTGAAGCTGTAGTTGACCTCATACGCCGCGCCCCAGCCCTTGTCGCCCGACGCTTGATCATCGGGGTATCCACGGCCGAAGTTCTGCCCGCCGAATGTGGCGCGCTCGCTGTCGGGCAAGGTGCTGTCGCTCCAGTAGAACGCCCCCGACAGCACGCCTTGCCAGTTATCGAAGAACTTGTCGCTCTGCACGCCGGAGAGGCGCAGGCGGAAGAAGTCCAGGTCCGGTTTGGTCACCGCCAGGTCACTGCGCGTGGTGGCGCCCAGGCCGTTGATGCCTTGGTAAAGCCCGGCGCTGAGGATACGCAGTTGCCGCGTGTCGGACTTGCGCCAGTCGCCCTCGAAAGCCAGGGCGCGCAGGTTGGTTTCGATGTCGAAACGCTGCGGGTAGCCCACCAGTTGATAGCGCGTGGTTTGGTCCACCGCGTACAGGCGTGTAGCCACGGTCAGTGATTCATTCGGTGAGGCAATCAGCGGGTGGCTGAGGCCGATGGTGTAGCGATCAATCGACTGATGCGGTTTGAGTTCGAAGCCACCGTCCAGCTGTATGTTGCTTTTGGGGTCGGCGCGATAGCGCTCGGCGCCCACCACCACTTGGCTGCCCTCGGCATTGATGAACTGGCTGTAGCCCACGCGGTAGTAATGCTCTTTGTCGTCACCCGGTGGGAACAAACCACTGACGTAGAGTTGCTCGCCCATCGACGTCTGGGAGTTGCTGGTGGCGGTGAGCAACGCTTGCGTACCGTTACGGTTGTCGTCGACCAGGCTCATGCTGGTGGTGAAGGGTTTGCGCGTGGCTTCGATCTTCATGTGCGCGGCCCCATCGGTGGTGCCCGGCGGCGGCACTTGCGCTTGCAGGGTTACACCGGGGATACGCCCCATCAGGGTGGTATAGCGCTCGAACGTCTTGCGCGTGAGAGGGCGTTCGGCCATGAGCTTGTTGGCCAGTTTGTCGATGTAGGCCGACACCGCGCCGATGTCACCGCTTTGCTGGTAATCCTTGATGTACCCCTCCACCAATACCACACGCACCAGGCCATTTTCGAAGGTCTGTTGCGGCAAGAATGCGTAGGACAACAGGTAGCCGTCCTGTTGATAGCGACGCGTGATGCTGCGGGTGGCTTCGATCAATTGCGCGAGGTTGGTTTCATGGCCGAGCAACGCAGCGTAAGCCTTGGCCGTTTCGGTCAGTGGGTAGATCGTGCCGCCCTCGATCTGCAGCTTGCGGATGGTGACTTTGGTGTCCATCTGCAACGGCTGGTTCTGGGTGGCGGGCGCTTGCGGCACCTGGGTTTGTGGCGTGACGGGGCGATAGGCGTCGGCAGGTAGGTTAGGCACCGGCAGATTGCGAATGGTGTCGTTGCTGTTGAGGAAGCTGGGAAGGGTCTCGGCCTGAACGTAAGCACTGAGGGTAAGTAATAACAACGGAGTCAACACGCGCATAGGACACTCCATGGTCAGACTGCAGCAGCGTCTCGGGCCCGCCGGGTTCTGGGACGCGGTTCGGGAGGGCATGGCATCAAGCCCATAAAAAAGACGAGAGACTTATAGGGTCTCTCGTCTCAACCAAGCGTAGGCGCTGTAGGGGAGGCCGTCTAATCGGCCAGGTGCAATTCTATTTTTTACCGGTCAGACCGTTTAACAAACCTCCCAGACCACCACTTGTGCCGGTGCTTGCGCTGCCACTGGCCGGGGCGCTGGTGCCGGCGCCGACGGTCAGACCGCCGAGCAGGCCACCACCGCTGCCGGTACCGCCGGTGACCAACCCACCTACCGCGCCCACGGTGTTGCCGACTGCGGTGACGGTGGTGCCTACGGCGTTAGTCACCGGGTTGGCGTTGGCTGCGGTCAACGTTGTGCCGACACCGCTGACTGCACCGCCGACTTGCGTTACCAGACCGTTGACCGGCGCGCCGACGCCTGTGGTAGTGCCGACATTTTGCGTCAGGCTGGAAACACCGGTTGTCACAGGGTTCAGGGCTGCGCCGACGGTAGTGGCCACGCTTGCAACCGGCGCCGTGGCGGCCGTATTGGCGACGCCATTACCACCGATCACGGTGCCGAGCGAGGCGACGGTGCCGCCCAGTGCGCCGCCGGTTACACCTGCTGCGCTGACAGTGCCATTGGTGTTACCGGCATTCAGACCGTTACCCACGTTGGCCACCAGGCCACCCACCAATTCTGGCAAGCCTGAGGCTGGCGCAGTGCTGGCGGGAGCGACATAACCGCCGGACTTGTCGAGCACGCTGCCAACGCCGGTCAACGCACCGCCCACGACAGTCGTGACAGGGTTGCCCGCACCGCCGGCACTGGCCACTTGACCACCCACGCCTGTGACGGTACTGCCGACTTTATTCAGCAGGCCATTGACCGGAGTGCCCAGGCCGGTGGCAGTGCCGAGGTTGCCGGTGGTGTTTTCCACCAGGGAAACCACAGGCACCAGCACTTTGCTGCCAACCGTATTCGTCAACGAGCCCAATGGGCCAGTGGTACTGGCGGTGCTGAGGGTATCGCCGAGCATGGTGACTGCCTGACCGGCAGTGCTAACCAGGCCGCCCGCTGCTGTGCCTACGCCACCGGTCAAGCCGCCCACCACCGGCACGCCACTCAGCGTGGTGCCCAGGGATTGGCCCGCAGTGGAAACACCGGTGCCCAGGTTGGCGACGCCGTTGCCTACGCCAGCAACCGTTTTGCCCAGGGAATTGCTGTCGGTACCCAGGGAGCCCAGGCCTGTCGTCACACCGGTGCCGATACTGGTGACGGCATTGCCAGTGGACGTGACCAGGCCGCCAGCGGTAACGCCGACAATTGGAACACCATTCAAGCTCGAACCAATGTTGCCCACCGCTGTACCTACGTTACCGACAGTGGTGCCCAGAGCGCCGACAATCTGGCCTGTTACCAGAGGTGTAGTTATCGAGCCAGTGCCGCCGCCTGTGCCACCGCCAGTTCCGCCACCGGTTCCGCCGCCTGTGCCACCACCAGTTCCGCCACCTGTGCCACCGCCAGTTCCGCCGCCAGTGCCACCACCGGTTCCGCCACCAGTGCCGCCGCCAGTGCCACCACCGGTTCCGCCACCAGTGCCACCGGTTCCGCCGCCCGTGCCGCCGCCAGTGCCACCACCGGTTCCGCCGCCCGTGCCTCCGTCAGTACCGCCACCGGTTCCACCGCCCGTACCGCCACCAGTACCGCTGCCCGTGCCGCCGTCAGTACCACCGCCGGTTCCGCCACCCGTTCCGCCCGAGCCGCCACCTGTGCCCGCGCCTGTTCCCGCACCTGCGTCAGGAGAGGATGCCGCCACGCTGCTGTGATGCCCGCCACCACCGCTGCTGCAGCCACCGAGGCTCATCGCCATGATCAGGGCCAGCGCGGTACTTGTTTTCCATAACACTACTTGAGTTTGAGTTTTCATGATTGAGTTCCCTTGCACCTGTACAACCTTGGTTGTTTCAAACGCTCGTTATTTCTTGGGATAGCGATACGTTTGTCCGTGTGGTTATCACAGACCCGGGGACTCTTTCTCGCAACGCTCAACTTGGTATTAACGATTTATATACACAAGGTCTTAATCGGCTTAATAGCTAATACGAAGGGTGTAATAGAGGGGCGTCTAAAGTTAGCGATGCTTTACATATCAGTGGGTTGAATAAAAAAGCGGACGCCAGGGCGTCCGCTATAACTTAGGGTGTATATATACAATTAAATGGCGCGTTTCACGCAATCGGGCGCCACTTGCCCGCCATATGCTGAAGGTCACCCGTTCCCTTTAACAGCAACTCGCCGCTGGCACCTGCGGCACGGGTCAGTAAGATGACTTCACTGGGCAGGCGGACGGGCTTGTTGAATTCGACCTCTATTTCAACATTGGCAGCAGGCAAATACTCATTCAGCGCGGCCAGCGTTCGTGCCAGGCTCCACAGCCCGTGGGCAATTGCTTGCGGGAAGCCGAAGAGCTTGGCCGTCAACGCACTCAGGTGGATCGGATTGTAGTCGCCGGATACCCGGGCATATCGGCGACCGATATCGGCGGGTGCTTTCCAGCGGGCCAACTCGCTGACGTCAGCGGAGGCCGACATGTGATCATCGTGCGTTGTGCCTTCCAGTTTCACCCCGCGACAGAGCATTCGGCTCTCGGCTTCCCACAACAGACCCAGCGAATCCTCCACCGTGGTCACGATATCAAAGGTCGCTCCCTTGGCATGGGGTTGGAGGTTGTTCGCGTACACCCCCACCATCAGGTTGCTCACTCCCCCCAACGGGCGATGGATGCGGATGCGGTTGCTCAGGTGAATCAGCCCCAGCAGCGGGAACGGAAACTGATTGTCGGTGAGTAATTGCATTTGCAAACCGAACGCCAGGACATGTGGGTACGTGCCCGGCAGAACCGGGCTGTCCGCAAACCCGCAGACCTTGCGATAAGCGGCCACGTCCTCGGGGTTCACGCGCAGGTGGCAGCGCAGCCCTGCATCAGGCAACGTACTGCCGGTGATCTTGCGCTTGAGCGCGGCCCGCCAGTACAGCGGCGGCAGAAACGGGGTGCTGTCTAATGTCCGCCACTCCATGCTTACGCTCCCAGCAGGCTTTGCCCGCACACCCGCAACGCTTGGCCGCTGACGGCTCCAGAACCCGGCTGGCCGAGCCAGGCCACGGCTTCGGCCACGTCTTGCGGCAAGCCACCCTGGCCCAGTGAGCTCATGCGGCGCCCGGCCTCACGCAGGGCGAAGGGAATGTGTGCGGTCATCTGGGTTTCGATAAAACCAGGGGCGACCGCGTTGATGCTGATGCCGCGTTCTTTGAGCAAGGGTGCCCACGCCTGTGCCAGGCCGATCAAACCGGCCTTGCTGGCGGCATAATTGGTTTGCCCACGGTTGCCGGCAATGCCGCTGATGGAAGCCAGCAGCACCACACGACCATTATCGTGCAGCGTGCCGCTGTCCAGCAGGGCTTTGGTCAGCACTTGCGGCGCGTTGAGATTCACCGCCAGCACGGCGTCCCAGTATTCCGGGGTCATATTGGTCAGGGTTTTATCGCGGGTGATGCCGGCGTTGTGCACCACGATGTCGATGCCGTCCGGCAGGTGTTCGATTAATTGCGCAGCGGCGTCTTCGGCGCAGATATCCAGCACGATAGTACGCGCACCCAGGCGCGCGGCGAGGGCGTCGAGATCAGCCTTGGCCTGGGGCACGTCCAGCACGATCACATCGGCACCGTCACGGGCCAGGGTTTCGGCAATGGCGGCGCCAATGCCACGCGCGGCGCCAGTGACCAGCGCCTTGCGCCCGGCCAGCGGGCGAGTCCAATCCTCGACCGGCGTGGCGCAGGCTTGCAGGCGAATCACCTGGCCGGAGATGTAGGCACTTTTGGGTGAGAGGAAAAAGCGCAGAGCGCCCTCCAACTGGTCCTCGGCGCCTTCGCCGACATACAACAATTGCAGCACACCGCCGCTGCGCAGCTCCTTGGCCAGGGACCGGCTGAAGCCTTCGAGGGCACGCTGTGCGCTGGCGGCGAACGGATCGCTGAGGGTTTCCGGGGCGCGGCCAAGGATCACCACGTGGGCGCTGTGCTCAAGATTTTTCAGCAACGGCTGAAAGAACTCGCGCAGCTGTTTGAGCTGGTCGGTGTGCTGCAAGTCGCTGGCATCGAACACCACGGCCTTGAGTTTGGGGCCATGCCCGGGGATCCACGCGGGCGCTGCCAATGGCTCGGGGCCGTAGCTGTAAATGGCGTCGGTGAGTTTATTGGCAAACGGCAGCACCTTGGCCGCGAGCGCGCCGCCGCCCAGCAACAGCGCACCTTCCACCGGACGCAGGCGCCCGGCCTGCCAGCGTTCCAGGCGTACCGGTGACGGCAGGCCAATGGCGGCGACCAGGCGATGGCCGAGGCTTGAGTTGGCGAAGTCGATATAACGGTCAGACATGGAACGCTCTCCGAGTGCTGGGGTTCAAACGGTGGACCATCAAGAGGTGAAAGTCGTTCGATTGAGCCTAGGCTAGTCTCACAGACTCACCTCATAACCTTCAGGGAGCTTTCCATGACTCAATTGCGCCGTGTAGCGATCATTGGCGGTAATCGCATCCCCTTCGCCCGCTCCAATGGCCCTTATGCCACGGCGAGTAATCAGGCGATGTTGACGGCGGCGCTGGAAGGCCTGATCGAACGCTACAACCTGCACGGCCTGCGCATCGGCGAGGTGGCGGCGGGTGCGGTGCTCAAGCATTCACGGGATTTCAACCTGACCCGCGAGTGCGTGCTGGGCTCGCGCCTGTCGCCGCAAACGCCGGCGTACGACATTCAGCAGGCGTGCGGCACCGGCCTGGAAGCTGCGTTGCTGGTGGCCAACAAGATCGCCCTGGGCCAGATCGAATGTGGGATTGCCGGTGGCGTCGACACCACGTCCGACGCGCCGATCGGCGTGAATGAGGGGCTGCGCAAGATCCTGCTGCAAGCCAACCGCAGCAAGTCCATGGCGGATAAGTTAAAAGTCTTGTTACAACTTCGTCCGCATCACCTCAAGCCGGAACTGCCGCGTAATGGCGAGCCGCGCACCGGCTTGTCGATGGGCCAGCACTGCGAGTTGATGGCGCAGACCTGGCAAATCCCCCGCGCCGAGCAGGATCAACTGGCGCTGGAGAGCCACCAGAAAATGGCCGCGTCCTACGCTGAAGGCTGGCACAACGATTTACTCACGCCCTTTCTGGGTCTTACCCGTGACAACAACTTGCGCCCGGACTTGACCCTGGAAAAACTCGCCAGCCTCAAACCGGTGTTCGAACGCAGCGAAAAGGGCACGCTCACCGCCGGCAACTCGACGCCGCTGACCGACGGCGCCTCCCTGGTATTGCTGGGCAGTGAAGCCTGGGCCAAGGAGCGGGGTTTGCCGATCCTCGCCTACTTGCGCGATGGTGAAGCGGCCGCGGTGGATTTCGTCAACGGTGCCGAAGGGCTGTTGATGGCGCCGGTGTACGCCGTGCCGCGCCTGCTGGCGAGGAATGGCCTGACATTGCAGGACTTCGATTACTACGAGATTCACGAAGCGTTCGCTGCCCAGGTGTTGTGCACGCTCAAGGCCTGGGAAGATGCCGACTACTGCAAGACGCGCCTGGGGCTGGATGCGCCGCTGGGCGCCATCGACCGCAGCCGGCTGAACGTCAAAGGCAGTTCATTAGCAGCCGGTCACCCGTTTGCCGCCACCGGCGGGCGCATCGTCGCCAATCTGGCCAAATTGCTGGATGCAGCGGGCAAGGGCCGCGGGCTGATTTCGATCTGCGCCGCCGGCGGTCAGGGGGTGACGGCGATCATCGAACGGTAATTGCCGACAAAATTGGCCTATTGCATGCATTCTTCAGTGGTCAGAGGTCGGTAGCCCCTCCCACCGGCGAGCTGATTGCCGTATAACGAGTGCCATACGCGTATTTGGTAATAAAGGACCCACAATAAAAGCTGATGAAGACTCCTAAACGCATTGAACCCCTGATCGAAGACGGTCTGGTCGACGAAGTGCTGCGCCCACTCATGAGTGGTAAAGAAGCAGCTGTTTATGTGGTGCGCTGCGGCAACGAATTGCGTTGCGCCAAGGTTTACAAGGAGGCTAATAAACGAAGTTTTCGTCAGGCGTCCGAATACCAGGAAGGCCGCAAGGTCCGCAACAGCCGCCAGGCCCGGGCCATGGCCAAGGGCTCCAAGTTCGGCAAGAAAGAAACCGAAGACGCCTGGCAGAACGCTGAAGTCGCGGCATTATTCCGTCTGGCGGGTGCGGGCGTTCGCGTGCCCAAGCCGTACGACTTCCTTGAAGGCGTGCTGTTGATGGAATTGGTGGCCGACGAATACGGCGATGCGGCCCCGCGCTTGAACGACGTAACGCTGGAGCCGGACCAGGCGCGCGAATACCACGCCTTCCTGATTTCCCAGATCGTGCTGATGCTGTGTACCGGCCTGGTGCACGGTGACCTGTCCGAGTTCAACGTACTGCTCACGCCGACGGGCCCGGTGATCATCGACCTGCCCCAGGCGGTGGATGCGGCGGGCAACAACCACGCGTTCAGCATGCTGGAGCGGGATGTGGGCAACATGGCTTCCTACTTCGGGCGCTTTGCCCCGGAGTTGAAGACGACCAAGTACGCCAAGGAAATGTGGGCGTTGTATGAAGCCGGCACCTTGCACCCGGCCAGCGTCTTGACCGGCGAGTTCGACGAGCCGGAAGAGTTGGCGGACGTGGGCGGTGTGATCCGCGAGATCGAAGCGGCGCGGCTGGATGAAGAGCGTCGCCAGGCGATACGGGCGGCGGATGATGCGCCTGCGAGTAAAGTGCCCGACGAGCCACCGCCGCCGCCCTGGATGCAGTAAGGCTCAGTACGGCGATCGAATGTGGGAGCTGGCTTGCCTGCGATAGCATCACCGCGGTGTAACTGACATACCGAGGTGTCTGCATCGCAGGCAAGCCAGCTCCCACAGGTGTGTTGTGTGCATCCCTCAGGCGCAACAATTGCCCGACGCCAACTCCTTGAGAATCGGACACTCCGGCCGATGATCGCCCTGGCAGTGCTCCACCAGGTCCTGCAACGTATCGCGCAGTTGCCCCAGCTCCAGAATCTTCTGATTCAGCGCCTCGATGTGCTGGCGCGCCAAGGCTTTTACGTCGGCGCTGGCCCGCTGCCGGTCTTGCCACAAGGTCAGCAGCTTGCCGACCTCTTCCAACGAAAACCCCAAGTCCCGCGAGCGTTTGATAAACGCAAGCGTGTGCAAGTCGTCGGCGCCATACACCCGATAGCCACTGTCGGTGCGGTGCGCGGCTTTGAGCAGGCCGATGGATTCGTAATAGCGAATCATCTTCGCGCTCAGCCCGCTCTGACGGGCTGCCTGGCCGATGTTCATGGGTGTTGATCCTCCAAATCCTTGGGCTTCCAGGTTTTCAACAGTAACGCATTGCTCACCACACTGACGCTGGACAAGGCCATGGCCGCACCCGCCAATACCGGGTTGAGGAAGCCGAACGCCGCCAGCGGAATACCGATCAAGTTATACACAAAGGCCCAGAACAGGTTCTGGCGGATTTTGGCGTAGGTCTTGCGGCTGATCTCCAGCGCGGCCGGCACCAGGCGTGGGTCGCCGCGCATCAGGGTGATCCCGGCCGCGTGCATCGCCACGTCGGTGCCGCCGCCCATGGCGATACCGATGTCGGCGGCGGCCAGGGCCGGGGCGTCATTGATGCCGTCGCCGACCATTGCCACTGCACCGGTTTTTTTCAGCTCGGCGACGGTGGCGGCCTTATCGGCGGGAAGGACTTCGGCGTGTACATCGTCGATACCCAGGGCTTCGGCCACCACACGAGCACTGCCGCGGTTGTCGCCGGTGAGCAAATGGCTGCTGATGTGCCGGGCCTTGAGTTGTGCCACCGCCTCCAGTGCGCCGGGCTTGAGGGTGTCGCCAAAAGCGAACAGCCCCAGCACACGGGGTTGTGCGCCTTGTTCGATCAACCAGGATAACGTGCGGCCTTCGGCTTCCCACGCCTTGGCGGAGTCGGCCAGGTTGCCTGCATTCAAGCCGTTCTCTTCCAGCATTCGACGGTTGCCCAGCGCCAGTTGCCGGCCGTCAAGCGTGCCGGCAATGCCGCGCCCGGTCAGCGATTGGCTGGCGCTCACATCCGCCACGTGTAGCCCTTTTTCGCTGCAGGCATCCAGTACGGCCTTGGCCAATGGGTGCTCGCTGCCGCGTTGCAGCGCGCCGGCTTGTTGCAGCAGCAGAGCCTCATTACCGTCCATCGCCGCCAAATGCGCAATTTTCGGCGTGCCGGACGTGAGGGTGCCGGTCTTGTCGAAGACCACGGCGCTGACGTCATGGGCGCGCTCCAGCGCTTCGGCATCCTTGATCAGAATGCCGTAGCGCGCGGCGACGCCGGTGCCGGCCATGATCGCCGTCGGTGTGGCCAGCCCCAATGCGCACGGGCAGGCAATTACCAGCACAGCGACGGCATTAATGATCGCGGTTTCCAGCGGTGCACCGTACAGCCACCAGCCCACCAATGTGATCAGCGCCAGCACCAGCACGGCGGGCACAAAGACTTGACTGACCTTATCCACCAGTTTCTGGATCGGGGCTTTGGCCGCCTGGGCGTCTTCCACCAGGCGGATGATCTGTGCCAACACACTTTCCCCGCCAACAGCCCGGGTGCGCACCAACAAACGGCCCTCACCGTTGATGGCGCCGCCGGTGACCTTGTCACCCGGCTGTTTCGGCACGGGCAGGCTTTCGCCGCTGATCAAGGCTTCGTCGGCATGGCTCTGGCCGTCCACGACTTCGCCATCCACCGGGATGCGTTCGCCGGGCTTCACCAGCACCAGGTCGTCGAGCTTTAACGTGCTGATGGCGACGTCTTCTTCGCGTCCTTCAAGCACGCGAATCGCGCGCTCGGGGCGCAAGGCTTCGAGGGCGCGGATGGCACTGGCGGTCTGGCGTTTGGCGCGGCTTTCCAGGTACTTACCGAGCAGCACCAGGGCGATCACCACGGCGGAGGCTTCGAAGTACAGATGCGGCAGGGTGCCTGCGGGCGCGGTGAGCCATTCATACAGGCTCAGGCCGTAACCGGAGCTGGTACCGATGGCGACCAGCAAATCCATATTGCCGGCGCCGGCGCGCACGGCTTTCCAGGCGGCGATATAGAAACGCGCGCCCAAAATGAACTGCACCGGCGTGGCCAGGGCGAACTGCACCCAGGCAGGGAGCATCCAGTGCAGGCCGAAGGGCTCCACGAGCATCGGTAGAACCAACGGCAGTGCTAATACAATCGCCAGCAGCAACGCCCAACGCTCGCGGTACAGGCGTTGGGCTTGATTGGCGTCGGTAACGGTTTCGCTTTGGGGCAGCGTGGCGGTGTAACCGGCTTTGTCGACGGCGGCGATCAATACTGCGGGGTCCATTTTGCCCAGCACTTCGACATGCGCGCGTTCATTGGCCAGGTTGACGCTGACGCTTTGCACCCCTGGCACTTTGCCCAACGCCCGCTCGACACGGCCGGCACAGCTGGCGCAGGTCATGCCGCCGATGGGCAGGTCAAATGTGGTGGATCCATTCATGGGGCAGTCCTCCAGAAGAAGTTGCCCCTAGGATCAACCTTGACCTGTGGGGAAGGTCAAGCGCCTTTAATATTCCAGTGCAGCGGGTTTCAGGTACATACCGTCCGGGCCTTGGGCGATCCGCAACTTGCGTATGTCGCCGGCTTTCAGCGTGATGTTCTGCGCCGGCGGGGCGAGCATGCCCGGCAGGCAACCAGGCGATTGGCCCGGCAGCAGCTTCAGGCGCAGCGACACATTGCCGGCAGGCAAGTTAAACGAGGTGGCCTGTTCCTGGAACAGGCGCCCGGCCAACTGGTCCTGAATGTAGAGGCCGATCTCGCAGTTGGTCGGTACTTCCAGGCGTTCGCGGGAGATGATCAGCACCGCATAATCCTCATCGGCGCAGGCCATGGGCGCAGCGGCAGACAAGCTCAACAGGCCGATAAGGCTAAAAAACGACCAGCGCATGGCGAATGCTCCGTGGTTCATATCTAAGAGAAATGAAGCTTGGCCGAGGCGGCGGCTGAATACCAGCCCGGCCGACAGTTTCAACGCTTGACCTTGCCATCGTGGCAAGGTCAAAACTGGCCACAACCTCATCAAAGGAGTCATGTCATGCAAGTATTCAGCGTTGAAGGAATGACCTGCGGCCATTGCGTCCGGGCGGTTACCCAGGCGGTGCAAAGCCAGGACCCGGCGGCGAGCGTCAAGGTCGACCTGGCGGCGAAAGCAGTGAGTGTTGAAAATAGCCATCTGTCTGCCGATCAGGTCATCAGCCTGATCACTGAAGAAGGCTACAACGCCAAGCTTGCTTGAGTTTTTTGATAGTTAGCGAGCTATCGTAATGTTCAGGGCACCCAAGCGCGGCTAGACTGTCGGGCTGCCGACTCACTTGGGTGTCTGATGAACCTCCGCATAATCCTGATCCTGGGCGCCTTGAGCGCCTTCGCGCCGTTGGCGATCGACTTTTACCTGCCGGGCTTTCCGGCAATGGCCACGGCTTTCGCGACCGATGAAAAACATATCCAGCTGACCCTGGCGGTGTATTTCGGCGGCCTGGCCATCGGCCAATTGATTTACGGCCCACTGGCGGACCGCTTTGGTCGGCGCGTGCCGCTGCTCAGCGGCGTCACCCTGTTTACCTTGGCGTCCTTCGCCTGCGCTTATGCGCCGTCGTTGGAATGGCTGATCGGCGCGCGCTTCGTGCAGGCCCTTGGTGGCTGCGCGGGCATGGTGATTTCACGGGCGGTAGTCAGCGATAAATGTGATGCCGTGGGTTCGGCCAAGGTTTATTCGCAACTGATGCTGGTCACCGGCCTGGCGCCGATCCTCGCGCCTTTGGCGGGTGGGGTGATGGTCGGGTTGTGGGGTTGGCAGTCGATCTTCCTGGCGTTGTCGGTGTTCAGCGTCATGGCGGCCATTGCCGTGGCCGTCGGGTTGCCGGAAACCTTTCCGGCCAACCAGCCTCGCCAGCCGTTGTCCGGGTCACTGCGCCGCTACGCCGCGCTGTTGTCAGACCGGGTTTACCTCGGCTACGCCTTGACCGGCGGCATCTCGATTGCCGGGATGTTTGCCTACATCGCCGGCTCACCGTTCGTATTCATCAAGCTGTACGGTGTGCCTGCCGAGCATTACGGCTGGCTGTTCGGCTCCAACGCCGCCGGATTTATCCTGGTAGCACAGCTCAATGCGCGCTTGCTGGCCAAGCGTGGCCCGGCGTTTTTGCTGTCGCGCACGGTGTGGGTCTACGTAGCGGCAGCGTTGACGCTGCTGGGCATTGCCGCCCTGCGTACTGAAGCCTTGTGGCCATTGCTCGTGCCGCTGTTTATCTGCATCGCAAGCCTGGGCTGCATTTTGCCCAACACCTCGGCCTGCGCCATGAGCGGGCAGGGTGCGCGGGCCGGCAGTGCGTCGGCGCTGCTTGGCTGCATTCAGTTTGGTGTGGCGGCGGGCGCGGCGTCGCTGGTGGGCGTATTGCATGACGGCACGGCCATGCCGATGGCGATTGTCATCAGCGTGTGCGGTGTGTTGGCGGTGACCATTGCAATGTCGACCCAGCGCCTGCAACGGGCGAGGGCCGCACAGGCGCAGGTCTGAGGTACGGATCAGCCAGCGGCGGAACGTTGCTGGCTGAGGGGAATGCGGTGGGGCGCCTGGATACGCGCCTGCAGGGTGTCGGCAAAGGCACGGGCCTCGGCTTCATTGCGGAAGGTGAAGGCGTCGCCGTCGAGGCTGACTTGCCATTTGTTGCCTGGGGATTTTGCTAACGCTCTTATCAGGATCTTCATTGCTGACTTCCTCACGTAAAAGAATCGTGGCAAAGGCGGCCAATATAAACCCGAATGCGCTCACAAATATGACAAAGATCAACTCTCTGACTAGCGGTGTGGTCCATTACTCACATGAATAATGGACCACACCGACAGACTTTCTATTAGAACCCTTCCAGCACAATCTTGCCCTTGGCCTTGCCGCTTTCCAGCAGCGCATGGGCGCGGCGCAGGTTTGCCGCATTGATCACACCGAAGTGCTCGCCCACCGTGGTTTTCAAGGTGCCGGCGTCGATCAGTTCTGCCACGCGGTTGAGCAGGTTGTGTTGTTCGATCATGTCCGGCGTCTCGAACATCGAGCGCGTGTACATGAACTCCCAGTGCAGCGACAGGCTCTTGCGCTTGAGCTTGCTCACATCCAGCGCCTTGGGGTCGTCGATCAACGCCAGCTTGCCTTGAGGTTCCAGGGCTTCCACCAGTTGGTCCAGGTGATGGTCGGTCTGGGTCAGGCTGGCGACGTGGGTCACGTGTGGGTGGCCGGCGTTTTTCAGCGCTTCGCTCAACGGTTGGCTGTGATCGATCACCAGGTGGGCGCCGAGCGCCTTTGCCCATTCCTGGGTTTCCGGGCGCGAGGCGGTGCCGATGACTTTCAGCGCGGTGAGCTGGCTGGCCAGTTGGGTCAGGATCGAACCCACACCGCCAGCGGCGCCGACGACCAGCAGGCTCTGGCCTTCGTCCTGTTTCCCTTCACGTACTTGCAGGCGCTCAAACAGCAGCTCCCAAGCGGTGATGGCGGTCAGCGGCAGCGCGGCGGCATCGCTGAAACCCAGGCTTTTGGGCATGTGGCCGACGATGCGTTCATCCACCATGTGCAGCTCGCTGTTACCGCCCGGGCGGACCAGGGAGCCGGCGTAGAACACCTTGTCACCGGCTTTGAACAACGTCACTTCGCTGCCGACGGCCTTCACCACACCGGCCACGTCCCAGCCCAGCACCTTGGCGGCGCCATTTTCCGGGGCTACGTTCTGGCGCACCTTGGTGTCCACCGGGTTGACCGAGATGGCTTTGACCTCCACCAGCAAGTCGCGTGGGCCGGCGACGGGCTCTGGCAGTTCAATGTCTTGCAGGGATTTTGGATCGTTGATCGGCAGTGAGGCGTAGTAGGCAATAGCTTTCATGGGGGCTCCGGAAAAAGGCGGTAATCAGGCGAGAAACTTCAGGCGCTTGAGTTCGAAGTGTTCGATCACATCGGCAGCCTTGGCGCGGAAGTTCTGGATATGCGGGCTCTGGTCGTGATCGGCCAGCGCTGCCTCGTCACTCCAGCGTTCGAGCATGTAGAAGGTCTCGGGGTGTTGCAGGTCCTGATGCAGGTCGTACTGCTCGCAACCGGCTTCGAGGCGGGTCGGTTCCAGCAAATCGCGCAACAGGGGCTCGAGGGTGGCGTGTTGGCCGGGTTTGGCGATCAGAGTGGCGATGACGTTAAAGGCAGCGGACATATTCGACTCCTGGCACGTGATGAACGGGATGGGCAGATGATTGGCTATTTCCCATCAAGATAAAAGCGGCTAAAACAGCAGTCTGTTTCAATAGAATTTTGATAGTGGGTGGGAATGCATGCTGCGCTTTGATGATTTGCAGTTGTTTGTGCGGGCGGCGGACCTGGGCAGTTTGTCGGCGGCGGCACGGGTGATGGACCTGTCGCCCGCGGTAGCCAGCGCCGCGTTGAAGCGTATCGAGCAGCAACTCGGTGCACGCTTGCTGGCACGCTCCACCCGCAGCCTGCGTTTGACTGCCGAGGGCGAGGGCTTCCTGGAATATGCCCGCGCCGCGTTGAGTTCGCTGGACGAAGGGCGGCGCTTGTTGGCCAGCGGGCAGGACCATGTCAGCGGCGTGTTGCAACTGTCGGCACCTTCGGACTTCGGGCGTAATCAGTTGTTGCCGTGGCTGGATGAGTTTCAGCGTGAATACCCGCAACTGAACATACGCCTGCTGCTCGGCGACCGGATGGCCGACCTGTTCCGCCAGCCGGTGGACATCGCGCTGCGCTACGGCGAGCCTGAAGACTCCAGCCTGATCGCGCTGCCCATCGCCCCGGATAATATCCGGGTGCTGTGCGCCGCACCCAGCTACCTCGCCCGGCATGGCGAACCCCGCCATCTGGAGCAACTGGCCCAGCACAATTGCCTGTTGTACATGCTCGGCAGTCGTGTGCATGACCATTGGAGTTTTCACGATGGCAAACGCGAGGTCAGCCTGACGGTGACCGGGGACCGCTTCAGTGACGACGCCGATGTGGTGCGCCGCTGGGCAGTGGCGGGGGTCGGCATTGCCTACAAATCCTGGCTGGATGTGAGCAGCGACGTGTTGGCCGGGCGCTTGCGCTTGATCCTGCCGGAGTTGCGCGGCGAGCGTACGCCGCTCAATTTGCTGTGCGCCCACCGTGCGCAATTGAGCAAACCCATTAACCTGCTGCGGGAAATGCTCGTGTCCCGTTGTGCGGTTTTGACCGCGCAACGGCCGGGGCCATTGCGTACTGCGTAATCGCCTTCACTACAGCAGGAAATTTCACTCAGATCCTGTCCCAATCCGCGCTGTCAGACGCCGCGGAGCGGGCGGTTTGCGCCCTTATACTTCGGTTCCAACCGCAGCAGACAAATGATTTAACAAGGAGTGAATACATGGAAGAAGCACCTTGCATCAGTCAGATCGCCAGCTTGCTCGCTGAACCCAAGCGCACCGCGATGCTCTGGTCCTTGATGGACGGCTCGGCAAAGACTTCGGATGAGTTGGCGACACTCGCCGGGCTGTCAGCGGCATCGGCCAATGCGCATTTGGCACGTCTGACGGGCGGCGGTTTGCTGCGGATCGAGGCTCGGCGTGGCAAGCGGCTCTATCGTGTAGCGGCTACCGATGTGAGTGCCGCTATCGATGCCTTGGCCAGTACCACCATGGCCAGCGCGGCGCGTGGTTCACCGCTGGCTGTGCCGCAGGCATTGGCAGCCCCGGCATCATTGCGTCATGCCCGGTTATGTCATGGGCATCTGGGCGGTGAGTTGGCGGCAAGGCTGTACCGGCGGATGCTGGAAGCAGGCTGGATCAACCGTCATGAACAGCGCACCGACGTCACCGTCAAGGGCGCTCAGCATCTGGCGGGCCTGGGTATTTTTACCCAGGCACTGGCAGCACCCCTGGCCTGCGACTGTGTTGATTGGAGTCAGCAGCAACCGCACTTGGGGGGCACGTTGGGGGTGGGGCTGTTGCAACTCTTTTTACAGTCCGGATGGATCAACGTGATCAACGAGTCCTGCGCTTTGTCGGTGACCGATATCGGGCTTGCGCAAATCAACCGGCTGACTGCGGGATAGACGCAAGCGTCGTTCAGAGTTTCAGTCAGGTCGTATCCAGCAATAACCGGGCAAAACGATGCCGCACACTCGCTTTGGGGATTTTTCACACAGGGGTGCGGCATGGGTATGCAAGGCTATAGCGCAGCGGAACGGTTGGAACGGTTGCCCATCAGCGGTTACCACCGAATCATCTTCATCATCATCGCCCTGGCGTTTTTCTTCGACTCCATGGACCTGGCGATGATGACCTTCCTTTTAGGTTCGATCAAAACCGAGTTCGGCCTGAGCACTGCCCAGGCGGGGTTACTCGCCAGTTCGAGCTTTTTCGGCATGGTGGTCGGTGCTTCTTTATCCGGCATGTTGGCTGATCGTTTTGGGCGCAAACCGGTGTTCCAGTGGAGCATCGTGTTGTGGGGCATCGCCAGCTACCTGTGTTCCACGGCGCAGACGGTGGAGACGCTGACGCTGTTTCGCATCCTGCTGGGGATCGGCATGGGCATGGAGTTTCCGATCGCGCAGTCGATGCTTTCAGAACTGATCCCCGCCAAAGGGCGCGGGCGCTATATCGCCTTGATGGATGGCTTCTGGCCTTTGGGTTTTGTCGCGGCGGGTGTGCTGTCTTATTTCCTGCTGCCAGTGATTGGATGGCGGGACATCTTTTTGGTGTTGGCGGTGCCGGCGGTGTTTGTGTTGGCGATTCGATTTTTTATCCCGGAGTCGCCGCGCTGGCTTGAGCAGGCAGGGCGGCATGAGGCGGCGGATAAGGTGTTGCAGGGCATTGAGCGCAAAGTGCGCGAGTCCCTGGGCCGCGCTGACTTGCCGGAGCCGATTGCCTTGCCACGTGTGGAGAGCGTGCCGGGCACTTTTTTCTCGGCGTTTCAGCAATTGTGGTCGGCGCAGTACCGCCAGCGCACGATGATGATCTGGAGCGTGTGGTTTTTTGCCTTGCTCGGCTTCTACGGGCTGACGTCCTGGCTGAGTGCGTTATTGCAGCAGTCGGGTTTTGCCGTGACGCAGTCGGTGTACTACACGGTGATCATTTCCCTGGGCGGGATTCCCGGGTTCCTGATGGCGGCCTGGCTGGTGGAACGCTGGGGGCGCAAACCGGTGTGCGTCGTGACATTGCTGGGCGGCGGGGTGATGGCGTTTTTGTATGGGCAAAGTGCGGTATTCGGCGGCAACGTAGGGCTGCTGATTACTTCAGGGTTGTTGATGCAGTTCTTTCTGTTTGGCATGTGGGCGGTGCTGTACACCTACACGCCTGAGCTGTATCCCACCTCGGCGCGGGCGACGGGCTCCGGGTTTGCGTCGGCGATTGGCCGGGTCGGGTCATTGCTGGGGCCGTTGGTGACCGGGCTGGTGTTCCCGATAACCGGGCAGGGCGGGGTGTTTGCCCTGGGCGCGCTGTGCTTTGCGGTGGCGGCGCTGGTGGTGTGGGTGTTCGGGAAGGAGACGAAGGGCAAGACGCTGGAAGAGCTCACCGAGGCGTGAGACTGATGAGGTCAATGTGGGAGCCGGGCTTGCCCGCGATAGCGGTAGGCCAGGCTATAGATGGCTGACTGATACACCGCCTTCGCAGGCAAGCCAGCTCCCACATTGATCTCTGTTGCGTCAGCTGTAGTTGCTTATGGCTTTACCAACCGCGCATCCAGGCTGTTCTGCGCCAGGCGTTTGGCCTGGTCCTGGGTCATGCCCAGCGAGGTGTGCAGCGCGTGGAAGTTCTCGGTGACATAACCGCCGAAGTACGCCGGATCATCCGAGTTCACGGTTACCTTCACGCCACGTTCGAGCATGTCGAGGATGTTGTGTTGAGCCATGTCATCGAACACGCACAGCTTGGTGTTGGACAACGGGCACACAGTCAGCGGGATCTGCTCGTCGATGATCCGTTGCATCAAACGCTCGTCTTCGATAGCGCGCACGCCGTGGTCGATCCGCTGGATTTTCAGCAGGTCGAGGGCTTCCCAGATGTACTCGGGCGGGCCTTCTTCGCCGGCGTGGGCCACGGTGAGGAAGCCTTCATGACGGGCACGGTCGAACACACGCTGGAACTTGCTCGGCGGGTGACCCATTTCCGAACTGTCCAGGCCCACGGCCACAAACGCGTCACGGAACGGCAGCGCCTGGTCGAGGGTTTTCTCGGCTTCGGCTTCACTCAAATGGCGCAGGAAACTGAGGATCAAGCCGCTGGTGATGCCCAGTTGCTGTTCGCCATCTTTGAGTGCCGCCGCGATGCCGTTCAGCACCACTTCAAATGGCACGCCACGGTCGGTGTGGGTTTGCGGATCGAAGAATGGCTCGGTGTGGATCACGTTCTGTTCTTTGCAGCGCAGCAAGTAGGCCCAGGTCAGGTCGTAGAAATCCTGGGAGGTGCGCAGCACATCGGCGCCCTTGTAATACAGGTCGAGAAACTCTTGCAGGTTGTTGAAGGCGTAGGCCTTGCGCAGGGTTTCGACGTCGTTCCACGGCAGCGCAATCTTGTTGCGTTCGGCCAGGGCGAACAGCAACTCAGGCTCCAGCGAGCCTTCCAGGTGCAGGTGCAATTCAGCCTTGGGCAGGGCGTTGAGCCAATCGTACATGTCTAAATTCTCATCAGGTGCAATGGCGGCATTCTACAGGCCATGGCTGAAATAATCGGCAAAACCTGACCAGCAGGAGAGTATTCGTTTTTCTTCACGTATAGGCCTTGTGAACTAAGGTGTAACGAAACGTTAGCAGCGTGGTGCAGTCTGTACCCCATCAATGACTGATTAGCCGTATGAAAAGGCCCGGAATGCTCACATCCCTCAAGCAAGAAAAATACATGCTGCTGGCGCTGATTGCCGCCATCGCAGCCTACCCGCTGGAGCACTGGATGCTCCACAACGGGCAAATGGTGGCGCTGCTGGCCGGCGTAACACTGATCGGCTTTATCGTCGTGGCGTCGATGCGCGTGGCGCACCATGCCGAACAACTCGCGGAAAAAGTCGGTGACCCCTATGGCACCATGATCCTGACGCTCGCCGCCGTGCTGGTGGAGGTGGTGATCCTGGCGATCATGATGAGCAACGAGCCGTCGCCCACGTTGGTGCGTGACACCATCTATTCGGCGGTGATGCTCGATATCAACGGCATCCTCGGCCTGGCCGCATTGATGGGCGGCATCAAGCATGGCGAGCAGTCCTACAACGACGATTCGGCACGTACTTACAGTGTGATGATCCTCACCGCGATGGGCGTGTCGATGGTGGTGCCGGAATTTATCCCAGAGGCTGACTGGAAAATTTACTCGGCCTTCACCATCGGCGCGATGGTGGTGCTCTACACCTTGTTTCTGCGCATGCAGGTAGGGCCGCACAGCTATTTCTTCAGCTACAGCTACCCGGAAAAACGCCGCAAAAAACAGCCTGAAGAACAGCAGGAACCGCCGATAAGTCTGGCGTTCTCCATCGGTACGCTGGTGTTCGGGGTGATTGTGATCGGCGCGCTGGCCGAGGTGATGTCCAAGACCCTCGACCTGGGCCTGGAAGGCACCGGCGCACCGCCGGTCATCACGGCAATTGTGGTCGCGGCCATTTCGGCGGCACCGGAAATTTTGACTGCATTGCGCGCGGCCCTGGCCAACCGTATGCAATCTGTCGTGAACATCGCCTTGGGCGCTTCATTGTCGACCGTCATTCTGACGGTGCCGGTGATGGAGGCCATGGCGCTTTACACCGGCCAGCCGTTCCAGATGGCGATGACGCCGGTGCAGACCGTGATGGTGTTGATCACGCTGGTCGTCAGCGCGATCAACCTCAACGATGGCGAAACCAACGCCATCGAAGGGATGACCCATTTCGTGTTGTTTGCGACCTTTATCATGCTGTCGCTGCTTGGGTTGTAACCGATTTAGTAGTGCCGAAGAACTCATGTGGGAGCGGGCTTGCCCGCGATGGCGGTGGTTCAGTCACCTTCAGCGTCGACTGGCATACCGCTGTCGCAGGCAAGCCCGCTCCCACATTTTGATTTATGTTTGACTCAGGTTCCGGCGATCAACTGCCGCGCCGCCTGGGTGTGGTCGGCGATCAAGCCTTTGAGGTCCAGGCCTTCAACCTGGCCGTCGATGACTCGCCATTTGCCGCCAATCATCACCCTGTCCGCACGGTCGGCGCCGCATAACAGCAGCGCCGAAATCGGATCGTGGCTGCCGGAGAAACGCAGCTCGTCGAGTTTGAATAGCGCCAGGTCAGCCTGTTTGCCTACCGCCAACTCACCGATGTCCGTACGCCCCAGCAGTTGCGCCGAGCCCTTGGTCGCCCAGCCCAGCACGCCTTCAGGCGTGATCTTTTCGGCGCCGTAACGCAGGCGCTGAATGTACAGGGCCTGGCGGGCTTCGAGAATCATGTTGGACGCATCGTTGGAGGCGGAACCGTCCACGCCAAGGCCAATGGGCGCACCGGCGGCAAGCAGGTCCAGGGTCGGGCAGATTCCGGAAGCCAGGCGCATATTTGAACTCGGGCAATGGCAGATACCCGTGCCTGCAGCCCCCAGGCGCGCGATTTCATCCGGGTTGAAGTGAATGCCATGGGCCAGCCAGGTGCGTGGGCCGAGCCAGCCGACACTGTCGAGATAATCCACGGTGCGCAGGCCGAAACGCTGCAGGCAGAAGTCTTCCTCGTCGAGGGTTTCCGCCAGGTGAGTGTGCAGGCGCACGTCGAGGCTGTTGGCCAGTTCGGCACTGGCTTCCATGATTTCCGGCGTCACGGAAAACGGCGAGCAGGGCGCCAGGGCAATCTGGATCTGCGCGCCGTCGCCACGCTGGTGGTATTCGCGGATCAGGCGTTGGCTGTCTTCAAGAATGACTTGGCCTTGTTGCACGGTTTGTTGCGGCGGCAGGCCGCCATCGGCTTCGCCCAGGCTCATGGAACCTCGGGTGAGCATGGCGCGCATGCCCAGTTCGCGCACGCTATCCACCTGTACGTCAATGGCATTTTCCAGACCGTCGGGAAACAGGTAGTGGTGATCGGCTGCCGTGGTACAGCCCGAGAGCAGCAGTTCCGCGAGCGCGACTTTTGAGGCCAGGGCGAGTTTTTCAGGGGTTAGCCGTGCCCAAACCGGATACAGGGTTTTCAGCCACGGGAACAACGGCTGATTGACGACCGGCGCCCAGGCGCGTGTCAGGGTTTGATAGAAATGGTGGTGAGTGTTGATCAAGCCGGGAAGAATCACGTGCTCACGGGCGTCGAACACTTGTCCACAAGGTACTGCGGGCTCTTGGCCCCAGCCCAGCACTTCGGTGATCACACAGTCTTGCAGCACCAGGCCACCACGGGCATCGAGGCCATTGGCAGTGAAAATCGCGAGGGGGTTTTTTAACCAGATACGGGTCGCAGGCATTGGCCGGCTCCTCTGAATGATGGGTTCAGGTTTGCCAGCTCAGTGTTGCCCTGTCTGCTGATCCAGGGTCGCCGGTAAAGGCGAGGTGGCTAGATTACGTGTAGTTCGCGATCTGGTCTAGGTGTAGGAAATCGGGTGCGATCAGTGTGGGAGGGAGCAAGTCGCGCGCCCTCCCACCTGTTGAACCGTGGTCCTTACCAGGCGATGGTGTCGCCTTTGTAGTCGACAAAATGATGGCCGCCCTTGCCTGTGTAGGCATTCACCTGATCCACCAGGCCGCGCACGCTGGTGTCGACATCAATCTGTGCGTTTTCGCCGCCCATGTCGGTCTTCACCCAGCCCGGGTGCAGCGACAGCACGGTGAGTTTGTGGTCGCCCAGTTGGGTGATAAAGCTGTTGGTCATGGAGTTGAGTGCGGCCTTGCTGGCCTTGTACAGCGCCAGGTCCGAACCATCGGGAATGGTCACGCTGCCGAGCACTGAGCTCATGAAGGCCAGAACGCCGCTGTCTTTGCGGATCTGCCCGACAAAACGCTGGGCCAGGTTGATCGGCGCGACGGCGTTGGTGAAAAACAGCTGGCCGACTTCCGCCAGGGTGGCGTGGCCGGGTTCCTGATTGGCCGGGCCTTTGACGCCCGCGTTGACGAACAGCAGGTCGAAGGTGCGGTCCTTGAGGCGCTGGCTCAGGGCGATCACGGCTTGCTGATCGTCCATGTCCAGTTTCTCGATCTGTACCGGGCCAACGGATTTCAGGGCATCGGCCTTGTTCGGATCGCGCACGGTGGCGGTCACGTCCCAGCCGTCCTGGAGCAATTGCTTGACCAGGCCAAGGCCCAGTCCGCGCGAGGCGCCGATGATCAGTGCAGTTTTTGGCGTAGACATGCAGGGCTTCCTTTGACGTCGCGGTTCAGGGAATTGAGCGAACTACATTAGCGCAGACTTGGGTAAATGGCGCGAAGTCTCATTGGACAAAAAGTGAACAGCGCGCGCAACGCCTTGTGACAGAAGGGTTACAGGCGGATGTGCTCAGGTTATCCACAGGCGGGTGCACAGTAGATGTGGGCAGTTTCAGCGTTCCAGCAGGATACGCCCACGGCTCAGGTCGGCGAGTTGAGTCTGCAGCGTGTCGATGTGTGCTTCTCCCAGCGCAAGCTGTAACTCGACGCCGTTGGCGGTGAAGGTTTCTTCCATCACCAGCCCGCCCAGTTCGGCAACGCGCAGTTTCACCAGGTTCAATTCGGAAAAGCCGCAGGCGCAACTCAGCGGTACGCGGCTGATCAACTCGATGCGGTCGGCAGTCTGCAGGCATTTGTTTGCACCGCCGCCGTAGGCACGGGCCAGGCCGCCGGTGCCCAACTGGATGCCGCCGTACCAGCGAATCACCAGTACCGCGACTTGATCAAACCCCTGGGCTTCGATGGCCGCCAGAATCGGTCGCCCGGCAGTGCCGCCGGGCTCACCATCGTCATTGCTGCGGTACTGGTCGGCCAGTTTCCAGGCCCAGCAGTTGTGCGTGGCGTTCAGGTCACTGTGCTGCTCGAAAAACGCCTGGGCGTCTTGCGGGCTGGTGATCGGCGCCGCCAGGGTGATAAAGCGGCTTTTGCGTATTTCTTCACGAAATTCGCAAAGGCCTGTGAGCGTGAAAGGCATAAATCGCTTCGTTTATAGGGCCGGCTTGATGCCACAGCCTTTGAGAATGATGTGGATCAGGTTGGTGCCGGCGTCTTCCATGTCTTGCTTGGTCAGCTTGGTGCGCCCGGTGACACGGCAGATCTGGGTGGCGAAGTCGGCGTAGTGCTGGGTGCTGCCCCACAGCAGGAAGATCAGGTGCACGGGGTCGATGGGGTCCATCTTGCCGGCGTCGATCCAGGCCTGGAACACGGCTGCCCGACCGCTGAACCAGGCGCGGTAGTCCTGGCTGAAATATTCGGTAAGGCATTCGCCGCCACTGATGATTTCCATGGCGAAGATCCGCGAAGCTTGCGGATGGCGCCGGGAAAACTCCATCTTCGTACGGATGTAGCGGGTGAGCGCCACGGCCGGGTCGTCCTCGGCGGTCAGCGCATTGAAGGTGCTGTCCCACAGTTCGAGGATATTGCTGAGCACCGCGATATACAGGCCGAGCTTGTTGGTGAAATAGTAATGCAAGTTGGCCTTGGGCAGCCCGGCACTCGACGCAATGGTGTTCATGCTGGTGCCTTTGTAGCCATGGCGCGCGAACTCGTCTTCAGCAGCCTGGAGAATCGCTTGTTCGTTCTTTTGCCGAATGCGGCTGGCGGGTTTACCGGCGTGGTTGCTGTGGGCAGGAACTTCGAGGCTCATGGAGGTTTCCGTGCTGATCGATAGAGACGACGTGTGCACAGATAACCCACCCTCAAGCCTCAGACAAGTCCCGATGCAATAAAACCGTCAAAGCGGTTCCAGCGTGTCGCTTTCCAGTGCGTGGTTTGCGGCAACTGATGTTGCTTTGGCTTCCGGCAATAACAGGCACAACACGATAGCGGTCAGGCCGCCGCTGGTGATGGCCGAGTCGAACAGGTTTTGCACCAAGGGCGGCATCAAATGCAGCAGGTTCGGCTGGGCGGCAATGCCCAGGCCGACACCAAATGAGGTGGCGATGATCAGCATGCTGCGCCGGTCCAGCGGTGCCTGCGCGAGGATGCGCACACCGGCGGCGGCCACGCTGCCGAACATCACCAGGGTCGCGCCGCCCAATACCGGCTTGGGGATTTGCTGCAGTACGGCGCCAATCAGCGGAAACAAGCCGAGGCAACACAGCACCACGCCGATGTATAAGCCGACGTAGCGGCTGGCCACGCCGGTGAGTTGAATCACGCCATTGTTCTGCGCGAAGGTCGTGTTAGGGAAAGCGCTGAAGGTGGCGGCGATCATGCAACTCACGCCATCGCCGAGTACGCCGCCTTTGAGCCGGCTTATATAAGACGGGCCGCTGATAGGCTGGCGAGCGATCATGCAATTGGCGGTGAGGTCGCCGACGGTTTCGATGCTGCTGATCAGATAAATCAGCGCGATGGGCAGGAAGGCGCTCCAGTCGAAATTGAAACCGAAGCGAAACGGTATCGGCAGGCTGACCAGCGGCAGGTCGGGCAAGGCTTGCGGCACCAGCTTGCCACTGAACCATGCCGCGAGGCTGCCGAGGGCCAGGCCGATGATGATCGCCGAGAGGCGCACCCACGGGGTGTTCGAGCGGTTCAGCAGGATGATGGTCAGCACCACGAACAGGCCCAGGGCCAGGTTGGTCGGCGCGCCAAAGTCGGGGGCGTTGAAACCACCGCCAAGGTCGGTGATGCCGACTTTGATCAGGCTGATACCGATCAAGGTGATGACGATTCCGGTGACCAATGGCGTGATGACTCGGCGCAGTTGCCCGATAAACCGGCTCATCACAATTTGTACCGCCGCGCCGAAGAAGCACACGCCGAAGATCATCGCCATGATGTCCTCCGGGCTGCCGCCACGTTGCTTCACCAGGAACCCCGCCGACAACACCGCGCCGAGAAACGCAAAGCTGGTGCCTTGCAGGCAGATCATCCCGGCACCGATACCAAAAGGTCTACGCGCCTGGATGAACGTTCCTGCGCCGGAAACCATCAACGCCATGCTGATCAGGTAGGGCAGGTGGGCGGTGAGGCCCAGGGTGGAGCCGATGATCAGCGGTGGAGTGATGATGCCGACGAAGGCAGCCAGCACATGTTGCAGGGCTGCCAGTAGAGCGGGGATCGGTTTGGGGCGATCGTTGAGGCCGTAGATCAGGTCGCTGGGGCTGGAGGATTCTGGTGGCATGGCGGGCAAACTCGAGGCGGACGGTTCAAGGTCCTTGCTCCCTTGCAAAAAGCTGTCCAGTTGCTCAGCTTTTAGCGAAAGGCGCGCGTTAGCGCGTTGCCGCCAGACTCTCGAGAAAGCTTTCCAGCACCAAATGAGGGCGACGCCCCTTGCGCGTGACCGATGCGAGGCTTAAATCGTAAAAACGGGTAGCCGGTTTCAGCGCGCGCAGTCGGCCTTGTTGTACCCAAAGACTGGCGTAGTGATCGGGCAGGTAGCCGATATAGCGGCCGGTGAGAATCAGGAAGGCCATGCCTTCGCGGTCCGAGGCGCTGGCGGTGCAGTTGAGTGCCTGGTAATGGGCCTGGATGTCGGCGGGCAGGCGGAAGGTTGGGGCGATGGCGTCCTGGCTGTCGATACGGGTGTCGTCCAGTTGCTTGTCGTCGGCATAAAACAATGGGTGGCCGACCGCGCAGTAGAGCAGCGAGCGCTCGCTGTACAGCGGTTGGTATTCGAGGCCCGACAAGGCGCTGGCCTGGGGCACCACACCGACATGCAGGCGGCCGTCGAGTACACCTTGCTCGACTTCGTTGGGGGCGATCATGCGAATCTGGATTTGCACGTCCGGGCCGCGTTCCTTCAGCTGCGCCAGGGCATGGGTGATGCGCATATGGGGCAGGGTGACGAGGTTGTCGGTGAGGCCGATGATCAACTCGCCGCGCAAATGCTGGTGCAGTCCGTTCACCTCAGTGCGAAAACTTTCCAGGGCACTCAATAGCTGCAGGGCCGATTGATAAACCTCACGGCCTTCTTCGGTCAGGGAGAACCCGGCGCGCCCGCGTTGGCACAGCCTTAATCCGAGGCGTTGCTCCAGGTCGCTCATTTGCTGGCTGATAGCCGAGCGGCCGATACCCAGTACGGTTTCCGCCGCCGAAAAGCCACCGCACTCCACCACGCTGCGGAAAATGCGCAACAGGCGAATATCGAAGTCGCTGACTTGGGCCAGAGGATCGGGTCGACGGATGCTCATAGTTTAGTGAAGGCCTAACTGAAGGTTAGAAGAGTTGAATTTCACCGACTTTATCCCCGTGGCAATTTAGCTGCAAGAACGCTTTTCAATCCCGACGCTGCCTTTTGCCTTGCGAGGTTTTGCTGATGAACATGCCCGAAAACGCCCCTTCGTCCCTGGCCAGCCAACTGAAGTTGGATGCTCACTGGATGCCCTACACCGCCAACCGTAACTTCCAGCGTGACCCGCGCCTGATCGTGGCCGCCGAAGGCAGCTGGTTGACCGATGACAAGGGCCGCAAGGTGTACGACTCATTGTCGGGCCTGTGGACGTGCGGCGCAGGGCACACCCGCAAGGAAATCCAGGAAGCTGTGTCCAAGCAATTGGGCACCCTGGACTACTCCCCGGGCTTCCAATACGGTCATCCATTGTCATTCCAACTGGCAGAAAAGATTACCGACCTGACCCCAGGCAACCTGAACCACGTGTTCTTCACTGATTCCGGCTCCGAGTGCGCCGATACCGCAGTGAAGATGGTGCGCGCTTACTGGCGCCTGAAGGGCCAGGCGACCAAGACCAAAATGATCGGCCGCGCCCGTGGTTATCACGGTGTCAACATTGCCGGTACCAGCCTGGGTGGCGTCAACGGTAACCGTAAGCTGTTTGGTCAGGGCTTGATGGATGTTGACCACCTGCCTCACACCTTGCTGGCGAGCAATGCCTTCTCCCGTGGCATGCCGGAGCTGGGCGGTATCGCCTTGGCCGATGAGCTGCTCAAACTGATCGAATTGCATGACGCGTCGAACATCGCTGCGGTGTTTGTCGAGCCGATGGCCGGCTCCGCTGGCGTGCTGGTGCCGCCGCAAGGTTATCTCAAGCGTCTGCGTGAGATCTGCGACCAGCACAACATCCTGTTGGTGTTTGATGAAGTGATCACCGGTTTCGGCCGTACCGGCTCGATGTTCGGTGCTGACAGCTTCGGTGTGACCCCGGACCTGATGTGCATCGCCAAGCAAGTCACCAATGGCGCGATCCCGATGGGCGCGGTGATTGCCAGCAGCGAGATCTACCAGACCTTCATGAACCAGGCGACGCCGGAGTACGCGGTGGAATTCCCCCACGGCTACACCTACTCGGCGCACCCAGTGGCTTGCGCCGCTGGCCTGGCGGCGTTGGACCTGTTGCAGAAAGAAAACCTGGTGCAGAGCGTAGCCGAAGTCGCCCCGCACTTTGAGAATGCGCTGCACGGTTTGAAGGGCAGCAAGAATGTGATCGACATTCGCAACTACGGCCTGGCCGGTGCAATCCAGATTGCCCCGCGTGACGGTGATGCCATCGTGCGTCCATTCGAGGCTGGCATGGCTTTGTGGAAAGCCGGTTTCTACGTGCGCTTTGGCGGTGACACCCTGCAGTTCGGGCCAACCTTTAACAGCAAGCCGCAGGACCTGGATCGCCTGTTCGATGCGGTCGGCGAAGTGCTGAACAAGATCGATTGATTTCTCCTTCTATATAGAACAACTTTTCAGGAGCCCCGCATGAGCCTTATCCAGCATTTGATCAACGGCCAGTTGGTCAGTGAGTCCGGTCGTACTGCCGATGTGTATAACCCGTCCACCGGCCAGGTGATTCATCAGGTGCCGTTGGCCAGCCGCGAAACCATTCAACGTGCAATCGACTCGGCCAAGGCTGCCTTCCCGGCCTGGCGTAATACCCCACCGGCCAAGCGTGCTCAGGTGATGTTTCGTTTCAAGCAATTGCTGGAGCAGAACGAGGCACGTATCTCGCAGTTGATCAGCGAAGAGCATGGCAAGACCTTGGAAGACGCTGCGGGCGAATTGAAGCGCGGGATCGAGAACGTGGAGTACGCCTGTTCGGCGCCGGAGATTCTCAAGGGCGAATACAGCCGTAACGTGGGGCCGAACATTGATGCGTGGTCGGATTTTCAGCCGTTGGGCGTGGTGGCCGGTATCACCCCGTTCAACTTCCCGGCGATGGTGCCGTTGTGGATGTACCCGCTGGCGATCGTGTGCGGTAACTGTTTCATCCTGAAACCCTCGGAGCGTGATCCAAGTTCGACGCTGCTCATTGCACAGTTGCTGCAGGAGGCTGGCCTGCCTAAAGGCGTGTTGAGCGTGGTACACGGTGACAAGGGCGCGGTGGATGCGCTGATCGAAGCACCGGAAGTGAAAGCGTTGAGCTTTGTAGGGTCGACGCCGATTGCCGAATACATCTACTCCGAAGCGACCAAACGCGGCAAACGCGTGCAGGCGCTGGGTGGGGCGAAGAACCACGCAGTGCTGATGCCGGATGCGGATCTGGATAACGCCGTGAGCGCCTTGATGGGCGCGGCGTATGGGTCCTGCGGTGAGCGCTGTATGGCGATCTCGGTGGCCGTGTGCGTGGGTGACCAGGTGGCGGATGCGTTGATTGCCAAGCTGGTGCCGCAGGTCAAGGCACTGAAGATCGGTGCAGGCACTTCGTGTGGTCTGGATATGGGGCCCTTGGTGACTGGCCAGGCGCGGGACAAAGTCAGTGGCTATATAGAAGACGGTGTGGCGGCGGGTGCCGAGCTGGTGGTGGACGGACGTGGCTTGAGTGTTGCCGGACATGAAGAGGGCTTCTTCCTGGGCGGCAGCCTGTTTGACCGTGTGACCCCTGAGATGCGCATCTATAAAGAAGAGATCTTTGGGCCGGTGTTGTGTGTGGTGCGAGTTGATAGCCTGGAAGCGGCGATGCAACTGATCAATGATCACGAGTATGGCAATGGCACCTGCATCTTCACCCGTGATGGGGAGGCGGCGCGCCTGTTCTGTGACGAGATTGAAGTCGGTATGGTCGGTGTTAACGTTCCGCTGCCGGTGCCTGTGGCGTATCACAGCTTTGGTGGCTGGAAGCGGTCGTTGTTTGGCGACTTGCATGCCTATGGGCCCGATGGGGTGCGTTTCTATACCCGGCGCAAGGCGATTACCCAGCGTTGGCCGCAACGGGCCAGCCATGAAGCCTCGCAGTTTGCCTTTCCTAGTTTGTAAGGCGTTGTAGTGAAAAGCCGGCCCCTTGGGGCCGGCTTTTGCGTTTTGTGGCCTTTTTGACCTATATGACAGAAATATGAAAAAGGTGTTGACGGCAAATTCTGGAAGTCTATAATTCGCCCCACTTCCGGCGCAGTCGAAACGGAAAACTCGTTGGTAAACAAAGAGTTATGCAGAGTTCGACAGCGAGTTGCTTCAGTTCATCGAAGCCCAGAAGGAGTTGGTAGGGCAGTGTTGTTTGGCTCTATTAACGTTTCGAACCTCTCGGTCGAAAGCGGAGAAAAAGAGGTGTTGACAGCAGCGTGTAACGCTGTAGAATTCGCCTCCCGCTAACGAGAGATCGGAAGCGCAAGTGGTTGAAGTTGTTGAAGAATTCTTCGAAAACTTCTGAAAATAATCACTTGACAGCAAATGAGGCTGCTGTAGAATGCGCGCCTCGGTTGAGACGAAAGATCTTAACCAATCGCTCTTTAACAACTGAATCAAGCAATTCGTGTGGGTGCTTGTGGAGTCAGACTGATAGTCAACAAGATTATCAGCATCACAAGTTACTCCGCGAGAAATCAAAGATGTAACCAACGATTGCTGAGCCAAGTTTAGGGTTTCTTAAAAACCCAAAGATGTTTGAACTGAAGAGTTTGATCATGGCTCAGATTGAACGCTGGCGGCAGGCCTAACACATGCAAGTCGAGCGGTAGAGAGAAGCTTGCTTCTCTTGAGAGCGGCGGACGGGTGAGTAATGCCTAGGAATCTGCCTGGTAGTGGGGGATAACGTTCGGAAACGGACGCTAATACCGCATACGTCCTACGGGAGAAAGCAGGGGACCTTCGGGCCTTGCGCTATCAGATGAGCCTAGGTCGGATTAGCTAGTTGGTGAGGTAATGGCTCACCAAGGCGACGATCCGTAACTGGTCTGAGAGGATGATCAGTCACACTGGAACTGAGACACGGTCCAGACTCCTACGGGAGGCAGCAGTGGGGAATATTGGACAATGGGCGAAAGCCTGATCCAGCCATGCCGCGTGTGTGAAGAAGGTCTTCGGATTGTAAAGCACTTTAAGTTGGGAGGAAGGGCATTAACCTAATACGTTGGTGTTTTGACGTTACCGACAGAATAAGCACCGGCTAACTCTGTGCCAGCAGCCGCGGTAATACAGAGGGTGCAAGCGTTAATCGGAATTACTGGGCGTAAAGCGCGCGTAGGTGGTTTGTTAAGTTGGATGTGAAATCCCCGGGCTCAACCTGGGAACTGCATTCAAAACTGACTGACTAGAGTATGGTAGAGGGTGGTGGAATTTCCTGTGTAGCGGTGAAATGCGTAGATATAGGAAGGAACACCAGTGGCGAAGGCGACCACCTGGACTAATACTGACACTGAGGTGCGAAAGCGTGGGGAGCAAACAGGATTAGATACCCTGGTAGTCCACGCCGTAAACGATGTCAACTAGCCGTTGGGAGCCTTGAGCTCTTAGTGGCGCAGCTAACGCATTAAGTTGACCGCCTGGGGAGTACGGCCGCAAGGTTAAAACTCAAATGAATTGACGGGGGCCCGCACAAGCGGTGGAGCATGTGGTTTAATTCGAAGCAACGCGAAGAACCTTACCAGGCCTTGACATCCAATGAACTTTCTAGAGATAGATTGGTGCCTTCGGGAACATTGAGACAGGTGCTGCATGGCTGTCGTCAGCTCGTGTCGTGAGATGTTGGGTTAAGTCCCGTAACGAGCGCAACCCTTGTCCTTAGTTACCAGCACGTAATGGTGGGCACTCTAAGGAGACTGCCGGTGACAAACCGGAGGAAGGTGGGGATGACGTCAAGTCATCATGGCCCTTACGGCCTGGGCTACACACGTGCTACAATGGTCGGTACAGAGGGTTGCCAAGCCGCGAGGTGGAGCTAATCCCACAAAACCGATCGTAGTCCGGATCGCAGTCTGCAACTCGACTGCGTGAAGTCGGAATCGCTAGTAATCGCGAATCAGAATGTCGCGGTGAATACGTTCCCGGGCCTTGTACACACCGCCCGTCACACCATGGGAGTGGGTTGCACCAGAAGTAGCTAGTCTAACCTTCGGGAGGACGGTTACCACGGTGTGATTCATGACTGGGGTGAAGTCGTAACAAGGTAGCCGTAGGGGAACCTGCGGCTGGATCACCTCCTTAATCGACGACATCAGCTGCTCCATAAGTTCCCACACGAATTGCTTGATTCATTGAAGAAGACGATAAGAAGCAGCCCGAAATTGGGTCTGTAGCTCAGTTGGTTAGAGCGCACCCCTGATAAGGGTGAGGTCGGCAGTTCGAATCTGCCCAGACCCACCAATTTTGTGTGGGAAACGCCTGTAGAAATACGGGGCCATAGCTCAGCTGGGAGAGCGCCTGCCTTGCACGCAGGAGGTCAACGGTTCGATCCCGTTTGGCTCCACCACTACTGCTTCTGAAGTTTTGAAAGCTTAGAAATGAGCATTCCATCGTTAAGGTGGTGAATGTTGATTTCTAGTCTTTGATTAGATCGTTCTTTAAAAATTTGGGTATGTGATAGAAAGATAGACTGAACGTTACTTTCACTGGTAACGGATCAGGCTAAGGTAAAATTTGTGAGTTACTCGTAATTGAGTATTATCGAATTTTCGGCGAATGTTGTCTTCACAGTATAACCAGATTGCTTGGGGTTATATGGTCAAGTGAAGAAGCGCATACGGTGGATGCCTTGGCAGTCAGAGGCGATGAAAGACGTGGTAGCCTGCGAAAAGCTTCGGGGAGTCGGCAAACAGACTTTGATCCGGAGATGTCTGAATGGGGGAACCCAGCCATCATAAGATGGTTACCTTACACTGAATACATAGGTGTATGGAGCGAACCAGGGGAACTGAAACATCTAAGTACCCTGAGGAAAAGAAATCAACCGAGATTCCCTTAGTAGTGGCGAGCGAACGGGGACTAGCCCTTAAGTGGCTTTGAGATTAGCGGAACGCTCTGGAAAGTGCGGCCATAGTGGGTGATAGCCCTGTACGCGAAAATCTCTTAGTCATGAAATCGAGTAGGACGGAGCACGAGAAACTTTGTCTGAATATGGGGGGACCATCCTCCAAGGCTAAATACTACTGACTGACCGATAGTGAACTAGTACCGTGAGGGAAAGGCGAAAAGAACCCCGGAGAGGGGAGTGAAATAGATCCTGAAACCGTATGCGTACAAGCAGTGGGAGCCCACTTTGTTGGGTGACTGCGTACCTTTTGTATAATGGGTCAGCGACTTATTTTCAGTGGCGAGCTTAACCGAATAGGGGAGGCGTAGCGAAAGCGAGTCTTAATAGGGCGTCTAGTCGCTGGGAATAGACCCGAAACCGGGCGATCTATCCATGGGCAGGTTGAAGGTTGGGTAACACTAACTGGAGGACCGAACCGACTACCGTTGAAAAGTTAGCGGATGACCTGTGGATCGGAGTGAAAGGCTAATCAAGCTCGGAGATAGCTGGTTCTCCTCGAAAGCTATTTAGGTAGCGCCTCATGTATCACTGTAGGGGGTAGAGCACTGTTTCGGCTAGGGGGTCATCCCGACTTACCAAACCGATGCAAACTCCGAATACCTACAAGTGCCGAGCATGGGAGACACACGGCGGGTGCTAACGTCCGTCGTGAAAAGGGAAACAACCCAGACCGTCAGCTAAGGTCCCAAAGTTATGGTTAAGTGGGAAACGATGTGGGAAGGCTTAGACAGCTAGGAGGTTGGCTTAGAAGCAGCCACCCTTTAAAGAAAGCGTAATAGCTCACTAGTCGAGTCGGCCTGCGCGGAAGATGTAACGGGGCTCAAACCATACACCGAAGCTACGGGTATCACGTAAGTGATGCGGTAGAGGAGCGTTCTGTAAGCCTGTGAAGGTGAGTTGAGAAGCTTGCTGGAGGTATCAGAAGTGCGAATGCTGACATGAGTAACGACAATGGGTGTGAAAAACACCCACGCCGAAAGACCAAGGTTTCCTGCGCAACGTTAATCGACGCAGGGTTAGTCGGTCCCTAAGGCGAGGCTGAAAAGCGTAGTCGATGGAAAACAGGTTAATATTCCTGTACTTCTGGTTATTGCGATGGAGGGACGGAGAAGGCTAGGCCAGCTTGGCGTTGGTTGTCCAAGTTTAAGGTGGTAGGCTGGAATCTTAGGTAAATCCGGGATTCTAAGGCCGAGAGCTGATGACGAGTCATCTTTTAGATGACGAAGTGGTTGATGCCATGCTTCCAAGAAAAGCTTCTAAGCTTCAGGTAACCAGGAACCGTACCCCAAACCGACACAGGTGGTTGGGTAGAGAATACCAAGGCGCTTGAGAGAACTCGGGTGAAGGAACTAGGCAAAATGGCACCGTAACTTCGGGAGAAGGTGCGCCGGTGAGGGTGAAGGACTTGCTCCGTAAGCTCATGCCGGTCGAAGATACCAGGCCGCTGCGACTGTTTATTAAAAACACAGCACTCTGCAAACACGAAAGTGGACGTATAGGGTGTGACGCCTGCCCGGTGCCGGAAGGTTAATTGATGGGGTTAGCTAACGCGAAGCTCTTGATCGAAGCCCCGGTAAACGGCGGCCGTAACTATAACGGTCCTAAGGTAGCGAAATTCCTTGTCGGGTAAGTTCCGACCTGCACGAATGGCGTAACGATGGCGGCGCTGTCTCCACCCGAGACTCAGTGAAATTGAAATCGCTGTGAAGATGCAGTGTATCCGCGGCTAGACGGAAAGACCCCGTGAACCTTTACTATAGCTTTGCACTGGACTTTGAATTTGCTTGTGTAGGATAGGTGGGAGGCTTTGAAGCGTGGACGCCAGTTCGCGTGGAGCCAACCTTGAAATACCACCCTGGCAACTTTGAGGTTCTAACTCAGGTCCGTTATCCGGATCGAGGACAGTGTATGGTGGGTAGTTTGACTGGGGCGGTCTCCTCCTAAAGAGTAACGGAGGAGTACGAAGGTGCGCTCAGACCGGTCGGAAATCGGTCGTAGAGTATAAAGGCAAAAGCGCGCTTGACTGCGAGACAGACACGTCGAGCAGGTACGAAAGTAGGTCTTAGTGATCCGGTGGTTCTGTATGGAAGGGCCATCGCTCAACGGATAAAAGGTACTCCGGGGATAACAGGCTGATACCGCCCAAGAGTTCATATCGACGGCGGTGTTTGGCACCTCGATGTCGGCTCATCACATCCTGGGGCTGAAGCCGGTCCCAAGGGTATGGCTGTTCGCCATTTAAAGTGGTACGCGAGCTGGGTTTAGAACGTCGTGAGACAGTTCGGTCCCTATCTGCCGTGGACGTTTGAGATTTGAGAGGGGCTGCTCCTAGTACGAGAGGACCGGAGTGGACGAACCTCTGGTGTTCCGGTTGTCACGCCAGTGGCATTGCCGGGTAGCTATGTTCGGAATAGATAACCGCTGAAAGCATCTAAGCGGGAAACTAGCCTCAAGATGAGATCTCACTGGGACCTTGAGTCCCCTGAAGGGCCGTCGAAGACTACGACGTTGATAGGTTGGGTGTGTAAGCGCTGTGAGGCGTTGAGCTAACCAATACTAATTGCCCGTGAGGCTTGACCATATAACACCCAAGCAATTTGCATGCTCCGAGCTGAAAAGCGAAAGAGACCAGATTGCGGTGTGTGAAGACGATAGAACCGAAAGTTCGAATCTCACAAAACACCGAAAGCTGTCACATACCCAATTTGCTGAAGCGAGGCCATCTGGTCACGACTCAGTACCCGAATTTCTTGACGACCATAGAGCATTGGAACCACCTGATCCCATCCCGAACTCAGCAGTGAAACGATGCATCGCCGATGGTAGTGTGGGGTTTCCCCATGTGAGAGTAGGTCATCGTCAAGATTAAATTCCAGAACCCCTGTTTGCTAACGCAGACAGGGGTTTTGTTTTGGGCGGTCGAAAAGTGCTAAGGGGCTATCGGCATCCACAATGCACTTCAACATGAACGCACGCTGTCTCATATACAGCATCGCCCCATATGTTTTTCGATAAGTCGCTCAATCCTTCCCGACAAATTTGCACAGTTATTTCTGAACCAGACCATTAGAATAGGCACCTAACCTTTTTTAGAATTAGAGCCCTATCTATGCCCGATCCGGTTGATACCCCCGAGGTGTCGGATTTACCACTGGATGATCTGGTGGCATGCCATGAGTGCGACTTGCTGATGCGCAAGCCAACGCTCGCCCTGGGCGAAAAGGCTCAATGCCCGCGCTGCGGCTACGAGCTCTATGCTCATCGCCACAATGTCGTCGAGCGAAGCCTCGCCTTGGTGATTGCCGCGCTGTTGCTGTACATCCCTGCGAACTTTTTACCGATCATGCAGCTCAATCTACTTGGGCAGTCGTCAGAGGACACCGTCTGGAGTGGCGTTGTCGGCCTGTTCGATACCGGCATGCAAGGTGTGGCGGTTGTCGTATTCCTGTGCAGCATGGGAATTCCCCTGCTCAAGTTGCTCTGCCAATTAGCGGTGCTGCTAAGCATTCGCTGGAAGATCGGGCGCAGTTATGGGCTGTTGCTCTATCGCATTTACCATCACTTGAAGGATTGGGGGATGTTGGAGGTCTACTTGATGGGTGTGCTTGTCGCGATCGTTAAACTCGCCGACATGGCCTCTATCACAATTGGCCTGGGTCTGACCTGCTTCGTCAGTCTATTAATCGTTCAGGTTCTGCTTGAGGTGGTGATGTCGCCCCACCAGATCTGGCAGGCATTGGCAGGAGAGGATGATCATGCGGGCGATTGATGCAGGCATTCTGATTTGTACCGAATGCCACGAGTTGAACAAGCAAGAGGCCGATACCGATGAGCAACTCTGCACGCGCTGCGGTGCGCTGATCCATGCCCGTCGCCCCAACAGCCTCATGCGCACCTGGGCCTTACTGATCACTGCGGCGATCTTGTATATCCCCGCCAATCTGTTGCCAATCATGACCGTCAACTCTCTTGGCCAAGGCGACCCCAGTACGATCATGTCGGGGGTGATTCAGCTGGTACAGCACGGTATGTTTCCCATCGCTGCCGTGGTGTTTATTGCCAGCATCCTGGTGCCGACATTCAAACTGGTAGGCATTGGCCTGTTGCTGTTCTCGGTGCAGCGCCACCAACCGCTGTCCGCGCAGCAACGCATCGTTATGTACCGCTTTATCGAATTCATTGGCCGCTGGTCCATGCTGGATATCTTCGTGATCGCCATCCTGGTGGCGGTTGTTAACTTTGGGCGACTTGCCAGTGTCGAGGCCAATCTTGGCGCTGCAGCGTTCGCCAGTGTGGTGATCTTGACGATGCTTGCCGCAGTAACTTTTGATCCCCGACTGATTTGGGATAACACGGAGTCGGACGACGACCATGAGTGATTTGCCAAAAGCTAAAACCCGCCCAGCTTCCAATTGGTCGGCCATTTGGGTGTTGCCATTGGTCGCCCTGATTATTGGCGGCTGGCTAGGGTGGCGCGCCTATTCCCAGCAAGGCATTGAGATCCAGGTCCGCTTTGAAAGCGGCGAAGGCATCCAGGTCAACAAGACCGAAGTGGTCTACAAAGGCATGACCGTGGGCAAGGTCAAGACGCTGGCCCTGGACGACGAGGGCAGCAATCGCGGTGTGATCGCGACCATTGAGATGAACAAGGATGTCGAGCAATACCTTAAAACCAACACACGTTTCTGGCTGGTCAAACCCAGCGTCAGCCTCGCTGGCATTACGGGTCTGGAAACCCTGGTCTCGGGTAACTACATTGCCGCCAGCCCTGGCGATGGCGAGCCCACTCGCAAATTCAAAGCGCTCTCCGAAGAACCGCCTTTGTCCGATGCCAAGCCCGGCCTCCACCTGACCATCAAGGCCGATCGCCTTGGCTCGCTCAACCGTGGCAGTCCGGTGTTCTACAAACAGATCCAGGTCGGTCAGGTCAAAAGCTACCTGCTGTCCGAAGACCAGAGCACTGTCGAGATCAAGGTCTACATCGAGCCGACCTACGCCAATCTGGTGCGCAAACACACACGTTTCTGGAACGCCAGCGGCATCAGCATCGACGCCAACCTCTCCGGCGTAAAAGTGCGCAGCGAATCCCTCTCCAGCATCGTCGCCGGTGGTATAGCGTTCGCCACACCCGAGAATCGCAAGGACAGCCCGCCGACCGACCCGAGCCTGCCGTTTCGCCTCTACGAGGACTTCGACGCCGCCGCAGCCGGCATCAAGGTCAAGGTCAAGCTCACCGATTTCGAGGGCCTGCAAGCCGGGCGTACTCCGGTCATGTACAAAGGCATCCAGGTCGGTAGCCTGAAAACCCTGAAGATTGACCCGGACCTGTCCAGTGCCAACGCCGAGCTGACCCTCGATCCGCTCGCCGAAGACTACCTGGTACAGGACACCCAATTCTGGGTGGTCAAACCGTCCATCTCCCTGGCGGGCATCACGGGCCTGGAAGCCCTGGTCAAAGGTAACTACATCGCCATCCGCCCCGGCGACAAAGGCAGCGCACCACAACGTGAGTTCGTCGCCCGAGCCAAAGCGCCGCCGTTGGACCTGCGTTCCCCAGGCCTGCACATGGTGTTGTTCACGGACAACCTCGGCTCCCTGGATGTCGGCAGCCCGATCCTCTATAAGCAGGTCAAAGTGGGTTCGGTGCAGAGCTACCAGTTCTCGCGCAAGAACAAACAACTGGTCATCGGTGTTCACATCGAGAAGGAATACGAGAACCTGGTCAACGGCTCGACGCGTTTCTGGAATGCCAGCGGCGTCACGCTGACCGGCGGCCTCACCGGCGGCATCCAGGTTAAGAGTGAATCCCTCGCCAGCCTGATGGCCGGTGGTATCGCCTTCGAAACGCCGGAACCGAATGTGCCGCTGAAAAAACGCATCCCGCGTTTCCGTCTGTTCACTGATCGTGAAGCGGCCAATCAACATGGCACCCTCGTGACCATCAAGGTCGATCGCGCCGACGGTTTGCGCGCGGGCACGCCAGTGCGCTTCAAAGGCCTGGATGTGGGCAAGATCGAGAACGTCGACCTCAGCGCCGACATGCAGTCAGTCCTGCTCAGCGCCCGTATTACCCAAGTGGCTGATCGGATCGCGCGCGCAGGCAGCCAGTTCTGGGTGGTCAAGCCTGAGCTGGGTTTGATGAAAACCTCAAACCTGGAAACCCTGGTGACCGGCCAATACATCGAAGTGCTGCCCGCCGCGAAAAACCTAGGGCCGCAAAAAAGCTTCGTCGCATTGGACAAGCCACCGGAGGCGGTTCACCAGGAGGAAGGCCTCAGCCTGGTACTCAGCGCTGCACGTCGTGGCTCGCTGAAAGAGGGCGTTCCGGTCACTTACCGTGAAGTCACCGTCGGCAAAGTCACTGGCTACGAGCTGGGCCAGACTGCCGACCGTGTGCTGATCCACATCCTGATCGAATCCAAGTACGCGCCGCTGGTGCGTGGTGGCAGTCGCTTCTGGAACACCAGCGGTTTTGGACTCGACTTCGGCCTGTTCAAAGGTGCGACGGTCCGCACCGAATCCCTGGAAACCCTCGTTGCCGGTGGCATCGCCTTCGCAACGCCAGATGGCGAGCGTATGGGCAACGCCGCCCGTCCGCAGCAAACATTCCCGTTGTTCGACAAGTTCGAAGATGAATGGCTGAATTGGGCGCCTAAAATCCCGCTCGGCAAATAAACCGAGGCGTGGCCTTCGCGAGCAAGCCCGCTCCCACTTTCGACCGCGTCCCTACAGGATAAACGTGGTCAAAAGTGGGAGCGGGCTTGCTCGCGATGAGGCCCTCAAAAACACCGCAAAAAAAGGCCACGATCCATAAGATCGCGGCCTTTTTGCATTTCAGCGCAGTGGATTAAACCGCATCCAACTCCGGCTCATCCGCCTGCACATTCACCGTTGCCTTCACCGCATCGTGACGACGGATGTACTTCCAGTCCGCCTCGTCGATGTAGATGCCATTCGGCCCGCTGCCGCCTTCCAGGTCGATCGCCACCTGGGCGGACACCTGCGGCTTCACACTGGCCAGGATCGGCACAAAGCCCAGCTGCAAACTGGTTTCCAGCAGCGCCGCCTGGTTCTTCTCGTCGATGTCTGCCGCTTCATCGAGGTAGTACGGCAAGCGCACGCGACCGGCCTGGTCACGGTCCATCAAGTGCAGCAACAAATACATGTTGGTCAGTGCCTTGATGGTCATGGTGGTGCCGTTCGACGCCGCGCCATCAATGTCGGTGTGAATCACGGGCTGACCGTTCACCTTGGTGATTTCGAACGCGAGCTCGAACAGGTCCTTGAGGCCCAACTGGTTATGGTTGGCAGCCACCAGGCGTGCGAGGTATTCCTTGGCCTCTTCGTTCTTGTTGTCCTGCTCGGCGCTCTGGCTGAGGTCGAACACCGACAAGGTTTCGCCTTCTTCATATTGACCGGCACTGTGGATGATCTGGTCGATATGCTTGAGGGCTTCCTTGTTCGGCGCCAGCACGATACGGAAGCTCTGCAGGTTGGAAACCTGGCGCTTGTTGATCTCGCGGTTGAACAAGGCCAGTTGGTGTTCCAGGCTGTCGTAGTCGCTGCGGATATTGCGCAGGGTCCGCGCGATATCGGTGACCGCTGCGCGGCGTGCCTTGCCCAGCGTCAGGGCTTCATCGGTGCGGTGCGCATAGGCGTTGATCAGCAATTGCAGGCGACGCTCTACGTCATCCTCGCTGTCAAACTTGGCCACACCCTTGAGGCGCACCTGAGCGTAAAGCGCTTCGATCTGGCCATCGGCGCGCAGCAAACCTTGCCAGCTGTCCTGATAGTCGTTGAGCAACGGCAGCAAGTTGTCCATGGAGTCGTCGACCGGGTCCATGAACGGAGTGCCGAACGGCAAGTCCGCCGGCAGTAACTGACGGCGGCGCAGCGCGTCATCCAGCGTGCGCTGTTTGGCTTCCATATCGCCGATCTGACGCCCGACCAATTGCAGCTTGGCCGACAGCTGTTGGACGCGCTCGGTAAACGCATCGCTGGAGCGCTTGAGTTCATCCTGCGCCGCTTCCATCTGCGCCAGGTTTTCCAGTTTCTCGCCTTCCTCGGCACTCAGGGTTTGCGCGCGGCGGAAATCTTCCAAAGCCTTCTGCGCATCCAGCACTTGCTGGTACAGCGCTTCGGTCTGCGTCTTGCTCGCCGCCCGGTCAGAGGCTACGGCCTGTTGGGTCTTGAGCTGCTTGAGTTCTTTTTCCAGGCGCTCTTTCTGGTCGCGCAACGCCGCGCGATCCGCCAGCGCCTGTAATGCAGGTGGTTCGATGTGGGAGATGTCGATGGACAGCCCCGGTACTTCAAAACGCTCGCCTTTGAAGCCGTCGAGAATCTGCTCCAGGGATTTGACCCACTGGCCGTCCTCATCCAGCGTGATGCCGTGTTCGCCCAATGGCAGGCTGAACAACGAACTGTTGAACAGACGCATCAGGCGCTCGACGTCCTGCTGTGAGAATTCTTCGCGCAGTTTGGCGTAGCTGTTGTTGTCCGCGTGGTCGAGCTGCTGCTTGACCGACTTCAGGCGTTTTTCCAGGTCGCGCAAACGCTCGTCCAAATCCTCGGCGCTGAACTGCCGCGACTGCGCCAGGGCGCCCGCCAGTTCATCGTGGGCATCTTTGGCCGCCAGCAGTTGCTGCTCCAGCACCTTGACGTCATCCACCAGGGCAAAGCGATGCTTGAGTACCGACAGCTCGCCCAGCCAACGCTGGATGCCGCTGATTTCCCGCTCCAGGCGCATCAGCTCCTGGGTGCCCCCACGTTGATCGTTTTGCAGCGCGTCCTGCTCGTTGCGGTAGTGCTCGGCCTGGATCGTCAGTTCTTCCTTGCGCGCACTGGCGTAGTCCGACCAAGTGCCGAGCAGCGAGTCCAGCAGCGGCGACAGGCGATGCAATTTGCCGCGCAAAATGTCGCGCTGTTTTACGCCATTGGCGAGCGCTTCCACCAACGGCCCGGCAGCCACCAGCGAGTTGTAATCCTGCTCCATGCGTCGCACGTCGCGGAAGGCTTCTTCGCACGCCGCGATGTAATCGACACTGCCGGAACGCAGGCTGTGTTCGAAAGCATCCAGGAACAGTTGCTTGAGCTTGGCCGCGGTGATTTCGCGCATGTGCAGCAGGTTGATAAACAGCGCGCGGAAGGTCTTCAGGCTCTGTTCGCTGGTGGAGCGCAGCGGAATCAGGGTCAGGTCCAGCGGCACCGACGTGTGGCCGCCTACCAGCAAGCGGCGCAGTTCATCCGGCTTGAGTTCGTAGGCTTTCAGGCCTTCGCGTTCAAGGTTGGTGAACAGCTCTTTCTGGCGCAGGCAGGTGTCGTTTTTCTGGTAGTGGGCCAGGTCCAGCTTGCCCGCATAGGCAAAGAACTGGTGACCGAAACCACCGCCCGGGCCGCGCCCGACCACGCCGATCACGTGCGGGCCGTGGGGCAGCGAGACTTCCACCAGGATGTAGCTGGTGTCGGTCGCAAAGTAGAACCGCCGCGATTGCTCCAGGGTGTACTTGCCAAAACTCATGTCCGACATGCGTGCCAGAATCGGGAACTGCAGGGCGTTGATCGAAGCGGATTTACCCAGGTTGTTCGCGCCGTACACCGACAGCGGCTCTTCCAGTGGGAACAAACCCAGGCTGTAACCGGCGGTGTTCAATAGGGCGAAGCGGCGGATGCCGTAGCGTTCCTTACTCATGCGTCGGTCTCCTGTTCTTCGGCAATGGCACGGGCCAGGGCGTCTTCTTCGCTTTCTTCCGAGAAGTCACTCAGGTCGAGGGGGTCATCGGTCTTGAGCAGTTTTTCATCGCTGTCATCATCGATGATCACCGGCGCCGGCAATGGCAACACGCTGTGCACGCTGGCGGCAAGGTCGCGGTCCTGCTGCACCGAGAGGCACACATCGAGGAATCGGTGCATCGGCGGCAGGAAGCGATAGATGCCGTTGTCCTCGCTGGCAAAACCCAGCTGGGTCATGCGGCGCATGATTTTTTCTTCGAGCTCTTCCTGGGTCTGCACTTCGGCCTGGATAAACAGGTCGCGGTACTTCTCCAGCAACGACGGCAATTCATCGCGGCCCAGGCTGCCACCGTCGAGCACAGCGATCGGGTCGCGGCCCTGGTCGGCCAAATGCTCGACGATGATGAAGGTGAACAACGCCAGGCGCTGGGCGGTCTTGTTCACCTGCGCGCTGGCAATGGCGGAGTCCGGCACGAAGTAGTAGAAACCGCGCGTATCGCATACCAGCTCGAAGCCCAGGGCCTTGAACAGCGTGCGGTACTGGTCCTGGAAGTTCGACAGTTGCGCATACAGCTCGGGGTCACGGCGGCTGACGTGATAACCCTTGAACAGCTCGCGAAAGATCGGCGCCAGCTGGGACAGTTCGGATAGATCAAGATGCATAAGGGGTGCTCGCAGAATTCTCGACGGCGTCAGTGCCAGCCGGGAGCAGGGCGAATGAGCGCAGGCTGACCTGGTGCTCGTGTGTGTGGTAGTCGCGGCGTTCCAGGCGTTCGCGCTTGAAACGTTTCTCGCGTGAGAGTCGCGAGAACCAGTACAGCAATTCGTCGGTGGCTCCGTCCGGCTCCTGCTCCAGCAGCCAGGTCATCAGGTCCGGCATCGGCAACGCGTCTTCGCAGCGCTCGAGCATTTCCTTGACCGTGCGCGGTGCACGCTGGGCTTCGCCCTTGTGGGATTTGTGCGCCTTGGGGAACCGCGCCGGTTTCGGCTCGAAATTCGCCAGGGCATACACATACGCTTCGACCTGGCTGGCGCTGCCGAGGAAGGTGCTTTGTGGCCGGGTGAACATCGGCATTGCTGCCTGTGGCACCGCGTCCAGGCCTTTACGGCGGATGGCCGATAGCGCCAACGCCGCGCCACGGGTCACGGCATTGTGCCGACGCGCTTCTTCACGCAACGGCAACAGCAGTTCGCGGGCATGACGCAAGGTCAACTGGGCACTGGTCTGCATTTCGAGGATGCGCGCGTGGGTGCGCAACAGCATGTCGTCGTCGACCAGGTGGCCGAGGCGCTGTTGCTCGGTCAGCATGCGCAACAGCACGTTTTCGACCTTGCGCACGCCTTGTTCGAAGGCGCCGTCGGCGTTCACCAGTTGGATCATCGGTTCGACGTATTCGTCCCAGGTTGCCAATACCTCGGCATAACGCTGGCGCAACGGGATCTGGCGGTCGCTGGTCTTGGCGCGGTCGGCCACGGCAGCGAGGGCCTGTTCGTCGTTGGCGAGTTTTTTCAGCACATCGCGGACGCGCATATCCAGCAGGCGCAGTTGACGGGCCAGGTCGTGGCCGTCACGGATGTCGAAGGCGTCCTGGATGTAGCCGGCCAGGCGCTCGAGGTGGCGCAGGTAGGCTTCGATTTCCAGGCACAGGCCAAGCCGGTGCTCCTTGCGAAGATACGCCAGGAAGTCGTGGATCTGTGCATTGAGCTCGAAACGGTTCGGGCTCTTGGCGACAGGCACCAGGATATCCAGGCGAATCCACACGTCCAGCAGGCTGGTGATGTCCTGGGGCGTGCTGTCCAGTTGTTGGGCGGCCAGTTGTGCGCGCAGCTCGCCAAGGCTCAAGGTGCCTTGGTCGAAGTGTTCGCACAGTGGCTCAAGTAAGGCCCAGTGTTCGGCGAGGGCGCGCAGGACGCGCTTGGGTTCGATCATGGGAATGGCCGGCTGGTTGGCGATTAAAAGTCGCGATTGTACTGCATCAGGCGCGGGATTTATCCACAGCCGGTCAGTGCGCAGTGGGCGATTGTTACCGAACAGCGGTAGAATCCCCGCTCTTTACTTATCCACAAGTGGCCGAGCTGTGCTTATCGAGTCCCGACGTCGCGCTTACTTGACCGCCATGCAGGTGGTCAACTGGCTGCCCCGCACCGAACTGCCGTTTGCCGCCCCGTCGCGGCTCGAGCTGCTGCAGGCGCCTGAGCCTTATGAGGCGTTCGAGGTTTCAGGGGAGGAGGCGGCGGCGCCGGTGGCGGTGGTCAAGCCCGTTCCCGAGGCGCGTCCTGTGGTCGAGCGGGCGAAGATCGAAGTACCGCGCCCTTCACCAGCAGCCAAACCCGTGGTGGCCGAAGAGGCCGCGCCGGTGGTCAAGGCCCCGGTGGTGCCGCCGCCACGCTTTGCCCTGCAATTGCTGCGGGCCGGGCGTTGCCTGCTGTTAGTGGAGTTGCCCACTGGCGAACGCTTCCAGACCCGCGACCCGGCCTACATGCTGCTCAAGGACATGCTGCGCGCCGCCGGCCTGCCCGACAGCCCGCAGATCGTCGGCGACCCGGTGCGCTGGCCGCTGCTGGTGCGTGGCACCATGGACCAGGGCCCGGAAGCCGCGCGGGATTTTGTACAAGGTTTTGTGTCGGCGCGCCTGGAAGACGAACCCTGCGTGTGCCTGTGGTTGATCGGCCTGCCCGCTGTGCGTTTTGCCGGCGAAGCGAATGCCGAAGCCTGGTACCGCGAACTGCAGGTCGAAGGTCTGGGCTCGGTTTGGGCCCTGCCGGGCCTGGAATTATTAATGGAAGAGCCACAGCGTAAGGCTGATGTCTGGCAAGCCATGCGCCGGCTGATGGCGCGCTGGAAAAGTACCGATGAGTGAAGCTTTATCCTTTCGCCCGATGACCGAGGCGGACCTCGACGCTGTACTGAAGATTGAATACGCGGCGTTCAGCCATCCCTGGACCCGCGGGATTTTTCTCGATGGGCTGGGCAAGTACCAGATCTGGCTGATGTTCGAGGGCGAGCAGCAGGTGGGCCACGGTGTGGTGCAAATCATCCTTGATGAAGCGCATTTGCTGAATATCACCGTCAAGCCGGAAAACCAGGGCCGTGGTTTGGGCCTGGCGCTGCTGGAACACTTGATGTCCCGCGCGTATGCCGCCAAAGCCCGGGAATGCTTCCTGGAAGTGCGCGACAGCAATACCGGCGCGTTCCGCCTGTATGAGCGCTACGGTTTCAACGAGATCGGCCGTCGACGCGATTACTACCCCGCCGTGGGTGGGCGCGAAGATGCAGTCGTAATGGCTTGCACCTTAGTCGACTAAGACACAAAACCCCTGTGGAGGCACACTCCTGTGGGAGCTGGCTTGCCTGCGATAGCATCCCCTCGGTCTCACTGAGACACCGAGGCACCAGCATCGCGGGCAAGCCCGGCTCCAACAGGGGCGGTGGTATGTCAGCGGTTACCGTCTACCGGGTCGATATCCGCCAACTCGGCTTCATCCAGCCCATTCCCGCCGCCGATCTCATCTTCATCGACGATGCTCAAATCGTAATCTGCCGGGCTGTCTTCACCTTCTTCCCGTGCATCCCGTGCGCCGTCCTCATGAATCAGCGTTTCCGGGCTCATGTCATCATCGGTGGGTTCGTGGTCATCCGTTGAAGCCCCGGTCATCCCGGCTTCACGTACCCGCTCGTCGGGCATCAGGTGTTCACGTTCACCCGGTGGGATTTCATCGCCGATTTCTGCCGTCGGCGCTTCTTCGTCAAAATCCAGCTCATGTATCGAGCCCATGCGGTCTTCATTGTCATCGATGGGTTCCGGCTGCGTAGCGCCGTAGGGACGTCGTGAATCTGTCATGGCCAATCCTCATGCTGTGGGGCTTATAGTGTGTGGACAGGCATGGCTCCCCAAAGATTCAAGCTAATTAACGCCGGTCTATTCTTTAAACCGGGCGTGACCCGGACGAGCGGTCGTCTGTCAAAGCTGCGCATCATTCCTGAGGCTTTCCCTGATGAACGAACTACAAGACCTGCTTGATAACAACGAACGCTGGGCGGATGCGATCAAACAGGAAGATCCCGAATTCTTCGCCAAGCTCGCCCGCCAGCAAACCCCGGAATACCTGTGGATCGGCTGCTCCGACGCCCGTGTACCGGCCAACGAAATCGTCGGCATGCTGCCCGGTGATCTGTTTGTGCACCGCAACGTGGCCAACGTGGTATTGCACACCGACCTTAATTGCCTGTCGGTGATCCAGTACGCGGTCGACGTGCTCAAGGTCAAACATATCCTCGTGACTGGCCACTACGGCTGCGGCGGCGTGCGCGCGTCCATGCAGGACCGCCAGTTCGGCCTGATCGATGGCTGGCTGCGCACCATTCGTGACCTCTACTACGAAAACCGCGAACTGTTGGCCCAGTTGCCGACCGAAGAAGAACGCGTCGACCGCCTTTGCGAGCTGAACGTGATTCAGCAGGTGGCCAACGTGGGTCACACCAGCATTGTGCAAAACGCCTGGCACCGTGGGCAGAGCCTGTCGATCCATGGCTGTATCTATGGCATCAAGGATGGTCGCTGGAAGAGCTTGAACACCACCATCAGTGGTTTCGAGCAACTGCCACCGCAATATCGCTTGCGGCCATTGGGCGAGGTCTAAGGCCGTTTGCGCAGCCGCCATTGGGCCATGAAGGCCTGACCGTCGGCGTTCAAGGGCTCCGCACTGCCGGTGATCCACCCCCGGCAGTTCAGCTCGCCGCATTGGCAGGCGAACTGCCGGAACACCGCGTCCTCGGTATTGGCGTAATCCATCGTCAGCAGGTCGCCTGCAGCGATGGCTTGCACCGTCCAGACTTCCAGGTAAGTGGCATCGAAAAACACGTTCGGGTTGCAGGAGTGCGACAGCAGGCCGCTGAACCACGGGTCATACAAGTGGATGCGTGATGACAGTTGCAGGGTATGCAAGCGTCGCTCGCTCAGGGCGTAGCCGGAGACTCGGGCAATGCGCAGGCGGCTGTCAAAGGTAACGCACGCCTTGATGACGGCGCCTGGCCCATTTGCGTCCTGTGCGATCTGGAAGTGTTTGGTCGAGGGGTAACCCTGTTCAACGAGCACCGTCTTGAAGGGGTAAAGGCCGTCACTCACAGCGGTGTTAGCCTTATCCATGGCTTGAGTTTTCATGACTCTCCTGGGTTGGGCTGCATCGACCTGCGAGTGGGGCTGACTATCAGTCTTGCAGCGGATGGGTGCCACTCAAGACTCGCTGATATTGGATCCGATTTCTACTGTCAACTCTGACAGTAGAAATCGGTTATAACCTGTTCAGCTTACAGCGCCGGGGCCATGACCGCCGGGGTTGGAGCGGCGTCCTTCAGTTGTTTCAACTGAGCCTTGATGACGGGGGTGGCGCATTTGGCGTTGGCTTGTTCCGGGGTCAGATTGCGCACCGAGGTATAGAACAACTCACAGGTCTGTTCCTTGCGCGTGACCTGCCAGGTATTCATGCAAGCCTTGAGCAGTACATTCGCATCGCTGGCGGGTTTCTGCCCCATGCCGGCTTGCCAGCAGGCGGCGCTCAGGTCCTGCCCCATCACCTTCAAGCCGGCCTCATCGGCTTTCTGTTCATTACCGTCGTAGGTTGCAGGGTCTGCCGCATACCAGATGTAACTCGGGTGGTTGGCGCCCAATACCGACACGGTCTTGCCCGCTGTCGGGCTGATCTGCGCCAGGCCCAGCACGCCCACGGTCTGGCCGTATTGTTGCTTGATCCAATTCCGCACTGGCGCGCCGAACGCCACCATCGGCAACGAGCCGTTGGCGCGCAGGCTCAACTCCTTGACCATGCGTGTCTGGTAATCGGCGAAGTAGCTGTAAACGTTTTCGAGGTCCTTGCCCGCATTGGAGGGCGCGGCGATCGGTGCGATATCGATGATGGTCTGGTAGGCCGGCGTTTCGGTGGCAGGGATGCCATTGTCGGTGAGCAACGTGGCCCAGCGGTCGGTGGTTGCCGATTCCAGGTAATCCTGGGCCTGGGTCAGCGAATAGTCCGGCGGGAAGTGCAGCAGTTCGATGCTCTTGCGATTTTCCAGGGCCATGCCCAGCGGCAGGAACAGGTACCAGTTGTAAGCCCACTTGCCGTCGCTGTTGAGTTTGCTGGCGCCTTGGTAGGCCAGGTCGGCGGTATCGAGCAGCGTGGTCAGCGGCTGGCCGTAGTGGTCGGGCACGCCGCTGAAGGTGGCTGAGACCTGGCCGTCATGGGTTTTCACACTGACCTTGGCGCGGCTGTAACCGTCGCGCTGCAGGCTCTGGTTCAGATAATGCTCGGCGGTCTGCTCCAGCGTCCATGGCCGAAAGCAGATCACGTTGCAGTTATTGGGGAACGCAAACAACTGGGTGACCCGTTGCGTGCTGCCCAATGGTACTTCGATGTCGGCCTGTACGACCGCACTGGCCAGCAGTGCGGCCAGGGTGAAGGACAGCCTGGTCGGTTTGAACATAGTTGTTTCCTTGTCAGCGAAAGCCCGTCTGCGCGGGGTGAAAGCCCACTTCCACACAGTAGCGGTTGACCAGGAAAACCGCGTGCTAAATCGCTGGGCATGTCGCTATTGGATAAGAAAACCTACACCTTGAACTGCAAGGCGTTGCTCAGATCGCCCATGGGCTTCTGGCCGCGCGCAATCATTGCGTCGTCGCGCAGCTTGAGGCCGTCCAGTTTCTCCAACTGGAACACCCGGGTGATCAAGCGCAGGATCGAGGCGGTGTCGTAAACCGTATGGTCCACCGTACCTTTGCGCGCAAACGGCGAAATAACCAACGCCGGGATACGCGTGCCCGGGCCCCAGCGGTCGCCTTTAGGCGGTGCGACGTGGTCCCACCAGCCGCCGTTCTCATCGACGGTGATGATCACGACCATGTTTTTCCACTGCGGGCTCTCCTGCAACACTTTCAGGGCGCGGGTGATATGGCGGTCGCCCGAGGCCACGTCGGCGTAACCGGCGTGCATGTTGAGGTTGCCCTGGGGTTTGTAGAAGCTCACCGCCGGCAGTGTTCCCGCCTGGGCATCAGCCAGGAAGTGATTGGTGCTTGGCTCATCGCCCAGGCCGCCGTCGCGCAGGCGTTTCTTGCGCTCCGCCGGGTTTTCCGGACCTTGCTGCTTGAAGTAGTTGAACGGCTGGTGGTGATACTGAAAGCTGGGGATCTTCGGAATCGCCAGCGAATCCTTGTGCTCGTCGATCGTTGCCTGCCAGGCACCGCCGTACCAGGCCCAATCGACGTTCTTCTTCGACAGCTTGTCGCCGATGTGTTCGTGAGACTGCGGCACCAGCACGCTGGGCAGGTCGGGCTTGGCGTAGTCCGGGCGCTCCGGGTCGCGGATCCAGGTGGGCCAGTACGGTGGCGCCATGGTGTTTACCGAATAGCCGTCCGGCGTCAGCGCGCTGGGCCCGAACTGCGGCGGGCCGGTCATGGCGCTGGCCGGTGACTTGTCCAACGGCTTGAGGCGCGTGTCGGTTGGGTCGTCGCTCTGCAGCGTGGCGATCTGCGATTTAGCCACCGAGTTGGCGGCGTCCGGGTAAAACGGCACTTGAGCACTGATCAAGTATTGGTGGTTGAGGTACGAACCGCCAAAGGCACCCTGGAAGAAGTTGTCGCACAGCACGAACTCCCTGGCGACGTCCCACAGGCGCAGCGAATAACGCGTTTGCGGGTAATGGCCAAGCGTCAGTGCACCGGAGTCGGCCCAGGCGACAAACAGGTCGTTCTTGCCCCCATTGATCTGCATCTGGTTCTGATAAAACACATGCCACAGATCGCGGGTGACCAGGCCCAGGGGCAGGTCTTCGCCGTTCGGCCCCTTCAGTGCATAGGGCGCGTTGGGCAAGTGTTCCTGATATTGGGTGGCGCTGGGGTAAAGCACCCCGTCAATCGTTTGCGGCCCAAGCTGAGTCACGCCGCCCCAGACTTCCGGCAGCGTCTCCAGCAGGCTGCCGTCGCGGTCGCGTTGCTGGTAGTCGGCGGGTTTGAGAGCGGACAGTGGGCTTTCCACGCCGGGGAAGTCGGCAAACAGGTTGTTGAAACTGCGGTTTTCGCCGTAGATCACCACCACATTCTTCACGTTGTCGTGCAAGGCCTTGTCCAGCTCGGCAGGCGACAGTTCGCGGGTGACCACCGGGCCAGGCGGTTCAGCGGGCCCACCGCAGGCGCTCAAGGTCGCCCCGGCGCCCAGTACGGCAACCCCTCCTAAAAAGCGCCGACGGCTTGAATCGGGGAGCGTGTCGGCGGCGTTTTTGGTTGCTTTCTGGTCTTCGGTTTCTTCGGTCATCCGAGGCTTCTCACTGCTGTTTTTGGTTTATTTATTGCTGGATGTTTCGTTGAAAGGGCATCAAATATGGCAAAGCTTAAACGCTTCAGTCTATAAGGCGAGGCCTTAGGGCATAAGGGTTCTGATGATGACTATCGGGTTTCGTAACGGGGCCGCGCTGCAACGCATCGTGTGCACCTTGATCGGTTGAAGGCCGATCAAGGTGCAGGAGGCGTTGCCGGGCCTGAGGGCGAAGCTTAAGCAGGCAATGTGACAGAAGCGTTTACGGCATCACGGGAGGCAGGTATTTGAGCGTCGTGCCCAGCGCCCATAGCAGGAACAACACCAACGGCGTGTGCACCAGCAGTTGCACAAACGAGAAACCAATCAGGTCTCGCGCCTTCAGCCCCAACACGCCGAGCAACGGCAGCATATAGAACGGGTTGATCAAGTTCGGCAGCGCCTCGGCAGCGTTGTAGATCTGCACCGCCCAGCCCAAGTGGTATTGCAGGTCATTGGCCACTTGCATCACGTAAGGCGCTTCGATGATCCACTTGCCGCCGCCCGATGGAATAAAGAAACCCAGCACCGCGGAGTACACGCCCATCAACAACGCATAGGTGTCGTGAGAGGCGATGGAGGTAAAGAAGGTCGAGATATGGTGCGCCAAGGTCTGGCCGTCGCCGCCCTTGACCACGGTCATCAGCGCCGCGATGGAGCCATACAGCGGAAACTGGATCAGCACGCCGGTGGTGGTCGGCACGGCGCGGGCCACCGCATCGAGGAAACTGCGCGGGCGCCAGTGCAGCAGCGCGCCGACCATGATGAACAGGAAGTTATAGGTGTTCAGCCCCGAGATGGCGCTGATCGCCGGCTTGGTCGAGAACTCATGGAACAACCAACCGGCCGCCAGCAATGCCAGCAGAATGGTTAGCAGTGGGCTGTGCTCCAGCCATTCACCCGGGCGGGTTGGCGCTTGAATCTTGGGCAGGTTGAAGGCCGGGTCGACGCCGCAGGCCTTGGCATCACGGGCGCTGTTCGGCCCTGGTGCGGTGGCGTAAGCGATGATCAGCGAGACCACGATCAACGCCAGCAACATCACCCCGGATTGCCACAGAAAGATCGTGTCAGTGAACGGAATCACCCCCGTAATCGACAGAATCGACGGCGGCAAGCTGGCCGGGTTGGCCTGTAGTTGCGCAGCCGACGACGACAGTCCCAATGCCCACACCGCGCCCAGGCCCAGGTAAGCGGCGGCACCGGCCGCGCGGTAGTCCATGCGTAAATCCGTACGGCGGGCGAGTGCGCGCACCAGCAAACCGCCAAACACCAGGGACAAGCCCCAATTGAGCAGGGAGATGACCATCGAGATCAACGCCACCCACGCCACGGCCGAGCGGCCGTTTTTCGGGATGCGCGCCAAGCGATCGATCAGTTTTACCGCAGGTGGCGAACTGGCCACGACATAACCGCCGATCACCACAAAGGCCATTTGCATGGTGAACGGAATCAGGCTCCAGAACCCATCACCGAAGGCTTTGGCGGCCTCGGTCGGCGCGGCGCCCATGCCCAGGGTCGCCACGGCGACGATAATCACGGCGAGGGCGGCAAATACCCAGGAGTCAGGAAACCAGCGTTCGGCGAAGTTGGAGCAACGCAGGGCAAATCGGGCATAGCGGCTTTCTTCGATAGCATCGGCCACGAGTCTTTCCTCTTGTATTTATTATGGGTTTTGGCAGTTTTACGGCATGTTCCTCTACGCCCATTGTTTTGGGAATGTAGTTATCTTCATTGATCCATGAGTAAAACAAATATATCTGTCGCGATTGCCATCATTGGGCTCAGCTCATAACCTGCACGCCATTTTGTTTGTCTGCCGAGCCTCCACATGACTGCCACCTTTTCCCCACAGGCGCAGCGTTTTTCCCGCTCCGACTACAAAACCCTGGGCCTGGCCGCCCTCGGCGGCGCCCTGGAAATCTACGACTTCATTATTTTCGTATTCTTTGCGCTAACCCTCAGCCAGTTGTTTTTCCCACCGGAAATGCCCGAGTGGCTGCGCCTGCTGCAAAGCTTCGGCATCTTCGTCACCGGTTACCTGGCGCGCCCGCTGGGCGGCATCCTGATGGCGCACTTCGCCGACCACCTGGGGCGCAAGCGCGTATTCAGCCTGAGCATCCTGATGATGGCGCTGCCCTGCCTGCTGATCGGGATCATGCCCACCTACGCACAAATCGGTTATTTCGCGCCGCTGATCCTGCTGGTGCTGCGCGTGCTGCAAGGCGCTGCGGTGGGCGGGGAAGTGCCCAGCGCCTGGACCTTCGTCGCCGAACACGCGCCGCGTCATCACCGTGGGTATGCCTTGGGCTTTCTGCAAGCCGGCCTGACCTTCGGCTACCTGCTCGGCGCACTCACCGCGACATTGCTGGCGCAACTGTTCACCCCCGCCGAAATCCTCGATTACGCCTGGCGCTTCCCGTTCCTGCTCGGCGGCGTCTTCGGTGTGATCGGCGTGTGGTTGCGCCGCTGGCTCAACGAAACCCCGGTGTTCCTCGAAATGCAGGCCCGCCGCCAGGCCGCCGCCGAATTGCCTCTGCGCACCGTGCTGCGCGACCATCGCGCCGTGTTGCTGCCGGCAATGATCCTCACCTGCGTGCTCACCTCGGCCGTGGTAGTGCTGGTGGTCATCACCCCGACCATGATGCAAAAAACCTTCGGCATGAGCCCCAGCCACACCTTCGCCTTGAGCGCGCTGGGCATTGTTTTTCTGAATATCGGTTGTGTACTGGCCGGCCTGCTGGTGGACCGCATCGGCGCCTGGCGCACGGTGCTGGTCTATAGCCTGCTGCTGCCGGTGGGCATTGCGGTTCTGTATGCCAGCCTGATCAGCGGCGGCGTGTGGCTAGGGGCGGCGTATGCGGTGGCGGGCTTGAGTTGCGGGGTAGTGGGCGCAGTGCCGTCGGTGATGGTCGGCCTGTTTCCGGCGCCGGTGCGGGTGTCGGGGATTTCCTTCACCTACAACATTGCCTACGCGCTGTGGGCGAGTACCACACCGCTGTTGTTGATTGCGTTGATGCCGACGAGCCCGTGGATTTGCGTGGGCTATTGCGTGGTGATGGGGGCGGTGGGGGTGGCGAGTGTGGCGCTGTTTGGCAAGCGCCACACCTTGGCGACCTGAGGGTCAGGTCAGAAAGTGCCAGAGCAACAGCGTACCGACCAGCCCGACCACCGAAACAATCGTCTGCAACACCGACCACACCCAGATCGTCTGTTTGAGCTGCAAGCCGAAGTACTCACGCACCATCCAGAACCCGGCGTCGTTGACGTGGCAGAAGAACACCGAGCCGGCGCCAATTGCCAATGCCACCAATGAACTCTGCGTAGCCGCCAGCCCGGCCATCATTGGCGCGAGGATGCCCGCCGTCGTGGTGGTGGCGACCGTCGCCGAGCCGGTGGCCTGGCGCAGGGCCACGGCAATCAGCCAGGCCAGCAGCAGATACGGCATGTGCGCGCCTTCGGCGACCTTGCTGATGGTCTGGCTGACGCCGGCGTCCAGCAGGGTTTGCTTGAGGCCGCCGCCGGCGCCGATGGTCAGCAACAACACGGCGATGGGCGCGAGGGCTTTGCGCAGGGTGTTGCCGACTTCGGCACGCGGCATGCCGGCGGCCCAGCCCAGGCAAACCACCGCGGCGATTACCGCCAGGCCGAGGGCGATCAGCGGCTCACCGAGGAATTTCAAGGTCAGCGCCAGCGGGTTTTCCGGTGACATGGCGACCTTGGCCAAGGTGCTCCCGAGCATCAAAATCACCGGCAGCAAAATGATCAGCAACGACACGCCGAAACTCGGCTGGCGCGGCGCCTTGGGCGGTGCGCTGAACAGCGCGCCGATGTCGGCCGGTTCATCCACGTGCATGCGCTTGGACAGCCAGTTGCCATAGAGCGGGCCAGCCAGAATCACTGCCGGCACTGCCAGGCAGAAGCCCAGCAACATGGTGAGGCCGAGGTCGGCGTGCAACGCGCTCACCGCAATCAGCGGTCCCGGATGCGGCGGCATCAGGGCGTGCAGGGTGGTCATGCCCGCCAGTGCGGGGATGGCGATTTTCAACAAGGGCTGGTTCGAACGTTTGGCCATCACAAAGATGATCGGCACCATCATCACCAGGCCGACTTCGAAGAACAGCGGCAAGCCGATCACCATGGCCACCAGCGCCATTACCCAGGGCAGTGATTTGCCTTTGCCCAGCCCGAGCAGGGTGGTGGCGATACGGTCGGCTGCGCCGGATTCCGCCATCAGCGCACCGAGCATCGAGCCCAGCGCGATGATAATCCCGGCTTCACCGAGAATCGCCCCGGCGCCTTTGCTGAAGGCTTTGGCGACTTCCTCCGGGGGCAACCCGGCACCGACACCCGCGATAAACGTACCGATCAAAATTGACAGGAACGGCGGCAGCTTGGTCGCGCTGATCAACACAATGATGCTGGCGATCGCCAGCAGAACGCAGAACATGAGGCGGGTGTCGTGAACCATCCACGCGGCAGTCGATAACTCCAAAGCGGGACTCCTTATCGAACAGGTTGGCTAATATGTTTCTTTTTGTTTCCTGCTCGAAAAGCATACCTGATAGAACTGTGCCAGAGCGTCCATGTGCGATTTTGGTGCGCGTCATGTAACGGCGGGCTGTCGCGCGGATGACAAATTTGCAACCCGTGCCCGAGTATTTGGCCAATAGCTCTATGATCAACGGACCACACCTTTTGAGGATATTTCATGAGCGCAGGACATAACCACGGCCAAGCACGCGCCGGCCACGAGCGTCTTCTATGGATCGCCCTCGGGCTGACCAGCAGCTTCATGATTGCCGAGGTGATCGGCGCGTTTATCACCGGCAGCCTGGCGCTGTTGTCCGACGCCGCGCACATGATGACCGACGCCCTGGCCCTGGCGATTTCCCTGGTGGCCATCCAGGTTGCCAAACGCGCAGCCGACCGCAAGCGCACCTTTGGTTATGCGCGTTTCGAGATTCTGGCGGCCGCCTTCAATGCGCTGCTGCTGTTCGCCGTGGCGTTTTACATCCTGTATGAGGCCTATCAACGGCTCCAGGCACCGGCTGAAATCCAGTCCACCGGTATGCTGGTCATTGCGGTGCTGGGGCTGATCGTCAACCTGATTTCCATGCGCCTGCTCAGTGCCGCCAGCGGCGAAAGCCTCAATGTGAAGGGCGCTTACCTGGAAGTCTGGAGCGACATGCTCGGCTCTATCGGCGTGATCATCGCGGCGGTGGTGATCATGTTCACCGGCTGGGGTTGGATCGACTCCGTGGTGGCGGCGGCGATTGGTTTCTGGGTGTTGCCGCGTACCTGGACGCTGCTCAAGGAAAGCATGAACGTGCTGCTGCAAGGTGTGCCGGACGGGGTTGATATCGATCAGGTCGAGCAGGCCATTCGCAAGGTGCCCGGGGTCAAGGACGTGCACGATCTGCATATCTGGGCCCTGACCAGCGGCAAAAATGTGCTGAGCACTCACTTGGTGGCGGACTCGTCGCTCGGCACGGAGCAGCAGATCCTCGCGCTTGTGACGGAATTGCTGCACGAACAATTCGATATTTCCCACGTCACGTTGCAGGTTGAAGGCGAAGGGTTTCATCACGACGAACATGACGACGTGCACGCCTGATCCTCGCTAACGGATTTGTAATGTTCTGCCCACCGCCCTGATAAGTACCGAAAGCTACATTGCCCCCGCTGGGAAACCTCAGCGACTTCATGGGCGTGGAACTTTCGTTATGGCAATTTCCGTTAAAACACTGTTGGGGGCGACTGCGTTGTGGGTGGCGGCCAGTGCTGTCCAGGCGCAAACCCTCACGCTTGATAGAGCCCTGCAAACCGCGTTTGCCAACAACCCTGACCTGGCTGCCGCGCAGTGGGAAATCGACATCGCCCAGGGCGGTCGCCAGCAGGCAGGCTTGATCCCCAACCCGGTGGCCTCCTGGGATGCTGAAGACACCCGCCGCAGTACGCGCACCACCACCGTCAAACTCAGCCAGACCCTGGAACTGGGCGGCAAACGCGGTGCGCGGATTGACCTGGCCACTCGGGCCCAGGACGCTGCCGCACTGACCCTGGAGCAGCGTCGCAACGGCCTGCGCGCCGATGTGATCGACAGCTATTACGGCGCCCTGCGTGCCCAGGAGCGCCTCGACCTGGCGCAACGCTCTATGGCCCTGGCCGAGCGCGGGCTGGTGGTCGCCAACGGCCGCGTCACGGCCGGCAAGTCGTCGCCGGTCGAAGCCACGCGCGCGCAGGTGCAGGTCTCGGAGATCCGCCTGGAACTGAACCGGGCGCAGATCGGCCTGAGCGACGCCTATCGCCGCCTTGCGGCCATTACCGGCAGCGCCGCGCCTGATTTCCAGGCGGTCGCCACACAACGCCAATCCGCTCCGCCATTACCGGCCTCCACACCGTTGCTCGCGCGTCTTGAGCAAACCACGGAGCTGCGCCTGGCTGAACTGCAAATCCAGCAAAGCGAAGCCAGCGTCGGCCTGGAAAAAGCCCAGCGGATTCCCGACCTCGACGTGTCGATCGGCAGCCAGTACGACGCCAGCGTGCGCGAGCGGGTGAACCTGGTGGGCGTGTCGATGCCGATCCCGCTGTTCAACCGCAACCAGGGCAACGTGCTCGCCGCCAGCCGCCGCGCCGATCAGGCCCGTGACTTGCGCAATGCCACTGAGTTGCGCCTGCGCACCGAAACCCGCCAGGCCCTGGACCTGTGGCAAACCGCGATTACCGAAGTGCGCGCCTTCAACCAACAGATCCTGCCCGCCGCCCAAAGCGCGGTGGACAGCGCCACCCGGGGTTTCGAGATGGGCAAGTTCAACTTCCTCGACGTGCTCGACGCCCAGCGCACCTTGATCGCCGCGCGCACCCAGTACCTCACGGCGACCGCCCAGGCCACCGACGCCTGGGTACGCATCGAACGGATTTACGGCGACCTCGCCCGGTTTTGATTTTTTCTGGAGTCTTTTATGAAGCATAAACACGGTGTGGCGCTGGCCGTCGCCCTGGGCCTGATGCTGTCTGGTTTTGCAAACGCCGAAGAAGAGGAGGGCACACTCGAACTCACTGAGCAGCAGATCCAGGCCGCCGGTATTCAACTCGCCCAGGCCCAGCCACGCGCCATCAGCACCCTGCTGACACTGCCGGGAGAAGTGCGTTTTGATGAGGATCGCACCTCGCACATCGTCCCGCGCGCGGCCGGTGTGGTGGAGGCTGTGAAGGTCAACCTCGGCCAGTCGGTTAAGAAGGGCGAGCTGTTGGCGGTGATCGCCAGCCAGCAAATTTCCGACCAGCGCAGTGAGCTGGCAGCCAGTGAGCGGCGGGTCGAACTGGCGCGCACCACCTTCCAGCGCGAGCGCCAATTGTGGCAGGACCAAATCTCCGCCGAGCAGGATTACCTGCTGGCGCGCCAGGCCTTGCAGGAAGCGGAAATCGCCCTGAACAACGCCCGCCAGAAAATGACCGCCCTCAGCGGCAGCGCAGTCCTGGTCGGCGGTAATCGCTATGAACTGCGTGCGCCCTTCGCCGGCATGGTGGTGGAAAAGCACCTGGGAGTCGGCGAGGTCGTGAGCGAAACCAGCAACGCGTTCACCCTTTCGGACCTGTCCCAGGTATGGGTCACCTTCGGTGTATTTCCCAAGGACTTGAACAAGGTGCGCGTCGGTAAACCGGTGAAAGTCAGTTCTACGGAAATGGGCACCGACGTGCTCGGCACCGTGGCCTACGTCGGCAACTTGCTCGGTGAGCAGACGCGTACCGCCACCGTGCGCGTGAACGTGCCCAACCCCGACGACGCCTGGCGCCCCGGGCTGTTTGTCACCGTGCAATTGGCCACTGACACCTACCAGGCCAAGGTCACCGTGCCTCAAACCGCGATCCAGACCATCGAGGACAAACCCTCGGTGTTCGTGCGCACGCCGGACGGTTTTATCACCCGCCACCTTGAGCTGGGCGTGAGTGAAAACGGCTACGTCGAAGTGCGCCAGGGTCTCGACGCCGGGGCGCAGGTGGCGACTGTCGGCAGCTTCATCCTCAAGTCCGAACTGGGTAAAGGCTCGGCCGAGCACGCCCATTGATCCTGCGAGTGATTCCCCATGTTTGAGCGCCTTATCCAATTTGCCATCGAGCAGCGCATCATCGTGCTGCTGGCCGTGTTGTTGATGGCCGGTGTCGGCATCGCCAGCTATCAGAAATTGCCCATCGACGCCGTACCCGACATCACCAATGTGCAGGTGCAGATCAACTCGGCGGCGGCCGGGTTTTCGCCGCTGGAAACCGAACAGCGCATTACCTTTCCCATCGAAACCGCCATGGCCGGGTTGCCGGGTCTGCAGCAGACGCGGTCGCTGTCGCGCTCCGGTTTGTCCCAGGTGACGGTGATTTTCAAAGACGGTACCGACCTGTTCTTCGCCCGCCAATTGGTCAATGAGCGCCTGCAGGTCGCCCGTGGACAATTGCCCACCGGCATCGAAACCGCCATGGGGCCGATTTCCACCGGTCTCGGGGAAATTTTCCTGTGGACCGTCGAGGCCGAGGACGGCGCACTCAAAGAGGATGGCACGCCCTACACGCCGACCGACCTGCGCGTGATCCAGGACTGGATCATCAAGCCGCAACTGCGCAACGTGCCCGGAGTGGCCGAGATCAACACCATCGGCGGCTTTGCCAAGGAATACCAGATTGCCCCGGACCCCAAGCGCCTCGCGGCCTACAACCTGACGTTGACCGATTTGGTTACGGCGCTTGAGCGCAACAACGCCAACGTCGGCGCCGGTTACATCGAGCGCAGCGGCGAACAGCTGCTGATCCGCGCACCGGGGCAAGTGGCGTCGATTGATGACATCGCCAATATCGTGATCACCACTTCCGATGGCACGCCGATCCGCGTGCGCAATGTGGCGCAGGTCGAAATCGGCCGTGAGCTGCGTACCGGCGCCGCCACCGAAAACGGCCGTGAAGTGGTGCTGGGCACGGTATTCATGTTGATCGGCGAAAACAGCCGCACTGTGTCCCAGGCGGTGGCGAAAAAACTCGAAGAGATCAACCGCTCGCTGCCCGCCGGCGTGGTCGCCGTCACCGTTTACGACCGCACCAACCTGGTGGAAAAAGCCATCGCCACCGTGAAGAAAAACCTCTTCGAAGGTGCGCTGCTGGTGGTTGCGGTGCTGTTCCTGTTCCTGGGCAACATCCGCGCGGCGTTGATCACCGCGATGGTGATTCCCCTGGCAATGTTGTTCACCTTTACCGGGATGTTTACCAACAAAGTCAGCGCCAACCTGATGAGTCTTGGCGCACTGGACTTCGGCATTATCGTCGACGGCGCGGTGGTGATTGTCGAGAACGCCATCCGCCGCCTGGCGCATGCGCAACAGCGCCACGGCCGTTTGTTGACCCGCAGTGAGCGGCTGCATGAAGTGTTCGCGGCGGCCAAAGAGGCGCGGCGGGCGCTGATCTTCGGGCAACTGATCATCATGGTGGTTTACCTGCCGATCTTCGCCCTCACTGGCGTGGCCGGGAAGATGTTCCACCCTATGGCCTTCACCGTAGTGATCGCGCTGCTGGGCGCGATGATTCTGTCGGTGACGTTCGTGCCGGCCGCGATTGCGCTGTTCGTCACCGGCAAGGTCAAGGAAGAAGAAAACCTGGTGATGCGCACGGCGCGTCGGGTCTATGCGCCGGTGCTGGATTGGGTGATGGCGCGCCGCCCGTGGGTATTTGGCTTGGCGGTGTTGACCATTGTCGCCTCTGGGGCGGTGGCTAGCCGCATGGGCAGTGAATTCATCCCCAGCCTCAGTGAAGGCGACTTCGCCCAACAGGCCCTGCGCGTGCCGGGCACCAGCCTGACGCAATCGGTGCAGATGCAGCAGCAGCTTGAGAAAACATTGAAGGCCCAGGTACCGGAAATCGAGCGGGTCTTTGCGCGCACCGGCACTGCGGAAATCGCCTCTGACCCGATGCCGCCGAATATTTCCGACAGCTACGTGATGCTTAAACCGAAGGCGCAGTGGCCCGATCCAAACAAGTCCCGCGAGACACTGATTGCCGACATCCAGCGCGCCAGTGCGATTGTGCCGGGCAGTGCGTATGAACTGTCGCAACCGATCCAGCTGCGCTTCAACGAGCTGATTTCCGGGGTGCGCAGTGATGTGGCAGTGAAGGTGTTTGGTGACGACATGGCGGTGCTCAACAAAACCGCCGGGGAAATCGCCGAGACCCTGCAAAAGCTGGAGGGCGCCTCGGAAGTCAAGGTCGAACAGACTTCCGGCTTGCCGGTGCTGACCATCAATATCGACCGCGACAAGGCCGCACGTTTCGGCCTGAATGTGGGCGATGTGCAGGACACCATTGCGGTTGCCGTGGGCGGGCGTCAGGCCGGCACGTTGTACGAAGGTGATCGCCGCTTTGACATGGTCGTGCGTTTGTCCGACGCGTTACGCACCGATATCGACGGGCTGTCACGGCTGCTGATTCCGGTGCCGGCGCTGGCCGGCAGTGCGGCTGGGCAGTTGGGCTTTATTGCCTTGTCCCAGGTCGCGAGCCTGGACCTGGTGCTCGGCCCCAACCAGATCAGTCGCGAGAACGGCAAGCGCCTGGTGATCGTCAGCGCCAACGTGCGCGGGCGGGATATCGGCTCGTTTGTCGAAGAGGCCGAGGCGGCCATCAGCACTCAGGTGAAAGTCCCCGCCGGTTACTGGACCACCTGGGGCGGCCAGTTCGAACAGTTGAAGGAAGCGTCCGAGCGTTTGCGCATCGTGGTGCCGGTGGCATTGCTGCTGGTGTTCGGGCTGTTGTTCATGATGTTCAACAACCTCAAGGACGGCCTGTTGGTGTTCACCGGGATTCCGTTCGCGTTGACGGGTGGGATCATGGCGCTGTGGCTGCGCGATATTCCGCTGTCGATTTCGGCGGGCGTGGGCTTTATCGCCTTGTCCGGTGTCGCGGTGCTTAACGGGCTGGTGATGATTGCCTTCATCCGCAACCTGCGTGAGGAAGGGCGCGCGTTATCGGTGGCGGTCAACGAAGGGGCGCTGACCCGTTTGCGTCCGGTATTAATGACCGCGCTGGTGGCGTCCCTGGGGTTTATCCCGATGGCCCTGGCCACCGGCACCGGCGCCGAAGTGCAGCGCCCGTTGGCGACGGTGGTGATTGGCGGGATTATCTCTTCTACGCTGCTGACCTTGCTGGTGCTGCCGGCGCTTTATCAGTGGGCGCACCGCAAGGAAGAGGAAACACCAGGCGAAACAGTGTGAAACCACCGGGCAGGCTGCGCACGTCGGCCTGACCCTGGTGCAGGGTCATGATCGACCGCACGATGGCCAGGCCCAGGCCGGTGCCACCCTCGGTGCGAGCGCGGCTGCTGTCGACACGGTAGAAGCGTTCGAACAGGTGCGGCAGGTGGTGCGCTTCGATGCCGGGGCCGGGGTTGCTGACCGACACCGACGCCGTGTTCCCGTAGGCCTCCACCAGCAGCGAAATATGCGAGCCCGCAGGGCTGTGGCGGATGGCATTGGACAGCAGGTTCGACAGGGCGCGCTGGATCATCAGGCGATCGCCGTGCACGTGAGCATCGCCGCTGAGGGTCAGGGTCAGTTGTTTGTCTTCGGCACTGAGGGCGAACAAGTCCATCACCCGAGCCGTTTCAGCCGCCAGCGACACCGCCGCGAACGAAGCCCGCGCCGCCGGGTGGCTGACCTGGGCCAGAAACAGCATGTCGCTGACGATACGCGCCAGGCGCTCCAGCTCTTCGGTGTTGGATTCCAGCACGGCTTTGTATTCGTCAGGCGGCCGCTGGCGCGACAGCGTCAACTGGGCTTTGCCCATCAGGTTGGTCAGGGGCGCGCGCAATTCGTGGGCGAGGTCATCGGAGAATTGCGACAGTTGCTGTACCCCAGCGTCCAGGCGATTGAGCATCACATTAAAGCCTTGCGCCAACTCGCCCAGCTCCTGGGGCAGGTTGTCGACGGAAAGACGATGCGTGAGGTCCTGAGTGGTGACTTTGGCCGCCACATGGCTGAACTGTTTCAACGGCGCCAGCCCGCGCTGCACCAGCCACCAGGCGCCCATGCCGATCAAGAGCAGCAGCATGGGCAAGGCGATCACCGTGGCGCGCAGGTAAGCACTGAGCAGCGCTTGATCGTCGGTGCGGTCCAGGGACAGCAGCACGCGTACACGTTCGCCGCTGGCCAGGCGCATCAGGCTGGAAGCGCTGAGCACTTGGTTGCCGACACTGTCGGTCCAGTTGAGGTAACCGAGGGTTTCCCGTGGGGTGAAGTCTGTGAGCAAAGGCGTCTGAGGCTTGGCCCCGGTGCTCAGCAGCACGCTTTCGTCGGGTGCGGTGCCGACGATGGTCAGGTAGAAGTTGTCATGGCCAATCACCAAGTCCATCAGTGAATGCGGGCGGGCGCGGATGGTGTTCACGTCCATGCCCTGGGCGACGCTGTGCTGGATCTGTTCCATCTTGCTTTCCAGGCCCTTGCGCGCCAGCTTTTCCAATTCGTGGGTCAGGGCCAGGTACGCCAGGGTTGCCAGCAACAACACCAGGCCTGCGCCCATCACACTGACCGTCAGGCCCAGGCGCATCGACAAACTGCCGGTTTTCATCCGCGCGCCTCCAGCACATAACCCACGCCGCGAATGGTGTGGATCAGCTTGACCTCGCTCTGGTCATCCACCTTGGCCCGCAGGCGGCTGATGGAGACTTCCACGACGTTGGTGTCGCAGTCGAAATTCATGTCCCACACCAGGGAAATGATTTGCGTGCGGGTCAGCACTTCGCCGGTTTGGCGCATCAATACCTGCAGCAGGGCGAACTCTTTGGTGGTCAGGTCGATCCGTCGGGAGCCGCGATACGCGCGATGGCGGCGTGGGTCCAGCTCCAGGTCCTGCACGCTGAATACTTCCGGTTGAGGGATATGCTCGCTGCGTCGCAGCAGGGTGCGGACCCGTGCGAGCAATTCGGGAAACTCGAAGGGTTTGACCAGGTAATCATCGGCGCCCATGTCCAGGCCCTTGATCTTGTCGGCCAGCCGGCCACGCGCGGTCAGCATCATTACCCGTTGCGTGCCGTTGCGGCGCAATTGCTCCAGCACTTCCCAGCCATCCTTGCCCGGCAGGTTGACGTCAAGAATGACCAACTCATACGCGTGCTGCCCGGCCAGGTGCAGGCCGTCGATGCCATTGGACGCGCAGTCGACCACATAGCCACTTTCACTCAGGCCTTGCTGCAAATAGTCAGCGGTTTTTTGCTCGTCCTCAACCACAAGGATACGCATAGAAATTTACCTTTTACTGAAAGAGAAGAGGTCCATTTCCCTATGGAATCAGGTGTTTTGAGAGTAGGGAAATTCTGAAGTCTGAAGTAGCTTCAGGGTCAACTGCGACCATTGGTCGCGACTTAGCTTGCGGGCAAAAAAAACGCCCCTGAGGGGCGTTAAAAATTCATCTCTTTCCAAAGGAGCTACACAAAAGCTTCAGAGATGAATGTGCTCGGTGCAACTAAGTTGAAGCGAGTATAGGAAGTTCAACTTAACGGGAAGCTGAACCCAATGTTACAGTTTTGATAGTTATCAATTTGTGAGCAGATGTTAGTTAATGGCGAACGAATGTAAGCAATGGTCAAAGTGCCACTAGTGGGTATTCGGCAATCAAGCGAATTTCCTCCAGGTCTGATTCGAAAGCGCTGGAGCGCACGGTGGCCTGGCGCAAACGCAATGACAAATCCTTCAGGCTGCCACTCTGCACCACGTACTTGGCCTCGACGTCCCGCTCCCAGCGACGTTGATCCGTCAGCGGATCGCCTGCCGCATCGCGGCGCATGTACACCGCGTTGGCGTTGCTGTAATCGGCGCCGGTGCCTTTGCCGTAGCGGGTCATGAACGACAGGCCGGGAATGCCGAACGTCTGCATGTCGAGGTCGTAACGCACCATCCACGAGCGCTCCTTGGGCGAGTTGAAGTCGTTGTACTGGATAGAGTTGTTGAGGAAGATCGAGTCCGATTGGCGCAGGTAATCGAAGTCGTCGTCGCCATTATTGCGCTGGTGCGACACGGCCAGGCTGTGGGCGCCGACCTTGACCCCGAGCCTGGCGCTCCAGATGTTGTTATCGAATTCACCCAGCAGTTTTTTGCCTTCGTCCACGGCCTTGTAATAGTTGACGTCGCCGAACAAGGAGACGTCGTCGGTCAGCGGGTACGTGGCGGCACTGCCGACGTAATACTGATCCCAGGCGTCCTTCAAGCGGCTGCTGTACAGGCTGACACTCAGGTGTTTATTGACGGTGTAGTCGCCGCCGAAATAACCGATCCAGGGTGAGTCGACCTTGCCCGCATAGAAAGTCGCAAAGCCTTTGTTCATGCCGCTTTCGCTTGGCTGGCTCATGCCGCTCAGGCGCCCACCTTGCAGGCTCAGGCCTTCAAGGCTGGTGTTCTGCGCGGTGACACCGCGAAAGCTTTGCGGCAACAGGCGTGAGTCGCCGGCGGCCACCACCGGCGTGGCGGGGAATACGTCGCCGGCCTTGAAGACCGTGTCCAGCACGCGCAATTTCGCGGCGCCGCCGAATTTGCTGTAGCCGCTTTCGGGGTGGTTATTGCTGTCCACCGGCAGCATGCCGAACGAACCCTTGCCGCCGCTGCGGCCGGTGCCGGAGTCGAGTTTCAGGCCGTACATGGCAAACGCATCCAGGCCAAACCCCACGGTGCCTTGGGTAAAGCCGGATTCGAACTTGCCGATCAAGCCCTGCGCCCAGGCTTCGGAATAGCCGTTGCCCGTGGGGCTGGACTGGCCCTTGCGGTCGTCGCGGTTGAAGTAAAAATTGCGCGCCAGCACGTTCACGCTGCTGCCTTCGATAAAACCTTCGGGCTTGTCCTCCACGGCCACGGCTGCCAGGGGCAGTGCGGCCAGCAATGAAAAGGGAAGGGTGTAGTAAGCAATGCTCATGGTTCGCTCCTCGGTGTTGGCAGTGTTCAGCTTCTTATAGAAGTGGGCGTTTTTATTGATCTGGCCCGGGCTGATAGTTGCAAACAGCGGATAACGACTTCATGGCGTGAACATTACAATTCTGGAAACTCACGGCCACCTAACAAATAAGTAATGGTTTGGTGAACATTCCGTCAGGGTTACTTCATTACGCTCGTCACTGAACTTCTTAGACGAGGAACCTGTCATGAACTTTTATAAAATTGGCCTGGGTGTATTTACTGCAATCCTGTCATTGGGTGCATTGGCCGAAGGCGGCGGTGATCGCACCTTTGCCCTGATGATGGAACGCAATGAGAAAGCCATGGCGGCTTACGCCGAAAAAAAGGGGCAGCCGGCACCCGAGGTACAGGCCTACCGCTATGGCATGGCGCTGGACATTGCCAAGGTGGTCAACGTCACGCCGCCGATCCGTTCGTGCAACCCGGTGCCGTCGCGCATGACCTATGAAGACTCCAGCGGCAAGCTCAATACCCTTGAATATCAAGTGATGGGCGTCTGCCGAAATAACGGTGGTTAACAGAGCCAGAAAAACAGTTGGGCGAGGGGCTAAAAAGCGCTTCAGAAAATCCCGGCAGCGCCGATGCAGGTCAGATTCATCTCCTCAAATATCATCGGTGCCTCATGTTCAACACCCGTTTGAAGCAGGAGCTGTCGGCTCTTCGTGAAGAGTTGTCGAGCTTGCAACAGGTCAAGGAGAGCCTGGAAAGTGAAATGCTGTGCCTGACGCTGGACGCTGAAGGCCGGGTGGAGTGGGCAAATGCCAACTTCCTGCAGGAACTGGCGTACCAGGCCACCAATATCCTGGGGCGCCACATTGATGATCTGGTGCCGGCACACGTGCGTCAGGACGAATTCCAGCTGCGTTTCAAGAATGCCCTGGTGCGCGGCGAACACTTCGCGGGTACCGTGCGGCTGATGCGCGGCAATGGCAAGGAAGCGTGGTTGCGCTCGATCCTGCAACCCGTGCGCAGCTCGGATGGGCGCATCAAGCATTTTTCGATTTACTCAAGCGACCTCACCCGCACCATCGAGGCCTCGCGCGAGCATGAAAACCTTATCACCGCGCTGGTGCGTTCTACGGCGGTCATCGAGTTCGACCTCGGCGGGCATGTGCTGACGGCGAATGACCGGTTCCTCAGCGGCATGGGTTACAGCCTGGCGCAGATTCAGGGCAAACATCACCGGATGTTCTGCGAGCCGCAGGAATACAACAGCGCCGAGTACCAGAACTTCTGGAAGCGTTTGAATGCCGGTGAGTTTGTCGCCGCGCGTTTCAAGCGGGTCGACAGCCATGGCCGCGTGGTCTGGCTGGAAGCCACTTATAACCCGGTGCTGGATGCCAATGATCGCCTGTACAAGGTGGTCAAATTCGCCACGGTAATTACCGACCAGGTCAGCCAGGAACAGGCGGTGGCCGAGGCCGCCAACATTGCCTACAGCACCTCGTTGCAAACCGACAACAGTGCCCAACGAGGCACCACTGTGGTGACGCAGGCGGTGGACGTGATGCGTGATTTGGCCAAGCACATGCAGCAGGCCGGTGATGGCATTGAGGCGCTCAATGCCCAGTCGCAAGTGATCGGCAGCATCGTCAAGACCATCAGCGGCATTGCCGAACAGACCAACCTGCTGGCGCTCAATGCGGCCATCGAAGCGGCGCGCGCGGGTGAGCAGGGCCGTGGTTTTGCAGTGGTTGCCGATGAGGTGCGCCAATTGGCGTCGCGCACCAGCAAGGCCACCGAGGAAATCGTCGGTGTGGTGCGTCAGAACCAGGACATGGCTCGCGATGCGGTGTCCCTGATGACCGAGGGGCGTCTGCAGGCCGAGCAAGGCTTGGCGCTGGCGGCTGAGGCCGGCACGGTGATTGTGGAAATCCAGGACGGTGCGCAAAAAGTGGTGAGCGCAGTCGGGCAGTTCGCCAATCAGCTGTCGAGCTGACCCGTCGGGCTTGTGCTTGAGGTATCGTAGGTTTTTTCTTGCTTGAAGAGCCGACCCTCCATGAGCCCTACTCACTGTCGCCCCGTTCCGCTGTCCAAGGCCTATCGCTTGCTCAATCACGGGCCGACCGTATTGGTGAGCGCAGCCCACGACGGCCGACGCAATATCATGGCCGCTGCCTGGGCCATGCCCCTGGACTTTGAACCGCCGAAAGTCGCGGTGGTGCTGGACAAGGCCACCTGGACCCGGCAATTGCTGGAAGGCGCCGGCACCTTCGTGCTCCAGGTGCCCTGCGTGGCGCAGGCCGATCTGGTGCAGACGGTCGGCAACACCACGGGCGCCGACACGGACAAATTCGCCGCTTACGGTCTGCAAACCTTCCACGGTGAACACACCGACGCGCCGTTGCTGGAGGGCTGCGTGGCGTGGTTGGAATGTCGCCTGTTGCCCGAGCCTCACAACCAGCAGACCTACGATTTATTCCTCGGCGAAGTGCTCGCGGCGTATGCCGACGAACGCGTATTCAGCGAAGGGCACTGGCACTTCGAAGGGCATGACGCGTTGCGCACCTTGCACCATATCGCGGGCGGGAATTTCCTGAGCATCGGCGAGCCGGTTGTCGGGCGCCAGCTGTAAGCCTGGCCTCTCTGCGGCGGCTGCGCACATTGCGCACGGTAGGGCCGATATTGGAAACAACCTGGATCAAGTGTGGGAGGGAGCTTGCGCGCTCCCACATTTTTTATTGCATTTCCCCTCAGCCAGTCAGCGCCCGAGCATCTTCACCCATCGCGACGGTGGCATGCCGTAGGTGCTGCGAAATTGCCGCGTCATATGGCTCTGGTCGGTGAACCCGGCGGTCAGTGCTGCATCGACCAGCGCTTGGCCTTGGGCCAGCAGGCTACGCACCAAGTCCAAACGCCGCATGGTCAGGTAGCGGTAGGGACTGGTGCCGAACAACAACCGAAAATCGCGCGACAATGCCCAGCGGTCACGGCCGCAATGGTCGGCCATCTCATCCAGGGTGATGCTGCGGCCCAAGGCGCTGTGGATAAATTCCCGGGCACGCTCGGCGGCCACGTAATCGAAGGATTTACGGCTGACGATCACGCCCGACGCAGCGCTCAGCGCCTGGGCCAGGTCGTACAGCGCGTCCTGTTCCTGCATCGGGTCAATCGGGCAGTCCAGGCTTTGCAGCAACACCTCGCTGGCGCGGAACAGCCTCGGGTCAGTCGACAGGCCGTTGTGGATAAACGGTAGCGGCCGGCCGCCCAGGATCTGCTGGATCAGCGCCGGCTCCACATAAATCATGCGGTACTTGAAGCCTTCCACACTGCTGGCGCGGCCGTCATGGGTTTCGTCGGGGTGAATCACCATGGTCGTACCGGGCAGGCTGTGGGTCATGCAGCCGCGGTAATGAAAGCTTTGCACGCCAAACAACGTGCGCCCGATGGCGTAGGTGTCATGGCGATGCGGGTCGAACGCGAAGCCGGCAAAGTACGCCTCGATACGATCCAGGCCGCTGGCGTGCGGGGCGCGGTGCAGCCAGTCGAGTGCGGAGGTGGGTTGGCCCATGGTGGTTTGTCACAAATTGAGGTGGAAACACGTTAACCCAGTCTGGCGTGGGTTGTCTGGCGGGGTCTTGAACGATTGTGCGTGCTGGCGGTAGCGCCGGTACAGTGTGTTTTTCAGTTAATACACTGCTATTCGTTAAAAAATGATTGTTTTACGATAATTTATCTATTATTTTTGCGTCCTCCTTCACCCATTGAGGTTGCTTATGAATACCCAACGTCTGGCCCAGCTCAGTCAGCGCATGTCGCTGCTTACCCTTTTGCTGATTGTCGTCATGCTGGTGCTCAATACCTGCGTATGGCTGTTCCCGGTACTGAGTTCTTCTGCCGATGGCCTGGGGTTTGGCTTTGCCTTGAGTGACCGCCTGATCCAGGCACGCAGCGCGCAAGTAGCGCTGCTGCCCTGGTGGCAAATCCTGGGCGCTATTGTGCTTTCCAGCATTCCGTTGCTGGCCCTTGGCGGGGGCTTGAACCATCTTCGTCTATTGTTCCAGAACTACGCCCGTGGCGAGTATTTCTCCCGTGCGGCGGCGCAGCATTTGGGCAAGGTGGGGCGGGCGGTTGCGGTGTGGGTGCTGCTGGACTTTTTATGCGAGCCGTTGCTCAGTGTCTGGGTCACGATGAATGAGCCGGTCGGCCAGCGGTTTATCACGTTAAGTGTCACCGCGCCAAGCTTCGTCGCCTTGTTTCTCGCTGCCTGTATCGCGGTAATCGCGCGTATCCTGTGGCAGGCCAGTGAAGTGGATTCTGAAAACCGCACTTTTGTTTGAGATTGACATGCCCATTGTGATTGAACTGGACGTTATGCTTGCCCGGCGCAAGGTCAAATCCAAAGACCTGGCAGCCGCTATCGGGATTACCGAACAGAACCTGTCGTTGCTCAAACAAGGCAAGGTCAAGGGCATACGGCTGGGTACGCTGGATGCAATCTGCGCCTATCTGGACTGTCAGCCCGGCGACCTGTTGGTGCACACACCGGAGCCGGCGGCCGAACAGGCTTAACCACTTGCCAAGAGGGATCGTCCAATGCAGTTCTTCGACTTGCCGTATGCCGCGCCGTTATTGGCGCTGGGGCTGCTTTGGACGGTCGCGGTGGTGACGCCGGGGCCCAACTTTTTCAACACCGCCCAACTGGCGGCAAGTTGCTCGCGTCGGCATGGCGTGGTGGCGTCGGCCGGGGTGGCGACGGGGACGGTGATATGGGGGCTGGCGGGCGGCTTGGGCATCAAGTCGCTGTTCACCGCCGCGCCCATGCTCTATCTGGCGTTCAAGCTCATCGGCGGCTGCTACCTGATTTACCTGGGGCTGAAACTGTTCAAGCGTTCGGCGCCCTCGATGAGCCAGACGCTATTGCCTGCCGAACCCCGGCGCTCGCTGTTTTCCGCCTGGCGCTTCGGCTTGCTGGGCAACTTGTCCAACCCCAAGGCCGCGTTGTTCGTCACCACCGCCTTCGCCTCGACTATGCCGCCTTCACCGTCCCCCACATTGTTGGCCCTGGCGGTAATCACCATGGCCACGTTGTCATTCAGCTGGTACACAAGCGTGGCCCTGGTGTTTTCCAGTGAACGGATGGCCAACGTCTATGGCCGTTCGCGCAAGTGGCTCGACCGGTTTGCCGGTGGTTGCTATGTGCTGTTCGGCGCACATCTGGTAGCGAATCGCTGACGGCTCATGGTAAGAAGCCTTACTTTCAACAGTGAGGCCGAGTCATGAGCAAGGTGCGGGTAGGTATTATTTTTGGTGGCCGTTCGGCCGAGCACGAGGTCTCGCTGCAATCGGCGCGCAATATCGTCGATGCACTGGACCGCTCGCGTTTCGAACCCATCCTGATCGGCATCGACAAGGCCGGCCACTGGCACCTCAACGACACCTCAAACTTCCTGATCAACCAGGAAAACCCGGCCTTGATCGCCCTGAACCAATCCAATCGTGAACTGGCGGTGGTGCCAGGCAAGGCCAGTCAGCAAGTGGTGGAAACGTCCGGTCAGGGTTTGCTGGAACACATCGACGTGATCTTCCCCATCGTCCACGGCACCCTTGGCGAAGACGGCTGCCTGCAAGGCCTGCTGCGCATGGCCGACCTGCCGTTTGTGGGCTCCGACGTGCTCGGTTCGGCGGTGTGCATGGACAAGGACATCAGCAAGCGCCTGCTGCGCGATGCCGGCATTGCCGTCACCCCGTTCATCACCCTGACCCGTCGCAACGCGGCGCGCACGTCCTTTGATACGGCCGTGAGCACCCTCGGCTTGCCGATGTTCGTCAAACCCGCCAACCAGGGTTCCTCGGTGGGTGTGAGTAAAGTCGGCAACGAAGCTGAGTACCACGCCGCCGTCGAACTGGCCCTGGGTTTTGATGAAAAAGTGCTGGTGGAGTCCGCCGTCCAGGGTCGCGAAATCGAATGCGCCGTGCTGGGCAATGACAGCCCTGTCGCCAGCGGCTGCGGCGAGATCGTGGTGAGCAACGGGTTTTATTCCTACGACAGCAAATACATCGACGGCCAGGCCGCCCAAGTGGTGGTGCCGGCCGATATCAGCCCTGAAGCCAGCGAGCGCATTCGCCACCTGGCCATCGAAGCGTTTGAGGTATTGGGCTGCGCCGGGTTGGCGCGGGTCGATGTGTTTCTCACTGGCGACGGTGAAGTGCTGATCAACGAAATCAACTCGCTGCCCGGCTTCACCCGCATCAGCATGTACCCCAAGCTGTGGCAGGCGGCGGGGATGAGTTACAGCGACTTGGTGAGCCGGTTGATTGAGCTGGCGCTGGAGCGGCACGCGGGGCGTAAGGGCTTGAAGATCAGCCGCTGAGTGTTCAAGGCCTGACGCGGTCCCGTGTGGCGAGCGGGCTTGCCTCGCCACAAGAGTCGCGTGTTCTTCAGGGGCTACGAACGATCCACGAATAGATCAAGGTCTTCGCCTCTTGCGGGTGATGAGTTCTTCGGCGGTAGCTGGCGAAGGTGGGGGATGTGCAATAAGTGCACACCTCACTGACGTCGATCTGTTCACGCTGCACCCCCGCCGCGTGCAACAGCATCACCCCATAGCCGCTCAAGTCAAACCAGGCACTTCCCGCTTGCCTCGCGTAGGGCGGTGCAATCTCCGGTGCCAGCAACGGCGCCGGTTGCTCGAAGCGCCACGGTGCCTGACCGGCATGCCACAAGTGACCCTGCTCCGCCTGAAACTGCGCAATAAATCCCTCGCTCACTTCATAGCAGCACGGTTTGATCGATGGCCCGATAGCCACCTGCAACTGGTCCACCGCAATCCCTTGAGCGGCAAATTGCTGCACGGCGTTGGCGATGATCCCGCCCTGCAACCCCTTCCAGCCGCCATGCACCGCCGCCACCATGGCAGCGCTTTTTGCAGTGATCAGAATGGGCAGGCAATCAGCGGTAATCACTGCGATCGGCTGATGCTCGCGTGTGAACACGCCATCCGCCTCGATCGTATTGGCCACCTGATCCGCCTGCCATTCAATCACCGACGCACTGTGTACCTGCTTGCAGATGAACACGTCATCCGGGCGCAGTGGATCATTGATCGAACAAAAGCCGTGTTCGACGCCGGGGATGGCGTCGAGATTATCTGCCTGCTGCACCGCGCGCGCTCCCTTGGATAAATACTCAGTCGCCGACCGCTTCGCCTTCACGCCGAGGGTCTGCCCCGCCGCTCAGCGACACCTTGCCGTGGGCATCCCGCGTGAGAACGATGGCCTGGATGCCGCTGGTCATATCGATCTCGCTCAGCGCATGGCCCTTGTCCTTGAGTGCCTGTTTCAACGCCGGGCTGAACAGACCTTGCTCCAGTTCTGTCGCGCCGTTGCGGCTGCCGAAGTTGGGCAGGCTGATGGCGGCTTGCGGGTCGAGGTTCCAGTCGAGCATCGCCACCAGGGATTTGCTCACGTACTCGATGATCTGCGAACCACCCGGTGAGCCCACCGTGGCCAGCAACTCGCCGCTCTTGCGGTCGAACACCAGCGTTGGCGCCATGGCCGAGCGTGGGCGCTTGCCGGGCTCGACGCGGTTGGCCACCGGTTGGCCGTTTTCTTCGGGGATGAACGAGAAGTCGGTCATCTGGTTGTTCAGCAAAAAGCCCTGGACCATCACATGGGAGCCGAACGCCGCTTCTACCGTGGTGGTCATCGACACGGCGCCGCCCTGGTCATCCACCGCGACCACTTGCGAAGTGGAGATGCGCAGTGGCGAGCGGTCCGGCGCGTACGCCACCTGGATGCCCGCAGGCTGGCCCGGTGTGGCGATGCCCATGCTGCGTGCGCCGATCAGCGCGGCGCGTTTGGCCAGGTAGTCGGGAGCGACTAGGCCGGCGACCGGCACCGGTACGAAGTCGGCGTCGGCCACGTACAGCCCACGGTCGGCGAAGGCCAGGCGGCCGGCCTCGGCGATCAGGTGCACGGCTTCGGGCGTGGGCTCAAGGCCGGCAGGCGAGGCACTCTTGACCGGTTTCATCGGTGCGATGGCCAGGCGCGGGTCGCGGGCTTCCACGGCCTGCAACGTGCCGAGGATCTGCGCCACCGCAATTCCGCCTGACGACGGCGGTGGCATGCCGCACACCTGGTATTGCTTGTAGTCGGTGCACAGCGGCGTGCGTTCCTTGGCGATGTAAGCCTTGAGGTCCGCTTGCGACAGGCTGCCCGCATTGCGGTTGCCCTGAACCTTGCGCGCGATCTCGTCGGCAATCGGCCCGTGGTACAGCGCGTCCGGTCCTTCTTTGGCGATGCGTTTGAACACGGCGGCCAGCGCCGGGTTCTTCAGCAGCGTGCCGGTGGCTTTGGGCGTGCCATCGGCATTCAGAAAATAGGCCGCCATGTCGGGTGATTGCGGGATGAAACGGTCGGCGGCGATCAACGCGTGCAAGCGTGGAGAAATCGCGAAGCCGTGCTCCGACAGACGAATCGCGGGTTCAAACAGCTTGGCCCATTGCAAGTGCCCGGTCTTCTTGTGTGCCATCTCCAGGGCACGCAAGACCCCGGGTGTACCGACCGAGCGCCCGCCAATCTGCGCATCGGGAAACGCCATCGGCGTGCCGTCGGCCTTCAGGAACAAGCGCTCAGTTGCACCGGCCGGTGCCGTTTCGCGGCCGTCATACGCGTGCACGGTTTTCCCGTCCCAGAGCATGATGAACGCGCCGCCGCCGATGCCGGATGACTGCGGTTCCACCAGGGTCAACACAGCCTGCATCGCAATCGCCGCGTCAATCGCCGACCCGCCCTGGCGCAACATCTCGCGCCCGGCTTCGGCCGCCAGTGGGTTGGCGGCGGCGGCCATATGGCGCTCGGCGTGGCGGGTGGTGAGGTCGGTGCGATAACCCGAACCCAATTCCGGTGCCGGCGGCTGTTCATTGACAGGGGTGTGACAGCCAGCCAGGGTGAGGGCTGCGGCAATCATCGACAGTTGACGGCGGGAAATCGAAAACACGCGTTGAACTCCGTTCATTTTGAGAATGATCTGTTGTCCTTGGGAAAGTGCTTTTTACAGGTAAATCGTGCCTTGCAGGTAGAGCGCTGCGTGGCCGGAGATAATCACCCGGTCGCCTTTGAGCTCACAACGCAGTTGCCCACGGCGGTTGCCACCCTGTTCGGCGGTCAATCGCGACTGGCCCAAACGCTCGCTCCAGAACGGTGCCAACGAGGTGTGGGCAGACCCGGTCACCGGGTCTTCGTTGACACCCACGTTGGGGCCAAACCAGCGGGAAATGAAATCAAAGCGCGTGCTTTTGGCCGTTACCGCAATCCCCCGTTTGGGCAGGCCCTTGAGGCGTGCGAAGTCCGGCGTCAGGGCGGCGACCTGGGCTTCGTCGTCGACCAGAACGATGTAGTCATCGGTGGCAAATGCCTCAGCGTGCTCGAGCCCCAATGCGCTCAACATGCCGGCTGGTGGTTCGCAGCGCTGGGGTTGTTTGGCCGGGAAGTCCATTGCCAACTCATCGCCATTGCGCGTCACGCGAAGCTCGCCGCTGCGGGTGGCAAAGCGCAACACTTCAGGTGCGCCCGGCAACTGGTGAATCAACACCCACGCTGCTGCCAGCGTGGCATGGCCGCACAGGTCGACTTCAACTTCCGGTGTAAACCAGCGCAACTCATAGACCTCGCCACGCGGCACGAAAAACGCTGTTTCCGAGAGGTTGTTCTCCGCGGCGATGTTGTGCAATTGCTCGGTGGGCAGCCACTCGGTGAGCGGGCAGACGGCCGCCGGGTTACCGCCAAAGGCCTGTTGGCTGAAAGCATCGACTTGGTAGATGTCCAATTTCATCGCAGGCGCTCCATGTGAGGGGAGGCTGGACACTAGCAGTGGGGTCGCGGGAGCGTCAAAGTACAGATGGCGCCTTTTTTTGAGCGCATGAGTCTGAGCTGCGCAGCGACGAGCCGCGCTCAACCCAGGCGCAACACCATCGCCCCGGCGGCAATGATGCACGCGGCAACGATGCGAACTCGCGTGAGAGGCTCTTTGAGCACCCACGCTGAAATCACCACGCCGAACAGGATCGACGTTTCCCTAAGTGCCGAAACACTGGCGATCGGTGCCTGCGTCATTGCCCACAGGGCCAGGCCGTATGACGCCACAGTGCCTGCGCCCCCAACGATGCCAAGCCGCCAATGACGCGCGACGTAATCACAAAACACGGCACGCCGCGTCACTAACGCCCACGTGGCAAGCGGGATGCCGGTCAGCAGGAAAATCCACAGGGTGTAAGCCGCCGGCGCGCCGGACGTGCGCACGCCCAAACCATCAATCAGGGTGTAACCGGCAATCACACCGGCGTTGATCAGTGCCAGGACCAAGCCTTTTCTATGCCCTGCCGAAGGCGCGGCGGCCATGCTCAAGATGCCGAGTGAGATCACTGCGATCCCAAACCAGGCGAACGTCGACAGCGGTTCAGACAGCGCAAACACACTTACCGTCGCCACCAGCAGCGGCGCGCTGCCGCGCATGATCGGATAGGTCTGGCTCATATCGGCAATGCGGTACGTTGAGGCGACCAGCACGAAATACAGCACCTGGAACAGCACCGATACGCCGAGGTACGGCCAGCTCTCTTTCGCCGGCAGCACCAGAAACGGGACGGCCGCCAACGCGATCAACGAGGCGACGGCGGCGATCATGCAGGTGGTCAACAGCGTGTCGACGCCGCCTTTGACCACAGCGTTCCAGGTGGCATGAAGTGCGGCACCCAGCAGGATGATCGCGAAGACGGTGAGGCTCATGTGTCGCGGTTTGCGCTGTTGATCAGCGACGTCAAGACGTGGTCCGCCCACTCGCCGTTAATCTTGAGATAGGCCCGCGCTGCACCCTCGCGCTCGAACCCCAGCCGTTTGAGCAAGCGCGCACTGCGCTCATTCTCCGGCCGGTAGTTGGCCATGATGCGATGAAGCTTCATCTCGTCGAACACATAGGCAATCGCGGCGTTCAGTGCTTCGTGCATCAACCCCTGGCCCTGAGCCGACTCGTCGAGTGCATAACCCAGATGGCACGCTTCGAATGCGCCACGCACGATGGTGGTGAAGTTACAGCTGCCGATGATGTGCCCCTCGCGCAGTATCAGCAGGTGCAAGGCTTCGCCGCTGGCGGTTTTCTCGGTCATGGTTGCCAGGCGTTGGCTGATCGCAGCCAGTTCGAAATACTCGTCGTCGCGCGAGGGTTCCCAGGGTTGGAGGAACGCGCGGTTGGCCACAAGGTGCGCGCGCAGGGTGCCCGCGTGGGAGGGGTGGGCCGCTTGCAGCAACAGCCGTTCGGTGCTGATGCCGCGGGTGGGGAATTGAGGGTTCACGTATCGCCTCCTTGGGGTTGGGGCGAGTATGCCTCAGGGCTTTTCTGGAGGCATAAAAAAACGGCCTACCTTTCGGTAAGCCGTTTTTAGTACTTGGTGGTACACAGTCAATTGAACTGGGTGTGTAAGTTGCTGATATTAAAGGGTTTGATCGTATGTAAAAAATCAAGGGATACACACAGGGATACACGGTGCTACCTGCTGTCCCTGATTGATCACAATTTAATCACCCCCTTTTTTGTGGTTGAGTTGATCGTGTAAGCGCGATTTCGACCCACTCAATCTGTCAGTACATCCCCCTTATCTTGATCACTCCCCCCACGCAAGCAGTCCGCCTCAAGCAGCCATAACGCACTGCATCGGCTCCGTGGTCTGGCCCTGTGCTGTCCACGTCCTCAACCCGCTTCTGATCCCTGGCAAGCGTTGGCAGAGTCTCCCACAGGTACGAACAATGCCTGCTGATGTACAGACCTGGCTTATCCGGCTTACCCGCATCGGCGAGCAATCGGCGCATGATGTTCCACCCGGTAATGCGGTCGGCCTTCTTGGCTGCTGTGAAGCTCACACCGGCACGGCTGAACTCATCTGCAATAGATCCTGCAGCGTGACCGCCCTTTGCAAATATCGCGTCATCAGCGACACCCCACGGCTTCACATCCCAGTGCTTGCACATCTTCACGATTTCTTCCGCCAGCACGGGCACTGTCCAGTTCAACCCAGCGTTCGGGCTATCCCGTTTGCACGTCACCAACTCATCCACCAGCACCAGGCTACCGCGAGCGTAATACTTGCCATCAGGGCCAAGGCCACCAGGTGCCTCTGCAACGATGTAGGTTGCCGAGGGCGCGCTCGATCCGAAGTCGTGAGCGAGCCAGGTTGACCAGTCATCAGGGATCTCATTCCAGGGGTCAACGGCATTACGCTGCTCATCGAGCACCGACGCGAAGTAGGCACCGCGGTTAACTGCCCAGTCACCTGTCTTCCACGCACGCAACAACTCAGGGTCATCCGGGCACGCCGATTCAAGTTGGTCGCTGTACTGGTCTGTGTCGATGAAGTGGTTAGATTCGTAGGTCGAGGGCGCATAGACCCACTGCCGTTTGCTCTTGGGTTCCAAGAACGGTTTCCACGGCGCGGTGGTGAACACGTAACGCTTGGCCAACCAGTAATGACCAGGCCCACCAGGGTTTGCGGCAACGATCATCCTGATAGGCATATCCCTCGGCCCGCGCAGGTTGGAACGCATCAAATCCAACAGCTCAGGGGTTGGGTACTGGCCAGCCTCATCGACAATCAGAAGCGTGAACGATCGGCCCTGGTACTTCGTGTAATCGGCTTGTGTTTCGAGCTGGCCAAGCTCCAGGTATCCGCCATTCGGAAAGCGCCAAACGTGCTCGGCAGAGTTGTAGCGCGCGGCAGATCCGTAGACCATCCCGAACACTTCCCGGCAGATCAACTCAAAGTCGGCCAGGCCCTTGTAAGTGCGGCGCAGGTACAGAACTCGTGCCTTCTCGCCGTACTGCTCGACATGACGAAGGCACACCAGGGCGAGGCCGTAGGACTTGCCACCACCACGACCGCCACCCATGAAAACGTCCAGTTCCTCAGGCGTAGCCATCAGGCGTTGTTGGAAGTTGTTTAATTCAATCATCGTGAGTCTCCTTGCGCGGGGTCACATCCTTTGTGAAGTCCTCCAGGCGCATTGCACCGGGCAACTGGAAGTTGATCGACACTCGGTTGGCTTGGTCGCCCTGGTCGCCTTCGCGATACCCGTGGCGGGCTTTGAGCAGGAATATCGCGGCGGTGACGTTGCCACCATCCACTGCGGCTTTGTACAGGGCGTTGTGTAGCGCTTTGTGCTCGCGTTCGCGCCCTTGGTCGATGGCCTGTTGCAGTTCTGGGTACTGATCGAGCCACACATTCAGCAGCTCGACGGTGGTGCCCAATCCATAGGCCAACCCTTTTTTGTTCACGCCATCAGCGGCCATTGCCAGCAGCTTTTCGGCTGCATCAGCCGGCGGCTTCTTGCGCGATCCGGTTGCCGGGTTTCTGTTCTTCTGGGTCATAAACAACAAGGGGGCATCACTGCCCCCAAGCTCCATTACTTCGTGACCAGGAAGGCCAGTTGAACTGCTTTGCGCTCGAGGATTCGCTGCCAGTGCAGAGGGTCTGCCAGCTCTGCGATGGTCGGGCTTTCGCCTTCCACCTCACCCTCCAGCCAGGAGAACCCGCTCGGGTGCATTGCGATGTTCACCCGGCTGTGCAGGATCTGCTGACCAGCACCACGGCCGGCACTCGGCAAGTTCTCGATCTCGGTGCCCTGTGCATAATTCGGTGCCGTTAACGCGTAGCCAAATGCCCCCATACCGAACAAGACAGACGTGTAGTTGCCATCGACCACAGGCAAGCCGTCATCAACAACAATGCCCAGGCCCCGGAAGGTCTGGATGCTGCCGCCCTTGCTATCGGGGATGGTTTCGATCATGTCGTTCTTGAGCGCATCGCGGTATTTGTCGCTGTGCATACCGATGGCCACGACGGCGTTGAGCTGGTCGCCCAGGGTGCCGGCTGCGTCGATAACCGCGTTGGCGCTGAACTTGGCAGCGTTGCCTGTGCCACCCGAAATATTGACGACCATATCGCTGCCGTCGTTGGCGACGTTGGCAGCCTTGATCCCGTTCAGCGAAGCAATCAGGCGGCGTTGCATCTGCCGATCCCAGTAGGCCGTCACTCGCGATTGAATGCGGTTGAGTGCATCAGAGCCGGCGATTTCAGACGCCAGATTCATTGCAGACCAGGAGTTGTGGAGGAACGATTTGCGCACAACTTGCTTGCCAGACCCCAGTTTGTGAGGAATGGCGCGGTCGTTCGGATCGTCGTTGGTGATATTGGCTTCTTCGTTGCCCAGGTCACGCCAGAAAGGCACGGTGAAGCTGTGTGCGCCGGCCTTGAGTTGCGCTTGCATCACGGCGTTCGCGGCGATGATTCCGCTCTGATAGAGGCGGGTTTGCTCCATCGTGTTTTGAATGATGTAGTCGGTAAAAACAGCCGGTTCGATAATGTCGGCGAGTTGGGTAGTGCTCATAGGGTATTGCCTCGATTCAATGGATGATTTGAATCGCGGGTCACAGACTTCGCGGGGAGGCCACAGGCCGGTGTTACAGGGGGAGTCGGCCACAGGCCGGAAGGGTAGCGACCCCACAGGGGCCGCTGGACAAATGGTAAACGCTATTTCAGGCCGAAGCTAGCTGGCTTCTCATGCTTAGCAGGCTCGTCGGTTTCCGGGGTTGGAGGCACGGCGCGCCCATGACCGTTGCCGACTGCGCCAGTGCCGGTCGGACGCGGCCAGAAAGCCGGGAATTTCTCACGTACAGACTCGGTCAGCAGTCGAACGTCGTCGACCTCCAGCGGAGACAGATCGCGGCCCTTGCTGTCAGTGAGGATTTTCCCTTCGGCATTGACGAACTGCATTGAGCCGTCTTCGCCGATGGACAAGTTAGCGCCCAGTTCCTGACGCATATACTTCACCATTTCAGGCAACACGCCGGAGTGCTTTGTAATCGCTGACCAGCCGTCGCGGGTTTTGAACTCCAGCAACTCCGCTTTCAGCTTTTCCGTCTCGCCGTTATCACCAACAGCAGATGCTTGAAGTTCACGAAGTTGGATTTTAAGTTGCTTTACTTCGTTCAAAAGTTCGCGGTTCTTTGAGCGCAGACCTTCAAGTTCACCATTTTTTTCATCAATGTCGTCGAGTTTAATGTCAGTCATGATTGTGTTCCTTAACTAAAAAGTTTCTGAATGAATGTTTTTTTCGATGCCGCAGTTAACACGGCGGTTACTTCGATTGTCAGGTGAACCCTTGGCTCGCCTTGGTCGTTGATAACCGGAACGATGTGAAGCAAACCGGTTATTGCTACTTGGGTGCCAATCGGCAACCCCGTAAGTTGCCTTGCTATTGCCTTGCGCTTGACCAGGAGTCGCGCTGAACGGTCTTCCTGATCGTTGCGCACGCTACCCTCCCAGCGGTGCGGTTCTGTTTGCATAACTGGTCGGCTCAGGTGCCCCGTGAACATTACGGCCATCATTGCTTTACCTCAGCGTCTGCCCAGCGTGATTTCACTTCCGTGGTTGCCTCCGCGTAAGTGCTCGGCTCACCGACCATCGTGCAGATCGTCTTGCCGTCACGGACGACGTGCCAATAACAACGGCGCTCCACTCCGTCGTTGGCAGCCAGTTCGGCCAGCAGCTCCAAACGATGAGCTTTCACGTACTGGCGAACATCGTCGGTCAGCTTTGAAGCCGGCGAAACGCGGACACGCATCCCCGACTTTTTGGCTGTGAATCCTCGCTCCAACAGGTAATCGACGGCGGCCATCACAGGTCCTCCTCGTCTTCTTCCCGGAGGAGGGGTGTTTTATCCTCTACACCGCTACAACCCTTGTATTCCGTGGACTGTAGAGCATTTTCAATCTCTACACTCTTACCCTGTGTAGAGGTTTCAATATCGCTGCAGCCCTTGTGTGGCGTGGCTTGTAGCGGTGTAGAGGTTTTGAGGGGGGGTGCCGGGGAAAGGTAGCGCCCCCAAGCCTCTACAAAGTCGGAACGCTCGTAGCCCATCTTCCCGGATTCGTATCCGATACGGACTTGCTTGGAGGTAATTCCGAACTCAGAAAGCTTCGTTTTAAGCTGACGCGGTGCCATGGCTTTCCCACGGTTCCAGGTCGCCCACGGTGCTTCGTCATCCGCCACCAACTCATCAAGCAGGTGAGAGCTGAACATCCTGGTTGCCTGTTTCTTATCGAAAATGGCCTTGATGTCAGTCAGTAGCTCTACGCCAACGCTTGGCGACTCTCCCTCCAGGCCGTGAAGCACTACAGCGGCTTGTCGGGCCATCAGTGGCCAGTCACCGCCCGCAGCCTCGGCAATCGCCAGCAAAGGCTCCCAGCAGTCGTTGGCGCGGTCGTTGAGGCCGTGGATGGTTGTCGGTCGGGCAGCGCCGATACGAGTGCCGTTGTCCTCTGCAAATCTGGCTATACGGCTGCGTAAGCGCTCCCACACGGTTTCATCGGAATGACGCAGGTGTCCGGTGGTTTCGCCAGGCTTCTTTCGGCGCAGGCGCAGCGGGATGCTCCGGTCTGCCAGGGTGTCGGCAATCTTGCCAATGCCACACAGCGCCTTGCCGCCCCACACGCGGAACTTGGTAGGTATGTGATCGTCACCAACACAGCGAATCACGAACGCGGAGTCGCGGGTGAACCCGGCGTTCAGGATGCCGCGTGCTTCTTCGTTGTCGCGCAGGAACGCGTCCACCTCATCGATAAGCAGTGTTGGCGACCACAGCTCAATGGAGCGAAACAGCGCCGCCGTGGCAATGTCGCTGGCTTGCATTGGGCGGTATGCCAGCTTACCGAGTGCCGAGAGCATTACCGTTTTGCCGCAACGCTTCTCCGGCGCTGTGATGTTGGCAATGGGCGCCACCTGGACAACGTCAGTCAACCAGGTGAACGTCACCCACAGCGCGGCGGCGCGGATCGTTTCCTTGTCAGCAATCACGTACTGACTGATCGCAAGGACAATTTCGTCCAACAGCGCAGCGCCATCTACTGCCTCGGCGCACGCCTCCACCTCATCAAAAAAACCATCATTGGCTGAGGTCTTGCCTTCCAGGGCGGGGGCGGTCAGTCGGTCGAAGTCAGCCATCGACAGAACCTTGGTTTCCTTTACCGTTTGGCGAAGGCGTGCCCAGGCCGCTGGGTCTTTGTCCCGCGTGCGTTTAAGCTCGTCGAGGATCGCCGGCGCATAAAGCGCGCCAGCATCGACCGACAGTTGCCGGATGGCCTCTTGCAGCGGGCTTTTCGACTCCAGGCTGATTACGTTTTCAGTAGCCATTGGACGTCCTCCACTGCAACAGATCGTTGAAGTCCGACAGCTCAATCGGCGCGCTTTCTGGCCACTCGGGGAAGCAAACCTCACCACCAACGGCGAGTGCCGCCGACGTTGCGGCTGTCCTGCCCGGGTTGCCTTCCGTGCCCCGGTCGTCATCACCGGCAATGATGAATTTGACGCCTGGGTACTTCGACCGAAGCGCCATCGCCACCGGCTTGAGATTCCCGGCGTTCATTGCAGCGGCGACGGTGTAGCCAGCTTGGTGCAACGTGGCACCGGTCGCCCAGCCCTCACAGATGCAGAGCGGTTTGTCGTACCCGATAGCCCCCAGCGCTGAATAGCTTTCCCTCACCTGGCCACCAGCCAAAAAGCGCTTGATGCCTTCGGGACTGATGCGCTGTAGGTTCACCAGTTGGCCGTTGGCGTAGAGAGGGACGAGCAGTTCGGCACCGCGCTGGCGTAGTCCGTGCCCACGTACACCCTTGGCGACCAAATACGGGTGCTCTGGATCGGCGCGGCGGGCGTTGCGCCACCAGCGGTTGGCCAGCTCGGCAGCCGCTTGCTGTTTCTGGCGGCGCTCGGCCTCGCGCTGTGCCTTAGCTTGCTCAATGCGCTGACGCAGTTGCTCGGATTCCTGATGGTCTGCCGGCTCACGAATGCTCCAGGTGTGATTGTCGCCAGCTTTCCAACTACCGAAAGCACCAGAAGCAATACCGTCGCAATATAGGACGTACCATCCGTTCAAACTTCCAGACTTATCAGCTTGAATTTTGAATCGGTGAATTTCGCCATCAGCAATAGGGTTAAAATCAAGTTGGCCATATACACCCTGGAGAACTTCCAGAAAGGCCATTTCAGGTTTAGCAGATAAGCCGATCCCGCCAGCGCGATTGCACTGTTTAATGGTTTTCATAGTTATTCCTCTGGAACGTCTACACCGGGACGACTGCCTACCACTCCATACGACGCACCCAAGTGACGATGATGGACTAGGAAGTTGCTACTGAAGATCCTGATTTGCTCGATGTGCCGCGCAATGTCACTAGCGGGGCCTTCCGTTTCGCGGGCCAGGTGCGGCTCGACCATGGGCAAAAGAATCCGCACCAGCTTGTCGAACTCTTCACGGGCGAAGTTCATTGAGCACATATCCCTGGCACTCAGCACTGCATCGCGCAGCACTTCACCTTCGGCGACGTAGCGTTGCAGATTCATTGCACACCACCTTGCGCTTCCAAGGTGCGAACGATGGCCATGTGATGGTTGTACCGCTTGAGCCGTGTAGCCAGGCTGGAGTCGGCGTGAAGGGCGGAAAGCGCCATACGACGGTGTGCGAGTGCGCGAATTTTCGAGGGAGTGAGGGCGTGCATGGTGGAGCTCCTTTTGCAGATTGGAGCTGCCACGTTCGTGACCAAACGAATGGGTGGCAGCTGTACGCAGGTTGGTCAACCGGGGCAAAAGGAAACCCGGCACACCCGAAGGTGTCCTGCGCACAGCCGCCATAAAGCGGAATCTCAGGCGTAAAAAAACGCCGGAGACGGAATCTTGGGCGCTGTGCGCCTTTTGCTTATCTGGGTGACCAAACCCGGTCGTTGAATTTGCAACGACAGGCCGACGATACATGCGGAAGCATTCGGACGCAAGCGTCATACTTGATCCTCCGCGTAAATCGCGGCACTGATGATCGCTCCGCCCACTCGTCGCTTGCCGTAGCAGAGCGGGACAGGGTTGCCGGATGCCGTGGTGTTCTTGGCGCTGCCAAAGGCGTAGCCGGGGGTGTTCTCTGGCGCAGCACTGGTCTTTAGTCCGCCGGCCTGGGGGCTGAGCATCTGGATAACGCCGCCTATTGCCATACCCCAACCAGCAGCTGCCATCGCGCTTGTCAGTGGTGTGGCCGTGCCGCCCGAAGCTGCGGTGATGAATGCGGCAGCGACAATCAGCACTGCCCCCACAACGGTCTGCAGGACGCCAGCACGTTTGGAACCACAGATCACCGGAACGATACGAATCTCCCTGGTGCCACCCAGTTTGAATTCACCCTCGCCAACGTTTTTTCGGTTGCGGAAGACTGCGAATTCCAAGCCTTTGGAGCGAGCGTCCATCAAATCCTTGAAGAAACCAGGGTGGTTAACATCGATAGCCCTCATTGCCTCCCGGGTGTCGCCCGGGCCGAGTAGAAAGGTGTGCTTCCTGCCGTACTTCTTGCCGAGGGAGCCGCCGAGAAAAATGGTGGTGCGTGGGGTGTATTCGATAGCCAAAGTCATTGCAGCACCTCCGGCGCGGCGTGGGTGGGGGCGCGGGATGCGTCGATGGCGATCATCAATTCGTCACGCTCGTAACCGCGTGATTGAAGGATCGTTGCAAGCGCCATGAATGACACCAGGACAGCGGCATCGACTGGGTGACTGTTGTCCTTGGCGTGATTCACCACCAGCGGCAAGAGCTTGTCGTGGATGTACTCAGCGTGGACTTCGGGATCGTAGGAGCGGAGGTCGTCAGTCATGCTGCGTCCCTCGCTTCGATCTTGGATTGCAGCCACGAATCAACCTCGGCCACAACGTAGAACGCGGCAGCTTGGCGGCTCTCACCATCCTTGATCGGCTTGGGGAATGACGGGTCTTTTTTGCGGAGTTTGTCCAAGCCGGAGCGGGACAGATCGAGCCAGGCACACAGGGCAGGCTGGCGGATTAGAGCTTTGTTCGGCGCGGTAGTCATGCGCGGAGTTCCTCGAAAGAGTTTTCAAGGCCCACGCTTCAGAAACGAAAAAGGGAAGCGTGAGCGTTTAGGCTCAACCGCTTCCCCCTTGGGAACTTAGGAATTGTGATCTGCATAGGCAATCCAGCCGCCACCTTGTGGCCTAGATGCAGTACCCCGCCGATAGCGTCTCGCTACCGATTCCAGCTGTCGATCGATAGCGTCTCGCTACCGATGTGGGAATTCTAGGATGCATCTGAGTGCATACGCAAGCCCTCTACTGTAAAAAAACACAGTGGTTTGGTTCATTGTGACTCTGGCCCACATTTACGCCTGCTTGAACTCCACCACATTTCCGGCGATCAGCTCGTCTAGGTGGTCGGCATACCACTGCATCATCGTCGTGCGTTGGCTCAGATACAGCGCCTTGTTGTACACGCCTGCAACGCCCGGTTTTTTGTGTGAAAGCTGGGCCTCAACGTGGTTTTCGTCGAACCCTTTTTCATTGAGCACCGTAGACGCGATATGGCGGAAGCCGTGCCCGGTTTGCCGGCCTTCGTAGCCCATCCGGCGCAGCGCCATGAGAAACACGGTGTCGCTCCGCGGCTTGGTGTGGTCACTCCGACCGGGGAACAGAAGGGCATAGCTGCCGGTGTACTGGCGCAGTTCCTCCAGCGCTTCGATGGCCTGGGCAGAGAGCGGCACCAGGTGCTCCAAACCCTTCTTGCGGCCTTTGCGGTGTACCGGGATCGTCCACAGCTTTTTGTCAAAGTCGAACTCCGACCACTCTGCCTCTCGCAACTCGCTTGGACGCACTGCAAACAGGCTCAGAAGGCGCAGACCGATACGAACGTCGGTAGCGTGGGGATATGCCTGGATGGCACGGAGTAGGGCGGGCAACTCATCAGGGGATACATGGGCATAGTTCTCGGCCTTGCCTGACTGGAGGTACTTGTGCAGGCCCTCAAGCGGATTGTGAACGGCTCGGCCAGTCACGCGGGCCAGGTCATATACGTCCTTGCAGTAGGAGCGAACCCGGCTCATCTGCTCAAGGATTCCCTGCTGTTCCATGCCGCGAAGGAACTCCATCCACTCCAATGGGGTGATGTCTGCATACACGCGCTTTCCGAACACGGGAAAGACGTGCCGATCCAGGGCGCCGATGATGCGCTTGGCTGTCCCAGCATCCCAGTTAGTGAGGCGTGAGGCGTACCACTCGCGGGCAAGAGGCTCGAAAGTGTTGTTGGCTGCTGCCTGGTCTATGGCTTTGCGCGCTTGCTTGGTGACGATAGGGTTCTTGCCTTCGGCTGCATCAGACCGAAGCTCACTCGCTTTCTGCCTGGCCAACAACCCGCTGACTTCTGGATAACCGCCAAGGCCAAGCCACGACCACTTGCCGTCGGGCTTCTTGTACCGGAGCTGCCAGGACTTCTGACCATCAGGCTTCACACGGAAGTACAGGCCGTTTGCGTCTAACTCCCTGTATTCCTTGGCGTCTGGCTCAAGGCCGGCCAATGTGGTGTCGGACAGAGGGCGGCGTTTTATCTCTGATCGCTTCATATTCTGTGTATCCCCTCGGTTCAATTATTGTCAAAGGATACACACAGGGATACACGAAGCGCAATGCTATACGGGAACATTTAGGGACGTGCAGACGCAAGAAAGCCCGCACTAGGCGGGCTTCTTGGGTTGTTTCAGGATCATATGGAAGCATCACGAAACAGGTACTTGGTGGCTACACAGGGACTTGAACCCCGGACCCCAGCATTATGAATGCTATGCTCTAACCAACTGAGCTATGTAGCCAAGTGGCGCGCATTATTCGCGTAGAACGGGAATGCGTCAAGCACTTTTGTTGAAAATTTTTCTACGCTTTCAACTGTTTAACCAAAATTGCCGGTTCTGGCGACGAGTGGCTTGTCATTCGTGCGCCGGACAGGCTGTGCGCGGGTGCAGGCTTTCAATCGAGCGGTCGATCACGGCCTTGGCCATTTCCAGCAAGTGCCATACGGCGTGGATCTTGGCGCGGTCGTGGGGTGGCAGGTCGTCGCCGCAGTCGAGGACAGTGGCGCTGACGCTGTGGATCAGGTGGGAAAGGTAGAGCTGGCGGAGCAGGCACCGGGCAGAGGCTTTATGTTGGCGGGATCATTGCGGCGCGGCGCGGGCCGCTGGTGGTCTGGTTGTTACGTACGCAAAAGGTCTGAAGTCGGTTGGGCAGATATCCCTGCCGCCCAACGCTTGCCCTCAGGGCTGTTTACGGGTGCAGCGGGTTGTGCGTGACGCGTTTGAGGTGTTCACGCGCCCGTGACAGGCGTGAGCGAACGGTGCCGATGGGGATGTCCAGCACGTCGGCAGTGTCCTGATAGCTGCCGTCGGTTTCCAGCGAGGCGTACAACGTCCTGCGCATTTCTGTCGGCAGGTGGTCGATGGCGCTCAGGGTTTTCTCCAGCCGGCGGTTGACCTCGAATTCCCAATCCAGGTTGTTGTTTTCCTCTTGGCCGTGCCACAGCGACTCATCGAATTCGCAATGCACCGGTTTGGCATACATGCGCCGAAAATGGTTGCGGATCAGGTTTTGCGCAATGCCGCACATCCAGGTGCTGAGGGTGGCCTGGCCACTGAACCGCTCCCGGTTACGCCAGGCTTCCAGGTACGTCAGTTGCAGGATGTCGTCTGCATCTTCGGGGTTGAGTACGCGTTTATGAATAAAACGTCGGAGTTTCTTCTGCTGGTCGTCCGTCAGTTCGAGCATGAATTGAGGCGAGCCGCCAACGAGCTGCGCTAAAGCTTCAATAGGGATATTCACGATTTTTTCCTCAGGGTAGACGCTATCGAAATAATTTCGACGGGAACCCCTTTAGCACTGGCTGTGCCAAGCGAAAAAATCATGCAACTTGCTGATTTAATTATATAAATATTTTGAAATAAGGCGTTTTTGCGCAGTTTTTTGCAAAAGGCTTGCTCGCTTCGTGCCGGTTTTTTCAGAAAACCGCGATGGAGGGATTTCGATGGAACCGTATGGCACCGGCTTGCCACATAGGGACACAAACTTCCTGTCCTGGCACGCCCATGAAAGTCGAATTCAACCATGATCTGCACAAAGTCCAGAGCCTGGAACAGCCTGCACCTGAGAAGGCCGCCCAAGCCCGAGCGCAAGTCGCCGCACCGGGTATCGACGAGCTCGCGAGCATTTTCAGCCAGGAAGTGGCGCTCACCAGCAAGGCACTGAACCAGCGTGCGATGGGCGTGCGTGTGACCCCAACCGAACAGCTTGCGCAACTCTATGATCAGTTGGGGCACCCCGCTCAGGCGAGCCTGGCAGCCATCACTCGCCAAGTCAGGCAGCACTTGCAGCAGCAGCCGAGTGTGGAAAAGTTGTTGGACCTCACGGGGGGCGACCCGGCGCGTACGTATGTAGTGCTGCGCCAGATTACGGCCCAGGCAGAAGCGGAGGTGCGCAAGACGGAAGCCGCGCTGGCACGTGATGCACTGGCCAAGCTGGAAATTCGCTACAAGCGGGAAATCCAGGCGGGCCTCAATATCGCGATGGCGTTGCAGGCCAATAGTGATGATCCGCAGGAGCGCCAGGCGGTGCGTGCGCTGTACTACGCCAATGTGGTCGTGCGCCAGTCGCTGGCCAGCATGATGCAGGCGCTGTTGGGCCTGTACGGCGGTGAGCAGTTTTCTGGCGGGCTCAACATCATGCGCCGGGCCTTGGCAGATGATATTGCGGCCTGTGCCTCGTCCCTTCCGACAGCCAAGTTGCGCACGCTGCTGTTGGGCCTGCAAAGCTGCAGTCAATTGGGTGGCGTGTTGTCCAGTTGTCGCACGCTGATCCAGCGTCTGAAGGTTGAACACGACGCCGTTATCCTGTTGCAGCGTCTGTTGGGGTACGCCGGTAATGGCGTCGCCCCATCCGAGGTCCAGCGGCTGGCGGATGAGTTGGCGGGCGTCGAATCGGCCAGCCAATTGGCCTCGCTCAATGCGGTCTACCCGGTGCTCAAAACATTGCCCATGGCGTTGTGGCGTGACACGCGGGGGCGCCAGGAGGGCCTGCACAACTTTTTGCTGGTGATGGATGAGTTCACCCGCCTGGAGAACGGCCAGGCGCGCCTTGGCAGTGATCCGAGGGCATTGGCGTGATCGTCCTGGCGACCCTCAACCGCTGGATGCTCAAGGCTGCACAACGTGCCGAAGTCCTTGGTGCGGTGGTGGTGTTGGCCATCGTGTTCATTTTTATCGTGCCGTTGCCCACCTGGCTGGTGGATATCCTCATCGCACTCAACATCTGCATTTCCTGCCTGTTGATTGTGCTGGCGCTCTACCTGCCGGGGCCGTTGGCGTTTTCTTCGTTTCCGTCGATCCTGCTGTTGACCACGATGTTTCGCCTGGCGCTGTCGATTGCGACCACGCGCCTGATCCTGCTGGAACAGGACGCTGGCGATATCGTCGAGGCATTCGGCAATTTCGTGGTGGGCGGCAACCTGGCGGTAGGGTTGGTGATCTTCATGATCCTCACCCTGGTCAACTTCCTGGTGATTACCAAGGGTTCGGAGCGGGTTGCCGAAGTGGCGGCGCGCTTCAGCCTGGACGCGATGCCCGGCAAACAGATGTCCATCGACAGCGACTTGCGTGCAGGCTTGATCGACGGCGTGCAGGCGCGCGACAAGCGTGACCAGTTGTCCCGTGAGAGCCAGCTGTTCGGGGCCATGGACGGGGCCATGAAGTTCGTCAAGGGCGATGCCATCGCCGGCTTGGTGATCGTGTTGATCAACCTGCTGGGCGGCTTCTCCACCGGCATGTTCCAGCACGGCATGAGCGCCGCCGACTCCATCGCCTTGTATTCGGTGCTGACCATCGGCGACGGTCTGATTGCGCAGATTCCCGCGCTGCTGATCTCGTTGACGGCCGGCATGATCATCACCCGCGTGGCACCCGATGGACGCAAGGGCATCACCAACATGGGCACCGAAATTGCCCGCCAGATGACCAGCGAACCCAAGAGCTGGATGATCGCTTCGGTCGGGATGCTCGCGTTTGCTGCGTTGCCCGGTATGCCCACGCTGGTGTTCATCCTGATTGCGCTGATCACCGGCTGCCTGGGTTTTTACCTGGTGCGCCAGCGTCAACGCCAGGAACAGGAAGAGGCCGGCGCCACCGTCGAGATGGCGCCGGAAGAGAACGGGTTTGTGGACTTGCGAGGGTTTGATCCCTCGCGGCCCTACCTCTTGCAGTTTCCGCCCGTGCTGCGTGGCACAGACGTGGTGGTAGAGCTCATGCACGAGATTCGCAAAGCGCGTAACGGCATCGTCGCCAGGATTGGCTTGACCCTTCCGCCGTTTGAGGTCGAGTTCGACGCCTCCCTGGCCGACGATGAAATGCGTTTTTGCGTGCATGAAGTGCCAATGGTCAAGGCCACCCAAGGCCATCGAGTGGCGGTCGCGCGCTCGACCTTGAAAGACGAACCGGACAGCGGCGTGCCGGGGCTGCCCGAGCGTGAGGAACAGGATTGGGTGTGGCTGGCCGCCGATCATCCGCTGCTCGACGATCCGCAGCTTGAGCGCTTCAGCGCCTTGAGCTTGATCGTTGAGCGCATGACCCAATCGATGATGCTCAGCGGGCCGCAGTTTCTCGGGATCCAGGAGAGCAAGTCGATCCTCGGCTGGCTTGAAAGCAATCAACCCGAGCTGGTTCAGGAGCTGCAGCGCATCATGCCGTTGTCGCGCTTTTCGGCGGTGTTGCAGCGCCTGGCCAGCGAAGGTGTGCCGCTGCGCGCCGTGCGGCTGATTGTCGAATCGTTGATCGAGTATGGCCAGCACGAGCGTGAGCCGGAGGCCTTGGCCGATTACGCGCGCATTGCGCTCAAGTCGCAGATCTTTCACCAGTACAGCGAGACAGACGGCTTGCACGCCTGGCTGCTGGCGCCGCAGACCGAGAACATCCTGCGTGAGGCGTTGCGCCAGACGCAGACCGGAGTGTTTTTTGCGCTCGACAATGACAGCAGCGCGGCGCTGGTCAGCTTGCTCAACCAGGCCTTTACCCTGCGACCCAAGACTAAAAGCGTGATGCTGGTGGCGCAGGATCTGCGCAGCCCCTTGCGCACTCTGTTGCTCGAAGAATTCAACCATGTGCCGGTGCTGTCCTTCGCCGAATTGGGCAGCACCTCCAAGGTAAAAGTGCTGGGGCGTTTCGACCTTGCCCAGGACGCGTTGATGCGCGGGGCGTTGGCATGAATACGTTATTGCTGCCGGTGCCGGGAAGGGCACGATGATGTTCGAGCTGCGTGTATTGGATGGTTTGCATCAGGGCGCCGCGCTGCCCTTGTTCGGTGAACAATGGAGTATCGGTGCGCATGCCGACGCCGACCTGTTGCTCAACGACACCGGGATTGCCGAGCATCACGCACGGTTGCGGTACATCGGTTCGTGCTGGTCGGTCCAGGCAGAGGCGGGGCTGCTTCAGGGGCCCGATGGCCTGATCCTGGCGCAGATCGCCAATCTGGCGCTCGGTACCCCTTTTTCGGTTGGCGCCATTCGTCTGTGCGTCACCCCGGCCGACCATCCCTGGCCCCAGGCGCCTGCCGCCCAGCCCGCGCCCTTGGCGCCCGATCCAGAGGCACCGTTGACCCTGACGTTGTCTTCCCTCTCACCGTCGCGGCAGAAGCACTTGATCAGCCTGGTGCTGGTGTTTGCCGTCATCTTCGTGGCGGTCGGTATCGCCTCCACCGGAGACCGCGACGCGCAGGCGTCATTGATGCCGGCGCTGGAGCACAAGCGTGAGCTGGCCTCGCCTTTCGAGGTGCGTCAGCAACTGCTGAAAATGCTCGGCGAGCGCGAATTGGGCCCGAAGGTCAGCTTGCTGGTGATCAATGGCCAGATTGTGTTGGACGGCGAAGTCCCCCAGGACGACGTGGAATTGGTGGCACGCATGCTCGGCCGGTTTGGCGAGCAGTTTGATACCGCCGTGCCGGTGTTGAGTCGTGTGCGGGTCAGCGACGGGACGCTGCCTTTCAAAATTCTTCAAATCGTCGGCGGGCCGAACGGCCACGTGGTCCTGGAGCAAGGCGATCGCCTCTTTGTGGGCGACGAAGTGGACGGTTTGCGCTTGGTACTTATCGATAACAACAAGGTGGTTTTCGATGGGCCACAACGTTATGAGGTGCGCTGGTGAACGATAACCTGCAAGAGCGTCTGGAAGCCTGGCAGCAGCGTCAGTCCCAGGCATTGACGCGCTTTGCGCCCGTCATCCAACGTGGCCGCATCCAACGCGTCAACGGCATGCTGTTGCAATGCCGGTTGCCCGAGGCGCGCATCGGGGATTTGTGCCGGGTGGAGAAGTCACCGGGTGACGACATGCTCGCCGAAATCATCGGTTTTGATCAGCAGGATGCGGTGCTCAGTGCCCTGGGCAATCTCGAAGGCGTGCGGGTGGGTGCCGGCGTGGAGCGTCTGGGCGTGCCGCACCGAGTACGCGTCGGTGATGACTTGCTGGGCCAGGTGCTGGATGGTTTTGGCCGACCGATTGCGGGCGACGGGCCCAGTGCGTTTGTCGAAATCGCCAGCGGTGACGCAAGCCCGGTGTTGTGCGAGGCCCCTTTACCCACGGAGCGCCCACGCATCAACCGGGCGTTGGCCACCGGCGTGCGCTCGATCGATGGGCTGTTGACCTTGGGCGAGGGCCAGCGCGTCGGTTTGTTTGCGGGCGCGGGGTGCGGCAAGACGACCTTGTTGGCCGAAATCGCGCGCAACGTTGATTGCGATGTGATTGTGTTCGGTTTGATCGGCGAACGGGGCCGCGAGCTGCGCGAGTTTCTCGATCATGAGTTGGACGACGCGCTACGGGCCAAGGCGGTGCTGGTCTGCGCCACGTCCGACCGTTCCAGCATGGAGCGCGCCCGGGCCGCCTTTACGGCGACGGCGCTGGCCGAAGGTTTTCGGCGCAAGGGCAAGCGGGTGCTGCTGTTGATTGACTCCTTGACGCGTTTTGCCAGGGCCCAGCGCGAAATCGGTTTGGCCGCGGGCGAGCCGTTGGGCCGTGGCGGTTTGCCCCCGTCGGTCTACAGCCTGCTGCCGCGTCTGGTCGAGCGCGCCGGGCTGACCCGTGACGGCGTGATCACGGCGATCTACACGGTGCTGATCGAGCAGGATTCGATGAGCGATCCGGTGGCGGACGAAGTTCGTTCGCTGCTGGACGGGCATATCGTGCTGTCACGCAAGCTGGCTGAGCGCGGCCATTATCCGGCGGTCGATGTGCTGGCCAGCCTTTCACGAATACTCAGCAACGTCGCAGAGCCTGGGCATATTCAGGCCGGTACGGCGTTGCGGCGCCTGCTGTCGGCTTATCAACAGATCGAACTGATGCTCAAGTTGGGTGAATACCAGCCAGGCAGCGATGCACTGACCGATATGGCGGTGGACAGCCGCCAGGCAGTCGATGGTTTTTTGCGTCAGGACTTGCGTGAGCCCACGCCGGTCGCGATGACCCTTGAGCAACTGACGGAGCTGACCGCTTATGTCCCATTCTGAGTCGCCTCCTGCGGACCCGATACTTGGCGAAATAGAGACCCTGCGACGCTTGCGCAGGCACCGTGCAGACCGTGCCGAACGCGCGCTGCGTGAGGCCAAAAGAACCCAGCAGGCCTTGTTGGCGAACATCCGCGAGGCAAAGGACACCCTTGAACAAACCCGGCTGGATGAGGCCGAGCAAAGTGCGCAAATGCTCAGCGAACACCAAGGGCAAGTGTTGACCTTTCAGGCGCTCAAAGCCTGGAGTGCCCAGGAGCAGACATTGTCCGCCTGCACCCGGCGCGAGGAAGGCCAATTGCATGAGCTGCAAGGCCAGCGGGAGCAGCAGGAAATTGAAATCGGCAGTGCCCAGAAGCAGGTCACCTTAAGCCTGCGTCAAGTCGAAAAACTTCAGGAATTGTCCATTTTGCTGGCTCAGGAGCCGACATGACCAAGGTGTCTACCAGCCCGCCCAAACGCCCGCGCCCGCGAGCACCCCGCAACGACCTCGCTCAGGGCAATGCGCTTGCGGTGCCGTGGGAACACGTCCGCCTGTTTACCCAGCTGTTTGACGATGGTGGTGACAGGCGCGGTGGCGGCGCTTCTCTGGCCGGGCGCAAGGCCTCCACCCAGGTGGCCATGATCGAAGCGTTGACCGAGCAATTGGCGCCGCGTGTGCTGGGCGCCTCGCAGTGGCCGCTGGTGGCGGTCCTGTACTTGCCGCGCCTGGGGCGGATCAACGCGACTGTGCGCCGTGAGCCGGGCGCGTGGAGCATTGAACTGGCGGCGGAGGACGCGTCCACCGCGCACTGGCTTGGCGGCGTACGGCAACGCTTTCAGGAAGGTCTTGAACAGAGCGTGGGCGTGCCGGTGAGCTTGAGCCTGGCCAGTGTGGGCCCGGCATGATGGCGTCGTTGCTGAACCTGCCTACGGTCAGGGCTGACGCGGTGGCTGCACGGCGTCGGATAGGGCATGGCTTGCGTATGCCGTTTCAGGTTGCCGAGCAGGGCGGTGAGCTGCTGCTTGAGCCCGGGCCTGCCCCGGTGGGCATCCAGCCGTTGTGCTTCGAGACAGCCTGCGGGGTGCTGGCGTTCGGTGAGCCCGGGCCGTTGTTCAGCCTGATGGGCGAGTGCCCGGTGACGCTGGCGCAGTCGGGCAACGATCCGGACTCCTGGTTTTGGGAGCTGTTCCAGCACCACCTCAGCACTCAGGTGCGCGGGTTGTTGGGTTACCTGCGCTTGCGGGTGACTGAGCACCCTTCGGACTTCGGTTGCAGCCTCACTGTGACCTTGGGCACGTCCAGGGTCGTGGGTTATCTGTGGCTGGCCCCCGAGAGTTTTCTCGCCTTGTGCGAAGCGGGGCCCTGGCAGCCTGTCGCCCGGCCGCTACCCGCGTTGTTTCAAGTGACGGTTGCCGTGCCACTGGGTCGCCTGCAGTTGCCCATTACGCAAGTGAGCAGCCTGCGCGCGGGCGACGTGTTGTTGCTTGAGCAGAGTTTTTTTCAAGCGCAGGGCGACGGCTATGTGCAGGTCGGCAGGCAACGCCTGCATGGGCGTATTGATGATGAGTCCGGGCCGTTATGCCTGACCCTAACTTCTATTGAGGACATGTTTGTGGATGAGGATTTTGCAGCGCAGCAGCACTACCTTGGGCAGGAGGACGATACGCCGGTAGCGGATGTATTCGGCAACGAGCCGTTCGATGAATTGAGCATGGCCCTCAACGTGCGCTGCGGGACGCTGAACCTGACCCTCGGCGAGTTGCGCAATCTTGCTCCCGGCGCGGTGTTGGGGCTCGGCGGGTATGCGCCGGGCATGGCCGGGCTCTATTACGGCGACCGGCCTATCGGCCAGGGGCAGTTGGTCGAAGTGGACGGACGGCTCGGTCTGCAATTAACGCGAGTGATGGTTTCCCGATGAGCTTTCAGGGGGTAGACCCTCTCGTTCTCGCGCTGTTTCTTGCGGCATTGTCGTTGATGCCGATGTTGTTGATCGTGTGCACGGCGTTCTTGAAGATCGTGATTGTGCTGATGATTACGCGCAATGCCATCGGTGTGCAGCAAGTGCCGCCGAGCATGGCTATCAACGGCATCGCGTTGGCCGCGACGCTTTTTATCATGGCCCCGGTGGGGTACGAGATCGCCGAGGCCGTCAAGGTCACGCCGTTGAACCTGACCAACGTGCAGACGCTCCAGCAGACCGGGCTTGAAGCAATTAAGCCGTTGCGGGCATTCATGCTGCGCAACGTTGACCCGGATGTGCTGACGCACTTGCTGGAAAACACCGCGCGCATGTGGCCGGCGCAGATGGCGCAGGAAGTCCTGCGCGAGGACCTGATCCTGCTGGTGCCGGCATTTGTGCTGTCGCAGTTGCAGGCGGGGTTCGAGATCGGGTTTTTAATCTATATCCCCTTCATCGTGATCGACCTGATTGTCTCCAACCTGCTCCTGGCATTGGGCATGCAAATGGTCTCGCCCATGACCATTTCCCTGCCGCTCAAGTTGCTGTTGTTTGTGCTCGTCTCCGGATGGTCGCGGTTGCTCGACAGCCTTTTCCTTTCTTACCTCTGAGCCCTCTATGGAACCGATCGTGCTGTTCAAGCAGGGCATGCTGCTGGTGGTCGTGTTGTCGGCTCCGCCGCTGATCGTGGCGGTGGTCGTTGGTGTACTGACCTCGCTGGTGCAGGCCCTGATGCAGATTCAGGACCAGACGTTGCCGTTTGGTATCAAACTGGTGGCGGTGGGTATCACGCTGGCTGTGACGGGCCGTTGGATTGGCGTGGAATTGATCCAGTTGATCAACCTGACTTTCGACATGATCGCCCGCTCGGCGCTGAACTGAGGCATTGCCTGTGTTGCTATACCTTGAGTTCCTGCCCAGCCTGCTGATTGGCATGGCGCGTATTTACCCCTGCGCGTTCCTGGTGGCGGCGTTTTGTTTTCAGCACATACGCGGTATGCCCAGGCACACGATCGTGATGGTCATGGCGCTGCTCCCCGCACCCGGCATCCACGCAGCGTTGGCGGGTAGCGACTACTCGGCGCTGATGCTCACCGGGTTAGTGCTCAAGGAGGCCATGCTGGGTTTTTTGCTGGGCGTGTTGCTGTCGATGCCGTTCTGGATGTTTGAGGCAGTAGGGGCGCTGTTGGATAACCAGCGGGGTGCCTTGGCCGGTGGCCAGTTGAATCCCTCGCTCGGCCCGGACGCCACGCCCATCGGCCACCTGTTCAAGGAGCTGGCGATTTTTCTTTTGATGGCCACCCTGGGCCTGGGGGCGCTGACCCAGGTGATTTGGGACAGCTACCAGATCTGGCCGCCGACCGCCTGGTTTCCGGTGGTGGGGCCTAATGGGTTCGGTACTTTTATCGCGCTGCTGGGCGATACCTTCACGCACATGATGCTCTACGCGGCGCCTTTTATCGCGGTGTTGCTGTTGCTTGAATTCGGCATCGCTTTGCTTGGGCTTTACAGCCCCCAGCTGCAAGTGAGTACGCTGGCCCCACCGGTCAAATGCCTGGCGGGCATTGGTATTTTGATCCTGTACTTTGCGTTGCTGCAGGACTTGATCGTCGGGCGCATGGTGCTGCTGGGCGACCTCAAACACTCTCTGGGCTTGATGTTCAAGGTACCGACGCCATGAGCGATTCGGGCGAGAAAAAGCACCCGGCCAGTGCCAAAAAGCTGCGCGACCAACGCAAGAAAGGCCAGGTCGCCCAAAGCCAGGATGTCGGCAAATTGCTGGTGTTGACCGCCATCAGTGAAATCGCGTTATTCACGGCCGAAACCAGTCTGCAGCGCTTTCAGCAACTGATGGTGTTGCCCCTGTCACGAATCGGCCAGCCTTTTGTTCACGCCCTGGAGGAAGTGCTGTTGGACGCCCTGGTGGTGTTCTTCTCGTTCGCCCTGTTGATGGTCGGGGTGGCGATTGCAGTGAAGTTGATCAGCAGTTGGATGCAGTTCGGGCTGCTGTTTGCACCGGAAACCTTGAAGCTGGATTTCAATCGCCTCAACCCGCTCAAACAAGCCAAGCAAATGGTCTCCAAGCAGTCGCTGATGAATGTGTTGATGGGCATCGTCAAGGCGGTGCTGCTGGGCCTGATTCTGTACGTGGTGATCGGCCCGTCATTGAACGCATTGATCAACCTCGCCAACAGCGACCTGCAAAGTTACATCCTGGCGCTTATCACCCTGTTTCGCCATTTGCTGCATGCGTGCCTGGGCCTGTTGTTGGTGCTGGCGCTGATTGACCTGACATTGCAGAAGTATTTCTTTGCCCAGCGCATGCGCATGACTCAGGTTGAGGTGGTCAAGGAGTACAAGGACATGGAGGGCGACCCCCACGTCAAGGGCCAACGGCGCCAGCTCGCACAGCAACTGGCTCAGGAGGAGCCGAAGGTCAAGCTGCCCAAGCTCGAAGAGGCTGACATGCTGGTGATCAACCCCACGCACTTTGCCGTTGCCTTGTACTACCGGCCCGGTAAAACCCCACTGCCGCTGTTGGTGGACAAGGGCACCGATGCCGAGGCGCGACAATTGATCGCCCGCGCCAAGGCCGCCGATGTGCCGGTCATCCAATGTGTGTGGTTGGCGCGTACGCTGTATGAGAAAAAGCTGGGGGCGAGCATTCCTCGCGATACGTTGCAGGCCGTGGCACTTATCTACCGGACCCTGCGCGAGCTGGATGATGACGCCAAGCGTGAAACCCTGGAGTTGCCGGAGCTTGAACAGCGCTGATCAGCGAGCCATGCCGCCGTCCAAGGCTTCAAGGTTGGCCAGCGAGAGCATCCGGCTGAGCGTTGGCTCAAGTGCCGTGCGTTGCGCAGGCAGGGCATGCCAGATCACCAGGGCACGTTTGCCATCGAGATAAGCGAAGCAGCCCTCGAACGCGATGGCCTGTTCGAAGCGGCGCTCCAAGACGCGTTGCAACTGCCCGGCCTGCAACGCCTCGCCGGCTATTTGCAGGCTCAGCCCCTGGCGTGCGCCGACCTGCAGGGTGCACAGCTTGATTCCCGGGCAGAGCTGCAGGAGAGCGGCATCGCCGCTCTCCAGGCTGTCCAGGAACGCTTGGCGGTTCAAGTCATTGCCAGGTAGCCCCATTGCACTCATCGTTCCAGTGACACTGTCTGATAGTCCGCGCGTTCGCCTGACGGGCCAGGGGCCACACGCATCTGCGGCGGCCACCAGACTACCAGCGTGTCAGCACTCGATTGCGGGCGTGTGCAGGAATCGCCTTTGCAGGTGGGCGTACAGCCGGCGACGAGCAGTGCCACACCGATCAGGGTGGCGTACAAGAGTCCGTGTTTCATGGCGTAGTCTTCTGGGTTGGGGTGAGGAGGGAAGGGCGGGTCACGCCAATGTGTTCATCCTTCACGACGGGACGCATGGCGATGAACACTTCGGCTTCCTCACCCGGTTTGAGCCAGGCGCGCGGCCAGACACTGACCGCCAGGGTCTGCGAGTTGCTGCATTCATTTTCATCGATACGCACATTGCGTTTGATCTGGTTGCGCAGCACCACCACCGCCACGTTGAATTGTGGGCCGGCGTACCATTGGCTGCGTTCAGTGTTGAGTGCCAACACATCGCGAGTGGTGCACAAGGTGTTCAAACCCAGGGGCATCGGCCCGGCCTTGAAGCCATCAGGCACTTGCCCGCTGACGAGACGCGCCAGGGTACCGGTGATCTCGCTGCGCTTGATCTCTGGCTGGTGGGGAGAAAGGCGGCGGGCCAAGGGTTTGAGGGCGGCTTGCAATTCAGCCTGGTCCTCTTGGGGCAAGTAGCGTGAAGGGTCGGCCTGATCGCCGATGACCCGTGGGGTCAGGATGAACAGGCGTTCGCGACGATTATTCAGGCGCTCAGTCGAGGAGAACAACGCCTTGCCCAGCAACGGGATATCTCCCAGCAGTGGCACCTTGCTGCGCTTGTCTGTGTTGTTCGTGACGTGGAACCCACCGACCACCAACGAGCGTTTTTCCGCCATCACCGCTTGGGTGCTGACCTTGCCTCGGCGTACATCGAGGTCTTTGATCGAGGGGTTGGACTCATCGAAATTGCCGTCTTCAATATCCACCACCAAGTGGATCTGATGGCTGCCGCGGCTGGTGATGACCCGGGGTACTACCTGAAAACTGGTACCGACGGTGACCGGCAAAATGGTTGCGTTCTCTGTACCCGCCTCCAGGAATCGCGTGCGGTTGAAGTCGATGACCGCCGGCTGGTTTTCCAGGGTGAGTACCGAGGGGTTGGAGACCAGGGTTGCCAGGCCTCGGACCTCCAAGGCGCGTACGGCTGCGATGAAACTGTCACGGTTGGCAATGGCCAACTGTGAGGTGGTGCCGGGCGCTACGCTGGCGCCGCCACGGAAACGGCTGTTTTGAAAGCCCCAGGTGACCCCGAATTCGTTCAGTTGCGTGCGCTCGATATCAAGGATGATTGCGTCGATCTCCACCAGTTTGCGCGCGACGTCGAGTTGGGTGATCAACTCGCGGTACATCGCCTGGCGCTCCGGCAGGTCGTAAATCAGTACCGCGTTGTTACGCACGTCGGCCTCGACACGGATGCGACTGGTTGCCCGTGAGGCGCGCGGGGTGAGCGATGCGCCGGTCGCCAACTCCCCGCTGTTCGCTGACGTGCCGAGCATTTGCTCCAATAGCGGGTTACTCAGCCGGGGGACGTTCGGCGTCACCATGGCGTTTTGCGACTGGGCGCCGGGGGGCTGGCTCGCGCTTGAGAGTGCGGAGGGCGTGCGCGGTTCCAGCAACCCGCGCAGCATGGTGGCGATGCCCGGGATGGTCAGTTTTTCACCGCGATAATCCACCACGCGGTCGGTCGCGTTGGCGAACTTCAGCGGATAACTCAGTACGCTCTGTTTTTCATCCGGTGTGCGGCGCTGGCTGCTGAATTGTTTGATCTGCTCGATATAGCGCTTGGGGCCCGAGACCAGCACCACGCCGTCTTCTGGCAGCTCGCCCCAGCCGAAGCGGCTATCGAGCAGGCCGATATCGGTCAGGGCTTGCTTGAGATCGGAGAGGGTCTCGGAGGAAACTTCCAGTCGCGCCGACTCTTGCTGGTCCAGCGTGCTGATGTACAGGGTGTTGTTGTACATGTACCACTGGAAGCGGTGCTCAACGCCCAGCCTGTCGAGCAATGACTGGGGAGTGTTGGCGCGTATCTTGCCATTGACGATGCCTTCCAGCAGGCCTTCGACCTGTAGCTGAATGCCAAAGGTTTGCGCGAAATCTTCCAGCACTTCCCGCAGGGGCTTGTGCTGCGCCTCATAGGCGTAGGCCGTGTTTTTCCATTCGGGCGGAATGGCGGCCAGGGTGCTTTCCAACGGCGCCAGCAACCAGGGCAGCAGCATCAGGCTGCGCCAGTGACTACTTTTGGTCGCGCACGCAGACGAGTCGGCGCACAAACCAATGCGTTTGTGGGGCTTGTTGTACATGGAGGGTTCTCTGATTAATGCGCCAGCGAGCGTAGCGACAAAGAGGGGCGCGGGAGTGCCGGCCGAAGTTGGCGCGCGATCATCGCGCGCCAGGCGTCACGTTGGTTGAGAAGGTTTTCGACGCCGCTCAAGACGTGCTTGTCATCCAGATCATCCGGTAGGGGCAGGCACTGGACCAGCCACAGCGCGCCACTGTCCGGCGCTTGCGCCAGGGCGCCCTGGAAGTGGTTCAGGCTGGGTTCACCTGGCCGCATCCAGGTTTCCAGTTGCGCGTTATCGGGCCTGTGCAGCGTCAGTTGGACACCTAATCGCAGTGTGCCCGACAGGCGTTGCAGGGTAATTGCGTGGCCGTCTTCAAACAGGGTGAGTGAGTCTTCACGACCCCGCGCCCAGTGGATGATCAGGGCGTTCAACTTACTGCACGCCGTCGAGCGCAGTTTTGAGCAGCATGTGTTTGGCACGGATCTGTTCGTGAAAAGCCCACTTGGCGTTACGTTGCTGCAGGCCTAGTTCGAAAAGGTCGACATCGGCGTCGTCTATGTCCGGATCCGCCATCGCCGTTTCCGCCCGATTTTTTTCAAGGTCGCTTCGTCGCAACAGTTGGCTCTTCAGGTTTGCGTAGAGTTCCATAAACATTTACTCGTGATGTGTATGAACTATGTGGCGTGCAGATCGCCACCAGTTCCATGCGGATTAACGTTTTTTAACCCTAAGGATTGCCACGTTTCACCCAGGACGCTCACTTGAAAATGCGGCTTCGGTGACCAGCAATATCTTGCGCATCGAGGCCCAATCGATACGAAAGTCGCCTTCGTCTGTTTCCAGTACCAGTGTCTGCGGCCTAACCCGGTCATCCGCGCGAAGTACCCAGTGGGTGATGTCCAGCATGGCGAGCGATTGCTTCAGACTCTCCACTTCCTGCGGGTGACACAGGAGGGTTGCGGTGACGTTAGGAAGCTGTGTGGCCATCAATCGTTTGATCAGGGCGCTGAGGCGTTGCGCGGGAGGAATGTCGTCCAGCAGGCAACACAGCGCCTGGTCGGCGATCGACGTGGCGTATCGCTCCAGGTTGTCGCACAGGACCTGGCGTTGGTGTTCCCACTCTTCGAGCTGGGCGTTGGCCCGTTGCCAGAACGCCTGGTGCGCTTGCTCAAGCAGGGCGTCGCGCTGTTCTGCTGCCTGGCTCAACACCTCATCTGCCTGGGCTTTGGCACGCTCGAGCATTTGGCTGGCTTGAGCGCTTTCCCTGAGCATTTCCTGGGTAATCAAGACAGGTGCCTGGCCGGCAGAGCTGTCGTATAAGTCAATTTTACGTCGGCATAGCATCGTGGGGCAGCTCTTTCAGTTTAGGAAGTCTTCGTCGCGCGTGGTCGTCACCCGCCAGACGATGGCTTGCCAGAGCGTGTCGAGCCGGCTGTGTGCGTCTTCGAGTGAGTGAGATGTTGCTTCCATTTGCTGCACCCGTGGGCGTGAAAAACGTAAGCGAAGCCGTTGCCAGATGGCAGGCGGGACCCAGGCACGCAGGAGCTGCAGTGGATCGTCCTCGGGCTGCAACAACGCTTCAGGGCTTAACGCTTTGGAGAGACGCAGGCACCACAGGTGATGGATGTCGCTTACCGTTCCGTCGAGAGGGCGATGACAGGTGTTGCCCAGCAGAGCCAGCATCTGGTTGAGTTGTTCGGTTGAGGCGAGGGCCAGCCGAAGTACGGTGGTGTGAGGCGGCGGCGGCAGGCAGGGCTCGATGCCCAGGAGCTTGCTGATCCGCGTGTGCTGGGCACGACAAAGTGCGTCCACGCTTTCCTGGTCAAGTACACGCCAATCTGCGTGCGAGGCCTCCCAGGGAAGGGCCCACCATTGGGCCCAGGCCCGTTGTTCACTCATCGGGCAACGTTGCCCCATTGGGTGTCGCTTGCGCGCGCTTTCGGTTACGCCAGAACATTCCGCCGGCCACCGCCAGCACGCTACCGACCACTAAAAACGCTACGCAGGCGCGCAAGAACGCGACGTCGCTTTCCGGGAGAAGGAAAGGCCCGAAATAGCCCAGTCGTTGTTGCTCCGTATAGGCTGTGGACGGCACAAAAACCACTGTCAGTTTTTGTGAGTTATCCACCGCAGTCGACATGCCGGGGATGCTGCTGGCGACCATACGGCGTACACGGGCGCGAATATTGTCGGGCTCAAGCCTTGGATCATGCTTGATAAACACCGATGCGGAGGCGGGCTGTACCGGTTCCCCTGGCGCGACACGTTCGGGCAGCACGACGTGAACGCGTGCGACGATAACGCCGTCGATGTTCGACAGGGTGGCTTCGAGCTCCTGGGACAAGGCATAGATGTAACGAGCGCGTTCCTCCAGAGGGGTGGAAATGACGCCCTCCTTGCGAAAAGTTTGCCCCATCGTGACACGTGCAACCTTGGGCAGCCCGGCGGCTTCCAGCGTACGAACCGCTCGGCTGATGTCCGAGGCGCTGACACGAACAGTCACCCCCTCTTTGGCCGGGATTTTTTGTGCGCGTATGTGTTTGTCCGCCAGTTCCGCAATGACCTCATTGGCTTCCTGTTCGGACAGTTGACGGTGCAATTCAACACTTTCACCGCAGCCGCTCAGCATGAGTACCAGCGATAACATGAAGCCCGGGGTCAGGAGACGGATCATTTTTACCTACTGCAGGTTGCTGATTTTTTCGAGGAATTGGGCGGTTTTACCGACGCTCTTGGTCAGCACCTGGGTGAGCAGCAGGGTGTCTGAAAGGTTGCCGGCATAGTTGGCGCTGTCCTTTTCCTTGTTACCGGTACTGTAGGCACGCAGGCCCTTGGTCAAGCCGGTGGTCGACTTGACCAGTTGATTGGATGCGTCGATCAGTAGGTTCGAGGACGGGGAGGCTGATGAAGCGGTGACGGGGCGTGCCGAACCTTCCAGCTGTGAGCTGAAAAAACTCACGTCTTCCCGGGGGAGTGTCGACTCTTGAGTGTTGGAGGGGTTCAGGGCGCCGTTGTTACCCGACATGAGGTTACGTTCTACACGCATAGAGGGCCTTCACGAGTGATGGAAGAAGCCTCTCCTGCCGACAGGCAGGAGAGGTTAGCGAGTTATCGCACTGCTTCAGCGTTCTTTTTGGCCTCGTTCGTTTCGTAAACCTTGTTGCTTCGCTCGAAGGATTTACGTTGCATTTGGTCGCGCTGCTCTTCCAAGTCCTCGTTCTTCCCGTTACCGCCGATAAGCGAGCCGCTGAGAGACTGGAGAAGTGAGGAAATACTGCTGATATCCATGTTGATGACTCCGTTGTTGGTGTATGAGAGATTAATGTTCAGCCAAGCTTTTCTCTGCGCAGAATGCAGACACTGAGAACTCTTGGCACTTTAACTGTGTGGCCCCTACCAACAAAAGCGTTCCAAATATTTCATCTGTGGATATTTAAAGTTGTATTTCTTTGCTGTGGCAGCGACTGACATCAATTCAGTGATATATCCAATTGTTTCATCCTGTAGTAGAGCGTGCGTTTGGCGATGCGCAGTTCAACCGCCACCTCCTCTACGTTATGCGCATGACGGCGCAGCGACTCTTCAATCAGTATTTTCTCTATTTGTTGTAAGCGGTCTTTCAAGTTCAGTGGTGTTTCCTGGGCTTCCACCGCCGGCACTGTGAGCGGTGGCAGCCCCAGTACAAAGCGTTTGGCCGTAGAGCGCAGTTCGCGCACGTTGCCCAGCCAGGTGTGACATAGCAGTTGTTGAAGCAATTCATTGGAGGCGAGAGGGGCGGCGTAGTTGAAGTTATCGGCCTCCTGTCGAACCATGTCGAGGAACAAGGGCACAATCCGCTCGTGCCGTTCTCGCAGGGGGGAGAGCTTGATGTTGACGACATTCAGGCGGAAGTACAGGTCACGCCTGAATGTGCCTTGTTCGACCATCTCATGCAGTGACTGCTGGGCGGAGGCGATGACGCGCATGTTCACAGGGATGAAGCGGGTTGACCCCAGGCGCTCCACACCGCGGGCTTCCAGCACACGCAGCAGTTTGGCTTGCAGCGAGAGCGGCATGCTGTCGATTTCATCCAGGTACAGCGTGCCCAGGTGTGCGGTCTCGATAAAACCGGCCCGTGACTGCACTGCACCGGTATAGGCGCCGCTGTTGACACCGAAGAGCTGGCTCTCCGCGAGGCTTTCCGGGATGGCGGCGCAGTTGACGGCAACGAAGTTGCCGCGTCGGCCGGACAGGCGATGTATCCGTTGCGCCAAGGTATCTTTACCGGTACCGGTTTCCCCCAGTAACAAGATGTCAACATTGAGTGCGGCAGTCGTATTGAGTGTGCTTTCAATATCTACGTCCTCAATGAATGGGGCGTCTAGTTCACTTTCCTTTTGGTAGGCGGCCGACATTTTGCTATCACTTCACTATGAGTAGAGCGGTATTCAACGGGGGGCGCAGTAAACCGTAATTTATCCGGGGTGTCACTGTTCTTTAAGTAGGAAAACGTCTCGGGTTGTATTGAGGTTTTGAGGCGGACACTGCAAAAAGGTTAGTTCAAGTGTCGGAGTCGGAAAGTGCCAGGTTTATTCGTAGGATTAAACTTAAAGTTCGGTAGATTAGATGAGGTTGTTTTGCTGGGTTAAAGACGTGAAGGCCTATATCACGTTACGGCGGTGCCAAACAGCAGCCACAAAAAAGCCGATGCAGTGCATCGGCTTTTTGTTTGCGACGAACGCCGCAGGTAACGCTTACACGTTGAAACGGAAGTGCATCACGTCGCCATCCTTGACGATGTATTCCTTGCCTTCCAGGCGCCATTTACCGGCTTCCTTGGTACCGGCTTCACCCTTGTACTGGATGAAGTCGTTATAGGCGATGACTTCGGCGCGGATGAAGCCTTTTTCGAAGTCGGTGTGGATCACGCCAGCGGCCTGTGGTGCAGTGGCACCGACTTTGACGGTCCACGCGCGGACTTCTTCGACACCGGCAGTGAAGTAAGTCTGCAGGTGCAGCATTTCGTAGCCCGCACGGATTACACGGTTCAAGCCAGGTTCTTCCAGGCCGAGGGCCTCGAGGAACATGTCTTTCTCTTCGCCGTCATCCAGCTCGGCAATTTCTGCTTCGATCTTGTTGCACACCGGAACAACGATGGCGCCTTCTTCGTCGGCAATAGCCTTGACCACGTCGAGCAGCGGGTTGTTCTCGAAGCCGTCTTCAGCAACGTTGGCGATGTACATCACCGGCTTGGTGGTCAGCAGATGGAAGCCTTTGATCACCGCTTTTTCGTCGGCATTCATGCTCTTCATCAGGCTGCGCGCTGGTTTGCCCAAGGTGAAGTGAGCGATCAGTTGCTCCAGCAGGCCTTTCTGGACCACTGCGTCCTTGTCGCCGCCCTTGGCGTTACGCGCGACTTTCTGCAGTTGCTTTTCGCAGCTGTCGAGGTCGGCGAAGATCAGTTCCAGGTCGATGATCTCGATGTCGCGTTTCGGGTCGACACTGTTGGAGACGTGAATCACGTTCTCGTCTTCAAAGCAGCGGACCACGTGGGCGATGGCATCGGTTTCCCGGATGTTGGCCAGGAACTTGTTGCCCAGACCCTCACCTTTCGACGCGCCGGCCACCAGGCCCGCGATGTCGACGAATTCCATGGTGGTCGGCAGGATGCGCTTGGGATTGACGATGGCCGCCAGCGCTTGCAGGCGCGGGTCCGGCATGGCCACGATGCCGCTGTTGGGTTCGATGGTGCAGAAGGGGAAGTTCTCCGCCGCAATACCGGACTTGGTCAAGGCGTTGAACAGGGTGGATTTGCCGACGTTGGGCAGGCCGACGATGCCGCAATTGAATCCCATGGTGTTTCCCCTCGGTAAGAGTCAGGCCTTCTGGCTGTGCAGGTTTTTCATCGCACGGTTCCATTCACCGGCGAAGATATCCGGCAGCACGCCGAGGGCAAAGTCGATGCTGGCATCGAGTTTTTCCTGTTCGGCGCGTGGCGCACGACCCAGGACGAAATTTGAAACCATACTGGCAACGCCTGGGTGGCCAATGCCGAGCCGCAGACGGTAAAAATTATTCTGATTGCCCAACTGCGCAATGATGTCGCGCAGGCCATTGTGGCCGCCATGCCCGCCGCCCAACTTGAGTTTGGCAACGCCGGGTGGCAAGTCCAGTTCGTCATGGGCCACCAGGATTTCTTCGGGTTTTATCCGGAAGAAGCCCGCAAGCGCCGCGACAGCCTGGCCGCTGCGGTTCATGTAGGTGGTGGGAATCAGCAGACGAACATCCTGACCCTGGTGCGAGAAGCGCCCGGTCAGGCCAAAATATTTGCGATCAGCCGTAAGGCTCACACCTTGGGCGTGGGCGATACGCTCAACAAAAAGGGCCCCCGCGTTATGCCGGGTCTGTTCGTATTCGGCGCCTGGATTTCCCAGGCCAACGATCAGTTTAATGGCAGTCACGACAGGGGCCCTTCCTTTGGAGTTGTGGATAACATCGCCAGACCTAAGTGCGGCGAAAGTGGACGGCAGGAGCTAACTTATCCAGAGATAAACTTCGCGTTGTCGCCCGCTTTCTCGCTACGTTCCGGTCCGCGATGTTTCCTCAAGCTCCGGCAATACAGAGTGAATTACTCTGCAGCGCCTTCTTCAGCTTCTGGTGCAACGCGTGGAGCGTGAACGTTTGCAACAGCTTTGTCATCACCGTGAGCCAGTGCAACAAACTCAACGCCTTTAGGGGCTTTGAGGTCGGACAGGTGAACGATGTCGCCGATTTCCAGAGCCGACAGGTCGACTTCGATGAACTCAGGCAGGTCTTTCGGCAGGCAGGTCACTTCGATCTCGGCAACAACGTGCGAAACTTCGCCGCCTTTCTTGACCGGGGCTTCTTCACCAACAAAGTGTACAGGCACGATAGCGGTCAGTTTCTGACCGGCTACTACGCGTACGAAGTCAGCGTGCAGCACGTGGCCTTTAGCTGGGTGACGTTGCAGTGCCTTGATGATGACGTTCTGCTTCTTGCCACCAACGTTCAGCTCGATGATGTGGCTGTAGGCCGCATCGTTTTCGAGCAGTTTGGCAACTTCTTTAGCCAGCATGCTGATGGATTCAGGGGCTTTTTCGCCACCGTAAACTACAGCTGGAACCAGGCTTGCGAGACGACGCAGGCGGCGGCTCGCACCTTTCCCCAGGTCGGAACGCAGTTCAGCATTCAAAGTAAAATCGTTCATGTTGTATCTCCAAAATAACCACATTCGCCCCAGCGTTTGCGACCAGCGCTAAAGGCGATATGGGCAAAAAAGCCCCGCCCCAACAGAATGCTGGGGCGGGGCGCTTTTCGTCAGTGGATGTTTCGTAAGGGCTGACCCTTAACGGAACATCGCGCTGATCGATTCTTCGTTGCTGATGCGGCGAACCGCTTCGGCAACTACCGGTGCGATATCCAATTGACGGATACGCGAACAGGCTTGAGCTGCTGCGGACAACGGGATGGTGTTAGTCACCACCAGTTCGTCCAGCATGGAGTTCTCGATGTTCTCGATCGCTCGGCCCGACAGCACAGGGTGTGTGCAGTAGGCGAAGACTTTTGCAGCACCGTGCTCTTTCAAGGCTTTGGCCGCGTGGCACAGAGTGCCGGCGGTGTCGACCATGTCATCAACCAGAATACAGGTACGCCCTTCGACATCACCGATGATATGCATCACTTCGGAGTGATTAGCTTTTTCACGGCGTTTGTCGATGATCCCGAGATCCACGCCCAAGGATTTGGCAACAGCCCGTGCACGCACGACGCCACCAATGTCCGGGGACACGATCATCAGGTTTTCAAAGCGCTGATCTTCGATGTCATCCACCAATACTGGGGAGCCGTAGATGTTATCTACCGGAATATCGAAGAACCCCTGGATTTGGTCAGCGTGCAGGTCAACCGTGAGAACACGGTCGATGCCTACCACGGTCAGCATGTCAGCGACGACTTTCGCGCTGATAGCCACACGTGCGGAACGCGGACGGCGATCCTGACGGGCATAACCAAAGTAAGGGATTACAGCTGTGATTCGAGTCGCTGAGGAGCGGCGGAAGGCATCAGCCATCACGACGAGTTCCATCAGGTTATCGTTGGTCGGAGCGCAAGTCGGCTGAATAATGAAGACGTCTTTACCGCGGACGTTTTCATTGATCTCGGCTGTAATTTCGCCGTCGGAGAACTTACCGACAGAGATGTCACCGAGAGGGATATGCAGCTGACGTACGACACGTCGAGCCAGATCGGGGTTAGCGTTCCCCGTAAAGACCATCATCTTGGACACGCGCAGTACCTAGAGGCTGAGGGTAACCTGGATGAGTATTAGAAAATGGCAGGGGCGGCTGGATTCGAACCAACGCATGGCAGGATCAAAACCTGCTGCCTTACCGCTTGGCGACGCCCCTGTATTTGTTGCAACGAGTACCCAGTACTCGGTTCCTTTAGAGCAGACTTTGCAGCTTGCGATGCAACATCGAAACGTTGCTTCCCTTTGCTACAAACCCTGTAAGGGTCTCTGTAAGAAGGGCCGAGACTTTATCAGCTTCAGCTTTGTTTGGGAAGCCCCCAAACACACAACTTCCAGTTCCGGTTAATTTTGCTTCGGTAAATTTACCTAACAAATTCAAAGCGTTACGTACATCTGGATAACGCCTTGCTACAACCGGTAAGCAGTCATTTCGACTGTTTCCCTTGGGAACGGGGCGCACTTTAATGGGAGGAGAGTTACGTGTCAACAGTGGATCTGAAAAAATTTCTGCTGTACTTACAGATACTTGCGGAACAAGCACGACATACCACGGCTCTTCGGGGTATTCCGGGGTGAGTTTCTCGCCCACGCCCTCGGCAAAAGCCGCGTGCCCATGCACGAAAACCGGGACGTCGGCGCCCAGTGTCAGGCCCAGCGTGGCCAGGCGATCGAGGCCCCAACCCAGTTGCCACAAGTGATTCAGGCCGAGCAGCGTGGTCGCGGCATTTGAGCTGCCGCCACCGATGCCACCGCCCATAGGCAAAATTTTATCGATCCAGATGTCGATGCCGAGCGGGCAGCCGGATTGCTCTTGGATTTTTTTCGCGGCTCTCACGATCAGATTGCTGTCGTGGGGCACGCCTTCAAATTCGGTATGCAGCTGGATCACGCCATCGTCGCGTACGGCGAAGGTCAGCTCATCGCCGTAGTCGAGAAATTGAAACAGCGTCTGCAACTCGTGGTAGCCGTCTTCACGGCGCCCCAGAATGTGCAGCATCAAATTGAGTTTGGCTGGGGAGGGCAGGGTCAATGTGGCGACGGTCACGTTATTGCCCCAGCTTGCGCGGTTGCCATTCCTTGATCACCAACGTGACGTCAAGGTCGGTGCCATGCAGTTTGATGCGTTCGGGCAGCCAGTAAGCGCCCTGTTGCACGTAGCTGAGGTACTCAACCTGCCAGCCATCCTGCTCCAGAGTGGCCAGGCGACTGTCGCCGTTGAGGCTAAGGCGGCTCTTGCTATCCGGCGCGGGCAAGCCGCGCACCCACCAGACCAGGTGGGACACCGGCAATTTCCAGCCCATCTGTTCTTCCAGCAAGGCTTCCGGCGTCGTTGCTTCATAGCGACCCTGGTTCGCCACTTCAAGGCTCACTTGCCCCGGTCGGCCGGTCAGGCGCGCCGCGCCACGGCCAAGTGGCCCTGACAGGCGAATGTCGTAATAGTCCTGGCGCTGCAGCCAGAACAACGTGCCGCTGCCGGAATCTTTCGGCGCGCGAACGCCGACCTTGCCGTCGATCTGCCAGCCGTCGATGCTGCTGAGCTGCTCTTTGTGCTGTTTCCATTGCGCCTGGTTGCCCTGGCCTTCAACGGATTCACGGCTGCCAATGCCCGCGCAACCGGCGAGCAAGGCGATCAAACTGAAAACAATGACGTGGCGCAAAAACATAAATTTAAAGGGTCTCAGATCCGGTCAGGCGCTTGATGGTGCCGCGCAGGATGGGGCTTTCGGGTTGTTCCTTGAGGAATTTTTCCCAGATTTGTCGCGCTTCGCGTTGTTTGCCATTGGCCCAGAGCACTTCGCCCAGGTGAGCGGCGACTTCCTGATCGGGGAAGCGCTCGAGTGCCTGGCGTAACAAACGCTCGGCCTCGTCCAGGTTGCCCAGTCGGTAATTGACCCAGCCCAGGCTGTCGAGCACGGCCGGGTCTTCCGGGTTGAGCTTGTGGGCGTGCTCGATCAGCGCCTTGGCTTCGGCGTATCGCGTAGTACGGTCAGACAGGGTGTAACCCAAGGCGTTCAGCGCCATGGCGTTGTCCGGGTCGCGCTTGATGATCAGGCGCAGGTCTTTCTCCATTTGCGCCAGGTCATTGCGTTTTTCCGCCTGCATGGCACGGGTGTACAGCAGGTTCAAGTCGTCCGGGTATTGCAGCAACGCTTGTTGCAGCAACTTCCAGGCGCGTTCGCCCTGTTTGTTGGCTGACAGGGTTTCGGCCTGAATCAGGTACAACTGGATGGCGTAGTCAGGTTCGGCGTCGCGTGCTGCCGCCAGGCGTTTTTCCGCCTCGTCGGTGCGACCGTTGCTCATCAGAATGTCGGCCTGGCGCAGTTGGGCCGGCAGGTAGTCATTGCCAGGGCCGACCTGGGCGTATTCGAGCAGGGCCGCCTGTGGGTCGTTGCGCTCTTCAGCGATACGGCCGAGATTAAGATGCGCGGAGTCCACATGGCTTTCGCGCTGGATCAGCTCCTCAAGGTAACCCTTGGCCTCGTCCCAGGCCTTGGCTTCCAGGCATACCAGTGCCAGCGAGTAGCGCAATTCATCGTCGTCCGGGTATTGCTGGACCAGGTTGGCGAACTGCACTTTGGCGTCCTCCATGCGGTCCTGCTCAACCAGCGTGCGCGCATATGTCAGGCGCAGGCGCTTGTCGTCCGGGTACTTTTTGATGCTTTTTTCCAGCAGTGGAATCGCTTCCTTGCCGCGATTGAGGTTCTGCAGCAGGCGTGCGCGCAGCAAAATCGGGGCGATCTCGCCGTCTTCGGGCGGGTTCTGCTCCAGCAGCTTCAGCGCGGCGTCGGCTTCGTCATCCTGTTGCAACAGCAGCGCCTTGCCGAAAATCAACTGGCTGTTCTTCGGATGTTTTTGCAGCAGGCGGTCGAAACTCTTCATCAGGCCATTGCGAGTGTCCTGGTCGGTGTCGGCAGCCGACAGCGCGAGGAAGTCGAAATGCGTGTCGCCCTTGCCCTGCAGGACTTTCTCCATATAGACCATGGAGTCGTCATAACGCCCGGCGCGCGCCAGTTGAACGGCGGCTGCGCGCTGCGCTTCCAGATCGTCCGGTGCGTTTTTCGCCCAGATCAGCGATGTGTCCAGCGCGGCCTGGTCAGCGCCCAGGTATTCGGCGATGCGAAATGCACGCTCCGAAATGCCTGGGTCCTGGGTATTGATGGCCTGGGTCACGTAGTTATCCAGGGCAATATCGAAACGATTGCGCTGGCCGGCGAGTTCCGCCGTCAGCAGGCTGTAGATCGTTTCTTCATTGAACGAGGAATAAACCTTGGGCTTTTCAGGGGCGGGGGTGCTGTCTTCCACCGGCGGCGTACCGTCCGGCGACACGGGGGCCAAGGCCTGGCAGCCGCTGAGGAAGACAAAAGCAAGGAGCAACGCGGAAGATCTATTCATATAGGAAGAGGACGACTAACCTGCGGTCGGATCATCATGACACAAGCCTTCGGCCAAACATAACCGAGTCTCAGTGGGTGCCTTTATAGACACAAGGCATTAGGACAATAGCCTACGGTGGTTGTTCTGAATCATTCGAAGTAGGACAATTGTCGGCTTCCCGACATCATCAGCGATATTGAATGGCCTTCCTTGCACTCGGTATTAACCACAAGACTGCTTCCGTAGACGTGCGCGAGCGCGTGGCGTTTACGCCCGAGCAGTTGGTTGAGGCCTTGCAGCAGCTCTGCCGGCTCACCGACAGCCGCGAAGCTGCGATCCTTTCGACCTGCAATCGCAGTGAGCTTTATATAGAGCAGGAACATCTTTCAGCGGATGTGGTGCTGCGCTGGCTGGCCGATTATCACCATTTGGATCTCGAGGACCTGCGCGCCAGCGCGTATGTGCACGAAGAGGATGCGGCAGTTCGTCACATGATGCGCGTTGCCTCAGGGCTCGACTCGCTGGTGTTGGGCGAGCCGCAGATCCTCGGCCAGATGAAATCCGCCTACGCCGTGGCCCGCGAGGCCGGAACCGTGGGCCCGCTGCTGGGTCGCCTGTTCCAGGCCACGTTCAATTCGGCCAAGCAAGTGCGCACCGACACCGCCATCGGTGAAAACCCGGTGTCCGTAGCGTTTGCCGCTGTCAGCCTGGCCAAACAGATTTTCAGCGACTTGCAGCGCAGCCAGGCCCTGCTGATCGGCGCCGGTGAAACCATCACTTTGGTCGCCCGCCACCTGCACGACTTGGGCGTGAAGCGTATTGTGGTCGCCAACCGCACCCTGGAGCGCGCGAGCATTCTCGCCGAACAGTTCGGTGCGCATGCCGTGCTGCTCTCGGAGATCCCGGCCGAACTGGTGCGCAGCGATATCGTCATCAGCTCCACCGCCAGCCAGTTGCCGATCCTTGGCAAAGGTGCGGTCGAGAGCGCATTGAAGCTGCGCAAGCACAAGCCGATTTTCATGGTGGATATTGCCGTTCCCCGGGATATCGAGCCAGAAGTCGGCGAGTTGGACGACGTTTACCTCTATAGCGTCGACGATTTGCACGAAGTGGTCGCCGAAAACCTCAAGAGTCGCCAGGGTGCTGCCCAGGCTGCGGAGGAAATGGTCAGTACCGGCGCCGAAGACTTCATGGTGCGCCTGCGTGAGCTGGCGGCAGTGGACGTGCTCAAGGCTTATCGTCAGCAAGGTGAACGCCTGCGCGATGAGGAGTTGGTCAAGGCCCAGCGTTTGCTGGCCAACGGCAGCAGCGCCGAAGAGGTGTTGATGCAACTGGCCCGTGGCTTGACCAACAAGTTGCTCCACGCCCCCAGCGTTCAGTTGAAAAAGCTTACTGCCGAAGGCCGCCTTGATGCGCTGGCCATGGCCCAGGAACTCTTTGCCCTCGGTGAGGGCGCGTCAGATAGCTCTTCGGATAAAAAACCGCAATGAAAGCGTCACTGCTCAATAAACTGGACGTGCTCCAGGACCGTTTCGAAGAACTGACCGCCTTGCTCGGCGATGGCGAGGTCATCTCCGATCAGACCAAGTTCCGCGCCTATTCCAAGGAATACGCCGAAGTTGAGCCGATTGTGGCTACCTACAAAAACCTGACGAAGGTGCAGGCCGACCTCGAAGGCGCCCAGGCGCTGCTCAAGGACAGCGACCCGGACATGCGCGAAATGGCCGTGGAAGAAGTCCGTGAAGCCAAGGACAAACTGGCCGAGCTGGAAGGCGACCTGCAGCGCATGTTGCTGCCCAAAGACCCCAACGACGGGCGCAACGTGTTCCTCGAAATCCGCGCCGGCACCGGTGGCGACGAGGCGGCGATTTTCTCCGGCGACCTGTTCCGTATGTACTCGCGCTATGCCGAGCGCCGTGGCTGGCGCGTCGAGATTCTGTCCGAGAACGAAGGCGAACACGGCGGCTATAAAGAAGTGATCGCCCGGGTTGAAGGCGACAATGTCTACGGCAAGCTGAAATTCGAATCCGGCGCGCACCGCGTGCAGCGGGTTCCGGCGACCGAATCCCAGGGCCGTATCCACACCTCGGCGTGCACCGTGGCCGTGTTGCCCGAGCCGGACGAGCAGGAAGCCATCGAGATCAACCCGGCGGACTTGCGCGTCGACACGTACCGCTCTTCGGGCGCCGGTGGTCAGCACGTCAACAAGACCGACTCGGCGATCCGTATCACTCACTTGCCGTCGGGCATCGTGGTGGAGTGCCAGGAAGAACGTTCCCAGCACAAGAACCGTGCGCGGGCCATGTCCTGGCTGTCGGCCAAGCTCAACGACCAGCAGACCAGCGCCGCCGCCAACGCGATTGCCAGCGAGCGTAAGTCGCTGGTGGGTTCGGGCGACCGCTCCGAGCGCATCCGCACCTACAACTTTGCCCAGGGCCGGGTCACCGACCACCGGGTCAACCTCACCCTTTACTCCCTCGACGAGATTCTCGCCGGTGGCGTAGATGCGGTGATCGAGCCCTTGCTCGCCGAATACCAGGCCGATCAATTGGCGGCGATAGGTGAATAAATGACCATCATTGCCAGCCTTCTGCGCGCCGCCGACCTGCCTGACTCGCCCACCGCGCGCCTGGATGTGGAGTTGTTGCTGGCCGCTGCCCTGGGCAAGTCGCGCAGCTACCTGCACACCTGGCCGGAAAAGATCGTCAGCAGCGAAGATGCGCTGACCTTTGCCGACTACCTGCAACGTCGTCGTGGCGGTGAGCCAGTGGCGTATATCCTCGGCCAACAAGGCTTCTGGAAGCTGGACCTGGAGGTTGCGCCTCATACGCTCATCCCGCGTCCGGAAACCGAGCTGCTGGTGGAAGCCGCGCTGGAACTGTTGCCTGCCAACCCTGCCAGGGTTCTCGACCTGGGCACCGGCAGCGGCGCCATCGCCCTGGCCCTGGCCAGCGAACGCCCGGCCTGGCAGGTCACGGCGGTAGACCGCGTGCTGGAAGCCGTGGCCCTGGCCGAGCGCAATCGCCAGCGCCTGCACCTGAAGAACGCCACGGTGTTGAACAGCCATTGGTTCAGCGCCCTGCAAGGCCAAACCTTCGATCTGATCATCAGCAACCCGCCGTACATTGCCGATAACGATCCCCATCTGGTGGCCGGTGACGTGCGTTTTGAGCCCGCCAGTGCCCTGGTGGCCGGCCATGACGGCCTGGACGATTTGCGGTTGATCATCGCCCAATCCCCGGCCCACCTGAACGCCGGTGGTTGGCTGTTGCTTGAGCATGGCTATGATCAAGCCGCTGCCGTGCGTGACTTGTTACTGGGCGAAGGCTTTGAAGACGTACACAGCCGTATCGACCTCGGCGGCCACGAACGCATCACCCTGGGGCGCCGCCTGTGCTGAGCGATCAGGAGCTGTTGCGCTATAGCCGACAGATTCTGTTGCAGCATGTCGACATCGAAGGCCAGTTGCGCCTGAAAAATGGCCGCGCGCTGATCGTCGGCCTTGGTGGGTTGGGCGCGCCAGTTGCGTTGTATCTGGCCGCCGCCGGTGTGGGCGAGTTGCACCTGGCCGACTTCGACAGCGTCGACCTGACCAACCTGCAACGCCAGATCATCCACGACACGGACAGCGTCGGGCAGACCAAGGTCGATTCGGCCATGCGTCGTCTCACGGCGATCAACCCGGACGTCACACTGCTCGCCCATCGCACAGCGCTGGATGCCGATTCACTGGCGGCGGCGGTGGGGGGCGTCGATGTGGTGCTCGACTGCAGCGACAACTTCTCGACCCGCGAAGCCGTCAACGCCGCCTGCGTCGCTGCCGGCAAGCCATTGATCAGCGGCGCGGCGATTCGCCTGGAGGGGCAACTGTCGGTGTTTGATCCACGCCGCGCCGAAAGCCCTTGCTACCACTGTTTGTATGGGCACGGCAGCGACACTGAACTGACGTGCAGCGAGGCCGGCGTCGTCGGCCCGTTGGTGGGCGTGGTCGGCAGCCTGCAAGCACTGGAAGCCTTGAAATTGCTGGCCGGCTTCGGTGAGCCGTTGGTGGGGCGGCTGTTGCTGATTGATGCCCTGACCACGCGTTTTCGCGAATTGCGCGTCAAACGCGACCCGGGTTGCAGCGTGTGTGGGACCCAACATGGTTAAGGATGCGCCAATTGGTGTGTTCGATTCCGGCGTCGGCGGCCTGTCGGTGCTGGATGAAATCCAGCAGTTGCTGCCCCATGAGTCGCTGCTGTACGTGGCTGACGGCGGGAATATCCCGTATGGCGAGAAATCTCCGGCGTTCATTCTCGAGCGCTCCCGTACCGTCGCGAAGTTTTTCCGCGAGCAGGGTGCCAAAGCCTTTGTGATTGCCTGCAACACTGCGACCGTCGCCGCCGTGGCCGATTTGCGCCAGGACTATCCCGACTGGCCCCTGGTGGGCATGGAGCCCGCGGTCAAGCCGGCGGCTGCCGCCACCCGCAGTGGCGTGGTCGGTGTACTCGCCACCACCGGCACCCTGCAAAGCGCCAAATTTGCCGCCTTGCTCGACCGCTTTGCCACCGATGTGCGGGTCATTACCCAACCGTGCCCAGGCCTGGTGGAGTTGATTGAAACCGGTGACCTCAAGAGTGCCGCCCTGCGCCAGATGTTGCAGGGTTATGTCGAACCGCTGCTCAGCGCCGGTTGCGACACCATCATTCTCGGCTGCACCCATTACCCCTTCCTCAAGCCGCTCCTGGCGCAGATGCTTCCCCCAAGCATCATCCTGATCGACACCGGCGCCGCCGTGGCGCGTCAGCTCAAGCGGCTGCTGGGTGAGCGCAACCTCCTGGCTGGCGCAAACCCTGAGGCTGCACAGTTCTGGACCAGCGGTGATGTCGATCACCTAAGAAATATCCTACCGACACTATGGAAATCTCCTGGAGTTGTGCGTAGTTTTGGTTCGTGAAAAATTCGTGAAACGTCGGCGTTAGAAGCTGAACTTCTGACACCTCGCCAGCTTCTATAACGAGTTAGCTTGTACAAAACCATACAACTTCGTTCTCAAAGGACTGTTTCTTATGAAGCGCTTGTTCTGTTTGGCTGCGATTGCGGCCGTGGTGGTAGGGCACTCGGTTTCGGCGCAGGCTGCCGGCCTGGAATTGGGTGTGGGGAGCACCAGTGAGTCGACCATGACCTATCGACTTGGGCTGACGTCGGATTGGGATAAGAGCTGGTGGCAGAGCGATACCGGCCGACTGACGGGCTATTGGAGCGGCGCCTACACGTATTGGGATGGCGACAAGCGCGCCAGTGTGAGCAGCCTGTCATTCTCGCCGGTATTTGTGTACGAGTTTGCCGGTCAGTCGGTCAAACCCTATATCGAGGCGGGGATCGGCGTGGCCGTGTTCTCACGTACGCGGGTCGAAGACAACAACATCGGCCAGGCTTTTCAGTTCGAAGACCGCCTGGGCTTTGGTTTGCGCTTTGCCGGTGGGCATGAAGTGGGCATCCGCGCCACGCATTATTCCAACGCGGGTATCAGCAGCAATAACGACGGGGTAGAGAGCTATTCGTTGCACTACACGTTGGCGTTGTAATGCGTTAGAGACGACTTTTCAGACCGGCGCAAAATTAAATGTGGGAGCGGGCTTGCTCGCGAAAGCGGTGTATCAGTCAACTCTTCGGTGACTGACACTCTGCCTTCGCGAGCAAGCCCGCTCCCACATTTTGATTTTCATCGGTCTCAGGTTCAGCGGTAAGCCGTCGCAATCCCTTCGCGCTCGGTCAAGCACTCCGGTGCGCCCATCTCGAATTCCCGACAGATCAGCGGGCGTCGCTCGTAAATCGTGCACATCATCGTGTCCCGATCCAGCGCCGCGCACCAGCCGTCATCCAGGCGCAGCATCACTTCGCCGCCCCAATCGTCGGTATCGATATAACGCTCCGGCACGCCCGTGTCGGTGATCAGCATGACTTCCAGCTGGCAGCAACAGGCCGCGCACGTCGAGCAGGTGACGGCGGGTTCGGTGATTTGAGTGTGCGGGATGTTAGTCATAGGCGCGCAGTGTAAGGCAAGCGCATCAACAGCGTGTGATTGCACTGACGGACGTCAGTGCCCGAGTTGCCGTGCGATCCAGTGCATCACCGGGAACAGGATCGCCCAAAGCAGGCCCAGGCCGATCATGGTCGGCACAGTGCCGTACCCGAAACTCACACCGGCCAATTGGCTGCCAGCGTAATAAGACAACGGCCCGCCCATCGCACCTAATAAGCTGGCGCGCCACCAGGGCTGCGCGCTCCAGGCCAGGCAATGGCGCAGCGTGGTCGCCAGCAATGCCCACAGCAGCACCAGCCAGAAAGGTATCAGTGGCCCCGGAAAGCTGAAGTGAAAGACGCCAAAGGTGCGCAGCGAGGTGTCGATGACGGTGCCCAGCAGGGTCACGGCGAGGATCACTTGCCCCTCCGCAGACCATGCACTTATCCACAGCAGGTGGATGGCCAGCACTGCGCCCGCTACCAGCAGCCATCGGCTGTCACCGCCCAGTACGCAGGCAAACCAGCCGCACTGGAACAGCACGGCATTCGCCAGCGGTTTAAGCACTGAAACGCCCGAGCAACGGCGGGTTGATGGCCGCCGGCTTGGCCAGCAGCAGTTGCGCGGTGCCAATTGTTCGTTCCATGAATCCGCCTTCGCAATAGCACAAATAGAATTCCCACAAGCGCAGGAAGTACTCATCGTAGCCCAGCTCTGCGAGGCGGCCATGGGCGCGACGAAAGTTCTCATGCCACAGGCGCAAGGTTTTCGCGTAGTGCAGGCCGAAGTCCTCCATGTGCAGCAGGTTCATGTCGGTGTCGCGGCTGACGATGTGCAGCATGTTCTGCACACAGGGCAGGGCGCCACCGGGGAAAATATAGCGCTGGATGAAGTCGACGCTGTTCTTGGCCTGCTCGAAGCGCTGTTCACGAATAGTGATGGCTTGCAGCAACATCAACCCGTCGCTCTTGAGCAAGTGCGCGCACTGCTTGAAGTAGGTCGGCAGGAAGCGATGGCCCACCGCTTCGATCATCTCGATGGACACCAGCTTGTCGTACTGGCCGGTCAGGTCGCGGTAGTCCTGCAACAACAGGGTCACCTGGTCCTTGAGCCCCAAGGCCTCGATGCGTTTTTCGGTGTAGGCAAACTGTTCTTTGGACAAGGTTGTGGTGGTGACTTTGCAGCCATAATGCTGCGCCGCGTACAACGCCATGCTGCCCCAGCCGGTGCCGATTTCCAGCAAATGGTCAGTGGGTTTGAGCGCAAGCTTCTGGCAGATGCGTTCCAGCTTGTTCAGTTGCGCCTGTTCCAGGGTGTCGTCGGGCGTCAGAAATTGCGCGGCCGAATACATCATGGTCGGGTCGAGGAATTCTTCGAACAGGTCGTTGCCCAGGTCGTAGTGGGCGGCGATGTTTTTCTGTGAGCCTTTGCGTGTATTGCGGTTGAGCCAGTGCAGGCCTTGGGTGAACGGCCGTGCCAGGCGCGCCAGCCCGCCTTCCATGGCGTCGAGCACCTCCAGGTTACTCACCATCACGCGCACCACCGAAGTCAGGTCCGGCGTGGTCCAGTAACCGTGGATAAACGCCTCGCCGGCGCCTATCGAACCGTTGGCCGCCACCAGGCCCCATACCGCTGAGTCGAGGATCTGGATTTCCCCCAGCAGGTGCGCTTCGCGTGCGCCGAACACTTGGCGTTCGCCGTCCTCGATCACCACCAACTGGCCGTGGCGCAGCTGGCTGAGTTGACGCAGCACCGCCTTGCGCAGCAGCGCGCTGGTCATGCCGTTGACGTTCAGGCGGTTGGTTTTGACCGATAAGCTAGGGGATTTCATGGCGGCGATCCTTGGTATACCCGACTGCGGTGCGAGAGGCGCCATCGGCGGCCTGATGGGGAAAAATCGGTGTTCGTTTGAGCAATAGGCGCATGGCCTGCCAGTAAATGGCGAGGCAGGTTTTGGCGGTCATCCACGGAAAGCGCCACAGGTAGCGATGCAGGCTGGCGCGGTTGAGCGCTTCTTTGTGCAGGCTCAAGGTGGCGTCGAAGACTTTCAACTCGCCTTGCCAATCGGCCATGTGCACGCCGAGCTTGGCGGCGGGCGGGCTGAAGCTCATGCGGTATTCCAGGTCGCGCGGCAAAAACGGCGAGACATGGAAGGCCTTGGCCACGGCGAAGTGCTGATGCTCATCCGCGCCGAGGGCCTGGGCCGGCAGCACGTAGTGATAGCGCTCGCGCCATGGGGTGTTGGTCACTTCACACAGGATCGCGGCCAGTTGGCCATCGGCCTCGAAACAGTAGAAGAAACTCACCGGGTTAAAAGCCAGGCCCCAACTGCGGGCCTGGGTCAGCAGGCAGATAACGCCCTGGGGTGTACGCCCCAAGGCCTTGCCGACTTCCTGGCGCACGGCATCGCTCAAGCTCATGCCGTGGCGGGTAAATTCACGCAGGTAATCCTGCTGGCGAAAGCCGAAGGGCGCCAGCCAGCTCGTGCCGGCCAGCGGCGACAAGCCGAGCACTTCGTCTTGTTCGCTCAAATCCAGGTACAGCAGGCCGATGCGGTAGCGAAAGGCATGGGCCTTGGGCGCAAACCGGCGATGGGCGATCCAGCCGCTGTACAGGGCGCTGTTCACAGGGTTTCTCCAAAGGCTTGGGCCACGCGCAATGCGCTGACCACGCCATCTTCATGGAAACCGTTGGCCCAGTAAGCGCCGCAATAAAACGTATTGCGCGCACCGAGCAATTCTTCCCAACGCCCTTGGGCGTCCACAGCGGCAAGGCTGTATTGCGGGTGGGCGTAGGTGTAGCGCGCGAGGATTTTCAGCGGGTTGATCATCGGCGTCTGGTTCAGGCTGACGCAGAAGGTGGTGGCGCTGTCGATACCTTGCAGGATGTTCATGTCGTAGGTGACGGCGGCCTGGGTTTGCGCAGTGCCGGTCAGCCGGTAATTCCAGCTGGCCCAGGCCAGTTTGCGGTCCGGCAACAGGCGCGTGTCGGTGTGCAGCACCACATCATTGTCGGCGTAGGGCAATGCGCCGAGGATCTCTTGTTCGGCCTGGCTCGGGTCGGCCAGCATGGCCAGGGCCTGATCGCTGTGACAGGCGAACACCACGCGATCAAATGTTTCGCTGCCGGCAGGGCTGTGGATAACCACGCCGTCGTCTGTGCGTTCTACTTTATGCACAGGGCAATTGAGGCGGATCTGCTCGCGAAAACTGCGTGTCAGCGGCTCGATGTAGCTGCTGGAGCCCCCTTCGATCACGCACCACTGTGGCCGGTTGCTGATCGACAGCAAGCCGTGGTTCTTGAAGAAACGCACAAAGAATTGCAGCGGAAACCCCAGCATGTCGGCCAGGGACATCGACCAGATCGCTGCGCCCATCGGCACGATGTAATGCCGGATAAACCGCGGGCCGTAACCGCCGGCTTCGAGGTAGTCGCCGAGGGTCATCTGCGCGCTGATCCGCTGCTCTTGCAGGTCCAGCGGCGCTTGGCGGTTGAAGCGCAAAATGTCGCGCAACATGCCCCAGAACCCAGGCGACAGAATATTGCGCCGTTGCGCAAACAGGCTGTTGAGGTTGTTGCCGTTGTACTCGAACCCGGCATTCTGGTCACACACCGAAAAGCTCATCTCGGTGGGCTTGAACTTCACACCGATCTGCCCAAGCAGGCGGATGAAGTTGGGGTAGGTCCAGTCGTTGAACACGATAAAGCCGGTGTCCACCGCATAGCTTTTGCCCTCGACGGTGACGTTGACCGTGTGGGTATGCCCGCCGATCCGCTCGCCCGCTTCGAACAGGCTGATGTCATGGCGGCGGCTGAGCAGGTACGCGCTGGTCAGCCCGGCGATGCCGCTGCCGATAATGGCGATCTTCACAGTCTGTCCTTCTGCGGCGGAGGGCTGCGCAGCATGCGTTTGCCGATGATCAGTTGGACGCGGTTGGGCAGCTTCGACAGCGGCCACAGGGTGGCGATAAACAGCGCGGGAAAGGCGATTTCCAGCGGGCGTTTGCCCAGCTTGGCAAAGATATGTTTCGCGGCCTTGTCGGCTGACCAGCTCAAGGGCATCGGGAAATCGTTGCGCTCGGTCAGCGGCGTGTCGACAAAACCCGGGCTGATGACCGTGACGTCGATGTTCTCGGACGACAGGCTGATGCGCAGGGATTCGAACAGGTAGCGCAGCCCGGCTTTGGACGCGCCATAGGCTTCGGCACGTGGCATCGGCAGGTAAGTCACGGCGCTGGCCACGCCCACCAGGTGCGGTGATTGCCCGGCGCGTAACAGTGGCAGCGCGGCTTCAATGCAATAAGCGCTTGCCAGCAGGTTGGTGCGCACCACGTGCTCGACGATGGAGGCGTCAAACTGCCGGGCGTCCACGTATTCACAGGTGCCGGCGTTGAGGATCACCGTGTCCAGTGAGCCCCAAACCACGCTGATGTGCTCGCCAATCTCGCGCACGGTCTGGCTGTTGGTCAGGTCGCCGGCCACCACCAGCACTTGTCCTGGATAACGTTGGGCGAGTGCTTCCAGCGGGCCTTTTGTGCGCGAGCTGAGGGCTACGTGGGCGCCGCTGTTGAGCAACTCCACGGCCAGCGAGGCACCGATGCCACTGCTGGCGCCGGTCAGCCAATATCGGCGGGGCGGTGTCAGGCTCATCCCATTCTCCTTTTCAGCCAACGGACTGCAGGGCCGAGTATTGGCAGGTGTTCATAGAGCAAGGCACCGGCATCGAAATAGTCACGATGGCGGTACACCTTGTCGCGCCACATCAGGTGTGAGCAGCCTTCCACGCGTATCACTTTTCCGCGGTTCAGCCGCGGGTGGCAAAAACTCATTTTCCAGCGCAAGTAGCCTTCGCCTTCGGCCACTTGGTCGAAGCCGTGAAAGTCGAAACGCAGCTGGCTGACATTGCTGTACAGCTCGGCGAAGTAGCGGTGCATCGCCGGTAAGCCATGCACTTCATGCAGCGGGTCGGTAAAGGCGATGTCCTTGCTGTACAGGCCGTCGAGCAGGTGCAGGTTGTGCTTGTCCAGCGTCGCAAAGGCCTGGGCGAACCGGGGCAGGAAGTCACTCATGTAAACCTCCGACCGCTTCGCGCGAGGGCAGGCTGCGGAAAGCGGCCAAGGCCCGTTCACGGGATTGCTTCAGGTCTACAATCGCGCGCGGGTAGTGCGCCACACCGAACAGGCCGCCGACGGCCTCGGGGTTGTGCACTTCCTTTTTATTCAGCGCGGCCAGTTCGGGTAGCCAGTGCTTGATGAACACGCCTTCACTGTCGAATTTTTCGGACTGGCTCAGCGGGCTGAAAATTCGGAAATAGGGCGCCGAGTCGGTGCCGGTGGATGAGCTCCACTGCCAGCCGCCGTTGTTGGCCGCCAGGTCGCCGTCGATCAGGTGGCGCATGAAAAAACGCTCGCCCTCGCGCCAGTCGATCAGCAGGTTCTTGGTCAGGAACATCGCTACCACCATGCGCAGGCGGTTGTGCATCCAGCCGGTTTCCAGCAATTGGCGCATGGCCGCGTCGATGATCGGCAGGCCGGTGCGCGCTTCCTGCCAGGCGGCGAGGTCTTTGGGCGCATCGCGCCAGGCCACTGCTTCGGTTTCGGGGCGGAAGGCGCGATGGCGCGAGACCCTTGGATAGCCGACCAGGATATGTTTGTAGAACTCGCGCCATAGCAGCTCGTTGATCCAGGTGATCGTGCCCACATCGCCACTTTCGAACTCGCCCTGGTTGGTCTGCAAGGCGGCATGCAGGCACTGTCGCGGTGAAACCACACCGGCAGCGAGGTAGGCGGAAAGCTGGCTGGTGCCGGGTTTGGCCGGAAAGTCGCGTTCGTCCTTATAGTAGCTGATCTGCTGGTCGGCGAAAGCGTCGAGACGGCGTCTGGCTTCGTCCTCACCGGCGGGCCAGAGCGCGCGCAAGGTTTCGCTGGGCGGCTGGAACCCTTCAACCTGTGTGGGGACGGGGTCGCTTTTCACGTACGTTTTGGCTTGGGCTTTTGGTGTTGCTACCAGGCGCGGGAGGGCGCTGTGCAGGCGGTTGTAGCAGACTTTGCGGAACTGGCTGAAGACCTGGAAGTAGGTGCCGGTTTTGGTCAACACACTGCCGGGTTGGAAAAACAGCTGGTCCAGATAAGGGTGGAACGTCACGCCGTCGGCTTCCAGAGCTTTGGCGACGGCGGCATCGCGGCGGCTCTCGTGGATGCCGTATTCCTCGTTGACGTGCACCGACTCAATCGACAGTTCCCGGCACAGCGTGCTCAGCACGGCGGGGGCCTGGTCCCAGGTCGCGGCGGTGCGGATCAGCAAGGGAATGTTCAATGCGCCGAGCGCCTGGCTCAGGTGCTGCAGGTTGCGCAGCCAAAAGTCGACTTTGCAGGGCGCGTCATCGTGGGCCAGCCATTGTTCGGGGCTGATCAGGTACACGGCAACGACCGGGCCTCGCTGGCTCGCGGCGGCCAGGGCGTTGTTGTCGTTCAGGCGCAGGTCGGTGCGCAGCCAGATCAAATGCATTTAAAGAAGTCCACGCTGGATCAGTATCTGATGGGCCGACAACGGGTCTTCGGCCACGAACAATTCAGGGGTGTCACGGGTTAATACGGCTAACTCGGCCTGGTGGATGCATACCGTTGGTCCGGCAATCAATGTTGGGCAACTGACGCCGCCCAGCAATTTCGGGAGCGAGGGCAGGTGCAGGGCCTTGCTCGAATACAGCAGCACGGCACGCGGTTGCAGGTGTTCCACGGCCAATGCCAATTCACCGGACGGCAAAGGCCAATCGAACACTTCCACGGGGCAATCGGCGCTGCTGGCGAGCCACGCGCTGAGCCACAGGTGCGGCTCCAGGGGCAGGTCGGAGTGGTTGACCAGCAGCAGCGGGGCGCCTTGCAGTTGGCGATTGTTGTGGTAGATCCGCGCGCCGAACTTGCTGCGCAGCCATGACAGGAAAAACACCCGTTCCATCTGCGCGCCGAATTGGCCCTGCCAGCGTTGTTCGAGCTCTTGCAGCAGCGGCAGCATCAATTGCTCGCACAAGGTACGTGGCGGGTAGAGCGCCATGGCCTGGTTGAACGCGTCGTCGACCCGGCGCTCGGCCAAGTCGCTGATCGCGGTCACCAGGTTCTGGCGCAACGCGTGCCATTCGTTTTCGACGGTGTCGGGGCTGATTTGGGCGGTGTCGATAAGGTTTTTTACCTGGCTGACCGGTACGCCGCGGTTGAGCCAGGTGAGGATGGTGTGGATGCGTTGCACGTGCTCGGCGCTGAACAGCCGATGACCTTTGGGCGTGCGCTGGGGCACGATCAAGCCGTAGCGGCGTTCCCAGGCGCGCAGCGTCACAGCGTTGACGCCGGTCTGGCGTGCCACTTCACGAATCGGCAGCCAGCCGTCTTCGAGGGCTTGGGTGATGTCTTCGCCTGGTTCGTCTTGCGGGGCAGCGTTCATGAGGTGCTTTTCATGGGTTAGATCGCATTGCGTAGGCTGAGGTTTTCCGGGTGCGGTTGCAGGTAGGCCTGCTGCGCGATGTAGCGGTCCGGGTGTTGGCGAAAGTGGTGTTTGAGCAGAGTAAGGGGCACCACCAGCGGCACGATGCCGTGGCGGTACTGGCCGATGACCGTTTGCATTTCCTGCTTGTCGTCGGCGCTGATGGCCTGCTTGAGGTAGCCGCTGATGTGTTGCAGCACATTGGAGTGGGTGCCCCGGGTGGCGCATTTTTTCAGGCCGATCATCAGTTCGCTGAAGTAACCGGCGGCCAACTCATCAAGGTTGATGCCCTTGCCCATGCTGCCCAGCAAGTGGCCAAGGCTTTTGTAATGCACGGGGCTGTGGGCCATCAGCAGGTATTTGTAGCGCGAGTGAAAAGCCAGCAGGCGGTGACGCGTCAGGCCTTCGGCCAGCAGCTGTTGCCAGCTGGCATATACGAATACGCGGGTCAGGAAGTTTTCCCGCAATACCGGGTCATTCAGCCGACCGTCTTCTTCCACCGGCAGGTTGGGGTGGCGTAAACAAAATGCCTGGGCGTAAATGCCACGCCCGCCGCCCTCTACTGGCGTACCGTTATCGCGGTAGACCTTGACCCGTTCCAGGCCGCACGAGGGCGATTTTTGCATGAAGATGTAGCCGCACAGGTCGGTATGTTCCGCAGCCATTTGCTGGCCGTAATCGTCCAACGGCTGCGTCACATTGAGCTCACGGCGCACGCTGCCGACGGCTTGCGGGTGGTCAGGGTCGCCCACCAGGCGGATCGGTTCGCGGGGGATGCCCAGGCCGATTGCGACTTCGGGGCACAGCGGCACAAACTCGAAGTAGTCGGCCAGGGTTTGGCTGCACAGCAGGGATTGTTTGTGTCCGCCGTTGAAGCGCACGTTCTCGCCTAACAGGCAGGCGCTGATGGCGATCTTCGGTTTTCCAGTGCTGGACATGTTCAAACCTCTCCGAGATTCCTGTACACACAGTTAAGCCTGTACAACTGGATCTCATCATAGGTTTGATGCTGTACAAGTCAATTATTTTGTACAAGTATTTGCGGGCAGGCTATTTCCAGCCGATTCGCCACACTTCAGCATTTTGCAGGGTTTGCCAGGCCAGGCGTTCGGTGCGCTGGGTCATGACGGCTTGCAGTTCGATGTCGAGCACGGTGCCTTCTTCATCACGAAACAGTTCGGTGACCAAGAAGTGTTTCTCCTTGTTGCGTGGATGCGCTGCTGTCCATTTCGACAGCAGCAATTTGGCTGGGTTGATGCGATTCATTGCAAGTGCTCGATCAAACGTCGCGCGGCTTCCTGGCCGCTGAGCCACGCACCCTCGACCCGGCCGGACAGGCACCAGTCGCCGCACACATACAAGCCCAGGTCAGCATCGGCCAGTACACCGAACTCATGGCTGCTAGAAGGGCGTGCGTAGAGCCAGCGATGGGCCAGGCTGAAGGACGGTGCGGGCATGGCGCTGTGCAGTAATTCGGCGAAGGCACCGTGCAGTTGTTCGATCACCGCTTCCTTGGGCAGGTCCAGGTGCGCCTTGCTCCAGGCACTGGTGGCGTGCAGTACCCACGTGTCGAGGGTGGTGTCGCGCCCAGGTTTACTGCGGTTTCGCGCCAGCCAGTCGAGGGGGCTGTCTTGCACGAAGCAGCCTTCCATCGGTGTATCCAAAGGTTTGTCGAAGGCCAGCGCAATCGCCCAGGTCGGGTCCATCTTCACCCCGGCGGCAGCACTCGCCAGCTTGGGCGCAGCGGCCAGCAGCGCGGTGGCTTGTGGTGCCGGGGTGGCGATCACCACATGGCTGAATGGGCCGTGATTGCCACCGTCCGCGTCCAGCAGGTTCCAATGCTGTTTGCCTTGGAACACTTCGGTGATGCGGCAACCGAACTCCACCGGCAAATCGTCGAGCAGCGCGCGGGTGATGGCGCTCATGCGCGGCGTGCCGACCCAGCGGATCTGTTCATCGGGGGAGGGCGTGAGTTGGCCGGACTTGAAGTTGTACAGCTGCGGTTTCCACTGTTCGGCCCAGCCGTTGCTTTGCCAGCGTTGCACCTCGTTGACGAAGCGCCGGTCGCGGGCGGTGAAATATTGCGCGCCCATGTCCAGCGCGCCGGCATCGCTGCGCTTGCTGGACATGCGGCCGCCACTGCCACGGCTTTTATCGAAGAGTTGTACAGCGTGCCCCGCGTCTCTTAACGCTCGGGCGGCGGAGAGACCGGCGATGCCGGTGCCGATGATCGCGATGGGAACAGTCATGGGAGGCCTCGTTTTACCGTTGGGTACAGACTACGCCGACACCAATAGCTGTACAATATTGTTTTTTGGTATAAGTTTTGGCGTACCTGTTCTTGTGGCGTGACCTATGGTTAAAGCTGAGGCTTAAACCAACGTAACGCCCCCTTACATAAAATCCCTGCTTATAAAATAGACTAGCGATGGGCGGCAAACGTTACATGAGGAGGAACCCATGCATATTTTGCTGACCGGCGGTACTGGCTTGATTGGTCGCCAACTCTGCCAGCACTGGCTTGCCCAAGGGCATCGCCTGACTGTTTGGAGCCGTGAACCGGACACCGTGGCCAAATGGTGCGGTGATGAGGTGTTGGGTGTAGGCCACCTGCAGGACGTGACAGGTCCCGTAGATGCGGTGGTCAATCTGGCCGGCGCGCCCATCGCTGATCGTCCGTGGACGAAAAAGCGCAAGGCCTTGTTGTGGAGCAGTCGCATCAGTCTCACCGAAACGCTGCTGGCGTGGATGGAAGGCTTGGCGCAAAAGCCGGCGGTGCTGATTTCCGGTTCAGCCGTGGGCTGGTATGGCGACGGCGGCGAGCGCGAATTGACCGAAGCCAGTGGCCCGGTGCTGGACGACTTCCCCAGCCAGCTGTGTATCGCCTGGGAAGAAACCGCGTTGCGCGCCGAATCCCTGGGCGTTCGCGTGGTGCTGGTGCGCACCGGCCTGGTATTGGCGGCGCAGGGCGGCTTTTTGTCACGGCTGCTGCTGCCTTTCAAACTGGCGCTGGGCGGGCCGATCGGCGATGGTCGGCAGTGGATGCCGTGGGTACATATCAAAGATCAAATCGCCCTGATTGATTTTCTTCTGCACAAGGGTGACGCCAGCGGTCCTTATAATGCTTGCGCTCCGCACCCGGTGCGTAACCGCGAGTTCGCCAAGACCCTGGGCCGGGTGTTGCACCGCCCGGCGTTCATGCCGATGCCGGCGTTTGCATTGAAGGTCGGGCTGGGCGAGCTGTCCGGGTTATTGCTGGGCGGGCAGAAGGCAGTTCCCGAACGGCTGCTGGCTGCCGGTTTCACTTTTCAGTTCACTGAGTTGCACGCGGCCCTGGAAGACTTGTCCAGCCGCCTCTAGAGATAGGATGTTGCATGACGGATCACGCGTTGTTACTGGTCAACCTGGGTTCACCGGCGTCCACTTCGGTGGCCGATGTGCGCAGCTACCTCAATCAGTTCCTGATGGACCCTTACGTGATCGACCTGCCGTGGCCGGTGCGGCGTTTGCTGGTGTCGCTGATCCTGATCAAGCGTCCGGAGCAGTCCGCGCATGCTTATGCCTCGATCTGGTGGGACGAGGGCTCGCCGCTGGTTGTCTTGAGCCGTCGCCTGCAGCAGCAAATGACGGCGCAGTGGACCCAGGGCCCGGTGGAACTGGCGATGCGTTACGGCGAGCCGTCCCTTGAAACCACCTTGATGCGCCTGGCTGCCCAGGGCATCGAAAAAGTCACCCTGGCGCCGCTGTACCCGCAGTTTGCCGACAGCACCGTGACCACGGTGATTGAAGAAGCCAAACGTGTCGTGCGCGATAAAAAGCTCAAGGTGCAGTTCTCGATCCTGCAACCGTTCTACGATCAGCCGGAATACCTCGACGCGCTGGTTACGAGCGTCCGGCCGTATGTGGAACAGGATTACGATCATTTACTGCTGAGTTTTCACGGCCTGCCCGAGCGTCATCTCACAAAGCTCGACCCTACCGGCGGGCATTGCTTTAAGGATGCCGATTGCTGCAAGAACGCCTCGCCCGAGGTGCTTGCCACTTGTTATCGCGCGCAATGCTTCAGCGTTGCGCGTAACTTTGCCGCGCGCATGGGGCTGCCGGAGGGCAAGTGGTCGGTGGCCTTCCAGTCGCGCCTGGGCCGGGCGAAGTGGATTGAACCGTACACCGAAGCACGTCTGGAAGCGCTGGCCCAACAAGGCGTGAAAAAGTTGCTGGTGATGTGCCCGGCATTTGTGGCGGACTGCATTGAGACGCTGGAAGAGATTGGTGACCGCGGCCTGGAGCAGTTCCGCGAAGCGGGCGGCGAGGAGTTGGTGTTGGTGCCGTGCCTCAATGATGACCCGCAGTGGGCAGCGGCGCTCAATACACTGTGTGAAAGAGCGCCGTTGGCACTGTAATCAGATTGTCGAAACGATAGAAATCAAATGTGGGAGTCGGGCTTGCCCTAATGCCAGCCAGTTATGCGCAGATCCCCTGTAGGAGCGGGCTTGCTCGCGAAAGCGGTGGGTCAATCAACATCAATGTTTGCTGGGCCGCCTTCGCGAGCAAGCCCGCTCCCACATTTGATCTTCGCTGCATTGAGCATTTCGTTCGCTCAACTGACTGGCATTAGGGCTTGCCCGCGATAGCGATGCATCAGCCACTGGAAGTATCGACTGACAAATCGCCATCGCGGGCAAGCCCGGCTCCCACATTGTTTTGTAGTGTTTACTCGTGGTGGGGTTCGCCGAGGAAGGTCAGCGAAGTGAACAGCCCCCGTGTAGCCACATCAGCATTGTCTTTTAGCGGCAGCTCCACTTGCGCGGCAATCACATTCAAACCTTCATTACGCACCAGCACTTGGGCCCGCCCGTCTTTGTCGGTCTCGGTGCTCAGGGTGTTCGGCGCATTGCGATAGTCGCCCACCAGCTTGATCCCCGCCGCTGGCTTGCCATCCAGCAGCACCCGCACGGGCAGTGACCTGCCAGGTCCTACCGTCAGCGGATCAACTTCCGGCAGGATCAACAGCTTGATCTGATCCAGCTTCGGCAACTTCGCCCCCGGCTGGTAAATCGCCAGGCTGTACTTGAAGGTCTGGGTCGACTCAATCGCCCCGGGCACTTTGCTGCGGCCCTGGTTGATCCACTTCTTGTCCGCCGTCTGCGACCACATCCCGTTATCCAATGCGACGGCTAAAACGGCGGGCGATTTCAGCGGCTGCAGGCGCGCGTGGTCGGCCAGGCGCTCCACGGTCACCGGGATCATCTTGCCGCTGGCGTCATAGGCCCAGGCGCCGCTGATTTTCTGCGCCTTGAAGGCGTTATCTTCCGCGCCGTGGCCATAGATAACCTCGATGTTGCCGCGTCGTTGTTCGGTCCACAGGCCGTGGGCCGAGACCTGGCTGGCAAACAACAAGCCGAGTACGGCCAGGGATTTGAAGGCTTGCATGGAGACGTCCTTTTACAGGTTGAGGGTCAGGCTGACGTTGACGTTGCGCGGCTCGCCGGGGTTGACCCAGTAATTGCTGTAGGAGCGCTCGTAGTACTTTTCGTCGAATAGGTTGTTGAGGTTCAGGCCCACGGTGACGTTGTCACTGGCCTTGTAATGGGCGAGCAGGTCGACGGTGTGGTAGGCGGGCAGTTTGAAGCGACTGCCTGCCTCGCCGGAGCGATCGCCGACATAGGTGAAGGCCGCGCCCACGTCTGAGCCGCGCAACGCACCATTCTGGAACTCATACACCCCCAACAGGCTGCCGCTGCGTTTGGCCACGCCGAGAATTCGGCTACCCGTGGGGATGGCTTTGTCGCCCTTGGTTACTTCGGCGTCGATGTAGGCAAAGGCGCCGATGAGTCTGACGGCATCAGTCACTTGCCCGGTCAGTTGCAGGTCGAAACCCTGGCTGCGGGCCTTGCCCATGGCGCGGTTAAGGTCGGTGGCCGGGTCGAGTGCGAGGACGTTTTCCTTTTCGATATGGAACGCGGCGAGGGTGGCACTCAGGCGGTCGTCGAACAGCTCGCTCTTGATGCCGACTTCATAACCCAGACCTTCTTCAGGCTTGAAGGATTTGCCGCCGGCATCCAGGCCATTGTTCGGTTTGAACGAGGTTGAGGCGTTGGCGAATACACCGATGTGCGGTGTGAGTTGGTAAAGCAATCCTGCGCGTTGGGTCAGGGCATTGTGGGTTTGTCGGCTTTTGGCAGGGTGGCGGGTGAAGTCGTCGATGCTTTGTTCAAAGTGCTCAAAGCGCATGCCAACCATGCCGCGCAGGCGGTCGGTGAACACGATCTGGTCTTGCAGGTTCAGCGCCTGGCTCTTCACCTGTTCGAATAAGTCGGTGCCGGAGCGTGCGCCGTCGGGTTTGGGTTGGCCATAGATCGGCTTATAGATATCGATGGGGTAGAGGCTGCCGCCGATAGCCGTCACGCGTTCCTTCTTGCGGTAGTCCTCGTATTCGGTGCCGATCAGCAGTTCGTGCTGCCAACTGCCGATGTCGAAAAGGCCGCGCAGTTCCAGCTGGGTGATGCTGTCGTGCCACCCGGTGGAGCGTTCGCGGTAGCGGCGGTTGACGGTGTGCCCATCGGCGTTCAGCGCGCGGCTTTCCGACGCGTCGCCCCACAGGCTGCCTTGTTTGTAGTGGCTGGCGAGGCGCAGTTTCCAGGCGTCGTTGAGGTGATGTTCCAGGGTGGCTTGCAGGCGGTTGTTGTGGTTGCGGATGTTGCCGTCGTTGGGTTCGCCGAGGAAGGTCGAGCGGGACATGCCGTGGTTGGCGACAATGCCTCGGTCGAAGGTAGAGCTGTGGCGCACGAATTCGCTTTCCACCAGCAGGCTGGTATCCGGGTCCAACTGCCAGCTGAAAGAGGGCGCGACGAACACGCGCCTGGCGTCTACGTGATCGCGGAAGCTGTGGCCGTCTTCCACGGCCAGGTTCACGCGCGACAGCACGCGACCTTCGCTGTCGAGCGGGGTGTTCACATCCAGTGCTGTGCGATAACGGTCCCAACTGCCGGCGCTGGTTTGCACGGTGGTGAAGGCTTGCGGCTGCGGTTTCTTGGTGACGATATTCACGGTGCCGCCGGGATCGCCGCGGCCATACAGGCTGGCAGCGGGGCCTTTGAGCACTTCAATGCGTTCGATATTGGCCGCATCTGGTGTGCTCGGGTAGCCACGGTTAGCGCTGAAACCGTCCTGATAGAACTCCGACGTGGTGAAGCCGCGCACGCTGTATTCGTAGAGCGTCAGGCCGCCAAAGTTGTTTTGCTTGGACACACCGCCGGCAAATTCCAGGGCGCGTTCCACATCGGTGCTGCCCAGGTCTTTGAGCACCGTCGCGGGAATCACGCTGATCGATTGTGGGATGTCGCGAAGGGCCGTGTCAGTTTTTGTCGCGCTGGCGGAGCGGGTGGCGCGATAGCCTTTGACGGGGCTGGTGGCGGATTCATAGTCGTCGCTGGTGACGCTGATGGTGTCCAGTTCAACGGCGTTGTCTTCGGCGTAAGCGGGGTCGAGCAATAAACCCAAGGCCAGGCCCGCCATGGGAGCAAATCTTTGAGACGGCATGATAGAGCGTTCCAATGTCTATATTGAAACAATATAACATGCCGAATGAGAATGGATTTCTTTTGAAATATTAGGATACAGGAGCCCGTGAACGGGCTCCCAAAGCCCTTATTCCTCTTCTTTCACCGGGGCAGGTGGTGGGCGCAAGCCGATTTCCGCCAGCAGCTTGATCTCTTTGCCGTTGCGCATCACCTGGATCGCCACCTTGTCGGTTGGTTTGATCCGCGCCACCTGGTTCATCGACTTGCGGCCGTCACCGGCTGGTTCGCCGTCAATGCTCAGGATCACATCGCCCAATTGCAGGCCGGCTTTCTGCGCCGGGCCGTCTCGGAAGATCCCCGCGACCACGATGCCAGGGCGCCCGGTCAAGCCAAACGACTCGGCCAATTCCTTGGTCAACGGCTGCACTTCGATCCCCAGCCAACCGCGAATCACCTGGCCGTGTTCGATGATCGACTTCATCACTTCCATTGCCAGCTTCACCGGGATCGCAAAACCGATGCCTTGGGAGCCACCCGATTTCGAGAAGATCGCGGTGTTGATGCCGGTCAGGTTGCCATTGGCATCTACCAGTGCGCCGCCGGAGTTGCCCGGGTTGATGGCTGCGTCGGTCTGGATAAAGTCTTCGTAGCTGTTAAGCCCCAACTGGTTACGCCCGGTGGCGCTGATGATGCCCATGGTGACTGTCTGGCCGACACCGAACGGATTGCCGATGGCCAGGGCCACATCACCCACGCGCAGCCCTTCAGAGCGGCCGATAGTGATCGAAGGCAGGCTTTTGAGGTCGATCTTCAGCACGGCGAGGTCGGTTTCCGGGTCGCTGCCGACCACGCGGGCCAGGGTTTCGCGGCCGTCGCGCAGGGCCACGACAATCTGGTCGGCGCCGGTGGTCACGTGGTTGTTGGTGAGGATGTAGCCTTCCGGGCTCATGATCACGCCGGAACCGAGGCTGGATTCCATACGGCGTTGCTTGGGCCCGTTGTCCCCGAAGTAGCGGCGAAATTGCGGGTCTTCAAACAACGGGTGTGCAGGTTTGTTGATGACCTTGGTGGTGTACAGGTTGACCACGGCGGGCGCGGCGATGACGACAGCGTCTGCATAGGTCACCGGGCCTTGCACCACCGAATTGCTTTGCGGGGCCTGTTGCAGGTTCACGTCAAGGCTGGGTAAGCCCACCCACTGGGGATAACGCTGAATAATCAGCATCGCGATCAGCACGCCAGCCAACAATGGCCATCCAAAAAAACGCAGTGCCTTGAGCATCAAGTAAGTCCTGACAGGTTGCAGGGGGCGGGAGAGCGCCCATAATGTCGCGCATTATACGAGGCTGCGAGCGCCTCGGAACGGGATATTTAGGAGTCTTTTATGGCCGTGCCCCTTAGCACCCTGGTCGAGGAAGCGGACCGCTATCTCGGCAGCGCAAAAATTGCCGATTATTGCCCCAATGGCCTGCAGGTCGAGGGTCGTCCGCAGGTGATGCGCATTGTCAGCGGCGTAACCGCAAGCCAAGCCCTGCTGGACGCCGCCGTCGAAGCCAAGGCCGACTTGGTGCTGGTGCACCACGGTTACTTCTGGAAGGGCGAAAACCCGTGCATTACCGGCATGAAGCAGTGCCGCCTCAAAACCCTGCTCAAGCATGACATCAGCCTGTTGGCCTATCACCTGCCGCTGGATCTGCACGCGGATGTTGGTAATAACGTGCAACTGGCCCGCCACCTGGACATCACCGTCGAAGGCCCGCTGGACCCGAGCAACCCCAAAATCGTCGGCCTGGTCGGTTCTCTCGCCGAACCGTTGTCGCCGCGCGACTTCGCCCGTCGTGTGCAGGATGTGATGGGCCGCGAGCCGCTGCTGATCGAAGGCAGCGAGATGATCCGCCGTGTCGGCTGGTGCACGGGGGGTGGCCAGGGCTATATCGACCAGGCGATTGCGGCGGGTGTCGATCTGTACCTGAGCGGCGAAGCGTCCGAGCAAACTTTCCACAGTGCGCGGGAAAACGACATCAGCTTTATTGCAGCCGGGCACCACGCCACTGAGCGCTACGGGGTGCAGGCGTTGGGTGATTACCTGGCCCGGCGTTTTGCCCTGGAGCATTTGTTCATCGATTGCCCCAATCCGATCTAACGAACTCCACAGAAGGAATGTGGTGCGGGCTTGTGTGGGAGCAAGCCCGCTCCCACATTCGACCGAGGCAGGCCTAACTCAGTGGCATATTCATATACCGTTTCGATCTAGCTGGCGCCCTGAATAGAAGAAGGTGCTGTGCTAGCATGCCCCGCTCGAACACGGCCCGCTGGCCGTCCATAAGATCGTTTTTCCGTGAGTAGCCATGGTCGACAAACTGACGCATCTGAAACAGCTGGAGGCGGAAAGCATCCACATCATCCGCGAGGTCGCCGCCGAGTTCGACAACCCGGTGATGCTTTACTCGATCGGTAAAGACTCCGCCGTGATGCTGCATCTGGCACGCAAGGCCTTCTTTCCGGGCAAACTGCCGTTCCCGGTGATGCACGTCGACACCCGCTGGAAATTCCAGGAGATGTACAAGTTCCGCGACAAGATGGTCGAAGAGCTGGGCCTGGACCTGATCACCCACATCAACCCGGATGGGGTTGCGCAGGGCATCAACCCGTTCACCCACGGCAGCGCCAAGCACACCGATATCATGAAAACCGAAGGCCTCAAGCAGGCGTTGGACAAGCATGGTTTCGACGCAGCTTTCGGCGGTGCCCGTCGTGATGAAGAGAAATCCCGCGCCAAAGAGCGCGTGTACTCGTTCCGCGACAGCAAACACCGCTGGGACCCGAAAAACCAGCGCCCGGAGCTGTGGAACGTTTACAACGGCAACGTCAACAAGGGTGAGTCGATCCGTGTGTTCCCGCTGTCCAACTGGACCGAGCTGGACATCTGGCAGTACATCTACCTGGAAGGCATCCCGATTGTGCCGCTGTACTTTGCCGCCGAGCGCGACGTGATCGAGAAAAACGGCACGTTGATCATGATCGACGACGACCGCATCCTCGAGCACCTGTCCGACGAAGACAAAGCCCGAATCGTCAAAAAGAAAGTACGTTTCCGTACCCTTGGCTGCTACCCGTTGACGGGCGCGGTGGAGTCCGAAGCCGAGACGCTGACCGACATCATTCAGGAAATGCTCCTGACGCGAACTTCCGAGCGCCAGGGCCGGGTCATCGACCACGATGGCGCAGGCTCGATGGAAGATAAAAAACGGCAGGGTTATTTCTAAGGGGCTGTCACCAATGTCGCATCAATCTGATTTGATCAGCGAGGACATTCTCGCCTACCTGGGCCAGCACGAGCGCAAGGAAATGTTGCGCTTCCTGACCTGCGGCAACGTCGACGACGGCAAGAGCACCCTGATCGGGCGCCTGCTGCACGACTCCAAGATGATCTACGAAGATCACCTGGAAGCCATCACCCGCGACTCGAAGAAGTCCGGCACCACCGGTGACGATATCGACCTGGCTTTGCTGGTCGATGGCCTGCAGGCCGAGCGTGAACAGGGCATCACCATTGATGTTGCCTACCGCTACTTCTCCACCGCAAAGCGCAAATTCATCATCGCCGACACCCCCGGCCATGAGCAGTACACCCGCAACATGGCCACTGGTGCCTCCACCTGTGACCTGGCGATCATCCTGATTGATGCCCGCTACGGTGTGCAGACCCAGACCCGTCGCCACAGCTTTATTGCCTCGTTGCTGGGTATCAAGCACATCGTGGTGGCCGTCAACAAGATGGACATCAATGGTTTTGACCAAAGCATCTTCGAGCAGATCAAGGCTGATTACCTGAAGTTCGCCGACGGCATCGCATTCAAGCCGAGCACCATGGCATTCGTGCCGATGTCCGCGCTCAAAGGCGATAACGTGGTGAACAAGAGTGAGCGGTCGCCCTGGTACACCGGCCAGTCGCTGATGGAGATTCTCGAAACCGTCGAGATCGCCAACGACCGCAACTACACCGACCTGCGTTTCCCGGTGCAGTACGTCAACCGTCCGAACCTGAACTTCCGTGGTTTCGCCGGCACCCTGGCCAGCGGCATCGTGCACAAGGGTGACGAAGTCGTGGTGCTGCCGTCGGGCAAGAGCAGCCGCGTCAAATCCATCGTCACCTTCGACGGTGAGTTGGAACACGCCGGCCCAGGCCAGGCCGTGACCCTGACCATGGAAGACGAAATCGACATCTCCCGTGGCGACCTGCTGGTTCATGCCGACAACGTGCCGCAAGTGACCGACGCCTTCGACGCCATGCTGGTGTGGATGGCCGAAGAACCGATGCTGCCGGGCAAGAAGTACGACATCAAGCGCGCCACCAGCTACGTGCCGGGTTCTATCACCAGCATCGTGCATCGCGTAGACGTGAACACCCTGGCCGAAGGCCCGGCGAGTTCGCTGCAGTTGAACGAGATTGGTCGCGTCAAGTTCAGCCTCGACGCCGCCATCGCGCTGGACGGCTACGACAGCAACCGCACCACCGGTGCGTTTATTGTCATCGACCGCTTGACCAACGGCACGGTGGCCGCGGGCATGATCATCGCGCCGCCGGTCAACCATGGCTCGGCCACGCATCACGGCAAGTTGGCCCATGTGGCTACCGAAGAGCGCGCCCAGCGCTTCGGCCAGCAGCCGGCTACCGTGCTGTTCAGCGGCCTGTCGGGCGCGGGCAAGAGCACCTTGGCCTATGCGGTTGAGCGCAAGCTGTTCGACATGGGCCGTGCAGTGTTCGTACTGGATGGCCAGAACCTGCGCCACGACCTGAACAAAGGGTTGCCGCAGGACCGTACCGGGCGCACCGAAAATTGGCGGCGTGCCGCTCACGTGGCGCGCCAGTTCAACGAGGCCGGCCTGCTGACCCTGGCCGCATTCGTTGCCCCGGATGCCGAGGGCCGCGAACAGGCCAAGGCGCTGATTGGTGCCGATCGCCTGCTGACGGTTTACGTGCAGGCCTCGCCGTTGGTGTGCGCCGAGCGTGATCCGCAAGGCCTGTACGCTGCCGGTGGGGATAACATCCCTGGCGAGTCCTTCCCGTATGACGTGCCGTTGAATGCCGACCTGGTCATCGACACCCAGGCACTGTCGCTGGAAGACAGCGTCAAGCAAGTGCTGGAGCTGTTGCGTCAGCGCGGCGCGATCTAAACCTCGCCGCCACACAAAAGCCCGCCACCGAGCACTCGGTGGCGGGCTTTTTTACATCGTCTCAAAAGTGGACTCGGTCAATGTGGGAGCTGGCTTGCCTGCGATGGCGGACTGTCCGTTTATGTTTCCTCGGCTGACCCACCGCTATCGCAGGCAAGCCAGCTCCCACATTAAATTGCATTCACACGTTGATCAGCGACTGCCTGGATAATCTGTGTGAAGCTTGTCTAGAAGCGCATCCTTGTCTTCCCACAGCCGGTTGATCCAGCCCTGGAACGCCAACCGATACTCCCCGTCCTGCTCATAATTCTTGCCAATGAACTCGGCAGGGATCTGCACTTCTGCAAACTGCACGACCACGTCCTTCACATTCCCGCACAGCAAATCCCAGTAACCCGGGCGCCCGGCAGGGTAGTGAATCGTCACGTTCACCAGTGACTTCAACTGCTCGCCCATGGCATCCAGCACAAACGCGATACCGCCAGCCTTGGGCTTGAGCAGGTAGCGAAACGGCGATTTCTGCTGGGCATGCTTGCCCGGCGTAAACCGAGTGCCTTCGGCAAAGTTGAAAATCCCCACTGGGTTGTTGCGAAATTTCGCACATGTCTTGCGGGTGGTTTCCAGGTCTTTGCCTTTCTTCTCCGGATGCTTTTCCAAATAGGCCTTGGTATAGCGCTTCATGAACGGAAAGCCCAACGCCCACCACGCCAGGCCAATCACCGGCACCCAGATCAGTTCCTGCTTGAGGAAGAACTTCAGTGGGCGAATCCGTCGATTGAGCACGTATTGCAGGACCATGATGTCAACCCAGCTCTGGTGGTTACTGGTCACCAGGTATGAGTGCTGGTAATCAAGGCCCTCAAGGCCTGTCAGGTGCCAGCGGGTGCGCCGCACCAGGTTCATCCAGCCCTTGTTGTTGGTCACCCAGGCTTCATGGGTGTGGTTCATCAGCCATTCGCTAAAGCGTTTGGCAAACGGCAGTGCCTTGAACAGCGCGACAATAAACAGGAACGAGCACAGCAGGATCGTGTTCAGCGCCAGCAGCAGCGAAGCAATTACCCCGCGCACGGCGGCAGGTAGAAAATCCAGCATTTAGATATCCATAGGTCGGTTGGCGGCTTGAATCGCAGTCAGGGCGATGGTGTACACGATGTCGTCGACCTGGGCGCCGCGCGGCAGGTCGTTTACCGGCTTGCGCAGGCCTTGCAGCATGGGCCCCAGGCTCACGCAATCGGCACTGCGTTGCACGGCTTTGTGCGTGGTATTGCCGGTGTTCAGGTCGGGGAACACAAACACCGTGGCTTTGCCGGCGACCTGGCTGTTGGGCGCCAACTGCCGGGCGACGGTTTCGTTGGCGGCGGCGTCGTATTGCAAGGGCCCGTCGATCAGCAGTGAGCTTTGCTGCTCATGGGCGAGCAGGGTGGCTTCGCGGACTTTCTCCACTTCCTCGCCACTGGCCGAGTCGCCGCTGGAATAGCTGATCATTGCCACGCGCGGGGTGATACCGAAAGCCGCGGCCGAGTCAGCGCTTTGCAGGGCGATTTCTGCCAGTTCGGCGGCGCTCGGGTGTGGGTTCATCACGCAGTCGCCATACACCAGCACCTGCTCGGGGAACAACATGAAGAACACCGACGACACCAAGGTGCAGCCCGGCGCCGTTTTAATCAGCTGCAGGGCAGGGCGGATGGTGTTGGCGGTGGAGTGGATAACGCCGGAGACCAGGCCGTCCACTTCATCCAGCGCAAGCATCATCGTGGCGATCACCACCGTGTCTTCCAGTTGCTGCTCGGCCATCGGCGCATTGAGGCTCTTGCTCTTGCGTAGCGCGACCATCGGTTCGACATACCGCTGGCGAATCAGGTCCGGGTCGAGAATCTCCAGGCCTTCGGGCAACTCAATGCCGTGGGCGCGGGCAACCGCTTCCACATCGGCCGGCTTGGCCAGCAGCACGCAACGGGCAATGCCCCGGGCCTGGCAGATGGCGGCGGCTTGTACGGTCAACGGCTCGCTGCCTTCGGGCAGCACGATGCGTTTGTTGGCCGCCTGGGCGCGCTGGATCAACTGATAGCGGAACACCGCTGGCGACAGGCGCATCTCCCGAGGCGTACCGCAGCGTTGGTGCAGCCAGCGCGCATCCAGGTGGCTGGCGACGAAATCGGTGATGATCTCCGCACGTTCGCGGTCATCAATCGGGATTTCCTTGTTCAGGCTGTTGAGCTGGTTGGCGGTGTCGTAGGAGCCGGTGCTCACCGACAACACCGGCAGCCCGGCCTGGAAAGCGCCGCGGCACAGATCCATGATGCGTGGGTCGGGCAGGGTGTCGCTGGTCAGCAGCAAGCCGGCCAGGGGCACACCGTTGATCGCGGCCAGGCTGACGGCGAGGATGATGTCGTCGCGGTCTCCGGGGGTAACCACCAATACGCCGGGCTTGAGCAGTTCAACGGTGTTACGCATGGTGCGGGCGCAGATGATGATCTTGGTCATGCGCCGGCTTTCATAGTCGCCGGCGTTGAGAATCTGCGCGCCCATCAGGTCGGCTACGTCGCGGGTGCGCGGCGCATTGAGTTCGGGCTGGTAGGGAATGCAGCCAAGCAGGCGGAAATCCCCGCTGCGCAACAGCGGCGAATGCTCTTTGAGGCGCGCCGAGAACGCTTCCATGGTTTCATCGGTGCGCACTTTATTGAGAATCACACCGAGCATTTTCGGGTCTTTAGGGCCGCCGAACAGTTGGGCCTGCAGTTCCACGCGGCCGGAGAGTTCGGTGAGCACTTCGTTTTCCGGCGCCGAGACCAGGATCACTTCTGCGTCGAGGCTCTTGGCCAGGTGCAGGTTGACCCGCGCCGCATAGCTGGCGCTGCGGGTCGGCACCATGCCCTCAACGATCAGCACGTCCTTGCCCACAGCGGCTTGCTGATAAAGGGTGATGATTTCTTCGAGCAGTTCGTCGAGCTGGCCGTCGCCGAGCATCCGCTCCACATGGGCCAGGCCCAGGGGTTGTGGTGGCTTCAGGCCGTGGGTGCGGGCCACCAGCTCGGTGGAGCGTTCGGGGCCGGTGTCGCCCGGGTGTGGCTGGGCAATGGGTTTGAAGAAGCCGACTTTCAGCCCGGCCCGCTCAAGGGTACGCACCAGCCCAAGGCTGATGGAGGTCAGACCCACACCAAAATCGGTGGGCGCGATAAAAAAAGTCTGCATGCGAATTCTCTGGAGGTGCATGGCTTCGGTGGCGTTCTATGGTTGAGCGCCTACCGGGAATCAGGTACCAAGGTTATCGTTATTCGCGCTTTTGCGCACACCAGCCGCACGCAAAGGGCAGGCCTATTTTTTCAAGGCGCTGCGCAGGGTCGAGCACCCAGGCGCGGGACTGCCATGGCGGCTGGTGGCGCAGGTGTTGGGTGTGGCCGCAGGACAGGTCGGCGACCCAGTGCCGGTCGTCGTCCTGGTGGAAACCAATGATGAAGGATGCCGTTGATCGGTCCCGTCTGTCCGGGTTCTGTTCGCTTTCGGGCAAATCCTTGTTTAGACTTGTCCGTTCTTCATTCTTATGCAAAAGGTCTCGCCCCATGACGATCGCCGCTAACAAGGCTGTCTCCATCGACTATACCCTGACCAACGACGCTGGTGAGGTCATCGACAGCTCCGCCGGCGGCGCGCCGCTGGTCTACCTGCAAGGCGCAGGTAACATCATCCCGGGCCTGGAGAAGGCTCTGGAAGGCAAGAACGTCGGTGACGAACTGACTGTCGCCGTAGAACCTGAAGATGCTTACGGCGAATACTCCGCCGAACTGGTCAGCACCCTGAGCCGCAGCATGTTCGAAGGCGTCGACGAGCTGGAAGTGGGCATGCAGTTCCACGCTTCCGCGCCGGATGGCCAAATGCAGATCGTCACCATCCGCGATCTGGACGGCGACGACGTGACTGTCGACGGCAACCACCCTCTGGCTGGCCAGCGCCTGAACTTCCAAGTGAAGATCGTTGCCATCCGCGACGCTTCCCAGGAAGAAGTGGCTCACGGCCACGTCCATGGTGAAGGCGGTCACCAGCACTGATTGATGGTTTAATCAGCTGGTAACAAAAACGCCCCGACTGGTTCGGGGCGTTTTTTTTGCTTGAAAATATCTATCTCACACCCCGCAGTCCAAATGTGGGAGCGGGCTTGCCCGCGATGGGGGCGTGTCAGCCACCTTATAAGTGATTGATCCACCGCTATCGCGGGCAAGTCCTCCCACATTTTGAACTGCGCACGCCCTATATCAGGCACAAACAAAAATGCCCCGGACCTTTCGGTACGGGGCATTTCTTAACTGTGACGTAACCTGGGCTACGTTGCAGTTTTTACCACTTAGGCTGCTGCAGCGACGTTCAGAGCCTTGATGTGGCCATTCAGGCGGCTCTTATGACGAGCGGCCTTGTTCTTGTGGATGATGCCTTTATCAGCCATACGGTCGATAACTGGCACGGCCAGAACGTAAGCAGCTTGGGCTTTTTCAGCGTCTTTGGTGTCGATGGCTTTAACTACATTCTTGATGTAGGTACGAACCATGGAACGCAGGCTGGCGTTGTGGCTGCGACGCTTCTCAGCCTGTTTTGCACGTTTTTTGGCGGAAGGTGTGTTGGCCACCGTCGAGCTCCTCGAAAGACTTTTTAGGAAATAGCAAACAAAATAGGCCGCGAATCATGCCGATGACTTGATGGGTTGTCAAGGGCGGCTGATGCGAACTGCTGAGTGGTCGATCTGAAGAGGCGGGTGATTTATTTCCGGCGCTTGACCTGTAAACTCGCGAGCTTTGGCTCTGTGCTGTTGCAGGCGCGCAGTATCGCATAAGTGGGCGCTTTGTTCGCCTGCTCTTTATCTATAGGCGCAAACTCTTTCAATGAATCTGCTCAAATCGTTGGCTGCCGTGAGCTCTATCACCATGATTTCCCGGGTTTTGGGGTTCGTGCGTGACACCCTGCTGGCGCGCATTTTTGGCGCCAGCATGGCCACGGATGCATTCTTTATTGCCTTTAAACTGCCCAATCTGCTGCGGCGGATCTTCGCGGAGGGCGCTTTTTCTCAAGCTTTCGTGCCGATCCTGGCCGAGTACAAGACCCAGCAGGGTGAAGAGGCGACCCGCACGTTTATTGCCTATGTGTCGGGCCTGCTGACCCTGGTACTGATGTTGGTGACCATCGCCGGCATGCTGGCTGCACCCTGGGTGATCTGGGCCACGGCGCCTGGTTTTGCCAACACACCGGAAAAATTCGCGCTGACCACTGATCTGCTGCGGGTGACCTTCCCCTATATATTGCTGATTTCTCTGTCGTCCCTGGCTGGGGCGATCCTCAATACCTGGAACCGCTTCTCGGTGCCGGCCTTTGTGCCGACCCTGTTGAACGTCAGCATGATTATTTTCGCGCTGTTCCTCACGCCGTACTTCGACCCGCCGGTAATGGCTCTGGGCTGGGCGGTACTGGCGGGTGGCCTGGCGCAGTTGCTCTATCAACTGCCGCACCTGAAAAAGATCGGCATGCTCGTACTGCCGCGTCTTAACCTCAAGGACACCGGTGTGTGGCGCGTAATGCGCAATATGCTGCCGGCGATTCTGGGTGTGTCGGTCAGTCAGATCTCCCTGATCATCAACACCGCGTTTGCCTCGCTGCTGGTCTCCGGTTCGGTGTCGTGGATGTACTACGCCGATCGCCTGATGGAACTGCCGTCCGGTGTGCTTGGCGTGGCTCTGGGCACGATTTTGCTGCCAACCTTGTCGCGCACCTATGCCAGCAAGGACCGCCAGGAGTATTCACGCATCCTCGACTGGGGCCTGCGCCTGTGCTTCATGCTGGTGCTGCCATGTTCCCTGGCGTTGGGAATCCTGGCTGAGCCGCTGACTGTGTCGTTGTTCCAGTATGGCCAGTTCAGTGCGTTTGACGCGTCGATGACCCAGCGCGCGTTGGTCGCCTACTCCGTCGGTTTGCTCGGCATTATTGTGATCAAGGTGCTGGCCCCAGGCTTCTACGCACAGCAAAACATCCGCACTCCGGTCAAAATCGCGATTTTCACGCTGATCGTTACCCAGTTGCTCAATCTGGTGTTTATCGGCCCGTTGGCCCATGCCGGCCTGGCCCTGGCCATCAGCATCGGTGCCTGCATCAACGCCGGCCTGCTGTTTTATCAACTGCGCAAGCAGCAGATGTATCAGCCGCAGCCGGGCTGGGGGATGTTCGCCCTCAAGCTGCTGGTGGCCGTGGCGGCGATGTCGGCGGTATTGCTGGGCCTGATGCACTTCATGCCTGCCTGGGATCAAGGCCATATGCTGGAGCGCTTCATGCGCCTTGGCGTGTTGGTGGTCGCCGGTGTGGTGGTGTACTTCGGGATGTTGCTGCTGCAAGGCTTTCGCCTGCGGGATTTCAATCGCAAGTCGCTGGGATAGAGAGTTTGCCGCGATAAAACGGTTGTTTTATCGATTCGACCCCTTTGGCCTGTTCTGTTGCCTGTCGTCCGGGGCCGGGTGTGGTTATAATCGACCACTTTATGAGCAAGAAGCGCGTTATGCAGCTGGTTCGAGGTCTCCACAACCTGCGCCCCGAGCATCGGGGCTGCGTCGCCACTATTGGCAACTTTGACGGTGTTCACCGTGGCCACCAGGCTATCCTGGGCCGGCTGCGTGAACGTGCGGTTGAGTTGGGCGTGCCCAGCTGCGTGGTGATTTTTGAACCACAGCCGCGGGAATTCTTTACCCCCGAAACGGCGCCAGCACGTCTGGCCCGCCTGCGGGACAAGCTGCAACTGCTGGCTGAAGAGGGTGTGGACCGTGTCCTTTGCCTGGCCTTCAACCAGCGCTTGCAAAGCCTCAGCGCCGCCGAGTTCGTCGACCGTATTCTGGTGGATGGCCTGGGCGTACAGCACCTGGAGGTCGGCGACGACTTCCGTTTCGGTTGCGACCGCGTCGGGGATTTCGACTTCCTGCAGCACGCCGGCGTTAATCAAGGTTTTACCGTCGAAGCCGCGCAAACCGTCGAACTGGATGGCCTGCGCGTGAGCAGTACCCAGGTGCGTAACGCCCTGGCCGCTGCCGACTTCGCCTTGGCCGAGCGCTTGCTCGGTCGCCCGTTCCGCATTGCCGGGCGGGTCCTGCACGGCCAGAAGCTGGCGCGCCAACTGGGCACGCCAACCGCCAACGTGCAACTCAAGCGCCGTCGTGTGCCACTCACCGGGGTTTACCTGGTGAGTGTCGACATTGATGGTCAATCGTGGCCGGGAGTCGCCAACATAGGCGTCAGGCCCACGGTTGCAGGTGATGGCAAGGCCCACCTGGAAGTTCACCTTTTGGATTTTGCCGGTGATTTGTATGACCGGCGTTTGACGGTGGTTTTCCACCAGAAGCTGCGTGAAGAGCAGCGTTTCGCCTCCCTGGAGGCGTTGAAAACGGCGATCAATGCGGATGTCGCCGCCGCCCGTGCACTAGCCGCACCTAGCGCCCATCGCTAACCGAAGAGCCTTAAATGACCGACTATAAAGCCACGCTAAACCTTCCGGACACCGCCTTCCCAATGAAGGCCGGCCTGCCACAGCGCGAACCGCAGATCCTGCAGCGCTGGGACAGTATTGGCCTGTACGGAAAGTTGCGCGAAATTGGCAAGGATCGTCCGAAGTTCGTCCTGCACGACGGCCCTCCTTATGCCAACGGCACGATTCACATCGGTCATGCGCTGAATAAAATTCTCAAGGACATGATCCTGCGCTCGAAAACCCTGTCGGGTTTCGACGCGCCGTATGTTCCGGGCTGGGACTGCCACGGCCTGCCGATCGAACACAAAGTCGAAGTGACCTACGGCAAGAACCTGGGCGCGGATAAGACCCGCGAACTGTGCCGTGCCTACGCCACCGAGCAGATCGAAGGGCAGAAGTCCGAATTCATCCGCCTGGGCGTGTTGGGCGAGTGGGACAACCCGTACAAAACCATGAACTTCAAGAACGAGGCCGGTGAAATCCGCGCCTTGGCCGAAATCGTCAAGGGCGGTTTCGTGTTCAAGGGCCTCAAGCCCGTGAACTGGTGTTTCGACTGCGGTTCGGCCCTGGCCGAAGCGGAAGTCGAGTACGAAGACAAAAAGTCCTCGACCATCGACGTGGCCTTCCCGATCGCCGACGACGCCAAGCTGGCCGAGGCCTTTGGCCTGGCGAGCCTGAGCAAACCGGCTGCCATCGTGATCTGGACCACCACCCCGTGGACCATCCCGGCCAACCAGGCGCTGAACGTGCACCCGGAATTCACCTACGCCCTGGTGGATGTGGGTGATCGCCTGCTGGTGCTGGCCGAGGAAATGGTCGAGGCCTGCCTGGCTCGCTACGAGCTGCAAGGTTCGGTGATCGCCACCACCACCGGCACCGCGCTGGAACTGATCAACTTCCGTCACCCGTTCTACGACCGTCTGTCGCCGGTGTACCTGGCCGACTACGTTGAGCTGGGCTCGGGTACTGGCGTGGTTCACTGCTCGCCCGCCTATGGCGTGGACGACTTCGTGATCTGCAAGAAGTACGGCATGGTCAACGATGACATCATCAACCCGGTGCAAAGCAACGGCGTATACGCGCCTTCGCTGGAGTTCTTCGGCGGCCAGTTCATCTTCAAGGCCGACCAGCCGATCATCGACAAGCTGCGTGAAGTCGGTGCGCTGATGCAAACCGAAACCATCAAGCACAGCTACATGCACTGCTGGCGTCACAAGAGCCCGCTGATCTACCGCGCCACCGCGCAGTGGTTCATCGGTATGGACAAAGAGCCGGTCAGCGGCGACACCCTGCGTGTGCGCTCGCTCAAAGCCATCGAAGACACCCAGTTCGTCCCGGCCTGGGGCCAGGCGCGCCTGCACTCGATGATCGCCAACCGTCCGGACTGGTGCATCTCCCGCCAACGCAACTGGGGCGTGCCGATTCCGTTCTTCCTGAACAAGGAAAGCGGCGAACTGCACCCACGCACCGTCGAGCTGATGGAAGCCGTGGCCCTGCGCGTTGAACAGGAAGGCATCGAAGCCTGGTTCAAGCTGGATGCCGCTGAGTTGCTGGGCGACGAAGCGCCGCTGTACGACAAGATCAGCGACACCCTCGACGTGTGGTTCGACTCGGGTACCACTCACTGGCACGTGCTGCGTGGTTCGCACCCGATGGGCCACGAGACCGGCCCGCGGGCCGACCTGTACCTGGAAGGCTCGGACCAACACCGTGGCTGGTTCCACTCGTCGTTGCTGACCGGTTGCGCCATCGACAATCACGCGCCGTACCGCGAACTGCTGACCCATGGCTTCACCGTCGACGAGACGGGTCGCAAGATGTCCAAGTCGCTGAAGAACGTGATCGAGCCGAAAAAGATCAACGACACCCTGGGCGCCGACATCATGCGTCTGTGGGTGGCCTCGACCGATTACTCGGGCGAAATCGCCGTGTCGGACCAGATCCTGGCCCGTAGCGCCGATGCCTACCGCCGTATCCGTAATACCGCACGCTTCCTGCTGTCGAACCTGACCGGTTTCAACCCGGCCACCGACATCCTGCCGGCCGAGGAAATGCTCGCCCTGGACCGCTGGGCCGTGGACCGTACCCTGTTGCTGCAACGCGAGTTGCAGGAGCACTACGGTGAGTACCGTTTCTGGAACGTCTACTCGAAGATCCACAACTTCTGCGTGCAGGAGCTGGGTGGTTTCTACCTCGACATCATCAAGGACCGCCAGTACACCACCGGCGCCAACAGCAAGGCCCGCCGTTCGGCGCAGACCGCGCTGTATCACATCTCTGAAGCGCTGGTGCGCTGGATCGCACCGATCCTGGCCTTCACCGCCGACGAACTGTGGGAATACCTGCCGGGCGAGCGTAATGAGTCCGTGATGCTCAACACCTGGTACGAAGGCCTGACCGAACTGCCGGCCGACTTCGAACTGGGCCGCGAGTACTGGGAAGGCGTGATGGCCGTCAAAGTTGCGGTGAACAAGGAGCTGGAAGTTCAGCGTGCGGCCAAGGCCGTCGGTGGCAACCTGCAAGCCGAAGTCACCTTGTTTGCCGAGGAAGGCTTGACCGCCGACCTGTCCAAGCTGAGCAACGAACTGCGCTTCGTGCTGATCACCTCCACCGCCAGCCTGGCACCGTTTGCCCAGGCGCCAGCGGACGCAGTGGCGACTGAAGTGCCGGGCCTCAAGCTCAAAGTGGTCAAGTCGGCCTTCCCTAAGTGCGCCCGTTGCTGGCACTGCCGTGAAGACGTTGGCGTGAACCCTGAGCATCCGGAAATCTGCGGTCGCTGCGTCGATAACATTTCCGGTGATGGCGAGGTTCGCCACTATGCCTAACGCTTCCAGCCGTTTCGGACGTCTGGGCTGGCTCGTACTGAGCGTGCTGGTGCTGGTCATTGACCAGCTCAGCAAGGCTCACTTCGAAGGCGCCTTACAGATGTACCAGCAGATTGTGGTCATTCCTGATTACTTCAGCTGGACCCTGGCCTACAACACCGGCGCCGCCTTCAGCTTCCTCGCTGATGGCGGCGGCTGGCAGCGCTGGCTGTTCGCCCTGATCGCCGTGGTGGTCAGTGCGGTGCTGGTGGTCTGGCTCAAACGCCTGGGCCGTGATGACACCTGGCTGGCGATTGCCCTGGCGTTGGTGCTGGGCGGCGCGCTGGGCAACCTGTACGACCGCATTGCCCTGGGTCATGTGATCGACTTTATCCTGGTGCATTGGCAGAACCGCTGGTACTTCCCGGCGTTCAACTTTGCCGACAGCGCCATCACCGTCGGTGCAATCATGCTGGCGTTGGACATGTTCAAAAGTAAGAAAACCGGAGAGACCGTCAATGACTGATCAGGTATTGGCTGAGCAACGCATCGGCCAGAACACGGAAGTCACTTTGCATTTCGCATTGCGCCTGGAGAATGGCGACACGGTCGACAGTACGTTCGACAAAGCCCCGGCGACCTTCAAGGTCGGTGATGGCAACCTGCTTCCGGGTTTTGAAGCCGCTCTGTTCGGTTTCAAGGCCGGCGACAAGCGCACCCTGCAGATTTTGCCGGAAAACGCCTTTGGCCAGCCTAACCCGCAAAACGTACAGATCATCCCGCGTTCGCAGTTCCAGGACATGGACCTGTCGGAAGGTCTGTTGGTGATCTTCAACGACGCGGCGAATACCGAGCTGCCCGGTGTGGTGAAAACCTTCGATGACGCGCAAGTGACCATCGACTTCAACCACCCGTTGGCCGGTAAAACCTTGACGTTTGACGTCGAAATCATCGACGTTAAAGCGCTCTGATTGACTAAACCGGTTCCTGTGGGAGCTGGCTTGCCTGCGATAGCATCACCTCGGTGTACCTGATACACCGAGTCGTTTGTACCGCGGGCAGACCCGGCTTCCACAGAGGCTTACTCTTACAGAGTTGAGTTGATCCAATTTCTTGCCCTGCAAGACACGAGGCACAGCATGCAAATCAAACTCGCCAACCCCCGTGGCTTCTGCGCTGGTGTGGACCGGGCGATCGAAATCGTTAATCGCGCCCTGGAAGTCTTCGGGCCGCCGATTTACGTGCGCCATGAAGTCGTCCACAACAAATTCGTGGTCGAAGACCTGCGAGCACGCGGCGCTATCTTTGTCGAAGAACTCGACCAGGTGCCGGACGACGTTATTGTCATCTTCAGCGCCCACGGTGTGTCCCAGGCGGTACGTACCGAAGCGGCCGGCCGTGGCCTGAAAGTATTCGACGCCACCTGCCCGCTGGTGACCAAGGTGCACATCGAAGTCGCGCGTTACAGCCGTGACGGTCGTGAATGCATCCTGATTGGCCACGCTGGCCACCCGGAGGTCGAAGGCACCATGGGCCAGTACGACGCCAGCACTGGCGGCGCTATCTACCTCGTGGAAGATGAAAAAGACGTCGCCAACTTGCAGGTACAAAACCCCGAGCGGCTGGCCTTTGTGACGCAAACCACCTTGTCGATGGACGACACCAGCCGAGTGATCGATGCCCTGCGCACACGGTTCCCGGCCATCGGTGGTCCGCGTAAGGACGACATCTGCTACGCCACGCAAAACCGTCAAGACGCGGTCAAGCAACTGGCCGATGAATGTGATGTCGTGCTCGTGGTCGGCAGCCCTAACAGCTCCAACTCCAACCGCTTGCGCGAACTGGCTGAGCGCATGGCTACCCCGGCGTACTTGATCGACGGCGCTGAAGACATGCAGCGCAGCTGGTTCGACGGTGTTGAACGTATCGGCATCACTGCGGGTGCCTCGGCCCCTGAAGTCCTGGTGCGTGGCGTGATCCAGCAACTGCAGGCTTGGGGTGCCACCGGTGCCGATGAGTTGGCCGGTCGTGAAGAGAACATCACGTTCTCCATGCCCAAGGAGCTGCGAGTCCGCTCGTTGCTTTAAATGCCAGGTTGCCGGAATGATTTCGGCACAATGCCTGCTCGGTGGGTTCACTGCGCAGGCTGATGCGCCCGCTGGGGGCCAGCACCAGCTGAAACAGGCTTTGCGCCTGGTCCGCGTCGCATACATGCACAGTACCAGCGCGAAAGCCTCCTGCTGAAAACACCGGTTCGCCCAACCCGCTGAATCGCACCTGGCTCTTGACCGGCCCATTGCCTACGATCGGTATTTTCCCTCCGTCCTGACGTTCCAGCAGTACCGGGTTGTTGTCGTCCAGGACGCCGCGTCCGCTGACGTCCAGAATCACTCGCCATCCCAGGCTCCAGTTCTCATCCCTTGCATGAATCACCACCGCACGATTGCGGGTAATGGCCTCGGTGCGTGCATAACGCAACCCGGCTGCCAGGGCGTTGACAGCCGTTTGTCGTTGCTGCGATTCAAGAAACCCCCTGAAGCTGGGTACTGCGAGGTTTGTCAGGATGCCGCTCAGCACCAAGCCGAGCAGCAGTTCGATCAGCGTGAAGCCGTGTTGTCTCATAGGCCGTCCCTCCGTGGACGTGTTTAGTCTTTCAATTGATAGGCATAGGTATAGCCCCCGGCTCCTCGCGCTGAATGATGGCATTCATGTCCAAAGTATTTCCCTTTGTTCCGATAGCAGCGCCAGCCAAAAACCGGCGCTAGTCTTGGGCCGCACAGCAGCTGTTTTGCTGTTTTTTCAGCCTTCGACAGGGATGACGACGGTAATGCTTGTTCGCCCGAACACAAACGCTGCCCCCTTTTTGCGCAGGCACCAATCCGGCATGACGCTGATCGAGGTGCTGGTGGCGGTGCTGATTCTTGCGGTTGGCCTGCTCGGCGCCGCCGTGATCCAGCTCAATGCACTCAAGCACACCGACAGCTCCAGGATGATCAGCCAGGCCAGTTTCATTGCCTACGACATGCTGGACCGGGTCCGCGCCAACTCGGGCGCCGATTACTCATGGGGTCTGAGCGAAGGTGCACCCTCCAGTACAGTGACCTCCAGCGTACGCGACCTGGACCTGCATGATTTTGAAGCCAATATCATCGGGTTTGCCGGAGCGAGCGCAAAAGGTTCTGTCGTGGTCAGCGGCAGCGAGGTGACCGTTAGTATCAGTTGGGACGACGCCAGGGCAGCGAACAGCAGCGGCGCACGGGAAACGTTCATCCTCACCAGTCGCGCTGCCAGCGAGCCGGGGGTGGCGCAATGATTCGCTTGGCGCGGGGTTTCAGCTTGATGGAGCTGTTGCTGGCGCTGGCTGTCGGGTTGGTGCTGGTACTCGGGGTCAGTCAGGTCGTCATCAGCGCTCGATCCACCCACGCCAGCCAGCAGGCCGCCATGTTGCTGCAGGATGATGCACGGTTTGTGCTGGGCAAGATGATCCAGGATATTCGCCAGGCGGGCATGCTGGGCTGCCTGGCCACGGCCTATATCGATAACGCACCGCCAGCGTTTGATCGCCCCGTTGGCTGGAGTGCGGCGAGCAGCTCAAAGTCACTGACGCTGGTCACTGCCGATGCGACAGGTGACGGCGGCAAGCCTGACTGGACGATACTGTCCGATTGCACCGGCACAGCCCAAGCCTATGCGGGTAGCTCACCATTGCCTGCTCCCGGGCAGACTCGATTTGCGATACGCCAGCTCACCTACACCTTTGAGGCGGGGCAGCTGAAGGTCAGTACGCCGGCAGCGCCGGCCAGGATTGTGTTGGTGGATAACGTACAGGCGTTCGACATCAGTTTTGGTGTAGCGGCCAAACCCGGCTCGACTCAAGTCGTGCGCTATGACGCCAGCCCGGCTGATGAATCGCTGATACGCAGTGTGCGCATTCAAATGACGCTTCGAGACCCGACCGGGCGAGTGAAGGATCAGGCTTACAGCGTCGTGGCGGCGCTGCGTAATCGGGTGGGGTAGGGCGATTATGTTGAGTTATCGCGGCTTTTATCGGCGGCAGACGGGCATGGTTCTAATGATCAGCCTGGTATTTCTATTGGTCTTGTCACTGATCGGCCTGGCCTCGATGCAAGGGGCCATGTCCCAGCAAAAGATCGCCAGCGGCGTCTGGCATCGAAATCAATCATTTCAAAGCGCTGAAAGCGGCTTGCGGCTGGGTGAGTCGGTCGTCCGGCACACAGGTGCGATGCTGCCGTTGTGCCGGTCGATCAGCCGCTGTGTACCGCCGCAGGAGTCGTTTTCGGTGGTGGGCGCCGGGGAAAATCCTGTTTCAGCAGTCAGTTGGGTAGCCTTGAAGGGCGGGGTGTATGGCATTCAATCGCTGGGGGTGGGCGCAGGGCTGGTGGGTCTACCGCCTGAAACAGTCGCCGCTTTGTACCGAGTGACGGCGGTTGGGCTCAGCGGGCAATCGCGCACGGTTCTGGAGACGGTATATGCACGGGTAAACCAAGGAGGAGGCCCAGGATTTCGTCGGGTTTTATGGCGGCAACTTCAATAAGGAGCGTATCAATGGGCAAGGATTGCCAAGGTTTCACCCTGATCGAGTTACTGATCGCTGTAGCGATCATCGCGTTTCTGGCCGGTATCGCTTACCCCGGGTATACCGGCCATGTAAAAAAAGCCTATCGCGCAGAAGTCGTTGCGTTGTTGGCCGAGCAAGTCCACTACCTGGAACGCTTTTACACGCGTAACGGTACTTTTCTTGATGCAGGCAACGTCAGTGCGGGCAATGATCACTATAGAATCAGCGCTGCATTAAACCCTCAGGCATTCAGTCTGGTGGCCACGCCTGCCGTCGGCTCAATGATGGCGGGAGACCCTTGCGGTGCATTCAGCCTGACCAGCTCCGGTGTGCGCAGCAATCCGGGTGCGGCACCTGAAATGTCGCGCAAGGCGTGCTGGGGGCAATAATGAGAGTGCTGGATGATTGGGCGCCGGGTGCGCTTTTCCCTTTTTATCGGCTGGATCAAATGATGGCTAAGCAACAGAAAGTGGTGATTGTCGGGGGTGGAGTAATCGGGTTGTTGACGGCCTTCAACCTGGCCACCCAAGGGCGGGCAGTCGTGCTGCTGGAGCGCTCCGGGCTTGGCCAGGAGTCTTCCTGGGCGGGCGGCGGCATCGTTTCACCGCTTTATCCATGGCGCTACAGCCCGGCAGTCACCGCTCTGGCCCACTGGTCCCAGGATTTTTATCCACAACTGGCGCAGCGCTTATTCGCCGCTACGGGTGTTGATCCAGAGGTTCACACCACGGGCTTGTACTGGCTGGACCTGGAGGATGAAGCCGAAGCACTGGCCTGGGCTGCCCGAGAAGGCCGGCCGCTGAGCAAAGTGGATGTGTCTGCCGCCCATGATGCTGTGCCGGTGCTCGGTGGTGGTTACTCCCAGGCGGTCTACATGGCGGATGTGGCCAATGTGCGCAACCCGCGCCTGGTCAAATCCCTCAAGGCGGCGTTATTGGCGCTACCCGGCGTGACCGTTCATGAGCAGTGCGAAGTGCACGGGTTTGTTCTTGAAGGTGACGACGTAGTGGGTGTGAATACGGCCGCCGGGCAGATTCTTGGCGATCAGGTGGTGCTGGCCGCCGGTGCCTGGAGCGGGGAGTTGCTGGGCAAGTTGGGCTTGTCGCTACCCGTGGAGCCGGTCAAGGGGCAAATGATTTTGTACAAATGTGCGTCGGATTTCTTGTCGAGCATGGTCCTGGCCAAAGGACGCTACGCAATACCGCGGCGTGATGGGCACATTCTGATCGGCAGTACGTTGGAGCATGAGGGGTTCGATAAAACCCCGACCGAGTCTGCGCTGGAAAGCCTCAAGGCTTCGGCTGTGGAATTGATTCCCGCGTTGGCGGACGCCGAGGTCGTGGGTCACTGGGCCGGTTTGCGTCCCGGGTCGCCGGAAGGTATCCCTTACATCGGCGAGGTTCCGGGTTTCAAAGGGCTATGGCTCAATTGCGGGCATTACCGCAATGGGCTGGTACTCGCGCCAGCCTCCTGCCAGTTGTTCGCGGACCTGCTGCTGGGGCGCGCACCGATCATTGATCCGGCGCCTTATGCGCCAGCAGGTCGGATCAACGCTGGATAGACTTTGGCCCTTGTTCCAGGTGCGCTTGGGTGCAGTACCACGCTTGGCGTGAACTGAGCGCGCGATCCTGCGGCAGATGCACGCCGCAGTGGGCACAGCGCACCATCAAGGCGGCGTCAGGCTCGGCGGAGCGTTGCTGTTTAGCCGCCGGGCTTTTGAATTTGCGCCAGAACCATACCGCGGCAGCAATGACGGCAATCCAGAACAGTAGACGAACCATGATGTGCAGTTTCTCGACAGGGAATGCGCCAGTTTAGCCAAGCGCATGGCAAGCGCACAGCGCAATAATGCTTGCCCACAAAAAAGGGAGCCCAATGGGCTCCCTTTTTGTATCGCGTCGACCTGTCAGTCGAAGACGCCGAAGGTCATGTAGCTGAACCACGAACGATCTTCGTTGTTGCCAAGGGCCTGTGGCGCTTCTTCTTCGATCACGTCGCCGTTTGCGTCATGCGGCTTGAGGTCCGAAGGAATAGCTTCCTTGGCATCCTGGAACTGCTTCATCACGTCCTGGTTGGCGCGGGTTTCGCCCGGCGGCAACGGTGGACGGGACTCGATGAGGCCCAGGGTGTACTTGCTCAGCCACGAACGGTTGTCCACTTCGGCAACCTGAGGCACGAACTGACCGTCCTTGAGGCTTGGGTGGTCCGGGTAGTTGAGCTTCAGGGTTTCCAGGCTGGTGGCCGCCAGGGCGTCCAGGTGCAGGCGCTGGTAAGCCTCGGTCATCACGGCCAGGCCGTCACCCACGGATGGGGTTTCCTGGAAGTTCTCCACTACATAGCGGCCACGGTTGGCGGCAGCTACATACGCCTGACGGGTCAGGTAGTAATGGGCAACGTGAATTTCGTAGGAGGCCAGCAGGTTGCGCAGGTAGATCATGCGCTGCTTGGCGTCCGGCGCGTAGCGGCTGTTGGGGAAGCGGCTGGTCAGCTGGGCGAACTCGTTGTAGGAGTCGCGGGCAGCACCCGGGTCACGCTTGGTCATGTCCAGCGGCAGGAAGCGCGCCAGCAGGCCAACGTCCTGGTCGAACGAGGTCAGGCCCTTCATGTAGTAGGCGTAGTCCACGTTCGGGTGCTGCGGGTGCAGACGGATAAAACGCTCGGCAGCAGACTTGGCAGCCTCCGGCTCGGCGTTCTTGTAGTTGGCGTAGATCAGCTCAAGCTGGGCCTGGTCGGCATAGCGCCCGAACGGATAGCGCGACTCCAGGGCCTTCAGCTTGGCTGTGGCGCTGGTGTAGCTATTATTGTCCAAGTCTTTTTGAGCTAATTGATACAGCTCGACTTCGCTCAGGTTTTCGTCGACGACTTCCTTTGTTGACGAGCAAGCAGCAGTCATGGCGAGGATGGCGATCAGCAGCAGGTGTTTCACTTGCATGGCGGCTTGCGTCCCTATGACGGCCGCTGTCTTGGGCGGGGCCGTCCTGTTATGATGAGCGCCCCGTTGAAAGCATCGGGGCAAAAGACGCCGTATTTAACCACAAGCGCGCAGCCGAAACCAAAGGCTGTGCCACGCCTAGTCTGAGCATGTCCGATAAAATTGAACTTCGCGCAGAGGTGCCGTCCGAATTGGGCGGCCAACGCCTCGATCAAGTCGCCGCACAATTATTCGCTGAGCACTCGCGCTCGCGCCTTTCCGCCTGGATCAAAGACGGCCGCCTGACTGTGGATGGAGCGGTTATCCGCCCGCGAGACATAGTCCATGGCGGTGCGATTCTTGAGCTGACTGCCGAGCAGGAAGCCCAGGGAGAATGGGTCGCTCAGGACATCGAGCTGGACATCGTCTATGAAGATGACGACATCCTGGTCATCAACAAACCTGCAGGCCTGGTGGTTCACCCGGCAGCCGGGCACGCTGATGGCACCTTGCTCAATGCCTTGTTGCACCACGTGCCGGACATCATCAATGTCCCGCGCTGCGGCATCGTGCACCGCCTGGATAAGGACACCACCGGCTTGATGGTGGTGGCCAAGACTATCCAGGCCCAGACGCAGCTGGTCACACAATTGCAGAGCCGCAGCGTCAGCCGAATCTACGAGTGCATCGTGATCGGCGTGGTGGTGGCGGGTGGCAAGATCAACGCCCCCATCGGCCGTCACGGCCAGCAGCGCCAGCGTATGGCGGTGATGGAAGGTGGCAAGCAGGCCGTCAGCCACTACCGTGTGCTGGAGCGTTTCCGGTCCCACACTCACGTGCGGGTCAAGCTGGAAACCGGTCGTACGCACCAGATTCGCGTGCACATGGCGCACATTAATTTCCCGTTGGTCGGAGATCCGGCCTACGGTGGTCGCTTCCGTATTCCGCCGGCGGCCAGTGTGACCATGGTTGAATCGCTGAAATCCTTCCCGCGCCAGGCCTTGCACGCACGCTTCCTGGAGCTGGATCATCCGACGAGTGGTAAGCGGATGAGCTGGGAATCGCCTCTGCCGGACGATCTGGTCTGGTTGTTGTCGCTGCTCAAGCAGGATCGTGAGGCGTTTATCGGATGAGTGACTGGCTGATTCCTGACTGGCCTGCGCCGGCTCAGGTTAAAGCCTGCGTCACTACCCGTGCGGGCGGCGTCAGCTTGGCGCCGTTCGACAGCCTTAATCTGGGTGATCATGTCGAGGACAGCCTTGAGGCTGTTCTTGAAAACCGTCGCCGTCTTACCGACGCATTCCACATTCAGCCTGCCTGGCTGCGCCAAGTCCACGGGATAGCCGTGGTTGAGGCTGACCCATCGCGCATCGCAGAGGCCGATGGCAGTTGGACCAGCACGCCGGGTATCGCCTGCACATCCATGACCGCCGATTGTTTGCCCGTGTTGTTCTGCAACCGAGCCGGCACGCGTGTGGCCGCCGCTCATGCGGGTTGGCGTGGCTTGGCGGCGGGTGTGCTCGAAGCCGCCTTCGAAAGCCTGGCGGCTGAACCCGGCGAAGTGTTGGTCTGGCTGGGCCCTGCCATCGGCCCGCAGGCCTTTGAAGTCGGCCCGGAAGTGCGTGAAGCTTTTATGCAGCAACTGCCGGTCACTGCCGAAGCCTTTGTTCCAAGCCACAATCCCGGCAAGTACATGGCTGACATCTACCAACTGGCGCGCCTGCGCCTGGCCGCACGCGGTGTCACGGCTGTGTATGGCGGCGGTTTTTGCACCGTGACCGACCCCCGCTTCTTTTCTTACCGGCGCAGCCCTCGCACCGGTCGGTTTGCCTCCCTGATCTGGCTTGAGCGCTAGACTCTCCTGATCCGGGTCATTGCTGATCCATATCAAACATTGCTCGCTTGAATCCGCCAGAATCCACCCCATCTATAAGGGTATCTGGCAGGTTTCTTCATTCAGGATGTGTTTACAGCTCCGGCCTGCTCAAAAGGAAGGTGACTAATGCGTATTGATCGTTTAACCAGCAAATTGCAGTTGGCCTTATCGGATTCCCAATCCTTGGCGGTGGGCCTCGACCACCCGGCCATCGAGCCTGCGCACTTGATGCAGGCGCTCCTTGAACAGCAAGGTGGTTCTATCAAGCCCTTGCTGATGCAGGTGGGCTTTGACATCAACAGCCTGCGCAAGGAGTTGAGCAAAGAGCTCGACCAACTGCCGAAAATCCAAAATCCTACCGGCGACGTGAACATGTCGCAGGACTTGGCGCGCCTGCTCAACCAGGCTGATCGCCTGGCCCAGCAGAAAGGTGATCAGTTCATCTCCAGCGAACTGGTGCTGCTCGCCGCAATGGACGACAACAGTAAGCTCGGCAAATTGTTGCTGGGGCAGGGCGTGAGCAAGAAAGCCCTGGAAAACGCCATCAATAATCTGCGTGGCGGCGAGGCAGTCAATGACCCCAATCATGAAGAGTCGCGCCAGGCTCTGGACAAATACACCGTCGACCTGACCAAGCGCGCCGAAGAAGGCAAGCTTGACCCGGTGATCGGCCGTGACGACGAAATTCGGCGCACCATCCAGGTGCTGCAACGTCGTACCAAGAACAACCCGGTGCTGATCGGCGAACCTGGTGTGGGTAAAACCGCGATTGCTGAGGGCCTGGCCCAGCGCATCATTAATGGTGAGGTGCCGGACGGCCTGAAAGGCAAGCGCCTGCTGTCCCTGGACATGGGATCGTTGATCGCCGGCGCCAAGTTCCGTGGCGAGTTCGAAGAGCGCCTGAAATCCTTGCTGAACGAGCTGTCGAAGCAGGAAGGGCAGATCATTCTCTTTATCGACGAACTGCACACCATGGTCGGCGCCGGTAAAGGCGAAGGTTCAATGGACGCCGGTAACATGCTCAAGCCGGCCTTGGCGCGGGGCGAGTTGCACTGCGTTGGCGCAACCACGCTCAACGAGTACCGCCAATACATTGAGAAGGACGCGGCACTTGAGCGTCGCTTCCAGAAAGTGCTGGTGGAAGAACCGAGCGAAGAAGACACCATCGCCATCCTGCGTGGCCTCAAAGAACGCTATGAGGTTCACCATAAGGTGGCGATTACTGACGGCGCGATCATTGCGGCGGCCAAGTTGAGCCATCGCTATATCACTGATCGCCAGTTACCGGACAAGGCTATCGACCTCATCGACGAAGCGGCCAGCCGTATTCGCATGGAGATTGACTCCAAGCCGGAAGTGCTCGACCGCCTTGATCGTCGCCTGATTCAACTGAAAGTCGAATCCCAGGCGCTTAAGAAGGAAGAGGACGAGGCAGCGAAAAAACGCCTGGAGAAACTTCAGGAAGAAATCGTCCGTCTGGAGCGCGAGTATTCGGATCTCGAGGAAATCTGGACCTCGGAAAAAGCCGAAGTGCAGGGTTCTGCGCAGATCCAGCAAAAGATCGAGCAGTCCCGTCAGGAGCTGGAAGCCGCACGCCGTAAAGGCGACCTGAACCGCATGGCCGAATTGCAGTACGGGGTGATCCCGGATCTGGAACGCAGCCTGCAGATGGTCGACCAGCATGGCAAGAGCGAGAACCAGTTGCTGCGCAGCAAGGTGACCGAGGAAGAAATTGCCGAAGTGGTCTCCAAGTGGACCGGCATTCCCGTGTCGAAAATGCTTGAAGGCGAGCGCGACAAGTTACTGAAGATGGAAAGCCTGTTGCACCAGCGCGTCATCGGGCAGGAAGAGGCGGTGGTAGCGGTGTCCAACGCGGTGCGACGTTCCCGTGCCGGCTTGTCCGACCCGAACCGTCCGAGCGGCTCGTTCATGTTCCTCGGCCCGACCGGCGTGGGTAAGACCGAGCTGTGCAAAGCCTTGGCCGAGTTTCTCTTCGATACTGAAGAGGCCATGGTGCGGATCGATATGTCCGAGTTCATGGAGAAACATTCGGTGGCTCGCCTGATAGGCGCACCACCAGGCTACGTGGGCTACGAGGAGGGCGGTTACCTGACCGAGGCTGTGCGGCGCAAGCCTTACTCGGTGATCCTGCTGGACGAGGTCGAGAAGGCCCACCCGGATGTGTTCAACATCCTCTTGCAGGTGTTGGAAGATGGCCGTCTGACGGACAGTCACGGGCGTACCGTGGACTTCCGCAATACGGTGATCGTGATGACCTCCAACCTGGGCTCGGCGCAGATCCAGGAATTGGTGGGGGATCGTGAAGGCCAGCGTGCGGCCGTGATGGATGCGCTGACCTCGCACTTCCGTCCGGAATTTATCAACCGCGTGGATGAAGTGGTGATCTTCGAGCCTCTGGCGCGGGATCAGATCGCGGGCATCACCGAGATCCAGTTGGGTCGTCTGCGTAGTCGCCTGGCCGAGCGTGAGCTTGACCTGGAACTGAGCAGCGAGGCGTTGGACAAGCTGATCGCGGTCGGTTACGACCCGGTGTATGGCGCACGGCCACTTAAACGTGCGATCCAGCGCTGGATCGAAAACCCACTGGCACAGTTGATCCTCTCGGGCAGCTTCATGCCAGGCACCCGCGTGACGGCCACGGTGGAAAACGACGAAATCGTCTTCCACTAAGCCCGGCCTGTAGGGTTATTAGAGACGGCCTCGCATTGCGGGGCCTTTTTTTTCGATAGGGCGTTGAACTGTAAGGCAAAGGCTTGTAAAGTGCGCCCCGCAGCAACGTCAGCCCACGGGTTTCTTCTCCCCAAGGAGAAATCAGAAAGAAGCGCAAATCATTGTCTTAAAAGCAATTTAAAGGGTTGACAGGGGTTTTTAAGATTGTAGAATAGCGCGCCTCAGAGACATGAACGTAGCGATACGGACAAGCCGAAGAGAAGGTTACAAAGTAGTAAAAGTTGTAAATTTGAAATATGTAGTTCCGTGATAGCTCAGTCGGTAGAGCAAATGACTGTTAATCATTGGGTCCCAGGTTCGAGTCCTGGTCACGGAGCCAATTTCAAAACCGGGGTATAGCGCAGTCCGGTAGCGCGCCTGCTTTGGGAGCAGGATGTCAGGAGTTCGAATCCCCTTACCCCGACCATTTTTGGGTCGTTAGCTCAGTTGGTAGAGCAGTTGGCTTTTAACCAATTGGTCGTAGGTTCGAATCCCACACGACCCACCATTTTTGAGACCAGTTAACGCTGGAATCGAATCTTAAGATCAGAGGCCAAAAGCGCTGATCGAAGAAGGCGACTGAAAGGTCGCCTTTTTTTCCGGGGTATAGCGCAGTCCGGTAGCGCGCCTGCTTTGGGAGCAGGATGTCAGGAGTTCGAATCCCCTTACCCCGACCATATTAAAAATCCTCGTATCGAAAGATACGGGGATTTTTTTTGTCTGCTGAAAAGCTAAGGCAGCACGCAAAAAAATGTGGGAGCGGGCTTGCCTGCGATGGCGTCTTATCAGCTTGTATATCTTGTGCTGATCTACTGCCATCGCGGGCAAGCCCGCTCCCACACTGCTGCGTGTTATTAGTGCAATTTGAGCCTAGGCTCAGTCCCGCGCCCAATCTTGCTGCCCAGCATCAGCATCGCGGTGCGGAAAAAACCGTACAGCGCGACCTGGTGCATGCGGTACAGCGACACATAGAACATCCGCGCCAGCCAACCTTCGAGCATCACACTGCCGGTCAGGTTGCCCATCAAGTTACCCACAGCCGAGAATCTCGACAGCGAGATCAGCGAGCCGTAGTCGGTGTACTTGTAGGACGGCAGGTCCTTGCCGTCGATCCGCAATTTCAGCGATTTGGCCAGCAATGACGCCTGCTGGTGAGCCGCCTGAGCGCGTGGTGGCACATTACGGTCGGTGCCCGTTTGTGGGCAGGCAGCGCAGTCCCCAAAGGCGAAGATGTTTTCGTCGCGGGTGGTCTGCAGCGTCGGCAACACCTGCAATTGGTTGATGCGATTGGTTTCCAGCCCATCAATGTCCTTGAGGAAGGCCGGGGCGCGAATGCCGGCAGCCCACACCTTCAGGCTGGCAGGAATGACCTGGCCGCTGCTGGTGATCAAGGCATCGGCCGTCACTTCGCTGACCGCCGAGTTGGTCAATACCGTCACCCCGAGTTTCTCCAGGGTTTTATGCACAGGGCCGCCAATCCGCTCGGGCAGCGCAGGCAATACCCGCGGGCCGGCTTCGATGAGGGTGATGTGCATGTTTTCCGGTTTGATCCGGTCCAGGCCATAGGCCGCCAGTTCGTGAGCGGCATTGTGCAGTTCAGCGGCGAGCTCAACGCCCGTTGCCCCGGCGCCAACGATAGCTACGCTGATTTTTTCTTCCACATCGGTCTGGCCGGCGTGGGCGCGCAGATAGTGGTTGAGCAACTGCTGGTGGAACCGCTCGGCCTGTTTGCGGGTGTCGAGGAACAGGCAGTGCTGCGCTGCGCCCTCGGTGCCGAAATCGTTGGTGGTGCTACCGACCGCGATCACCAGGCTGTCATAGCCCAGTACGCGCGCGGGCACCAACTCACGGCCTTCTTCATCAAGGGTGGCGGCCAGCTGGATTTTCTTCTGTTCACGGTCAAGGCCGCTCATGCGCCCCAGCTGGAACTCGAAGTGGTTCCATTTGGCCTGGGCGACATAATTGAGTTCGTCTTCCGAAGAGTTCAGCGAACCGGCAGCCACCTCGTGCAGCAGGGGCTTCCAGATATGGGTCAGGTTAGTGTCCACCAGCGTGACGCTGGCGGTGCCGCGCTTGCCCAGAGTCTTACCCAGGCGGGTAGCCAACTCCAGGCCGCCGGCGCCGCCGCCGACGATAATAATACGATGGGTCATGGGGATATCTCGCAAGGCTAAAAGAAATCGGAGCAGTTACCCTCGCGAGCGCCAGGCAGCTCATAGCGTCAGGTAACTCAAAAGGCGGCTCAGCAGACCAAGGCCGATCACCGCCACCAGCACCACACCAAGGAGCAGCCAAGGCCGGAAAGGCTTGCGCTCGACTCGGTTTTGGGAGAGTTGCAGGTACTCTTCGACATGCTGTTGGTCATCGGGGTTCAGGCGGCTGGTCATAAAGGCCTCGTCAGGTAGACGTTGCAAAAGGGCGCCACGTTACAGTCAGGGGATTGGCGGTCTCGCCACAAGCGTAGCCTGTGCCCGCGTCACAGGCTGATGCCTACGTCGAATACTATGCTGCGCCCCAGGTTGTTGCGCAAGAAGTCCGGTGCGTCCGGGTGGGCGAACAGCACGCGGGCAAAGGTGGGGCCTACCAGTGACAGCGAGCGCCAACCCTGGCGCAGGTATTCGGTGGGCGGCGGGAAATGGCTGTTGAGGTCCAGCACTTCACGTTTGAGGCTGGTGAAGGCAATGAGATCCAGCTCGCCCAGGTCCATCCCGCGTTCCTTATAGTTATGGGCTTTTTTGCGCAGCGTCGGCGCCAGGCGCAGCAAGAACTCATGGGCGGGGATGCGACGCGGCTTGGCCTCGCGACGCACCAGTTGGCTCAGGGAAAACGCACTGCGTCGGCGCAGCAACTCATCGCGCCATTCGTCGTTCAGGCGGCGGCCCTCATCCAGCACGAAAAACACCTCGAAGCTGGCGTCGCGAAACAACACGTCAGGCGGCTCTTGCCCCGCGGGGTGAAATTCCTCGGCGCGGTAGGGCACATTCAAGCCTTGCAGCAGGCGCTGGCAGACCCAACGCTCACGCTCCCATTTGCGGGCATTGGACAGGAACGCGTTGGCTTGTTCGGCCGCTACGGTGAGCAGGCGCAGATAATCTGAGTCATCCATATTTGCAGCTTAGCGTTCAAATGATGACCACAGGAAGTCTTGCTTTAAAACGGCGGTGTAGACTGGCTACTCGACCGTTATGCCGAGCAGGGAGAGTGTGCTGTGAAGTTTTTTGCGGTGTTGTTGCTAAGTCTGTTGCCCGTTTTGGCCCAGGCCGCCGAACTGCATGAGGCACTGGAGCAGGTGAAGCCGTGATCAGCGCCGCCGTACTGGCGCCGGAAACCCTTGGCATCGGCTGGCTTTTGTACGCGCCGCTGGTGATGTGGGCGATTTTGCGATCGCCGTGGGTTGAGCTGTTTGCAGACCGCAGGCGCCAGCATCTGCTGTTTGGGACGGTGTTCGCGTTGTTCATGTTGTGGCTGGTGCGCCGGGATTTCGATACCGGTGTTTCCTACCACTTTATCGGCATGACCGCCGTGACCCTGCTACTCGACTGGCCTTTGGCAATCGTTGGTGGGTTAGCGGCTCAGTTGGGGTTGGTGTTGCTGGGGCGCCAGGACTTGGCCGCCGTGGGTATTAACGGCCTATTGTTGATCGTGTTGCCGGTGCTGGTCACGGAAGGCTGTGCATGGCTGGTAGAACGCGCGCAGCCACGCAACCCCTTCGTCTATATCTTCTGCTCCGGCTTTTTTGCCGCCGCGCTGTCGGCACTGCTCTGCCTGTTGGCCGCATTGGGTCTGCTGTGGTTCGACGGCCGTTTTGCAATGCCGGAATGGCTGGAAGACTTCGTCGGTTACCTGTGGCTGATCATTTTCCCCGAAGCGTTTATCAACGGCATGGTCATTAGTGCCCTGGTGGTGTTTTGCCCTGAGTGGCTGGAGACATTCAATCGCACGCGCTACCTCTCGGCACCGTGGAAGGACGACGATTCGCGGCGTTGACCCAGATCAAATCCCATGCAGGCGCACAGGCTCATTCTTTGCAAAATTTCCGGGAGCAACGATCATGAGTGTGTACGAGTGGGCACGGCAGGAATTGCGCAGAAGCCAGGACGCAGCACAGGAAGTCGGTTTTGACCCCGGCTTGACCCTACGCGCCATGCTCAGCGCCGTGGTGCAGCAGAGCAAGGGCGTACGCAGTTTTGAAGACTTGGCCGACGAGCTGCAATACCTTGCAGAGAATCTCGACGACCAGCAGGAATATGCCTTTATGCGGCCTTAATGGCGCAGCGGCAGATCTTCGGAGAACAGTTCGTCCTCTGCATCCGGGCTGACCGGAATCTTGTGTTCTTCCGACGCCCAGGCACCGAGGTCGATAAGTTTGCAACGGTCCGAGCAGAACGGCCGGTTGGGGTTGGTCGCTGTCCATTCTACGGGGGCACCGCAGGTTGGGCATTCGACGGTCAGGGGTTGGCTCATGATCGGCCTCCACGCAAAGTAAGGTAAAAGTGGTGCAGTCGCTCGACCTCGCTGTGCAGCCAGGCGAGGTCCTGGTCATTGACCAGCACGTCATCGGCATGGTTCAGGCGGTCTTCGCGGCTGGACTGGGCCTTGAGGATCGCCTGCACCTGATGTTCGCTGATGCCGTCGCGCTGCAGGGTACGCTGAATCTGCAGTGATTGCGGCACGTCTATCACCAGGATGCGCTGGGTCATGCTGTACTGGCCGGACTCGATCAGCAGCGGCGACACCAGAATCGCGTAAGGCGAACGCGCGCGCGCCAGATGGCTGCGAATCTCCTCGCCAATCAACGGGTGCAGCAAGGCTTCCAGCCAGCGGCGCTCCTCAGGTGATTCAAAGATCAGCTTACGCAACGCGGCGCGGTCGAGTTGGCCGTCGGGCAGAAGCACGCCGGCACCGAAATGCTCGGCGATCCGCGCCAGTGCCGGCCGGCCGGGCTCGACCACCCAGCGTGCGGCATGGTCGGCGTCGACCGAATCAATGCCCAGGTCGATAAAGTGCTGGGCGGCTGCGCTTTTGCCGCTGCCGATACCGCCAGTAAGGCCAAGAATCCAGGGTGTTGCGACAGAAGTGGTCATCTGAAACCGACAGACTGCAAATAGAAGTCGGTTATTTGACCACCCCAGAGCAATGCAATCCAGCCGGCAATTGCCAGGCACGGGCCAAACGGCATCGGTATCGAAGCCTGGGACCTGCGCAAGCGCATCAGGATCAAGCCGGCGAGCACGCCTAGCAGCGATGAGATCAGTAGCGTCATCGGCAGAATCTGCCAACCACCCCAGGCACCGAGCAGGGCCAATAACTTGAAGTCGCCATAGCCCATGCCGTCCTTGCCGGTGATCAGCTTGAACAGCCAGAACACCGTCCACAGGCTCATATAGCCTATGACTGCGCCCCACAGCGCATTGGGCAGCGTCGTCAACACGTCGAAGCTATTGAGGATCAGCCCGAGCCATAGCAGCGGCAACACCAGAACGTCCGGCAACAGTTGATGATCCACGTCGATCAGGCTCATGGCCAGCAACCCCCAGCTCAACACCATCACCGCGCCAGCTTGCCAACCGAAACCAAAATGCCAGGCAACCAGAGCTGAGCCCAGCGCGCAGGCCAGTTCGGTGATGGGGTAGCGGCTACTGATAGGTTCACGACAATGGGCGCAACGGCCCCTGAGTATCAGGTAGCTGAGCAGCGGGATATTTTCCCAGGCACGAATCGGCTGGTCGCAATGCGGGCAGCAGGAGTTGGGGTGTATCAGGTTGTAAGTGGGGTTCGCGCGATCGGCAGGCAAGCCCAGCACTTCCTGGGCTTGGGCACGCCATTCGCGCTCGAGCATCTTTGGCAGACGCCACACCAGCACGTTGATGAAGCTGCCGACGATCAGGCCCAGAGCGAGCGCCATCCCGATAAAGACCCATGATTGTTCGCTGGGCAGCAGGCTCAAAATGCCGACCCCAGCTGGAAGACCGGCAGGTACATGGCGATCACCAATGCACCGACAATGCCCCCCAATATCACCATGATGAGCGGCTCCATCAGGCTGGTGAGGTTGTCGACCAGATTCTCCACGTCGGCCTCAAAATGCTGGGCAACTTTTTCCAGCATGCGGTCCAGGGTGCCCGATTCTTCACCGATCGCTGTCATCTGGATCGCCATGCCGGGGAACAGGCCGCTATGCGCCATGGAGTGATTCAACTGCATGCCTGTGGATACGTCTTGACGCATCTGTTCGATCGCCTTTTTGAACAAACCATTGCCTGTCGCACCCGCCACGGAGTCCAGGGCCTGCACCAACGGCACGCCCGCTGCAAAAGTCGTTGAAAGTGTACGGGCGTAGCGGGCAACGGCGGATTTTCTCAGCAGTGTGCCTGCCAGGGGCACCTTCAACAAACCGCTATCGAGGCCGTGACGAAAACCGGGGGAAGCCCGATAAGCCTGGCGCAGCCCGGCAATGGTAGCGCCCAGGCCCAGCGCGACCATCCACCAGGCGTGTTGCAGGAATTCGGACAGGGCAATGACCTTCAAGGTAAAGCCTGGCAGCTCGCCGTCGACCCCGCTAAAAAGGCTCTGAAACTGCGGTACCACGTGGATGAGCAGGATTGCACTGACCACGCAGGCGACCACGATGACTGCGCAGGGGTAGGTCATGGCCTTTTTGATTCGCGCCTTGAGCTGCTGGCTTTTTTCCAGGTGTACCGCCACCCGCTCCAGCAAGGTTTCCAGGGCACCGGCCTGTTCGCCCGCAGCGATCAGGTTGCAATACAGTTCATCGAAGTAGCGCGGTTGTTTGCGCAGTGCTGCCGCCAGGTTGTTCCCGGCGGCGATCTCCTGTTTCAAGCCCTTTATCAGCTCGCGCATCTGTCGGTGTTCGAAGCCTTCGCTGATGATGTCGAAGGCTTGCAGCAGCGGTATGCCGGCCTTCAGCAATGTCGCCAGTTGGCGGGTGAACAGGGCAATATCTGCCGGTTTTACTGGCGGCGCAAAGCTTGGCAGGTGCGAGGTTTTTTTGCGCACGCGGCCGGGGCAGATTCCTTGCTGGCGCAGTTGCGCCTTGATCAGCGCAAGGTTATGGCCTGCGGTTTGCCCTGAGACCCTGCGCCCTTTGCGGTTGATGCCTTCCCAGGCGTAGATCGTTGCAGCTTCATTCATGTCATGTGTCCGCACACCGGTAGTCGTAGATTTACAGCTTAGTCAGGTGATGGATTCCGGCAGGTCGGCAGTGAAGGATAAAATGTCAGAATGTGCGTCTTGTGCGCGTTTGGCCGCTCGCGGATGAGTACACTGGCGCCGCTGCAAAATGCGGGGCGCAGGACGCGCCTTGATATGGTTTCTATTCTGGAGAGTGAATGTGATGCGTCAGAAAGGCTTCACCTTGATCGAGCTGTTGATCGTCGTGGCAATCATCGGCATTTTGGCCACGATCGGTTTGCCCATGTATACCAAGTACCAGGCCAAGGCCAAGTTTACGGCGGGGTTGGCTGAAGTCTCCGCGTTGAAGGCCGGTTTCGAAGACACCCTTAACCAGGGCACCGTGCCGACACTGGCCTTGATCGGTGGCACCAGCCCAACCGCCAACTGCACGATCGAGGTGGCAGGCGATGTGGCCACCGGCACCGGTTCCATCCGTTGTGAAATTCTCGATGCGCCCGCTCCCGTGCTGGGCAAGACCATCACGTTGACGCGCAGTGCCACCACCGGCTGGAAGTGTGCAACCACGGCTGACGCTCAATACGTTGCCAAGGGCTGCGGCGCCGACGGAGCATAACGGTTGCTGGGCGGCAGGCGAGTTAGTTGCTGCATGCCCAATGCGGTGCTAGCTTTAGCCCACCGCCCGTGTAGCTCAGCCGGTAGAGCAGCGCACTCGTAACGCGAAGGTCGCAGGTTCGATTCCTGTCTCGGGCACAAAGGCAACACTGTTTTCAAAGGCAACACTGTTTTCAGATGATCCCAGAATGGTTCTGAAGGCCAGACGAGCCGGCATTCATGCCCACTCTTTTGTATCTGCGCAACCTTGATGACCCAGATGCATCCCCATTCCTTGATCTAAGAGAACAACATGACCACACAAGAGATGACCCAGGAAGCGCGTCACGAAGCCGCCCTCAAGAAATACGTGGAGGAGTCGCCGGAACTGCTGGATGAGATCAAGGACCTGAGTGCCGAAGATCAAAGGGACCAGATCCAATGGGCATTTGAGGATGAGGCCGAGGCCCAGGGCCTGCAGCCATGGGAACTGAGCCTCAAGTACACCTCCACCCCCGAAGAATTCGAGGCGGCGCGCCTGGCCTTGCACAAGGAGGCTGCCGAGGTACTGGGCGTCGACTGGAATGAGTATTGTGGGATGAATAATCTCGCAATCTAAGTCGCTTTCTGTGTAGGAGCGAGTGGTCCGCCCAGTGCGTGCTCGCTCCTACAGAGGGCCTCAGATACTGAGCCGCATCGACAAATCCACGGCTTTAACATCCTTGGTCATCGCACCGATGGAGATGTAGTCCACCCCGGTTTCAGCGATGGGCAGCAGGGTAGTTTCATTGATCCCGCCGCTGGCTTCCAGCTTGGCCTTGCCTGCGTTCAGGCGCACGGCCTCGCGCATGTCATCCAGGCTCAATTCGTCGAGCATGATGATATCGGCACCCGCCGCCAGTGCTTCGCGCAGTTCATCCAGGCTTTCCACTTCGATTTCCACCGGCTTGCCCGGTGCGATTTTGTGGGCGGCCGTAATTGCCTGGGCAATACCGCCACACGCAGCGATATGGTTTTCCTTGATCAGGAACGCGTCATACAGACCGATGCGATGGTTATGGCAGCCACCGCAAGTCACCGCGTACTTTTGCGCCAATCGCAGACCGGGCAGGGTTTTGCGGGTGTCCAGCAGCTTGACCTGGGTGGTGGCGACAAAGTCCGCCAGATACTGCGCACGTGTGGCCACCCCTGACAGCATCTGCAGGAAATTCAGTGCGCAGCGCTCACCGCTGAGCAATGAGCGGGCCGGGCCTTCCAAGTGGAACAGCACTTGATTGGGGCTGACGCGTTCACCATCGGCCACCTGCCAATGCACCGCGACCCGAGGGTCGAGCTGGCGGAATACCGCGTCCACCCAAGCCGTGCCGGCGATAACGGCCGCATCGCGAGTAATGATTGTGGCCTTGGCCAGCCGTTCGGCCGGGATCAATTGTGCAGTGATGTCGCCGCTGCCGATGTCTTCCAGCAGTGCACGGCGCACGTTGGCTTCAATTTCGGCGGTGAGGTCGGCAAGACGGAGATTCGGCATAACAGGCTCCACAAACAAAGTGCCTCGATTATAGGGGCAGTGCGCGTTTGAACCCAGACTCCTATTCATTTACAGGGCAAAGGCAGAGTTTGCTGGCGCAACTACCCTCATTTGCAAGATAATCTCGCGCCTTGCAATTGGCGTCATAGCTTTGACGTCCTGGTGATAACGGGTTTTTTTACAGCGTCCAATTGGGCCTGCCCCCGATCTTTCCCCAACCAACACCGCCGTTTCAGGAGGCCAGGATGCACAATGACGGAAAGGTGGTGCCCATCAACAAGGCACACGCCACGCCATCGCCGCTTGCGCGCCTGCCGGTGGTGTTGCTGCAGGTTCGCGACAAGGCCGCTCAGCAGTTGCAACAAGGTTTGCAGGAACTGTTCGATAACGCCGACGACACCCTGTTCGAAATGGCCGACAAGGCCCGTAGTAACGCTGACCATCACATCTTCTTTGAAGCCATGCGCGACTTGCGCCTCAAGCGCAAGAATTTCGAGCGCGTGTTCATGGCGCAGTTGTTCGCCGCGTTCGCCAATCTGGGCCATGTTGGGCGGGGCGAGTCGCACTGGCTGCCGGTGGTGTCCTATGACACGGCGACCGGCACGTCCAGTGATGAACTGGAAAAAGCGGTCGCGTTGGCGGCCATGCTCGGTCGAGTGCGGCATCGTGATGGCCTGGCACTGGCGCAACTGACCGCGCGCCTGAGTACATTGCTCGGCAACCCCCTGGATGAGCGCGATAACCCGTTGGGCCCGGCACTGCTTTGTGAGTTCTTTTTGCGGGCGGGGCGCAGCTTGGGGGTAGAGATCCGCGTCAAATTGATCATTCTCAAGCTGTTTGAAAAATACGTGCTCAGTGACGCCGACCAACTGTTCGCTGAAGCCAACCAGATACTCGTCGCTACCGGGGTTTTGCCTGAGCTCAAGGCAGTGCCATCACGTCGCCCCGGTGGGCGTGCGGCGCTTGAACAGCAGCGTGAAGGCAGCTTGCCGACCGTCGACCCGCCAGTGGATGAAAACGGCCAGGAAGCCTTCGCTGCCTTGCAGAAATTGCTGGCGGCCGTGCGTGGCAGCGTGGCGCCTACCCTGGAAGCCAGCGCCGAACCCCAGCCCATTGCCACCCGCGACCTGTTGCGCCTGCTCTCTCATTTGCAGCAATACGTGCCGGAACCCGAGGCCGAAGACGACTTCGACCTGCGTAACCAGCTTGAACAGTTGCTCACCCGTGTCAGCGTCAAAAGTGGCAAGTCTCGTGTGGTGGAAGACGCCGATGAGGATGTGATCAACCTGGTCGCCCTGTTATTCGAGTTCATCCTCAATGACAGCACCGTGCCTGATGTTTTCAAGGCCTTGATCGCGCGTTTGCAGATTCCGATATTGAAAGTGGCGATACTGGACAAGAGTTTTTTCAGTCGCAGCAGCCATCCGGCGCGGCGCTTACTCAATGAAATCGCCGCCGCCGCCATGGGTTGGAGCCCGCGCGATGACTCTCCGCGCGACAGCCTGTACCTGCGAACCGAGCAGGTGGTGCAATGTTTGCTGAATGAGTTCGTTGAAGACCTGGCGATTTTCCCCCGGTTATTGGCGCAGTTCACGGCCTTTACTGCGGATGAGCAGCGGCGCAGCGAATTGCTGGAGCAGCACACCTATGAGGTCGAAGAGGGCCGTGTGCGTACTGAGGCCGCCCGTCAGCGCGTGGCCGAGCTGCTCAATCGACGTTTGGTAGGCCGGGTGTTACCGCAGGCGGTGGTGCAGTTTCTCCAGCAGGCCTGGAGCCAGGTGCTGTTGTCGGCCAGCCTCAAGCATGGCGAGCAATCGGTGCAATGCCAGGGGGCGGTGCGCACCATGGACGAGTTGATCTGGAGCGTGAGCCTGCAGAAAGACACCGAGGCCGGTCGGCATCTGCTGGAGCAATTGCCCGGGCTGCTCAAGGCCTTGCGCAACGGCTTGACCGGCGTGGCGTTCGATCCCTTCAGCACCCGTGAGTTCTTTGTCCGATTGCAAGCCATGCATGTGCAGTCATTCGAGAGTGGGAGGCAGGACACGCTGATCGAGGTGCGTGAGCCATTTTCACTCAGTAGCGGGTTGCCTGAGCCAATCGCAAGCCTGCCCAGTGATGACCCGCACTTGATCAAGGCTCAACAATTGCGGATCGGAGGCTGGTTTGAGTTCCAGCAAGATGAAACCCACCGTCTGCGCTGTAAGCTGAAGGCGATCATGGCACCGGCCAACGCCTATATTTTTGTCAGCCGCACGGGGCTCAAGGTCCTGGAGAAGAGTGCCGTCCAATTGGCCTTGGCCTTCAAGCAGGGGGCGGTACGCAGTTTGGACGAGGGGCTGCTGTTTGACCGCGCGTTGACGTCAGTGATGGGTAACCTGCGTCAACTCAATCGCGGCAAGTCATCGCAACCGCAGGGCTGAACGCGGCATACTGGTAATACCTCGTCCCATTCAAGGAACCAGTATGCAGTTGGACCCCACCAGCGGTTGGTGCCAGGGTATTCGCCATTGCCCTTCACCCAACTTCAACGAGCGCCCCGCAGGCGAGATCTCACTGTTGGTGGTGCATAACATCAGCCTGCCTCCGGCGCAGTTCGCCACCGGCAAGGTGCAGGCGTTTTTCCAGAACCGCCTGGATGTCACAGAGCATCCTTACTTTGAAAGCATTGCCGACCTACGGGTGTCTGCGCATTTTCTGATTGAGCGCGACGGCACCGTGACGCAATTTGTATCGTGTCTGGACCGGGCCTGGCATGCAGGGGTCTCGAGCTTTGAGGGGCGTGAAGTCTGCAATGACTTTTCCCTGGGTATCGAGCTGGAGGGTACGGATGAGCTACCGTTTACCGATGCCCAATACGCGTCGCTGATCGACCTGACACGTCAACTGCTGGCAGCCTACCCAGGCATTACCCGTCAGCGTATTCGTGGTCACAGTGATATTGCGCCAGGGCGCAAGACTGACCCGGGCCCGGCTTTTGATTGGGCGCGCTTTCGCAGCGCCCTGCAGGATGGAGGACACGCACGATGAGTTTCCTGGTGTTGGTGCTGGCGGTCTGGATCGAAAAGTTCTCGGCCTTGCGTCGGCGGTTACAGTGCGACGGCGGATGGTTGCGTGAGCTGGCCAAACTGGAGTCGAGCCCGCGCATGGGCAAGCGGCCTTGGCTGATTCTGGTACTGCTGGTGTTGTTGCCGGTGGCCTTGCTGGCCCTGTTGCTATTGGTGCTGGAACCCGTGGCTTATGGCTTGTTGGCATTGCCGGTGCACTTACTGGTGGTGATCTATAGCCTGGGGCGTGGCGATCTACTGGCTGGGCTCGGGCCGTTTCGCGATGCGTGGCGGCGCGGTGACTTGCAAGCCGCCGAACACGTGGCCGAGCGGGACCTGAAAGTAGCGGCCGACAATGGCGAGCAGCTGCTGGAGCGCGTTCAAGGCCATTTGCTATGGCAGGCTTACCAAAGCTTTTTCGCGGTGATTTTCTGGTATTTCCTGTTGGGCCCGGTCGCGGCCCTGGCCTATCGCCTGCTGGCGTTGGCCAGTGAGCACAGCCAGAACCCTCTGGTCGCCGAACGTGCCGGCCAATTGCGCCACGCGTTTGATTGGTTGCCGGTGCGCTTGCTGGCGGCGAGTTTTGCCCTGGTGGGTAACTTTGTTGCAGTCAGCCGGGTGATGCTCCATGAACTGCTGAGCTGGGATATCAGTGCCGCGCAGTTGGTAGAAAAAGTCGGCCTGGTAGCGGCTGAAATTCCACCGCCGGTGGTGGGGGCTGACGGCATCAACAGTCTGGATCGCCTGTGGGAACTGCTGCTGCGTGCGGCGGTGCTGTGGTATGCCGGGTTCGCCATCTGGACCGTGTTGCCTTGATCGAGTGAGCGCGGTCAAAAATGTGGGAGCAACTGTCTTAACGGTCTTTATCCGTCCATCCTTTCCAAAGACAGCAACGCTCCCACCGCTGTGCGCCGTGTAACCACCTTGGGAAATAGCCGCAGCCAGTTTAGGCGGTGTGCTCTTTCCATTCATATCCTCGGTGCCGTGGGCATGATCGTCGACCAGAATCAGCAGATCGCTGCGGCCGTGCAGCAGCAAACTGCCGTTGCACACGATATCGACCAGAACATTGCCGAGCTCAATCGAGCTGGCGAGCATGCGGCTCAGGGCGCCTATCAGACAGAGGCGGCCAGCCGGCAGCTGTCGATGCGGGTGATCGAGTTGAAGCCATTGATCGGGGCGTTTCGTGTGTAGGGCGAGCGTGTAGGATTTTGGTTTTGTATAGCGTGGCTCCGGTCCTGATTTGTGTGTGTATCTTCTTTGAGCGCCTGGATGGGTGAGAATTTGTTTCAACCCATCACGGTCCAAGGGAGGCACGGCGATGCCTGCTGCTACCGGTATCAAAGGGCACTGCGCCCATTGCGGCATTACGTTTGCGCTCAAGCCCTGGCAATTGAACGCCATTGCCATTCATGAGCCTTTTGATTGCACGTATTGCCAGCGGATCGTGCAGTTGAACTGCCCCCGGCAACTGCGCCAGTTCAAGTCGCTGGACCATTGGGCGATGGTGCGCCCAAGCATGCTGGTACTCACCTGCGCGGTGTTGATCGTGGCGTTGTTGGCGGAATGGGTGGGGGTGGTCAGCGTGATCGGGCAACTCAATATTTCACTGGTGATGCTGCTGGCCCACTTCCTGGTGCTGCGCTATATCCGCTACCGGCAGCGGCTGACGTTGGATTTGCAAGCGGTCAGCGTGCTACCAACGGAACAACTCGCGCGCATTGCGTGTGCTCGTTTCGGCCAGCAGTAAGGGGCTAATGCCCATGCGCTCAGCCAACGCGCTGCAGATGTCCGGCAAGTGTTGCGGGCTGTTGCGCAGGCCGGGGTACATCGCGGGGGCCATATCCGGTGAGTCGGTTTCCAGCACCACGGCCTCAAGGGGCAGTTGAGCGAGCACCTTGTGCATGCGCAGGGCTTGAGGCCAGGTGGCCGCGCCGCCCAGGCCCAGCTTGAAGCCGAGCTTGATGTACTCGCGAGCCTCCTCAACGCTGCCGGCGAATGCATGGATGATCCCGCCCCGTGGCAGGCGGATGCGCTTGAGGGTGGCGATCACCGCCGCGTGGCTGCGACGTACATGCAACAGGGCCGGGAGCTGGAAGTCCACCGCCAGTTTCAACTGGGCGTCAAACAGGCTTTGCTGACGTTCGCGATCCAGCTGTTCGAGGAAGTAGTCCAGGCCGATTTCGCCGACGGCGCACAACTGTCGATGGCCGTGCAGGCGGGTCAGCCAGTCGCCCAGTTCGGTCAGGTCAGCGGGGCGATGCGCGTCGAGGTACACCGGGTGCAGGCCGAAAGCGGCAAACAAGCCTTCATCTTCCTGCACCAGGTCCCACAGCCGTTGCCAATTCTGCTGATAGACGCCTAACACCACCATGCGCTGCACCCCAAGTTGGCGGCTGTGGGCGAGGACTTCCCGGCGATCATGATCGAAGTCCGGGAAGTCCAGGTGGGTGTGGGTGTCGATCAGCTCCATGCTCAAGCCTCGTGAATACGCTGCTTGAAGGTCCGGCCAATGGCGTGCACGCCCGGTTGGTATTGCTCTTCCTCGATGACGGCCAGGGCCAGGCGCAGGGCCGTGTCGGCGATCAATTGGTGTTGCTGGGCCATGGCGTTGACCGGCAGCGGCAGGAAGTCCAGCAGTTGGGTGTCACCGAACGTGCCCAGGCGCAACGGCCGTGATTTGAGCGGGAAGTCATGCAGCGCGTCGAACACGCCTTGCAGCAGCACGTAGGAAGTGGTCACCAACGCGTCAGGCAAATGCCCCAGTTGATGTAGAAGTTGCTCCATCAACTGTCGGCCGCAGTCACGGCTGAAGGCTTCACCCTGTTCGATGATGACTTCACCGGTGAACCCTTGCAGCGCTTCACGGAAACCGGCGGCGCGCTCCTGACTGATACTCAGCTCCGGCCGTGCACCGATCAGTGCGATCTGCTTGGGCAGCGGTTGCAGCAGGCTGCTGGTCAGTTGCTGGCAGGCCTGGCGGTCGTCGCTGACCACCGAGCAAAACTGCGCCGGTTCCATCACCCGGTCGATGGCAATCACCGGCAGGCCCTTGGCTTGCAACTCGCGATAGCTGTCATCACTGGCCGGCAGGCAACTGGCGACGAACAGCGCATCGCAGCGTCGTGCACGAAACAGTTGCAGCAACTGGCGTTCGCTGTCCGCATCATCGTCGGAGCTGGCGATCAGCAACTGATAGCCTCGTGCTCGCGCACCTTGCTCCAACAACTTGGCAATCCGTGCGTAACTGGGGTTTTCCAGGTCTGGCAGGATAAAACCCAAGGTGCGCGTATGCCGGCTGCGCAGCCCGGCCGCCTGAGGGTTGGGGGTAAAACCATGGGCTTCGACCACCGCCCGCACCCGCTCGACGGTCGCGGAGCTGATGCGTTGCTGTGCGGCCTTGCCATTGATGACATAGCTTGCGGTGGTGACGGACACACCGGCCAGACGTGCGATATCACTGAGTTTCAAACCGGGATTTCCTTGTTTTTTAGAGCTTGCCCCGACATTTTGTCCAATCGTAACCGATTCCTGCGTACGACTATTGTCTGAGCTCAAGCGCCAAGTGGTCCTTCAAGCTTGCATAATTAGCGCGTAATCTGCCATAAATTCTAGATTAAACGTTTCAGCCAGCGTATTTTTACGACGTTCGCGACTGAATGGCTACTGCCAATTGACCGCTCAGTCAGTTATTTTTGAACACAGCCTCGCTGATTTATTCAAAACAATACCTAGTGCGCACACCGCACTAACTAGGAGAACGGCATGCTTGAGCTCACTGTAGAGCAGATATCCATGGGCCAGGTGGCTGTGGATAAATCTGCTGCCTTGCACCTGCTCGCTGAAAAACTGGTGGCCGATGGCCTGGTCGCCGAGGGTTATCTCAGTGGCTTGCAAGCCCGTGAAGCCCAAGGCTCGACCTTTCTCGGCCAAGGTATTGCCATCCCTCACGGCACCCCGGAAACCCGCGACCAGGTCTTTTCTACCGGCGTGCGCCTGCTGCAATTCCCCGACGGGGTGGACTGGGGGGACGGCCAGATCGTCTACCTGGCCATCGGCATTGCCGCCAAATCCGATGAACACCTGCGCCTGCTGCAACTGCTGACCCGCGCCCTCGGTGAAACCGACCTGGGCGAGGCGCTGCGCCGTGCCGGCAATGCCAACGCGTTGCTGAAGCTGCTGCAAGGCGCGCCGCAGGAACTGGCGCTGGATGCGCAGATGATCAGCCTTGGCGTGTCCGCCGATGACTTCGAAGAGCTGGTGTGGCGCGGCGCACGCTTGTTGCGCCAGGCTGACTGTGTGAGCAACGGCTTTGCCGCCGTGTTGCAGCAAGTCGACGCACTGCCCCTGGGCGATGGCCTGTGGTGGTTGCACAGCGAGCAGACGGTCAAGCGTCCGGGCCTGGCCTTCGTCACGCCGGACAAACCCATGCGTTACCTCGGTCAGCCACTCAACGGTTTGTTCTGCCTGGCCAGCCTCGGCGAAGCCCATCAGACCTTGTTGGAACGCCTGTGCGCGTTGTTGATTGAAGGTCGCGGCCAGGAACTGGGGCGTGCCACCAGCAGCCGTGCGGTGCTTGAAGTGCTCGGCGGCGAACTGCCACCCGATTGGCCGAGTGTGCGCATTGCCCTGGCCAATGCCCATGGCCTGCACGCGCGGCCGGCGAAGATCCTTGCGCAACTGGCGAAAAGTTTTGACGGCGATATCCGCGTGCGTATCGTCGATGGCCCGGTCGGCGCCGTGTCGGTAAAAAGCCTCAGCAAGTTGCTCAGCCTCGGCGCCCGTCGCGGCCAGGTGTTGGAGTTTGTGGCCGAACCAGCGATTGCCGGTGACGCGTTACCCGCCTTGCTGGCGGCCGTAGAGGAAGGCCTCGGCGAAGACGTTGAGCCGCTGCCGGCCGCCAGTGCGCAACCTGCAACGCTTGATATCGAACCGGTGCTCAGCGCGCCCGTGTCCGGCAGCCAGCTCCAGGCTATTGCCGCCGCGCCCGGTGTCGCCATCGGCCCTGCGCATATCCAGACGCAGCAAGTAGTCGATTACCCACTGCGCGGTGAATCCTCGGCCATTGAACGCGAGCGCCTGCATAACGCCTTGACCGACGTGCGCCGCGATATTCAGGGCCTGATCGAACGCAGCCAGGCCAAAGCCATCCGCGAGATTTTCATCACTCACCAGGAAATGCTCGACGACCCGGAACTGACCGACGAAGTCGGCACCCGCCTCAAGCAAGGCGAGAGCGCCGAAGCCGCGTGGATGAGCGTGATCGAAGCCGCCGCCAGGCAGCAGGAGTCGTTGCAGGATGCCTTGCTCGCCGAGCGCGCCGCCGACCTGCGCGACATCGGCCGCCGTGTGCTGGCGCAACTGTGCGGCATTGAAACCGCCCAGGAGCCGAGCGAACCCTACATTCTGGTGATGGAAGAAGTCGGGCCCTCCGACGTCGCGCGTCTGGACCCGACGCGCGTCGCCGGCATCCTCACCGCCCGTGGCGGCGCCACGGCCCACAGCGCCATCGTCGCGCGAGCCCTGGGCATTCCGGCCTTGGTGGGCGCAGGTCCTACGGTGTTGTTGCTGGCCTCCGGTACGCCTTTGTTGCTGGACGGCCAGCGCGGTCGCCTGCATGTCGACCCCGATGCGACCACCCTGCAGCGGGCCACCGTTGAGCGCGACACTCGCGAACAACGCCTGCAAGCCGCCTCGGCCCAGCGCCATGAACCGGCCCTGACCCGCGACGGCCACGCCGTTGAAGTGTTCGCCAATATCGGCGAAAGCGCCGGCGTTGCCGCTGCGGTGGAGCAAGGCGCCGAAGGTATCGGCCTGCTGCGCACCGAGCTGATTTTCATGGCCCACCCGCAAGCGCCGGATGAAGCCACGCAGGAAGCCGAATACCGCCGCGTACTCGACGGCCTCGACGGTCGCCCGCTGGTCGTGCGCACCCTGGATGTGGGCGGCGACAAACCGCTGCCGTATTGGCCGATTGCCCAAGAGGAAAATCCCTTCCTTGGGGTGCGCGGTATTCGGCTCACCTTGCAGCGCCCGCAGATCATGGAAGCGCAACTGCGTGCGCTATTACGTTCCGCCGATAACCGGCCGCTGCGCATCATGTTTCCCATGGTCGGCAGCGTCGATGAGTGGCGCGCCGCCCGCGATATGACCGAGCGCCTGCGCCTGGAGATCCCGGTGGCCGACTTGCAACTGGGGATCATGATCGAAGTGCCGTCCGCTGCCTTGCTGGCGCCGGTACTCGCCAAGGAAGTCGACTTCTTCAGTGTCGGCACCAACGACCTGACCCAATACACCCTGGCCATCGACCGTGGCCACCCGACCCTGTCCGCTCAGGCGGATGGCCTGCACCCGGCGGTGTTGCAGTTGATCGACATCACCGTGCGCGCCGCCCATGCCCATGGCAAATGGGTCGGCGTGTGCGGCGAGTTGGCGGCGGACCCGTTGGCGGTGCCGGTGCTGATTGGCCTGGGTGTGGATGAGTTGAGCGTGTCGGCCCGCAGCATTCCTGAAGTGAAGGCGCGGGTGCGCGAATTCAGTCTGAGCGAGGCCCAGGGCCTGGCGCAAAAAGCCCTTGCGGTGGGTTCGCCCGCCGAAGTGCGAGCCCTCGTGGAGGCCGTGTAAATGGCGAAGATTCTGACCCTGACGCTGAACCCGGCGTTGGACCTGACGGTACGCCTGGCGCGCCTGGAACCGGGTGAAGTCAACCGCAGCGAAACCCTGCTGACCCATGCCGCCGGCAAGGGGGTCAATGTCGCCCAGGTGCTGGCGGACCTGGGCCATGAAGTCACCGTGGGCGGCTTTCTCGGTGAAGACAACCCCCAGGCGTTTGAGGCGTTGATCGCGCGGCGTGGCTTTGCCGACGCGTTTATCCGTGTGCCGGGCGAAACCCGTAGCAATATCAAGATCGCCGAACAGGATGGCCGGGTCACCGACATCAACGCACCAGGGCCGCAGGTCAGTGAGCAGGCGCAAGCGGCGTTGCTCAATCAACTGACGCTGATTGCGCCTGGGCACGACGCCGTGGTGGTCGCCGGCAGCTTGCCGGGTGGCGTCACTGCGCAGTGGTTCAAAGGTTTGCTGGAACATCTGAAAAGCCTCGGTTTGAAAGTCGCCCTCGACACCAGCGGCGAAGCCTTGCGCGCCGGTTTGCAGGCGGGCCCGTGGTTGATCAAACCCAACACTGAAGAGCTCGCCGAAGCCCTGGATTGCCCCACCGATTCCATCGCACAACAGGCCCAGGCTGCCGAGCGCTTGCATGCCCAAGGCGTCGAGCATGTGGTGGTTTCCCACGGCGCCGACGGCGTGAACTGGTTCAGCCCGGGCACGGCGCTGCATGCCACGCCGCCCAAGGTCAGCGTCGCCAGCACGGTCGGTGCGGGTGACTCGCTGCTGGCCGGGATGCTTCACGGTTTGCTCAGTTTTGATCTGCCGGAAAGCACCCTGCGCCGGGCCACGGCGATTGCCGCCATGGCCGTCACGCAGATCGGCTTTGGCATCAGCGATGACGCGCAGTTGGCGCGTCTCGAAAGCGGCGTCCACGTGCGTACGCTGACAGAACAATAAGAGGGTTTGTGATGAAGTTAGCCATTGTTACTGCCTGCCCGAACGGCATGGTCACCAGTGTGCTGTGCGCCCGCTTGTTGGACGCTGCCGCGCAGCGCATGGGCTTGCACACCAGCGTCGAAGTGGTGGACGTGCAGCACCCGGAGCGCCAGTTGTCCCAGGCCACACTCGACGAAGCCGAATGGGTATTGCTGGTCAGCAGCACGCCGGTGGATATGCAGCGGTTTGTCGGCAAGCGTGTGTTCCAAAGCACGCCTGCCCAGGCGTTGGCGGATGTCGAGGCGGTATTGCGCCGTGGCGCCGAAGAGGCCCAGGTCTATGTCGCCAGCGCAGCACCGGCGGCGGCAAAGCGTGCTCCACGTATCGTCGCTATTACGGCCTGCCCGACGGGCGTGGCGCACACCTTTATGGCCGCCGAAGCTTTACAGCAAACAGCCAAGCGCCTGGGTTATGACGTGCAAGTCGAAACCCAGGGCTCGGTGGGCGCGCGCACGCCGTTGAGCGCGCAAGCGATCGCTGACGCCGACGTGGTGTTGCTGGCGGCGGATATCGAAGTCGCCACCGAGCGCTTCGCCGGTAAGAAGATTTACCGCTGCGGTACCGGCATCGCCCTCAAGCAATCCGAAGCCACGCTCAACCAGGCATTGGCCGAAGGCGCGGTGGAAAGTGCAGCCAACGGTGCGGTGGCCAAAAAAGAAAAAACCGGTGTGTACAAACACCTGCTCACCGGCGTGTCGTTCATGTTGCCGATGGTCGTGGCGGGCGGCTTGTTGATCGCCCTGTCGTTCGTGTTCGGCATTCATGCCTTTGAAGAAAAAGGCACCTTGGCGGCAGCGCTCAAAACCGTCGGCGACCAGGCCTTTATGCTGATGGTGCCGTTGCTGGCGGGCTACATCGCCTACTCGATTGCCGACCGTCCCGGCCTCGCGCCCGGCATGATCGGCGGGCTGTTGGCGGGCACATTGGGCGCCGGATTTATCGGAGGCATCCTCGCCGGTTTTCTCGCGGGTTATTGCGTCAAGCTGATCACCCGCGCGGTGAAATTGCCGCAGAGCCTGGAGGCGCTCAAACCGATTTTGATCATCCCGTTGCTGGCGAGTTTGTTCACGGGCCTGGCGATGATCTATCTCGTCGGCCCGCCGGTCGCGCGGCTGCTCACTGGCCTGACTGACTTCCTCAGCACCATGGGCACCACCAACGCGGTGCTGCTGGGCATCCTGTTGGGCGGCATGATGTGTGTGGATTTGGGTGGGCCGATCAACAAGGCGGCGTACGCGTTTTCGGTCGGCTTGCTGGCGGCCTCGAGCGGCGCACCCATGGCCGCGACCATGGCCGCCGGTATGGTGCCGCCAATTGGCATGGGTATCGCCACGTTCCTGGCGCGGCGCAAATTCGCCCAGACCGAACGCGAGGCAGGCAAGGCCGCGATGATTCTGGGACTGTGCTTTATCTCCGAAGGGGCGATCCCGTTTGCGGCCAAAGACCCGCTGCGCGTGATTCCGGCCAGCATCGCCGGGGGCGCCTTGACCGGCGCGCTGTCGATGTACTTCGGCTGCAAACTCGCCGCGCCTCACGGTGGCCTGTTTGTGTTGGTGATTCCGAATGCGATGAACCATGCGCTGCTGTACTTGCTGGCGATTGTTGCCGGCAGCCTGTTGACCGGTTTGGTCTATGCGCTGATCAAGCGGCCGGATGCGGTTGAGCTGGCGGTCTCCTCAGCCAAGGCCTGACGCAATGTAAACTGTGGGAGCAGGCTTGCCTGCGATGCAGGCACCTGGGTGTATCAGTTAGACCCGGGTGATGCTATCGCAGGCAAGCCAGCTCCCACAGTTGATCTGCATTGGTCTGTAGGTCGGTGTCACACCGGCTTCATCACGCCATGTTTAAGTGGCCCTTTTGATACTCAAGAGGGCACCTGCATGAGCCACTTCGATCTCGGCCGTCGCCGTGTGATGCAAGCCGTTGGCGCCGGTCTGTTGCTGCCGGGCCTGGCCCCGGCGGTGATCGCCTCGGTCAAAGACCGGCCGCAACTCACCGATGGTGTGCAGTCCGGCGACCTGATGGGCGACCGCGCGATGATCTGGAGCCGCAGCGACCGCCCCGCGAAGATGGTGGTGGAGTGGGACACCCGCAGTGTGTTCAGCAACCCGCGTAAATTCATCTCGCCGCTGGCCGACAACCGCACCGACTTCACCGCCCGCGTCGAACTCACCGGGCTGCCGGTCGATCAGGCGATTTTCTATCGCGTGCACTTTGAGGACGCCCAGACCGGCGTCGCCAGCGAGCCGTGGTTCGGTCACTTGCGCAGCGTGCCGCAACAGCGCCGCGACATTCGTTTCGTGTGGAGCGGCGATACCGTCGGCCAGGGCTTTGGCATCAACCCGGACATCGGCGGCATGCGCATCTACGAAGCCATGCGCCTGCGCCTGCCGGACTTCTTTATTCACAGCGGCGACACCATCTACGCCGATGGCCCGGTGCCGGCGCAGCTGACCGTTGAAGACGGCCGCATCTGGCGCAATATCACCACCGAGGCCAAGAGCAAAGTCGCGGAAACCCTCGATGAATATCGCGGCAACTACCGCTACAACCTGCTCGACGAAAACGTGCGCCGCTTCAATGCCGAGGTGCCGCAGATCTGGCAGTGGGACGATCACGAGGTAGTCAACAACTGGTCGCCGAGCAAGCAGTTGGATGAGCGTTACCAGACCAAGGACATCAACACCCTGGTCGGCCGCGCGCGCCAGGCCTGGCTGGAGTATTCACCGATGCGCCGGCAAAGCGCCGACGGTGGCGGGCGGATCTATCGCAAGCTCAGCTACGGCCCCTTGCTGGATGTGTTCGTGCTGGACATGCGCAGCTATCGCGGCCCCAACGATGACAACCTGGGCGGCGAAAAACCCTTCATGGGCCGCGAGCAACTGGACTGGCTCAAGCGCGAGCTCAAGGCTTCCCGGGCGCAGTGGAAAGTCATCGCCGCCGACATGCCCATCGGGCTGGGCGTGCCTGATGGCGAGGTCAGCCCCGGCGTGCCGCGCTGGGAGGCGATCGCCAACGGCGACCCTGGCCCGGCCCAAGGTCGCGAGCTGGAGATTGCCGAGCTGTTGGGCTTTCTGCGCGCTCAGCAGGTGCGTAACCATGTATGGCTGACGGCGGATGTGCACTACTGCGCGGCGCATCACTACCACCCTGATCGTGCGGCGTTCCAGGATTTCGAGCCGTTCTGGGAGTTTGTGGCAGGGCCGTTGAATGCGGGGAGTTTCGGGCCGAACCCATTGGATAAAACCTTTGGCCCGGAGGTGGTGTTCGAGAAGGCGCCACCCGCGCAAAACACTTCGCCGTTTGCCGGGTTTCAGTTTTTTGGTGAGGTGCAGATTGATGGGCAGACGGCGGAGTTGACCGTCATTTTGCGGGATTTGGATGGGGTGTCAGTGTTCGAGCAAAAGCTGCAACCGGTCTGATTTGAAATGCAATCAAATGTGGGAGCGGGCTTGCTCGCGAAAGCGGAGTGTCAGTCACCGAATCTATTGACTGAACCACCGTATTCGCGAGCAAGCCCGCTCCCACATTTTGAACGGTGTCTTTTCAGGGATTAGTACACATCCCGGCGATAGCGGCCTTGTTCAATCAAGCGCTCAACCGCCTCGCGGCCCAGCACGTCGTGCAGCACCTGATCCACGCCCGTCGCCATGCCCTGCAAGCTGCCGCAGACATAAATCGCCGCGCCATCGGCCAGCCATCGACGCAATACATCCGCCGACTCGCGCAGGCGGTCCTGCACGTAGATTTTTTCCTTCTGGTCACGGGAAAACGCCAGGTCCAGCAGGGCCAGGTCACCGCTGGCCAGCCAGCCTTGCAGCTCGTCGCGGCACAGGTAGTCGTGTGCGATATTGCGCTCGCCAAACAGCAGCCAGTTGCGCTGCTGGCCATCGGCAATGCGCGCCTTGAGCAAGCTGCGCAGGCCGGCGAGGCCGGTGCCGTTGCCCAGCAGGATCAGCGGCGCCGGTGCCTGCGGCAAGTGAAAACCACTGTTGCGGCGCAGGCGCAGGCTGATGCCGGTCCCGATGGCGGCGTGTTCCGTCAGCCAGCCGGAGCCCAGGCCCAGGCTGCCGTCGGGGTGACGTTCCTGACGCACGATCAACTCCAGCACGCCGTCGCTGGCAATCGAGGCGATGGAGTATTCGCGCATGCCCAGCGGCACCAATGCGTTCACCAGTGCCTGGGCATGCAAGCCGACCAGGTGCGTGCGGTTGTCCGGCAGTTGGCGCGTCGCCAGTGCCTGGTCAAGGGGTTGCGCCAGGCCGTCGATCAGCACGCTATCGTTGCCGGTCAGGCCCAGGCCGGCGAGGAAGTGTTCAATGGCCTTGGGGCCATTGCGCGGCAGGATTTCCACCAGGTCACCCGCCAGCCAGTTTTGCGGCGACGGCGGCGTGAGGCCCAGCAGGTAGATGTTCGAGCCGACGCTGCCGCGGTTGAGCAGGGTGCGATAAGTCAGGGTCCAGTTGTCGTATTGGGCGGTTTGCCAGGCAGCTGCCGGCGCGTGACCGGTGAGTTGGCCCAGTTGCTGCTGCCAGGTCAGCAAGGCCTCGGTGTCGCCGCTGTCGACTTCCACCGGGGCAAACAAGGGGGTGCCGCCCTGGTGGGTCAGCCAAAAGTGCAGGCGCCGGGCAAAGCCGCAAAAGTGCTCGTACTGGCGATCACCCAGGGCCAGCACTGAGTAATTCAGGCCTTTTAGCGACAGGTCCTGGCCGAGCACGCCGCGCTCAAAACCGCGTGCGCTGTCGGGCGCTTCACCGTCACCGAAGGTGCTGACCACGAACAGTGCATTTTCCGATTGGGTCAGGTCGTCCTGGCTGACGTTGCCCAGGGGCTGCACGTTCACCGGCATGCCGGCTGCCTGCAATTGCCCGGCAGTTTGCCAGGCCAGTTGCTCGGCAAAGCCACTTTGGCTGGCAAAGCCGATCAGCCAGGCCGGGGCGTCGCTGTGGTTGGCGCCGAGGCCTTTGCGGGCATCGCGAACCTGGCGCTTTTTGCGGCGACGGTCGAGGTACAGCAGCCAGCCGGTAATGAAGAACAGCGGCATGCACAGCGCACTGACGGTCAGGATAATGCGACCGAGCAAGCCGAAGTAGCTGCCGGTGTGCAGCGCGTAAATACTGGTCAGCCATTGCGACTTGAGGGTTTTGCTCGCGTACTGATCGTGGAATTTGACGTCGCCGGTGGCCGGGTCGAGGTTGATCTGGTTCAGCGCTCGGTCATGGGGCGATGATTTGAGCAGGTAATACACGATGGCCGGTTGTCCGGCGACGGCCGGCATACGGATGTTATAGGCACTCAAACCGGGGCCGGCGTTGGCGTAGATGCTGCTCCAGATCGCATCGTAGTTGGCCACTGGCGCCGGGCCCTCGGGCGGCGGGCCGCGCTTGCGCATGCGTTCGTTGTTCGGGGCGTCGGAGAGCAGTTTGGTCAGGCCCTGGTTGTACCAATCGTAGGACCAGGACAGGCCGGTCAGCGCCGCCAACAGATAGAACAGCAGGCACCAGGTGCCGAACACCGAGTGCAAATCCCAGTTGAAGCTGCGGCCTTTTTTGCGCCAGTCCAAGGTCAGCCACGCACGCCAGTTCGCCACTTGGCGTGGCCAGCGCAGGTACAGGCCCGAGAGGCAGAAGAACAGCAATATCAGCGTGCAGGCGCCGGTGATTTGCCGGCCGGTGTCGCCCATGGCCAGAAAACGGTGCAACTGCAGGATAAAGCCGAATACGTCCTGGCCGACGGCGTCGCCCATGTAGTCGCCCGTGTAGGGATCGAAGTAGCGCATCTGGCCGCGGCGCTCACCGGGCGGCGGGGTGAAGAACACGCGCGCGGCGTTGCCGCTGTCGCTTTCTACCCACAGCATCGACACGGTCTTGCCTTCGGTGGTTTCGAGTTTGCGCACCAGTTCGGCAGGCGGCAGTACGCCCGCTTCGCGTTTTTCGACGTGCAATACCGAGGGGTTGAGCGCCCGCAGGATTTCATCCTGAAACGAGACCGCAGCCCCGGTGATCCCCATCAACGCCAGCACCAGCCCGGCAGTAATGCCGAAGAACCAGTGCAATTGAAACAGGGTTTTCTTCAACACGTCTGACGGCCTCGCTCATCTGGATGTAGTTGTCACGGCGCGCATTATGCCGTGAGTTGTCGAGAAACATTCTGTTTTACACGCAAAAGCCCCACGCATCCGATGCGTGGGGCTTCTGGCTTAACGTTGACCGGGTTTAGAAGTGGAAACTGGTGGTCAACAGCGCCGTACGACCGGCCGCCTGGTTGGCAAAGTGCGCCGCGTAGGCTTTGTCGTAGTAGGTTTTGTCGGTCAGGTTCTGCACGTTCAATTGCAGGTCGACATTCTTGGTCAGCTTGTAGCTGGCCATGGCGTCGTAGCGGGTGTAGGCCGGCACGTAAACCGTGTTGGCGGCGTCGCCGTAAACCTGGTCGACATAGAACGCGCCCCCGCCGATGGTCAGCTTGGGTGTGATGTCATACGTCGTCCACAGGCTGAAGGTGTTCTTCGGCGTGTTGGGCATTGCATTGCCTTTGTTGGAGCCAGCGCTGATCACGCCATTGCGGCCATTGAGACCGGCATCCACCAGCTCGCTTTTCAGGTAGCTGTAGCCGGCAAACACTTGCCATTGATCGGTGAGTTTGCCGCTGGCTGACAGTTCGAGGCCGTCGACGCGGGACTCGCCGCCGTTCTGGTAGGTCATCGCGTCCACCAGGATTCGGGTGTTTTTCTTCTCGGTGCGAAAGACCGCAGCGGTCAGGGACAGGCGGCTATGGAACAGGTCCCACTTGGTGCCCAGCTCATAGTTGACGGTTTCTTCCGGTTTCAAGTCGCTGGTGGCGGCACCGGCAGACAGTGGGTTGCCATCGGCGCCTTCGCCGACCAGGCCACCGGGCGGGGAGGCCGAGGTGGCGTAGGACGTGTAGATGCTGCCGTTCTCCAGCGGCTTCCAGACCAGGCCTGCCTGCCAGTTGAAGAACTGGCTGTCGTCCTTGATTTTAGTGCGCCCGGCGGCGGCATTGGTGTTGGCCACTGTGTCGAAAGTGTCGTAGCGCAGGCCGACGTTCAGCAGCCATTTCGGGTCCAGTTCGATGGTGTCGAACACATAGGCCGCGCGGCTGGTGGCCTTGGTGTTGGCGCCCAGGTAATTGCGTGTGGTGCTGCCCGTCCAGGCGTCGTCCGGTGTCGGGTTGCTCAAGGATGTGCACTGGCCGCCCAGGCTGCCTTTGGCTACGGTGCAGGTGGGGTTGGTATTTGGGCTGACGGTGTAGCCGCTGATGCGGGTTTCTTCACCGGTGAATTCCAGGCCGGTGGAGTACGAGTGCTTCATGCCCGCCAGTTGGAAATTGCCGAACAGATCGGTCTGGTTGGTGGTGGTGTCAGTCGTGGACACGCGGGTGTTGGCGCGACGCCACACAGTGCCGAACTGATTGACGTTGTGCTGGCTGTCGTCCGGCTGGGTGAGGATGTAGTCCTGACCGGTGCTGCCATGGCGCAGGGTGTTTTTCAGCGTCATGTTGTCGTTCAGGTCATGCTCGATGGAGAACGTACTGATGTCGGCGCGGGTCTTGCGGAAGTCGCGGTCCTTCAAACCGTAGAAGTTGTTGCTGTCGCCGCCGTCGGTCGGTTTGTCATGCACATGAACGGCTTTGGCGCCGCTATTGCTGTAGCCGTATGGAATCCCCGAGTCCGGCAGGTCGTTGCTTTCCATGTGGTAGTAGCTGAAGTTGACGCGGGTCGGCGTGCCCAGGCCGAAGGTCAGCGACGGTGCGACGCCCCAACGGTCGTAGTCGATCACATCACGACCGGCCACGTTCTGCTCATGGCTCATCAGGTTCAGGCGGAACGCGGCGTTGTCGAGGAACTGACGGTTTACGTCGAGCACGTAGCGGCGGGTTTGGTCGGAGCCGTAGGTGAAACCGCCGTTGGTGAAATCCCGCGCTTGTGGCGTTTTGCTGACCAGGTTGATGCTGCCGCCGGCCGAGCCCCGACCGCCGAACGAGGAGTTGGGGCCCTTGCTGACTTCAATCGACTCGATGTCGAAGATCTCGCGGCTCTGGCCGCCGGTGTCGCGCACGCCATCGAGGTAGGTGTCGCCCTGTGCGTCAAAACCACGAATGAACGGGCGATCGCCCTGAGGGTTGCCACCTTCACCGGCGCCGAAGGTAATGCCCGGTACGGTGCGCAAGGCATCCTGCAACGAGGTGGCGGCGGTGTCCTTGAGGACTTGTTGCGGCACTACGGTGACTGAGCGCGGAGTGTCCACCAGTGGCGCGGTGTACTTCTGCGAAGACGCTTTTTCCACCTGGTAGGACGTGGTGTCCTGTTCCTGGCCGGTAATGCTGGTGGCACCGAGGGAGATGCTGTTGCGCTCGCCTTTTTGTTCGGTGCTTTCGGCCGCTTGCGCCATGTGGGCGGCAGCGCCGGCGCTGAGTGCAACGCCGATGGCCGAAGCCAGTACGCGTGGTGAACCGGCAGATATTTTTAGCGTGGTGCGCGACATGAGTTGTCCTTCCCCAAGGAGGTGAGGCCGCGGAATATAGGGCTAACAAGACTTTCTATCAATTGCGATACATTGCTATTCGCATTGAATTTACATTCTTTACACTTTTTGCTTACGGTTTTTACCCACTCGTTCGTCCTCGCGTTTTACAGGGCGGATAAGAATCAATACCATTGGCATCTCTCTGAATTCAGGTATTGCCCCATGCTGCTGCACATTCCCGGCCTGTTCTCTCGCGAGGAGGTGCTGCGCATTCGCCAAGCCCTGGAAAACACCGAGTGGGCCGACGGTAAAATCACCGCCGGGCACCAGTCCGCCAAAGCCAAGCACAACCTGCAATTGCCCGAAGGCCACCCGTTGGCCAAGGAAATCGGCGCGGCAATGCTTGAGCGCTTGTGGAAAAACCCGCTGTTTATGTCGGCGGCATTACCGCACAAAGTCTTTCCGCCGCTGCTCAATTGCTATACGGCGGGTGGCAGTTTCGACTTTCATATCGACAACGCCGTGCGTCAGCCCAGGGGCAGCCATGAGCGGGTACGTACCGACCTGTCGTCCACGCTGTTTTTCAGCGACCCGGATGAATACGACGGCGGTGAGTTGGAGATTCAGGACACCTTCGGCCTGCAGCGGGTAAAACTGGCGGCCGGCGATATGCTGCTGTACCCCGGCTCCAGCCTGCACAAAGTCAACGCGGTGACGCGCGGGGCGCGGTATGCCGCGTTCTTCTGGACCCAAAGCCTGGTGCGCGAAGACAGCCAGCGCACGTTGCTGTTCGAGATGGACGGTGCGATCCAGCAACTGACCCGCGATGTCCCCGACCATCCGGCGCTGATCCAGCTGACCGGCACTTACCACAACCTGTTGCGCCGCTGGGTAGAGGTCTGACATGGGGTTTTTATTGCGCCGTGAAGAAGTCCTCAACGTCGAGCAGTTGCAAAGCATGCTCGACGACTCCCCGGTGCGCGCCGCTCAGGCCATCTTGATGGCGGCGAAGGAGGGCGTTGTCGATGCCCAGGCCTTGCTTGGGCAAATCCTGCTGGAAGGGCGCGGCATTGCACGGGATGAAGCGCTGGCACTGCGCTGGTTCCAGATCGCGGCGCAGGGCGGGCATTTGATGGCCCGCAATATGACCGGGCGTTGCCGGGAACATGGCTGGGGCTGCGCCGTCGACGAGGCGGCGGCCGCAAGGGCATATCGCCTGGCGGCAGAGGCCGGGCTGGATTGGGGCCAGTACAACTACGCCAACCTGCTGGCCACCGGCCGTGGCGTGGCGGAAGATCAAGCGCAAGCGCTGGGGTTTTATCGCCAGGCGGCCGAGCAAGGCCATGCCAAGTCGATGAACTTGCTGGGGCGTTATCTGGAAGATGGCCGGTGTTGCCCACAGGATCTTGAGGCTGCCGTGGCCTGGTATCGACGCTCAGCCGAAGGCGGGGATTTTCGCGGGCAGTTCAGTTATGCGGCGGTGCTGGCCGATAGAGGTCAAGTCGAAAGCGCGTTGGAGTGGTTACGCCAGGCACTGGCCGGCGGTAATCTCAAGTTTCTGCGAACGGCCCACAAGGCGTTGGCGGCGGCCGAGAATCCGCAGATCCGGGCCATGGCCGACGCTTACCAGCAACGTGCTGCGACCCTTTCCTGACCCATAAAAAAACCCATGACATGTCATGGGTTTTTTGTGTGCGGCGTGCTTACACGTAGTACGACTTCAACGGCGGAAAGCCATTGAACTCAACCGCGCTGTAGCTGGTGGTGTAGGCACCGGTCGACAACCAGTATAAACGATCGCCAATCGCCAGGTTCAGTGGCAGGCCGTATTTGTAGTTTTCGTACATGATGTCGGCGCTGTCGCAGGTAGGACCGGCGATGACCACTTCTTCCATCTCGCCTTTCTTCTCGGTCCAGATCGGGAACTTGATGGCTTCGTCCATGGTTTCGATCAGGCCGGAGAACTTGCCCACATCCGTGTACACCCAGCGCTCGACGGCGGTACGCGATTTACGCGCCACCAGTACCACTTCACTGACCAGGATACCGGCGTTGGCGATCAGCGAACGGCCCGGTTCCAGGATGATTTCCGGCAGGTCGTCGCCGAAATCTTCCTTGAGGAAGCGGATGATTTCCTGAGCGTAGGTTTCCAGGCTGTTGGTGCGGGTGATGTAGTTGGCCGGGAAGCCGCCGCCCATGTTGATCAGCTTGAGGTGGATACCGTCTTCTTCTTTCAGGCGTTCGAAGATCACTTTGACCTTGGCGATCGCTGCGTCCCACACGCTGATGTCGCGCTGTTGCGAGCCGACGTGGAAGGAGATGCCGTAAGGCACCAGGCCGAGGTCGCGGGCGAGGATCAGCAGGTCCATGGCCATGTCGGTCTGGCAGCCGAATTTGCGCGACAAAGGCCAGTCAGCCGTGGTCGAGCCTTCGGTGAGGATACGCACGTACACTTTCGAGCCCGGCGCGGCCTTGGCGATGTTGCGCAGGTCGGCTTCGGAGTCGGTGGAGAACAGGCGCACGCCTTTCTCGTAGAAGTAGCGGATGTCCTTGGATTTCTTGATGGTGTTCCCGTAGCTGATACGGTCGGGGCTGACGCCACGGTCCATCACTTTATCCAGCTCGTAGATCGAGGCGATGTCGAAGCTCGAGCCCTTGTCTTTCAGCAGGTCGATGATCTCGACAGCCGGGTTGGCCTTGACCGCGTAATAGACTTTGGCGAATTCGAAACCGGCGCGCAGGTCATCGTAGGCCTGGCTGATCATCGCGGTGTCGATCACCACGAACGGGGTTTCTTGCTTGTCGGCGAACGCCTTCATTTTGTCAAAGGTGGCGCGCGCGAAATAATCTTCGACGTTAATCGACATGCTGGGAACTCCTAAGGGCAAACTAATTTGATCAATGGGTGCAAATGAACGTCCTCCGTATCCCCACTTTGGTTCGCCTACTTCCCAAGGCATGTCGCCGAAAGCAAAAAGGCCATGGGATAACCGAGTCCCTTGGCCTTGCTGTCTCGTCGTCAGTACTTGAGCCGGATGGATCGTTTCCAGCATGGACGTTCGGCGCGAACTTTAGGACGTGAGGGGCCATAGATCAACTAAAAATGTCGCGTTTTTGCACGCGTTCGTCGCGGGACCCGGTGCAGCTACTTATGTAACCGACAGGTGTGACGGATTGATGTTCCCCGAATGGGGCAAATCGGTGGGATTTCCCTGACACACCACAGACCAAATGTGGGAGCGGGCTTGCTCGCGAAAGCGGTGCATCAGTCACTCTATTCAGTGACTGACACTCCGTATTCGCGAGCAAGCCCGCTCCCACATTTTTGAACTGAGTGGCGTCAGATCAGGCCAACGCTGTCTCGGCAGGCGACACAATACTGGTCTTACCGCCACGCGACTTACCGGAACTCAGGTACTCGGCAATCGACTCCTGAGTCACCTCCCCCAGGAACACCCGCTCGGCATCCATCACCGGCAACCACGAGCGGTTGAACTCGTACATGCGCGACAACAGGATGCGCAAATGCTCGTCGTACGCCGCCGTGGCGTTGAATTCCCGCAGGTATTGCCCACAGGTACCGGTCTGACGGTGCAGGTCGCGACGTCGTACATAACCCAGCGCCTTGTTCTCGGCGCAGGTGACCACCACATAACGACGGTCAGTTTCATCCATCAGCTCCAGCGCATCCGCCACCGGGGTTTCCGGGCTCACCGATGGGGCGTTGTCGGCCGCATCTTCGGCTTTAACCAGCAGCAGGCGCTTGAGGGTGCTGTCCTGGCCCACGAAGTTGCTGACGAACTCGTCAGCCGGATGCGCCAGCAAGGTGTCCGGATGGTCGATCTGCAGCAGCTTGCCGGCGCGGAAGATCGCGATCTTGTCGCCCAGCTTGATGGCCTCGTCGATGTCGTGGCTGACCATGATCACGGTCTTGTTCAGCGCGCGTTGCATCTCGAAGAACTCGTTCTGGATCATCTCGCGGTTGATCGGGTCGACCGCACCGAACGGCTCGTCCATCAGCAGCAACGGTGCATCGGCCGCCAACGCACGGATCACACCGATCCGCTGCTGCTGGCCACCCGACAGCTCACGCGGGTACCTGTGCAGGTACTGCTTGGGTTCCAGCTTGATCATGCTCATCAATTCGCGGGCGCGGTCGTGGCATTTCTGCTTGTCCCAGCCGAGCAGCTTGGGCACGACCACGATGTTTTCCTCGATGGTCATGTTCGGGAATAGGCCGATCTGCTGGATCACGTAGCCGATGTTGCGACGCAGGGTCACTTCGTCGAGGTCGGTGGTGTCTTCGCCATTGATCAGGATCTTGCCCGAGGTGGGCTTGATCAGGCGGTTGATCATTTTCAGCGTGGTGCTCTTGCCGCAGCCCGACGGGCCGAGGAATACGCAAATCTCGCCTTCATTGACGGTCAGGCTTACGTCGTTCACGGCGGACACGGTTTTGCCGTTGCTTTGAAAAGTCTTGGTCAGGTTTTGAAGTTCGATCATTTGAGCAGTCCTTTTGGAGTCAGCGAGCGTTGCAGCCATTGCAGAAGCAGGTCGGCGAAGATGGCCAGGAGACTGACCAGCACGGCGCCAACGATCAGCATCGACATATCGCTGCGGCTGATGGAAGCCAGAATAAGTACACCCAGGCCGCCGGCGCCGATGGTGGCGGCAATGGTCATCACACCGATGTTCATCACCACGGCGGTGCGCACGCCGGCGAGGATCACCGGCACGGCGATGGGCAGTTCGACCATGCGCAGGCGCTGGCCGAAGGTCATGCCGATGCCTTTGGCGGCTTCGCGGATACCAGGTTCCACGCCGGTGAGGGCGAGGTAGGTGTTACGCATGATCGGCAGCAGGGAGTAGAGGAACACGGCGGTAATCGCCGGCATCGGCCCCAGGCCCTGGCCGAACTTGGAGTAGAACGGCAGCAGCAGGCCAAACAAGGCGATGGACGGCACGGTCAACAGCACCGTAGCGCTGGCTTGCAGCGGACCGGCCAACGTCGGGAAGCGGGTCATCAGCACGCCGAGGGGCACGCCGACGACAATCGCCAGGATCACCGCAATGCCGACCAGGGTGATGTGCTGCCAGGTCAGGTGCAGGACTTGGGCCCAATCAAGATGGGAAAAGGCGTTCAGGAATTCCATGTCTTCTCCTCTTATGGGTTGATCGGATGTTGGCGCAGGAAGTCTGCGGCCACGGCGGACGGGCTTTCATGGTCGACGTCGACCCGCGCATTCAGCTGGCGCATGGTTGCATCGTCGAACAGCGCGGCCAGCGGCTTGAGGTCAGCGGCCAATTCAGGGTGCGCGTCCAGATAAACCTGACGCACCACGGGCGCGGCGGTGTAGTCCGGGAAGTAATGCTTGTCGTCTTCCAGCAGCTTCAATTTGAAGGCATTCAAGCGACCGTCGGTGGTGTAGACCAACCCGGCAAACACCTGGCCATTACGCAGCGCGGTGTAGACCAGCCCGGCGTCCATCTGCCGTGTGTTTTTGCGGGTCAGGTTCATGTCATACAGCTTGACCATGCCGGCCATGCCGTCAGAACGGTTGGCGAACTCGGTGTCCAGGGCCACCAGGCGTGTGCCTTTGGTTTTCTCTGCGAGTGCTTGGGTCAGGTCGCTGATGCTGTTGATCTGCGGGAATTCCTGGGCCACGTTGTCCGGCAGTGCCAGCGCGTAGGTGTTGCTGAATTTCGATGGCGACAGCCAGACCAAGCCTTTTTTCGCATCGAGTTCTTTCACTCGGGCGTAGGACTGCTCGCTGTCGAGCTTCTCGTCCACATGGTTGTAGGCCACCAGCGACACGCCGGTGTATTCCCAGATAAGGTCCAGTTGCCCACTTTCCTGGGCACTGCGCGCCAGGTTACTGCCCAGGCCGCCGGTCACGCGGGTGTCGTAGCCCTTGGTGCGCAGGTATTGGGAGGTGATTTCGGCGAGCAAGGTCTGTTCGGTGAACACCCGGGCGCCGATACGGATCACTGGTTTTTCTGCGGCTTGCGCAAAACCTGCAAACAGCAGGACGCAGCTCAGTATCAATGTCAGTTTTTTCATGTGATTTCCTTTGCCAAGCCTTAAGACGGACGCAACCCGCGTTCCAGCCAGAGGCGGCTGGCCATGGTCACCAGACCGTCGAGCAGCAACGCCAGCAGCGCGGTGCACGCGGCGCCGAGCAGCAATTGCGGCTGATTGTTCAGGGCGATGCCGGGGAAAATCAGGCTGCCCAGGCTGTTGGCGCCAATCAGGAAGGCCAGCGGCGCTGTACCCACGTTGATCGCCAGAGCCACACGCACACCGCCGATGATGATCGGCACGGCGTTGGGCAATTCCACGCGAAACAGCACCTGGCGCGGCGTCATGCCGATGCCGGTGGCGGCTTCTTTCAGGGAGCCCTGTACGTTTTTCAGGCCTTCGTAGGTGTTGCGCACAATGGGCAACAGGGAGGCGAGGAACAGCGCGAAGATGGCCGGGCCACTGCCGATGCCAAGGACGCCGAGGGCGATGGCCAGTACGGCCAGGGGAGGGACGGTGTTGCCGATGTTGAAGATTTGCATGAAACGTTCTGCGCGCCCGACCATGTTCGGTCGGCTAAGCAGGATACCGGCGGGGATCCCTACAACGAGGGCGGCCAGCATGGAGACAAGAACGAGGATCAGGTGTGCTTGCAGGTAAAACAACAAATCGTCGCGGTACAGTTCGATCGTGTTGATGCCGATCCAGTGGACCAGCAGGGCCAGGAGAGCGACGACAACCGCTCCTCCTATCAGCCCTTTGCCATAGCGAATAGCCACAGGCGGACTCCTTTTTTTCTTTTGTCGGCGAACACATTTCCGAGCGGCAATGCCATTCCTGGCTGTCGGCGAATATGTTCGCGAAAAGCAGCTCGCCGGTACCGGCAATGCGGTACGCGATCAAGCCATGAGCGCAGCCTCGTCAGGCTAACTTGCTGATTTTTCAGCCCCTGTTACGAGTGCGGTAGCAGGGGAGTGGACGTCTCTACCTTTTAAAAGGTTCCACACTTGGCAGCATTTAGCCACCCCCAATGGGTTGAACGGTGGTCCTTAACCCTGGGTTTGCGCTATACTCGCCGCCCTTTTTTGACTCACCCGCCAGGCGATTTCCCATGACCCACCAGGCCGCCGAAGTCGCGAAACGCCGCACTTTCGCTATTATTTCCCACCCCGATGCCGGTAAAACCACCATCACCGAGAAGCTCCTGCTGATGGGCAAGGCAATCGCGGTGGCCGGCACGGTGAAATCCCGCAAATCCGACCGCCATGCCACCTCCGACTGGATGGAAATGGAAAAACAACGGGGTATTTCCATTACCACGTCGGTCATGCAGTTTCCGTATCGCGACCACATGGTCAACCTGCTCGACACCCCGGGCCACGAAGACTTCTCCGAAGACACCTACCGCACATTGACGGCAGTGGACTCGGCACTGATGGTCCTCGACGGCGGTAAAGGCGTTGAGCCACGGACCATCGCGCTGATGGACGTCTGCCGTCTGCGTGATACGCCCATCGTCAGCTTCATCAACAAACTCGACCGCGATATCCGCGACCCGATCGAGTTGCTCGATGAAATCGAAGCGGTCCTGAAGATCAAGGCCGCGCCGATCACCTGGCCGATTGGTTGCTACCGCGACTTCAAGGGCGTTTACCACCTGGCTGACGACTACATCATTGTCTACACCGCTGGCCACGGCCACGAACGCACCGATGTAAAAATCATCGAGAAACTCGACTCCGACGAAGCCCGCGCCCACCTGGGTGACGAGTACGACCGCTTTGTCGATCAGTTGGAACTGGTGCAGGGCGCCTGCCACGCGTTCAACCAGCAGGAGTTCCTCGATGGCCAACTGACGCCGGTGTTCTTCGGTACCGCCTTGGGCAACTTCGGCGTCGACCACGTGCTCGACGCCGTGGTGAACTGGGCGCCAGAGCCTCTGGCCCGTGTTGCCAACGAGCGCACCGTGGAACCGGTTGAAGAGAAATTCACCGGCTTCGTGTTCAAGATCCAGGCGAACATGGACCCCAAGCACCGCGACCGTATCGCCTTTATGCGCATTTGCTCCGGCAAATACGAAAAAGGCATGAAGATGCGCCACGTGCGTACCGGCAAGGACGTGCGCATCGGCGACGCCCTGACGTTCTTCTCCTCGGAGCGTGAACAGCTGGAAGAGGCCTTCGCCGGCGACATCATCGGCTTGCACAACCACGGCACTATCCAGATCGGTGACACCTTCACCGAAGGCGAAGCGCTGGGCTTCACCGGTATCCCGCATTTCGCTCCGGAACTGTTCCGCCGCGTGCGCCTGCGTGACCCGCTCAAATCCAAGCAACTGCGCCAAGGTTTGCAGCAATTGGCGGAAGAGGGCGCGACCCAGGTGTTCTTCCCCGAGCGCAGCAACGACATCATCCTCGGCGCCGTCGGTGTGCTGCAGTTCGATGTGGTCGCCAGCCGCTTGAAAGAGGAATACAAGGTCGAATGCTCCTACGAGCCGATCACCGTGTACTCCGCGCGCTGGATCGATTGCAGCGATAAGAAGAAGTTGGAAGAGTTCTCCAACAAGGCCGTAGAAAACCTGGCGATCGACGGCGGTGGTCACCTGACCTACCTGGCGCCGACCCGGGTCAACCTGGCGCTGATGGAAGAGCGCTGGCCGGACGTGAAATTCCGTGCGACCCGCGAGCACCATTAAGGTCTGAGCGGTACACGAAAGGGCGAAGCCGTGATGGCTTCGCCCTTTTTTGTGGGCGCCGATAATCCAAGTGTGGGAGCGGGCTTGCTCGCGAATGCGCAGTGTCAGTCATGGATAGGTTCACTGATACACCGCATTCGCGAGCAAGCTGCTCCCACATTCTGATCTCCACGTGGCGATGAATTGGCGAGAAGCCCGCATCCCGTCTAGCGTTTGAATTATTACATCCACTTACCGACGGATCAGGAGGCGACCTTGCGTATAACTCAACGCGCCATTCATATGGTGCTGCTGGGGGCCTTGGGCCTGTCCACTGCTTTGGCGTACACCTCGGCGCTGGCGGATACAGGTACGGCCCAATGGAAAGACACCGGCCCGGTCAGCAAAAAAAAGCAAAAAGAGGTCAACTCCGGCGGCTGGCAGCCACAGGCCCAACCTGCGCCCAAGGAAGACGCGGAAAATCCTTACAACGAGGGGGAGGACAGCGAAACCTACGATGACGGCGATACCTGATGAGCGAGTGGCGTAAACCCGAGAACGGAACTAGCTTAATTCACAGCGACGGTCGAACGCCGGCGCGCGTGTTTCACTGACTGGACGGAAATCGACCATGACTATCTTTCAACGTGTGGTGCTGTTGCTAAAGGTGTTGGTGATGTTGTCGCTGGGTGCTTCATCTGCGTGGGCCAATACGGCCGTGCAGAGCCAGGCCCCGGCGGTTGTAGCGGCGAAGTCGGTGACAGCGGGTGGTTTGCAACTGGCTGCGGACGAGTCAGAGCCCGGTGATAAGGACCAGGGCGGCTCCAAGGATGATGATGACCAACAGGCCCCGCCAGACGACGATGACAGCGACAGTGATACGTAAGTCAGCGTGAAAAAAAGCCCCACCGGCCGGACTGATGCGCAATCCGACGGGTGGGGCGGTAGAACTTGTGTAATGCCCTGGGCTTAATCACCCAGGGCATTTTTGTTGCGGTCAGGCCACAAATTGCTCCGCGTAGTGGCAAGCCACCTGGCGGTTATCCAGGGCGCGCAATTGCGGTTCCTCGCTGCTGCACCGCGCGGTCGCATACGGGCAGCGCTTGTGGAAGGCGCAACCCGGCGGCGGGTTCAGTGGGTTAGGCAGTTCGCCGACGATCTTGATTTTCGGCTTGTTCGGGTCCGGGTGGATGGTCGGGGTAGCCGACAGCAACGCCTGGGTGTACGGGTGCAGGGGACGGGCGTAGATGTCGTCCTTGGGGCCCACTTCCACCGGGCGGCCGAGGTACATCACCATCACGTCATCGGCAACGTGTTGCACCACCGCCAGGTTGTGGGAGATGAACACATAGGCGGTGTTGAATTCCTGCTGCAAATCCATGAACAGGTTGAGCACCTGGGCCTGGATCGACACGTCGAGTGCCGACGTCGGCTCATCCGCCACCAGCACTTTAGGTTGCAGCATCATGGCGCGGGCCAATGCGATCCGCTGGCGCTGGCCGCCGGAGAACATGTGCGGGTAGCGCTGATAATGCTCAGGGCGCAGTCCCACTTGCTTCATCATCGCCTGCACTTTCTCGCGGCGCTCGGCGGCGGATAGGTTGGTGTTGATCAACAGCGGCTCGCCGAGTTGATCACCGACTTTCTGGCGTGGGTTCAACGAGGCATACGGGCTCTGGAACACCATCTGCACGTCTTTGCGCAATTGCTTGCGCTGGGCCTTGTCGGCGCCGGCCACTTCCTGACCGGCGATCTTCAAGGAACCCGAAGACGGCTCTTCAATCAGTGTCAGCGCACGGGCCAGGGTGGATTTGCCGCAACCGGATTCGCCAACGACCGCGAGGGTCTTGCCAGCTTCCAGCTCGAACGACACGCCATTAAGCGCGCGCACCAGGGCGTGGCCCTTGAACAGGCCACGGGACACTTCGTAGTGACGGGTGAGGTCGCGGGCGGTAAGAACGACGGCCATTACGCCACCTCCTGGTTCAAGGGGTAGAAGCAGCGCGCAAGGCTGTTGCTTTTCGGATCAAGCCCGGGCCGCTGGGCACGGCAGGATTCCTGCACGTACGGGCAGCGCGGTGACAGCAGGCAACCCTGTGGGCGGTCATAACGGCCGGGAACGATACCCGGCAGCGTGGCCAGGCGCGTGGCGCCAAGGCTGTGCTCGGGGATCGCCTTGAGCAGCGCTTCGCTGTACGGATGCGCCGGAATGTCGAACAACTGCGGCACCTGACCGACTTCAACGGCCTGGCCTGCGTACATCACGCACACGCGCTGGGCGGTTTCGGCCACGACGGCCAAGTCGTGAGTGATCAGCACCAGGCCCATGTTCTGCTCTTTCTGCAGGGCCAGCAGCAGCTCCATGATCTGCGCCTGGATGGTCACGTCCAACGCGGTGGTCGGTTCGTCAGCAATCAGCAGTTTCGGCTCACCGGCAATCGCCATGGCGATTGCAACACGCTGGCTCATACCGCCGGACAGTTGGTGCGGGTAGGCGTCCATACGGCTGGCAGCGCCTGGGATTTCGACCTTTTCCAACAGTTCGATGGCACGCTTGCGCGCTTGCTTGCCGGACATTTTCAGGTGCAGGCGCAGCACTTCTTCAATCTGGAAACCCACGGTGTAGCTGGGGTTCAGCGCGGTCATCGGGTCCTGGAACACCATTGCCAGGTCTTTGCCGACGATCTGGCGGCGCTGGCGGTTGCTCAGCTTGAGCATGTCCTTGCCGTCGAAGTTCAGGGCATCGGCGGTGACGATGCCGGGGTGCTCGATCAGGCCCATCAGCGCCATCATGGTCACGGATTTACCCGAACCCGACTCGCCAACGATCGCCAGCACTTCGCCTTTGTCGACGGAAATGTCGAGGCCATCGACCACCGGTACGGCGGTCTTGTCGCCGAAGCGCACGTTGAGATTCTTGATTTCTAACAGTGACATGGGAATCTCCTCAGGCGGCGTTCTTGAGTTTCGGGTCCAGCGCATCGCGCAGGCCGTCACCCATCAAGTTGATTGCCAGCACGCTGAGCAAAATGGTCAAGCCAGGCAAGCTCACTACCCACCAGGCGCGTTCGATGTAGTCACGGGCCGAAGCCAGCATGGTGCCCCACTCCGGGGTTGGCGGTTGTACGCCAAGGCCAAGGAAGCCCAGGGCCGCAGCATCGAGAATCGCCGAAGAGAAGCTCAAGGTGGCCTGTACGATCAGCGGCGCCATGCAGTTAGGCAGCACGGTGATGAACATCAGGCGTGGCAGGCCGGCGCCGGCGAGGCGGGCGGCCGTCACGTAGTCGCGGTTCAGTTCGCCCATCACCGCAGCGCGGGTCAGACGGACATAGGACGGCAAGGACACGATGGCAATCGCAATCACGGTGTTGATCAGGCCAGGGCCGAGGATCGCGACAATGGCCACGGCCAGCAGCAGCGACGGCAGGGCCAGCATGATGTCCATCAAACGCATGATGGTTGGGCCAAGCATGCGCGGGAAGAACCCGGCGAACAGACCCAGCAGGATGCCCGGGATCAGCGACATCACCACCGACGACAAGCCGATCAGCAATGAGAGGCGCGAGCCCTGAATCAGGCGCGAGAGCAGGTCACGGCCCAGTTCGTCGGTACCCAGCAGGAATTGCATCTGCCCGCCTTCCAGCCAGGCCGGTGGGGTGAGCAGGAAGTCGCGGTATTGCTCGCTCGGGTTATGCGGCGCAACCCAAGGGGCGAAGAGCGCGCAAAACACGATCAGCAACATGAACAGCAGGCCGGCAACGGCGCCTTTGTTCTTGGAGAAGGCTTGCCAGAATTCTTTGTACGGGGACGGATACAGCAGGCTTTGATCGACTGCTGACACTTGAGTAGGTGTGGTCATGGTCATGATCTCAGCGCTGGTGACGGATGCGTGGGTTGGCGAAGCCGTAGAGGATATCCACCACGAAGTTCACCAGGATCACCAGGCAGGCGATCAGCAGGATGCCGTTTTGCACCACCGGGTAGTCCCGCGCGCCAATGGCTTCGATCAGCCATTTGCCGATGCCAGGCCACGAGAAGATGGTTTCGGTGAGGACCGCACCGGCCAGCAGGGTGCCGACTTGCAGGCCCACCACGGTGAGTACCGGGATCAGCGCATTACGCAGGCCGTGTACGAATACCACGCGCGCCGGCGACAGGCCTTTGGCCTTGGCGGTACGGATGTAGTCTTCACGCAATACTTCGAGCATCGACGAACGGGTCATCCGCGCAATCACCGCCAGCGGGATGGTGCCGAGCACGATGGCCGGCAGGATCAGGTGGTGCAGGGCGTCGAAGAATGCGTCCGGCTCGTCAGCCAGCAGGGTGTCGATCAGCATGAAGCCGGTGCGCGGCTCGATGTCGTAGAGCAGGTCGATACGCCCGGAAACCGGGGTCCAGCCCAGGCTTACCGAGAAGAACATGATCAGGATCAGGCCCCACCAGAAGATCGGCATCGAATATCCCGCGAGGGAGATGCCCATCACCCCATGGTCGAACAGGGATCCTCGTTTCAAGGCCGCGATCACCCCGGCCAACAGGCCCAGGATACCGGCGAACAACAGGGCGGCCATGGACAGTTCCAGGGTCGCCGGGAAGAGGGCGGTGAATTCGGTCCACACGCTGGTGCGCGTGCGCAGCGATTCGCCAAGGTCGCCGTGGGCGAGCTTGCCAACATAGTCCAGGTATTGCGCGTACAGCGGCTTGTTAAGACCAAGGCGTTCCATTGCCTGTGCGTGCATCTCGGGGTCGACTCGTCGTTCGCCCATCATGACTTCGACGGGGTCGCCGGGGATCATGCGAATCAACGCAAACGTCAGCAACGTGATGCCGAAAAACGTGGGGATCAATAACCCCAATCGGCGGGCAATAAAACTAAACATCTTGTTGTGTACCTCAATCAGCCGGTTAGGCAGGTTCGGCACCGTCAATGGCGACGGTGCCGAGCGTCTTCTCTTATTACTTCACCTGGGTGGTGGCGAAGTTATTTGTCGTCAGAGGGCTTTGGGTAAAGCCTTCGACGTTTTTACGCATGGCGGTGAACATTTTCGGGTAAGCCATGGGAATCCACGGTTGGTCCTTCTCGAAAACGTCCATGGCTTGTTCGTAGAGTGCAGCCCGTTTCGAGGGTTCCTCAATGGCGCGTGCCTTATCGATCAAGTCTTGAAACTCTTTGTTACACCAGCGGGCGTAGTTTTCGCCGTTTTTCGCTGCATCGCAACTCAGGTTAGGGGTGAGGAAGTTATCCGGGTCCCCGTTATCCCCTGCCCAGCCAGCCGATACCATGTCGTGCTCGCCGTTTTTAGCACGCTTGAGCATCTCGCCCCATTCCATGACTTTGATATTGACCTTCAGGCCAATCTGAGCCAAATCCGCCTGCATGCGCTGGGCGCCGAGCATTGGGTTAGGGTTGGTCGGGCCACCGCCGTTACGGGTGAACAAGGTGAACTCGGTGCCTTCCGGTACGCCGGCTTCCTTGAGCAGGGCGCGGGCCTTGTCCAGGTCACGCGGCGGGTTTTTCAGTTTGTCGCTGAAACCCAGCAGGGTCGGTGGATACGGGCCGGTGGCGTCGATGGCGTTGCCTTTGCCGTACAGGGATTCGTTGTAGCCTTTTTTGTCGAACGCGATGTTGATCGCGTGACGCACCCGCGCGTCGCTCATGTACTTGTGGGTGGTGTTCAGCGCGGTGTAGCTGGTGGTCATCGCCGCCAGTTCCGCCACCTTCAGGTTCGGGTCGGCTTTCATGCTCGGCACGTCATCCGGCTTCGGATACAGCGCGATCTGGCATTCGTTGGCCTTGAGCTTTTGCAGGCGCACATTGTTGTCGGTGGTGATCGCCAGGATCAGCGGGTCCGCCGGCGGCTTGCCACGGAAGTAATCCGGGTTGGCCTTGAAGCGCACCTGGGCGTCTTTGGCGTAGCGGGTGAAGATGAACGGCCCGGTGCCGATCGGCTTGGCGTTCAGGTCATCGGTCTTGCCGGACTTGAGCAACTGGTCGGCGTATTCGGCGGAGTGAATCGAGGAAAACGCCATGGCCAGGTCGGACAGAAACGGTGCTTCAGGGCGGGTCAGGGTAAATACGACGGTGTGGTCGTCGGTCTTCGTTACGCTCTTGAGCAGTTCCTTGAAGCCCATGCTTTCAAAGTACGGGTAGCCCACGTTGGACTTGTTGTGCCAAGGGTGATTCGGGTCCAGCTGGCGCTGGAAGCTCCAAAGTACATCGTCGGCATTCATGTTGCGCGTGGGTTTGAAGTAGTCGGTGGTGTGGAACTTGATGTCGTCACGCAGGTGGAACGTGTAGGTCAGGCCATCGGCGCTGATTTCCGGCAAGGCCTTGGCCAGCGCGGGGATCACTTCGGTGGTGCCGGGCTTGAAGTCCACCAGGCGGTTGAACATGGTTTCGGCGGCGGCGTCAGCCGTCACGGCGGTGGTGTACAGGACCGGGTCAAAACCTTCCGGGCTGGCTTCGGTGCAGACCACCAGCGGTTTGGCCGAAACGCCGATCGCAACGCTCAACAGCGCAGCGGCAATGGCAGCTTGTAGCGGGAGCATTTTCATTCAGAGCCCTCTGCAATCGATTAAACCAGACAAGCGTAGTCGGCGGGCTCGTAATGAGCCCGCCGACTACCTGGCGCTAATTAAAGAATGTTGAACGGGATGGTGGTGACCAGGCGGAACTCACGGATGTTGCCGTCAGCCTGGTTGGCACTGGCGCGGTGAGTCACGTAGGTACCACGAATCGTGGTGGCCTTGAGTGGGCCGCTCTGCAAGGCGTAGGAAGTGCCGATGCCGTATTCCTGGTGTTTCTCGCCGTCCTGGGACTGAATGCCGTCATACCCACGGCCGGCGATGCCACCGTTGGCGGTGTAGTGAGTGCCGTCAATGCCCCAGCCGCGAGCCGAGTAGATATTGAACTTCAAGCCTGGCACGCCGTATTCGGCCATGTTGATACCGTAGGCAACCTGGAAGGATTTCTCGTTCGGGCCGTTAAAGTCGGACGTCAGGGAGTTGGCCAGGTAGATGCCGTTGGTTTCGTGCAGGTAGTCGAAGTACTCGTTACCGTTCACTTCCTGGTATGAGAAGGTCAGGCTGTGGGCTTGGTGAGTCAGGCCCAGCGACAGCGAGTAGGTATCGTTGTCGATTTTACCCATCAGCTTTTTGCCGGTATCGACGGTTTTGTAGTAGTTCAGGCCGGTGGTCAGTGCCAGGGTCTGTGCATCACCCAGTTCGTGGGTGGCGCCGAAGTAGTACTGGTTCCAGAAGTCTTCGACATTGGCGGCGAACAGGCTGGTTTTCAGGCTCTTGAATGGCTGGTAGTTGACGCCCAAGGTGTTGACCTTGTCGGTTTCCTGACCATTGCCGTACTCGGAGCGGAATTTCGACAGGCTCTGCTCGGTACGTGGCGAAACGCGGTCAAACACGCCACCCTGGAACGACAGGTTGCTGAATTCTTCACTGTTGAAGCTCACACCTTCAAAGCTCGAAGGCAGGGCACGGTTGCCGATGGTGTCGACGATACCGCTGCTGAAGTTCTGGCGACCGGCGGTCAATGTGGTGTTCGAGACGCGGAACTTGACGTTGGCCAGGCCCAGTTTGCTCCACTGGTCGACTGCGTCACCGTTGGAGTCGGCCAGGGTACGGTTGGAACCACCCTTGATGTCGCGCTTGCTACGGTCCAGAACCAGAGCGTTGTAGACCGCCACTTCGGTGCTCACGCCAACGGTGCCTTGGGTGAAGCCCGAGGTAGCGTTGAGGATGGTGCCTTGCACCCAGTTGGTACGGTACGCGTCGGTGCGGGCTTCGCCGTGTTTTTGGTAAGTGAACTTGCCACCACGGAATTTCTGTTCGTTGGCAAACCAGTTACGGGTAGTACCGCCCAGGCTGAATCCATCGACAAAGCCCTTGGCCTCGCTTTGGGCACTGGTGCCGGCCAATGTGGTTGGAACGAAGTCCTGGCTCTGGGTTTCAGCGAAGGCGGTTGCCGTGATGCTGCTGATGGCCAGGGCCAGAAGCGCTTTGCTACTCAGTTTCATGGGTGAAGCTCCTTTGGTTCTCTTTTTAATGCCGGTCTTTTTAGGTGAACCGGCTATTGGGTGTGTAACTCGTTCAAGCTCTTGCAAACGTTTGCCGTAGGAAAATTCCCAACAAAAGGCTGCACGTTTGCCGGAGAGCGAATTTCGCTCCCCGCCATCCGGTTATTTTCTTATGGGTTAATACTGACGCCCGAGAACACGTTGCGGCCGAAGGGGCTGACTTTGAAACCTTCGACTTTGGCGCTTAACGGCTGGTTGACCGTCGAGTGGGCGACTGGCGTGATCGGCACCTGCTGCTTGAGCAGTTGCTGCGCCTGTTTGTACAGAACAGTCCTTTGTTCGCGGTCGGTCACGACCTTGGCTTGCTTGATCAGCTTGTCGTACGCCGGGTCACACCACATGGAGTAGTTGTTCCCGCCGATGGCGTCGCAGCTATAAAGAGTACCCAGCCAGTTGTCCGGGTCACCGTTGTCACCGGTCCAGCCGATCAGGCTGACATCGTGCTCACCGTTCTTGGTGCGCTTGATGTATTCGCCCCATTCGTAGCTGACGATCTTGACCTTGAGGCCGATCTTGGCCCAATCGCTTTGCAGCATTTCGGCCATCAGCTTGGCGTTGGGGTTGTAGGGCCGTTGTACCGGCATCGCCCACAGGGTGATCTCGGTGCCTTCCTTAACGCCGGCGGCCTTGAGCAGTTGCTTGGCTTTTTCCGGGTTGTAGGCGGCGTCCTTGATGGTGTCGTCGTAAGACCACTGCGTCGGCGGCATAGCGTTGACGGCCAGTTGGCCTGCGCCCTGATACACGGCATTCAGGATGCTTTGCTTGTTCACCGCCATGTCCAGCGCCTGCCGCACTTCGAGCTGGTCGAAGGGTTTGTGGCGCACGTTGTAGGCGATATAGCCGAGGTTGAAACCGGGCTTGGTCAGCAGTTGCAGGTTGGGGTCGGCCTTGAGGGCGTCGACGTCGGCCGGGCGCGGATGCAGGGTCACCTGGCATTCGCCGGCCTTGAGCTTCTGCACCCGCACCGACGCGTCAGTGTTGATGGCGAAGATCAATTGATCCAGCTTGACCCGGCTCGGGTCCCAGTACTGTTTGTTGGCCACATAACGGATCTGCGAGTCTTTCTGATAGCGCTGGAACACATACGGGCCAGTGCCGATCGGCTTCTGGTTGATGTCGCTGGGTTTGCCTTCCTTAAGCAACTGCTCGGCGTATTCGGCTGACAGAATCGCGGCAAAGCTCATGGCGATGTTTTGCACGAACGCGGCGTCGACCGTGTTCAATGTCATCACCACGGTGTGCGGGTCGGTTTTCTCGACCTTGGCAATGTTCTTGTTCAGGCTCATCCCGTTGAAGTACGGAAACTCGGTGGGGTAGGCCTTGCGAAACGGGTGGTCGGGGTCAAGCATGCGGTTGAACGTGAACAGCACGTCGTCGGCGTTGAAGTCGCGCGTCGGCTTGAATTCCTTGTTGCTGTGGAATTTCACCCCTTCACGCAGGTGAAAGGTGTAGGTCAGGCCGTCTGGCGAAATATCCCACTTGGTTGCCAGCGCAGGTACCACATTGGTCTCGCCTTTTTCGAACTCAACCAGGCGGTTGTACAGCGGCTCCGCTGCGTCGTTGTCCGTGGCGGTGGTGTACTGCGCGGTGTCAAACCCGGCCGGGCTGCCTTCAGAGCAGAACACCAGGCTCTTCTTGTCGGCGGCTTGGCCCATCGTGGCCACAGCCAGCAGGCTGGTGCCAAAAATTGCGGATAGAACGGTGGTATGGCGCATGACGATCCCGATCCTTGTTTGTTGTTGTCATCAGTGAGCAATCACCCTGGCGTTCAGCCAGGGAGACATCACTGATCCCACACACAGCAAGTGCCTTTCCGAGATTGGAGACTCTGCTGTCCTACGACGGTATGGGCCGCGGACTTCGCAGTAAATGCGCCAAAACGGATTGACCTTGTAGGTAACGGAGCTCTACGTCGCGGCTCATTGCTGTAAGACGCAATGAGTTTTGTCGTGGTCTGTTTCCTACGGTCCAGGCGGATGCAATAACGGCGACGTTATGAAGCGTCGCCGTTATTAATCCTTACTTGCCGCTTACGCTCACGCCATAGAAGGAGTTCAAGCCAAACGGGCTGATCTTGAAGTCCTGCACGGTGTTGCGCATGGGTTGATACACCGTCGAGTGCGCGATAGGTGTCATCGGGACTGCATCTTTGAGGATATGTTGCGCCTGCTTGTACAGCTCGGTGCGTTTGGTGACATCCGAAGTGGCCTTGGCTTCTTTCACGATGCCGTCGAATTTCTTGTCACACCATTTGGAGAAGTTGTTACCGGCCAGCGAATCGCAGCCGAACAGCACGTTCAGCCAGTTGTCCGGGTCACCATTGTCGCCGCTCCAGCCAATGATCATGGCCTGGTTCTCGCCGCCCTTGGAGCGCTTGATGTACTCGCCCCACTCGTAGCTGACGATGTTGACCTTCAGGCCGATCTGTTTCCAGTCGTTCTGCAGCATCTCGGCCATCAGCTTGGCGTTCGGGTTGTATGGACGTTGAACCGGCATCGCCCACAGGGTGATTTCGGTGCCTTCCTTGACGCCTGCTTCCTTGAGCAAAGCCTTGGCTTTGGTCACATCGTACGGGGCGTCCTTGATGGTGGTGTCGTAGGACCACTGGGTCGGCGGCATGGCGTTGACGGCCAGTTGGCCTGCGCCCTGATACACGGAGTCGATGATCTGCTGCTTGTTCACCGACATGTCCAGCGCTTCACGCACACGCAGGTCGGAGAGCGGGTTGGCAGCGGTCTGGCCTTTGAGAACCGGCATTACGTTGTAAGCGATGTAGCCCAGGTTGAAACCGGCCTGGTGCGGCAGTTTCAGATCCTTGTCTTCACCCAGCGCCTTGAGGTCGGCCGGACGTGGGAACAGGGTCACCTGGCATTCGTTTTTCTTGAGTTTCTGGATACGCACCGACGGGTCGGTGGTGATAGCGAAGATCAGGTTGTCGATCTTCACGTCTTCAGGTTTCCAGTAATCCTTGTTGCCGGTGTAACGGATGTTCGAGTCTTTCTGGTAGCTCTTGAACACGAACGGGCCAGTGCCGATTGGCTTCTGGTTGATGTCCTGTGCCTTGCCTTCTTTCAACAGCTGGGCTGCGTATTCAGCCGACTGGATCGAAGCGAAGCTCATCGCCAGGTTCTGGATGAAAGCCGCGTCCACGGTGCCAAGGGTGAACTTGACGGTGTGGTCATCGACTTTTTCGATGTTCTTGATGTTGGTGTCCATCCCCATGTCCGTGAAGTACGGGAACTCGGTGGGGTAGGCTTTGCGGAACGGGTCGTCCTTGTTGATCATGCGGTTGAACGTGAACAGCACGTCATCGGCATTGAAGGTACGGGTCGGCTTGAAGTACGAGGTGGTGTGGAACTTGACACCGTCGCGCAAGTGGAAGGTGTACGTCAGGCCATCCGGGGACACGTCCCAGGTGGTGGCCAGCCCAGGAACCACAGCGGTGCCGCCGCGTTCGAACTGGGTCAGACGGTTGAACATGGTTTCGGCCGAAGCATCGAAGTCTGTTCCGGTGGTGTACTGGCCTGGATCAAAACCGGCCGGGCTCCCTTCGGAGCAGAACACCAGGTTAGTCGCCGCTTGGGCGAAAGGGGCTGCGGCCATAAGGCCAGCACTAACTAAAAGCGGAATGACTGCGTGTTTAAGCATGTTGGCCTCATGATTTGTTGTCATTTTTGGTGGTGAGGGCGACCTCGTGAGTCGGCCTGCGGATACTTATGCAGGGGCCATACCCATTGCAAGATGCTGAACCGTTGCAAGAGGCAAAGTGTGGTACGAACGTACAGGAATGTCGCATTTATGAAAGTTTGTACATAAATGCATATATATAGAGGGTTTTTTCGGTGCATTCGTCGCACCAAAAAAGCCCAACCGAAGCGTCTGGCGCACTCGGTTGGGGCGCAGCTGTTACTTATCTAGACTGACACCATAAAACGGCGTCAGGCCAAAAGGACTGATCTTGAAGTCCTGCACTTCTTTTCGAATAGGCTGGAAAACCGTCGAGTTAGCGATAGGTGTTATAGGTACTTGTTCCTTAAGGATTTTCTGCGCCTGTTGATACCACTTGATGCGCTGCTCGCGGTCGCTGCTGAGCTTGGCCTGCTGCACAAGTTTGTCGTAGGCCGGGTTACACCATTTCGCATAATTGCTGCCCTTGACCGCAGCACAACTGTAGAGCACGCCGAGCCAGTTATCCGGATCGCCGTTGTCGCCGGTCCAGCCATAAATCATCGCGTCGTGCTCGCCATTTTTGGCGCGTTTGATGTATTCGCCCCATTCGTAGCTGATTATGTTGGCTTTGATACCGACCTTCTCCCAATCCTGCTGGATCATTTGTGCTGACATTCGCGCGTTGGGGTTGGAGGCGCGCTGCACAGTCATCGCCCACAAATTGATGGTGGTACCTGGTGCAACCCCTGCTTCTTTTAGTAGCGCCCGAGCCTTGGTCGGGTCGTAGGGCGCGTCCTTGATATTTGGGTCGTAAGACCACTGCGCCGGTGGCAGTGCGTTCTGCGCCAATTGTCCGGCGCTTTGGTAAACAGCCTTGATGATTGCTGGCTTGTCGATGGCCATGTCGAGGGCCTGGCGCACTTTGAGCTGGTCCAGCGGCGGGTGAGTCACGTTGTAGGCCAGGAAGCCCAGGTTGAAACCGGCTTGTTGCAGCACGCGCAGGTTCGGGTCCTGTTTCATCACTTCAATGTCGGCAGGCCGTGGGTAACCGCTGACCTGGCATTCGCCGGCCTTGAGTTTCTGCAACCGCGACGCCGCGTCCGGGGTGATCGCGAACACCAGGTTGTCGAGCTTCACGTCCTCGGGCTTCCAATACTGTTTATTGGCGACGTAGCGGATCTGCGAGTCCTTCTGGTAGCGCTTGAACACAAATGGCCCGGTGCCCACCGGTTTTTGGTTGATGTCCTCTGCCTTGCCTTCTTTCAACAGTTGGGCCGCATATTCGGCCGATTGCACCGAGGCAAAGCTCATGGCCAGGTTCTGCACAAACGAGGCATCGACATTGTTCAGGCTGAAACGCACGGTGTGCTCGTCGAGTTTGTCGACGCTTTTGATCGTGGTGTTCAAGCCCATATCTGTGAAGTAGGGCGACTCGGACGGGTAAGCCTTGCGGAATGGGCTTTGGGCATCCAAAAGCCGGTTGAAGGTGAACAGCACATCATCCGCGTTGAAGTCGCGGGTAGGGGTGAAGTAGTCGGTGGTGTGGAACTTGACGCCATCGCGCAGGTGGAAGGTGTAGCTCAGGCCATCGTTGGACACATCCCAGCTGGTTGCCAGGCCAGGTTCGACTTCGGTGCCGCCACGCTTGAACTGGGTCAGGCGGTTGAACACGGTTTCGGCGGAGGCATCAAAGTCGGTACCGCTGGTGTACTGGCTGGGGTCGAAGCCGGCGGGGCTGGCTTCGGAGCAGTAGACCAGGGTGCTGGCCGCCTGGGCCAGCGGCATGAAGGCCAAGAGGCCAGCAGCGAGGAGGAGCGGTTTTAAGGCGATTCTTTCCATGGAGACCCCTGAAGTGGCAGGCGTATAAAACTGCCCAAACGAAAACGGCGGTCACCGAGGTTACCGCCGTTCTTGTGACTCAGGTAGAGATTAGCGTCTCAATTGCTGTGAGTAGCTTATTGGGCCGGGCCTCCTGGTAGCGTTGCCTCGAGCTGAGTCGGGGCCATCTCCTGGATGATGTAGGGGTTGTCTGATACTTCGTTGCCCAAGCTGACGAGAAAGGTTCGGCTGCTGGTCATTTTCATATCTGAAACAGGCTTCATCTCGTCACCGCTCAAATCATTCACATCCCATTGGGCGGCGACTTTGACGCGGGCTTCGTTTTTGACGGGGTCATATTCTACCGAGTAAGTAGCGGTGCTCACTTTCGGGCTATAGCCGTCTTTTAAAGTACTGATCAACTCGATAGTGGCGGGCTCGACCGAGCCTTGATGGGCGACCTCGGAAATTCGCGAGCGCATAGCCGCATCGGGAATCGCACTCTCGAACTGTTTAAGCCTATTGAGTCGGATCGTTTCTGCAGAGTCGCCGTGGGCATCCAGACTGAAGTGAAGCTCGCCGTGTTCTGTCAGTTTAGTGACTGAGTAGTCAGAGCGGTTAAGGTCAAGAATGAAGTTGTGCGAATAGTTGCTGTCGCTGTAAGGCGTAGCGATAGCCTTCTCAGATTCAAGCAGTGTGAATTCCTGTTTGGGGGCGCTCCAGGTAAGCACCAACTTTCTTTTGAGTTCGCCATTTTCTTCATATCCTTTTGTCGACGGCAAGAAGGGTTTTGCTTCATCAACTTTTAGCAGTGCGTCAAATCTCTCCGATTGCTTTACCGCCGGCTCATCGAAGTCTGCGAACAAGTCAGAGAATTTCGGCGTCAGGTTTTCACTCGGCGTTGGCGAAGGCGTACCTGTCCATGGCCACAGTCGAAGGCCTCCATCGGCAGGTGCGCGCTCCCATTGAGCATCGCGACCCGGTGTTATCACCATCAGCCCCGCGCCGTTATCCGGATTAATGATTCTGGCAAAGGCGTCGCCGGACCGGTAACGACCCGATATTTCAAATATACGGCTCGTTTCTGTTTCATCGGTAAAGCGCACGAATTGGCGGAATGTCCCCTTACTGTCAGTCATTCGATAAACACCGAGTGCGTCTCGAGTAGCATTCTTTATCAATGCCTCACCGTCAGGGACTGCATGTTGCGCCACGCGGATAAGTGACTCGGATCTCGGCAAGGGTTGCGGCACAGGCGCGTTGACGACAGAACTGTTACCGGAGGACGGTCCTGGCCGTGGCTCCTGGATTTCATTGGCGGTCGGTGGAATCAGCGGCTCCGCGGGCGGTAATTTTGTCTCGGGAGGCAGGGCAAACGGGTCTTCAGGGACTGCGCTCGCCCCGACTGAGAACAGGGTATTCAACAAACCATCGAATGCCTTGGAGGCACCGTCCTTGCGTTCCGCCTGCGTGTCGCCGGACGAGGCTTTTTCTGCTCCTAACGCCAGTTCGGTTAACCCTGCGAGCACGGCCGCAGCGGCAACCGGTGCAGCGATGGGGGCAAGTTTGGCCAACAAGCCGGCGGCCACGGTGATGTCGTTCAGCCAAGTGTCGCGGATCACTTCGCTGTTGGACTTGATGACAACGTCAGCATCACTCTGCATGCGCTCTTTGGTGGCGAATGCCAGCGCGGCGAACACATCCCCCTCAATGTTCGAGTGGCTGTCATTGATCACAGTATCTTTCAGTGCCCCGGTGGCCATTTTATCGAAAAGGGTATTCAGGCCCTCTTTCTTGTCGGCTATATGCGTGAGCCACAGAAATGGCACCACTCCGGATGCTGCCCGTGTGCCAAAACTGGCTTCATGGTCCTGACGGTAGATCAACGGAAAATGTGAGAGCAAGGCTTCCCGCTTTTTAGGATGCTTGCTTTGGTCAATCACCCATTTCTCCAGCTTTGCCAGGGAGTCGAACCTCAGATAGGCCGGCACGTTTCCAGGTATGGAAACCACCTGCCGGCCATCGGCAGCGCTGAAGCGCACAATATCGTTGGACGTAAAGCCATGGATGCTAAGGGCATTGGCCTGAACGATGCCCTTCACCGGCGCCATGGCCATGAGTTGTTCGACGCTGAGCGGTGCATTTTCGTCGAGGGAAAGGTTGGAGACTGCCCCCATCACCAGGCGGTAGTCGTCACGCGTGAATTGTTGCTCGGGCGGTTGCAGCTTGCGCTCAGCCGGTGAACGGGCTTCCGCCGCCTTCAATTGCTTGCGGGCCTGGTAAACGAACTCGCCCTTGATCGCCGTCTCATAGCCACTGGTATGAGCGCGCCAGAAATGATCGATTTTCTGGGTCATCCCGGTTTGGAAGTCGGTCTTCCAACTCTCATGCATCACCGCGGAGGGGGCGAGGGCGAATTGGTTGTGGGCGCCGTACCCGCCCTGTGTGCTTTGACCGGCGCCGACCGTGTATAAACCCGTTTCCTGATCCAGAGTGCCGGGAATCCAGTCGTGTTCGGAGAAGTTTTTCAGCAGGGCATCCGGCAGGCGTAATGAGGAGTAGGGCTCCTCAAAAGTGTGCTCCCAGCCTGTTACGGTGTTCGCGCTGCTCGCGCTCCTGAAACGGTTCAAATAGATCGTGTCAGCATCGACCACGTTGCCCGTCAACTTGAGAATCAGCGCTTCTGCCCACTTCTTGGCTTCTGCCCGCGTATCGGGCAGGTTGTTGGCGACGTCGACCGCCAAAAGCTTGTAATCCAGTGCCGCGGGGGCGGTGCTGTAGAACTTGCCGGCACTCTGTATTTGCGCTTGCATCGCGTCTTCTGAGCGGCGGCTGGCAGGGCGTAATCGGTCATCAGGCGGGATAGGGTCGAACGCATCTTTGGGGGCCAGTTGGTTGAATTGCGCCCGAGCAAAGGCGGCGGATTGCGGGAATGGAACACCTTGGAAGTGTGCCACTACCTTTGGATGGACTTGAAGGAAGCCATCATGTTGTTCCACCCGCAAATCACCACTTTTTCCGGGTGCGATCACGCTGGCGGTCGCCAGCAATGCCGCTGAGATTTGTCCCCAGCCCGACGTGTCCGTAAGGCTGAAAGTTTTCTTTTTTCCCTCCACTTCAGCGGACAAGGTGCCTGTTGAGGGGGCGACCGAAAACTGGCCGATGTCGTGGATTCCTTGTCTAAACAGCCATCCATTGAGAGCGGGTTGTCGCACGTGCGCATCATATAATTCAAGCCATTGGCCCAAGGTACTCTGTCTCGGAACACTGACCAGTCTGGGCGAGGTGTGCAGCGCCAGGCGATTCACCTGCTCAAGGTAAGCTTTGAGCAGCTGTGTTTCATGAGGGTTAACCGTTTTTTCGGCTGAGCGTTGGGGCGCTTGCGTGGTTTGCGCTTCGGTTTTCGGCGGCGCATAGACAGGTAGGTTTTCCTGTAACTGAGGAGGTGTCCGATTGAGATATACGGTCATGAATTCGGTTCTCGTGAAGTAAGAGGATGTCGGCGTGCGCCGTTGCATTAACTCTGTAGTGAGAACCTGGCATTTGATTCCATATGGGTCTGTGGCTGGATATGAGGGACTACAGACGGTGTCGCTGGGTCTTACAAAAAAAACGGCGCTAACCCTCAAGGCCGCGCCGTTTTTCTGTTTCGAAAAGCCTTACTGCAGGACTTCAATCACGCCGTCGGCGCTCATGTTCACCTGACTGGTCCCAGCCTCCACTTCCGGCGTCGGCGCCGAATCCATCATGGCCGCTTTCATCATCATCCCGCCGTTTCGGGCGTACGGTTGTGGATAACCGTTGGTGTTGAAGTTCAAGTTGACGATCTTGTAACCCTTGCCGCCCAGTGCGTCGGTGGCCAATTGGGCGCGTGCCTTGAAGGCGGCAACCGCGTCTTTGAGCAACGCATCTTCGCTGGCCTTACGCGTGGTGTCGGCGATGGCGAAGTCCATGTTTTCCATTTTCAGGGTGTTCAGCAGATCGCCGGTGAGCTTGGACAGCGCCGGGAAGTCGGCGCTTTCCAGGCGCAGTTCAGCGCGCTCACGCCAGCCGGTGATCTTCTGGTTCTTGTTGTCGTAGATCGGGTAGCTGTTGCGGCTGCCCTGACGCAGGGTCACGCCTTTGACTTCACGAGCCTCGCCCAGGGCCTTGTTCATGGTCGTGGTGATTTCAGCGGCAAGCTTGGCCGGGTCGGCGTTTTGCGATTCGGTGTAGAGGGTGACGATCATCTTGTCGCGGGCAACTTCCTGGCTGACCTCGGCACGCAGGGAAATCTGGTTGTAATTCAGCGCATCGGCGGCCATGGCGGGAAGGCTGGCCAGGGCGCTGGCGCTGAGGGTGATAACGGCTGCACTGCGAGTGAAACGAGACATGGAAGCTCCTTGGGATATTCGTGTTCGGTATGACTGTAGACGGTGATGTCGGGTTCTTCGGGTTTACACATTCGCTACAAGTTGTGGGGATGCCGACGAACGGTCGTTTGCGCGGCCTGCGTCAAAGAGCCACACACGTCATGCCAGGCGGCCTGCTTCGTTTATACTCCTGCCGATCCGCCTGCAGCGCTCACCGGGAGAGCTCATGCTCGCCGCCGTAAAACTGACTTCCGCCACACGCCAGAACCTCTGGCGCCTGACGTTCATTCGCACCCTGGTACTGGCCGCACAGGCTGGCTCCGTCGGGCTCGCGTATTGGTTCGACCTGCTGCCGTTGCCCTGGCTGCAACTGGCCGTGACCCTCGGCTTCTCCATCGTGCTGTGTGTGTTTACGGCCATCCGCCTGCGCACCACGTGGCCGGTGACTGAGCTGGAATACGCCCTGCAATTGGCCTGCGACCTGTTTATCCACAGTGTGTTGCTGTATTTCTCCGGTGGTTCCACCAACCCGTTTGTTTCTTATTACCTGGTGCCACTGACCATCGCCGCGGTGACTTTGCCGTGGCGCTACTCGGTGGTGCTGTCGGGTATTGCGCTGACCCTGTACACCTTGTTGCTGGCACAGTTTTATCCATTGCAGACCTTCCCCATCGCGCGGGAAAACCTGCAGATCTACGGGATGTGGCTGAGTTTCGCCCTGTCCGCTGCAGTGATTACCTTCTTCGCTGCACGCATGGCCGAAGAACTGCGTCGCCAGGAAGAGTTGCGCGCCATTCGCCGCGAAGAAGGCCTGCGCGACCAGCAATTGCTGGCCGTCGCCACTCAGGCTGCCGGCGCCGCCCATGAATTGGGTACGCCGCTGGCGACCATGAGCGTGCTGCTCAATGAAATGGTCCAGGACCATCACGACCCAGCCCTGCAGGATGACCTGAGCGTGCTGCAGGAACAGGTCAAGCAATGTAAACAGACCTTGCAGCAACTGGTGCGTGCCGCTGAAGCCAATCGCCGCCTGGCCGTGGAGATGCAGGACGTGACCCAGTGGCTCGACGAAGCCCTGAACCGTTGGCACCTGATGCGCCCCGAAGCCAGTTACCGTTTCAACCTGCTGGGCCAGGGCAGCGTGCCCCGCATGGCGCCACCACCGGACCTGACCCAGGCGCTGCTCAACCTGTTGAACAACGCTGCTGACGCCTGCCCCGAAGGCCTGGGCGTACAGCTGGACTGGGATGCGGAAAACGTGACCATCAGCATTCGTGACCACGGCGCGGGCGTGCCGCTGGCCATTGCCGAGCAGATCGGCAAACCGTTCTTTACCACCAAGGGCAAAGGCTTCGGCCTGGGCCTGTTTTTGAGCAAGGCCAGCGTGACCCGCGCGGGCGGCTCAGTGAAGCTCTATAGTCATGAGGAAGGTGGCACGCTCACCGAGCTGCGCCTGCCCCGTGTCGCACGAGGAGATATCGATGAGTGACGAGATCCAAGTCGAAGGCGAAGAACTGCCGCACCTGTTGCTGGTAGATGACGACGCCACCTTTACCCGCGTCATGGCGCGCGCCATGAGCCGTCGTGGTTTTCGCGTGAGCACCGCAGGCTCCGCCGAAGAAGGCCTGACCATCGCTCAGGCTGACTTGCCGGACTACGCCGCGCTCGACCTGAAAATGGACGGCGACTCCGGCCTGGTGCTGCTGCCCAAGCTGCTGGAACTCGACCCGGAAATGCGCGTGGTGATCCTCACCGGTTATTCCAGCATTGCCACCGCTGTCGAGGCCATCAAGCGCGGCGCCTGCAACTACCTGTGCAAACCGGCGGACGCCGACGACGTGCTGGCAGCCTTGCTGTCCGAACACGCCGACCTCGATACCCTGGTGCCGGAAAACCCGATGTCGGTGGACCGCTTGCAGTGGGAACACATCCAGCGTGTGCTGACCGAACATGAGGGCAACATCTCCGCCACTGCCCGTGCCCTGGGCATGCACCGCCGCACCCTGCAACGCAAGCTGCAGAAGCGTCCGGTACGGCGCTGAACAAAGTCTGAACAATCTGCTTCAGGCAGCACGGAGCGCTGAACCGATCGTCTATGATCGGTTCAAACGCCTGTCATTTTCCCCTACCGAGCCTGAACGATGAATCAGAACGCTGAGTATTCCGCGGTCAACGACGCGGTGCGTGGGCAATTCTTTCGCCGAACCTGGGCGATGATCACGCCGTATTGGCGCAGTGAAGAGAAAGGCAAGGCCTGGTTGTTGCTGGGCGCGGTGATTGGCTTGTCGCTGTTCAGCGTGGCGATCTCCGTGTGGATCAACCACTGGTACAAGGATTTCTACAACGCTCTGGAGCACAAGGACACGGCTGCTTTCTGGCAACTGATCGGCTATTTCGGCGGTATCGCGGCCGTGGCCATTCTGGGTGCTGTCTACCGCCTCTACCTGACCCAGATGCTGACCATCCGCTGGCGTGCCTGGCTCACCGAAAAGCATTTTGCACGTTGGCTCGCCGACAAGAACTACTACCAGCTGGAGCAGGGTGGGTACACCGATAACCCGGACCAGCGGATTTCCGAAGACCTCAATAACTTCACCTCGAACACGTTGAGCCTGGGCCTCGGGCTGCTGCGCAATGTCGTCAGCCTCGTGTCGTTCTCGATTATTTTGTGGGGTGTTTCCGGCAGTATCGAGGTGTTTGGCTTCACCATCCCGGGTTATATGTTCTGGTGCGCATTGGTCTACGCCGGTGTCGGCAGCTGGTTGACTCACCTGATCGGTCGTCGCTTGATTGGCCTGAGCAACCAACAACAACGCTTCGAAGCAGACCTGCGTTTCTCCATGGTGCGTGTGCGTGAAAACGCGGAGAGCATCGCCCTGTACAACGGCGAGCCGAATGAAAGACAGCGCTTGAGCACACGCTTCAGTAAAGTCTGGCACAACTTCTGGGACATCATGAAAGTGTCCAAGCGCCTGACCTTCTTCACCGCCGGCTACGAACAGATCGCAATCATCTTCCCTTTCATGGTTGCGGCGCCGCGCTATTTCGCCGGCAAGATCGAACTGGGCGAGCTGATGCAAATCAACTCCGCGTTTGGCAATGTGCAGGGCAACTTCAGTTGGTTCATCAGTGCCTATGCCGACCTGGCCAGCTGGCGTGCGACCAGTGACCGTCTGCTCAGCTTCCACCAGGCTATGAGTGAAAACGAACAGCGTACTCCAGCCATCGATGTGCGCCCTGAGGGCGAGCGGTTGGTGGTGCAGGATCTGGGCATGGACCTGGCCGACGGCCGCCACTTGCTCACCGACGCCGACATGACCGTAGAGCCGGGCCAGCGTGTGATGCTCAGTGGGCGTTCCGGCAGTGGTAAAAGTACGCTGCTGCGTGCGATGGGGCACTTGTGGCCAGCGGGGCATGGCAGCATTCGCCTGCCGGCTGCGCGTTACCTGTTCCTGCCGCAGAAACCCTACCTGCCGATTGGGACCTTGAAGGCCGTATTGAGTTATCCACAGGACGACAGCGTCTACCCGGCGCAACGTTATGCACAGGTCCTGGAAACCTGCCGCTTGCCGCACCTGGTCGCGCGCCTGGACGAGGCCAACCACTGGCAACGTATGCTCTCGCCCGGTGAGCAGCAGCGTTTGGCCTTTGCCCGCGCGTTGTTGTTCGCGCCGCAGTGGCTGTACATGGACGAAGCCACCTCGGCGATGGATGAAGAGGATGAGGCGACGTTGTATCAAGCGCTGATCGATGAATTGCCGGGGCTGAGCATCGTCAGCGTCGGTCATCGCAGCAGCCTCAAGCGCTTCCATGGGCGGCATGTGCGGATCGAGAGTGGGTTGTTGCAGGAGCAGCAATCGGCTTAAGGTCTTACGCGGTCAATGTGGGAGCGGGCTTGCTCGCGAATACGGTCTGTCAGTTACAGATGTTCAGACTGACCCACCGCTTTCGCGAGCAAGCCCGCTCCCACAGTGGATCTCCATTGTCCTGGCGAGTGAAGCCCACAAAAAAGCCCGGTTGATCATCGATCAACCGGGCTTTTTTAATGCTTGAACATGACTTACTTCTTCAAGCCGTACTGCTCATCCAGCATGCCAGGGGCGTTTGGCGTTTTTGGCGCGTAGTCCCGTGGTGGCTCCTGGTTTTCCCGCGGAGGGGTCAGGCGTTCCCGCGGTGTTTGCGGTGCATCGGAATGCAACGCGGCCAGCAGACGCTGACGGGTGATGTCGTCGAGGGCCAGGCGGTTAGCGCCATCGGCGAGGTGATCCTGTACTTCCTGGTAGCTCTGAGTGAGCTTCTTGACCAGGGTCGCGGTGCTGTTGAAGTGGGTAACAACCTCGTTCTGATAACTGTCAAAACGTTCCTGAATGTCATCCAACTGACGCTGCGTGCGGTTAGGCGCGGCATTCGGCAGCAGGCGGGCAACCAGGAATCCAATGGCGACACCGGCAACCAAGGCGAGAGTCGGCAACAACCAAACTAAGAGCGAGTGTTCCACGAGTCCTTCCTCTATAAACGGCTTTGCTTTACGTTAACGGCTCGGACCTGCGCTGTATACCGCGATTAAGCTCGCAATCATGCCATGCACAGACTTTTAGCTAGACGAGTCGACCCTTTGAGAGGTCACGGAGTTCATTCCTTGCTCATGCGTGAAACCCCCGTTTTGATCGATGGCCCGGTTGGCCAATTGGAAGCCCTGTACCTTGATCACCCCGAGCCACGTGGCCTGGCGCTGATCTGCCACCCTAACCCGGTGCAGGGCGGGACCATGCTCAATAAAGTCGTATCGACCCTGCAACGCACCGCCCGCGACGCCGGTTTGATTACTTTACGTTTCAATTACCGCGGTGTCGGTGCCAGCGCCGGTACCCACGATATGGCCACCGGTGAAGTGGACGATGCCGAAGCTGCTGCCAACTGGCTGCGGGAAAAGCACCCCGAACTGCCGATCACCTTGCTCGGTTTCTCGTTTGGCGGTTATGTGGCCGCCAGCCTCGGCGGGCGCCTGGAAGCCAAGGGCGAAAAACTCGCGCACCTGTTCATGGTCGCCGCTGCCGTGATGCGCCTGCGCGATACCGACGTGCTGCCCCAAGGCTGCCCATTGACCCTGATCCAGCCGGAAACCGACGAAGTGGTCGACCCGCAGGTCGTCTACGAGTGGTCCGCTGCCTTGAAACGCCCCCATGAGCTGCTGAAAGTGGCAGAATGCGGGCACTTTTTTCATGGCAAGCTCACCGATCTCAAGGATCTGGTGCTGCCGCGCCTCTCGAATTGATAGCAGTCTGATAAGCGATTACCCATGACGACTCGTACCCGTATCCTCACCGGCATCACCACCACCGGCACGCCACACCTGGGCAACTACGCCGGTGCGATCCGCCCGGCGATTCTCGCCAGCCAGGACGCCAATGCCGACTCTTTCTACTTCCTGGCCGATTACCACGCCCTGATCAAATGCGATGACCCGCAGCGCATCCAGCGCTCGCGTATGGAAATTGCCGCGACCTGGCTGGCCGGTGGCCTGGATGTGAACCGGGTGACCTTCTACCGCCAGTCCGACATCCCGGAAATCCCCGAGCTGACCTGGCTGCTGACCTGTGTTGCCGCCAAGGGCCTGCTCAACCGTGCCCACGCCTATAAAGCGTCGGTGGACAAGAACGTCGAAAGCGGCGAAGACCCGGATGCGGGCATCACCATGGGCTTGTACAGCTACCCGGTGCTGATGGCGGCGGACATCCTGATGTTCAACGCGCACAAGGTGCCGGTCGGCCGTGACCAGATCCAGCACGTGGAAATGGCCCGCGACATCGGCCAGCGTTTCAACCACCTGTTCGGCAACGGTAAAGAATTCTTCACCATGCCCGAGGCGTTGATCGAAGAAAGCGTCGCCACCTTGCCAGGCCTCGATGGCCGCAAGATGTCCAAGAGCTACGACAACACTATCCCGTTGTTCACCAGCGCCAAGGACATGAAAGACGCGATCTCGCGGATCGTCACCGACTCCCGCGCGCCCGGCGAGTCGAAAGATCCGAGCAAATCGCACCTATTTACTCTGTATCAGGCGTTTGCCGGTAAGAACAAAGCAGAAGAAATGCGCCTTGACCTCCTCGGCGGCCTAGGCTGGGGGGAGGCTAAGAAGCGTCTGTTTTTGCTCCTTGATGATCAGTTGGGCGACGCCCGCGAGCGCTATCATAAGTTGATGTCGCGCCCTTCAGAAATGGAAGACTTACTGTTGATTGGCGCGAAGAAAGCGCGCGCCGTAGCGGCGCCGTTTCTTGAAGAGCTGCGTGAAGCAGTGGGCTTACGTTCGTTCATCACGCAGTCTACTGCTCCTACCAATACGAAAAAGAAGGCGCCAAAAGCTGCGCGCTTTGTGAGCTTTCGTGATCTGGATGGGTTCAAATTCAGACTCTTGGCGGAAGATGGTACCGAGTTGCTTGTGTCGAACCCGTTCGCAGACGGAAAAGAGGTTGGTTTTGTTACCAAGTCTTTGCTCTCCCAGAGTTTTATTGATTTATCTCGGGGTATCGACGAGGTGGTTCTTCATGTGAACAACAAACCAGTTGCATATAGTCGAAAATATTCCAGCTTCAACGAACTCGAAGACGCGTTTGAAAAAGCCCTAAAATCGATAAGGCAGTTGAAGTTAAACGATAGCCTTTCATGAGTGCGTGATTGCCATTATCCAGGGCCGTCGTTACAGTGACGGCCCGTTTTTGTTGCCTTGCTAACGAAATTATGACGCCCCTAGAACGATATCAAGCTGATCTGAAACGCCCTGAATTCTTCCATGACGCGGCCCAGGAAACGGCGGTGCGTCATTTGCAGCGCCTGTACGACGACCTGGTCGCGGCCTCGCAAAGCAAGCCAGGGATGTTCAGCAAGCTGTTTGGCAAGAAAGACCACACGCCGGTCAAAGGCCTGTATTTCTGGGGTGGCGTGGGCCGGGGCAAGACGTACCTGGTCGACACCTTCTTTGAAGCGCTGCCGTTCAAGGAAAAGGTGCGTACGCACTTTCACCGCTTCATGAAGCGTGTGCACGAAGAAATGAAGACCCTGCCGGGTGAGAAAAACCCGCTGACCATCATCGCCAAGCGTTTCTCCGACGAAGCGCGGGTCATCTGCTTCGATGAGTTCTTCGTTTCCGACATCACCGACGCCATGATCCTTGGCACGCTGATGGAAGAACTGTTCAAGAACGGCGTGACCCTGGTCGCTACGTCGAACATCGTGCCTGACGGCTTGTACAAGGACGGCCTGCAACGTGCGCGCTTCCTGCCGGCCATCGCGCTGATCAAGCAGAACACCGAGATCGTCAACGTCGACAGTGGCGTTGATTACCGCCTGCGCCATCTTGAGCAAGCGGAGCTGTTCCACTTCCCGCTGAACGAAGCGGCGCACGAAAGCCTGAAAAAAAGCTTCCGCGCGCTGACGCCGGAATGCACCCAGGCGGTGGAAAACGACAAGTTGATGATCGAAAACCGCGAAATCATCGCGCTGCGTACCTGCGACGACGTGGCCTGGTTCGAATTCCGCCAATTGTGCGACGGGCCGCGTAGCCAGAACGATTACATCGAGCTGGGCAAAATCTTCCACGCGGTGATCCTGAGCGGCGTGGAACAGATGAGCGTCACCACCGACGACATCGCGCGCCGGTTTATCAACATGGTCGACGAATTCTACGACCGTAACGTCAAGCTGATCATCTCGGCCGAGGTCGAACTCAAGGACCTCTACACCGGCGGTCGCTTGAACTTCGAATTCCAGCGGACGCTGAGCCGCTTGCTCGAAATGCAATCCCACGAGTTCCTGTCGCGTGGGCATAAGCCGTAAGCCGATGTGATCCATATAAAAGGCCCGCTGCGATTGCGGGCCTTTTGTATTTTTTGGTGCTGGTTAAAAAGTGATCTGGTCTTCAGAGGGCGGCGCCGGTTGTACGAGGATCTTTTTGCTACCCTCTATCTTGTAGATCGCGCCGTCCGGACCCTTGACTAACGTTGAATCCTCCTCTTCCTCGTCCTTCTTCTTTTTCTTCAACTCCTCCATTTTTTTATTCAACAGTTCAGTCTGTTTCTCTTTTGATTGACTTGCGCCTGTCTCGTTCGGCTGTACCGCCGGGCTGAAAGAGATGCTTCCTATGGATGACATGATTGAGTCTCCGTCCTAGTTTGAGCCAGTGGATTTAGAAAAGCCCTTTATGATCCGGAGAGAAGTCCGGCAGAAATAGACGACTTTTACCTCGCTTAAAATGCCAGACGCCCAGGGTGCAGCGGGTCGTCTTCGTCCTGTCTAGCTGTAGGAATTGGAGGTCTTGCAGGCAGGTATTGCTTAAGGCCCTGGTAAGGCTACATAGGGCTTTCAGTTCGACCCTGCACCATTGCGGTATGACAGGGTCGCTTGCATCGTCAGGTGCCGTACCTACGCGGCTTGCTGAAATTGCTGCCGGTATTGGTTCGGCGACAACTCCGTGTGTTGACGAAACAGCCGCGCAAAGAAGCTCGCATCGTCGTAACCCACCTCATAACTGATGGTCTTGATGCTCTTGCGGCTTCCCGAGAGCAGGCCTTTGGCCGTCTCGATACGCAGCCGTTGCAGGTAATGCAGCGGCTTGTCGCCGGTGGCAGTCTGAAAACGGCGCATGAAGTTACGGATGCTCATGCCGTGTTCCCGGGCGACGTCTTCGAAGCGGAACTTGTCGGCGAAATGCTCTTCGAGCCAGTGCTGGATCTGCAGGATGATCACGTCCTGGTGCAGCTTCTGCCCACCAAAGCCGATACGCCCAGGCGCGTAGCTGCGCTGCACTTCGTAGAGGATGTCGCGGGCCACGGCCTGCGCGATGTTGGCGCCACAGAAACGTTCGATCAGGTAGATGTAGAGGTCGCACGCCGAGGTCGTGCCGCCGGCGCAATACAGGTTGTCGGCATCGGTGAGGTGCTTGTCCTGGTTGAGCTGCACCTGGGGGAAGCGTTCGCTGAAAGCATTGAAGAAACGCCAGTAGGTGGTCGCTTCCTTGCCATCGAGCAGGCCGGCTTCGGCCAGCCAGAACACGCCGGTGGCCTCGCCGCAAAGCACCGCGCCGCGGGCGTGTTGCTCGCGCAGCCAGGGCAGCACTTGGGGGTAACGGGTGCACAGCGCGTCGAAGTCATCCCAGAAGGCCGGCAACACGATGATGTCGGCGTTTTCCAGGCCGCCGTCCACCGGCATGATCACATCGCTGAAGCTGCGTACCGATTGCCCGTCGGGGCTGACCAGGCGTGTTTCAAACGCTGGGGTCAGGCCCAGGCCTTGCTGTTTGCCATAACGCAGGCTGGCGAGATGGAAGAAATCCTTGGCTTGCATGAGGGTTGAAGCGAATACCCGATCAATGGCCAAAATGCTGACGCGCCGTAGGGGCGTGGAGATTTGGTTAGACATAATTTCATTTATTCTTATAGGGGAAAGTGGTCACCAGACGGCTGGATCGTCTTATTTTTTGTCGCATGTGTCCAGTGTCCCGTGACGCCTTCGCGGCTTAGTCTCTGTGGGCTCGTCCTTGTCCGACAATCCACGCAGGTGACCCATGATCCCCAGAACCTTGTTCAGCTCGGAGCACGAACTCTTCCGCGAGAGCGTGCGCACCTTCCTCGAAAAACACGCCGCGCCGTTCCATGGGCAATGGGAGAAGCAGGGCTATATCGACCGTAGTCTGTGGAGCAAGGCGGGGGAGGCGGGGATGCTGTGTTCTCATCTGCCGGAGGAATATGGCGGCCTGGGTGCGGACTTTCTCTACAGTGCAGTGGTGATTGAGGAAATCAGCCGACTGGGGCTGACCGGCATCGGGTTTTCCCTGCATTCGGACATTGTGGCGCCCTACATCCTGCATTACGGCAGTGAAGCGCTGAAACAGAAGTACTTGCCCAAATTGATCTCCGGCGAGATGGTCACGGCCATCGCCATGACTGAGCCAGGCGCGGGTTCCGATCTGCAAGGCGTCAAGACCACTGCGGTATTGGACGGTGATGAGTATGTGATCAACGGTTCCAAGACCTTTATCACCAACGGCTTTCTCGCTGAGCTGGTGATCGTCGTGGCCAAGACCGACCCCAAGGCCGGTGCAAAGGGCACCAGCCTGTTTCTGGTGGAGGCTGATACGCCGGGCTTCGACAAGGGCAAGCGCCTGGAGAAGGTGGGTATGAAGGCCCAGGACACCTCTGAGCTGTTTTTCCAGGACGTGCGCGTGCCCAAGCAAAACCTGTTGGGCCAGGCCGGCATGGGCTTCGCGTATTTGATGCAGGAGTTGCCCCAGGAGCGCCTGACCGTGGCGATTGGCGCGCTGTCGTCAGCCGAGGCGGCGTTGCAATGGACCCTTGAATACACCCGTGAGCGCAAAGCGTTCGGCAAGGCAATTGCCGACTTCCAGAACACCCGGTTCAAGCTGGCGGAGATGGCCACCGAGATTCAGATCGGCCGCGTGTTTGTGGATAAATGCATGGCGCTGCATCTGGAGGGCAAGCTCGATGTGCCCACGGCGGCGATGGCCAAGTATTGGGCCACGGACCTTCAATGCAAGGTGCTCGACGAGTGCGTGCAGCTGCACGGTGGCTACGGCTTTATGTGGGAATACCCGATTGCCCGGGCCTGGGCCGATTCGCGGGTGCAGCGGATTTATGCGGGGACCAATGAGATCATGAAAGAGATTATTGCGCGGGCGCTTTGATGGATTGGTAGTGCTGCTCCGGGCCACATCGCGGGCAAGCCCGGCTCCCACATTGAATGTGTTCACAGTTCAATGTGTGGGAGCTGGCTTGCCCGCGATAGCGGCTTAAGGATCAATCAAGGCGCTGGATTCGGATGGTCCTTCTGAATCGCCTCAATCCCTTCCAAAACCTCTTTCGACAGCTTCAGGTCGGCACTGGCAATGTTGCTGTCCAGTTGCTCCAGGCTCGTGGCGCCAATAATGTTGCTGGTCACGAACGGCTGTTGCGTCACGAACGCCAGCGCCATCTGCGCAGGGTCCAGGCCATGTTCCCGCGCCAGTGCCACATAACGGCTGCAGGCTGCTTCTGACTGCGGGTTGAAGTAACGACTGAAGCGGCTGTATTCGGTCAGGCGGGCTTTTGCCGGGCGGGCGCCGCCTTCGTATTTGCCGCTGAGCATGCCGAAAGCCAGCGGCGAGTAGGCCAGCAGGCCGCATTGCTCACGAATGGCGACTTCCGCCAGGCCCACTTCAAAGCTGCGGTTGAGCAGGTTGTAGGGGTTCTGGATCGACACCGCGCGGGTCCAGCCACGGGCTTCGGCCAGGGCCAGGAACTTCATGGTGCCCCACGGGGTTTCGTTGGACAGGCCGATGTGGCGGATCTTGCCGGCCTTCACCTGTTCGTCCAGTGCTTCGAGGGTTTCCTCCAGCGGGGTCAGGTCGTCTTCGTCCTTGTGCTTGTAGCTCAGTTGGCCGAAAAAGTTGGTGCTGCGCTCGGGCCAGTGCAACTGGTAGAGGTCGATCCAGTCGGTTTGCAGGCGCTTGAGGCTGGCATCCAGGGCGTCGACGATGTGCTTGCGGTTGTGGCGCAAGTGGCCGTCACGGATGTAATCAATGGTGTTGCCGGGGCCGGCGATCTTGCTGGCGAGGATCCAGTCGGCCCGGTCGCCACGGCTTTTGAAGTAATTACCGATATAGCGCTCGGTGGTGGCATAGGTGTCGGCCTTCGGCGGCACCGGGTACATTTCTGCTGTGTCGAGGAAGTTGATCCCCGCGGCCTTGGCCCGTTCGATCTGTGCAAAGGCCTCTGCCTCGCTGTTTTGCTCGCCCCAGGTCATGGTGCCCAAGGCTATCGCGCTTACATTCAGATCGGTGCGGCCCAGCTGTCGATAATCCATCGGGTACTCCTTCGGGGAAAACAATCATAAAAGCAGGTTGAATTTTTTTTCGCAATCTGCATAATTGCCCACCTCTTTCTGCAGTGGAAGTGATGCGCCGCCTGCCGAAGAATCTTGCCGTTGAACGGACGCGCCGACCCGAGCCCCCGATAGCGTCTGTATCCGGCTGCCTTTGACTTGTCAAAGTACGCACTATTCAGTAAGATCCGCCGTCTAATTTACAGGGCGGCCCCTGAGGCTATTAAAGAATGACAACTTTTACTGCAAAACCGGAAACAGTTCAGCGCGACTGGTTTGTCGTCGACGCCGCTGGTCAGACCCTGGGTCGTCTGGCCACTGAAGTCGCCAGCCGTCTGCGTGGCAAGCACAAGCCTGAGTACACCCCTCACGTTGACACCGGTGACTACATCGTGATCATCAACGCTGAGCAGGTACGTGTTACCGGCAACAAAGCGCAAGACAAAATGTACTACCGTCACTCCGGTTTCCCAGGCGGTATCAAGTCTTCGAACTTCGAAGGTCTGATTTCCAAGAAGCCTGAAGCCCCGATCGAAATCGCGGTCAAAGGCATGCTGCCGAAGGGCCCACTGGGTCGCGATATGTTTCGCAAGCTGAAAGTCTATGCGGGCGCTGTACACCCTCATGCTGCTCAGCAGCCCCAAGAACTGAAGTTTTAACGGAATAGTTCATTATGTCGGCGACTCAAAATTACGGCACTGGCCGTCGCAAAACCGCAACCGCACGCGTTTTCCTGCGTCCGGGCACTGGTAACATCTCGATCAACAACCGCACTCTGGAAAACTTCTTCGGTCGCGAAACTGCCCGCATGGTAGTTCGTCAGCCGCTGGAATTGACCGAGACAGTTGAAAAGTTCGACATCTACGTCACCGTTATCGGTGGCGGTGTAAGTGGTCAAGCTGGCGCAATCCGCCACGGTATCACTCGCGCTCTGATGCAGTACGACGAAACCCTGCGTGGCGCTCTGCGCAAAGCTGGCTTCGTAACTCGCGATGCTCGTGAAGTTGAACGTAAGAAAGTCGGTCTGCGTAAAGCGCGTAAGCGTCCGCAGTACTCGAAGCGTTAATTCGCTTTACGTTCCACAAAAACGCCCAACTCCTCACGGAGCTGGGCGTTTTTTATTGCCTGCGATTTATGCATAAATTTCGCCGTGACAACTTGCCACATCCGTAGACCCCCTATACTACAAGGCCTGGAGAGGGAGGCCCGGGCAATTCCCTTGTCATACGTGGGGCTTTTCATTACCATTCGGCAAAATTTTTATAAGTAAAGATACAACACTTAGTAGACGCCTGATTTAACAGGCCAAAAAGCTGATGGGAGAGGACTGAATGAGCAATGACGGCGTGAATGCAGGCCGGCGTCGCTTCTTGGTAGCAGCCACGTCCGTGGTGGGTGCTGCAGGAGCGGTGGGGGCTGCGGTCCCGTTCGTGGGGTCATGGTTTCCCAGTGCCAAGGCGAAAGCCGCAGGTGCACCGGTGAAGGTGAATGTCAGCAAGATCGACCCAGGCCAGCAAATGATTGCTGAATGGCGCGGTCAGCCGGTCTTCATCGTTCGTCGTACAGAGGAAATCCTTGGGAATCTGAAGAAAATCGAAGGTCAGCTGTCTGATCCCGACTCGAAGAATTCCGACCAACCCGCCTACGTCGATAAGGAAATTCGTTCGATCAAGCCAGAGATTCTGCTGCTGATCGGTATTTGCACCCACCTGGGTTGCTCGCCTACTTTCCGTCCTGAAGTTGCTCCTGCCGACCTGGGCAAAGACTGGGTGGGTGGCTACTTCTGCCCTTGCCACGGTTCCCACTACGATCTGGCTGGCCGCGTCTACAAGTCACAACCCGCACCGCTGAACCTGCCAGTTCCGCCACATCACTACGAGACTGACAGTGTCATTGTCATTGGTGTCGACGAGGGGGAGAAAGCCTGATGAGCAAGTTCATGGATTGGGTGGATGCGCGCTTCCCCGCGACTAAAATGTGGGAAGACCATCTCAGCAAATATTACGCGCCAAAAAACTTCAACTTCTTCTACTTCTTCGGCTCGCTGGCACTGTTGGTGCTGGTTAACCAGATTGTCACGGGTGTCTGGCTGACGATGAGCTACACCCCGTCGGCGGAAGAGGCGTTCGCCTCCGTCGAGTACATCATGCGTGATGTCGAGTACGGCTCGATCCTGCGCCTGCTGCACTCCACCGGCGCTTCGGCGTTCTTCATCGTCGTCTATATGCACATGTTCCGCGGCCTGCTCTACGGCTCTTACCAGAAGCCTCGCGAGCTGGTGTGGGTCTTCGGCATGTTGATCTACCTGGCGCTGATGGCCGAGGCCTTCATGGGCTACCTGTTGCCGTGGGGGCAGATGTCGTATTGGGGCGCCCAGGTGATCATCTCGCTGTTTGGTGCGATTCCGGTGATCGGCAACGACCTTACCCAGTGGATCCGGGGTGACTACCTGATCTCCGGCATCACCCTGAACCGCTTCTTTGCCTTGCACGTCGTAGCCCTGCCGATTGTGATTCTGGGCCTGGTGGTGTTGCACATCCTGGCACTGCACGAAGTGGGTTCGAACAACCCGGACGGCGTGGACATCAAGAAGCATAAAGACGAAAACGGCATCCCGCTGGATGGCATTCCTTTCCACCCGTACTACACGGTGAAAGACATTGTCGGCGTAGTCGTCTTCCTGTTTATCTTCTGCTCGATCGTGTTCTTTTTCCCGGAAATGGGTGGTTATTTCCTGGAGAAGCCGAACTTTGAACAGGCCAACGCCTTCAAGACACCTGAGCACATTGCCCCGGTCTGGTACTTCACGCCGTTCTACGCGATTTTGCGCGCGATCCCTGACAAGCTCATGGGCGTGATGGCCATGGGTGCATCGATCGCGATGCTCTTCGTCTTGCCGTGGCTCGACCGGAGCCCGGTCAAGTCCATGCGCTACAAGGGCTGGCTGAGCAAGATCTGGCTGTGGGTGTTCTGCATTGCGTTCGTGATCCTGGGGGTACTGGGCGTATTGGCGCCAACGCCTGAGCGTACGTTGCTGTCGCAGGTCTGCACCTTCCTGTACTTCGCCTACTTCATTCTGATGCCGTTCTATACCCGGCTCGAGAAGACCAAACCGGTTCCGGAAAGGGTGACTGGCTGATGAAAAAGTTATTTGTTGCTTTGATGCTTGCGGCGCTGCCGCTAATGTCCTTCGCGGCCGAGCACGGCCCGGAACTGGAAAAAGTCGATATCGACGTGTCCGACAAGGCCGCCATGCAGGATGGGCTGCGTACCTTCACCAACTACTGCATGGGCTGCCACAGCGCCAAGTTCCAGCGTTACGAACGTGTTGCCGATGACCTGGGCATCCCACATGACGTGATGCTCAGCCACTCGGTGTTCACGGGCGCGAAAATCGGCGACCACATGAGCATCGGTATGCAACCCGCCGACGCCAAGGTCTGGTTCGGCGCAGCACCGCCCGACCTGACCCTGGTGGCGCGTGTGCGCGGTACCGATTGGCTCTACGGTTACCTGAAATCCTTCTACGAAGACCCGGCGCGTCCTTATGGCGTAAACAACAAAGTCTTCCCGAACGTCGGCATGCCTAACGTTCTGGTCGGCCTGCAGGGTCGCCAAGTGGTAGGATGCAAGCAGGTTCAGGTCGTTGAAGACGGCAAGAAGCAATATGATCCGTTGACTGGCACGCCTCTGACGCATGAAGCGTGTGACCAACTGACCATCGTGCCCAAGACCGGTACGCTGAACGAAGAGCAGTTTGACGAGAAGGTCAAGAATCTGGTGACCTTCCTGGCCTACTCGGCCAACCCGGTCAAACTGCAACATCAGCGCATTGGTACTTATGTATTGCTGTACCTGGCCTTCTTCTTTGTGTTCGCCTATCTGCTCAAACGCGAATACTGGAAGGATGTGCATTGATCCAACCGTAAGCAATTGCTGTTAATCTTGCGCGCCCAGCGGCATCTCTGAATACGTAGCGCTCTGGTTGAACCAGGCACTGCAGAGATGCTCTCTGGGCGCGCTCGTTTTTGAGCTTTCGATAATTTCAACAAGCGAGGAGGACCGCCATGGGCGTGACCAATCGGTTGGCCTGTTACTCCGACCCCGCCGACCACTATTCCCACCGAGTACGCATCGTGCTCGCAGAGAAGGGTGTCAGCGCCGAGATCATCAGTGTGGAGGCAGGACGTCATCCGCCGAAACTGATCGAAGTGAACCCTTACGGCAGCTTGCCCACCCTGGTCGATCGTGACCTGGCGTTGTGGGAGTCAACCGTGGTGATGGAATACCTGGATGAGCGTTACCCGCATCCACCTTTGTTGCCGGTGTATCCGGTGGCGCGTGCCAACAGTCGCCTGCTGATCCATCGGATCCAGCGTGACTGGTGTGGGCTGGTGGATGTGATTCTGGATACACGCAGTAAAGAGGCCGTTCGGGTGCAGGCGCGTAAGGAATTGCGCGAGAGCCTGACGGGTGTTTCGCCGCTGTTCGCCGACAAACCTTTTTTCCTCAGCGAGGAACAAAGCTTGGTGGATTGCTGCCTATTACCCATACTCTGGCGCTTGCCGATCCTGGGCATTGAACTGCCACGGCCGGCCAAGCCGTTGCTTGATTACATGGAGCGCCAGTTTGCGCGTGAGGCTTTCCAGGCAAGTCTGTCTGGTGTCGAACGCGATATGCGCTAAGGCTTAAGGAGCCGCTGATGAACTCCAGTCGACCCTATTTGGTCCGCGCGCTCTATGAGTGGATTGTGGACAACGATTGCACCCCGCACATGCTGGTCAACTCTGAATTTCCCAAGGTTGACGTGCCGCAGGGTTTTGCCAGTGACGGGCAGATTGTGCTGAACGTATCACCCAGTGCTGTGCGCCACTTGCACATGGACAACGAAGCGGTCAGCTTCGAAGGGCGTTTTGGCGGCGTGCCGCATACGCTGTTCGTGCCGATTGGCGCTATCCTCGGGATCTATGCCCGTGAGAATGGCCAAGGCATGGTGTTCGATCTGGAGTCGCCTTTCGAGGAGGACGAAGCGATCGAAGGTGAAGACGGCGACGATCTGCCTCCACCGGACGCCGAGCCTCCGCGTCCAAGCGGCCGGCCGAGCTTGAAAGTGGTGAAGTAAGCGGCTTTCACCCTCGGGTGAGCCTTAAAAATGCCTCGACCTGTGTCGGGGCATTTTTTTGCGCGCAGGATAGGGATGAAAGTCGTGACAGAACGGTGATCGTACAACCGCCATGGGCTATGATGCGGGCTCAAGTTCGCCGAGAAAGATGGTTCATCATGGAAAACGCCAGTACCGCTCCTCGTCTTCCCCGCAAGCGTCGCAGCCTTGCCCAGGAATTGGTCACGGTGTTGTCCGAGCAAATCCGCGATGGCCAACTCAAGCGTGGCGATAAGTTGCCTACCGAGTCGGCGATCATGGACGCTCATGGGGTCAGCCGTACCGTGGTGCGTGAAGCCATCTCGCGCTTGCAGGCGGCGGGGCAGGTGGAAACCCGTCACGGTATCGGCACCTTTGTGTTGGACACGCCAAGCCCGAGCGGCTTCCGGATTGATCCGGCCACGGTGGTGACCTTGCGTGATGTGCTGGCGATTCTGGAGCTGCGTATCAGCCTGGAAGTGGAGTCCGCCGGTCTTGCTGCATTACGTCGCAGCGATGCGCAACTGGCGGCCATGCGTGCGGCACTCGACGCCCTGAATGAAAGCGCGGCCCACGCAGGCGATGCAGTGGCATCAGATTTTGCGTTCCACCTGGAAATTGCGTTGTCCACCGGCAACCGCTATTTCACCGACATCATGACCCACCTGGGCACCAGCATCATTCCGCGTACCCGCCTGAATTCGGCGCGCCTGGCCCATGATGACCAGCAGCACTACATGGGCCGCCTGAGCCGCGAACACGAAGAGATTTATGAGGCGATTGCCCGCCAGGATTCGGACGCGGCGCGAGCGGCCATGCGCTTGCATCTGACCAACAGCCGTGAGCGGCTGCGCCATGCCCACGAAGAGGCAGAAGCGCAGCGCGGTTAAAGGTCACGGGGGTTTAGTGTGGGAGCTGGCTTGCCTGCGATGACGGAGTGTCAGTCAACCATTACTGGCTGATACACCGCTATCGCGGGCAAGCCCGCTCCCACATTTTGATCTCCTTGGCCTGGAGTTTTGCGTCTACTTAGCTGGCCGGCTGATTGGGCTTGTAGTCCTTGAGCAACAGGTAGGTGCTCCAACCCCACCAGTCATTGGTCCAGTGCTTGTCGTTCAGGTCATTCACGTCCTTGCGGCGCAGCACCTTGTCTCCTTCCATCTTGAACAGCGGCGAGAAGTTGTTCGCCGGGTTCTGCGCGGCATTCAGGTCCGGCACATGCAGTGGCGCCTTGAAGACGGCTGGAGAGGGCGCGACACCGCTGATGAAGGTCTCGAAGATCTCATCGGCCGAGGCCTGCACCGCACGTTTGACCATCGTCCGATTGTCCGCGTCGATGGCATCGAAATAACGCTTGTCACCATAGGCATGCCATTGATCACCCATGGCATTGCGCACCTTGAGCCCGAACTTGCTGTCTTCATCGTGCATGAAGCGGCTGATCAGCGAGCCCAGTTCTCCTGGCGTGACCACCGCCGCCAATTGTTTGCGCGGTACCCGCAGGTGGCCGGCGGAAAACAGGTCAGTCAAAAAGTGATCAGCGAAGCTGTTCATCGCATAGGCCAATTCCAGTGCCTGGTCGGTGCCGGTCTGATGGGCCACGACCGCCTGTTGCAGTGCCGCCGTGTGGCCGGCCAGGTAGGCGGACAATGCCCATTCGCCAAAGTGGTCAGCGTTGTCGGCTGCCAGTTTCAGGTAGCGACCCAGAGGGAGGAGTGCCGAAACGGCACTGCCGCCGCCGGTGATTCGGTTCCACTCCTCAGACAACGTATCGCCCAATGCGTCATAGGCTTCGTGGGGTTGTTTGCCGTCCTTGATCGCCTGGTTGACTGCGTTGATCTCCTTTTGCATCACCGCGAGGATCTTCTGTGCTTCTTCTCGGGAGGCCGGCAGCACGGCCAATGAGTTGAACGCCGCCGTGAAGCGTTGCACGCGATCCGCAGGGGAGGCGCCATCGCTGATCGGCTGGCCAGGAATGCCATAGAAGTCACCGCCCAGCGCGATCACTTGGCCGTAAGTCAGGGCCAGGCCATTGGGCAGGTGCAATTCGACTTGTCGCGCGGGAATCGCGGGAGCGTCCTTGGCGAATCGCAACAGGGTGTCGTCGCCAATAGCGGTGTGTTCACCCCCTTCGAAGCGCAGGGTAGGTGGTTTCTTTTCCGGTGCTGCTAGTTCAAGACCTGACATGTTAGCTCCTTGCTATGTCGTAGGAATCTTCCTTAATAACTGTATGTATATACAGTTACTCGGAGCATAGAGGAATAATTTCCTACGTCAAGAAGGCATGTCTAAACATGAAGCTGTCGCAGCCGCCGATGAATTGCAGTTGACGAATCCTTTTATAGTTGTACGATGACGTACGACATCATCAAAACCAACAACAACCTTTCGACAGAAAGTCTTTGCCCAGGGTGTTCGAATAATGAATCCACAAGAACTGAAGTCCATCCTCTCCCACGGTCTGCTGTCTTTCCCCGTGACCGATTTCAATGCGCAGGGTGATTTCCACCAGGCGGGCTACATCAAGCGTCTGGAGTGGCTGGCCCCTTACGGCGCTACCGCCTTGTTCGCCGCCGGCGGCACCGGTGAGTTTTTCTCCCTGGCCGCGAGTGAATATTCCCAAGTGGTGAAGACCGCTGTTGATACCTGCGCCACCAGCGTGCCAATCCTCGCCGGTGTCGGCGGTTCGACTCGCCAGGCTATCGAGTACGCCCAGGAAGCCGAACGCCTTGGCGCCAAGGGCTTGCTGCTGTTGCCGCACTACCTGACCGAAGCCAGCCAGGATGGTGTTGCCGCCCACGTGGAAGCGGTGTGCAAGTCGGTCAAGATCGGCGTGGTGGTCTACAACCGCAACGTCTGCCGCCTGACCGCGCCATTGCTGGAACGCCTGGCTGAGCGCTGCCCGAACCTGATCGGCTACAAGGACGGTCTGGGTGATATCGAGTTGATGGTGTCGATTCGTCGTCGTCTTGGCGACCGTTTCAGTTACCTCGGCGGCCTGCCGACTGCAGAGGTTTACGCTGCTGCCTACAAGGCCCTGGGGGTGCCGGTTTACTCCTCGGCGGTGTTCAACTTCATCCCGAAAACCGCGATGGACTTCTACCACGCGATTGCCAAGGACGATCACGCTACCGTCGGCAAGATCATCGACAACTTCTTCCTGCCTTACCTCGATATCCGTAACCGTAAAGCCGGTTATGCCGTAAGCATCGTCAAGGCTGGCGCAAAAATCGCCGGCTACGACGCAGGCCCGGTGCGCACGCCGCTCACCGATTTGCTGCCGGAAGAGTACGAAGCCCTGGCCGCGCTGATCGACAAGCAAGGTCCGCAGTAACTTATCAACAAGGCCGCTGAGCAATCAGCGGCCTTTTGCGTCAGGAGAAGATTTGTGTCCCAAGCCAAACGTTTTGAAAACTACATCAACGGCGAGTGGGTGGCCGGTTCCGACTACTGCACCAACATCAACCCGTCGGAGTTGTCCGATGTCATCGGCGAATACGCCAAGGCTGACGTAGCTCAAGTCAACGCCGCCATCGACGCGGCCCGTGCCGCCTTTCCGGCCTGGTCGACGTCCGGCATCCAGGCTCGTCACGACGCCCTCGACAAAGTCGGCAGCGAAATCCTCGCCCGCCGTGAAGAACTCGGCACCCTGCTGGCTCGGGAAGAAGGCAAGACCCTGCCCGAAGCCATTGGCGAAGTGACGCGCGCCGGTAACATCTTCAAGTTTTTCGCCGGTGAATGCCTGCGCCTGTCCGGTGACTACGTGCCGTCGGTGCGCCCGGGCGTCAACGTTGAAGTCACCCGCGAAGCCCTCGGTGTGGTCGGCTTGATTACCCCGTGGAACTTCCCGATTGCGATTCCCGCCTGGAAAATCGCCCCAGCCCTGGCCTATGGCAACTGCGTGGTGATCAAGCCGGCTGAATTGGTTCCGGGTTGCGCCTGGGCCCTGGCCGAAATCATCTCCCGCGCCGGCTTCCCCGCCGGTGTGTTCAACCTGGTGATGGGCAGTGGCCGTGTGGTCGGCGATGTATTGGTCAACAGCCCGAAAGTCGACGGCATCAGCTTTACCGGTTCGGTCGGCGTAGGTCGTCAGATCGCCGTCAGCTGTGTGTCGCGCCAGGCCAAAGTGCAGTTGGAAATGGGTGGCAAAAACCCGCAGATCATCCTCGATGACGCCGACCTCAAGCAGGCCGTCGAGCTGTCGGTACAGAGCGCGTTCTACTCAACCGGCCAGCGCTGCACTGCCTCAAGCCGCTTGATTGTCACGGCGGGTATTCACGACCAGTTCGTCGCGGCCATGGCCGAGCGCATGAAGTCGATCAAAGTCGGCCACGCCCTGAAAAGCGGCACCGATATCGGCCCAGTGGTCTCCCAGGCCCAACTGGATCAGGACTTGAAATACATCGACATCGGCCAAAGCGAAGGCGCGCGGCTGGTCAGCGGTGGCGGCCTGGTGACCTGCGACACCGAGGGCTACTACCTGGCGCCAACGCTGTTTGCCGACAGCGAAGCCGCGATGCGGATCAGCCGTGAAGAGATCTTCGGCCCGGTGGCCAACGTGGTGCGCGTGGCGGATTACGAGGCGGCGCTGGCCATGGCCAATGACACCGAGTTCGGTTTGTCGGCGGGTATTGCCACCACGTCGCTGAAGTACGCCAACCACTTCAAGCGCCACTCCCAGGCCGGGATGGTGATGGTCAACCTGCCGACCGCCGGTGTGGACTATCACGTGCCGTTCGGTGGGCGTAAGGGCTCGTCCTATGGTTCGCGTGAGCAAGGTCGCTATGCGCAAGAGTTCTACACCGTGGTGAAAACCAGCTACATCGGTTCGTAACACGCAGCACCCGTGGGCAGCGGCTTGTGTGGGAGCTGGCTTGCCTGCGATGCAGACACCTCGGTGCGTCAATGAGACCGAGGTGTCTGCATCGCAGGCACGCCAGCTCCCACATAAAGCGGGTCCCGCACACAAAAAATGATTACCCGCAAAAAAAATAATTAGTGGGAGTACATCTTCATGCAAGCGACCAAGCCGACCCACGTCCGCTATTTGATCCTGCTCATGCTGTTTCTGGTGACCACGATCAACTACGCCGACCGGGCTACTATCGCGATCGCCGGCTCCAGCCTGCAAAAAGACCTCGGCATCGACGCGGTCACCCTCGGTTACATCTTCTCCGCATTCGGTTGGGCCTACGTGGCCGGGCAAATTCCCGGTGGCTGGCTGCTGGACCGGTTCGGCTCGAAAAAAGTCTATGCCCTGAGTATCTTCACCTGGTCACTGTTCACCGTGCTGCAAGGCTATGTCGGTGAATTTGGGGTTTCCACCGCTATTGTGGCGCTGTTCATGCTGCGCTTTTTGGTGGGCCTGGCTGAGGCGCCCTCGTTTCCCGGAAATGCCCGTATTGTTGCGGCATGGTTTCCTACCGCTGAGCGCGGCACGGCGTCGGCGATCTTCAACTCCGCGCAATACTTCGCCACGGTGTTGTTTGCACCGCTGATGGGTTGGATCGTCTACACCTTTGGCTGGCAGCATGTGTTTATCGTCATGGGGGGGATCGGCGTGCTGTTCTCGCTGATCTGGCTGAAAGTTATCCACAGCCCGCGCCAGCACCCGATGATCAACGAGGCTGAGCTCAAGCACATCGCTGAAAATGGCGCGATGGTCGACATGGACCAGGACAAGACCAAAGGGCAGAAAACCGATGGGCCTAAGTGGGATTACATTCGCCAACTGCTGACCAACCGCATGATGCTCGGCGTGTACCTGGGCCAATACTGCATCAACGGCATTACCTACTTCTTCCTGACCTGGTTCCCGGTGTACCTGGTGCAGGATCGTGGCATGACCATTCTCAAGGCCGGTTTCATTGCGTCTTTGCCGGCGATCTGCGGGTTTATAGGTGGGGTGTTGGGCGGCGTGATTTCCGACTACCTGCTGCGCAAGGGCCATTCGCTGACGTTTGCGCGCAAGGCGCCGATCATCGGTGGGTTGCTGATCTCCAGCAGCATCGTGGCGTGCAACTATGTCGACATCGAATGGATGGTGGTGGGCTTCATGGCCCTGGCCTTCTTCGGTAAAGGCGTTGGCGCACTGGGTTGGGCGGTGGTGTCCGACACCTCGCCGAAACAAATCGCCGGCCTCAGTGGTGGCTTGTTCAATATGTTTGGCAACCTGGCGTCTATCAGTACGCCTATCGTGATCGGTTACATCATCAGCACCACCGGCTCGTTCAAGTGGGCATTGGTGTTCGTCGGCGCCAACGCGCTGGTGGCGGTGTTCAGTTACCTGGTGATTGTCGGCCCGATCAAGCGCGTGGTGCTCAAAGATCCACCCAGCAAAGGGCCTGAGCTGACTAAATTTACCGAAGCGCACTCTTGAGGGGCGATGTAATGCAGTTGATTGAACATGCTGACTCGCCGCGCTCGATCCGTTTGCACGAGCGTGACAACGTGGTGATCGTGGTCAACGACCAAGGCGTACCGGCCGGGACCGAGTTTCCGGACGGCCTGGTGACCGTGGATTTCATCCCGCAGAGCCACAAGGTGACCCTGGAAGACATCCCCGAAGGCGGTCAGATTATTCGCTATGGCCAGACCATCGGTTACGCCCTGGCGCCGATTCCGCGTGGCAGTTGGGTGCAGGAAGACCAACTGCGCATGCCCACCGCGCCACCGCTGGACAGCTTGCCGCTGTCCACCGAAGTGCCCGACACCCAGGCGCCATTGGAAGGCTTCACCTTCGAGGGTTATCGCAATGCCGACGGCACCGTGGGCACGCGCAATATCCTCGGTATTACCACCACGGTGCAGTGCGTCACCGGCGTGCTGGACCATGCGGTCAAGCGCATCAAGGATGAGTTGCTGCCCAAGTACCCTCACGTCGATGACGTGGTGGCGCTGACCCACAGTTACGGCTGCGGCGTGGCGATCACCGCGACGGATGCCTACATCCCGATCCGCACCGTGCGCAATCTGGCGCGCAACCCGAACCTGGGTGGCGAAGCGCTGGTGATCAGCCTGGGCTGCGAGAAATTGCAGGCCGGGCAGGTGATGCACGACAACGACAGCTCCGTCGACCTGAGCGAGCCATGGCTGTATCGGCTGCAGGATTCCAGCCACGGTTTTACCGAGATGATCGAGCAGATCATGGCGCTGGCCGAGGTCCGTTTGAAAAAACTCGACCAGCGCCGCCGTGAAACCGTGCCGGCGTCGGAACTGATCCTGGGCATGCAATGTGGCGGCAGCGATGCATTTTCCGGCATCACTGCCAACCCGGCGCTGGGCTATGCCTCGGACTTGCTGCTGCGGGCCGGGGCGACGGTGATGTTTTCCGAAGTGACTGAGGTCCGCGATGCCATCTATCTGCTGACTTCTCGGGCGCAGACCAAGGAAATTGCCGAAGAGCTGGTCAGGGAAATGGACTGGTACGACCGTTACCTGGCCAAAGGCGAGGCGGACCGCAGTGCCAACACCACACCGGGCAACAAAAAGGGCGGGCTGTCGAATATTGTCGAGAAGTCCCTGGGCTCCATCGTCAAATCCGGCAGCAGCGCGATCAATGGCGTGCTCGGCCCGGGCGAGCGCATCAAGAGCAAAGGCCTGATCTTCTGCGCGACGCCGGCCAGCGACTTTGTGTGCGGCACTTTGCAACTGGCGGCCGGGATGAACCTGCATGTGTTCACCACCGGGCGCGGTACGCCTTACGGGCTGGCGATGGCGCCGGTGGTGAAGGTCTCGACGCGTACGGAATTGGCTCAGCGCTGGCCGGACCTGATCGATATTGACGCCGGGCGCATTGCCACCGGGCGTGCGACGATCGAGGAGTTGGGGTGGGAGTTGTTCCACTTCTACCTGGACGTGGCCAGCGGCAAGAAGCAGACGTGGGCGGAGCGGCACAAGCTGCATAACGACATTACGCTGTTCAACCCGGCGCCCATTACCTGAGACCGCGTCGAACCCTGTGGGAGCTGGCTTGCCTGCGATGGGGATGTATCAGTAACGGATGTATCGACTGACACTCTGCCATCGCAGGCAAGCCAGCTCCCACATTTGATGGGGCTTACCCAGACGAGCCGGGCCGCATGGCTTATCATTAGCCCCCTGATAACGCTCACCAAGGTTCTCCCCGGCATGCTGGCTATCTTCCTCACCACCCTCACCATCACCGCGCCGGTGTTTGCCATGCTGTTCCTCGGTGTGCTGCTCAAGCGCATCCACTGGATCAACGACAACTTTATCCACACCGCCTCGTCCCTGGTATTCAACGTCACCATGCCGGCGCTGTTGTTCCTGGGCATCCTGCATGCCGACCTGCACTCGGCGCTCAAGCCGGGGTTGCTGATCTACTTTGCCGTCGCCACGCTGCTGAGCTTTGCCCTGGCCTGGGGTTGGGCGATCTTCCGTTGCCCGCGTGAGGACCGTGGCATCTACACCCAGGGCGCGTTTCGCGGCAATAACGGCGTGATCGGCCTGGCGCTGGCGGCCAGCATGTACGGCGACTACGGCATTTCCCTCGGCGCGATCCTCGCGGCGCTGGTGATCCTGTTCTACAACACGCTGTCGACCATCGTGCTGGCGGTGTACAGCCCGGTGATCAAGTCCGACCCCTGGAGCATCTTCAAAAGTGTGATAGCCAACCCGCTGATCATCAGCGTGATTGCGGCCGCGCCGTTCGCTATTTTCAATCTCGGCCTGCCTGCCTGGCTGGAGTCGTCCGGCCAGTATCTGGCGGACATGACCTTGCCGCTGGCACTGATCTGCATCGGCGGCACCTTGTCACTGGCGGCCTTGCGCAAAAGCGGGAGCATGGCCTTGAGTGCCAGCCTGGTGAAGATGATCGGCTTGCCGCTGGCGGCGACACTTGGCGCCTGGCTGCTGGGCTTTCGGGGGCCGGAACTGGGGATTCTGTTTCTGTATTTCGGCGCGCCGACTGCGGCGGCGAGTTTCGTCATGGCCAGGGCGGCGGAGGGTAATCATGAACTGGCGGCGGCGATTATCGTGATCACCACGTTGATGGCGGCGGTGACCACCAATATCGGGATCTTCGTGTTGCAGGCGGGGGGCTGGATCTGAATTTTTCGGTGTGGTTGAGGGCCAATAGCAGGCAAGCCAGCTCCCACATTTGAATGTATTCACAGTTCAAACTTTGGGAGCTGGCCTGCCTGCGATGACTATCTGACAGTCACTGCTTATCTGCCTGATACGCCTCAATCACTTCCTGCGCCGCCCGAAACGCGTCAATCGCCGCTGGCACACCCGCATACACCGCGCAATGCAGCAGCGCCTCGCGAATCTCTTCCACGGTACAGCCATTGTTCAACGCGCCACGTACGTGGCCCTTGAGTTCCTGCGGGCATTTGAGCGCCGTGAGGGCGGCGAGGGTGATCAGGCTGCGGGTCTTCAATGGCAGACCTTCGCGGTTCCACACGCTGCCCCAGGCATGTTCGTTGACGAAATCCTGCAGCGGCTGGGTGAACTCGGTGGCATTGCCCAGGGCGCGATCGACGAACACATCGCCCATCACCTGGCGACGCACTTCAACCCCGGGCTTTTTCTGATCGGTCATTGCGATTCCCTCTTGCGTTGGCGGCGCCAGGCTCGCAGCGTGCTGAATATCAGAAAAGCCACCAGCGCCGGCAGGATGTAATACAGCATCAAGTGTTCAAGTTTGTTGGCCAGGGGCGTGCCGAACGTGAACGACACTACGTGCAGCCCATACACCAGGTACAGACCCAGAAACACCAGGCCTTCGGCGCGAGTGACCCGGTAGCCGGTGTAGAACACCGGCAGGCACAGCACCACCACGCCGAGCATCACCGGCAGGTCGAAGTCCAGGGCGTTGGGCGACACCGACAGCGGAGAGGGCGCCACCAGGGCCGTAAACCCCAGCACGCCCAGCAGATTGAACAGGCTGCTGCCGATCACATTGCCCACGGCAATCTCGCGTTGGCCGCGCAGGGCGGCAATCAGCGAGGTGGCCAGGCACGGCAGCGAGGTGCCGACACCGATGAGCGTCAGGCCGATGATGCGCTCCGAGAGGCCCAAGTCGCTCGCCACATCCACCGCCGCGCCCAGCAGCAAATGCCCGGCCAGCACCAGGATCAACAGCCCGCCCAGCATCAGCAATACGCTGCTCAGCCATGGCGCCCTGGCGACGGTGTCCAATGTGCGAGGCCGGCGGGAATGGCGGGTCTGGTAATGCAATACGCCGAGGTAGGCCATCAGGGCCGCGAGCAGTAACAGGCCGTCAACCGGCGTCAGTTCTTCATTGGCCGACAGGGTAAACACCAGCAGGGCGGCGAAAATCATCACCGGGATGTCCAGGCGCACCAGTTGCCGCGACACTCGCAGGGGGATGATCAGCGCGGACAGGCCCAAGGTGACGAGGATGTTGAAGATGCTGCTGCCGATCACGCTGCCCACGGCAATGTCAGTATTGCCGGCCAGGGTGGCTTGCAAACTGACGGTCATCTGCGGCGCACTGCTGCCGAAGGCGACGATGCTCAAACCGATGATCAGCGGCCGCACCTTGAGGCTGGCCGCCAGGCGCACGGCGGCCCGCACCAGGATTTCGGCGCCGATAATCAGCAACACCAGGCCACTGATCAATTCGAGCAGGCTGAAGGGGGAGAGGGCGGTTAGTCCGAAGATGGCCAGGGCTCCTGTCAGTTGTTCAGCGCTTGCACGCGAACCCGTGCGGTTCCGCTGCCCAGCATACCGAGCTGTTCGGCAGCCTTGCGTGAAACATCAATCAGGCGGCCACGGGTGTGCGGGCCGCGATCATTGATGCGCAGGACCACGGATTTGTTGTTGTCGAGATTAGTCACCTTGACCCGGGTGCCGAAAGGCAGGCGCCGATGAGCGGCGGTCAGGGCGTTCTGGCTGAAGGGTTCACCGCTGGCGGTTCTATTGCCATGGTGCTTGGCGCCGTAATACGAGGCGGTGCCGGCTTCGTCGTAGCCGTTGGGGTCGATGAGGCCGCTGGCGCAACCGGCCAGCAGAGAGAACAGGGCCAGTAGGCCGAGTAGACGCTTCACGTTAAGTAAGTCCCCATTGTAAATGTGGGAGCTGGCTTGCCTGCGATACAGGCACCTCGGTGTCGCAGTTGCACCGAGGCGCTGCTATCGCAGGCAAGCCAGCTCCCACATGGGGTCCGAGTTGGGCATGAAATCCCGCCCGGACCATTTCACCGCGAATCAGCCTTCGAGCTTGCTTTTCAGCAGTTCGTTCACCTGTTGCGGGTTGGCCTTGCCTTTGGAGGCTTTCATCGCCTGACCGACAAAGAAGCCGAACATCTTGCCGCGCTTGGCTTCGTCTGCGGCGCGGTATTGCTCGACCTGTTCGGCGTTGGCCGCCAGCATCTCATCGAGTACGGCCGAGATCGCACCGCTGTCGGTGACTTGCTTCAGGCCACGCTTGTCGATGATTTCGTCCGCATTGCCTTCGCCTGCCGCCATCGCTTCAAACACGGTCTTGGCGATTTTGCCGGAGATGGTGTTGTCCTTGATGCGCAGCAGCATGCCGCCCAGTTGTTCGGCGGTAACCGGTGCTTCGTCGATTTCCAGGCCCTGCTTGTTCAACAGGCTGCCCAGCTCAACCATTACCCAGTTGGCCGCCAGTTTGGCGTCGCCGGCAATGCTCACGACTTTTTCGAAGTAGTTGGCTTGCTCACGGCTGGACGCCAATACGCTGGCATCGTAGACCGACAGGCCGAACTGCGCCTGGAAACGCTCGCGTTTTTGCTGCGGCAATTCCGGCAGGGTGGCACGGATGTCATTGAGGAACGAATCCTCAAGGACCACCGGCAACAGGTCCGGGTCGGGGAAGTAACGGTAGTCGTTGGCTTCCTCTTTGCTGCGCATGGCGCGGGTTTCATCTTTGTTCGGATCGTACAGGCGGGTTTGCTGGATCACCTTGCCGCCGTCTTCGATCAGTTCGATCTGGCGACGCACTTCGCTGTTGATCGCCTTCTCGATAAAACGGAACGAGTTGACGTTCTTGATCTCGCAGCGGGTGCCGAACTCGACCTGGCCCTTTGGACGGATCGACACGTTACAGTCGCAACGCAGCGAGCCTTCGGCCATGTTGCCGTCGCAGATGCCCAGGTAGCGCACCAGCGCGTGGATCGTCTTGACGTAAGCCACGGCTTCCTTGGCGCTGCGCATGTCCGGCTCGGAGACGATTTCCAGTAACGGCGTGCCGGCACGGTTCAGGTCGATGCCGGTAGCGCCCGGGAATTCTTCATGCAGGCTCTTGCCGGCATCTTCTTCCAGGTGCGCGCGGGTGACGCCAACACGCTTGATGGTGCCGTCTTCCAGCGGGATGTCCAGGTAGCCTTTGCCGACGATCGGCAATTCCATCTGGCTGATCTGGTAGCCCTTGGGCAGGTCCGGGTAGAAGTAGTTCTTGCGCGCGAACACGTTGTGCTGGCCGATCTCGGCGTCAATCGCCAGGCCGAACATCACCGCCATGCGCACCGCTTCCTGGTTCAACACCGGCAGTACGCCGGGCATGCCCAGGTCGACCAGGCTGGCCTGGGTGTTGGGCTCTGCGCCGAACGTGGTGGCGCTACCGGAGAAAATCTTCGATTGGGTGGCGAGCTGGGTATGAATCTCCAGCCCGATCACAACTTCCCATTGCATAGTGTTCTCCTCAGAAGCCGGTAGGGGTGCGAGTGTGCCAGTCGGTGTTCAACTGGTACTGGTGCGCCACATTGAGCAGGCGGCCTTCCTGGAAATACGGGGCGAGCAATTGCACGCCGACCGGCAGGCCATCGACGAAACCGGCTGGCATGGACAAGCCCGGCAAGCCCGCGAGGTTGGCGGTGATGGTGTACAGGTCTTCCAGGTACTCGGCGATTGGGTCGCCGGTCTTGGCGCCAATCTTCCAGGCCGGGTTCGGCGTGGTTGGGCCGAGGATCACATCGACTTCTTCAAAAGCAGCCATGAAGTCGTTCTTGATCAGGCGACGGATTTTTTGCGCCTTGAGGTAGTACGCGTCGTAGTAGCCGGCCGACAGTGCGTAGGCACCGACCATAATGCGGCGTTGTACTTCGGCACCGAAGCCTTCGCCCCGGGAGCGTTTGTACAGGTCGGTCAGGTCTTTCGGGTTTTCACAGCGGTAGCCGAAACGTACGCCGTCGAAACGCGACAGGTTGGAGGAGGCTTCTGCCGGCGCGATCACGTAGTACGCAGGAATCGCGTGCTGGTTGTTCGGCAGGCTGACTTCCTTGATCACGGCGCCGAGCTTTTCCAGCTCTTTGACGCTGTTGTGCACCAGTTCGGCGATACGCGGGTCGAGGCCGGCGCTGAAATACTCTTTCGGCACGCCGATACGCAGGCCTTTGATCGAGGTATTCAGGCTGGCGCTGTAGTCCGGCACTGGCTCATCGATGCTGGTGGAGTCCTGTTTATCGAACCCGGCCATACCTTGTAACAATATTGCGCAGTCTTCGGCAGTGCGTGCCAACGGGCCGCCCTGATCCAGGCTGGAGGCGTAGGCGATCATGCCCCAACGGGAAACGCGACCGTAGGTCGGCTTCAGGCCGGTGAGGTTGGTGAACGCAGCAGGTTGACGGATCGAGCCGCCGGTGTCGGTTGCCGTGGCGGCCGGCAGGAAGCGCGCGGCAACGGCGGCAGCCGAACCACCCGACGAACCGCCGGGCACATGTTCCAGGTTCCACGGGTTTTTTACCGCGCCGTAGTAGCTCGACTCGTTGGCCGAACCCATGGCGAATTCGTCCATGTTGGTCTTGCCCAGGGTCACGGCCCCGGCGGTAGCCAGCTTGGACACCACGGTGGCGTCGTAGGGCGCCTTGAAGTTGTCGAGCATCTTCGAGCCGCAGCTGGTGCGAATGCCATGGGTGCAGAACAGGTCTTTGTGGGCGATCGGTGTGCCCAGCAGTGCGCCGTTTTCACCGTTGGCGCGACGCACGTCGGCGGCCTTGGCCTGGCTCAGGGCCAGCTCTTCGGTGAGGCTGATGAAGCTGTTGACCTTCGTGTCGAGCTCGGCGATACGCGCAAGCAGGGTCTTGGTCAGCTCTTCGGAAGAAAACTTTTTGTCGGCGAGACCGCGGGCGATCTCGGCCAGAGTCATGTGATGCATTGCAGGCTCTTTCCCTTTAGTCGATGACTTTCGGAACCAGGTACAGGCCGTTTTCGACCGCTGGCGCGATGGACTGGTAGGCCTCGCGATTATTTCGCTCGGTCACAACGTCTGCACGCAGGCGCTGGCTGGCTTCTAGTGGGTGAGCCAGGGGCTCGATGCCGTCGGTATTGACGGCCTGCATTTGGTCAGCCAGCCCGAGAATGCTGTTCAAGGCTGCGGTGGTCTGTGGAAGATCGGCTTCATTCAGGCCAAGCGAGGCCAGATGAGCGATTTTTTCCACGTCGGAGCGTTCAAGCGCCATGGGATTCTCCAGTGGAAAACAGAACGGAGGGCGTCCGTGTGTTAGATTGTCGGAACACTACCGCATTTCTACGGTCATAAGGCCGCGATTGTGGGGGTTGGTGCACAGAAAGTCGGCCAATTTAGCACATTGGCGCCTTGCCCAAAATCCCTGTCGTTGTTAGAGTTTGCCGCACTTTTTTACCCACGCGTTGCCTAGGGTCCTTTCCCCATGTTCAAGAAACTGCGTGGCATGTTTTCCAGCGATCTTTCCATTGACCTGGGCACTGCCAACACCCTTATTTACGTGCGCGAGCGCGGTATCGTTCTGAATGAGCCATCGGTTGTGGCCATTCGGACCCATGGTAATCAGAAAAGTGTCGTTGCCGTTGGCACCGAGGCCAAGCGCATGCTCGGCCGAACACCAGGCAACATCGCTGCCATTCGTCCGATGAAAGACGGCGTGATCGCCGACTTCAGCGTCTGCGAGAAGATGCTGCAGTACTTCATCAATAAAGTTCACGAAAACAGTTTTCTGCAGCCCAGCCCTCGTGTGCTGATCTGCGTTCCATGCAAGTCCACCCAGGTGGAGCGTCGTGCCATCCGTGAATCGGCCCTTGGTGCCGGTGCTCGCGAAGTGTTCCTGATCGAAGAACCCATGGCTGCCGCTATCGGCGCTGGTTTGCCGGTTGAGGAAGCGCGCGGTTCGATGGTGGTCGATATCGGTGGTGGTACCACTGAAATCGCCCTGATTTCCCTGAACGGTGTGGTGTATGCCGAATCCGTCCGTGTAGGCGGCGACCGCTTCGACGAAGCGATCATCACTTATGTGCGTCGTAACTACGGCAGCCTGATCGGTGAATCCACTGCTGAGCGCATCAAGCAGGAAATCGGCACCGCTTACCCGGGCGGCGAAGTTCGCGAAGTCGATGTTCGCGGTCGCAACCTGGCCGAAGGCGTTCCACGTGCCTTCACCCTGAATTCCAACGAAGTGCTGGAAGCTCTGCAAGAGTCCCTGGCCACTATCGTTCAGGCTGTGAAGAGCGCCCTGGAGCAATCGCCGCCGGAACTGGCTTCCGACATCGCCGAGCGTGGCCTGGTGCTGACTGGTGGTGGTGCCTTGTTGCGCGACCTCGACAAGCTGCTGGCCCAGGAAACCGGCCTGCCGGTGATCGTTGCCGAAGACCCGCTGACCTGCGTCGCCCGTGGCGGTGGCCGTGCACTGGAAATGATGGATAAACACACCATGGACCTGCTCTCCAGCGAATAAGATTGCTTGGGTAGTTCATGCTTCGCCCGCAGGCAGCACTTTGCAGTGCTGCCTGTTGGCGTTTATCTTCTTCAATCTGCATCCAGGCCGGTTTGATGCCGTATGAATAAAGAGAACATTTGCCTGGGAGGAGCGGCTTATTAAACCGCTTTTCGCCAAAGGCCCCTCATTGGGCGTGCGCTTATTGGTGCTGGTCGTGCTTTCGGTCGCGCTGATGGTGGTCGATGCCCGCTTTGCACTGCTCAAGCCCGTGCGTAGCCAGATGTCGCTGGTGTTGATGCAGACTTACTGGATCACCGACCTGCCGCAACGTCTCTACCAGGGCGTGGCCAGCCAATTCGGCAGCCGCACCGAGCTGGTCGCCGAGAACGAAAAACTCAAGACTGAAAACCTGCTGTTGCAGGGGCGCATGCAAAAGCTGGCGGCCCTCACCGAGCAGAACGTTCGGCTGCGCGAGTTGCTCAATTCTTCCGCGCTGGTCAACGAAAAGGTCGAGGTGGCCGAGTTGATCGGCATGGACCCCAATCCGTTTACCCATCGCATCATCATCAACAAGGGTGAACGCGACGGTGTGGTCCTCGGTCAGCCGGTGCTCGACGCCCGTGGCCTGATGGGCCAGGTGGTTGAGCTGATGCCTTACACCTCACGGGTGTTGCTGCTCACGGACACAACCCACAGCATTCCAGTGCAGGTCAACCGTAACGGCTTGCGTGCGATTGCCAGCGGTACAGGCAACCCGGAGCGTCTTGAGTTGCGTCATGTGGCGGACACTGCCGACATCAAGGAAGGCGACCTGCTGGTCAGCTCCGGCCTGGGTCAGCGTTTCCCGGCGGGTTACCCGGTCGCGACGGTCAAGGAAGTGATCCACGATTCCGGTCAGCCGTTTGCGATCGTCCGCGCCGTACCGACTGCCGCCCTGAACCGCAGCCGCTACCTGCTGCTGGTATTCAGCGACAACCGTACCCCGGAAGAGCGCGCCAACGACGCCGCCCAGGCCCAGGAAGCGGAAGACAAACAGAACGGTACTGCGCCGGTCATTCCTGCCACGGTGCCGAAACCGGCGTTCGTGGGGCCGCCTGCGCCCGCAGCAACCCCGGCAGCCCCCGTGGCGACGCCGGTCAAGCCAGCGGCTCACAGCGCGCGCGCGGCCAAGCCGGTTGCAACCAAACCACCTGTGTCGGCGCCCGCCGCCACAACCCCGGCGGCTAAACCGCCTGCGGCTGCTACCCCGGCAACCCGGTCACCGGCCGCCGCCCCGGCAACCACGCGGCAGAGGGAGGAATAATGGCCGGTACTCATTCGCGTAATGGCTGGATCGTCTGGCTGACCTTCGCCATCGGCTTGCTGCTAAGCGTTTCGCCGCTGCCGCAATTCATGGAAATCCTGCGACCGCTCTGGCTCGCGTTGTTGCTCGCCTTCTGGTCGCTGACCTTGCCGCATAAAGTCGGGATGGTCACGGCGATGTGCCTGGGCTTGGCGGAAGACGTGCTCTATGGCACCTTGCTGGGCCAGAACGCGTTGATCCTCACCTTGATTACGTTCCTGGTGCTGTCACTGCAACAGCGCCTGCGGATGTTCCCGATGTGGCAGCAGTGCCTGGTGATCCTGGTGATCTTCGGCCTGGCGCAGTTGGTGCAACTGTGGCTCAGCGCCTTGACCGGTAACCGTCAGCCAACCTTGGCGTTGGTCTTGCCTGCCCTGGTCAGCGCACTGCTGTGGCCTTGGGTCAGTTTCGGTCTGCGTGGGTTACGTCGTCGCTATAAAATCAATTGAATGGATTGCGAGGCTCTGCCTGGTTATCGAACCCTACAGGGAGAGTCTGGAATGAATTCGCTTTATCTGGCCTCGGGCTCCCCAAGGCGGCGTGAACTGCTGACCCAGATCGGTGTGCCATTTACCGTGGTCAGCGCCGCTATTGACGAAACTCCTCTTACAAACGAATCCGCCGTTGCCTACGTCGAGCGCCTTGCTCGGGGTAAGGCGTCGGCGGGGTTTTCTGCGCTTGAACAAACCTCCGGCGTCTGTGTACTGGGCGCCGACACGGCCGTAATCGTTGATGGTCAGATTTTGGGCAAGCCCGTGGACCAGGCTGATGCCCTGGCGATGTTGCTGGCTCTTTCCGATCGAGAACATGAAGTGCTCACTGCCATCGCCGTCACCGACGGCCAGCGCTGCGATACTCGGTGTGTAAGCAGCCGCGTACGGTTTCGTGGGATTTCTGTCGAGGAGGCTACAACCTACTGGCACAGTGGTGAGCCACAGGACAAAGCTGGCGGCTATGCTATCCAAGGGCTTGGGTCTGTGTTCGTTGCCGGACTCAATGGCAGCTATTCCGCTGTGGTAGGCCTGCCGGTGTGCGAAACCGCGCAACTGCTTGGCCAATTCGGCATACCCTGTTGGCAAAACCTTACCGCGCGCTGAACGCCTTACTTGCGCGCCAAGCCTTAAGCGATCGGTCACTATTGTGAAAACGCCTGAACGAGACCCAGCCATGAGTGAAGAGATTCTGATCAATATCACGCCGATGGAATCGCGCGTGGCGGTGGTAGAAAACGGTGTTCTGCAAGAAGTGCACGTCGAGCGCACCCAGAAGCGCGGGATCGTTGGCAACATCTATAAAGGCAAGGTTGTGCGCGTACTGCCAGGGATGCAGGCCGCGTTCGTTGACATCGGCCTGGACCGTGCCGCGTTTATCCACGCTTCGGAAATCTCCCTGCGCGAAGGCCCTGCGGTCGAGAGCATCAGCGCATTGGTGCATGAAGGGCAGAGCCTGGTGGTGCAAGTCACCAAGGACCCTATCGGCTCCAAAGGCGCTCGCTTGACGACGCAACTGTCAATTCCGTCGCGTTATCTGGTGTACATGCCGCGGACTGCCCACGTCGGCATTTCCTTGAAAATCGAAGACGAAGCCGAGCGTGAACGCCTGAAAAAGGTGGTCAGCGACTGCGTGGCCGCTGAGGGCATCAAGGAAGCCGGCGGTTTTATCTTGCGCACCGCCGCAGAAGGCGCCGGCGCCGATGAAATCCTGATGGACATTCGCTACCTGCGGCGCTTGTGGGACCAGATCGGTGCACAGATCAAAACCATCGGTGCTCCGAGCGTCATCTATGAAGACCTGGGCCTGGCCCTGCGCACGCTGCGTGACCTGGTCAGCCCGAAGATTGAGAAAATCCGCATCGACTCGCGGGAAACCTTCCAGCGCACCACGCAGTTTGTTGCCGAACTGATGCCGGAAATTGCCGACCGCCTGGAGCACTATCCAGGTGAGCGGCCGATCTTCGACCTGTATGGCGTTGAAGACGAAATCCAGAAAGCCCTGGAACGCAAAGTGCCACTCAAGTCCGGCGGCTACCTGGTGGTGGACCCGGCGGAAGCCATGACCACCATCGACGTCAACACCGGTGCATTTGTTGGCCATCGCAACCTCGAAGAAACCATTTTCAAGACCAACCTCGAAGCAGCCACCGCTATCGCGCGTCAGATGCGCCTGCGCAACCTGGGCGGCATCATCATCATCGACTTCATCGACATGGAAGACGAAGAACACCAGCGCCAGGTGCTGCGCACGCTCGAGAAGCAGCTTGAGCGCGATCACGCCAAGACCAATATCATCGGTATTACCGAGTTGGGCCTGGTGCAGATGACCCGCAAACGCACCCGCGAAAGCCTTGAGCAAGTGCTGTGCGAACCTTGCAGCAGTTGCCAGGGGCGCGGCAAGTTGAAGACCCCGGAAACCGTTTGCTACGAGATTTTCCGGGAAATCTTACGGGAGGCGCGTGCTTACCAGGCCGAAGGTTATAGAGTGCTCGCCAACCAGAAAGTGGTCGATCGATTGCTGGATGAGGAGTCGGGCAACGTTGCTGAACTGGAGGGGTTTATCGGGCGCACGATTCGCTTCCAGGTCGAAACCATGTATTCCCAGGAACAATACGACGTGGTGCTGCTCTGATCCCCAATCGCTTTCTTTCTTCGAGACCGGCAGACCTTGATCTTCCGTCCGCTAATTGCCTTGAGGGTCGCCTGACATGGAGCGTCTGAAACGCTTTTTTGCCGCTTTGACCCGTTGGAGCCTGGGCGTGTGCGCCTTACTGCTGGTGTTGGCGGCGGTGTACGTGAGCCTGGGTCGTGAGTTGGTCCCGCTGGTGGCCGAATATCGCGCCGAAATCCAAGCCAAGGCCCAGGCTGCGGTGGATGTGCCCCTGCAAATCGGCAGCCTGGAAGGGCGCTGGAGCGGCTTTGCGCCAGTATTGCTGGCCCACGACGTGATGGTCGGCGAAGGCAACAGCGCCTTGCGCCTGGATCAGGTCGAGGTGGTGCCGGATATCTGGGCCAGCCTCATGGCCCGTGAAGTGCGTATTGCTCACCTGGAAGTCAGCGGGTTGCAGTTGAGCGTCAAGGAAGACAAGTACGGCCACTGGGCACTGCAAGGTCTGCCGGTGCAGGACGACCAGCCGTTGGACCCGGAGCAACTGCTGACACGCATGCAGATCGTCAAGCGCGTGTCGTTGCTGGATAGCCAAGTCACCTTGCAACCGTTCGGCGAGGCGCCGCTGACCCTGACCTACGTGGGCCTGAGCCTGCACACCGGTGATTCGCGCCAACGCCTGGACGCACGCTTGACCCTGCCCGACGGCCAGCCGCTTGCCTTGAGCCTGCGTAGCCGAATTCGCGCAAGCCAATGGAAGGAGGGCGAAGTCGAGGCCTACCTCAGCCTGCCTCAAAGCGACTGGGCCAAATGGATTCCCGCAGAGCTGACCCAGCAATGGAAGCTCACGCAGTTGAAGGCGGGCGGGGAGTTCTGGCTGACGTGGGCCAAGGGCAACGTGCAAAGCGCCGTGGTGCACCTCAATTCACCCCAGGTGAAGGGCAACTACGCGGACCGTAAGCCGGTACATATCGAAAACCTCGCCCTCACCGCTTACCTGCAGCGCAGTGATAGCGGCCTGAAGGTGCTGTTCGATTCGCTGGCGATGAACATCGGCGAGACCCGTTGGGAGTCGCAGCTGCAATTGCAGCAAAGCCTGGCCACCGATAAAGAACAGGAAACCTGGAAGCTTCAGGCCGATCGTTTGGACCTGACCCCGATTACCCCGCTGCTGAATGCCCTGGCGCCGTTGCCGGAAGGGTTTGCCAAAGCGGTCGAACACCTGAAAGCCACGGGCCTGCTGCGCAATGTGCTGGTGGATTTCCGCCCGCAGGACACGACCGATCAGAAAGTCAGCTTCGCCGCCAACCTTGAGCGCATCGGCTTTGATGCGTACTTCGGCGCGCCGGCCGCGCGTAATGTGTCCGGCAGCATCAGCGGCGACCTTGGCCATGGCGAGTTGCGCATGGACAGCAAGGATTTTTCCTTGCACTTGTACCCGATCTTCGCCAAGCCCTGGCAGTACATGCAGGCCAACGCGCGCCTGACATGGACGCTGGATAAGGAAGGCTTCACCCTGATCGCCCCGTATATCAAGGTGCTGGGCGAAGAGGGCAAGGTCGCCGCAGACTTTTTGATTCGCCTGCATTTCGACCATGCCCAAGAAGACTATATGGACCTGCGGGTCGGCATGGTCGATGGCGATGGGCGTTTCACACCCAAATATCTGCCGGCGGTATTGAGCCCTTCACTGGATGAATGGTTGCGCACGGCGATTCTCAAAGGTGCGGTGGACCAAGGTTTCTTCCAGTACCAGGGGTCGTTGAACCACGACGCGTTGCCCGCTGCGCGCAATATCAGCCTGTTCTTCAAGGTGCATGACGCCGAACTGGCGTTCCAGCCGGGTTGGCCCCATGTGAGCAAGGTTAATGGCGAAGTGTTTGTCGAGGAGAGCGGTGTGCGCATCCTGGCCAGCAAGGGCCAATTGCTCGACACCAAGGTCAAGGACGTCTATGTCAACATCCCTCACGCGCCGGCCGGCAAGGACAGCCATCTGCTGATCACCGGCGGGTTTGCGGGTGGTTTGGGCGATGGCCTGAAAATCCTCCAGGACGCGCCAATAGGCACTGGCTCGACTTTCGTCGGTTGGAAAGGCGAAGGTGACCTGCAAGGCAAGCTGGATCTGGACATTCCTTTGGCCAAGGGCACCGAGCCCAATATTGTCGTGGACTTTCAGACTGACAAGGCTCGCCTGCAATTGGCGGAGCCGACTCTGGATCTGACCCAGCTCAAGGGCGATTTCCGCTTCGACAGCGCCAAAGGCCTGAGCGGCCAGAACATCTCGGCCAAGGCGTTCGATCGCCCCATCACGGCGCAGATCCTTGCCGATGGCAAGCCGGGCAGTATCAGTACGCGAGTCACTGCCAAGGGCCAGGTCACGGTCAAGCGGCTGACGGATTGGTTGAAAATCAGCCAACCGTTGCCGGTGTCCGGCGATATTCCTTACCAATTGCAACTGACCCTGGACGGCGCGGACAGCCAACTGATGGTCAGCTCCAATATGAAAGGCGTAGCGGTGGACCTGCCGGCGCCTTTCGGTATGCCCGCCAGCCAGGGCCGCGACAGCGTATTCCGCATGACCTTGCAGGGTGCCGAGCGGCGTTACTGGTTCAGTTACGGCGAGCTGGCGAGTTTTACCTTTGCTGCGCCGGCGGATAAATTCAATGACGGTCGCGGGGAGCTGTTCCTTGGCAATGGTGACGCCGTGCTGCCTGCCGCCAAAGGCTTGCGTATTCGCGGTGTGCTTTCTGAACTGGACATCGACCCGTGGAAAAAACTGGTCGACCGCTACGCGGGTAATGACCCCGGCGGGAGTGCCAAGCAGTTGCTCAGTGGTGCGGACTTCAAGGTGGGCAAGCTGACCGGCTTTGGTACTCAGTTTGACCAGGTCAACTTGCAGCTTGATCGTAAGCCGGCAGCCTGGGGCTTGCAGCTGGACAGTCAGCAGGCCAAAGGCGCGGTAAATTTGCCGGACGCCAAGGGCGCACCCATTGCGATCAACCTGCAGTATGTGAAATTACCGGCCGTAGACCCTACCGTTCAGGCGGACGAAAATGCGCCGGATCCGTTGGCGGATATCGACCCCAAAGACATCCCTGCACTGGATATCGCTATCAACCAACTGTTCCAGGGGCCTGACTTGGTGGGCGCCTGGTCGCTGAAGATTCGACCGACCGCCAAAGGCCTGGCCTTCAACAACCTGGACTTGGGCCTCAAGGGGATGCAGCTCAAAGGCGCCGGTGGCTGGGAAGGTGCACCCGGTGCCAGCAGCAGTTGGTACAAGGGCCGCCTGGATGGCAAGAATATCGCTGATGTGCTCAAGGGCTGGGGCTTTGCGCCGACGGTAACCAGCGATGAATTCCACCTGGACGTGGATGGTCGTTGGCCGGGTTCGCCGGCGTGGGTCGGGCCCAAGCGTTTCTCCGGTAGTCTGGATGCCGCATTCCGCAAAGGTCAGTTTGTTGAGGTGGATGGTGGCGCCCAGGCCTTGCGGGTGTTTGGGTTGTTGAACTTCAACTCCATTGGCCGCCGTTTACGCCTGGACTTTTCCGACTTGCTCGGCAAAGGCTTGAGTTATGACCGGGTCAAAGGTTTGCTGGCCGCCAGTAATGGTGTGTTTGTGACCCGTGAGCCGATCACCATGACGGGGCCCTCTACCAACCTGGAGCTCAATGGCACCTTGGATCTGGTGGCTGACCGTGTCGACGCCAAGTTGCTGGTCACATTACCGGTCACCAATAACCTGCCGATTGCCGCGCTGATCGTGGGTGCGCCGGCCATTGGTGGCGCATTGTTCCTGATCGACAAGCTGATCGGTGATCGTGTTTCGCGCTTCGCCAGTGTGCAATACAAAGTGGAAGGCCCTTGGAAGGATCCCAAAATCACCTTCGACAAGCCATTTGAAAAGCCAAACTGAGAGCCTGTGGAGTAGCATGGACGCATGCCTTTTACGGAGTGTCGGCCTATGTCCTTTGCGGTAATTCAAATGGTCAGCCAGAGTGATGTGCTGGCCAACCTGGCACAGGCCCGGCGCTTGCTGGAGCAGGCGGCGGCAGGTGGTGCGAAGCTGGCAGTTCTGCCTGAGAACTTCGCTGCCATGGGGCGTCGTGACGTGGCCGATATTGGCCGCGCTGAAGCGTTGGGCGAAGGCCCGATCCTCCCATGGTTGAAACAGACCGCCCGCGACCTCACCTTATGGATAGTGGCCGGCACTTTGCCGCTGCCGCCCAAGGACCAACCTGACGCCAAGTCCAACGCCTGTTCGCTGCTGATCGATGATCGGGGTGAAATCGTTGCCCGTTACGACAAGCTGCACCTGTTCGATGTGGACGTAGCGGACGCGCGAGGTCGTTATCGTGAATCCGACGACTATGCTTTCGGGAGCAATGTGGTGGTGGCGGATACGCCGGTGGGCCGCTTGGGCCTGACGGTGTGTTATGACTTGCGGTTCCCGGAGCTGTATAGCGAATTGCGCGCGGCGGGGGCGGAATTGATTACCGCGCCTTCGGCCTTCACGGCGGTGACCGGTGCCGCGCATTGGGATGTACTGATCCGCGCGCGCGCCATTGAAACCCAGTGCTACCTGCTGGCGGCCGCTCAAGGCGGTGTGCATCCAGGCCCACGGGAAACCTTTGGCCACGCGGCAATTGTCGACCCTTGGGGGCGAGTGCTGACCCAACAGGATCAAGGCGAGGCGGTGTTGTTGGCCGAACGCGACAGCAGTGAACAGGCGTCGATACGGGCGCGCATGCCGGTGGTCAACCATCGGCGCTTTTTCTCGCAGGGCGCGCAGCGACCTGCTTCGGAACGATGAATTTAAGGCCAAACCTATGAGCGAGTTGTTGTCCTCAGTCAGTGAACACCTCCTGGCACCCGGTGGCGTGACCATCGAAAGTTTGCAAACCGTGCTCGGTGATCTGGCCGGGCCGGGCATCGACGCGGCTGATCTGTATTTCCAAGGCCAGATTTCGGAGTCATGGGCTCTCGAAGACGGCATTGTCAAGGAAGGCAGTTTCAACCTTGATCAAGGCGTGGGCGTGCGGGCGCAATCCGGTGAAAAGACCGGCTTTGCCTACAGCAACGCTATCACCCTTGAAGCCCTTGGCCTGGCTGCCCGTGCGGCGCGCTCGATTTCCCGTGCAGGCCAGAACGGCACGGTGCAGGCGTTCAGCACCCAGGACGTGGCCCAGCTGTACGCTCCGGATAACCCCCTGGAAGTGATCAGCCGTGCGGAGAAGGTCGACTTGCTCAAGCGTATCGACGCGGCCACCCGTGCCCTCGACCCGCGTATCCAGCAAGTCACCGTGAGCATGGCCGGTGTGTGGGAGCGCATCCTTGTGGCGTCCACTGACGGCGGCTTGGCGGCGGATGTACGGCCGCTGGTGCGTTTCAATGTCAGTGTGATCGTCGAGCAGAACGGTCGCCGTGAGCGTGGTGGTCATGGTGGTGGTGGGCGCACCGACTACCGTTATTTCCTCGCTGAAGACCGTGCCATGGGCTATGCCCGTGAAGCGCTGCGTCAGGCACTGGTCAACCTTGAAGCGATTCCGGCGCCGGCCGGTACATTGCCGGTGGTGTTGGGCTCGGGCTGGTCCGGTGTGTTGCTCCACGAAGCCGTTGGCCATGGCCTGGAAGGCGACTTCAACCGCAAGGGCAGTTCGGCCTACAGTGGGCGCATGGGCGAGATGGTCGCATCCAAGCTGTGCACCATTGTCGATGATGGCACCCTGGCCGGTCGCCGTGGCTCGCTGAGCGTCGACGACGAAGGTACACCGACCGAGTGCACCACGCTGATTGAAAACGGCGTGCTCAAGGGTTACATGCAAGACAAGCTCAACGCTCGCCTGATGGGCGTGGCGCGTACCGGTAACGGCCGCCGCGAGTCCTACGCGCACCTGCCGATGCCGCGTATGACCAACACCTACATGCTCGGTGGCGAAAGCGATCCGGCGGAAATCATCGCTTCGGTAAAACGCGGGATCTACTGCGCCAACCTCGGCGGTGGTCAGGTGGACATCACCAGCGGTAAGTTCGTGTTCTCCACCAGCGAAGCGTACCTGATCGAAGACGGCAAGATTACCGCGCCCGTCAAAGGGGCAACGTTGATTGGTAACGGGCCGGAAGCCATGAGCAAGGTGTCGATGGTCGGTAACGACCTGTCGCTGGACAGTGGCGTGGGCACATGCGGCAAAGATGGGCAATCAGTGCCAGTCGGCGTTGGCCAGCCAACCTTGAAGATTGATGCGATCACCGTGGGTGGCACGGGCTCGTAAGAGCCGGAGCTTCGGGTGGCGCAGAACGCCACCCGGGGAAGAGGATCAACGCAGGCCGCGTTGAGTCTCGTCCAGCTCACGGATGTATTTGAAAATTTTACGGCTGGTGGCCGGAGCCTTGTTTTGCGCCAGTTCGTGCTGGGCCTGACGGATCAGGGAGCGCAGTTGCTGGCGGTCCGCGTCCGGGTAGTCCAACACGAACTTCTCCAGCACAGCGTCATCGCCCGAAATCAGGCGGTCACGCCAACGTTCCAGGTTGTGGAAGCGTTCGTTGTACTGGCGAGTGGAGGCATCGAGTTGATCGAGCAAGGTCAGAATGGCGTCAGTGTCCTGATCGCGCATCAGTTTGCCGATAAACATGATGTGCCGTTTACGCGCGATATTCGCGGTGTGCTTAGGCGCATCAGCCAGGGCCCGGCGCATTTCGTCGGTCAGTGGCAGTTTTGCAACCAAGTCAGGCTTGAGCGTTGTAAGGCGCTCGCCAAGATCAACCAGAGCATGCAGCTCGCGTTTGACCTGGGTTTTGCTTTTCTCCCCATCGAGGGAGTCGTCGTAAGAATCAACCATGGTGGCAGTCCGCAAAGAAACGCCGCCATGATAACCAGTCGGGGGCCGCTTGTCCGGCCCGGTCGCTCGATGGCCTTAACCGAAAGCAGAATTTGAGTGGAGAAAACCATGAGTGCAGCCCAAAGCGTCGGTCCGCAAGCGTTACCGGCACTGCAGGAACAAGTCGAGCAGATCCTTGCCGAGGCCAAGCGCCAGGGGGCCAGTGCCTGTGAAGTGGCGGTCTCGCTGGAGCAGGGGCTGTCGACGTCGGTACGCCAGCGGGAAGTGGAAACCGTCGAATTCAACCGCGACCAGGGGTTTGGCATCACATTGTATGTGGGGCAGCGCAAAGGGTCGGCCAGTACCTCGGCCAGTGGGCCGGAAGCGATTCGCGAGACTGTCGCCGCGGCGTTGGCAATTGCCAAGCACACCTCCGAAGATGAAAGCTCGGGCCTGGCAGATAAGGCGCTGATGGCCAAGGACTTAAAGGATTTCGATCTTTTTCACGCCTGGGATATCACGCCCGAACAGGCAATCGAACTGGCGTTGACTTGCGAAGCGGCGGCATTTGATGCCGATCCCCGCATTAAAAACGCTGACGGCACTACGTTGAGCACGCATCAAGGCTGTCGCGTATATGGCAACAGCCATGGCTTTATCGGCGGTTACGCCTCCACTCGCCATAGCTTGAGCTGTGTGATGATCGCCGAAGCCAACGGCCAGATGCAGCGCGACTATTGGTATGACGTAAGCCGCCAGGGCGAATTGTTGGCCGACCCAGCCAGCATCGGCCAGCGCGCGGCGCAACGTGCAGCAAGCCGTCTGGGCGCCCGCCCGGTACCGACTTGCGAAGTGCCGGTGCTGTTTTCGGCTGAACTGGCCGGTGGCTTGTTCGGCAGTTTCCTGGGCGCGATTTCCGGCGGCAACCTGTACCGCAAGTCTTCGTTTCTTGAAGGCGCTATCGGCCAGAAACTGTTCCCTGAGTGGTTGACCATCGATGAACGCCCGCACCTGATGCGTGCCATGGGCAGCTCAGCGTTCGACGGTGATGGCCTGGCCACTTATGCCAAGCCGTTTGTCGAGAAGGGTGAGTTGGTGTCGTACGTACTGGGCACTTACGCCGGCCGCAAGCTTGGCCTGCCAAGCACAGCCAACTCCGGTGGCGTGCACAACCTGTTCGTCACCCATGGCGACGAAGATCAGGCGGCGCTGTTGCGTCGCATGGGTCGCGGCTTGCTGGTGACCGAATTGATGGGCAGTGGCCTGAATATGGTTACCGGTGATTATTCACGCGGCGCGGCAGGTTTCTGGGTGGAAAACGGTGAAATTCAATTCGCCGTTCAGGAAGTGACCATCGCTGGCAACATGCGCGATATGTTCAAGCAGATCGTCGCAGTGGGTAATGACCTGGAACTGCGCAGTAACATTCGCACGGGTTCTGTATTGATCGAGCGGATGACTGTCGCTGGCAGCTAACCCCTAGGAGGTTAACGAAAAAGGCGCGCCATCTTATCGATGGCGCGCCTTTTTTGTGGCTGAGCCATTAGCGGATTGACGTGCCGCTCTTGTTTTGATTCTTAATATCATTTAATAATAAATCTCATTATCGAGTGAGTGTGGACCATGAGTTCTGTCCTGCATGAGGATCCTTACCTGGAGAGCTGGCGCTGGATGAGTCGTCAGATTCGCTGCGGCCTCGATCCAAACGAACCTCGCCTGATTGAACATTACCTCAATGAAGGTCGATACCTGGCGTGCTGCACCGCGACCCATCCGTGGACGATCGCTGAAACCTCCTTCCACCTGCTGATCGACACCGCCAGCGATATTGCCTTGCCCTGGCACTGGCGATCCATGTGTCTGGACCAGGCGTGGCGTCCATTACGCGACATGGAAAAACTTTCCCACTGCGCCTGCCGCCTCAAGCGCTGGCAGACCTTTGCCTGGCAATTGGCGACCTGTGAATTGCTGCCTTCCCTTTCTGTTTCTGACCTGGTGCAAGGATCTTCCGATGAGTAACACCCGTATCGAACGCGACAGCATGGGCGAACTGCAAGTACCTGCCGAGGCCTTGTATGGTGCGCAAACCCAGCGCGCGGTGAATAATTTCCCGATCAGCAACCAACGCATGCCGGCGCAATTCATTCGCGCACTGATCCTGGCCAAAGCTGCCGCTGCCAAGGCTAACGTCGACCTTAAGCAAATCAGCGAAGGGCAGGGCAAGGCCATTGTCGACGCTGCCCAAGGCTTGCTCGAAGGCGATTTCATGCCGCACTTCCCGGTGGATATCTTCCAGACCGGCTCCGGCACCAGTTCCAATATGAACGCCAACGAAGTCATTGCGACCCTGGCCACACGCCTGCTGGGCGAGCCGGTCAACCCCAATGACCACGTGAACTGCGGCCAAAGCAGCAACGACATCATTCCCACCACCATTCACGTCAGCGCAGCGCTGGTCCTGCATGAGCAAACCTTGCCGGCCCTGCTGCACTTGGTTCAGGTGATTGAACACAAGGCTGAACAAGTCCACCCCTTCATCAAGACCGGCCGCACGCACCTGATGGACGCGATGCCCGTGCGCATGAGCCAGGTGCTCAATGGCTGGGCGCAACAGCTCAAGGCCAATATCGGTCACTTGCAGGACCTGCTGCCGAGCTTGCAGGCGTTGGCCCAGGGCGGCACGGCGGTCGGCACCGGGGTCAACGCACACCCGGAATTTGCGGCCCGTTTCAGCCAGCAACTGAGCAGCCTCACCGGCGTGAAATTCACGCCGGGCAAAAACCTGTTCGCATTGATCGGCTCACAGGACACCGCCGTCGCTGTCTCCGGCCAACTGAAAGCCACCGCCGTGTCGCTGATGAAAATCGCCAACGACCTGCGCTGGATGAACTCCGGCCCATTGGCCGGGTTGGGTGAAATCGAGCTGGAAGGCCTGCAGCCAGGCTCTTCGATCATGCCGGGCAAGGTCAATCCGGTGATCCCGGAAGCGACCGCCATGGTCGCCGCCCAAGTTATTGGCAATGACACGGTCATTACCGTCGCCGGCCAGTCCGGTAACTTCGAACTGAACGTGATGTTGCCGATCATTGCCCAGAACCTGCTCAGCAGCCTTGAACTACTGGCCAACTCCAGCCGGCTGCTGGCCGACAAGGCGATCGCCAGCTTCAAGGTCAATGAGGCCAAGCTCAAGGAAGCGCTGTCGCGTAACCCGATCCTGGTCACTGCACTCAACCCGATCATTGGTTACCAAAAAGCCGCTGAAATTGCCAAGAAGGCTTATCAGCAAGGCCGCCCGGTGATTGATGTCGCCCTCGAGCACACCGACTTGCCACGTAGCCAACTGGAAATCCTGTTGGATCCGGAAAAGCTCACAGCCGGCGGCGTGTAATCACCGACTCTGCTTTGGAGGTTCACCATGGAGCATTGGAAACGCACGATCGAACGGGCCAATCGCTGCTTTATGCAAGGCGAGCTGGTCGACGCTCGCGAAGCCTATTTGCAAGCCCTGGCCCTGGCTCAAGTGTTATTCGAGCGTTGGGCGGATGCCGACGAAGCAGTGGCGGCCTGCGTCATTTCCCATCACAACCTGGCGGACCTGCACCTGCGCCTGAACCAGCCTGAAGAAAGCGCGGAATACCTTTGTGCTATCCACCAGCGCCTGCTGCAGACCCTGCAAGACCCGCGCATGAGCCCGCAATTACGCGAGGCGGCGCTGCGCCAGAGCAGCAAAACTTATGTCGAGCTGTTGAATTTCATCAGCGATCACGGCGAGTACCCGCGTACCCATCGCTTGCTGGGTGGCACTGCTGCGCAACCGGGTACGTCGACCCCCAGCAGCCCCTATTACGGAGCACATTGATATGTCCTACACCTTGCCGGCCTTGCCTTATGCCTACGATGCCCTGGAGCCGCATATCGATGCGCAAACCATGGAAATTCACTACACCAAGCATCACCAGACCTACATCAATAACCTGAATGCAGCGGTCGAAGGCACCGAGTTCGCCGGCTGGCCGGTTGAGAAACTGGTGTCCAGCGTTCAGCAATTGCCGGAAAAATTGCGTGCTGCAGTCATCAACCAGGGCGGCGGTCATGCTAATCACTCGTTGTTCTGGGCGGTGATGTCGCCGAAGGGCGGTGGCAAGCCAGAAGGTGCGTTAGCCAAAGCCATCGACGAGCAATTGGGTGGCTTCGACAGTTTCAAGGAGGCCTTTACCAAAGCGGCCTTGACCCGGTTTGGCAGCGGCTGGGCCTGGCTGAGCGTTACCCCGCAAAAGACCCTGGTGGTGGAAAGCAGCGGTAACCAGGACAGCCCGCTGATGAGCGGCAACACGCCGATCCTGGGTCTGGACGTGTGGGAGCACGCTTACTACCTGCGCTACCAGAACCGTCGCCCGGAATACATCAATGCCTTCTATAGCGTCATCCATTGGCCGGAAGTCGCTGCACGCTACCAGGCCGCCGTGGCCTGACATTTATTTATAACAAGATCTAAGGCCGACTATGGGCACTGAAACACTGGCGATCAGCAGTGGGCGAATGTTTCGTTACGCGTTTGGCTCGCTGCTGCTATTGGCAGGGACTGCGTTGCTGGTGGCACACGGGCTGACCTGGCTGGACCTTGAACCGCGTATCTTGCGTGCCTTGCAGGGCGGCGCGATCTGCGCGCTCGGCACGGCACTGGGCGCGGTGCCGGTGTTGGTGATTCGCCGGATGCCGGTGGCGCTGAGCGATACCTTGCTGGGCTTTGGTGCCGGGGTAATGTTGGCGGCGACGGCCTTTTCGCTGATCGTGCCGGGCATTGCAGCAGCCCAAAGCCTTGGGCTTTCGCCTTGGGGCGCGAGTGGTTTGATCAGCTTCGGGATCATGCTCGGGGCGTTCGGTCTTTATCTGGTCGACCGCAAGGTATCAGGCGCTAACCCGGAGATGCTGGTGGGCACGCCGGATAAACCGGTGATTCCCCCACGCATCTGGCTATTCGTATTTGCCATTATTGCGCACAACATTCCGGAAGGCATGGCGGTAGGCGTTTCGGCAGGTGGAGGAATGCCGGATGCCGACAGCTTGGCCATGGGGATTGCCCTGCAGGACGTACCGGAAGGTTTAGTGATCGCACTGGTCTTGGCCGGGGCGGGGATGTCGCGAGTCAAAGCGTTCCTGATCGGCGCGGCGTCGGGCCTGGTTGAACCGGTATTTGCTGTGCTGTGTGCGTGGTTGGTGAGCCTGGCGGAGGTTTTGTTGCCGCTGGGGCTCGCGCTGGCGGCTGGGGCGATGTTGCTGGTGGTGACGCACGAAGTGATCCCCGAGTCGCGCCGTAATGGTCACGAAAAGCTTGCCAGCCTGGGGTTGTGCGTCGGGTTCTGTTTGATGATGGTGATGGATACTGCTTTAGGGTGAGGCCATTGCAGCCTCACACCCGCCTCAAAGGGTGAGTTTACTCACCCTCATCAAAGAAGTTATTGATCAGCTTCACCAGCGCGTCCATCGCTTCCTGCTCTTGTTCGCCTTCCGTCTTTAAATGAATCTTGGTGCCCTTGCCGGCGGCCAGCATCATCATGGCCATAATACTTTTACCGTCGACCATGGATTCCGGAGTGCGCCCGGCGCGGATCTGGCAAGGAAACTGCCCGGCAACACCGACAAATTTAGCTGAAGCGCGGGCGTGCAGGCCCAGCTTGTTGATGATTTCAATTTCCAGAGCGGGCATCGCGGGGGTGTTCCTTTCAGCTAAGGTCGCGGTGGCGAACCTGAACGTTCTTGAGGGTTTGTTGCAGCACCTGGCCCAGGCGTTCGGTCAGGTAGACCGAGCGATGGTGGCCGCCGGTGCAGCCGATGGCAATGGTGACATAGGCCCGATTGCTTGCCGCAAAGCGCGGCAACCATTTGAGCAGGTAGCTGGAGATGTCCTGGAACATCTCCTCGACATCCGGCTGTGCAGCCAGGTACTCGGCCACCGGTTGATCAAGGCCTGACTGATCACGCAACTCCGGCTTCCAGTAAGGATTGGGCAGGCAGCGCACATCAAACACCAGGTCTGCATCCACCGGCATCCCACGCTTGAAGCCAAATGACTCGACCAGAAATGCGGTGCCAGGCTCCGGCTGATTCAACAAGCGCAGCTTGATCGCATCACGCAATTGATACAGGTTCAGGCCGGTGGTGTTGATCTTGAGATCGGCGAGGTCAATGATCGGTCCCAGCAGCGTGGTCTCGTCCTCGATGGCTTCGGCCAGCGAGCGGTGAGGGCTGCTGAGGGGGTGGCGTCGACGGGTTTCGGAGAAGCGCTTGAGCAGCGTCTCCTCATCGGCGTCCAGGTAGAGCACATCGCAATTAATATGCTTGGCGCGTACTTCCTCAAGCAATTGCGGGAAGCGCTGAAGATGGCTGGGCAGGTTTCGGGCGTCAATCGAGACGGCAACCAGAGGCTGCGCCAGTTCGGTGTGGATCAGTGCACGTTCCGCCAACTCCGGCAGCAAACCGGCGGGCAGGTTGTCGATGCAATAAAATCCGTTGTCCTCAAGGACGTTGAGGGCGGTGCTTTTACCCGAGCCGGAGCGGCCGCTGACGATGATCAAACGCATGATTACTGCCCGTTTTGTTCATCCAGGACAACCTGATAGAGCGCCTCATTGCTGTTGGCACTGCGCAGTTTGTCGCGTACTTCCTTGCGGTCGAGCATGCTGGCGATCTGCCGGAGCAGTTCCAGGTGCGCATCGGTGGCGGCTTGCGGGACCAGCAGGACGAACAGCAGGTCGACCGGGGCACCGTCGATGGCGTCGAAATCAATAGGTTTTTCCATGTGCAGCAGGGCGCTGACTGGAGACTCACAGCCTTGCAGGCGGCAATGGGGAATGGCGATGCCGTTACCAAAACCGGTTGAACCGAGTTTTTCACGGGCAATCAGCGCCTCATAGACAACTTGCTCATCCAGTTCAGGCACTTCGTGGCTGATCAGCTTGGCAATTTGTTCGAGTGCTTTCTTTTTGCTGCCGCCCGGCACGTTCACGAGGGAACGGCCGGGGGTCAGGATGGTTTCAAGTCGAATCATGGGTGGGGAGTGTTAGCGGCCAGTGCCTTGAAGAAGGCTCTGCTGCTTTTCCTTATGCTTTTTAAGTTGGCGGTCAAGCTTGTCAGTCAAGGCATCGATCGATGCATACATGTCTTCATGCTCGGCATTGGCGACCACTTCGCCACCGGGTATCTGCAAGGTCGCTTCAATTTTCTGCTGAAGCTTATCGACCTTCATGATGACCTGCACATTGGTGATCTTGTCGAAATGACCCTCGAGTCGTTTCAGCTTCTGCTCGACATATTCGCGCAATGGAGGGGTGACTTCTACATGGTGTCCACTGATGTTGACTTGCATACAGCTTCTCCTTCGTTGCCAGTGCATAAAGCGACAGGCAAAAGCGCCTGCCACTGGAACGCTATGGCCCGCCCGTCACATCAAACGCTTACGCTCGCTGGAAGGCGCGATCCCGAGGGACTCGCGGTACTTGGCGACGGTTCGACGGGCGACCTGAATGCCTTGTGCCTCCAGTAAACCAGCGATCTTGCTGTCACTCAACGGCTTTTTCTGATTTTCCGCGGCAACCAGTTTTTTGATGATCGCGCGGATCGCCGTGGACGAGCATTCGCCGCCTTCGGAGGTGCTTACGTGGCTGGAGAAAAAGTATTTCAGCTCATAAATACCCCGTGGGGTATGCATGAATTTCTGTGTGGTCACCCTGGAAATTGTCGATTCATGCATGCCTACCGCTTCGGCGATATCGTGCAGGACCAGGGGTTTCATGGCCTCGTCGCCGTATTCCAGGAAGCCGCGTTGATGCTCGACGATCTGAGTGGCCACTTTCATCAGGGTTTCGTTGCGGCTTTGCAGGCTCTTGATGAACCAGCGCGCTTCCTGCAACTGGTTGCGCATGAAGGTGTTATCGGCGCTGGTATCGGCACGGCGCACAAAACCTGCGTATTGCGGGTTGACCCGCAGACGAGGCACCGACTCCTGGTTCAGCTCCACCAGCCAACGTTCGTTGTCTTTGCGCACGATCACATCGGGAACGACATATTCGGCTTCGCTGGACTCGATCTGCGAGCCCGGGCGAGGGTTAAGGCTCTGCACCAGCTCGATGACCTGGCGCAGGTCGTCTTCCTTGAGCTTCATACGGCGCATCAGCTGGCTGTAGTCGCGGCTGCCCAGCAGGTCGATGTAGTCGGTGACCAGGCGCTGGGCTTCGGCGAGCCACGGGGTCTTGGCAGGCAGTTGGCGCAGTTGCAGCAACAGGCACTCACTCAGCGTGCGCGCGCCGATACCGGCGGGCTCGAACTGCTGGATGCGGTGCAGGACGGCTTCGATTTCGTCCAGTTCGATGTCCAGTTCCGGATCGAAAGCCTCAAGGATCTCTTCGAGAGTCTCGTCCAGATAACCCTGGTTATTGATGCAGTCGATCAGGGTCACGGCGATCAGGCGATCGGTGTCGGACATCGGCGCCAGGTTCAATTGCCACAGCAAATGGCTCTGCAAGCTCTCGCCGACGGAGGTGCGGGTGGTGAAATCCCACTCGTCATCATCATTGCTGGGCAGGCTGCTGGCGCTGGTCTGGTAAACGTCTTCCCAGGCGGTGTCTACCGGAAGCTCGTTGGGAATGCGTTCGTTCCATTCGCCTTCCTCAAGGTTGTCCACCGTAGGGGCGGTTTCCTGATAGGAAGGTTCCTGCACGTCGGAATTGGGTTTTTGCTCGATGTTGTCGGCCAGCGGGTCTGCATTATCGAAGTCGTCGCCTTCTTCCTGGCGTTCGAGCATCGGATTGGACTCCAGGGCCTCCTGGATTTCCTGTTGCAGGTCCAGGGTCGACAATTGGAGCAGGCGGATGGCCTGTTGCAGCTGCGGTGTCATCGTCAGCTGCTGGCCCATTCTCAGGACTAGCGATGGTTTCATGGCAGGGGCTTAACACCTTATTCGCCGGCGCAATGCGCCATCCACGACAGGGCGCGTGAGCGCCAAACATAAGCAAATTATATGCCTGATGTCGGGGGCTTTGCCTAGAGCGCGGTAACAATAAAAAACCGGAGGTTTTTATTGACTCCCGCGCGCTTTGGCGAACGGCCAGACACCACAGTGCTTACAGGCGGAACTCGTGGCCCAGGTATACTTCCTTGACCAGTTCGTTGGCCAGGATGGTGGCGGAGTCGCCTTCGGCGATCAGCTGACCATCGTTGACGATATAAGCCGTTTCACAGATATCGAGGGTCTCACGGACGTTGTGGTCGGTGATCAATACACCGATACCCTTGGCCTTGAGATGATGGATGATCTGCTTGATGTCGCCGACCGAGATCGGGTCGACGCCGGCGAAGGGTTCATCCAGCAGGATGAATTTCGGCGCAGTGGCCAGGGCACGGGCGATTTCCACACGGCGACGCTCACCACCGGACAAGCTCATGCCAAGGTTGTCGCGAATGTGGTTGATGTGGAATTCCTGCAGCAGGCTTTCCAGCTCTTTGCGGCGGCCGTCACGGTCGAGTTCCTTGCGGGTCTCCAGGATCGCCATGATGTTGTCTGCTACCGACAGTTTGCGGAAGATCGACGCCTCTTGGGGAAGATAGCCGATACCTGCGCGCGCACGACCGTGCATCGGCTGGTTGCTGACGTCCAGGTCATCGATCAATACACGGCCCTGATCCGCCTGGACCAGGCCAACAATCATGTAGAAGCACGTGGTCTTGCCGGCGCCGTTGGGGCCGAGCAAGCCAACGATCTGGCCGCTGTCTATCGATAAACTGACGTCGCGTACGACCTGACGGCTTTTATAAGCCTTGGCCAGATGCTGGGCTTTCAGGGTTGCCATTAGTTCGCCTTCTTCGCAGCGGGTTTGGGCGCAGGCTGGGCGGCGCCTTCTTTCTGCTTCGGCTGGATAACCATGTCGATGCGCGGCTTCGGAGTGCCGATCTTCGAGCCGGTAGCGCGACCCGCCTGGGCGATCTGCTTCACCGTGTCATAGGTGATTTTTTCACCGTCGGTGGTGTTGCCATCGCTGCTGACAACCCTGGCCTGGTCGATCAGGATGATGCGATTCTGCTGGGCGTGATACTGGATGGTCTTGCCATAGCCCTTGATCGGAGCCGGGTCCGTAGCCGCCTGCTTCTGTTCGAAGTAAGCCAGGTTGCCCACCGACGTCACCACATCAATGTCGCCAGCCGGCGTACGCGTGAGCGTCACCGTGTTGCCGGTGATTTTCATCGAGCCTTGGGTGATGATCACGGCGCCTGTGTAGGTCGCAACACCTTGCTTGTCATCCAGCTGAGCGTCGTCAGCCTGGATGTGGATCGGTTGCTGGCTATCGTTCGGCAGAGCCCAGGCGCTCACGCTTCCCAGTGCTGCGCCCAGACCGAGCAAAATAGGGAGGGTTTTAACGAGCCTCATACTGTCCTCTTACGTTCGATAGCAGGTGTATCCTGCTTTCTTTCAAATACGCTTTCATTCCCTTGCCAGTCGATACACCGCCAGCGCCGTCGATTCTAACGTCTTGCTCGGTCTGCGCATATTGCTGTTGTGGGAAAACGGTCATGCGACTGCTGGTAATAATGGTGTCGCGCTTCTTCTCGTCAGTACGTGCAACACGTACCGAGTCGATCAGTTCCACCTGGGTACCGTCCGGGTTGACCTCGCCACGCTTGCTGGTGACGTGCCACGGAAACTCGGTGCCGCGGTAAAGGTTCATGTCCGGGTTGGTCAGCAAACTGACCTCCGAAGCCTTCAAATGCTCGACCTTGTCCGAAGTCATCTCATACTGCACCTTGCCGTCAGGCAGGAATTGCACGGAGTAGGCATTGGTCGCGTAATAGTCGACAGCGCCTTCGTCAACCTGTGCTACAGGCTTGTCGAGAAAGCGCTCCGGGCTGATATTCCAGTAGCCCACCGCCAGGAACAGCGCGGCGATGACCCCGAATAGCAGGAAGTTGCGAATCTTTTTGCTCAGCATAAAACGCTCTATAGGTAGGCGGCGTGGGCCGCTTCAAGACTGCCTTGGGCACGCAGGATCAATTCGCAGAACTCGCGGGCGGCACCCTCACCGCCACGTGCGGTAGTGATGCCATGGGCATGTTCGCGAACAAACGCCGCCGCATTGGCGACGGCCATGCCCAGGCCCACCCGGCGAATGACCGGCAGGTCAGGCAGATCGTCGCCCAGATAGGCAACCTGCTCATAGCTTAGGTTGAGTTGGCCAAGAAGCTCGTCCAGAACCACCAGTTTATCCTCGCGGCCCTGATACAGGTAAGGAATCCCCAGGTTTTGTGCGCGGCGTTCCACAACCGGTGTTTTTCGACCACTGATAATGGCTGTTTGCACACCGGCAGCCATCAACATTTTGATGCCCTGGCCGTCGAGGGTGTTGAAGGTCTTGAATTCGCTGCCATCTTCGAGAAAGTACAGGCGGCCATCGGTCAGTACGCCATCAACGTCGAAAATCGCCAATTTGATGTTTTTGCCGCGTTCTAACAGGTTGCTGGTCATTTACATCACTCCCGCACGCAGCAAGTCGTGCATGTTCAGGGCGCCAATCGGGCGGTCGTCGCTATTGACCACCACCAGCGCGCCAATCTTGTGGTCTTCCATGATCTTCAGCGCTTCGGCTGCAAGCATCTCGGGGCGTGCAGTCTTGCCGTGTGGCGTCATGACTGCATCAATGGTGGCGGTGTGTATATCGATCGTGCGGTCCAGGGTGCGGCGCAGGTCACCGTCGGTGAATACCCCGGCCAAACGCCCGTCAGCCTCCAGGATCACGGTCATGCCCAGGCCTTTGCGGGTCATTTCCATCAGTGCGTCCTTCAGCAAGGTGCCGCGCTGCACGTGAGGCAACTCGTCGCCTGAATGCATGACGTTTTCCACTTTAAGCAGCAGTCGACGACCCAAGGCGCCGCCCGGGTGCGAAAACGCGAAGTCCTCAGCGGTAAAGCCGCGAGCTTCCAGCAGGGCCACGGCCAGGGCATCGCCCATGACCAACGCGGCTGTGGTGGAGGAGGTCGGCGCCAGGTTCAGCGGGCAGGCCTCGTGGGCCACGTGAACATTCAGGTTCACTTCGGCAGCCTTGGCCAGCGTTGACTCCGGATTACCGGTGAGACTGATCATTTTGATGCCCAGACGCTTGATCAGCGGCAGCAGGGTCACGATTTCGTTGGTGGTGCCGGAGTTAGACAGTGCCAGGATGATGTCATCCTTGGTGATCATGCCCATGTCGCCGTGGCTGGCTTCGGCCGGGTGCACAAAAAAAGCCGTGGTCCCGGTACTTGCCAGGGTGGCGGCGATTTTGTTGCCGACGTGGCCGGATTTGCCCATGCCGACCACGACAACGCGGCCCTTGCTGGCCAGAATCATCTCGCATGCACGTACGAAATCTGCGTCGATATGGGCCAATAAACCTTCTACGGCTTCAAGCTCGAGGCGGATGGTGCGTTGTGCGGATTGAATAAGCTCGCTGGATTGGCTCATGTCTTAAATCGTATAGCCTGACGAAAAGGCGGCGATTATAGCGGTAATGATCAATTCCCTCACGTTAGTTCGTCAGGCTTTATTCGGCAGGTGCCTGAGTTTCATGCTCAGCAGCGTTTTTTCCCTGTCCCGAATCTGAACGAGCGCTGTTCCGGCCTTGGGGGCTCTGTACCAGCAGTGATATAGTTCGCCGCCAGTTCGGTCCGCCCAGCCAATTTGCCTAATTATTGCGCATTCGTTGTAAACGAAAGTCGCAAGCATGGTGTCTGAGTGAAAGGCTGCATCCCAAGGAGATTAGATGAGTGCCGATAACGCCTACGCGGTCGAGCTGAAGGGCCTTACCTTCAAGCGCGGGACGCGCAGCATCTTCAATAACGTCGATATTCGCATTCCCCGCGGCAAGGTCACGGGCATCATGGGGCCTTCCGGTTGCGGCAAGACCACACTGTTGCGCCTGATGGGCATGCAATTGCGTCCCAGCGCCGGCGAAGTGTGGGTCAACGGCCAGAACCTGCCGACATTGTCGCGCAGTGATCTGTTCGATGCGCGCAAGCACATGGGGGTGCTGTTCCAGAGCGGCGCACTGTTCACCGACCTCGACGTGTTCGAAAACGTGGCGTTTCCGCTGCGGGTCCACACTCAGCTGTCCGAAGAGATGATTCGTGACATCGTGTTGCTGAAACTGCAGGCCGTTGGCCTTCGCGGTGCCATCGACCTGATGCCTGACGAGTTGTCCGGTGGCATGAAGCGCCGTGTCGCGCTGGCGCGAGCCATCGCCCTCGATCCGCAGATCCTTATGTATGACGAGCCTTTCGTGGGCCAGGACCCGATCGCCATGGGCGTGCTGGTGCGCCTGATTCGCCTGCTCAACGATGCGTTGGGGATTACCAGTATCGTGGTATCGCACGACTTGGCCGAAACCGCGAGCATCGCCGACTACCTTTATGTAGTCGGCGATGGTCAGGTGCTGGGGCAGGGCACGCCTGAAGAACTGATGAACGCTGACAACCCGCGCATTCGCCAATTCATGACCGGCGATCCCGATGGCCCGGTGCCTTTTCATTTTCCGGCAGCGGACTACCGCTCAGATCTTCTGGGGAAGCGCTGATGCGCAAGACATCTTTAATCGAGAAGGTTCGCCTTTTCGGTCGCTCCGGTATCGACTTGGTCGAGGTGCTGGGGCGTTCGACGATTTTCCTGTTTCATGCGTTGCTCGGTCGCGGCGGCATTGGTGGCGGCTTTGGCCTGCTGCTAAAGCAACTGCACTCAGTAGGCGTGATGTCCCTGGTGATCATCGTGGTTTCCGGGATTTTCATCGGCATGGTGCTGGCACTGCAGGGGTTCAATATCCTCTCCAGCTACGGTTCGGAGCAAGCTGTGGGGCAGATGGTCGCCCTGACGCTGTTGCGCGAACTGGGCCCGGTGGTCACCGCCTTGCTGTTTGCCGGTCGCGCGGGTTCCGCGTTGACTGCCGAAATCGGCAACATGAAGTCCACCGAGCAGTTGTCCAGCCTGGAAATGATCGGCGTGGACCCGCTCAAGTACATTGTTGCCCCGCGCCTGTGGGCCGGCTTCATTTCCCTGCCACTGCTGGCGATGATTTTCAGCGTGGTGGGCATCTGGGGCGGTTCGTGGGTGGCGGTTGACTGGTTGGGCGTCTATGACGGCTCTTACTGGGGCAACATGCAAAACAGCGTGACCTTCAGCGGCGACGTGCTCAACGGCATCATAAAGAGCATCGTCTTCGCCTTTGTAGTGACCTGGATCGCCGTATTCCAAGGCTATGACTGTGAGCCCACTTCAGAAGGGATCAGTCGCGCCACCACCAAGACCGTTGTGTACGCCTCGCTGGCGGTACTGGGCCTTGACTTCATTTTGACCGCCTTGATGTTTGGAGATTTCTGATGCAAAACCGCACTGTGGAAATCGGTGTCGGCCTTTTCTTGCTGGCTGGCATCCTGGCTTTACTGTTACTGGCCCTGCGAGTCAGCGGTCTTTCGGCCAGCCCCACCGCCGACACTTATAAACTTTACGCGTACTTCGATAATATTGCCGGTTTGACTGTCAGAGCTAAAGTGACCATGGCCGGTGTAACCATCGGCAAGGTCACGGCAATCGATCTGGATCGCGACAGCTTCACCGGCCGAGTGACCATGCAAGTCGACAAGAAGGTAGATAATCTGCCGACTGACTCGACTGCATCTATTCTCACTGCGGGTCTGCTGGGCGAGAAGTACATCGGTGTCAGCGTGGGCGGGGAAACAGCCCTGCTCAAGGATGGTTCGACAATCCACGACACACAGTCGTCGTTGGTGCTTGAAGACCTGATCGGTAAATTCCTGCTCAATACGGTCAATAAAGACGCCAAATGAGGAATCTGTTCATGATCTCTACCTTGCGACGTGGCCTGCTGGTGCTGCTTGCAGCGCTGCCGCTGATGGCCAACGCGGCGGGTTCTGCGCACGATCTGGTGCAGGACACGACCAACAAGATGTTGGCTGACCTGACTGCCAACAAAGAGCAGTACAAGCAAGACCCGACCAAGTTTTACGATGCGCTGAATACCATTGTTGGTCCGGTGGTCGATGCCGAAGGCATTTCCCGCAGCATCATGACGGTCAAGTATTCGCGCAAGGCTACCCCTGCGCAAATGCAGACATTCCAGGAAAACTTCAAGAAGGGCCTGTTCCAGTTTTATGGCAACGCCCTGCTGGAGTACAACAATCAAGGTATTACCGTCGCCCCAGCCGGGGATGAGTCGGGTGATCGCACCAGCGTTAACATGAGCGTCAAAGGCAACAACGGCGCCATCTACCCTGTGCAGTACACGCTGGAGAAGGTCAACGGCGAGTGGAAGCTGCGTAACGTGATCATCAACGGTATCAACATCGGCAAGCTGTTCCGCGATCAGTTCGCCGACGCCATGCAGCGCAATGGCAACAACCTGGACAAGACCATCAATGGTTGGGCCGGTGAAGTCGCCAAGGCTAAAGAAGAAACCGACAAACAAGCTGCCGGGAAGCCTGCGCAATGACCGAGTCGGCTGTTCGTCTTGGCGACGCCGGCGAGTTGTTCCTCAGTGGCGTGCTGGATTACCGCTCCGGGCCTGACCTGCGCAAGCAGGGTCAGGCGCTGATCAAGTCCAGTGCGGCGCCTGCGCTGGTGCTTGATTGCTCGGCGGTGACCAAGTCCAGCAGCGTCGGCCTGTCGTTGTTGCTGTGTTTCATTCGTGATGCCGAAGCGGCCAGGAAGCCGGTCAGCATTCGTGCCTTGCCCGACGACATGCGTGAAATTGCGCAGGTTTCCGGTCTGACCGAGCTGTTGGCGCATCCTTAATACACATTATTAAAGAAGCCCCCCGTCAGAGTCCTGCTATGCGGGGTTCGCAGGCGCGGGGCTTTTTTGTATGATGTGCGACCCGTGCGCACTGGGCGCCGATAGAGGTTGAGCATGCAGGCCCTAGAAGTTAAAAGCTTCCTTGAAGGAAAGCTGCCGGAAACGAACGTAGAAGTTGAAGGCGAAGGCTGCAATTTCCAGCTGAACGTGATTAGCGATGAACTGGCGGCACTGAGCCCGGTCAAGCGTCAACAGCAGATCTATGCCCATTTAAACCCGTGGATCACCGATGGCAGCATTCACGCGGTCACTATGAAATTTTTCAGCCGCGCGGCCTGGGCCGAGCGCACCTGAGCCCCCAAGGCGTCGAGATTCTTATGGATAAATTGATTATTACCGGCGGTGCCCGCCTTGACGGCGAGATCCGCATTTCCGGTGCGAAAAACTCCGCCTTGCCGATTTTGGCAGCAACCCTGCTGTGCGACGGCCCGGTGACTGTGGCCAACCTGCCGCACCTGCACGACATCACCACCATGATCGAGCTGTTCGGTCGCATGGGCATTGAGCCTGTGATTGACGAGAAACTCAGCGTCGAAATCGACCCGCGCACCATCAAAACCCTGATCGCTCCGTACGAATTGGTGAAAACCATGCGTGCGTCGATCCTGGTACTGGGCCCGATGGTTGCGCGCTTCGGTGAAGCTGAAGTGGCACTGCCTGGCGGTTGCGCCATCGGTTCGCGTCCGGTCGACCTGCACATTCGTGGCCTTGAGGCCATGGGTGCAACCATCGACGTTGAAGGCGGCTACATCAAGGCCAAGGCGCCGGAAGGCGGCCTGCGCGGTGCCAACTTCTTCTTTGATACCGTCAGTGTGACCGGTACCGAGAACATCATGATGGCGGCAGCCCTGGCCAACGGCCGCAGCGTGCTGCAAAACGCCGCGCGCGAGCCGGAAGTGGTCGACCTGGCCAACTTCCTGATCGCCATGGGTGCCAACATCACTGGCGCCGGCACCGACACCATCACCATCGACGGTGTTAAACGCCTGCATCCGGCCACCTACAAAGTGATGCCTGATCGCATCGAGACCGGTACCTACCTGGTTGCCGCTGCCGTTACCGGTGGTCGCGTCAAGGTCAAGGACACTGATCCGACCATCCTGGAAGCGGTCCTGGAAAAGCTGCGTGAGGCCGGAGCAGAAATCACCACCGGCGAAGACTGGATCGAGCTGAACATGCACGGCAAGCGGCCCAAAGCGGTCAACGTGCGTACCGCTCCGTACCCGGCGTTCCCGACCGACATGCAGGCGCAGTTCATTTCCTTGAACGCGATTGCCGAAGGCACCGGTGCCGTGATCGAGACCATCTTCGAAAACCGCTTCATGCACGTGTATGAACTGCATCGCATGGGCGCCAAGATCCAGGTCGAAGGCAACACCGCCATCGTCACTGGCATCGAGAAGCTCAAGGGTGCGCCAGTCATGGCGACCGACCTGCGTGCTTCCGCCAGCCTGGTGATCTCGGCGTTGTGCGCTGACGGCGACACCCTCATCGACCGCATCTACCACATAGACCGTGGTTACGAGTGCATCGAAGAAAAGCTGCAGATGCTCGGCGCCAAGATCCGCCGCGTACCGGGCTAGTTCCCGCTGCACGGGCGCAGGGAAGCGCCCGCCCGGGGTGTGTACGCGCATTAACGCTTGCGCATCCCGGCCGAATTTGTTTCAAATCGAGGCTGTAATGGCCTCGATCTGTGTCTGGCGCCGTTTGCGACCGGACAGCAATAGCCTGATGAAGGACTGACGTTTCCCATGTTGACCATCGCACTGTCCAAGGGCCGCATCCTTGACGACACTTTGCCGCTTCTGGCTGAAGCCGGCATCGTGCCGACCGAGAATCCGGACAAGAGCCGCAAGCTGATCATCCCCACGACCCAGGACGACGTTCGCCTGCTGATCGTGCGGGCTACCGACGTGCCGACCTACGTTGAACATGGCGCGGCCGACCTCGGCGTCGCCGGCAAAGACGTGCTGATGGAATACGGCGGCCAGGGCCTTTACGAGCCGCTGGACCTGCGTATTGCCCTGTGCAAGCTGATGACCGCCGGCCGTGTCGGTGACGTCGAGCCCAAGGGCCGCCTGCGCGTGGCGACCAAGTTCGTCAACGTCGCCAAGCGCTACTACGCAGAACAAGGCCGTCAGGTCGACATCATCAAGCTCTACGGCTCGATGGAGCTGGCGCCGCTGATCGGCCTGGCCGACAAGATTATCGACGTGGTCGACACCGGCAACACGCTGCGTGCCAACGGTCTTGAGCCTCAGGATTTCATTGCCGACATCAGCTCTCGCCTGATCGTCAACAAAGCTTCGATGAAAATGCAACACGCCCGTATCCAGGCGTTGATCGACACCCTGCGCAAGGCAGTGGAGTCTCGACACCGCGGTTGACTCACCTGCGCGGCCTTGGGTCGCGCCCGTCTATCCGCCTCATAGCCAGAATTCTCAGGTGCCCAAGCGGATCGACTGCTGGGAAGGCGCGCTGACGTTCAATAACGAATCGCGCCTTACCCCAAAAGGCAACTTATGTTAGTAGAAGATTCTTTTTCAATAATTAGCGACGCGTAGCAGTCAGCCTTTTGAGGTAAGGCCCTGCGGGTTGGCACTGTGGTTGCGCCATGCTGCGTTGCGGGACTTGGTAAGGAAACAACCCTTACCAGCGCCCGCGCCTTGCCTGGCACAACCACAGTACCAACGCGCTTCGTTATTGAACGTCAGCGCACCTTCGGGCGCCTGAGTTTTTGCCAATCCTATGAGGCCCTCGCTATGACCACGTCCACTGCAATTGCCCGACTCAACGCTGCCGACCCGGATTTCGCCTATCATCTGGATCATCTGCTGAGCTGGGAAAGCGTGTCCGACGACTCGGTCAACGTGCGAGTGCTCGACATCATCAAGGCCGTGCGCGAGCGCGGTGATGCGGCGCTGGTGGACTTCACTCGCCAGTTCGACGGCCTCGACGTCGCGTCGATGTCGGACCTGATCCTGCCCCGCGAACGCCTCGAGCTGGCCCTGACGCGTATCACTGTGCCTCAGCGCGAAGCATTGGAAGTCGCGGCGGCGCGGGTGCGCAGTTACCACGAAAAACAGAAGCAGGATTCCTGGAGCTACACCGAGGCCGATGGCACCGTGCTGGGCCAAAAGGTCACGCCTCTGGACCGCGCCGGCCTGTACGTGCCGGGCGGTAAAGCCTCGTACCCGTCGTCGGTACTGATGAACGCAATCCCGGCCAAAGTGGCGGGCGTGACCGAAGTGGTCATGGTCGTGCCGACCCCGCGCGGTGAAATCAACGAGCTGGTACTGGCGGCAGCCTGCATCGCCGGCGTTGACCGCGTGTTCACCATCGGTGGTGCTCAAGCCGTTGCGGCGCTGGCCTACGGTACCGAAAGCGTGCCGAAGGTCGACAAAGTGGTCGGTCCCGGCAACATCTACGTGGCCACCGCCAAGCGCCACGTATTTGGCCAGGTCGGTATCGACATGATCGCAGGCCCCTCGGAAATCCTGGTGGTGTGTGACGGCCAGACCGACCCGGACTGGATCGCCATGGACCTGTTTTCTCAGGCCGAGCACGATGAAGACGCCCAGGCGATCCTGGTCAGCCCCGACGCCGAGTTCCTCGACAAGGTCGCCGCCAGCATCAACAAGCTGCTGCCGACCATGGAACGCGCCGAGATCATCGAGAAGTCGATCAATGGGCGTGGCGCGCTGATCCTGGTGCGTGACATGGAGCAGGCCATCGAAGTGGCCAACCGCATTGCGCCGGAGCACTTGGAGTTGTCCGTGGCTGACCCACAAGCCTGGCTGCCGTCGATTCGCCACGCCGGTGCGATCTTCATGGGGCGCCACACCAGCGAAGCCCTGGGCGACTACTGTGCAGGCCCGAACCACGTGCTGCCGACTTCCGGCACTGCGCGCTTCTCGTCGCCGCTGGGGGTCTATGACTTCCAGAAGCGCTCGTCGATCATCTTCTGCTCGCCACAAGGTGCATCCGAGCTGGGCAAGACCGCCTCGGTGCTGGCCCGTGGTGAATCCCTCAGCGCTCACGCCCGCAGCGCCGAATACCGCATCCTTGAAGAAGGGAACTAAGACATGAGCAAATTCTGGAGCCCTTTCGTCAAGGACCTCGTGCCTTACGTACCTGGCGAGCAGCCGAAGCTGACCAAGCTGGTCAAGCTCAATACCAATGAAAACCCGTACGGCCCGTCCCCCAAGGCGTTGGCAGCCATGCAGGCCGAGTTGAACGACAACTTGCGCCTGTACCCGGACCCCAACAGCGACCTGCTCAAGCAGGCGGTGGCCAAGTATTACGGGATTGATGCCGGCAAGGTGTTCCTCGGTAACGGTTCCGACGAAGTCCTGGCGCACATTTTCCACGGTCTGTTCCAGCACGACCTGCCGCTGCTGTTTCCGGATATCAGCTACAGCTTTTATCCGGTTTACTGCGGTCTTTATGGCATCAAGTCTGACCCGATCCCGTTGGATGAGCAGTTCCAGATTCGTGTTGCCGACTACGCCAGGCCTAACGGCGGGATCATCTTCCCCAACCCGAACGCGCCGACTGGCTGCGTGCTGGCACTGGATGCGGTGGAACAGATCCTCAAGGCCAGCCCGGATTCGGTGGTGGTGGTCGATGAGGCCTATATCGACTTCGGTGGCGAAACGGCCATCAGCCTGGTGGATCGCTATCCGAACCTGCTGGTGACCCAGACCCTGTCCAAATCGCGCTCACTGGCCGGTTTGCGCGTGGGCCTGGCGGTGGGCCACCCGGACCTGATCGAGGCGCTGGAGCGGGTCAAGAACAGCTTCAACTCCTATCCGTTGGATCGGCTGGCGATTGTTGGTGCGGCGGCGGCATTCGAGGACCGTGAATACTTCGAGAAGACCTGCCAGCAGGTGATCGAGAGCCGTAACCAGGTGGTCGCGCAACTGCAAGCCAAAGGCTTTGAAGTGTTGCCGTCGGCGGCCAATTTCATCTTTGCTCGCCACTCACGGCACGACGCCGCTGGTTTGGCCGCGAAGTTGCGTGAGCAGGGCGTGATTGTGCGGCACTTCAAGCAGGAGCGGATTGCCCAGTTCCTGCGGATCAGCATCGGTACGCCGGAGCAGAACCAGGCGCTGATTGATGGCCTTGGCGAGCTTTAACATCCGCTGAAAGCAAATGTGGGAGGGGGCTTGCTCCCGATGGCGGAGTGTCAGTCGACATCTAATTGACTGATTTACCGTCATCGGGAGCAAGCCCCCTCCCACATTGTTTTTGCGGCGTTGGTTACAGCAACGGCTCATCCGGCTTCTTGTTCTTCCAGCCATCATTGCCCGGCAGCAGCAGGTTCAGTGCAATGGCTACCACCGCACACAGGGCAATGCCCTTGAGGCCGAAATCATCCGGACCGGTGCCGGTGCCGACCAGCACACCGCCAATCCCGAACACCAGGGTCACCGACACAATCACCAGATTGCGCGCTTCCCCAAGGTCGATCTTGTGGCGGATCAGCGTGTTCATGCCTACCGCGGCAATCGAGCCGAACAGCAGGCACAGAATCCCGCCCATTACCGGTATTGGAATGCTCTGCAGCAGTGCGCCGAACTTGCCGATAAATGCCAGGCTGATGGCAAACACCGCCGCCCAGGTCATGATTTTCGGGTTGTAGTTCTTGGTCAGCATCACTGCGCCGGTCACTTCGGCGTACGTGGTGTTCGGCGGGCCGCCAAACAGCCCGGCAGCCGTGGTGGCAATGCCGTCACCGAGCAAGGTGCGATGCAGGCCGGGCTTCTTCAGGTAGTCGCGACCGGTCACGCTGCCCACTGCAATCACACCACCGATATGTTCGATCGCCGGCGCCAGGGCCACCGGGACGATAAACAGGATCGCCTGCCAGTTGAACTCCGGCGCGGTGAAGTGGGGCAGGGCGAACCACGGCGCAGCAGCGATTTTCGCCGTGTCGACCACGCCAAAGTAGAAGGCCATGGCAAAACCTACCAGCACACCGGAGATGATCGGCACCAGGCGGAAAATGCCTTTGCCGAATACCGCCACGATCAAGGTGGTGAGCAGCGCCGGCATCGAAATCAGCATCGCTGTCTGGTAATGGATCAGCTCACTGCCATCACCGGCTTTACCCATCGCCATATTGGCGGCAATCGGCGCCATGGCCAGGCCGATGGAAATAATCACCGGGCCGATCACCACGGGCGGTAGCAGGCGGTCGATAAAACCGGTGCCTTTGACCTTCACGGCCAGCCCCAGGAACGTATAAACGAAACCAGCCGCCATCACGCCGCCCATGGTCGCCGCGAGGCCGAACTGGCCTTTGGCGAGAATGATCGGGGTGATGAACGCAAAGCTCGACGCCAGGAACACGGGCACCTGCCGCCCTGTGACTACCTGAAACAGCAAGGTGCCAAGGCCGGCGGTAAACAGTGCAACGTTTGGATCAAGACCTGTGATCAGCGGCATCAACACCAGCGCGCCAAATGCTACGAAGAGCATTTGTGCGCCAGACAGGATCTGGCGCCAAAGCGGGTCGTTGAATTCATCCTGCATGCTCAAGCGTCCTTCTGCTTGGTGCCGAAGATCTTGTCACCGGCATCGCCCAGGCCTGGGATGATGTAGCCGTGTTCGTTCAGGCGCTCATCAATGGACGCGGTATAAATCTGCACGTCCGGGTGGGCCTTCTCGACGGCGGCGATGCCTTCGGGGGCGGCGACCAGCACCATGGCGCGGATGTCCTTGCAACCGGCTTTTTTCAGCAAGTCGATGGTGGCAACCATGGAACTGCCGGTGGCGAGCATCGGGTCGATGATCATCGCCAGGCGCTCGTTGATTTCCGGTACGAGTTTTTCCAGGTAGGTGTGGGCCTGCAAGGTTTCTTCATTACGCGCCACGCCGACGGCGCTGACTTTGGCGCCCGGGATCAGGCTGAGTACGCCTTCGAGCATGCCGATACCGGCGCGCAGGATCGGCACCACGGTGATTTTCTTACCAGCGATTTTCTCGACCTGGACGGGACCGGCCCAACCGGGGATCTCGTAGGTTTCCAGAGGCAAATCTTTGGTAGCTTCGTAAGTGAGCAGCGCTCCGACTTCCTGAGCAAGCTCACGGAAGTTCTTCGTGCTAATGTCGGCGCGGCGCATAAGGCCGAGTTTGTGTCGGATCAGCGGGTGGCGGATCTCGCGAGTGGGCATGGGAAAGGCTCCGGCGGCGGGCAAAAAAACCGGCCTAGATTAATCTATCCGAGGGTGTTGTCCTATAGACATCTAGTACGTTAGTCCATTAAGGCTTGATCGTTGCGCCTCACATGCGTACCTTTGCCCGCTTTTCTTGCCACAGCACCCCCTTGGAGAGCGCCATGTCCGCTGATCTCGAGCATATCCGTCAAATCATGCGCGAGGCTGACTGCCTGTACACCGAAGCGCAAGTCGAAGAAGCGATCGCCAAGGTTGGCGCACACATCACCCGCGAAATGGCCGAGACCAACCCGGTGGTGTTCTGTGTGATGAACGGCGGCCTGATCTTCGCCGGCAAATTGCTCACCCACCTGCAATTCCCGTTGGAAGCTTCCTACCTGCACGCTACCCGTTATCGCAACGAAACCACCGGCGGCGACCTGTTCTGGAAAGCCAAGCCGGAAGTCTCGTTCATTGATCGCGACGTGCTGATCATCGACGACATCCTCGATGAAGGTCACACCCTGGGCGCAATCATCGACTTCTGCAAACACGCCGGCGCACGCAAAGTGCACACCGCCGTGCTGATCGACAAAGACCACGACCGTAAGGCCCGTCCGGACCTGAAAGCCGATTACGTCGGCCTGCCGTGCATCGACCGCTACATTTTCGGTTACGGCATGGACTACAAAGGCTACTGGCGTAACGCCAATGGGATCTTCGCCGTTAAAGGGATGTAATCCGTGGTCCGCTTTCTTGATCAGACGCTGTTCACCGAATTGGCCGAGAAAGCGGCCGCCAGCCCCCGTGGTCGGCACCACCACAACTTCCATCAGATGGAAGAGCCGTGTCATCGCCTGGCCGTCGGCTTGCAACCTGAGACGTATGTGCCGCCTCATCGGCACTTGAGCGCGGACAAGGCGGAAACCCTGCTGGTGCTCAAGGGCAGCCTGGGCCTGTTGGTGTTCAGTGATACCGGCGAGGTGATCGCCAAGCGCGTGATGCAGGCGGGTGGCGAATGTGCGGGTGTCGACCTGCCACCGGGCGTCTTTCATGGCTTGGTGGTGCTGGAGCCCGATACGGTGATGTTCGAATGCAAGGCCGGGCCGTATCGAGCGCTGGGCGAGGGCGAGGCGGCTGACTGGGCCCCGCGCGAAGGCGATGCCGGCGTCGCCGTGTATCAACGCTGGATGCTTGCCCAGTTCGATTGAGCTACAGTGCTCGGCCATCTCTCACGGAGCGGCCCATGAGCCTGTTGATACGCACCTGCGCCGCCCTGGCGTTGACCCTCAGCCTGCCCCTGGCGGCGGCGCCCGCGCCGATGCACAGCCAATTCCTGCCGCCGGATGACCTTACCCTGCGCGCCAACACCCCCGACCAGCAGCAACTGCTGCAAGTCACCGAGTACGCGGTGGTGGTGGGTAACCAGCGGCAATCCACGCAGCAGCCCATCCCGGTGACCTCGCCGTTGATGATTCGCCTCAAGGGCAAGTCCCTGAACAAAGGCGCGACCATCAGCCAGGTGGTGCTCAATTTTGACGCCGAAAGCAAAAGCCTGAAAAAGCCAGTGTTCGATAACACCAGCAAAACCCTGACGTTGTCATACCCGATGGCGCAGTACCGGGTGATTGTCGACTTGCTGCGCAATGACACGGTGTACGTGCAGTTCCTCAGTTACGCCAACGGGCATATCTGGGCGGACCTGCACACCGGCGCTGTTCGCGCTAAATGATTCAGCCGACACGCGTTCAGTCATGTGAATGCAATCAATGTGGGAGCTGGCTTGCCTGCGATAGCGGTGAGCCAGTTGGCCCAACTGTCACTGATGCAACACTATCGCAGGCAAGCCAGTTCCCACAGGTGTGCTTGGTTGTTTTCGAAGGGGGTGTCTGGCAGGTAGACTTCCTCTCCCGTGTAATGTCTGCAGGCTGGAGTCGGTAATGCGTAAAGATAAGAAACAGGTGATTGGTGACGAGATCGGCGACGACCAGATCAAGTTGTTCCTGGACTTCGAACCGGTCGATGCGACTTCACCGTCCCTGCACAAACTGATCAAGGCCTACCGTGGCCTGCGTATCGATGACTTTGCGCGGTTCCTGGGCTTTTTCAAGGAAGCAGGCCTGGACCTCGACGGCAAGGATGAGCATGGCCAGACCTTCGTTGACCTGATCAAGGATCAGCGTAACGCCGCCGAGTACATCGAGCTGATCGAAAACGCTCGCGGCTGATTATCCGAGACATAAAAAAACGCCCCGTTCTCATGCACAGAGCGGGGCGTTTTTTATTGCGTTAAAGCCTCAAGCGTAGCTTTCGGCCTCATTGCTTTGCTCAACCAGTTCCAGGCTGATGTTGTTCTGCGTGTTGATCTTGCGATACAGCTCGGCATCCGTCTCCAGCACTTTTTCCCGGGCCGGGAAGATCTCGTGCAGCTTGGCGGCCCACTCACCAGCAGTCTTGGCCGGGAAGCAGCGCTCGATCAGTTCGAGCATGATCGACACCGTCACCGAAGCGCCCGGGGACGCGCCCAGCAGGGCTGCCAGCGAGCCGTCTTTGGCCGCCACCAGCTCGGTGCCGAATTGCAGCACGCCGCCTTTTTTCGGGTCTTTCTTGATGATCTGTACCCGTTGGCCGGCCACTTCCAGGCGCCAGTCTTCGGCTTTTGCCTCAGGGTAGAAGCGGCGCAAGGATTCCAGGCGTTGCTCCATGGACTGCATGACTTCGCTGACCAGGTACTTGGTCAGGTCCATGTTATCGCGGGCCACGGCCAGCATCGGGCCGATGTTGCCGGCGCGAACCGACAGTGGCAGGTCAAGGAACGAGCCGTGCTTGAGGAACTTGGTGGTGAAACCGGCGTAGGGTCCGAACAGCAGGGATTTCTTGCCATCGACCACGCGGGTGTCCAGGTGCGGCACGGACATTGGCGGCGAACCCACGGCGGCCTGGCTGTAGACCTTGGCCTGGTGGTGCTTGACCACTTCCGGGTTGTCGCAACGTAGCCACTGACCGCTGACCGGGAAACCACCGAAGCCTTTGCTTTCTTCGATGCCAGAGGCTTGCAGCAGCGGCAGGGCCGCGCCACCGGCGCCGAGGAACACGAACTTGGCGTCCACTTCACGGCTGTTGCCGCTGTTGACGTCCTTGATGCTGACGGTCCAGCCCGCGCCATTACGCTTGAGGCCGGTAACGCGCTTGCTGTACTTGACCTGGGCGTCGGCCGAGCTGCTCAGGTGGCTGAGCAACTGGTTGGTCAGGGCGCCGAAGTTGACGTCGGTGCCATTCATGACGCGGGTGGCAGCGATTTTTTCGTCGAGTGGGCGGCCCGGCATCATCAAAGGCATCCACTCGGCCATCTCATTGCGATCTTCGGTGTAGTGCATGTCCGAGAACGCGTGGTGCTGGCTGAGGGTTTCAAAGCGCTTCTTGAGGAAGGAAACGCCTTTTTCACCCTGCACGAAGCTCAGGTGCGGCACTGGGCTGATAAAGGATTTGGACGAGCCAAAGGTGCCCTTTTTGGTCAGGTACGCCCAGAACTGCTTCGACACCTCGAACTGGGTGTTGATGTGCACGGCTTTCTTGATATCGATAGAGCCGTCGGTTGCCTGCGGCGTGTAGTTCAGCTCGCACAGACCAGCGTGGCCGGTACCGGCGTTGTTCCACGGGTTGGAACTCTCCGCGGCACCCGAATCCATCAGCTCAACGACTTCCAGCTTGAGGCCGGGGTCGAGCTCTTTGAGCAATACGGCCAGGGTGGCACTCATGATGCCGGCCCCTACCAGTACTACGTCGACTGCTTCGTTATGCGCCATTTAACGCGTCTCCAAAATCTGCAGCACCAAATTGACGGCATGGCTGCCAGGAGTGACGGGGCGGTTCACGTGTTGCCCCAGGTTACCCATGGCCAGGATCGCCATGTCCGATTCGCAATTCTTTGCATCTTCAGCACACGCTTCCTGCCGGGCTAATCTGCCTATGAACGCATTCATGGGCGCCTGTGGCAATTCGACTTATGGTCAAAGCGTGCGATTTGTGCAACCAATCCGTAGCGGACAGGCTCAAGCTCCGGTGTTTGAGGAGTGCTCGGTCCTGTGTGGTTGGGCTGTTCCAGACGCTGATGGTGCTTGTACAAACGCCAAACTATTCATTTGCTCGCCACACTCTTGTGAAGTTGTGAAAACCCGTTTTTTCACGCTCTTTTGAAGACGTGAACCTCAAAAAAGGGCTGCCCCAGCCTGGCACCTGGCCCGCAAACCTCTGCCGACAGGCGGCAAAACGGGCAAACAACTCAAGTGGCCGAGCGCAATGGCAGCTCTGGCAGATTCGGCAAAGAGGGGTGGTTTGCAAAGAAAACAGCAAGCGCGCCAGCTTCACTCGATCTGTGTGGGCGGCTCTCTGTGGGCGATTTGGGGGTTAATACCGAGGCATTAACGATGCTGCGAGGCCCGATCAGGAGACGTCCTTATAATCGGGGGGAGATTGTAGCGAAGAACGCCAAGGAAATGGGCGTGTTTTATGACTTTTATTAGTGTCTCGGTCAGGAGGCCAACGCATGCTGGGGTTGCGCGTGCATAACGTGTGGGCTGACCCGGGCACTTGTCGGTAGCGGGCGGTGCATCCAGCCCAGATGCGTCTCCGACACTTCCACCCAACCTTCGCCAACAGGCGGCAGGCTGCACTGCTTGAACGCCAGGCAATGCCCGTGGGCATCGAGCAGGGCATAGTGGCGATGACGGGGGTGTGACATGAACAATGACTTGAGAAGGCGCATGGCTTTGTACCTGTTACGTTACATGCTCGAAGGTTGCCAGTGTGCCATGACAGTGGAGTGACGAATTTATGTGAAATTGTAATTTCGGCAAGCCTTCAGCTGCCGTTCAGGATGGCTGGTGGGTGACCTGCGTGCACCGTTATACTGGCGGTCTGTTTGCACCTAGTCCTGGAGAAATGAGTATGTTGCAACGCCTGCTGTTCGGTTTGATCACTGTGACCAGTTTGACCCTGGTTGGCTGCGCCAACAGCCCGCAACAACTCAGCCCGCAACCTAAAGTCACTGCGCAGCTGGCCCCTGTAGGCCATGGCCAACCGGTGTCGGTGCGTGTAGTGGATGGTCGTCCGTCGCCAACCCTGGGCTCCCGTGGCGGCCTGTACCCTGAGACTGCGCTTATTTCGGTAACCGGCCAGGACGTGCTGCCCAAGCTGCAAGCCCAGGCCGAAGCCGCCGTGCGCCTGCTGGGTTTCACCCCGGCCAACTCGCCGGGCGCTCCTCAACTGACCATTACCTTGGCGGAGCTGAAATACCAGTCGCCTAAAGAAGGCCTGTATGTGACGGAAGCCTCCATCGGCGCGACGTTCAAATCTGATGTCAGTGCCGGTACGCGTCGCTACAGTGGCCGCTACGGCGCTTCCCTGAATCAGCGCTTCGGTATGTCGCCGAACCAGGAAACCAACACCAAGCTGGTCAGCGACGTGTTGAGCGACGCGCTGACGCGTTTGTTTAAAGACCCAAGCATCGGCCAATTGCTCAGCGCGCAGTAACCGCCGACAAGCGCCTCACAAAAAACCGGGCTCAGCGATGAGCCCGGTTTTTTTACGCCTGTCGCTTTTATGCAGCCGTTTCGACATAAAAGTCCAACACACTTACGCCAGTCAGCAGATCCAGTTCCGGCAGGTCGGCGTGCTGGTGCCCGCCGAGGGCGCAATACACCAGCCAGTGGCGATCCTGGACGTTGAATGCCAAGCCGCCGACCAGGGCTTCTTGCTCTTCGTTTGGGGCGATCAGGTACAGCCGATCCTGGTTTTGCGCATGCAGCATGACAAGCTCCTAAGCGTCGAAGGGCAACAGAGTGGCTTGTTAAGGTGACGTTCAGGTGACGCTGTAAATTACTGGATACATTACTGGTACATGGGGACGGAGCATTACTCGGGCAGGAGGCCACTATCGTTCAGGTTTGTATCTGAATAGATACCAAGATACTGGTCGACCGAGGTTTGCGATGGCGCTGCCCGCACTACTGATCAATGCTGTGGCTTTATTGGTGGCCTGCCCGGGTGCAGCGCTGCTGTTCATTACCCGCTTGCGTGAGCAGCGCGCCCTGGCCGACCTGACCGCGAAAAGCGAAGACCGCGCGATCGACCTGCCGATGTTGTTTCTGGATGTGCGCACCGAACGGGCGCATCGTCTGGCCTACCGTGTCGGGTTCGCCTGCCTTGGGCTGGCGCTGGCCATTTCCTGGCTCAGCACCCACCTCTAAGAACACCGCACAACCAAATGTGGGAGCGGGCTTGCCCGCGAAAGCGGCGTGTCAGTCGATACATCGTTGACTGAATCAGCGCATTCGCAAGCAAACCGGCTCCCACATTCTTGATTCGGTGTTTACAGGGGAATACCGGCCTTTACCCGATACTGGTTGCGCACCGGCGTTGCATATTGCACCACCAGAAACGGCCGGTGTTCAGCCGGGCATTCATTCAAGCGTCGCTCCCACTCCGCTTTCGCCTTCGCCAATTCATCGGCCGGGAATACCTCGGCCGCGGTTGGCACCTGCAATTGCGGGTCGGCATCGCTCCACTGTGCGTACGCCAGGTAATGCACCGGGAACAAGCGATAACCCCCAAGAATCTGCCGGTCCATCTCCACGGCCAGCAGCTTGGTGTCTTCAAAACGTTCGGTGATAGGCGGTGCAAAGTTCACGTGCACGCGACCCTTGTAGCCGGTGATACCGAGGGCAATGCTTACGTCGTCTTCGCCCGGCGCCTTGCTGTAGGTGCCGGTGGTGGCGCGGATATACAGCTCGCGCGCCTTGGCGCTGTCACACGGGTCGTATTCATAGCTGATGGACACCGGCGTCAGGTTCAACGACTGGATCACCTCGGCAAACGGCTCGTCTTTGCGGCTGACATGGAACATCTTGAGGATCGCTGACTCGGTGCGATCATCCCCATCCTTGGCACGGCCTTCGGCCTGGGCGATCCAGATCGACTGGCAGTCGTTGCGGATCGAATGGTTGATGTAGGCCGACAGCAGTTGGTAGGCCGCCATCTTTTCCTTTCGCCCGGTGATCGAGCGGTGCACGATAAAACTCTTGTTCAGGCGCATCAGGTCGCTGACAAACGGCTTTTGCAGCAGGTTGTCGCCGATGGCGATGCGTGGCGTTGGCAGGCCGGCGTGGTACACGGCATAGTTGACGAAGGCCGGGTCCATCACGATATCGCGGTGGTTGGCCAAAAACAGATAAGCGGTGCCCGACTTGAGTTGCTCGACGCCGGTGTAGGTTACGCCGTCGGTCGCGCGATCAATGGTGTGATCGACGTAATACTCGACTTTGTCCTGCAGCGTGGCCACGGTGGTGACGCCGGCGAATTCACGGCGCAGCTTGCGGGCGATCATCGGCTTGAGCAGCCAGCCCAGGGCGCCGGCAAAGCGCGGGAAGCGGAAGTGGGTCAGGATGTCCAGAAAGGCCTTGTCACTGAACAGACGTGCCAGCACTGCCGGGACTTCGCTGTCGTTGTAAGGTCGGATGGTATCGAATTCGCCCATCATGCTCTCTTGTTAGAAACGGCTAGTGTTAGTAAAGGAAATATCAGGGTGCGGCCGCAATATTGGCTCTGCCGTGAATAGCCCTGTAAATAGACCGGCGATTATACGCACAAGTCACCTGGGAGACCGCGATGGAAGAGGAGTCGTACGAATGTCCTTATTGTGGAGAGGTGGTCACAGCGTTGCTGGACCTGTCGGCGGGCGATCAGGAATATATAGAAGACTGCCCTGTGTGCTGCCGGCCGATTACGTTCGAGCTCCAGGTACACGGTGACGAGTGGATGCTGAACGTGCGCAGCGAAAACGAATAACAGGTACGCCCATGCAGCGAATTTATGAGCCGGAAAACCTGATGGAAGGCGAGCTGCTGCAACAAATGCTCGCCAGCGAGGGCATCGAGGCGCACCTGGTGGGGCGCCATTTGCTCGGCGGTACCGGCGAACTGCCGATTTTCGGCCTGCTGGGTCTGGAAGTAGATAACGACCAGGCCGCCTACGCCCGCGAGCTGATTACCGCTTACATCGGTGCGCAGCCCTTGCCCGGCGATGAACCCGACAGCTTCCCCGACGTATTGGTCTGTTAGGCTGTCGGTCGGTTTACCCAAGAGTCGTGTTACCCCATGTGTGGACGTTATGCCCTGTTTCGCTGGAACCCTGCCTTCGCTGCCTTACCGGGATTCCCCTCGGATCAAAAGGCCCAGTGGAATATCTCCCCGAATGATTCGGTGCTGATCCAGCGCCAGAGCGAAGGCCAGCGCACCCTTGCGCGTGCCCGCTGGGGGCTCACGCCGCCGTGGCTGACCGACCTTTCCCGCACTCCGGCCCATGCCCGCGCCGAAACCCTGGCGGAGCAACCGATGTTTCGCGAAGCCTTTCGCCAGCGCCGTTGCCTGCTGCCGGCCAATGGTTTTTACGAATGGCGTGGCACCCAACGCAAGCGTCCTTACTGGCTGACGCCGGGTGAAGGCTCGACGCTGTTTTTTGCGGCCATCTGGGAGGCGTATCCGGTGCAGGAGCAGGTGTGGCTGAGCACGGCAGTGGTCACCCAGGCCGCGCAGAGTCAGCGGCGGCCGTTGATTCTCGACGCGGCGGGGCAGGAGGCCTGGTTGAATCCAGAGACCCCCTTGCATGTGTTGCAAGGCTTGCTGGCCTGCGAGCCCGTCGCATTGCGCGAGCGGGTCCTGGCCAACATGGTGAATGACCCGAAGTTGAATGGGCCCGAGTGCCTGACGCCGGCTTAAGCCTTGTGGTTGCAGGTTGGATTCACCGGCCTCAACACCACCGCAAACCGCTAAACCTTGAACGGGATGACCCGCCTCCGCTGTAGGCGTGTGGGATGTATCTGAAAGTTGGTGGTTACACGTCTTGTGTATCTGGCGCAGATACACACGACCGCCTACGATACGCGCCAGGTTTCCAGGGAGAGTGTTGATGAAGAAGTCATTGGCGGTAAGCGTACTCAGTGCAGCGATGCTGCTGGCTGGTTGCCAGTCGGTAAACACCACCAACGGCGGTGCCGTCGGGGTAGAGCGCAAGCAGTACATGTTCAGCATGCTATCGAGCCAGGAAGTCGACCAGATGTACGCCCAGTCCTATCAGCAGACGCTGGGGGAGGCGAGTGGTAAAGGCATGCTGGACAAAACCAGCGCCAACGCCAAGCGCGTGCAGGCGATTGCCAATCGTCTGATCGCCCAGGCACCGACCTTCCGCCCGGATGCGGCGCAGTGGAAGTGGGAAGTGAACCTGATCAAAAGCGATGAGATGAACGCCAACTGCGGGCCTGGCGGCAAGATTTTTGTGTACAGCGCGTTGATCGACAACCTCAAGCTTACCGATGACGAGTTGGCTGCGGTGATGGGCCATGAAATCGCCCACGCGTTGCGCGAACACGGGCGTGAAGCCATGTCCAAGGCCTACGGCATCCAAATGGCCAAGCAGGGCGCTGGTGCCTTGTTCGGGTTGGGCCAGGACAGCCTGGCTTTAGCCGATACGGTTGCAAACTACGGCATGACCTTGCCGAACAGCCGCGCCAACGAAAACGAAGCGGACCTGATCGGGCTGGAGCTTTCGGCCCGGGCTGGCTACAACCCAAACGCGGCCATCACGTTGTGGAACAAGATGGCCAAGGCTTCGGAAGGCGCGCCACCGGAGTTCATGAGCACGCACCCGGCTTCCGACAGTCGGATCGCTTCGTTGCAGGCGGCGATTCCGAAGGTGATGCCGCTCTATCAACAGGCCAAAAAAACCTGATATTTCAAGGCTTGTGAAGATCTAAATGTGGGAGCGGGCTTGCTCGCGAATGCGCAGTATCAGTCGGTAAATCTTTGACTGGACCGCCGCCTTCGCGAGCAAGCCCGCTCCCACATTTGATTGGGTTTACAACCAGCCGCTGCTTTGCATGGCCTTGTAAACCGCCACCACCGCCAGGACGAAAAACGCCGTAGCCGCCAGTCGACGAATCAACGTCAGCGGCAGTTTCTCCGCCGCAAAATTCCCCGCCAAGACCACCGGCACGTTCGCAATCAGCATGCCCAGGGTGGTGCCGATAATCACCAGCCACAACTCCGGATACTGCGCCGCCAGCATCACCGTGGCGATCTGCGTCTTGTCACCGATTTCCGCAAGGAAGAACGCAATCAGCGTGGTCAGGAACGGCCCGAACTTGCGTGTGGTACTGGCTTCGTCATCGTCGAGTTTGTCCGGCACCAGGGTCCACAGCGCGGTGGCACAGAAACTCGCCGCGAGAATCCAGTGCAACACCGCATCCGAGAAGAAACTGCCGAACCAGGCCCCCACGGCACCGGCGGCCGCATGGTTGGCCAGGGTCGCGGCGACAATGCCGGCGATGATCGGCCAGGGTTTGCGAAAGCGTGCGGCCAGGATGAGTGCGAGCAGCTGCGTCTTGTCGCCGATTTCGGCCAAGGCAACGATTGCGGTAGGAACGAGTAATGAATCCAGCATCAGGTAGGTTTCCAGGGGCGGGTCGACACGGCTATGACACGTACAGCCTTCCCGCCCCGGGTAAGGTGTGCGTGTCATAGGTCTTGTCAAACCCCGGTCCGTCTGTGCGGACTCCTGGGTCGCATACGCCATGGTCTGCTGACCAAGTATGTTGACGTATGCCGGACGAGCGTGGCGCTCGTGGGAGACTACTCCCCTAGGACGGAGCGGATTCTGCCTAGGCAAAACCCATTCGGCAAGCCTTCTTTTTCAAAAAGCCATCAGCCGCGTTTGGCACGGTAGATGCGGAAACCATTGCCCTCGGCCTTGATCGCACAGATGCCCAAGTGCTCTTCGATCAACGGTTGGTACTTGAGGAAGCTGTTGGCCACCAGGCGAAGTTCGCCGCCTTTTGCCAGGTGTTTCGCGGCTTTTCGCAGCAGATTTTCGGTGGCGAAATAATCCGTGTGCACCCCGACATGGAACGGTGGGTTGCTCAAAATCGCGTTCAAACCCATCGGCGCGGCGTCGATGCCGTCACCGGTCAGCACCTCGGCTTCCAGGCTATTGGCCGCCAGGGTCAGGCGACTGCTGGCAGCGGCGAATGCATCCACGTCCAGCATCGTCACGGTGTTGTGCGGGTAGCGACGTTTGACCGCCGCCCCCAGCACGCCCGCGCCGCAACCGAAGTCCAGCAAATGCCCGCTGGGCAGTTTGTCCAAATGCTCGAGCAACAGTTCGGTGCCGCGATCCAGGCGACCGTGGCTGAACACGCCCGGCAGGCTCACCACCTTGAGCGGCCCCTCGGCCAGTGGCACCTCGAACACCTGTGCCAGGCTTTCCAGCTCGACCGCTTGGGGCGCGTTGGCCACGGTGACTTGCCACAGCTGGCAATGCCGCGCGTTATCGAGCTTGCGTGGCTTGCCGAAAGGGGTCATCTGTTTGGCGGCGCTTTCGATACCGCCTTTTTTCTCCCCGACCAGAAACAGCTCGGCGCCGGGCAGGCGCGCGGCCACGGCGTTGAGCAGGTAGTCGGTGAGGTCCTTGGACTTGGGCAGGAAAATCACCGCCGCATCAAACGCGCGCTCGGGCACGTTCACGCCGAACAGGCTGCGCTCGGGGAAGCGTGCGTCGAGCGCGGCCTGGTCACCGGCATGCCAGCACCAGCCGTGAGCATTGGGCAGGCGGCCGAGCAAATCGTCGGCGGGCAACCCTACCAGCAGCAGGTTGCCTTGAAAAAGTTCGGCCTGACGAAGCAGTACTTCACTGCGCGGATCCATGGTCTGCTCCTTGAAAAGGGGCGCAGTTTATCAACTGACGACACGCAGCGGGGTGCCGCTGAAAAAGCCTCGAGCGTTTTCGGCCAATTGGCCGACGATTCGTTGCCGCGCTTCGCGGCTGCCCCAGGCGTTGTGGGGGGTGACGATCAGCCGAGGAATGTCGCCAGCCAGCAGCGGGTTGCCCTGCACCGGTGGCTCCACGCTCAGTACGTCGGTCGCCGCGCCACCCAGATGGCCACTGCGCAAAGCGTCCGCCAGCGCCTGTTCGTTGATCAAGCCGCCGCGCGCCGTATTGACGATAAACGCGCCGGGTTTGAGCAGCGCCAGTTCGCGGGCGCCGATAAAGTCGCGGGTGTGTTCATTGAGCGGGCAGTGCAGCGTGAGCGCATCGACCTGCGTGAGCAATTCATCCAGCGGCACGCGGTCGGCGCGGGCAGGGCGCCCGGGAATTGCGCCCAGCACCACGCGCATGCCAAAGGCCTCGGCCAGTCGCGCCACGGCGCTGCCCAGTTCGCCATGGCCGAGCAGGCCAAGGGTTTTGCCCTCCAACTCGACAATCGGGTAGTCCAGCAGACAGAACTGCTTGGCCTCTTGCCACTTGCCTGCGGCGACATCCCGTTGGTAGTCGTTCAAGCGTGTCGCCAGGTTGAGCAACAGCATGATCGTGTGTTGCGCCACCGACGGCGTGCCGTAGCCCTGGCAGTTGCTCACGGTAATGCCATGGGCGCGGGCGGCGGCGAGGTCGACGTTGTTAGTGCCGGTGGCCGATACAAGGATCAGCTTTAGCTCGGGGCAGGCCTCCAGGGTTTCGGTGTTCAGGGCGATCTTGTTGCTGATGACTACCTGGGCGCCTTGCAAGCGTTCGACTACGTTTTGCGGCGTGGTGTGTGCGTATAGCTGCAGGTCGCTGAAGCTGTTGCGCAATTCGCTGAGGTCCAGGTCCCCCAGGTCCAGGGACGGGTGATCAAGGAAGACGGCGCGGCGATTGTTCGTCATCAACTGTACCTTTTGCGACAGGGTTCGAAGGCGTAATCTCCCGAGCCTATCAGATGAAATAATCAGTTACTTACTGGAGTGAGTATGTACGCCGCCGAGTTTTTGACCGTAGCCTTGATTCACTTGTTGGCGGTGGCCAGTCCCGGTCCGGATTTCGCCGTGGTGGTGCGCGAGAGTGTGACCCATGGCCGTCGCGCCGGAACCTGGACCGCGCTGGGTGTTGGTTCGGCGATTTTCCTGCACGTGGGTTACTCGTTGCTCGGGATTGGCTTGATCGTGTCCCAGTCGATCGTGCTGTTCAATGCGCTGAAATGGGCGGCGGCGGCGTACTTGCTGTACATCGGCTTCAAGGCGTTGCGCGCGCAACCGGCCAAGCCCGTGGCCGAGGGCGAGTTGCACCGTGAAGTGGGCGAACGCACTGCGCGTGGGGCGTTTACTGCAGGTTTTGTGACCAATGGCTTGAACCCCAAGGCCACGCTGTTCTTTCTGTCGCTGTTTACCGTGGTGATTAATCCGCATACGCCGCTGGCGATTCAGGCGGGTTATGGGGTGTACCTGGCCGTGGCGACGGCTGTGTGGTTCTGCCTGGTGGCCATGTTGTTCAGCCAGCAGCGCGTGCGGGCTGGGTTTGCGCGTATGGGGCACTGGTTTGATCGGACCATGGGGGCGGTGTTGATTGCTATTGGTGTGAAGCTTGCGTTTACCAGCATGAAATGAGGTGGGGTTTTTTTTCGGGTGGGGTAGATGGGGGGCATGTCCGTTGCTGCGGTAACGGCTGCTATTGGTTCCGCCCTTACGGCGGGTCACTTTTTTACAAACGAGCGCCTAAAAAAGTAACCAAAAAACGCTTTGCCCCACCACTCGGTACCTCGCCCAGGCTCGGTATGCCCGCACTCCGGCTTGAATCCGTGGGCCGCCGCCATGGGCCATCCCTGGCCCATCGCGGCTAACCCGGCGTCCTGCCGGGTTACCCACGGATTCAAGCCTGCGTTCGGCCATCGTGGTTAACGGGGCCTGTCAGATCAAGATCGACAGCAGATCAACAGCAGAGCACGGCGGCCTGGTAGCCGACCTGAGTGGTAGAAGCGAAAGCAGGGCAAAAACACAGCAGAGGCAGATCAGAAGCAGAACTGCTTTTCTGTGGGAGCTGGCTTGTCGGACCGCCGAACCGCTGCGATGCAGACACATCGGTACATCAGGCATATCCAGTTGATGCCATCGCAGGCAAGCCAGCTCCCACATTGACGGTGTACAGCCTGAAGAGCAGCACACCCTCTGCCTGATGCACCGAGGTCAAAATGTGGGAGCGGGCTTGCTCGCGAATGCGGCGGGTCAGTCACCAGATGCATCAACTGACACACTGCTATCGGGAGCGAGCCCCTTCCCACATTTATCCGAGTTCAGTTTCCAAGATCAGCTCGGCTGTAAGGCCGCCTCAGCTTTGCTTTTGATCTAACCACTCAGGTCGGCTACTAGGCCGCCGTGCTCTGCTTTTGATCTTGATCTGCTGTTGATCTTAGGCGCCCCGTTAACCACGCTGGCCGAACGCAGGCTTTGGAGCGTGGCTGACCCGGCAGGACGCCGGGTTAGCCGCGATGGGCCAAGGATGGCCCATGGCGGCGGCCCACGGTCCAAAGCCTGCGTGAGGGCACACCGAGCCTAGGCGAGGTGCCGAGTGGTGGGGCAAGAGCCCTTTGCTTACTTTGGGGCTTTTCCAAAGTGAGTCGCCGTAAGGGCGAAACCCATAGCTGCCATGACGCTTATAACGGATATGTACTCCGTAGCCCGGTGACAACCATAAGGCTTGCAGATAGTTATCCCCCGATAGTGCCCACATTTCATCTCAGCAATGCTCCACTAATGGCGTAAAGCTAGCATTCATTGAGCGCTGCAAATCATTCCTTTGGCTGATTTAGCTGAAACATAAGCGCTCTAAAGTGCAGGTCTTCAAGCCAAGACCGTGCAGTCAGATAAGGGATTCGTATGTTGCAGACCCGTGTTATCCCGCCCGCCGAAGGCGCTTACCAATACCCGCTGTTGATCAAACGCCTGTTGATGTCCGGGGCGCGCTACGAGAAGACCCGGGAAATCATCTACCGCGACAAACTGCGCTACACCTACCCAACCCTGATCGAACGCGTTGCCCGCCTGGCCAATGTGTTGACCGAAGCCGGGGTCAAGGCCGGTGACACCGTCGCCGTGATGGACTGGGACAGCCACCGTTACCTGGAATGCATGTTCGCGATCCCGATGATCGGCGCGGTGATCCACACGATCAACGTGCGCCTGTCGCCGGAACAAATCCTCTACACCATGAACCACGCCGAAGACCGCTTTGTGCTGGTCAACAGTGAGTTTGTCGGGCTCTACCAGGCCATTGCCGGCCAGTTGACCACGGTCGACAAGACCCTGCTGCTCACCGACGGCGATTCCAAAACCGCCGAGTTGCCCCATTTGGTCGGCGAGTACGAAACCCTGCTGGCGGCCGCGAGCCCCAAGTACGACTTCCAGGACTTCGACGAAAATTCGGTCGCCACCACCTTCTACACCACAGGCACCACCGGCAACCCCAAGGGCGTGTACTTCACCCACCGCCAGTTGGTGCTGCACACCATGGGCGTGGCGACCATCATGGGCAGTGTCGACAGCGTGCGCCTGCTGGGCACCAACGATGTGTACATGCCGATCACACCGATGTTCCACGTCCACGCCTGGGGCTTGCCGTATGTGGCAACCATGCTCGGCTTGAAGCAGGTGTACCCCGGCCGCTACGACCCGGAATACCTGGTGGAGTTGTGGCGCAAGGAAAAGGTCACCTTCTCCCACTGCGTGCCGACCATCCTGCAAATGGTGCTTAACGCCAAGGCTGCCCAGGACGTGGACTTTGGCGGTTGGAAAATTGTCATCGGCGGCAGCGCGCTTAATCGCACGCTGTATGAAGCGTCCAAAGCGCGAGGCATTCAACTGACCGCCGCGTACGGCATGTCCGAAACCGGGCCGCTGGTGTCTTGCGCCCATCTCAACGAAGAGCTGATGGCCGGCAGCGAAGACGAACGCACCACCTACCGCATCAAGGCCGGCGTGCCCGGGCCGTTGGTAGAAGCGGCGATCATCGACGGCGACGGCAACTTCCTGCCCGCCGATGGCGAGTCCCAGGGCGAGTTGGTGCTGCGGGCGCCCTGGCTGACCGAAGGCTATTACAACGAGCCGCAAAAGGGCGCCGAGCTGTGGGAAGGCGGCTGGATGCACACTGGCGATGTGGCCACTCTGGATGCGTTTGGCGTGATCGATATTCGCGACCGCATCAAGGACGTGATCAAGACCGGTGGCGAGTGGATCTCGTCCCTGGCCCTCGAAGACCTGGTCAGCCGTCACCCGGCGGTACGCGAAGTAGCGGTGGTGGGCATCGCCGACCCGCAATGGGGCGAGCGTCCGTTTGCCTTGCTGGTGGTGCGTGATGGCCATGTGATAGGTGCCCGCGAGCTCAAGGAACACCTCAAGCCTTTCGTCGAGCTGGGCCATTTGAGCAAGTGGGCCATTCCTAGCCAGATCGCCGTTGTTACTGAAATTCCCAAGACCAGCGTCGGGAAACTCGACAAAAAACGTATCCGCATCGACATCATTGAATGGCAGGCCAACAACAGCACGTTCCTGTCCACTCTCTGACGCCTCTCGCCGCGCCCGTTCGGGCGCGGCAATGCTCTATCTCGCGCCTTCACTTGTGATTTATCGATTTTCAGCCATCCTTGCCTCGCCGGCCTTCGTCGGCGTGGCGAAAGGGTTGTGGCAGACGGGTCGGTGATGCAAATCACACTTTAGAGGGATCAAGCGATACCCCCCGCTGGCTATAGTCCCTTCCAGAGTTTTTCAAGGATGTTGTGCTTCGAGCCATGGGGGCCCGGTTGCCGTGTGGCATTGGAATCGTTGTATTCCGGCCGTTACAAGCATCCAGAAGAAAGAACTCACTGCCATAACAATAATGCACATGGAGTAGCGTCGATGACCTCAGTAAACCAGTTCTGGCGCCGGGCAAGACTGCCCCTGGCCGTCAGTCTCGCTTCTACGCTCGCCGGGCCCGCATTCGGCGTCAGTTTCAACATCGGTGAAATCGAAGGTAGCTTTGACTCATCCCTGTCGGTGGGGGCAAGCTGGTCGACTGCAGGTCGAAACAAGGACCTGATCGGTGCCAACAACGGTGGCAGGGGGTTATCGCAAACCTCCGATGACGGCCACCTGAACTTCAACAAGGGTGATGCCTTCTCGAAGATCTTCAAGGGCATCCATGACCTTGAGTTGAAATACGGCGATACCGGCATCTTTGTGCGTGGCAAATACTGGTACGACTTCGCGCTGCAAAACGAAGACCTCGACTTCAAGAACGTCAGCAACGACAACCGTAAAGAGGGCGCCAAGTCCTCTGGCGGGCAGATTCTCGATGCCTTCGTCTACCACAACTACACCATCGCCGATCAGCCGGGTAACGTGCGTCTTGGCAAGCAGGTCGTGAGCTGGGGCGAAAGTACGTTCATTGGTGGCGGTATCAACTCGATCAACCCGATCGACGTCTCTGCATTCCGCCGTCCGGGCGCCGAGATCAAGGAAGGCCTGATTCCGGTCAACATGTTCTACGTGTCCCAGACCCTGACCGACAACCTCTCCGCAGAGGCGTTCTACCAGTTGGAGTGGGACCAGACCGTGGTGGATAACTGCGGTACGTTCTTCTCCCAGCCGGACGTGATTGCCGATGGTTGCAGCAATAACCTGCGGGTCTTGAACAAGCGTTCCACCATCCCTGGCGCGGCCTTGCCAACCCTTAACGCGCTTGGCGTCGATGTGAACAACGAAGGCGTGCTGGTGCGTCGCGGCGGTGACCGTGATGCACGCGACAGCGGCCAGTTCGGCGTGGCCATGCACTACAACTTCGAGCCGCTGGACACTGAGTTCGGCGCGTATTTCATGAACTACCACAGCCGTGCGCCGATCTTCAGCGCGACAGGTGCGCCAAACTCGGCCTACACCCGTCCGCTGGGGCCATTGGCGGCATTGCGTCCGTTGATCGTGGCGGGCAGTTCGAATTACTTCGTTGAGTACCCGGAAGATATCCGCCTCTATGGCTTGAGCTTCTCCACCACGCTGCCTACCGGCACCGCCTGGAGTGGTGAATTGAGCTACCGGCCAAACGCGCCGGTACAGCTGAGCACCACCGATATTCTGTATGCGGGCGTCACGCCGATTCCGGGCTTTGGCAATGCTTCGGTGCTCAAGGGCACGCCGGGCCAGGACCTGCACGGTTACAACCGCAAGGAAGTGACCCAGTTCCAGACCACCTTTACGCACTTCTTCGACCAGGTGATGGGCGCCACCCGCCTGACAACCGTGGGCGAAATCGGCGTGACCCATGTGGGCGGCCTTGAGAGCAAAAACGTTGCACGTTATGGCCGTGATCCAGTCTTTGGTCCCGGCACCCTGCCTGGCGGTTTCTGCACCGCACTCGACAATTCGACGGCTCAAGGTGCCGGCCTGCCCAATGCGTCCGGCCTGAACACCAACTGCAACAATGACGGCTACACCACTGCGACGTCCTGGGGTTACCGCGCCCGGGCAATCTGGGAATACCCGGATGTGTTTGCCGGTGTGAACCTCAAGCCCAACGTGGCCTGGTCCCATGACGTCAAAGGTTACTCGCCAGGCCCTGGCGGCAACTTTGAAGAGGGTCGCAAGGCCGTCAGCCTGGGTGTCGATGCCGAGTACCAGAACACCTACACCGTCAGCCTGAACTACACCAACTTCTTTGGTGGCAAATTCACCACGGTGGATGATCGCGATTTCATCGCTCTGAGCGCCGGCGTGAACTTCTAAGCACACTCTTTTCAGATGCATGTAATTCAGGAAGAACCAGAACATGAAAATAACTAAAAGTCTGTTGCAGGTGGGTGTGCTCGGGCTGTCGATCATGGCGGGTAGCGTCATGGCGGCAGTCTCGGCGGATGAGGCGGCCAAACTGGGCACGACCCTGACGCCGATGGGCGCCGAAATGGCCGGCAACGCGGCCGGCACCATTCCGAAATGGTCGCCACTGCCGACCAATGCCGGCGCTGTGGATGCCCGTGGTTTCCTGGCCAACCCGTATGCCAGCGAACAACCGCAGTTCACCATCACCGCGCAGAACGTCGAGCAGTACAAAGACAAGCTGGCGCCTGGGCAGTACGCGATGTTCAAGCGTTACCCGGACACCTTCAAGATGCCGGTCTACCCGACGCATCGCGGCGCTACCGTGCCGGCTGATGTGTTTGCCGCCATCAAGAAGAACGCCACCCACACCAACCTGGTGTCGGGCGGCAACGGCCTGGAAAACTTCGAAACCGCTGTACCGTTCCCGATTCCCAAGAGCGGCGTCGAGGTTATCTGGAACCACATCACCCGTTATCGCGGCGGCAGCGTGACCCGTCTGGTCACCCAGGCCACCCCGCAAACCAACGGTTCGTTCAGTCTGGTGTACTTCCGCGATCAGTTCGTGTTCCGCGACAAGATGAAGGACTACGACCCGAAAAACCCGGGCAACGTGCTGTTTTACTTCAAGCAGCAAGTGACCGCACCGGCGCGTCTGGCCGGTGGTGTGCTGCTGGTGCACGAAACCCTCGACCAGGTGAAAGAACCGCGTTCGGCATGGGTCTATAACGCCGGCCAGCGCCGCGTGCGCCGGGCACCGCAAGTGTCCTATGACGGGCCGGGTACCGCTGCCGATGGCCTGCGTACCTCGGACAATCTCGACATGTACAACGGCGCACCCGACCGCTACGACTGGAAGCTGGAAGGCAAAAAAGAAATCTACATCGCCTCCAACAGCTACAAGATCGACGATCCGAAACTCAAGTATGTCGACATCATCAAGGCCGGCCACATCAACCAGGACCTGGCTCGCTACGAGCTGCGTCGCGTCTGGCACGTGGTCGCGACGTTGAAGGAAGGCCAGCGCCACATTTACGCCAAACGTGACTTCTTCATCGACGAAGACACCTGGCAAGCAGCGGTCATCGACCACTACGACGGCCGTGGCCAACTGTGGCGCGTCGCCGAAGCCCATGCCGAGAACTACTACGACAAGCAAGTGCCGTGGTACGCCCTGGAAACCCTCTACGACCTGCAGTCCGGCCGCTACCTGGCGCTGGGCATGAAGAACGAAGAGAAGCAGGCGTATGACTTCGGCTTCACCGCCACCACCAGCGACTTCACCCCCGCGGCCTTGCGCCAGGACGGTGTTCGCTAAGCCGCACTCGCTCGACAATGTGGGAGGGGGCTTGCTCCCGATAGCGGTGGATCAGTCGATGTATTGAGTGACTGACACACCCTTATCGGGAGCAAGCCCCCTCCCACTTTTGTTCGTGGTGTTCTGACTGGGATATTTTTTGTCGCAGTTCTTTTTCAGGCAAATGTTGCAAAGATCTACAAACCTGCCGCTTTTACCGCTAGTCTGCGGACATCTGCAATGCCGACAACAGCCTTCTACAAGAGCCCGGCGATGACTGATCTGTCCCGAATCCAAGGGCCTGCAAGCGCTGTGATTCCGACGCTGGAAGCGCGCTTCTACAGGCCACCGTTGCCTGACGGCTATGTGCTGCGCCCGCGCCTGTGCGAGCGGCTGAGCGCGGGGCTGGAAGGGCGACTGTTACTGGTCAGCGCCCCGGCCGGGTTCGGCAAGAGTTCGTTAGCGGTGGAGTTCTGCCAGAGCCTGCCCGCCCATTGGCAAAGCCTGTGGCTGGGCCTGAGCCCTCGGGATAACGACCCCGGCCGCTTCCTCGAGCGCCTGCTCGACGGTTTACAACAATACTTCCCACAGCTCGGCGCCCAGTCCCTGGGCCTGCTGAAAATGCGCCAGCGTCACCAACCCTTTGCCTTTGAAGAATGGCTCGATGGCTTGCTCGATGAGCTGACGCTGCACCTCTCCACGCGCGCGCCGATATTGCTGGTGCTGGATGACTACCACCTGGCCCAGGGCCCGGTGCTGGATCGCTGCCTGCAATTTTTCCTCAACCATTTGCCCGATGGGCTGCTGGTCATGGTCACCAGCCGCCAACGTCCGGACTGGCATCTGGCGCGACTGCGGTTGTCGCGGCACCTGCTGGAACTGCATGAACAAGACCTGCGCCTGACCCATGACGAGTCGCTGGCTGTGTTGGATCGGCACAGCAGCTCGTTGCGCGGCGAGGCCCTGGATAACTTGATTCGTCGCAGTGAGGGCTGGGTGGCCGGCCTGCGTTTCTGGTTGCTGGCCATTTCCGAAGCCGGCAATGAGGCCGTGTTGCCGCAACACTTGCACGGCGGCGAAGGGCTGATTCGCGATTACTTGCTGGAAGAGGTCATCGACTGTCTGCCGGTTGAAGTGCAAGCGTTTTTGTACGACACCGCCCCTCAGGATCGTTTCTGCAGTGAGTTGTGCGACGCCGTGCGTGAGGCCCATGACAGCGCAGAAATCCTCGGGTATTTGCAGGCCCACCAAGTGTTTCTGGTGCCGCTGGACGAGCAGGGCCACTGGTATCGTTATCACCATCTGTTTTCCGACTTGCTGCGCACCCGCCGTGCCAGCAATGCCACGTTGCCGATTGCCAGCCTGCACCTGCGGGCCTGCCGCTGGTTCAACGCCCAGGGTTTGATTGATGAGGCGGTGGAGCAGGCGTTGCGCGCCGGCCACCTGGATGTGGCGGCGAACCTGGTGCAAAACCTGTCGGAGGAGCAACTGCTGGCTGAACAGAATGTCGGCATGCTGCTGCGCTGGAAGATGGACTTGCCCGACAGCCTGCTGATCAGCACGCCGCGGTTGATCGTGCTCTACAGCTGGGCGTTGGGGCTGGCCTGTCAGTTGGATGCGGCGGAAGAATTGTCCGGCTATCTCAGTCGGTTCCTGCCGGCACCGTCGGCCACTGCGCAAAAATCGATGCTGGCGCAATGGTTGGCGCTGAGCGGGATCATCGCTCGCGGCCGAGGCGATCGCGAGTTGACCCAGCGCTATTGCAGCGAGGCGTTGGAAAGCCTGCCGCACAAGCGTTACGGCCAGCGCCTGATGTGTTTGTCGACCCTGTCCAACCTGGCCATCGTCGACGCTGATCTGTGGCGCGCCCGTGGCCTGAATCGCGAATCCCTGGAGTTGGCCCAGCGCGTCGGCAACCCGCTGTTTGAAGCCCTGGCCCACTACGACCGGGCGCGTGTCTTACAAGCGCGCGGCGAAATCCTGCGTTCTCTGGATGAGGTTCGCCAAGGCTTGCAGCGCTTGCATGGCCTGGCGCCCCAGCGCCTGTACGCCGTGCGTGCGCGGTTATCGCTCTACGAAGGTTATTTGCTGCTGGTGCGCTACCAGCCCGAGGCCGGCCTTGCACGCTTACGTGCCGGCTTGAGCGAAGCCCGCGCCTGCCGGGATATCAGTGTGTTAATCGGGCATTGCGTCATCGCCAGCTTTGAAGGGCGGCGTGGCGATTTCCCGAAAGCCTTCGCCGAACTCGCCGAAGCCGAGCGCTTGATGCATATCTGGGACGTGCCGCCGATCTACTACCTGGCGATGATCACCCTGATCAAATGCGAGCTGTGGCTGGCCCAGGGGCGCACTGACCTGGCCGACGCCTGGCTGGCTCGGCTGGGCCAAACCTACAATGGCGAGCACGCCGCCGCCGCCCCGGAGTTTCACCCACACCTGCCGCAACACATCGGGCTGCAACAGGCCGCGCTGGACGCTACTCGGCATCAGCCCGCCGCCGCATTGGAACGCCTCGAAGACCTGGCGCAACAGGCGCATAACAGTGGGCGCCAGATGATTGCCCTGATGGCCCTGACCCAGCAGGCGTATTTACTGCTGGAATGCGGCCAGGAAGCCAAGGCGCGGGCCATAGTGGTTCAGGCCCTTGAAGCCGCCGCCGGTGGTGCGTTGCAGCCGTTCCAGCGCCTGCTGGAACGTTACCCGGACTGGATGCGTGAGCAACTGGGCAAAGACCCCCATGGCTTGCTGAACCAGAGTCTGTTGGCGCTGCTGCCGGCAGTCGCTGACGCGCCGGCGGCGCCCAACCACGAAACGCTGAGCACCCGCGAACTGGCGGTGCTGCAACTGATTGCCCAGGGCTGCTCGAACCAGGAAATCAGCAATCAGTTGTTCATCTCCCTGCACACGGTGAAGACCCACGCCAGCCATATCAACAGCAAGTTGGGCGTGGAGCGCCGCACCCAAGCGGTAGCGCGGGCCAAGTCGATGGGCTTGCTGGCCTGAAACTACCGCACGGTCGGGCACTCTTTCAGTGACGTGTCGACCGCTTGGCTGACCAGGGCGGCGAAGCGCTTGACGTTGTTTTGGTGCGCCGCCACGAGGTCGTCGATGCTCGGGCCTGCGGGCGTTTGCAAGGTGGTGCGGCAGTTCAACGGCGGGCGGTCACCGCCGCTGGTTGGCCTCAGGCGCCAGCGCACGTCGAGCAACGCGTACTGCCCGGGCACCGAGTCAAAACGTTGAACCTCAAGGCGCAACGACACGGCTTGCCGGGAATGACTGTTCGCCAGTTGATCCACCAGCGCACTTTTCAGCTCATCGGCCAGGCTGGCGGCCCACCACTGGGTTTCCAGAATCGCCACGCCACTGTCACCCTGACGAATCACGATCTGCGGCCGGTCAACCTGTGGCGGCACGCTGATGCTTTCAATGCGGATATCGCTCGCCTGCGCTTGAGTGGCGTTATTCCAGTGCGCCGGCGTCAGGGTGTGGAATGCAATCGGCTCACTGCGACACGCCGCGAGTAGCACCAGCGCGGTAACCAGAGTGATTTTCAAGGGACGGGTCATGGCGGCTCCATTGCTCATTTGCGCGGTGGCCCTTGCAGGTCCAGGGGCGCGGCGTTGTCGGGGCGACCGCGAATCAGCGACTCCGGATGTCGGCCGAGGTAGTCCGACAGTTCGCGCAAGGAGCGCGACATGCGCGCCAGTTCATCCAGGGTCTGGGTCAGTTGTTCGCGTTGCGGCGAGTCGTCGGCCAGGGTCGAGTTGGCCGATTGCAGCGTCTTGCTCACGTCGCCCAGCGTGGCCTGTACACCGGGCAGGGTTTTGGCGTTGAACTGGGCGAGCCCTTTGCGCAGTTCGACCAGGCTGCTGTCGAGGTTACCCGCAATGCGCTCGACGGGCAGTTGGTTGAGCTTGTTGACGATGCCTTCGAGTTTTTCCTGCAGTTGTTCCAGGTTGCCGGGAATGGTCGGAATGTTGATTGGGCGCAGGTTCGGGTCAAACGCAACTTTTTCGGCTTTCGGGAAGAAATCCAGGGCGATGTACAGCTGGCCAGTCAGCAGGTTGCCGCTGCGAGCCTGGGCACGCAGGCCGTTTTCGATAAACGTGCCGATCAAGCGAACGCCGCCCGCTTCGTCGTTGGGGTCATGATTGGTGGCCTTGAGCAGCTTGGTATTGGCTTCCCCGAGCAATTGCGGATAAATCACGATGCCGACATTGATCGGAAAGCTGCGTTTCTTCGCATCGTAATCCAGGTTGATCGACACCACTTTGCCGAACTCGACGCCGAGGAACTCCACCGGTGCACCGACTTTCAGGCCGCGCAGGGCCTGATCAAACCGCAAGGCCATATATTGCCCTTTGCCATTGGGCGGGGCGAGGGCGCTTTGCTGGTCGTCGAACAGCTCATAGGCGTGATCTTCAGCGGCCGGCTTGTCGTTGGGGCTGTAGGGCGGCGCCTGGAAAGCGATGCCTCCAGCCAGCATTGACGACAGCGACTCGGTTTTAAGCGCGAAGCCATTGGCGCCGACGCTCAGGTCAATACCACTGGCGTTCCAGAATCGCGTGTTTTCGGTGACATACACATCATTGGGCGCATGCACGAAGACTTCGATATTCACGCCTTTGCCGTCGTCATCCAGCTCATAGGCCACCACCTGGCCGACCGGAATTTTGCGGTAATACACTGGCGAGCCGATATCCAGCGAACCCAGGCCCTGGGTATGCAGGGTAAAACGTTTGCCCGGTTCGCCATAGGTGATGGGCGGCGGGTTTTCCAGGCCTTTGAACTGTTTTGCGCGGGTGTCGGACTGGCCGATATCGGCACCGATGTAGTCGCCGGACAGCAAGGTGTCGATGCCGGACACGCCACCGGCGCCGATGCGCGGGCGGACAACCCAGAATTTTGAGTCTTCTCGGGTGAAGCTTTCCGCCTGCTTGGCCAGCTTGATCGTGGCGTTGACGCTTTTCTGGTCGTCACTCAAGGCCACGTCAGAGACCTGGCCGATCACCACATTGCGATATTTGACGTCAGTTTTGTTGGCGACCAAGCCGCTGCCGGTCTTGAAATTGAGGACGATGGTCGGTCCCTGTTGCAGCACGCTGTGAACCACCAGCGAAATCCCCACCAGCACCGCCACTATCGGCACGATCCACACCAGCGAAACGCTGAAACGTCGTGTCTTGATCGCGGGTGAGCCGGCCGGCGTGTCAGTGTTGGGTGAGCTCATCCGAGGTCTCCTCATTGTGTGGGTTTTCCCAGATCAGCCGTGGATCAAAACTCATGGCTGCCAGCATCGTGAAGACTACCACCAGGCCAAAGAACAGGATGCCCAGGCGCGGCTCGATGGTGCCCAACGCCTGGAACTTCACCAGTGCGGCCACCAGTGCAACCACAATCACATCGAGCATCGACCAGTAGCCGATCAGCTCGACAAACCGAAACAGCTTCGAGCGTTCCTTGCGCGCCCACAGGCTGTTGCGCTGCACGGTGACCAGCAGCAGCGTCAACGACACGAACTTGATCCCCGGCACTGCAATGCTGGCGATGAAAATGATCAGAGCAATGTCCCAGGCGCCGTGCTGCCAGAACTCCAGTACGCCACTCATGATGGTGCTATCCGCCCCCGAGCCGAGCATCGTCGTGTTCATCACCGGTAACAAATTCGCCGGGATATAAAACGCGAGTGCCGTGAGCATATAGGCCCAGGTGCGCGTCAGTGAGTGAATCTTGCGCCGGTGCAGGGGCGCGCCGCAGCGCTCGCACTCGCTGGGCTCGTCGCGCATGTCGCACGACTGGCCGCAGGTGTGGCATAGGCACAGGTTCAGCTCGCGGGCGGTCGGTGGCGAATTCATACGGTGTCCCACAAGTCGCGCACATCGCGCCCGGCGATGCGGATCAGCAACAGGGCCAGGGCGGCAAGGGCAAACAGGCCGGTGCCGGGTATCACGTCGAGCATCCCGGCCAGTTTGAACACGGCCACCATCGAGCCCAGCAAGCAGACTTCCAGCATGCTCCACGGCCTGAGCGCTTCCAGCCAGCGCATGCACAATTTGAACGCCGGTGAGCGCTTGCCGGACAAGGCGAAACTCAAGACCCAGATCAGCAACAGCAGTTGAAAAACCGGCGCGATGATCATGGAGATCGCCGCCACCAACGCAATAAAGGTGATCGGCCCCAGGCTCAATGCAACCACCGAATCCCACAGGGTCGCGCTGTTTTTCAAGCCTTGCAGGCTGATGCTCATCACCGGGTAAAAGTTGGCGAAGGTCCACAATACTGCCGCCGTGACGGTCAGCGCGAGTCGCTGTTGCACTGACAACCCGTTGTAGCGCTGCAATACGCCGGCGCAGCGTGTGCACAGGGCTTTTTGATGTTTGGCGAGCGTGACCTTTTCATACACACAGTCGCAGTGTTCGCAGATGACCCGGTGATTCGCCATAAGTCTCGCTCCAGACGCGACGCTGCGGTGTTGGACGTGCTACGGGTTTGATGGCGCCTGAGTAGATTAGCAGCTGAAGCATCCCAAGCTTGATCCCTTCCTGATCAAGGGCAAGGTCAACCATACTGCGACTGGAATGTGCCATAGAGTTTGCAGGAACGCCCATGAATATCGAAAAAGCCGCACTGATCCGCGAAACCTTCCCCGTTGGCCCGTTGCAGTGCAACTGCACCATTATCGGCGACCCGATCACCAAAAAAGCCATCGTGGTCGACCCGGGCGGTAATCACGAGCTGATCCTGGCACGCCTCGACGCGCTGGGCTTGAAGGTGGTGAGCATCATCCATACCCATGCGCACCTCGATCACTTCCTGGCGTCCGGCCAGTTGAAAGAGAAAACCGGTGCGACCCTGCATTTGCACAAGGAGGACCAATTCCTCTGGGACAACCTGGAAATGCAGTGCCAGATGTTCCGCGTGCCCTACACGCCGGTGCCGCCGCCGGATCGCTGGCTGGAAGATGACGAGGAGTTGGCCTGCGGTTGCGGGGTGGCGCTGCATACGCCGGGTCACACACCGGGCTCGATGAGCTTTTGGTTTGCCGATGCCAGGTTATTGATTGCCGGAGACACCTTGTTCAAGCGCGGCGTGGGGCGTACGGATCTGTGGGGCGGGGACCAGGCGACCATCGTGCGTTCGATCAAGCAGCGTTTGTATACCCTGGATGAGGGCGCAACCGTCGTGACGGGGCATGGGCCGGACACGCGTCTTGGGGATGAAATGCGTGAGAACCCGTTCGTAAGGGCTTAGGTATCTTCGCGGATACCAAGTGGCAACCGTTCGACGATCCCTATAAAGAAAATGACAATTCCCGTTCAGGAAGTCTCTGCTAGGGTTTTAGAGTGCTCATCGGTTGTAGAGCGCGGGCCTGCCGGGCATGGAATTTTTACCGTTTGTCGTGTTCCAAACTCGGCACAGGTCTATTGCCAATGTCCTCTGCATCACAGAATGCAAAAGTAGGAGCTTTCTTCATGTTCACTTCGCGTCGTCTGCTTGTCGTTGCCACGGCTGTTGCCTTGTTGTCCGGCTGTGCGTCTCCTAACCCTTATGATGGAAGCCAAGGACAGGCAAACGGCTCATCGGGCATCAGCAACACGGCCAAGTACGGTGGCCTGGCTGCATTGGCCGGTGGTCTGGCCGGTGCTGCGATCGACCACAATAACCGTGGCAAGGGCGCCCTGATTGGTGCTGCCGTTGCGGGCCTGGGTGGTGCGGGCTATGGCTACTACGCCGACCAGCAGGAAAAGAAACTGCGGGCCAGCATGGCCAATACCGGGGTTGAAGTTCAGCGCCAGGGCGACCAGATCAAGCTGATCATGCCGGGTAACATCACCTTTGCTACCAACTCGGCGGATATTGCCGGCAGTTTCTACACGCCGCTGAACAACCTGGCCAACTCGCTCAAGCAGTTCAACCAGAACACTATCCAGATCGTCGGCTACACCGACAGCACCGGCAGCCGCCAGTTGAACATGGACCTGTCCCAGCGTCGTGCGCAAAGCGTGGCCAACTACCTGACCTCCCAAGGTGTCAGCCCGACCAACCTGAGTGCACGCGGTGCCGGCCCGGATAACCCGATTGCCAGCAACGCCGATGTGAATGGCCGTGCCCAGAACCGTCGCGTAGAGGTCAACCTCGGCCCGATTCCGGGTCAGCAATACGGTCAGCCTGGGCAACAGCAGCAACAGCAACAGGCGCCACAGCAGAACAACCAGTTCCAGGGCAACCCATACCAGCAGTACCAGTAAACACCGGCCACAAAAAAGGGCGCCGTGCAATCAATGCACGGCGCCCTTTTTTTGTGGCTGTCGTTTACATCAGTCGATGTATTCGAACACTTTCACGATTTTCTGCACGCCGGACACACCCTGTACCAGGTTGGCCGCACGGGTGGCTTCCGCCTGGGTGAGCAGGCCCATCATGTAGACGATGCCGTTGTCGGTGACGATCTTGATGCGCGAGCCAGGGATCGCGTTGTCGGTCAGCATCTGCGCCTTGATCTTGGTGGTCAGCAGGGCATCGTTGCTGATGGCCAGCAGCGTGATCGGGTCCATGACTTGCAGTTCGTTGTGAACCTTTTTCACCCGTTGCACGCTGGAGGCCGCTTGTTCAGCCTGCGCCTTGAGGTCGGCACGCGGGGTTTGGCCGGCGAGCAACACCACGCCGTTGAAGCTGGTCACGACAATGCGCGACGCACCATTGCCCAGGTCGGTGGCGGCCTTGGCGACGTTCACTTCAACTTTGGTTTCGATCAACGAGTCGTCAATCTTGCTGCCGAAGGTGCGTGTGCCCTTGTCGTCCTGGATGGGTGTGTCACGTGTCGCAGTGATTGCCGTGCTGCAGCCGCTGATGGCGAGGCACAGCGTAATGGCCAAAAGGCTGATGCGGTTAACGGTCATTCTTCACTCCCGAACAGTTGGCTGTCGATCAAATCGCACAGGCAGTGGATCGCCAGCAGGTGGACTTCTTGAATGCGTGCAGTGACATTGGCCGGGACGCGGATCTCCACGTCTTCAGGCAACAGCAGCGAGGCCATGCCGCCGCCATCGCGTCCGGTCAATGCTACGACAATCATTTCGCGATCATGTGCGGCCTGGATCGCTTGAATAATGTTTGCCGAGTTGCCGCTGGTGGAAATCGCCAGCAACACATCACCCGGCTGGCCAAGGGCACGGATCTGCTTGGAGAAGATTTCGTTGTAGCTGTAGTCATTGGCGATCGAGGTGATCGTCGAGGTGTCGGTCGTCAAGGCAATGGCCGGCAGGCTCGGGCGCTCGCGCTCGAAGCGGTTGAGCAGCTCGGAGGAAAAATGCTGGGCATCACCGGCCGAACCGCCGTTGCCGCACGAAAGCATTTTGCCCTCGTTGAGCAAGGCATTGACCATGACCTGACTGGCTTGCTCGATGTGCGGTGCAAGTACGTCCATCGCCTGTTGCTTGGTGTCGATGCTGGCCTGGAAAAGCTGGCGAATTCGGGATTGCATGTCCATCTGTGTGACCTTAAGTAGCGCGGCTGTGTGGCACAGGAATGTGCAGCCCGCAAAGCAAAGAGCAAAAGTGTGTGGTGAAGATGTCCGGTGAATCAGCTGTCGAAGGCATCTTTGAGCCAGTTCGGATCAGCAGGACCAGACGGTGTGCTTTCTATGGCAACCACATCGAAACGGCAGGGATAGTCAGCCCAGCGATGCTCTTTTTGCAGGAAAAACTGCGCAGCGAGTATCAGCTTCTGACGCTTGCGCCCGTCGATACTGGCGAGCGCGCCACCCCATTGTGCGTGTTTTCTGTAGCGGACTTCGACGAATACTACTGTATCGCCGTCAAGCATGACCAGATCAAGCTCACCGCGTTTACACAACCAGTTCTGCGCCAGAAGGCGCAGACCCCGTTGTTGAAGATACTCGAGAGCTTGCAGTTCGGCGTCCTTGCCGCTTTGTGCGCTGGACCGCTCGGGCATCAGCGCGGGGTGTCCGGCAGGCGCTGGATATCGCCGCCGACGAACTTCGCCCACGGCATCTGGCGGTCAACGCGCTGGTTGGCGCTGATGCCCAGGTTGCCCGAGAGACCGTCAACGCGCGTGTCCGGCAGTGCCTTGAGTTGGCCCAGGCGCGGTGCCAGGCGGTAGGCGTCCACGCCCATCGCATACAGGCGGCCGAGGCTGCCATTGGCCTGTGGCCATTGCGCGGCAACCTGGTTGCGCAGTGGGTCAGTGGTGTTGAGCAACCAAGGGGTTTCGCAGAACATCACGTTAGTCATGTCCAGGTACTGGTTTTTGTCGCCACTGGCGCTGAACACGTGGGACGTCGCATACACCGGCACATCACCGGCGTACTGGAAGTTCAGGGTTGGCTTGATCTGCTGGGCCAGTTGCGGTGTCACGGCCAGGAAGATGAACTCGATGTCCTGACGGCGCGAAGGCTGCGCCGCTACGTCGGTGCCGACGGTGCTTTGCAGGCTCTTGGCGCGGCCTTCGCTTTTACGCAGTTGGAACAGGTCGGCAATCTGTTGGGCGAGGGCGACCGGCTGATCGACATACTCGACGCCGACGACGGTGCCGCCATTGGCTTCCCAGTCCTGACGGAAGGCCTTGTAGACACGTTCACCCCATTCGCCACGGGGCACCATGGCGGCGGCGCGATGCAAGCCGTCGGCGCGGGCGCGGCGCGAGACTTCGCGGGCTTCGTCTTCAGCTGCCAGGCCGAACTGGAACAGTTGCGGCGGGTTTTGATCGACTTCGCTGTAGTTCAACGCCAGGGTGGTAATCGGCAGTTGCGGGCGCGCGGCCAGTTGTTTGACCAGCGGTTTTTCCAGCGGGCCGACCACCAGTTGTACGCCGGCGGCCTGGGCCTTGGCGTAGAAGTCGTCGATGGAGCTCAAGCGCGAACTGTCATAGAACTCGATGACTGGCGGCTTCTGTCCGGCTTGTTCAGCCTGGTAGTGCGCGGCCATGAAGCCTTCGCGCAGTGCCTTGCCGACCGAGGCCAGCGGACCTTCCTGCGGCAGCAGCAGGGCGATTTTGCTCAGGGGCTGGCTGGCCAGTTCCTTGAGCTTGGTCAGCGGGGTTGGCAGATCCACCGCCGCTGGGTGGCCTGGGTTCTGAGCGCGCCAGGTATCGATAGCGGCTTGCTGCTGCTCCAGGGTCCCGGCGCCTTTGACGGCCTTGGCCAGGCTGATCCAGCCGTCGAGTGTCGGGTTGCCGCTGGCTTGCAGTTGTTCGGCCGGCAGCGCGGCAATCAACGCCCAGATGGCTTCGTGGTTGCTCTTGGCGGCGTCACCTGTCAGCAGCGGGGCCATGGCGACACGCTCGCGAGCGGCTGCCAGGGTCTGGCCATCCGCTTCATAGGCGCGCGCATGCACGGTGCCGGTGCGGACCTGCTGGTCTGTCGGCAGCTCCTTCAGGCTTTGCAGGCTGGGGTGGTTCAGGGCCGCCAGCGCAGCCTTGGGCTGGTTGCGCGCCATGGCCAATTCGGCAGCCAGGGTGCTGGCAAATACTTGCGCGGCCGGCTTCAGGACATCCAGGGGCACCTGCGCAAGAATCTGCGACGAACGGCCAGGGTTGTTCTGGTGGTAGGCCAGGTCTGCCGCACTCAGGCGCAACAACGCGGCCTTTTCTGGCGTCTTGGCGGAAGTGGCCTGTTCGAGCAGTTGCTCGATACTGGCGTCCGGGGTCCGGGGGAGGTCGCCAAGGCTGGACGAGGGCGAGCTGGCGCAAGCGGCCAATAAGGCAGCGAGGCAGAGGGCGGAGAGCAGCCGCAGGCAAGCGATCATGTAAGTGTTCCTGATACCGATCAAATTAGCGTGGAATTGTACCCAAGCACTGGCCCAGGCGCGATGTTACTGGTGTGAAACCGTCGATTTAGGTCATGTAAATGTTGCTATTCGTCATCGGCGGCTGAAAAGGCATCAGCGCTGATGGCATATTTTCGAAGCGCCTACGCGTTACAATGCGGCTTTTGCCAACCATCGAGGTGTGCGTTTTGACTGCTCCAGGTCCTTTGAATTCCACTGCAGGCTCGCTTTTTGTCGTGGCGACGCCCATTGGCAACCTGGACGACATCAGTGCCCGGGCGCTGAAAGTGTTGCGCGACGTAAAACTGATCGCGGCGGAAGACACACGGCACTCCCAGCGTTTGATGCAGCATTTTGGTATCAGCACGCCATTAGCCGCGTGCCATGAACATAACGAGCGCGAAGAAGGCAGCCGTTTTATCACCCGCTTGTTGGCCGGTGATGATGTGGCGTTAATCTCGGATGCCGGAACCCCGTTGATTTCCGATCCCGGCTACCACCTGGTCCGCCAGGCCCGTGCCGCAGGTATCAATGTAGTGCCTGTTCCGGGGGCTTGCGCGCTGATTGCTGCATTATCGGCGGCCGGGTTGCCCTCAGACCGTTTTATCTTCGAAGGTTTCCTGCCGGCCAAGGCGGTTGGGCGTCGGGCGCGTCTGCAAGCCTTAAAGGAAGAACCGCGTACCTTGATCTTCTACGAAGCCCCGCACCGCATTCTTGAATGCCTGCAGGATATGGAACTGGTGTTCGGCGGTGAGCGCCTGGCGCTGCTGGCCCGGGAGCTGACCAAGACCTTCGAAACCCTCAAGGGCTTGCCCCTCGAAGAGCTGCGAGCCTTCGTCGAGGGTGACAGCAATCAGCAGCGCGGCGAATGTGTGGTGCTGGTGGCCGGTTGGACTGCCCCGGAAAGTGAAGATGCCGTGAGCAGCGAAGCCATGCGTGTGCTGGATTTGTTGCTCAAGGAGATGCCGCTCAAGCGTGCAGCAGCCCTGGCGGCTGAAATTACCGGTGTGCGTAAGAATGTGCTTTATCAGGTCGCACTGGATAAACAGAAAGCCGAATAGTTCCGGGGTTAAACCTGTATTCCGTCTGAACGTGATGGCATTGCTGCACTTTAATACTTGTCCTGAGCCCGCCGTGCCGTTAACCTGCGCGGCGGAGAGTCGATTGGACAGTCGCTGCCCTCTATGAAAATTAGGGGGGGGAGGAAAGTCCGGGCTCCATAGGGCGAAGTGCCAGGTAATGCCTGGGAGGCGTGAGCCTACGGAAAGTGCCACAGAAAATAACCGCCTAAGCACTTCGGTGCCGGTAAGGGTGAAAAGGTGCGGTAAGAGCGCACCGCACGACTGGCAACAGTTCGTGGCTAGGTAAACCCCACTTGGAGCAAGACCAAATAGGGTCCCAAGGCGTGGCCCGCGCTGGGACCGGGTAGGTTGCTAAAGATGTCCAGTGATGGCCATCGTAGACGAATGACTGTTCAAGACAGAACCCGGCTTACAGATCGACTCTCCACCTTTTTTCCTTCTGTTCGAATCTCGTGCAGAAACCCGGTAGTAACGCAAGAATCCCTCCCTGCCAAATCATTGGCAGATGCATCTTCGTAATACCAAAAAAATCTTACTCTTAATAAATTACTTTAACTTTAAGCTATAGCTCTATGAGCTATCTGCGGTTGTTGAGTCAAAAACATCGCCAAACTCTCGTTTCTCCTCCTTTTACGTTCCTAAATCTCCGTTCTGTAAGGCTTTTCCTTGAATCCGCGCCTTGACGGTGTGGTGGGCGCATTCCTATAGTGTGCGCAAGTGGCGGAAAGTGGCACAAAGTGGGTTTTTTGAACGTAAAACGCTAAAATTTGGAGAAACGCATCTGTGTTTCGCGGAGCTAACGCTATCAGTCTCGATGCAAAAGGCCGTCTCGCTATGCCGAGCCGGTATCGTGACGAGCTCGTTTCGCGAAGTTCAGGCCAGTTAATCATCACGATTGACGCCGTTGACCCTTGTTTGTGTGTTTACCCGCTCGATGAGTGGGAGTTGATCGAAACCAAGTTGCGCGCTCTGCCTTCATTGCGTGAAGAAAACCGCCGCCTGCAGCGTCTGCTGATCGGTAATGCCGTCGACCTAGAGCTCGATGGCAGCGGTCGTTTCCTGGTGCCTCCGCGTTTGCGCGAGTACGCCAAGCTGGATAAGCGCGCAATGCTGGTCGGCCAACTGAACAAGTTCCAATTGTGGGACGAAGATGCCTGGGATGCTGTTTCTGCAGCTGACCTGGCTGCTATTCAACAACCGGGCGCTATGCCTGATGAACTGCGTGATTTGATCCTGTGACTATTGATAGCGGCTTTAACCACATCACCGTACTGCTTGACGAAGCCGTTGAGGCTCTCGCCGTACGCGCGGATGGCTGCTATTTGGATGGCACCTTCGGCAGGGGCGGGCACAGCCGGTTGATACTCAGCCAGCTCGGGCCTGACGGCAAACTCCTCGGGTTTGACAAAGACCCTCAAGCGATTGCCACCGGGCAAGCGCTAGCGGCCGAAGACGGCCGCTTTGTCGTTGTGCAGCGTAGCTTTGCCGAGCTGGGTGCCGAAGTGGCCGAGCGCGGCATGGCAGGCAAGGTGGCCGGGGTTCTGCTCGACCTGGGCGTGTCTTCGCCACAGCTTGACGACCCGGAGCGCGGCTTCAGTTTCATGAACGACGGCCCGCTCGATATGCGCATGGACCCTACTCGCGGCATCAGCGCTGCGCAGTTCATCGCCACCGCACCCCACGAAGAAATTACCCGTGTATTCAAGGAATACGGCGAAGAGCGCTTCGCTGGCCGTATGGCGCGCGCGGTTGTCGAGCGCCGCGAAATCCAGCCGTTTGAACGCACCGCCGACCTGGCTGAAGTGCTGAAAGTCGCCAACCCGGCGTGGGAAAAGGGCAAGAACCCTGCGACCCGCGCATTCCAGGGCCTGCGCATTCACGTCAATAACGAACTGGGCGATCTGGAAGCCGGCCTCGAAGCCGCACTGGAAGCCCTGGAAGTGGGCGGTCGCCTGGTGGTGATCAGCTTCCACTCCCTGGAAGACCGCATCGTCAAGCTGTTCATGCGTCGTCTGGTCAAGGGCGAGTCCGATAACCTGCCGCGCAACCTGCCGGTACGTTTTGAAGCCTTTGTGCCGAAAATCAAAATTCATGGCAAAGCGCAGTTCGCTTCCGAAGCCGAACTCAAGGCCAACCCACGTTCCCGTAGCGCCGTCATGCGCGTCGCGGAGAAGCTGCGGTGAGCAAGCTTTTCGCCAAGCCCCTCCCGGGCGGCAGCTTCTTTATGTTGCTGCTGTTTGTCGGCGTGCTGGTGTCCGCGATTGCGGTGTCCTACAGCGCCCACTACAACCGCCAATTGCTCAATACCCTTTATGGGGAATTGAGTGTGCGTGACAAAGCGCAGGCGGAATGGGGCCGGTTGATCCTTGAGCAAAGTACCTGGACGGCCCATAGCCGCATCGAAGTATTGGCCACCGAACAGCTTAAAATGCATATTCCGGGCGCGGCTGAAGTTCGCATGGTGGCGCCATGATGAAACTTGAAGGCGCACTCTACCCATGGCGCTTCCGTCTGATGCTGGGCTTGCTGGCACTCATGGTGGGCGCGATTGCCTGGCGGATCATCGACCTGCAAGTGGTCGACCGTGACTTCCTGATCGGCGAGGGCAATGCCCGTAGCCTGCGGCATATCCCGATTCCTGCGCACCGCGGCCTGATCACCGACCGTAACGGCGAGCCTCTGGCCGTCAGTACGCCGGTGACCACTCTGTGGGCCAACGCCAAGGAACTGCAAACCGCCAAGGAAAAGTGGCCAGAGCTTGCTGCCGCCCTGGGTCAAGACCCGAAAGCCCTGGCCGAACGCCTGGAGGCCCAGGCTAATAAAGAATTCATCTACCTTGTTCGCGGGCTCACCCCCGAGCAAGGCCAGCAAGTGCTCGACCTTAAAGTCCCCGGTGTCTACGGCATCGAGGAGTTTCGTCGTTTCTACCCGGCCGGTGAAACCACCGCGCATATGGTTGGTTTTACCGACATCGATGACCATGGCCGTGAAGGCGTAGAGCTGGCCTACGATGAATGGCTGGCCGGCGTTCCCGGTAAGCGGCAGGTCATCAAGGATCGGCGCGGCAGACTGATCAAGGATGTCCAGGTCACCAAAAACGCCAAGGCTGGTAAGCCCTTGGCGTTGTCGATTGACCTGCGCCTGCAATACCTGGCCAACCGCGAACTGCGTAACGCGATCATCGAAAACGGCGCCAAGGCCGGCAGCCTGGTGATCATGGACGTGAAGACCGGCGAGATCCTCGCCATGGTCAACCAGCCGACCTACAACCCGAACAACCGTCGCAACCTGCAACCGGCGATGATGCGTAACCGCGCGATGATCGATGTGTTCGAACCTGGTTCGACCATGAAAGCCATCTCCATGAGTGCCGCCCTGGAAACCGGGCGCTGGAAGCCGAGCGACAAAGTCGAGGTTTACCCGGGCACCCTGCAACTGGGCAAATACACCATTCGTGACGTATCCCGTACCGAAGGCCCAGTGCTGGATTTGACCGGTATTCTGATCAACTCCAGTAACGTGGGCATGAGTAAGGTCGCCTTCGATATCGGCGGCGAAACCATCTATCACCTGGCGCAAAAAATCGGCTTGGGTCAACCCACAGGCCTGGATTTCCCGGGTGAGCGCGTGGGCAACCTGCCGAACTACCGCGACTGGAAAAAGGCCGAGACCGCCACGCTGTCCTACGGCTACGGCCTGTCGGTGACCGCGATCCAGTTGGCCCATGCCTTCTCTGTATTGGCCAATAATGGCCGCATGGTTCCCTTGAGCCTGATCCATGTCGACGAAGCGCCGAAAGCCACCCAGGTGATCCCGGAAAACGTCGCCAAGACCATGCAAGGCATGCTGCAACAAGTGATCGAAGCACCGCGCGGCGTATTCCGTGCCCAGGTGCCGGCGTATCACGTGGCAGGCAAGTCGGGTACCGCCCGTAAAACGTCGGTGGGCACCAAGGGTTACGCCGAAAACTCATACCGTTCGCTGTTCGCCGGCTTTGGCCCGATGAGCGACCCGCGCTACGCCATTGTTGTCGTGATTGATGAACCGAGTAAGGCCGGCTACTTCGGTGGCCTGGTATCGGCGCCCGTGTTCAGCAAAGTGATGTCCGGCACCCTGCGCCTGATGAACATCACGCCGGACAACTTGCCGCCGACTCAACAAGCGAACGCGGGGCCACCGGCCGCTGCTGCCAAAGCCAATGGAGGGCGCGGCTGATGTCTCTTAGTCTGAACAAGATTTTTGCCCACGCCGGTCGCGATCTGCTGATTCGCGAGTTGAGCCTGGACAGTCGTAATGTACGCGCCGGTGACTTGTTCCTGGCAGTGCCTGGCGGCAAGTTCGATGGCCGTGCGCACATTGCGGATGCCTTGCAACGCGGTGCGGCCGCCGTCGCTTATGAAGTGGAAGGCGCCACCGTGCTGCCGATCACCGATGTGCCGTTGATTCCGGTCAAGGGTCTGGCTGCGCAGCTGTCGGACATTGCCGGGCGTTTCTATGGCGACCCGAGCCGTCAATTGAACCTGGTGGGCGTGACGGGCACCAACGGCAAGACCAGCGTGACCCAATTGGTCGCGCAAGCCCTTGACCTGCTGGGTCAGCACTGCGGCATTGTCGGCACCCTGGGCACCGGTTTTTATGGCGCGCTGCAAAGCGGCATGCACACCACACCGAACCCGATTGCTGTGCAAGCCACCCTGGCCGACCTGAAAAAGGCCGGTGCCAAGGCCGTTGCCATGGAAGTCTCCTCACACGGTCTGGACCAGGGGCGCGTGGCTGCCCTGGCGTTTGACGTGGCGGTGATGACCAACCTGTCCCGCGATCATCTCGATTACCACGGCACCATGGAGGCGTATGCCGCCGCCAAGGCCAAGCTGTTTGCCTGGAATGACCTGAAGTGCCGGGTGGTCAACCTGGATGATGCATTCGGTCGTCAGTTGGCTGCCGAAGACAGCGAAGCGCGCTTGATCACCTACAGCCTGGAAGATTCCAGCGCGTACCTGTATTGCCGTGAAGCCCAATTTAATGATGAAGGCGTGCTCGCCACCTTGGTCACGCCGCAGGGCGAGCACCACTTGCGCAGCGCACTTCTCGGCCGTTTCAACCTGAGCAACGTGCTTGCCGCCATCGGCGCACTGCTCGGCCTGGATTACGCGCTGGATGAAATCCTGCGTGTGCTGCCGAAGCTGGAAGGCCCGGCCGGTCGTATGCAGCGCCTGGGTGGCGGTACACAACCGCTGGTCGTGGTCGATTACGCCCATACCCCGGACGCCCTGGAAAAAGTGCTCGAAGCCCTGCGCCCACACGCCAAGGGCAAACTGCTGTGCCTGTTCGGCTGCGGCGGTGATCGCGATCGCGGCAAACGTCCGTTGATGGCCGAGATCGTCGAGCGCCTGGCCGATGGTGTGGTCGTGACTGACGACAACCCGCGCAGCGAAGCCCCGAGCCAGATTTTCGATGACATCCGTGTCGGCTTTAAAGACGCCTCCAAGGCGAGCTTCGTTGCCGGTCGCGGCGCAGCCATTGCGCAATTGATCGCCAGCGCCAGCGCTGACGATGTCGTGGTGCTGGCCGGTAAAGGTCACGAGGACTATCAGGAAATCAACGGCCAACGCCATGCCTTCTCTGACCTGGTCGAGGCCGATCACGCGCTGACGGCCTGGGAGATCGCCCATGCTTAAGGCGATGAAGTTCAGCGAACTGACCCAGGCCTTGTCGGCCCGCGTACTGTCGAGCGATTGCAGCTTCGACGGTGTCAGTATCGACAGTCGCAACATCAAACCGGGGCAACTGTTTGTCGCATTGGCGGGCCCGCGTTTCGATGGCCACGATTACCTGAACGAGGTCGCCGCCAAAGGTGCCGTAGGCGCCTTGGTACAGCGCGAAGTGGCGGATTCCACTTTGCCGCAGTTGTTGGTCGCTGATACCCGCCTGGCTTTGGGCCAACTTGGGGCTCTGAACCGCGCTGCCTTTAACAAGCCGGTTGCAGCCATCACCGGCTCCAGCGGCAAAACCACGGTCAAGGAACTGCTCGCTGGCGTCCTGCGCACGCGCGGGCCGGTCCTCGCTACCCGTGGCAACCTGAACAATGATTTCGGCGCTCCGCTGACCTTGCTCGAACTGGCCCCGGAACACACGGCGGCGGTGATCGAGCTGGGCGCTTCGCGTATCGGCGAAATTGCCTACACCGTGGCGCTGACCAAGCCCCACGTTGCGATTCTCAATAACGCCGGTACCGCCCACGTTGGCGAGTTCGGCGGCCCGGAAAAAATCGTCGAAGCCAAGGGCGAAATCCTTGAAGGCCTCGATGCTTCGGGCACCGCTGTATTGAACCTCGACGACAAGGCTTTCGAGACCTGGCGTGTACGCGCCGCCGGTCGCAAGGTGCTGACGTTTGCCGTGCTGAACGCGGCGGCTGATTTCCATGCCTCCACGATCACCGTCGACGCCCGTGGCTGCCCGTCCTTCACCTTGCATACCCCGCAAGGCAGTGAGCATGTGCAACTGAATCTGCTGGGCAACCATAACGTCGCCAATGCCTTGGCCGCCGCCGCTGCCGCCCATGCCCTGGGTGTGTCGCTGTTCGGAATTGCCACTGGCCTGGGCGCGGTGCAGCCGGTTAAAGGCCGCACGGTCGCACAGTTGGCTACCAACGGCATGCGCGTGATTGATGACACTTACAACGCCAACCAATCCTCGGTCTGTGCCGCCATTGACCTGCTCAAAGGCTTCGAGGGGCGCAAGGTATTGGTGCTGGGCGATATCGCCGAACTGGGCGACTGGGCCGAACAGTCCCATCGCGAAGTCGGCGCCTACGCCACAGGCAAAGTCGATGCGCTCTACGCCGTCGGCCCGAACATGGCTCACGCGGTAAACGCCTTCGGTCTCGGCGCGCGGCATTTTGCAACCCAGGCCGAGCTGATCCAGGCGCTGGGCGTGGCTGAACAAGACAAACACACAACCATTTTGATCAAGGGATCGCGCAGCGCGGTGATGGAAAACGTCGTCGCGGCCTTGTGTGGCTCAAGTACGGAGAAACATTAATGCTGCTGCTGCTGGCTGAGTATCTGCAACAGTTCCACAAAGGCTTCGCGGTCTTTCAGTACCTGACCCTGCGCGGGATTCTGGGTGTGCTGACCGCGCTGTCTCTGTCGCTGTTCCTGGGGCCGTGGATGATCCGCACCCTGCAGAACCTGCAAATTGGTCAATCGGTTCGCAATGACGGCCCGCAGTCGCACCTGTCCAAGTCCGGCACCCCGACCATGGGCGGCGCGTTGATCCTCTCGTCCATCGGCATCAGCACCTTGCTGTGGGCCGACCTGCATAACCGCTACGTGTGGACGGTGCTGCTGGTGACCCTGTTGTTCGGCGCCATTGGCTGGGTCGATGACTACCGCAAAGTGATCGAAAAGAACTCCAAGGGGCTGCCGAGCCGCTGGAAGTATTTCTGGCAGTCGGTGTTCGGCCTTGCGGCGGCGATCTTCCTTTACACCACCGCGCCGAGCGCCGTGGAAACCACCTTGATCATCCCGATGCTCAAGGATGCGAGCATTCCACTGGGCATTGGCTTCGTGGTGCTGACCTACTTCGTCATCGTCGGCTCCAGCAACGCCGTGAACCTGACTGACGGCCTCGATGGCCTGGCGATCATGCCGACGGTGATGGTGGGCGGCGCGCTCGGCATCTTCTGCTACCTGTCGGGTAACGTGAAGTTCGCTGAATACCTGCTGATCCCTTATGTGCCGGGCGCGGGTGAGTTGATCGTGTTCTGCGGCGCGCTGATCGGTGCCGGCCTGGGCTTCCTGTGGTTCAACACTTATCCCGCACAAGTCTTCATGGGCGACGTCGGCGCACTGGCGCTGGGCGCAGCCTTGGGCACCATCGCCGTGATCGTTCGCCAGGAAATCGTGCTGTTCATCATGGGCGGTGTGTTCGTGATGGAAACCCTGTCGGTGGTCATCCAGGTGGCCTCCTTCAAATTGACCGGGCGCCGCGTGTTCCGTATGGCGCCGATTCACCACCACTTTGAACTCAAGGGCTGGCCCGAGCCGCGTGTGATTGTCCGTTTCTGGATCATCACCGTGATTCTGGTACTGGTCGGCCTTGCCACCCTGAAACTGAGGTAGAAACGAGTGTCCCTGATCGCTTCAGACCACTTCCGCATCGTTGTCGGCCTCGGCAAGAGCGGCATGTCCCTGGTTCGCTTCCTCGCGAACCGGGGCACGTCGTTTGCCGTGGCCGACACGCGGGAAAATCCACCGGAGCTGGTCACGCTGCGCCGTGACTACCCGCACGTGGAAGTGCGTTGTGGCGAGTTGGATGTCGAGTTTCTGTGCCGCGCCGATGAGCTCTACGTGAGCCCCGGCCTGGCTCTTTCGACACCGGCCCTGCAAGCGGCAGCGGCGCGTGGTGTGAAGCTGTCCGGCGACATCGACCTGTTCGCACGTAACGCCAAGGCGCCGATCGTGGCCATCAGCGGCTCCAACGCAAAAAGCACCGTGACGACCCTGGTCGGCGAGATGGCGGTTGCGGCCGGCAAGCGCGTGGCTGTGGGCGGCAACCTCGGCACGCCGGCGCTGGACCTGCTCAGCGACGACGTCGAGCTGTACGTGATGGAGCTGTCGAGCTTCCAGCTGGAAACCACGCACGACCTGGGTGCCGAAGTGGCCACCGTGCTGAACGTCAGCGAAGACCACATGGACCGTTACAGCGGCCTGCCGGCGTATCACCTGGCCAAGCACCGGATCTTCCGCGGTGCCCGGCAAGTGGTGGTCAACCGCCAGGATGCCCTGAGCCGTCCGCTGATGGGCGAGGGCCTGCCATGCTGGACCTTCGGCCTGGGTAAACCTGATTTCAAAGCTTTCGGCATTCGCGAAGAGAACGGCGAAAAGTACCTGGCCTTCGAATTCCAGAACCTGATGCCGGTGCGCGAACTGAAAATCCGTGGCGCACATAACCAGTCCAATGCCCTGGCGGCCCTGGCGCTGGGCCATGCTGTGGGCCTGCCGTTTGATGCCATGTTGTCCAGCCTGCGCACATTCGCCGGCCTTGAGCACCGCTGCCAGTGGGTGCGCGATCTCAATGGCGTCAGCTATTACAACGATTCCAAGGCCACCAACGTCGGTGCTGCCCTGGCGGCCATCGAAGGCCTCGGTGCTGACATCGAAGGCAAGCTGGTGCTGATCGCCGGTGGCGATGGCAAGGGTGCCGACTTCAAGGACCTTAAAGGGCCGGTGGCTGCGCATTGTCGCGCCGTGGTGCTGATGGGGCGTGATGCCGACCTGATCGCCGCCGCCCTGGGTGACGCTGTGCCGCAAGTGCGCGCCACGTCCCTGGACGACGCCATTGCCCAGTGCAAAGCCATGGCTCAGCCGGGTGATGCCGTGCTGCTGTCGCCGGCGTGCGCCAGCTTCGACATGTTCAAGAACTACGAAGAGCGCGGCCAGCTGTTCGCCCGCGGCGTGGAGGCCTTGGCATGAATTTCAGAAATATCATCAAGCCGTATCCGTCACCGATCATCACCGGGCGTGGTATCGACCTCGACTTCCCGATGCTTGCCGGTTGCCTCGCGTTGCTGGGCCTGGGCCTGGTGATGATTACGTCGGCGTCCTCCGAAGTGGCCGCCGTGCAGTCGGGCAACACGCTGTACATGATGATCCGCCACCTGGTGTACCTGGTGATCGGCTTGGGCGCTTGCATCGTCACCATGATGATTCCGATTGCTACCTGGCAGCGACTGGGTTGGCTGATGCTGATCGGTGCGTTTGGTTTGCTGGTCATGGTGATCCTCCCCGGCATCGGCCGCGAGGTGAACGGTTCGATGCGCTGGATCGGCTTCGGTGCGTTCAACGTGCAGCCGTCTGAAATCGCCAAGGTTTTCGTGGTGATTTACCTCGCCGGCTACCTCGTCCGTCGCCAGAAAGAAGTGCGCGAAAGTTGGATGGGCTTCTTCAAGCCATTCATCGTGTTGCTGCCAATGGCCGGCCTGTTGCTGATGGAGCCCGACTTCGGCGCCACCGTCGTCATGATGGGCGCGGCTGCAGCCATGCTGTTCCTTGGGGGCGTGGGCCTGTTCCGTTTCACCTTGATGGTGGTGCTGGCCGTGGCCGCAGTAACCGTTCTTGTGCAGGCGCAACCCTACCGGATGGCCCGTCTGATTACCTTCACCGACCCCTGGTCCGACCAGTTCGGCTCCGGTTACCAGTTGACCCAGGCGTTGATCGCCTTTGGTCGCGGCGAGTGGCTGGGCGTGGGCCTGGGCAACAGCGTGCAGAAGCAGTTCTACCTGCCGGAAGCGCACACCGACTTCGTGTTCTCGGTACTCGCCGAAGAGCTCGGCGTGGTCGGTTCGCTGTGCACTGTTGCGCTGTTCGTGTTCGTGTGTGTACGCGGCATGTACATCGGCTTGTGGGCCGAGAAGGCCAAACAGTATTTCGCCGCGTACGTGGCCTACGGTTTGTCGTTCCTGTGGATCGGCCAGTTCCTGATCAACATCGGTGTGAACGTCGGCCTGCTGCCGACCAAGGGCCTGACCTTGCCGTTCCTCAGTTATGGCGGCAGTTCGTTGGTGATTTGCTGCGCGTGTCTCGGGTTATTGCTGCGCATCGAGTGGGAGAGTCGAACCCACCTGGGCAGCGAAGAGATGGAATTCAGCGAGAGCGATTTTGCCGAGGAGCCGAACCATGGGCGCTAACGTGCTGATCATGGCGGGCGGCACCGGGGGCCATGTGTTCCCGGCCCTGGCTTGCGCGCGTGAATTCCAGAACCGTGGCTACACCGTGCATTGGCTCGGTACGCCGCGCGGCATTGAAAATGAATTGGTGCCGAACGCCGGCTTGCCGCTGCATTTGATCAACGTCACCGGCCTGCGTGGCAAGGGCAAACTGTCCCTGCTCAAGGCGCCGTTCGTGTTGCTCAAGGCCGTCTGGCAGGCGCGCAAAATCATCCAAGAATTGAAGCCGGTGTGTGTGCTGGGTTTTGGCGGTTATGTGACCGGCCCTGGCGGTGTCGCCGCCAAGCTCGCCGGTGTGCCGGTGATTGTGCACGAACAGAACGCCGTCGCCGGTACCGCGAACCGTTTGCTGGTGCCGTTGGCCGCGCGAGTGTGTGAGGCCTTCCCGAAAACCTTTGCTGGCTCGGACAAGCTTCGCACCACAGGCAACCCGGTGCGTACCGAGCTGTTCATGGATATTGCCCGCCAAGCGCTGACAGGCCGTAAGCCGCACTTGCTGATCCTTGGCGGGAGCCTGGGGGCTGAGCCGCTGAACAAGTTGCTGCCTGAGGCACTCTCGCAGCTGCCTGTGGAATTGCGGCCAGAGGTGTTTCACCAGGCTGGCAAAAATCATGATGAAGTCACTGCCCAACGCTATCGCGAGGCGGGTGTGGAGGCTGATGTACAGCCCTTCATCAAAGACATGGCCCACGCCTATGGCTGGGCCGACCTGGTGGTCTGTCGCGCAGGCGCGTTGACCGTCAGTGAACTGGCTGCGGCCGGTCTGCCGTCCTTGCTGGTGCCTTTGCCCCACGCCATCGACGATCACCAGACCCGCAACGCCGAATATTTGGCCGGGGAGGGCGCTGCCTTCCTGCTGCCGCAAAGAACGACTGGCGCCGCCGATTTGGCCGCACGCCTGACCGAGGTTTTGATGCAACCGGAACGACTCAACAGCATGGCGAGCACCGCAAGCCGCCTGGCTAAACCTGACGCAACCCGCACCGTGGTCGATATCTGCCTGGAGGTGGCCCATGGTTGAGAATCAGAAAGCCATGCCGCAACCCGAGATGCGCCGCATCCGTCGCATTCACTTCGTTGGCATCGGCGGCGTGGGCATGTGCGGGATTGCCGAAGTGCTGCTGAACCTGGGTTATCAGGTGTCCGGCTCCGACTTGAAAGAGTCGCCGGTGACTGATCGCCTGAAGAGTTTTGGTGCACAGATCTTTATCGGCCACCGTGCCGAGAACGCCGCCGAGGCTGACGTGCTGGTGGTATCCAGCGCCGTGAACACGTCCAACCCGGAAGTGGCCACTGCCCTTGAACGTCGTATTCCGGTCGTGCCGCGTGCCGAGATGCTCGCCGAGCTGATGCGCTATCGCCACGGCATCGCCGTCGCCGGTACCCACGGCAAAACCACCACCACCAGCCTGATCGCTTCGGTGTTCGCGGCCGGTGGCCTGGACCCGACGTTCGTGATCGGTGGCCGTCTGAATGCAGCGGGTACCAATGCCCAGCTCGGCACCAGCCGTTACCTGATCGCCGAAGCCGATGAAAGCGACGCAAGCTTCCTGCACCTGCAACCGCTGGTCGCTGTCGTCACCAACATCGACGAAGACCACATGGCGACCTACGACGGTGACTTCAACAAGTTGAAGAAAACCTTCGTCGAGTTCCTGCACAACCTGCCGTTCTACGGTTTGGCCGTGGTGTGCCTGGACGATCCGGTGGTTCGCGAAATCCTGCCGCAGGTCAAGCGTCCGACCGTGACCTATGGCTTCAGCGAAGACGCTGACGTGCGCGCGATCAATGTGCGCCAGGAAGGCATGCAAACCTTCTTTACCGTATTGCGCCCGGATCGCGAGCCGCTGGATGTGTCGGTGAACATGCCGGGCAACCACAATGTGCTCAACTCCCTGGCGACCATTTGCATCGCGTCCGATGAGGGCGTCAGCGATGAAGCCATCGTCGAAGGCCTGTCGCGCTTTGCCGGTGTCGGCCGTCGCTTCCAGGTCTACGGCCAACTGCCGGTAGACGGCGGCGACGTGATGCTGGTGGACGACTACGGTCACCACCCGACTGAAGTCGCAGCGGTCATCAAAGCCGTACGCGGTGGCTGGCCGGAGCGCCGCCTGGTGATGGTTTACCAGCCGCACCGCTACAGCCGCACCCGCGATCTGTACGACGACTTCGTCAATGTATTGGCCGATGCCAACGTGCTGCTGCTGATGGAAGTTTACCCGGCCGGTGAAGAGCCGATTCCGGGCGCCGACAGCCGCAAGCTGTGCAACAGCATCCGCCAGCGTGGCCAGTTGGACCCGATCTACATCGAGCGCGGTGTGGACCTGGCGCCAATCGTCAAGCCGCTGCTGCGTGCCGGCGACATCCTGCTGTGCCAGGGCGCCGGCGACATCGGTGGCCTTGCACCTAAATTGCTCGCGAGCCCGCTGTTTGCAGCCGTGCAGGGGACGTCGAAATGACCACGAACTACGACGCCCTGTTTTCCACCATCACGCCTGCCGACTTCGGCCGCGTGGCCGTGCTGTTTGGCGGCAAGAGCGCTGAGCGCGAAGTGTCGCTCAAGTCCGGCAATGCCGTGCTTGAGGCGCTGCAAAGCGCCGGCGTGAACGCGTTCGGTATCGACGTGGGCGATGATTTCCTCGCCCGCCTGCAAGCCGAGAAGATTGATCGCGCCTTTATCATCCTGCACGGCCGTGGCGGTGAAGACGGCAGCATGCAAGGCCTGCTCGAGTGCGCCGGCATCCCTTACACCGGCAGCGGCATCCTTGCTTCGGCACTGGCGATGGACAAGTTGCGCACCAAGCAGGTGTGGCACAGCCTGGGTATTCCAACCCCGCGTCACAGCGTGCTGTGCAGCGAAGACGATTGTATTTCTGCAGCCAAGGAACTGGGCCTGCCTTTGATCGTCAAACCTGCCCATGAAGGCTCCAGTATCGGCATGGCCAAAGTGAACTCGGCCGCCGAATTGATCGACGCATGGAAAGCGGCAAGTACCTACGATTCGCAAGTGTTGGTGGAACAGTGGATCCAGGGTCCCGAGTACACCATCGCCACCCTGCGTGGCCAGGTATTGCCGCCTATCGCATTGGGCACGCCCCACACCTTTTATGACTACGACGCCAAATACCTGGCCTCCGATACTCAGTACCGGATCCCATGTGGCCTCGACGCAATCAAGGAACAGGAATTGATGGACCTCACGGCGAAAGCCTGTGAGGCGCTGGGTATCGCCGGTTGGGCGCGGGCAGACGTGATGCAGGATGACCAAGGGAATTTCTGGTTCCTTGAAGTCAACACTGCTCCCGGCATGACCGATCACAGCCTGGTACCTATGGCAGCCCGTGCCGCCGGTTTGGATTTCCAGCAGTTGGTGCTGGCGATCCTGGCCGCAAGCATTGAGCCAAGAGGCTAAGCACATGAACGGCGCATCGCTTCGTCATCAGCCCCCACAAGCTCCCGGCCGCAAGCCGGTGCCGCGGGGTGCCAGCCGGATGGTGGCTAAAGAACCGATGTCGGCGCGCCTGCCGAAAGCCAACTTTGGTTTTATCAAAGCGCTGTTCTGGCCGGTGCTGCTGGTGGCGTTGGGCTTCGGCACTTACGAAGGCGCACAGCGTCTGTTGCCGTATGCCGACCGGCCGATCACCAAGATCAGCGTGCAGGGCGACTTGAGCTACATCAGCCAGCAAGCGGTACAGCAGCGCATCGGCCCGTACCTGGCGGCGAGCTTCTTCACCATCGACCTGGCCGGTATGCGCTCGGAGTTGGAACAGATGCCATGGATCGCGCATGCCGAAGTCCGCCGCGTATGGCCGGACCAGGTGACGATCCGCCTGGAAGAGCAATTGCCTGTTGCCCGTTGGGGCGATGGCGCGCTGTTGAACAACCAGGGTCAGGCGTTTACCCCGCGTGAACTGGCCAACTACGAGCACCTGCCGCAGTTGTTCGGGCCGCAGCGGGCGCAACAGCAAGTGATGCAGCAGTACCAGGCCTTGAGCCAGATGCTGCGGCCACTGGGCTTCTCCATCGCACGCCTGGAATTGCGTGAGCGGGGCAGCTGGTTTTTGACCACCGGTGCAGGCAGTTCCGGCCCCGGTATCGAGTTGTTGCTGGGACGCGACCGCTTGGTAGAAAAGATGCGCCGCTTTATTGCCATCTATGACAAGACTTTGAAAGAACAGATTACGAACATTGCGAGCGTCGACCTGCGTTACGCCAACGGCCTGGCCGTCGGCTGGCGTGAACCGGCTGCGCCGACGACAGCCAAACCCGCTGTCGCGAAGAATTAAGAAGAGGCAGGACCCATGGCAAACGTGCAAAGCGGCAAAATGATCGTCGGTCTCGATATCGGCACCTCCAAAGTGGTGGCGCTGGTGGGCGAGGTCGGGGAAGACGGCGTTATCGAAATCGTCGGTATTGGCACGCATCCGTCCCGGGGCCTGAAGAAGGGCGTGGTGGTGAACATCGAGTCCACCGTGCAATCGATCCAGCGCGCCATCGAAGAAGCGCAGCTGATGGCCGGTTGCCGGATTCACTCGGCGTTCGTCGGCGTGGCCGGCAACCACATCCGCAGCCTGAACTCCCACGGCATCGTGGCGATTCGCGACCGCGAAGTCAGCGCGGCCGACCTTGAGCGCGTACTCGACGCTGCCCAGGCCGTGGCGATTCCAGCTGACCAGCGTGTGCTGCACACACTGCCGCAGGACTACGTGATCGACAACCAGGAAGGCGTTCGCGAGCCTCTGGGCATGTCGGGCGTACGTCTGGAAGCCAAGGTTCACGTGGTGACTTGCGCCGTCAACGCCGCACAGAACATTGAAAAATGCGTGCGCCGCTGCGGCCTGGAAATCGACGACATCATTCTCGAGCAGCTGGCTTCGGCCTATTCGGTACTGACCGACGACGAAAAAGAACTGGGCGTGTGCCTGGTGGACATCGGCGGCGGCACCACCGACATCGCGATTTTCACCGAGGGTGCGATCCGTCACACCGCCGTGATCCCGATTGCCGGTGACCAAGTCACCAACGACATCGCGATGGCGTTGCGCACGCCGACCCAGTACGCCGAAGAAATCAAGATCCGTTACGCCTGCGCCCTGGCCAAACTGGCCGGTGCCGGTGAAACCATCAAGGTGCCAAGCGTGGGCGACCGTCCTCCGCGCGAGCTGTCGCGCCAGGCCCTGGCCGAAGTGGTCGAGCCGCGTTATGACGAGCTGTTCACCCTTATCCAGGCTGAACTGCGCCGCAGCGGCTACGAAGATTTGATCCCGGCCGGCATCGTGCTGACCGGTGGCACCTCGAAGATGGAAGGCGCGGTCGAACTGGCCGAGGAAATCTTCCACATGCCGGTCCGTCTGGGCGTGCCCCATGGCGTCAAAGGCCTGGGCGACGTGGTGCGCAACCCGATTTATTCCACCGGTGTGGGCTTGCTGTTGTACGGGCTGCAAAAGCAGACCGACGGCATTTCCCTGTCGGGTCCGAGCATTCGTGACAGCTACCGCAGCGACGACGAGGCCAAAGCGCCGTTGTTCGAGCGGCTGCAGGCTTGGGTAAAAGGAAACTTCTGATGAAGTTAGCTTCAAGCGACAAGTTTTAAGCTTCAAGTAACACGCTTCAAGCTTGCAGCTAATAGCTTGCAACTTGGAGCTGATGTAAAGCAGTAGGCGAAAAAACTAGAGAAAACGAAAGGAGAGGGAACATGTTCGAACTCGTAGACAACATCCCCGCAAGCCCGGTTATCAAAGTAATCGGTGTCGGCGGTGGCGGCGGCAACGCTGTCAACCATATGGTCAAGAGCAACATTGAAGGCGTTGAATTCATCTGCGCCAACACTGATGCCCAGGCGCTGAAAAGCATCGGCGCGCGGACCATCCTGCAATTGGGCACAGCCGTGACCAAAGGCCTTGGCGCTGGCGCCAACCCGGAAGTCGGCCGTCAAGCCGCGCTGGAAGACCGCGAGCGTATTGCTGAAGTGCTGCAAGGCACCAACATGGTGTTCATCACCACCGGCATGGGCGGCGGTACCGGTACCGGTGCAGCGCCGATCATTGCCGAAGTGGCCAAGGAAATGGGCATTCTGACGGTTGCTGTCGTGACCCGTCCGTTCCCGTTCGAAGGTCGCAAGCGCATGCAGATTGCCGACGAAGGCATCCGTCTGCTGTCTGAAAGCGTCGACTCGTTGATCACCATTCCCAACGAGAAGCTGCTGACCATCCTGGGCAAGGACGCAAGCCTGCTGTCCGCGTTCGCCAAGGCTGACGATGTGCTGGCCGGTGCCGTTCGCGGTATCTCCGACATCATCAAGCGCCCGGGCATGATCAACGTCGACTTCGCCGACGTACGTACCGTCATGAGCGAAATGGGCATGGCGATGATGGGCACTGGCTGCGCCAGCGGTCCGAACCGTGCACGTGAAGCCACTGAAGCGGCCATCCGCAACCCGTTGCTGGAAGACGTGAACCTGCAAGGCGCACGCGGCATCCTGGTGAATATCACCGCCGGTCCTGACCTGTCCCTGGGTGAGTACTCCGACGTGGGTAGCATCATCGAAGCCTTCGCTTCCGAGCACGCGATGGTCAAAGTCGGTACCGTTATCGATCCGGACATGCGTGATGAACTGCATGTAACCGTGGTTGCTACCGGCCTGGGCGCAAAAATCGAGAAGCCTGTAAAGGTCATCGACAATACCGTTCACACCGGCCACAACAGTCACGCCAGCCAAGCGGCTGCCGCTCCAGCGCCTGCGCGCCAGGAACTGCCGTCGGTGAACTACCGTGATCTGGACCGTCCGACCGTGATGCGCAACCAGGCTCAGGCCGGTGCTGCGGCGTCCCGTAGCCTGAATCCGCAGGATGATCTGGATTACCTGGACATCCCGGCATTCTTGCGTCGTCAGGCCGATTAATGGAATGTATCAGGGCTATGAAGGTGATTGGTGTTCAGCAAAGGTCTGGTCTGCTATTATCGCCAGCCTTTGTTGATACCAGTTCGCAATTTGCGCTGAAGCGGTCCAAGCCATGATTAAACAACGCACCCTGAAGAATATTATTCGTGCCACAGGTGTAGGTCTGCACTCCGGGGAGAAGGTATACCTGACCCTCAAGCCTGCACCTGTCGACACCGGCATCGTGTTTGTGCGTGCCGACCTGGACCCTGTGGTGCAGATTCCTGCTCGCGCGGAAAACGTTGGCGAAACCACTATGTCGACCACATTGGTCAACGGTGACGTCAAAGTGGACACGGTGGAGCACTTGCTCTCGGCCATGGCTGGCCTGGGCATCGATAACGCCTACGTCGAGCTCTCCGCGTCCGAAGTCCCCATCATGGATGGCAGCGCTGGTCCCTTCGTATTCTTGATTCAATCTGCCGGCCTGGAAGAACAGGACGCAGCCAAGAAGTTCATACGCATTCTGCGGGAAGTGACAGTAGAAGACGGCGACAAGCGCGCCACCTTCGTCCCGTTCGAAGGCTTTAAAGTGAGCTTTGAGATCGATTTCGATCACCCGGTATTCCGTGACCGCACCCAAAGTGCAAGCGTGGATTTTTCCAGCACTTCGTTCGTAAAAGAAGTCAGCCGCGCCCGTACCTTTGGTTTCATGAGTGACATCGAGTACCTGCGCAAGCACAACCTCGCACTCGGCGGCAGCGTTGAAAACGCCATTGTGGTCGACGCGGATGGTGTACTGAACGAAGACGGCCTTCGCTATGAAGACGAATTCGTGAAGCACAAGATCCTCGATGCAATCGGTGACCTCTACCTGCTGGGCAATAGCCTGATAGGCGAGTTCAAAGGCTTCAAGTCGGGCCACGCCCTGAACAACCAGCTGCTGCGCAAGTTGATTGCACAGACAGATGCTTGGGAAGTCGTGACCTTCGAAGATGCCAGCACCGCACCGATCTCTTACATGCGTCCCGTTGCGGCGGTGTAAGTAACAACTCTCTTCTTTAGTTTTGAAAGGCTGCCTTCGGGTGGCCTTTTTTTATGCCCGCCTTTTCTGAGAGCGCAGCCATTCCATGTGGGAGCTGACTTGCCTGCGATAGCATCACCGCGGTGTCTAAGTAATACCGAGGCGCCTGCCTCGCAGCCTCGCTGAAGCTCGACAGCGCCCACATCGATTGGCTGCGCACTCACGAATCTCAAAGCGTTGCAGCATCCACAATCCGATTGCGTCCTGTGTGCTTGGCCTCATACAGCGCCTGATCGGCACTCAGCAACAATGCCTCCAATGTAGTGCGGCTGCGTTTATCCCAGGTACTCATGCCGATACTCACGGTAATCGGCCGCTCGGCGCCGGCCACCCGTGGCAAGTGCTCGACACTGCTGCGGATGTGCTCGGCAATCACCCACGCGCCCTTGGCGTCGGTGTGCGGCAGCACCACCGCAAACTCCTCCCCGCCAAATCGTGCCGCCAGATCGGCTGGCCGGCGGATGTTGTCTTCGATGACGTGAGCCACCGCGCGCAATGCCTCGTCACCACCGTGATGGCCATGGCGATCGTTGAAGGCCTTGAAGTGGTCAACGTCGATCATCAGCAGTGTCAGCGGCTCGGTCGAGCGTTGCGCACGGTCCCATTCCAGGTGCAGACGCTGGTCCAGGGTGCGGCGGTTGGCCAGGCCGGTCAGCGCGTCGGTGGCTGCCAGTTCTGACAGCACCTGTTCGGCGCGATGGCGGCGGCGCAGTTCTTTGCTCAGCATCCAGGTCAACCACAATAGGCCAATGCACAGCACGCCTGTCGCGAAGCTGATCAGCAGGGCGGCTCGCTTCCATTGGGCGAAAACTTCGTCGCTGGACAGGGCCACCGCCACGATCAGCGGCAAGTTGCCGACGCTGGAGAAGGTATAAAGCCGCTCCTGCCGGTCAACGCTGGAAATGCCTCGAAAGTTGCCCTCACGTTCCTTGAGCATCCGCGTCACGTTGGGACGCTGGCTGAAGTCCTTATTGATCAGGTCCTGAGCCAGCAGGGGGTGCTGTGCCAGCACAATGCCTTCGTGGTTGATCAGGTTGATGGTGCTGTTGCTGCCGATATTCAGGCTGCTGAACAACTGATGGAAGTACGACAGGCGCATGGTGGCCACCGCGACGCCCTGGAAGCGCCCGTCCGGCCCGGATAAGCGGCGGCTGAATGCAATACGCCACTTATCGTCGCACACGCAGCGCGCCATGAACGGGCGGCTGATATACAGCCCGAGGTCCGGATTGTTCCGTTGAGCCTGGAAGTAGTCACGATCAGCAAAATTTTCTTTCTTTGGCGTGAGTAAGGAAGCGTCTGCGATGACCTCGCCATTGGCATCCAGCAGCAGGGTATCGCCCTTGTATGGCGCGGCAGCGGAGCGGTCGAACAGTATGAGGTGGCGAATACTGGCTGAGACGTCTTGCAGGTCACTGCGTTCGGTGGCGGCGATCAGCCCCTTGAGTGCCATGTCGTAGAGCTCGATGTTGCGCAGCACATCGGTGTCGATCAGTTGGGTGATGTTGTTCGCGGTGCGTTGGGCGGTCTGCAGGGTATTGGCGTGTTCGCGAATCAACAGCGCCGCCACCATCCCCACGATCAACAGGGCCGTGAGGACGCTGCCCAGGATCAACAAGCGTTCCGGGCGACGTGTGGGGCGGGAAAGGCGTGGGCTCATCGGGCTTACTTCTGCTTCGAGGATGCCAATAGCGTAGTCCTTGTATGGCTGTGCAGGGTCAGTTCAGCGCGCGGCAGCCTCCACAACCCGGTTGCGCCCACTGTGCTTGGCCTCATACAACGCCTGATCCGCCCGCAGCAACAACGCTTCCAGAGGCAAGCGGCTGTGTTTGTCCCAGGTACTCATGCCGATACTCACGGTAATCGGATGCTCGGCGCCGGCTACCCGTGGCAAGTGTTCGACACTGCTGCGGATATGTTCGGCGATCACCCAGGCGCCCTTGGCATCCGTGTCGGGCAGCACCACTGCAAATTCTTCTCCGCCATAACGTGCGGCCAAGTCGGCCGGGCGACGGATGTTACTGCCGATGACTTGGGCGACCGTGCGCAATGCCTCGTCGCCACCGCGGTGGCCATGGCGGTCGTTGAAGGCCTTGAAGTGGTCAACGTCGATCATCAGCAGCGTCAGCGGTTCGGTCGAGCGTTGCGCACGGTCCCATTCCTGACGCAGGCGCTGGTCCAGGGTGCGGCGGTTGGCAAGCCCGGTCAGTGCATCGGTGGCTGCCAGTTCAGACAGTTCCTGTTCGGCACGATAGCGGCGGCGCAGTTCGTGGCGCAGCATCCAGGTCAGCCATAGCAGGCCAATACACAGCACGCCGGTGGCGCCACTGGTCAGCAGTGCGGCGCGCTTCCAGGGCGCGAACACGTCCTCGCTGGCCAGCGCCACCACCACAATCAGTGGCAACTCGCCGACATTGGTGAACGTGTACAAACGCTCAGTACCGCTGAGGGTCGAGATCGCCCGGAAGCTGCCTTCGCCTTCGCGCAATATACGTTTGAAATTGGGCCGATCGCTCAGGTCCTTATCAATCATGTCGCGCTCCAGCAACGGCTGCTGGGCCAGGAGAATGCCCTGATTGTTCAGCAGGTTGACGGAGCTGCCATTGCCGATGGTCAGGCGGTTGAACAATTGATCGAAATACGCCAGGCGCATCGTCGCCACGGCCACGCCAGCAAATTCGCCGTCCGGGCCCGTTACCCTGCGACTGAACGCGATGCGCCATACCTGATCGCAGGCGCAGCGGATCTTGAACGGGCGGCTGATAAACAGCCCCGCCTGCGCGTTTTGTTTATGGGTCTGGAAATAATCACGGTTGGCGAAATTGCGCGGCGTCGGCCAGAGGGTCGAGGAGTCGGCGATCACGTTTCCATCGGCATCCAGCAACAGCACTTCACCTTTGAAGGGCGCCGCGGTGGATTGATCAAACTGCACCATGTGGCGGATGTCCGGGGACGCCTGCGACAGGTCCTTGAGCTCGGTGGCCGAGATCAGGCCCTGCAGCGCCAAGTCATAGAGTTCGACGTTACGCAGCACATCGGCGTTGATCAGTTGGGTAATGTTGGTGGTGGCGCGCTTGGCCGCCTGCACGGTGCTGGCGTGTTCGCGGGTCAGCAACGCGGCGACGATAACCACAATCAGAGTGACGGTGAGACTACTGCCCAGAATCAGCAAAAGCTCTGGGCGTGCAGGCATTGTAGGAGTGCGGGGTGGACTCATCGCGCAGGCTTCAGCAGGGAAGATGCTGGCAGTTTAGTTCTACGCGATGAAAATTAAATCATGGGTGAAAAAGAAAGATCAGTGCCTTAGAACACGTTGATCGGGTAGTCCACGATCACCCGGTATTCATCCACATCCCGGTCCACTGCCGAGTAGCCGTTGCCGCCGCGGTTGGTCGCCCACTGCAGCCGCACGGCCAAATCCTTGGCTTTGCCGCCTTGCACCACGTACTTCAAGTCGATATCCCGTTCCCAGTGTTTCGCGTCCTTGCCATCGGCGCTGTACCAGGCGCTGTAGCCACGGCTGTTCGGGTCGACTTTGGTCAGGTCGGTCTTGCCGCTGATATAGGACACGGCGGACGTCAGCCCGGGCATGCCGAGGCCGGCGAAGTCGTAGGCATACTTGAGTTTCCACGAGCGCTCGTTGGGGCCGTTGAAGTCCGAGTATTGCTGGGAGTTGTCCAGGTAAATGCTGTCGCCCTGGCTGATGTAGTCGAACGGCGTGTTGCCGTTGACCCGCTGGTAGGCAGCGGTGACGCTGTGGTTACCCACGCCGACGGTGAAATGCAGGCTGTAGGTGTTGTTGTCGATAGTGCCCAGCAGCGACTGGCCGGTGTCCTCGGTGTGGTAGTAGTGCAGGCCGGGGTTGAGGCTGACCAGATCATTCAGCGCGTAGGTGTAGTCCAGGTCGTAGTAATACTGATGCCATACATCCTTGAGTTCGGAGGCATACAGGTTGCTGGTCAGGCCGGGAACACCGCTGAACGACACGCCGGCCCAGTTCAGGTGCTGGCTGTCGGCGTGGTCCGGCAGCGTGCCGTAGCTGGTGCCGATGCGACGGTGGCCGCTCTGGTTGTAGAGCTTGGTGAAACTGGCCTGGCCGCCTTCGAGCATCCAGCCGTCGAAGCTGTGGTTGGTCAGGCTTACGCCACGGAAGTCCTGCGGCAACATGCGGGTCATGCCGCCGGCGATGACCGGGTTGTTGAGGAACAGGTCACCGGCCTTCAGTTCGGTGTCGAAGGCACGCATTTTCAAGGTGCCGCCAGCGGTGGAGAACGAGCCTGGGGCTTTGCCGTTGCCGGAGCCTACGGGCAGGATGCTGGAGCCATCGGTGCCGCCACCGCCGTCAAGCTTGAGGCCGAGCATGGCGTTGAGGTCGAGGCCAAAGCCGACGGTGCCCTCGGTGAAGCCGGACTCGAAGGTGCCGATAAAGCCCTGGCCCCATTCCTTGCTGTCATCGGTGTGAATGTCGCGACGGTCGCGGTTCATGTAGTAGTTGCGAGTGTTGATTTTGAAGCTTGAACATTCGACAAAGCCGTCAGCTTTAGGCGTGTCTGCCGCGTGGGCAAGGGGGATGATCGTTGCTGCAATCGCGAGGAATAACGGGGTGAACGTCAGCGAGTTCTTCACCGGTGGAGCTCCTTTGGTCAATCGAAAACGGCCAATGTCGTGGGGGTATGCCTGGCCTTTTTTAACGACAAAAAAAAGCCGCTGAAGTCAGCGGCTTTAAACAGATTCCCAGTGTAGAGCCCTGGAAATAAGTCGAGGGAAATTCGGGTGAGCGGGGAAGCTGTCTTTGCCGTCGCGCTCATCGGTGCGTCAAAGTAACGCAGGCAAGCGGTGCGATACAGAGTGTAACAAGATAATGACTGTTGCCCAAACCGCAACAGTCAGGACGTCGGGAGGTTCAAGGTGGGATTGGCGTGTGTGGGAGCTGGCTTGCCTGCGATAGCATCGCCGCGGTGCGAAGAGGTGTACCGAGGTGCCTGCATCGCCGGCAAGCCAGCTCCCACATTGGACTGAGGTGTTCTAAAGATCTAAACCGGCAACGTAATGCCAAACGTATTGCCGCCACCGTCACTGCGCACAAACACATCCCCGCCATGCATCAACGCAATTGCCTTGACGATGGCCAGCCCCAACCCGTGATTGGCCCCGCTGTTGCTGCGCGACGCGTCCACCCGATAGAAGCGTTCGAACAGCCGTGGCAAATGCTCGCTGGCAATTTCATCACCCGGGTTGGTCACCCCGATGGCCACCTGATGCGCCTGCACTTCGATGTTCACTTCGATGATCTGCCCTGGCGCGGTGTGCTGTACCGCATTACTCAGCAGGTTGATCAGCGCGCGGCGCAGGTGGGCTTTTTCGATCTGCACCACGGCATCGCCGCGCACCCGAACCTTGACTTGGGCGTCTTCGAGGATGAAGTCCAGGTAGTCGAGGGTGGTGGCGACTTCATCGGCCAGGGAGCTTTCAATCAGCTTGGTGGCCTTGCTGCCCTGGTCGGCGCTGGCGAGGAACAGCATGTCATTGATGATCGAGCGCAGGCGTTCCAGCTCTTCGAGGTTCGATTGCAACACCTCGAAGTAATGCTCGGCGGAACGGCCGCGCGTCAGCGCTACTTGGGTCTGGCCGATCAGGTTGGTCAGCGGCGAGCGCAGTTCGTGGGCGACGTCGGCGTTGAATGACTCCAGGCGCGAGTAGGCCTGTTCAACTCGATCCAGCGTTGAGTTGAACGAGTTGACGAACTGGCTCAGCTCCGGCGGCAACGGCGACAAGTGCAGGCGCCCGGAGAGTTTGGGCGGTGCGAGTTTTTGCGCTTCATCCGAGAGTTTGCCCAGCGGCTTGAGGCCGATACGCGAGACCCAGAACCCCAGCAGCGCCGCCAGGACCACGCCGACGAACGCCAGGCCGATCAAGGCCATCAACAGGTGGTGCTGGGTGGCGCGGAAGTTTTCGGTGTCGATGGCGATCATAAAGCGCAGCGGCGGGCGTTGTTCTTTGGCTGGGAATTGGCTCAGCAACACCTTGAACGGGTATTTATGCCCAGGCAGGCGCAAGTCGCGTTTGCCGGTCGGCCCTTGGGCGAAGGCGCGGATCTGCGCGTCGGGGTTGCCGTACTCGTAGTTCGGGTCGCTGCTCACCACCCAGAAGCGGATGCGCTTGTCTTCCTCGCCGAGCAATTTCAGTTTGGCGGTGATTTTCGCCCAGTGGTCCGGCGTGCCGAAGCGGTTCACCGACGATTCCAGCACGCTGTAGCGCGCCTCCAGTTCGGCCTCCGGCAACAACCCCAGGCCCCGATCCACTTGCTGGTACAGCGCGCCGCCGATCAACACGAAGATCAGCAGCGCCACCAGGGTGAACATGCCGCTCAGGCGCAGGGCGATGGAGTTAGCCGACACTGCGGTTCTCCAGCACGTAGCCCATGCCGCGAATGGTGTGCAGCAGCTTCTGCTCGAACGGCCCGTCGAGCTTGGCGCGCAGGCGCTTGATTGCCACTTCGACCACATTGGCGTCGCTGTCGAAATTGATGTCCCAGACCATCTCCGCAATGGCGGTCTTGGATAGGATCTCACCCTGGCGCCGGGCCAAGACGCTGAGCAGTGAGAACTCCTTGGCGGTCAGGTCCAGGCGCAGGCCGTTGCGACTGGCCTTGCGGCTGATCAAATCGATCCACAGGTCGGCGACGGTGACCTGCACCGGCTCATGGCCGCCGCTGCGACGGGTCAGGGCTTGCAGGCGCGCCACCAGCTCCAGGAACGAAAACGGTTTGCCCAAATAGTCGTCGGCGCCTTCGCGCAGGCCGCGAATGCGGTCTTCTACGCGCTCGCGGGCGGTGAGCATGATCACCGGCGTTTGCTTGCGCGCACGCAGTGCTCGCAATACGCCGAAGCCATCGAGGCCGGGCAGCATCACGTCGAGCACGATCACCGCGTAATCGTTCTCCAGCGCCAGGTGCAAACCCTCGACGCCTTCGCGCGCCACATCGACGGTGTAGCCTTGCTCCGTCAGGCCGCGGTGCAGGTAGTCCGCGGTTTTTTCTTCATCTTCAATAATCAGGACGCGCATGAGCCTTTTGCTCCAGGACGGGGCCTGAGCCTCAGTGTGTGGTCGCCAGCTCAGGGGCTGGTTTGGGCCGGTGGAAAAACCGTTCAAGGTACAAGTATATGACCGGTGTGGTGAACAGGGTCAGCGCCTGGCTCACCAGCAAGCCGCCAACCACTGCGATACCCAGTGGCTGACGCAGTTCCGCACCAGGCCCGGAACCGAGCATCAACGGCACCGCGCCGAGCAAGGCGGCGAGGGTGGTCATGATGATCGGTCGGAACCGGGTGACGCACGCTTCGTAAATCGCCTCCTCAGGCGCCAGCCCGCGTACGCGCTGGGCTTCCAGGGCAAAGTCGATCATCAGGATGCCGTTTTTCTTCACAATCCCGATCAGCAACACCAGGCCGATCAAGGCCATGATCGAAAAGTCCTGGCCCAGCAGCCACAGCATGATCAGTGCACCCAGGCCCGCCGAGGGCAAGGTGGAGATGATCGTCAACGGGTGCACAAAGCTCTCATACAGCACACCCAGAATAATGTAGACCGCCACCAGCGCGGCGAGGATCAGCCACGGCTGGCTGGCCAGCGAACTCTGGAACGCCTGGGCCGCACCCTGGAACGTGCCGATCATGGTGGCCGGCATGCCGATTTCATTCTTGGCCTGGTTGAGCATGATCACCGCATCACCCAACGCCACGCCGGGGGCGAGGTTGAAGGACAGGTTGGCGGCGGGGAACATGCCGTCATGGCTGATGGACAACGGCCCCACGGTCGGCGGGTCGACCTTGGCCAGCGCCGACAGCGGCACCATCTCGTTGGTCAGGGGTGAACGCAGGTAGAAGTAGTTCAGGCTTTCGGCCTTGCCGCGTTGCTGGCTGTCCAGTTCGAGCACCACTTGATACTGGTTGATCTCGGTCTGGAACTCATTGATCTGACGCTGGCCGAACGCGTCATAGAGCGCCTGGTCGACATCGGTAGCGGTCAGGCCAAAGCGTGCAGCGGCCTGGCGGTCGATGCTGATGTGGGTGATGCTGCCGCCCAGTTGCAGGTCGTTGGACAGGTCGCGGAAGGCCGGGTTGGCGCGCAGTTTTTCGGTCAGGCGTTGGGTCCAGGTGTTCAGCGTCGGGCCGTCGTTGCTCTTGAGCACATACTGATACTGGGCGCGGCTGGGGCCGGAGCTGAGGTTGATGTCCTGGCCGGCGCGAAGGTAAAGCACGATACCCGGCACCTTCGCCAGTTTTGGGCGGATGCGGTCGATGAACTGGCTGGCGGATACATCGCGATCACCGCGGTCTTTCAAGGCGATCCAGAAGCGGCCGTTGGCGATGGTCTGGTTGCTGCCGGTGACGCCCACCGAGTGGGAGAAGGCTTCCACCGCCGGGTCAGCCTTGATGATTTCGGCCAGGGCCTTGTGCTTGGCGACCATGTCCGGGTACGACACGTCGGCCGCCGCTTCGCTGGTGCCGAGTACAAAGCCGGTGTCCTGTACCGGGAAGAAACCCTTGGGGATAAACACGTAGCCGACCACGGCCAAGGCCAGGGTCACCATGAAAATGGCCGCCATCGTACGTTGATGGGCCAATGCACGGCGCAGGTTACGCGCGTAGCCGGCGAGCAGGCGTTCGCTGAAGCCGGGTTTGTCATGGGCGTGATGCGTCGGCGCGCGCATGAACAACGCGGCCAGGGTAGGCGCCAGTGTCAGCGAGACCACCACCGAAATCAGGATGGTCGACGTGGCCGTCAGCGCAAACTCCTTGAACAGCCTTCCGACCACGCCGCCCATGAACAGCAGCGGAATAAACGCCGCCACCAGCGAGAAGCTGATGGACACCACGGTAAAGCCAATCTCGCCGGAACCCTTGATCGCGGCTTCGCGCTTGTCGAGCCCTGCTTCCAGGTGGCGGTGAATGTTCTCCACCACCACGATGGCATCGTCCACCACAAAGCCCACGGCGATCACGATCGCCACCAGCGTCAGGTTGTTCAGGCTGAAGCCCATCAGGTACATCAAGGCGAAACTGGCGATCAGCGACACACCCAGCACGCTGGACACAATCATCGTCGCGGATAACTGGCGCAGGAACAGTGCCATCACGGCCACCACCAGCAAGATGGCGATCAGCAAGGTGACTTCCACTTCATGCAGGGAGGCGCGGATGGTCTTGGTGCGGTCGGTCAACACGCTGACCTGCACCGACGCCGGCAACATGCCCTCCAGGCGCGGCAGCTCGGCTTGAATGCGGTCGACGGTCTCGACAATGTTGGCGCCGGGCTGGCGCGAAATGACCAGGTTGACCCCCGGTGTATCGCCGGACCAGGCCTGAACGTAGGCGTTTTCCGAACCATTGATGACTTTGGCGACATCACGCAGTTGAACCGGCGCGCCATTTTTGTAGGAAACGATTAACTGGCCGTATTCCTCCGGCTGAAACAATTGGTCGTTGGTCGACAGGGTCGACACACTGTTCTCGCCGTAAATCGCGCCTTTGGCCAGGTTCAAACTGGACTGTTGAATAGCCAGGCGCACGTCGGCGAGGGTCAGGCCGATCGCCGCAAGTTTATCCGGCGAGGCTTGTACACGAATCGCCGGGCGCTGCTGGCCGGTGATGTTGATCTGGCCGACACCGTCGATCTGGCTGATCTGACGGGCCAACAGGGTTTCTACATAGTCGCTCAGTTCGGTGCTGGGCATGTTGTCGGAGCTGACGCTGAGGATCAGCACCGGGCTGTCCGCCGGGTTGACCTTCTTCCAGGTCGGCAGGCTCGGCATATCGCTGGGCAGTTTGCCGGACGCGGTGTTGATCGCCGCCTGCACTTCCTGGGCAGCGGTGTCGATGCTCTTGTTCAGGGTGAATTGCAGGGTCAGGAGGCTTGAGCCCAAGGCACTGCTGGAGGTCATTTGGGTCATGCCGGGGATGGCGCTGAATTGCACCTCCAGCGGCGTAGCAACCGACGACGCCATGGTGTCCGGGCTGGCGCCGGGCAGGGTTGCGGTCACCTGGATGGTCGGAAATTCCGCTTCCGGCAGTGGGGCGATGGCCAGTCGCGGGAAGGCAATCAGCCCCAGCAGCACCAAAGCAAAGGTCAGCAGCAGGGTGGCAACCGGGTGGTCAACGCACCAGGCGGACGGCGAACGGCTGCCACTCATGGCTGCACCTTGGCGTCGACGGTACGGATGACTTGAGGCGGTTCTTTGAGCACTTCCACCTGGGCGCCGGCCTTGAGTCGCGACTGGCCGTCGCTGACCAGCACATCGCCGGCCTGCACGCCCTTGATGATGTTCACATCGCTGTTCTGATAGGTGATCTGCACCGGCACAACCTCCACCTTGTCACCGTTGATGCGGTACACGAAATGCGAGTCCAGGCCTCGTTGCACCACGGTCGGCGGTACCACCAGGGCATTTTTGTCGAGGGCGGTCTGGATCTTGATGGTCACCAGTTGCCCCGGCCACAGGCGCTGCGAGGCGTTCTGGAATTCAGCCTTGGCGCGCAAGGTGCCGGTGGTGGAACTGATCTGGTTGTCGATCAGGCTCAAGTGGCCTTCGCCGAGCAGGTCGCCGGTCTGGCCGTCGGTGTCGGCCCCCATGTAGGCATCGACGCTGGCTTGGGTCGGCGCCGCGATCAAGCCTTGCAGGGTTGGTAGCATTTGTTGCGGTAAGGAAAATTCGACGGCAATCGGGTCTATTTGCGTCACGGAGAACAGGCCCTGGGTGTCACTCATGCGCAGGAAGTTGCCCTCATCTACCGTGCGAATACCGACGCGGCCAGTGACCGGCGAGCGAATCTGGGTGTAGGAGAGTTGTACTTGGGCCGAATCAATCGCGGCCTGATTACCTTGCGCCGTGGCCTTGAGCTGGTTGACCAAGGCTTGTTGCTGGTCATAGGTCTGCTTCGAGACGCCGTCGTCGATGCTCAGTTCTTTGTAGCGTTTGAGGTTGACCAATGCCACTTGCAGCTGCGCCTGGCTTTCCCCCAGTTGCGCCTTGGCCTGGTCGAGGCTGGCGCGGATCGAGCGGTCATCGATGGTCGCCAGCAAGTCACCGGCCTTGACCAACTGGCCCTCTTTGACCAGCAGCTTGGTGAGGATGCCGTCGATTTGCGGGCGGATCACCACGCTGTGCAACGACAGCACCGAGCCGATCCCGCTGACAAACCGGGGAATGTCCTGTTGCGTGACACTCACCACCCGCACCGGAATAGCGGTCGACGCCGCCAGTTTGCTCTTGGCCGGTCGGTTGAATGCCCAAGCTGTAATTGCCACGACCACGAGGGCACCCACGATCAGGGCGGTTTTTCGTTGAATGTGCATGGGGTGGGGCGCCGAGGCAAAGGGGTGGGAGAGTGAAGGTCATTTATAGCCTGCCGACCCGGTCAGCACGGTGACTGCTAACTGACAGGGCTGTCAGTAAACTCCGACCATTCGTACCAGCGGTGGTTAAAGATCCCAGGCGCGCAGGTATACTGCGCGCCAGCGTGGCCCGCAAGTTGGCCCTGCCTCATTTTTTTGCACGCCCCGGAGCTTTCATGACTTCCCCGACACAACCCCCTGTTGAAGCGGCCGACCTCGTCGATCCGGCCAGCGCTGAAAGCGTTGAGAAAGCCGAGATCCCGGCGTTCAAGTTTCCGTTCAAGCCGGGTGAACTGGCCGGGGCCAAGAATGCCGCCCAGCCTTGGTATAAAAATGGCGCCAAAAACGGCCACACCAAGTCGCCAGGCATGGCCCCGCCGGGCACTCGTCGCTCCATGGGTAAACGCTAAGAATAAGTCAGCGAGCGCTATAGCGGCGTTTGCCTACAGGTTCTGCTTATATTTCTGATTGTAGGTCCGCGACCGTTTCTTGAAAGTTTGCACAGCCGCTGCACCGCCCCCATTAATTGAACGGAGCTGGGTGCAGTGAGGCTGGTCTTTCAGGAAAAGGACGTTTCCCGTGGCACTGATACAGCGCTTTGCACTGCTTGCCCTGTTGTTCTCGATTGATGCCGTTGCGGTTATTGAACCGCCTCGGCGCGAAATCCGCTTCGCTGTTGCCGCGCAATTCCCGCCTTTCCAAAGCCGCAACCTGCAAGGCCAACTGGTCGGCCTGAATATCGACCTGGGTAACGCCCTGTGCCAGCAACTGAAGGTGCGCTGCACCTGGGTCGATCAGGTGCTTGTCGAAAACATCCCCGCGCTTGATGCCCGGCAATTCGATGCGATCATGGGGATGGCTCCCACGTCTGAGCGGCGGCGATGGGTGGGCTTCACCGATAACCTTTATCCCTTCACTACGCGTTTGGTCGCCCGCAGGTCCTCAGGCCTGATGCCGACCATCAGTTCGCTCAAGGGCAAGCGAGTGGGTGTATTGCTGGGCAGCAACCGCGAAGCCTTTACCCGCTCGAAGTGGGCGCCCGAGGGCGTGATCATCGAGAGTTTCTGGCTCAATGACGAACTGGTCCGCAGCCTGGTGGCCGGCGATATCGATGCGACCCTGCAGGGCACCGTGGAAATTCGGGGTGCGCTGCTCGACACCGACGCCGGCCAGGATTTCAACTTCCTGGGCCCTGCCATTTCGGCCGAACTGTTGGGCGACGGCGTGGCGATCGCGGTGCGCAAGCCCGATACGGCGTTACGCAATCAACTCAACCGTGCCCTTGAAGAGCTGATGCAAAACGGCCAATACCAACGGATCCTCGCGCCCTACCACTTGGAAGCGCCGTGACGGTTCATTAATTGCGCGCGCTGGCGCAGGACAGGTTCATAGCCAGCCTCTGACGCCTTGCAACCTGTGTGCTCAAGCCGTGCGCAAGGAAATAAACGCGTAGTTGGCCGGCACCTCGGTAGCAATCTGTGCGCCGGCATCCAGCAACTGCTCGGCGATGTCCAGGCCGGACACATGAAACACCCACTCACTGGCCACGGATGGCTGGTCAACCGCCAGCTCGATGGCCTGGGCAAAGGCGTGCATGTCGGGAAGGTACGCGGTAAACCCATCGCCCTTTAGCGCGGTGGTGCGAATGCCCAGCAGCGCACACACAGCCTCTTTGGTGTGTACGTCGTCACGGTCTGCCTGCCGGGAGCGGCGGATCAGTTCTGCCAGCTGCTGGTCCACCAACTCGCCTCCCACGATCAGCGCCGGGCCCTGTTCCCAGGATTCCGGCGGGCAGTCCTTGGCGGCAGGGTTCAGCGGGATGTGCGGGTTGATTTCCATCGGGTAGATACGGCACACCAACGGGCGGCGCTCATAAATGCCGCAGCGGTTGTCTTCGTCAAGATTCCGGCAGCGCCCGGCGTTGTAGGCGGCAAACGTGATGGCCACAAACGCCTCGGTATTGCCACTGGGCACCACCACCGAACGGCGCTCGGCGTGTTCGCGTTGTAGCACGGGCAAGCCCAGGCCATTGCCGAGAAAACCCTCTACCAGAACAATAACGTTACCGCCGTCAGCCGCCCAACTCCGGGCCTCTTCGAGGGTCAGGGGCACATGATGGTCGGTGCAGCATTTGCCGCAACCCACGCAGGAAAAATGAGTGTTCATGGAGGATCTGTCACCAGGCAAGGTCAGAGGGCACTCTTGAACAGTGGCGGGATTTTGCCTCTATTCACTGTTCAGGCACTGTGGAAGCAAGTTATGCGCCAGTGCCTGTCAGTCTGCGGGGACCAGGTCGCGCAGCACAAAGACCATGCCTGCACTTTCATACAGTTGCCGGGCGCGCAGGTTGCTCTCGCGCACTTTGAGGTCTACGTAGGGTTCGCCGCGCTGCTTGAACACCTGAAAGGTGTGCAGCAGCAACGCGCGACCCAGCCCCTGGCCTTGGGCGCAGGGGTGTATGGAGAGGTTCTTGATAAACGCGCTGGTCCAGCATTGAGCCACGCCGAGAATACCGTCACGGTGACTGGCCACCAGGCACAGCGTCGGGTCGAACTCGGCATCGGTGACGAACTGCTGCCGCCAGTGTTCCAGGCTGGCGACACGACCACCGCCTTGATCCTGGGTCATGCGCAACACCGCATGAATCGCCGGGGCCAGCTCGTCGCGGTAATGCTCCAGCCGGGTCTCCGCTGGCCACTGCGGCGCAGGCAGGCTGGCGGTAAGGTCGCGGCGCAGCAGTTGGAAGTATTCCGCCACCGGTTACAGGCCCTTTTGCGCCACAGCCTTGGCAGCGATAACCAGGCACTTGGTCAGCTCGGGCGACGAAAACTTGGTCAGCACCGCGTCGGCGCCGGCCAGGCGGGCTTTTTCGCTGTTCATCGCGCTGTCCAGGGAGGTGTGCAGCAACACGTACAACTCCTGGAAATCCGGGGTTTCGCGCAGGGTGCGGGTGAGGGCGTACCCGTCCATTTCGGACATTTCGATGTCCGACACCACCACGTTGATCTGCTCGACCGTGCCTTGCAGCTCCAGCAGTACATCGATGGCTTCCTTGGCGCTGCGTGCGGTATGGCACGTCAGGCCGAGGTTGCGCAGGGTGTGCACCGATTGCTGCAGGGCGACCTGGCTGTCGTCCACCACCAGAATCCGCGCGTTGCCGAGCACTTCGGCCTCTTCCATGGTCAAGTCGGTCGGCGCTACTTCAATCGGCGCCGGAGCGATGGCGTGGATGACCTTTTCGATATCCAACACCTGCACCAGCCCGCCTTCGACCTGGGTCACCCCAGTGATAAACGAGCGATTACCGCCGGAACCATAGGGCGGCGGGCGGATGTCGGTGGTCAGGCAGTGCACGATCTTGCTCACCGCCTGTACGTGCAGGCCCTGCTTGGAGCGGCTGACGTCGGTCACAATCAGGCAGCCGCCGTTCGGGTCTTGCAGGGGCATTTCGCCGAGGGCGCGGCTCAGGTCGATCACTGAGAGCGAGGCACCGCGCAGCGTGGCGATGCCTTTGACGTGGGGGTGTGACTCCGGCAGCTTGGTCAGCGGCGGGCACGGGATGATTTCACTGACTTTAAGCAGGTTAATGGCCATCAACTTGCCGCTGCGCAAGGTAAAGAGCAGAAGCGAGAGTGAATCTGCGCGGGCTTTGGTGGTGGACATAAAAACCTTCTGAGGATCAGGAATGACGATCTATAGAGGGTTATCGACTTGGGCGCGCCAGGCTTTAACCGGATTTATGGAATGCAGCTGGTTGAGATGAACAGGCGTGTGTGGGAACTGGCTCGCCTGCGATAGCGTCACCTCGGTATCACTGATACACCGAGGCGCCTGCATCGCGGGCAAGCCCGGCTCCCACATGGGGCCGCTCCTGCATTGGTCAGGTGTCAGCCCTTCCACACCTGCGGGTTCACCAGATCCTGCGGACGCTGGCCGAGCAGGGCGCTGCGCAGGTTGTCCAGGGCGCGGTTGGCCATGGCCTCACGGGTTTCATTCGTGGCCGAGCCGATGTGCGGCAGGGTCACGGCATTGCTCAGCTGGAACAGCGGCGATTCAGCCAGCGGCTCCTGTTCATACACATCCAGCCCGGCGCCACGGATTTTCTGGGTTTGCAGCGCTTCGATCAGCGCCGGCTCATCCACCACCGGGCCACGGGAAATATTGATCAGGATCGCGCTGGGCTTCATCAGCCCCAACTCGCGGGTGCTGATCAGGTGGCGGGTCTTTTCGCTTAACGGCACTACCAGGCAAACGAAGTCCGACTCGGCCAGCAACTGGTCCAGGCTGCGAAATTGCGCCCCCAGCTGCTGTTCCAGCTCGGTCTTGCGGCTGTTCCCGCTGTACAGAATCGGCATATTGAAACCCAGGCGTCCACGTCGGGCGACAGCCGCGCCGATATTGCCCATGCCGACGATACCGAGGGTCTTGCCATGCACGTCGCAGCCGAACAGCGGCGCGCCGACGCTGGCTTTCCACTGGCCGGCCTTGGTCCAGGCGTCCAGTTCGGCCACACGGCGCGCGCTGCTCATCAGCAAGGCGAAGGCCAGGTCGGCGGTGCTTTCGGTGAGTACGTCGGGGGTATTGGTGAGCATGATCCCGCGCTCGTTGAAGTACGGCACGTCGTAATTGTCGTAGCCCACCGAGACGCTGGAGACCACTTCCAGTTTGCTGGCGCCCTCAAGCTGCGCGCGCCCGAGTTTGCGGCCCACGCCGATCAAACCGTGGGCGTGGGGCAGGGCTTCATTGAATTGAGCATTGATGTCCCCGCGCTTGGGGTCGGGCGCGATCACCTCGAAGTCCTGTTGCAGGCGTTCGATCATGTGCGGGGTGACGCGGCTGAAGGCGAGGACAGTCTTTTTCATTGCAGGCGGGCTCATCGACTACGGAAGAATACCAAGCACGCTAACATTCCTGTCGACGATTGTCAGGACGACTCTTTAACAGTGGGAGCTGGCTTTACCCCACCACTCGGGGCCTCGCTTAGGCTTGAATCCGTGGTTAACGGGGCCTGTCAGATCAAAAGCAAGAGCACGGCGGCCTGGTAGCCGAACTGAGTGGTTGAAGCAAAAGCAGTGCAGAAGCACAGCGGCACACTCTCTGTCTGATGTATCGAGATCCAAATGTGGGAGCGGGCTTGCTCGCGAATGCGATGGGTCAGCCAGCTTATCTGTAACTGATACACCGCCTTCGCGAGCAAGCCCGCTCCCACAATTTGACCGAGTTCAACTGCCAGCACCGCTGTGCTCTGCTTTCTGTGGGAGCTGGCTTGTCGGACCGCTCCCACATTTGAGTTATATCGACGAGCAGAAATCAGTTCGCCAGGCGAGCGCCGCTGAGGCTGCCACTCAATTCATACGCCACCAACTCCGCCTGATGCGCCGCCAGAATCTCCGGCAACGAACCGCGCAGGTATTCCACCCAGGTCTTGATCTTCGCATCCAGGTACTGGCGTGACGGGTAGATGGCGTACAGGTTCAGCTCTTGCGAGCGATAGGTGGGCATCACGCGCACCAGTGTGCCGTTGCGCAGGCCTTCAATGGCCGCATACACCGGCAACAGGCCAACGCCCATGCCGCTGGTGATCGCGGTTTTCATCGCATCGGCCGAGTTGACCAGAAACGGCGAGGTGTTGATCGCCACGCTTTCCTGGCCTTCGGGGCCATTGAAGGTCCATTTATCCAGCTGGATAACCGGGCTTACCAGGCGCAGGCAGGCGTGGTTGAGCAAATCCTGCGGCCGTTGCGCGCAGCCTTTGGCCTTGACGTAGTCCGGCGAGGCGCACGCGATGCTGTAGGTGATGCCCAGGCGCTGGGACACGAAGCCCGAATCCGGCAGCTCGCTGGCCAGCACGATGGACACGTCGTAGCCCTCGTCGAGCAGGTCCGGCACGCGGTTGGCCAGGGTCAGGTCGAAGGTCACGTCGGGGTGGGTGCGGCGGTAGCGGGCAATTGCGTCAATCACGAAATGCTGGCCGATACCGGTCATGGTGTGCACTTTCAACTGCCCGGCAGGGCGCGCGTGGGCGTCGCTGGCTTCGGCCTCGGCCTCCTCGACATAGGCGAGGATCTGTTCGCAGCGCAGCAAGTAACGTTTACCGGCTTCGGTCAGTGCAATGCGACGGGTGGTGCGGTTGAGCAAGCGGGTTTGCAGATGGGCCTCAAGGTTGGAGACCGCGCGCGAGACGTTGGCGGTGGTGGTGTCCAGTTGCACGGCGGCGGCGGTGAAGCTGCCGGCTTCGGCCACGCAACTGAAAGCGCGCATGTTTTGCAAAGTGTCCATGGAGTGTTCTCAGGGGAGATAACAAATTGTGACAGAAAGTTACGCCGTCCAGTGATCCCTACCAACGGATTATCGCCTGAACGGTAACAAAGATTCACAGGAATGCCAGCTTATCGTCCTCCATCGCGCCCCCTAGAATTGCGCCACCTTCCCCGCAACACCACCTCAGGAATACGCTTGCCGTGCCGCGTCGCATCAACAGAGAGCTGAAGGCTCTCAGTGTCTGGGCCTTATCGTTAGCAATCAGCGGCTGCATCGGAACCGGAGGAATCGCCCCTCAAGGCCAGGCCCTCAACGCCAATAACCTGGTCACCGACGAAGCGATCCAGAGCGCCGCCCGAGACGCCCACTGGCCCACCACCCACTGGTGGCAAGCCTACGGCGATCCGCAATTGAACCGCTGGGTGGAACTTGCCACGCAAAACAGCCCGAGCATGGCCATGGCCGCCGCGCGGGTGCGTGAAGCGCGGGCCATGGCCGGGATTGCCGAGTCGGCCGAGTCGTTGCAGATCAACAGTGACACTACCCTCAAGCGCCACAATTGGCCGAAGGATCAGTTTTACGGTCCGGGCGAATTGAGCGGCGCCAACACCTGGGACAACAATTCGTCCCTGGGCCTGAGTTACGCCCTCGACCTGTGGGGCCGCGAAAGTAACAGCACCGAACGCGCCGTCGACCTGGCCCATATGAGCGCTGCCGAAGCGCGCCAGGCCCAGCTCGAATTGCAAAACAACGTGGTGCGCGCCTATATCCAGCTGTCGTTGCACTATGCCAACCGCGACATCGTTGCCGCCACGTTGGCCCAGCAACAGCAAATTCTCGACCTGGCCAACAAACGCCTGAATGCCGGGATCGGCACCCATTTTGATGTCAGCCAGGCTGAAACGCCGTTGCCGGAAACCCATCGCCAACTCGATGCCTTGGACGAAGAAATCGCCCTGAGCCATAACCAGCTGGCGGCGTTGGCGGGCAAAGGTCCGGGTGAAGGCGCGCAACTGCAACGGCCGAGCCTGGCCCTCGCCGCGCCGCTGAAATTGCCATCGAGCTTGCCGGCGCAATTGCTTGGTCAGCGCCCGGACGTGGTCGCCAGCCGTTGGCAAGTCGCCGCCCAGGCCCGAGGCATTGATGTGGCCCATGCCGGTTTCTACCCCAATGTCGACCTGGTCGGTAGCCTGGGTTTCGTCGCTACCGGCGGCACCATGCTGGGCTTTCTCAGCGGTCAGAAATTCAACTACAACGTCGGCCCGGCGATCACCTTGCCGATCTTCGACGGCGGCCGTTTGCGCGCGCAGTTGGGCGAGGCCAGCGCCGGTTATGACATCGCCGTGGCCAAGTACAACCAGACTCTGGTCAATGCGCTCAAGGGCATCAGCGACCAGTTGATCCGCCGCGAATCCATGGACAAGCAGTCGGCCTTTGCCGCGCAGTCGGTGGCCTCGGCACAGAAAACCTACGACATCGCGATGATCGCCTATCAGCGCGGCCTTACCGACTACCTCAATGTGCTGAACGCCCAGACCCTGCTGTTCCGCCAGCAACAGGTGGAGCAACAGGTGCAGGCCGCGCGCCTGAGTGCCCATGCCGAACTGGTGACCGCCCTGGGTGGCGGGCTCGGCGCCGGTAACGATATGCCACAAGATGCCAAGAGTCTCCCCGGCAAAACCCCGGCGGCGCTTGCCGTGTTTGATCACTGAGTAGGCGTTCATGACTTCCTTGCCTGCACCGCTGCGCTGGTTGCACTCCCTTGAGTGGCGCCGTGGCTTTTTCGACTGGGCACGCAGTGATGGCGTGACCTGGGTCTATATCTTCAAGGTGCTGATCGCTGCGTTCCTCACGCTGTGGTTGGCCATGCGCCTGGAGCTGCCGCAACCGCGTACCGCGATGATCACCGTGTTTATCGTGATGCAACCGCAGAGCGGCCAGGTGTTCGCCAAGAGCTTTTACCGCTTCCTCGGCACCCTGGCGGGTTCGGCGGTGATGGTCTTTTTGATTGCCTTGTTTGCGCAGAACACCGAATTGTTCCTCGGCGCATTGGCGATCTGGGTCGGCATTTGCACCGCTGGCGCAACGCGTAACCGCAACTTCCGCGCCTATGGTTTTGTGCTGGCTGGCTACACGGCGGCGATGGTGGGTTTGCCGGCCCTGGCGCACCCGGACGGCGCGTTCATGGCGGCGGTGTGGCGGGTGCTGGAAATTTCCCTGGGGATTCTCTGTTCCACGCTGGTCAGCGCCGCGATCCTGCCGCAGACCAGCAGCGCAGCCATGCGCAACGCCCTGTATCAGCGCTTTGGCGTGTTCGCGCTGTTCGTCACCGACGGCCTGCGTGGGCGCAGCCAGCGCGAAGGTTTTGAGGCCAGCAACGTGCGCTTTATCGCCGAAGCCGTGGGCCTGGAAGGCTTGCGCAGCGTCACCGTGTTTGAAGACCCGCATATGCGTCGGCGCAACGGTCGGCTCAGCCGCCTCAACAGCGAGTTCATGAGCATTACTACGCGTTTCAATGCGCTGCACCAGCTGTTGGAACGGCTGCGCACGGTTGAAGCCGATCATGTGGTCGCGGCGATCAAGCCCGGCCTGCAGGACCTTGCCGAAGTGCTCGACGGCTTCTCCGGCCGTGCCCTCACCAGCCCCGACGCCGCGCGCCTGGTCAACCAACTGAGCGCCTACAAGGACGGCCTGCCCGCCAAAGTGCGCAGCCTGCGTGCCACCTTCCAGGAAGGCAACCCGAGCGAAGCCGAGCAGCTGGATTTTCATACGGCCTACGAGCTGCTGTACCGCTTCGTCGACGACCTGCACAACTACGCGCAGACCCACGCCTCCCTGGCTGATCACAGCCATGCACGCGAGCAGTGGGATGAAACCTTTATCCCCAAAACCAACTGGCTGGCCTGCGCCGCTTCGGGGATTCGCGCGTCGTTCATCCTGATCGTGCTCGGCAGCTACTGGGTGGCCACCGCCTGGCCGAGTGGCGCGACCATGACCCTGATCGCCGCCGCCACCGTTGGCCTGTCCGCCGCCACACCCAACCCCAAACGCATGGCGTTCCAGATGGCCTGCGGCACCTTGATCGGCGCATTGGTGGGCTTCGTCGAAATGTTCTTCGTGTTCCCCTGGATCGACGGTTTCCCGCTGCTGTGCGTGATGCTTGCGCCGGTGATCATCTTCGGCGCCTTCCTCGCCTCACGGCCAAAATATGCGGGCGTCGGTGTGGGCCTGCTGATTTTCTTCAGCACCGGCTCGGTGCCGGACAACCTCACGGTCTACAACCCCTACACCTTTATCAACGACTACATCGCCATGGTCATCGGCATGCTGGTGTGCGCGGCGGCGGGGGCGATCATCCTGCCGCCCAACAGCCGTTGGCTGTGGCGCCGCCTCGAGCAGGACCTGCGTGAGCAAGTGGTGTATGCGATCAGTGGCAAGCTCAAGGGCCTGGCGTCGAGTTTCGAAAGCCGCACCCGCGACCTGCTGCACCAGGCTTACGGCCTCGCCGTCGGCCAGCCGCAAGTGCAGCGCGACCTGCTGCGCTGGATGTTCGTGGTGCTGGAAGTCGGCCACGCGATCATCGAACTGCGTAAGGAGCAGGCGATTTTGCCGGTGCACCCGGCCTATGCCGAATCCCAGCCATGGCGCCAGGCAATCCGCGTGATGGGCCGCTCGCTGGTGCGGCTGTTCCTGCAGCCCAGCGCGAGCAACCTGGAGCGCGGGCTAATTGCCGTCGACCATGCGATCAGCCGCGTGCAGGCCACCGACGAACCTTTCGCCCCGCACTTCGACACCTCGGCCCTGCGCCGGGTGAAAAGCTACCTGCACTTTATTCGCACCTCGTTGCTTGACCCGCAATCGCCGCTGGCTGCCCTCAAAGGATCTCCACATGCCGCGTGAAATAGCCTTTCACGGCCTCTACATGCCGACCATGACCCTGATGTTCTTGATCGCGGCCGCGCTTGCCTGGGCCCTGGATCGCTTCCTGGCCGGGTTCGACCTGTACCGTTTTTTCTGGCACCCGGCGTTGCTGCGCCTGAGCCTGTTCGTTTGCCTGTTCGGCGCGCTGGCGCTGACCGTCTACCGTTGAGAATGCCCCGATGAAAAAGTTTTTCAGCCTGCTTGCGACCTTGCTGGTACTGGCTTTGGCGATCTGGATTGGCCGCACATTGTGGGTGCACTACATGGAAACGCCGTGGACCCGCGATGGCCGCGTGCGCGCCGACATCATCAACGTCGCCGCCGACGTTACCGGGGAAGTGGTCGACGTGCCGGTGCGGGACAACCAGTTGGTGAAAAAGGGCGACCTGCTGATGCAGATCGACCCCGAGCACTACCGCATCGCGGTCAAGCAAGCCCAGTCCCTGGTAGCGTCCCGTAAAGCCACCTGGGAAATGCGCAAGGTCAACGCCCACCGCCGCGCCGACCTCGACGCGTTGGTGATCTCCAGGGAAAACCGCGACGACGCCAGCAACATTGCTGACTCCGCCCTGGCCGACTATCAACACGCGCTGGCGCAGCTGGAAGCCGCTGAACTTAACTTGAAGCGAACGCAAGTCGTGGCGGCGGTGGACGGCTACGTCACTAACCTCAACGTGCACCGTGGCGACTACGCGCGCATCGGTGAAGCGAAGATGGCTGTGGTCGATATGAACTCGTTCTGGGTGTATGGCTTCTTCGAAGAAACCAAGCTGCCCCACGTCAAAATCGGCGACAAGGCCGATATGCAACTGATGAGCGGCGAGACGCTAAAGGGCCATGTGGAAAGCATCTCGCGCGGTATCTACGACCGCGACAACCCCGAGAGCCGCGAGCTGGTGGCGGATGTGAACCCGACCTTCAACTGGGTGCGCCTGGCCCAGCGGGTGCCGGTGCGGATTCACATTGATGAAGTGCCGGACGGCGTGTTGCTGGCGGCGGGTATCACCTGCACCGTTATCGTTGACCCAGCACAACACTGAAAGGTGGCGCTGGCTTGTGTGGGAGCGGGCTTGCTCGCGAATGCGGTGTGTCAGTTAACGCAAGTATTGACTGATCCACCGCATTCGCGAGCAAGCCCGCTCCCACACTTGATCGTGTTAAGCCTTGATGAAGGTTTCATGCAGGTGGCGCCACAGCAGCGCGCCGCTGGCCTGCTTTTCGAACACCACGGTGGCGCGGCGATCGGTCTGGGTGCCGCTGTCGTCAACCTGATGTTCGCGATAGGTCACGATGGCACCGCGCGCATGCCGGTCAATCCCGACCATTTCACTCAAGGTGATTTTCAGCCCCGGGCGCATGCCGCCCAGGCGCGTGAACAAGGCATTCAATCCGGCTGCATTTACCCTCGCGCCGGTGGCGGGGGCAACCATGCTGAATTCAGGCGAGAAGCGCGCCAGCAAACTCTGCAACGTGCCTTCTGGCGCAACCCCGGCAAACCACTGTTCGATCTCGACGTGGGTCTGGGTCACTTCCTCAAAAAAATCGCGGTAATCAATCATGGCTGTGGCTCGCTGGCAGGGTGAAGCAGTGTGCGGACTCTGGACGCATCCAGGCGCAACACTGCCAAGAGGGGCAGCAGTGTCAGGGCTGCCGCTATCGTGAAGGTTATGGCGAAGGAATCCAAGGCCGACAACAACGCACTGAGTGCGGCGGCGCCGAGGCAGAAACTCACTTGCCGATTGATATTCCACAGGGCGCTGGCGTGGCCCATGTGTGTATCGGGAATGTCGAGAAACGCCAGCGTCTGCGCGGTGCTGCTGCACAGGCTGCCACCCAGGCCCATCAAGGCGTAGGCCGCAATAATCACGGCGGGCTCGGGTTTGGTCAGCAGGAGGATTCCGATGCATTGCAACACCATACCTGCCAGCAGCAACGGTTTCGGGCCGCAGCGGTTGAACAGCTTTTTGCTGAGGAAAATCGCCAGCGCCGAGGCCAGCGCCCACGGCAACATCAGTGCGCCGGTGTGTGTCGCGTCATAGCCCAGGCCGCGCAGGTAGAGGATGGCGATCAGGCTGGTGCCGATGAATACGCCGGGGATGAACAGATAGATCAGCATCGCCACCCGCAACAGCGGGCTGCGGATTTGTTTGAAAATGCTGCCCAGCTCCAGGCCCGGTCGAACGGTTGTCGGGCTATCAGGTTTTATCCACAGCAACGCCAGCAGCAGGGTCATCAGTGCCAGTGGCAGGTTGGCGTAAAAGATCCAGCGCCAGGCCATGGTGTCGACAATCAACCCACCCAACGCCGGTGACAGCGCCGGAACCAGCAGGGCGACCGACATCACGCGTGCCGTCAGTTGGCTGCGTTCTGCCGGTGGAAAGTGCCGATAAGCCATGGCCTGGCCCACGGGAATCAGCAAGCCGCCGCCCAGCCCTTGCAACGCACGCCAGCCAATCAGTGTTTCGATGGAGCCGGCCTGGCCGACCATTACCGACGCGCCGGCAAACACCAGCAGGCTCACGGCGATCAGTGTTCGCTCGCCCAGGATCGCCGCCAGCCAGACGCTCAAGGGAATAATCACGGTCAGCCCGAGCATGTACGCGTTGCTGATCCACGCCAATTGCGTGACCGAGGCGTGCAGTTCGCGGGCGATATCCGGGTAGGCGACTGTGGCGACAAACATGTTCACCAGGTCCAGTGCGAAGCCCAGTAAAAAGATCCAGGCGACTTTCGAGCGGTAGGTCATGAACGCGATCCTGCGAGTGAAGCGGGCAGGGTAGGCGCGATGCAGGGTTTGGGATACGCCGGTTTGCCTGTTAGTTTGTCAAAAATATTTTGACAAAGGAGGGCGTGGCCGATGGTCAGCCTGGACCGTTTCGACACCTTCAAGGCCGTGGTCGAGGCCGGCTCGCTGACCGCGGCGGCGGACCTGTTGGGCCAGACCCGTGCCGTGGTCAGCTTCAACCTCAAGCGCCTGGAAGCAGAATTGGGCGTCACCCTGCTGACCCGCAACACCCGGCAACTGGCGCTGACCGATGCCGGCGAACGCTTCTACCTGCGTTGCACACGCATGCTTGAAGAAGCGCGTCTGGCGGTGGAAGAGGCGCGCTCCGAACATGCCCAGCTCAAAGGCACGTTGCGCATCACCACCACCGTGGAATATGCGCTGGCGGTAGTCGCCCCGGCGGTGGAAGCCTTTCGCCGCGCGCACCCGGACCTGAACATTCACTTATCCACATCCTCCACCCATGCCGATTTGATCTCGGAACGCTTTGACGTGGCGATTCGGCTAGGCCGCCTGCTGGACTCCACCCACCGCGCGGTGCAGCTGTCGACGTTCGAGGTATTTGCGGTGGCCGCCCCCGAGTTTTCCGGCGTTCAGACGTTGGATGAGTTGGAACGCGTGCCTAGGTTGGGCCATGGCCGTTTGACGGAACTGAGCGTGACCGACCCGGCAGGTGCCGCGCATCAATACCGCGCCGGTCAAACGGCGCTGGTGGCCGACAGTGCTGCCGTCCTCCAGGCGTTCGCCGTGCGTGGACACGGCGTGGCAGTGCTGCCGCAATGGCTGGTGCAGGAGGATCTGGAGACGGGGCGGCTGGTGCGGTTATTGGCCGACCATCGCTTCGCCCCGCAAGGGGTTTATGCGATGTACCCGGATACTCGGCATTTACCGCTGAAGGTGCGGGCGTTTATTGATTTTATGAAAGGTTAGAGTGAACCCGTCAGGCCGAAGCGCTTTTTCAACACCGCCTCCAGCAACGCCTTGGGCAATAAGGCCGCCATCAACGGCAACGCCCGGCTGCCATTGCCCGCGCGCAACAACCGTGGCGGTTTTGACTGTTGCACCGCTTTCAGCACTTGAGCAGCAAAGTGCTCGGCTGAGGTCGGGTTGTCTTGCGAGGCCTGGGTGCGCGCACGAATACCGTCGCGCAACGGCCACCACGGCGACTTTTCGTTGATCAACAGTTCGGCCTGGGCGCCTGCATTTTTCGCAAAGCTCGTGTCGATAGCCCCCGGCTGTACTTCCATGACCCTTACACCAAACGGTGCCAGTTCCATGCGCAATGCATCGCTCAGGGCATGCACCGCGGCTTTCGACGCGCAGTAAGCCCCGGCAAACGGTGTAACCAGCACCCCGGAAACGCTGCCGATATTGACCACCAGGCCTTTACCGCGACGCAGCGCGGGGAACAGCGCCTGGGTCACGCCGACGATGGAAAACACGTTGGTCTCGAATTGACGCTGCATCGCTGCGGTGCCGCCGTCGAGCAGCGGGCCCATAGCGCCGTAGCCGGCGTTGTTAATCAACACATCCAGCTCGCCCCACTGTTCGGCGAGGTGCTGCAAGGCGGCGTTGTCGTTGACGTCCAGTTGCACCGTGTTGAAGCCAGCTGCAGCGAGGGCGGCGACGTCTGCCTCGCGGCGGGCACTGGCCCAGACCTCAAAGCCTGCAGATTTGAACGCGTCGGCCAGGGCGCGGCCGATGCCGCTGGAGCAACCGGTGATGAGTACGTTGGGCATGGATCAGTCCTTTGTCAGTCCGAGAAGCTGCCTTGCAGGTGCTCGGCGCGAAATTCCAGGGTTTGCGGGCGGTAGCCTGGGCGCAATGGAGGTGTGGGCAGGCAATCGTCCCAGGTAGCGCCAGCCTGCAGTTCGCCGGGGCCGCGATAACGTGGCGCCGCATAGACGTTGTCGGCCAGGTTGACGGTGTCGCCCGGTGCATAAGCGGCGAGCCGCCAGCGCAGCTCGGTGAGGGGCACGTCGTTGCCGTTGTTCAGCACCAGTTTCAAGGGGCGGTCGGCTGGGCATTCCTGTGGTGCATAGCTGATGCGCAATTCCAGGCGCGACAGTTGCGAGGCTTCGCGGTTGTCCAGCCACACCACCCAAATGGCCACAAAGCCCAGGCCGACGGCAGCGGCCAGCGACACCGGCAATGCCTTGGCCGGGTAGCGCAGGAGCAGGATCAGCCAGGTGATGATCAGTAGAACGCCGAAGAACATGATGATGACCTCGCGAAGGGATAGACCATCGTACCTGTGGCTGGGCTGGGTTGACTATCTGCGGGCACAGACAGGGTATGTGCGCTGCATTGAACACATGATCAAACAAGTTTTTTTAGCGGTTTTTGTACGAATCGACACTCAGGAAGTACCGAAGCCTGTCGGAACAGAGCGCTTCAACAGGTCCTATTTCCAGTCCTTTTATGTGAGAAAGAGTCGATGATTAACCTCCCCCTCAGTCCAGGCAATCTGCAACCGCTTTTGGCTATAACGCCACCCTCTTCATTGCCGGTTGAACCACCTGCGGCGGCGGTGGGCTATGAAACGTCACAAGCGCCTTCGGCTCCCCAAACGCCCACGTTGCCTCGGTTGCGCAGAGCCCCATTGGAAAACCCTCCGGCCCGCGACACCTCTAAGCCTTCGGCGCTGACGCTCAGTCAGCGCCAAGAATTGGCAGGGAACATTCATAACAATTATTGCCTGACGGTGGCGTTGGAAGAGATTCAGGCGGCCATCGCCGAGGATCCGAGTCTGGATGTTGCAGCGTTGCTCGAAGCGAAGACGTTTTCCGCTCATTACGTTTCAACCTTTGGGCGCGCCTATAAAATCGCGCCGGGCGAGGATGTGCCGCTGGCGTGGTTCCTGCGGGAAAATCAATTGCTGGTCCCCAAGGACCTCGGGCAACTGGCCAACCTCATCGCCGTGTGCAAGGAGCCGTTGCCTGAGCCGGTTGAGCACGGCAATTACTGGGGGCTGTTATCCCAGCCCGCCACATTGGACAGCGGCCAGCGCACCCGGTTAAGCGAAATGGCGGCCGCCGAAATGGCCAAGCTATCGCCTGGCAAAGGTATCTTCGCTGCTTTTTATGAGACGCATGGGGCTTCGCTTCAAGGCATGAGCGCCGCGCAGATGCTTGAAAGTATGCTGGGCAGTGCTCAGATCAGACACTTGGGCCAAGCGCTGGAAACGGCCTTCAACAGTGACGCGTCACTGACCAGCAGAGATGCAAATTGGGCGTTGGCGGCAATGGTGCTGGCGCTGGATCCACAGGCCGGCAGCAAGCGTGGCGTCGTGGCCGGGTATGACCTTTACCAGCCAGCCAATCGGGACGTCCATCCTTCGGTGGTGGTCTCGCGCCTGGAGAAACATCTGGTGGACCAGGGCAAGGTACCTGCCGAGCTGGCATCGGCCGCCGCGCGCTTGTTGCTTGCAGGCGCTGACCCTGCCTTCATTGCCGAAGATATGCCCAGCAACCTGGTGGTCAAGTCGGCGGCTTTTGCCAAGCTGTCGGCGGTTGTGCAGGCGCAAGAGTTTTGGGCGCCGGGCATCGCGACATACACCGATTTTCAAACGTTCATGGGGCTGGCCAACCACAGTCCAGTCTCGGAGGCCGAGGTGGTTGTCGAGGCCAAGGCTCAGTCCAATGCGTTGATTCAGTGGGGCGTTGCCCAGGACAAAATTGCAGGAAAGGACGATGAAGCCTATACGTCGGAAGACGTGGCCGGGTTACGCGACGCTTTCAATGAGGAGCTCTCCTCACTGAAAAAAGCCCAGGAGCAGATAAGCGCTGCCATGCCTGTCCGCAAGAACATCGCACTTGAAAACCTGAAGGCTGCCTACGGCGCCGATCACCCATTTGATGTGCGTAATATCAGCATTGCCAACATCGATGCCAGCGAAAGCCAGCACCACTCGTTACTGGATATCTACATGTCTGGAAAGATGGACCGTATCCCAAGAGGGGAGCGGTACGATTTTCAATTAGGTAACCGTTTCCCCCGGGTCAAGCCGCTTCCTGATGTTAACCAGACATTCGACAGCCAGTTCGATAGCTACTTCAACAACTTGAAGGAGGGTGTGACAACCACCTCCAGACACCAACTATTGCAGCTGTCTGCGCAAGACAAACACACCATTGCGTCGGGTAAGGTCGAGTTTTTTTCTCTACGCAAAGCCGGTGTTGCGCAGGCTGAGGGGGCGCAGACCCCGGAGCAGGCACAAGCGGCCAAGGCGCGTTACGGATTGTTGATGCGGGTGCTGACCAAAATCGACAAAAACGGCAGTGACCGGGACGATAAAAACCTGCGCCATGTGTACTACGAAGTGTTCCCCTTGCAAGGCGTCATCCGCCGTCGCGACGACCTGCCCCGGTATCTGCCTAACCCGCCTCCACGAGTGGCCAACGCTCAAACCTACGCCACGACTCAGGCTAAAGGGGTCAGTGTTCCGGTCGATTATGAGGCCTATGAAAACGGCACCCCGTCACAGGCCGGCAAGGTTTCGACGGGCCTGCTGACTCAGCAGCTCAACGCACCTTATTTGCCTGAGCCCAGGCAAGGGCAGGACGCCAGTTCCACGGTTTCCGTGAATGCTCGGTTCAACACGATCGCCAAGGTGATCGCCGACCACCTGTTACATGATCGCGATGCCATAAAGGCAGGCGCCAAAGACGTGACCGAGGTGGAAAAGGAAGAGGCCGGCATCCAGGCCGGGCATGATTTTGTGACCGGACTGATTCCGTTCAAAAATGCCATCGAAAACGCAGTCAAGGGCAATACCGGCGCGGCCATCAAGGACTTTGCGCTGGATATCTTTGGCTTCATCCTTCCATTCGGCAAAGGGCTGGGGCAGGCGAGCAAGGCGTTGGGCAAGTTGGGTGAAAAGCTCGGAACACGGGCGTTCAAGGTGTCCGATGGTGTTTTGCGCTCAGTTGCCAGTGGCCTGAACCCCACCGATGGTCTGGGAGACCTGGCAGTGGGACTGGCAAGGGGCGGGAAGACCGTGTTGAAAAGTAGTTACAGGGAGCTGAAGCAACTATTGCAGGAGCAGTCTGTCAGTGTTGGCGTCTCTGGGAAGGTATCGAACGCGGTATCCGACATCGCCGGCACCGGTCGCCAGCTGCCCGACTACAGTGCTCACTCACTGCCTGATAGCCTGCTTGAGGGCCGTAATATAAAAGGGGATGGCACTTACCAAGTCGGTGATCAGCACTATGTTCGTTTCACCGATGGCACGGCCACCAGCCGAGTATTTGAAATCAGCCGGAACTATAAAGTTGCGGGCGGCCAGGTTCGGGTTATTGATCCTGTCACCCAGAAAACGGTGATGTTCCTGCAGCCAACGGGCACCGGCGAATGGCGACTGAACAGCATGCTGGGAGGCGTCAAGCCCGAAACACTGCAACGCATGAGTGGGATCAGGCCTCAGCCGCAAAAACGTCCTGCCGGGCAAGGCAGCTCTGGTTCATCTGCAGGCGTGGGGGTATCCGGCAGTCAGCCGGCCTTTAAACGACCCAAGGTGCCTGAAGCTTTCCCTGGTGAAAAGGCGCTGATGGATCCGCCCGTCACAGGCGAGAACCGTTTCTACCATTACACCGGGGCAAAGTCTCATGCCGCAATCAACAGCGATTGGCATCTGCAGTCCTCGGTGCTTAACGTGGATGGCAAGCCGTTACCGGGTGGGCGAGCCAGGCATTACTTCACGGATCTGGCGCCTGATGATGCGGCAACCAAAGAGATCTCCACGACTATTTTTGGGCGCCGTCGACATGGCAACCAATTGGACAAGATGACGCATTACTACGAGGTCAATACCTCGGGGCTGACGGTCATGAAAACCGATAACCCGCATATTTTTTATGTGGAGACGAAATTTGCCCTGCCCTTGAAGTACAGAGTCGAGGGTGAGCAGGTGAGTCGAATCATTACCCACGGTCAAACGCCATTCACCGCGTAGCCTCTACGGCCCCTCCCGCATTTAACCGCGTACCGCCTTTGAGATACGGCCAACCGCGGGAGGGGGGCTTGCTCACGATGACTTGCTTACTGCGCAGAAGAATCCGCCTGCAAGCCTTCGATGGAAGCCTCAACCAAAGCCAAGCCGGTTTCGGCCAATTGCAGGCTGGCCCAATTCAGGTAGCTCTGGTGTTCTGTGCATAAGTCTTGAGCCGCCAGGGTGAGCACGCGCGCAGTGCCCAAAACATAACTGGCATGTTCCAGTGCATGTTCGATGGGAATGCCGGGTTGTACGCAAAACAACGGTTCTTCACTGCGCTCGCTAGGGCCGAACGGGGTGGGGCGGGTGGTTTGTTTGGACATGATGGATCTCCTGATGAAAACGGGATCCTATGAGTTTCCGAGGCCGTCAAACCTCATCACGAATGCGTCGTGACAGGCGCGAGGATAGGCAGGATGGGGGCAGGGGTCAATGATGGCGGTTGTGCTTTCGGGCGCCATCGCAGGCAAGCCAGCTCCCACAGTTGACCGGGTACATCCGTTGGAATGCATTCCCCTGTGGGAGCTGGCTTGCCTGCGATGAGGCCTTTACAGGCACCACAACGCCCAAACAAAAAGCCCCCACCCGGCCCACTGCGGATAGGGGACGCAATGGGCTGGGCGAGGGCTTCTTCTACGACCGTTTTACTGCGCGATAGTTTTCACCGACACACCACGTTCAATCGGCGTGGAGCGCCCGTAGATATCTTCAAACCGCTCGATATCGTCTTCGCCCAAATAGCTGCCCGATTGCACCTCGATGATCTCCAACGGGATCTTGCCCGGGTTGCGCAGGCGGTGCACCGAAGCGATGGGAATGTAGGTGGACTGGTTTTCGCAGAGCAGGAACACGTTCTCGTCACAGGTGACTTCGGCCGTGCCGCTGACCACGATCCAGTGTTCGGCGCGGTGGTGGTGCATTTGCAGCGACAGGCAAGCCCCCGGCTTGACCGAGATGTGCTTGACCTGGAAACGCCCGCCCATGTCCACCGAGTCGTAGGAGCCCCACGGGCGATAGACTTCGCAGTGGTTCTGGGTTTCGCTGCGGCCCTGTTCGTTGAGGGTCGAGACCATCTGCTTGACGCCCTGGACCTTGTCCTTGTGGGCAATCATCATCGCGTCCTTGGTTTCCACCACCACGATATTGTCCAGGCCGATCACCGACACCAGCTTGCCGTTGCCATGGATCATGCAGTTGCGGCTGTCCTGGATGACCACGTCGCCTTTGCTGACGTTGCCGTTGACGTCTTTGTCATTGACCGCCCATAACGAGGCCCAGCAACCTACGTCGCTCCAGCCGGCACTCAGCGGCACCACGCAGGCGCGCTGGGTTTTTTCCATCACGGCGTAGTCGATGGAATTGTCCGGGCAGCAGGCGAAGGTGGCTTCGTCGAGCGTTACGGTGTCGGCATCCTGCTCGCTGCGTTCCAGGGTGAGTACGCAGGTGTCGTAGATGTCCGGATCATGTTTTTTCAGCTCTTCAAGGAAGCGGCTGGCGCGGAACAGGAACATGCCGCTGTTCCAGAAATAACCGCCGCTTTTGACGAACTCAACAGCACGTTTTTCATCGGGTTTCTCCACGAACTGCTGCACGCGGCTCACGCCTTCGGGCAGCAGCGAATCGTTGGTGGACTTGATGTAGCCATAACCGGTTTCCGGACGGGTCGCCGGCACGCCGAACAGCACCATCTCGCCACGCTCGGCGGCCACGGTAGCCAGGGCCAGCGCACGTTGCAGGGCTTTCTGGTCGTCGATCACGTGGTCGGCCGGCAGCACCAGCATCAGTTCGTCGCGGCCTTCGTTGACCAGCATCATCGCGGTCAGGGCCACGGCCGGCGCGGTGTTGCGCCCGAACGGTTCCATCAGGATGCGCTGGCATTCGAGCTTACGCGTGCTCAGTTGCTCGTTGACGATAAAGCGGTGGTCCTTGTTGCAGACCACGATTGGGGAGTCCATGCCTTCAAACACCAGGCGCTCCAGGGTTTGCTGGAACAGCGTGTGCTCGCCGGTCAGGGCCAGGAATTGCTTAGGGAACTGTTTGCGGGAAAGCGGCCAAAGACGTGAGCCGCTACCACCGGAAAGGATTACTGGGATCATGGATGTTTCTCCTTGAATCGATTTGGGTCAGAGCTACGAAGGTTTGTCGTTTCACTCTTGTTTTTGTCTCGGTCTCTGTGGGAGCTGGCTTGCCTGCGATGCAGGCGACTCGGTCTGTCAGTGACACCGAGGTGATGCCATCGCGGGCAAGCCCGGCACCCACAGGGAAATTATTAGCGGGTCGACACCGGGCGTTTTACCCAGACTGGCGAGATGCTCGAACCGGAACCGGTCACATACAGCACCGCCGCTTCACCGCGCTCCAGGGCTACCGGCTTCACGTCGCCGACCTTTTTGTCACCGTCATACAGCGCCAGGCTGACTTTCACCGGGTTGATTTCGCGCTCGCCACGGCTTTTGGCGGCCACCGACTTGACCACGTCGGTCTTGCCGTCGGCGGTCTTCAGGGTCAGGGCCTTGTCGCTGAGGTTCTGCACGCGTACCAGGGATTTCTGCTTGTTCTTGAACGGCGGTTCTTCGATCAGTTGTGGCTGGCCGCTGCCGCTGTTAACCAGGGTGTAGTAGTGGTCGGCGGCGAGTTTGACCGGCACGGTCTGGCTGCCGACCTTGGCGCTGTAGTCGCCGCCCGGCATGAAGCTGAAGTCGCTGCTGGCCAGCGGTGCAACGTCGTTCAGGTTGGTGGCGCCGACGGTGGCGCTGACTTCCTGGTTACTGGCGTTGTAGACCCGCACGAAGCTTGAGCCTTTTGGCGCGGTTGGGCCGTAGAGGGCGGCGTCGCCCCCGGCGAAAGCGGACATCGATACGAAGCTCAAGCCGGCAGCAATAGCCAGGGTCTTGGCGAGACGACGCGGAGTAGTAGTGAAAGTCATGTGAGTTACCTCTCTTTCAGTTTTGCGCCCGGTCGGGCGTCTCGGATTTTTGGTGTTTAACTGGGGTGTTCAGTGCCATGTTTTGTTGGCGCGAACCGGCTTGTTTAAGCTGCGCAACCCACTGCGGGTCGGCGTCACCGATTTCGTTGTTGACGGGCAGATAACGTTCAGGAAATTCCCAGATCAGCACCTGTGGCGGGCTGTTCTTGAAGTCGTCGCTTTTCAGGTAGCTGAGCATCGGCAGAATCGGGCCGTGGCCGTCTTCGGAGTAGTTGATGACGTCGCTGTGCAAGGCTTGCTTGAGCGCGCCGACGAAGTTCCAGTTGGGGTTGGCGCTGTAGCTGGTGCCGACCAGTGCCACTGGGGTTTCGCTGTTGCTGAACAGCGCGTCGTCGCCTTGGTTTTCAGCCAGGTGCGTCACGCGTTTTTGCAGCGGCTCCTTGGGCGGCATCAGGTTTTCAAACAACGGGTCCAGCGGCAGGAACAGACGCAGGTCGCCTTTGTGCGGCTCCGTCTTCTCGGCCTCGGTCACAAAGCGTTGTCGTTCACCGCTGAGCGGCGTCTTTTCGCTAATCACCTTGGCCAGCTGTTTGGCGGCGATTTCGGCGCCGTCCGGCGTCCAGTGGGTGTCGGTGCGCAGGAACACTTGCTTGCCGCCAAGCTTGGCCTGTTGCAGCGGGCCTAGCAGGTCCGGGGCGATAATCTTGTCGGCAGCCACGCGGGCGTGGAAGTCCTGGTACAGGTTGGCGTGGATGCTCGCCGGTTTCACGTCACCCAGGTGTTCCGGGTACAGGCGCACCTTGGCCGGCACAATCGCCATGACCAATTGAATGCCTTGGGCTTTGAGCTTCTGGCGTACGCCTTCGACCAGCGCGTAGTTGCCCTCCAGGTTCTGGTCTTCATTGACGGCGGGGTTGAACTCCTCGTCGCTGTACAACCAGTGATCGCGGCCCAGCACCACGCCAGGGCGGCCTTCGTTGAACAGCTTGTAGTCCAGCGCAGCCCACAGGTTGGTGCCAATACGCTTGATCGGGAACTGGTCGTCGTAATGCGTTTCGACGGCTTTGGTCCAGCGACCATTGAGCACCGTCGCGTCGGGATTGGTGCTGAAGCCGAAGAAACTGCGCATCGACCAGGCGCCCAGGGCCAGCAGCACCAGCAGGAACAGCGCGATATAGAGGACGCGGAATGAACGGGTCATGGTCGGCTCCCTCAGAATTGGAAGTAAAGGAACGGCGAGAAACTCTGCGCCGACAATTTCAGGATCGACGCCACGAACAGCAGCAGCACTGCGGCGCGCATGGCGTAGCGTGGCCAGTCAGCGGTCCAGTAGGCCGGTTGCACGGCGGCGTCCTGGCCGACGGTGAAACCTGGCTGATGGATGCTGCCCGGGTTGTCGCCCGGCACGGCCTTGATCAGGCTCGGGTCGGCTGGCTTGGCTTTCTCGGCAGGGCGGTTGCTGTAGAAATCGCGCAGGCCAAAGAACGCCAGTGTTGCGTAGGCCACTACCAGGGTTGCCACTTGCAGGCCGGTGAGGTTGGCGCGGTTGAGTTCCGACAGCGACCACTCGCCAAAGCTGAACATCGCACCGTACATACGGCCGGCGACGTGCAGGTTCTCCGAGCGGAAGATTACCCAGCCCATCACCACCAGCAGGAAGGTGAAGGCCCAGCGCACCACGTTGAAACTGCGCGGCGCGGTGTTGAGGCCGATGGCTTTTTCAATCGCCAGCCACATGCCGTGCCAGGCGCCCCACGCGATGTAGGTGATGTTCGCACCGTGCCACAGGCCACCGAGCAGCATGGTCAGGAACAGGTTGCGGTAGGTGGTCAGCGTGCCTTTACGGTTGCCACCCAGGGTGATGTACAGGTAATCGCGCAGCCAGGTGGACAGGCTGATGTGCCAGCGGCGCCAGAACTCGGTGATCGACTGGCTGATGTACGGCTGTTTGAAGTTTTCCATGAAGCGGAAACCCATCATCAAGCCCAGGCCGATGGCCATGTCGCTGTAGCCGGAGAAGTCGAAGTACAGCTGCGCGGTGTAGGCCAGCGCGCCGAGCCAGGCATCGCCGGTGGTGGGGTTTTGCAGGGCGAAGCAATGGTCGGCCACCACCGCCAGGGTGTCGGCGATGAAGACTTTCTTGATGAAACCCTGCATGAACCGCGTGCAGCCCTCGGAGAACTTGTCGAGGGTGTGTGTGCGGTTGTTGAACTGGTCGGCCAGGTCGCGAAAGCGCAGCACCGGGCCGGCAATCAAGTGCGGGAAGATCGCTACGAACGCCGCAAAGTCGATGAGGTTGCGGGTGGCCGGGGTGTCGCCGCGGTACACGTCGATGATGTAGCTGATGGACTCGAAGATGTAGAACGAGATCCCGATCGGCAACAGCACGTGGGTGAGAATGAACGGCTCCAGGCCCGCCGACTTCATCATCACGTTGATGCTGTCGACACCGAAGTTGGCGTATTTGAAGTAGCCGAGAATGCACAGGTCGACCGCCACGCCCAACAGTAGCCAGCGTTGAGCCGGCTTGGTGCGCACGCCTGCCGCACCGACCTTGAGGCCGATCCAGTAATTCCACAGCGTGACGGCGGCGAACAGCGCCAGGAAGTCCACTCGCCACCAGGCGTAGAACACATAGCTGGCAATCAGCAGCAGCAGGTTGCGATAGCGTTGCCCGCTCAAATAGTACAAGCCGAGGAAAATCGGCAAGAACAGAAACAGGAACACATTGGACGAGAAAACCATCCCGATCTCTCCATGTTTAACCAACAGTCAAGGGCCAACGGCCCCCCCAAACCCCCCCCACGATTTCGGGGGAGGTTGTATTGCACTCTCACTGAAGGAACCGGGTCAGTGTGGGAGCGGGCTTGCTCGCGAATGCGGTGGCTCAGTAACGGATGTGTCGACTGACACACTGCATTCGCGAGCAAGCCCGCTCCCACATTTGGAGCCGGTTTCTTCAGTTAGCTTTGTTGCCTTTTTCATGCGTCGGGTCGTAGACCTTGGTCAGGTCACCGCCCAATCGGAAAGTCTTGAACGGCTGCATGCCATGCTTGCGCTCGAGCACATCCGGGGCGCAGGTGTAGAGGGTGCAGAAGGGTTCAAGCCAGGCAAATTTCATGTCCTCCTTGAGGTCCTTCATGTCCTGCTCTTTGCCGTTCTGCTTCTCGAAGATTTCCGGGTCTTTGACCCCGGCGAGCACCTTGTCACCCAGGCGTTTCAATGCACCGTTGTTTTCCTGGCGCAGGTCCACGCCGTTGACCAGGGCGAAGCTGGCGATCATCGACAGCGGCGGCAGCGCGTAGTTGTGGTACGACAGGGCACGTTGCTGGCGCTTCAATTCATTCGGCAGGAAGCCCTGGTCATCGACCTGGTTGGCGCCGACCTTGTATTCCTTCACCGCCCAATCAAACAGGTCGCGGCGGTTCACAGCGACGGACGTGGCCATCACCGACCAGGCCGCCCAGTAGGAGTGGTTGTTGGTTTTTTCCAGCGGCAGGTTGTCCCAGTCGCTGACGACCTGATCGGCCATTTTGCTGAACCAGGCTTCGATCAACTGCGACTCTTGCTGGTGGTTGGCCAGCGGGTGCGAGTCGGAGAACTTCAGGCGTACATAGGCCGAAGCCATGCTGCCCAGCGCCCATTTGCGCATGGACTTGCCGGTGTGGTTGAAGTCCTTGGACATCAACGCATCCGCCTTGGCCCAGCTCGTGAGCCAGTTCAAGGTGCATTCCAGCTGCTGCGGACGACCGTCGCGCATGAATTGCATCACGCGCTTGCTGGTGTCTTTTTCCAGCTTGGTGATGTCGGCGGTGCTGTCGCGAAAGGCTTTTTCGGATTGCACATTCAGGGTGGAACGGGCTTTGTCCGAACCTTCGTACTTGCTGCGAAATTGCAGCGAGCCGGTGTACGGCGCCGGCATGGCGTCGCAGTCATTCTTGAAATCGCCGGTCTTGAACGCTTCCACCGGGGCGAAATAACCCTGGGGTGGACGCAGTGGCGCGGCGGCATTCACGGAGCCGGCGAACATCGCCAGGCCCAGTAATGTTGGGATCAATAACTTCTGCATAGGTAACCTCATTGCCCGGTTGAGGCGGTCTGTTGACCACCGGCGGGGAATACGTTGCGTGTGCAAATTTTCGCTTCGACTTTCTGCGCGGCAGCGCCCTTTTCTGGGCCCTGCACTTCCACGGCCAGCAAGTTTTGCGAGGCCCAGTCTTCGTCGGTGCGCAGTTCAAAGGCGAAACGCCCGTCTGTATCGGATGTTTCGGGTTTGTCGATCTTGATGTCCTCGTGGCGCCCGTTCATGTACCAGAGGGTGGCTTGCAGGGTTTTCACCGACGGGTCGGCGAAGCGGATGTCGACCTGATGGCTGCTGTTGCGCAGGTCTTTGTTCGAACTGTTGACCATTAATTCGTTCTTGCCGGGTTTCAACGTGGTGCTGGCGCTCATCTGCGCGGTCTTGCCTTCGCAGCCGTTGTCGAGCAGCGACATCATCTGGCGGTAGATGGTCTCCTGGTCGAGGCGATACAGTGGCGAGAATTCCCAGATCAGAATTTTCGGCGGGGTTTTCTGGAATTCATCGCTGCCCAGGTACTGGATCATCGACCCTTCCAGGCCACCGCCGGGGAAGGCGACGTTGAGGATGTCGGCACCGATCTCCTGTTCAAGGAAGCCGGCGAAGTTGTAGTTCTTGCCGCTGTGGCTGGTGCCCACCAGGGTGATCTGCGGGTTGCCGGCATCGCTGAACAGGTCGCCGTCGCCCGCTTCGCCTTTGGGCTCGGTGGTGAATTGGTCCATGTACTGGATCGCGTAGCTGGTGCCGCACAGCTGCCCGGCCATGTTGTGCAGGGTGCCGGTCTTGCCCATGCGCCCGGAACGCTTGGTTTCGAACTCACGCTGGGGGATGCCGGCAAACTCCGGCATTGCACGCACTTTGGCACCGACGATTTTCGCCGTGCGCTGGGCACCGTACGGGGTCCAGTGTTGGTCGCCACGGAAGTAGAAATCGTGGGCGGGCAACTCATCCGGCAGTTGCTCGTTGGTAAGCGGCGACAAGTCCGGCACCACGTAACCCATCTTGGCAAAACGCCCGAGCATGGTTTTGTAATTGCCCAGCGCTTTGTCGAAATCGAAACTGGCTTTCTCTGCGGGGTTGAGCTTGTTGCGGTTCACCAGGCCACGGGTCGGCTGGTAGACCACCACCAGTTCCACGCCTTTGGCCTTGAACGCATCGTGCAGTTGTTGCATGCGCTTGTAGCCGGCGGGGCTGGTGTCGAATTCAGTGCGCAAATCTTCCTGGGTACGGAACAGCCAGTCGCCCTGGGCTTGCACCAGGGTGGTGAAGTTCTGCTGGTAGCGCGTGGTGTAGTTCTTCGCGTCATGGGCGGCCGGGCACAGGCTGCAGCACGGCTCGGCGCTGAACGTAGGCGCTTTCACTTCATCGGCGCGCACGCCCTGGCTGGCCGCCAGCAGGCCGAGGGTCAGACCCGAGAGGCTCAGCAGTTTGATCATGTGTGGGTGCATAAGGGTCATCCTCAGTCCTGCATTTGGGTCTGGCGTTCGACAGGATCGATCAGCACGGCTTTCTGCTGGCGCACCAGCAGGTCGAGAATTTCTTCCTGCCGGTCACCCAGCACGCCGTTGAAGCTGATGCCGCTGGATTTGGTCGGCGCCAGCATCGCTACGCGGTACAGCTCGACGCTCAACGGCGAGTCGATGGACAGCGGCCCGCTGCCGTTACCCGCGAGTTCACCGCCGACCACAATCAGCGAGACCTTGGTGTCGAACGGGTCGAGGGCGATGTCGCGGTCGGTGTCGGTCAAATCCTTGATGTGGCCGTACACGCCGGTCAGGCCGTTGGCCATGGCGCTGTTCTCGTACAGGCGAATGTTCACGCTGTTACGGATGCGGATACCGTGGCGACGATTGGCAATCACCTTGTTGCCCCACAGCAGGTTGTCGCCGCTCTCATAGAGGGTGATGCCGTCGGTGTGGTTGCGGTAGATCTCGTTGTCGGCGATCAGGTTGTTCACGCTGTTACGGTCGATCACCAGGCCTGAAAGCTTGTTGTCATAGCTGCGGTTATTGAAGATGAAGCTGTCGTTCACTTCCCGCGAAATGATGATGCCGTGCTTCTTCTTGGTGCCGTAGACGGTGTTGTCCGCGATGATCAGGCCGTGGGAACGGTCGTGCGGGTCAATCCCGTAGACGATGTTGTCTTTGTAGGTGTTGCCCTTGATCACGAAGCCGGTGGTCTCGTAGCAGTAGAAGCCGTACCACATGTCCGAGAATTCGGAATCGATGATCCAGCCGGTCGGCTCGGAGCGCTTGAGCACCTTGGCCATGTTCGGCGTGTACTGGGAAATACTCACCCCGTACGACTTACTGTTGGCGTAACCGAAACTGGCCATCTTGCTGTTGGCGATGTAGGTCTCGGTGCCGCCCCAGGCCAACAGGAACGGGCGGAATTCCTTGGGCGACTGGAAGGCCGCCGGTCCGTTGGCCTTTTCGTTCCAGCCGGTAATCCGGGTGTCGCGCACAAACAGCTGGCCGTCGTTGATCAGGAACGAACCGGCCTGCTGGGACAGGCGCAGTTCCTGAGTCTTCTTGTCGATTTCGAGGATGCCCTTGCGCCCGACCACGATCGGCAGCTTGGCCAGGAACACACCCGGCGACGTTTCGCTGAGGTACTGCTTGGGTACTTTGCCGAGCAGGTCCTTGAGGTTCATGTAGCCGTCGTCGACAAAGATCGCCTGGGGAATACCGTGTTGGCGCACCACCCATTCGGCCATCTTGTTGTCGCCGCCGATAAAGTCCTTGAGGGCGTCTTCTTGCATCATGCGGCGGATGCTGACTTTGCCGGGTTTGCTGCGCACGATCTTCTTTTCCATCGCCGCAGCGGTGTAGCCCGACAGGTCCGGCAGGGCCGGTTTGGCCATTTCCAGTGGCGCGGTTGGCGGGCTGGAGATGGTGTAGGTTTTGGCCTGTTGCAGTTCTTTGGCGATGGTCGGCGCTTTCACCGCCGCACCGTCGGCAAAGGCCGAAGTGCTGGCCAGCAGCATGGCTGCGACCAGCAGGCTGACCGAGCCTTTGAGGGCTTGAGGGTTCATCGCGCAGGCTCCCATCAGAATTTCCAGATCACGTCGACAAAGGCGCGGTGCATGTACGAGTCGACGCCGCTGCCATAGGCGTCGCCCGGCTTGAACACGCCCGCCCGCAAGCGCACCAGGGCCGACGGTTCGTTGATCGACTGGCTCAGCGCGGCCGGCAGCAAGCCTTTCTTGAAGTATTTGGTGACCACGACGTCCATCTCCTGGCCCAGGTCCTTCTTGCCGTCTTCAAGCGGCAACGAGGTGCTGGAGAGGATTGCGCCGGTCACGTCATCGGTGTTGTTCTGCACGGCATCGATGCCGTTGCTGCCCACCGGCTTGTTACCGTCTACGCGCCAGAACTTGTGGTAGACCAGGCTGGCGTCATAGTCCTCGCGCAGCTGCCAGGAACCGAACAGGCTCATGGACTGCATGTTGTTCATCTCGCCGCGAAACGCCTCGCCGAAGCGGTGCACGCGCGATTGGGTGCCGGTCCAGTTCGAACGGTTGCTTTGCAGACCGTTCTGCTCGTAATTGGCACTGGCGCGCGAGTAAGCCGCGCCGACTTGCCACTGCGGGTCGAGGCGCAGACGGATACCCAGGTCGGTGGCCCAGCCGCTCACGTCATCGCTGCGCTTGGCTTCTGTCGGGCGGGAGCCGTCGGCGTTCAAGGCGTTGACCGTGTCGCGGTTGCCTTTCATGCCAGTGACGCTGGCCCAGTAGTTGACGGTGTTGGTGTTGCGCCAGTTGTAGGCGTCGCTGTTGGCTTCGATACCGAGCCAGGTCATGTCGCCGTTTTCGCGCTTGTCCAACGGGTCGCTGGCCACACCCGGTTCGGCATAGTCGAGCTTGCCGTCGTCATGGGTGTGGTGGCCACGCAGGCCGATCCACTGCCCTGGCGTCCACTGGTAGGCGGCGTCGGCGTAGAAGTGCTTGCGGTCTTTGTCTTTAGGCGACAGTTCTTTCAGGTCGGTGCGGTATTCGCTGAAGCGTTCGGCGGCGCCGACATTGGCCTTGAGCAAGGTGGTGTCGAAGGTCCAGTTCAGCGCTTCGATATTGGTATCGCGCCATTGGCCGTCGTCATTGTTCAGGCGCTGGCGACCGAACTTGAGGAGCTCGCCAGGGTAGGGCGTGAAGCCGCTGTAGCCGACCCAGAACTCGCGCATGGCCAGGTAGTTTTTCTTGGTCTTGCGGTCGTTGTTGCTCGATTGTGAGGCGCTGTCATCGGAGGACTGTTGCAGGGTGTCGGTCTCGATGATGTCGCTCGACGTCACGGCCTGACCCATGGCATAGGCGCTCCACGCGCCGCTTTCGCCATAGACCCATGGGCGCAGGTCGAGGCCGATGCCGTTGACGTCGCCGCCGGGCTTGGTGCCCAGGTCGCGGTCGTCTTCGGACTGGCCGGTGATTTTCACTTCCAGGCCGAAGTTCTTGGCTTCGGTCAGCGCGGCCAGGGTCGGGCATGACCACAGCAGGGCGCAGGTCAGGCCGATGCCGGCCTTGACGAATGGGTTGAGCTTCATAGGGATTCCTCGCCGTCTTCTTCTTGCAGGGCGTGCAGTTGCAGCGTGCTCTGGGCCAGGGTGCCGCGCGTGGCCAGCTCCTGTTGCACCAGGCGTTGGCCTTCGGCGCGTTGCTCTGGCGTCAGTGGGGCTTCGAGCTGCGTGGCCAAGTCGTTGGCCTCTGGCGTGTCCTGGGCTTTAGCCAACTGGCTGAAGACGTAGGCGTTCAATGGGTTGGGCTGGGTGCCCTTGCCTTGGGAAAACAATTGGGCGATGGCGAAGTCGGCGCTGTTCTGGCCATTGCGCGCAGCGGTCAGCAAGTGGTCGAGGGCTTTTTGCGAGTAAACCTTGCCCAGGTAGCCACGGCGGTAGATCTGGCCGAGGTAGTAATCGGCGGCGACTTCCTTGCCCACGGCTTTTTCGAAGTGCGCTTCGGCGGCCTTGGCGTCCGCCGGCACCCACTTGCCTTCGTAGTAGAGCTTGCCCAGCAACAGTTCGGCGCGCGGCTGGTCGGCGGCGCGACCGTTGTCCAGGTACTTCATCATCTGGTCGACATCGCCCAGTTCGGGGAAGTCGTAGAGCAGTTGCGCCAGGCTGACCCAGGAGGCGGGGTAGCCGGGGGCGATTTTTTCCAGCAGGGCCTGGGCGGTTTTTTCGTCAGGCTTGCCGAGGGTCGCGTCGCCCAATACACGTGCAACGCTGTCGACGCGCTGGGCAGTGACGGTGCCACGGCTGTAAGCGGCTTCCATCTGCTTGAGGAGTTCGGCCTGTTTTTCCGGTTCGGCTCTTTTCTGGTAGACCGTGGCCAACTCGACGTAGCAGATGTCGGTGGTGTTCAACGCGGCCTTGCAGATGCGCTCCACATCATCCAGATGCTGGTCGTAGGTGTCCTGGGTGCGATACAGCAGCACCTGGGCCAAACCTGCTTCCGGGTAACCCGCCGCCTGCCACTTGCTGATCTGTTGCTGGGCATTCACGTTGGGGAAGCTGTGCGGGTATTGCAGGTAGAGCATCGCCAGCGGGATCAGGGTGTTGCCTTCGCCATTGGCAAAGGCTTTTTTCAGCAGCCCTTCGGCTTCGTGCTGCTCGGCCTCGGTGGCGCCCGGCTTGGCCACCAGCAGGCGACCCAGGCGGGCCTGGGCTCGCGGCGAGGTATCGGCGGCGGCGCGGTAGGTGGCCTCGGCCTGGCGGATTTGCTCGGGGTCGCGGGTGGTCACCTGGATATCCGCCAGGCCGACTTGGGCCTCGCTGTAACCCAGGTTTGCCAGCTGCTGATAATTCTGTTGGGCGGTGACCGTGTCGCCACGTTTGAGGGCTTCGTTGGCCAGGCGCTGGTCGGGCAGGCCGGCGCAACCGGCGAGGCTGACCGCCAGTGCCAATGTGCAGAATGCAGAGGCGAAGTGCGACCCGCTCTGTGTGGGAGCTGGCTTGCCTGCGATGCGGGCAACTCGATCTTTCAGGTGCACCGAGTCGATCCCATCGCGGGCAAGCCCGGCTCCCACAGTGCTCTGTGTTGTGCTTGAAATAGGGTTCACAGGCATGCCCTCGCTTACAGACCGTGAGCCATGGCTTTATCGATCAGCCAGTTCAGCGAAGGGCCACGGTCGCTGGTTACTTCAACCGGGCGGCCGGCGTAGGTGCTGTCCAGCGGCGCATCCGGCTTGATCTGTACGCGGATGTCCGAGGACAGGTCGTCGCTGTTCAGGCTGGCGCTGCTGACGATGGTGCCGGTGCGGACCTGTTCTTCGTCGGCCACCTGGAAGCTCACGGCGGTACCTGGGCGCACGTCGGCGAACTGGCGATAGGTGAAGCGCGCTTCTACATTGGCCAGGCTGCCGCGTGGCACCAGTCGGAAGATCACGTCGCCCTTGCTGGCGTACTGACCGTCGGCGACCAGTTGCTGGGCGACGACGCAATCACACGGGGAGGTCAGGGTGCCGGTCATTTGCTTGCCGAACAGTTCTTCGACCTTGGCCGGTTGCAACTGCTCTTCGTCCAGATGGCCCTTGAGCACATCGAGCATGCTGGTGCTGAACGTCGCCAATGGCGCGCCTTTGGCCGCTACCGCGTCACCTTTGAGCAGGCTTTGTACGGTACCGTCGCGCGGCATGGTTACGTTCATGCCGGGCACGCTGACGAGGCCGGCCTGGGCGTGGCTGACGAAGTACATGCCGTAGACCGACTTGAAGACAAAACCGAACGCGGCGAGGCCGACAATGAAGATCCCGGCGCTGAACACCACGGCGCGCAGGCGACCGAACGCGGTCATGCCGCTGCCGCCATCCTTGACCTTGCGCGCCTTGGTGAAGTTGTCCCGTTGCAGGGTCGCCAACACGTCGCCCATGGTCACGATGTCGCCCGACAAGTGCGAGGTGATCAAGTGGCGCAGGGTGGAAATATCCTGGGCATCGAGGTTCTGGAACTGGCAACCGGTGCGGCCGCTCTGGCGATCGTAGGAGCGAATCTGCAGCTCTACATCCATGGCCAGGCCGAGGTTGTCGATGACGAATTGCAGGCGGCCCTTGTGCACTTCACCCACGGTCAGCGGCTGCGTGGCGGTGAACGCCAGGCCGCCGGCGGACAGGTCGATTACCCGTGCTTCGGTCTGGGTGCGGTCGGTGTTGAAAAAGCGGAGCTTGGCCGGGATTTTGACCCGGGCATGTTGGCGCTGGGCTTCGGATTCGTGGACAACATTGGCGTTTACGGGGCTGTTCATCAGGGCAATTTCCTAGAGTTAATTCAGGCTTGGCTGTCAGACCATCATCAGCAACACGGCGACGAATATGCTGCCGGCGGAGAAGGTCATGGTCCGAGACGACCAGGTGTTGAACCAACGTTGAAAGCTGGCCAAATCGCGGGTCAGTTTGGTGTCCTGGCGGGTCCAGGACTGTTGATCAAGGCGGAAGAACACGTAGATCTTCACCAGCGCGCCCATGATCTGGTTGTAATAGAGAATCACCGGGTACGCCGGGCCGATGGTGTGGCCGGAGCACGACAGCAGCAGGGTCAGGATCAAGCGGGTGATGCCGATCCACAGCAGGTACGCGAGGATGAACGCGCCGCCGTACTTGAAGGTGGCGATGACGGCCACGGTCAGGCCGAGCAGGGACGTCCACATCGACACGCGCTGGTCGAACAGCACCACGCTGGTGAACAGGCCCAGGCGCCGTACGCCCAGGCCGAGCGCGCGGGAGTTCTGGCGCAGGTTGTTGCCGTACCAGCGGAACATCAGCTTGCGGCTGGCCTTGATGAAGCTCTTTTCCGGCGGGTGTTCCACGGTGTTGATCGCGGCGTCCGGCACGTAGAAGGTGTCGTAACCGAGGCGCATCAGGCTGAACCAGCTGGACTTGTCATCCCCGGTCAAAAACTTGAAGCGGCCCAGGCGCCAGTGTTGCAGCGAGTCGCTTTCCACGTCGGCGATAAAGCCCGGGTCGGTGACGACGCTGGCACGGAACACCGACATGCGCCCGGTCATGGTCAGCACGCGCTTGGACAGGGCCATGGAACACATGTTGATGTGGCGCTGGGCGAAGCGCAGTTTGTGCCACTCGCTCATGATGTAGCCGCCGCGCACTTCGCAGAACTCGTTGGTGGTCAGGCCGCCGACATTGCCGAACAGCTGGAACCACGGCACGGTCTTGCGTACTACGCCTTCGGCGAGCACGGTGTCGCCATCGATCACTGCGACCACTGCACGGTCATCCGGCAGGTGGCGGGAGATGGCGCGGAAGCCGTAGGCCAGGCCGTCACGTTTGCCGGTGCCGGCGATGCGGACGAAGTCGAGCTTCACGTGGTCCGGCGGGTTCATGCGCTCCCACAGGCTTTTCACCAGCAGCTCATCGGACATTTCCACCAGCGAGCAGACCACGGTGGTGGGGAAGCCGCATTCGATGGCCTCGCGAATCACCGAGCTGTAGACCTGGGCGGTGGTCAGTGCATCGATACGGAAGCTGGTGACCATCAGGAAGACATGGGATGGGTCTGCCGCCTTGCCCAGCTTGCGCACCTTGCGCCGCAGGTGTGGGTAGACCACATACAGGAACAGCATGCCGCGAAAGAAATGCGTAGCACCCATCGAGTAGCGCCAGATACCGACGGCGCCAATCAGGAAAATAAAATTCTTCGACTCGGAGTCGAAGGTGCTGGCTGGCAAAGCCAGAGCTAGAAGCGCTAAAAGCCCCAGAAATAATAGCCAGCCAGTCGCTTGGTTTAACCGTTGCATATTCATGTCCGTCACGGAGGAGTAGGGCTTCAAGCTGCAAGCTACAAGCTGAAAAAAGATCGCTTCTAACTTGCAGCTTGCCGCTTGAAACTAGCCGCTGCTCCTCACCAACAAATACCTTCGGTACGGCCACTTACGCTGGTGGCCTTGGACATGAAGCCCACCAGGTCGACCACTTGCTTGCCGTGCGGTGCGTTATGCGCCAGGGCACGGAATTTCTCGTCACGGTTGCCGAGGATGATCACGTCGGAGTTGTTGATCACCTCATCGAAGTCCGAGTTGAGCAGGGACGACACGTGCGGGATCTTGCCTTCGATGTAGTCCTTGTTCGCACCGTGCACACGGGCGTATTCGACGTTGCTGTCGTAGATGCTCAGGTCGAAGCCCTTGCCGATCAGCATTTCCGCGAGCTCTACCAGTGGGCTTTCGCGCAGGTCGTCAGTGCCGGCCTTGAAGCTCAGGCCCAGCAGCGCGACTTTGCGTTTGTCATGGCCGGCGACGATGTCGAAGGCGTTCTGTACCTGGGACTCGTTGCTGCGCATCAGCGAGTTCAGCAGCGGCGCTTCCACGTCCAGGGCACCGGCGCGGTAGGTCAGGGCACGCACGTCTTTTGGCAGGCACGAGCCGCCGAACGCGAAGCCAGGGCGCATGTAGTACTGGGACAGGTTGAGGGTCTTGTCCTGGCACACCACTTCCATCACTTCACGGCCATCGACGCCAACGGCCTTGGCGATGTTGCCGATCTCGTTGGCGAAGGTGACTTTGGTGGCGTGCCACACGTTGCAGGTGTACTTGATCATTTCGGCGACGGCGATGTCCTTGCGGATGATCGGCGCGTCGAGTTCTTCGTACAGCGACTGCAGGACATCGCCGGAGGCTTTGTCGAACTCGCCGATGACCGTCATCGGCGGCAGGTCGTAGTCGGCGATGGCAGTGGATTCGCGCAGGAATTCCGGGTTGACCGCGACACCGAAGTCGACGCCGGCTTTTTTGCCGGAGCAGTCTTCGAGGATCGGGATGACAACGTTGGCCACAGTGCCCGGCAATACGGTACTGCGCACCACGATGGTGTGGCGGGTGGTCTTGTCACGCAGGACAAAACCGATCTCGCGGCATACCGATTCGATGTAGTTGAGTTCCAGATCGCCGTTTTTCTTGCTCGGCGTGCCGACGCAAATCATCGAGAGGTCGGTATCGCGGATGGCGTCGGCGAAGTTGGTCGTGCCGCGCAGTCGACCGTTTGCGATGCCTTGGCTCAACAGTTCGCCCAGACCCGGTTCAACGATGGGCGATTTGCCGGCATTGATCAGGTCGATCTTATCCTTGGAGATGTCTACACCGACCACTTCATGGCCACGGGCAGACAGGCAACCGGCACAGACTGCGCCGACGTAACCTAGACCAAATATGCTGATGCGCATCGCATTTACCTCTTTGTCATTGAAGACGATATTAATCATGCCAATTAGATGGCCGGAGTTCATGTTTGCAAGCGTCACTGATGCCACGAAAGTTGGGCGAATAGACGCCGACTTGCCGTGTATAGGCATGTTAAATAACGAGTGACTCATCATTGCACTCAAGTTGTGCGAAACGTGGCCTTGTTATTGGAGCCTGCCCTGAAATGCAGCCAGCCTTCTTGGGAGAAGGGCCTGGCGCCAGTGCCGCAGAGCCTTGATAGAGGCTTTAAGCCTTTAATTATCAATGCCTTGGGTTGTATCACTGACCCATTAGGGGAGGTTGAGCCTTGGCCTTATAGTTCGTGGCAATTCTTCCTTGTCGCCGCTATTAACTAATCGGTTGGTAATATGACCCCTGAGTCAAAGTTAAATATGACAACTTTGCTACTTCCGTTGGTCGCCATGTAAGTCATCTCTTACAGCAACAGAGAATTTCGTTACCGGTGGTATGAGCGGTGCATCAGGATGAAGTTCCTGGCCGCTCATCCTGTTTCCAGAAATTTCTTGAAATATTAGAAAAGATGGCACTGGCATTACAGTGATAGCACTTGCTACTTGGGCGAGTCGTAATAGGGAGTTGGTGAGGCAGGATAGTTTTGTGCCACTACCGTTTGAAAAAAGCGGTGCCACTACGAAAAAAAATTTGAAATGTCGAGTGAAAGATTTGTTAGGGATGTGTCTTTGTGTTTTTTGACGTCAAATAAATGACGATTTCGGGCTTGGAATGTAAACAAAAATGTGGGAGCTGGCTTGCCTGCGATGGCGCAATTTCAGTCAGAGAACAGTCGACTGATACTCCGCTATCGCAGGCAAGCCAGCTCCCACATTAGAGTGTTAGCGTTTGTGAGGGCTGAGCAAGGCCTTATTCCGGTGCGTGATCGCGCAAAAACACCAAATTGTCCGGCTTGGACTGCTCTGCGTTGAAGCGATAACCCTGCACATCAAACTGCTTGAGCTTGGCCGGGTCGTTGATGCGCTCTTCGATCACAAAGCGGCTCATCATGCCCCGCGCTTTCTTGGCGTAGAAGCTGATGATCTTGTACTGACCGTTCTTCAGGTCCTTGAATTCGGTGTTGATGATCCGCGCGTTCAGAGCCGTGCGCTTGACGGCCGAGAAGTATTCGTTGGAGGCCAGGTTGAGCAGCAAATCATCGCTTTGTTCGGCCAGTGCTTCATTCAACCACTCGCTGATGCGCGTGCCCCAGAACGCGTAGAGGTCCTTGCCACGGGCGTTGGCCAGTTTGGTGCCCATCTCCAGGCGGTACGGCATCATCAGGTCCAGCGGGCGCAGCAGGCCGTACAGGCCCGAGAGCATGCGCAGGTGGTCCTGGGCGTAGCTGAAGTCGGCATCGCTGAAGGTTTCGGCGTTGAGGCCGGTGTAGACGTCGCCCTTGAATGCCAGCAGGGCCTGTTTGGCATTGGCCGGGGTGAAGGCGGGCGTCCAGCTGCCGAAGCGGGCGGCGTTGAGGCCGCCGATTTTATCGGAGACGTGCATCAACTCGCTGATTTGCGCCGGGCTGAGTTCGCGCAGTTGTTCGATCAGCTCCTGGGAGTGGTCGAGGTACTGCGGCTGGGTGAAGCGCGGGGTGACCGGCTTTGACTCGAAATCGAGGGTTTTGGCGGGGGAAATCACCATCAGCATGAAATCGTCTCCTTTAATCGTGGCGTGTCGCGTGGGCGGGATTCTAGGGGGTTGGGGGGTTAGACTCCACCTATGATGGTGATAGGGCGCTGCTTTGTCGTTGGTGTACATATCCGTTGCTGCGGTAACGGCGGCTTAGGGTTCCGCCCTTACGGCGGGTCACTTTTTTACAAAGCGCCTAAAAAAGTAACCAAAAAACGCTTTGCCCCACCACTCGGTGCCTCGCCTGGGCTCGGCATGCCCGAACTCCGGCTTGAATCCGTGGGCCGCCGCGATGGGCCATCCTTGGCCCAGCGCGGCTAACCCGGCGTCCTGCCGGGTTACCCACGGATTCAAGCCTGCGTTCGGCCATCGTGGTTAACGGGGCCTGTCAGATCAAGATCGACAGCAGATCAACAGCAGAGCACGGCGGCCTGGTAGCCGACCTGAGTGGTAGAAGCGAAAGCAGGGCAAAAACACAGCAGAGGCAGATCAGAAGCAGAACTGCTTTTCTGTGGGAGCTGGCTTGCCTGCGATGCAGACACCTCGGTCCACCAAGTACACCGAGTTGATGCCATCGCAGCGGTTCGGCGGTCCGACAAGCCAGCTCCCACATTGACCGAGTACAGCCTGAAGAGCCTCACACCCTCTGCCCGATGTACCGAGTTCCAAATGTGGGTGCGGCGGTGCGACGATTCGACTTGCTCGCGAATGCGCTGGGTCAGTCACCAGATGCATCAACTGACACGCTGCTATCGGGAGCGAGCCCCTTCCCACATTTAACCGCGTTCAGCTTCCAGGATCAGGTCGGCTGTCAGGCATCCTCGGCGTTGCTTTTGATCTACACCACTCAGGTCGGCAACCGGGGCGCCGTGCACTGCTTTTGATCTTAGGCGGCCCGATCCGTACAGGCTCTTTCAAACGTGACCCGTTGTAAGCCCGGAACCCTGAGTGGCCGTTACCCAAACAACGGATATACACACCAACCCAGTAGCTCCCCCAGGTGATCGGCTATAGTGCCCGACAACTCTGGAAAGGGAGACCCTGTGTGCGAATTGCGTTTTTACTGTCGGCTTGTTTGCTGTGCTTGGGCGCCCAGGCGGCGCCGGTGGATGTGGCAAGCCTGGACCGTGGTGTCTGGCCGGAGAAGCTAAGCAGCCCCGCGCTGTTCGACGTCGCCTCACGCGCCGAAATCCTGATGTTCGCCCATAGTTTGATCGCCAGCGAAGCCCAGGATGAAGCCGTGCTCAAACAGCGCTTGGGCCTGAAGATCATCAACCTGGCCGCCATTGACGACCTGCGCCGGCAACTCTGGCAGCGCCTGCTGGAGAACTACACCTTTGCCGAGCAAAGCTGCGAAGAAGATGCCTCGTTCTGCTACCTGGTGGAAAGCATGGACGACCTGCGCGAACAGGCCGGCAAGTTCCAGGTCAGTGACAACTCTTTCTATATAGGCTGGGCCAACCCCAGCCACAATTTCCACGAGCGCTACCTGGACGAACTGCTGCGCAAAGCCGCGTTGTTCCCGCAGATCAGCAGTGAAGTCGCGCGTTTTGGCGACCACGAACGCAATGGCGACGAATTCAACGACCGCATGTTCCTTTTGACCTTCGACGGCGGCCCGGCACCCGTCAGCGGCAATACTGACTGGCTCACTGACTACCTGCGCAAGCAGAAGCTCAACGCCACCTTCTTCGTCCTCGGCAGCAGTTTGCAAACCCGCGTGGAGCGCAGTTCGGCCGCTGACGTACAAGCGCTGTACCAGGGACAGTGCGTGGGCACCCAGGGCTGGCAGTATCGCTCCCACAGTCATTGGGTCGAGTGGCAAGGCTCGATCACGCGCAGTGCATCGCTGGCGCAGAATCTGATGCCGGAGAACTACGTGCCGCTGTTTCGTCCGCCTTACGGCCAGCGGCGCGCCGACAGTCAGGGCTTCTTCCAGTCCCAGGGTTTGCAGGTGGCACTGTGGGATATCGATTCCCAGGACGAGCCGGGCAAACTCAAGGCCGATGAGGCGGCGCAACGCGTATTGACGTTGATGTTGCTGTGGCGCAAAGGGGTGATTGTGTTTCACGACACTCAGGACAAGGCGCGGGTCGCATTACCGATGTTGCTACAGGCCACGGCGCAAAGCGGGTTGGGTTGGCAGGACTGCCGGGAGGCGTTTCGCTGAAAAAGATGAAGTGCCCGGCCCTGTTGGGGATAAGGCTTTTTCGGGGTGATTTTGTGCGACATTTCGATGCAGGCGGACTTCCGACTTTAACGGGGCCCATGGCACTCGGCTAGTGCTATTCGTCATCCTGAAAAATAAACTTCAGAAAAGTGTCAAAGTGCTTTTTCCTGTCATCGTTTTTGCGGTATTACGAAGTCAGATCGCCGAAACCTGCAACACAGGTGGCGTCTTCCAAGACTCCTCATGTGGGCACTGCACTTGACGTCACTGCGGTGCAGTCGGTGGTCGAATCGAGGCGCAGCACTGTTGTGGTATTGCGTCGACTGGCTCCCACAAAGGTGACCGAGTATGGATGATCATGGACGTAACCCTTCTTCCGACCAGCCAATCCTTTATGTGCTTGATACCAACGTACTGATTCACGATCCAAACGCACTGCTTAACTTCGAAGAACACCACGTCGCTATCCCGATGATCGTGCTTGAGGAGCTCGACAAACTCAAAAGCGGGCACCACAGCGTTGCCGCCGAGTGCCGCCAGGCCATTCGCCTGATCGACAAGACCCTGGGTGAAGCCTCACCCGAGGACGTTGAAGTCGGCGTGCCTATCCAGCGCGGAAAAAGCGGGCCCAAGGGCTTGCTGTCGATTCTGATGAACAAGCGCAGCGAGCCCAACAGCCTGCTGCCGGAGAATCTGAACGACAACAAAATCATCAACCAATTGATCGACCTGCACGCGCGTGACAAGGACTTGCGCCTGGTGCTGGTGACCAAAGACATCAATATGCGCCTCAAGGCACGAGCGTGTGGGATCGCTGCCGAGGACTACAGTACCGACCAACTGGTCGACGACGTGTCGATGCTGTCCCGCGGTTATCACACGATGACCGGCTCGTTCTGGGACCGCGTCAGCAAAGTCGAAACCCGTCAGGACCATGGCCGCACCTGGCACCAGGTACAGCTGACCGACAACCTGCCTGCCGTGCATATCAATGAGTTCATCATCGACGAACAGGGTTTTGTGGGCTGGATCAAAGAGATCCAGGTCGACAAGCTGCTGATCCTCGACCTGCATCAGGAACCCCTGTTGCACCAGGAAGCCTGGGGCCTGAAACCGCGTGACATCTACCAGAGCCTGGCGCTGTATGCGCTGCTCGACCCGGATATCCACCTGGTCAACCTGACCGGGGCTGCAGGCTCGGGTAAAACCATCCTCGCCCTGGCGGCCGCCATCGAACAGACCATGGTGACCAAGCGCTATCGCCGCATCATTGCCACCCGCAGCGTGCAGGGCCTGGACCAGGAAATCGGTTTCCTGCCCGGCACCGAGGCGGAAAAAATGGAGCCGTGGCTGGGGGCGATCACCGACAACCTCGAAGCCTTGCACATGGATGACGAAAACACCCATGGCAGCGTCGATTACATCCTCAGCAAAGTGCCGTTGCAGTTCAAATCCCTCAACTACATCCGAGGTCGCAGCTTCCAGCAAAGCCTGATTTTGATCGATGAATGCCAGAACCTGACGCCGCACCAGATGAAAACCATCATCACCCGTGCCGGCGCCGGTTCCAAAGTGGTGTGCCTGGGCAACCTGGCACAGATCGACACCCCTTACCTGTCCGCGACCAGCTCCGGGCTGACTTACCTGACGGAACGCTTCAAAGACTTCCCGAACGGCGTGCACATTGCGCTGCAAGGGGTGCCTCGCTCGATTCTGGCTGAATACGCCGAGTCCCATTTGTAAAACACGCTGATGTCGTAGTTGGTGGCTAAATGCCACGAACCACCCCGGATTTCTCACGAAATCCGGGGTTTTTGTTGTGGGCGACATTTGTCTTCGTTAATGCGTCCAGGGTGCTTGTAGTCTTTGTAATTATTTTGTTACATTTTTTGCCGCCGCAAAAACAATAACAACGCTGTGTGACTCCCGTCGAAACACCACCTCATTGATTCGACGACGTTTTGAGAACCCCTTCGGGTTTTCCGCGTGACCCTGCCTATTACAAAAAGCCCGATACATCGCTCATTGACGACGCACATATCCAAAGGGAAAGGAATAATGGACGTAGCAGGTAATGGCTTCACTTTGTTTCATCGCAAGCGCAGCACCGGTTCCAAATCAATCCCCCTCACGCCCATCGCACTCGGGCTGGCCTTATGGCTGGGTCAGGGCTCAATGGCCTGGGCGGATGACAGCAACCCCTACACGGCTCAGGTGCTGGAGTCGGCCTTCAGGAAAGCCGTTGCATCGTTCGGCCCCAACACGGATGTCTACAAGAACCTGCGGTTTGCTTACGCAGACATTGTCGACCTCGCGGCCAAGGACTTTGCCGCCCAGTCGGGCAAGTTCGATTCGCCCCTCAAGCAATACTACGAACTGCAGCCGGAAAACCTGACCATCGGCGCCATGCTCGGCGATACCAAGCGTCCGCTGGACTATGCCTCGCGCCTGGATTACTACCGCAGCCGACTGTTCAGCAACAATGGCCGCTATACCACCAATATTCTGGATTTCTCCAAGGCCATCCTCGCGAACCTGCCGGCTGCCAAGCCCTATACCTATGTTGAGCCGGGCGTCAGCAGCAACCTGAATGGGCAACTGAATGCAGGCCAATCCTGGGCGGGCGCCACGCGTGACTGGAGCGCCAACGCCCAAACCTGGAAGACCCCGGAAGCCCAGGTCAACTCCGGCCTGGACCGCACCAACGCGTATTACGCCTATGCCCTGGGCATGACCGGCAAGGGCGTGAATGTGGGTGTGCTCGACTCGGGCATCCTCACCAAACACTTCGAGTTCCAGGGCAAAAATGCCCAGGGCCAGGACCGGGTGCAAGCGGTGACGTCCACCGGCGAGTATTACGCCACCCACCCGCGCTACCTCCACGACACCCCGGACGGCGAGTTTCAAAAGGGCGAGCACTTCAGTATTTCCGGTGAGTACGACCCGATCATCAATGACGGTCACGGCACGGAAATGTCCGGGGTACTGGGGGCCAGTCGCAACGGCACCGGCATGCATGGCATTGCCTTTGACGCGAATATTTTTGTCGCCAATACCGGCGGCACCGACGACAACCGTTTCCAGGGCTCCAACGACCTCGACTACAACGCGTTCATGGCCAGCTACAACGCCCTGGCGGCGAAGAACGTGTCGATCGTCAACCAGAGCTGGGGGCAAAATTCGCGCAACGACGTGGAGAACCACTTTGGTAATGTCGGCGACAGTGCGGCCGACAACTTGCGCGACATGACCGCCGCCTATCGCCCGTTCTGGGACAAGGCCCACGCCGGGCAGAAAACCTGGCTGGATGCCATGGCGGACGCCGCACGGCAAAACACTTTTATCCAGATCATCTCGGCGGGCAACGACAGCCACGGTGCCAACCCGGACACCAACGCCAACCTGCCGTTTTTCAAGCCGGACATCGAAGCAAAATTCCTCTCGATCACCGGTTACGACGAAACCAGCGCCCAGGTGTATAACCGCTGCGGTACTTCGAAGTGGTGGTGTGTGATGGGGGTTTCGGGCATTCCGTCCACCGGGCCGGAAGGCGAAATCATCCCGAATGCCAACGGTACGTCCGCCGCCGCACCGAGCGTTTCCGGGGCGTTGGCCCTGGTGATTCAGCGCTTCCCTTACATGACCGCCAGCCAGGCGCGGGATGTGTTGCTGACCACCTCCAGCCTGCAAGCGCCGGATGGCCCGGACACGCCTGTCGGTAACCTGACGGGTGGGCGCACCTACGACAACCTGCAACCGGTGCACGATGCCGCGCCAGGCACGCCGCAAGTGCCGGGAGTGGTCAGTGGCTGGGGCTTGCCTAATCTGCAAAAAGCCATGCAGGGGCCGGGGCAGTTCCTCGGTTCGGTGGCGGTGGCATTGCCCACCGGTACGCGTGATATCTGGGCTAACCCGATTTCCGATGAAGCGATTCGCGCCCGTCGTGTAGAAGACGCCACCGAACAGGCAACGTGGGCGGCGACCAAACAGCAAAAAGGCTGGCTGAACGGGCTGCCTGCCAATGCCTCGGCGGATGACCAGTTTGAATACGAAATCGGCCACGCCCGGGAACAGGCGACGCTGGCACGCGGTAAGGATTTGCTCACCGGCACGACCTATGTCGGCAGCCTGGCCAAGTCTGGGGACGGCGAATTGGTGCTGGAAGGCCAGAACACCTATTCGGGCAGCACGTGGGTACGCGGCGGCAAGCTGTCGGTCGACGGCTCGTTGACCTCGGCCGTGACGGTGGATGGCAGCGCCGTGGGTACGGTGAACGCGGATAACGGTGTGCCGACCACCCTGGGCGGCACACTGGCCGGTAACGGCAGCGTGGGAGCCTTGACCGTGAACAATGGCGGCCGCGTGGCGCCGGGTCATTCGATCGGCACGCTGCACACCGGTAACGTCACCTTCAACCCGGGTTCGGTGTATGCCGTGGAGGTCGGCCCGAACGGGCAGAGCGACCAGATCCAGAGCAGCGGCGTCGCCACGCTCAATGGCGGTGTTGTCACTGTGTCCCTGGAAAACAGCCCCAACCTGCTGTCCGCCACCGAAGCCCGTAGCCTGCTGGGCCAGCAGTTCAACATCCTCAGCGCCAGCCAGGGCATCAACGGCCAGTTTGCGGCGATTACGCCCAACTACCTGTTTATCGGCACTCAACTGAACTACCAGCCGAACCAACTGAGCCTGGCGGTGGAACGCAACCAGACGAGTTTTGCCAGCGTCGCGCAAACCCGCAACGAACGCGCCGTGGCAACCGTGGCCGATACATTGGGCAGCGGCAGCCCTGTGTATGAAAGCCTCCTGGCCTCGGACTCCGCCGCCCAGGCGCAGGCCGCGTTCAAGCAACTGTCGGGGCAGCTGCACTCGGATGTGGCGGCGGCGCAAATGGCCGACAGCCGTTACCTTCGCGAAGCGGTCAACGGTCGTCTGCAACAGGCCCAGGCGCTGGATTCCAGTGCGCAAATCCAGACCAGCGATAACGGTGGCTGGGTGCAACTGCTGGGGGGGCGCAATAACGTCAGCGGCGACAACAACGCCAGCGGCTACTCCTCGTCCACCAGCGGTGTGCTGCTGGGGCTGGACACGGACGTCGGCGACGGCTGGCGTGTAGGCGCGGCGACCGGCTACACCCAGAGTCATCTCAATGGCGAGTCGGCTTCGGCGGACAGTGACAACTATCACCTGTCGGTCTACGGCGGTAAACGCTTCGACGCCATCGCCCTGCGCTTGGGTGGCGCCACCACCTGGCATCGCCTGGACACCTCGCGGCGTGTGGCTTACGCCAACCAGTCGGACTATGACAAAGCCGACTACAACGCCCGTACGGACCAAGTGTTTGCCGAGATCGGTTACACCCAGTGGAACCTGTTCGAACCCTTCGCCAACCTGACGTACCTGAATTACCAGAGCGATTCGTTCAAGGAGAAGGGCGGCGCCGCAGCCTTGCACGCCAGCAAGCAAAGCCAGGACGCCACGCTGTCGACCCTGGGCCTGCGCGCGCATACCCAATTGGCGGTCAGCTCGACGTCGGCAGTGACGTTGCGCGGGGAGCTGGGTTGGGAGCATCAGTTCGGCGATACCGATCGCGATGCCTCGCTGAAGTTTACCGGCAGTGACACCGCCTTCGCCGTTAACAGTGTGCCCGTGGCCCGTGATGGCGCGGTGATCAAGGCCAGTGCGGAAATGGCGTTGACCAAAGACACGCTGGTGTCCTTGAACTACAGCGGTTTGCTGTCCAACCGGGGTAACAACAACGGGATCAATGCCGGATTTACGTTCCGCTTCTAATCCCGCGTTGTTGGTTATGAGGGGCGCACTGAGCAATCAGTGCGCCCCTTTTTTGATGGGATAAACAGCCCTGCGCAAAATTGACTCACAGGTTTACAATTGCCGCTCCTGATCAGGAGTATCCCTGTGCTGACTCATCTCGATTCCCAAGGTCGCGCCCATATGGTCGACGTCACCGACAAAGCCGTGACGTTCCGCGAGGCCGTGGCCGAAGCGCGGGTGCGCATGCTGCCCGACACCCTGAAAATGATTGTCGACGGCGCCCACCCCAAGGGCGACGTGTTTGCCGTGGCCCGTATTGCCGGGATCCAGGCCGCTAAAAAAACCAGTGATCTGATCCCGCTGTGCCACCCGCTGATGCTCACGGGCGTCAAGGTCGAGTTGAGCGCCGATGGCGTCGACGCCGTGCATATCCTCGCGCGTTGCAAACTCAGCGGCCAGACCGGCGTGGAGATGGAAGCGCTGACCGCTGCCAGTGTCGCAGCGCTGACGATCTACGACATGTGCAAGGCCGTGGACCGTGGCATGACCATCGAAAGTATTCGCCTGCTGGAAAAGCTCGGCGGTAAAAGCGGGCATTTCAAGGCGGACCAGGCATGAGCATCAACGTACTGTTTTTTGCGCGCTACGCCGAGGCGGTGGGTTTCGATTCACTGGAGATGGAGGGCGATTTCGCCACTGTCGATGCTGTGCGTCTTGCGCTGGCCGGTGACCCGGAGTTTGCCGTGCTCAACGAACCCAGCCTGATGTGCGCGCGTAACGAAGAACTTTGTTCGTTGGACGAGCCACTGAACGATGGTGATGAAGTCGCGTTTTTCCCGCCTGTGACCGGAGGCTGACCATGGCCATTCGGGTGCAGGCTGAGGCGTTTGATCCGGGCTTCGAAGTCAACGCGATGCATGCGGCCAATGTCGGCGTGGGCGCGGTGGTGAGTTTTGTCGGCTATGTGCGCGATTTCAATGACGGCCGCGACGTGTCGGGCATGTTCCTTGAGCACTATCCCGGCATGACCGAAAAAGCCCTGGCCAAGATCGCGGTGGAAGCCGAACAACGTTGGCCGTTGCTCAAGCTGGAAGTGCTGCACCGCATCGGCGCGCTGGAGCCGGGCGAGCCGATTGTGTTCGTGGCCGCCGCCAGTGCGCATCGCCAGGCCGCGTTTGATGCCTGTGCGTTTGTGATGGACTACCTGAAGACCCGCGCGCCGTTCTGGAAGAAAGAACACACCCCTGAAGGGCCACGCTGGGTGGAAGGGCGGGGCAGCGATCACGCGGCGGCGGATCGCTGGAAGTAAACAGCTGACTAAATGTGTGTGGAGATCCAAATGTGGGAGCGGGCTTGCTCGCGAAAGCGGTGTCTCAGTCAGTACATCTTTAACTGACAGACCGCATTCGCGAGCAAGCCCGCTCCCACATTTTTAATCGCATTCCGGCTTACGGGCGTTTGCGTTCCACAGCCCGCAGCAAATGCGTCGGCGGCGTCTCGCAACTGATCTTGCGACCCAGCAACGTCTCGATCGACGGCAGCTGGTACGAGTCATCTTCCCCGGCAAAGCTGATCGATACACCCGCAGCGCCTGCACGGCCGGTACGGCCAATGCGGTGCACGTAGTCGTCCGGCACTTCCGGCAGGGTGAAGTTGATCACATGGCTGATGCCATCAATGTGAATTCCGCGCCCGGCAACGTCAGTGGCCACCAGCACGCGAATCTTGCCTTCGCGAAAGCCTTCCAGGGTCTTGATGCGCTTGTGTTGCGGCACATCGCCGGACAGTTGCGCAGCGTTGACGCCATCGCGTACCAGGCGTTCTTCGATGCGGCGCACTTCGTCCTTGCGGTTGGCGAACACCATCACGCGTTCCCAACCATTGTCGTTGATCAGGTTGTAGAGCAGCTTGTACTTGTCGGCGCCGGCGACGGCGTAGATGTGCTGTTCGACGTTTTCGCTGGCGACGTTCAGCGCTTCGATCTCGACGATGGACGGGTCGGTGGTCCACTGCTTGGCGAGGTTCATCACGTCTTCGGTGAAGGTCGCGGAGAACAGCAGGGTTTGGCGCTCGTTTTTCGGCGGGGTCTGGCGAATGATCTGACGTACTTGCGGGATAAAACCCATGTCGAGCATGCGGTCGGCTTCGTCCAGCACCATCACTTCGACCATGTCCAAATGCACGTCGCCGCGCTGGTTGAAGTCGAGCAGGCGGCCCGGGGTGGCGACCAGGATGTCGCAGTGACGGGCTTCGAGGTGCTTGAGTTGCTTGTCGAAGTCCATGCCGCCAACGAACGTCATGACGTTGAGGCCGGTGTACTTGGTCAGGTCGGCGGCGTCCTTGGCGATCTGCACCACCAGCTCCCGGGTCGGGGCGATGATCAGTGCGCGCGGCTCACCCATGTAGCGTTCTTTGGGCGGCGGCGTTTGCAGCAGCTGGGTGATGATCGAAATCAGGAACGCGGCGGTCTTGCCGGTGCCGGTTTGCGCGCGACCAATGGCATCTTTGCCGGCGAGGGTGAAACCCAGCACCTGCGCCTGGATCGGCGTGCAGTACGGGAACCCCAGGTCCTGGATGGCGTGCATCAGTTCCGGGGCCAGTTTGAAATCGTGGAAGCGGGTTTTGCCTTCCTGGGGCTCGACGGCGAAGTCTTCGAGTTTCCACGGGGTCACGGGCGGTTTTGGTGCGCGTTCGCGGCGTGGTGCTTTCGGCGCCGGCGCCGGTGCGGGGGCGGCCTCAGCAGGCAGTACCTGTTCAGGTGGCGTCACCGGCGGTTTCTTCGGCGAGGCGACAGGTGCGGTCCGGCCTGGCTGTTGACCGTCATTGCGGCTGTCGGAGGAGGGGACAGGAGCACTGGGAACAGGCGCGAACGGCTCAGCCTCGCTTTTGCCGAACATCTTCTTAAGTGCTTTGAGCACGGTGATCTCATTAATTGGTTAAGGAATGTACGCCGGCCAGTGTAATGCAAGAAACGGGCGCGGCGTAGTGCGTCTGTCATACGGCTACATAAACGCTGGGTTTCAGCCCAGGCGTGCGGTCAACCAGGCACCGATATCGCGTATCTCTTCAGGTAACACTTCGTGACCCATTGGGTATTCCTGCCATGTCACGGTGACACCACGGCTCTTCAAGTGCTCGTAGGCGCTTCGGCCCATGGCGTTTTGCACCACGTCGTCGTACTGACCGTGCAGGCAGAGGGCAGGCGTGCGCTGTTGGCTCGCAGACAATTCCAGCTCGTCACCAAAGGTTGGTGCATAAGTAGAGAGGGCAATCACGCCGCCCAAGGGCCCCTGCCATTTAAGAAAGGCGGTGTGGAAGACCACGGCGCCACCTTGGGAAAAACCGGCGAGGAAAATCCGCGAGGCGTCTATCCCGGTTCTTTTTTGATCTTCGATCAAGTCCGTGACCATTTTGGTCGACGCTTCCAGCTCTTCCAGGCTGATGGAACGGGCTGGGCTCATGGCCTTGATGTCGTACCAGCTGGGCATCTCGTAGCCGCCATTGATGGTCACCGGGCGGGTCGGCGCCTGGGGCAATACAAAGCGTGTGGACAGCAAGTTTTCCTGCAGCGCCTCGGCCACCGGCAGGAAGTCGTAGCGATCGGCACCCAGGCCATGCAACCAGATTACGCAGGCGTCTGCGGGCTTGGCGGGCTGTAGAATCAAGGGTTCGGTCATGTCTGCTCCATATATGTGCGTGCGCTCCGATTGGGTGCGTCGGAACGGTGCGCGACGGGTTGATCTGTTAAGAGAATGTCGCAAGGTTGAATCTTTTTCTATTGACCATGGGCTGAAACGACTCAGCCTCCACTCTGGTACGCGCCTTGCTATGTGTAGGTCGATGTCAGAACTATCTTAGGACGGTAACACTATCAGTGACTGCCGCTTGTGGGATAGCAACTGGAATTACCGCGACAACTTCATGCCGCTTGACCCCAAAAAAAGCCAACACGGGTCGATATCGCCTCATAAGGGTGCGCTGAGGTTGGAGCTCCGACACAACAAGAGCAACTGGAGGTTTGAATGAAGGTATTGAAATCCACCCTGGCCATCGTAACCGCGGCCGCTGTACTGGGTGTCAGTGGTTTCGCCCAAGCCGGCGCCACCCTGGACGCCGTGCAGAAGAAAGGCTTTGTGCAATGTGGCGTGAGTGACGGCCTGCCGGGTTTCTCGGTACCGGATGCCAGCGGCAAGATCCTCGGGATCGATGCTGACGTTTGCCGCGCTGTGGCTGCCGCCGTTTTCGGTGACGCAACCAAGGTCAAATTCAGCCAGTTGAACGCCAAGGAGCGTTTCACCGCGCTTCAGTCCGGCGAAGTCGACATCCTGTCGCGCAACACCACCATGACCAGCTCCCGCGATGCGGGCATGGGCCTCAAGTTTCCGGGCTTCATCACCTACTACGACGGTGTTGGCTTCCTGGTTAACAACAAGCTGGGCGTGAAAAGTGCCAAGGAACTGGACGGTGCAACCATCTGCATCCAGGCCGGTACCACCACCGAGCTGAACGTTTCCGACTACTTCCGCGCCAACAACCTCAAGTACACCCCGATCACCTTCGACACCTCCGATGAAAGCGCCAAGTCGCTGGAATCCGGTCGTTGCGACGTGCTGACTTCCGACAAGTCGCAACTCTACGCACAGCGCAGCAAGTTGGCCTCGCCGAAAGACTACGTGGTGCTGCCGGAAACCATTTCCAAAGAGCCGCTGGGCCCGGTCGTTCGTAATGGCGACGACGAGTGGCTGGCCATCGTGCGCTGGGTTGGCTACGCCATGCTCAACGCTGAAGAAGCCGGTATCACGTCGAAGAACGTTGAAGCTGAAGCCAAGTCCACCAAGAACCCGGACGTTGCACGCCTGCTGGGTGCTGACGGCGAATACGGCAAAGACTTGAAAGTGAAAAAAGATTGGGTCGTGCAGATCGTCAAGCAGGTCGGTAACTACGGTGAAGTGTTCGAGAAAAACCTCGGCAAGAGCACACCACTGGAAATCGACCGCGGCATGAACGCACTGTGGAACAACGGTGGCATTCAATACGCACCCCCTGTGCGCTGATAGCTGATGGTTCTGTCACCCGGTGGGCCAACCACCGGGTGATGTTCTGTTCCATTCTTTCCGGGGCACTTCATGCAAAATCAAATCGGCGCACCAAAGCAGAAGCTCAGCTTCAGCGATCCCAAAGTGCGTGCGTGGCTCTTTCAGATCATCACGATTGTGGCGGTGGTCTCGCTGGGCTGGTACCTCTTCAACAATACGCAGACCAACCTTCAACACCGTGGCATTACCTCGGGTTTCGACTTTCTTGAGCGCAGTGCCGGCTTCGGCATCGCGCAGCATTTGATCGACTACACCGAATCGGACAGCTATGCCCGAGTCTTTGTGATCGGCCTGCTCAACACCTTGCTGGTGACCGTGATCGGTGTGGTCCTGGCGACCCTGCTCGGCTTCATCATCGGCGTGGCGCGCTTGTCGCCGAACTGGATGATCAACAAACTGGCGACGGTGTACGTGGAAGTGTTCCGCAACATCCCGCCGCTGCTGCAGATCCTGTTCTGGTACTTCGCGGTGTTCCTGACCATGCCGGGGCCGCGCAACAGCCATAATTTCGCGGACACCTTCTTTGTCAGCAGCCGTGGTCTGAACATGCCGGCAGCGATTGCCGCCGACGGGTTCTGGCCGTTTGTGATCAGCGTTGTCGTCGCGATCGTGGCAATCGTGCTGATGGCCCGCTGGGCCAACAAGCGCTTTGAAGCGACCGGCGTACCCTTCCATAAATTCTGGGCGGGCCTGGCGCTGTTGATTGTGATCCCGGCGTTGTGCGCCCTGATCTTCGGCGCGCCGTTGCACTGGGAAATGCCCAAGTTGCAGGGCTTCAACTTCGTTGGCGGCTGGGTATTGATCCCCGAACTGCTGGCGTTGACCCTGGCACTTACCGTCTACACGGCAGCGTTTATTGCCGAGATCGTGCGTTCGGGCATCAAGTCCGTCAGCCACGGCCAGACCGAAGCCGCGCGCTCCCTGGGCCTGCGCCCTGGGCCGACGCTGCGCAAGGTCATCATCCCGCAAGCCCTGCGGGTGATCATTCCGCCGCTGACCAGCCAATACCTGAACCTGGCGAAAAACTCGTCACTGGCCGCCGGTATCGGTTACCCGGAAATGGTTTCGCTGTTTGCCGGCACGGTGCTCAACCAGACCGGCCAGGCCATCGAAGTCATTGCCATCACCATGAGCGTGTACCTGGCGATCAGCATCAGCATTTCCCTGCTGATGAACTGGTACAACAAGCGCATTGCGCTGATCGAGCGGTGAGGAAACGCACATGAGTTCGCATACGTTCAAACCTGATATGCCGCCGCCGAGCAAAGTCTTCGGACCGATGGCCTGGATGCGCGCCAACCTGTTTTCCAGCTGGCTCAACACCCTGCTGACGCTGTTGGCGTTCTACCTGATTTACCTGATTGTGCCGCCCATCCTGCACTGGGCCATCCTGGACGCAAACTGGGTGGGTACTACGCGCGCTGACTGCACCAAGGAGGGCGCCTGCTGGGTGTTTATCCAACAGCGCTTCGGGCAGTTCATGTACGGCTACTACCCCGGCGACCTGCGCTGGCGCGTAGACCTGACCGTGTGGCTGGCCATCGTTGGCGTGGCGCCGTTGTTCATCTCGCGTTTTCAACGCAAGGCGATCTACGGCCTGAGCTTCCTGGTGTTGTACCCGATCATTGCCTACTTCCTGTTGCACGGCGGGATCTTCGGCCTGACCAACGTGGCGACCAGCCAATGGGGCGGCTTGATGCTGACCCTGGTGATTGCCACGGTCGGCATCGCCGGCGCCTTGCCGCTGGGCATTGTGCTGGCGCTGGGGCGACGTTCGAACATGCCGGCGATTCGTGTGGTCTGCGTGACCTTCATCGAATTCTGGCGCGGCGTGCCGTTGATCACGGTGCTGTTCATGTCCTCGGTGATGCTGCCGTTGTTCCTGCCTGAAGGCATGGGCATCGACAAGCTGTTGCGGGCACTGATCGGCGTGATCCTGTTCCAGTCGGCCTACGTGGCTGAAGTGGTGCGCGGTGGCTTGCAGGCGATTCCCAAGGGGCAGTACGAAGCGGCCGCGGCGATGGGCCTGGGTTACTGGCGCAGCATGGGCCTGGTGATTCTGCCGCAAGCCCTGAAGCTGGTAATCCCGGGCATCGTCAACACGTTTATTGCGTTGTTCAAAGACACCAGCCTTGTGATCATCATTGGCCTGTTCGACCTGCTCAACAGCGTCAAGCAAGCCGCCGCCGACCCTAAATGGTTGGGCATGGCCACTGAAGGCTACGTGTTCGCCGCCCTGGTGTTCTGGATTTTCTGTTTTGGTATGTCGCGCTATTCCATTCATTTGGAACACAAGCTCGACACAGGCCACAAGCGTTAGGAGTTGTTGTTATGAGCGAAGCGATCAAACAGCCTGTGAGCCCTGAAGGCATTATCCAGATGCAGGGCGTCAACAAGTGGTACGGCCAGTTCCATGTGTTGAAAGACATCAACCTCAACGTCAAGCAGGGCGAGCGTATCGTGCTGTGCGGCCCGTCGGGTTCGGGCAAGTCCACCACCATCCGCTGCCTCAACCGTCTGGAAGAGCACCAGCAGGGCCGCATCGTGGTCGACGGCGTGGAACTGACCAACGACCTCAAGCAGATCGAAGCGATCCGCCGTGAAGTGGGCATGGTGTTCCAGCACTTCAACCTGTTCCCGCACCTGACCATCCTGCAGAACTGCACGCTGGCGCCGATGTGGGTACGCAAGATGCCCAAGCGCAAGGCCGAAGAAATTGCCATGCACTACCTGGAGCGCGTGCGCATTCCGGAGCAGGCCCACAAGTTTCCGGGGCAACTGTCCGGCGGCCAGCAACAGCGTGTGGCGATTGCCCGTGCGCTGTGCATGAAGCCGAAAATCATGTTGTTCGACGAGCCGACTTCGGCCCTCGACCCGGAAATGGTGAAGGAAGTACTCGACACCATGATCGGCCTGGCCGAAGACGGCATGACCATGTTGTGCGTGACCCACGAAATGGGCTTCGCCCGCACCGTGGCCAACCGCGTGATCTTCATGGACAAGGGCGAAATCGTCGAACAGGCGGCGCCGAATGACTTCTTCGACAACCCGCAGAATGATCGGACCAAGTTGTTCTTGAGCCAGATTTTGCATTGATCGATGTTTGAAACGATAAACCCGGCCTGGTGCCGGGTTTATTTTTGCCTGTCTAGGAGGCTTTGAGAGCGTCTTGTGTTTCGTTATTGATGGTGCAGGTGAACGCGTTGCGCAGGTCTGCGCCTTCGGACAAGGCCTTGGCGTCAGCGAGTAGATGAGGATAGCGATCCAGCAGGCGCATCAGCACCATCAGCGACTTGGGTGGCGTTATCTCGCCCCGCTCGTAGCGTGAAAATGCGTTGTGCCCGCCACCGGACAGCAGTTCCACGGTTTCTTTTTGCGTCATGTGCAGCTTGCGACGTATACGCTTCAATTCGGCGCCGATCATCCGTCGAGCGGCGTGGAGCAAGTCATCACCGGCTTTAGCATGGCGCTCGGAGCAATCGGGGTCATACATGCCGTCCTTGCACAGTTGGCATTCCCAGCCCGAAAGATCATCAATGTGCCGCTCCATACCTTTGACACGCAGGGTTTCACTGCGGCCCTCGAAACGCACCATGGCGTCGGGTGCCCCGCAGATGAAGCAATGTTGGGTTTTCATGGGTTCATCCCTTTGAAGGAGATTACCGGTGGGTTACTGCCTGAGCAGTAAGTGACCTTGATGTAAATCTCCAGACCGTGTGAATGGATGTGGTAGACGTCTTGCCAGACCCGATGATCGGCGTAGGTGGTCATCGACTTGTACAACATCCTGTTTTGTAATTCGAAAACTACCGCTTGCATCTCGCTGATATCGAGGTCGAGATTCTTTCCAGAATCCCTTGCGGCGCGCGTGAATGCCTGTGCTCCAAGCCGCCTCACATCTGCCTTGACCACCGCCAGATCGTAATGAGGTGTGTACTTTTCCATAAGACACCTGAGTCCAATAATTACCCTATAAGGGTAATTTTACCAGTCGAAAATACTGCTCCTTTGCCTGCCCAAGAACCCTAGTGCGTTGCCTTTGTAGGCAACTCCGAATAGGCTGTAGGAAAATTCATCCTATGATTGGACGAAAGCGCAAAACCCATGACAGACATCGCTCCTTTGATCAAACGCTCGCTGGTTGACCAGGCTCTGGAGCAGTTGCGCCGGCGCATCACCGAAGGCAGATGGGCCATCGGCGAGCGCCTGCCCACCGAGCCCGAGTTGTCCGCCGAGCTGGGCATCAGCCGCAACACCGTGCGCGAAGCCATGCGCGTGTTGGCGTTTTCCGGCTTGATCGAAATCCGCCAGGGCGACGGCAGTTACTTGCGCTCGATGAGCGACCCGCTGGGGGCGATGCGCGCGCTGTCCCACTGCACCCTGGAACAAGCGCAGGAGACTCGGCAGATTCTGGAAGTGGAGGCCATTGGGCTGGCGGCGCTGCGGCGTACCGAGGCAGACCTTCGCGCGTTGCGCGCAGCACTCAAGGCCAGCGCCGAGCTGTACCACGGTGACCTGGAGGCCTATATCAGCGCCGACCTGGTGTTCCACAAACACTTGGTCGATGCCGCCCACAACCCGTCCTTGAGCGAGCTGTACCAGTATTTTTCCGCCGTCGTCGGTGCCCAGTTGCGCCAGACCCTGAACATCTCACCGCGTCGCCAGGCCGTGTTCGACTTGCATATCGCCCTGCTCGACGCCGTGGAGCAACAAGACCCGGAACGCGCCAAATCCCTCTGCCGGCAGTTGATCAATGAACCTTGAAGCCAAACGCCCGACCGAACTCGAAGAACTGTTGATCGACGCCGAAGCAGACGACGAGGTGGTGCAGCACAATCACCCGATTGTCACGCGGCCGTGGCTGTTGCTGCTGGGCCTTATCCTGGTGGCGCTGAACCTGCGCCCGGCGCTGTCGAGCCTGTCGCCGCTGCTGGCCGAGGTTTCCCAAAGCCTCGGTTTGTCGGCCGCCAAGGCCGGTCTGCTGACCACCTTGCCGGTGCTGTGCCTGGGCCTGTTCGCACCGATGGCGCCGATCCTGGCGCGGCGCTTCGGTGCCGAGCGAGTTGTACTGGGGATTCTGCTGACGTTGGCGGGCGGGATCATTCTGCGCAGTTCGTTCGGTGAAGTCGGCCTGTTCGCCGGCAGCCTGATTGCCGGTGCGAGCATCGGCATCATCGGCGTCTTGCTGCCGGGTATCGTCAAGCGCGACTTCGCCAAACAGGCGGGCACCATGACCGGCGTCTATACCATGGCGCTATGCCTGGGGGCGGCGCTGGCTGCGGGCTCCACAGTGCCGTTGAGTCGCTACTTTGGTGACAGCTGGAACATCGGCCTGGGTTTCTGGATTCTGCCGGCATTGGTGGCGGCGCTGTTCTGGTTGCCACAGGTGGGGCACAAACACGGCGCCCATCAAGTCGCCTATCGCGTGAAAGGTTTGCTGCGCGACCCGCTGGCCTGGCAGGTGACCTTGTACATGGGCCTGCAATCGTCCCTGGCGTACATCGTGTTCGGTTGGTTGCCGTCGATCCTCATCGGGCGCGGCCTCACACCGACACAGGCGGGGCTGGTGCTGTCCGGTTCGGTCATCGTGCAACTGGCCAGCTCCCTCGCGGCGCCCTGGCTGGCTACGCGGGGCAAGGACCAGCGCCTGGCGATCGTGGTGGTGATGCTGCTGACCCTCGGCGGGTTATTCGGCTGCCTGTATGCGCCACTCGATGGCCTGTGGGGTTGGGCGATCCTGCTGGGCCTGGGGCAGGGCGGCACCTTCAGCCTGGCGCTGACCTTGATCGTGCTGCGCTCGCGTGATGCCCACGTGGCGGCCAACCTGTCGAGCATGGCCCAGGGCATTGGTTACACCCTGGCCTCCATGGGCCCGTTCGCGGTCGGCCTGGTGCATGACTGGACCGGCGGCTGGACCGCTGTGGGCTGGATCTTCGCGGTGATCGGCATTGGCGCGATCATCGCCGGGCTCGGCGCCGGGCGTGCGCGCTATGTGCAGGTCACCAGCGAAAAGCTCCAAGGCTAGAGATACACCACTTCCAGCGTGGCGGAGCCGTCCATGAGTGTCTCCACACTCAGGTCCAGGTTCTGCTTGGCGTTGATCACCGCCTCCAGGGTCAGGGTGCTGGTCAGGTTCTGGATTGCCGAAGGCCCGGCGGTGCTGCCGACCACATCGGTAAAGCCCAGCAAACTGTTGGCGCCGATATCGATGGGGTTGCTGTTGGACGTGCGCCATGCCAGGCCACCGGTGGTGGATTCGGTGCCGTAGGTCACCGCCAGGGCATCGGCCACGGTCTGCTTGGGATCGAACTTCACCGAATACACCCCGAGCTTGTTGCCCGCGCTGTCCAGCCCCAGCCCGTAATAGATCTCGCTGTTGACGTGAGCGGTGCCGTCGCGGTTATCGCGCATGCGCAGGGCGTAGCGGCCGGGGGCGTTGCAATTGACGGTCAGTGTCAGCGACTTGAGTGGCAGGCGCGTGCCCGTGGCCTGGTTGAGGTCTTTTTGAGAGATCTTGCCGAAGTCGATCATCCCGCCACCGGACAGCACGGGGGTGCAGGCCATCGGGGTTATTTCTCCGCTCACGGTCAGTTCAACGGTGGCGGCGGAGTGTGCTGCAGATACGCAGGCCAGCCACGCACAGGCCGTAAGAGCGCTCAATAGCGTTTTCATGGTTCAGTTCCTAAAGGTACTTCACGGTCAGGGTCACGGACCCGTCGATGGGCACTTCTTCGGTCAGCAGCAGTGTGTTGGCCGGGGCGATGCTTGGCTCGATAGACACAACGGCATTCAGCTGTTGTACCGGCGCCGGGGCATTGCCTGCCCTGATGGGCGTGAAGGCGGTAAGGAAGTGTGGCGACAGAATGCTTGTCGGCGACCAACTGGAGGAGTCTGTAGAGCCCAGGGGGTACATTTCGACGCCGTCGCCCACGATCGAATGGATGCCCAATTTTGTGGAGCCAAGCTTTTGGTTGCCGTTGATCAGACCCAGGCCGAATGTAGCTCCCAGATTGACGTCGTCGTAATTGGAGCCGAGGCGGTTATCCCTTGGCTCCAGGGCCAACAAGGTCGGCGCGTCGCAGTTGATTGCCAGTGGCAGGCCGTGAGCGGGCAACTGGGTGGGGGCATCGACGCTCAGGTCCCTGGCGGCAATTTTGCCCAGGTCATACACGCCACCATTGGACAGGCTGGGTGCACAGGCATTGGGGGTGATCAGGCCCGAAACGTTCAGGTCAACGCTGGAAGCTGCCTGGGCCTGCAAGCCTGTGACCAGGCAGGCAAAGGTGGCCAGAGAGATCAGAAAGGGTTTCATGGTGTGCTCCTATAAATAGTGAATTTCGAGAGTGCCCGAGCCATCCAGCAGCACCTGATTGCTCAAATCCAGCGAGCCCAGAGGCGCAATGACCGCTTCCAGGCTCAGCGTGGTGTTGAGCGTTTGAATGGCACTGGGGCCGCTGGTGCTACCGGACGTAACGCCAAAACCCAGGTAGCGATTGGCGCCGACGGCAGCGACGCCCGTACTGGCGCCACTCCATGGCAGTGCGCCGGTGGCGGAGTCGGTTTGAAAAACCTGGGTGAAACTGTCGGCAGTGGTGCGCGCCGGGTCGAACAACAACCGATAGCGGCCGATCTTCTGCTGGCGAGCGTCCAGGCCCAGCCCATAAGTGCTTTCATCGGCGATGCCGGTGGCCGAACCCTCGCGGTTGTCCTGCATGCGCACCGCAAAAGCGGTCGGCGCATCGCAGGTCACACTGAGCGACAAGGCACGTGAGGCCAGGGCGGTTTCCTTGTCGAGATTCAGGTCGCTGACCGACAGCTTGCCCAGCGCCACATGGCCACCGTTGGACAGGGTGGGCGTACACGCCGCCGGCGCAAATCGCGCTTGCAGGCGCAGTTCCCGCGAGCGGCCCGCAGCGAGGGCGTCGAACAGCCCGGCGGTGTCCCACGTCACGGCATCGCGCACGCGCGCGGCGTCCTCGCGGGCCCAGGCGCTGGCGTCGATCTGCACCGACAAGTTGCGTCCGATCACCGCGACGCCTCCGCGCATCGGCACGATGCCGTGGTCCGGTTGCCAGGGCAGTTGGGCGCTGACGGTGGCGGGCGGCTGGCCCTGGCCCGCAATCAAGCCAAGGTCCACCGCCTGACCGTCCAGCACCGCTTCGCTGATGCGCAGGCCGTAGCTGCCGCGTTCGGTAAAACGAAAGCGCTCGGGCCCTGCGCCCAGCCCGCGATAAAACACGCTCATGTCGGTGGGCTGCGGGCAGTTCAGCGTCAGGCTGATACGCCGCTCCCCCAGCAAGCGTTCGGGCGCGGGGACCAACGCCACGGCGCGGTTCATCAGGCCAAAGTCCAACTGCGCCTGGCTCAGGTTGAGCTGGCATTCTTCGGCGCCCCACGCCCCGCTGCTCAGCAGCACAAAACCCAAGGGATACAACGTGTGTTTCAGGCCCATGGTGAAAGTCCTCATGGCTGGCGGCACCGGGCCGGTGCGGTTTCGAAATACACCTCGGGGTCAGCGTCTTTCGGCAGTTCAAAGTCCAGGCGGCAACGTGGCTGCCCCGGCGCCTTGACCCACAGCGGCCGTGGGTCAAGCACGTCGGGCAGGAACACTTGGCTGCCTTCCTGCACCAGCGTAATGAACTCGCCGTCGGCGCTGCTCACGGTCGCCCCGCGTGGCAACGGTTGGCCGTTATCGGTGGTCACGTTCAGCAGCGCACGACGGGTAAGGGCCACGCCGAAGTGCACCTTGTCGACCGCCCCGCGCCCGGCGGCGATCACCGCCAGGCCGTTGTGGATATCGGCGTTGCGCGGCAACGAACGCGTCTGCACCTCCACCGGGCTGCGACCGTAAGGGCTGACTTGCGGCACCACCGCCTGGCCTTGCCAGTCGGTCCATACCGGGCCGCTTGGGGTGGTGACTTTGATCCCGGCCATCTCGCCCACCGACATCACGGCAAACGTGTCGCGCACCGGATACGGCGAGAAGGTCACGCCGTCGCCATGCAACACCATCCCACCGCGAGCGCCCCCTTGATAACTGGTGCGCTCGTCGTCGCTGCGGGTGTAGTTGAAATCAAGCTGGCTGTACCACGGCAGCGCCGACACGCCGAACGACGACTCCACTTCACGGTCACGGCTGTCGCGTTCCACGCCTACCCGGTAGCTCAGTTGGTCGTTGATTTGCTCACTCACGCCTGCACCGAGGCGATGTTCACCGCCGGTGTTACGTGCCCAGGCACGACCGCGTCGGCTTTCACCCAGCGGCACACTGATGTTCAGGTAAAGGCTGTCGTCATTTTGCTGGCGACCGCCCACTTGCCATTCGGCACTGGCTGACACCGAGACACGGCCAAAGCTGGTGCCCCAGGACGCCAGCGCGCGGCTGCTGCTTTCACCGTTATACGAGGCCGTGCGCGAGACGCCGGCGCTGAACGCACCCAACGCCGGATGTGTCCAGGATGCGGTCAGGCTTTGCTGGTCGCGGTAGCGCGTACGTTGTTGGTCCTGGCTATTGCCGACGTAGGTTGAGTCCTCAAGGTCGCGGTAACCCTGGGAGCGCCACGACCCTGCGGTGCCAACCGACCAGCTGTCATTCAAACGCTGGGACCAGGACAGGTCGGTCTGCACCCCGCGCTCTGTGCCCTCGCGCTTGGGGCTGGCTTGTGCCGCCTGCGCCGAGAACTGCAATTGGCTGTCTTGCCAGGGCAACCACCCCAGGCTCGCACCCGCCGAGCGATAGGCATCCGCCACCAGCCCGCCGGCGCTGACGCTGAGTTGCGGGTGCAGCGGGCCGCTCCAACCCGCACTGATTACCCAGGGTTCGCGGCCGTCGCTGTCACCGATCTGGCGCACGCGCCCTGCGGCCACCGAATAGCCCGGCGCCGGCAAGCCCAGGCCGAGCATGGCAGCGGGCACGGTAAAGCGGCGCTCTTCGCCGGTGGTTTCCTTGACCGTGACTTCCACGTCGGAGCGGCTGTTCAAACGTCGTACATCGGTGAGGGCAAATGGCCCGGCCGGCACCACGGTGGAGTGGATCAACGCGCCGTTCTGACGGATCTCCACCTGGGCCGGGCTGTTGGCGATACCGGTGATGGTCGCGCCCTGGTTCTGGTCTTGCAGCGCGGTTTCGGTCAGCACTTGGGCGCCGGTGATCTGCGTACCGGCCAGTACCGGGTTGTAGAGGCTGATTTGCCCTGCCTGCAACACCGCCTGTTGCTCGGCAAACGTGCGCTGGGCGTAGGCGTCCAGGTGGGTGGTGCGCGAACTGCTGTCCTGCCAGGTCTTCACCTGCCGACTGCGCACGATCCAGTCGCCGGCGTTAAAGCCGACCTCGGTGTTGGCCGAACCGAAGCGGCTGCTGTTGTCGCCAAACTCGTTGTAGAGGCCGGTCAGGTCGTAATTGAGCAGGAAGGCGTTGCCGCCGGTCTGGTAGCCAGAGATGTCCTGCTGGGCGGGGCGCAGTGCATCGGTCGGCACCACCAGGGCCAGGCCCAGGCCTGCAGGGTCTTGCTCGATCACGGTTTGCGGGTAGCGTTCGATAAAACGCTGGCAGGTGGGGGCGCCATCGTCATCGGGCACGGTGAGGTTGCCCGCATCCAGCAGGGCACGGTTGAAGCAAAGGCCGCCCTGGCGGTCGAACTCCACATCCACTCGCCCACGGCGCTGGCCGTTGATACTCAGGTTGACGGCATGCCGTCCTGCTGCAAAACGCGGGGCTTGCAGCAACAGGTTGGCCAGCTCCGGGTCGATGCCGCGCCGGGACAGCGTCTGGGGGTCGAAGGAACCGGCGATCAGCATCTCATCCGCCAGCACCGCCTCGCACGGCAGTGCGCCACCCAGGGTCAGCGCCAGCCCCGTCAGTAGTTTGCGTGCGCGGTGGGGTGAAACGCCAGGCGCGGCGCTGCCGTCGCGATCAGTCATTGCTGTGCTCACAAGGTCGTACTCAAGTGTGGTGGCTTTGGCAAGCCACTCTTTTTTATAGGGTGATCGGTGCTTCGTAAGGCGCCACGGCAAAGCCATACACGGTGGCCGGTTGCAGCTGCACGCGGTTAGCGTCGGTGCCCGTGCCGGTAACCGTCACGTTCAGGGTTTCACCCGGCAGCACATAGGTGCGCGGCAACAAGGCCGAACCGCTGCCGGGCAGCAGCCGCAGTTCCTGGGCCATGCGAACCACATAAGGGGTCGGGTTGTGCACGCTCAATTGGTGGCTGTTCAGGCGCCACTCCAATCCGGTCCAGGGTGTGCGGTTGGGCGCCAGGCCCTTGGGGTGCAGGATCACTGGCAGGTTCTGGCGCACCGTCACGCCCACCTGTGCGTGCCCGGCCTGGGCCGTCGAGCGGCCTTGGGGCATGCCTTCGAATATCGCCCGTTTCAAGCGTTGGGTGGTCAACGGCTCGGGCGATTGCAGGATGAAGCGGATGAGCTGGCTCTTGCCCGGTTCGACCCTGGCCAAAGGCGGGGTGACAAACAGCAGCGTCGCCGTGTCTTCGGGAATGTCTTCCAGCGTTACGTGCAGCAGGGCCAGCTTGTCGTCGGTGTTGGTCACGGTAACCGAGGCTTCGCCATCGGCCTCGTTGACGATGACCACCGAGGTGTCGGGCACCATGCCGTCGGCGAGTACCCACTCAGGGGCGCTGATCGCCAGCGCCAGCGCAGCGAAGTACAAACCTGCAAGGCGAGCGAAGGTGAAGGCTCGGGTGAAAAAGGGCAGGGCAGTCATGGTCACAAATACCTCAGGTCAAGCACGATGGAACCGTCCAGCGGCACTTCCTGACCGAGGGTCAAATAGGCGGCGGCATTGATGGACGTATTGATTTGCAGGGTGGCGTTCACCAGCCGATGGGGCTCCGGCACCAGCGTGCCTGGGCGGGCGAACCCCATATAGTTGTTCGGGAAGGCATTGGACTCGGGGAACCAGGTCTCGCCTTTGTTGCTGGAGGCCAGTACGAGTACGCGCTCGCCGTCACCCATGGCCTCGCGAAAGGCCAGGGCAATAGTGCCCAGCCGTTCGGTGGGCGCATGTATATTGGTGCCCAGGCCGTAATAAAATCCCGGCCCCAGGGAGGAGTCGGCGCGATTGTCCACGCCGACCAACACGAACAGCACGGCTTCGTTGCAGCTCACATTCAGGTCCAGTTCTTGAGTGGGCAGGACGCTGAACTCGTACTGGTTGAGGCTGCGCGCCGGCACCCTGCCGTGGTCGACGACACCGTCGGACGACAAGGTCGTGTTGCAGGCACTGGGGGTAATCAGGCCGCTGACGTTCAGCTCGGTGCTGGACGATGCCAATACCAGCGAGCTGGCGCCGAGCAGGTAAAACAGGGCAAGAAGGCGTGAAGAGAAGTGCTTCATGGGGGAGGTTCACCGGTTGCCTGGTTCAGTGTTGAGTACTTGACAAGGGCAGGCGTGAAGGCCTGCCGTTGTGCGATCTGGAGGCCGTTACAAGTAGCGCACGGTGAGGGTCACCGAGCCGTCGATGGCGACTTCGTTGGTGAGGGTCAGGTCGCTGGTTTTGGCGATGGTGGGCGCGATGTATAAGTCTGCGGTCCATAGCTGGACCGGGATCGGCGCATTGACGCCGGCTGCGCCTGGCGCATGGATGTAACTGCTCGTCAGGCTGATGCCGCCGTTGCTCCAAGTGACGCCATCGTCGTAAGAAACGACGGTAATGGCCGGTGCACCATCGGCGACTGGACTCAACAGTTTTAAACTCATATAGCCGAGTTTTTCCGTGTCGTTGATCAGGCCCAGACCGAACTCCAGGTAGTCGTTGTTCAAATCGGACCCTTCGCGGTTGTCCTTTGCCTCCAAAGCCACCAGGGTAGCGGCGTCACAGGTGACGGTGAATTGCAGCGTTTGGGCGGCCAGATCGGTCGACCTGTCAACGTTGAGGTCCTGGGCTGAAATCTTGCCGTAGTCCACGGCCCCGCCGTTGGACAGCGCCGGGGTGCAGGCACTTGGGGTAATCAGGCCCTTGACTGTCAGGTCGACACTGGATGCGGCCAATGCGTTGGCACTGCCGAGCAGCAGCAGGGCGGTGATTGCGGATTTGAATGCGGTGTTCATGGTGTGGGTTCCTGAGTAGGGAGACGAGAAAAAGGGCTTACCAATACTTGAGTTGCATCACGGCCAGGCCGTCGATGGGCACCTCGTCGAGCAAGGTCAGGTCGGAGGTGGGCACGATCGTGGTGAACGCCCGCAGCCGAGCGCTCAGGGTTTGCAGGGCCATCGGTGCGTAGGGGCCGCTTGTGGGGGCGAATGAGCTCAAGGCGGTGTGGCCCAGGTACGAAGAGGGGTACCAGCTCGCGCCGCCGTCGCGCGACAAAATGGCCTGCACCGGCACGCTGTCGGCCACCGGGTCGAACAGCCCGAACGCCACATTGCCGAGTTTCTGGTCATCGTTGACCATGCCCAGTCCTTGGTGCGCGGGGTTGAGCGCTGCGCTGCCGGCGCGGCTGTCCACGGTGGTCAGGGTAAAAAATGTCGGCCCTTCGCACTGCACCTGCAGGCTCATTTCCGCGACTGGCAGGCTGGTGGGCGTGTCCGCGTTCAGGTCCCTGGCCGTCAGCTTGCCGTGGTCGACGACGCCGCCGTCGGACAAGGTCGGCGTGCAGGACGCGGGGGTGATGATCCCGCTGACGCTCAAGTCCGTATTACTGGCGGCCAATACCGGGCCGGCGCCGATAATCAGCAGTGTCGCGGCGAGAGTAGAGAGGGGTCGAACCATAGCTTCACATCCTGTGGGTTAGAGGGGGTTTACCCGTCGTTCAAGTACGCGCCGGCCTGTTGAGTCACGCCGTGGTGGCACCCGCTTAAGGTGTCGACGCAGGCAAGGCGGCTTTCATATGTTTCAGGACTGCTCGCGGGCGGCGAACCGTCCCTGGCAATAGTGGGCGGTAATCTAGCGACGGGCTGGCGCCGGTGACATGCAACTATTACGACAATGGTGTCGGGGAGGGAAAAAGGACTGATTTATGTCAGATAAATGAACAGACAAATGTAGGTAAACAGTCAGTTTCGTAGTTGTTGTATCGCCAAGCACACATTTGAAGAGATAGGTTCTCTTTGCGATGGCGGTCATTTGTGCGTCAGAAGGGCGCTGCAAAAGTGCTCTGCCTTTGATTGTCGCGTCAGCGCTCCTCACCCCGTCCCATGCGATGTTCCTGGACCACGGGCGCTGCACCACCGACAACCACAACGAGGTGAGCGAGAGTGCTTTCGAGCGATGTCTCTTCGCAGCACGTTCCTTTGCATTTGTGCCCCCCGGATCACTGGAAACACATGGCGGTACTGGTGGCGGAAGATCACCCGGCCTATCGGGCGCTGTTGGGCTGGTTTCTGGAAAAGCTCGGGCTGGGCCACGAGGTGGTCGGGGATGGCTGTGAAGGTTTGGCCGCCATCACGCGCACACGCTTTGACCTGGTGATTACCGACTGCCATATGCCGCTCATGGACGGCTATGCCCTGGCCCGCGCGATACGCCTTCATGAGCAGGCGAACGGCCACCGACGGGTTCCGATCATCGCGCTTACCGCCAGCCTGCGGCTCGATGATCCCCGGCGTTGCCGCGATGCCGGAATGGACGCCTGGCTGCTCAAACCTCTGACATTTGCACACCTGTACGAGGTGCTTGGGTGTTGGCTGCCCGGGCCGCCTTGCAACATGTCGCCGCCCGAGTCCGGCAGCTCAAGGGGCTGGCCAACTCGAGCGGACATGATCCAGACCTTCGGCAGCGAACACGTGGTGAACCTGATGCTCGGCAGCCTGCTGCGCGAAGCTCGCAAGGACTGTGCGGCCCTGGCCCAAGCGCGCATTGCATCTGACACCCAGGTCGCGGCTGAGCGGCTGCACCGTCTGTTGGGAAGCCTGGCGTTTTTAGGCTGCGACGATCTGGAGGCGCGGGGGGGTGTGCTGATTGAGCGGGTCCGCACACAGGGCGTGGGGGCGAACCTGTCCAGGCTGGAGGCGTTTGAACATGACCTCAAACGTTACTTCGCTTATGTGAGCACGCTATGACGCTTCACTGGGTGGGCTGCGCTGTAGGAATTAATACCGTTGAACTGTAGTTTTTGGATGTGGGTAGTTTCCTTTTATTTTGTAAGTTTAAAGTCGTCCGCTATCTGGCATTGGGCGCGGCTGAAAAGTGCCTCCGCCGGGCGGTTGTTGATGAGCGCCGGTGGGGGTATTTTGCGCGAATTCAATTTGCCATCATCCGTGGGTAGCTATGCTTCGTGTAATTATTGCTGACGATCATCCCCTCGTGCGTATCGGGCAAAGGGTGGTGATTGAGGCGGGCGGTAAATGCAAAGTGGTCGGTGAGGCCGGCGGTCCCGATGAGCTGCTCAGCTTGTTGGCTGAGATCCCTTGCGACGTACTCGTGACTGACTTCGCCATGCCCGGCGGTCAGCAGCCCGACGGTTACTCGTTGCTGAGCCTGTTGCATCGCCAGTACCCGGAGTTGCCGGTGATTCTGGTGACGATGTTTGCCAATATCGCCACCTTGCGCGCTTCTTTTGCTCATGGCGCCCGAGCCATCGTGGCTAAAAAAGCCTCGGCCAAGGAGTTACCCCTCGCCATCAAGGCGGTGTGTGCGGGCCAGTCCTTTGCCAGTGAGTGCCTGCGCGAGCAACTGGTGGAAGCGGGTGCAGGCGATCAGTCGCAACAGCCGCAGTTGTCCGGTAAGGAGCGCGAGGTGGTGCGCATGCTGGCCAGCGGCATGACCGTCAGCCAGATCGCGGCACGGGTCAATCGCAGTATTTCCACAATCAGCAAGCAGAAAAGCACGGCCATGCAACGGCTGTGCATCTCGACGGATGTGGACTTGTTCGCGTATGCGCGTGCGGCGGGGATGGTGCCGTAGAAAGTTGCAGTTTTATGACGACTCATCACGTAAAAGCGCAGCGACCAGGATTCGTATTACTTGTATGTAGTTTGAACTAACAATTCTTTAACTTGTCACGGTCGCCCTGCCATGAGTGTGGTGGGGGGTATAACATTCCTGGTTTATTAGTTGAGTCGAACTTACAGGTTGGCGGCGTGCCTCTGTGCGTGTGTTTAACCTGCTAATAATCGACCGAAAGTGAGCATTACTATGCAACCCTCTCGTGTACTTATAACGGCTGCGCTTTTGTTGGCGGGTGTTTCCAATGTGATGGCCGCGTCCAGTGTGGACCTCGGTGTAGTGGGAGTGATAACGCCGTCGGCGTGTACGCCAACCTTGTCCAATAATGGGGTGGTGGACCACGGGAAAGTCTCGGTTCTGGACTTTCCCGAGTCGGGCAACAAGGCGTTGCCTACGGTGACGCTGCAGTTGGTGGTGACCTGTAATGCGCCGATGTTGATGGCCGTCAAGGCCACAGATAACCGTGCCGGTACAGCACTTTATCCTTGGCCGGAATATTTTGGTTTGGGCCTGGCACGCGGCGGTGAAAAGATCGGTATGTACATGCTGGTAATGGGCAATGCTTCCGCTGACGACGTACCGGGTATCGTGATCGACTCCTATGCGGAGGGTCGGTGGAGTAATGCAGAGGATACTTATTGGGCGGCAGGCGTGATGCGAACTGTCAGTAGCACGGGCTTGGCTCCCTTGCCATTGACAACCTTCAAGGCAGATCTGGAGGTGGAGACAACCCTCACGGACAAGAAGAATCTGCCAATTAGCGACGAAATCCAAATAGACGGCAACGCCACCTTGGACGTCGTCTACCTCTAACCCCGCCGGTATCCAATTAGTTGCGTCGAACTGACAGGCCGGCAGCGCGCTCCTGTGCGCCTGTTTAACCTGTAAATAATCGACCGAAAGTGAGCATGACTATGCAACCCTCTCGTGTACTTATAACTGCTGCGTTGTTATTGGCGGGTATTTCCAATGTGGTGGCCGCGTCCAGCGTGGACCTCGGTGTTGTCGGGGTGATAACACCGTCGGCGTGTACGCCAACCTTGTCCAATAACGGTGTGGTGGATCACGGCAAAATCTCCGTTCAGGACTTTCCAGATTCAGGTAACAAGCAACTGCCAACGGTCACGCTGCAGTTGGTGGTGACCTGCAATGCGCCGATGTTGATGGCTGTCAAGCCTACGGATAACCGTGCCGGCTCAGTGCATGTGAATCCTTATGGGGACTTTTTTGGTTTGGGCCAGGCGAGCGGTAATAAAAATATCGGTTGGTACCACCTGCTAGTGGCCAATGCTACCGCTGACGATACGCCTGCTGCCTTGATCGACTTCGTTCAAGGCCAGTGGATGGATGCAGAGAATACGTGGTGGGGGGTAGGTGTGATGCGTACGGTCAAAGGCGCGAGCTGGGCGCCGTTGCCGTTGACGACCTTCAAGGCAGATGTGTCTGTAGAGACAACCCTCTTGGACAAAAACACTCTGCCAATTAGCGAAGAAATCCAGATAGACGGCAGCGCCACGCTGGACGTCGTCTACCTCTAACCCGGCCGGTATCCAATTAGTTGCGTCGAACTGACAGGCCGGCAGTGCGCGTCTGTGCGTCTGTTTGGCCTGTTAATTATCGACCGAAAGTGAGCATGACTATGCAACCCTCTCGTGTACTTATAACGGCTGCTTTTTTGCTGGCAGGTATTTCCAATGTGATGGCCGCGTCCAGCGTGGACCTCGGTGTTGTCGGGGTGATAACGCCGTCGGCGTGTACGCCAACCTTGTCCAATAACGGTGTGGTGGATCACGGCAAAATCTCGGCTCAGGACTTTCCTGATTCAGGTAACAAGCACCTGCCAAAGGTGACGCTGCAGTTGGTGGTTAGCTGTAATGCGGCGATGTTGATGGCTGTCAAACCGACGGATAACCGGGCGGGCTCTACCTTTTATGATTATCCGGAATATTTTGGTTTGGGCCTGGCGAGTGGCGGTGAAAAGATCGGTTGGTACATGCTGGTAACGCGCAATGCTATCGCTGACGATATAACGCGCTCCGTTATCGAATCCGATGATGGTGAGTCCTGGAGGTTTGCGGATAATACGTACTGGGGAGTGGGCCGGATGCGCACTGCCCAGGGCATGGGTTGGAACCCCATGCCGTTGACGACCCTCAAGGTCGATCTGGAGGTTTACACCACCCTCATGGACAAGAACACTCTGCCGATTACCGAAGAAATCCAGATAGACGGCAGCGCCACAATCGACGTCGTCTACCTCTGACCCCACCGGGCATCACTCATTCCCAAGGCGAATAGCCATGGCTTTCCACCGCCGCGCGGACTATCGTTCAGCACCCCTGACCACCGTGCGAAACCTGCCCATGAGTGATGCCCACAACGCCCTGATCACCGAGTTCTACAGTGCCTTCCAACGCCTGGACGCCGACGCCATGGCCGCCTGTTACACCGACGACGTGGTGTTCAGCGACCCGGCCTTCGGCGAGCTGCGTGGCCGTGATGCCGGGGACATGTGGCGCATGCTCACTACGCGGGCCAAGGACTTTTCCCTGACGTTCGACCATGTACGCAGTGACGAAACCACCGGCAGCGCGCATTGGGTGGCGACGTACCTGTTCAGCGCCACCGGCAACACGGTGGTCAACGATATCGGCGCGCGCTTTGTATTCCGCGACGGCAAGATCTGCGAGCACCATGACCACTTCGACCTGTGGCGTTGGTCGCGCCAGGCGTTGGGCCTCAAGGGGCTGTTGCTGGGCTGGTCACCTGCGCTGAAAAACGCCGTGCGTGCGCAGGCACTTAAAGGCTTGAAGGCATTCCAGGCTGGTCGTTGATAAGATTGGCGCTCTTCTGGTTTGCCGAATAGACCCGTGACTGATCTTCCTGAACCCAAACCCTGGTTCGTCTACCTGGTGCGCGCCGCCAACGGCTCGCTGTATTGCGGCATCAGCAACGACCCGGTGCGCCGTTTTGCTTCTCATCAGAGCGGCAAGGGCGCGCGGTTCTTTTTGTCCAGCCCGGCGGTTGCGCTGGTGTACACCGAGCAATGTGCGAGCAAGGGCGAGGCGTTGCGCCAGGAACGGCTGATCAAAAAATTGAAGAAAAGCGCCAAGGAGTGCCTGGCGGCGAGCGGCTCATTGATTTGACTGATGGGTTCCCATCGCCCCCGCGCGTGTTTTTGCAGGCTAAGCTAGTGGCTCACTTATTGGGCGGAGCCTGGCATGTCTGAGTTGATCCTTCACCACTACCCGCAATCACCCTTCGCTGAAAAAGCCCGGCTGATGCTTGGGTTAAAGGGCTTGTCCTGGCACTCCGTACGCATCTCGCCAGTGATGCCTAAACCCGACTTGACGGCCCTGACCGGCGGCTATCGCAAGACGCCCGTGCTGCAAGTCGGCGCCGATATCTACTGTGACACTGCCTTGATCGCCCGCCGCCTGGAACAGGAAAAAGCCGCCCCGGCGCTGTTTCCCCAAGGCCTGGAACTGGTCACCCAAGGGTTTGCCGCCTGGGCGGACTCCGTGGTGTTTTCCCATGCCGTGGCGCTGGTGTTCCAGCCGGAATCCCTGGCCGTGAAATTTGCCAACGTACCCGCGCAAATGCTTCAGGTGCTGGTGGCCGACCGCAGCAAGTTGTTCAGCGGCGGCTCCGCAGCCCGCTTGCAGTTGGACCAGGCCAGGCATCAATGGCCGGCGATCATCAGCCGCATCGATCAGCAATTGCAGCACCAGGCTGGGGATTTCCTGTTCGGTGAACCGTCGATTGCCGACGTTGCCCTGGCCCATCCGCTGTGGTTCCTCAAAGGCTCTTCGGTGACGGCGCCGTTGGTGGATGCGTATCCGGCCGTTGCCGCCTGGCTGGACCGGGTGCTGGGCTTTGGCCATGGCACCGCCAGTGAGATGACTGCCGAACGCGCCCTGGAAGTGGCGCGCAACGCCACGCCTGCCGTCTTGCCTGACGAACGGTTCGAGGACTTGAACGGCTTCAAGCCCGGGCAACAGGTGACTATTTCGGCCACCGACTACGGCACCGATCCGGTGGCCGGAGAGCTACTGTTTGCCGGGCGTGAAGAGCTGATCCTGCGTCGTACCGACGAGCGCGCGGGCACCGTGCACGTGCATTTCCCGCGCCTGGGTTTTCGCATTCAAGCGCAATAAGTAAAAATATTTGCAAACAAAGGTGAGGTAAATCCACCGCTCAACCGTGTAGTGCTTGAAACTGCGATTAATTCGCATTAACAGCGTTTTCTACACGGGTTCTCACAGCATGAAGTCGACGGCGGGCGGTTGGGTAAAACAGTGGCTGGGAGCCTCGGTATTGACGGTGTCGGGGCTGGCGTTGCTGCCCCTGGCCGTGGCGCAGGCGCAGGAACAGCAAAGCGCCCAGTTCAACTTTGCGCTGGCAGCCAAACCGCTGCCCCAGGCCCTGAGCGAGTTCAGCCGGGTGACCGGCATCAGTGTGATCTACACCGACGAAGCGCCCTACGGCCTCAGCGCCCCGGCGGTCAGCGGGCAGATGAGCGCGACCCAGGCCCTGCAACGCCTGCTCGGTCATTCAGGCTTTACCTTCCGCCAGATCGACGCCCGCACCCTGGCCCTCGAGCCCGCGCCCACTGACGGCGCGGTCAACCTCGGCGCCACCACCATCAGCGGCGCCAGCCCGGCCCAGGACAGCACCAGCTACCAGCCACCGCCCACCAGCTCAGTGATGCGTTCCCATGGCCTGCTGTTGGAAACCCCGCAAACCGTCAACGTGGTGCCTGCCCAAGTGCTGCGCGACCAGACCCCGCGCAACCTCGATGACGCCCTCGCCAATATCAGCGGCATCACCCAGGCCAACACCTTGGCCAGCACCCAGGACGCGGTGATGCTGCGCGGTTTCGGCGACAACCGTAACGGCTCGATCATGCAGGACGGCATGCCGGTAGTGCAGGGCCGCGCGTTGAACGCCACCGCCGAGCGCGTTGAAGTGCTCAAGGGCCCGTCGTCGCTGCTGTACGGCATCCAGGACCCGGGCGGCGTGGTGAATATCGTCAGCAAAAAGCCCGAGTTGGTGCAATCCACCTCCCTGACCGCGCGTGGCTCGACGTTCGGCAACGGCAAAAACGGCAGCGGCGGCAGCCTCGACACCACCGGGCCCATCGGTGACAGCGGCCTGGCCTATCGCTTGATCGTCGACCATGAAGACGAAGATTACTGGCGCAATTTCGGTACCCACCGCGAGACGTTGGTGGCGCCGTCCCTGGCCTGGTACGGCGACACAACGAAGGTGGTCTTCGCCTATGAACACCGCGAATTCCTCTCGCCGTTCGACCGTGGCACCGCCATCGACCCCAAGACCAACCATCCGCTGAACATCCCCACGACGCGTCGCCTGGACGAGCCGTTCAATAATATGGAAGGCCGCTCCGACCTGTACCGCCTGGAAGTCGACCACGATTTGAACGACGACTGGAAAGCGCACTTCGGCTACAGCTGGAACCGCGAAACCTATGACGCCAGCCAAGTGCGCATTGTGTCGGTCAACCCTAACGGCACGCTGACCCGCAGCATGGACGGCACGCGGGGCGCGTTGACCACCGATCGTTTCGCCACGATGAGCCTGGAAGGCAAGGTGAACGTCGGTGGAATGCAGCATGACCTGGTGTTCGGCCTGGACGATGAGTACCGCAAGATCTATCGCGCCGACCTGATTCGCCAGGCGCAACGCAGCGCCTTCAACTACCTCAATCCGGTCTACGGCAAAGATGTGGAAGGCACCACCGTCAGCGCCAAGGACAGCGCCCAGACCGACCTGCTGCGCAGCGACTCGCTGTTCTTCCAGGACGCCATTCACCTGACTGACCAATGGATCCTGGTAGGCGGTGTGCGCTATCAGATGTACGACCAGTACGCCGGCAAGGGCGTGCCGTTTACGGCCAATACCAACGGCAATGGCCAGGCCTGGGTGCCGCGTGCCGGCCTGGTGTACCGTTACACGGATGAGTTGTCGTTCTATGGCAGCTACACTGAGTCGTTCAAACCCAACTCCACCATCGCCGCCTTGGCCGATGGCAGCACCTTGACCGGCGACCTCACGCCTGAGGAATCCAAGTCCTGGGAGCTGGGGGCCAAGCTCGACATCCCTGGGCGTATTACCGCCAGCGCAGCGTTGTTCAATATCGACAAACGCAACGTGCTGGTGTCGGTGGGTTCCGGCGCGAACACGGTCTACAGCATTGCCGGCCAAGTGAGATCGCGTGGCCTGGAGTTGGACGCCAGCGGCCAGTTGACCGACCAGTGGAGCGTGATCGGCAGCTATGCCTACACCGACGCCTTGGACACCAAGGACAAAGACCCGACCCTTGAGGGCAACCGCCTGCAAAACGTGGCCAAGCACACAGGCTCACTCTCGGCGGTCTACGACTTCGGCAATATTTTCGGTGGCGATCAACTGCGGGTGGGCGCAGGTGCGCGTTATGTCGGTGAGCGCGCTGGCGATGCCGCCAACGATTTCAACCTGCCTGGCTACACCGTCGCGGATGCGTTTGCCACCTACGACACCAAAATCGAAGGGCAGAAGGTCAAGTTCCAGCTCAATGTGAAGAACCTGTTCGACCGCACGTACTACGCATCGGCCGCGAGCCGGGTGTTTGTCTCGCTGGGCGATGCGCGGCAGGTGTCGGTGTCCAGTACCCTCCAGTTTTAATCGGTCAAGCGGGCTTCACAGAGTGAGCGGGGCGGTTGTGGCGAGCGGGCTTGCCCCAATGCCGTTCAGTCAAGCGAACGCAATGCTAAAAGCAGCGAAGATCAAATGTGGGAGCGGGCTTGCCCGCGAAGATGTCGGCCCAGCAAACATTGATGTTGACTGCCCCACCGCTTTCGCGGGCAAGTCGAATCGTCGCACCGCCGCTCCCACAGGGGATCTGCGCTTAACTGAACGGCATTAGGGCTTGCCCCGCGTTGGGCTGCGTAGCAGCGCCAAAACCAAGCGCTGCGGTGGGCCTGGAAACCGTGGAGGTCTTACAAGGGGCCGCTTTGCGCCCCAACGCGAGGCAAGCCCGCTCGCCACAAAGTTAAGGAGCTGGTAGCGTTGCCGCCACTGAAGACTTTGCGGGAAAACGGTACTGATGCAGTTGGGCAGATGGATACACACCAGCGCGATGCTGGTCGGCTTGAGTATTTTGCTGGGCGGCTGTGCGAGTGTCTCGCCGACGTCCACCCCGGCGACCCTGAATCAACTGCTGGCCGACCCGGCGCTGCACGGCGCCACGGTTTCGCTGATGGTGCGTGACGCCCGCAGCGGCACCACGCTCTACGAGCACAACCCACGCACACGGCTGGTGCCGGCCTCCAACCTCAAGCTGTTGACCACCGCTGCTGCCATGGACGTGCTGGGGCCGCAATACCGCTTCGCGACGCAACTGCTGAGCAATGGCATACGCCAGGGCGATCGCCTGACCGGCAACTTGTACCTGCGTGGCCTGGGCGACCCGACCATTCAGTTCGCCGACTACCAGGCTCTTGCGGCGCAATTGGCCAGCCAGGGCGTGCGCCAGGTGCAGGGCGACCTGGTGTTCGACGACACCTGGTTTGACGCCGAGCGGCTGGGTGTCGATTGGTCCCACGATGACGAAACCACCTACTACGGCGCGCAGATTTCGGCGCTGACCGTGTCACCTAACGCAGATTTTGATGCGGGCAGCGTACTGGTCACGGCCAAAGCGCCAGCGCGTGTGGGCCAGCCGGTGAATGTCGATATCTTCCCGCCGACCGACTACCTGCAATTGAGCAACCGCGCCGTCAGCGGGCCAGGCAACACCTATGGCATCAACCGCCGCCATGGCACCAATCTGCTGCAGCTCAGTGGCGCCGTAGCACCGGGGCGGCAAAGCGAACAATTGGTCAGTGTGTGGGAGCCGACGCAACTGGTGGCCAATCTGTTTGAACAGGCGTTGGCGCAGCAGGGCATTACGGTGCTGGGACGTCGAGTGATGGGCGGCGCCAGCCCGGCCACGGCGACGGTGCTGGCCGAGCACCAGTCGGCGCCGTTGCAGGAACTGATCACGCCGCTGCTCAAACTCTCGAACAACAACATGTCCGAAGCCCTGCTCAAGGCCATGGGCCGCAAGACGGCTAATAGCGGCACGGCGGCGGCGGGTGTGGTGGCGGTGGCCGGGTTTCTCAAGCGCCAGGGGCTGGACACGGCAACGCTGAGCCAGGTCGACGGTTCCGGCCTGTCACGGCGTAACCTGGTGTCGTCGCAAAATCTCACCGACCTGCTGCTGGCTGCGAGCAAACAGCCGTGGTTCAGCGCCTGGTACAACGCGCTGCCGATTGCCGGCAACACCGACCGCATGAGCGGTGGCAGCCTGAGTTATCGCTTGCGCGGCACAGCGGCTGAAAACAACCTGCACGCCAAGACCGGCTCCATGGGCGGCGTGTCGTCGTTGAGCGGTTACATCACCGATGCTCACGGGCGCCAGTTGGTGTTCTCGATGCTGACCAATAACTACGTGGTGGCCGGCGCGCAGGTGAAGGGCCTGGAGAACCGCGTGGCGGTGGCCCTGTCACGTTGGGACGATTGATTCAGGGCTGATAGCCCATCCGCCAACTCACGGCCCGGGTCGCGGCCAGCAAGCGCTGCGCCGCCGGGCCATCTTCATCGGCGTGGAACAGCGAGGTGGGGCCGACCACGGTCATCACCGCCGCCACGTGCCCGATTGCGTTGAACACCGGCGCCGACAATGCATCGACGCCGGGCATCAGCAAGCCATGCACAAAGTGCAGGCCACGGCTGCGGATCTGTTCACACGCGCTGGCGTAGGCCTGATCATCCGCCAGGGCATGGGCGATACCGGCCTGGATCTCACGCTCGCGCAATTCGACGGTCTCCCGCGAGGGTAAATAAGCGCTGAACACCAACCCGGTGGACGAGCTGAGCAGCGGCAAGACCGAACCCAACTGCGTCACCACCGTGATAGCGCGCACCGCCGGCTCGATGTGCACCACGGTCGCGCCCTGGTTGCCCCACACCGCCAAAAAGCAGGTCTCATTCAGTTCATCGCGCAGCTCCGCCAGGGGCAGGGCGCCGACTTTCAACACATCCATGCTGCCCAGCGCCGCCAGGCCCACGCGCAAGGCTTCACGGCCCAGGCCATAGTGGTTGGTGGCGGTGTTCTGTTCGGCAAACCCCGAGGCGATCAGTGCCTGCAAATAGCGATGGACCTTGCTCGCCGGCATCTGCACGTGTTCGGCCAGGCGCGACAGCGAGGTGGCCGGGGACAGTTCGGCGAGGGCCTTGAGGATATCGGTGCCCACTTCGGCCGAGCGGACTTTCTGTTTACCGGTGTCGCGGGGCTTTTCCATGGGGGAGCGAGAATCCGAGAGATGAATGGGCGTCTTTATAGCTTGACGGTCGATAGTGATCAAATTACGTTATGCGTAACTGGATTACGATAAAAACAACTTCCGTACTGAGGATGATCCATGAACCTCGAATACCTGTCGGGCTTCGGCAATGAATTCGCTAGCGAAGCCCTGCCCGGCGCGCTGCCCGTCGGCCAGAATTCCCCGCAAAAAGCGCCCTATGGCCTGTACACCGAACTGTTTTCCGGTACCGCCTTCACCATGGTGCGCAGCGAAGCCCGGCGCACGTGGCTGTACCGCATACAGCCATCGGCCAATCACCCGGCTTTCGTGAAGCTCGAACGGCAGCTGGCTGGTGGGCCGTTGGGCGCCGTGACGCCGAATCGCCTGCGTTGGAACCCGTTGGATATGCCCGGCGAGCCGACGGACTTTATCGACGGGCTCGTAGGCATGGCGGCCAACTCAGGGTCTGCAAACCCCTCTGGCATCAGCATCTATAACTACCGCGCCAACCGTTCCATGGAACGAGTGTTCTTCAACGCCGACGGCGAACTGTTGATCGTCCCCGAGCAGGGCCGGCTGCGCATCGCCACCGAGTTGGGCGTGCTGGACCTCGAGCCGCTGGAAATCGTCGTGCTTCCGCGCGGCCTTAAATTCCGTGTCGAACTGCTGGACGCCCAAGCGCGCGGCTACGTCGCCGAAAACCACGGCGCGCCGCTGCGCCTGCCGGACCTGGGGCCTATCGGCAGCAACGGCCTGGCCAACCCGCGTGATTTCCTGACGCCGGTCGCGCACTACGAAGACCTCAAAAAACCGACCACGCTGGTACAGAAGTTCCTCGGCGAGTTGTGGGCCTGTGAGCTGGACCATTCGCCCCTGAACGTGGTCGCCTGGCACGGCAATAACGTGCCGTACAAATACGACCTGCGCCGCTTCAATACCATTGGCACCGTCAGTTTCGATCACCCGGACCCGTCGATCTTCACCGTGTTGACCTCGCCCACCAGCGTACATGGCCTGGCCAACCTCGACTTCGTGATTTTCCCGCCGCGCTGGATGGTGGCCGAGAACACCTTCCGGCCGCCGTGGTTCCACCGCAACCTGATGAACGAATACATGGGCCTGATCCAGGGCGCCTACGACGCCAAGGCCGAAGGCTTCCTGCCCGGTGGTGCGTCGCTGCACAGTTGCATGAGTGCCCATGGTCCGGACGGCGAGACGTGCACCAAGGCCATCAATGTGGAACTGGCGCCGCACAAGATTGATAACACCATGGCCTTCATGTTCGAGACCAGCCAAGTGCTGCGCCCCACACAGTTCGCCCTGGAATGCCCGCAACTGCAAAACACTTACGACGCGTGCTGGGCCTCGCTGCCCGCCACCTTCAACCCGAACCGGAGATAACCCATGACTCAACCAACGCTAACCCGCAGCTGGGTGGACTCCGCCAACGGTCACCGTGATTTCCCGTTGCAGAACCTGCCGTTGGGCGTGTTCAGCATCAACGGCTCGGCACCGCGCAGCGGCGTGGCAATTGGCGACGCGATCCTCGACCTGCATGCCGCGCTGGACGAATTTGACGGTGAAGCCCGTCGCGCAGTTGAAGCGACGGTAGGTGGCCAGTTGAACGCCTTTTTCGAGCTGGGCCGTGGCCCGCGCGTGGCCTTGCGCGAGCGGCTGCTGGAGCTGCTCGCCGAAGGCAGCAAGCTGCAAACCCGTGAAGCGCAGGTGCTGCACCGCGCCGCCGATTGCCAGATGCACCTGCCGGCGAAAATCAGCGATTACACCGACTTCTATGTCGGCATTGAACACGCGCAAAACGTCGGCAAACTGTTCCGTCCCGACAACCCATTGCTGCCGAACTACAAGTACGTGCCAATCGGTTATCACGGCCGCGCCTCGACCATTCGCCCGTCGGGCACGGATGTACGCCGGCCCAAAGGCCAGACGCTGCCCGCCGGCCAGACCGAGCCAACCTTCGGCCCCTGCGCACGCCTGGATTACGAATTGGAGCTGGGCATCTGGATCGGCCAGGGCAATGCCATGGGCGACTCGATTGCGATTGGTGACGCCGCCGAGCATATCGCCGGTTTCTGCCTGCTCAACGACTGGTCGGCGCGGGATATCCAGGCTTGGGAATACCAGCCACTGGGCCCGTTCCTGTCCAAAAGCTTTATCACCAGCATCTCGCCGTGGGTGGTGACGGCCGAAGCGCTGGCGCCGTTCCGCAAAGCCCAACCGGCACGCCCCGAAGGCGATCCGCAACCGCTGCCGTACCTGCTGGACACGCGTGACCAGGCCGCGGGCGGCTTTGACATCGAACTGGAAGTGCTGCTGACCACCGCCTCGATGCGCGAGCAAAACCTGCCGGCCCATCGCCTGACGTTGAGTAACACCCAGCACATGTACTGGACCGTGGCACAAATGGTTGCACACCACAGCGTCAACGGCTGCCAGTTGCAGGCCGGTGACCTGTTCGGTTCGGGCACCTTGTCCGGCCCGCAACCGGGGCAATTCGGCAGTCTGCTGGAAATCACCGAAGGCGGCAAAAAGCCGATTGAACTGGCCTCCGGCGAGGTGCGCAAGTTCCTCGAAGACGGCGACGAAATCATCCTGCGCGCCCGGTGCAGCCGCGAAGGGTTTGCCTCCATCGGCTTCGGCGAGTGCCGTGGCACTGTGGTCGCGGCGCGCTAAGAGGGCAGGGCGATGGAACTCTATACCTACTACCGTTCTACGTCGGCGTACCGGGTGCGTATCGCCCTGGCGCTCAAGGGGTTGGACTTCAGCGCCGTGCCGGTCAACCTGCTGGTGCCGCCCGGCGGGGCCAATCGCCAACCGGCGTACCTGGCGATCAACCCGCAAGGCCGGGTGCCGGCGCTGCGTACCGACGAGGGCGAGTTGTTGATTCAGTCGCCAGCGATCATCGAGTACCTGGACGAACGTTATCCACAGGCGCCGCTGCTTTCCAAAGACCTCGCAACCCGTGCCCATGAGCGCGCGGTGGCGTCGATCATCGGCTGCGATATTCACCCGTTGCACAACTCCAGCACCCAGAACCTGCTGCGCCAGTGGGGGCATGACGAGGCGCAATTGCTGGAGTGGATCGGGCACTGGATCAGCCAGGGCCTGGGTGCAGTCGAGCAATTGATTGGCGATAAAGGCTTTTGCTTTGGCGAGCAGCCGGGGATGGCGGATGCGTTTCTGATTCCGCAGCTGTATGCGGCCGAACGCTTCAAGGTGCCGTTGGCGGCGTACCCGCGCATTGGGCGCGTGGCGGCGTTGGCGGCGCAGCATCCGGCGTTTGTGCAGGCGCATCCGGCTAATCAACCGGATACCCCAGAAGCACCCTGAATCAATGTAGGAGCTTGCTCGCGAATGCGTCGGATCAGTCGAAACATTTGTCGCTGACACATCGCTTTCGCGAGCAAGCCCGCTCCCACATTTTGATCGGCGACATCCTCATAAAAATAACAGGTACCTTGCGATGCACAATCAGATTGCCAGCTTTCGCGCGGCACTCGACGCCCGTCCGGTGTCGCGCTATCAGTGGTTGATTCTCCTGTTGCTGGCGTTGCTGCTGGTAACCGATGGCTACGACGCGCAGGTGCTGGGCTATGTGGTTCCGGCATTGGCGAAGGATTGGGGCCTGGAAAAAGCGGCATTCGGTCCGGTATTCAGTGCCAACCTGCTGGGCCTGACGCTGGGCTCGTTGCTGGTCACGCCACTGGCTGACCGCTTTGGCGTGCGGCGCATCCTGCTCGGCTGCGTACTGATCTACGCCAGCCTCACGGTGTTGATGGTGTTTGCCAATTCGCTGACCACGCTGATGGCCGCACGGTTTATCTGCGGTATTGGCATGGGCGGCGCAATGCCGAGTGCCATGGCGTTGATGTCGGACTATTCGCCGCCCCGGATGCGCACCTTGATGGTGACCCTGGCCGCGTGCGGTTTCTCATTCGGCGGCGCGGCGGGTGGTTTCGTGGCCGCAGGGTTTATCGATGGCTTCGGTTGGCAGGCGGTATTCCTCGCCGGCGGCGTGACGCCGTTGCTGCTGTTTCCTTTTCTGATCTGGCTGTTGCCGGAATCCCTGCCGCGCCTGCTGCGGGATGCGCCGCCGTATGCGCGCTTGCGCAAAGTCACTGGTCGCATGCTGCCCGACTGGCAACCGCCGTTGGCGAGCGAAGCCGAAAACCTTCAGGAGCGGGGCAGCAAACTCACGGTGGTCGAGCTGTTCCGAAATGGTTACGCGCGCCCGACCGTGTTGATCTGGGCGACCTTTTTCGTCAGCCTGATCCTGCTGTATTTCATGATCAGTTGGCTGCCGTCGTTGTTGCTGGAAAGTGGCCTGGCGCTGAACGAAGCCAACCTGGTGACCTCGATGTTCCTGTTCGCCGGCACGTTGGGCGCCATCGGCATGGCCTGGTTCGCCGACCGCCTGAAAAGCAAGGTACGGCTGCTGTCCGGCGTGTTGGCGGCGGCGGCGGTATGCACCATTTTGCTGGGCCTGAACCACGATAATCCGCGCTATCTGGTGGCCTGTGTATTCGCCGCCGGATTTTGCATCATCGGTGGGCAACTGACCCTCAATGCCTTCGCCAGTAACTTCTACCCGGCGCATGTGCGCGCCACCGGCACTGGCTGGGCGTTGGGCGTGGGGCGATTCGGGTCAATCCTGGGGCCGCTCTTTGGCAGCATGTTGCTGGCGATGCATATTCCGGTGGAGCAGATTTTCTTCTTCTGTGCGATTCCGGCGGTGATTGCGGCGCTGTTGATCATCCAGGTGCGCTCGCCTGTACCGACTGCGCCGAAGAGCCCGCTGTATAGCGATATTCTCAAGGCGCCGGCCAATCACTGATTGACCGGTTGACGCGGTTTATGTGGCGAGCCGGCTCGCCACACAGCACGTATTTCAGTGCACCACTGAGTTGGGCGGCAGGTGCCCCAGCCGCTCCGTCAGGCGCAGGCGCTGGATCGGGTCCTCGCTGAGCAACAAGGCGTGCTCGAGGTCAAAACGTTCGGCGCTCGGGCAATCCAGGCGCTGGTACAAACTGGCCCGCGCCAGGTAGTCGGCGGCGCTGGCGTTGCCCAGTTCCAGCACGCGTTCGGCGTCGACCAGCGCGGCCAGCGGGTTGTCGTTGGAGAGGTGCAGTTGGCGCAGGTTGCGTGACAACCGTTGCAGGATCGAGCGCGGGTCGGCGGTCAGCAGGTGGTCGGCGTGTAACTTGATATTCGGCCCGTACTGGCGATGCAGCAATTCTCGGCAGTCATTGGGGTACAGGCGTCGCCCGCCGCAGGGGTCCAGCAGGTGATCGGCGCCGGGTACCCGCAGCAGGAAATGGCCCGGGAAGTTCACGCCCACCATGGGGATATCCAGGCGCCGCGCCAACTCAAGCGCGATCAGGCCCATGGCCAGGGGTTGCCCGCGTTTGCGTTGCAATACCTTGTCGAGCAAGGCCGCCGCCGGGCGCAGCGGGGTGAAGTCATCCTGGGCGAACCCCAAGTCATTCATGCGCCGCAGCAGCGGCTGGCCGAGTTCATCCGCCGGCAACATGGGCATGCCAACGCTGACCTGTTGCTGCAGCACAATGAGCTCTTGCAGGATCAGCAAGGGCTGCACGGCGGGGTCGTGTTCGGCAGCAATCCACAGCGCAGCTTCAAACAGCGCAGGGGGTGAACGGTCCAGGCAGGCGAAAAAGGCTTTGCGGGGATTCATTGCGTTCTCCGGCGGATGCCCCCGTTTTAGCCTTGCTGTGAATTTTCGTCCAGTGACTTAAGCAATAACCGACGTGCTTATGTCGCAGACCCCACGAAATCCGGCGGCTTATTCCAGCGCACTTCGGCAGTTTTCTACCGCAAGCCTATACTTGGGCCTCTACCAGAAGTGATTCGGGAGCTCGACGATGTTTGCGCTTATGCACAGCACCCGCCTTGAGTCGCTGCACCTGAGCGTCGACGCGGTCACCGGGCTGAAGGCGGTCATCGCCATTCATAACAGCCGCTTGGGGCCTGCCTTGGGCGGTTGCCGTTATCTCGCTTACCCCGACGATGAAAGTGCCGTGGCCGATGCCGCGCGCCTGGCCCAAGGCATGAGCTACAAAGCCGCCCTGGCCGGCCTGCAGGTGGGCGGCGGGACGGCGGTGATCATCCGTCCCGTGCACGTGGAAAGTCGCGCCGCCTTGTTTGAAGCGTTTGGCCGTTGCATTGAAAAACTCGATGGCCGCTTCGTTACCTCGATCGACAGCGGCACTTCAGTGGCCGACATGGACTGCATCGCCCAGCACACGCGCTTCGTCACCAGCACCACCGCCGCCGGCGACCCCGCGCCCCATGCTGCCATGGGCGTGTTCACCGGCATCCGTGCCGCCGCCATGGCCCGCCTGGGCAGTGACAACCTCGAAGGCTTGCGCGTTGCGGTGCAGGGCTTGGGCAATGTGGGTTACGCCCTCGCCGAACAACTGCATGCCGCGGGCGCTGAATTGCTGGTAAGCGACATCGACCACGGCAAGGTACAGCTCGCCATGGAGCAACTCGGCGCACACCCTATCGCCAACGACGCCTTGCTCAGCACGCCTTGCGACATTCTCGCGCCTTGTGGCCTCGGTGCGGTGTTCAATCGGCACAGCGTCGGCCAACTGCGTTGCGCCGCCGTAGCCGGTTCTGCCAGCGCGCAACTGACCACCCTGGACATCGCCGACCAGTTGGAAGGGCGCGGCATCCTCTACGCCCCGGATTACGTGATCAACTCAGGCGGCCTGATCTACGTCGCCCTCAAACACGCCGGCGCCGAGCTGGCGGACATCACCGCGCACCTGTCCAACATCGGTACGCGCCTCACCGAAATCTTCGCCCACGCCCAGGCCGAAAAACGCTCCCCCGCACGGGTGGCGGATGAGCTGGCCGAGCGCCTGCTGTACAAATAGTCCAGGCATTAAAAAGGCCCTGAATCATTGATTCAGGGCCTGTTCAATTCGGGCTTTATTCCGCCGTTGGGTTCAGCAACTCGGACAAAGCGTCCGGTTGGCTCTTGAACGCCTTGGCAAATACATCGCGGTTCTTCGCCATGTAGATCCCGGCTTCTTCCACCTGCTGCTCGCTCAGGGACGGCACGGCTTTTTGCAACACTTCTGCCAGCAACTCAGCGAGTTCAAGCATTTTGTCATGACGGTCAGCTTCGGCTTTATCCATGAACAAACGCTCCAGATCTCGGCTGCTGCGGTATACCACTTCGACGGCCATTTACCACCTCACATGCCTTCACGATAGTTGTCTTTTTCGACTACTGTATTTATATACAGCTAAAAGAGTAAGCCAAACCCTGGGGTTTGGGTAGCAGTTTTTTAATGTAGCCGGGAAATAGGGGTTTGCTACAACGGAAGTTTCTGACAACACGCTGAGGTTGCCGAGTAATCCTACGGTGGCTTACCTTCTCCGGGCCTTGCATCGCGGGGCCGAGCTTGGCGGCTCGAACATGAAAAGGAGAACTTTCTTGATTAGTACCGGAGCCGCACCATGGAAAACAATACTCACCGTACCGCCGATGCTTTGAATTCCGAGCCGCCCGTCACGCTATTTGGCGTCACTCCTACAGTGGACACAGAAACCCTTCTGGCAAACGCCAGCGAAACCCTAAGCAGCGCCCGTGAATTGGCCAATACGCTGGCATTCGACCTTGAAGGCCCGCAGCGAAGCCTGGTCTTGGCGATTCACCAACTGGTGGAAATGGGCGGCTTATTGGTCGACCGAGCCCTGGAGCACGTCGCACCGGCCTGAGATTTAGACCCGGTCGTTCCCGAGTGAGTGGGAACGATCCAAAAAGTCGTTGCGTAATCTTGGATTTTTTCTGTTACTCACTTCATCGCTTCGAACACGACAGTAAAAACGTCAACGACTAGACTTCCTCTTCATCGACAACGGAGGCATTTATGGACACTTCCTTTTCCTCAGGCATCCCAACAGATACCGAAGCGCAGGCCGACAGCTACGACCGCTGGTTTCGCGCCAAAGTGCAAGCTGCTCTCGATGACCCAAGCCCAGGTATTCCTCATGATGAGGTGATGGCCGAGATGCGTGAGCTAATCGAATCCAAACGCAAGAAAGGCGATGCTGGTTGAGTGGGCCCCTGCAGCGCGGGCACAACTCCGGCAAATTACTGATTACATCAGCGACCGCAATCCAGTGGCAGCGCTTGAGCTGAACCAGGCAATAGAAGCCTGTGTGCTGGCGCTATCTCGTAGACCCCACCTTTACCGCCCTGGACGTGTCGTCGGCACGCGAGAAATGGTGGTGCATCCGAATTATCTGGTCGTCTATCAGGTGACCGACAGCATTCGGGTTCTCTCGGTTTTACACGCACGCCAGCGATATCCTTCATAGATCCGCTTCTCGGATGAGTAAAGTATCTACTCTGCTCATCTTCGTAAGTGTCTCATGTCACCCCGCCATCATCTTATACGTGCCTCTGGCCTTTTTTCTGCATGCAAAACAACCGTCACGTCCAACCCGCATTATCCGGTCGAGCCGACCTAAGGAAGCATCATCGTGAAAATCAACTGGGCCGAAAAGCTGCGCCGGCAAGTCCATGGGCTGGCCGAGTCGCTGGGCAATCTGTTCGTCGAGACGTTCCATTACCTGGCGCTGTTCGCCATTGGTGCGGTGACCGCCTGGGCAGCGGTGATGGAGTTTCTGGGGATGCTGGAGACCGGGCACATCAAGATTGATGACATCTTGCTGCTGTTCATCTACCTGGAACTGGGCGCGATGGTCGGGATTTACTTCAAGACCAACCACATGCCGGTGCGCTTCCTGATCTACGTGGCGATCACTGCGCTGACGCGCCTGCTGATTTCCAACGTGTCGCACCACAATCCGCCTGACATCGGCATCATCTACCTGTGTGGCGGCATTCTGCTGTTGGCGTTCTCGATTCTGGTGGTGCGCTACGCCTCGTCGGCGTTCCCGTCGGTGAAGGTTGAAGGCCCGCGCCGCAAGGGCGAAGCGAGCCTGGAAACCGAGAAGGGCGAGCTTTAAAGTCCAACGCTGAAGGGCAGGGTGCGGGCGGGCGGTGGCTGCAGGAGTTTGTGGCTGTCGCCGTCCGTCATCACCGTGAGTATTTCCATGGCGCTGTGGCCCTGCTCGATGGCGATGCCGAATTGAATACTTTGCACCAGCCGTTTGAGCCGCTGCGGGTCGTTGCGTTGTTCGGCGCTGATCATGCGTTTGGCCACCACGCCGTCCTCATTCGAGAGGGTGAGCATGATGCTGCCATCCAGCCGTTGGATGCTCAGGTTGACGCGGTAGTTGGGGGTGAAGGTGTCGGTGATGATCTGAAAAGGATTGTCCATGGTGCGTTACCGCCTGATAGGAACATGCAGTCATTGACGACCGGTGTCAGGATTAGTTCGCGTTGCCTGACCATCGGCCACTCCGTCGCTGAGGTTTCACAAAGTCCGTTTGCCTCATGAGCTGTACAGCAAGGGCCGTGCCGTAAAGCAATCCATCACCCAGTGATAGTCCAATGTGGGAGGGGGCTTGCTCCCGATAGCGGTGTATCAGTCAATAAATGCTCGGCTGAAGGACCGCCATCGGGAGCAAGCCCACTCCCGCATTTGTTTTGTGTTGTTCTTGAGGGCGGTGGGCTATTTCAGGGCAATACCGAGAAAACGATCGCAGACAGCGCAATCAGCCCGATCACCACCACAAACACATTCGACAGTTGGCCCGAGTACTGGCGCAGAGACGGCACGCGGCGAATCGCGTACATCGGCATCAGGAACAGCAGGCACGCGATGATCGGCCCGCCCAGGGTTTCGATCATGCCCAGGATGCTTGGGTTGAAAGTGGCCACGGCCCAGCAGGTCAGCACCATGAACAGTGCGGTGCAGCGTTCCAGCCCTTTGGACGACATCGAGCGGTTACGCCCGCGCAGGGATTTGACGATCAGCCCCTGGAAGCCTTCGCTGGCGCCGATGTAGTGGCCGAGGAAGGATTTGGTAATGGCCACCAGCGCGATCAACGGCGCGGCGTAGGCGATCACCGGGGTCTGGAAGTGGTTGGCCAGGTACGACAGGATCGAAATGTTCTGCGCCTTGGCGGCGGCCAAGTCAGCTGGCGACAGGGCCAGCACGCAACTGAAGCAGAAGAACATCACCGTCAGCACCATCATGCCGTGGGCAGTGGCGAGGATGCCGCTGCTTTTGCGCTCGGCCTGGGCGCCATACACGCGCTTCTGGTCAACCGCGAACGCTGAAATGATCGGTGAGTGGTTGAAGGAAAACACCATCACCGGGATCGCCAGCCACAGGGTCTTGAAGAACAGCGGTAACGGCATGCCTTCGCTGGCCGAGGCGAAAAATGCGCCGTTCCAGTTGGGGATCAGGCTCACGGCCAGCAATAGCAGGGCGGCGACGAACGGGTACACCAGCACACTCATGGCCTTGACGATCACACCCTGGCCGCAGCGCACGATGGCCATCAGACCGAGGATCAACACCAGCGACAGGATCGCCCGCGGCGGCGTGGCCATGTGCAGTTGGTGTTCCATGAAGCTGCTCAGCGTGTTGGTCAGCGCCACGCTGTACACCAGCAGGATCGGGAAGATGGCGAAGAAGTAGAGCAGGGTGATCAGCTTGCCGGCACCGACGCCGAAGTGTTCTTCGACCACGTCGGTGATGTCGCCGGATTTGCCTGACAATACAAAACGCGTCAGCCCACGATGAGCAAAGAAGGTCATCGGAAAGGCCAGCAACGCCAGCACGATCAGCGGCCAGAAGCCGCCGACGCCAGCATTGATTGGCAGGAACAAGGTGCCTGCGCCGATGGCGGTGCCGTAGAGGCCCAGCATCCAGGTGGTGTCGTGTTTGGTCCAGCCAGTTGTTACGGTGGTCTCTGAAGCAGGATTTTCGGCAGCAGGTGTACGTACATCGGTCATCGGTATTGCCTCGTTATTATTTTTGCGCGGGCTCACGTATGGGGCGGGTAAAAGTGCTCCGATCAGCACTCCACCCAGCTGACCGCCAGGCCGCCCCGTGAAGTTTCTTTGTATTTGTCATGCATATCGGCGCCGGTATCGCGCATGGTGCGGATTACCCGGTCGAGGGAAATGAAGTGTTTGCCGTCACCGCGCAGGGCCATTTGTGTGGCATTGATGGCTTTGACGGCAGCGATGGCGTTGCGCTCGATGCACGGCACTTGCACCAGGCCACCGACCGGGTCGCAGGTCAGGCCGAGGTTGTGTTCCAGGCCGATTTCGGCGGCGTTTTCCAGTTGTTCCGGGGTGGCGCCGAGGATGTCAGCCAGGCCGGCGGCGGCCATGGCGCAGGCGGAACCCACCTCGCCCTGGCAACCGACTTCGGCGCCGGAGATCGAGGCGTTCTTTTTGCACAGGATGCCGACGGCCGCTGCAGCGAGGAAGAAATTGACCACATCATCGTCGGACGCGTCCGCGTTGAACTTCATGTAGTAATGCAGCACCGCTGGAATGATGCCTGCCGCGCCGTTGGTTGGCGCAGTGACCATACGCCCGCCGGCAGCATTTTCTTCGTTGACGGCGAGGGCGAACAGGTTGACCCATTCCATGGCCGACAAGGTCGAGGTGATGACATTGGGTTTGCCGATTTCCAACAGGCTGCGGTGCAATTTCGCCGCACGGCGTGGCACATCAAGGCCACCTGGCAAGATGCCTTCATGGCGCAGGCCTTGCTCTACGCATTCGCGCATCACTGACCAGATATGCAGCAGCCCGCTGCGGATGTCTTCATCGCTGCGCCATGCGCGTTCGTTGGCCATCATCAATTCCGAAACCCGCAGGCCGTGCGTGTTGCACAGGGCCAGCAGTTCGACGGCGCTGGAAAAGTCGTAGGGCAATTCCACATCGCTGGCAGGCGCAATGCCTGAGGCAGCTTCAGCCGCTTCGATGATGAAACCACCACCTACCGAGTAATAGGTTTGTTCGCTGAGCAGGCCGCTGTCGCCGTAGGCGTGCAGGGACATGGCGTTGGGGTGATAGGGCAGGCTTTCGTCCAGCAGGAGCAGGTCTGTGTACCAGTTGAAGGCAATGTCCTGCTTGCCCGCGAGTAATAAACGGCCGGACTCGCGCAATCGCTGGATACGCGCGTTGATCGAGGTGGGATCGACCTTGTCCGGCCATTCGCCCATCAGGCCCATCACGCAGGCGCGGTCGGTGGCATGGCCGACGCCGGTGGCGGACAACGAGCCGTACAGACGTACTTCGACACGGCGTATGTCGTTCAGCAAATGTTGGTCGGTGAGGGCTTGGGCAAAGGTCGCCGCCGCCCGCATCGGGCCGACGGTATGCGAGCTGGAAGGGCCGATGCCCACCTTGAATAGATCGAAAACACTGATAGCCATGCTAAAGCCTTACAAGCAATGGAGTAGAAATCGCTGCCATGTTTTGTAGGACGAGCGGAATTGGCGCGATACTGAGCCTCTGGATCGGCACTGACCAACGAATTATCCTAAGACACCCTTTAGCAGGACTAAACTCTATGGCCCGCCCCCTTCATGGTCAGACGTATGTCTGGCTGCACGTTTTTTCCTGTGCTGCGCGGCATCTGTCGTTCACCCGCTGCGCCGAAGAACTGCACATCACACCGGGGGCGGTGAGCCAGCAAATCCGCCAGTTGGAGGAGCGTTTGGGCTTTCGCCTGTTTCATCGACGTGCGCGCGGGGTGGAACTGAGTGCCGAAGGGCAGCGGTTGGCGGCGACGGTGGGGGAGGCCTACGGCAGCATCGATGCCGAATTGCAGCGGTTGGACGCGGGGATGATCAGCGGCACCTTGCGGTTGCGTTCTATCCCCTCGTTTCTCGGCAAGTGGCTGACCCCGCGCTTGCCACGCCTGCAGCAACGTTTTCCGGATATCCAGCTGCGCATGGTCGCCGAAGACAGCAGCATCGCGCTGCACGAGGGTGACTTCGACCTGGCCATCGACTTGAACGACGGCAGCTACCCCGGCCTGTTATCCACAGCCCTGCTCGATGAACAAATTTTCCCGGTGTGCGCCCCCAGCCTGCTGCGCGGCCGCCCGCCCTTGCATGGCCCGGCTGACCTGGTGCATTTCCCGCTGTTGCATGACATTACTGCCTGGCGTGGGAGTTATGAATACGCCGAGTGGGAGTTTTACCTGAACGCCATTGGCTATCACCAAGCCGATGTGCGGCGCGGGCACACCTTCAACCGCAATCACCTGACCATCGAGGCTGCCATCGCCGGCATGGGCGTGGCCATCGCGCGGCGCACGTTGCTCAATGATGAACTGGAGCGCGGCACCTTGATCGTGCCGTTTGGGCTGGCCGTGCCCAACCATAAACGCTACGTGCTGCTTTACGCGCCGGGCGCGCTGAGCCATCCGGGCGTACGTGCGGTGCATGACTGGCTGGTGGAAGAAGCGGGAATTTTTCGCGGATTGCACCCGTTGGGGGAGGGGCAATTGTAAGGTTCGCTGGGCGTAAGAAGATGTAACTAACTCCCCACCCTAACAGCGTTTTTGCTCGTAGTCAGACTTAATTTGTAATGTGGGATTTATCTTTGCAAAGGACTTGAAATGTTCTTCTGAGTGCTCAATTGTGTAATCAAGAGGTCATGGTTTCACCACCCCGGTGTTGCAGTTTGTGACCTCTCGCGAGCTAGCTGAAATAAGGGAAGAACTATGCAAATCCAAGTCAATAGCGATAACCATATTGAAAGCAGCATCCGACTGGAGGAGTGGGTACGTACTACCATTGAGAGCACGCTCGAACATTATGAAGAGCACCTGACCCGTGTAGAGGTCTACCTGAAGGACGAAAATGGCGACAAGCCTGGTCCCCACGATTTAAGTTGCCGTCTGGAAGCACGGCCAAAGGGCCATCAACCGCTGTCGGTATTGCATAAAGCCGATACCCTGGAACAGGCGATCGACGGTGCAGCCGTCAAGCTGGAGCATGCGCTGGAACATCTGTTCGGCAAACTGCAAGGCAAGCCACGCGCTGCCGGGAAAAGCCAGCCGACCACCAAAGTCAATGAAGATGAGCTTGAACAGGAGTTTCTGGAAAAAGAACGTGCGGTGTTTAACAGCTGATAGCTGACGGTTCTTTCATCCCTACTAAAACGGGCCTGCATTTGCAGGCCCGTTTTCGTTTATTTGGCGCGTCGGAAAAAATACCCGCTCAACACCGCCAACCCGCAAGCGCCCAGGCCCGCAAAGAGCATCGCCCAACCGACGCCGTGGCGCAGCGCGGCCTGGGCATCGGTGGGGGCCAGCGCCAACACGTCCAGCTTGCCCGCCGCAATATGCTGGCTGATTTCTGGCCAATTCATGGACGTGGTTTCGGGGAGCAGGCTCGCGAGGTGATGGCTGATTCCCAGCAACAGCACCAGCCCCATCAGCGCGATATTGAGGGCCAGGGTTATCAGCCGTGCACTGAGGTCGATGCCCGAGGCCATGCCCGCGCGGTCGGCTGACACCGAGCCGGTGGTGGTGTTGGTGGTGGGCGAATTGGTCAGTGCCAAGCCCACGCCGGCCATCGCGCAGCTGAAAAGCACCCAGGCAATGCTCGGATGCTCGGCACCATTGGCCGCTGCCATGGTGATAAATCCTGCGCCCATCAAGCCCAGTCCCAAGGGAATGATGCGTTCTGCGCCATAGCTCAGTGCCAGGCGTTCGGCCAACGGTGGCACCAGCAACGTGGGCAGGGTGTAGGCGAGCAGGGCGCCGCCGGTGGTCATCGTGTCGTAGCCCAGGCCGGCCTGGAAGTAGAGCGGCAGGTAGATCATGAATGGCCAGAAGCTGAAATTCATGCCGATCGAGCCCATCAGCGCGCCGTTGAAGCGCTGGATGCGGAACACCGAGAAATCGAACATCGGCTGGGCGCTGCGCCTTTCAATCAGGATAAATAGCAGCAGCCCGGCCAGCGACAAGCCTGCCCAACCAAGCATGGCCGGTGCGCCGAAGCCGTTCTCGCTGCCCTGGGTGATGAAGTACACCAGCGCAAATACCGACAGCGTCAGGGTCAGCATGCCGGCAATGTCGAGGCGATGGCCGGCTGGGTCGCGGGATTCCTCGACGCTGATGCGCAGCAACACCAAGGTCAACAGGGTGAGCGGCGCATGCACGAGGAACACCCAGCGCCAGTCTGCTACCGCCAAAATCAACGCGCCCACCATCGGTCCGAAGCCCAGGCCCACGCCCGCGATCACGCCCCATATTGCGAAAGCGCGCGCCCGTGCCGCGGGTTCACGAAACCGGTGCGAAAGAATTGCGAACTGACAGATCATCATGGCACCGGCGCCCACGCCCTGGACAAAACGTGCAGCGATCAGCGTGGACGCGTCGTTCGCCAACCCACACGCCAGCGAGGCCAGCCCAAACAGCCACAAGCACAGCACCAGCATGCGCCGACGCCCAAAGCGATCGGCCAGTGTGCCCGCTGCCATCAAGACGCTGGTGCAGGCCAGGGTGTAGGCATTCATGATCCATTGCGCGTCCTGAAAGCCCGTGCCCAACTGCTGTTCCAGGGTTGGCAGGATGACCGGCACGCTGGAGATTTCCAGGCCGAACATCAGGGCTACGAGGCAGACGGCGGTAAGGGCAACGCCATCTCTGGCAGTGCGCGGGGCGCTGACGACCGATACAGCGGCGGCGGGCGGCATGGGTGGTTCCTTTCGATTGGGTGAGAGCAGTATTCTCGCGGGAACAGGGTTCTTTATTTGTGATAAGTTTTCCGTCAATAAGGGAATTAAAGGCGACAGTAGACTCATGGCCACCCCGCGTTTTGATGGCGTCGAACTCTTCCTGCAAATCGTCGAGAGCGGCAACCTGACCGAAGCCGCCGAACGCCTGAACCTCACTCGTTCGGCGGTGGGCAAGGGGTTGGCGCGGTTGGAGGCCCGTTTGGGCACCTGCCTGTTGCAGCGTTCTACCCGCCGCCAGCGTCTGGACCGAGGACGGGCAGGCTTATTACGAGCATTGCCTGCGTGCACTGGCAGAGTTGGAGGCCGCCGAATCGGTATTGGAGAGTGGCCGCCAGCAGCCGCGTGGGCGGTTAAGGGCAAGCTTGCCGCTGGCCTTCGGTCACCACTATGCGGCACCTGCTTTGTGGGGCTTGATGGATCGGTACCCGCAATTGGAGATCGAGATTTCCTTCTCTGACCGGCTGACGGATCTGGCGCAGGAAGGCTTCGACGTTGCCGTGCGTATCGGCCCGCTCCCGGATACAGACCGCCTGAGTGCACGCCGCCTGGGCGAACAGTCCGTGGGCCTGGCCGCTTCACCGGCCTATTTGCAACGTGTCGGGCGGATTGAATGTATCGAGGACCTCGCCGGTCATCGAGGCATTGCCTACCGTTGCGCTACTTCGCATAGCTCGGGGGTGATATCACCTTTGGTGCTGGACGACCTCCAGGCCGTGGCCGATGCCGCCATTGCTGGCGTGGGCCTGGCCTGGTTGCCGAGCTGGTTGATTGCGCACTATGTGCTGCGTGGCCAACTGGAAGCGGTACTGCCGAGCTACCGCGACCAGCCTGCGCCGATCCATGTGATTTGGCCCACGGCCGCGCACATGCCGGCCAAGACGCGCTGCGCCATCGACGCGTTGGTCGCCAGCACGCCGAGTTGCTTGGCGGGCAGCTAGCACCCAATCGAAAAGGCCGAACTCCTGTGGGAGCTGTCGAGCCCCTGCGAGGCTGCGAAGGCGATGGCACAGGCAAATTTAGTTGCCTGACCCACCGCTTTCGCAGCCTCGCTAAAGCTCGACAGCTCCCACAGGGTCTTACATCGTTTGTAAGGTCCCACGCCTTAATTGAAGCGCTATGACTCAGGCAGTTAAAACGCGATGGAGGTTTGCACGTAGACGGTGCGCGGCTCGCCCACGTATTTGCCCTTGTTGTTGTCGTCGAACGAGCGGGTGAAATACTGCTTGTTGAAGATATTTTTCATACCGACTGCTACGTTCAAGTCCGACAGTTGTGGGCCGAAGTCATACGCCGCGCGGCTGCTGAACAGCATGTAGCCGGGGATGCGTCCGTTGGCGCCGTCGGCGGTTTCAGCCTGGGTGTTGGCGTTGTCGGCGAACTGGCTGCTCTGGTAGCTGCTGTCGAGGTTGAGCTTCCAGCGGCCTTCGGTGTAACCCACGCCGAGGGTGCCTTTGTGCTTGGACGAAAAGGGTACGCGGTGGCCTTTGTTCGGGCCGTTCTCACGGATGGTCGCGTCCACAAAGGCATAAGTGGCGTACACATCAAACCCCGCGAGCGCCGGGCTCAAACCGTCGAGCGCGTAGTTGATGCTCGACTCGATACCCTGATGGCGCGTTTCACCGCGCGCGATCACCGAATCGTTGGTCTGGTTGCTGTCGTACTGGTTGTCGAAGTTGATCAGGAACGCGCCGATTTCCGCACGCAAGGTGCCGTTGTCATAGCGTGTGCCGAGTTCCCAGGTGCGGGCTTTTTCCGGTTTCACTTCGCCGCTGGTCACGCGGTTCGGCATTTGGCTGTACTGCACGCTGCCGAATGAGCCTTCGGTGTTGGCGTAGAGGTTCCAGTCTTCGGTGAGGTGGTAAAGCACGTTCAACGCCGGCAGTGCGGTGTTGTAGTCGCCTTTGTACTTCACGTTGGTCAGGTTGTTGGTCTGCTGGGATTCGATCATCTCGTAGCGCACGCCCGGGGTGATGGTCCACTTGCCGATATCAATGCGGTCATCGACGAAAAACGCATTGGCCTCGGTGGCGCCGCGGGTGTCGCGGTCATTGCGGCTGTTGGTGGTCGGCAACTGCTGGTTGGCGCTGATCGGCGTGCGGTAGCGCAATTCGTGGCCAGCTTCGTTGATGTAGCGGTAGCCGACGCCCACTTCATGGCTGCTCGGGCCTATGTCGAAGCCTTGGGCGAAACGGGTTTCCAGGCCGCGTACCCAGTACTCGCGCGGTGACAGCGAGAGGAAGCTGCCCTGGTCCAGGTAGCCATTACGCAACGTGGTGGTGAAGAAGGTGTTAGCGGTGAATTCGCGGCGGTCTTCCTGGTAGCGGTAACCGGCGTTGAACATCGTACGGCGGCCCCAGAATTTGTCGTAGGGGCGCGTGGACTGGTACGGATCAGCCTTGTAGTCCTTGACGTTCAAGCCGCCGGGCATATCGGCCTGGCCTTCGTAGTACTGCGCCATGGCATTGAAGCTGTTGGCGTCGTCCAACTGGTATTTGCCCTTGAGGATCAGGTCGTCGATGCGCGTGTTGCTGTTTTCGCGCCAGTCGCCGCCACGCGTGCCGGAGTACAGGATCGCGCCGCCCAGGCCATTGTCCGCGGTGCCGCCGGCCAGCAGGTTGCCGGTGGTCTTGAAGCCGTCGTGGCTGGAGGATGGGCTGGTTTCGGTCTGCAAGCCGCCTTTGACCGTCGGCGCATCCGGGATCGCGCGGGTCACGAAGTTGACGATGCCGCCGACGTTTTGCGGGCCGTAGCGCACTGCGCCGCCGCCGCGTACCACGTCTACCGCGTCCATATTGCCCATGCTGATCGGCGCGAATGACAGCTGCGGCTGGCCATACGGTGCGAAGGGCACCGGGATGCCGTCCATCAGCACGGTGGAGCGCGATGCCAGGCGCGGGTTGAGGCCGCGAATGCCGAAGTTCAGCGCCATATCGTGGCTGCCGGTGCCGTTGTTTTCCGGGGCGTTGACGCCGGGAATGCGGTTGAGCACGTCACGGGCCTGGGTCGCGCCCTGGCGCTCGAACTCTTCACGGCGGATCACATCACGCGCACCAGGGTGTTCGAACACGTTGGTTTGCGCCGCGTCGCCGAGCCAGTCCCCGACCACGCTTGAGGTTTGCAGTTCGACGGTAGCGGGGCCGTTGGCCGGTTGCAGGCTGTAGGCGTTATCACCTTCGGGGCGGGCTTGCAGGCCCGTGCCCTCCAGCAGTTTTTGCAGGCCTTCGGCAGCGCCGTAATTGCCCGACAACCCACCGCTCTGCATGCCGGCCGTGACCTCGGAACCGAAAGAAATCAACACGCCAGCCTCACGTCCAAATTGATTCAGCGCTGCTTCCAGGGTCGCCGGGGCGATGTGATACGGCTTGGCATCGGCGGCCATCACCTGCGGCAGCACGGTAAGACTAAGGCTGGCGCCCAGTAGGAGTTGGCGCAAGGTGCGAGCGAGAAGCGTCGGTTGCTGGGGCATGAAGAGCGGTCCTGAGAAGGAAAGATCAAGGTGGCTTTCCTTCTCTGTCACGCGAGGTGTGGAAATCGGCTCACTTGCGGGTAAAAAAGTGCTGAAATAATTTCAGGCGCGAGCCTGGACCGTCACCCAGTAGCGGGTAAACCGCCGCACTTTGACCGGCAGGCTGACTTCCAGCAGGTCGAGGATGCGCTCGCTGTCGTCCAGCGGGTAGCTGCCGGACAGCAGCAGGTTGGCCACTTGCGGGTCGCAATTAAGCTGGCCACGGCGATAGCGGCCCAGCTCGGCGAGAAAATCCTCCAGACGCATGTGCGCGGCCACCAGCATGCCGTCGGACCAGGCGCCGCTGTTGGCGTCGGTGGGCAGTGGGGTGTCCCAGCCTTTACGGGTGAAATTGACCTGGCGCGTGGCCTCGACGCTCAGCGGCAGGCCGCGGTAGCCGTTGGGCATTATGTCGACAGTGCCGTCAAAAACGGCCAGTTGGGTATGGTCGTTGAACTGGCGCACATTCAGCCGTGCGGCCTGGCTGCTGAGCAAACCCTGGCCGGTGAGTACATGCAGCGGCGTATTGCCGGCGCGGGCAGTCAGCAGCATTTCGCCCTCAAGCAGGCGGATCAAGCGTTGGCTGCCATCAAAATGCACATCCACCGCGCTGCCGGTGTTGAGCTGCAACCGGCTGCCGTCGGCCAATTGCACATTGCGCCGTTGGCCGACGGGGCTGCGGTAGTCGGCGGTCAATGGCGGCAAAATATGCTGCTGGCGCAGGCCCCAGGCGGCGGCCGAGCCCGCACCGAGGATCAGCAACAGCTTCAGGGCCTGGCGCCGGCTGCTGGATTTGGGCGCACTCAACGCGGCATGCGCCAGCGGCGAGGGCATGCCGCGCAGGCGCTGGTTCACGCGCTGCATATGGTCCCACGCGCGCTGATGTTCGCTGTGGGCGTTCAGCCATTGTTGCCAGGCCGCTTGCTGGCGCGGGTTGAGCGCGCCTTGCTGCATTTCCATCAGCCAATGCACCGCCTGCTCGGCAACCTGGGTCGAAAAGTTCACAGGGCGAAGTAGCAGCGCATCGCCGCTTTATTCAGGTGGCGTTTGACCGTGGCGATGGAAATGCCCAGCTCGGCGCCGATTTGTGCGTAGGTCAGACCGTCAAGCTGGGCCAGCAGGAATGCACGTTTGACCAGGGTGGGCAGGCCGTCGAGCAGTTGGTCCAGCTCCAGCAGGGTTTGCAGGATGATGGCGCGTTCTTCTTCAGAGGGCGCCACGTGTTCAGGGCTCTGCGCCAGTGCCTCGAGGTAGGCGCGTTCCAGGTCCTGGCGGCGGTAGAAGTTGAACAATACGCGCTTGGCGACGGTGGTGAGGAAGGCGCGGGGTTCGATCAGCGTTGGGGTTTCCCGTGCGGTGAGCACGCGGATGAACGTGTCCTGCGCCAGGTCGGCCGCGCTTTCCGGGCAGCCGAGCTTGCGTCGCAACCAGCCGGTGAGCCAGTGGTGATGGTCGTTGTACAAAACTTCGACGGTATTGGACGGCTGCAACGCAATCACTCCACAAGCATTGGCATGCTCTAGAGAACAAGAATTGTTCGCATTGTAGGGGGCGTGACAAGGTTCGGCAATCCGCCAGAGCAGATGAATCATCCGTTCTCTTTTGCTTATGAGAATATTTATCATTAATATTGCGCGCTGATGAACCTGGCGCCTCCCGCATGAAAAGCAAACGCTCACTGCCTGTTACCTACCGTCTAGCCGTCACCTCGCGCGTGCTGGCAGCCGTGGTGGGTGGCTATTTGATGGCGTCCCTGGCCAGCATTTGCCTGGCGCTGTGGATGCCGACTTCCCGCGCCGACGCGGTGGTCACCGGGATGATGAGTTCATTTGTGTTTTACCTGCTGGCGGTGCTCTGGTGTTTCGCCTGCCGCACGGCATGGCGCGCATGGGCGGGTGTAATGGTGCCGAGTGCACTGTTTGCCACCTTGGCGGGCGTGGGTTTGTGGATGGCGCGCACATGAAAGAGGGCTTTCGCCAGGCCATGGCCTGGTTGCACACATGGGCGGGATTGATATTTGGCTGGCTGCTGTTTGCGATTTTCCTGACCGGCACCTTGTCCTATTTCAAGGACGAAATGACCCACTGGATGCAGCCCGAAGTGCGGGCCTATCCACTGGACGACGCGCGCAGTCTCGCTGCCGCGCAAACCTATTTGCAGCAACAGGCGCCCAACGCCGCGCGCTGGTTTATCACCTTGCCGGACAGCCGCGACCCGGGCCTGTCGGTGATGTGGCAAGACAAACTCGACCCCGGCAAGCGGGGCAACTTCATCCACAAGGTCCTCGACCCTGTCACCGGCCAACCCGTCCAGGCCCGCGAAAGCACGGGCGGCGAATTCTTCTACCGATTCCACTTCCAGCTGCAAATGCCTTACCCGTGGGGCCGTTGGCTGTCGACCATTGCCGCGATGGTGATGTTCGTCGCGTTAATCACCGGCATCATCACCCACAAGAAAATCTTCAAGGACTTCTTCACCTTTCGCCCACGCAAAGGCCAGCGTTCCTGGCTTGACGGGCATAACGCGGTAGGTGTGCTGGTGTTGCCGTTTCACCTGATGATCACCTACAGCAGCCTGGTGATATTTATGAACATGGTGATGCCTGCGCCGATCGCTGCCTCCTACGGCAGCGACAGCCGCGCGTTTTTCAACGAAGTGTTCCCCGCGATCAACAATGCGCCGGCGCTCGGCCAGCCCGGCAAATTGCTGCCGTTGTTGCCAATGTTTGAGCAGGCCCGCACGCAATGGGCGGGCGGCCATGTCGGTCGTTTGGTGGTGAATAACCCGAGTGATGTGAATGCGTCGGTCAATGTGGTCCGCGCGGGCTCCGACAGTGTGGTGCAGGATTTCGGCAGCACCCTGTCATTCAGCGGCACCACTGGCGAGCTGTTGCGGGTGAGTGGCGAGCAGTCACTGCCGGCGGCAATCAGCGGCAGTTTCTATGGCCTGCACATGGGCCATTTCGCTGGCCCGGTGCTGCGCTGGCTGTACTTTATCTGTGGCCTGGCGGGTACGGCGATGATCGGCACCGGCTTGGTGATATGGCTCGGCAAGCGTCAGCTCAAGCACGCTAAAACCTCGGTGATGCCGTTTGAACTGCGGCTGGTGGAAGTGCTGAATATCGCCAGCATGTCCGGGCTGATGCTCGCCATCGCAGGGTTTTTCTGGGCCAACCGCTTGTTGCCGGTGAGCTTCGCCGAGCGCTCCGACTGGGAAATAAATACCTTTTTTATTGCCTGGGGCCTGAGCCTGTTGCACGCCGTGCTGCGTCGAGGCCGCCAGGCTTGGGTTGAGCAATTGAGTCTCGGCGCGCTGCTGTTTGTGGCGGTCCCACTGCTTAACGCGCTGACCACCTCGCAGCATTTGGGCGTGTCACTGGCCAGCGGCGACTGGGCCATGGCCGGCTTCGACCTGACCTGCCTGGCCAGCGGTCTGTTCCTGGCGTGGGCCGCCTGGAAGATGCAGCACCGCACGGCGCCGCAGCCCAAGGTCGAACGTGCACCCGCATTGACGCTCAAGCAGGAGGCGAACTGAATGCTGCTCGCATTGCTGATGTGCTACGCCGGGTTTGCCGCGCTGTGCCTGTCCACAGATCGTCATCATGGCGAACTGCTGCACAGCAAGCCTTCGCCACCTCGACGCCTGACGTTACGTACGGCCGGTGGGTTGCTGCTGGTGCTGTCGACGTGGCCAGCGGTGGCAGCCTCGGGTTGGGCTCAAGGTTTGGTGGAGTGGTGCGCTGTGTTGATGCTCAGCGCACTGTTGCTGGTGTTGCTGTTGCCCTATCGGCCAAGGCTGGCCTTGAGCCTGGCGGGTGTCGGCCTGCTGGCCAGCCCGGTTGCTGCCTTCGCCCTGTTTTGAGCCTGCCATGATGATCAGCACGCCACCCGAATCCCAGGACAGCCCGCATACCGATGCGGCCGGTGGGCGTGCGCATTTCCTGCAGGTGTTTTTATCCCAGCGCTCGCAAATGGAGGCGCTGGTCAGTCGACGAGTGGGTTGCCGCGCTACGGCGGCCGACCTGGTGCAAGACCTGTTCCTGCGCTTTTGGCGTCGACCGTTGGTGCAGGTCGAAGAGCTCAGCACCTACCTGTTGCGCTGCGCTGGCAACATCGCCATCGACCATTTGCGCAGTGAAGGCGCGCGCGTGCGCAGCAGCGAAGGTTGGTTGCCGGAACAACAGGACAACCAGGGCTCCGAACCCCAGGCAGCCCTCGAAGCGGGCAATGACCTGCGCCACGTCGAAGCCGCCTTGCGCAGCTTGCCGGAGCGTACCCGGCAGATTTTCCTGCTCAACCGCATCCACGGGCGCAAATACACGGAAATTGCCAAGGCCATGGGGCTGTCCCAAAGTGCCGTGGAAAAACATATGATGCGTGCCCTCGAAGCCTGCAAGGCCAGCCTTCGCGAACCCTCTTGCCCACGCACGCCAGGGAAAGCACCGTGAACGTTACCCCCACGCCCGCCCAGGAACAGGCCGCACTCGACTGGTTGAGCCTGCTGCACGATCAGCCCAGCAGTGGTGACCAAGCCACGTTCAGCCGCTGGTTACGGGCTGACCCCGCGCACGTCGAAGCCTATTCACGGGCCCAGGTGCTGTGGGAGTTGAGCGAAGTGCCGGCACGCACACTGGCGGACGAAGATGCAGTGGCGTTGCAGGGCTACCTCAACTCAATGAACAGCTCAAGACGTTCGCGTGTTGTGCGCGGGGCCGGTGCCTTGGCCATGGCCGCGTGTTTGCTGGTGATGGTGTCCCTGGGCGCGGGTTGGCAGCCATCGCGCTGGGTCGATGACTTCGGCGCCGATTACGTGACGGCGCCAGGCGAGGTGAAGACCGTAACCCTGGCGGATCAAACCCGAGTGACCCTGGATGCCGACAGCGCCATTGCCGTGGATTTCAGCCATGGCGAGCGGCACATCCAGTTGCGCCGTGGCGCGGGTTTTTTCCGCGTGACTCACACCGGCCAGCCCTTTGTAGTCGAGGCCGGCAGCGGGGAGGTGCGGGTCTTGGGCACGCAGTTCGAAGTGCGCCTGCAACCGGCCGGGGCCCAGGTGACGGTGCTGTCCGGCCGGGTTGGCGTAACGCCGTCCAGGCAAGGGCAGCAGCAGGTGCTGACGGCAGGCCAGCAAGTGGCCTACGCCGGCGGTGTGGCCGATGCCCTGCACGCGGTCGACAGCGAATCGCGCCTGGCCTGGCGCGACGGCTGGCTCAATTACTACAAAGCGCCGTTGGCCGAGGTGGTTCAGGACCTTAGCCGCTACTACCCTGGGCGAATCCTTCTGCTCAACGACGAGATGGCCGCCAAGCGTGTCAGCGGGAGTTTTCCGAGCAAGGACCCAGTGGCAGTTTTGAGTGCCTTGCAGGCGGTTCTGGGCTTTGAACAGCACACCGTGCTGGGCCGTATGATTGTATTGCGCTAGACATTAATCCCCTCCGTCGCCACCTTCTGCGTGGCGATTGTATGAAATATCTTCCTCTTTTTATTTTCTCCATGTCGCTGTAGGCCAGGTATTGCGCTGTCTGCAGGTCTTTCATTTAACCTTCATCCCAATTGCCAAAACCTGTCACCAAACCGTTACACGCGCCAAGGATGATCCCCGGATTCCTGAACAGGTGGTCAGGAAGATTGGCGTCGCCGTTCACCCGGTTCTGACAGCCAGCACCTCCCTCCATAACAACAGATAGATGCACGTAAGGGATCTACTCGTGAAGATCAACACACTCTCTGCCCTGCTGTTAGCCTCGGGCCTAGGAAGCTTTGCGCCACTGGTTTTGGCAGACACCACGCAGGATGTCGGTTCGGTGGACGTCGCCGGCAAACAGAGCCTGGGCAACGGCCACATGATTCGCGAAGAAAGTGCCAAGGCACGATCGACGGTGACCAAGGAAGCCATGGACGAAATGTCGGGGACCGCCAACGCCATCGACAAACTCAAATACACGCCGGGCATCAACGTTTCCAGTGATGACGCCAGCGGCACCAGCGGCACCAACTTCACCATGCGTGGCATGAACTCCGACCAGATCGGGGTTTCCGTCGATGGCGTGCCGATCAACGACTCGGGCAACTACAGCGTTTATTCAAACCAGTTGGGCGACCCGGAAAACCTCGCCGAAGTATTCGCCACCCAAGGCTCTTCGGAAGCGGACGGCCCGCACATCGGCTCCAGCGGCGGTAACATCGGCATGATCACTCTGCGGCCGACCAAGGAGTCCGGGCTGTTCGCCAAACAGATCGTCGGTGCCAACGACCTGCGCAAGACGTTCGTGCGGGTGAATACCGGCGATTTCGGCGGCCTCAAGACCTGGGTCTCGGCGTCTCACCTGGAAGGTGACAAGTGGCGCGGCAAAGGCACATTGCGCAGCGACAAAGTCGAGTGGAGCAGCCTGTTCGAAGACGGCAATGGCAACTCGACCCTGGCCACGGTGAAATACAACAACCAGGAAAACTACAACTACAACACCCTGAGCAAGTCGCAGTTCGAGACAGAAGGGCGACGCAAGGACTTCTCGGAAACCCCGGTTTACAAGTCGGGTTTGCTGTCGTCGTCCTACAAGCTCAACCGCAACCCGTTCGAAAGCGTCAACGCCACGCTCACTCAGCGCTGGCAGCTGCAAGACAACCTGTCGCTGACGGTCACACCTTATTACTACTGGGCCAACGGTGGCAGTTTCAGTGGCCAGACCGCTTCGAACCTGGGGCCCAAGTCCGACAAGGCCGGCAACTACGACCTGAGCAACCTGAAATCGCTCAACTACTATCGCCCTTCGTGGACCGAAACCTGGCGCCCTGGCGTCACCGCCAAAATGAAATGGGACATCAACGAAGAACACAGCCTGGATTACGGCTATTGGTATGAACGTGCTCGCCAGCGCCAGACCCAGCCCTTTATCGGGATCAACGGCGAAGGCGCACCCGATGATGTGTGGGGTGACTACAACAGCGGCGGCCAGGTGGTCGACAAGAACGGCGCGACCGTACAGGGTCGTCATTACTACACCATCACCCCGGCTCAGAAGCTTTGGGTTCAGGACAGCTGGCAAGCCACGCCGGACCTGAGTTTTGTCGGTGGCGTTGCGTACCAGTACGTCGAGCGCGACGGCAACAATCTGGGCAGCCTGTACGACACGCCGGAAAAACGTAACACCCGTTACCACCAGTTCCTGCCGAACTTCAGCGCCAAGTACCAGGTCGACGAGAGCAACCAGGCGTTCTACAACGTCACCCGCAACATGCGTACGCCGCCGAACTACGTGCTGTACAACAAGGGCGACTCCGTCAGCCTGAAGCCTGAGTTGAGCTGGAACCAGGAACTGGGCTGGCGCTACACCGAAGACACCCTGGCGCTGAGCGCGACCTTGTTCTACATCAGCTTCAAGGATCGCCAGTTGTCCACCACCGACTTGAACGGTGACTACGCAGTGATCAACGTCGGCAAGGTCGACAACAAAGGCCTGGAGCTGGAATGGAGTGGCCTGTTGCCGCACAACTTCAACTACTACGCCTCCTACACCTACACCCAGTCTGAGCAGAAAGACAATGTGCTCAGCAAGAATGTGTTGCTGCCCACAGCGGGCAAGCAACTGGCCAACGTGCCGGAAAACATGTTCAACCTGGTGTTCGGCTATGACGACTCGCGTTTCTACGGCAACGTTGCGGGCAAATACGTCGGCAGTTTCTACGGCGATTTGACCAACGACGAAAAAATCTCCGGCCGTACCGTGTTTGACCTCAACGCCGGTATCTACTTGCCGGTGGACAAGAAAGTCATCAAGTCCGCGGCCCTGCGGTTCTCGATGCTTAACGTGTTCGACAAGGAATACTTGAGCTCGGCGCGCACCGTGTCGTTCAACTCGGCACCGGTAAACGGCCTGGCGCCGAGCACGGCGTATTACAACGTGGGTGAGGAACGCACGGCGATGGTGTCGCTGGAAGCCAACTTCTAATTAAAGGTGCCGCTGAGCTAAATGTGGGAGCGGGCTTGCTCGCGAAAGCGGTGGGTCAGTGCCAGATGCATTGACTGACAGTCCGCCTTCGCGAGCAAGCCCGCTCCCACATTTGATCTGCAGTGTTTTACAAATTGGGTTACTTCAGCGCGGCCATAATCGCTTCAGGGTTGAACTCGCGAATCAGCGTGCCATTCACGTCCACAAACGGAATCCCGCCGCCGCCCAAGGCCTCATAGGCCTTGCGCGCCTGGGCGTCCTTCTCGATATCCAGCGCCTGGTAGGGAATGCCTTTCTGATCCAGAAAGCGCCGGATCTGCTTGCAGTAGCCACACCACTCGGTGGAATAGAGCACCACGCGCGCTGAGGCGCGTACCTGCTCCGACACCACCTGCGAGGGGTTGAACAGCCGCTCGATCTTGCCCCAGTTCTGGATGACTACCACGACCAGCAATACCAGCAGGACTTTCTTGAGAACCCCGCCAAGCATCAGTTACGGCGCTTGAGCTGGTCAGTCAATTGGGTCGGCAGACCCTTGATGATCAAGGTGCCGGCGGCCTCGTCGTACTCGATCTTGTCGCCCAGCAGGTGCGCTTCAAAGCTGATCGACAGCCCCTCGGCACGCCCGGTGAAACGACGGAACTGGTTGAGAGTGCGTTTGTCGGCCGGGATCTCCGGCGACAGGCCGTAATCCTTGTTGCGGATATGGTCGTAGAACGCCTTAGGCCGATCTTCATCGATCAAACCCGACAGTTCTTCCAGGCCCATCGGCTCGCCGAGCTTGGCCTGGCTGCTGGCGTAGTCCACGAGGGTCTTGGTTTTCTCGCGGGCCGATTCATCCGGCAGGTCTTCGCTTTCGACGAAGTCGCTGAATGCCTTGAGCAGGGTGCGGGTCTCGCCCGGGCCATCAATGCCTTCCTGGCAGCCGATAAAGTCGCGGAAGTACTCCGAGACCTTCTTGCCGTTCTTGCCCTTGATAAAGGAGATGTATTGCTTGGACTGCTTGTTGTTCTGCCACTCGGAGACGTTTATCCGTGCTGCCAGGTGCAATTGGCCCAGGTCCAGGTGGCGTGAGGGGGTCACGTCCAGCTGATCGGTCACGGCCACGCCTTCGCTGTGGTGGAGCAGGGCGATGGCCAGGTAGTCGGTCATGCCTTGTTGGTAGTGGGCAAACAGCACGTGGCCGCCGGTGGAGAGGTTGGACTCCTCCATCAGCTTTTGCAGATGTTCGACTGCCGTGCGGCTGAAGGTGGTGAAATCCTGGCCGCCGTCAAAATACTCCTTCAACCAGCCGCTGAACGGGTGCGCGCCGGACTCGGCATGGAAGAAACCCCAGGCCTTGCCTTGTTTGGCGTTGTAGCTCTCGTTGAGGTCGGCAAGCATGTTCTCGATGGCGGCCGACTCGGCAAGCTCGGAGTCGCGGGCATGGAGAATTGCGGGGGTGCCGTCGGGTTTTTTGTCGATCAGGTGGACGATGCAATGACGGATCGGCATAGGCTTCTCGGCTGGTTGAGGGGAGCGGTTGGCCTCCCCGAAAAGTTGCCCAGTGTACCGCACCCATTGGCCAAGACACGTGTCCAAGGGTGCTTTGGCCGCTCTCCGACGGCCTATATGCCTTTTTTTCACGGTTTAGAGCGATAAAGCTGACCAAATGGGTATGTTGAGGCGGATATTTCCCCGTCTCTGTGCTAGTTTTGCCCCGTCTTACGCCAAGTCTCGGCGTTAAGCGTGCATTCAGCATCTGTCAGGTCGAACCAATCCCCGTTTCAAGCATCTATAACCCCGATCTCCGTGGTTATGGCCGGGGGTGCCAGGCCATGACGGTCGGGCTCGACGGCTGACACTGCACTCTGCAATCCATATGAATTTGATAGGGAAGGAACACCACAATGGCTATTACTAAAGACCAACTGATCGCTGACCTGGCTGAAGCAGTAGACGCACCGAAAACTACCGTGCGCGCTCTGCTGGACCAACTGAGCCAAGTTGTTGCTGATCAGCTGGAAAACGGCGGCGAAATCACTCTGCCAGGCGTTGGCAAACTGAAAGTGACCGAGCGTCCAGCCCGTACTGGCCGTAACCCTTCGACTGGCGCCGCCATCGAAATCGCTGCCAAGAAAGTTATCAAGCTGGTTGTGGCCAAAGGCCTGACCGACGCTGTTAACAAGTAAGACGCAGCAAAAAAAACCGTGCTTCGGAGCGATCCGGGCACGGTTTTTTGTTGCCTGCGGTTTGACTGTGATGAAGGGCTAGTCGCGAACCCAGCGCTGGCGCCAGATCTGCTGCTCGTTCTTGGTCTGGAAAGTCCAGGCCACGAAACGGCTTTGCTTTTGGCCCTGGGACATCTCCACCACATGACTTTCCAGCACGTTGGCTTTTTTGAGTGCCGTCTCAATCGCGGGCAAATTTGACGCTTTTGACACCAATGTGCTGAACCACAACACCTTGTGGGCAAAATGCGCACTCTCAGCGATAAGCTGCGTGACGAAGCGCGCTTCACCGCCTTCGCACCACAACTCCGCCGATTGCCCGCCGAAGTTCAGTACCGGCAACTTGCGCTTGGGATCGGCCTTGCCCAGCGCGCGCCACTTGCGTTCGCTGCCCTTGGTGGCTTCGTCCATGGACGCGTGGAACGGCGGGTTGCACATGGTCAGGTCAAAGCGCTCGCCCGGCTCCAGCAGGCCCAACAGGATTTGCTTGGGGTTGGTTTGCTGGCGCAGCTGGATGACCTTGCTCAGGTCATTGGACTGCACGATGGCCCTGGCCGCGGCCACGGCGATAGGGTCGACCTCGGAGCCGAGGAAGTTCCAGCGGTACTCCATGTAGCCAATCAACGGATAGACACAGTTGGCGCCCATGCCGATGTCCAGCACCTTGACGATTGAACCGCGCGGAATCTTGCCGTCGTTGACGCTGGCCAGCAGGTCGGCGAGGAAATGCACATAGTCGGCACGCCCCGGCACTGGCGGGCACAGGTAGTCGGCTGGGATATCCCAATGCTGGATGCCATAGAAGGCTTTCAGCAGCGCCCGGTTGAAGACCCGCACCGCGTCAGGGCTGGCAAAGTCGATACTTTCCTTGCCATAGGGGTTGATGATCACGAATTTCGCCAGTTCCGGCGTCGTTTTGATCAGCGCCGGGAAGTCGTAACGGCCTGTGTGGCGGTTACGCGGATGCAAGGTGGCCTCTTTACGCGGCGCGACGGGTTTGGCCGTGGCGGCGGTTTTAGGCTTCTTGCGCGGTGGTTTGGGTGTGCTGGGGGCGGTCATGTTGATTCTGGTGTTGGCTCAAAGTGGTGGGCATTGTCACACATCCTGAGACCATCTCGGGCAAATGTGGGAGCTGGCTTGCCTGCGATGGCATCAATTCGGTTTTGCTGACAGACCGAGTCGCCTGCATCGCAGGCAAGCCAGCTCCCACATTGATCGGATTTTCAAGGTAAAAAAAGAGGCCCGAAGGCCTCTTTCTTATACGCAGTCCACCTTACAGGCTGGAAATCCGCGCATGTTGCTCCGCCAGTTTGCCCAAGGCCTGTTCAGCCTCGGCCAGCTTGGCGCGCTCTTTGTCGATCACTTCAGCCGGCGCCTTGTCGACGAACGCGGCGTTGGACAGCTTGCCGCCCACTCGCTGCACTTCGCCTTGCAGGCGTGCAATTTCCTTGTCGAGACGGGCCAGTTCGGCGCCCTTGTCGATCAGGCCGGCCATCGGCACCAGCACTTCCATGTCGCCGACCAGTGCGGTCGCCGACAGGGGCGCTTCTGCGCCGTCAGCCAATACCGTGATCGACTCCAGCTTCGCCAGCTTCTTGAGCAATGCGTCGTTCTCGGTGAGGCGACGCTGGTCTTCGGCACTGGCGTTCTTCACGAATACGGCCAATGGCTTGCCCGGACCGATGTTCATCTCGGCGCGAATGTTGCGCGTGCCCATCATCAAGGTCTTGAGCCATTCGATGTCGCTTTCGGCGGCCTCATCAATGCGCGCTTCATTGGCCACCGGCCAAGGTTGCAGCATGATGGTCTTGCCTTCGACACCGGCCAGCGGCGCGATGCGCTGCCAGATTTCTTCGGTGATGAACGGCATGAACGGGTGCGCCAGGCGCAGCGCCACTTCCAGCACGCGCACCAGGGTGCGACGTGTACCGCGCTGGCGTTCGACCGGCGAGTTTTCGTCCCACAGCACAGGCTTGGACAGTTCCAGGTACCAGTCGCAATACTGGTTCCAGATGAACTCGTACAAGGCCTGTGCGGCCAGGTCAAAACGGAACTGGTCGAGCTGGCGGGTCACTTCGGCTTCGGTGCGCTGCAGCTGCGAAATGATCCAGCGATCAGCCAGGCTCAGCTCATAGGCTTCGCCGTTCTGACCGCAGTCTTCGCCTTTATCCAGCACGTAGCGCGCGGCATTCCAGATCTTGTTGCAGAAGTTGCGATAGCCTTCGACGCGGCCCATGTCGAACTTGATGTCGCGACCGGTGGACGCCAGCGAGCAGAAGGTGAAGCGCAGGGCGTCGGTGCCATAGCTGGCGATGCCATCGGCGAACTCATCACGGGTCTGCTTCTCGATCTTCTTCGCCAGTTTCGGCTGCATCAGGCCCGAGGTGCGTTTTTGCACCAGGGTTTCCAGGTCGATGCCGTCGATGATGTCCAGCGGGTCCAGGACGTTGCCCTTGGACTTGGACATCTTCTGGCCCTGGCCATCACGCACCAGGCCATGCACGTACACGGTTTTGAACGGTACCTGCGGGGTGCCGTCCTCGTTCTTCACCAGGTGCATGGTGAGCATGATCATCCGGGCAACCCAGAAGAAAATGATGTCGAAGCCGGTAACCAGCACGTCGGTGGAGTGGAATTTCTTCAGGAATTCGGTCTGTTGCGGCCAGCCGAGGGTGGAGAAGGTCCACAGGCCCGAGCTGAACCAGGTATCCAGTACGTCGTTGTCCTGTTGCAGCGCCACGTCCGGGCCGAGGTTGTGCTTGGCACGCACTTCAGCTTCGTCACGGCCGACATAGACCTTGCCCGACTCGTCGTACCAGGCCGGAATGCGGTGGCCCCACCACAGTTGACGGCTGATGCACCAATCCTGGATGTCACGCATCCACGAGAAATACATGTTCTCGTACTGTTTAGGCACGAACTGAATGCGGCCATCTTCGACGGCAGCAATCGCAGGCTCTGCCAACGGCTTGGTGGACACGTACCATTGGTCGGTCAGCCACGGTTCGATGATGGTGCCGGAACGGTCGCCCTTCGGCACTTTCAGGCCGTGGTCGTCAACGCTCACCAGCAGGCCGGCAGCGTCAAAGGCAGCAACGATCTGCTTGCGAGCTTCAAAGCGGTCGAGACCGGCGTACTCAGCCGGGATCTTGCCATCGATGCTTTCGTTCAGCGTGCCGTCCAGGTTGAACACCTGGCAGGCCGGCAGGACGGCGGCGTTTTTGTCGAAGATGTTCAGCAGCGGCAGGTTATGGCGCTTGCCGACTTCGTAGTCGTTGAAATCGTGGGCCGGGGTGATTTTCACGCAGCCGGTGCCGAATTCAGGGTCGCAGTAGTCGTCCGCGATAATCGGGATGCGGCGACCAACCAACGGCAGCTCGACGAACTTGCCGATCAGCGCCTGGTAGCGTTCGTCGTTCGGGTTAACCGCGACGGCGGCGTCGCCGAGCATGGTTTCCGGACGGGTAGTGGCGACGATCAGGTAGTCGTTGCCTTCAGCGGTCTTGGCGCCATCGGCCAGCGGGTACTTGAGGTTCCACAGGAAGCCTTTCTCGTCGTGGTTTTCCACTTCAAGGTCGGAAATCGCCGTGTGCAACTTGGTGTCCCAGTTGACCAGGCGCTTGCCGCGGTAGATCAGACCGTCTTCGTGCAGGCGTACGAAGGCTTCTTTCACGGATTCCGACAGGCCGTCGTCCATGGTGAAGCGCTCGCGGCTCCAGTCGACGGACGAACCCAGGCGACGGATCTGACGGCTGATATTGCCGCCGGACTGGTCTTTCCATTCCCAGATCTTTTCCAGGAATTTCTCGCGACCCAGGTCGTGACGGTTCTGGCCGGTGGCTTCGAGTTGACGTTCCACCAGCATCTGGGTGGCGATACCGGCGTGGTCGGTACCCGGTTGCCACAGGGTGTTGCGACCCTGCATGCGGCGGAAACGGATCAACGCATCCATGATCGCATTGTTGAAGCCATGGCCCATGTGCAGGCTGCCAGTGACGTTCGGTGGCGGAATCATGATGGTGTAGGAATCGCCCGCGCCTTGCGGAGCGAAATAATTCTCGGACTCCCAGGTCTTGTACCAGGAAGTTTCAATAGCGTGCGGCTGGTAGGTCTTATCCATGCGCGGCGGGACCCTAGTTGGCATTAATTCAGGAAAGCCGACAAGTATAACGGGGGATAGGGCGCAGGGCGAGGCGAAGACAGGCTAGAGATGTACGCAGTACAAATGTGGGAGGGGGCTTGCCCCCGATAGCAGTGGGTCAGTGACTGATAAGCTGGCTGACCCGGCGCTATCGGGGGCAAGCCCCCTCCCACAGTAGATCCAGGTGTGGCTCAGGACTGGTATTGGCTGAGCAACCGCTCCATGCGCGCATCCAGCCGGCGCTTGATCTCGGTTTCGATATGCGGGGCAAAGTCGTCGATCACGTCTTGCATGATCAGTTGTGCGGCGGCGCGCAGTTCGTTGTCCAGGTGCAGCAGCAAGGCGTCAGGCGCCTTTTCGGCAGCAGCCGCGGCAGGCACGGGTTCTACAACCGGGGCTGCAGCAGCTGGCGCCGGTGCGGCGGGCTTGCCACCGACCAGGTCGAACAGCAGCGGAATCTGTACCTCGCCATCGACCGTGTCGGTCAGCAGCGGCGGTTGCAAGGCATCATCACCCAGCAATTGACGGATCGACTCCAGGTCGTCCAGCAAGTGGTCGTCTTTTTTAATCGGGTTGGGAGTGTCCATCATGTGCTCAAAGTCGTTGTAGCCGGTGATCCTGCAGAGGATAGCCCTGTTCGCGATAGAAACGGAAACTCTCCCGCGCGGCCTGACGAATAGCCGGGTCTTCCACCACCACTTCCGCCACGCGGGCAAAAGCCTTGGCAAAGGTCGGTACTTTCAGGTCCAGGTTGACCAGCAGGTCATGGTGACTGCCGCAGTTGTCGCCCAGGCCCAACACAATCAGGCCTTCGGGTTCGGACTCGGCGGGGCCGTGGGGCACGAAGCTTTCACCCTTGAAGCGCCACAGGCGGGCATCGAGGTCGTCTCGTTGGGCTGCATCGCTGCAATGCAGGTAGATGCGGTGGCCCATGCGCCAGGCTTTTTCGGTGAGTTTGCAGGCAAAGTCCAGGCGCGCAGAAGGATCGGCGCTGGGCAATATATAGAAGTCGACTTGGGTCATTGCGGTTCCTGAGACCGGGGCGGCGGGATGGCCGCCCCGGAATCTTCAGTTTCAGGCTTTGGCGCGATCCAGCAGGTACTGGGTCAGCAGTGGAACCGGACGGCCAGTGGCGCCCTTGTCCTTGCCGCCGCTGGTCCAGGCCGTGCCGGCGATGTCCAGGTGCGCCCAGTTGAAGTTCTTGGCAAAGCGCGACAGGAAGCAGGCCGCTGTGATGGTGCCGGCTTTCGGGCCGCCGATGTTGGCGATGTCGGCGAACGGGCTGTCCAGCTGCTCTTGATACTCATCGAACAGCGGCAGTTGCCAGGCGCGGTCGTCGGCAGACTTGCCGGCGCTGAGCAGTTGCTCGATCAACTCGTCGTTGTTACCCAGCAGGCCGGACGTGTGAGCGCCCAGGGCGACCACGCAGGCACCGGTCAGGGTGGCGATGTCGATCACGGCCTGTGGCTTGAAGCGTTCGGCGTAGGTCAGCGCATCGCACAGCACCAGGCGGCCTTCGGCGTCGGTGTTGAGGATCTCGACGGTCTGGCCGCTCATGGTGGTGACGATATCGCCCGGACGGGCCGCGCCGCCGCTCGGCATGTTCTCGGCACACGCCAGGATGCACACCAGGTTGATCGGCAGCTTGAGCTCCAGCACGGCACGCAGGGTGCCGAACACGCTGGCGGCGCCGCCCATGTCGTACTTCATTTCATCCATGCCGGCGCCCGGCTTGAGGCTGATGCCGCCGGTGTCGAAGGTGATGCCTTTGCCGACCAGGGCGTACGGCTTCTCGGATTTCTTGCCACCGTTGTATTGCATCACGATCAAGCGTGGTGGCTGGTCGCTGCCCTGGCCCACGGCGTAGAACGAGCCCATGCCCAGTTCCTTGATCTTCTTCTCGTCCAGCACTTCAACCTTCAAGGCCTTGAACTCTTTGCCCAGCGCCTTGGCTTGTTCGCCCAGGTACGTTGGGTGGCAGATGTTCGGCGGCAGGTTGCCCAGGTCGCGGGTGAACGACATGCCGGCGGCGATGGCCTGGGCGTGGGTCACAGCGCGCTCGACCTCAGCTTGGGCAGCCTTGATGGTCAGCAGGGTGATTTTCTTCAGGGCGCGGGGTTCGGCTTTCTGGCTCTTGAACTGGTCGAAGACGTAGCTGCCGTCCACCAGGCTTTCGGCCAGCAGGCGGGTCTTGCCGTAGCTGTCGCGGCCTTTTACCACGATTTCATCGAGTGCCAGCGCAGCATCGGCGCCGCCCAGGCCTTTAAGGGCGGTGAGGAGGGTGCTGATGATCTTGCGGAACGGGCGGTCGCCCAGTTCGGCGTCCTTGCCCACGCCCACCAGCAATACGCGGTCGGCTTTAAGGTTAGGCAGGCTTTGCAGCAACAGGCTCTGGCCGACTTTGCCGGCCAGGTCGCCGCGCTTGAGGACCGCGCTGATAGCGCCGCCGCTCAGTTCGTCCAGTTGCTTGGCGGCGACGCCGAGCTTGCGCCCTTCGCCGACGGCGACCACGAGGGTGGCGGTTTTCAACGTTTCGGGGCTAACGCTTTTTACAACCAATTCCATTTTCGGGTCCCTTATAAAGGTCGGTGAGCCTGGAGTCTGTGTACCCAGGCTTAAAGCGAGGCAGCTGTGTAAACCGCCCGCGACAAAGGCCGCAGTTTGAACCTCGCCGGCGGAGCCTGACAACCCTTGCCGCACGCTTTGTGCACGCGTATGAGCAAGCACCGTGACAGGCGCGGTCAATCACAGGATAATGCGCCATCTTTTTAGCCGGCCCGTGCAAACGGGTCGACTCGGTATGCTTGCTTGTTTGGCCGCCTTAGCCTGACAACCCTGGAGTGTCTGGTTTGATCGTCTTCCGTTATCTGTCCCGCGAAGTCCTGTTGACCCTGAGTGCCGTGAGTGCGGTATTGCTGGTCATCACCATGAGTGGTCGTTTCGTCAAATTCCTCGCCCAGGCCGCCTCGGGCGCTCTGGACCCAGGCTCGTTGTTCCTGATCATGGGCTTTCGCCTGCCGGGGTTTTTGCAACTGATCCTGCCGCTCGGCCTGTTCCTGGGCATTCTGCTGGCCTATGGCCGGTTGTACCTGGAAAGTGAAATGACCGTGCTCTCGGCCACCGGCATGAGCCAGCAGCGTCTGCTGGCCATGACCATGGTGCCCGCTACCGGCGTTGCGCTGGTGGTGGCGTGGTTGAGCATGAGCCTGGCGCCCCAGGGCGCCATGCAGTTCCAGCTGCTGCTGAACAAGCAGGATGCAATGACCGAGTTCGACACCCTCGAGCCCGGGCGCTTTCAGGCGCTCAACGACGGCACGCGGGTGACCTATACCGAAACCATGACGGATGACCGCTCCAACCTGGGCGGGGTGTTTATTTCCCAGAAAAACCTGGGGCAGAATCAGAAAGACCGTGGGATCTCGATTCTGGTGGCCAACAGCGGGCGCCAGGAAGTACGCCCTGACGGCAGCCGTTACCTGATCCTGGAAAATGGCTTTCGTTACGACGGCAGCCCAGGGCTGGCGGATTATCGGGCGATCAAGTACGACACGTATGGCGTAATGCTGGCCAAACCGGAGATCAGCGAAGAGGTCACCGACCGCGACGCACTTCCGACGTCGTCGCTTTTCGGCAATACGGAACTGCGTTCCGTCGCGGAACTGCAATGGCGAATTTCCCTGCCGCTGTTGGTATTTATCGTGACCTTGATGGCGGTGCCGCTGTCGCGCGTCAACCCGCGTCAGGGCCGTTTCCTCAAGCTGTTGCCAGCGATCCTGCTGTACATGGCCTACCTGACCCTCCTGATTTCCGCCCGTGGCTCCCTGGAGAAGGGCAATCTGTCGCCGGCCCTCGGCCTGTGGTGGGTGCACGGGATTTTCCTGGTGATCGGCCTGGGGCTGCTCTACTGGGAACCTATCCGTTTGAACATGAAGAGCCGTCGTGGCCTGAAGGAGTTGGCTCGTGGCTAAGCTCGATCGCTACATTGGTAGCAGCGTACTGATCGCCATTCTGGCGGTATTGGGCATCATCCTTGGCCTGGCCTCCTTGTTCGCCTTCATCGATGAAGTGGGCAATGTCACCGACACCTACACAGTCACGGACGTGCTGAGCTACGTGGCGCTGACCGCGCCGCGCCGTCTCTACGACATGATGCCGATGGCCGCGTTGATCGGCTGCCTGATCGGCCTGGGCAGCCTGGCCAGCAGCAGCGAATTGACCATCATGCGCGCCGCCGGTGTTTCCATCGGCCGTATCGTCTGGGCGGTGATGAAGCCGATGCTGTTGCTGATGGCGTGCAGTGTGCTGATCGGCGAATACGTGGCGCCACCGACCGAAGCCACGGCCCAGGCCAATCGCGCCCTGGCCCAGGGTTCGGGAGATGCGCAGAGTGCCAAGCACGGCCTGTGGCACCGCCAGGGTGACGAGTTTATCCACATCAACGCCGTGCAACCGGGCGGTCTGTTGGTGGGTGTGACGCGTTATACGTTCGATAAAGAGCGGCACATGCTGACTTCCAGTTTCTCCAAGCGTGCGCAATACGATGAAGGGAAGTGGGAGCTGTACGAAGTCACCACGACTTATTTCCATAATGTAGGGCAGGGCACCAAGGCCAGCACCGAAGTCGTCAATGTGCCGTCCGAGCAGTGGGACATCGCGCTGAAGCCGGAGCTGCTCAATACCGTGGTGATGGTCCCGGAAGCTCTGCCGATCTCCGGTTTGTGGGGCTATATCCACTACCTCAAGGATCAGGGGCTGAACAACGGCCGCTACTGGCTGGCATTTTGGGTCAAGGTGTTGCAGCCGTTGGTCACCGCCGCGCTGGTATTGATGGCTATTTCGTTCATCTTCGGCCCGCTGCGTTCCGTGACCCTTGGCCAGCGGGTGTTTACCGGCGTGCTGGTGGGCTTCACCTTCCGTATCGCCCAGGACCTGCTGGGCCCGTCGAGCCTGGTGTTCGGTTTCTCGCCGCTGTTTGCGGTGCTGGTGCCGACCGCGATCTGCGCCCTGGCCGGGTTCTGGCTGTTGCGTCGGGCCGGTTGATACTGCGCTTATGAACAAAAAATGCCCCGCTCCCAGGATCGGGGCATTTTTGTTCTGGTCAGCAAAGATGACGCCCGGCCTGAGCATCAGGTACAATTCCCGGCTATTTTTCAGCGGGCAATCTGCCTGCAGCCTTTTTGAGTGTTGATCCGTGAGTGATTTGAGTCATATCCGCAATTTCTCCATCATCGCCCACATTGACCATGGCAAGTCGACGCTGGCCGATCGATTCATCCAGATGTGCGGCGGCCTTGCCGAGCGTGAAATGGAAGCCCAGGTCCTGGATTCCATGGACCTTGAGCGTGAACGCGGGATCACCATCAAGGCCCATAGCGTTACCCTGTACTACACCGCCAAAGACGGTATCAAGTACCAGTTGAACTTCATTGATACCCCCGGCCACGTTGACTTCACCTACGAAGTCAGCCGTTCGCTGGCAGCGTGTGAAGGCGCCTTGCTGGTGGTCGACGCCGGCCAGGGCGTTGAAGCCCAGTCCGTTGCCAACTGCTACACCGCGATCGAGCAGGGCCTTGAGGTCATGCCGGTGCTGAACAAGATCGACCTGCCCCAGGCCGATCCGGACCGCGTTAAAGAAGAAATCGAAAAAATCATCGGCATTGACGCCACCGACGCTGTCGAGTGCAGCGCCAAGACCGGCCTGGGCGTCGACGAAGTGCTCGAGCGCCTGGTCAAGACCATTCCTGCGCCAACCGGCAACTACGAAGATCCGCTGCAAGCGTTGATCATCGACTCCTGGTTCGACAACTACCTGGGGGTTGTTTCCCTGGTACGTGTGCGCCACGGCCGGGTGAAGAAGGGCGACAAGATCCTGGTTAAATCCACCGGCAAGATCCACCTGGTGGACAGCGTCGGCGTATTCAACCCCAAGCACACCGCTACCACTGACCTGAAGGCCGGTGAAGTAGGCTTCATCATCGCCGGTATCAAGGACATTCACGGTGCACCGGTCGGTGACACCCTGACCTTGAGCTCTACCCCTGATGTAGACGTGCTGCCGGGCTTCAAGCGCATCCAGCCGCAGGTTTACGCCGGCCTGTTCCCGGTGAGCTCCGACGACTTCGAAGACTTCCGTGAAGCCCTGCAAAAGCTGACGCTCAACGACTCGTCGTTGCAGTACACCCCGGAAAGCTCCGACGCCCTGGGCTTCGGCTTCCGTTGCGGGTTCCTCGGCATGCTGCACATGGAGATCATCCAGGAGCGCCTCGAGCGCGAATACGACCTGGACCTGATCACCACCGCGCCAACGGTTATTTTTGAACTGTTGCTGAAAACCGGTGAAACGATTTACGTCGATAACCCGTCCAAGCTTCCAGATCTGTCCTCCATTGAAGACATGCGCGAGCCGATCGTGCGGGCCAATATCCTGGTCCCGCAGGAACACCTGGGCAACGTCATTACCCTGTGTATCGAAAAACGTGGCGTACAACACGACATGTTGTTCCTCGGTACCCAAGTGCAAGTGACCTACGATTTGCCGATGAACGAAGTGGTCCTGGACTTCTTCGACCGTCTCAAATCCACCAGTCGCGGCTATGCTTCGCTGGATTACCATTTCGATCGTTACCAATCGGCTAATCTGGTGAAACTGGATGTGCTGATCAACGGCGATAAGGTTGATGCTCTTGCGCTGATCGTGCACAAGGACAACGCGCACTACAAAGGTCGCCAGCTGACCGAGAAGATGAAAGAACTGATTCCGCGCCAGATGTTCGACGTCGCGATCCAGGCCGCCATTGGCGGGCAGATCATTGCGCGAACCTCCGTCAAGGCTCTCAGAAAGAACGTACTGGCCAAATGCTACGGTGGTGACGTAAGCCGTAAGCGCAAACTGCTTGAGAAGCAAAAGGCCGGTAAAAAACGCATGAAGCAAGTGGGCAACGTGGAAATTCCACAAGAAGCCTTCCTTGCGGTGCTCAGGTTGGATAGTTAGGTCCTATGTCACTAAATTTCCCGCTGTTGCTGGTCATCGCCGTTGCCGTTTGCGGTCTCCTGGCGTTGCTCGATCTGGTGTTCTTCGCCCCGCGTCGGCGGGCGGCTATCGCGTCCTATCAGGGCAGCGTCAGCCAGCCCGATGTCGTGGTGATCGAGAAGCTGAACAAAGAGCCTCTGCTGGTTGAATACGGCAAATCGTTCTTTCCCGTGTTGTTCATCGTACTGGTGCTGCGGTCGTTTCTGGTGGAGCCGTTTCAGATCCCTTCGGGGTCGATGAAACCTACCCTGGACGTCGGTGACTTCATCCTGGTGAACAAGTTTTCCTACGGGATCCGCCTGCCGGTCATCGACAAGAAAGTCATCCCGGTCGGTGATCCGCAGCGCGGCGATGTGATGGTGTTCCGCTACCCTAGCGACCCGAACGTCAATTACATCAAGCGCGTAGTAGGCCTGCCGGGCGACGTGATTCGCTACACCAGCGACAAGCGTCTGTTCGTCAACGGGGAATCGGTGGCCGAGAAGTTGATCGGTGCCGAGCCGAACACCCTGGGCAGTGCCGAGTTGTACCAGGAAAAACTCGGGGCTGTAGAGCACCAGATCCGCAAGGAAATGAGCCGCTACCGTTCGCCGCCTGACACCGAATGGAAAGTGCCGGCCGGGCACTACTTCATGATGGGCGACAACCGCGACAACTCCAATGACAGCCGCTACTGGGATGACCCCAACATTCCCAAGGACCTGCTGGGCATGGTTCCCGACGAGAACATTGTCGGCAAGGCCTTTGCCGTATGGATGAGCTGGCCGGAACCCAAACTCAGCCACCTGCCGAACTTCTCGCGGGTCGGGCTGATCAAGTAATACAGGCGGCGCTGTGAACACAGCGCCGAATGCTTTTCTGGGGTTGGGACAATTCATGGCCCGGCCCCATGCGACACCAATCGGGATTTAAATTTGAACACTGCGTCAATCGTCGATGGCCGCCGGTGCCACCAAACAGATATGGGTAAACCGTGAGCGTTTCTCTAAGCCGTCTCGAGCGTCAGCTCGGCTACACCTTCAAGGACCAGGAATTGATGGTCCTTGCCCTCACACACCGCAGTTTTGCCGGGCGTAATAACGAACGCCTGGAGTTTCTCGGTGATGCCATCCTTAACTTTGCCGCCGGTGAGGCGCTGTTCGAGCGTTTCCCTCAAGCGCGCGAAGGTCAGCTGTCACGCCTGCGCGCGCGCCTGGTCAAAGGCGAGACCCTGGCCGTGCTGGCCCGTGGTTTCGGCCTGGGCGAGTACCTGCGCCTGGGCTCGGGTGAGCTGAAAAGCGGTGGCTTCCGTCGCGAGTCGATCCTGGCCGATGCCCTTGAAGCGTTGATCGGTGCGATCTACCTCGATGCGGGTATGGAGACGGCCAAGGAGCGCGTGGTTGCCTGGCTGGCTTCGGAGATCGAAAGCCTGACGCTGGTCGACACCAATAAAGATCCCAAGACCCGCCTGCAGGAATACCTGCAGTCGCGCGGTTGCGAACTGCCACGCTACGAAGTGGTGGATATCCAGGGTGAGCCGCATTGCCGCGTATTTTTCGTGGAATGTGAGATCACCTTATTGAATGAAAAAAGCCGAGGTCAGGGTGTGAGCCGTCGTATTGCCGAACAGGTAGCGGCCGCTGCAGCACTGATTGCCCTGGGCGTGGAGAATGGCCATGACTGATTCAACCGCAACACGCTGTGGCTATGTTGCCATCGTCGGCCGCCCGAACGTGGGCAAGTCCACGCTGCTGAACCACATCCTGGGCCAAAAGCTGGCGATCACCTCGCGCAAGCCGCAGACCACCCGCCACAACATGCTGGGCATCAAGACCGAAGGCACCGTGCAAGCGGTGTATGTCGATACCCCGGGCATGCACAAAGGCGGCGAAAAGGCCCTCAACCGTTACATGAACAAGACCGCTTCGGCGGCGTTGAAAGACGTCGACGTGGTGATATTCGTGGTCGACCGCACCAAGTGGACCGACGAAGACCAGATGGTTCTGGAACGTGTGCAGTACGTCACCGGCCCCTTGATCGTCGCGCTGAACAAGACCGACCGTATCGAGGACAAAGCCGAGCTGATGCCGCACCTGAGCTGGCTGCAGGAACAACTGCCGAACGCCCAGATCATGCCGATCTCGGCCCAGCACGGCCACAACCTCGACGCCCTGGAACGTGTGATCGCCGAGCACCTGCCGGAGAACGAGCACTTCTTCCCGGAAGACCAGATCACCGACCGCAGCAGCCGTTTCCTCGCCGCCGAACTGGTACGCGAGAAAATCATGCGCCAGATGGGCGCCGAGCTGCCGTACCAGATCACCGTTGAAATCGAAGAGTTCAAGCAGCAGGGCAAAACCCTGCATATCCACGCGCTGATCCTCGTCGAACGTGACGGCCAGAAAAAAATCATCATTGGCGACAAGGGCGAGCGCATCAAGCGCATCGGCACCGAAGCGCGCAAGGACATGGAATTGCTGTTCGATTCCAAGATCATGCTTAACCTGTGGGTGAAGGTTAAAGGTGGTTGGTCTGATGATGAGCGCGCGTTGCGTTCGTTGGGCTACGGCGACCTGTAAGGACACCGCAGGGCAAAAAATGTGGGAGGGGGCTTGCCCCCGATAGCGGTGGGTCAGTTAATAAATAAGTGACTGACACACTGCCATCGGGGGCAAGCCCCCTCCCACATTAGGTTTGTGTAGTTTTCAAAAATGCATTCCAGCAGTGAGAACCCATGTCCCAATCCCCACCCCCCAGCCAACCCGCCTACGTCCTGCATAGCCGCGCCTACCGCGAGACCAGCGCCCTGGTGGACTTCATCACGCCCCAAGGTCGCCTGCGCGCGGTATTACGCAGCGCACGGGGCAAGACGGGTACGCTGGCTCGGCCGTTCGTGGCCCTGGACGTGGAGTTTCGTGGCAAGGGCGAGCTGAAAAACGTTGGCCGGCTGGAAAGCGTCGGCAACTCCGCCTGGCTCAATGGCGAGGCGCTGTTCAGTGGCCTCTACCTCAACGAGCTGCTGATCCGCCTGCTGCCCGCCGAAGACCCGCATCCGGCGGTCTTCGATCACTACGCCGCCACCCTGATAGCCCTGGCCGAAGGCCGCCCCCTCGAACCGCTGCTGCGCGCCTTCGAATGGCGCCTGCTTGACGACCTCGGCTACGGCTTTGAACTGAGCAACGACCTGCACGGCGACCCCATCGCCGCCGACGGCATGTACCGCCTGCAAGTCGATGCCGGCCTTGAACGCGTCTACCTGCTGCAACCGGGCCTGTTCCAGGGCACCGAGCTGTTGGCCATGAGCGAAGCTGACTGGACCGCGCCAGGTGCCTTGTCCGCCGCCAAGCGTTTGATGCGCCAGGCGCTGGCCGTGCATTTGGGTGGACGGCCGCTGGTCAGTCGCGAGTTGTTTCGAAAGCCCTGACATCCCCGTGTATGCTGTGCACCGTTTCTTTCCCTTTTCAGGAGCGCTTCCGTGACCACCAGCAATCGCATTCTTCTTGGCGTCAACATCGACCACGTCGCTACCCTGCGCCAGGCCCGGGGCACCCGTTACCCTGACCCGGTCAAGGCTGCGCTGGACGCCGAAGAAGCGGGCGCCGATGGCATCACCGTGCACCTGCGCGAAGACCGCCGCCACATCCAGGAGCGCGACGTGCTGCTGCTCAAGGACGTGCTGCAAACCCGCATGAACTTCGAGATGGGCGTGACCGAAGAAATGATGGCGTTCGCCGAGCGCATTCGCCCGGCGCATATCTGCCTGGTACCGGAAACCCGCCAGGAACTGACCACCGAAGGCGGCCTCGATGTGGCCGGCCAGGAAGCGCGGATCAAGGCTGCGGTGGAGCGCCTGTCGAAGATCGGCAGCGAAGTGTCGCTGTTCATCGACGCCGACGAGCGCCAGATAGAAGCCTCGCGTCGTGTCGGCGCGCCGGCCATTGAACTGCACACCGGCCGTTACGCCGATGCCACCACGCCGACCGAAGTCGCTGACGAGCTGCAGCGCATCATCGAGGGCGTAAAGTGCGGCCTGAATGAGGGTCTGATCGTCAATGCGGGCCATGGCCTGCACTACCACAACGTGGAAGCGGTGGCCGCGATCAAGGGCATCAACGAACTGAACATCGGCCACGCCTTGGTGGCCCATGCACTGTTCGTCGGTTTCAAAGGCGCGGTCGCCGAGATGAAAGCCCTGATCCTTGCCGCCGCCAAGCATTAAAAACATCACATGACCCCGGTTGGAGCTGGCTTGCCCGCGATGGCGTTATGTCAGTCAGTGCAGTATTAACTGGCACACCGCTATCGCAGGCAAGCCAGCTCCCACAGTTGATCATGGGTGGTTTCTGCAGTGCGGCAATGCGAAGCCTTACTGTTTAGCCGGGTCAGGTGTATCGTATCTGCCCTTTGCGGGCCTCTGGCCTGCGGCAGATACGTGAGGTTGTTGTGTCCCGATCCTTTTCCCGTCGACAAATCCTGGGTGGCCTTGCAGGCCTGGCCGTAGTGGGCGTCGGTGCCGGTGGCGCCTATCGCTACTGGCTGGGGAAGGTTGCCGAGGCTGAAGCGGGGCACGATTACGAGCTGATCGCGGCGCCGCTGGACGTGGAACTGGTGCCAGGGCACACAACCCAGGCCTGGGCATTCGGCCCCTCCGCGCCAGGCACCGAGTTGCGCGTGCGCCAGGGCGAATGGCTGCGGGTGCGCTTTATCAACCACCTGCCGGTTGCCACCACCATCCACTGGCATGGCATCCGCCTGCCGCTGGAAATGGACGGCGTGCCTTACGTCTCGCAGTTGCCGGTGTTGCCTGGCGAATACTTCGACTACAAATTCCGCGTGCCGGACGCCGGCAGCTACTGGTATCACCCCCACGTGAACAGCAGCGAAGAGCTCGGCCGTGGCCTGGTTGGCCCGCTGATCATCGAAGAGCGCGAGCCGACCGGTTTCAAGCACGAACGCACCCTGAGCCTGAAAAGCTGGCACGTGGACGAAGAGGGCGCTTTCGTCGCCTTCAGCGTGCCTCGCGAGGCAGCACGTGGCGGCACGGCCGGGCGGCTGTCGACGATCAATGGCGTGTCCCAGGCGGTGATTGATTTGCCGGCGGGGCAGATCACCCGCGTGCGGTTGCTCAACCTCGACAACACCCTGACCTACCGCCTCAACATTCCTGATGTCGAAGCACAAATCTACGCGCTGGACGGCAACCCTATCGAACCACGCCCATTGGGCAAGGAATATTGGCTGGGCCCGGGCATGCGCATCTGCCTGGCGATCAAGGCACCGCCTGCGGGTGAGGAGTTGTCGATCCGCAACGGCCCCGTGCGTCTGGGCACCTTTCGCTCGGTGGCCAATACCGACGCGCCCACCGAATGGCCACCGGCGTTGCCCGCCAACCCGATTGCCGAGCCGGACCTGGCCAACGCCGAGAAACTCAACTTCAATTTCGAGTGGGTCGGCACGGTGTCGGTGGATGACGGCAAGCCGCCAAGCCTGTGGCAGATCAACGGCAAGGCCTGGGACATCACCGACAAGACCTGCGCCGACCGCCCGATCGCCAAACTGGAGAAGGGCAAGAGCTACATTTTCGAATTGAAGAACATGACCCAATACCAACACCCGATCCACCTGCATGGCATGAGCTTCAAAGTGATCGCGTCGAACCGCCACAAGGTGATTCCGTACTTCACCGACACCTACCTGCTGGGCAAGAATGAACGTGCCCGCGTGGCGTTGGTGGCCGATAATCCGGGGGTGTGGATGTTCCATTGCCACGTAATCGACCACATGGAAACCGGCCTGATGGCCGCCATCGAGGTGGCGTGATGCGCCAGATTCGCCCCGCCGCGATTATCGACCGCAGCCGCGACCAGGACTTTATGCGCGAAGCCCTGGCCCTTGCGGCCCAAGGCGCGGCACTTGGCGAAGTGCCGGTGGGTGCCGTGCTGGTGCAGGACGGTGAAATCATCGGCCGAGGCTTCAACTGCCCGATCAGCGGCAACGACCCCAGCGCCCACGCCGAGATGGTCGCCATTCGCGCCGCTGCGCAAGCGATCAGCAACTATCGGCTGGTGGGCAGTACGCTGTATGTGACCCTGGAGCCGTGCAGCATGTGCGCGGGCCTGATCGTACATTCACGCATCGCGCGAGTGGTGTACGGCGCGCTGGAGCCCAAGGCCGGCATCGTGCAAAGCCAGGGCCAGTTTTTTACCCAGGGGTTTCTCAACCATCGGGTGTTGTTTGAAGGCGGGGTGTTGGCTGAGGAGTGCGGGACGGTGTTGAGTGAGTTCTTCAAGGCTCGTCGAGCCAAACCCACGCTCTAAAGAACACTGAACACCAATGTGGGAGCTGGCTTGCCTGCGATAGCTATCTTTCAGTCAATTCATCAGTGACTGATACACCGCTATCGCCGGCAAGCCAGCTCCCACATTTGAATCTCCATTTTTTCAGGGAGATTGGGGTTACTTCCTGGCGATAATCACCGCGCGCATCGGCGCCGGCAGCCCTTCAATCGTCTTGCTGTGATCATCCGGATCCAGGAAATCACTCAGCGACTGAAATTTCATCCATTCAGTCCCACGCTGCTCCTCGACCGTGGTTACGCTCACGTCCACGCAGCGCACATCACTGAAACCCGCCCGCCGCAGCCACAGCATCAGCGCCGGCACCGACGGCAGGAACCACACGTTGCGCATTTGCGCATAACGGTCTTCCGGCACCAGCACCTGCTGCTGATCGCCTTCGACTACCAAGGTTTCCAGGACCAACTCGCCGCCTTTGACCAAGGTGTCCTTGAGCGCCAGCAAGTGCTCAATGGGCGAACGACGATGGTAGAACACGCCCATGGAAAACACCGTGTCGAAGCCTTCCAGGTTCGACGGCAGGTCTTCAAACGGGAACGGCAAGTGCCAGGCCTTTGGCGCGTTCAGGTAGCGCTGCACGGCCTGGAACTGGCAGAAAAACAGCCAGTTCGGGTCGACGCCTATCACACTGTCGGCCCCGGCGCCGAGCATGCGCCACATGTAGTAGCCGTTGCCGCAGCCCACATCGAGGATGCGCTTGCCCTTCAAATCCAGGTGCGGTGCAACCCGCGACCACTTCCAGTCCGAACGCCATTCGGTGTCCACATGCACGCCGAACAGGTTGAACGGGCCTTTGCGCCACGGGCTCAGGCCCATCAGCGCGGTGTGCATTTGCGCGCGAGTGGCGTCGTCGCAATCGGTATCAAGGGTCAGGCCATTGAGCAAATCGACTTGGCTGGGCTGGATCTGCGGTAGCGCATCCAACGCACTCTGCCAGCGTTCGAGGTCGCCATGACCCTTTTCCATTTTGCTATCGAGTTGCGCTTGCAGGCCCTGGGCCCACACGGCCAGGGGAGTGCCGACCAAATGGCGGGCGAGAGGGGACAGATCAATCATGGCAAGGCAATCAACGAGGCAAAGTTAAGACACTGGAACCACGGCACGACTTTCGAGAACCCGGCCGCCAGCAGGCGTTCACGGTGTTCTTCGAGGCTGTCGGGCTTCATGACGTTTTCGATGGCGCTGCGCTTCTGGGCAATTTCCAGTTCGCTGTAGCCGTTGGCGCGTTTGAACGCGATGTGCAGGTCGGTGAGCAGCGTGTGTTCTTCAGGGTCATTGAAGCGCAGCTTTTCCGAGAGGATCAACGCTCCGCCTGGCAGTAGCGACTGGCGGATACGACCGAGCAAGGCCAGGCGTTCATCGGGGGCAATAAATTGCAGGGTGAAGTTCAGCGCCACCACCGAGGCCGGCTGGAACTGCAGCGCGAGGATATCGCCCTCGACCACCTCGACCGGCAGCAACTCCTGGAACATCGAGTCCTGGCCATTGAGGTATTCGCGGCAGCGCTCGACCATCGCCGCCGAGTTATCCACTGCGATGACCCGGCAGCCGTCGGTGCGCACATGGCGGCGCAAGGCTTGGGTCACCGCGCCGAGCGACGAGCCCAGGTCGTAGAGCACGCTGTTGGGTTGGGCAAATTGCGCCGCGAGCACGCCGAGGTTCTCGACGATGGTCGGGTAACCCGGCACCGAACGCTTGATCATGTCCGGGAACACCCGTACCACGTCCTCGTTAAAGGCGAAGTCCGGCACCTGGGGCAGGGGCTGGGCGAATAGGCGATCGGGTTCTTTGCTCACGGTTGGTCCGGCGACGAGGGGGGAAAGGCCGGCATTTTAGCCAAGTTGGCCCTCGTGTGCGCGGGTTGTCTGATGGAAAGCAGAAGCGGTGATGCCCCACTGGCCCAGCCAATACGTGATGATCAACAAATACGGTGCCGCTTCGAACGCCAGCACAAACCGATTGATGCCGATCAGCGTGTCGGAAAACACGAACGACACCGCGCCCGCTGCCGCCAGCAGCGCCGAACGTTTTGGCACGTCACTGCCCAGCCGCGCCAGCGCACGCCAGAGCATGGCGCTGATCACCAAGGCATACACCACGACTGGAATCAGCAAGTCGCCAAGGCCATGGGAAATCAGGATGCCCAGCAGGATCGCGCCCACGCCCAGCGCCAACACCAAGGGCAACACCGCCAGGCGACGGCAATCGCTGAAATAGGCTTTCAAATACGCCAGGTGTGCGAACAGGAAGGCACCAAGGCCGAAGATAAACAGGTCACCCGGCCAGGCCAGCAAGACATCGCCCACCAGGGAAAAAATCAGCCCCAGGCTGATCCAGCGACGATAGTCGGTGGGCGGCGCATCATGCAGCCAACCCAGCAGCGCGAGTACCGGCAGGGGTTTGACCAGCAGGCACAGCAACGCCGCATGGGTGGTCAGCCCGTAGATAAAGGTACCGGCGCCCATCAACGCAAGAATCAGCCATGGCATATCAGTTCACCGTGATGGCGCAGTCGAAGGTTTCGGCAGGCTCGGCTTCCGGCTCCCATGGTTGCTGGGAGGTCAGGCGCAAACGGCCCTGGCCGGCCGCGAAGGCCTGGAAGCGCCAGGTGGAATGGCCGCCGCCGCCTATCACGCCGGATTCCGTGCTGCTGTAGACCTCCGGGCTCAAGGCGCGCAGCACACCGCCGGCGGAATCCTGGATGGCCCAGCGGTAGCCGGTGGTAGGGTTGCTCGGCAAGGTGAGGATCAGGTTTTGCCCGGTTTTAAGCTGGAGCGGGCAGGCGCTCTGGTTGTCCACTGTGACGTTTTGCTTGGGGGCACTGGCGCAGGCGCCCAGCAGGGCAAGGCTCAAGGGGAGAAGCAGGCGGGCAGCGGTCATGGAGGCTCCGTTGTTTGGCGACGAAGGGCGAGCATAACCGAAGATGAGACAAGGTGTGACAAGCGGGGATTTTGTGGCGAATGGGCTGGCCCTTTCGCGAGCAAGCCCGCTCCCACATGTTGACCGTGTTCCAAAGGATGTACTCGGTCAAGTGTGGGAGCGGGCTTGCTCGCGAAGAGGCCGGCTCAGGCGCTAGAGATCTATCAGAACAACACCTTCGCCACATCGGCAAAGCGCTTGGCAAAGTGCACCGTCATGCCTTCCTTCAGATACTCCGGCAACTCCTCAAAGCTGCCGCGATTCGGCTCCGGCAAGATCAACTCGTGAATCTTCTGGCGGCGCGCCGCAATCACCTTCTCACGCACCCCGCCAATCGGCAGTACATGCCCGGTCAGCGTCAGCTCGCCGGTCATGGCCACGCCTTTTTTCGGCGGTTGGTTACGCGCCAGCGACAGCAGCGCACTGGCCATGGTCACGCCGGCGCTCGGGCCGTCTTTGGGCGTGGCACCTTCCGGCACGTGCAAGTGCACGAAGGCTTCGTCGAAGAACTTCGGATCGCCGCCAAACGACTTCAGATTGGCGCTGATGTAGCTGTAGGCAATCTCGGCGGACTCCTTCATTACTTCACCCAATTGCCCGGTGAGTTTGAAACCGCGATTGAGCGTATGGATACGCGTCGCCTCGATCGGCAAGGTCGCGCCGCCCATGCTGGTCCAGGCCAGGCCGGTAATCACGCCGGTGCCGGACAGCACTTGCTCGTTGCGGAACACCGGCATGCCCAGTGAGCTTTCCAGGTCCTTGTTACCGATCTTGATCACCGCGTCCGGCTCATCCAGCAGCTTGACCACCGCCTTGCGCACCAGTTTGCCCAGCTGTTTCTCCAGCTGGCGTACCCCGGCTTCCCGTGCATACCCGTCGATCAACGCGCGCAAGGCGCCGTCGCTGATGGTCAGGGTGTTTTTCGACACGCCGGCTTTTTCCAGCTGCTTTGGCCACAGGTGGCGCTTGGCGATGGCGACTTTTTCTTCGGTGATGTAGCCCGACAGGCGAATCACTTCCATACGGTCCAGCAACGGACCCGGGATCGAGTCCAGGGTGTTGGCGGTACACACGAACAGCACTTTGGACAGGTCCAGGCGCAGGTCCAGGTAGTGGTCGAGGAATTCAACGTTCTGCTCCGGGTCCAGGGTTTCCAGGAGCGCCGAAGCCGGGTCGCCCTGGTAGCTCTGGCCCATTTTGTCGATCTCGTCGAGCATGATCACCGGGTTCATCACCTCTACATCCTTGAGCGCCTGCACCAGCTTGCCTGGCATGGCGCCGATGTAGGTGCGGCGATGCCCCTTGATCTCTGCTTCGTCGCGCATGCCGCCGACGCTGAACCGATAGAACGGCCTGCCCAGGGATTCAGCGATGGATTTACCCACGCTGGTCTTGCCCACGCCCGGCGGGCCGACCAGCAGCACGATGGAGCCGGCGACTTCGCCTTTGTAAGCACCGACCGCGAGGAATTCGAGGATGCGACTTTTGATGTCATCCAGGCCCGCGTGGTGTTTATCCAGCACCTTGCGCGCGTGTTTGAGGTCGAGTTTGTCCTCGCCATACACGCCCCATGGCACTGAGGTCGCCCAATCCAGATAGTTGCGCGTGACGGCGTATTCCGGCGAGCCCGTTTCCAGGATCGACAGTTTGTTCATCTCTTCGCTGATGCGCTTTTGCGCCTGGGTCGGCAGCACTTTGCCCACCAGGCGTTGCTCGAACTGCTCGACGTCCGCGCTGCGGTCATCCTTGGTCAGGCCCAGCTCTTGCTGGATGACCTTGAGTTGTTCCTTGAGGAAGAATTCGCGCTGGTGCTCACCGATCTTGCGGTTCACCTCGGCGGAGATTTCCTTCTGCAGGCGCGCCACTTCGACTTCCTTGCGCAGCATCGGCAGCACTTTTTCCATGCGCTTGAGCATCGGCACGCAGTCCAGTACTTCCTGCAACTCGTTACCGGTGGCCGAAGTCAACGCGGCGGCGAAGTCGGTGAGCGGCGACGGGTCGTTGGGGCTGAAGCGGTTGAGGTAGTTCTTCAACTCTTCGCTGTACAGCGGGTTGAGCGGCAGCAGTTCCTTGATCGCATTGATCAGCGCCATGCCGTAGGCCTTGACCTCGTCGGTCGGCTGGGTGGGCTGGTGCGGGTATTCGACTTCCACCAGGTACGGTGGGCGGTGGTGCTTGAGCCAGGTTTTGATTCGCACGCGGGTCAGGCCCTGGGCGACGAATTGCAGCTTGCCGTTCTCGCGGCTGGCGTGGTGCACCTTCACCAGCGTGCCGTACAGCGGCAGGGCTGAGGTGTCGAAGTGGCGCGGGTCTTCCGGCGGCGTCTCCATGAAAAACAGGGCGAGGGAGTGGTGGTCGGATTTGCTCACCAGTTCCAGGGTTTCGGCCCACGGCTCTTCATTGACGATCACCGGCAACACTTGCGCCGGGAAGAACGGGCGATTGTGGATCGGGATGATGTAGACCTTGTCCGGCAGGTTTTGCCCCGGCAGGGCCAGGCCGGTGTTGGAAGAGGTTTCGTGTTCAGCGTTTTCGGGATCGGCGTAGTCGTTGAGGTCGATATCGGGGAATTCTTGCTGGTCGCTCATGGGGCACCTGCATAAGGAAGTATGCAGGTTAGATGGGGCGGGGCAGCGGTGGTTTCAATGGCGGGGGTGAGATAGCAACATATTGCATAATATTTTCGAAACGCCGCTTGACCCTGTGAGAGCTGGCTTGCCTGCGATGGCGGTGCATCAGCCACTGATGAGTGGGCTGGCAGACCCACCTGCTTAACCGCGCGCGCTCAGCTGATTTTGTGCAGATAGGCGGGCAGGGGCTGTTCCGGTAATACCGACAGAACCTTCAGGCGCTGCAACATGCGCTGTCGTGCTCGCTGCAAATGCTCGCGCAAATTCAGTGCCGCAGCATCAAACGCACCGTGCAGCAACAGCTCCAGAATCAAGCGATGTTCGGCGAGCATGGCTGGATCGGCGCCGATCCCCAGCAAACGGTAGAAAATCCGGCTGATGATCATCGGGCTCTGGCCCTGGCGGATCAGCGCGGCGATCTTGCGGTTTTGCAGGCCGGCCAGGCAACGCTGGTGCAAGTCATCTTCGATCTGCTCGATGGCGTGCAGGCTGCATTGCGGGCTTTGCTGGGCATCCACCACGCGCTGCAGCATGGCTTCGAGCATCTCGCGGTCGAGGTTCGGTGCGCTCTGGCGCAGGGCTTCGGGTTCCAGGCAGGCGCGCAGTTCGTAGTCTTCGGTGACTTCCCGTGCGGTCAGCGGCCCGGCGAGCCACTGCGAGTAGGGTTCTTTTTCCACCAGGCCGCGATCGCGCAGGCGCATCAGCGCTTCACGCACCACCGCGCGGCTGACGCCATAGTGGTCGGCGGCGGCTTGTTCATCCAGGCGGTAATGGCCGAAAGCGATACACGTGGACAGCGCCGCGCCGATTTCCTCGACGATCCGCTCGCCCAGCGGCCGCGTATCCACCAGTTCGTCGTCGCCATTGAGGCCCAGGTGCGCATGGCTCAAGGGCAGGCGCAGCGGCTCCATTTCCAGGCCTTCGGGGTTGATCAGGTAACCGCGACCGTTGAAGCGGCAGATCAAACCTTCGGCATGCAGCAGGTCGAGCGCCTTGCGTACCGGGACGCGGCTGGTGCCGAACAGTTCGGCCAGCGGCGCTTCGAGCAAGACCAGCCCGTGGCGGGCGGTGCCGTTGACGATCGCATCACGCAATACCTGGTGAATCATCGCGTAACGGGAGGCCGAGGCGGACACTGCTTTCATCGCGTTCTCTTTGGCGTGTAGGACGGTGGCCGGGGATTCTCTCATAGTTGCGCCTGTCACTCCGCGCCACGTCGGTGGCACTTTTTTGGGGCCTTGCGGATAGAAATGTTACTTTTCTGCACCAAAATGTACTTATTAATAAAAGATACATTATTTCAATCGCGACCTGTTCAGACGCTTTTGCTGACTATTTTGGCTGACTACAACTCTATCTATCCCGTACCTCTTGGCGATTAAGCTAAATCGCACAAACGGCAGTGATAGCAGACTGGCACGAAAGCTGCCTTTATAAAACGTACATTTTATTAATATGTACGTTTTGTGAGGTTCATCCTGATGTCAGACGCCACTTCCATGGCCGAGGCTTTCGCCAGCGGTCGCAGCGACCCGGTGCAGGCACTCGAACAGGTACTCCTGCACGCGAGCATGGCCCCCACGGTATTTATCTCACTGACTGCCGAGCGTGCCCGGCGCGAGGCCGAAGCGTCCGCTGCGCGCTGGCGTGACGGCCAGCCTTTGAGTGTGTTCGACGGTGTACCGCTGGCCTGGAAAGACCTGTTCGACGTCGCCGGCAGCATTACTACGGCCGGCGCCGCCTATCGTCGCGCGGCGCCGGCCGCTTTGCTCGACGCGCCGAGCGTGGGGCTGTTGTGCCGCGCCGGGATGGTCAGCGTGGGCAAGACCAACCTCAGCGAGCTGGCGTATTCGGGCTTGGGCTTGAACCCGCATTTCGGCACGCCCTACAACCCGAACGGCAGCGATCAACCGCGCATCCCAGGCGGTTCATCATCGGGTTCAGCCGTCGCCGTGGCCGCCGGGATCGTGCCGATCGCCATGGGCACCGACACCGCAGGCTCGATCCGCATTCCCGCGGCACTCAATGGTGTGGTGGGTTACCGCAGCAGCAGCCGACGCTACAGCCGCGACGGCGTATTTCCATTGGCGCACACCCTCGACAGCCTCGGCCCACTGACCCGCAGCGTGCGCGATGCACTGGCGATCGACGACCTGCTCAACGGCCGCAGGCAAACCCATATCGCCCGCAGCCTCAAGGGCCAGCGCTTCGTGCTTGAGCAAGGCGCGCTGGAAGACGTTGAACCTGCTGTGCGCAATAACCTGCTGCGCGCGGTGGACCAATTGAGGGCCGCCGGTGCACTGATCGAGGTGCGCCCGTCAGCGACTTTTCAGGCCGCCCTGGACCTGATCAAGCACCACGGCTGGCTCGGCGCCTTCGAAGCCTTCGCCCTGCATCAAACCCTGCTCGACAGCCGCGACGCCGAACAACTCGACCCACGTGTGCGCCGTCGCTTAGAAGCCGCACGTTCATTGCCGGCCAGCCAATTAATCCACCTGATCGATGCGCGCCGGCACCTGCAACAACAGCTGATCGACGACCTCGACGGCGCCCTCCTGATAACCCCGACCGTTGCCCATGTCGCGCCGGCGTTGGCACCGCTTGAGGCCGACGACGAGCTGTTCGTGCGCACCAACCTCGCCACCCTGCGCCTGACCATGCCCGGCAGTTTGCTGGACATGCCCGGCGTTACCTTGCCCAGCGGCCGTGATGCCCTGGGCCTGCCCACCGGGCTGCTGCTCAGCGCCCCGATGGGGGAAGACGCACGCCTGCTGCGCGCTGCGTTGTCCGTCGAATCCGTACTGACAATTTAAGGAGACATACCATGGCTAAAGACATTCTCTGTGCATTTGGCGTCGACGTTGATGCCGTCGCCGGCTGGCTCGGTTCCTACGGCGGTGAAGACTCGCCGGACGACATTTCCCGCGGCCTGTTCGCCGGCGAAATCGGTGCGCCGCGTTTACTGAAACTGTTCGAACGTTACGGTTTGCGCACCACCTGGTTTATCCCCGGCCACTCGATGGAAACTTTCCCGGAGCAGATGAAGGCGGTGGCTGACGCCGGTCACGAAATCGGCGTGCATGGCTACAGCCACGAAAACCCGATTGCGATGACCGCCGAGCAGGAAGAAATCGTCCTCGATAAGTCCATCGAACTGATCACCCAGGTCACCGGCAAACGCCCCACCGGCTACGTCGCCCCGTGGTGGGAATTCAGCAAGGTCACCAACGAACTGCTGCTGAAAAAAGGCATCAAGTACGACCACAGCCTGATGCACAACGACTTCCACCCCTACTACGTGCGCAAGGGCGACAGCTGGACCAAGATCGACTACAGCCAGCACCCCGACACCTGGATGAAACCTTTGGTGCGCGGCGAAGAAACCGACCTGGTGGAGATCCCGGCCAACTGGTACCTCGACGACCTGCCGCCGATGATGTTCATCAAAAAAGCCCCCAACAGCCACGGCTTCGTCAACCCGCGCCATCTCGAAGAAATGTGGCGCGACCAGTTCGACTGGGTCTACCGCGAACACGAACATGCCGTGTTCACCATGACCATCCACCCCGACGTGTCCGGTCGCCCGCAAGTGCTGTTGATGCTCGAGCGCTTGATCGAACACATCCAGAGCCATGCCGGCGTGCGCTTCGTCACGTTCGACGAAATCGCCGACGACTTTATCCGCCGTCAACCCCGTTCCTGACCCCTACTGAAGCGGCCACCCACCCTCGAGGCGCGATTTATGTCCATCTATAACAAGCTTGACCTGACTGGCTGGAAACCCCGGCAATTGACGTCCCGGGAAGTGCGCTTCGCCACCTGGATCGCGTTTTTCGCCTGGGTGTTTGCGGTGTATGACTTCATCCTGTTCGGCACCTTGCTGCCGGAAATCGGCCGGCACTTTGGCTGGGGTGAAGTGGAGCAAGCTGAAATCGCGACCTGGGTGGCGGTGGGCACGGCGGTGGTCGCCTTTGCCATTGGCCCCGTCGTCGATAAGTTGGGGCGGCGCAAAGGAATTATTTTCACCGTGGCCGGTTCTGCGCTGTGCTCGGCACTGACCGCGATTGGCGGGGCGTGGGGCAAGTCGCCGCTGATTCTGATCCGCTCGTTGGGTGGCCTGGGGTATGCCGAGGAAACCGTCAACGCCACGTATCTGAGCGAGCTGTATGGCGCCTCGGAAGATCCGCGACTGACCAAGCGCCGTGGCTTTATCTACAGCCTGGTGCAGGGCGGCTGGCCGGTTGGTGCGTTGATCGCTGCCGGTTTGACTGCGCTGTTGCTGCCGATCATCGGCTGGCAGGGTTGCTTCATCTTTGCCGCGATCCCGGCCATCGTGATTGCGATCATGGCGCGCAAGCTCAAGGAGAGCCCCCAGTTCCAGATTCACCAACGCATCAGCGAGCTGCGTAAAAGCGGCGCGGTGACCGAAGCGCAAAACGTCGCCGTGACCTACGGTGTGGACTATGACGAGCACAGTAAAGCCGGCCTCAAAGCTGCGTTCCGTGGCCCGGCTCGCCGCGCAACCCTGGTAATCGGCGCTGCGCTGTTGCTCAACTGGGCGGCGATCCAGGTGTTCAGCGTGCTCGGCACATCGGTAATCGTCAGCGTGCACCACGTCTCGTTCGAGAACTCGCTGATCATCCTCGTGCTCTCCAACCTGGTGGGTTATTGCGGCTACCTGACTCACGGCTGGATGGGCGACAAGATCGGCCGTCGCAACGTGATCGGCCTGGGTTGGATGCTCGGCGGCCTGGCCTTTGCCGGGATGCTGTTTGGCCCAAGCAATATGCCGACGGTGGTCGGGCTGTACAGCCTGGGCCTGTTCTTTCTGATCGGGCCGTACTCGGCGGCGCTGTTTTTCATCAGCGAAAGTTTCCCCACCAGCATCCGCGCCACCGGTGGCGCGATCATCCATGCCATGGGCCCGATTGGCGCGGTCGTCGCAGGCTTTGGCGCCACCCAGGTGTTGTCCGCCGGCAGTGATTGGCAGACTGCCGCGCTGTGGTTCGGTGCGCTGCCGTGCTTCTTGTCCGGCGCCCTGATGTTTGCCGCACGCCATGTGCGTCCGGAAACCGTTCAGTAAGGAGTTTCAGATGAGCCGTAAAGTTGCCCTGATTACCGGTGCCGCCAGCGGCATCGGCCAAGCCCTGGCCGTGGCCTATGCACGTAACGGCGTAGCGGTGGTGGGCGGGTATTACCCGGCCGACCCGCATGACCCGCACACCACCGTAGCGCTGGTGCAACAGGCTGGCGGCGAGTGCCTGATGCTGGCGCTGGACGTGGGCGATACCGCCTCGGTGGACGCCCTGGCCGAGCAAGCCGTGCAGCATTTTGGGCGTCTGGATTACGCGGTGGCCAATGCCGGCCTGCTGCGCCGCGCGCCCTTGCTGGAGATGACCGACGCGTTGTGGAACGAGATGCTCAATGTCGACCTGACGGGGGTGATGCGCACCTTCCGTGCGGCGAGCCGGCACATGACAGAAGGCGGTGCGCTGGTGGCGATTTCGTCGATTGCCGGTGGCGTATATGGTTGGCAGGAGCACAGCCATTACGCGGCGGCGAAGGCGGGCGTGCCGGGGTTGTGCCGTTCGCTGGCTGTGGAGTTGGCGCCGCTGGGGATTCGTTGCAACGCGGTGATACCCGGGTTGATCGAGACGCCGCAGTCGTTGGACGCGAAGAACTCGTTGGGGCCTGAGGGGTTGGCCAAGGCCGCGCGGGCTATTCCGTTGGGTCGGGTAGGGCGGGCAGATGAAGTGGCGTCATTGGTGCAATTTTTGACCAGTGAGGCATCGAGTTATTTGACCGGGCAGAGCATCGTGATCGACGGCGGCCTGACCGTGCGCTGGCCCGACTGACTGGACTGGGTCTGAAAATGTGGGAGCGGGCTTGCTCGCGAAGACGGTGGGTCAGTAACAGATGCATCGACTGACACGACGCATTCGCGAGCAAGCCCGCTCCCACATTGGATCTATATTGACCTAAGGAGATTTGTGTATGTCCCAACTCATCCACCGACGCGCCGTGATTACCGGCGCCGGCAGTGGCATCGGTGCCGCCATCGCCCGTGCCTACGCCGCCGAAGGCGCGCGGCTGCTGTTGGCCGACCGCAACGCCGCCAGCCTCGCCGAAACCGCCATTACCTGCCGCAACCTCGGCGCCGAGGTCTTCGAATGCCTGGCTGACGTCGGCACCGTCGAAGGTGCCCAGGCCAGTGTCGACCGCTGCGTCGAACACTTCGGCGGCATCGATATCCTGGTCAACAACGCCGGCATGCTGACCCAGGCGCGCTGCGTCGACCTGTCCATCGAAATGTGGAACGACATGCTGCGCGTCGACCTCACCAGCGTGTTCGTCGCCAGCCAGCGCGCATTGCCGCACATGCTTGCGCAGCGCTGGGGCCGCATCATCAATGTCGCCTCGCAACTGGGTATCAAGGGCGGTGCCGAACTGACCCACTATGCCGCCGCCAAGGCCGGGGTAATTGGTTTCACCAAGTCCCTCGCGCTGGAAGTGGCCAAGGACAATGTGCTGGTCAACGCTATCGCGCCCGGCCCGATTGAAACGCCGCTGGTGGGCGGCATCAGCGACGACTGGAAACGCGCCAAGGCCGCCGAGTTGCCCTTGGGCCGCTTCGGCCTGGCGGACGAAGTCGCGCCCACCGCCGTGCTGCTGGCCAGTGAGCCTGGCGGCAATCTGTTCGTCGGCCAGACCCTGGGCCCGAACTCCGGCGATGTCATGCCATGAGTGAGGTGTAGCCATGTGCGGACTTTGTGGATTGCTCGGTGAAGACCTGCACTGGAGCGACCCTTTGGGCGATGAGCTGCCAAGACGCCGTGAACGCCTGCGCCGCATCGCGGCGATCAACCAGGTGCTGGCGGTGTTCCGGCTCAAGGTCGAAGACTTTCAGGGCGCTTCTTACCTGCTGATGGGCGCCACTGGCAAGCAAGCGTTGGCGAGTGGTCTGGACCCACTCTGGCAGGCGGCAGAAAGCATGCTTGGCCGCCCGCTGGACCCGCTTGACCCACGCTTGCTTGATCACCTGGAGTCGTCATGAGCATTGCCCTCAACGTCATCACCGGCTTCCTCGGCAGTGGCAAAACCACGTTGCTCACGCGACTGTTACAAGGCGAAAGCCTCGGCGACACGGCGCTGTTGATCAACGAGTTCGGCGATGTCGGCATTGACCATCTGCTGGTGGAGGAGGTCGCACCGGACACGGTGTTGCTGCCCAGCGGCTGCGTGTGCTGCTCGATTCGTGGCGAGTTGAAAGACGCGCTGCTGGGCTTATTGCAACGTCGTGAGCGCGGTGAAATCCCGGCGTTCAAACGCGTGATCCTGGAAACCACGGGCCTTGCCGACCCGGCGCCGATCCTCGCCACCGTGAACAACGATGTGCAACTGCGCGGACGCTTTCACATTGGCCTGGTGATTACCCTGGTCGACGCCAGCCACGCCGAGCTACAGGAGCGCCTGCACCCGGAATGGCTGGCGCAGGTCGCTGCGGCCGATCGGCTGTTGCTCAGCAAGACGGACCTCGCCGGCGACTGTGATTCACTGCGCACGCATTTGCAGGCGCTGAATGCCGGCACACCGATCCTCAATACCCAGGATATTCACAGCGGCGACCAACTGCTGCTTGGCGAAGGTTTGCGCAGCGCCGAGCCTGCCGTTGAAGTCAGCCGCTGGCAATTGCATCAAACCACCACAGCGACCCACGGCGCCGCGCAGGTGTGCTGCCTGACTTTCGAACAGCCGCTGGACTGGGTTGGCTTCGGGGTCTGGTTGTCGATGCTGCTAAGATGCCACGGCGAACGAATCCTTCGCGTCAAAGGACTGCTTAACGTGAACGCAGGCTCGGCCCCCATCGTCATTCATGGCGTGCAGCACTGCCTGCATGCCCCGGTCCACTTGCCAGCGTGGCCAGGCACCGACCGCCAATCACGGCTGGTATTTATCCTGCGCGGCCTCGACCCGGCGCTGCTACGCCGCTCCTTTGACGTGTTCTCGCGGCGGTTCGCAGCATGATCACCTTGCGTGTCCTCGGTACGTCCGTGACCTTGCTCGAATGCCTGCGCGTGCGCGCCGAACAGGAACTGGGCATTCGCCTGGTCTACCAGGTGCACGATGTGGCGCAGGCCCAACGCATCGCGGTGATGCAGCCCGAGAGCTACGACCTGTACGACCAATGGTTTCACAACGTTGACTTTGTGTGGCCGGCGCGGGCGATCCAGCCAATCGACACGCGGCGTATCGCGCTGTGGCACGAGATCAATGACTTGCCCAAGCGCGGTCGGTTGTCGGCCAATGATCGCCTGGGCAGCGGCAGCGTGCCCAGTGAACGCCTGTTCGTGCAGCACGACGGCAGCCTCGGCAGCACTGTGACCGAGCGCATCAGCATGCTGCCGCTGACCCACAATGCTGACAGCTTTGCCTATCGTCCCGAGCGTTTGCCTGAAGGCTTCAGCCACGGCAATGAAAGCTGGGGCTGGCTGCTCGACCCGGCCTGGCGCGCGCGCACCGCGCTGCAAAGTGACGCGGCCATCGGCGCGCTGGATGCCGCATTGGCGGTGCAGGGCGCGGGGCTGGCGCAGTTCAAGGACGTCGGCAATATGAGCATCGAGGAGATCGATGTGCTGGCCGATATTCTGGTGCGCAAGCAGAAGGAAGGGCACTTTGCGGCGTTCTGGTCGGACGATGAGGAGGCGGCGCAGTTGATGCTCAGCCCGAGCATCGATATCCAGAGCCTGTGGTCGCCGACCTTGATGCGCCTGCACCGGGCCGGTGTGAAGTATCGGCTGGCGGTGCCTCGCGAAGGCTATCGCGCCTGGTTTGGTGGCTTGTCGTTGTCGCGCCATGCCCAGGGGCCGGTGCTGGACGCGGCGTATGCCTACCTGAATTGGTGGTTGTCCGGCTGGCCAGGGGCGGTAATGGCGCGCCAGGGTTACTACATCGGCAACCCCGCGCGCACGCGCGATCATTTGAGCCGTGCCGAGTGGGATTACTGGTACGCCGGCAAGCCCGCGCGCGAAGAGTTACCGGGCAGCGATGGCTTGCCGTTGATCGACATCGGTGAAGTACGGGATGGCGGCTCGTATGAGCAACGCATGGGGCACATCGCGGTGTGGAACTCGGTGATGGATGAGCATAACTATCTGGTGCGCCGGTGGGGGGACTTCATGCGCGCCCGCAGCGCTTAGTTCAGCTAATGCCTGGCTGTCAATAATGTGACGCAACAGTTCCAGTGTTTGTTAGGTGTACTTATCCCAAGTCCCAGCTAATCTGCTTAAACCAAATATTCAATAAAAATGGATATTTTTTTGACGCCGAACCAGCCGCCGCCAGGGATGCGTATGACAAATGAACGCAGTGGCACAGAGAGGCGAATGCTGCCGGAGGGCACGGCAATGCAGTGGCGCCACACATTCCAGACCCGCATTGCCGGGGTGTTGGCGCTATTGCTACTGGTGGTCGTGGCCGCTACTTACTTCGCGGTCAAGGTCGCCACCACCCGTGCGGTGGAAAACCAGGCCCAAGTGCAACTCACTGCCGGCATCCAGGTGTTCGAGCGCTTGCTGGACCTGCGCGGGCGCCGCCTGCAATACGGGCTGGACTGGCTCACCGTCGATGGCCCGTTCAAGCAAGCGGTGATTGAAGGCAAGGCCGAATCGATTCGGGCTGCGCTGCGTCGGCATGGCCCCGGCATTCACTCAACGGAAGTGTTTGTGTTGGGCCTGGATGGCACGGTGATGGTCAGCACCTTGCCTGAACTGACGGGCGGCCAGCCGTTTCCTTATGTCGAGGCATTGCGTCATGCGCGACGCAGTGGCTTGCAAATGCTCATCGTTGCCATGGACGGCCAGCCCTATTTGCTGGTGCAGGACGAAGTGCTCGACCCGCTGCCGATTGCCCGCGTGGTCATGGGCTTTCCCATGGACAAGCTGTTCGCCAACGAACTGCGTTCCATGAGCAACCTAGAGCTGTCGTTCCTCGGCGTGCAGGACGGCCGCGTCGGCCAGTTGTTCAGTACCCAGCCTGAGGCCTACCAGGCTGCGATCATCCATACACTGCACGAGGCGCCCCTGACCCCTGAAGCCCGGATCAATCTGTTTTATGGGCAACGGGTGCTCAGCCAGGTACTGCCGCTGGCCAATACCGGCGATGGCGACGAGGTGCGCGTATTGCTGCAAAGCCCGCTGGACCATGCGCTGGAATCCTTTGCGCCGCTGGACCAGCAGTTTATGGGGATCGCCCTGGCGGTGTTGCTCGTGTCGCTGGCGGGCGCGTTGTTCCTGGCGCGACGTGTGTCACGCCCGCTCAACGCCCTGGTGCAAGCGGCGGAACGGATTGGTGCCGGTGACTACCACACGCCGGTGCAGGTGCGCAGCCACGACGAGTTCGGCGTGTTGGCCCGTGCATTCAACGCCATGCAAAGCGGAATCGCCGTGCGCGAGCGCCAATTGGCCCACAACGCCCTGCATGACCCGCTCACTGGATTGCCCAATCGCGCCCTGGCCATGGAGCGCCTGGGCAGCGCGATCAGTGCACGGCGGCCGGTGGTGTTGGTGTACCTGGGGATTGAAAACTACCGGGTGATCAACGAAGGCTTCGGCCCGCAGGGCGTCGAAGAAATGCTGCGCGAAGCCAGCCGATGCCTGTCCATGAGCCTGCTGCCCAGCGACACCGCGGCGCGCATCGCCGGCAGTGAATTTTTGCTGTTGCTGGAAAACACTGAGATCGACTGCGCCGTGGCGCGTGCCGACCGCCTTTATGGGCTGCTCACCGAGCCCCAGCGTATCGGCAATGATGAAGTGCGCCATGAAGTGAGCATCGGCATCGCGGCTTACCCCGCCGACGGCCAGCAGGTGGAAGAACTGATCAGCCGCGCGGCCATTGCCCGGCATGATGCGGCGAGCTTGCCCGGGTACTTGCAGGTCTACCAACTGGACCGCGACCTGGCTCATCTGCGCCAGATCACGCTGATTCGCGACTTGCGCCGCGCAGTGGTCGAGGGCGAGTTGTTCCTCTGTTATCAGCCCAAACTCGATCTGGTTGATGGTCATGTGCGTCAGGCGGAAGCCCTGCTGCGCTGGCAGCATCCGACCCTCGGCCAGGTGTCACCCACCGAATTCATTCCCCTGGCCGAGCGCACCGGCAGCATGGGGGCCTTGACCCTGTGGGCGATCGAGGAGGCTATTCGTCAAATGGCCGAATGGGCGCAACGTGGTTTGCACCTGCAGCTGTCGGTGAATATTTCGGTGGATGACCTGGCGGATGATGACCTGGCTATTCGCGTCACCGCCTTGTTGATGCACTACAACGTATCGGCCGAGCACTTGATTTTCGAAATCACTGAAAGCGCGATCATGCACAACCCGCAACAGGCCCTCAGCGTACTGGAGCAACTGCGCGGCTGCGGCATCAGCCTGTCGGTGGATGACTTCGGCACGGGCTATTCGTCGCTGGCGCAATTGCAGCGCTTGCCGGTGCAGGAGTTGAAGATCGACCAATCCTTCATCCGCAACCTCGACAGCACCAGCGGTGATGGCGTGATCGTGCGATCGACCATCGAAATGAGCCACAACCTGGGGCTCAAGGTGGTGGCGGAAGGGGTGGAGTTCGAGCCCAGCCTGAAGCTGCTCAAACAGTGGAAGTGCGACACCGCACAGGGTTACCTGATCAGCCGGCCGTTGAATGCCATGGCATTTGAAATGTGGATGCTGCGTGAGCGTGTTGCCTTGTAAACCCGATCTTCTGAACACCACCTGAACCCTGTGGGAGGGGGCTTGCTCCCGAAAGCGGTGTGTCAGTGGAAGCATCGACAACGGGTACACCGCCATCGGGAACAAGCCCCCTCCCACAGGTCGCTCGCGACAGGCACAAAAAAGGCGGCTACCCATCAGGTAGCCGCCTTGGTTTTACCACCGGTAATGCTTAATCCGGCAGTTTGAACGCCATCACATAGTCACCCTGCTTGGTGCCCAGCGAGCCGTGACCGCCAGCCATGACCAGCACGTACTGCTTGCCGTCCTTGCCGGTGTAGGTCATCGGTGTGGTTTGCGCGCCTGCAGGCAGGCGGCCTTCCCACAGTTGCTTGCCGTTTTTCACGTCATAGGCACGCAGGTACTGGTCGAGGGTGCCGCTGAGGAAGGACACGCCACCGGCGGTGGTGAATGTACCGCCCAGGCTAGGCACGCCCATGGTCAGCGGGATTGGAACCGGCGAGCTGTCGCGCACGGTGCCGTTCTTGTGCATCCAGATGGTTTTGTGGGTGGTCAGGTCGACCGCTGCCACATAACCCCACGCCGGTGCCTGGCACGGCAGGCCCAGAGGCGACAGCAGTGCTTCGAGGATCACGCCGTACGGCGCGCCTTTGTTTGGCTGTACACCTTGGGTTTCGCTGACGCGAGGGCCTTGCTTGGCGATGTCGGCAGCCGGGATCAGTTTCGATTTGAACGCCATGTAGCTCGGGTTCACGAAAGCAATCTGACGTACCGGGTCAACCGAAATGCCGCCCCAGTCGAACACGCCGAAGTTACCCGGGTAAACGATCGAACCTTGCAGCGATGGCGGCGTGAACGGGCCGTCGTAGCGCATGGATTTGAAATCGATCCGGCACAGCATCTGGTCAAACGGGGTCACGCCCCACATGTCGCGTTCTTTCAACGGCGGCGGCATGAAGTTCAGGTCGGACTTCGGTTGGGTCGGGGAGGTGTGATCGCCGGCCACTGCGCCTTGCGGTACAGGGACTTCATTGATCGGCACCACGGGTTTGCCGTTGCTGCGGTCCAGCACGTAGATGCTGCCTTGCTTGGTCGAAGCCATGACTGCTTGCTTGACGCCGTCAGCGGTCTTGATGTCGATCAGGCTAGGCTGGCCGCCCACGTCCATGTCCCACAGGTCGTGGTGAGTGAACTGGAAGGTCCACTTCACATGGCCGCTGTCGATGTCCAGAGCGGTCAGGCCAGCGCTGTATTTCTCGGAGTCCGCAGTACGGTCGCCGCCATATTGGTCGGGCATCTGGTTGCCCATCGGCAGGTACAGCATGCCGAGTTTTTCATCGACGCTGAACATGGACCACATGTTCGGCGAGTTGCGCGTGTAGGTCTTGCCCTCGGCCAACGGGGTGGTGTCGTCCGGGTTGCCGCTGTCCCAGTTCCACACCAGCTTGCCGGTGTGTACGTCGAACGCGCGGATTACGCCGCTAGGCTCGTCGGTGGAAACGTTGTCGGTCACGTGACCGCCGATCACGACCAGGTTCTTGGTCACGGCCGGTGGCGAAGTGGAGTAGTAACCGCCTGGAGCGAAGCTGCCGATATTGGCACGCAGGTCGACCTGGCCTTTGTCACCGAAGTCTTCGCACATCTTGCCGGTGTCGGCGTTCAGGGCGATCAGACGAGTATCGGCAGTCGGTACGAAAATGCGTTTCGGGCAGACGGCGCTGACAGGCGCGGCGCTGGCGCTGCCGGTAGGGCTCTGCTCGGAGGCGTAGACAGCGTCATCGTGATACGACACGCCACGGCAGGTCATGTGCGCCCAACCTTTGAAGTTCGCGGCACCTTCGGTGCTGATCTTCGGGTCGAAACGCCAGATTTCCTTGCCGGTGTCCGGGTCCAGGGCAATCACCTGGCTGTGCGGCGTACACACGTAGAGCATGCCGTTGACTTTCAGCGGGGTGTTTTCTGCGGTGGTTTCACCGGGATCGCCTGGGCCAGGGATGTCGCCGGTGCGATAGGTCCACGCCGGTACGAGCTTGTGGGCGTTTTCCGGGGTGATCTGCGCCAGGGGCGAGTAGCGATCACCGAAAGCGGAACGGCCATAGGAGTTCCAGTCGCCATCGGCCTGGGTCGGTGCGGCGCTGGCCATGCCAGGCACGGCGTCACGGTCCAGTTGACCGGTCTTGACCATTTCACCCGGGTTGGTGAATTGGCTGGCGAGGGCGGCAGCGCCGGCCAGCACCACGGCCACGCTCAGTGCGCCAGTGCCCAGTGGCGCGGGTTGACCACGCAGCAACGGACGGCGAAACCACGGCAGCAGCAAGACGATGCCCAGCGCGAACAGCAGGGCCAGACGCGGCACCAGCTGCCACCAATCCAGGCCGACTTCCCACAGTGCCCACACGGTACTGGCGAACAGCACCAGTGCGTACAGGCCCAGCGCAGCGCGGCGGGTAGCCAGCAGCAAAACGCCGGTGAGGGCGATGCCGATACCGGCCAGCAGGTAGTACAGCGACCCGCCGAGCATGCTCAGCTTGACGCCGCCGGCCAGCAAGGCCAGCCCCATGATCAGCAGCAAGACGCCTAGCAACCTGGGCAGCAGGCGGCTTGGGCTTGAAGCACCATCAGTGCTCATAGTGTGTTTCTCCGTGACGTTGGAATTATGTAACCCCGTGCTTCACTGTAGATGACGATTCGGCGCGGGCTTGGTTCAGCGTTATTTTTGGTATTTCTGGGGACAGGGGGCTTATCCACAGGCGGACGATTTATCCCCAGGCGCAGGTCGGTTTAAGACAGCGCTGTCTTGGAAGAAGGAAGATTTCGGCAAGATGGGGTCGACCGCAGAAGTGAAACGTTTCAGTTTATTGTCGACAAGGATAAAGCGCGGATGCGCCAAGAGAAAGCGCAAAACGCAAGATGCATCATTTCAGATTTGGTAACAGTGACTAAGTGTCGCTGCAAAACAAATGTGGGAAGGGGCTTGCTCCCGATAGCAGTGGGTCAGCCATGAATAGGTCGACTGACACACTGTCATCGGGAGCAAGCCCCCTCCCACAGGGGATTTTCGGTGTTTTTTAGAAGGTGGTGCGTATACCAAACTGCACACTGCGTCCCGGCGCCGGCGCGATATCGCGCAGGATCGAGCTGGCGTAGCGCACGGTCTGGTTGGTCAGGTTTTCGCCATTGACGAACGCCAGCCACTGGCTGTCACCGACATTGAAGCGATAACCCGCGCTTGCGCCCAGCGTGGTGTAGCCATCGGTGCCGCTTTCGTTATTCGGCACACGCCCTTGGCCCGCCGCGTGTTCCACGTCGATCCGCGCTTGCCAGCGGTCCAGTTCCCACAGCAAACCGCTGTTCAAGCGCAGGGGCGCGATGCGTGGCAAGGCTTCACCCGTATCGAGGTTGGTGGCGCGGGTGTAATCCCCCGACAGCTCCAAGGCGAATTTGCCGTAGACACCTTCGCCAAGTTTCCAGTGATCCTGGGCCTCGAAGCCGGCGAAACGTGCCCGTACGCCGGAGTATGTGTACTCAGGAATACCACCTGCGTCTTCTTCACCTTCATCGTTGAGCGTACGACCTGTGCCCAACAAACCGATGTAATTGGAGAAGCGGCTATAAAACACGCCAAAGCTGCCCTTGTGGGTGCCGTTGTCAAAGCGCAGCGCGAGGTCGCTGGACACGGCTTTTTCTTTCTTCAGGTTGGCGTCGCCCAACTCGTAAGTGCCGGTAGCGACGTGGGCGCCGTTGGCATACAGCTCGTAGAAGGTCGGCGCGCGTTCGGTGTAGCCCAAGGTTGCGGCCAGCGACCAGATCGGCGTGAGGGTGTAGACCGCGCCGGAGGACAGGCTGCCGGCGGTGAAGTCCTTGGATTTGTCGGCGCCTGCAAAGCGCGCATTGCCCTTGGCGTTCGGGTCGATGTTCGTATGTTCCAGGCGCCCGCCGAGGCTGAGTTTGAGGCGCTCGGTGGCCTGCATTTCTTCGAGGATAAACAACGCGCCGGCGTTGGTATCGGTCTGTGGCACAAAGGCTTCTTCGCCGAGTGCCGAAAACTCGTTACGGGTCACTTGTGCGCCCACCACGCCATCGAATGGGCCCAGCGGTTGGTGGCGGGCTTCAACGCGCGCCTCATAACCCTTGTTCTTGAAGATCGTGCCGGTTTCGCCGCCTTCGATTTCGCGGTGCTCGTAGTCGGTGTAGCCCGCGTCGAGTTTTACCGAGGTAAACGGACCTTGCAGGTTGCGGATCTCGGACGCAAAGGCGTAGTGATCCTGCTTCATGCGGATGCGCACGTCCTGTTCGGCGGGTGAGCCGTAGTTGGCGTCGTAGTTGCTGTAGGACAGCCCGGCATAACCGTCGTCCCAGGTGTAGGAACCGCCCACGGCGCCGCCGTCCTGGCGCCCGTCGCTGTTGCCCAGGCGGCCATTCTTGCCGGGGCCGGCTTCGGTTTCCGGGGCATGGCGGCTGCGGGCAAAACCTGGGATCTTGAGGTCGTTGAATGCCCGCGCATTGGCGTCCAGATGCAGGGCGAAGGTGCCGTTGCCGGCTTCCAGTTTGCCGGCGCTGCTGCGGGTAGTGTCGGCGCCGCCATAGCGCAATTCACCCGCACCGTGAATGCCTTCGATGGCTTCGGTGGGGATGCGGTTATCGAACGTGTTGACCACGCCGCCAATCGCGCTGCCGCCATACAACAGCGCGGCCGGGCCACGCACGATTTCAATACGCTCGACGTTGACCGGGTCCAACGGCACCGCATGGTCGTAGGACAGCGACGACGCATCCAACGCGCCCACGCCGTTGCGCAGAATGCGAATGCGGTCGCCATCCTGGCCTCGAATGATCGGCCGGCTGGCACCTGGGCCAAAGTACGACGACGACACACCCGGCTGCTTGTTCAGGGTCTCGCCGAGGCTGCCTTTTTGTTGCAGTGTCAGGTCATCGCCTTCCAGCACGGTGGTGGGCGAGGCGAGTTGTTCGCTGCCCAGCGGGTTGCCGGTAATGACTTGGGGTTGCAGCTCAAGGGCGTGGGCTTCAGAGCAGATCAGCAGGGCGGCGGCAAGCGGGGTCAAGCGCCAGAGAGAGGAGAGGGACATCGAACATTCCTTGGTAAAACGGCACAAAAAAGAGAAGGCTTAAAACGGTATCGAAAGCGTTACTTTTGATAACTATGGTTACAATATAACATCTCTTTTTTGGCTGAAAAGGGGAACTTTTCCTCAGGGTCTATATTCAATGCGGTGCTTCCACCTGTACGCCCCGTCGGCTAAGGTGCGCGGCTGTGTTTCCTCTTTTTGCAAAAGGCCCGGCATGACCGCGACAAGCAACGACCCGCTCCACGGCGTGACTCTGCAGCACGTCCTCACCACCCTGGTGGAACATTACGAATGGAGCGGCCTGGCCGAACGTATTGATATCCGCTGCTTCAAGAGCGACCCGAGCATCAAGTCGAGCCTGACGTTCCTGCGCAAAACTCCGTGGGCGCGGGAGAAAGTCGAAAGCTTGTACGTCAAGCTGATGCGCACCAAACGCCCGCTGGACTGAGCCGATGAAGCGCTTTGCCGCGGTTGCGGCGCTGGCTGGTTGGGCGGGGCTGGCGATTCAGCAATACCTTATTTTCTATTCACGCTGGGACGCCGGCGCCAGCCTGTTGGGCGGGCTGATCAACTTTTTCAGTTTCTTCACCGTGCTCACCAACACCTTGGTCGTGGTGGTGTTGAGCTATGCGCTGGTCAGTCGGGATTCAGCCGCGAAGCGGTTTTTCCTGGCACCCAACGTCAGTAGTGGGATTGCTGCGAGCATCGTCGTGGTGAGCCTGGCGTACAACCTGCTGCTGCGGCATTTGTGGAGCCCCGCAGGCTTTCAATTTATCGCCGACGAATTGCTGCACGACGTGATGCCGGTGCTGTTTTTAATCTACTGGTGGCGATATGTGCCCAAGGGCACGTTGCGCCTCAAACACATTGCCGGGTGGGTGATCTACCCGCTGGTGTACTTCGCTTATGTGCTATTGCGCGGGCATCTGCTCGGGCAATATCAGTACCCGTTCATTGATGTGGACAGCCTCGGTTATCCACAAGTGTTTGCGAATGCCGGGGGGATTCTGGCGGGGTTCATCGTGATTGCAGTGGCGGTGGTGGGGTTGGATAAATGCCTGAAGTCGCCGACGAACTAATGTGGGAGCAACTGTCTTCACCCACCATCCGTCACCGCCATTCATTGCCGTCGCGCAGCATAGGTATCTACGCAACTCTTTGTGTCGCTTTAAGTCTGTGGGGGGGTAGATTGAGTACATATCCGTTGCTGCGGTAACGGCTGCTTAGGGTTCCGCCCTTACGGCGGGTCACTTTTTTACAAAACGTCTAAAAAAGTAACCAAAAAACGCTTTGCCCCACCACTCGGTGCCTCGCCCAGGCTCGGCATGCCCGCACTCCGGCTTGAATCCGTGGGCCGCCGCAATGGGCCATCCCTGGCCCAGTGCGGCTAACCCGGCGTCCTGCCGGGTTACCCACGGATTCAAGCCTGCGTTCGGCCATCGTGGTTAACGGGGCCTGTCAGATCAAGATCAACAGCAGATCAAGAGCAGAGCACGGCGGCCTGGTAGCCGACCTGAGTGGTTGAAGCAAAAGCAGGGCAAAAACAGATCAGGAGCAGAACTGCTTTTCTGTGGGAGCTGGCTTGCCTGCGATGCAGGCACCTCGGTACATCAGGCATACCCAGCTGATGCCATCGCAGCGGTTCGGCGGTCCGACAAGCCAGCTCCCACATTGAGTCTTCAGCGTGCTTGAGGTTCTAGTCTTCTTCGCTGCCTTCGGCGCGCCAGTAACCCACGGCCTTGAGGAACTCTTCATTGACCTTGTGCGTGTCCAGCAGCACGCGCCGCACCTGGCGCGACAGCTTGGTTTCAGTCGCGACGAAGCTGTATAGCGCGCCGCTCGGCAGCGTCAGTGTGCGTACGGTGTCGAGCAGGTCATCCTGGCCGCGCACCACCCACATCACGTCCACATCGGCGGCACTTTGCAGGGCTTGCTGTTCCGCCACATTGGCGATTTCAATCACGGCCAGTACCTTGCGGCCCGCCGGCAATTCTTCCAGGCGGCGCGCGATGGCGGGCAGTGCGGTTTCATCGCCGATCAGCAGGTAGCTGTCGAAGATATCCGGCACGATCATCGAACCGCGTGGCCCGCCGATGTACAGGTGTTGGCCTACCTGCACTTGCTCGGCCCATGTGGAGGCAGGGCCGTCGCCGTGCAGCACGAAGTCGATATCCAGCTCGCCGATGCTCAGGTCAAAGCGACGCGGCGTGTAGTCACGCATGGCCGGTTGCGGTCCTTCACCCTTGATGTTGAAGGTCGGGCTTTCGAGTGCGGCCTGTTCGGCGGCGTTCTGCGGGAACAGCAGTTTGATGTGGTCGTCGCTGCCCAGGCTGATAAACCCCGCCAGTTCCGGCCCGCCGAAGGTGACGCGGCGCATGCGTGGGGTGATATCGACTACCCGCAGCACTTGCAGGCGACGACGTTTGATTTCGTGGGTGACGCGGTGGATAGCTTGCGTATTCATTGGTCTTTCCCGTCGGCAATGGCTTGAGCGGTGCGATTGAGCAGCGCCGCGACACGAACGATTTCTTCCGGGCTCCAGCGCCCGTGGTGCGAATGCAAGGCGTGACGCAGGTTGTGTACCGCCTCGTGAATTTCCGGTGGGCGGTCGTGGCCGCGTAATGAGCGTTTGCTGACGTCGATGCGCATGCGCACACCCTCCAGCGCAACGGCTTGTTCGCTTAGGAAGAGACGACCGGCATCGGTAATTGTGTAGCGTTTTTTTCCGCCGTCGGCGTCGCCCTGGATCAGATCGCTCTCTTCAAGAAAGGTCAGGGTGGGGTAAATCACGCCGGGACTTGGGGTATAGGCGCCGTCGAACAGGCTTTCGATCTGGCGGATCAGGTCGTAGCCATGGCAGGGCTGTTCGGCGATCAGGGCCGGCAGCAACAGTTTCAAATCACCGGGTGCAAACACCCGGGGGCCGCGACCGCGACCTGCGCGGGGGTCAAAGCCGTCGCGCTGGTGAGGATGGTCTCGCATGGTAGGAGCCTCTGTGTGTGTCTAGATATAACTTAAGATATAACTTAAGATATATCTTACAGGCTGTGCAATGGCTCCCGACAGACGGTCCTCCACGCCTCGTGGCACTCTCCAATTCGCTAGTTGCTTTACTTGAGTAAGTACATTGTTTTTTAAACTATGTAATCCTGTTCTTACATACCTATCCGACAATAAAATATTCTCATTAACCTCCTCGTAGTCTACTTCCTACGGCTGTTTTGAAAGTTTTGGCAAATAGCCATAACTTTCCTATGTGTATTGATGTGTCAAGGCTACGTCATTAAGCGAATCTCCCGGCTTACATTTTCAAGTCTGAAATAGAAACTTACCTGGCTTCGAACGGGTCATGATTTGCAATGCAAATAGTTGGAAAAACTTTTCACACGGCACAGTGTGATTCGAACTTTTTGCCGAGCTTTAATCAGGCGTTACACCCTCTTCGTTGCGTGCTTAACCAGCCTTGCGCACCACTGCGACAGGGTTTTTCTATGACACTTAATGACTGTGTGAGTACTTGCAAATGAAAACCAAAATGAAAACTGCACTGTTGTCTATCGGGCTGCTGCTGGGGTCGATGTCCGTGGCTCAAGCGGCGGATGGAACGGTTACATTTTTGGGGTCTGTCCACTCGGGTGCCTGCTCTATTAAACCTGACTCTGTAGATCAGACCGTTCGCCTGGGGGCTATCGCGAAGCATCAGCTGCAAGCAGGCGGCAAGTCTGAAGCCCGCAGTGTGCGGATCGAGCTTGAAGGCTGCGACCTGACGGGCCTCACCGACAACACCGTCACCACCACTTTCACCGCGTCACCGTCGAGCGCTGTACCGGGTGCGATCGGCACCGTCGGGGGGGCCGGCAACATCGGCATCATGATGACCCATGGCGGCCAAGTGATTGACCTGGGCACCCCTACCACCCCGCAGGCCATCACCACCGGCGACAACACGTTGGAGTTCGGTGCCTATGTGCAAGGCGCCGCTACCGGCGACATCGTCCCGGGTGATTTCAGCGCGGTCACCAACTTCACCTTGGCTTATCAGTAAGTTTCCCCCCCGTCACCCAACGGTGACGGGGGGACGCTGACGGGAGATAGATAGGTGAGGACATTCATAAGTTTCGCTATTGCCTCTTCATTGATGATGCTTATCGCCCCCGATGTTTGCGCGCAGGACACTGCGCAAGGCGATGGGATTGTCACGCTGGGAGGAGAGATCGTTGACTCCGCCTGCGGGCTGGAAGCAGTCAGTGCCGATCAAACCATCGAGATGCCTCCTGAACCGATAGGCCGGCTGTTGCGCAATGCGACGGGCGTACGACAGCCCTTCCAGTTGCGCCTGGTCAATTGCTCATTGACTCGTCCCGACCCATCGCGGCCCGGTGTAAACCTTCCCGATTGGGAGCATCTGCGCGTGACCTTTGACGGTCCTCACGACAGAGCAGGGCGTTCCTTTGCCGTCTTTGGCGGCTCGCAAGGGGTCGCGCTGCACATTGAGGACGCTGCGGGTCAGGAGAGTGTTCCGGGTGAGCCGATGGCTTTGGTGCCGTTGGTCAATGGCGACATGACACTTCACTACACCCTTCGCTTGGTCGGCAATGGACTGCCGCTGGTGACAGGTGCTCACACGGCCGCAGTGCGGTTCAAGCTGGAATACTTTTGAACATTGACGGGTTGTTTTAATGTTGAATACGTCCAAGGTCAAAACTACGCTCCGTCCCACTATATTTGGCGGGTTAATGTCACTGGCAGGCACTGCACTGGGTGCCGGGGATATCGAGTTTAATACCGATGTTCTTGATCTAATTGATCGCACTAATATCGACTTGTCTCGTTTTGCGCGCAGCGGCTTTATTCTGCCGGGCACTTACGCGATGGTTGTACAGATCAATAACCAAGTGATGGCTGAGCAGTCGGTGGCGTTCTACCCTCCCGATAATGATCCCAAAGGCAGTCAGGCCTGTTTGTCACCGGCGCTGGTGGAACAATTGGGCTTGAAAGAGTCCGGCGCCGCCACACGTGCGTGGTGGAAAGGCGGGCAGTGCCTGGATACTCAAAGTTTGCCAGGTATGGAGGTCAGTGGTGATTTGGCCACCGCCACACTGAACATTAACGTCCCACAGGCCTACCTTGAGTACAGCGCTATTAACTGGGACCCGCCCTCCCGTTGGGATGATGGGGTGCCCGGGTTGTTGGTTGACTACAACCTGACGGCGCAATCGAACTACCAAAGGAATGAGCGGGCCCGCAATAACCTCAGTGGTAACGGAACCGTGGGGGCCAATGCCGGGGCCTGGCGCCTGAGGGCGGATTGGCAGGGGCGTGTCGAAAAAGGCCGTGAAGGGCCGGCCGGGAATCGCCAACTGGAGTGGAGCCGTTACTACGCGTATCGCGCAATTCCTGCGTTGAAGGCGCGCTTGGTGGTGGGCGAGAACTACCTGTATTCCGACCTGTTCGACAGCTTCCGCTTCACGGGTGCTGCGCTCAATTCGGATGAAAGCCAGCTGCCACCCAACTTGCGTGGTTACGCCCCGGAAGTCGTCGGGGTGGCCAAGACCAATGCGAAAGTCGTTATCAGCCAACAGGGGCGTGTGCTGCATGAAACCCTGGTCGCGGCGGGGCCTTTTCGCATTCAGGACCTTAATGACGCTGTGACCGGCAAGCTGGATGTGCGGGTGGAAGAGCAGGACGGCTCGGTGCACTCTTTCCAGATGGACACGGCAGGCGTTCCCTACCTGACGCGACCGGGGCAAGTTCGTTACAAGGTGGCGACCGGTCGACCGACCAATCTTCAGTACGGCGCCGAAGGTGACGTTTTTGGCACCGGCGAGTTCTCTTGGGGGATCAGCAACGGCTGGTCGCTGTTTGGCGGCGGTATGTCGGACAACAACTACCGTGCGCTGTCTGTCGGGGCGGGGCGTGACCTGCTGGCATTCGGGGCGGTCTCGGTGGATGTCACGCAATCCCACGCAAGCGTGTGGAACGAGTCGCTCTCGGGTAAATCCTATCGGCTTCAATATTCCAAGAACTTTGAACAGTACGACAGCCAGGTGACCTTCGCCGGTTACCGGTTTTCCGATAAGAACTTTTTGAGTATGGCCGAATACCTGGATGCCCGTCATTACGGGTTGAACGGCGAACTCGGCGGGCGCGGGCGCTACAACGAGAACGGTGAATACAGCGAGGACTGGAGGCCGATAGGTGGCAGCAAGGCCCTTTATACGGTGACGGTGAATAAACAATTTCGTGACCTGGGCGCCACCGTTTACGCCAGTTACAACAAGCAAACGTATTGGGACCGGCCGGACACCCAGCGTTGGAACCTGTCGTTGTCCCGCTACTTTAATGTGGGCTCGGTCAAAAACATGAGCCTGTCGCTGAACGCGTACCGCACGCTGGAATACAACTACAAAGACAACGGCATGTCGCTGACGGTGAGTTTGCCGTTGGGGCCCACCGGCACACTGTCGCTGGATGCCAATCGGTCCGCAGGCGACAACACGTTTTCAACGCGCTACAGCGATCGCCTCAATGAGCGTAATAGTTACCAGCTCAGTGCAAGCAACAACTCCGCCGGTGGTTATCTGAGTCATATCGGTGACCAGGCCGACATTGATGTAAGCGCCAGCACGCAAAAAGGCAGTTACAGCAGCCTCGGTGTATCCGCTCGCGGCGGTGGCACGCTCACACCTTACGGCGCGGCGCTGCACCGTACCAATAGCACCGGCGGTACCCGTCTGATGGTCGATACCGCAGGTGTCGCCGATGTGCCTGTGCGCGGTTATGGCACACCGACCCGCAGCAACGCTTTCGGCAAGGCGGTTATTTCCGACATCAGCAGCTACCAGCGTACGGCGGCCAGTGTTGATCTGGAGAAGTTGCCGAGCAATGTCGAAGCCACTCAATCAATGACGCAACTGACGCTCACCGAAGGCGCTATCGGTTATCGATCGCTGGACGTGATCGCCGGTGAGAAAGCCATGGCTGTTCTGCGCCTGCCGGACGGCAGTTCGCCGCCCTTCGGTGCGACGGTGAAAAACCTCAAACAGCAGGACACCGGGATTATGAATGACGGCGGCAACGTCTACCTGAGTGGCATTCAGCCTGGGGAGCAGATGAGCGTCAGTTGGGGAGGGGATGCGCGATGCATCTTCACGCTGCCTGTCATTTTGCCAACCGATGGTTTGACCCATGCCCTGCAACTGCGCTGCCAACTGGTAGCCAATGACCCTTCCTTGCCCGAGCCCGCAGCGCTGACCGGCAAGCGTACCGATATGGAGAACCCATCCTCATGATGCTAACTACACGTTTCACACCTCAGGCTCTTGTGCTGCTGGCGCTGGGCTTGAGCCAGAGTGCTAACGCAGCTGTCGGCCTGGACCGTACCCGCGTGATTTTTGATGGTGGCAAAGATGCCACCAGCGTGAATATCACCAATAACAATACCCAATTGCCGTATTTGGCCCAGGGCTGGATCGAGGATGAAGAGGGCAAAAAAATCACCACGCCCCTGATCGTGCTACCGCCGGTTCAACGCTTGGAGCCTGGGAAGCAAAGCCAGGTGAAAGTTCAGGCGCTGCCGGCGGCGAAATCGTTACCGCAGGACCGGGAGACGGTCTACTACTTCAACTTGAGGGAAATCCCGCCGCGCAGTGACAAGTCCAACACCCTGCAAATTGCGCTGCAAACCCGGATCAAATTGTTCTACCGGCCGCAAGCGATTACGCCAAGCCAGCAAGACCTGTCCAACCCTTGGCAGGAAAAACTGACCCTGACCCGCGAAGGCGACCACTACCAGGTAAGCAACCCTACGCCTTACTACGTGACCCTGGTGGATGCGCGCGACAGCAAGGACGGCAAAACCGTGCCGGGGTTTGTGCCAGTGATGGTCCCGCCCAAAGGCACGCTTCAACTGGGCCCGACTGCCACGGCCCTCGGCACAGCGCCCTATTTGGCCTACGTGAATGATTACGGCGGCCGTCCGCTGCTGGCGTTCACCTGCAGCGGCCAAACGTGCAAGGTCAATGTGCAAGCCTCAGCGCCTAACAAGTAATGCCAGCGGCCGGAGAAAGTCATGAATTCGCACAATGTGATGGTCCTGGGCGGCCTGTTGCTGGCCTTTATGGGGAGTGCATGCGCCGTCGAGGACGGCGAGGATATCGAGGGCATGAGCGGCATGCTGAATGTTCTCGGGACCATGCATGAGTCCCCTTGCAGCCTGGAGATGACGTCGGTTCATCAGACGATTGACCTGGGCGCCGTGTCCACCAGCCAATTGCAGCGGCCGGGTGATCAGGCGACATCGGTGGCCTTTCAGTTGCGCTTCAGCGATTGCCACCGCACCGCAGGCAGCATCCGCAGTGAGCGAACGGGGAACCTGGCATGGAGTGCTTTTCAACCCGTGCTGTCGGTAGCGTTCATGGCGCCCGCCGATGCCGATGATCCACGGTTGGTCAAAGTGCAAGGCATCACCGGGATGGGCCTGTATTTGACCGACGCCATGGGACGCAATGTACAGCTCGGCTCAAGAGGCGAACCTTTGTTTTTGACCTTGGGCAGCGATACCCAGACCTGGAATGTTCAACCCACGCGCACCTCTGCACCGTTAAGCAGCGGGGCATTCAAGGCTGTGGTGGATTTCAGGCTCAATTATGAGTGAGGGCAGAACAATGGCTAAGTCAAGCGGCTCGCGGGCCCTTCTTATCGGTGGCGGCCTGCTTTTGGCCGTCAGCCAAAGCGCGCAGGCCGATACGAGTCTGACCATCCGCGCGGTGATCATCGCGCCCCCGCCGTGTGTGATTAACAGCGGCGGTACGCTGGATGTGCCGTTCGGCAATGATCTTCTGACGTCACGGGTTGACGGGGTCAATTACCGTCGGGACGTGCCTTATACCGTCACCTGTGATTCCCCCTTCAACAACGCGATGAAGCTGGAACTCAAGGGCACAGGCGCTTCGTTCGACAGTCGCGTGCTCTTGACCCGCAAGACAGACCTTGGGGTAAAGCTGTTCGTCAATGGCGCTGACTGGCCATTGAATACGGCCGTGAATTTTACCCATCCAAACTTTCCGGTCGTGCAGGCGGTGCCTGTCAAGCGCGCGGGCAGCAGCCTCACGGGAGGCGCATTTGATGCCGCCGCCACCCTCGTGGTCGATTACCAATGAAATCGATTACCCATCAAGAGAAACGACCCATGACATTTTGGCAGCAGCGAGCGTTGCTCGCCTTGTGTTCCATCGGCCTTTGCAATGGTGCGTCGGCCAACCTGACGTTCAGCGGAACACTGAACGAGCCTCCGCCCTGCACGATTGATGCTGGAAACACCATTGAAGTCGACTTTGGGGACGTCGGTGTAAAGCGCGTCGATGGTGAGAAATACCGTAAGGGGGTCGGTTACATCATCAGTTGCGGCAACGACACGCTGCCGTGGGAGTTGAAGTTGAGTGTTAACGGCACAGCCACGGCGTTTGATGGCTCGGCGGTGCAGACCAGTGTGCCTGACCTGGGCATCCGGCTGTTTCAAAATAACGTGCCGTTTCTACTCAATACGCCACTGGACATCAGCCTGTCGTCCCCGCCGACATTGGAAGTTGTACCTGTCAAACGGCTAGGGGCCGTACTGACCCCCGCAAGGTTTACAGCGGTGGCCACGCTGTTGGCCGAATACGAGTAGGAGTCGAGTCTATGCGACATGAAAGGGTTTATAAGGGTTGGTCATGTGGCGGTCTGGCATTACTGCTTACCGTGGGCCTCGCCTCCAACGGCCATGCGGCCGACAACTTGAGTTTCAAGGGCAACCTGGTTGAAGAGGCCTGCACTATTCGGCCGGGCGACGAGGCCATCACGCTGGAACTCTGGGACATCACCAGCAAGCACCTCTATATCAACACGCGTTCACAGGGTCGCGGTTTCAAGCTGCACCTGGAGGACTGTGACACTACGGTTGGCAAGACGGTCACCATCACGTTCGGCGGTACAGAAAACCCGGCGCTGCCCGGGTTACTCGCACTGGATGGAGGCAGCGGCGCCTCAGGCATTGGGGTTGGTATCGAGACCCTGAGCGACAAGCCGTTGCCCTTGAATGCCGTCAGCGACGAACAGGTGTTGAGTGATGGCAGCAACAGTATTGAGCTCAAAGCCTATGTGCAGGGCGAGCCGAATGCCATCAGGGATCAGACTATAGAGCATGGTGCGTACACCGTGAGTTCTACGTTTACGTTGGACTACCCATAGGTGTGAAACATCATTCATAGGCTGAAAACAGCCTCACGCAAACCTCAATTCTCTTCTGGGCTGCCTTAAGTCACGGACTGCATGTTCGTTGTGGGGGCTGGGTAGATAAACAACGAGAGATCAAAATGAAACGACTCGATGGAGCCATTGTGCTTCTCGTCTTGACAGGGTTTACCACCACCGCAAGAGCCGTTGATTGCCGTGTCAATGGAGGCGTGTGGACAATTGTCGGCGGGGGCAATATAAACTTGCGGGTCCCCGTAAACGTCCGACTGGACACGGCACAAAACCGTATCCTACTCGAAGGGGCGAGGCTCGAATGCCGATACACAATCGGCCCTCAGACCCCATCTAGAGCGGAGGACTACTGGGCAACCGGCAACGGTACACCCTGGGCTCCCGGCCCGAAGTTCGCTCAAGAAGGCACCGGCTTACGAATAAACGGAACGTACCGAAATACCCCGGTTCCCGTTGGAATTCGGGCGGCCACCATGCCGGATAACACGGTCGCATACCCGATTGATATAACGCCTTATATACTGATGCGTAATAGTCCGGGGAGCCCGATCGACATTCGAATCGGGGATACCCTCGGGGTATTACGTATGGTCCAGACAAACAGTGATAATAGCGGTTCAGTGCAACTGACCGTTACTTACACCGCCAACAACAACTTCACCGTCTCCCCCTCAACGTGCTCGATCAATAATAACAACCCGATCGAGATAAACTTCGGCGACGTACATCAACGGGCCATAGGCACCGATCCTTTAACCACCTCCATTCGCAGCGACCGCAGACTTTCCTACGCATGCCCGGATGCCGGGATTACCACGCCGATCACCATCACCTACCAAGGTAGCCCATCGTCGTTCGACACGCGTCTCTTGAGGATGAGCAACTCCGACGTAGGCGCGGCCCTTGTTCGTGCGGGTTCTGCGGTTCAAGTCAACGGTTCGTTCCTGACTCGGATTACCAACAGCGTGGGAGGCGACGATGTCACGTTTACGCTGGTTCGACGAACGGGCTCACTCCCTGCCACCGGTGCCATAAGCGGCAGCGGTGTGCTGGTGATGGGGGTGCCATGAAATATTCACAAGGCAAAGGACGACGCCACGTGGCGTGGTAGATCGCTGGACTGTTTGTAGTGCTGTGAACCGTCATCCATAGACTGAAAACGACCGTGACTAACTTCAACTATCCCCTGGGCGGCCATTAGGCACGCACCGCAGGTTGGTTGGGTTGTGCCTGGGTAGATTTGAAATGAGAGATCAATATGAAACGACTCTACGGCGCCATGGCGCTTCTCGTCTTGCTGAGTGTGACGACGACTGCGAAAGCAGTTGATTGTCGTATTAATGGCGGCGGGTGGATTACGGTCGGAGGAGGCCAGAATATAAACCTGCAGGTTCCCGTGACTGTCCGACTGGATACAAGCCAAAACCGCATTTTTCTTGAAGGGGCGAGGCTCGAATGCCGATATACGCCTGCCTGGTGGTCGCCATCACCGGCCGAGGACTACTGGGCAACGGGCAGTCTCGCAGGGTCCCCTTGGACCCCCGGCCCCAAATTCGCTTCGGAAGGCACCGGCCTGCGAATAAATGGGACGAACCGCAACACCCCGGTCCCCGTTGGAATCCGGGTGGCCACCATGCCTGATAACAGTACAGGGTACCCGATCGATGTAACGCCTTATATTTTGATGCGTAATGCTCCGGGCAACCCTATCGACATTCGTGTTGGGGACAACCTGGGGCTATTACGCATGACCCAGACAAACAATGGGAATACGGGCTCTTCGCAGCTCATCGTGACGTACCTTGCCGCGAATAACTTCACCGTCTCCCCGTCAACCTGCACGATCAACAATAACAACCCGATCGAGATCAACTTCGGTGAAGTCCACCAGAGGGCCATAGGCACCGATCCGTTGACAACGACCGTGCGCAGCGATCGCACACTCACCTACTCCTGCCCGGACGCCGGTATCACCACACCAATAACTATCACCTACAAAGGCAGCCCATCGTCGTTCGATACACGCCTGCTGGTGATGACCAATCCTGACCTGGGTACGGCCCTTGTTCGTGCGGGTTCTGCGGTTCAAGTCAACGGTTCGTTCCTGACCCGGATTACCAACAGCGTGGGGGGCGACGATGTGACGTTTACGCTGGTTCGACGAACGGGCTCACTCCCTGCCACCGGTGCCATAACCGGCAGCGGTGTACTCGTGATGGGAGTGCCATAAATGAAACGACTCATTGCAACTGTTTTGCTTCTCGGCGCTGCTACCACCGCGCAGGCTGTCGACTGTCGGGTTAATGGCGGAGCCTGGCAAACGGGCAATCCCAATTTAAGTGTGCCCGTTACCGTTCGCTTGACCGAAGATCGTACGAGGATCTTGATGGAGGGTGCACAGCTTGAATGTAAATTCTCCCCGGGTTCACAAAGTCCGTCTTCCCGGCAGGACTACTGGTCTACGGGGAACTCGGCGGGCACCCCCTGGACGCCTGGCCCCAAATTCACCAGCGAAGGGACTGGTTTGCGAATAAATGGAACGTACCGCAATACGCCTGTTCCGGTTGGCATACGCGCAGCCACGATGCCTGACAACTTTGTGGGTTACCCGATCGATATCACGCCCTACATTCTGATGCGTAACAACCCGTCCAATCCGATTGATGTACGAATAGGCGATTCACTCGGGCTCCTGCGCCTTACTTCCACGAACAACTACGGCGCAGCCACGGCGAGTCTCACCGTCACTTACCGCGCCGCCAACAACTTCACCGTCTCCCCATCAACCTGCACGATCAACAATAACAACGCGATCGAGATCAACTTCGGTGAAGTGCACCAGAGAGCAATTGGCACCGATCCGCTGACAACCACCATCCGCAGCGACCGTAGGCTCACCTACACCTGCCCGGACCCTGGGATTACCACGCCGATCACCATTACTTACAAAGGCAGCCCCTCGTCGTTCAATACGCGCCTGCTGATGATGACCAATCCGGACTTGGGCACAGCCCTTGTCCATGGGGGGGCAGCGGTGCAAGTCGGCAGTTCGTTCCTGACCCGCATTACCAACAGCGTGGGGGGGGACGATGTGACGTTTTCGCTCGTTCGGCGAGCAGGGTCCCTACCGATTACGGGTGCCACAAGTGGAAGTGGTGTTCTCGTGATGGGGGTGCCATGACGCGGGCAGGTTGAGGCACAGGCGTTTGCGCGTATTCGCACCGGCCAGACCGGGCGAGTGCGCCCGACCCTGGAAATCGACCGGGCGAAGATTACCCGGCCGTTTGCCAGGCGGCTGTTTTTCAGTGCTGACCCGCTACCGACAGACACAGGGTCTGCTCACCTGGCTTCAAGTACGGCATAAGAATCGGCGCCATGCCCTTGAGCACCTGCACGGGCAGCGCCGAGGTGAACTTGAAACCTTGCGCTGAACTGCCGGGCACAAACGCGGTGAGGGTGCCGAAGTGGCGGTCGCCGATATAGAACACAAAGGTGGCGGTGCGGTTGATCGACTTGGAACTGAGCACCCGCCCGCCGGCGCCGATGGCTTCAATGCGGTTGTCGCCGGTGCCGGTCTTGCCGCCCATGGCCAGCGGCGTGCCGTCGTCCAACTTGAAACTGCCGGCCACACGCTTGGCGGTGCCGGCGTCTACTACTTGGGACAAGGCCCCGCGCAACGCCCGCGCCACCTCCACCGGCATCACCCGTTTGCCGGTGGCGGGGTCGTTGATCACCTGGGTTTCATAGGGCGTACCGGCAGCAAAGTGCAGGCTGTCGATGCGCACCACCCTCGCGCGCACACCCTCGTTAAGGATGATCCCCATCAGTTCTGCCAGCGCCGCCGGGCGATCGCCGGAGCTGCCAATCGCGGTGGCCAGTGACGGCACCAGGTGGTCGAACGGATAACCGACCGCCTGCCAGCGCTGGTGAATATCGAGGAAGGCTTCCACCTCGAGCATGGTACGGATGCGACTGTCGCGTGCGCTCTGATGGCGGCTTTTGAACAACCAGCTATAGACCTCCTGGCGTTCGAATCGACTGGCCTTGACCACTTCGCTGAAGGTCGCCTCGGGATGGTTGAGCAAGTAGCCGATCAACCACAGGTCCAGTGGGTGGACCTTGGCGATATAGCCCTGGTCGGGCAGGTCATAGGTGCCGGGGCCATAGGCCTTGTAGAGTTTTTGCAGGCGCTCGTCGGTGAGCTTCTCACTGGTTTTAACGCCGGTCAGGTGCGCGCGCACGAACAGGTTGAAACTGTCCTGGTTGGCATTGGGCAGCAGGTAGCGGTGTACGGCGGCCAGGCGAATCGGCGTGGGGCGCAGGCCGTCGAGAAAGGTATCGAGGCGCGCCTGGGTGTCTTTCTTCTGGTACTTCTTCCAGAACTTGCGCAGGAAGGTCGTACCCTCGCGGTCGGCAAAATCGGCGAGGTATTCCTGGCGGCGCGGGTCATTGTCGTCCTTGAGCAACTCGGCGCTGTTGTTGGCGCCGGAATAGGTGGTGTAGCGCACCACATCACGCATCAGACGAATGAACGGCAGGTTGATCGACTCGCGCAGGGCGTCGCGCAAGGTCGGGCTGCGGCCGTTGTCTTCGTTGCGAAAATTATGGAAGTGATGCAGGCCGCCGCCGGTGAAAAAGCCTTCGTTGGGGCTGGCCGAGTAGGTGCGATCAAGGGCGCTGTCGAGCATTTTGGCCAGGGATTTGTCCGGTGTCTGGATCAGGTAGTCGAGGGCCCAGCGGCTCAGGCGGTCCTGGTCGTCGACGGCGACTTTTTTCAGCGCGGCGGGGGCTTGGGCGGCGTACTTGTCGTGCAGCTCGGTGATGATTTGCAGGTAAGTGGTCAGCACCCGCAACTTGGCGGTGGAGCCCAGTTCCAGTTTGCTGCCTTCGTTGATATCGAAAGGCTGGTCGGTGTTGTCAGTTTGTACGCGTACCCGTGAGCCATCTGGCGTCAGCTCGAACAACGTGAAGCTGTAGCGCACTTGCGCGGTGTTGGCCGGGGTCAGGAGGCGCTCGCCAAGCAGGCCGATCTGGCGCGCAAAGTCGGGATCGGCGAGGTGCTTGAGGTAATCGCTGACCTGGCCCTGCAATGGGGCTTGCAGGGTGGTGGTGGCCGAGAGGTCGAGGCGGTCGAGGTCGTACAGCGGTCGGTCGAGCAGGGCAGCCAGGCGTGCACGGGCCATGCTGATGCCTTTGTTGGTCTCCACGGGCTGCACCGTCGGTTGTTGTAACCAGTCGCGGTAGCTGACGTTGGTCGCCAGTGCGGCTTGCAGCAGTGCCGGAGTAATCACGCTGTTCTGCGCCAGCAGCCGTAGATGGCTGTCGGTGAGTTGGGCCAGTTCTTCGCGGCCTTTGGCCAGATAGTGCGAAGGACGGCGCTGGGCGATGATCAACGACAGCACTTCACGCAAGGCCAGGCCTTGCTCGGCGCTCACCGGGCCGACCAGCGCCTGGTTGACCTGGTTGAAATCGGCGCCGTACCACACCCGCAAACCCTCGGCCAGGCCATGCACTTCGCCGTGGCCGGGCACCGCCGACAGCGGCACGCTGTTGAGGTAGTCACGCAGGATATTCTGCCGTGCCGGTAAGGTGTCCGGCCCATCGCGATAGGCGCGCACGGCGGCGGAAAACATCTGCCGCAGTTTTTCCTCGCCCGATACGGTCAGGCCATCCGGGGAATGACGGTACTTTTCCAGCTGGGTCGCCAAGGTACTGCCGCCGGCACTCTGGCCCGGCAGGTGCAGCACCTTGGCGACTTGTGACCAGGCGGCCTTGGCAAAGCGCGGCCAGTCCACGGCAGGGTTGGCCTGGGGCTGGGTGGGGTCGAGCAGGTCGCGGTTTTCGATAAAGAGCAGGCTGTTGACCACCACGGGCGGGATCGCCGCGAAGCTTTGGTACAGCTGTTGCGGGTAGTTGTACTGGTACAGCGGCACGGCGCGGCAGTCGGTAATGGACAGCCCGGCCTGGATCTTTTCCGCATAGGGCACAAACAGGCCCTTGGCGCTGTAGTCCATCAGTGCGGGTGAAAAGCGTGCCTGGGCCTCAATCACATAACCGCGCTTGAGCAGGCGCGGCAGGAACGTGCCGAGGTCGCTGTAACCCAGGCGTCGGTCGAAGGGACCGGCTCCCGGATAGGTAATGGCCTGACTGGGGCCGGGCTTCACCTGATAGGTGAGGTCGCGCGCCAGGCGGCTGAGTTCCTGGGCCTGCAGACGGGAGGTGCGCATCTCTTTGGCGGCGGCAAACCCCAGGGCAATCAGCGCCATCAACACAATCAACCCGAAGAGGCGCCGTACATAGCAGGGCCTGGGTTTATTTTTAGGTAAAGGCGCTGGGTCCGAACTGCCTTGTAGTTTCGCAGCTTTGCTCGATTCGGTTTGCCACAGTGCGCCCATAGTCGATTGATCCTTAACGCAGATTGATCGGACTTGCCTGAAGCTTAGTCGCTGAGGGCGGGGTGTGAGGGATTTGTGTGTCAGGCATATCGCGGTGGCAGGTTTTAGGGCGGCTTCGCCACCCAACGCGGGGCAAGCTCGCCACAGAAAGCCATTTTTCAGGGGCGCGCACCGCGACGTTTTGTCGCCCTATCCAGGTTAAATGCTCCTGTAAAATGGCATTTTGGCCGACGCATCCCCTAAGTTGGATCGTTTTTATAGTGAAAGAACCTGCTCTCAGCTTTTTATACTGCATGCCCCGCTGATCTTGCCCGGCAAGAAGGGCCCGTCCATGAGGCGGCCCGGTTTCGACAAGGGCGCAGGCTTACCGGCCGGCCCCTGGAAACTCGACGGACACTCCAATAACAAAATGAGGTTGTACCCTTATGCCAGTCGGCAACCCACTGCCCCATGGCGAGACCGCTCAAGGCGGCCCGCTCAAACGTGAACTCGGTGAACGGCATATTCGCCTGATGGCCCTTGGCGCCTGTATCGGTGTCGGCCTGTTCCTGGGCTCGGCCAAGGCCATTGAAATGGCTGGCCCGGCGATCATGCTGTCTTACATCATTGGCGGCCTGGCGATCCTGGTGATCATGCGCGCGCTCGGCGAAATGGCGGTGCACAACCCCGTCGCCGGCTCGTTCAGCCGCTATGCCCAGGATTACCTCGGCCCGTTGGCGGGTTTCCTCACCGGCTGGAACTACTGGTTCCTGTGGCTGGTAACCTGCGTGGCGGAAATTACCGCCGTCGCCGTGTACATGGGCGTGTGGTTCCCCGACACCCCGCGCTGGATCTGGGCCCTGGCGGCGCTGATCAGCATGGGCACGATCAACCTGATTGCGGTCAAGGCGTTCGGTGAGTTCGAATTCTGGTTCGCGCTGATCAAGATCGTCACGATCATTGCCATGGTCATCGGTGGCATCGGCATCATCGCGTTCGGCTTCGGCAATGACGGCGTGGCACTGGGTATCTCCAACCTGTGGGCCCACGGCGGCTTTATGCCCAACGGCGTGCAAGGCGTGTTGATGTCGCTGCAAATGGTGATGTTCGCCTATCTCGGCGTGGAAATGATCGGCCTCACCGCCGGTGAAGCGAAGAACCCGCAGAAGACCATCCCCAGTGCCATCGGCTCGGTGTTCTGGCGCATCCTGCTGTTCTATGTGGGCGCGCTGTTCGTAATTCTGTCGATCTACCCGTGGAACGAAATCGGCACCCAGGGCAGCCCGTTCGTGATGACCTTCGAGCGCCTGGGCATCAAGACCGCCGCCGGCATCATCAACTTCGTGGTGATTACGGCGGCACTGTCGTCGTGCAACGGCGGTATTTTCAGCACTGGGCGCATGCTCTACAGCCTGGCGCAGAACGGCCAGGCCCCGGCCACCTTCGGCACCACCTCAAGCAACGGCGTACCCCGCAAGGCGCTGCTGTTGTCGATCTTCGTGCTGTTGCTGGGCGTGCTGCTCAACTACATGGTTCCGGAAAAAGTCTTTGTGTGGGTGACCTCCATCGCCACCTTCGGCGCGATCTGGACCTGGCTGATGATCCTGCTGGCCCAGCTCAAATTCCGTAAGAGCCTGAGCCCCGCCGAACAGAAGGCGCTGAAATATCGCATGTGGCTGTACCCGGTCAGTTCGTATCTGGCGCTGGCATTCCTGGTGCTGGTGGTGGGGCTGATGGCGTACTTCCCGGACACGCGTATCGCGCTGTACGTGGGCCCGGTATTCCTGGTGCTGCTGACGGTGCTGTTCTACGTGTTCAAGTTGCAGCCGAGCAATGCCGGGGTGCGTGCTCAAGCCTGACCTCTCAGCACTCAACAAATAGCCACTTAGCAAAAAGCCCCTTGATCGGGGCTTTTTGTTTTTCAGGCGGTAGCCACGTGGGGCGATTGGCTCAGGCGTTTGTTGAACTCCAGCCAGGCCCCCAGCGCGGCCATCAGTGCAGCCCCCACCAGCGCGGTGAAAATCTGCACGGCAAAGGCATCGCCAGCCAGGGCGTTGATCATGTCCGCCAACGGTGCCAACAGCACGCCCAGGCAGAACACTTCCAGCGAGTAACGCCCCATCCGGCAGGTCTGCTGTGCCAGCCAGTTTTGCGTCCAGGCACGCCCCGGCAACAGTTTGGCGGTGACGTAGGCCAGGGCCAGGAAGTGCAGCAGACGCACGGGCGACAGGTCGGTCTTGCTGATCGGATACAGCAGGTCGCTCAAGGCTGACGGCATCAGCGCGTCGTGTATGTCGGGCCAGCGCCAGCCGATCGTGATGACACCCGCGACCAGCACATAGGCCGCCGCCGTCACAAACAACGGCTGCCGCAGCAGCGGCCGATTGTCCTGTGGCCTTGGGCGTTGCCCGTGAATCGCCGCCGCCCCGCCCAGTACAAACAGCAACTGCCAGGTGACGGGGTTGAAGTACCACACACCGTCGGCAATCGCTGCCAGGTTCCAGCCCAGATGCGGCGCCAGCAGATAGACCGCCAGCGACACCGCGACCACCGCCCAGGTGTGACGCAAGAGCGACGGCAGCACCAGCGGCAGGCCGGCGAGCAACACGATATACAGCGGCAACGGGTCCATCAGGTTCGGCTTGAAGCGCAGCAGCAATTCATCCACCAACGCTTGCTGCGGGTGCGTAACGAAGTGCGTCAGGCCCATCTCCTCGACCAGGTCGCGGGTTTCCACATGGCTGTTGGCGAAGAACACAATGCCCATCAACATCGCCAACAGGAAGATATGCACCACGTACAACACCCATGTGCGCCGCAGGATCTTCAGGCAGGCCATCCCGTAACCTTCGCGCTGCAGAACCTTGCCGTAGGCCAGCACCGAGGCGTAGCCGGCAAGAAACACGAACACTTCGGCAGCATCACTGAAGCCGATATTGCGCAGGGTAATCTGGCCGAGGGGATTGTGGGGGACGTGATCCCAGAAAATGAAGATCAACGCCAGGCCCCGAAAAAAATCGATGCGCGGGTCGCGTCCGTTCAGCATGGCAGCGGGCTCTTGAACAAATAAGTTTAGTAATGACAGGCGAATGCGCGTGTTGTCGTACGCCGCACGTCGGGCGGGCGCAGGTTGGCGGTATTTGTAAGCAATTGCAAAGGCGGGGTATTACTGAATGTCTCTAGACATCAATGATCACCAAGGTGCCGTGGCTACCGGCAAGTACGGCATGCGCGGTGCCGGCTTCCACCAGGTACATCTGGCCGGCACCCACGCGTATTTCGTGATTGCCGATGCTCAGGCGCAACTGGCCGCTGACCACCAGCAGCCCTTCGTTGTAAGTGTGGGTTTCTTCTTCGTAGGCCTGTTCATCCATTCGCAACACTTTGATCCGCGCCGGGCCTACCTGGCCGAGGCGGGTGGATTTCCAGCTGTCAGGCAGTTGCTCGGCGATGGCGGCGAAGTCCAATAACGGCATGATGAATCTCCTTGTTTCAACGATGCCGTCGGTGGTCCGGTTCAGCGGGCAGGTGTTTGTTTAGCTATCAGGCAGCAGCGATTTCATTGGGCTCAAAACTGTCCGCCCGCGCCATCTGCCACATGCGCGAATAGAACTCGCCGTTCACCTCGCCCGTGAGCAATTCACCGGGCTTGAGGAACACATGCAACTGCGAGAACAGCTTGATTTCAGTTGCGGACATACGCCGCACCAAATGCTTGGCCGACAGCTGCGCTGGATGATCCAGGCCGGCTGCCGCAAGCATTTCCGCCAACGCCTTGAGGGTGTTGCGGTGGAAGTTGAATACGCGCTGGGCCTTGTCCGGCACCACCAGGGCCCGCTGGCGCAACGGGTCCTGGGTGGCGACGCCGGTCGGGCATTTGTTGGTGTGGCAGCTTTGTGACTGGATACAGCCGATGGCGAACATGAAACCGCGTGCCGAGTTGGCCCAGTCGGCGCCGATGGCCAGGACGCTGGCGATATCGAACGCACTGACGATCTTGCCGCTGGCGCCGAGTTTGATCTTGTCGCGCAGGTTCAGGCCGACCAGGGTGTTGTGCACAAACAGCAGGCCTTCACGCAGCGGCACGCCGATATGGTCGGTGAACTCCACGGGCGCGGCGCCGGTGCCGCCTTCCTTGCCGTCGACCACGATAAAGTCCGGGAGAATGCCGGTTTCCAGCATGGCCTTGGCAATGCCCATGAACTCCCACGGGTGGCCCAGGCAGAACTTGAAACCCACCGGCTTGCCGCCGGACAGTTCGCGCAATTGGGCGATGAACTGCATCATTTCAATCGGCGTGGAGAAGGCACTGTGGCGCGACGGCGAGACGCAGTCTTCACCCATCATGATGCCGCGGGTGTCGGCGATTTCCTGGGTGACCTTGTGCTTGGGCAGGATCCCGCCATGGCCGGGTTTGGCGCCCTGGCTCATCTTGATTTCGATCATGCGCACTTGCGGGTTTTGCGCTTGCACGGCGAAGCGTTCCGGGTCGAAACGGCCGTCGCTGGTGCGGCAGCCGAAGTAGCCGCTGCCCAGTTCCCAGGTCAGGTCGCCGCCGTTTTCACGGTGGTAGGGGCTGATGCTGCCTTCGCCGGTGTCATGGGCAAAGTTGCCGAGCTTGGCACCTTGGTTCAACGCGCGAATGGCGTTGGCGCTCAGGGACCCGAAGCTCATGGCCGAGATGTTGAACACCGACGCCGAGTACGGCTGCTTGCATTGCGGGCCGCCGACCATCACGCGAAAGGCGCTCGGGTCACTCAACGGCGCGGGGCGCATGGAGTGGCCGATAAATTCGAAACCCGACTGGTATACGTCGATCAAGGTGCCGAAGGGTTTATCGGCCGTTTCGTTCTTGGCGCGCGAGTAAACCAGCGAGCGCTGGGCCCGGGAGAAGGGCAGGGCGTCGCTGTCGGATTCCAACAGGTACTGGCGGATTTCCGGGCGGATGGCTTCTACCAGGTAACGGATATTGCCCAGGATCGGGTAGTTGCGACGCACCGCGTGGGGGCTTTGCAGCAGGTCGAAAATCCCGATCAGGCTGAGAATGCCGGTGACTACGGTGATCGGCCACAGCCATTCATGTTCGATAAAGGGGAGGCTGGCGAGGGTGAAAATGACGCACACGGCAAAGAAGGCGTAACGGCTTAGTAACGACAGGCTCATACGGTTTTCCTTGGTTCGGACTCATCGGCTAGGCGTTTTGCGCCTGAAGAAAGATCGAGAACAGCTCTGACTGGGATTTGATCCCTAGCTTGCTGTACATGTGTTTCTTATGGACTTTCACGGTTTCAACAGAGATTTCCAGCTTACGGGCGATTTCCTTGCTGGAGCAACCGCTGAGCATCAAGCGGCCCACATCCAGCTCACGGGCAGTCAATTGCGCGCCCCACTCATCATTCTGGACGGGCGGCTGCGGTGTGCTGACCTGGTTAAGCTCGAAGGGCAGGCGTTGGCGCAGCAAACTCAACACCCAGGGTTGGATCAACGACAGCAAGGCGATTTGCTGCGGGTCAAAACGCTGCTTTGAGCCCAGTGACAGGCACAGGGTACGCCCGTCCGCCAGTTGGCAATTGAACTGGATTTCATCGGCCACCACGTTCAGGCGAAAGTAACGCTGGTAATACTCGGTGAGCTCGAAATGCTCCGGCGCCACTTCAGCGAGGCGAAACAGGCCGGTGCGCGAATGCTCGCGGCTGGCGATGTAGAAGGGGTCGAGCAGGTACAGGCCGTTCAGGTAGTCCTGGAACAGATGGTCCGGCGTGCCATCGGCGCCTGGGCATTCGGCGAACACCAACGGGCGATGCGCGCTGCTGAACAGCAACACCACCCAACTGTCGAACGGCACGTAGGCATCGAGCAACCGGACCAGTTGGGTCCAGAAGTTGGCCTGATCCAGGGCGTCTATCATTTGCCCCACCGAACGGTGCCAGGCGATGTCTTGCAGCGACATGGTCATTGATCTACCCCTATCGGGTTACCCCTGCCGCGTAATTCCCTGACGGGGTGTGGCTGCGCATACTGCGGCACAGATTGAGAACAAGGAATACCCATGAAGGTCGAATTTGCCCAGTTGGCAGGTCGTGATAACGGCACAGCTTACAACCTTGAGCGCGCCTTGGCGGCAATTGCTGCCTGCGCCGCCGATACGCAACTGATCGTATTCCCGGAAACCCATCTGATGGGCTTCCCGTCGGCCGAGACCGTTGCCGACATCGCCGAACCGGTGGATGGCCCTACCGTGCAGGCTGTTATCCAGGCTGCCCGTGCACGCAATATCGGCGTGGTCGTCGGCATGGCCGAGCACGACGGCGGCCAATTCTACAACACCACGTTGCTGATCACGCCCGAAGGCATCGCCCTGCGTTATCGCAAGACCCACTTGTGGGCCTCGGATCGCGGCGTGTTCACCCCGGGTGATCGCTACGCGACCTGCCTGTGGAACGGCGTGCGCGTCGGCCTGTTGATCTGCTACGACATCGAGTTCCCGGAAACCGCCCGCGCCCTGGCGCAGTTGGGCGCCGAGTTGCTGATCGTCACCAACGGCAACATGGACCCGTATGGCCCCACGCACCGCACCGCGATCATGGCCCGTGCCCAGGAAAACCAGGCGTTTGCGCTGATGGTCAACCGGGTGGAAGAGGGCGATGGCGGCCTGTTGTTTGCCGGTGGCAGTGCGCTGGTCGACCCGCTGGGCACCTTGTTGTTCGAGGCTGGGCGCGAGGAAGGGCAATTTACCGTCGAGCTGGATCTCGACCAACTGGTGGCGGCTCGCAAGGACTACCGCTACCTGGATGACCAGCGCTTGAAATTGCCGGGTGAGGTGATAGAGCGCAGCGATGGGACCCGCGAGTTGTTGATTCCTAAAGCCTGATCGTCTTCGACGAGTGAGGTTGCGGTGGCGAGCCCGCTCGCCACAAACGCTGTTTGAACATAAGAAAAATGACACCCGAGTCACCCACTTCAGTTCTGCCATAAATCTAATAAATCAGCGGAGAATCGCTCATGGCTCGTTTGCAACGCACCCTGTCGTTAGGGTCGGTGGTGCTGTTCGGCATCGCCTATATGACGCCGATCATTGTGCTCGGCACCTTCGGCATCCTCGCACAATCCACCGCCGGCATGGTCCCCGCGGCCTACCTGGCCGCCCTGGTGGCGATGTTCTTTACCGCCATGAGTTACGGGCGTATGGCCCAGGCATTTCCGGTCGCCGGTTCTGCCTACAGCTATGTGCGCAAGGCGATCAGCCCCAAGCTGGGTTTTATCGCCGGTTGGGCGGTGTTGCTCGACTACCTGTTTTTGCCCATGGCCATCTGGCTGATCGGTGCGGCCTACCTCAATTCGGCGTTTCCTTCGGTGCCGCAGTGGGTCTGGGTACTGGCGTTTATCGGCATCACCAGCGCGATCAATATTGTCGGCCTCAAGCTCGCCAACGGCATCAACGCCTTGCTGATGCTGGTGCAGTTTTTAGTGTTGATTGCGTTTGTTGCGCTGTGCATTCACTACATCGGCGGCAACCCCAGCCAACCCCTGTGGACCCTCACGCCGTTCTTCAACGGACAGATGCAAATGCCGCTGATCATGAGCGGCGCGGCCATCGCCTGCTATTCATTCCTGGGCTTTGACGCGGTCAGTACCCTCACCGAAGAAACCCGCGACCCACGCCGCACTATCCCACGGGCGATCATGTTGATTACCTTGATCGGCGGGCTGATTTTTGTGGCGGTGTCCTACTTTGTGCAGATCGCTCATCCGTCGTTTGAATTCGCCAATGTGGATTCGGCCGCGTATGAAATTGCGCGCAATATCGTCGGTGATGTGTTTGTGTCGATTTTCCTGATCGGTCTGATCGTCGGCCAGTTCGCCTCGGGGCTGTCGGCCCAGGCCAGTGGTTCGCGCTTGTTGTATGCCATGGGCCGTGACGGTGTGTTGCCCAAGTCATTCTTCGGCACATTGCATGCGCGCTTCGGCACGCCGGTCAACAGCATCTTGTTGTGTGCGGTTGTGGCGTTGCTGGCGCTGAAGCTGGATGTGACCACCTCCACGTCGTTCATCAACTTTGGTGCCTTCCTGGCGTTCAGCCTGGTGAACCTGTCGGTGATCTTTCACTACTGGATCGGCGCGAAAGCGCGTGGAGTACGAGCGTTGATCCTGTTCCTGCTGTTCCCGGCCATCGGCCTGGTTGCGGATGTGTGGCTGATGGTCAGCCTCGACCACCTGGCGATTTACCTGGGCCTGGTGTGGTTGGCGATCGGCCTGGTTTACCTGGGTTTTCTCACCCGGGGCTTCTCGCGACAGCCGCCGGAAATGGACTTCCAGGAAACCGCATAGAAGCTTGCGGTCTATTCTTATTGCAATCGGTTCTCGTTTGGGTGCGTATTTTATGTTATTGTATAACACATCAAATGCACCCAAACGCCCCGGAGGCCTTATGAAAGCTGGTATCCATCCCGACTACCGCACCGTGCTGTTCCACGACACCGCCGCCGACGCGTTCTTCCTGATCGGCTCCACTGCCGACAGTGATCGCACCCATAAACACAGCGACGGCCACACTTACCCTTACATCCCGCTGGACGTGTCCAGCGCCTCGCACCCGATCTACACCGGCCAACAGCGCAAGACCCAGGCCGAAGGCCGGATTGCCGGGTTCAACAAGCGTTTCGCTTCGTTTGGGTCGAGCCCGAAAAAAGCCGAGGCATGAGGTCGTTTAAGCCGTTTGCCGAATGGGCAGCACCACTTTAAAGGTGGTGCCTTTGCCCAATTCGCTACGGACGGTGATAGCGCCACGGTGTTTTTTGACGATGCCGTAGGAGAGTGACAAGCCCAACCCGGTCCCTTCGCCTACCGGCTTGGTAGTGAAGAATGGATCGAAGATTTTCTGCACGCTGTCCGGGGCAATCCCGCAGCCGTTGTCTGCGACTTCCAACCAAATGTTCTCGCCATCCACCCCATTGCTGATGGTAATAGTGCCGCGCTCCGGCCCCATGGCTTGCGCCGCATTGATGACCAGGTTCATCACCACTTGGTTGAGCTGCGACGCCAGGCATTCGATTTCCGGCAGCGGCGTGTACTGCTTGACCACGTCGGCCTTGTACTTGAGTTCGCTGGCGACAATGTTCAAGGTCGAGTCGATGCCCTGTTGCAGGTTCGCCCACTGCCAGTTCTGATCGTTATCCACCCGGGAAAAGTCCTTCAAATCCTTGACGATCTGTACCACGCGGCCAATACCCTCTTTCGATTCGCGAAGCAGCGTGGGAATGTCTTCCTTGAGGAAATCCAGGTCCAGACGCCGGCGCAGGGCTTCGAACTGCTCACTGTCTGTGGCGGTTTCGGCCTGTCGATAGGCATCGAGCATCTCTTGGAGCTGGTCAAAGTAACCCCCCAGAGTGCCGAGATTGGACGAAATAAACCCCACCGGGTTATTGATTTCGTGGGCCACGCCGGCCGCCAGTTGGCCCAGGGAGGCGAGTTTTTCCGACTGCACCAGCTGGCTTTCCAGCTGTTTACGCTCGTCGATCTCCAGTTGCAGTGCCTGGCTTGCCTGGGTCAGTGCCTGGGTGCGTTGCTCAACCAGGTGTTCCAGGTGGCTGGTTTGCAAAGACGCGCGCCGCGCCATGCTCCATTTTGCGGCCAGGGTATTGGCCATCTGCTGTACTTCAATGTTGTCGAAGGGTTTTTTAAGGATCAGCAGGCGGTCATGGGCTTGCAGGCGAAACAGCAGCTCTTCCCAGGAGTAATCCGAGTAGGCCGTACACACCACCACTTGCAGGTCCGGGTCAACTTTCCAGAGTTCTTCAATGGTCTGCGCACCGTCCCAGCCTTGGGGCATGCGCATGTCGACAAAGGCCAGGGCATAGGGTTTTTGCTCGGCCATGGCGACCTCAAGCAACTTCAGCCCCTCTTGGCCACCGTAGGCCGAGTCCAGTTCGAACACGGGGCCATGCGGCGTGTCGCTGGCACCGAATAGCGCAGCTTCCATGTCGTCCAGCGCCTGGTTCTGTTCCATGGGCGGCATGAGGATTTTGCGGAAGTCTTCGTGAATCGATGGTGTGTCGTCGATCAGCAGAATGCGCCGGTTCGAAGGTTCGTTCATGCTTGGCCTGCTGCATCGTTAAGTGGGATTTGCAACGTGAACACGGCGCCTTTGCCTGGCCCGTCGCTATGGGCGGTGAGGTGGCCGTTCATTTCAATGGCCGCCAGGGCGCAGCTGTGCAGGCCGAAACCATGACCCTCTTTGCGTGTGGTGAAGCCGTGGGTAAAGATCCGCGTCATGTTTTCGGCGGGGATGCCTTCGCCTTCGTCCTTGACGCTGATCTGCAAGAGGCTGTCCTCCAGTGTCGTGATCGACAAGGTGATCTGCCGTGGGCGGTCGGTCAGGTTCGACATGGCGTACTTGGCGTTGCTGATCAGGTTGACCATGATCAGCAGCAACCGGTGTTTGTCCGCCATCAGTTGCGGCACCTCGGCATACTCCTTGACCACCGTCACATGGTGGCGATTCAGCGCCCCGGCGTTCATGCGCAGGGCGTCGTCCATCAAGGCACCGATCTCCACGGGCTCCAGCAGGCTGGAAGCGCCGGCGTAGGATTGCTGGGTGGAGACGATGTCCTTGATGTGGTCCACGCTCTTGCTCAACTGCGCCAGTTCATCGGTCAGGCCCTGTTGCTCGAGGGCGATGGCCTCCACCAGTTGGTTGAGGTAGCCGGGCAGCAATTTGCCTTTCTCGTCCTCGCGCAGGTAAGTACCCAGGTCGTCAGGGTGCTCGTTGATCAGTTGCATGGCCTTACCCAGCCCCAGTGCCTTGCTGGTGCGCAGCTTGCGTGCGACCAGTTCGGCGGAGATGTTTACGCTGTTGAGCACGTTGCCGACGTTGTGCAGCACATTGGTCGCGATTTCCGCCATGCCGGCCTGGCGGGCGCTGTCCAGCAGTTCGCTCTGGGCATCTCTGAGTTCCCGCGTGCGCGCCTCGACGCGCTGTTCAAGGCTTTCATTGACCCCGTGCAAGGCGCGGTTGACCCGGTTGATCTCGGCAAAGCTGCGCAACAAGCGAATGGCCAGGTACAACAAGAGCACGACCAGCAGCGTAGAAAATACCAGCAGGTAGCGGTGGTATTTCTGGTCAATCAGGTCGGCGGCGGCCTGGTCCTGGTTGAGTTGGGTGGTCAGGTCATCCAGTTGATCTGAAAGGGGAATCGCGGCGATACGACCGAGCAGGTCGTTGACGATGGGTTGCTCGCGCAAAATCAACGCGATGTGGTTACTGAGAATCTCCACCGGCACCTGGAATTCGGTTGGCAGGTTTTCTTTGTTCACCGCCAGTTTGTTCAGCCCCACGAGGATGTCCGCGGCTTTGTCGTCGCTTGTCACCTGGGCGAACTCCAGGGCGCTGAGCAGCAAGTCGTAAGTGTCGGTGGCGATGCTTTGCTGTTCCAGCTTGTCGGTGTCTTTGAGTCGCAGGAAATGCGCCTGGATATCGTCTTCGGCGGTCGGCAAAAAGGCCAGGGAATTGCGCAGTACCGCATTGTGCGATTTGAACTGCTCCACTAATCGGGCCTTTTCCTGAATCGACTGGCGATAAGCATCCTGCGCGGCCAGCCAGTCGGCTGGGTGTTCGTGGTGGTGTTGCCCTTCGCGACTTTCCAGCAGGGTCCACAGTTGGCTCATTTCCTTGAGGGGGGCCACCAGCGGGTCATAGTTGTGGGTGAGGGCGATCCTGGCCTTGAGCACCTCGACGTCCCACTGGGAATTGAGTTGCTTGATCTGGCGTATCAGGTCGCGCGACTCGGTGTAGGTGGTGGACTGGTCGCCGATCGATTTGAGGTACAGAAATATCAGCACCGAGGCCAGTATCAGGGCGATGCCGCTGAGCGTGATCAGGCTGGCGAGGCGGGATGATTTCATAGGGGCTTGCCTGCCCATTCGCCGGTCAGCGTCTTGAGGAATTTGATGATCAGCGTCTTGTCCTCCGCCGACGGAATTCGCCCGAGTTGGTACTTGAACATGATGTCGACGGCCTCCTCCAGAGTCTTGGCCGAGCCATCGTGAAAGTACGGCGCGGTGACGGCAACGTTGCGCAGGCTCGGCACCTTGAACACGTTGCGGTCTTCCTCGTCCTTGGTCAGCAGGTAGCGGCCCAGGTCGGCTTCGGTCGGGTTGCCACGGGCCTTGAAGTAATCGCCCATCACCCCGAACTTCTGGTACATGTTGCCGCCGATATTGGCGCCCTGGTGGCAGGCGATACAGCCATAGTCCTTGAAGCGTTGGTAGCCATATTTCTCATCGGTGGTGAGGATGTCGGTATTGCCTTGCAGGTACTGGTCGAAGCGCGAATTGGGTGTGAGCAACGTGCGCTCATAGGTGGCCAGGGCATCCTGCACGTTGGCTGCCGTCACCCCGTCGGGATACACCTGCTGGAACGCGGCCTGGTAAGTGGGCAGTGCCGATAGGGTCCGGACCACAGTCTGCCAGTCGTTGCCCATTTCCATAGGGCTGACGACCACCTGTTCAACCTGCGCTTGCAGGGTGTCGACTCTGGCGTTCCAGAATTGTTTGAAGTTCAGGCTGGCGTTGAACACCGTCGGGGTGTTGAGCTTGACCGGCTTGCCATCGAAACCCAGGGAAAATGCGCTGTTATCGTCACCACCGGCTTCCAGATTATGGCAACTGGCACAGGACTTGGAGTTATTGACGGACAGTTGCGTCTCATTGAATAACTGGCGCCCCAACTCCACGGTGGCTGCATCCAGCATCGGCACCGGCGGCAATGGTTTGAGCGGTTCATCCAACGGCGCTGCCGAGACGGGCAGGCAGGTGCCATAGCCCAGGGCCAGGGTCATGCCCAGAACCCGTGGTGACAGGTGAAGAGTGCGTGGTGTGCTGCGGCTCAAGCGGTCGCTCCTTGCGGCAAAAAATCAGTGGGCAGGCAACAGGCTGGGGTGCCCGGTTTGCAGCAGTTGGGCGAATTCATCGGCGGCTACGGCCTTGCTGAACAGGAAACCCTGGCCCTCTTCACACTGGTGAGCTTTCAGAAATTGCAGCTGTGCAATGGTTTCCACGCCTTCGGCGACGATGTTCAAGTCCAGGCTTTTACCCAGGCTGATGATTGCGCTGATCAATTGCGCGTCCTGGCTGTTGTTGCTCAAACCGCGAATGAACGATTGATCGATTTTCAGCACATCAATCGGAAAGCGTCGCAGGTAGCTGAGGCTGGAATACCCGGTGCCGAAGTCGTCGACGGACAGCCGCACGCCCAGTGTCTTGATCTCGCGCAAGGTGGTGAGCGTGTCGTCGACGTTTTGCATCAGCACGCTTTCCGTGATTTCCAACTCCAGCAACTGCGGCGTCAGGCCCGTTTGCTCAAGGATCGCCGCCAGGTTGACGACAAAGTTACGCTGGCGAAAATCAATCGCTGAAATATTCACCGAGATACAGGTCGGCGGCAGCCCGGCGGCCTGCCACGCGCGCGCTTGCTCACACGCCTGGCGCAATACCCATTGGCTCAACGGCACGATCAGGCCACTGTCTTCGGCCACGGGAATGAAGGCGGACGGGTAGATCCAGCCATGATCGGGCTGATGCCAGCGAATCAAGGCTTCGGCGCCGACGATTTTCCCGCTGTGCAAGTCCAGTTTCGGCTGGTAGTGCAAGGTGAATTCATCGCGCTGCAGGGCCTGCCGGATGGCGCTTTCCAGGCTTTGCTGTTCCTGCGCGCGCAGGTTCATCTCGTCGATGAAAAAACTGAAATCGTTGGGGCCTTGGTCTTTGATGGCGCGCATCGCGGTTTCGGCTTTTTTGATCAATTCCACGGCGCTGCTGCTGTCATCGGGGTAAACACTGATGCCAAGGCTTGCGGTGACGCTCAGGTCGTGGCCGGCCACATAGTGGGTGGTGCTGACGGCGGCGAGGAGTTTTTCGGCAATGTACTGGGTTTGCTGGGGATGCTTGATGTCGTTGAGGATCAGCACAAATTCGTCGGAGCCGTAGCGAAACACCGAATCCGACTCGCGCACCGTCGCCACCAGGCTTTGGCTGACAAGCTTGAGCATTTCATCGCCGACCGGATGGCCCAGGGCATTGTTGATGCGCTTGAAGCGGTCCAGGCCAATAAAGATCACGGCCAGTTGGGTGCCATGCCGTCTGCAGACGGCAGTGGCTTGGGTCAGGCGGTCGCCCAGCAGGGTGCTGTTGGGCAGTTCGGTCAGGGCGTCGTATTGCAACAGGTGCGAGACCTTGAGCAGTTCCTGGACCCTTTCCTCAATCGTGCGTTCGAGCCCGATCAGCTTGAATGCGGCGTCCTGCGCCAACTGCCATTTCCAAGTCAGGGCACTGGCCATCTGGCGAATTTCCAGGTCGTCGAAGGGCTTTTTCAGGATCAGCAACTGGTCGTCGTATTTGAGGCGCGCCTCAATGGCTTCGAAGGAGTAGTCGGAGTAGGCCGTGCAAAGGGCGATTTGCAGGTTGGGGTCAACGTTCCATAGCTGTTCGATAGTTTCCAGGCCATCCCAGCCCGGCGGCATGCGCATGTCGATGAAGACCAGGGCATACGGGGCGTTGTCGGCCAGGGCTTTGTTCACCAGGGCCAGCGCTTCCTGGCCCTGATAGGCGGAATCCAGTACAAAGGTCTGGCGCACGGCCGGGGCGCTGCCGAACAGGGTTTCTTCGATGCTGTCCAGGGTCTGGCCGCCGTTGGCGTCGGCGCACAGGATCTTGCGGAAGTCCGCGTGGATTGAGGCGGTATCATCGACGATCAGAATGCGTCGATTGGCGCGTTCCGAGCGCGGACTCATGATTGATACCCTGAGGCGTGCAACAACATGCTCTGGCGCATAGGGCTTCCTTACCTCGAATGCTTCGGTACATGGGGACGGTCGCCAGCTTCATGCGACAAGCATAGTCGGCTCCCTTGAATAAGTCGGCCAGTTGGCGTCAAATCAAAGTCAGCTACCCCGACCGTCATCTAGCGCTCAATGCGTGAGCAAGTACAGCGGTGGATCACGTCGGGCCGCAATGAAGCAATTGTGTGTCATTGCCAGGAGGTGTCGCCATGGATGAACAAACTGCTACGACTCCCCCCTACACCCCCACCATTTTGCTGGTCGACGACGAAGAATCGATCCTCAATAGCCTGCGCCGCCTGCTGCGTGGCCAACCCTATGATGTGCGGTTGGCTGGCAGTGGTGCCCAAGCCCTGGAAATCATGGCGGCCCAGCCCATCGACCTGGTGATGACCGACGCGCGCATGCCGGCCATGGACGGGGCGATGCTGCTGGCCGAGACCCACCGCCTGTACCCGTCCACCACCCGCATCCTGCTGACCGGCTATGCCGACATGAGCATGATGATCAAGGCGATCAACGAAGGTCAGATTCACCGCTACATCAGCAAGCCCTGGAACGACGAGGAAATGCTGCTGACCTTGCGTCAGTCCCTGGACCACCAGCATTCCGAGCGCGAACGGCTGCGTCTTGAACAGTTGACCCGCGAGCAGAACGACCAGTTGAAGGCCCTTAACGCGACCCTGGAAAAGCGCGTCGAAGCCCGCACCAGTGAGTTGCAGCAAACCGCCGATATGCTCGACCTGGCCTACGACGAACTCAAGCGCAGCTACGTGACCGGCACCGAAGTGTTTTCACTGTTGGCCAACTTGCGCCTGCCCAAGCAGAAGCAGACCAATCGCCAGCTGATCGAGCTGATTCGGGTGTATTGCAAGGCCCAGGCGATGGACGAAGCCAGTGCCCGCGACCTGACCATGGCCGCCGCGCTCTATAACATCGGCAAATTGAGCTGGAGCGACAGCATGATGGTCGCGCCCTCGGACATGCTGCACAGCACCGACCGTGAACGCTATCGGGCCTACCCGACCCAGAGCGAGTCGTTGTTGATGACTCTGGAGCCGATGAAGGACGCCGCGCGCTTGATTCGTCATCACCAGGAACGCTGGGACGGCAGCGGTTTTCCCGACCACCTCAAAGGCGAGTTGATCCCCTCGGGCGCCCGGTTATTGAAGCTTGCGGTCGATTTTATCGAGCTGCAAAAGGGCCTGATCCTCGAGCGCCACATGAACAGCGATGAAGCGCTGCTCTACATCCGTAAATACGCCGGCAAGCTCTATGACCCGGATATGGTCGAAGACTTCGTGCAGGCCTGCGCCGCGTTCCTCAGTGACGTGACGCTGGGGGATTCAAGCGTGAAGGTCTTGACCACCCGCGAACTCGCCGAGGGCATGGTGCTGGCGCGCAATCTCAACGCCGATAACGGCATGCTGCTGCTCAACGCCGGCAAGGTGTTGAACCTGCCGCTGGTGGACAAGTTGATTGCGTTTGAGGCGATGGAAGGGGCCAAGTATTCGGTGTTTATCAAAGAACCGGATGTGGCTGCGCTTCCCGGTTAAGACGCTTTCTGTGATCCTTGCACCTTTGCATTCAAGGCATTTTTTACATGACATCGACTATTCGCATCGCCGCCGCGCTGTTGATCGGCAGCGACGGCCAAACGCTGCTGGTGCGCAAGCGCGGCACCCAGGCCTTCATGCAGCCAGGCGGCAAGATTGACGCGGGCGAACAGCCCGCCGAAGCCTTGGCCCGTGAGCTGTACGAGGAGCTCAACCTGCACATCGACCCTAGCGACGCCGTGTATTTGGGGCACTTCTCGGCGCCTGCCGCCAACGAGCCGGGTTTCATTGTGGAAGCTGAACTGTTCCAGGTGCACATCGACGTGGCGGTGACGCCCGCGGCTGAAATCGAAGAAGTGCGCTGGATCGACCCGGCCGGTGATGGCGGCCTGCACTTGGCACCACTGACCCGCGACCTGATCCTGCCGTTTTATCGCGCCTCGCTGACGGCTACCGCCTGATTCACAGGCGCAAAGGACTGCAACGAATGATGATTCGCACCCTGGATGCCCATGACGCCGAGGCTTATCGAACGTTGATGCTTGAGACGTATGACGCCTACCCCCAGGCGTTCACGTCCAGCGTGGCCGAGCGATCGGCCATGCCGTTAAGTTGGTGGGAAAAACGCATTGAGAGCCCGCTGGATCACTTGCTCGGCGCGTACCTCGGCGACGAACTGGTCGGAATTGTCGGCCTGGCCTTCGAGCCCCGTGAAAAGGCACGGCACAAGGTGACCTTGTTCGGCATGTACGTCACGCAGGCTTATCAAATGAAGGGCCTGGGTCGTCGGTTAGTGGAGGCGGCACTCGTCGAGGCGTGCAAGCATCCGCGCCTTAAGGTGATTCAACTGACCGTCACCGCCGGCAACGACGCAGCCTTTGCGTTGTACCAGCGTTGCGGGTTTATTCAGTACGGCCTGGAGCCGCTGGCGGTGCGGGTGGGTGTCGAGTATTTCGACAAAATCCACATGTGGCGCGAACTCAACGTTGCCTGAAATCCCATGGGGACACTCGATCCAGTGTGGGAGCCCGCTTACCTGCGATGGTTTCGCCTCGGTGCTGCAGCCAGATCGGTCGTCTGCATCACAGGCAAGCCATCCCCGTATTTTGATCTGCGCCGTTCAGCGAACGGCGCTGACACCGTCCAGCGTGGAAAACGACGTGTCCTTGGCCGTGAGTAAAAAGTCGCGCATGTACGGCGCGTCCAACATGTCGGCGCGAATCCCTGCATACAGCGTGGCAAACAGCCCTTTCTCGCCCAAACGCTTGGCCTTCACGTAACCGCGCGAGCTGTATTCATGCAGCGCCCAATGCGGCATGCCGCACACGCCCCGGCCGCTGGCCACCAGTTGCATCATCATCACGGTCAGCTCCGAGGTGCGCACCTGGGCTGGCTCCACATCGGCCGGTTCCAGGAAGCGGGTGAAGATGTCCAGGCGATCGCGCTCCACCGGGTAGGTGATCAGGGTTTCGGTCAGCAGGTCTTGGGGCACGATGTACGACTTGTTCGCCAGCGCGTGCTGGTTGGCCACGGCCAGCATGGCTTCGTAGGTGAACAGCGGCACATAGGTGATGCCCGGCAGCTCCAGCGGGTCGGAGGTCACCACCAGGTCCAGGTCACCACGGGCCAGGGCCGGTAAGGGCGCAAAGGCAAAACCCGAGGCCAGGTCGAGCTCGACCTCTGGCCAGGCATCGCGAAACTGGTCGATGGTCGGCATCAGCCACTGGAAGCAGCTGTGGCATTCGATCGCCATGTGCAAACGCCCGGCGGTGCCGCCGGCCAGGCGCGCGATATCGCGTTCGGCGCCACGCAGCAAGGGCAGGGTTGCGTCGGCCAGTTGCAGCAGGCGCAGGCCGGCGCTGGTGAAGCGCAGCGGCTTGGTCTTGCGCACGAACAACTGCATGCCCAGGCGCTCTTCCAGCTCCTTGAATTGGTGGGAGAGTGCCGATTGCGTCAGGTGCAGGCGCTCGGCGGCTTCCACCAGGCTGTCGGCTTCGCGCAGTGCGTGCAGAGTCTTGAGGTGACGAATTTCTAGCACGGGCGCTCCATGAAAATAATTTGTGATGGGCAGAACTGCCGTGAGTTTGTCTCATGTTGCAATGCCTGTCGATAAGGCATCGACCACGACCGCTGGGCACTCTTCATCAAACTGTCACAGAACTGTGGCAGCGCGCTTGAACAAACTTCATCAGACTCGCGCTCTACTGGGGTTCTGCGTTTCGGTGTTTTTCATGCGCGTGTTGCTTTTACTGGCCGCTCTATTGTTCGGCCTGCCGTCTTTTGCGGCTTCTCGATGTGATGTCAATGTCCCGACGCAAACCGTCGATCTGGCTCAGGTGAGCATTGCCTACCAGAGCATCGGCCGTGCGTCCGACCCTGCGTTGCTGCTGGTGATGGGCCTGGGCGGGCAGTTGATCCACTGGCCGGATGAAGTCGTCGTGGCCCTGTGCGAACAAGGTTTCCGGGTCATCCGCTACGACAACCGTGATGTGGGCTTGTCCACTTGGCGCCAAGCCCCGGCCAGTGCCAACCTGACCTTTGAAGTGCTGCGCTACAAGCTCGGGCTGCCGGTGGCGGCGCCGTACACGCTGACCGACATGGCCGACGACGCACTGGGCTTGATGGATGCTTTGCAGATCCGCCAATTCCATGTGCTGGGCGCGAGCATGGGCGGCATGATCGCCCAGCACCTGGCGGCCATGGCGCCGCAACGGGTCGAGAGCCTGACGTTGATCATGACCAGCTCCGGTGCCGAAGGCTTGCCGGCGCCGAATGCGGCGCTGGTGCAGTTGTTGTCCCGGCGCAGTGCGCCCAATCGTGAGGTGGCGCTTGAGCAACAGGCCGATCTGCTGGCGGCATTGGGCAGCCCGAATGTGAAAGACGATCGCCAGGCGCTGCTGCACCAGGCGGCGCTGTCCTACGACCGGGCTTTCAATCCGGACGGCGTCAAGCGCCAGATCATGGCGATCCTCGCCGAGCCTAGCCGTGTGCCATTGCTCAACCAACTGCGTGTGCCGACGCTGGTGGTGCACGGCACGGCCGATCCGTTACTGCCGGTGATGCACGGCGTGCACCTGGCCGCGCATATTCAGGGCAGCCAATTGAAGCTGATTCCCGGCATGGCCCATCGTTTCCAGGAAGCTTTCAAGGCACCGCTGCTGACGGCGGTGCTGCCGTACCTGCAAGCCCATCGCGAGGATGCTGCGCACTGGGCGCAGATTGACCTGGGCCAGCCTTCGAAGGTGTTGTGAAGTTGGTGTATCGTGCACCCTTTACGGCGCGCTAATGCCAACGAGGTTGCCTACCATGAGTACTCCCCTGAAAATCGATTTCGTCAGCGACGTGTCTTGCCCCTGGTGCATCATCGGCCTGCGTGGCCTGACGGAAGCCCTCGACCAGCTTGGCAGCGAAGTGCAGGCCGAGATCCATTTCCAGCCGTTCGAACTGAACCCGAATATGCCCGCCATCGGGCAGAACATCGTCGAGCACATCACTGAAAAATACGGCTCCAGCGCCGAAGAGTCCCAGGCCAACCGTGCGCGTATTCGCGACATGGGCGCGGCGTTGGGCTTTGCCTTTCGTACCGACGGCCAGAGCCGCATCTACAACACGTTCGATGCTCATCGGCTGCTGCATTGGGCCGGGCTTGAAGGCCTGCAATACAACCTCAAGGAAGCGCTGTTCAAGGCCTATTTCAGCGATGGTCAGGACCCGTCCGACCACGCGACGCTGGCGATCATCGCCGAAAGCGTCGGCCTGGACATCAAGCGTGCGGCGCAGATTCTCGCCTGCGATGAATACGCCGCCGAAGTTCGTGAACAGGAACAGCTGTGGATCTCCCGGGGCGTGACTTCGGTGCCGACCATCGTGTTCAACGACCAGTACGCGGTCAGCGGTGGTCAGCCGGCGGAAGCCTTTGTCGGTGCGATTCGCCAGATCATCAGCGAAGCGAAGGGCTGAACCGTGGGGTAGGGTGCTTGCTCCCTGGCCTATGGAGATCCAAAGGTGGGGCTTGCTCGCGAATGCGGTGTGTCAGTTAATACATCCCTGGCTGAACGACCGCCATCGCGGGCAAGCCCGGCTCCCACATTTGAACGGTGGCGGGCGCAGAATTCTGGTCAGACACAGATCAGTGTGGGAGCTGGCTTGCCTGCGATGGCTGTGTGTCAGTCAGCTTATCTGCTGCTGATACACCACTATCGCGGGCAAGCCCGGCTCCCACATTTGAACTGAGTTTGGCGTCTGAGATCGGGCTGCCTTGATTGTGATGTGGCTCTTGGGGAGCAGCCTGTCGCCCGTCAGTCAAACTTGTAGCTGATCGCGGTCTGCACCTGGCCCTGGTTCACGTTGCCGGTTTCCTTGACGATGGTGCTGTTGGCGGCCGAGCCGACCAGGTGCGTCCAGCTGGCGCTGGTCAACAGCGACCAATGGGCGGCCAGGGGGAATTCGAAGCTCTGGGTCAGCGTCAGGTTCTGGAAACCGGCACTGGCGTTATAGGCACGAATGCCTGAGGCCGCGGACTCCTTGTCACTTACGCCGAAAAAGGTCTGGGTCTGGCGGGCATCGGCAAAGTGCGCCATCAGGCCCGTGCTGCCGATGATGCCGCCACCCAGCGGGTAACCCAGCTCGCCGCCGACCTTGCCCAACACACCGCTTTGGTCACGCCCGCCGCCTACGGCCTGGCCCACTTGCGCGTAGACGCGCCAGAACTCGGCCGGGGCGTATTGGATGAAGCCACCGACTTCAGCCATATCCGACACATCGCGCAAGCCGCGCAGTGAGCCGTTGGCCGTACGGCCAGGCAAGTAATTGATGTAGGGGCCGGCGGTGATGCCATTGGTATTGAGCGCGCTCCAGGTCAAGCCGTCGTCGGTGCCGAGGCTGACACTGCCCCAGTCCAGGTCGAAATAGGGAATCGCCTGGGTTTCGTAGCGGCTGCCGGTGGGGTCGTGGGGTTGATAACTGATGCCTGCACCGACTTCACCGGTAATGCCGTCCGCCAATACCGTGCTGGACACACTCCACAGCCCGAGCAAACCGGCGAATACAGCAGAAGTAACCTTGTACATGGAGCGTTTCCTTATCTGAACTTGCGCGCATTCACGCGCGAAGGGCATCCCTGGCGCAAGCACTCATCTTGTTTGTAGCAAGCTACAAAAATTGTAGCTTGCTCGACACATATAACCATAGACCTCAACCAAAACCCCAGCCCTGCTGGGCTTTAATCAGTTGGCACAGTCCCTGCTATAGCCCTGTTGCAAGCGCATAGAGCGCTCTCTTCAAGCCCTCCAACTTCAAGGACAGGCAATGATCCAGTGGCATATCGTGTGCGACTTCGACGGGACCATCACCCCTACCGACGTCATCGACAACGTCCTCCAGCGCTTCGCCGGCCCTGAGTGGGAAACCATCGAACAGGAATGGCTGGATGGGCACATCGGTTCCCGCGAATGCCTGAGCCGCCAATTGGCGTTGATCAAGGCCACACCGGCTGAACTGTTAGCGTATTTCGACAGCGTCGAGATCGACCCGGACTTCCCGGATTTCGTCGATCACGTCATGGGCCTGGGCGCGACCATCGAAGTGGTCAGCGACGGCATCGAACAAGGCATCGCGCGCATTCTGTCGCGTAACTACGTGACCTTGCTGCCGATCCTCGCCAACCGTCTGCGCCAGGTCGACCAGAACAGCTGGCGCATCGACTTCCCGTACTCCAGCGACGCCTGCCGTGCTGCGTCCGGCAACTGCAAGTGCAAATCCACCCCGCGCAACAAGCGCGTGCTGGTGATTGGCGATGGCAAGTCCGACATGTGCGTGGCCTCTACCGCCGACTTCGTCTTCGCCAAAGGCAGCCTCGCCAAATATTGCGAAGCCAACAACATTCCCCATGCGCGCTTCGACACCTTCGCCGAACTGCCCGCATTGCTGGCCAAGCTGCCTCAGGGCATCGCGGCCAACGCCACCACCTTTACTGCTGCTGACAATCAGGAACTCTTCCACCATGTCTGATATCCGTATCGCCACCGCCGAAGACCAGATTCTTCTGGATAAAGAAGCCAAGTACTGCTCCTACGGCGACACTGTTCACTACATCGAGCCACCGCGTATTTTCAGCCGTTGCGAAGGCTCCTACGTGTGGGACACCGAAGACCAGGCTTACCTCGACCTGCAAATGTGGTACTCGGCCGTTAACTTCGGCTACGCCAACCCACGCCTGAACAACGCGTTGAAGCAGCAGATCGACACCCTGCCGCAAATCGCCAGCCAGTACCTGCACAAAGGCAAGATCGAGCTGTCGGAAATGATCGCGGTCGATGCCAAGAAGAAATTCGGCCTCGACGGTCGTGTGCACTTCAACGTCGGTGGTTCGCAATCCATCGAAGACTCGTTGAAAGTGGTGCGTAACGCGTCCAACGGCAAGAGCCTGATGTTCGCCTTTGAAGGCGGTTACCACGGCCGTACCCTCGGTGCCTCGTCGATTACCTCCAGCTTCCGCTACCGTCGCCGTTACGGCCACTTTGGCGAACGTGCCAACTTCATTCCGTTCCCGTACCACTTCCGTGGCCCGAAAGGCATGACGAAAGAAGAATACGGCAGCCATTGCGTGCAGCAGTTCGCCCGTCTGTTCGAGACTGAATACAACGGCGTCTGGGACCCGAAAACCAACCAGTGCGAATACGCAGCCTTCTACGTCGAGCCGATCCAGGGCACCGGCGGCTACGTGATTCCGCCGATGAACTTCTACCGCGAACTCAAGCATGTGCTGGATCAGCACGGCATCCTGATGGTGTCCGACGAAATCCAGATGGGCTTCTACCGTACCGGCAAACTGTGGTCGATCGAGCACTTCGACGTGCAGCCGGACGTGATCGTCTTCGGTAAGGCGCTGACCAACGGCCTGAACCCGCTGGGCGGCATTTGGGCGCGTGAAGAGTTGATCAACCCGAAGATCTTCCCACCGGGTTCGACCCACTCCACCTTCGCCTCCAACCCACTGGGTACGGCGGTAGGCCTGGAAATGTTCAAGATGACCAGCGAAGTCGATTACGGCGCGATGGTCATGGCCAAGGGCAAATACTTCCTGGAAGGCCTGCAAGACCTGCAGAAACGTTTCCCGATCATCGGCGACGTCGATGGCCTGGGCCTGGCCCTGCGCTGCGAAATCTGCGGCCCGGATGGTTTCACGCCGGACAAGGCGACCCTGGACTACATGGTCGAAGAAGGCATGAAGGGCGACATGGTTGTGGATGGCCAGAAACTCGGCTTGATCCTCGACGTGGGCGGCTACTACAAAAACGTGATTACCCTGGCACCGTCCCTGGAAATCAGCTACCCGGAAATCGACCTGGGCCTGAAGCTGCTTGAGCAACTGCTGGTTCGGGCGACCCAACGGTGAATGTCTCCGGGATCGATCTCGGTGAAGGTGATGCCGGCTTCGTTCTCGGTGAAGGTCCGGTCGGGATCCTGTTGATCCACGGCCTGACCGGCACCCCGACGGAATTGCGTCAAGTCGCCAAAGGGTTGGCCAAGGCGGGTAACTGCACGGTGTACGTGCCCACCCTGGCCGGGCACTGCGGCGATAACAGTGACCTGCAGGCCACCGGCTGGCTGGACTGGTACGAAGGCGTGCGCAAGACCTTTGCACAGGTCAAGCAGCGCCACGAGCAGGTGTTTGTCGGTGGCTTGTCCATGGGCGCGGTGATGTCGATGTACGTGGCTGCCGAGCACCCGGGGCAAGTGGCCGGGCTGTTGATGTATTCCACGACCTTGAAGTACGACGGCTGGAGTATTAACAAGCTGGCGTTCCTGACGCCGTTGCTGATGAAGATTCCATTCGGCGTGCACATCTGCCGCTTCGAAGAGAAGCCACCTTATGGCATCAAGAACGAGCGCCTGCGGGCAATTGTCGAGCGCCAGATGAAGGAAGGGGAAAGCAGCGAGGCCGGTTTGCTGACCATGGAAGGCATCACGGTGCGCGAGTTGCACCGGATGAATGCTGTGGTCAAGAAACGCATGCCTGAGGTCAAGGTGCCGGCACTGGTGTTGCACTCCATCGAGGACGATATCACCAGCCGCTGGAACGCCGATTACGTGGAGCGCCACCTAGGTGGGCCCGTCACCAAGATCCTGCTGGACAACTGCTACCACATGATTACCGTCGACCTGCAATACCGCCGAGTGATCGAGTTGAGCGCCGAGTTTGTCGAGCAACACGCCGCTACTACCCAGGTGTCCGAAGACTACCGACAGCGTGCATAAGCTTAAGGACAAGACGTGATCACCGCCCAAGCCTTCTCGACTATCCGGGCCATCCAGCGCAGTGCCTGGAACGACTGTTTTCCCGGAGCCCTGGAGGATTGGGACTTTTACGTCGCTGTGGAAAACGCCGCTATCGATGATTTCAAGTGGCGTTACCTGGCTGTTTACGACGATGAAACGCTGGTGGCGGTTGCCGCCGCGTTCATCACTTATTATCGCCTCGACACCACGGTGTCGGGTGCAGGCAAGCGCTTTACCGAGCGCCTGGAGCGACTGTGGCCGGGTGTTTTACGCCTGGAGTTGTATGCCATCGGCTCTCCGGTGGCCGAGCGTTGTGACGCGGGCATTGCCAGCCATGTTGACGAGGCGCAGCGCCCGTTGCTAATCAAGCACTTGCTGATGGCTGCGCGCCAGGACGCCAACGCGTTCGGAATTGGCCTGGTGGCGGTCAAGGACGTGCCGACCAAAGACCCGTACTGGGCAGACAGTTGCCGCCTTGCAGGTTTTCAGAGCATGCCGAGTTTGCCCAGCGGGTTGTTGACGGTGCCTTACGGCTCAGTGGACGCCTACCTGGGCTCGCTGTGCAAGGCGACTCGCAAGGACTTGCGCCGCAAGCTGCGTGCGCCGGGCCCTCGGGTAGAGTGGCGGCACAACATTGATGATGTGTTACCTGAGGTGATGCGCCTGTACGAAGACACGCTCAGTCGCGCGGACTTGCAGTTCGAGCGCCTGCCGGCGAGTTACTTCACCGGCATCCTTGAACGGTTGGAAGGGCGTGCGGTCTGTGCTCTTTATTGGGTGGACGAGCGACTGGTGGCGTTCAACCTGATCCTGTTGGACCAGCACCGTTTGATCGACAAGTTTTTCGGGCATGACCGTGAGTTCAGCCGTGAGTACAGCTTGTATTTCAGAAGTTGGCTGACCAATGTTGACTATTGTATCCAGCACAGTATTCCCGTGTACGAGTGCGGTCAGGAGGGGTACGCCAGTAAGCTGCGCCTGGGTTGCGAGTTCCGGGGCAACAGCATGTTCTTCCGCCACCGTAACCGGCTGGTCAATGGCCTGCTCAAACTCGTAAAAATGTATATAAGACCGGATCGATCCGACCCTGCCATGGCTGCTGCGATAAGCGAAACCTGATGATCACCAAGACCCGCCAAAAAGCCCGCCCCTTTGCCATTTCGCGCTGGAGCGTCCAGCGCAAGCTGGTGCTGGCGTTCTGGCTGGTCAGCGTCATTCCGACCATGATCGCTGCCGAATTGGCGGCGACCACGCTGTCGCAGATTTTCGACAGCAACGTGCGTATCTGGCTGCAAGAGTCGACCAAGATCGTCAAGGATGAAATCGGCGACATCCTTCATGACAACGCACGCATGGCCAAACTGTTCCTGCGCTACACCGCTCCGCCCTCGAACAGGCAAGCCGCCAAGCATGACCGGCTCACCGCCGATATCGCCGAGGCCACCGATATAGACGTGGTCTCGCTGATTCGCGTCAGTGACCACAAGATTGTGTTCAGCACGGCCCCTGATGATGTCGTCAAGCAGATCAACCTGACCAGCAACGCGGTGCTGCAAACCATCCAGGTGGCCGGCGTGACTACGGGCCTGGTGGTATCGACGTTCGAAACCACCCAAGAGGGCGTCGACTACGTGCTGTTGGTGGCGACTTACCTGGACAGCAGCTTCCTCACCAGCGTGGCCGATGTGCATTCCCTCGACCTGCGCCTGTACCTGGCCAACCCCTCGGGGTTTTCCGAGATATTCTCGACCCAGCGTTTCGAAAATCATCCTTCGCGCATCCCGAAGAATGTCGAAACGGCCATGCGCAGCACCAAGCAGCCGAGTGAGCAGTTCACCAATAACTACAGCGGTCTGTATTGGCCCATCTTCAACGACGCCGGCGACTTGCAAGGCGTGATCTTCAGCGGCCTGCTGCGTCATACCAGCCTGGTTGGGCTGGTGAATCAGAGCAACTTGTTCGTGCTGATATTCCTGCTGAGTTCGGCGTTGTCCCTGGGCGCCGGCGTGTTGGTGTCACGGCGCCTGACCAAGCCTCTGCGGGACTTGTCCCAAGGCGTGGATGCGGTGATCTCGGGCCATTATGAGCATCGCGTATTGGTCAGCGGCGGCGATGAGCTGGCGCAGTTGAGCAGCACCTTCAACCACATGACCGAGCGCCTGGGCGAGCTGCACCACCTCGAAGCCCAGTTACGCCGCCGCGACCGGCTGCATGCTCTGGGCGAAGTCGCGATGGGCCTGGCCCATGAGATTCGCAACCCGTTGGGTATTATAAAGACCGCCACCCAGCTGCTGCACCGTCGTGCCGACTTGCCGGAAACCGACAAGCGCCACCTGGAATACGTGATCAGCGAAGTCAGCCGCATCAACGACCTGATCACCGAGTTTCTCGACTTCGCCAAACCCAACCCGCCCCTGCGTGTGTTGCAGGCAGCGCGTCCGGTGGTGGAAGAAATCCTTGGTTTCTGCAGCCCGGAACTCGCCACCCATAACATCGATGCGAAAATCGATGATCAGGCGCCCGGTGCAACCCTCTATGCTGATGCCAAGCAGCTCAAGCAGGCGTGCCTCAACCTGATTCTCAACGCCATCGATGCAATGCCCGAAGGCGGGCGCCTGACCCTGGGCATTCGCAGCGTCGACGGCAACACGGTGATCAGTATTGCTGACACCGGCCAGGGCATCCCGGCGGATATGATTGAGCGTATCTTCACGCCATTTGTCACCACCAAGGCGTCAGGCACAGGCTTGGGCCTGGCCAAAGTCTATTCGATCATGGAAAGTCACGACGGCAGCATTGAATGTGCCAGTGAGAAAGATGCCGGCGCCACCTTCAGCCTGTACATTCCGGCGCATGGTGAAGACGACGGCGATGATGAGGAAGGTCATGACGCATAACGTATTGGTAGTCGACGATGAGCCCAAGCTGTGTGATTTGCTATCGTCGGCCTTGAGTCAGAATGGCATTCAGGTATTCACCGCGAGTAATGGCCTGCACGCACTCAAAGTGCTGGACCAGGAAGACATTGACCTGGTGATCAGCGACTGGCGCATGCCGGGTATGGACGGGCCGGCGCTGCTGGCGGAGATAAAGGTGCGCTTCCCGGATTTGCCGGTGATCGTGATGACCGCCTACAGCACGGTGAAAAATGCGGTGCAGTCGATGCGCAATGGCGCCTATGACTATATCGCCAAGCCGTTCGACATCGACGAGCTGGACATCACCGTGGCCAAGGCCCTGCAGTTTCGCGACATCATGCGCGATAACGCGCGCCTGCGCGCCGAGCTTGACCATCATGCGCAGTTCGACAGCCTGGTGGGCGACAGCCCGGCGTTTCGCCAGGTGCTGCATGCCATCGACTCGGTACGTGACAGCAACGCAACCATCCTGCTGACCGGCGAAAGCGGCACCGGCAAGGAAATGGTTGCCCGTGCCATCCACAAACACGGCAGCCGAGCCGACAAACCGTTCGTGGCGGTCAACTGCGCGGCCATTCCGGAAGGCCTGCTCGAAAGCGAAATGTTCGGCCATCGCAAGGGCGCCTTTACCGGCGCCGTGGCGGATCGGGTCGGGCGTTTTATGCAGGCCGACAAGGGCACGCTGTTTTTGGACGAAGTGGGCGATATGCCCCTGGCGTTGCAGGCCAAGATTCTGCGCGCCTTGCAGGAACGGGTGATCGAGCCGGTGGGCGACCCGCGCGAGCGCAAGGTGGACGTGCGGGTGATCGCCGCCACCAACAAAAATTTGCTGGATGCGGTGGCCAATAAAGAGTTTCGTGAGGACCTGTATTACCGCCTCAACGTGTTCCCGATCCCACTGCCGGCCCTGCGCGAACGCGCCGAAGATATCGTGCCCCTGGCCCGGCACTTCGCCCAGACCCTCAGCGCGACCGCCGGTAAACGCATCACTGGCTTCAGCCCAGAGGCGTTGCAGGCCATGGCCGCTTACAACTGGCCGGGCAATATTCGCGAGCTGCAAAACTGTGTGGAGCGGGCGACCATCGTGGCAGCTAAGCCGGTAATCGAAGACATCGACCTGCCGGCTTACCTGTTTGCCTCCAAGCCTGCCGAGGGAGGCGTGACGGCGATGCTCAGCGACGGACCGGGTGTGCCGCAGGATCTGGATGCGGCGCTGGCGGAAGTGGAGAAGGCCTATATTCTGGCGGCGTTGAATGAAAGCAACGGCGTGCAGGCAGCGGCGGCCTCAAAGATCGGGATTTCCGAGAGGAGCTTCTGGTATCGGTTGAAGAAGCTGGGGATTCATGTCGACAAGATTGTGCGCTGATCTCCCAGGCACACATCATTGCTCTAAATGTGGGAGCTGGCTTGCCTGCGATTACGGTGTATCAGTCATCAGATCGGGTGCAGACATACCGCCATCGCAGGCAAGCCGGCTCCCACATGTTTACCCAGTTGGGTCAGGTGTGGAGGCGTACCCACACCGTCACCAACACCGTCGCCGCCATCAACCACGCCACCGCCGCCACGGCGAGTGAGGCCTCCAGGCGCATTCGGTCGACCAGCACATACAACGTCGCCAAATACACAAAATACGGAATGATCGACCACATCCCGAACAGGATCGTGGTCTTCAAGTCGTCCACCGAACGACCTTTGCCGACGATGTAATGTGCAATCAACGCAAAGGTCGGAAACAGCGGCACCAGCCCCGCGATGTAATAGTTTTTGGTCTTGGCCAGCGCTGCCAGGATCAACACCACCGCCGCGCCCAGGGCGGCTTTCAAAAACAGATCCACACCGTGCTCCTTAGTGGCTCAAGCCATACTTCTTGACCTTGTCGAACAGGGTGGTCTTGGCCATCCCCAGTTCCTGGCTGGCCTGGGTCAGGTTGCCGCCGCTGCGTTGCAGGGCGTCGTTGAGCAAGTTGCGTTCGAAGGCTTCGACCGCCTCGGTAAAGGCCAGGCCATGGTTGCTGTTGCCGTTGCCGCTTTTCTTGAAGGCAGGCAAGCCCAAGGCGAAGCGTTCGGCGACGTTGCGCAGTTCACGCACGTTGCCTGGCCAGTCGTGGCTCATCAGGCTCGACACGGTCTGGTTATCCAGTTCCGGCACGCTGCGGTCAAAGCGCAGCGACGACTGCTGCAGGAAGTGTTCAAACAATTGCAGGATGTCTTCCCGGCGTTCGCGCAGCGGCGGCAGCTCCAGGGTCACTACGTTGAGGCGGTAGTAAAGGTCACTGCGGAACTGACTGGCCCGGCTCAGCTCGTCGAGGTCGGACTTGGTTGCGGCGATCACCCGACAATCCACCGCCACGCTCTGGTTCGAACCCAGGCGTTCCAGGGTGCGTTCCTGCAACACCCGCAGCAATTTGATCTGCAGGTTGATCGGCATGCTTTCCACTTCATCGAGGAACAGCGTGCCTTCGTGGGCGTGCTCGATCTTGCCGATGCGCCGTTTGCCAGCGCCGGTAAAAGCATTGGCTTCGTGGCCGAAAATCTCGCTTTCGAACAGGTTTTCCGGCAGGCCGCCGCAGTTCAAGGCGACGAACTGGTGGGAATGGCGTCGGCTGAAATCATGCAGGCAGCGTGCGACCAATTCCTTGCCGGTGCCGGTCTCGCCTTCGATCAGCACGTTGGCGGAGGTGTCGGCGACGTTGGCGATCAGCTCGCGCAGGGTCTGCATGGCCGGGGAGCGACCGATGATGCGACCTTCCAGGGAGTCGCGCTCAGCCAGTTGGCGGCGCAGCGACCACACCTCGCGCGCCAGCCCGCGTTGTTCCAGGGCGCGGCGGGCCACGTCGACCAGGCGCTCGGGCGAGAAGGGTTTCTCCATGAAGTCGTAGGCGCCATTGCGCATGGCGCCGACGGCCATAGAGATATCGCCGTGGCCGGTGATCAGTACCACCGGCAGGCTTTTGTCCAGGGCCTTGAGCCGGGTCAACAGCTCCAGGCCGTCGATGCCCGGCAGGCGAATATCGCTGATGACGATACCGGCAAAGTTTTCGCCGATGCGCTTGAGGGCTTCTTCGGCACTGCCTACGCCCACACTGGGAATGTCCTCCAGCGCCAGGGCTTGCTGGCAGCCGAGCAGCACATGGGGGTCGTCTTCGACGATCAGAACGGTGAGGTCGTCTTTAGAGGCGGTAGCGTCTGTATTCATGTCGACTCAGCTTTTTGGGTGCCTGCCAGCGGCAGGCACAAGACAAAGGCCGTACCACCAGTGGCCGGGTGTTCCACGGCAAGGGTGCCGCCAGTGGCCGCCGCGAGGCTGGCGGAAAGCGTCAGGCCCAGCCCCAGGCCTTGTTCACCGGGTTTGGTGGTGAAGAACGGTTCGAATAAGTGTTTACGTGTTTCGGGGTCGATGCCATGGCCATTGTCGCGCACATGCAAGCGGTACTTGCCGTCGGCGCTGTGGCCGTCCAGCCACAGTTCGGGCGTTGGCTGCGCTTGCATCGCATCGAGGGCATTACCGATCAGGTTCACCAGGATTTGTTCCAGGCGCGTCTGGTCGATCTGCAGTTGGGCGTTGCTGAAATCGCGGTGCAGGGTCAACGGCAGGCCATCCAGGCGGGCGCCCAGCACCTGGAACGCGGCGTCCACCGCTTTGCCGAGGTTGGCCTCGCCCTGGTCATCACCGCGCCGGGCAAAGGAGCGCAGGCTGGCGGTGATGCGGCCCATGCGGTCGATCAGTTCGTTGATGGTCTTGAGGTTGGCGCTGGCGGTATCCAGAGCGCCACGCTCGAGGAACCGCACGGTGTTGCCCGATAACGTGCGCAGCGCCGCCAGGGGCTGGTTCAACTCATGGGCAATGCTGGTCGACATCTGGCCGATGGCCGCGAGTTTACCGGCCTGCACCAGTTCATCCTGGGCGTGGCGCAGGGTTTCCTCGGCCTGGCGTCGTTCGCGAATCTGGCCCTTGAGCCGTTCGTTGCTGGCGCGCAGGTCGGCAGTGCGTTCGGCAATCCGACGTTCCAGCTGGCTGTTGGCTTCCTGCAAGGCTTCCCGCGCGGCGAGGCGGGTGGCAATAACCTTGCGGCGCTCGTTCCAGGCAATCAGCAAGAACGCGACCAGGCCAAACGCGACGGCCACCAGAATGCCCTGGTTGATCGCGGCCCGCCGCAGGTCGTTGAGCGGGGTCAGCAGGGTGAAATTCCACGGTGTATCACTCAGCGGACGGGTCTGGGCCAGGTAGCTGACTTCGTGCTCGTCGTTGACCACTTCGCTGTTGGCGGGGAAGGTCAGCTTCTCGGTGCCTTCGTTAAGGCGCTCGCGGGCCAGGGGCTCCAGCTCGTTCAGTGTCGCCCAGTAATATTGCAGGCTGTGGGCCAGGCGTTCTTTGGTGTCATCGCTCAGCGGTCGCACGGCCTTGAGGCGGCGGGCCGGGTCGCTGGACAGGATGATGATGCCGTTCTCGTCGCTCACAAACGCTTCGAGGCGCGCGCGCTGCCAGCGTTCCTCCAGGGCTTCGAGGCGCACTTTGACCACCGCGACGCCGATGATCTTGCCGTGCTCTTCCAGGCCATGGGCCAGGTAGTAGCCGGGTTCGCCGTTCGTGCTGCCAATGCCATAGAAACGGCCGGGCTGGCCGCGAACGGCATTCTGGAAATAAGCACGGAAGGACAGGTCTTCACCTTGGTAGCTGTCGGCATCGCGCCAGTTACTGGTGGCCAATACGCGGCCGGTGGTGTCCATCACGTAGATGGCCCGACTGCGACTGCGTCGGTTCAGGCCTTCGAGGTAATCGTTGACGGTTTTGCGGGTTTCCTGGTTCGGATCGGCCAGCAGCTTGGAGACGCTGGACTCCAATTCCAGAAGGCTGGGCAGGTAGGTGTATTTGCTCAGCTCGCTTTCGACGGTGCGGGCGTGCAGCTCCAACTGGCGTTCGCCGTTGTCGCTGAGGGTGCGGATGCCATAGTACTCACTGACCCAGAAGCCGATATAACCCAGGCCGATCATCAGGGCGATGATCAACGGCGGCAGGAACAGTTGGCGGATCAGGCGTGGTTTCACGGCAAGTGATGGCGGTGCGGCGCGAAATTGGTTGGGGTCGCATTTCATCACAGATGCCTTGGGTCAACCAGAGCTTGCCGGTCTGCTCGGTCCAGTGTGGGAGCGGGCTTGCTCGCGAATGCGGTGTGTCAGTCGCTGAATGTATCGACTGATCCACCACATTCGCGAGCAAGCCCGCTCCCACATGGGCCTTGTTTCAGCAGTGGGAGCTATGTAGGGCTTAGTGCTGCAGGATTTTCTCAAGGAAGTGCTGCGCACGTTCGGAGCGGGCGCTGATGTCGCCGAAGAATTCCTCTTTCGGGCAGTCTTCGATGATCTTGCCGGCGTCCATGAAGATCACGCGGTCGGCCACTTTGCGGGCGAAGCCCATTTCGTGGGTCACGCACATCATGGTCATGCCTTCGTGAGCCAGTTGCACCATCACGTCGAGCACTTCGTTGACCATTTCCGGGTCGAGGGCGGAGGTCGGTTCGTCAAACAGCATGACGATCGGGTCCATGGCCAGTGCGCGGGCAATCGCAACGCGCTGTTGCTGGCCGCCGGACAGTTGGCCCGGGTGCTTGTGGGCGTGTGCCGACAGGCCGACGCGCTCAAGCAGTTGCAGGCCTTTCTTGGTGGCTTCTTCCTTGCTGCGGCCGAGCACCTTGATCTGCGCGATGGTCAGGTTTTCGGTGATGGTCAGGTGCGGGAACAGTTCGAAGTGCTGGAACACCATGCCGACGCGTGAGCGCAGTTTCGGCAGGTTGGTCTTCGGGTCGGCGATAGAGGTGCCGTCGACCACGATGTCGCCTTTCTGGAACGGTTCCAGTGCGTTGACGCACTTGATCAGGGTGGATTTGCCCGAGCCCGATGGCCCGCACACCACGATCACTTCGCCTTTTTTAACCTCGGTGCTGCAATCGGTCAGCACCTGGAAGTCGCCATACCACTTGTTGATGTTCTTGATAGAGATCATACGGCAAACCTTTTTTGCAGACGCTTGACCAGCAGCGAGGCGGAAAAGCTGATGATGAAGTAGACGACACCGGCGAAGATCAGGAACTCGTTGGAGCGGCCGATGATGTCGCCGTTGGAGCGGGCGGAGTTGAGGAAGTCCACCAGGCCCACGGTGTAAACCAGCGAGGTGTCCTGGAACAGAATGATCGACTGTTGCAGCAGCAGCGGCGTCATCTTGCGGAAAGCCTGGGGCAGGATGATCAGACGCATGGTCTGGCCGTAGGTCATGCCCATCGCCTGGGCTGCGCCCATCTGGCCCTTGGGAATCGACTGTACGCCGGCCCGTACGATTTCACAGAAGTACGCGGCTTCGAACATCATGAAGGCCACGACGCAGGAGGTGAACGCACCGATCGGGGTGTCTTCGCCGGTGATCCAGCGCAGCACGAACGGCACTGCCAGGTAGAACCAGGTAATGACCAACAGCAGCGGGATCGAGCGGAAGTAGTTCACATAGGCGCCGGCCAGACGCGACGCCAGTTTGTTGGACGACAGGCGCATCAGCGCGAGGACCGTGCCCAATGCGATGCCGCCGACTACGCCCATGACCATCAACTGCAAGGTCATGATCATGCCGTTCCACAGGCCAGGGATAGCGGGGATGATGCCGCTGAAATCAAAGTCCATTATTTACCCCCCACGGAGATCAGGCCGGGCACGGCGACTTTCTTCTCAACCAGGCGCATCAGCAACATCAGGCTCATGTTCAAGGTGAAGTAGATCAGCGTGGCCAGGGTGAAGGCCTCAAACAGGTTGGCCGAGAACTCGGCGGTCTGTTTGGTTTGCGCCAGCAATTCCATCAGGCCGATCAAGGACGCCACGGAGGAGTTCTTGAACACGTTGAGGAATTCCGAGGTAAGCGGCGGAATGATGATGCGGTAGGCCTGTGGCAGCAGCACGTTCCAGTAGATCTGCGGCAGCTTGAAGCCCATGGCACGCGCGGCGGCTTCCTGGCCACGTGGCAGCGCCTGGATGCCGGTACGCACCTGTTCGCACACACGGGCGGCGGTGAACAGGCCCAGGCACACGACAACGCTCAGGTAAGCCGAGGTGGTCGGGTTGAGGTCTTGTTTGTACCAGTCCTGCAGGTTTTGCGGCAGCATATCGGGTATCAGGAAGTACCAGATAAACAGCTGAACCAGCAGCGGCACGTTACGAAACAGTTCCACGTAGCAGGTCGCGATGCCCGATACGATGCGGTTTGGCACAGTGCGCATGACCCCCAGAACGGAGCCCAGCAACAAGGCGATAATCCACGCCACGACGGCGATGGCAATGGTCCAGCCCAAACCGGAGATGTACCAGTCGAGATAGGTCTCGCTGCCCACGCCGGTGGACTTGAAGAACACGCCCCAGTCCCAGTTGTAATTCATTAGGGTCTCCCCTCGAAATCGATCGATGTACAAGCACCCGCTTGGGGAAGATCCTTTCCCGCCCGACGTTGAACGTCAGGCACACGCGATCGGCTCGAAAACCGCCAGGTCGAGTGTTCCAAATTAAAGCCAGCAGGTAGTAACAGACGCCTGAGGGAGGGTTGGCTCCCTCAGGAGATAAGGTTAGTCAGAAATCAGATTTTTACGTCAGGCGCTGGTTTGTCGCTTGGGTTAGCGATCAGCTCCTTAACCTTCTCACTCATCGGGAAGTTCAGGTTCAGGCCTTTAGGTGGGATCGGGCTTTCGAACCACTTGCTGTAGATCTTGTTGATTTCGCCGGATTTGTACAGGGCGACAATCGCATCATCCACGGCTTTCTTGAAGGCCGGGTCGTCTTTACGCACCATGCAAGCGTAGGCTTCAAAGGACTGTGGCGTACCGGTGATGACCCAGTCGTCCGGCTTCTTGGCCTTGGCTTCTTCACCGGCCAGCAGGGCGTCGTCCATCATGAAGGCTACGGCGCGGCCGCTTTCCAGCATCTGGAAGGATTCGCCGTGGTCTTTGGCGGAGATGACGTTCATGCCCATCTGCTTGTCGGCGTTCATCGCTTTGATGATGCGCTCGGACGTGGTGCCGGCGGTGGTCACGACGTTTTTGCCTTTGAGGTCGGCAAAGTCAGCGTAGGACGGCTTGCCGTCCTTGTCTTTCTTGACCAGCAGACGGGTGCCGATTTCGAAGATGTTGACGGTGAAGTCGACCTGCTGGGCGCGTTCGGCGTTGTTGGTGGTAGAGCCGCACTCAACGTCCGCAGTGCCGTTCTGGATCAACGGGATACGGGTTTGCGAGGTCACCAGGTTGTACTTGGTTTTCAGATCGGGTTTGTTCAGGTCTTTTTTCAGTTGTTCGACGATAGCCAACTGAATGTCGTGGGAGTAGCCCACTGGTTTGCCCGAACCATCTGCGATGTAGGAGAACGGAATGGAGCTGTCGCGGTGAGCGAGAGTGATGGTGCCGGAGTCGTTGATTTTCTTCAGTGTGCCGGTGAGTTCGGCGGCGAAAACTGGAGTGCTGATCAGAGCAGCAGCGATAGCTGCGCCCAGGATATGGGGAACGATGCGCATCAATACTTCCTCGACATTTGTTTTTTTTATGAAGCCGGCTAAACGGCTCTCTTGTACAGCGAATGCCCGTAACGGCTCCTGAAGCGTCTCAGGCAATCGTCAGGGAGTGTAGAGCATGAGTCGTGCCATACCTGAAACAAAAGGTTATCTGATTGATTTATAAGGAGATTAACTTTGTGTTACTAGTAATTCGTAACTATAAGGTCCGGCAAACCGAATGGTGCGGGGTGTGCTGTTCGGAAAACCGAATGCCATTGCGGGCATAAAAAAGCCCCTGGGCCATACGGCGCAGGGGCTTTTTTACGACTTGCTGATCAGGCCGCTTCAATCTTCGTGCGGTTCTGCTCAACCTTCGACAGGTAACGCTGTACGTTTTCCTGTTCTTGCGCAGTGGTGAACAGGCCAAGCTTGGTACGGCGCCACAGGACGTCCTGAGGTTGAGTCGCCCATTCTTCAGCACACAGGTAATCGACTTCGCGGGTGTACAGGCCGCCACCAAGGTGGTCGCCCAGGTCAGCCAAGGATTGCACGCCTTCCAGCAGGCGCCAGGTGCGGCTGCCATAGGTGGTGGCCCAGCGGCGCGCGATCTCGTTTGGCACCCAGTCGAACTTGGCGCGGATAGCCTCGGCCAGGGCTTCTGGCGTGGTCATGTTTTCGCCGCCAGGCAGGCTGGCGGTGGCCGTCCAGCTTGGGCGCATCTGCGTGAAGTAAGGCGCCAGTTGTGCCATCGCCGACTCAGCGAGTTTGCGGTAGGTGGTGAGCTTGCCGCCGAACACCGACAAAATCGGTGCTTCGCCCGTGCCGCCAGACAGCGACAGCGTGTAGTCGCGGGTGATGGCCGACGGGTTATCCGACTCGTCGTTGCACAGTGGGCGCACGCCGGAGTAGGTGTGGACGATGTCGTCGCGGCTGAGCTGCTTCTTGAAGTGGGCATTCACTACGTTGAGCATGTAGTCGGTTTCACCTTCAGTGATCGCTACTTTCGCCGGGTCACCGGTGTATTCACGGTCGGTGGTGCCGATGATGGTCAGGTGGTTCAGGTACGGAATGGTGAAGACGATGCGCTGGTCTTCGTTCTGCAGGATGTGCGCGTGGGCGCCTTCGTACAGCTTCGGCACGATCAGGTGGCTGCCCTGGATCAGGCGGATGCCGTAAGGCGAATCCAGCTTCAGGTCTTCCTTGATGAATTTGGCAACCCATGGGCCGGCGGCGTTCACCAGCGCGCGAGCGCGGATCGAGAACAGGCTGCCATCGGCGCGTTCCATGTTCATTTCCCACATGCCGTTGCTGCGGTGTGCGCTGACGCAACGAGTCTGGGTGTGGATATGCGCGCCTTTTTCGCGGGCGGCCATGGCATTGAGGACTACCAAACGGGCGTCGTCGACCCAGCAGTCGGAGTATTCGAAGCCTTTGGTAATCTCGCTTTTCAGCGGGCTGTCGGGGCCGAACTTGAGGCTTTTGGACCCGGCGAGTTTTTCGCGCTTGCCCAAGTGGTCATATAGGAACAGGCCGGCACGGATCATCCACGCTGGACGCAAGTGCGGGCGGTGCGGCAGCACGAAGCGCATCTGCTTGACGATGTGTGGCGCTTTGGCCAGCAGCACTTCACGTTCGGCCAGGGCTTCGCGCACCAGGCGGAATTCGTAATGTTCGAGATAACGCAGGCCGCCGTGGATCAGCTTGCTGCTGGCGGAAGAGGTGTGGCTCGCCAAGTCGTCCTTTTCGCAAAGGAATACCGACAAACCGCGACCGGCTGCGTCTGCTGCAATGCCGACGCCATTGATCCCGCCACCGATTACGGCAACGTCATAGACTTCGGCAAGCGGTGGAGCAGGCAAGGTGGAAGGGTTCATCGGCTGGCCTCGCGATTTATTCGTCTTGGAATTCGAACATTAATGTTCATTTACGAAAATGGTAGCTGATAAACGCGCGCACAGCCACCCTACTTCGATTGAAAAAACTCATCGAAGAGGCGAGAAAAGAAAATTTGTGAACATGAAAGGCGTGGCGTGCCCGTTCCATCGCCATCGCGGGCAAGCCTGGCTCCCACATTTGGAATGCAATCAATTGTGGGAGCCGGGCTTGCCCGCGATGGCGGCGGTACAGGCGCCAGCGATATTGAAGGGTTAGACCACTTCCAGCCGAACCTTATGCTGGTTCAACAACTGCACCAGCGCCGGCACCGGCTGCTGATCCGTCACCAAACAGTCGACCAAACTGATCGGGCCCAAGCGAATCATGGCATTGCGCCCGAATTTACTGGAGTCCGCCGCCAGGATCACCTGGCGCGCATTGGCAATAATCGCCTGTGAAACCCGCACTTCCTGATAATCAAAGTCGAGCAGGCTGCCGTCTTCATCAATGCCGCTGATACCTACCAAGGCAAAGTCGACCTTGAACTGGTTGATGAAGTCGACACTCGCCTGACCGACCACACCGCCATCACGGCGCACATTACCGCCGGTCAACAGCACATCGAAATCGTCCTTGGCACTGAGCATGGTGGCGACGTTGAGGTTGTTGGTGATGATTTTCAGGTGGTTGTGATTGAGCAGCGCACGCGCGATCGATTCGGTCGTGGTGCCGATATTGATGAACAGCGAGGCGTGGTCCGGGATTTGCGCCGCAATGGCTTCGCCGATGCGTTGTTTCTCATCGCGCATTTGGTCGGCACGCATGGCGTACGCGGTGTTCTCGACACTGGAGTCATAGGCCGCGCCGCCGTGGTAGCGGCGCAGCAGATTGGCGTCCGCCAGCTGGTTGATATCGCGGCGGATGGTTTGCGGGGTGACAACGAATAGCTGCGCCATCTCCTCGATACTGACGTAACCGCGTTCGCGGACCAGTTCGAGGATTTGTTGTTGGCGGGGAGGCAGATTCATGGGGCGTCCTTTGGGCTGCCATACAAAAGTGGCCCATGATGACGCAGCAAGCGGCTCCCCGCCAGTTACAACCCTATATGGGTCCGGCGGTTGGCTTATTCAGCGCCTTCGTGCGGTTCCCAGTCGCGGGTGCGGCTGACCGCTTTTTGCCAGCCGGCGTAGAGTTTTTCTTTGGCGGCTTCATCGAGCGTCGGCTCGAATTCGCGTTCGATCACGGCCTTGCCGCGCAACTCGTCCAGGCTGCCCCAGAAGCCACAGGCCAGGCCTGCCAGGTAAGCGGCGCCGAGTGCAGTGGTTTCGCGCATTTGCGGGCGCTCAACCTGGGTACCCAGGATATCGGCCTGGAACTGCATCAGGAAGTTGTTGGCCACCGCGCCGCCATCCACGCGCAGGGCTTTGAGGCGTTCGCCCGAGTCCTGTTGCATGGCGTCCAACACGTCACGGGTCTGGTAGGCAATCGACTCCAGGGCGGCGCGAATGATGTGATCCACGCGTACGCCACGGGTCAGGCCAAACAGTGCGCCACGGGCATACGGGTCCCAGTACGGAGCGCCCAGACCGGTAAAGGCCGGCACCAGGTACACACCGTTGCTGTCCTTGACCTTGCCAGCAAAGTATTCGGTGTCGGTGGCATCCGCGATGATCTTCAGCTCGTCACGCAGCCATTGCACGGTGGAGCCACCATTGAACACGGCGCCTTCGAGGGCGTAAGCCACTTCGCCGCGTGGGCCGCAGGCGATGGTGGTAAGCATGCCGTGTTTCGATTTGACCGCTTTGTCACCGGTGTTCATCAGCAGGAAGCAGCCGGTGCCATAGGTGTTCTTGGCCTGGCCGGCTTCCACGCACATCTGGCCGAACAGTGCGGCCTGTTGGTCGCCCGCGATGCCGCCGATAGCGATGCCGCTTTTGGTGCGGCCGTAAATTTCCGAAGACGACTTAACTTCCGGCAGCATTTCGCGCGGTACGTCGAGAATCTCCAGCATCTTCGCATCCCACTCCAGGGTGTGGATGTTGAAGAGCATGGTGCGCGAGGCGTTGGTGTAGTCGGTGACGTGGGTTTTGCCGCCGGTAAATTTCCAGATCAGCCAGCTGTCGATGGTGCCGAACAGCAGTTCGCCGTTGCGCGCACGCTCGCGGCTGCCTTCGACGTTGTCGAGGATCCACTTGAGCTTGGTGCCGGAGAAGTACGGGTCGGTGACCAGGCCGGTGGTGTCGCTGATGTATTGCTCGTGGCCATCGCGCTTGAGCTGCTGGCAGATCTCGGTACTGCGGCGGCACTGCCAGACAATTGCGTTGTAGATCGGGCGACCGGTGATCTTGTCCCACACCACGGTGGTTTCACGCTGGTTGGTGATACCGATGGCAGCGACCTGGTCATGGTGCAGGCCGGCTTGTGCCAGGGCCTCGACCATCACTGCGCTTTGGGTGGCGAAGATTTCCATCGGGTCATGTTCGACCCAGCCGGCTTGCGGGTAATGCTGAGCGAATTCACGCTGGGCGGTGCAGACCACGTTGGCATCACGATCAAAGATGATCGCCCGCGAACTGGTGGTGCCCTGATCAAGGGCAATGATGTAGTTCTTATTCTGAATGTCGGTCATGTCGATTGCCTTGGACGGAAATAAGGAAGTGAGTAATCAGCCTGGGCCGCAAAAGGGCAGTGGGACCAGGCTGGCGGTATCAGGAAATACGCGTCTTGCCGTTGACTGCCGTGTCAGTTGTTGCTTCAGCTATAGCAGGTGCGGCGCTTGGCAGATGACGGGCAATCAGCCCGCGATAGGCCGCAGCACCGAGGCATGCGCCGACAATCGGCGCGAAAATCGGTACCAGGAAGTAAGGAATATCACGACCGCCAGTAAAGGCTATTTCACCCCAGCCGGCGAAAAAGGTCATCAGCTTGGGCCCGAAATCCCGTGCCGGGTTCATCGCAAAGCCGGTCAACGGGCCCATGGCGCTGCCAATCACGGCGATCAGCAGGCCGATCAGCAGCGGGGCCAGCGGGCCACGTGGCAGGCCATTGTTATCGTCGGTAAGGGCCATGATCACGCCCATCAGGATTGCGGTGATGACCATTTCAACCAGGAAGGCCTGGGCCGTGCTCAGCAGCGCATGCGGGTAGGTGGAGAACACCGACGCCAATTCCAGGCTGGCCTGGGAGCCACGAACCATATGATGGGTTTGTTCGTAATCGAAAAATAGATTGCTGTAGAGCGTGTAGACCAGCGCGGCGGAACAGAAGGCGCCGGCGATCTGGGCAAGGATGTAGAAGGGCAGTTTGCGCTTTTCGAAATCGGCAAAAATGCACAGGGCGATACTGACCGCCGGATTGAGGTGAGCCCCGGAAATACCGGCACTCAGGTAGATCGCCATGCTCACGCCGACCCCCCAGATGATACTGATTTCCCACAACCCAAAGCTGGCACCCGCGACCTTGAGCGCAGCGACACATCCTGTACCGAAGAAGATCAGAAGCGCAGTCCCCAGGAATTCGGCCATGCATTGGCTCGAAAGTGAAGGCTGTTGAAGTGCAGTTGTCATGGCAAACCTCGATTGTTGTTCTTGTTGGGCGCACAACCTCAACGGGCCGTTGCGCAATTTTCACCGTAACCGGGATCCCCATCCTGACTACGGCTTACTACTGGAACGCTGTGGGACTATTCCTACAGTATTCGGAAACGAAAAAATATAGACAAGAATGACCTCTGTCAAAGGTCGAAAGTGAACCATTGGTCATTTTTGAACTATTGGTCTGGTGAATGATCATGCTTGTCCACTCCAGCACTCATTTCAGGAGGCGCGCACTAGAGCGTTTTGCATGGGCTTGGCCTAGAATTGAGCGTCTTTTTGCCGCGCCCGGAGTAGCCATGACCCCCGCACTCGACTTGTTGAAAAAAGTTCGCGCCGAACATCATATTCACAGTTATGAACATGACCCCAAGGCCGCGTCTTATGGCTTGGAGGCCGCGGAAAAGTTGGGGCTCGATCCGGCGCGGGTGTTCAAGACCTTGCTGGCCAGCAGTGAGAAAGGTGAATTGTTGGTGGCGGTGGTGCCGGTCGTCGGAAGTCTGGATTTAAAAGCGCTGGCCCATGCGGCCGGGGTAAAAAAAGTCGAGATGGCCGACCCGGCGGCGGCGCAACGTTCCACCGGCTACCTGTTGGGCGGTATCAGCCCGTTGGGGCAGAAAAAGCGTTTGCGTACGTTTATCGATGTGACGGCGCAGCCGTTCGCGACGATTTTTGTGAGTGCAGGGAGGCGGGGCTTGGAAGTTGAACTGCCGGCGGCGGTGTTGGCTGAGCATACCCAGGCCAAATTTGCGCCGATTGGCCGGGCCTGACATAGATCTTGAAGTGAGTGAGATCCAATGTGGGAGTCGGGCTTGCCCGCGATGCAAGCGCCTCGGTCTTTAAGGTAAACCGAGGGGATGCTATCGCAGGCAAGCCAGCTCCCACATTTTGAGTCGGTTTCGTCAGCTATCAGTTGGCGGGGCTGTAGCGGCGAACGCCGGATTCGGCTTGAGGAATCTGCGCCGCCACGCTGCCTGACGCCTGGAACAACACCAGGTGTTCAGCGGCCACTCGAATCCCTACCTGCGCACCGACTTGATGATCCGCATGGCTGGGGAAAATCGACTCCAACTGAGCGCCCGTGGGCAGTTGCAGGCGGTACAGGGTCGAGGCGCCGAGGAAGGTCTTGCCGACGATCCGCGCTTTCAACGCACTGTCCGGTGCGTAGACGATGTCATCCGGGCGCAGCAACACATCCACCGCGCCACCCGTTGGCCAGGTGTAGGCGCGATTACCGCGCAGGTCACCCAGTTCGGTGCTGACCGATTCCGGTGAGCTCAATTGACCCCGGATGAAATAGCCCTGGCCGATAAAGCTCGCGACGTAAGGTGTCTGTGGTTCGTGATAGAGGTTGTAGGGCGTGTCCCACTGCTCAAGACGGCCCTCCTTGAAAACCCCCACATGGTCGCTCACGGCGAAGGCTTCTTCCTGATCATGGGTGACCAGAATCGCGCTGGTGCCGCGTGCCTTGAGAATGTCGCGCACCTCATGGCTGAGCTTGCGCCGCAGCTCGCCATCAAGGTTGGAGAACGGCTCATCCAACAGCAGCAGTTGTGGCTCCGGCGCCAGGGCGCGGGCGAGGGCGACGCGTTGCTGCTGGCCGCCGGAAAGCTCGTGAGGGAAACGCTTGCCGAGGTTTTTCAGGTTGACCAGTTCCAGCAGCTCGGCGACCACGCGGTCTTTTTGCGGGTGTTTGCGAATTCCGAAGACGATGTTGTCGGCCACGCTCAAGTGCGGAAACAACGCGTAGTCCTGGAACACCATGCCGATCCGGCGTTTCTCCGGTGCCAGGGTGAACCCCGCGCTGGAAATCACTTCGCCGGCCAGGCTGATTTCACCTTCGTGCACGGGCTCAAACCCTGCAATCGCGCGCAAGGTCGTGGTTTTACCGCAGCCCGAAGAGCCTAGCAGGCAGCCGATGTCGCCGGCGTTGAGGTGCAGGTTGAGGTTCTGCACCACCCGTTGATCTTGATAGCCGCACGCCAGATTGCGCAGGTTAAGCAGTAATGGCTGGCTCATGCGTGGTGGTACGACGGCGGGACGAGGAATTCAAGCAGTGCCTTTTGTGCGTGCAGACGGTTTTCCGCCTGGTCCCAGGCCACCGAACGCTCATCGTCGAGCAGGTCGAGGCTGATTTCTTCGCCACGGTGAGCGGGCAGGCAGTGCATGAACAGCACGTCCGGCGCGGCCAGGTCGAGCAGCGCGCGGGTTACCTGGAACGGCGCAAACAGCGCCAGGCGCTTGGCGGTCTCTTCTTCCTGGCCCATGGAGGTCCAGACGTCGGTGCTCACCAGGTGTGCGCCGATCACCGCGTCACGCGGGTCGCGCACCACGGTGACCCGATCACCAGCCTGTTCCAGGAATCGCGCGTCAGGCTCGTAGCCTTCCGGGCACGCGACGCGCAGTTGGAAGTCGAACTGGATCGCCGCTTCTATATAACTGTTGCACATGTTGTTGCCGTCACCGATCCAGGCCACGGTCTTGCCCTGGATCGAACCACGGTGCTCCAGGAAGGTTTGCATGTCGGCCAGCAACTGGCAGGGGTGCAGGTCATCGGACAGGCCGTTGATCACCGGTACCCGGGAGTTGGCGGAAAATTCGGTCACGGTGCTGTGGGCAAAGGTACGGATCATCACCGCATCGAGCATGCGCGACATGACCCGGGCGCTGTCGGCGATCGGCTCGCCACGGCCCAGTTGGGTGTCGCGCGAGGACAGGAAGATGGCTTGGCCACCCAGCTGGATCATGCCGGCTTCGAACGACACGCGGGTGCGGGTCGACGACTTCTCGAAAATCATCCCGAGCACACGGTTTTTCAAAGGCTCGAACAGTACGCCGCGGTTACGCAGGTCTTTAAGCTCAATGCCTCGACGGATCACGCTGACCAGCTCTTCGGGCGTGCAATCCATCAGGGAGAGAAAGTGCCTTGCGCTCATCATTAACTACCTTTTTGCAACAGACCGCAGATACTCAAAGCCTTGTTTATTGTTACAACGGGCGAGACCTGCGGCGAAAGCCGCACGGGGCGACGAAATAGGGGAAGGCGCGATCTTATAATTAAATGTCGCGTCTTACCAATAGGGCTACGGTTTTTAAGGGTGTTCAAGAAGGGCGCGCGAGCGCTTTTGAAGACTGATTCCTGACAGCAGCAGCCCATTTGTACACTGGCGCCGAGACCTTTTGCAATGTGTGAGGGCGGGCCCAGAGCGGGTTGTGTCGGTTTCAGCAACGGTGTGTAAGGTTCTGAAACATTTGCACATGCTTGGCCATGTCCTGGCCTGATGCTTGCCGATTCACAGGACGAACGTTGCTGGTGCCCACGCAGGTGACGGCCCATAGTTGGGCCAAAGCCCAATAAAAGAGACTGGCCATGACCAAGACTCTCCACCACCGTGCCTGCCATCTGTGTGAAGCCATCTGCGGCCTGACCCTGGAAACGACCCAGGCCGAGGACGGCACCCTGGCGATTACGTCGATCAAAGGCGACCCGCTGGATACGTTCAGCCGCGGGCACATCTGCCCCAAGGCCGTGGCGCTGCAGGACATCCAGAACGACCCGGACCGCCTGCACCAACCGATGTTGCGCGTGGGCAGCGAATGGCAGCCGATCCCCTGGGATGAGGCGTTTGCGTTGGTGGCCGAACGATTGGCAGGCATCCAGGCCAGGCATGGGCAGAATGCGGTGGCGGTGTATCAGGGCAACCCCAGCGTGCACAACTATGGGTTGATGACCCACAGCAACTACTTCCTCGGTCAGCTCAAGACACGCAACCGGTTTTCCGCGACCTCGGTGGACCAGTTGCCCCACCACCTCACCAGCCACCTGATGTACGGCCATGGCCTGTTGCTGCCGATCCCGGATATCGACCACACCGACTTCATGCTGATCCTGGGGGGTAACCCGCTGGCGTCCAACGGCAGCATCATGACCGTGCCCGATGTGGAGAAGCGCCTCAAGGCCATCCAGGCGCGGGGCGGCAAGGTGGTGGTGGTTGACCCTCGGCGCAGTGAAACAGCGGCGATTGCCGATCAGCATGTGTTCGTGCGGCCAGGTGGCGACGCGGCGCTGTTGTTCGGGTTGCTCAACACCTTGTTTAGCGAAAACCTGACCCGTGACAGCCATTTGCCGGTTGAAGGTCTCGACGACGTGCGCAACGCGATTGCCGGGTTTACCGCCGACGCCATGAGCCGCCAGTGTGCGGTGCCAGCCGAGCAGATCCGCCAGTTGGCACGGGACTTCGCGGCGGCGGACAAGGCGGTGTGTTATGGGCGCATGGGGGTTTCGACCCAGGCATTTGGCACGCTGTGCCATTGGCTGGTGCAGTTGATCAATCTGGTGACCGGCAACCTTGACCGCGTCGGTGGCGCCTTGTGCACCACGCCGGCGGTGGATTTGGTCGCCTCGACTGGCGGTGGGCATTTCAATCGCTGGCAGAGCCGGGTGTCCGGGCGCCCCGAATACGGTGGGGAGTTGCCGGTGTCGGCGTTGGCTGAAGAAATGCTCACCGAAGGCGACGGACAAATTCGCGCCCTGGTGACGGTCGCCGGCAACCCGGTGCTGTCGACGCCGAATGGCCGCCAACTTGAACAAGCCTTGGATGGGCTGGAGTTCATGCTCAGCATCGACCTCTATATCAACGAGACAACCCGTTACGCCGACCTGATTTTGCCGTCCACCTCGGCGTTGGAAAACGATCACTACGACACCACGTTCAATATGTTCGCCGTGCGCAACGTCACCCGTTTCAATCGCGCGATTCTGCCCAAGCCTGCGGGCGCGTTGCACGATTGGGAAATCTTTGTCGGCTTGGCCAAAGCCTTCGCGGCGCAGACCGGCGTCGCGCTCAAACCGACCATGGCGCCTGCGCAGATGATCGACTTCGGGCTGCGCGCGGGAACGTACGGTGATGCATCCAGCCACCAGCTGTCGGTGGCGATGCTGGCGGATCATCCCCATGGCATGGACTTGGGGCCGCTCACGCCCAACCTCGCCGCACGCTTGAAAACCGCTAACGGCCAGGTGCAGGCGGCACCGGCAGTCATTCTCGCTGACCTGGCGCGTTTCACGGCGCAACCTGAGCCGGTGGCAAATGAGCTTCTGCTGATCGGCCGTCGCCATGTGCGCAGCAATAACTCGTGGATGCATAACTATCACCGACTGGTGAAGGGCAAGCCGCGCCATCAACTGCACATGCACCCGGATGACTTGGCCAGTCGGCAATTGAGCGATGGTCAGCGCGTGCGTGTCAGCTCGCGCATTGGCATGATCGAAGTGGAAGTGCTGGCCAGCCTGGACATGATGCCCGGCGTGGTCAGCCTGCCCCATGGTTGGGGTCACGGTCGCCCGGGCGTGCAGATGACCATCGCCAGTGGGCAGCCGGGGGCGAGTGCGAATGACTTGACTGACGAGCGGCAGTTGGACGAATTGTCTGGAAACGCCGCGCTGAACGGTGTGCCGGTGCAGGTGGCAGCCGCATAAGGCCCGAGCACCGCGCTGGAATTTTGCGTTACAATGCGCCACCGTGCCGACCTGTGAGTCGCGAAGTTCCTGCAGAGGTGTTCCATGGATATCATCGAAACGATCAAAGAGCAGATTGCCAACAACACCATTCTGCTTTACATGAAGGGCGCCCCGAACGCTCCTCAGTGCGGTTTCTCCGCGAAGGCGTCCCAGGCCATCATGGCGTGTGGCGAGAAATTCGCTTACGTGGATATCCTGCAAAACCCGGAAATCCGCGCCAACCTGCCGAAGTACGCCAACTGGCCTACCTTCCCACAACTGTGGGTAGCCGGTGAGCTGGTCGGCGGCAGCGACATCATCGTTGAGATGGCGGCTGACGGTTCGCTGCAAGCGCTGGTCAAAGATGCCGCGGAAAAAGCAGCAGCCAAGACAGAAGCGTGATGCTTTTGTAAAAAGCACTGCAATAAAAAGCCCCGCTTCTCGTAAGAGAGCGGGGCTTTTTTGTACCTGCGCGCCGTGGGTTATTCACCCATCTGCGATTGCAGGTAGTTTTCCAGGCTGACTTTGACGATCAGGCCCTCTTGGGTTTCCAGCCAGTCGATATGTTCTTCCTGGTCTTCAAGAATATCTTCCAGCAGTTCACGGCTGCCGAAGTCGGCCTTGATTTCGCAATGAGCGATGGCGGCCTTGAGGTCGCTGTGGCTCTTCTGTTCGAACTTCAGGTCGCTGATGATCATTTCCTGGGTGTGTTCGCCGATGTTCAGCTTGCCCAGGTCCTGCACGTTCGGCAGACCTTCCAGGAACAGGATGCGCTTGATCAGCGCGTCCGCGTCCTTCATTGCCTTGATGGACTCTTTGTATTCACGCTTGCCCAGCTTTTCCAGGCCCCAATCGTCATACATGCGCGCATGCAGAAAGTACTGATTGATCGCGACCAGTTCATTGGCAAGGATTTTGTTGAGTTGCTGGATGACTGAGATGTCGCCTTTCATGACTGGGGTCCTGCCCTGTAATAGCTGTGTATAAGCCGGAGTTTGAGCGGCGAACCCCTTAGTGTCAAACCTAAGTTATTGAATAATAAATGAAAATTAATCTGAATAAGAATGTTTGTGTTCCGCGTCTTGGCGCTAACTAATTGAATTTCAGGCATAAAAAAACCGGACACCAGGTCCGGTTCTTTAAAACACGCTGATTTAAGCGTGTGTAAATTCTGCTGAATAGGGGAGCGCGGCCTGGGCTGTTTGCAATTGCGTCAGGGTCTCCCGTACCACTTGCTTGGCGAGGCAAGCGCATTTGCCACACTGGCTGGCAACGCCGGTGGTTTCACGTACTTCCTTGTAGCTGCAGCAACCTTCGTAGATTGCTTCGCGGATTTGTCCGTCGGTGACGCCAGTGCAGAGGCAGACATACATAAGGGAGAACCATCGCGGGTTTAAGGCTTAAGTGCGATGGATCTTAATGTTAACGAGAATGATTGTCAAAGTAGATTCGCAGGTCTTTCCGGCCACAGCGCCGTCGCGCTGACGAACGGTTTTTTCAGTGTATGATGGTCGGTCTTTACGAAGCGTGACTGCGTCACAGGGCTGTCGCTTATAAACGGCAGACTTGGAGGCGGTCCTTTTACTTCAATCGTCACCCTTGCATCAGGAGATATCCAATGAGCGTACTCGTCGGCAAACAAGCCCCGGATTTCGACGTACCTGCCGTCCTCGGCAATGGCGAAATCGTTGACAGCTTCAAACTGTCTGAAGCCATCAAAGGCAAATACGGCCTGGTGTTCTTCTACCCGCTGGACTTCACCTTCGTCTGCCCTTCGGAGCTGATCGCTCTGGACCACCGCATGGACGATTTCAAGGCGCGCAACGTTGAAGTGGTAGCCGTTTCCATCGACTCCCATTTCACCCACAACGCCTGGCGCAACACTGCCATCAATGATGGCGGCATCGGCAAAGTCAAATACACCATGGCTGCCGACATGAAGCACGACATCGCCAAGGCTTACGACGTTGAGTCCGAAGGCGGCGTGGCGTTCCGTGGCGCGTTCCTGATCGACGACAAGGGCGTTGTGCGCTCGCAGATCATCAACGACCTGCCGCTGGGCCGTAACATGGAAGAGCTGATCCGTCTGGTCGACGCGCTGCAATTCCACGAAGAGCACGGCGAAGTGTGCCCTGCCAACTGGAAAAAAGGCGACAAAGGCATGAACGCTTCGCCAGAAGGCGTTGCGGCTTACCTGACCGAGAACGCTGGCAAGCTGTAAGCCACGTTCGACGCAAAAAAAACCGGCCTGAGAAGGCCGGTTTTTTTATGCGCGGGAAACGACCTCAGTCGTTGAAGTCTTCCCAGCCGCCCATCTGCTTCCAGCGATTGACGATGCCGCAGAACAGCTCGGCGGTCTTCTCGGTGTCGTAGCGCGCCGAGTGGGCCTCACGGCCGTCAAAGTCGATACCGGCGGCCTGGCAGGCCTTGGCCAGCACGGTCTGGCCATAAGCCAGGCCAGCGAGGGTGGCGGTGTCGAAGCTGGAGAACGGGTGAAACGGGTTGCGCTTCATGTCCAGTCGCGCCACTGCGGCGTTCAGGAAGCCCAAGTCGAAACTGCTGTTGTGGCCGACCAGGATCGCGCGTTTGCAGCCGTTGGCCTTCAACGCCTTGCGCACGCCACGGAAGATATCGGTCAGCGCCGCTTCTTCACTCACCGCCATGCGCAGCGGGTGGTCGAGCTTGATCCCGGTGAACTCCAGGGCTGCCGCTTCGATATTCGCGCCTTCGAAGGGCTCGACACGGAAGAAGTGCGTGTGTTCCGGGAACACAAAACCCTGTTCGTCCATGCCGATGGTGGTGGCGGCGATTTCCAGCAGGGCGTCGGTGGCGCAATTGAAACCACCGGTTTCTACGTCGATGACAACCGGCAGATAACCGCGAAACCGCTCGGCCATCGGGTGACGGGAACCGCCACCACTGTGCTCGTGTTCGTCATCGTAATGGTCTTCACTCACTTGCTTTCCTCCAGCAGGCGCCAGCGCAGTGTTTCACCGGCGCGCAGCGGGATAACAGTCAGCTCGCCAAACGGCAGGCTGGCAGGGGCGGTCCAGTCTTCACGAACCAGGGTAATACGGTCGGTGTTCGCGGGCAGGCCATAGAAGCGCGGGCCGTTGAGGCTGGCGAAACCTTCGAGCTTGTCCAGGGAATTGCGCTGTTCAAACGCTTCGGCGTACAGCTCGATCGCAGCAAACGCGGTGTAGCAACCGGCACAGCCACACGCGGCTTCTTTGGCGTGCTGGGCGTGGGGTGCGGAGTCGGTGCCGAGGAAGAACTTCGGGTTGCCGCTGGTGGCGGCATCGAGCAACGCCACCTGGTGGGTGTTGCGCTTGAGGATCGGCAGGCAATAGAAGTGCGGCCGAATCCCGCCCACCAGCATGTGGTTGCGGTTGTAGAGCAGGTGATGCGCGGTGATGGTCGCACCGACATTGGCCGAAGCTTCGGTGACGAACTGCACGGCATCCGCAGTGGTGATGTGTTCGAACACCACCTTGAGGGTCGGGAACAGCTCGACCACACGGCGCATATGTTCGTCGATAAAGATCTTTTCGCGATCAAATACGTCCACATCGCCACGGGTGACTTCACCGTGGATCAGCAGCGGCATGCCGACTTCAGCCATGGCTTCGATCGCCGGCAGAATCTTGTCGATACTGGTCACGCCGGAATCGGAGTTGGTGGTCGCGCCCGCCGGGTACAGCTTGGCGGCGTGCACGAAGCCACTGGCCTTGGCCTGGCGAATTTCTTCAGGCTGGGTGCGGTCGGTCAGGTAGAGCACCATCAACGGTTCGAAGCGGCTGCCGGCCGGTCGTGCAGCGAGAATACGCTGGCGATAGGCGTCGGCTTCTGCGGCATTACGCACCGGAGGTACCAGGTTAGGCATGATGATGGCGCGACCAAACGTGCGCGCTACATCAGCCACGGTTTGGGGTAACGCAGCACCATCGCGAAGATGAATATGCCAGTCGTCGGGACGCAGCAGGGTCAGGCGGTCGGACATTGGGGATTCCAGGCGGGTCAATCTGGTGGGAATGCTACCGGAAAAGACTCTTGCAGGCACTCGCTATCAAGTTTTGCAGGACGCTACCGATATCCCAAGGTATGCCTTAACGACGTATGACGCTTTGAAGTGTTGTAGAAACCAGTGGAGCCTCCCGTGCGCCAGCATTATCTAGCCCTGCTCAGTGTGTTCGCCAGCCTGCCTGCGATGGCCCTCACGTTTCAGACACGTCTGGAGAATATTGAGTGGAAGGTGGAAGGCGACCAGTTCGAGTGCCGCTTGACCCAGCCGATCACCGATTTCGGTTCGGGTGAGTTCGTGCGCCGGGCCGGCGAGCAGGCGACATTTCGTCTGAAAGCCTACAGTGGCGCACTCGGCGCGGGCTCGGCGACCTTGTTGGCCGCCGCTGCCCCGTGGCAGCCGGGCCGCGGTGATATCAACCTCGGCGCTGTGCGTGCCGGCAGTGGCGACGTGTTGTTCAATAGCTCTCAGGCTCAGGCCGGGCGATTGTTCATGGGCTTGCTGGAAGGGCGCAGCCCGACTGTGCGGCATTACGGGCGCGAAGGTGGCTACTCGGAAATTCGTCTGCTGCCAGTGAAATTCAACAAGGCCTACAACGACTATCAACTGTGTACCACCAAGCTGTTGCCGATGAATTACGATCAGGTCAAACAGACCGAAGTCGGCTTCCCCGGTGGTGGCATTGAGCTGGATGCGACGGCCAAGAAGAAGCTGGCGGTGATTGTCGCGTTCATGAAAGCCGATCCGACGGTCAACCATATCGAGTTGAATGGCCATTCGGACAACAGCGGCAACCGCCTGACCAACCGCGACGTCTCACGCCGTCGTGCGCTGGCGGTCATGGACTACTTCAAGGCCAACGGCATCCAGGAATCGCAGGTCACTCTGCGTTTCCACGGTGAAAGCTATCCCCTGGCACCCAATACCAATGCCGCCAACCGGGCGCGTAACCGTCGCGTGAATATTCAGCTCGAACGGGTGGCAGCCCCCGAGAAACCGACGCCTCAGGCGACTGGCCCGAGCAACCCTGCACACACGTCATAAAATGCGCTCATAAGGTGCGACCATCGGTCGCCCGCTCGACATAATCTGTCGCTTTATCTTCATTTGCTGTCGCGCCTCTGTAAATTCACGGTTTTGGTCGGTAGAATCGACGGCTTTCCGTACAACCCCGTGGAGTGATGGCATGGCCGACGTAAACAAGGTCGTTCTCGCGTATTCCGGCGGCCTGGACACTTCGGTGATCCTCAAGTGGCTGCAGGATACTTATAACTGTGAAGTGGTGACCTTCACCGCTGACCTGGGTCAGGGCGAAGAGGTCGAACCTGCACGTGCCAAGGCGCAAGCCATGGGCGTGAAAGAGATCTACATTGACGACCTGCGCGAAGAATTCGTCCGCGATTTCGTCTTCCCGATGTTTCGCGCCAACACCGTCTACGAAGGCGAGTACCTGCTGGGTACTTCCATCGCACGTCCGCTGATCGCCAAACGCTTGATCGAAATCGCCAACGAAACAGGCGCCGACGCCATTTCCCATGGCGCTACCGGCAAAGGCAACGACCAGGTGCGTTTCGAACTGGGTGCCTACGCGCTCAAGCCTGGCGTGAAAGTGATTGCCCCTTGGCGTGAGTGGGACCTGCTGTCCCGTGAAAAGCTGATGGATTACGCTGAAAAGCACGCCATCCCGATCGAGCGTCACGGCAAGAAGAAGTCCCCGTACTCGATGGACGCCAACTTGCTGCACATCTCCTATGAAGGCGGCGTGCTGGAAGACACCTGGACCGAGCACGAAGAAGACATGTGGAAATGGACCGTCTCCCCGGAGAACGCTCCTGACAAGGCCCAATACCTGGAACTGACCTACCGCAACGGCGACATCGTCGCGCTGGACGGCGTCGAAATGACCCCGGCCACCGTGCTGGCGACCCTGAACCGTATCGGTGGTGAACACGGTATCGGCCGTCTCGACATCGTAGAGAACCGCTATGTGGGCATGAAGTCCCGTGGCTGCTACGAAACCCCGGGCGGCACCATCATGCTGCGTGCTCACCGCGCCATCGAGTCCATCACCCTGGACCGCGAAGTGGCTCACCTCAAAGACGAGTTGATGCCCAAGTACGCCAGCCTGATCTACACCGGCTACTGGTGGAGCCCAGAGCGTCTGATGCTGCAGCAGATGATCGACGCCTCCCAGGCTCACGTGAACGGCGTGGTGCGCTTGAAGCTGTACAAAGGCAACGTGATCGTTACCGGTCGCAAGTCTGATGAGTCGCTGTTCGACGCCAATATCGCCACCTTCGAAGAAGACGGCGGTGCTTATAACCAGGCGGACGCGGCAGGCTTCATCAAGTTGAATGCGCTGCGCATGCGCATTGCTGCCAACAAGGGTCGCAAGCTGTTCTGAGTGTTCCCCTCGTTGTGAAAAATGGCCCCTTGTTCAAGGGGCCATTTTTTTTGCCTGGCTATAAAGACGCGCGCTTTAAATAGGGCGTGATGTTTATCGTTTGGCGAGGTTGTTTAAGTTTTGTTGAATATCGAAGTTGAGAGTGGCGCCACCCTTGGTGGCGTGTTTATTTCTGCGTGGATGAATGAAATTTTTACACCTGAATAGGAACTATGTCTTACAGAAGATTCACTACGTAAGTAAGGTGAGTGTGTAGGTCGCTGAATATTCCGTAGGAAATAAGGGTGTAAGCAGGTATGTTGTATGGAACTGAAACCGTTGATTGTATTTCACCTGCTCACTCGCCTGGCCGCGACAAGCAAGGGGCGTTTCCTGAAAACCCTGTGCGGTGCATAGACGGCGTACCGCTTATGTGCCGGATGTTTAACTCAAGATATGTATGGCCCCGGAAAGTTCTGAAAGTCTCCGTAAAACCGGATGCGCCTGAAGTTGTGATTTTTTGTAGGGTAATTCCTATATCGTTGTGGGTTGGGTCTCTGCTTGCTGTTGCTTGGGGGGGAGCGCTATGCCAACTAGGAAACGACTAGGCTATTGTGCTTGCTCTAAATAATTCGAACAGCGAAATTGGACTTTCTCATGAATAAAGTGCTGATCGTGGATGATCATCCCGTCATTCGTCTTGCTGTGCGCATGCTAATGGAACGTCATGGTTATGAAGTCGTTGCCGAGACTGATAACGGCGTCGATGCGTTGCAACTTGCACGGGAACATGTGCCAGACATTGTCATACTGGATATCGGGATACCCAAGCTTGATGGGCTGGAAGTTATTTGTCGCCTGGCGTCTACCAAGCAGCCTGCGCCCGTCAAGGTGCTGGTGCTGACATCTCAGGCGCCCGGCCATTTTTCGATGCGCTGCATGCAGGCGGGGGCGGCTGGCTACGTATGCAAGCAACAGGATCTAACCGAGTTGTTGAGCGCCATCAAGGCGGTCCTCTCCGGCTACAGCTATTTCCCTAACCAGGCGCTCAACTCGGTCCGCTCCACCATGGGCAATGCCAGCGAAGCGGACATGGTCGAGCGCTTGTCGGGTCGCGAGATGATGGTGTTGCAGCAACTGGCCCGTGGCAAAACCAACAAGGAGATCGCAGACGGTATGTTCCTGAGCAACAAAACCGTCAGTACCTACAAGACTCGTCTGTTGCTCAAGCTCAATGCGCGTTCGCTCGTGGATCTGATCGAACTGGCCCAGCGCAACGGCCTCGTGTAGGGCGGGTGCCATTGCGCACCGAGCTAGAACCACCGGCAGAAAAAAGCCTCCGTCAGGGAGGCTTCCGGTCGTCAACGGGTCGATCAGAGATCGAAGTCGTAATCGGCCAGTTGTTTTTGCAAGCGTCGCTCTTCCAGAAGGTTATCGATAGTGCGGCGTTTGCTCAAATTGGTCTTGGCCACCTCTGCAACAGGTGCGTCTCCATCGTCGTCCGACTCTGCAACGAGGTCGTCGTCTACATCCAGTTGTTCTTTGCCAGTGCTCATAAGGTTAACTCCAGGCTAAGACTGCCGTTGGCGCTCCTTATAACGATAATCCATGAACGGGTAAAAAAGATTTTTTCAATCGACTGATCGAGAAAACCAATGATCCCTCAATCGTCGGACGTCTTGTCCTTGTATTCGCACAGGTCTTCGATACGGCAGCTGCCACAGCGGGGTTTGCGGGCCTGACAAACGTAGCGCCCGTGAAGAATCAACCAGTGGTGGGAGTCGAGCAAATATGGCTTGGGCACGAACTTCATCAGCTGCTTTTCTACCTCCACCACATTCTTGCCGCGGGCGATGCCGGTTCGGTTGCTGACGCGAAAGATATGGGTGTCCACCGCCATGGTCAGCTGCCGAAACGCGGTATTGAGCACGACATTGGCGGTTTTGCGACCCACGCCGGGGAGTGCTTCCAGGGCTTCGCGAGTTTGTGGCACTTCGCTGCCATGCAACTCCACCAGCAGGCGGCAGGTTTCGATGACGTTCTTGGCCTTGCTGTTGTACAGGCCGATGGTCTTGATGTACTCCGACAAACCTTCCACGCCCAAGGCGTAAATGGCCTCAGGCGTGTTGGCCACCGGGTAAAGCCTGGCCGTAGCCTTGTTAACGCCCACGTCAGTGGATTGGGCCGACAAGATCACCGCAATCAACAACTCGAACGGCGAAGAGTAGGCCAGTTCGGTTTTGGGCTCCGGATTGTCTTCGTGAAACCTGCGGAAAATTTCCAGGCGTTTTGCGGCGTTCATGGGGCAGGCGTTTCCTTGCAGGCGGTCAACGTGGTTTTCAAATTAGGCGCAGGCTTTGCAGGATAAACCATCGCCAGCACAGCCGGCAGCGCCTGTGGCCGATCAGGCGCCGCTATGGGCGTCCACTTGGCGCTGTGCATCATCCAGCTTGCGTTGTGCGGCTTTCAGTTCATCTGCGCTGACGTCCGCTTGGCGTTGTAACTTGCTCACATCGGCCCGGGCATAAGCCAGGGCGGTTTTCAGCTGACGCAGTTCGGCGTCGATGGGGCGTTTTTCCACGCGCTGCAAGGCTGGCCGGGGTTGCTCACTGCCAGCTTCGGCGTCATGCAAGGCTTGCTCTGCGCTGGACAGCGCGGCGCTCAAGGTTGCCAGTTGCTGTTCGTCAGCGTTCAGGTCCTGCGCTTTTTTCAGTTCGGCGCGACGCATGGCAAGCTGGATTTTGGCGCGTTTGAGCGCCGGGTCTTTTTGTGGCGGCAGGGGCGCCGGGCTGCTCACTTCCAGGGTTGCAAGTGCCTGCTCTGCCGCTTCGAACTGCTGTTGCAGGACGATCAACTGCGACTGTTGCTCAAACGTCGGTGGGTGACCAAACGCCTTCAAGGACTTGTGCAACTGGGCACGACTCATTGCGACAGTGATTTTGGCTTTCTTGACCGCCGCATCCCTGGCCGCTTGAGCGGTATCAGCCTGTACGGGCGCAACCGGCGTTGAGCGCTTGGCCCGTGCCAGTCGTTCGGCGAGCTTGTGCGCTTCTTCCCGTTGCAGGCGCGCACTGCGTTGTTCATAGCGTCGCCGCGCCCGGTCGCGCTTGAGGCCACGTTCCTGGCGTTGGTGATCATCAGCCGCCAGGCCGCCCACAATCGGCACCACATTGGCCGCAGGGCGCATCTCGATGCAGTCGACAGGGCAGGGCGCGACACACAGGTCGCAACCTGTGCACTCATCCATGATGACGGTGTGCATGAACTTGGCGGCGCCGACAATCGCATCCACCGGGCAAGCCTGGATGCATTTGGTGCAGCCGATGCACTCGGCTTCGCGAATATAGGCGACTTGTGCTGGGGCCTCGCCTCGGCTGGTGTCCAGTTCCAGCACCGGCACACGTAGCAATTGTGCAAGTCCTGCGATGGTTTCCTGCCCACCGGGCGGGCACTTGTTGATCGCCTCGCCAAGCGCGATGCCCTCGGCGTAAGGCTTGCAGCCCGGGTGCCCACACTTGCCGCATTGGGTCTGCGGCAGCAGCGCGTCGATACGTTGAATCAGAGTCATGAGGGAATCACTGGCATGCCGGTTAAGCAAACAGGGCCTGTTGTGGTGGGCAGGCCTGTCGTGGCGAGCGGGCTTGCCCCGCGTAGGGCTGCGAAGCGGCCCTACTGAGGGCCGCTGCATTTTACACCGATGGAACCGGGTGCCCGGTTTAGGGCTGCTGGGTGCCACAGCGCGGGGCAAGCCCGCCCGTCACAACAGCCTTCTCACCACACCGTATTACTTGATGCGTTGACCCGGCTTGGCGCCGCTGTCCGGGCTCAGCAAGTAGATTTCTTCGCCGCCAGGGCCAGCCGCCATCACCATGCCTTCGGAAATGCCGAACTTCATTTTCCGTGGTTTGAGGTTGGCGATCATCATGGTCAGGCGACCATCGAGCTTGGACGGGTCTGGATAAGCACTTTTGATCCCGGAGAACACGTTGCGTTGCTCGCCACCGAGGTCGAGGGTGAGGCGCAGCAGCTTGTCGGCCCCTTCCACGGCTTCGGCCTTGACGATCAGCGCGACACGCAGGTCCACGGCGGCAAAGGCGTCGAAATCGATTTCCGCGGAAATCGGGTCCTTGGCCAATTCACCATTGCCGGCCGGTGCCGCTTCGCCGGTATCGGTCTGGCTGGCGACCAGGTCTTCTTTCGAAGCGTCGGTCATGGCCTGGACTTTCACTGGGTCGATACGGGTCATCAACGGCTTGAACTCGTTCAACTGATGGTTGCTGAGCAAGGTGGCGTGGTCGTTCCAGACCAGCGGTGCAACGTTGAGGAACGCCTCGGCATCGGCGGCCAGTAACGGCAGCACCGGTTTGAGGAAGATCACCAACTGGCGGAACAGGTTGACGCCCGTGGCGCAAATAGCCTGGACTTCAGCCTGCTTGCCTTCCTGCTTGTTCAGCGACCACGGGGCCTTGTCGGCGATCCAGGCGTTGGCGCGGTCGGCCAGGCCCATGATCTCGCGCATGGCGCGGGCAAAGTCGCGGGCTTCATAGGCGTCGGCAATGCTTGGCGCGGCAGCCAGGAACGCCTCGGTCAGCTCCGGTGCGGCGTTTTCGGCCACCAGCAGGCCGGCATTACCCTTATGGATAAACCCGGCGCAACGGCTGGCGATGTTGACGACTTTGCCGACCAGATCCGAGTTGACCTTCTGTACGAAGTCTTCCAGGTTCAGGTCCAGGTCGTCGACGCCACGGCCCAGTTTGGACGCGTAGTAGTAGCGCAGGTATTCCGGCGACAGGTGGTCCAGGTACGTGCGTGCCTTGATAAAGGTGCCACGGGACTTGGACATCTTCTGGCCGTTGACCGTCAGGTAGCCGTGAACGGCAATGCCGGTCGGTTTGCGGTAGCCCGAACCTTCAAGCATCGCCGGCCAGAACAGGGCGTGGAAGTTGACGATGTCCTTGCCGATGAAGTGGTACAGCTCGGCGGTGGAGTCCTTGGCCCAGAAGGCATCGAAGTCCAGCTCCGGCGTGCGGTCGCACAAGTTCTTGAAACTGGCCATGTAGCCGATAGGCGCGTCCAGCCATACATAGAAGTACTTGCCTGGCTCGTCCGGGATCTCGAAACCGAAGTACGGTGCATCGCGGGAAATGTCCCACTGTTGCAGGCCGGCATCCAGCCATTCGGCGATCTTGTTGGCCACGGCGTCCTGCAGGGTGCCGCTGCGGGTCCAGGTTTGCAGCATCTGCTGGAAATCCGGGAGCTTGAAGAAGAAGTGCTGGGAATCCTTGAGCACCGGGATGGCGCCGGAGATAGCCGACCGCGGGTTCTTCAGGTCAGTCGGTGCGTAGGTGGCACCGCACTTCTCGCAGTTGTCGCCGTACTGGTCTTCAGTGCCGCATTTAGGGCAGGTGCCCTTGATGAAGCGGTCGGCCAGGAACATTTTCTTTTCCGGGTCGAAATACTGCGTGATCGAACGCGTGGTAATGTGCCCGGCGTCGCGCAAGCGCGTGTAGATCTGGCTCGACAGCTCGCGGTTTTCGTCGGAGTGGGTCGAGTGGAAGTTGTCGAAATCCACCAGGAACTCGGCAAAGTCGGCGCTGTGTTCAGCCTGCACATTGGCGATCAGTTGTTCCGGGGTGATCCCTTCCTTTTCGGCGCGCAACATGATGGCCGAACCGTGGGCGTCGTCCGCGCAGACATAAATGCATTGATTGCCGCGATGCTTCTGGAAGCGCACCCACATATCGGTCTGGATGTACTCAAGCATATGGCCAAGATGGATGGAACCATTGGCATAGGGCAGGGCGCTGGTGACGAGGATCTTGCGTGGCTCGGACATGGGGCTCGGCTACTTGATGAAACGGAGGTCGGCCACTATAAAGCGCCGGGAAATATATTTCACCCCGTGGTGCTGTTTCTGAATCTTCCCAGGCCTGCGAAAGCATGCCGTTGGGCGGCCGGAACGGTTAGGATAGCCGCCTGTTTCAGCCAGTCTTTTTTCGGGAGTAGCCCATGAGCGCCGTCAATCGCGCAGCGGTGGAAGCCGTTCTTCGCCAATACACCGACCCCTATTTGAACCAGGACCCGGTCACTGCCGGCTGTGTACGAGCCATCGAGGTCCAGGGCGACCAGGTCTCGGTCCAGTTGGAACTGGGCTATGCCGCAGGCCTGTTCAAGAGCGGCTGGTCGCAGATGCTGCAAATGGCCATCGAGGGCCTGGACGGGGTGCGTTCGGCCAAGGTCGACATTCAGTGCGTGATCGCCCCTCACAAGGCTCAGGCGCAGATCCCGGGCTTGGCCAACGTTAAGAACGTGGTGGCGGTGGCGTCCGGCAAGGGCGGTGTGGGTAAGTCCACCACGGCGGCTAACCTGGCGCTGGCCCTGGCCCGTGAAGGGGCCCGCGTGGGCATTCTCGACGCCGACATCTATGGCCCAAGCCAAGGCGTGATGTTCGGCATCGCCGAAGGCACCCGACCGAAGGTCAAGGACCAGAAATGGTTCGTGCCGATCGAGTCGATGGGCGTGGAGGTCATGTCCATGGCCTTCCTTACCGATGACAACACGCCGATGGTCTGGCGCGGGCCGATGGTCTCCGGTGCGTTGCTGCAATTGGTCACCCAGACCGCCTGGGGTGACCTGGATTACCTGGTGATCGACATGCCGCCTGGCACCGGTGATATCCAATTGACCCTGGCGCAGAAAGTCCCGGTGGCCGGTTCGGTAATCGTGACTACGCCGCAGGACCTGGCACTGCTCGACGCGAAGAAAGGCGTCGAGATGTTCCGCAAGGTCAACATCCCGGTGCTGGGCGTCGTGGAAAACATGGCGGTACACATTTGCTCCAACTGCGGGCACGCCGAGCACCTGTTTGGCGAAGGCGGTGGCGAGAAGCTGGCGACCCAGTATGGCGTCGAATTGCTCGCCTCGTTGCCGTTGGCGATGGAGATTCGTGAACAGGCCGACGGCGGCAAGCCCACCGTGGCGGCCGAGCCCGATGGGCCGATCGCTATGATTTACCAGGAGCTGGCGCGTCACGTCGGCGCGCGGATCGTCCTGCAGGAAGCGGCGGCACCGGCGATGCCGACCATTACGGTCAGCGACGACTGATCCCGCTGAAGGAAAGAAGCCTCGACCTTGTCGGGGCTTTTTTATGCCTATTGATCAGCCAGCGGTTCTCAATGACCCCTTTACGCAATTGCGCGTGTAAGCATTCACTTACTTTTTCGTAAGTGTTTGGTTTTTTTACCGGGCATGGACATCCCGAAATCTCGAGATATTTTTCTATCTATTTGAAAAGTAACAGTTATTTATACTTGATCAGGCGTTCAACTCTGCCTCTGCGCAGCCTGGATCCCGTTGAACTTCCCTCGGAACTCTCTAAGATCAGCCCTGTGTCCACGGATTGACACAGCCATCAAGGAACGATGGTTAAGGAACGTCGCAGGATGCGATTCATCAGGATGATGAAAAGGAATACAGGGACTAGGGAAAAAATGTGGGCGGGTCATACCGCCCCTTTTTTCGTCTGCAGGAAAGTGAAACCTACTCCGTAGAAACGCAAAAAGGCCCGCAAAGGGCCTTTTGGGAGCAACGACGCTATCAGCGCTCGAGTTGTGCAATCTTACCTTTCTTGCCATCCCAGTCCGCTGCATCGGGCATCGGATCTTTACGCTCAGTAATATTCGGCCAGATTTCCGCCAGATCGACGTTCAACTGAATGAATTCCTGCATCTCTGCCGGGACTTCGTCCTCGGAGAAAATAGCGACGGCCGGGCATTCTGGTTCACACAGGGCGCAGTCGATGCACTCATCCGGGTGGATAACCAGGAAATTCGGGCCTTCGTAGAAGCAGTCCACCGGACACACTTCGACGCAGTCGGTGTACTTGCACTTGATGCAGTTGTCGGTAACGACGAAGGTCATTTCTAATTTTCTCCTCAGGCGGCGGCAGCGAAACCCCTTATGGTGGGGCTCGCGAGGTTCGGGAGCGATAGTCTGCAGGCCAGGCTAAAAGCCCGCAGCATCCCAAACCGCGCGAGATTCTATCAGCTTGCACGCGTCTGCGTTATATCCGAGTCTTCAGTGCATATAACATTTCGAGCGCTTTGCGTGGCGTCAAGTCGTCCAGGTCAAGCTTGGCCAACTCATCCAGCACCGGATGGGGCAGGCTGGCGAACATATCGCTTTGATGTGGCGCGCTGGGTTTGTTGCTGGCTTTGGCCGGGCTGGCCACGGCAATCTCGTGGGGTAGCGCGGTTTCTTCCAGGCGGCTCAGGTGCTCACGGGCACGGGTGATCACCTCGCTCGGCACACCGGCCAACTGCGCCACGGCCAGGCCGTAACTCTGGCTCGCCGGCCCTGGCAGCACATGGTGCAGGAACACGATGCGCTCGTTGTGCTCGGTGGCGTTGAGGTGCACGTTGGCCACCAACGGTTCGCTTTCCGGCAGTACCGTCAGCTCAAAATAGTGCGTGGCAAACAGCGTATAGGCGCGCAGATGCGCCAGACGCTCGGCCGCCGCCCACGCCAGCGACAGGCCGTCGAAGGTGCTGGTGCCGCGACCGACTTCGTCCATCAGCACCAGGCTGCGCTCAGTGGCGTTGTGCAAGATGTTGGCGGTTTCGCTCATTTCCACCATAAAGGTCGAACGGCCACCGGCTAGGTCATCGCTGGAACCGATCCGCGTGAAAATGCGGTCTACCAGAGACAATTCGCAACTGGCCGCCGGCACAAAGCTGCCGATATGCGCCAGCAACACAATCAAGGCGGTCTGACGCATGTAGGTGGATTTACCGCCCATGTTCGGACCAGTAATCACCAGCATGCGGGTATCGTCGTCCAGCGACAGGTCGTTGGCGACGAACGGCGTGGTCAACACCTGCTCCACCACCGGGTGACGCCCTTGCACGATACGCATGCACGGCTCGCTGACAAACCGCGGGCAATTCAAATCAAGGTTCAGCGCACGCTCGGCCAGGTTGCTCAACACGTCCAGTTCCGCCAGCGCGGCGGCGGTGTCCTGCAACGGCGCCAGGCGGCTGATCAAGTCTTCGAGCAACGCCTCATAGAGCATCTTTTCCCGCGCCAGGGCACGGCTCTTGGCTGATAACGCCTTGTCTTCAAACTCTTTGAGTTCCGGCGTGATAAAGCGCTCAGCACCTTTAAGGGTTTGGCGACGCTGATAGTCGATCGGCGCCGACTCGGCCTGCTTGCTCGGCAACTCAATAAAGTAGCCGTGCACGCGGTTGTAGCCGACCTTCAAGTTGGCCAGGCCCGTGCGCGCCTTTTCGCGGGCTTCGAGGTCAATCAGGAACTGCCCGGCGTTTTCGCTCAGGGACTGCAGCTCATCCAGTTCGCTGTCGTAACCGGTTTTCAGCACGCCGCCGTCACGGATGATCGCCGGCGGGTTATCGATAATGGCCTTTTCCAGCAGCGCTGCGAGGTCCGGGTAAGTGCCGGCCGTCACGGCGAGTTGTTGCAGGTGCGGCGTGTCCAGTTCGGTCATCGCCACTTGCAGCTGCGGCAGGGCGCTCAAGGCATCGCGCAGGCGCGCCAGGTCACGGGGCCGCGCATTGCGCAGGCCGATCCGCGCCAGGATGCGCTCGATATCGCCGATTTCCTTCAGCTGTGGCTGCAGCTTTTCGAAGCGATAGCCATCCAGCAGGCAAGTAATAGAGGTCTGGCGCGCTTGCAGCACGGTCAGGTCGCGCAAAGGACGGTTGAGCCAGCGGGTCAGCAAGCGGCTGCCCATGGCGGTCTGGCAACGGTCGACCACCGATTGCAGCGTGTTATCGCGACCACCGGCCAAATTGGTGTCCAGCTCCAGGTTGCGACGGCTGGCGCCATCGAGCACCACGGTGTCATCCAGGCGTTCATGGCGCAGGCTGCGCAAATGCGGCAGGGCGGTGCGCTGGGTTTCCTTGGCATAACCAAGCAGGCACCCGGCAGCGCCGATGGCCAGGGTCAGGGTTTCGCAGCCGAAACCTTTAAGGTCTTGCACCGAGAATTGCTGGCACAGACTTTTCAGCGCCGAATCACGCTCAAAATCCCACGGCGCGCGACGCTTGGTCCCACGACGCTTCTCCGCCGGCAAATCCTTTGGCCAGTCGTCCGGAATCAACAACTCCACCGGGTTGATGCGCTCCAGCTCCGCCAGCAGGTTCTCCCAGCCCTTGATCTCCAGCACGCTGAAATTGCCGCTGGTGATGTCCAGTACCGACAGGCCGAACAAGCGCTCATCGCCCAAAACGGCGGCAATCAAGTTGTCGCGACGCTCATCCAGCAACGCCTCATCACTCACCGTGCCCGGCGTAATAATGCGCACCACCTGACGTTCTACCGGCCCTTTGCTGGTCGCCGGGTCGCCGATCTGTTCACAGATCACCACCGACTCACCCAGCTTCACCAGCTTGACCAGATAGCCTTCCAACGAATGGTAAGGAATCCCGCACATCGGAATCGACTGCCCCGCCGACTGCCCGCGCGCGGTCAAGGTGATGTCCAGCAACTTGGCGGCCTTCTTCGCGTCTTCATAGAAGATCTCGTAGAAGTCGCCCATGCGATAGAACATCAACTGATCAGGGTGCTGGTTTTTCAGACGCCAGTACTGCTGCATCATTGGGGTGTGGCTGGAAAGGTCGGTCATACGGGGGGTTCGGCTCTGCCTGTCTATTTGACGATTAACATCTGTCTAATACTACAGGCAAAACCTTGAGGCTCGCGACCCCGCGCTGGCTACCGGAATGAATTACGGATGCATCATTTGGGTGATAGCATAAGGCCAACGCCAACCCTTAAGAATGGATAGATATATAATGGACGAGAAGGCCTCTTTCAAAAAAACTACACGTCGATCCGGTGGGTTTCTTACTTGGCAGAATATACGAGACCTTTCTTTGTTGCTTTTGTTTATAGCTATAGCGTATCGCCTAGCTGTAACAAATATGACAATCGATTTGAGCGGGTTCGGTTTTACAGATTTGCTTAGTTTGATATTGGCGATTTCGGCTATTGTCCTTTCTGCTGCTTTTTATTTTAAGGCGGACGAGTCGTCGAAGAGTTTTTATAATAACTCATACGAGTTTACGAAAAACATATCTGAGTTGCTCGGTCGTATCGAAGAAAGGTTCGGTGCGCAGCTAGTTAGTATCAATAAGGGTTATGATGATTTAAATAGTAAGTTAAATAGTTCTCCAGAATATTTGGCTTGGATGAGTAAATCTCAGGATGAGGAGATTGAAACGATAAAAAGGGTTGAAGGGGAGTATCAAACTATAATTGAAGGTCTCATGGAGAAGGCGAAACTGGATGACGCTCAGAAAGCTAATATGAGTGCTCAAATGACTAAGCTGAAATCCGAGGCTGATCATGCAAAGTCCGAACTTTCTAAGCTCGTGGAGTCATCAGTTGTAAAGGAAAATGTTTGGAGTGGAGTTAGTGAGAAATTGTTCGATTTTTTGTCAGGTTTCGTTGGCGAGAAATTTGGCGGGCAACATAAGACGATTTCCTATAGTGCTATAGCAGATCGGTTCAATGCCCTTGCTTCACAAGGTTTTGTTCCTGGTTGGGTTATTGGTGAAATGTACTCAATAGGCTTCATTAGGGGCGGCGCACTTACTTTAGAGGGGGCCGAAGTGTTAAGCAGGTTTATCTCAAGATTCGCAAACTAGTGTCGTCTTGGGCATTTTAGGTGGTAGTCCCACGTTGACTTTACGCAACCTTAGATATCGTTGAGTCATTTTGGCGTCACTGTGGCCGCCGAGCTTCTGAGCGTCATTGCCTTGGTCGTCGGTGTCGGAGAGGGACTTAGCTCGAAGATCGTGAAGGCTCGCATCCTCTACGCCGGCCTTCCTGCAGCTGATAGCGAAAGCGTCCTTCACCGAGCTGTAGTGCACCGGCTTTCCACCGCGCGGCGAACAGAACAGGGTAAGCCCACGGATTTTTCTCGGCAGCGCCTTGATCCTGGCGATAAGGTCTTCCAAGTCATGAGTCATCTGAACCAGCAGCCTGGCGTTCGTCTTCTCCTGTTTGAAGGCTATCCCCTCGGCGCTTATATCGGCCAGGCGGATAGCAAGGACGTCTCCGATGCGCTGGCCGGTCAGGTAGCACATCTCGTAGATGACCCGCATGTTGTCGCTTGAGTTGGCGCAGATGGCCTGGAATTCTCCGTGAGTGATGTAGCGATCGCGTTTGTGCTCAAGGTGTCGACGTACGCCGATGCACGGGTTCGAGTCAACGATCTGCTGTTCCAGGGCATAAGTGAACACCGCGCGCAGCACAGAGATAACGCGGTTCGACATATTCGGCGTGTCCGCCATGTGAAGCTTGAGCGCAACGACATGGCGCTGAAGAACCTCGCGGGGTTCGAAGTCGGCGAAGGTTTCCTTCAGGCGCTCGCAAGCCGCCTCGTACTGTTTGAGCGTGTTGGGCTTGAGTGGAGGCTTGGTCCTGGTGCGCATGTGCTCGAGCGCATCGTCGATCAGCTTTGGCATTCCGCCCTGGCTACCCTTGTCCAGCAGCTTGGCGTACTCGGCCAGGGATGCCTGGAAGTCGGTGCCCAGGCGCTTCCACTTGCCTTTGCGGACAAGGTAATAAGCGCCATGCTTCTGGTACATGCACGCCGGCAGGTGCCGGTCCTTCTTGCGCGGACGCATCGATCTTCACCTCAACCCAGCCGAAGCTCCGGCCCCTTCCTTGATTGAATACCACCCAGCCGGCCAATGACAACCTGGCGCAGCACCTTCGGGTGCCCATCACCCCCTACCGCAAACCCGTAGCGTTCGGCGGTCAGCCACTTTATCTGTGCCCCTGGCTTCTTATAGCCGGTCAGGTCGGCAACTTCCTCTGCTGTCAGAAACATACCTACCTCCTATCGTGTCGCGACACGTTTTCGTTGTGCGTGGATGGTGTCGCGACCTTGATAATCATTGACGCGTCGCCTTGCCTGGAGGTAGTGCCGGCTTCGACTCGATAAAGCTGCTGGCGCTGTTCTCGCCGCCGATGTGGCGGAAGTAGTCGATTTCCACCTTGGCGCTTTCGATCAGCACTCGACTGATGTCGGAGACGGAGGTGGCGCGTTGCACCTCCTTGGCCAAGTCCTCATCGGACGCTTCGCGCACAGCCTCAAGTTGCGCAAAGAGGTGGTTCCGCAGATCGCTCAGTTTGTTCTTCATGATTTCTTCTCCCGTATTGCTCTCTTGAGGTCTTGCTGGGCCAGGATTACGTCCTGTAGCTCAGTTGGATATTTGCGTACCTGGTTTCGCCTGCAATGCTCGTCCTTGGTCACCAGCTTGAGGTTGGCCAAGGTCGTGTTCCTGATATTTCCGTCCTCCGCGACAAGCACGCAGTCGTCGGGAACAGGGCCGTTCGCCTGCTCCCAAACCCAGCGATGCTCCAGCACCCACTTGCCACTGGGCAGCTTCACTCGGATGTAACGTCCGTCATCCCGTCTCTCTCCCGGCTCAACCCAGTTGTGGCTTGATGGGCCGAGTGGATATGGCCTGAATCGGGTGGCGCCCGATACTGACTGGTCGCGCTTCAGCCCAAGGTTGGCGGCCTTGTTCTTGATCTGGCCGGCCGTCTTGCCTACCTTTGCTTCGAGCTCAGTTATAGGCGTCAGCGGGTATAGCTCGGTCAGCAGTGCGACTTCCTGCTCAGTCCACCTCCGCCCGATACCATCCTCACGCACGACCATGGCCCTGCTGAAAGTGGTCAGCCAACACCCGGCGCGCGTCGATGCCGCACTCAGTGGAGAGGGTCACAATCCGAAGCACGGTCGTGTTGCGATCCTGCAGGGCAGACCACAGCTCGATCAGGCGCTGGCCCTTGGTTCCGTTGCGGTGGTTCATAGCTGGAACCCCGTTTGCTGTGGGAGCGGGGTGGTGCCCAATTGCTCGTTTTGGCACATGTAAGTTGCCAGATAGGCCCGTGCCGCTTGGCTTTCGTCGGCGGCGGTGCTGGCGGACGCCTGTAGGAGCGAACTATCCGGCAGGCAACTGATCCCTGTACCGGCGATGATCCAGCAGGTGACGCCGCGCACGCTGTCGTGCTGGACGTCGATCAACTGCTCGCCGGCGGTGGCCTGGCCAGCGATCAGCAGCAGGGTGATGAGGGTGGGAACACTCTTCCCACCCCGCTGGTGCAACCTGAGCCAGCTTCCAGAGAGGGTGAGCGGAATCCGCCCACCCTTTCGGAAAAGTGGGACAACTTGTCCAACTTTTATTGCCGTCGAGATCAGTCGGCGCATGGGTGCAATTCCTCCAGGTGAGCCAGGCGCATCGCGTCGTCGACGTTCTTGTCCAGGTCGTGCCCGAAGTAAACGGTGTCGTCGCGAGCCACGCACAGATCGGTGTCGAAGTCGGTTACCCGGTCACGGTCGCGGAGCCACTCGTAGCGCCGAGCGTTCGCAGCCATCAGGACGTGATCGTCGATGTTGAACGGCTCGGAAACTGCTACGTTCGTAGCATTAAAGGCGGTGGGCACCGAGGTGGTGAAACTACCCGGAATTTGGGTAGTTGATTCAGCCTGTACGGCCCCCGCCAAACTCTCCGGCAAATATTTTTCTAGGTGATCCTTAAATTTTTCGAGAGGCACCTCGTCTATCAAATGAGACGGGGCATACGGCTTACCCTGGGATAGGTTCAGCACCAGCTCAATCTCGGCCAGCGCATCCTCCGCTTCGCTCCACATCTCCTCGCTCGGCGCCATACCGTGCCCAGCGACGGCCATCAGTCCGCCCACCTTCACGTCGATACGCTTGAGCAGGTTCGCCATTACCGGCGCAGCCATGGCCAGGTGCTTGTCCACCTCCAGCGCGGATTCCAGACGTTCGATATCCATGAAGCGCTCGTCGCGCTCCTTACCCAACACCATCTGCAGGTCTTCATCGCTGGCGCCGGCGATCACGGCCAGACCGCGACCGATGGACACTGGTGCGCCGAGCTGAACGAACGGTAGGACTTGTTCCAGGGTTTCGCCTTCCTGCGCTCGCAGAACAACGGTTATGCGCTCAGGTGGCGGCAGTACCTGGGCTTTGGTTTCGATGGCGCTCATGCTGATCTCCTGGCTGACGCCCCATATCTGGGGCATCGCCTCGATTGGTCGGTTACTTGCCGATGCCGATGAATGGGGTGGCAGTACCGCTGGTCATGTACACCGGCAGCTTCCCGTCCCACTTCTCGATCGCGTTGAGTTCAACCACGCCCGGGTTCTTGCGCAGCGCTTCACCGCGGATGTTCAGCGACTCGGCTTCGCCCTGGGCCTTGAGGATTGCCGCGTCCTTGTCGCCCTGGGCTGCGGCGCGCACCTTGGCGGCTTCGGCCTCGGTCTGGCGCAATTCGTTCTCGCGCTGCTGGGCCTTCTGGGTGGCGGTGATGCTGTTGTTCAAGGCTTCCACCACCTGGGGCGGCAGCACGATCTCGCCATTCAGGTAGAGCGACTCGACGACGATGCCCTTGCTGTCGAAGTGCTGTTGCACCTGCTGCTCGATGGCTTTCAGGAATGCTTCTTTGCCTGGCCCGTAAACCTCGGAGGCCTTGACCTTCGAGCCGGCGTTGTTGAAGGCGTTACGCACCACCTGCGGCACGTTGACCTGGATGATCTCGTCCATCGACTTGCGGTAGGTCTGGAACAGCAAAGGTGCCGCCCCGGGCTTGGCGCGCAGCGTGATGCCGATGGGCGCGCTGATCGTCATGCCGTCGCGGTCCTGGAACTTGACCTGCTGCAGGTTGAAGTTCTGGGCGAACGTCGGGAACAGGAACAGTTCCTCGTTCGGCGTCAGCCACTTGTAGCCGACGGTGGCTTCGGTGGGCGCTACCCCTTTGTCGCTACCCATGAGGTTCACGATTACGCCCGTGTAGCCGGCGGGCACCTTCGAACAGCCCGCCGTGACGGCGAGCAGGCACAGCATTGCAACAGCGGCGATCCGCTTCATTGGTCTTTCTCCGTGGTGTTGGCCGATTGGCCGGGTTTTGGTGTAGTGATGTGCAGGAACAGGCAGGCCGTGGCGATCAGCCAGACCGCCGTGCCGAAGAAACCGCCGACAACATCAAGGTCGGAACTGCTGCTGATCAGGTCTCGGGCGGCAAAGAGCAGCCAGCCTGCGAAGGCGCTGATATAGATCAGGATCGAAATCAGCACCTTGAACAACTGGAACGGGGTGATCGGTTTACGAGTCATTCACTTTCTCCAGGTCGAGCAAAGGCCCGCCGCGTTTGTTGGCTTTCGCAGAATTCAGGTTGGGTTAAACGGCTTGAGCGGCCTCGATGCGGCGTACGGCCACGCGGGTCTCAATGCGGCGCTCGCCTGGGCGGCGGATGCGACCGAACTGTTCAGTGTTGGCTTGTTGAGCGGTGATCACCATGCACAGCAGGATCACCAGCGGGCTGATGATCTGGCGCTTGAATGCTTCCAGCACCAGGCCGCGCATCGTCTTGGCGCCCAGCTTGAAGCGGGCGCTGTCGAGACGCTTCTCGGCGGTAGTTGGGCTGATGCCCATGACGCGACCAATCTCTTTCACCGTCAGATCGGCAGCGGCCCACAGGGTGGCTTCAAGCTCACGAGGAGCCAGGCCCATCTTGAGGGTGCCCTGCCAGTTGCCGGCGGTGAGGGTGTTGGTGGTCATGTCTGAAGCTCCATGCTGGGGTGCGATGGAGCAAACTATGCGTGAATGAATTTATTCAGTCAATACGTAAGTGAATAGATTTTATGCGATTTACTATTTTGCGTACATCGCCCACCAGAAGACATGCCCAAGGATAGCGATCTGCTGATCCTGCATTTCTTGGAAAGTGTAATCCTCATCCGGATATTCATCGCGATTGAAGCTGCGTAGCCTAAGGCCGGTCGGAAGCCGGAAAACCTGCTTAACGCGTAGCTGGCCGTTGTGATTAATGGCATAGAGATCGCCGCCAATGATGTCGCCGAGGCTCGTCTTGCCCAGGTCTACACCGACGGTGGCGCCGTCGCGCAACACTGGAATCATACTGTTGCCGCGAACGGTCACGCACTTAGCTTGATTGAACTGCACACCATTCTTTCGGAGATTCTTTTTTCGAAACCGCAGGGTTTCGGCTTGATCCTCCTCAATTGCGAACCTGCCAGATCCAGCTGCCAGCTCTACCTCGCGCAAAAAAGGCACCTCGACTTCATCATCATCGAGGGGGGTGGCCTCGTCCCAAAGACTCAGGTCCGAAATGTCAGTGGATGGTGACCTAGTCGATCTTGTCTCTTTGCCAGTCCACAACCACTCCGCGCTAACACCCAGTGCTCTGGCAATTTTGTCGATGCTGTCTCGTCGAGGGCTCGCAGAAACACCAGCGCCAATCCTATGGATCGTGGGCTGCGGTACTCCGGATCGGCGTGACAGCTCAGATGAGGACCATCCTTTCTGATGTAGGGCGGTAAGCATTCGATCGCCAATGGGCATGTTTTCGTCTGTAGACATGTGGCTGGCCTATTTGGAAATGAATTTCGCAATTGTATTGCTCGCATCTATTCGTATGGGTATTCTAAAAATACAAATGCGAATAGGTTTGCAATATGAATCCTCAAGAGGCAATCAGAGCCCTCTCGGCGCTAGGCATTTCACAATCAGCGATTGCTCGCGACATCGGTGTTAGTCAGCCGACGATTAACCGTGCGGCGAAAGGCGGTGATATTCGTTTCTCAACGGGCCAGGCAATTCTGGATATGCATGCCAGGTCGCTAGCTTTAAGTGATGCGAAGCTGCCCGCGACCTTGAATCAAATGATGCCTCAGATCCCGACCAACGATCAGTCTGGCAAACCCTCTGTTCATCCATCCAGTTCCAGGCGGTCAGCTCCATGACGGCCTGTAACCCATTCCAGTTTTTGCTGTCTGGCTGACTTTCATCCAGGCAATAAAAAACCCGCTGTGGAGGCGGGTTCTTAGTTGCTACCAGTGTGGAGCTGGTGGCTTTGGCACTTCTTCGTTCTGGAGAACGATATGACGCACCCGAAAAATAGCAACAAACCCACAGTAGTGCAAGAGGCGCTACTCACTGATGGCACTCCTTTTCATGAGCTCTCGCACAGGGAGTATGAATCGTCGCTGCTCGAAGTGCGCTGCGGGAAGCCGGCAAAAGAAGCTCTCAATCTTTCCTCGATGCTCATGGGCTCAGCGCTGGAGATCATGGCCAGCCTGACCGACGAAGGCATGACCACGAACCATATATACGGTGTGCGTTTCCTAATCGAAGCATCTGCTGCCCTGGTCGATGCCAGCGTTGGCCCTGTCGAGTATGGCAATCGCCAAGGCGGTGCCCAGTGACCACATCCGTCATTACTAATCGCGAGATTGCTTGCATTGCCATGAATGAGTTGCGGGCCTGCAAGGAGGCGCTTACACAGGTCGAGGCTTTGTTTTTTTCAATGCAAAACGATGACCTCGTGCGCGAAACCCTCGACCAGCTGGTAATCCTGGGCGCGTCAGTAGCGGGAGGTATGTCCAGCCAAGCGGAAGCCACCCTCGAAAAGTTACGCAGCGACCTGTTCGCCACTGGACCGGCGCCACGAAACGGCGATTCCGAAAACGTGGCGCGGGATTCGGAGGTGCGTCCATGACCACCTCCTTGGCCATCATCGATTGCCTCGAAGGGGAACTTCTGGATGACACAGTCCTAAGTGCCGAAGACATGGCCCGTATGAACGAGGCTCGCGCCGCATTCAGGGAGCTCAGGGCAATCCTGATGCTGCAAGTTATTCCGGCGCTGGGTGGCTTTGAAAACCCATTGGCCACGGAAATTGAGCGTCGCATAGAGATGGTGACGTTTCGCAGCCGGAACTTCCTTTTCCCGCATCGGCACGCTGGCGCTGCCCACGACGCGATTCACGTCGGGAGCCGCCCATGACCATCGCCGAATTCCCAGACGGCGGTGCCGTCATCACCATTCACAACACCGAGCTGCCCATCGTCGAGTACAGGGGCCAGCGGGTGGTCACGCTGGCGATGATCGACGAGGTTCATCAGCGTGTCGATGGTACCGCTGCGCGCAATTTTCGCGAGAATCGCCAGCGCTTCATTGAGGGGGCTGACTACTTTCTGCTCGCCAAGTCCCAAAACCTTGAAATCCAAGGTTTAGGTGCCGAGATTCCCAACAGGGGACTGATCGTGCTTACGGAGCAGGGCTACCTGATGATCGTCAAATCGTTGACCGATGATCTGGCCTGGGACGTACAGCGCCAACTGGTAAATCGATACTTTCGTGCGGAGCCCAAACTGGCGCCGGCGCTACCCACCGACTTCATCAGCGCCTTGGAGCATCTGCTGGAATCCAAACGCTCCGAGAAGTTGGCGATCGAGCAGCGTGACCACGCTATCGAAACCAAAGCCGAGATCGGTTCGCGTCGTGAAGCGACCGCGATGGCCACGGCTTCTGCAGCCGTTCGCGAGGCTCGCCAACTTAAGGAACGCCTAGGCATGGGTGTGATTCAGGCAACCATCGTCGCCGTCGAGAAGGCCCTTGATCGCGAGTTCGGCAGGAGTGGCTGGCGCCCGCTCAAGAAGTGGTGCCAAGCACGCGGCATCAAAGCCTCTCACGTTATCCATCCCACATTCGGCTCGGTTATCGCCTGGCCCGCTGGCGCCTGGATGGACGTTTACCAAATTGACCTGGCTGACCTGTTTGGCGCCGATGGAGATTCCCAGTGATCAAGAACAGCCCTGTTGTCGCCAGCCTTACGATGGAGATCGCTGCGATCATCCGGCAGCACCTTAACGTGCCAGAACCCACTGCAAAGGGCGGCGACCTGGTATCGCTCGTTCAGGCGTACTGGCACATCCACAACCTGATCGATGCGCCAGAAGACCAGCCTCGCATCAAGCGCCACCCATTGAACCAAGGCCAGCTCATCGACCTGGAGCGCGTCTCTCTGACCATCTACCGCCAGATCATGGCTCTGACGGGACTGAGCTTTTATCCGGCCTGGCAGATCTGCGTTTCCGCTGTCCGCATCGAGGCGGCAGAAGAACTGCTCGACTCCGAGATTGGGGAGCTTGAGATTGCGCGACTCAAAAAGTGGGTTGATGACCTGAGCTTCAAAGACCAGATCATCGCTGAGCGCTGGATGGTGGAAGAGGGGGCTACAGCATGAAGAAGTACAGCAAGAACGAACTCAAAGCCCAGATCATCGAGCTGTCGATTGATCACCACCGTTCCAGTCTGGCCGTGAGCCGCCGTCGCAATGAACTGAACGATATGTACCAGACCTACTTCCGCGCCCACGGCGAACCCGAGCCAAACCACCGCGGTATCCGTCTCGATGATCCTCGGTATGCCGGAGTGATCGAGTACACCAACGATGCGTGCACGGCGCTCCACAAGGCCAGACAGAAACGCTACAGCGCCAAGCGCCGCCTCGACACCGCCGTGCGCCGGCTGATGATCCTCACAGGCGCCTCTTTTGCGGTACCTGATGCACTTGTGGCGAAACGTCCGGCGTTGACGCTGGTAAGGCGCGCCACGGCGAGCGGGGAGACGTTGCAATGACCACCACCAACCCTCTTGCCCCCCCCCAGGACGCCCGTACAGCGCCGGTAATCGTCGGCCCATGGCCGAGCTATGCCTCGTTCGCCGATCTGCCCGAGCGCGAGCGCTGGAAGATGTACAGCGGCGCCAAGGCTCATCGCGAGCTGCTGGAACAGGCGGGCTTCGTCATGTCTGAGACCTATGACGACTTCGTGCGCCGGGTGACGCGGGAGCTGAACGTATGAGCATCATTCGCGCCCCTCGTCCTGAGGGAAATTTCTACCTGCTCAACAAAGCAATCAGTGAGGACCAGCGCCTGAGTTGGGGCGCCAGGGGAATGCTGGTGTTCCTTCTGGGCAAGCCTGATCACTGGGAAGTCTCCACGCACCATCTAATCGGGCAGACCAAGGATTGCCTGGGCAAGGCATCGGGCCGCGATGCCGTCAGGGGCCTGATACGCGAGCTTGAGCAGGCCGGCTATCTGCAAATCTTCCTTGAGCGTGCCGAAGGTGGCGAGTTCGGCGGAAGGTCCTACACCGTGTCGGAATCACCGGCGACGGATTATCCGGGCCCGGTTGAACCGTCGCCGGTAAATCCCCCCCTAGTAAGTATTGAAGGTAAGCAAGTACTGAATAAGGCAGCAAGTACTGAAAAACCTATGGCTGACAAGGATCTGGCCGAAGCCTTCGAAGTGTTCTGGAAGCTGTACCCGAACAAGAAATCGAAGAAAGACGCTCGCAAGGCATGGGACAAGCTCAAGCCAAGCGCTGAACTTCGCCTGACTCTGATGACCGCTCTGGGCAACCACCGCGCTTCCCGCGACTGGACCAAGGATGACGGCCGCTACGTTCCGAATGCGGCTACTTGGCTCAACGGTGAGCGCTGGACTGACGAGCTCAAGCCCGCATATGGCACCACGCACCACGCCAACCAAAGCGCCGTCCTCAGCGTCCCAACCCACACCCAGGAGATGTACCCCAATGACCGTTTCTAAATTCATCCTGGCGCCGGAGTTGGCTGAAACCCGTGAGAAGTCGTGCGGTACTCCAGGGCACAACGCGTTCAAGCAGTCGCTGGTTGAACAGTTCGACGGATCGTGGAAGCTCAACACTTGCCCGGCGTGCCGCTGGCAGGCGCTGTACAACACGCCAAAGGATCAGGACGCGCACCTGCAGGCCGTGCTGGAGGTCGCAGCCGAACGCTTGAACGAAGACCTGATCGCCACCGGGATCACGCCACGCTTTCGCAAGTGCAGCCTCAGCAGCTACGTCACCGGCGACGACAAGGCCAAGCAGCGCGCACTGAGCATCTGCCGCAAGTACGCCGATAAGTTCGACGAGCATCGTGCCGCCGGCCGCGCGCTGATGCTGATGGGCGAGATCGGTACCGGCAAAACGCATCTGGCCTGCGCAATCTTGCAGTGCATTGTTCGCAACGACGGCAGCACAGGCCTGATCGTTACCGCCGAGTCGATCACCCAGGCGGTAACCGATAGCTTCCGCAGCAACTCGGGGCCGTCCAAGACGGATCTGATCAACGAGCTGGCATCTGTCGACCTGCTGGTGATCGATGAGGTTGGTATGCACACCGCGAAGCCTGGGAAGGACTTCACGCCCGGCCTGTTGCACGAGGTGATCGACCGTCGCTACCAACTGATCAAGCCCGCCATCCTGATCAGCAATCAGAAACCGGAGGATCTGCACACCTTCATCGGCCCGCGCGCCGCTGATCGCCTGCGCGAAAACGAGGGCCTACTGGCGCCGTTCACTTGGAAGTCTGCTCGATCGGGAGGCCTGGCATGAGGGATTACCCTGAGTTCGACGGCTCCCCATCTTCCTACCAGCAGGTTCCCGATTCGGCGCTCTACAGCCATGAGGCTGAATACGCCCTGATTGGCAGCATGATCCAGCAATCCGACCTGATCGATGAGGCCGGAGGGAAGCTGTCCGTAGCGGATTTCCACCATCCCGCGTGCGCCGAGTTGTTCGAGGTCGTGCTGGGGCTGCGCTCCAGAGGTCGCGCAGTGGACGTTGTGACCATCTGTGAGGCTCGCCCTTTCCTTGCTGACGGGCAGAGCTCTGTGGCTGCTGTAGGGATTCTGGTGCAGAACACGCCGAGCGCCGCGAACTTTGACGAATACGCACGGGTCGTCAAGCAGCGCTCCGTGGCTCGCCGGGTTATCGCCGCCGCGAGAATCATGAGCCAGCGCCTGATCGACGGTGAGGCGCTTGATGAGGTGATGAGCCAGGGCCAGCAGGCGTGGGTGTCGCTTGAAGCGGAGGGTCTCGACTCCCGCCGCCGGTACCGGTTCATCAAGGACATTCTGCCCGAGGCGATCGATGGCGTTGACCGCCGGTTCAACCGGACAGCAAGCCTCGGGTTCGATACGGGCCTGCCGTCGCTGGATGAATTCATCCCGGGTATCTGTCCTGGCCACGTCGTGGTGGTGGCGGGAACGCCCGGCAGTGGCAAGACCACCCTGGGTCTAGGCATCGCCGAGCGTGTCGCCCTGGTCAAGAACGAGCCGGCGCTGGTGTTCTCGCTGGAAATGACGGACGTGGAGCTGACGAACAGGTCGTTGGCTTCGGTCGGTAGCGTACAGCTCAAGCACATCAACGAAGGCCACTCGATGACCGACGCTGATTGGCCAGGCCTAACCTCGGCGGTGAACAAGCTGATGGATGCCCCGCTGATCATGTGCGACGACTCTTCGTTGACTCTGCGGGACATTCGCCAAATCTGCCGGACAGTGAAGCGCGAGCACGGCCTGGCGTTCGTCGCCCTGGATTACATCGGCCTGGTCAACGGCGAAACCAAAGCGGCAAGCCGGTACGAGACGGTCACCGAGATCAGCAAAGGCTTGAAGCGTCTGGCAAAGGAGCTGGGCGTGCCGATCGTGGTGCTGGCGCAACTCAATCGCGGCCCGAGCAATCGCCCCAACAAGCGCCCGACCAAAAGCGACCTGCGCGACTCAGGGCAGATCGAGGCCGACGCCGACGTGGTGATCCTGGTGCACCGCGACGGTGAATCCGACGCAGGCAAGGCCGGGGTTACCGAGCTGATCGTCGACAAGAACCGGCACGGCCCGACCGGCTCATGCCGCGTCCAGCACCAGGGCGCCTATCACAGGTTTGTCGAGCTGATTGGCAACCCGTATCCGTCAGAAGAAGAGGTTGAGATGGGGCGCCCGCTCGCCAGTCGCTTCAAGGGGAGGAAGAACGATGAGAAGTTTTAAGCTGCTTGACCGCCTGCTGGGGCGGAGCGCCGCTCCCGCACCTTTCGTTTCCGGTGAATCGCTGAGAGCCTTGCAGTCCGCCCTGGAAGCCGGAAAGCCATGCGTTCTTCCCTTGGGCACGACTGTCGTACCGGCGCCCGAATATCCCGAAGCCGAGCGCATCGCCGCATCGATCCGCGACTATCCCGAGGATTGGGCCTGGACGATGAAGGGTTACAAGTTGATCCACACCCCAAGCGGGTTCGTCTTGTGGGTGGCAAACCAAGACTATGGTCTGGCCGAGGTCTACAGCAACGGCGGTAAAGGTGATTTCTCCAAGCCCGAGCAGGCAATCATCTGGCCCGCGGTCGAGGGTTGGCTGGCGCGGCGCAAGGTCGGGTTCACCGGGCGACTGCCGAAGGCTCGTATCACCGGCCGCAGCGGCACGTTCTGGTGCTACGCCAAGGAACACCCCTGGGCTGGAGTTGGGGATTCGCCCGAGGAAGCGTATCGCGCCTGGAGCCATGCGATCTCATCCCAGGCTCGCAACGGCATGAAGCCAAACGAATATCTGCAAGTACGGAGTGCCACTCTATGAGTAACGTCACGGCGGCATTGCCGCGCAAAAGCCTGCAGGAACATGAGCGCAAGTTCTTGAAGATTGCCGGGGACGGCCTGGCTCAAGAGAAGGTCGGTGGTGCGCTGGCATTGGCCTGCCTTCTGGATATGGTCGCCAGTTGGCACGCCACCCGGGTCAATATCGAGTTCGGGGATTACTGCAAGCGCTGGGTGGCAGAAGGGAACGCCAAGAGCAAGTCGGCCGACAAGCTGCTGCGAAATATCCTGGGCCTGGACGACAACCCGCCACCACGTCGAATTCGGAGGGCTGCATGAGCGTATACCGCAGCGCAGAACACGCCGTAATGCGAGCAATGAACGTCGACTCGATATCGCTCCACAAAGGCGCTGGGTGGCAGAACAAGTACAAACCTGACGCATGGGAGGCTGAGCGCGCCGACAATCCTTGCCCAATGGATCGGTTTGATCAACTGACCCAGGACAGCATGACCCGAGCGCTATTACGCCGAGTACTGGCGGCGCCGCAGTGGCATATCTTGGTGGCCCACTTCATGGTCGACCTTGACGGCTCAACCCAGCAGCAGCGCTTCGCCGCGATTGCGCACCTGGCCCGGTCAGCACCCGGCAAGTCTCACCACCTGTTCAGGACCAAGTGCGTGACGGCATGGGCAACACCGCGCCTTCCGGAGTCTTTCATGGTGCTGCACACCTGGGACAATGCCGAGACGCCCACGCCAGAAAAGACGCTGTATCGGTGGCGGTCTGACCTGCGCAAATGGCTGGAGGCCGAGCGGGACACGGCAATCGCTTCAGCCTGGGTTATTCTCAATGAAGCGGGGCTGATAGCAGAAGCGGCTTGACGAACTGAGAAAATGAGAATCTAATTCACCACATTGCGGTTGTGTGTCTAGGAGATGCACTGCCGCCGAACCCGACCATAGTGTTGGGTTTTTTTATGCCTGGGTTTAAGGCGTTGCTGTGATGATCCGTTGACAGCCTCCGCTGGTTGGGCAAAGGTTGAGCTCTATTCAAAATGGAGCAGTACCGATGCGGAAGATCCTCGCCATAGCAGCACTTCTTATGTCCACGGCTGTAATTGCAGATGACCGGGTAACGTTGTCCGATATTCATGCAGGCCAGGCGCCGGAAGGATTCACCGCAGTAATGGGCACGGCTCATAACAATACCAATGCGCCGCTGAAAGCTGTATTTGTGAAGTTCAAACTCTATGACGCGGGCTGGAATGTCATCGGAAACACAGTGGCTCACGCAACGGACATTGGCGCCGGGGAGAACTGGAAGTTTTCAGCACCAACCACCGCGCCATTTGCCCAAGCCAAACTGAGCGGCATTGACATCTACTGATTCCGTTTTATGAAAGCCCGACCACAGCGTCGGGTTTTTTTATGTCCAAAAAACGATGTGAGAGCCATAGCCAGGGTGGGCCTTCGGGCGGGCCTGGACGCGGTATCGCCGGTAGTCACGCGTTACGAAAGAACACCGGCAGCTTGAGCAGCTCATCCTGTGCTATTGGGGCCGGCTCAGACGGACAGGCGTGGAGAGACACGCAAACTTATTTCAGAGGCTCGCCATATCGGCGGGCCTTTTCTCGTTATGAGGCACAGCAAATGTCCGATCCTAAACTTCAAGCTGTTGGCGCTCAGCTCTCTGCACTCAGCACCCAGATCCAGACCGAGTCGGCTGCGCGAGTGGCGGCGGACGCGGCATTGGCAGCGCGGATCGGATCAATTGAAACAGCGCGCGTCGGTGATATCCAGAGCGCCAACTACGTGCCTGGCGTTTCCGGCTGGAAGCTCAACAGCCTCACCGGCGAGTTCGAGATTAACTCTTGCACCCTTGGCAGCGCGGCGAATGCGCCCGAGCGTCAGATGGTGTCGGTCGAGGTGTCCAGCTGGAGCAAATACGACTTGCCCAAGAACGCCGCCAACCTGCTCCAGTTCATGCAGGCCGAACTGCAAAAGGTTGCGGAAGAGTATCGCCATGCCGCCGAGTTCGAAGAGTTCGATGCGAGCTACGGCGATGAATCGTTCAATGCTCGCCTGTTCCTGAGCTACTCCCGTCTCGAAACCGAGGAAGAGCTGGCTGATCGCCTGAAGAAGGCGGAGATGGCCGGCTCCCACATCAGCATCAAGAATGGCGTGACCACCGTCAGTTGTAACGGCGTTGTGCGTTACACGATTGGCAATCTGGACCAGCCAGAGCCTGAGCAGCCTCTGCCCTTCAGGGTTGATGGCGACAAGGTCTACCTCAGCGAGGCCACGATTCAGGACGGCATCATAAAGTCGCCATGGCCGGCCGCATGGGGTGTGCGGATGAAGCTCGCCGCCGACGGTAAGTGCTATGCCGCGGGCATCGGGCTTGGGCTGTCGTCGCAATTTATAACAGCTGCTGAAAAGTTCGCGATCAAGTACCCGACTGAATTCGAACGGAAGCTGGCGGGAGGCGTTGATGCGGTGCTTGACGCTATCGCCGGAAAGATCAGCGAGACCAAGCTTGGCCAGGACCTGAAAGAGCAGGCTGATAAGTTGACCCCGGCGCAGGCCGATCAGGTCAAGGAGGTCATCCGCGCCGAACTTCGCCAGGGTGGTTTGCTCTGGCGCCGCCGCTAATCCATTCCTTCACTCCCAACCCGGGATGACCACAAGACACCGGAGCAACAATGGACCCAAACGACCTCGGCCCAGGCACATTCGCATGGCTAGGCGGTACCGGAACCGTGTTGCTCGGAGGCTTGTTGTGGTTGAGGAAGTTCCTCTCCAAGGACGCGACCGACCGGGCAATGGACAGCGCCGATATCGGCACGCTGAAGCGGCTGAACGAACTCCTGAACCAAGAGCGCGCCGCACGTAAAGAGGCTGAGGCCCGCGCTGATCAGTTCGCCAAGGAGCGCAATGACCTTGCCGCCGCAGTGGGTCGCATGGAAGGCAAAATCGAAGCCCTCACCAGTCAGGTGGGCCAGCTCACTGAGCGCGTCACAGAGCAGAGCGAAGAAATTCACCGCCTGCGCACTAAGCTTGGAGGTATCGCCTGATGGAGAGATGCGCAATCAACTTCATTGCCCGCCACTGGTGGAGGCGCGTAGAGGTGTGGGTAATCGCTCTAGTGCTGGTTGCCGGCGGCCTGATCCTTGGTTACCAAGCCGGAGTCTGGTCGGCCAGCAGCGAGCAGACCAAGCAGCTTGCCGAAGTGCGCGCCGCTTACGACGCGGCCCTGGGTAAGCGGGACCTGCGGCTGACCACGTTGGCCGAGAAGACTCAGGACGCGGCGGTCAAGGTGCAAGAGGCTTCGAACACAGCAGTCCAGGCTGCAGACACGGCGGCCAAGGCTGCAGATAAGGCGGATGAAGCGCTCAGTCGAGCGGCTCAGTAGTGGCTTGCAATGGATGCGCCGCCAGGCGCGAATGGATCAACAAGATGACGAGGTTGGGATATGAGCGAGCAAAGCAACTCCTTGAGCGTGGTCACGATCATGCCTCCACCAAACCAGAAGCCAGGCCAAGCCCAGATGGCACAGGGCACGAAGGTGATGCTGAGCGACGGCAGTGAGCTGACCGGTGTGACCGGTGTCACCCTAACGGCCAGTGCGGGTGGAGTGTGGGAAGCCACCATCACTGTGCTACCCGAGATCATCCAGCCAGTGAGTGCCGAGGCCCGCATCGTCGAGGTGGACATCACTGACCTTCAGTCGCATTCACGCACCTATGCACAGGCAGCGCAATGAACACGCTACTTGCCCAGTTCCTCCAGGAGAGCCTGGAAGAGCAGAAGAAGCAGACGGCAATCCTCGAGCGGATGGCCGAGCAGCAAAGCCTGCTGATCCAGGCGCTGGCAGATGATCAGGTCGAGCAAGACCCCGATGCACCGCCACTGACCTACATGGATGGCACACCGTGCCAGTGAGGCCGAAGCGCCACGCACCAGCAGCAGCCAAGACCATTCTGCATCAACCAGTCGAGCAGCAGCGTGGCACCAGCACCCAGCGAGGGTATGGATACCGGTGGCAACAAGGCAGGACAGGCTACCTACGCAAGCACCCACTGTGTGCTGAGTGTGAGCGACAAGGAAGGGTTGAGCCCGCCACTGACTTGGATCACATCACGCCGCATCGAGGCGACATGACCATCTTCTGGGACGTCACCCAGTGGCAAGGCCTATGCCACACATGCCACAGTCGCAAGACAGCATCCGAGGATGGTGGGTTTGGCAACGCTCGCCGCTGAAGAGCAAAAAGGCACTAAAACAGGGCGTAAATGAACGTGTTGAGATTATTTCGCATTACGACATGGGGGGAGGGTAGGAACTTCAGAGACATTTGCTTCTAGACCGCGCCAAAACGTTTTTTTCGCACCGTCAAAATTAGATTTCCAAAATTGAAGGACCAAAAATGACCCGAGGACGGAAGCCAACGGCCCCGCACCTCAAGGTTCTGGCCGGTACAACTCGCCCGGATCGCGAGGAAGCAGACGCGCCGGAGTTCGATCTTGTTGCCGACTTTCCAGATCCGCCGCAGCACCTCAATGTCGACGGCTCCGAAATGTGGCGATCACTTGGCCGGCAACTTGTCAGCGCTAGGGTGCTGCAGGTCGTCGACCTCTATTCGCTGGAACAGCTTTGTTTCGCCTGGCAGTGCTTTCGGAAGAAGGCCAAGGCAGATATGGAGTCGACAGCGGCAGAAACCACGGCGCTTAAAGCGCTTTTTTCAGAGTTCGGAATGACCCCGGCCAGTCGGCGTAAGGTTTCGTCAGGTTCTGAGAAGCCAAAGGGGAACGCCTTCGCCGGTAACGGTCGCAAGCAGGGTGCTAAATAATCGAATGATCTGGTTGTCCAGTCTGGAGTTGGGATGCGTGATTTCGTCAAGATCGCGACCGACTACGCAAAGGCTGCGGTGGCCGACAAGAAAAGGAAGAAGCACGGCCGCCTGATCCGCGAGGCATCGAAGCGATTCCTTGATGATCTGAAGCGCGCAAAGAAAAAGGATTGTCCGTTCATCTTTGATGAGTGGCACGCCAATGACCCATGCGACTTCATCGAGAAGTTGCATCACGTAGAGGGCAAGTGGGAAACGCCGACGATTGTCATGCACGCTTCCCACATCTTCTTTGTGGTGCAGCTGTTTGGATTCCGTAAGCGCGAGGCGGTATACACCGAAGGCTGGAACGATGACGGGATGTTCCACCCTCGTCGTTTCACGTCGGCCCTGTTTGCCGTAGCCCGGAAGAACGCCAAGAGCACATTGTCCTCGGCGATCCTTCTGTACTGCGAATGTTGCGAGCCGGAAGAGGGCGCGCAGATCGTCAGTGCCGCCACCACCTTCGGCCAGGCAGCGATCATCTTTAACGCTGCCAAGCGCATGGTCGAAAAGAACGCCGACCTGCGCGAGTACTTCGGTCTTGAGGTCTGGGCCAAGTCGATCAGTCGCATGGAAACCGGTGCGAGCTTCAAGCCTATTCATGCCAAGGCATCGACACAGGACGGCTTGAACCCGTCGCACGTCGGTCTCGATGAGATCCACGCACACAAAACCGCCGACCTGCTGAACGTTCTGACGTCAGCGGCCGGCGCCCGTGGCAACCCGCTTTGGCTTTACACCACGACCGAGGGGTACACCAACCCTGGGCCGTGGGCTGAAATTCGGATGTTCGCGAAGAAGCTACTGTCTGGCTTGTTCGGCAATACCGCCGATCACTTCCTGGTTGTGTTTTACGCGGTCGACGACGAAGACAAAACGCTGGGTATCAAAGCTGACAATGAGTTCGACGAAGCCTGTTGGATCAAAGCCAATCCGCTGATGGATGTGAACCCGCACCTGTTGGCGGCGATTCGCAAGGAGGCGGTGGAAGCGAAACAGATGCCATCCAAGATGGCCGAGTTTCGAATCAAACGCCTGAACCGCCCGGCTTCAACGGCTGACGGTTGGGTCGATCTGAACAAGTGGCAGCGCTGTGGTGGCGAGGTCGATCTTGAGTGGCTTTCACAGTACCCATGCTGGGGTGGCCTCGACCTAGCTTCGACTACTGACCTCACATCGTTTCGGCTGGTCTGGAACGTTGATGGTGTGATCTACACCTATGGCTGGCGCTGGGCGCCGGAGAGCGCGGTAGCGTTCCGCACTGAGCGGGGCACTGTGCCTTACGCCTCCTGGGTTGAGTCGGGCTTGCTGAAACAGACTGAGGGCGATGTCACTGACTATGCCGTGATTGAGGCGGACGTTAAGGCGGCCTGCGAGCGTTTCAACGTCCAGGCAATCGCCTACGACAAGTGGAACGCCCAGGATCTGGTAAACCGCCTGGTAGCGGCGGAGCTTCCAATGGTGGAGTTCATCCAGGGGCCGAAGTCCTACCACCCAGCCATGCAGGCGCTGGAGCTGGCTTACATCGCGGGAACCCTGGCACACGGTGGCGACATGCTTCTCAACTGGTGCGCGTCGAACCTGATCGCCAGGCGTGACGACAACATGAATATGGCTCCGGACAAGAAGCGTTCGGCTGACAAGATCGACGATATGGCCGCACTGCTGATGGCCCTAGGCGTTTCCGGTGCTCACGTCGACACCGCAAACCTTGATGACTTCCTCAATCGACCGATGAGCATGTAATGGCAGATACCGACTACAGCATTGACCTGCGCACCCGCAGTCCCTTCTGGGCGCGCATGGCGAGCTTCTTCGTCGGTGGGCGACTGGTATCACCCGACCAGGGATCGCAAACCGGTCCCATCTCGGCCTCCGGGGTGGTGGGGGATTCAGTCGTCAACGACGAGCGTTCACTTCAAATCTCAACGGTGTTCGCCTGCGTACGTCTAATTTCCAGTGTGACGGCATGCCTACCCCTGGACGTGTTCGAAACTAAAGGCGACGACCGAATCAAGGTTGGACTGGACAACCCGCTGGCCCGCCTGCTGCGCTACAGCCCCAACCAATTTATGACGGCCTTTGACTTCCGTGTCGCCATGACCATGCAGCTTTGCTACTACGGCAACGCTTACGCACTGATCGAGCGGAACGTCGCTGGCGACATCATTAGCCTTGTGCCGTTGCTGTCGGTAAATATGGATGTTCGGTTGGAAGGTAAGCGAGTTGTTTACCGCTATCGCCGGGACAGTGAGTTTGCCGACTTCAAGCAGTCCGAAATTTTCCACCTCAAGGGCTTTGGCTTTAATGGGCTTGTGGGGTTGTCGCCAATTGCCTTCGGCGCTAAGACGGCATCAGTCGCGGTTGCCATGGAAGATCAGCAACGAGACTTCTATGCCAACGGTGCTAAATCTCCGCAGATTTTGTCCACTGGCGAAAAAACGCTTAGCGCAAAGCAGCGTGACCAGGTGGAGGAGAACTTTAAGGAGATCTCTGGAGGCCCTGTCAAAAAGCGGCTCTGGATTCTTGAGGCCGGGTTTACCACCCAAGCCATTGGCGTCAGCCCACAGGACGCCGAGACCATGGCTGCCCGCAAGTTCCAGGTCAGTGAGTTGGCGAGGTTCTTCGGGGTACCGCCGCACTTGGTTGGCGATGTTGAGAAGTCCACCAGCTGGGGCTCCGGGATTGAGCAGCAGAACCTTGGGTTCCTGCAATACACCCTAGACCCTTACCTTGAAATCTGGGAGACAAGCATTTTGCGCTGGCTCGTCAATCCCTCGGATGTTGGTCGCATCCATGCCGAGCACAACCGGGCCGGACTGCTGAGCGGTGACTCGACCGCGCGAGCGAACTACATGAAGACCAAGGTCGACACAGGCCTTCTAACGATCAACGAAGGACGCCGCATTGATAACCTGCCGCCACTTCCTGGCGGTGACGTCGCAACCCGGCAGTCTCAGAACGTGCCGCTTACCCAACTTGGCCAAACGAACCCCGCACCTAGCGGGGTTTAGTTTTTCTGGAGCTACCCAATGTCCATCATCGAAAAGACCATCGCCTTTGATCAGGCTGAGATCAAGTTCGCCGGTAACGGCACCCAGGGCATTTTCGAGGGTTATGCCTCGGTGTTCAACGTTACCGACTCGGATGGCGACATCATCCTGCCGGGCGCTTTCAAGAAGTCGCTGACCGGACAGACCCGCCAGGTTGCGATGTTCTTCAACCATCGCCGGAACGAAATTCCAGTTGGTAAGTGGTTGACTCTGGAAGAAGACAGCAGGGGACTTTTCACTCGCGGCGAGCTGACTCCTGGCTACACGCAGGCCGAGGCGATCAAGGCTGCAATGCAGCATGGCACCGTCGAGGGCCTTTCGATTGGCGCAACGGCTGCCCGTGATGGCTTCGACCTTACGGCCACTGGCCGCACCTTCAAGAGCTTTGCAGGCCTGAGCGAAATCAGCATCTGCACCTTTCCTGCCAACGAGCACGCCACAGTTACCGCGCTCAAGAGCATGGAGAGCATCGAAACGATTCGCGACGTAGAGCACTGGTTGAGAGATTCAGCTGGTCTTTCGAAGTCGCAAGCCCTGGGCCTTATCGCCCGGATCAAGTCCGCAGTTCGGAGCGATTCCGAAGGTGGCGAAATCACCGCGATTCTCAATCGCCTTAAAACCTTCCCAACTGTAGGAAACTGAACCATGTCCGAATTGGCCCAAATCCAAAAGGCAATCGAAGACGCGCAGACGAACATGACCCAACTGTTCGACGCGCAGAAGAAGGAAATCACCGAGACTGGTGCTGTTAGCAAGAAGCTGCAGACCGACCTCCAAACCGTCCAGGAAGAGCTGACCAAGTCCGGTACCCGACTGTTTGACCTGGAACAGAAGCTGGCGTCGGGCAATCTGGACAACCCAGAAACCAAGAAGTCGTTTGCCGAGCAAACAGCGCTCGACCTTCAAAAGTCCTGGGACGGCAAGTCCTCGGGCAAGGTTGACGTTAAAAGCTTCAGCAAGCAGCTTGGCAGCGGCGCTGGTTCGGCTGGCGCATTGATCGAGCCTCAGCGCAACGCTGGCATCCTGATGCCCGGCCTGCGCCGGCTCACCATTCGTGACCTGCTGGCACAAGGCCGTATCAGCTCGAACTCGCTGGAATATGTCCGCGAGAACATCTTCACCAACAGCGCCGCGCCGGTCGCCGAGGGCACGCTGAAGCCTGAGTCCAACCTGACGTTCACCAAGGAAACGGCGAACGTCAAAACCATCGCTCACTGGATTCAGGCCTCGCGCCAGGTCATGGACGATGCTCCGATGCTCGAGTCGTACGTGAACAACCGGCTGTTGTTCGGACTGGCCCTGGTTGAGGAAGGGCAGCTGCTGAACGGTGACGGTACCGGCGACAACCTGACCGGGCTGAACAAGGTTGCCACGGCCTACGACGCAGCGCTGAACGTTACCGGTGACACCCGTGCTGACAAGATTGCCCACGCGATCTTCCAGACCAGTGAGTCTGAGTTTGAAGCCTCCGGCATCATCCTCAACCCGCGCGACTGGCACGCAATCGCGCTGCTGAAAGATGCTGATGGCCGCTACATCTTCGGCGGGCCGGCAGCCTTCGCCGCCAAGGTCATGTGGGGTCTGCCAGTGGTTGCAACCAAGGCTCAGGCCCTGGGGACGTTCACTGTCGGCGGCTTTGATCTGGCCTCCCAGGTCTGGGACCGCATGGACGCAACCGTCGAAGTCAGCCGCGAAGATCGCGATAACTTCGTCAAGAATATGCTGACCATCCTCTGTGAAGAACGCCTGGCCCTGGCTCACTACCGGCCAACCGCGATCATCACCGGTCCTTTCGCAACCGCACCATAATCGAGGGCGGGGCAGGCAACTGCCCCGATTGCGTCATGATCAAGATTCGCGCATTGCGGCAGTTCTCGCACTACCACGCCGGCAATTTCAGCCAGTTCGAGGTCCGTGAGGTAAAGGACGAATATGCAGAGGCATTGATCGGATTGGACTTGGCAGAAGAGGTAGAGGCCGATCCAATCCAGGAGCAGGAGCAGGAGCAGGAGCAGGAGCAGGAGCAGGAGCAGGAGCAAGAAGCACCTGCGACCAATGCAACCAAGAAAGCAGGCGGTAAAAAATGAGCATCCCCGTCACCGATCTGCTGCCGATCGCTTTGATGCGCAAGCATCTGCGCGTTGACGATGACGGCGACGACGACCTCATTGAACTCTACGCTGAGTCTGCACTGGCCTGGGCCTTGTGGTATTGCGATAACCCATCGCTGAAGGTCGTGGCCGACTTCCCCGCATCGTTCAAGGCGGCATTGCTTCTTTTGCTCGGGCACTCCTACAACAGCCGTGAGGCGGTAATAGTAGGCACCATCGCTGCCGAGCTACCCTTGGCTGTCGACTCGTTGCTTTGGTCCTCGCGCAACTTCCGCGGGCCGCAAGAACCGGAGGCGACCCCATGAAGGCAGGCGATCTGCGTCACCGCATCCTATTCCAGAAGCTGGTAAGCGGGATGGACCCCGAAACCATGGAGCCTATAGAGGCGTCGTGGGTTGACGTTGCCACTCTGTGGGCGGCGGTTAACCCGCTCAGCGGTCGCGAGTTCATTCAGGCCAAGGCCGCCCAGTCCGAGGAGGTCGGCCGGATAGTGATCCGGTACCGATCTGACATCAAAGCTGCCATGCGTGGCATTGAAGGCGACAAGATCTACAACATCCAGGCTGTGCTACCCGATCCGAAGTCTGGACGGGAGTATTTGACCTTGCCGTATTCAGAGGGCGTGAACGATGGCTGACGAAATCCAGTTCAGTCTTGTCGGGATCGATGGCGTGCTCGCAAAGCTCGCCACCGTGAACGATGAGGTCAGGCGTAAAACTGGGCGCACAGCGCTCCGCCGCGCCGCTGAGCTGGTGGCCGGGTATGTCAGGGAAGGCGCGCGGAAACTCGATGACCCCGAAACAGGCCGTTCGATAGCAGACAACATAGTTCTCCGCTGGAACGGTCGCCTGTTCAGGCGTACGGGTGACCTGGGGTTCCGCGTAGGCGTGCTGCACGGCGCGGTCTTGCGAAAGGGTGGCAGCACTTCGACCAATGGCCCAACGCCTCACTGGCGCTTGCTGGAGTTTGGTACCGAGCATATCGCTGCGGTTCCATTCATGCGGCCCGCGCTGGAAAGCCACATAGCCGAAGTGACCAACGAATTCGCCACCCAGTTCGAAAAGGCTCTCGACAGGGCTATCCGCCGTGAAAACAAGGCAAGGAGCAACAGCTGATGTTCGCACCTATCAACGCAGTTTGTGCTGCTGATGACGGCGTCAAGGCCTTGCTGGGTAGCGGGCCCCAGCGATTGTACTCGTTCGGAGATGCCGCCCAGGACGCGCCCAAGCCCTACGCGGTATGGCAAACCATTGGCGGCGACCCGGAAAACTACTTGGCGGGGCGCCCAGATATCGATGGTTACACGCTACAGGTTGACGTGTATGCGACTTGCGGAAAAGACGCTCGCGACGCGGCCAGGGCGCTACGGGATGCCATTGAGCCCCACGCCTACATCATCCGATGGGGTGGTGAGAGCCGCGACCCGGTCACAAAGAACTACCGATACAGCTTCGACGTAAGCTGGTTCGTACCTCGATAACGCTGCAACCCAAACCAACCCCGCCAAGTGCGGGTTTTTTATGCCCGACATTTGGAGAACGCCATGTCGATCCTTTCCCAAGGAACCCAGATCTACGCACTGGTCCCCCCGCTTACCGGTACCGGGCCTATGACCGTCATGGAAGTGGAGTGCGCCACCAGCTTCGATCCGGGCGGTTCGCCTGCTGAGCAAGTCGAAGATACCTGTCTCAGCGCTGATGAGCGCAGCTATAAGAAAGGCTTGCGCACACCTGGCCAAGCATCGCTCGGTCTGAACGCTGACCCGAACAACGCGAGCCACATTCGCCTACATCAGCTCTCGGAAGCTAACGGCGACACCACTATCAAGTGGGTGGTTGGCTGGTCTGATGGTAAAGACATCGTGCCCACCATCGCCGCCGGCGGCAGCCTGGGCGTGGCAACGGTCACTGCTGGCGGTACCGGTTACACCACTGCGCCAACTGTAGCCCTTACCGGTGGCGGCGGCTCTGGCGCTACTGCAACAGCTACCGTGTCCGGTGGCGTGGTCACCGGCGTGACGGTCACCAACAAGGGTGCCGGTTACACTTCTGCCCCGACCGTCGCCTTCACTGGCGGCGCTGGCACTGGCGCTACTGCGACGGTTTCCTTGACTGCCGGTGACGACTTCGACCTGCCACCGACCCGCACCTGGTTCGCCTTCCAGGGCTACGTGGCCGACTTCCCATTCACCTTCGCGCAGAACGCCGTGGTTGCATCGACAGTGTCGATTCAGCGCTCGGGCGGTTCCGCCTGGATTCGTAAGGTATCCCCATAATGGAACTGAGCATCGCGAACCTGAAGAAATCGAAGGCGTTTACCGCCCGGCCGGTTGCCAAGGAAATCGAGTGGGAAGGCGCCAAGTTCACCTGCTACGTCCGGCCCCTGTCGTACCAGACCGCCGTGGGCGACATCGCTGCCCACCGTGGCGCTGACCCGCTGGCCTGCCGCATTGCCTCTAGCATCTGTGATGCCGAGGGCAAGGCGGTGTTTACCGTGGCCGACATCACTGGCGAGGCCGATCCGGAGAAGGGCGCACTCGACCCTGACCTGACCAACCTGCTACTGATCGCCATCGGCGAGGTGCAGAACTCGGGAAAGAAGAAGCGCTAGACCCTTCGGATGAGTTGTGGTGCGAGCTGGTCATGAACGGAATCGGCGGCCGCACCATTGCCGAAGCACAGGAGCGCATGACCTATTCCGAGTTTGTGGTCTGGATGAAGTTTCGCGCCAAGCGTGGATCGCTGCACCAGGGCATGCGGGTCGAGATGGCTCTGGCGCAGCTCCAGGCGTTCTACGTCAACTCGAAGACCGGCAAGGACGCGCCGAGGCTGTACCAGCAGGACTTCGCACCGCATATGGATCCGCGCGTCGGGTCGCTGGAGGAGGCGGTGGCAAGTTGGGCCTGATAGATCATGGGTGATAGATTGCCTCTTTTCTGATGATCGGAGGCTCTATGAACAGAGTTCGTTTGGACTTGTGCGTTTTTTTGGCAAAGGTTATGGCGGCCTTGGTTTTCATTGGCGCCATTGTTGTTTTGTACAACTTTGGCCGCATCGAAGTCGCGTCGACGCCAAGCTACCTAAGTCAAGGCCAAATGGTTATGAATTGGCCGGTTATTTTCTGGGCGGCAGGTAGCGCCATCTACTCCTTGCTCTTCGCCGCAATGATGAGCGCGGTTCGCTATGCCTGCTATTTCGCTCAGGATGCTTCCGTAGGCGGCCTCAAGGGCGGTTAACTCTTTTTTGAATTATGTAAGCCCGCCACGTGCGGGCTTTTTGTTGCCAGGAGAAAACCATGGCTGGATCACTTGGTACCCTTACGCTTGATCTTATTGCCAAGATCGGCGGCTTCACTGGACCGATGGATCAGGCTGGCCGCGCTGCAAAAAAGTCATCAAAGGAAATTGCCGATGCGGCCAATCAGGCCGCTACTGCATGGAGCGCCCTTGGCACTGTTGCTGCCGGCGCAGTTGCCGGATTTTCGGTGGCGAGTATTTTTGGACGGTTTGTCACTGAGACTAAAAACGCCGAAAAGGAGCAGGCTCAGCTCGGCGCTGTACTTCGCTCTACCGGTCAGTCGGCAGGATTCAACCGCGACCAATTGAACTCAATGGCTGATGCGATGCAGAAGGCCAGCACGTTCTCTGGCGGCGATATAAATCAAGCGCAAACAACGCTGTTGGCGTTCACTGGCATAGTTGGAAACCAATTCAATCGCGCACTCCAGTCGGCCGCCGATATGGCTGCGCGAACCGGGGTCACGGTAAAAGATGCGGCCGAAACAATTGGCCGGGCTTTGGATGTCCCGTCACAGGGCCTCACTTCCCTCAGCAAGCAGGGTTTCCGGTTTACAGAAGAGCAAAAGAAGTTAGCGACCGCCCTTGAGTCGACAGGCGATGTTGCTGGCGCGCAACAGATAATTCTTAAGTCGCTTGAAGAGTCCTATGGAGGAGCGGCGGCAGCCGCTCGGGACACCTTCGGCGGTTCGCTGGACGCGCTGCAAAACACCATATCGGGATTGCTAACCGGAGAAGGTAGCCTCGATAGTGCAAAGGGAGCTGTAAACACCCTTAATGACGCGCTTGCCTCGCCGGAGGCAAAAACCGCAATGGATTCCACCGCGAAAGCGGCCATTGTGTTGGCGGGTGTTTTGTCTGTCAGATTGGCATCTGCTGCCGTGAGTACTGCGGCATCATTTGTTTTGGTGCAGGCTGACACAATCCGCTATCAGGCGACCCTGGCAAGAATGGCCGGAGTTTCCACTGCTGCAGCGGCTGGCCTGGCGACCTTGAGTGCTTCCGCTCGTGCAGCCTCCGCTGCAATGACTCTGCTTGGCGGCCCTGTTGGGGTGGCATTGCTTGCCGGTAGTGCGCTTGTCTACTTTGCAACACGCGCCAGTGACGCAGATAAGGCGTCAGCTGCTCTAGATGAGCGCATCGCAAAGCTGAATACCTCGTTTGCAACAATGAAGGTTGATCAGGCTGCCGCTGCAATACCGGATTACACCAAGAAGCTCGAAAGCGCGACGATGGCGGCTGACGCGATCAATGCCAGAATCTTCACGCTTAACGACAACATAAAAAAGTTTCCACAAAGCCCGAGCCTGGAGAAATGGAAAGCCGATCTTGTTCAGGCCAAAGGCGCCGCAGTCGATGTAAATGACGCGGTGGATGATCTTAAGGCAAAGATTGTTGAACTGAATGCGATCGTTGATAAGCCTGTCGTTTCAGCTTCGGTATCTCAGGCCTCACAGGTCTACACGGAGATGGCCAAAAAGATCGACGAACAGATCTTGCTGGCCGATAAGAAGACCGAGGCGGACAAACTCCAAGCCCGCATCAAGGCTGGTCTTGTTGAAGGGCTTAAAGCGGGCGAGGGTGACTTGCTTGTCGCCTCTCAAAAGCGCGCTGACGCTGCGATAAAGGCAGCTGAGGCCACAAAGAAAGCGGATGAGTCAGCCAAGGCGTCAGCAAAATCAGCGGCCGAGGCGCTGACGAAGCGTGGCGTGGATGCTGAGGAAAACTACCGCCGTCAGATCACCCTAATCGACGAAACTACCGGCAAGCAGGGCAAGGCCAGCGAAGTCGCAAAGCTCGCCTTCGAGTTGGAGACCGGAAAGTTAAAGGGCGTCAGCGCCGAGCGGCAGAAGGTGCTGAAGGACCTGGCCGCCGAGCTCGACTCGAAGGTCAAGCTCAAAAAGCAGAACGAGCAAGACCTGAAGCTGGCGACCCTGGCGGCCAACCTCAAGGACAGCAACACCATTGTGAAGCAGGGCTTCGACATGGAGTTGGCTGGCGCAGGTTCCGGGGAAAAACTGAGAGGGCGCCTCAAGGAGGACTTGGCGATCCAGCAGGACTACGCGAAGCAGCGTGCCGAGATGTACAAACAGTACAAGGAGGCCAAGCTGCTGGGCGATCCTGACGCCAAGGACACCTACGACAAGGAAACCGCTCTGCTCGATGAGGCCCTTGCCGAGCGCATGGTCATCCAGCAGGACTACTACAACCAGCAAGATGAGGCTCAATCCAACTGGATGGATGGCGTCAGTGACGCATGGCAGAACTACGTCGACGCTGCAACCGATTACACAGCAATGGCTGCTGACGCTACTTCCTCGATACTTGGAAGCGCAAAGGGCGGGCTCAGTAACTTCCTGTCTGATGTGATCAGCGGCGCCGAGTCAGCAGATGATGCGCTCGGCGACTTGGTGGCGAACTTCGCGAAATCCACGCTTCAAGCCCTCACCGACATGGCGGCTCAGTGGCTGGTGTATCAGGCGGTCCAACTGCTGGTGGGCAAGACCACCCAGGCGAGCGCGGTCCCAACGTTGGTGGCAAACGCCCAGGCAACTGCGTTTCAGGCCAGCCTGGCAGCGTTCGCCTCGACCGCTGCAATTCCTATCGTCGGTCCCGCAGCTGCGCCGGCTGCTGCTGCTGCCGCTGCTGCTGCAACGGCGCCTATGGTGGCCGGCGTGGCAAGTGCCGCTCTCGCCGGTATGGCGCACGATGGTATCGACGCAGTGCCGGAGACGGGAACCTGGCTGCTTCAAAAGGGCGAGCGGGTAACCACGGCGGAGACTAGTGCCAAGCTGGACAAGACGCTTGATCAGCTGCGCGCAAACTCTGGTGGCGTTGGTGGTGGAGGTATTCACATCAGCGCCCCAGTTAGTGTGCAGGCTCAGCCCGGCATGAGCGGGGATGATGCTCGCAAGCAGGGCGAGGCGATGGGCCAGGGTCTGGTCTCGGAAATCCGGCGCGTGCTTCAAGGTGAAATGGGGCAGGGCGGCATGCTCTGGAGGCGAGTCTGATGGTGGAAACATTCAGCTACTGCGTTCAACTGGGCGGCGACGGGGAGATTGACCAGCGCACATGGGAGAACGATTTCGGCGATGGGTATGCCCAGGCTGGCGGCATCGGCATCAACACCAAAAGCGAGAACTGGAACCTGACGCACTCTGGCGTCATGGCTCCCGGTGAGGAGTTGCTGAAGGTGCGAGATTTCATCGACCGGCACGAAGGGTACAAGGCGTTCATCTGGACGCCGCCGGGTGGAAGCCCGGGGCGTTATCGATGCAAGGGTTACAAATCTAAGCCACTCGGCGCAGGCCTGTGGACGCTATCGTTCACCTTCAAGCAGACCTTCACGCCGTAACCGCAAACCTCACCAAACCCCGCCAAGTGCGGGGTTTCTTGTTTCTGGGGCCCTATGAATTACAACACCGATATCCAAAAGCTTGAGCCGGGCAACCAGATCAGGCTCTACGAGCTGGACGCTACGCGCTTGGGCGGATTGCTCTGGCGATTCCACGGCCACGCCCATGAGGGCGACATCATCTGGCAGGGGCAGCTCTACTCTCCGCTCCAGATCGAGGCAAAGGGCTTCGACATTCGTGGGGATGGACGCCCGGCCACGCCGACGCTGCAGGTGGACGACGAACTCGGCGGCGTGCGCGGGGCGATCACTGCCCTGTGCTTCCAGTTCCGCGACCTGGCCGGCGCCCGGGTGAAGGTGATCGAGACTTTCCGCCACTTCCTGGATGCCGCCAACTTCCCCGACGGCAACCCAGAAGCCAGCAACCAATCGAAAACGAACCTCTGGTTTATCGAGCAGAAGACCGAGGCGCTGCCGAGCATCTCGGTCACGTTCTCGCTGTCCAGTCCCACGGATATGGAAGGGCAGATGCTTCCATCCCAGCAGATCACCAAGCTCTGCCGGTGGGCCTGCCGTGGCGGGTACCGGCAGGAGGCCTGTGCCTACACCGGCACAGCGATGTTCGACAAAAAGAACCAGCCTACGGATAACCCGGCGCTGGACCGCTGCGGCGGCTGGTGGAGCAGCTGCAAGCTTCGGGGCAATACCCGCCGGTTTGGTGGGTCCATGGGCGCGAGCCTTATCGCAAGTTCGAGGTAGCGATGCGCATCAATCAAAAATTGCAGGACGAGATCCGCGCGCACGCCGAGCGTGTCTATCCGGTCGAGGCGTGCGGTGTCCTGATCAAGTCGGCTGTCGGGCGCGAATACGTGCCCTGCGGGAACCTGGCCACCACGCCGCGCGAACACTTCCAGATCGATCACAAGGACATGGGCCAGGCGGAAGATCGGGGTGAGGTGCTGGCGATCATCCACAGCCATCCCGACAAGGCGCCGGCGCCCAGCATGGCCGATCGCGTCAGCTGCGAGTTGCACGAATTGCCCTGGGGCATTGTCGGCTGGCCTGGCGGGGAGTTTGAGTGGTTCAAGCCTTCTGGCTTCCAGGCGCCGCTGCTGGGCCGCGACTTCTCCCATGGCCTGCTGGACTGCTGGGCGGCGTGCCGCGACTGGTACGCACGCGAGGCCGGTCTGCAACTGCCGAACTTTGAGCGCGCCGACCTGTGGTGGGAGCAGAAAGACGGGCCAAGCCTCTACGAGGACAACTTTGCGGCCACCGGTTTCTACCAGGTCAACGAGGCGAAGCGCGGCGATATGCTGGTGCTGCAAATTCCAACGCCGGGCCGTGAGTGCTACTTCCCCAATCACGCGGTGATCTACCTGGGCGACGAGCCTGCGCTCACCAGCGAGCCGGCGCCGAAGCTTGGCGGTTCTGGTCCGTTCATTTACCACCACATGCCTGGGCGTCTGGCGGCCCGCGAAATTTACGGTTGGTCGATGGCCAACCGCGTCAAACTCATTCTCCGGCACAAGGACTACCGCCCATGACGATGCGCACCATCAAGCTCGGCGGCGTGCTGGGCAAGAAGTTCGGCAAGGTATACCACCTCGATCTGTACGGCGTTCACGACGCAACCGCCGCGCTGTGCGCGATGAAGCCGGGCTTTGAGAAGTTCATGCGAACAGCTCATGAGCGCGGCATGGTCTTCGCAGTGTTCGTCGACGAGCGGAACGTCAGCGAGCAGGAGCTTGAACTGGTGGGGCGCACCGAGGGCGACATCCGAATTCAGCCGATCGTGCAGGGGAGCAAGCAGGCGGGGATGTTCCAAACCCTGCTGGGCGTGGTGCTGATCGTGGCGGGCCTCTTCACCGGTGGCACCACCTCGACGCTAGGAATGGGCTTGCTTGCCGCCGGCGCCGCTGTAGGCCTGGGCGGCGTGGTGCAAATGCTGTCACCAACCACCAAGGCCAACGCCGAGGGCAAGAACGACGATGGCAACAACCCGAGCTACGGCTTTGGCGGGGCGATCACCACGATCGCCCAAGGCAACCCTTACCCACTGCTGTACGGCGAGCGCGAGATCGGCGGCGCGGTTGAGTCTGGCGGGATTTACACCCAAGACAACAGCTGATTCAGCAAACACAACCAACCCGCTTAGGCGGGTTTTTGCATTCTGGAGGGCGCATGAGCGCAGTAGAAAAGAAAGCGCGCCGCGTAGCACCTCGCAAGCGTCGGGCGGTGATCGGTAGCAAGGGCGGCCAGGCGAAGCAGAAACAGCCAAGCATCGCCTCAAACAGCGTGCCGTCGATATCTACCGCGCGAATCACCTACCTGTGGAGCTGGGGCCCCATCGTCGGGCCGGTTGATGGCTTGCGCTCGGTCAAGCTGAACGGAACTGCAATCCAGGCTCCGGACGGCACGATTAATTATCCCAGCGCCAAGTGGCAGTTCCGCAATGGCGAGCTGAATCAGCAGCGCCTCGAGGGCATACAAGAATCCAGTAACGAGATCGACGTCAAGAAAGAGCTGGTCTTCGGCACTCCGTGGTTGCACAGCATCACCAACTCGATGATCGACGCTGTGCGCATCCGTCTGAGCTGGCCAACCCTTCGCAGTCAGGACGCCTCCGGCAACATCAATGGCGTGCGTATCGATTACGCCGTGGACATCTCCACCGACAACGGACCTTACGTAGAGGTGCTGCTATCGTTCGTAGATCGTAAGAACATCACAGAGTATGAGCGGGCGCACCGCCTCGAATTGCCTGCCGGCAACCGCTGGACGATTCGTGTCCGCCGCCTGACTCCGAATGCCAACTCCGACCTGGTCGTTGACCAGATGATCGTCAAGGCGATTGCCGAGGTGGTCGACAGCGACCAGGAGTATCCACTCACGGCTGTCGGCTGCCTCGAATACGACGCGCAGACGTTCGGCGGCGATATTGCCAAGATCGCTGTGCTGATGCGCGGACGCATCATTCGTGTGCCGAGCAACTACAACCCCGAAACCCGCACTTACGCGACCTCGGGTACCGGCACAAGCAACGGTATTTGGGATGGAACCTTCAAAGAGGCCTACACCAATAATCCGGCTTGGATCTTCTACGACCTGGTGCTGCACCCTTACTACGGTCTGGGCGACCGTATCGACGCGACAATGGTTGATCGCTGGTCGCTCTATCGCATCGCGCAGTACTGCGACCAGATGGTGCCGGATGGCAAGGGCGGCCAGGAGCCGCGCTTTACCTGCAACCTTTACTTCCAAAAACAGGCCGAAGCCTATGCCGTGCTTCAGGATCTGGCCTCTATCTTTCATGGCCTGGCCTACTGGGATGGTAGCCAGATCGTGGTCAATGCCGATATGCCGGGCGATCCGGTCTACACCTACAACCAAACCCAGATCCTGAACAGCGGCGCCATCAAGTACGAAGCCACTCGCGCGCGTGACCGGCACACACAGTTCATGGTCTCTTGGGACAACCCAGACCAAGGTTTTGAGACGGACAAGGAGCCGGTGTTCGACGACGAGGCCATGGTTGAGCTGGGCGGCATCGTGCGCGACACCACCATTGGTGCTATAGGGTGCACATCTCTCGGACAGGCGCAGCGTGCAGGGCAGTGGGCGGCGCTCACTGAGAAGCTGCAGACCCAAGGTGGCGTTTTCCGTGTTGGTCTGGATGGCGATATTCCGAAGCCTGGCCAGGTCATTGCCGTGGCCGATCCTATGCTGGTTGGTCGGAACAACGGTGGGCGAATCGCTGCGGCCGCCGGCCGCGTGGTGACGCTTGACCGCGACACCGTTGTGCCGGTGGGCGCCCGCCTGATGGTTAACCTGCCCAGCGGAAAGTCAGAGGGGCGCGTAGTAAAGTCGGTTGCCGGCCGCGAGGTCACTTTAATGGCCGACTTCAGCGAGCAGCCACAGGCCGAGTGCGGCTGGATTCTCGACTACGAAGACCTGAAGCTGATGCAGTTCTATGTCCGCAATGTTACGCGGCCGGAGTGGCACCAGTTTCAGCTTGAGGTAATCCAGCACGACCCGAGTAAATTCTCTGCTATCGACGGCGGGGCAGTGGTGGACATTCGGCCAATCACAGGCATCCCTGTGGGCAGCCAGGACGCACCCGCACGCGTCATGCTCAGCCAGAACGTGGTCATTGAGCAGGGTATCGCGGTGACGGTCATGTCCATTGCGTGGGATGCAGCTCCGGGCGCAGTGGCTTACGACGTTGAATGGAAGTGGGGCGCGCGCGAATGGATCACACTGCCGCGCACCGCGGAACAGATGATTGACGTGCGCGGGATTTACTCCGGCCAGTATATGGCCAGGGTGCGTGCTGTCAGCGCGCTTAACGTTTCCTCAATCCCGACTACATCGGCGCTCACCAACCTGCAAGGCAAAACCGGCCTGCCGCCGGCAGTGGCGTTCCTGCGCGCCACCGGCGAGCTCTTCGGGATCAGCATCAAGTGGGGCTTCCCTGCTGGCGCCGAGGACACCCAGCGCACCGAGCTGTGGTATGGCCCGGCGAACAGTCTGCCGGCCGCAAGCAAGCTGGCCGACCTGGCGTATCCGCAGGCCGACTACCGCATGCAGCAGTTGAAGTCAGGCGCAACTCTGTTCTTCTGGGCGCGCCTGGTGGATCGAACCGGCAACATCGGGCCGTTCTTCCCTGTCGTGAATGGTGTGATGGGGCAGTCCATTTCGGATGCTGGGCCGATCCTTGAGCAGATCAAGGGGCAGATCGACGAATCATCGCTGGCTCCAGCTCTAAACGGACGCATCAACCTGATCGACGGCAATGGCCCGGGATCCGTGAACGCTCGAAATGCGCAGTTAAGAAAGGATCTTGAGGCGCAAATTAAGCCATATGTGGACGCGCTCTTGTGGGACGCCGCGAAGGCCTACGCCAAGGGTGACATCGTTCGTCAGGGGAACAAGCTGTACCAGGCCCTGGCCGCTAACACTGGCTCCCAGCCGCCCAGCGCAAACTGGAAGGACGTGGGCGACATCCTCACTGATGCAAACGCTTTGGCAATACGGGTTGATAACCTTGACCAGAAAATCACGGTAGTCGACGGGAAGGTGATTGCCACTCAGGACCAGCTCACCCAGCTCCAGACAAAGGTAAATGACCCGGTAACTGGCCTGGCGGCTACGGCAAATAACGTCACCCAGGTGAATCAGCGAGTAACCAACGTTGATAACAAGCTGACCGCGCAGACTGAGCGGATTGACGGTGTTTACGCTGAAATCAACGCCCCGATGGCAGGTTCTGATAATGACCTGGCTGGCGGCACTCAGGGTTATGCAGGCGTATGGTCTATCCAGTCCGCTGTCACCGATGGCGACTACGCTCAGGCCAAGCGCACAGACACAGTGGAGGCCCAGGTAAACAAAAACTACGCGACCTACGAGCAGACCGCTACAGCGTTAGTGAACGGCCAGACTGCTCAAGCTGCGCAGACCTCGGTTTTGCGTACAGATTTTGAGGGCAACAAGGCGACAGTCAATCAGCAGATCGCCGTTGTATCAGATGCCACGAAAACCAATGCCCAGTCCATTGGCACTCTGCGCACCGACTTCAACAGCAACAGCTCTGCCGTTCAGACATCGCTTAAAACGCTGACCGATTCGAATGAAGCAAACGCGACAGCAACGCAGAACCTGCAAACAACTGTAGGTGGCCATACACAGCAGTTCCAGCAGCAGGCAAGTATCAATCAGAGCGTTGACGGGAAGGTCAGCGGCACGTACTCGCTCCGTTACAAGCTGGATGTAAACGGCATTCCGTACTCGGCTGGTATCGGTTTTGGTATCGAGTCAGGTGTGAACGGCAGTGCTATCTCGCGCTTCGTTATCCAGGCTGATCAATTTGCAATATACAACGGTGCACTAGGCGCGGCAGGGTCCAGCGTGCCATTCGCCGTGAACGGTACGGAGACCTACATCAAGTCTGCTTTTATTCAGGACGGCACGATTACAAACGCCAAGATCGGTAACTACATACAGTCGAACAACTACGTTGCTGGAGTCAGCGGGTGGAAGCTGTTCTTTGATGGCACGTTCGAAATGAATGGCGTAGTTCCTGGGCAAGGCCGCTCAATGATGACAAATAGGTCTCTACGTTTCTGGGATGTGAATGGAGTTAAGAGAGTTCAGATAGGGGACTTGAGCGAATGAGTTCTGGGATAAGGATATGGGGGGCGGCGGGGAATCTGCAATTGGACGAGACCGCGTTCACAGTTCGGGTGGTTTATTCCACATTGGTAACGAGAAACGTAGAGCGTCCAAATGCAACCCGTAGTATTTTCATAAGTATTCCTGAAGTTAATCCACAGCAATACAAGGCGGTGTGTGTTCCCAACATATCGTTCACTGGAGACACCAGTGGGCAAGATGCACGCAACACGCAATTTGATGCTCAAGTATTGGATGGCGGGGTTAGGGTATGGTTTACCAATAGAAATATGCCTTCATCCAGTGCTTTCGGAGTTGGGACGCAAAGGCTCTTGGTTATGAGGTATCGATAATGGCCTATGGGCTTCAGTTCACCAACAATGCTGACGTTGTCACATTGGATACGGAATATTCGAGGTTGGTTATTCTGTATTCTGCTCGATATAATGCAGGTGCATTTTTTCCCAATCCCATTACCTCTCAAGAGCCACCGCTTATTTTTGTTAGGCCGGATTCTCCGTCTACATTCCAATACGTGCGAATTATCGGCAGTCCAGGAAATTGGACGGGGTTTTCAAATGCTCATCCCGCTAACGCACCTGGAACTTATTTTCTCGCGGCTTATGAGTCCAAGCCGACAGCAAGCTACGGCATGAGGCTGTGGGACGGTAATCAAAAATTATTGTTCGATAATGGTACGCCGTGTGCGCAGTTTACAACTGTGCTTGATAATTGGTCTTTGTTGTCATTGACTAATCCCTCACCCGGTAGGTGGACTTATGTTTTTGCTTCACCTATAAATCTTTCTTCAGGGGAGTACATGATGATAAACAACCTAGCGGCGGACCTCCCAGGTCAAGACTCATGGTCTAAGCTTTCTTGTGGTATAGACTACCAAAACAATAGAATATTAGTCACTCTTCAGAATATTGGCGATTTCAGGACTGATGCGTTGTTTTTGCCGCTATTCTTCGCCAAGTCAATAACTTGATGATAAGTTTCCTTTTTAAGGTTTTGGTTTTTATATAGCTGGATTTGCAATTGCAGCTTTTATGTTTAGGAGGGATTTATGGCAAGATCGATTATTAACCTTGGCGTAGCGCCTACCGGCCAAGGCGGCGATACATTTCGCACCGCCAGCCAAAAGAACAACGACAACTCGGCGGAGCTGTATGCGCGCCAGGCTCTGCTTGGGACGGCGTCTAACGCAACTTTGACGGTAGGTAACTCTGACATAACATCAGGGAGAGTACTCAAGGTTGGAGACTATGGTTTTGGCGTTATGCCAGTTTTCAATGATTACGGGTTGGACGTACTTACATCTTTCGGGTACTGCTACATCAACAATGGTTACAACGCACCAACAGGTCACCGTTTTGGCTGGCTTTTCTCGCTACCTGTCAGTGACGGTTACGCCATTCAGGAGTTCAGGTCGCAAACGGATGGCTCTGTGCATACCAGGGCCAAGCTTTCTGGGACGTGGCAGGCCTGGCGGATGACTTACAACACTGGAAATACCACTCGTGCCGCCGATGGCACACTGAAGGCGATCTGACCATGGCAAGAGCAGCAATCAACGTACTCGGCGCTACTGGCGCGACCTATGACTTTGTGACCGCTGGCGCAGGCGTTATCGCGTCTTCGCGAAAATCGGCGGGGGTGTACCAGATCACTGGATGCCTGGGCATGGTTCCGTTCCCTCCGGTCGATGATGGATGGGGCTACACGGTTAACCAGATCGACAGCCGGGCAGACGTGGACATTCAGTTCGAGGAAGGCGTGCTGACGGTGGTGGTGACCAAGGACGACAAACCGTATGACCTAAAGCACATGATCACGCTGCACATCCTGGTGCCGGATGCGCCCGTTGTACCGATGCCACCCATTGAGATTCCCGAATCTGTGGAAGAGCCTGAGCCGCCGGTAGAGGATGCCGAATCCTAATTACTTCGTCGTTCAAACGATGCCGCCTAGAGCGGTTTTTTTTCGCCTGGAGAAAAGCTATGCCGATCACCGAGCAGCAACTGCTGCAGATCCTCCCGAACGCCGGCCGCCAAGCCGGCGTTTTTGTTCCTGTGCTGAATACGGCCATGGCCAAGTATGGAATCGTCACGCGCTTGCGCGTCGCAGCCTTCATCGCCCAGGTCGGGCATGAGTCTGGCCAACTGCGCTACGTGCGCGAGATCTGGGGGCCCACGGCGCAGCAGCTCACGTACGAAGGTCGTGCCGATCTGGGCAACACCGTGAAGGGGGATGGTTCCAAGTTCCGTGGCCGGGGCCTGATCCAGATCACCGGACGGGCGAACTACGCGGCGTGCGGTGAAGCATTGGGCCTGGACCTGATCAATAAGCCGGAATTGCTCGAGCAGCCACAGCACGCCGCGATGTCTGCCGCGTGGTTCTGGTCGACGCGCGGGTTGAACACCCTGGCAGACCAGAAGGACTTCGCGAAGATCACTCGGCGCATCAATGGCGGGCTCACCGGCCAAGCCGAGCGTCAGGCGCTGTACGACAGGGCGCTGAAGGTGCTGGGATGACGCCGATGCAGAAGCTGGCCGGTCTGGTGTTGCTGGTCCTGGTGTTGATGGCCGGTACAGCCGGCGTCACCTGGCAGGTACAGGACTGGCGGATGGGCGAGAAGCTTGCCGAGCAGGCCGGCCTGCACAAGGACGACCTGGCGGCGATCAGCAATGCCGCCGCCGCCCAGGCCAGAACTGAGCAGGACAAGCGCCTGGCCGCAGAACAGAGAGCGGCCGCCGCTGACCAACAACACTCCCTGGAGCTTTCCAATGAACAACGCAAGCAAGCTGCTCTGCGCGATCGCCTTGCCACTGCTGATGTGCGGCTGTCAGTCCTTCTCGACGCCACGGATTCAGCCAGTGGCTGCGACGTGCCTGCCACCCCCGGCGCCGCCGGCGTGGTTCATGCAGCCCGTCGTGCCCAACTTGACCCAGCGCATGCTCAAAGAATTGTCGCCATCACCAGCGATGGGGATAGCGCCGTGATCGCGCTGCGTGCGTGCCAGGCATACGTCAGGGCTATTGCGCGCTGACCTACATTCGCGGGCGCGAAAATCAACATCACCCAAAAAACCAACTTGCAAAGGATTGCAATGATGACAAACCCAATCGTTCCATGGATGGGCGGCAAGCGCCGGCTGTCGAAACGCCTGCTGGCCCTGTTCCCTGAACATGAGTGCTACGTCGAAGAGTTTGCCGGCGGCGCCGCGCTTTACTTCAAGCGAGAGCAGCCCGCCAAGGTCGAGGTGCTCAACGACCTAAATGGTGAACTGGTGAACCTATACCGCGTGGTCCAGCACCACCTCGAGGAGTTCGTGCGGCAGTTCAAGTGGGCGCTCAGCTCCCGCCAGATCTTCGAGTGGCAGAAGATGGCGGTGCCGGAAACGCTCACTGACATTCAGCGGGCTGCTCGCTTCTTCTACCTGCAACAGCATGCCTTCGGGGCGAAAGCCACAGGGCAGACCTTCGGCACCGCCACAACAGCCCGGCCGATTAACCTTTTGCGGATTGAGGAGAACTTGTCCGAAGCCTGGCAGCGCCTGTCGGGGACATTCGTGGAGAAGCTGCCCTGGCTGAAGTGTGCAGAGAAGTACGATCGGCCTCACACCTTTCATTATATGGACCCGCCTTACTGGCAGACCGCAGGCTATGGCGGTGAGTTTGGATTTGGGGAGTACGAGCGAATGGCCGACTTCATGCGCAACTGCCAGGGCAAGGTGATGGTCAGCATCAATGACCACCCAGATATCCGCCGGGTGTTTGAAGGGTTCCGCTTTGAGTCGATGGATATCCGCTACAGCACAGCCAACCCGCGGCAGGGGAAGGCGGCGGTCACCGGTGAGTTGGCGATCATGAACTGGTAAATGGTCGATAGCGCAAAGATCCGCGCCACGTTTTCAGAGATCGTAAAACGTGGCGCGCAACACTCAAAAAGCTGTCTAAAACTACCTCGTCCTATCCCGGTTTCATTGGGCTAAACAGGCGCTATCTCGCTGACCAGTTTTAGACAATGAATCCCTGTAAGCCGCGCAGTTCGTGGCTTATGCACTCCTCAAGCCCATACTGCTGCATCATCGGCGTGTGGGAGGACAGATCGGACGTGTTTTTACTCATTGGGTAGTAGGCAAATTCGTTGAAAGTGATGGGGCAAAGGGCACGCTTGGCCCAGCAGTTTTTGCGATGGCGGCAAGGTTAACACGCGAGGTCGGGGGTTCGTAGGTCGCAAGCGGGTAGGGTGGGGCGCTCGGAGAGACTGGTCACGCTGTTGAGGGATGGCTGTCAGGAACATGCCAAAACAATATCTACCGGGGAATAAATAGTACAACAGCGCCGGAGTTTTAACTCTGCGGCCCTGTCGCCGAGGTCACTGAGCGCTCAAAAGGGTCGCTTTGTCAGGAGCGTGAAAACTTAAAGTTGGTTTTCTGAAGTTTCAATCTGGAGGAGGGTTGCTCTATATAACGGAAGGTGAGGTAGGCCGTCGCTAACGAGGCCAACAGAACAAACCATGCCGCGACAACGCTGCCCATGTTGTAATAAAGAGCGCCAATAATAAAGATAGGATGGAACAGGTAAATGCTGAAGCTAAGTGTTCCGAGCGTTCTTAGTGGGCGCGTGGAGAGTGCTTTTTTTAATAGCCCGTCATGATTGACGGACGCCAGTAGTACCAGTGACCAAACGGCAGCGTACAGAATGAAGTCTTTGTGGAAGTAATCACTTTCTACAGGCGCTGCAATAAGTGAGTAAACGGTGGGTGTCATAATTATCACGGCCACGACGCCTATATAACCGATGTATTGGCAGAGTCTTGGAAACCATGCCTTGTCCTGCAGTGCTTCCTGTAGAAAAGCGACGAAAATCCCCGTAATAAATATCGGCAGATAAGGGATGAATCGTGGGTCGTTAAGCAAGGATTCGCTTTCTGGCGAAATATACTGGGAAAGCAGTATCAGGCAGACGTAGAGGGCTGCGCACGCAATGAGCCCCTTGCGTCTGACGACCAGAAAAATTCCGGCGAGCAAGGGCAGCACGAAGTAAAACTTGAACTCTACCGCGATGCTCCACGTGAGGCCTCGGGATTCGGTAAGTATGAGCTGGTTGAACAGCCCGTAAAGGTCAAGGTTAAAGGGTTGCCCGTAGCCGACGCCAAAATACTCTACGGATGCCCAAGTGGTCGCCAGCGCCAGTAATAAGTAGAAGGTGTAGAGAGGATAGATTCTGAAAAATCTTCTCTGCCAGTAATTCGACATGAATTCAAACGTGAATATCTTATTGCTGGTTGTAATGATTTGCCGTGTGAGCAGAAAAGAGCTGAGCAAGAAAAAAAGAAAGACCCCAGATTTTCCGATGCCTCTGAAATCCCAAGAGGGGATAAAGAACATATTGAGGTTGCTGGTGTGGCTAAGCACAACTATCAATGCCGCCAAACCCCGCAATCCATCTAGAGCGTCAATTTGTAAAAACTTATTGGAAATCGCTCTATGTACCATTGTTAAATGTGCTTCCTTGTGGCGTGCTAAATAATGAGCGCGGAGTGTGCAAGCGGTTCACAGGCTTCATTTAAAGTGGCGAAAGTGTAGCGGAATATCCAATGCCACGCATCATTCAAGGCGTGCGCTGTTAACTGTTTATCCATACACCTGCTGTCGTGCTTTTTTGTCTACACCGATTATTCCGTGGATGCGCGCTGGTGATCATGATGTGGGCGCAGGTCGTCGCGCTGTTTTAAGGGGGCGGATTGATGGGCTCGCCAAGCGTCAGCCTGAAACTGCCTGGCCCAATCTCAACGAGCATGATGGCAGCCGACCCAATTGCCATCGCTCGCACAGAGGGTCCGCTGTTGGACTGGGGCGGTTTCACCTATCAACACTTAAACTATTCACTGGTAATGCATTAAATATGCAAATTAGCATTTGCCAACCCCCAAATCTCCCGCCATTATCCCCGTTATGCAAAAACGCAACGTTTCTATCGTCTTAAGAGAGCTGCTGGACCGCGACCGGATCTCCCCCACGGAGCTTCACCGGCGTACCGGCGTGCCTCAATCTACGTTGTCCCGGATCCTCAGCGGCAAGATCGTTGATCCGTCGGACAAGCACATCTCCCGCATCGCCGAGTACTTCCGTGTCAGCACCGACCACTTGCGTGGGCGTGCAGCCGTGGGCGCTTTGCGCGATGACGGGCGCGACCCGATGCATTCGGAACTCAAGGACATAAGCCTGTGGGACGACGACACGCCCGTTAATGATGACGAGGTGTCGATCCCCTTTCTGCGCGAGGTTGAATTGGCTGCTGGATCAGGAAGATTCGTCATCGAGGAAAGCGAGAAGGCCAGCCTGCGGTTCGGCAAGCGCAGCCTGCGGCATAACGGTGTGCAGTTCGACCAGGCCAAGTGTGTAACGGTGCGCGGCAACAGCATGTTGCCGGTGCTGCGCGATGGCGCGACGGTGGGTGTCAATGCGGGCAAGAGCGGCATTGGCGATATCGTTGATGGCGACTTGTATGCCATCAATCACAATGGCCAACTGCGCGTGAAACAGCTCTACCGCCTGCCTACCGGCATTCGTCTGCGCAGTTTCAACCGTGATGAGCACCCCGACGAGGACTACAGCTTCCAGGATATCCAGGATGAGCAAATCAGCATCCTCGGTCATGTGTTCTGGTGGGGCATGTACGCCCGTTAACCTCCTTGCGTAAGACAAAGCCCGCCATCGAGCGGGCTTTTTTTCGGCTGTAAAAAATCGGCAAACCCTTCGCCCATAAGGCTTTAAATGCATTCGTGCATTTCCTTGCGGAAAATAAATGCATTTGTGCATTGACTGTATATGCATACATGCATATTCTCCATCTCAAGCCAGCCAACAAGGTGGTGGAGGCGGCAAGGATGCTGCCAAGGAAGACAAGGAAGGCACGCAACATCGGCAAGGACGCCATCGAAGCGATGGCAGGGATGCCAGGCAACCCCGGCAAGGATGCCGACGCTCTTTAGTTTCAACCTGCTTCTGGAACAGGAAGCAAAAAACAGGCAGCGATGAACCGGCCTAATAACGGTTCAGAGGGTTGGCAACTGACCCGGGTGTGCAGCGTAAAGCACCAGAAGCAGTTATCCGACAGACAGGGATCGTGGTCGGAAAAACATTGAGGACAGGTCCGTACCGCGCCAGTAGCGCCGAAAGACCGAAGCTGGACCGCATTACTGAAAAGCCTGGGCAACCGGGCTTTTTGGAATGCTTACCTATAAATGGATTTACCCCACAAACCGGTACCCCGCCGGTAATGCTCAGCCAGGAGGCGTGACATGACAAACGAGCAGCAAGCGTTAGCGGATATGCCTATCTGGCTGGTGATTGCACTGGCCTTGATCGGCGGTGTATCCGGCGAAATGTGGCGCGCCGACAAGGAGGGCGCGCGTGGATGGTCGCTGATCCGGCGCCTGGCCCTCAGGTCCGGGGCGTGCATGGTCTGCGGGGTTTCAGCGCTGATGCTGTGTTACGCCGCCGGCATGTCGCTGTGGACCGCCGGGGCCATTGGTTGCCTCACCGCTATGGCCGGCGCCGACGTGGCCATCGGCCTTTATGAGCGCTGGGCAGCCAAGCGCATCGGGGTCAACGAAGGCTCCCGCCAGGACCCGCAGTAACCGTTGCAAGGACGCTACTTAAAATGATGCTTATCGAAAAGCCATCCCAACTGCCCCAAGCCATTGGCGACGCACTGCGCGCGGCTTTCCCGGACTTGAAAGTCGGCAATCACCAGGACTTTCAGGGCTCTGGTGAAAAAACCGGCGTGTTGATCACGGTCGAGGGCAACGGCCCGGGCATTCGCTCTCGCGAAGGGCGCAAGGCCCATGCTCTGGTGATTTCGCTCAAAGCCACGGTCGCGCCGGGTGCATTGCCGTTTGATGCCTGCGACCTGGCCAGCCAGCTCATGGACCTGGTGCTGGATAACTGCTGGAACCTGCCGCAGGTGCAGTGTGATTTGCCGACCAATATTGTCGCTGCGCCATCTGTGCAGGCCACTGCAGAAACGGACTACGACACCTGGACCGTTTCTTTCACCCAGACACTCTACTTGGGGCCGGCGTTACTCAACGATCCCACAGGCCGACCGCTGTTTGCCCGCACTTGGGAAGTGTGGAACATCGACGATCCCGCCCAATACAAACCGTTGGTGGAGTAGCCCATGTTTGACGCGCTGTTACGCATGCAACTGGGGCCGATCATCGAACGCTTGGCAGAGATGGAAGCCCAACTCGAAGACCTGTATCGACGCGCCGAGAGTTTTTGTCGGATCGGCACCTGTCAGGAGGTCGACCCCGGGAGCAATACCTGCAAGGTCAGCCACGGCGACTTGCTCACGCCGGCCATCCGCTTTTTCAACCCCAGCGCGGGAGCGCAGACCGAAACCCGCATCCCGTCCGTGGGTGAACAATGCTTGTTGCTGAACTACGGCGGCGGGGAAGGTGGTGCGCAGTCCGTAGCCTTGTTCGGGCTCAACAGTAGTCTTTTTCCGCCGGTCTCCAGCGTTGCATCGCTGACCCGACGGCGCCATCAGGATGGCACCCAAAGCGACTACGACGACGCCAGCCACACCTTCAACTGGGTCAACGGTCCCACCACATTCAGCGGCACCCGCGAACAGGTCGACGTCAACGTCGGCGCCGCCAGCCTGACCATGAGCGCCCAGGGCATCGCCCTGCAAATCGGCGGCACCCGCCTGGTGCTGGACGCCGGCGGCGCGCATTTCAGTGGCCCGGTGGTGGATCACCAGGGACGCGTCATCAGCCCTCGATAAGGACATCCCATGATCGGAATCGATCGAAACACCGGGGCAGCCGTCGATGACTGGCTGCAATTTGTGCAGCGCGCCACCCGCGCGCTCACCACCCCCGTGGGCACTCGGCAGAAACGCCCACTGTACGGCTCGATGATCCCGCAGCTGCTCGGCCAAAACCTCGGCGATGACCTGCTGATCCTCGCCCAAAGCCACGCCGCGCAAGCGTTCTACAACACCCAGAACGGCATCGGCGACTTTCAACCCCAGGTCATCGTCGCCACCCGCCAAGGCGCCGGCCTGCTCTTGCGTTTCGCCGGCACCTGGAAAAACCGCCAACAAACCTTTGAGGTCGTGACATGAGCATGCTGATCCCCGGCCAGAACCAACTGGCGGAACCGGCCATCATCGCGGTGGATGAGTTCGAGCCGTTGCTGGCCGAATTCAAGGCGTTTGTCGTTGATTACGTCGCCGCCCGAGCACCGCAAAGCGCGGCCAAACTCAAGGTCAGCCTCGACAACGAGAGCGAGTTGCTGACCCTGGCCCTGGAAGCCTTTTGCGTAAGGCTGCAAACCCACGAGCGCAAATACAATGCACGCATCAAGCAGATGCTGGCGTGGTGGGCCACCGGCAGCAACCTGGATGCACGCTTGGCCGACATGGGCCTGGAACGCCAAGTGCTCGACCCCGGCGACCCGGCGGCTTTCCCGCCTGTGCCGCCAACATTGGAAAGCGACGACGACGCTCGCCTGCGTTATTACCTGGCGCCGCATGCGCCGGCGGCGGGCTCGCGCATGCAGTACCGCCGTGAGGTGTTCACGCTGGGCGAGCGGCCGTCGGTGAAAGTGCAGAGCGCGACGCCGGGCGTGGTGACCGTCAGCTACACCTTTGATCCGGACGGTTATGCGGCACAGATCAAGGATGGCAACGGCCGACGCACTGCCCCCGGCGAAGTCATGGTCACTGTGCTTTCGCGGGAAGCCGACGGAACACCATCCGCCGATTTGCTGGACGGCGTGCGTCGCCATTTCGCACGGCCGGATGTACGACCGGAGACCGACCTGGTCAGCGTACAAGGCGCGCAAATTTTGCCTTACAAAATCCGCGTGGTCGCAAAGATCAACGCCGGCCCGGATTCGGGGCTGACGCAAGTCGCCGCGCAGAAACTGCTGCAGGACTACGCACAGTCCTGTCATCGCCTGGAAGGGCGGGTGGACCCGAGCTGGATTGACTATGCGATTCACAGTGCGGGGGCTGCGCAACTGCAAATCCTCGAACCCCTGGCGCCGATCATCTGCACCGCATTTCAGGCGCCGTATTGCACGGGGGTTGAAGTGGAGGTGCATACGCTATGAGTGAGCCTAAAGTGAGTTTGTTGCCGGCCAATAGTTCGCCGCTGGAAAAGGCGTTGGATCAAGGCTTCGGCCAATTACTTGAGCGAATCACCCTGCCTTTTCCCGAGTTGATGGACCCGACGCAAACACCTGCCGAGTTTTTGCCGTATCTGGCGGCTGACCGAGGCGTGAACGAGTGGAGCGCTACCGCCGTCGAGGCTGAAAAGCGCGCGACCGTAAAACTTGCTTGGCCAACAGCTCGGCAGGCGGGCACGCGTAAAGCGCTTGAGAACGCGGCCAAAGGTCTGCAACTGATCCCCGAAGTGCGGGCCTGGTACGAACAGTCACCGCAGGGCAAACCATACAGCTTTGCGATCAGGGCTTTCTCCGAGCTGCCTTACAGCGAAGAAATCGATGCACGACTGGACCGGCGCCTGGCGGAAGCCAAAAGCGAGCGCGATGTTTTCACTGTCACGGTGGGTTTGAGCGCCTTTGGCAGCCATTCCATTGGTGTTGCGACTGTCTGCGGTGAGCTGACCACTATTTATCCCATTGTTATCGCGGGACTCGAAGTGTCTGGCATGGCCTTTATGGCTGCCGGGCATTACACCGTCGAAACCGCCACTATTTATCCACAGGGGTCCTAAATGGCCGATTTTTATACCCTGCTAACCAATGCAGGGATTGCTTATGAAACTGCCTGCAAGGCTGCCGGCGTACCGATCAAACTCGCGCAGATTTCGGTCGGTGATGGCAATGGCGCGGTCTACAACCCCGACGCCACTGCAAAAGCGCTAAAGCGAGAAGTGTGGCGCGGGACGTTGAATGCGCTGTTTCAGGATGAGAAAAACCCGAGCTGGTTGCTGGCTGAGGTGACGATTCCACCCGAGGTTGGCGGCTGGTACGTACGCGAAGCCGGGCTTTGGACGGACACCGGGGTTCTGTACGCTATCGTTAAATACCCGGAGTCGTTCAAGCCGGTGTTGGCGACGTCCGGTTCGGGAAAAGAGTTTTATATCCGCTCGATTTTCGAGACCAGTAATGCGTCGCTGGTGACGTTGTTGATTGATGACACGGTGGTCAAGGCGACGCGGGCTTGGGTGACCGGTTATGTGGCGGATGAGTTGGCCAAGCTGGATGCGAAACAATCGGTGCGCGTGGCGACCACGGCAAATATCTCCCTGAGTGCGGCACAAACCATTGATGGTGTTGCCGTAGTTGCGGGTGATCGGGTTCTCGTCAAAAACCAGACTGCTGCGAAAGACAACGGGCTTTATGTTGTGTCAAATGCGGCGTGGGTTCGGGCTAAAGATGCTGACTCCAACGCTAAGGTGACATCGGCGATGACGGTGTCGGTTGAGCAGGGTGCGACGCTTGGCGATACGATTTGGCAGCTGGTCACGGATGGAGTGATTGTCCTGGGGGCCACGGCGCTGGTTTTTCAGAACATTACTCAAGGTTTCACACCTCTGTCCGCCATGGGCAGCATGCGCGGGTATGTGGACTACTCGCAGAGTGCTGCGCTAACAGCCATGGACATCGGATTTTACATCAGAGGGCTGACAACGGGCATCGTGCTAGCGCTGCCGGATCCGCTTCTTCACCCTGCAGGCGCTAGGTTGATTATCCAGGCAGCCGCGAGTGCCGCCTACATCACGGTGACTACGCCTAATTCACAGTTTGGTGGTTCCAACAGCGACGTATTCGGAAGCCCATCAATAAAGTTGGTGGCGGGTGTTTCGTCCGAGTTTGTTAACACGGGAACGGGCTGGTTGTCTTTCGGTGGCAGCGGTACGGCGCTTTTGGCTGCTTCCGGTTACATAAAACATCCCAATGGTCTGATCGAGCAGTGGGTCACCGGAGGCTCTGATGCTAATGGGGTCATGCTTGTGTCACTGCCGATTCAGTTTCCGACGGCGGTTCTCGGTGGTATCGCCAACGAGGCAAATCCAAGCGGCTGGGGACTCAGCACGGTGACTGTTTGGGCGTTTGATGCACCTGCAAGCACTTTGTCGACTGCTGCTGCTCGTGTAAGAAACGTGACGCAGGCCGGCCCTTCAGTCGCGCCTGGAATCATGGGGCGCATTCGGGTTTGGGGGAAGTGAGATGAATATCTATTTTTATGAAAAGACACTCGGCTTTGATGTGCTGGCCGAGCGAGGTTCTGAGGTGCCTGAGGGCGCCGTTGAAATCTCAGTCAATGCTTACGCTGAGCTTTTTGAAGGGCAGTCCAAGCAAAAACGAATTGCCGCGGATAGCGCTGGGTATCCCATTCTTGTTGATCAACTCGCGGCCTCTATCGAGGTCCAGGAAATCAATGAGCGTGCCTGGCGTGATACACAGCTTAAAGAAACCGATGGCGTGATAGCACGGCATCGCGATGAGTTGGAGGCCGGTTTGAAAAGCACCTTGTCGACCGAGCAATATAACGAACTCCAGACGTACCGACGTCTGCTGCGCTCCTGGCCGGAAAGTGAGCACTTTCCATTGTTTGACCACCGTCCGTTCGGCCCCATTTGGTTTTTAACTCAGAGCCAATAAGCGCCCTGTGCTAACAGGGCAATTTCCTTTCTATTCCCCCAACAAAAAACCGCGCTGCGGTTTTTTTTATGCCCGGAGATCCACCTATGGCCAACCGCCAAACCTACACCGTCCTCATCCCATTCCCCACCGGAGGTGGCCATTGGTCCACCGTCGGCGAGGAGCTGGAACTGCTCGACGTCGAAGCATCCGCTCTACGCACCGCTGGCCGCCTGGAACTGACCAGCGTCCTCAACTTCACCCCCAAGAAGGCTGACTAACCATGGCTGAGGTTTTGAACTTCGAGCACAACGGCATCACCGTGAATGCCACTGAATCCCCGGAGGCCATGGGTGGCCTTGGCGATAACGTCATCGGCCTGATTGGCACTGCGCCGAATGCCCACGCGTCGATCCCTAAAAACGCGCCGTTCCGCATCAACAGCTTCACCACCCAGGCGCTGCTGGACCCGACCGGCGCCGAGTCGGGCACGTTGTTTCAGGCGGTGTACCAAATCCTCAAAGTGGTGAAGGTGCCGGTCTATGTGGTCATCGTGGAGGAGGGCGCAACCCCGGCCGATACGATCAACAATGTGATCGGCGGCAACGAGCCGACCACCGGCCGCAAGCTGGGCCTGGCTGCCTTGAGCAGCGTCCCTGAAGACCTGACCATCATCGGCGCCCCGGGTTTCACCGGCACCAAGGCTGTGGCGGGTGAGTTCGCCTCCTTCGGCAAGCGCATCAAGGCCCGTGTGGTGTTGGATGGCAAGGATGTTTCGGTCGCTGACCAAGTGACTTACAGCGGCGAACTGGGCGGTGCCGACCTCGGTTTCGACCGTTGCCTGCTGGTGCACAACATGCCGTCGGTGTATTCCAAGGCGGCGAAGAAAAACGTGTTCCTGTCGCCATCCTCGCTGGCCATCGCCGCGCTGGCCAAGGTCAAGCAGTGGGAAAGCCCAGGTAACCAGGTGACGTTCGCCGAGGACGTTTCCCGCGTGGTCGAGTACAACATCCTCGACACTTCCACCGAAGGCGACCTGCTCAACCGTTATGGCGTGAGCTATTACGCGCGCACCATTCTTGGCGGTTTTTCGCTGCTGGGTAACCGCTCCATCACCGGCAAGTTCATCAGCTACGTGGGCCTGGAAGATGCGATCAGCCGCAAGTTGGTCAAGGCCGGCCAAAAAGCCATGGCCAAGAACCTCACCAAGTCCTTCATGGACCAGGAGGTCAAGCGCATCAACGACTGGCTGCAAACCCTGGTTGCCGACGAAACCATCCCCGGCGGCAGCGTGTACCTGCACCCGGAATTGAACAGTGTCGAGAAGTACAAGAATGGCACCTGGTTCATCGTCATCGACTACGGCCGCTACGCGCCGAACGAACACATGATTTATCAACTCAATGCCCGCGATGAAATCATCGAGCAGTTCCTGGAGGACGTTCTCTAATGTTTACCAACCGTGTAAGACAGGCCATTGCGGCCACCCTTCAAGGCCTGCCGTTGTCCGCGACGGTGGAAGAGTTCGATCCGCCGAAGATTGAATTCGAGATGGAGCCCATGTCCGGCGGGCGCTTTATTGCCGAAGAAATGGCCAAGAGCGGCAAGGTGCTCGGTGCCACGCTGGTACTGCAAGGCGCTGGCCCGGAAATCATGCTGGCCCTGGGCGTGCGCCTGGGCGACGACATCCTGCTGAACGTGCGCGAAGCCGGTCAGGACCAGGACGGCAAGACTTACTTCACCTACCACACGGTCGGCGGCAAGCTCAAATCTCTGGTCGAGGCGAAGCTGAAGATGGGCGAGAAGGTCACCACCACCCTGGAATTGTCCTGCCGCACTTACAACCGTCTGGAAAACGGCATTCCGGTGATCGACATCGACGTGCGCACCCAGAAATTTGTGCTCAACGGCGTCGATATTCTTGGCGATGCGCGCCGAGCGGTACTCATGCCTTAAGGGCGACCGTGCTCTGAAATGGGCACCGTCAATGTGGGAGCCGGGCTTGCCCGCGATGCAGGCGACTCGGTGTACCTGGTGTACCGAGTTGATGCCATCGCAGGCAAGCCAGCTCCCACATTGACCGCGCTCAGCTTTAGATCTGCGCTGCTTTTCAACAACGCTCTACAAGGAATTGCCCCATGGCCTGGATGCCACCGCTGCACAGTCTGCTGTCTCCGATCACCGCCGATACCGGCGCGACGATCCAGCAGGTTCAGCTCAAACCGCTGTTCTACGCCGCGCAAAAAGCCGCGCTGGCCCGGGCCGGTGATGACGAGGACGACCAGTTTTTTGAACTGGCGAAACTTGCCACCGGCCTGTCGGAAAAAGAGCTCGACCAGCTCAAGCGCCCGGACTACGTGAGCATCGCTCAGTACGTGCATGAAATGTCGACGCGCCCAGCATCGTTCTTCCTGGATGAGCGCGAAGAAGCGACCCATGACCAATCGGTCCAACTGCTGTTGCCCCTCGACGCGGCTGGTCGCAGCCTGACCGAACTGCCCCTTGAAATGCCCGCCCTGCGCGCTACCAAAGTGATGAAAAAACTCGCCACCAACAAAGAGCGCGCCGAGTTCATCACCGCTCACTGCACCGGTTTGATGATCCCCGATCTCGCCGGCCTGACCGTACCCGACTGGACGGAACTGCAGGAGCGCATTGACGATTTTTTAAATCAACCGGCGGACTTCTTTCGCAGCGCGACATCGAAGTAATCCTCGATGTGGTGCCGCTGATCTACTCGGTCAATGAGGCGGAGATCCTCGACTGGGACGCCGGCAAAGCATTGCGCCGCTACGACATTGCGATCACTCGCCTTGGCGTTAAACAGGAGTAAGCGGGATGCAGGACAAGTATTCGCTCGCGAATGCAATGGCCAAGGATGGCCGTGACATTTTCGGTAGTGCAGACGGCGCAAATGATGCCGATATCCTCAGCTCAGGTGCGCTCGGGCCAGAAAAAACCGTCGACATAAAGGCGCTGGAACCGTTATCCGGGATGGTGCTGGAACTGGCCAATGCCGGCTTGAAACTTAATGAATTCGCACAGTCTTTGGGCGTATTGCGCGAAAACGTGGATTCGCTTGCAACGTCGTTGTCTTCGCTGAAGGCGGCTGATGCGCCATTGGTGAACACACAGGTACACACCGACACAACCAAGGTTGCCGAGTTTAAATCGACCCGGTCTGAGGACCGGCGCATTACTCGGGAAGCAATGACGGTGGGCAGCGGGCAGGTTCTCGACCCGGTCGCAGCACTTCGGTACGCGAATGCCCACCGTTCGTTTGATGCGACGGCGACTTCGGAAAAGTCGACAACGGTTCTGCGCGAGGAGTCCAGTGCCAGCGAAAAACGCCTTTCCAAGACGCTGGAGCCCGTGTCGGTATTGCTCGAGCCAACATGGCTGCAAGTGAAGACTGGCGTGATGAATACGGCCAATGATTTGGCCAGTGAATCGCCGGTTATGGCCAAGACGGTTAAAACGGCGGAGGCGGTCATTTTGCCGGTGGTTTCGCCGGTGTTTACCGGGTTTTTCTCGGGCTTGGGGGAGACGATCAAAACCCGGGTAACCGGCAATCTTATCGATGTGACGCTGGGTAAGTTGGGCGGTGGGGCTGGCAAGTTGTTCAAGGACAAGGGCTTTGAAAAGGAAAAGTCCTGCTGCTGTTCAGCCGCGGCCGAAAAGCCCATCACGAGTAGCCGTTCTGCACCGGGTGGCTCTTCCAGAAAAAAGAACTCCCGAAAACCACAGTCCGAAAACCCCAAAAAGTCGCCAAACCCAAAAAAATCTCAAAACACACCCAAGAAGCAAACGTCTGCACCGAAACCTGCCGCCACAAGACGTTCCCCCGCAAAAGGCGGTGGTTGGGTTGCATCGCTGCGTGGCGTGGGCGAACGTCTTTCGAAGTGGTTTCCCCAGCAGCAGTCTGTCGGTTTCCATGCTGGGGCCGCGACGCCAGGTTTACAGCCTCGCGCCGCCAGCACAAACAGGCGCAAGAAAAATACTGCTTCATCTCAATCATCCACAGGCAGAGGGCCTGGGTTGATCGAAGCGTTGGAGCGGGGACTTGTGCCGTTGCCCGCTGAAGGAAGTGCAAATACCCCGTCGCGCATGCAGCCCGTCAGCCGTGAGCATCTGCCCGCTCCAACGGCGCGCTCACTGAAAATGCCCGCTTCGGGCGTGTGGGGCGCGATGGGAAAACTGGAGTCGTCCGCCGCCCGGCGCCTCGGCCCGTTGAAGTACGTGGACACTGCCATGGATGTGGTTCAAGGCGTGCGCAACGGCGACGCTAAAGCTGTCGGATCAGGCCTGAGCTCAGCGGGTGGCGCCTGGGCCGGAGCTTCTGCCGGCGCCGCTATCGGCACGCTGGTTTTTCCCGGTGTCGGCACGGCTGTCGGTGGTGCAATCGGCGGTTTGCTCGGCAGTGAGGCGGGCGCCTGGCTCGGTGACAAATTGTTCAGCTCAAGTGATCGCCTGCCTGCGCCCAATGCGGTGAGCAAGGAGCTCAACGCCGCGCGCACGGACAACGTGCAAGTCACGATTGCCCCGAGCATCCAGATCACCGGCGTCAACCCGGCCGATGCCCAGCAGGTCGTCAACCAAGTGATCCAGGCCCTGCAATTTCAATGCATGCCGATGGTCACCGACAGCCTGGGGATCCGGCGCAACGCGGCACTGGCCGATCCTTCAGGAGGTGATTGATGCGACAACAGATGGTACTCGGCGACTTTGTTTTTGGCTTATCCCGAGGCTTTGCCTATTCGTCGCTGATACGTACCAGCGACGGCGGCTGGAGTGACCTGGCGATTATTGCCAGCAAGTCCCAGTCACGCCAGAGCGGCCAGAAGCTGGAAAAACTCACGTTCAGCGGCATGGCCATGTACGCCATCGGTATGCAGCGGCTGGACGAATTACGTGCGCTGCAAAATGCGCGGGCGCCATTGCCCCTGGTCGATGGCATTGGCCGTAACTGGGGCCTTTGGCGGATAAACTCGGTGACGGAAACCCAGAGCTATGTGATCGACGACGGCACCGCCATGCTCATGGCCTGGACCATGGAATTAGAGGAATTCGTCAATGCGTAGAGTGCGAAGTATTGCCGGTGATTCGGTCAACCTGTTGCTCTACCGCGAGTTGGGCCGTTGCGATGATGCAGCGGAAGAAACCCTTTGGCGCCTGAACCCTGGGATGGCCGAATACGGCCCGGTACTGCCGGCCGGCGTGTGGGTGATCGTGCCTGAACTGCCAGCGCGGCCGGCTGCTGTACGGCCCGTTCTGGCCTGGGATTAGGGAGGCTGCATGGCACAGGGATTCACACCGATCGTGGAGTTTTATGGCGCCAATGCGGCGCTGCTTAATCAACGGCTGATGCACTGGAGCCACACTGACGCTGCCGGCATTAAGGCGGATCGGCTGGAACTGACGCTTAATATTGAAGGCCTTGAAGGTTTGCCCACCCTGAGTGGCAAGATCGGCTTGCGTGCCGGTTATCTGGAGTCGGGGTTGGTGGAAAAAGGCGAGTTTGTCGTCACCCAACGTACCCCGGTGCTGTTTCCCATGCGCTTGATGATCGTGGCCACAGCCGCGCCCTTCAGTGTGGTGGATGCAACGGGTTATCGGCAGCGTCGATCCGCCAGTTACGGTCCGACAACGCTGGGCGCGCTGTTTCGCCAGCTGGTCAGTCCTCACGGCTTTTCACCACGTGTGGCACCCGCGCTGGAGGGTATTGCGATTCCGCACATCGACCAGTCCAACGAGAGTGATATGGCGTTCATTTCGCGCCTTGCCAGAATCTACTCTGCGGTCACCAAACCGTTTAACGAGCTCTATGTGTTGGCCGAAGCCGGCCGAGTCAATTCGCTCTCCGGTCAGCTACTGCCGGAGGTGAAGCTGTCCGTGACGGAGGACAACCGCCCCGGTGAACAGAGCTTCATTACTGCCAAGCTCGACGAAACGTCCCGCGCGAAATACGAGGGCTGCCGCGCCAGTTGGTGGGATGCCTCCGCTGGCAAGCAGCGTGTGGTCCAGGTGGGCAATGCGCCGTTCAAAACCTTGCGTCAGCGCTACCAGAACGCAGCCGAAGCCCGCGCCGTGGCCGAAGGCGAACTGCGCCGTGTGGGGCGTGAAGACTTGAAATTGTTGATCGATTGTCCCGGCAATCCGTTGTTGGCGGCTGAAGGGTTGTTGCTGCTGGATGAGACGTGGCCGCCATACATGCGGGGGCGATGGTCGATCAAACAGGTGGTGCATGTCGGCGACCCCGTGACGGGGTATCGCAGTTCGATTACGGCGTGTGGGTTATCGATATAGGCACTTTTCAAGAGTAAAACCCATGGTGATAACACTCCCCCAACTGCTTGACGTGATGCCGGGTGCCCGCCTTAGAGCGGGCTTTTTTTTGACGCCTTTAAATGCGGCGTTCGTTCGCTACGAGATAAACAATGCGAAGCGCATCGCCGCCTTCCTCGCCCAGGTCGGCCACGAATCCGGCCAACTGCGCTACGTGCGTGAACTGGGCAGCGACCAGTACCTGGGCAAATATGACACCGGTGCCTTGGCCGAGCGCCTGGGCAACACGCCTCAAGCAGATGGCGACGGCCAGAAGTACCGGGGCAGGGGGCTGATCCAGATTACCGGGCGTCGTAACTACCTGGCCTGCAGCCAGGCGCTGTTTGGTGATGATCGCTTGCTGCGCGAGCCCGAGTTGCTGGAGCAACCGCAGTGGGCGTGTGAGTCGGCTGCGTGGTTCTGGCAGCGCAACGGTTTGAATGAACTCGCCGACAAGGACCGGTTCACCACTATCACCCGACGCATAAACGGCGGGCTCAACGGACTGGAGGACCGTTTGCAATTGTGGGCGCGGGCGAAAGCGGCGTTATGTGTTTCCTGGCGGGTTGTCGTCTGATCGGTGTTTGTCTGCTGAAGGTGGTGGTGTGACGGGGACAGGCTGGGTGATATGGCGCGCGGTTCGCACGGTAATCGGCTGCCCAGTGCCAGCCGCCGCCACCCCCGGCGGCGTGGTTCATGCAGCCCCGCGAGCCGGACTTGACCCGGCGCATGCTCAACGAATTATCGGCATCACCGACGACGGTGATAACGCCCTGATCGCCCTGCGTGCCTGCCAGGCTTATGTGCATGCCGTCGGGCGTTGGTTTCTTGATGCACTCTGTAACTTGCATGGCCGATGGGCTCCTGTAGGGTAGGCAAACCCCCGCCCATTCCTGGAGACGACCGTGAAGGAAATCACTCAACTGGCTGCTGAACTGGGTCGCCGTTTGCAGGTGCTCAATGCCCACGTCACCACGGCCGAGTCCTGCACTGGCGGCGGTATTGCGGAAGCGATCACGCGGATTCCGGGCAGTTCGGCCTGGTTCGAGGCCGGGTATGTCACGTACTCCAATCGACAGAAGACCCGGCAGTTGGGTGTGCCGGAAGCGTTGTTCCGCAAAGTCGGCGCCGTCAGCCAGGAAGTGGTGGAGGCGATGGTCAGGGGCGCGCAGGAAAAAAGCCTGTCGCGCTTCGCCGTGGCGGTCAGCGGTGTCGCGGGGCCGGACGGCGGTTCGCCGGACAAGCCAGTGGGCACCGTATGGCTGGCGTTTGGTGTTGGCGAGGACGTGAGCGCTGAGCTTGCGCACTTCCCCGGCAACCGTGACGAGGTTCGCCGACAAACGGTAAAGGCCGCCCTGGAGGGCTTGTTGCGACGAGCTGCAGTAGAAATCGAAAATCAGGGGTAGGCGATCCCGGATCTTTGTGGAACAATACTGTCTACTTATACAGGTGTTGGCCGTCAGGCCTTATTGATTACGTGAGGACTTTAATGGACGACAACAAGAAGAAAGCCTTGGCTGCGGCCCTGGGTCAGATCGAACGTCAATTCGGCAAGGGTGCCGTAATGCGTATGGGCGATCACGACCGTCAGGCGATCCCGGCTATTTCCACTGGCTCTCTGGGTCTGGACATCGCGCTCGGCATTGGCGGCCTGCCAAAAGGCCGTATCGTTGAAATCTACGGTCCTGAATCTTCCGGTAAAACCACCCTGACCCTGTCGGTGATTGCCCAGGCTCAAAAAATGGGCGCCACCTGCGCGTTCGTCGATGCCGAGCACGCCCTCGACCCTGAGTACGCCGGCAAGCTGGGCGTCAACGTTGACGACCTGCTGGTTTCCCAGCCGGACACCGGTGAACAAGCCCTGGAAATCACCGACATGCTGGTGCGCTCCAACGCCATCGACGTGATCGTGGTCGACTCCGTGGCAGCCCTGGTGCCGAAAGCTGAAATCGAAGGCGAAATGGGCGACATGCACGTGGGCCTGCAAGCCCGCCTGATGTCCCAGGCGCTGCGTAAAATCACCGGTAACATCAAGAACGCCAACTGCCTGGTGATCTTCATCAACCAGATCCGTATGAAGATCGGCGTGATGTTCGGCAGCCCGGAAACCACCACCGGTGGTAACGCGTTGAAGTTCTACGCTTCGGTCCGTCTGGATATCCGCCGTACTGGCGCGGTGAAGGAAGGCGACGAGGTAGTGGGTAGCGAAACCCGCGTTAAAGTGGTGAAGAACAAGGTGGCCCCGCCATTCCGTCAGGCTGAGTTCCAGATTCTCTACGGTAAGGGTATCTACCTGAACGGCGAGATGATCGACCTGGGTGTGCTGCACGGTTTCGTCGAGAAGTCCGGTGCCTGGTATGCCTATAACGGCAGCAAGATCGGTCAGGGCAAGGCCAACTCGGCCAAGTTCCTGGCGGACAACCCGGATATCGCTGCCACGCTTGAGAAGCAGATTCGCGACAAGCTGCTGACCCCAGCACCCGACGTGAAAGCTGCTGCCAACCGCGAGCCGGTTGAAGAAGTAGAAGAAGCCGACACTGACATCTGAAGCAAACGATGACTGTTGTACTCGATACACTCGTCGCCGTTCGGCGCATTGCGATGGACCTGCTCGCTCGCCGCGAGCATGGTCGAGTCGAGCTGACGCGTAAACTGCGTCAGCGAGGCGCAGAGCCCGAGATGATCGAAAGCGCCCTCGACCGCTTGACGGAAGAGGGGCTGCTGTCGGAAGCCCGTTACCTTGAAAGCTTTGTCTCCTACCGCGCGCGCTCCGGCTACGGCCCAGCGCGAATTCGTGAAGAGTTGAGCCAGCGTGGCCTGCAACGTGCCGATATCGACCTCGCCCTGCGTGAGTGCGGTATCAGTTGGCAGTCGCAATTGGAAGATACCTGGCGCCGCAAGTTTTCAGGGCATCTACCGATTGATGCCAGGGAGCGTGCGAAGCAAGGGCGCTTCCTGAGCTATCGCGGGTTTTCGATGGAGATGATCAGCCGCTTACTGAGCGGCCGCGACATGGATGACTAAGTGCTGAGCTGCTGAACTTTAAAGTGTGGGAGCTGGCTTACCTGCGATGTGGGCATTTCGGTATGCCCGTAGGATCGCAGTGATGCCATCGCAGGCAAGCCGGCTCCCACATCGAATCTGCTCCACCTGTAGATCCTGCTTAAAAAAAAAGGCCCACTATGAAAATAGTGGGCCTTTTTTTTTGCCTTGAAAATCACGCAGGCTCTGGCGTTACTCGCTGCTGCGTCTTCCCCTGAGCCTGTGCCCAGTTTTCCGGCAAGTTGATGTAATCCACCAACTCCCGCAATCGGCCCTGATCACGACCATTGAAGTTGAACACCAGCCGCGTCAAATGGCTGAACCTTGGTTCATCATGTTCCTCGCCTGTGTAAGCAAGCTGCTGGAACTCACCACTTAGCCGCAGGCTGGCAAACTCGCTCTGCAAGTGGGCGAGTGCACGGTCACTGAGTGGATGATTCATGCGCACTACAAACTCACGCTTCAACCAGCGCGTGGAATGGAAGTTGGCATAGAACTGGTTTATCTCTTCTACCGCTTCTTCAGCGCTGTGCACCAGGCGGACCAGCTTTAGGTCGGTGGGCAGGATATAGCGATTGGCTTCCAGCTGGCTACGAATGAAGTCCAGTGCGCCTTGCCAGAAACCACCGCCTGGGGCATCCAGCAATACTACCGGCACCAGCGGGCTCTTGCCGGTCTGGATCAGGGTCAGCACTTCGAGTGCTTCATCCAGCGTGCCAAAACCGCCCGGGCACAGCACCAACGCGTCGGCTTCCTTGACGAAGAACAGCTTGCGGGTAAAGAAGAAGTGGAAAGACAGCAGGTTCTCGGTGCCATCAATGGTCGGGTTGGCGTGCTGTTCAAACGGCAGGTTGATGTTGAACCCCAGGCTGTGTTCCAGGCCCGCACCCTCGTGGGCAGCCGCCATGATGCCGCCACCGCCGCCCGTGATCACCATCAGGTCGGATTGCGCCAGCAGCGTGCCGACTTCCCTGGCCAAGGCGTACAGCGGGCTTTCGACCGGCGTGCGCGCCGAGCCAAACACCGTGACCTTGCGGCGGTCCTTGAACTGTTCCAGCACACGGAAGGCGTTATCCAGCTCGCGAATCGCCTGCAGCGTGATTTTTGCATTCCAACGGTTGCGGTCATCCTGGGCCATGCGCAGGACGGTGAGGATCATGTCGCGATAAAGGGGAATATTCGGGCTGTTGGGGGCGATCAACTGGAGTTGTGCGTCGACCTGCTGCGTGAGGTCCGCCCCGTTTTCGTCAAAATGACGGAGCAGGTGGTCATTCGATTCGTAAGGCATTCAACTTCTCCTTCTTCACAGAACCTGGGCCATCGGCGAGATATTCGTCCGGGACCGCGACACTGCATGTGTCGCTGCATGCCCAAGGCATTGCACGGTGTTCGCCAAGGGGCAAAGCGGGCTCTGTATGTTCCTTGTGATTTAGAAACCTTTGCACTGCAAGTCGCAGGCGGGCAACCCTCTTTTGCCCTGAAAATATTACAGAACGGCGTGGGAAACGCTGTGGAGGGGCTACCGGGATGACTTGATCATGAGCCGAAAAACCCTTGGCTGGCAACCGCTTATTGGTCACTCATCAAGCAGTTTAGTTGCCGGCTGGCAAGTGACGCGGGGGAGGTGCGCGCTGCTGGACAGCCGCGCGCGATCATCGAGTAACAGTTACTTTTTCTTCTTCGCAGCAGCGGGTGCCGGGCAATCCGCTTCCACAAACTTGACCGATGCCACAGGGCGGTTGGTCTTGTTCTCGGTGATTTCATAGCGCATCACTGCGCCTTTGGCCATCAACTCGCGGTAACCCTTGTTCAGGCACACGCTTTGGCCCAACTGGAAGTACACGGCCTTCGGGTTGGCGCGCATCTGTTCGGCACGATCAGGTTGCACACTGAGGTGATCGATCAGTTGCATGCCTTCAACGGTGTAGGCCACTTCCAGGGTCTTTTCATCAATTTCCCGGGGCAGGTCCTTGTTGCTTTCTGCCGCGACGCTTTGCAGCTTCCTGTTCATTTGGGCCTCCAGCAGCGAGGCCGCGTGGGCGCCCATGGGCAGAACCAGCGCAAGGGCGACGGATGGGGCAACAAGGCGCAGCATGGAACGCAGCATGAAACTCTCCTGATTCGGTTACTGGTGCATAGACCAGCCACTGCGCTGTGCGTTCAGTGGCGCGCAATTATAGGTGACCGCTTGCCACTACAGCCAGGCGTATCGCTGAGAAGTGTCAGTGGCTCTGGTAAACTGCCGCCAATTAAAGCCTGCCTCGAGTTCCCTCAGTGTCGATTTCCCCTGCTACGCGGCGCATCCGATGAGCCACGCCGTCTCCCGCTTGCGTACCCAGCGCCTGGCGCGTGCCGTCAGGCCGTTTCTCAACCGAGGCTCGCGCGCCGAGCGGTGCCCCGGTTGCCGGGTGATTCCCGAGTACTGCCTGTGCGCCTGGCGCCCGACGGTGCAGGCTCGGTCTGCGATGTGCCTGCTGATGCACGATGTCGAGCCGATGAAACCCAGTAACACTGGCTGGCTGATCGCCGATGTAATCGCCGACACCACTGCGTTTGCCTGGTCGCGCACGGAGGTTGATCCCGAATTGCTGACGCTGTTGGTCGACCCGCAGTGGCAGCCCTACATCGTGTTTCCGGGTGAATTCGTGGTGCCTGAGCGGGTTGTCAGCGAAGTGACGGTTGAGGAGGGCAAGCGCCCGCTGTTCGTCCTGCTGGACGGTACCTGGAGCGAAGCGCGCAAGATGTTCCGCAAAAGCCCCTACCTGGAACACCTGCCCGTACTGAGCCTGGCGCCCGAGCAGTTGTCTCGCTACAAACTGCGTCGTTCCAAGCGTGATGATCACTTCTGCACCGCCGAAGTGGCGGCGCTGTGCCTGGAACTGGCTGATGACCTGGCCGCCGCCGAAGTGCTCGACGCTTACCTCGACGTCTTCAGCACCCATTACCTGGCAGCCAAGTTCAACTTATCCCTGGACTCGACGGATAGCGTCCATACTCGTCTTGCACCCTATATCCCGGTGCTATAACCAGACGACGTTTGCATGATGGCACCGTAAATCCTCAACTGGCTAAAATGCCCACGGGCGTAGTGCTTGACCCTCCAGGCTCCGCTGGGCATGCTGGGCGCCGATTGGGGCGTGAGCGTGAATTTTCAGCGTCGTTTCAGGTGTTTTTGACGTTGAACGTGCCCTGTGGCGATGGCTGCCTGGCCGTCGCCTTGTGTACTGGCGAACCCTGAACCCATCAGGGCTCCCATAAAAAACAGGATCATTTAATCAATGGCCACATACGAAATCCTGATAGCCGATGACCATCCGCTGTTTCGCAGTGCGCTGCATCAGGCCGTTACCCTGGGCCTTGGTCCGGACGTGCGCCTGGTTGAGGTGGCCAGCATTGCCGAGCTGGAAGCCCGCCTCACCGAAAAGTCCGATTGGGACCTCGTGCTGCTCGACCTCAACATGCCAGGTGCCTACGGTTTCTCGGGGCTGGTGCTGTTGCGCGGGCAATACCCGCAAATTCCGGTGGTGATGGTATCGGCCCAGGAAGACGCCGACGTGGTGGTGCGCTCCAAGGAGTTTGGCGCCAGCGGCTTTATTCCCAAGTCGAGTGCCATGGAGGATATCCAGAACGCCGTTCGCAAGGTGTTGGACGGCGATGTGTCCTGGCCACCGCAAGCGTTCGAAGAAATCAATGTGTCCGACGAAGCCAAGGCCGCGCGCGATGGCCTCGCGAGCCTGACGCCCCAGCAATTCCGGGTATTGACCATGGTCTGCGAAGGTTTGCTGAACAAGCAGATTGCTTATGAGCTCAGCGTGTCGGAAGCGACCATCAAGGCCCATGTCACGGCGATCTTCCGCAAATTGGGGGTGCGTACGCGAACCCAGGCGGCGCTGCTCTTGCAACAACTTGAGTCAATTTCGCAGCATTAAGCGGTTAGCGATTCACGCTTTTTTGACTTTGTGTCATCTAGTTTCCCCACTTCTTTGGTTCAGTTGCCTACATCTATGTCGCCTTTCAAGGGTCAAACCGGTATCAAACGTATCTTCAACGCAGGGAGCTATTCTCTGGATGGCCTGCGCGCGGCTTTCACCGGCGAGGCGGCATTCCGTCAGTTGGTGTTGCTGAATGTCATCCTGATCCCGTTGAGCTTTTTCCTGCACGTCAGCCGGGTCGAGCGCGCTTTGCTGATCGCGGTGTGCCTGCTGGCGTTGATCGTCGAGCTGCTCAACTCAGCCGTAGAAGCGGCGATCGACCGCATCTCGCTCGACCGTCACCCTTTGTCGAAAAACGCCAAGGACATGGGCAGCGCCGCGCAATTCGTGGCACTGACCATGATCACCCTGGTGTGGGCCGTGATTCTGATCTGAGGATCAGGCAATGCTCGGCAGCACGATCTCGTCGCTGCGCTGAACCCCGGCGGTGAAAGCGCGGCACAGCTCCAGAAACTCGCGCATCGCCGAGGTCTGGTATTTCTGTTTATGCCAGATGAAGTAGAACTGCCGGGCCAGGTCCAGGTCCGGGGTTTCCACCGGCACCAAACTGCCACGGCGGAACGCATCGCGCAGTGCCAGCCGGGAAATGCAGCCAATCCCCAATCCCGATTCCACCGCACGCTTGATCGCCTCGGTGTGTTCCAGTTCCAGGCGGATATTCAGCGCGCTGCGGTGATGGCGCATGGCCTGGTCAAACGTCAGGCGTGTGCCTGAACCTTGTTCGCGCAGGATCCACGCTTCATGGGTCAGCTCTTCCATGGTCGCCACGCCGCGTTTGGCCAAATGATGCTGGGGCGCACAAAACACCACCAGCTCATCTTCGACCCAGGTTTGCACCTCGATGTCCGGGTGGCTGCAGTCGCCTTCGATTAGACCCAGGTCAATTTCGTAGTGCGCGACCTGGTGCACGATATTCGCAGTGTTCTGCACATGCAGCTTCACCTGGCTCTCGGGGTGCTGCTGCATGAAGCTGCCGATCAGCAGGGTGGCCAGGTAATTGCCGATGGTCAGGGTGGCGCCGACCGCCAGGGAGCCGAAGCCGGACTTGCCGTTGAGCAGGTCTTCGATCTCCTTGGCCTGGTCCAGCAGCGCCACGGCCTGGGGCAATAGCTGGTGGCCAAGGGCGTTGAGGCTCAGCCGTTTGCCCGCGCGGTCGAATAATTGGCAGCTGGATTGACGCTCCAACTCGGTAATCGACGTGCTGGCGGCGGATTGAGATAAGGCCAGAAGGCCAGCAGCGCGTGAGACGCTTTCCTGCTGGGCGACGGCGACGAAAACTTGCAGTTGACGTAGAGTAAATCGCATATCTATATAACCGATAACCCTTATCTTAATAATCCAGTTAACAGATATTGTCGCCGCCATTAGAATGCTGTGCAATTGCGCATCCAAACATTGGCGCAGACCCATTTCCAGGAGTTCCCCGTACATGAGCAACATGAACCACGAGCGTGTCCTCAGTGTTCATCACTGGAACGACACTCTGTTCAGCTTCAAGTGCACCCGCGATCCGGGCCTGCGCTTCGAGAACGGTCAGTTCGTGATGATCGGCCTGCAACAGCCCAACGGCCGCCCGCTCATGCGCGCTTACTCCATTGCCAGTCCGAACTGGGAAGAGCATCTGGAGTTCTTCAGCATCAAAGTGCCGGATGGCCCGCTGACTTCACAATTGCAGCACTTGAAGGAAGGCGACGAGATCATCATCAGCAAAAAACCGACAGGCACCCTGGTGCTTGACGATTTGAAGCCGGGCAAACACCTGTATCTGCTCAGCACCGGTACTGGCCTCGCTCCATTCATGAGCGTGATCCAGGACCCGGAGACCTACGAGCGTTTCGAAAAAGTGATCCTGTGCCACGGCGTGCGTTACGTCAACGAAGTCGCCTACCGCGAATTCATCACCGAACACCTGCCGCAGAACGAGTTCTTCGGCGAGGCGCTGCGTGACAAGTTGATCTACTACCCGACGGTGACCCGCGAGCCGTTCGAAAACGAAGGCCGCCTGACCGACCTGATGCGCAGCGGCAAGCTGTTCCGCGACATCGGCCTGCCTCCGATCAACCCCGAGGACGACCGTGCCATGCTGTGCGGCAGCCCAAGCATGTTGGACGAGACCAGCGAAGTGCTGAACAGCTTCGGCCTGAAGGTTTCGCCGCGTATGCGTGAGCCGGGTGACTACTTGATCGAACGCGCGTTCGTCGAGAAGTAATCACCGATCCAAATGAATGTGGGAGCTGGCTTTTGTGGGAGCTGGCTTGCCTGCGATAGCATTACCTCGGTTCAACTGAACGACCGAGGTGTCTGCATCGCCGGCAAGCCAGCTCCCACACAAGCTGCTCCCACATTTGTTTTCGGCGCTTATTTGGCTGGAACCACTTCCAGCACACAGATCACGCCCGCCTCCGGATAGTGCCAGCGCACATCCACATCCCAGAACTGTGCCCCGTATTCACGCTCAGGCCCCGGCGTCTGATACGCCGGCCGTGGGTCCTGTGCCAGACATTGCTCGATCAACGCCACCAACGGCTCGTCAAGGCGCTGAGCGTGGCCTTGTGCCTGGAGCAGGGCGGTCTTCAGCCACTGCACCGGAATCAGCTGCGGCGCGCTGCTCGCGATGCTGTTGGTGGCGCTGTCGATAATGTCGGCATACGGCACATACGGCTTGATATCCAGCACTGGCGTGCCATCCAGCAAATCAATCCCGGAAATCCACAACCGCCCCGGTTCGACCTTGTCCAGCTTGACCACTGACTGGCCAATGCCGTTGGGACGATGGGTCGCGCGGGTGGCAAATACACCCATGGACGTGTTGCCGCCCAGGCGTGGCGGGCGCACTTTGAGCCGAGGCTTGTCTTCCAGAGCCTGGTGGAACAGAAACAGCAACCAGACATGGCTGACCTGTTCCAGGCCCTGCACCGCCTCACCCTGGTCGAACGGCGCCACCAGCTCCAGCACGCCACGGGCGGCCGGCGCCAGTTGCGGCTGGCGCGGGATGGCGAACTTCTCCTTGAAACAGGAGCGCACGAAGCCGACGGGCGAGACCTGGTAACTCATGGCTTACGCACGAACCCGCAGGGTCAGGCCCTTGAGGAAGTTACGCAGCAACTGGTCGCCGCAGGTGCGGTAGTTGGTGTGGCCGAACTTGCGGAACAGCGCGCTGAGCTCAGGTTTGGACACCGGGAATTCGGCAGCCTTGAGGATGGCGTGCATGTCGTCTTCTTTCAGTTCGAAGGCGACGCGCAGCTTCTTCAGGATGATGTTGTTGGTCACCGGGGTTTCAATCGGCTGCGGCGGACGCGTTTCGTCCTTGCCGCGCTTGAAAATCACCAGGCCATCCAGGAAGTGAGCCATGACGTCGTCCGGGCAGAATACAAAACCTTCTTCCTCATCTTTCTTGAGGTAGGTCAGCAGGTCTTCCTTGGTCACGTCCATGCCGCCGAGTTTGATGATCTCGACCATCTTGTTGTCGCTGATGTCGAGCATGTAGCGCACGCTGCGCAGTACGTCGTTGTGAATCATGGTGGGCAATCCTGGTATTCAACTGAGGGCACCGCCCAGTCAGGCGGTGTCAAGAAAGGGGTGCGGCTTAGAACTTCTCTTTGCCGGACAGGTAACGCCATTGGCCTACTGGCACTTTGCCAATGGACACGCCGCCAATGCGAATACGGCGGATGGCGATGACTTTCAAGCCAACGGCTTCGCAGAACAGAGCGATGACGCCCGGTTGCGGGTTTTTCATCGCAAAGCGCAGGCGGTTTTCGTTCTGCCAGCTGGCTTTTACGGCCGGCAGCTCTTTGCCTTTGTAGGTCAGGCCGTGGTTCAGGCGATTGAGGCCATGAGCAACCATGTCGCCTTCGACTTCCACCACGTATTCCTGCTCGATCTTGGCGGCATCGGCGGTCAACTTGCGCAGAATCTTCCAGTCCTGGGTGAACACCAACAGGCCGCTGGCCTTGGCTTGCAGGTCGGCACTGGCGGTCAGGCGCAGAAAGTGGCCTTTGAGCGGGCGTTTGCTGAAGCGGTGTTCTTCGGACAGGGTCTCGGCGCTGATCGAGGCCATCGCCGTTTCGGCATCCATACCTACCGGCGCGTGCAACAGAATGGTCACCGGCTCCGGCACAGTGGCCTTGGCCTCTGGATCGAGCTCGACCTTCTGGGTGGTGATCTTGAACTGTGGCTCGTCAATCACTTCGCCGTCCACCGAGACCCAGCCGCCTTCGATAAACAGCTCAGCCTCCCGACGGGAGCAACCGACCAGTTCAATAAGGCGTTTGGAAAGGCGTATGGGGTCAGTCATGACAAGGGCCGTAGCAAAAGGGGGCGGCTATTGTACCTGTGTGGGCGCGGTTAATCCCGGCCCCATTTCAGCGTAGTGGCTTTATTGGTTGGTACACGGTTCAAAATGTGGGAGCGGGCTTGCTCGCGAATGCGGTGGATCAGCTAGCACATCTTTGACTGACACACCGCATTCGCGAGCAAGCCCGCTCCCACATTGGCACTGTGTTTCGTCAGCCACTGCGCCGTTGCTGTTGGCGCAAACGCATGTGCAGCAACGGGTACGGTTGGCCCAGGCCATCATGCTCCGCGCGTCCGATTACCTCGAACCCCTGCTTGAAGTAAAAGCCCAGGGCTTGTGGGTTCTGTTCGTTGACGTCCAGTGCATCGGCGTTCATGTGCTCGATCGCATAGCGCAGCAGTTGCCGGCCGAGGCCCTGGCCGCGGTGCTGTGGGTCGATAAACAGCATCTCGACTTTACCCGCGGCCACCCCGGCAAACCCGGTAATACGCTGGCGCGCGTCTTTGGTGCAGATCAGCATGACGGCGTCCAGGTAACGTGTCAGCACCAGTTCCTTAAGCAGCACGATGTAGCTGTCCGGCAAGAAGTCGTGGGTCGCGCGCACGGACGCTTCCCAGATCTGCGCCAATTGCGCGAAGTCGCTGATTTTAGGTGTGTGGATAACCGAATGCTGACGCATGCCCGCTGCCCCTTGCCGATGATCGGCGTCGATGGGCAAACGATAGACCTAAAAAAGCCCCGCATCTTGTTCAGAAGCGGGGCTTTTTCAATTTTTTACAGCCTTAATCGCGCTTTTCAGCCCACAGGTCGTATTCATCGGCGTCCGTCACCGTGCACCAGACCTTGTCGCCCGGCTTCAGGCCGCTGGCATCGTCGATAAACACGTTACCGTCGATTTCCGGCGCATCGAAGAAGCAACGGCCAACGGCGCCTTGCTCGTCGACTTCATCAATCAGCACTTCGATTTCTTTGCCGATACGCAGTTGCAGGCGTGCCGAGCTGATGGCCTGTTGATGGGCCATGAAGCGCTCCCAACGGTCTTGCTTGACGTCGTCTGGAACGATGGCAGCGTCCAGCAGGTTGGCTGGAGCGCCTTCCACCGGCGAGTACTGGAAGCAACCGACGCGGTCGAGTTGGGCCTCGGTCAGCCAGTCCAGCAGGTACTGGAAGTCTTCTTCGGTCTCGCCAGGGAAGCCGACGATGAACGTGGAGCGGATGATCAGCTCAGGGCAGATCTCGCGCCAGTTCTTGATGCGCGCCAGGGTCTTGTCTTCGAAGGCCGGGCGTTTCATGGCCTTGAGGATTTTCGGGCTGGCGTGCTGGAACGGGATGTCCAGGTACGGCAGGATCTTGCCGGCGGCCATCAGCGGGATCAGCTCGTCCACATGCGGGTACGGGTAAACGTAGTGCAGGCGTACCCACACGCCCAGGCTGCTCAAGGCTTCGCAGAGTTCGGTCATGCGGGTTTTCACCGGCGCGCCATTCCAGAAACCGGTGCGGTATTTCACATCGACGCCGTAGGCGCTGGTGTCCTGGGAGATCACCAACAGCTCTTTGACGCCGGATTTGACCAGGCGCTGGGCTTCGTCGAGCACGTCACCGACCGGGCGGCTGACCAGCTTGCCGCGCATCGACGGGATGATGCAGAAGCTGCAGCTGTGGTTGCAGCCTTCGGAAATCTTCAGGTACGCATAGTGGCGCGGCGTCAGCTTGATGCCTTGCGGCGGCACCAGGTCGATCAGCGGGTTGTGGTCCTGGCGAGGCGGCACCACCTGGTGCACGGCGTTGACCACTTGCTCGTACTGTTGCGGACCGGTCACGGCCAGCACGCTTGGGTGCACCTTGCGGATATTGCCCTCTTCCACGCCCATGCAGCCGGTCACGATGACCTTGCCGTTTTCCTTGATCGCTTCGCCGATCACTTCCAGCGACTCAGCCTTCGCCGAGTCGATGAAACCGCAGGTGTTGACCACCACCACGTCGGCGTCCTGATAAGTGGACACGACGTCATAGCCTTCCATACGCAGTTGCGTGAGGATGCGCTCGGAGTCAACGAGAGCCTTCGGGCAACCCAGGGATACAAAGCCGACCTTTGGGTTGGCTTTTGCGATGGTGGTGGACATGTCTAACCTCGGTATTGAATGACGCCGCCGCCCAGAAGGGCAGGGCAGCGGACGGGCGCTTAGCGCGCCTCTGATCAAAAAGTGCGCAATTCTAGCGACGGGCAACGCACTTGACCAGCTTTATGCAGGGAAATGCGACGAGTGCTGCACCGCTACCAGCCGCCAGCAGATGCCGTTCTGCCGCGAGCTGGCCCCAATATTTGCAAGGCCGCTACCGCTGAACCGCGCCACGTCGACCTGCGTGCCGTCCTGGCAGAGATCAGCCATCGTACTGGTTTACGCTTTCGCGTGTCTGATCAGCCCTATGTAGGCGTCAAAGCGCCGTTCTTTTAGAGCCCTGTCGCTGGATATCAAGGGTTGGACAGTCTTGCCATAGTTTTCAGCATTCTCGACTTCATCTGGCTGCAGCAGGGTGACGGGGAAGTATTCGTGGGCAGTTGGGCAGACAGCTTTTTTGGCGTTCGCTCGGCGCTGCAGCTGCCGGTGGAACTGTTCGACGACTACCAGGGCAACCAAAGCGCGATGATTGCGGCCCTTCCCGGGTTGCGACCAGGCGCAACGATCAACCACGGCGAGCGCATCACCAGTGTGGCGCTCATCGACAATCAGATGGCCATCCGATGGACGACGCAATCCGCCGCAGCGTAGAACGACAATTTCCCGAACTTACCGGCGGTTACCACCTGCCACGCTTTGCCCGTGTTGTCGCCGTAGCCGACGCCCCGGCCGGCGCCGGCATCTGTGACGATTTCCGGCCGCGCTATGCCGTCGACATCGAGGTGCTGGGGCCGGATGGCGAGCCAGACACCAAGCTGCCGATCCTTGCCGGCGTGCCGTTGCCGCTGCCCACCGGTGGCGAGGAAATGGGCATCTACGCATTCCCCCAGGAAGGCACACAGGTTGTGGTGTGCTCCGCGTACGGCCTGCCGCACAAGCCCTATATCCAAACCATTCTGCCCCACGGCCTGAGTATGCCCCGCGTCCCGAAAGGTGACCAGGTGTGGCAGCACAGCGAGGCCTGCCAGCAGCGTGTCGACGCCGACGGCAATTGGCTGCGCCAAACCGACGGCAAGATCCTCGACAAGGCGATCGAGCGGGAAGTAGAGGCGATGGGCAACACCGAACGGTTCCAGAGCCACATCAGGACCGTGGACGACCATTCAACCGAGTCGGTTGGGGGCATCAAGACGATTGAGGCCCTGGGCGCGCTCAAGCTGCTGTCGGGTGGATCGGCGAGCCTGGCGGCGGTGGATGACCTGCACCAAGCGACCGGGCGGGATCTGAACCTGGTGGTGGGGCAGAAGCACAACGCCACGGTAGGTGGCGACATGGAGGAAAGGATTCAGGGGCTGCGTGAAAGTGTGGCGGCGGTCAGTCAGCGACTGGTCGCGCCCAAGACCTGGTTGGGATCCGAGGGTGTGAACGTGCTGCAGGTGCTGTGCGATTTGCTTGACCTGGTGCATCAGATGAACACTCAACTGGCCAGCCATACACATGGGCCCACGCCGCCACCAGGTAATGCTTCGGCATTCACCAGCTATGCGGCGAAGGCTACGGCGCTATCAGCGGCGATGGATCCGATTACGCTTTGACTTCGCTATCAGAATTCGCGCTAAGAAAATAGGGGGGAAACCCTCGGCAATTCACCCTTCGTTTTATACGTCCAAAAACACGTTCGACTTCGTCGTCAAAAAGCGATGCGTTTTTTAGCAGCTGTTTTTGTATTCGTTTTAACAGCGTTTTTATGTTCGTAAAAACAACTTTCCGATGTTGCGGCTACAAGCACTTACTTGCGTTGGCTTGCACTCTAGCCGTAAGCGGCTAGTTTGGTCTACCGTTCGTCGGTTCGTAATTAGGATCAATGATCCTATTTCAGTTATCTTAAAAAATACGCAAAAAAGTGTTAGCACGGTGAACCCCGCGAAAAACCTAGCTTCGTGGTGCACCCAACCTCAGTAACTGCGAGCGCGGGTGGTCAGATACGACAGAGCCCACACGTGGTGGGCTCTGTGTAGACGCATTTCAGTGGATTCCCTTCGGAAAAAACCGTGGTAGCATCTGAATTAACCACTCCGCGCCGTACTACTTTGTTACTCGCATCTCAAAGGGTATGGCCGTGTGACGGACCCGTCAAGCTCGAATAGGTCACGAAACGACAGTAGTTATGACGTAGAGTGTGACTTAGTTAGAGGAATAGTTATTACCGATATCGGTAATAATTTATTGAGGCTCCGTCCCAAGTGAGTGGGAGGCTCTGCTGCTAATCGTTAAGAATGCGCAGGTTTCGCCAATTCGAAGGACTACCTCTATGAAAAGATTTATCCAAAAGCTTTTCCCTGAAGAGTTGATTCGGTTGCTTCAGACGGCCTATTGGTTCGTCCGTTTGCTCCGAGTTATTCAACAGGTATAAGTGGTGCGCGGGGGCCAATCGGCCCTCGTTTTTGTCCTGCTTCCCACTGCGGCACCCCGAGCACTCTTAAGTGTCGAGCATGTCCCATTCGTAGCCGAGCATCCATCTGATGGCGCTCAATTTACCGTTGATCATCCCCCATTCGAAGTCATTCCAAGGGCCGAGATCGTCCAGCCCTACTTCCTCTTCCACGCGCTTTGCTGCTGCTAGAGCGCCATTCCAGATGGTATCCAGTATTTCGTCTTGCTTGTACGGTGACCTTGAGTATTGTGCTTCTGGGAGAACCTTTAGGCGTGCTTCCTCGACCTCAATACATCGCCCTCGATGGCGGTTGTACCAGACTTGACTCGTCAATCTCTCCTCAACCTTAAGCAGTTCTGACAGCAGCCTTGGCTCGTCTTGATACTCGTTCATTAATTGAAGCTCGACCCATTTCGGGGCTATTTCGTTGAGGTATGAGTTCAGGTTTATGGAGTAAGTGGAATGAGTCCCGTTGAAAAAATCGGCTATGTCTGGGTGAGGTATGCGGTCGTCGCCTGTACCGGAGCTGAAATCGTGTTTGTTATGGGTGACGAAGACAAACTGGTTTCCCGCGCCTTTTTTTTCATCTATCAAGGCTGCGGCATATAGCTCGATCAGAATGGCATCCCCCATGCTGTTTTTTGGCTTGTGAAACGGAGCACGTTTTTCTACTGCTCGCATGGCTGCCGCTCGCAAAGTAGCGTCATTTGTTTGTATCTTCCTTGCTCCTGCAAAAATTTTTTCGATGCGACCAATGGATTCGTTTACCGCCTCTCCAAGCATGCCGACCCTATGGTCTATGTCACTGAGCTGAATCAACGCCTCTTCCAGCCCTTCCGGCTTGCCAAATTGACTCACTGCATCCCGAACTCGTCGAAAGGTACTCGTTAAGCTCTGTCCACTTTCCTTGATGATGCGGTCTTTATTTCGATCGAATTCGTCTATCACTTGCTGTGGCAGTAGTAGCACTACAATTTCGAAGTTAATCAATTCCTGCAATGCCGCGATCGTAGCTCGCTGCCGGTAGTCCTTAGCGAGATCTAGCCAGACACAGGTATCGATCATAATGAAGATCTGGCTCCCTACGTCCTTATCTATTCTGACTTCCTGCTCCATACGTATTCCCCCGCCCTATCTTCAACCGAACCTGGTTTTCGATGCCCAATGCTTATCGACATCATTTGATGTTATCGCAAGACGTGTGCCTATTACTTATCGATTCGGGAAGTCCGGCGAATAAGAAAAAATGACACAAGAAAGCACTTATCCCCCTCCCGCCGACGGGCTTCTCGTCGCAAAAAAGTGCAAAGGTGGAGTGTGGTGCAATGGGGGGCTCAGCCCAGGGCAGCTGTGGGCTTTAGCGGGAGAATGGTCATTGCACTGAGTGCAAAGTCTGGAAGAGGAATGTAATGCCTTTACACCTCGTGGCAGCAGAGCAGGGCAGGGGGACAGCTCTGCAGACCCCCAGCCCGCTTGGGTGAACGGTTGGAAAACTTCCGAAGCGAGCGATTTCAAAATCTGCAGCGCTCCTCGTAATGCTCACTAGGTCGCGATGGGTAGTTTCGATTCGAATGCTGGACGCCAAGTTGCGGCTCGTTTTGCGAGTCTTCCAGCGCTCGCTTAACTTTGCACAGTCTTACCCTACCGTGCGGGGTCAACTGTTGTTGATTGCTATCTCTTCGACCGCCAGCACAGCCTCGGGTGTCACGATCGTTGTGGTCGCGATCTGTACCGCGACACCTACATTTTGGGACGCTCTACGGACATGAAGGCCATGCATGGTGCCGCCCACGCTGTCGAAGCTTTTTTTGATGATGTCGAAGTATTGCGAATCGTCAGCTTGATAGTGTCGAAAAATCGCAAATGCAACCAGGTCGACCAACTGGATCATCCTTGACGCTTTGGAGTCCAGAAACAGTGGTACCTCAGCAAAGTTTCTGAGCTTACCGAATGAGTGCCCATCGTACTTGAATGTTCTCGCAAGGTTCTGGATGCTTTTTTCTGTGTGGGAGGTGTCAAAAATTGCGATCCCTCTCTCAGGTTTGCCCTGCGTATTGAATCGTTGGAGGTATTTGTCAAACCTCGATGCGACCTGTTCAAAACAAGATTTGATCGGATCGTCTGCCCCATGCGCTCCACGTTCGACTACCGAAGCGAACAAGCGATATTTGCCTTTAGAGTTGGCGATGATGCTGAGACAGTCTTTGATAGCTTGAATCCGGTCGGCCATCGGGAAAGGCCGCCATTCGCTCTTGCCAGATCTCATCGGCGAACCGTGGAGCTCAATCGCGTAGGGGTCTTCAGGGGAGAACCTTGCGGCGATCTCGTTCATCTGGGTTTCAACCCAGTGAGTTTGACGTTCAAAGATGGACACGCCCGCGAGGATGAAAAAGCTCTGGCTCGGGTCGCTTGGCGTGCCTGATTCGTCAACATATAGAAGGTGCATCCAGTCATCCTCATCCAAAAAGAGCCAAAAAAAAAGTCGAGCATCTGCTCGACTTTTGTCTGATGACCTATGCATGTAGGCATAGGTTTTACGAATTAGGTAAGCCAGCGAAGGAGCTCCTTCACGCACCGCTAAGGCAGGGCTGCCGACTTGAGACGAAAAATAGTCATATTCTCGCCCTATGTCAACCAAAACGTTCCCTTTAACGGAACAACAATTTGTATATTTTAGCTAGCGTGTGGGCAACCCAGGGATACAAAGCCGACCTTTGGGTTGGCTTTTGCGATGGTGGTGGACATGTCTAACCTCGGTATTGAATGACGCCGCCGCCCAGAAGGGCAGGGCAGCGGACGGGCGCTTAGCGCGCCTCTGATCAAAAAGTGCGCAATTCTAGCGACGGGCAACGCACTTGACCAGCTTTATGCAGGGAAATGCGACGAGTGCTGTATTGGCTAATTCGCATAGCCCTTACCCTGCACTTAAGCCCGGGCGTCGTGCTCTGTGCGGTGCGATACAACTTTAGACATGCCTACACCTAACGCTTGAAGCACTTTCAGGAGGGTGGAGAGCTTTGGGTCACCGCCGACGGCGATGGATCTGTACAGATTTGCTCTATTAAGCCCCGTGTTCTGCGACAAACTGAGCATTCCGCCACGAGCTTCCGCTATGCGACGGATAGCGACAAGGAAGGCGTCCTCACCACCCGCTTCATCGATTTCCTCAAGCGCGACAGAAAGATATTCGAGGGCGAACGCTTCGTCGTCTCGGAGCATTTCAAGAACGCTATCTTCATGAGAACGAGTACGAATGGTCATTTTTGCTGCACCTTGTAAGATTTCCAGAGAGCCTTGGCCTGATCAATGTCGTTCTGCTGTCTGGCCTTTGAGCCACCGCCCAGCAGGAAAACTATTTTCCGGTCCTGAATTGCGTAATACACGCGAAAGCCAGGTCCGAAGTCGAGCTTCATCTCAAAAACTCCATCTCCCACCGGCTCGGCAAGGCCAAAGTGACCAAGTGATGCTCGGTCCACTCTGGTTGTGATTCTTGCTTTTGAACGCGTGTCTTGCACGGTGTCCAGCCAAGCCTGGTAGATATCCACGCCATTGACTGACAGTACGTGTTTCACTTCTCACATGAGAAATGTACCTTAAAAGAGACAGGCCGATGATTGAGTTTATATATCGGCTGCGCGCGCCATGCAGGGGCACGATTTATTGATCAGCTAAGCCAGCTGGGGAGTCCCGGCTTACGCCGCTTAGGCAGCACTAATGAGCCAGGCCAAAAATAAACGGTCCGCCGTAATGTGATCAATGCAGGCAAAAAGGCTCCAAAGTGCCGTGACCTTTATTAACGGCTGCAGAAAACGACACCAGAACCACTTGAGCAGGGAAATGCGACGAGTGCTGCGCTATGCTTCGCGCCGTTGCACGCGGGTAAAACCTCGGGGTCAATAAAACGTCTGTTACGAGAAGTAAAACAGCGCATGCTACGGTCAGCTTAGGCGCGTTGTTTATATAAGACCTCAGGTCAAAGGGCAGGAGTGGTTGATGGGTCAGGCAAATAGTCAGGCAGCAGGTGCCGAGCATTCCAATGCAAAGCCGATTGGCATGTTGGTGGCGGCAGTCGGGGTGGTTTACGGCGATATCGGTACCAGCCCGCTCTATACCCTTAAAGAAGTGTTTACAGGTGGTTACGGGGTTCAGGTCAATCATGACGGGGTCTTCGGCATTCTGGCGCTGATTTTCTGGTCGCTGGTGTGGGTCGTGTCGATCAAGTACGTGCTGTTTATCCTGCGCGCGGACAACCAGGGCGAGGGTGGCATCATGGCCCTGACGGCGCTGGCGCGGCGGGCGGCGTCGCCGTACCCCAAGTTACGCTCGGTGCTGGTGATCCTCGGCCTGATCGGTGCGGCGCTGTTTTATGGCGACAGCATGATTACCCCGGCGATCTCGGTATTGTCGGCGGTCGAGGGCCTGGAACTGGCCTTTGATGGGATTGAACGTTGGGTGGTGCCGCTGTCGCTGGTGGTACTGGTGGGGCTGTTCCTGATCCAGAAACACGGCACTGACCGTATCGGCAAGCTGTTCGGGCCGGTGATGGTGGTGTGGTTCCTGGTGTTGGGCGGCCTCGGCGTGCACGGCATCCTGCAACATCCCGAGGTGCTCAACGCGCTGAACCCCGTGTGGGGCGTGCGTTTCTTTGTGTCCCATCCGGGCATGGGCGTGGCGATTCTTGGCGCCGTTGTGCTGGCCTTGACCGGTGCCGAAGCGCTGTATGCCGACATGGGCCACTTCGGCCGCAAGCCGATCGCTCGTGCCTGGTTCGCACTGGTGCTACCGGCGCTGGTGCTCAACTACTTCGGCCAGGGCGCGTTGCTGCTGGAAAACCCCGAGGCGGCGCGCAACCCGTTCTACTTGCTCGCGCCGGAATGGGCGCTGGTGCCGTTGGTCGCGCTGTCGACCCTGGCCACCGTGATTGCATCCCAGGCGGTGATTTCCGGCGCGTTCTCCCTGACGCGTCAGGCGATCCAGTTGGGTTACATCCCGCGCATGCACATCCAGCACACCTCCAGCGCCGAGCAAGGTCAGATCTACATCGGTGCGGTGAACTGGTCGCTGATGGTCGGCGTGATCCTGCTGGTGCTCGGCTTCGAATCCTCCAATGCCCTGGCCTCCGCCTACGGCGTGGCAGTGACCGGCACCATGTTGATTACCAGCATCCTGGTGTCGGCGGTGATGCTGCTGCTCTGGAAGTGGCCACCGGTGCTGGCGATTCCGGTGTTGATCGGCTTCCTGTTGGTGGACGGCCTGTTCTTCGCCGCCAACGTGCCGAAGATCGTCCAGGGCGGTGCCTTCCCGGTGCTGGCGGGGATTGTGCTGTTTATCCTGATGACCACCTGGAAGCGCGGCAAGGAACTGCTGATGGACCGCCTCGACGAAGGCGGCCTGCCGTTGCCGATCTTTATCAGCAGTATCCGCGTGCAGCCGCCCCATCGCGTGCAGGGCACGGCGGTGTTCCTCACCGCGCGGACCGACGCCGTGCCTCACGCGCTGTTGCACAACCTGCTGCATAACCAGGTGTTGCATGAGCAGGTGGTGATGCTGACAGTGGTCTACGAAGATATTCCGCGCGTACCTACCTCACGGCGGTTCGAGGTGGATGCCTACGGGGAAGGGTTCTTCCGCGTAATCCTGCACTTCGGTTTTACCGACGAGCCGGACGTGCCCGAAGCGCTGAAGCTGTGCCATCTGGACGATCTGGATTTCAGCCCGATGCGCACCACGTACTTCCTCAGCCGCGAAACGGTGATTGCCTCGCGCATCAAGGGCATGGCCCGATGGCGTGAAAGTTTGTTCGCGTTCATGTTGAAGAACGCCAACGGCAACCTGCGCTTCTTCAAGCTCCCGGTAAACCGGGTGATCGAGCTGGGCACCCAGGTCGAAATGTAAGCCACTGCAACACGGGAGCCGGCAATCGGCTCCCGTTTTCCTTCTGAACCCTGTGCAAGCTACCGTTGTCGACTAGGCTCTAAGCACTGTTTGAAGAGTGCCCACAGAACCCAGAAGAGGTGCGTCATGAGTCAGCTGCTCGAACCCTACACCCTCCGCCAATTGACCCTGCTCAACCGGATTGCCGTCTCGCCGATGTGCCAGTATTCATCCGACGATGGCCTGGCCAATGACTGGCACCTGGTGCACCTGGGCAGTCGCGCCGTCGGCGGCGCCGGGCTGATTTTCACCGAAGCCACCGCCGTGACCGCCGATGGCCGCATCACCGCCCAGGACCTGGGCTTGTGGAACGACGCACAGATCGAGCCGTTGCAACGCATCACGCGCTTTATTGCCGCCCAAGGCGCGGTCGCGGGCATTCAATTGGCCCATGCGGGGCGCAAGGCCAGCACTCATCGGCCATGGATCGGCAAGCATGGCAGCGTCAAGCCGGAAGACGGCGGTTGGGTGCCGGTAGGCCCATCGCCGATTGCCTTTGACCCGAATCACACCCAGCCCAAAGCATTGGACGAAGGGCAGATCCAGAGCGTGATTGGCGACTTTGTGGCCGCCGCCAAGCGTGCGTTGACCGCCGGTTTTGAAGTGGTGGAAATCCATGCCGCGCACGGTTATCTACTGCACCAATTCCTGTCGCCGATCAGCAACCAGCGTCAGGACCAATACGGTGGTTCGTTTGAAAATCGCATCCGCCTGGTGCTGGAAGTGACCAAGGCTGTGCGCGAGGTCTGGCCTCAAGAGCTGCCGCTGTTTGTACGCGTATCGGCCACTGATTGGGTTGAAGACGGCTGGAACCCTGATGAAACCGTGGAACTGGCGCGCCGCCTCAAAGACCTCGGCGTGGACCTGATCGACGTATCCTCCGGTGGCACTGCCGCCAATGCCGAAATCCCGGTAGGCCCCGGTTACCAGACGCGCTTTGCCGAGCGTGTGCGTAAAGAGTCGGGTATCGCGACCGGCACGGTCGGCATGATCACCGAACCAGCCCAGGCCGAGCATATCCTGCGCACCTGCCAGGCCGACATTATCTTCCTGGCCCGTGAGTTGTTGCGTGATCCGTATTGGCCGCTGCATGCCGACGACGACCTGGGCGGGCGCAAGGCGATTTGGCCAGCGCAATACCAACGGGCGACCCATCGCGATCAGCCGATTCATGAGTCTGATTTGAGGGACTGATCCTGCGCCTGTTTCATACAAACCCACCCTGAACCGGTGGGTTTTTTTGTGCTCGCAGGTCCCGCAAGCCCGATCCTTGGTCGCTGGAAATCAGCGGCAATCATGCGGCGGGATCTTACGTTAGCCCAGAGCGATATCCCGTTGTAGGCAACCGTCGCCCGCATGGAGCGGACCCCGACCTGTATGCGCAAGAGCCCCACGACATCCACCTGAACCGACCTCTGTGTGAGAAAGGGTTGTAGGTCTTTGTTACCGAAGAATTTTTTAAGTGAATGCTCTAAAAAAATCCCACACGTGACGAGATTGTTTCTACGCTTAGGGTAAGTCTGATTTCTGGCCCAGGGAGTCAGCCGGCTTGTCCCCGAAGGTATCGCGCCTCAAGGGAGTTGGGAGATGGGCACCCGAAGTATTTGACTGAAATCAGGAGTAACGGTCCATGACCAAATCCTATGGCGTAGCGAGTGCGGTGGCGTCTTTTCTGAGTCGCCGGATAGCCTTGCGGGGTCGAAGGTTGAGTTCGGATGAAAGGGAGCTGCTGGCGCAATATCGGGCGTTGACCGAAAGCGATCAAATGGCGATGCGGTATTTGATCGGGGCAATGAAGAGCGTGTCGCGGTTCTGAACCGCAGGAGGGAAGCGTTCCCACGCGTGCGTGGGAACGCGTTGTATCAGGTGTACTTGCGCTTGTCTGGCGCAGGCGGGAAGTACTGATACAGCCAGGTTTCACTCAACGTGCGGTCCTGCGTGCGGATAAACAGGCGTAATTCCACTGGCTCCACGCTGTCGCTGGTCGGGTACCAGTCGAACAGAATGCGATAGCCCTTGATGTTGTCGAGCACCAGCACGCTGAAATCTTTCACTTCGCCGTGGGAACAGGTCACCACCGGCTCAATCCCGGTGCCGGCGGGCAGTCGGTCCAGGCCGCCACCTTTGAAGTCCACAGCAAACCGGCGTGCCCATACTTCGGGGTAGTGCTCGCCCGGTGCCCAGCCCTCGGTAAAGCCGCCCATGCCTGAGCGGGTGGCGTCAACTTGCGCCAGCGGGGTGCTTACCGGCGGCAGTGCGCTCCAGTACAGCTTGTAGCCATAGTTGAGCGAGTCGCCGGCGGCCACGGGTTTTTTCGGGGTCCAGAAGGCCACGATGTTATCCAGGGTTTCGCCGGTGGTGGGGATTTCCAGCAGGTCGATCGAGCCTTCGCCCCAGGCGGTGGTCGGTTCTACCCACAGGCTTGGGCGCTTGCTGTACCAATCCACGGTGTCCTGGTAGCTGGCGAACTCATGGTCGGTCTGCACCAGGCCGAAGCCTTTCGGGTCGGTGTCGGCGAACGCGTTGAATTGCAACTTTTCCGGGTTGTTCAACGGGCGGCAGATCCATTCGCCGTTGCCGCGCCACATCGCCAGCCGATCCGAATCGTGGATTTGCGGGTGGAGGGTGTCGCACATACGGCGCTCGTGGGTGCCGCAGCTGAACATGCTGGTCATCGGCGCGATGCCCAACTGTTCAATCGTGGTGCGCGCATTGATATTTGCGTCGATGGCCATCACCACCTGGTTGGCCTGGCAGTCGATGTCGAAGCGGTAGGCGCCGGTGGCGCTCGGCGAGTCGAGCAGGGCGTAGACCACAAAACGCGTGGCGTCCTTGGCCGGGGTTTCGAACCAGAATTGCGTGAAGTCGGGGAATTCTTCGCGTTTTTTCGCGTAGGTATCAATTGCCAGGCCGCGTGCCGAAAGGCCGTACTGGCCGGTGGAATCCACCGCGCGGAAGTAGCTGGCGCCGAGGAAAGACAACACGTCATGGCGATCCAGTTCCGGCGCCTTGAACAGCTTGAAACCGGAGAAACCCAGGTCGCCAGTCAGCTGCTGGGTGTCGACCGTGGTCTTTGCATAGTTGAACAGCGACGGGCGGAAATGCACCTCGCGCGCTTCGCGGGTCTTGGGGTCGACGCTGTGCATGCGCACCGGCGTCTTGAAGCCCATGCCGACGTGGAAGAATTGCACGTCGAGCTGGCCGTTCAGTTCCTTCCACAGCGAGTGGTTGCCGTCATAGCCGATGGCATTGAAATTCTGCGGGGTCATGGTCGCCAGCGTCGGCGGCAGCACCTGTTTGGTGTCTTTATACGCGGTGCCGGCGAGCTGCTTGGCCTGGGCTTTAAGCGTTTCAAAATCAAACGCCACGGCCTTGCCATCGGCGGCACGGTTCCCGGCCCAGGCCTGCGCGGCCAGCAGGCCAGAGGCCGACAAACCGGTATAAGCCGCAATGGCCATGGATGCTTTGAGCAAATTCCTGCGGTGCATAGAGACAACCTGTCGTGAGCAAATCCCGCGCCGTTCCTGGCACGTGCTGGATCAGAAATAACGGTTCGGACATGCCTTCGGCCAAACGCAACGGACTATAAACAGACGCCGGATAGCTTAAGCGGTTCGATGGATAAGGAAAATTGCTTGATGGCGAGGTAATGGCGTTGCGTGTGAAACAAGTTGTTTCTACGTGTGCGTGCGGAGTTGAGGGTCTGGCAGCCAGGCTGGCGGCGTTACATCTGGAAGCACTCTAGATCGCGGCTTTTTGGCACTTAGTTTTACGCTGGGGGCCTATTGGTCCTACGAACCCAAGTGTCTGGAGGCTGCGAATGAATACCCGTGGATTGCTCGACCAACTGCTCAAATCGGGCCAGGACATGTTGCAAAACAAGGCTGGCGGCCAGCGTAAATCGGACGACAAAGGTGCACTCGGCGGGCTGCTCGGCAGTGGCGGGCTGGGCAGTTTGCTCGGCGGTGCGGGTGGCGGGGCCCTGGCGGCCGGTGCCATGGGTTTGCTGCTGGGTAATAAGAAGGCCCGTAAATTTGGCGGCAAGGCCCTCACCTACGGTGGCCTGGCGGCATTGGGCGTGATTGCCTATAAGGCTTACGGCAATTGGCAGGCGCAGCAGGCCGGCGCGCCTCAAGGCGAACCGCAAACCATCGACCGCCTGCCACCGGCCCAGGTCGAGCAACACAGCCAGGGCATTCTTAAAGCCTTGGTCGCGGCGGCCAAGGCTGACGGGCATGTGGACGAGCGTGAACGCGCGTTGATCGAGGGCGAATTCACCAAGCTGGATAACGACCGCGAGCTGCAAACCTGGCTGCATGCCGAGCTGAATAAACCCCTCGACCCCGCCGACGTGGCCCGCGCAGCCGGCACCCCGGAAATGGCCGCCGAGATGTACGTTGCCAGCGTGATGCTGGTTGACGAAGAAAACTTCATGGAAAAGGCCTATCTGGATGAGTTGGCGCGCCAGTTGAAACTCGAGCCCGGTCTAAAGGCCGAGCTGGAAAAACAGGTGCGCCAAGCCACCCTTTGACGCTCATCCAGCGTTATCAAACACCCCGGCCGAAGCAGCGGTTAGGGGTGTTTTTGCGTTCTGTGTGCGGTGCATCAAAACCCATTGATTAATGAGGGCTTGCGCTCAGCTATACTCCCCGCATTTGAATGGCCCTTCGAGGAATTACTGTGAAGAACTGGACCTTGCGCCAACGGATCTTGGCTAGCTTTGCGGTCATTATCGCCATCATGTTGTTAATGGTTGTGGTCTCTTATTCACGGTTGTTGAAGATTGAGGCTGGCGAGACTGCGGTCCGTGATGACGCAGTGCCGGGGGTTTATCTCAGTTCGATGATCCGCAGCGCGTGGGTCGACAGTTACCTGCAAACCTTGGCGTTGCTTGGTCTGCGTGACGACAAGGGCCTGACCGACGCCGACAAGGCTGACTTCAAAGCCTTCGAAGGGCGCATCCAGACACAGATGGCCAACTACCAGCAAACCATCAACGGTCGCGATGACCAGGCCGAGTTCAATAAATTCGAATCCCTGCACCAGGCCTACAACAAGAGCCTGGCCACGGTGCTCGAGAGCCTGGCGCGCAATGATCTGGTCGCCGCGCGCAAAGAGTTCAATACCAACCTGACGCCTGCATGGACAGCAGGGCGATTGAAACTCAACGACATCATCACCGAAAACAAAGATGTCGCCGACCGTGCGACCACTGCCATTGATGACGCGGTAGCAGCCGCCAAGGTCAGCATGCTCGTGTCGTTGCTCTTGGCCATCCTCGCCGCCGGCCTGTGTGGCCTGCTGTTGATGCGCGCGATCATGGCGCCGATGCAACGCATCGTGGCGATCCTGGGCACCATGCGCGACGGCGACCTGAGCAAACGCCTGAACCTGGATCGCAAGGACGAATTCGGCGCCGTGGAAACCGGCTTCAACGACATGATGACCGAGCTGACGGCCCTGGTGTCCCAGGCGCAGCGTTCGTCGGTACAGGTGACCACCTCGGTCACCGAGATCGCCGCGACCTCCAAGCAGCAACAGGCCACCGCCACCGAAACAGCGGCAACTACCACCGAGATCGGCGCGACTTCACGCGAGATCGCCGCCACGTCCAAGGACCTGGTCCGCACCATGACCGAAGTTTCGACAGCCGCCGACCAGGCATCGGTCGCCGCCGGTTCCGGCCAGCAAGGCCTGGCGCGCATGGAAGAAACCATGCATTCGGTGATGGGCGCCGCCGACCTGGTCAACGCCAAGCTGGCGATCCTCAATGAGAAGGCCGGCAACATCAACCAGGTGGTGGTGACCATCGTCAAGGTGGCCGACCAGACCAACCTGCTGTCGCTCAATGCCGCCATCGAGGCCGAGAAGGCCGGTGAATACGGTCGCGGTTTTGCCGTGGTGGCCACTGAAGTGCGGCGCCTGGCCGACCAGACCGCCGTGGCTACTTATGACATCGAGCAGATGGTGCGCGAGATCCAGTCGGCAGTGTCGGCGGGCGTGATGGGCATGGACAAGTTCTCCGAAGAAGTCCGGCGCGGGATGTTCGAAGTGCAGCAAGTGGGCGAGCAACTGTCGCAGATCATCCATCAGGTGCAGGCCCTGGCGCCGCGGGTGTTGATGGTCAACGAAGGCATGCAGGCCCAGGCCACCGGTGCCGAGCAAATTAATCACGCGCTGGTGCAATTGGGCGATGCCAGCAGCCAGACCGTGGAGTCCCTGCGCCAGGCCAGCTTTGCCATTGATGAACTGAGCCAGGTTGCGGTCGGTCTGCGCAGCGGCGTCTCGCGTTTCAAAGTCTGATGAGCGACCTCGCGGCTAAACGCGGTGCCGTCCCGGCAGCGAAAAAAGCGTTGTTCCTGGTGTTCCACATCGGCGGTGAACGCTACGCGCTGAGGGCCACGGAAGTGGCCGAGGTGCTGCCACGCCTGCCGCTCAAACCGATTGCCCACGCGCCGCTGTGGGTGGCGGGGATCTTTGCTCATCGTGGGGCGTTGGTGCCTGTCATCGATCTGTGTGCCTTGACCTTCGGTACGCCGGCAAAGGCCCGCACCAGCACGCGCCTGGTGCTGGTCAATTACCAGCCGCAGCCGTGGGTCCAGGCGCGCTGGCTGGGGCTGATCCTCGAACAAGCCACCGACACCCTGCGTTGCGGGCTTGAGGAGTTCCAGCCTTATGGGCTGGACAACCGCGAGGCGCCTTATCTGGGGCTGGTGCGTGAAGATGCCTTGGGCTTGATGCAGTGGATTGGCGTCAACGAACTGCTCACCGAGCCTGTGCGCACCTTGCTGTTTTCCGCCGAGCTGAGCCTATGAGCAACGACCCGCGGTTCTTTGCCTTCTTGAAGGAGCGCATTGGCCTGGATGTCGCCTCGGTGGGTGAGGCGATTATCGAGCGCGCGGTGCGTCAACGTAGCCAGGCCGTGCAGGCGCAGACCGCCGAGGCTTACTGGCAGCACCTGCAAAGCTCCCATGATGAGCAGCAGGCGCTGATCGAAGCGGTGATCGTCCCCGAGACCTGGTTTTTCCGTTACCCCGAATCCTTTGCCACCCTGGCCCGCTTGGCCAAGGCACGCCTGGCCGAGATCAAGCACATGCGTGCCCTGCGCATTCTCAGCTTGCCGTGTTCCACCGGCGAAGAGCCGTATTCGATTGCCATGGCGTTACTGGATGCCGGGCTTGCGCCGCACCAATTCAAGGTGCAGGGCATGGATGTCAGCCCGCTGTCGGTGGAGCGCGCCAAACGTGGGGTGTATGGCAAGAATTCTTTTCGCGGCAGCGATATCGAGTTTCGTGAGCGCCATTTCACGGAAGAGGTCGACGGTTATCGCATCGCCGACCGGGTGCGTGAACAAGTCCGCCTGCAAGTCGGCAACCTGCTCGACCCTGCGCTGCTGGCCAATGAGCCGAGCTACGATTTTGTGTTCTGTCGCAACCTGCTGATCTACTTTGACCAGCCGACCCAGAAGCAAGTGTTCGACGTGCTCAAGGCCCTGACCCACGTGGACGGCGTGCTGTTTATCGGCCCGGCCGAAGGCAGCCTGCTGGGGCGCCATGGCATGCGCTCGATAGGCGTACCGCAATCCTTTGCGTTCAGCCGGCATGTCGAGCCGGTCAAGCCTGAGCCGGTCTTCGTACCGATGCCTGCGCCGGTGCCACAGCGCAGCGCAGCGCCGATTCCACCCAAGCCGCGACCGTTCAGCACGGTGAGTGCTCAGGTGGTGCCGATCAAGGCGCCACACACTGATACCGGCGACTTGCTCAGCCGGATCGCTACCCTGGCCAACGAAGGTAAAAGCGTTGAAGCGCGCGCCGCCTGTGAACAGTATTTGAGTAACCATCCGCCGGCCGCCCAAGTGTTTTACTGGCTGGGGCTGCTCAGCGATGTGGCCGGCAGCGCCCTGGAAGCCCAGGGGTATTATCGAAAAGCCTTGTACCTGGAACCGCAGCACCCGCAGGCCCTGATGCACCTGGCCGCGTTGCTCGAGTCCCAGGGCGACAGCGCGGGGGCGCGCCGGTTGCAGGCGCGTGCCGCCCGTAGCGAGCGAGCTGACAGTGAGTCCAAACGATGAGTAGCCCTGACGCACTCAATACCGCAGGCCTGGACCTGACCCTGGCCGACACCCAGGCCATCGACGACTGCTGGAACCGTATCGGCATCCATGGCGACAAGTCCTGCCCGTTGCTGGCCGAGCATATCCACTGCCGCAACTGCTCGGTGTACTCCGCCGCCGCCACGCGTTTGCTCGACCGTTACGCCTTGCAGCAGGAGGACCAACGCCCGCAGGCGGTCGTTGAAGTCGCGAGTGATGTCGTCACTCGATCCCTGTTGATGTTCCGCCTCGGCGAAGAATGGCTGGGTATTGCAACCCGTTGCCTGGTGGAGGTGGCGCCGCTGCAAGCGATACATTCGCTGCCACATCAGCGTTCCCGCGCATTGCTCGGTGTGGCCAATGTACGCGGCGCGCTGGTGGCGTGTTTATCGCTGGTGGAGTTGCTGGGGCTGGACCCCACCAGCCATGGTGCAACCGGCGGGCGTATCATGCCGCGCATGTTGATTATTGCCGCACAGGACGGCCCGGTGGTGGTGCCGGTGGATGAAGTCGACGGCATTCATGCCATCGACGAACGTACCTTGAAGGCGGCGTCGGCCTCCGGCACCCAGGCCAGTGCGCGTTTCACCCAGGGTGTGCTGCAGTGGAAAGGCCGCAGCCTGCGGTGGCTGGATGAGGCGCAATTGCTGTCCGCCGTGACCCGGAGCCTCACATGACCCCCGACCAGATGCGCGATGCCTCGCTGCTGGAACTGTTCAGCCTGGAAGCCGATGCGCAGACCCAGGTATTGAACGCCGGTTTGCTGGCCCTGGAGCGCAACCCGACCCAGGCCGATCAGCTGGAAGCCTGCATGCGCGCCGCGCATTCGCTCAAGGGCGCCGCGCGGATTGTCGGCGTGGACGCCGGGGTCAGCGTGGCTCACGTCATGGAGGATTGCCTGGTCAGCGCCCAGGAAAACCGCCTGTACCTGCAACCCGAACATATCGATGCGTTACTGCAAGGTACCGATCTGCTGATGCGTATCGCCACGCCCGGCAACGACGTGGGCCCCGCAGATATCGAGGCCTATGTGGCCCTGATGGAGCGCCTGCTCGATCCGTCGCAGCCGATTGCCAGGGTTGAACCTGCGCCAACGCCCAAGCCGGCACCCGCGCCTATCCTCGAAGAGCTGCCACCGGAGCTCGAGCCTGCGGCGTCGGCCACGCCTTCTGCGCCGCGCCAGAACAAACCCATGACCGAAGGCGGCGAGCGCGTGCTGCGGGTGACCGCCGAGCGCTTGAACAGCCTGTTGGACCTGTCCAGCAAATCGCTGGTGGAAACCCAACGACTCAAGCCTTACCTGGCCAGCATGCAGCGCCTCAAACGCATTCAAAGCAACAGTGTGCGTGCGTTGGACACGCTGGATGGCCAACTCAAGGCTCTGGATTTAAGCCTTGAAGCTCAGGAGGCCCTGGCCGACACCCGCCGTCTTTTAAGCGAAGCCCAGGCCCTGCTGGCGGAAAAAACTGCCGAGCTGGATGAGTTCGGCTGGCAGGCCGGGCAGCGCGCCCAGGTGCTTTACGACACGGCGTTGGCCTGCCGCATGCGGCCGTTTGCCGATGTACTCGCCGGGCAGGTGCGCATGGTCCGCGACCTTGGCCGCAGCCTGGGCAAGCAGGTGCGCCTGGAGATCGAGGGCGAAAAGACCCAGGTCGACCGCGACGTGCTGGAAAAGCTCGAAGCGCCGCTCACCCACTTGCTGCGCAATGCTGTCGACCACGGTATCGAAATGCCCGAGCAGCGCATGCTCGCCGGTAAACCTGCTGAAGGCTTGATTCGCCTGCGAGCCTCCCACCAGGCGGGCCTGCTGGTGCTGGAGCTGAGTGACGACGGCAATGGCGTCGACCTTGAGCGCCTGCGCGGCACCATCGTCGACCGGCACCTGTCACCTTTGGAAACTGCCCTGCGCTTGAGCGAAGAGGAACTGCTGACGTTCCTGTTCCTGCCAGGGTTCAGCCTGCGCGACAAGGTCACCGAAGTATCCGGGCGTGGCGTCGGCCTGGACGCGGTGCAGCATATGGTTCGCCAACTGCGCGGCGCGGTGGTGCTGGAGCAGACGGCGGGGCAGGGCAGTCGCTTCCATCTGGAGGTGCCGTTGACTCTGTCGGTGGTGCGCAGCCTGGTGGTGGAGGTCGGTGAAGAAGCCTACGCATTCCCACTGGCCCACATCGAACGCATGTGCGACCTGGCGCCCGATGACATCGTGCAACTGGAAGGCCGTCAGCATTTCTGGCACGAAGGCCGGCATGTCGGCCTGGTTGCCGCCAGCCAGTTGTTGCAGCGCCCGCCGGGGCAGAGTAATGAAGAAACCTTGAAGGTAGTGGTGATCCGCGAGCGCGATGCGGTGTATGGCATTGCGGTGGAACGCTTTATCGGCGAGCGCACCCTGGTGGTGTTGCCGCTGGATGATCGCCTGGGCAAAGTCCAGGACATCTCCGCCGGGGCCTTGCTGGATGACGGCTCGGTGGTGTTGATCGTCGACGTCGAAGACATGCTGCGTTCGGTGGATAAATTGCTCAACACCGGCCGCCTGGAACGTATCGCCCGGCGCAGCCAACAGGCTGCCGAAGCACCGCGTAAACGGGTGCTGGTGGTGGACGACTCGCTCACTGTGCGAGAGCTGCAACGCAAATTATTACTTAATCGTGGTTATGAAGTGGCCGTAGCGGTCGATGGCATGGACGGCTGGAACGCGCTGCGTTCCGAAGACTTCGACTTGCTGATCACTGACATTGATATGCCTCGTATGGACGGGATCGAATTGGTCACACTCTTGCGCCGTGATAGTCGCCTGCAATCGTTGCCGGTGATGGTGGTCTCGTACAAGGATCGCGAAGAAGACCGGCGTCGTGGACTGGACGCCGGCGCCGACTATTATCTAGCTAAAGCCAGTTTCCATGACGACGCCTTGCTGGACGCCGTGATGGAACTGATTGGAGGCGCCCGGGCATGAGGATCGCGATCGTCAATGACATGCCCCTGGCGTTGGAAGCCTTGCGGCGCGCCTTGAGTCTTGAACCCGCGCACCAAGTGGTGTGGGTGGCCAACAATGGCCTTGAAGCCGTACAGCGTTGCGCCGAACTGACGCCGGACCTGATCCTGATGGACTTGATCATGCCGGTGATGGACGGCGTAGAAGCCACGCGGCAGATCATGGCCGAAACCCCGTGCCCGATCTTGATCGTCACCGTGGACCGTCAGGCCAATGTCAGCCGAGTGTTTGAAGCCATGGGCCATGGCGCGCTGGACGTGGTGGATACACCGGCGCTGGGCGTGGGCAATCCCAAGGATGCGGCGGCGCCTTTGCTGCGCAAGATCCTCAACATTGGCTGGCTGGTCGGCCAGAGTGGCAGCCGCGTACGCGCCGAAACCGCGCCCCAGCGCTCCACCGGCAAACGCCGCAGCCTGGTGGCGATCGGGTCGTCGGCAGGCGGGCCGGCTGCCCTGGAAATCCTGCTCAAGGGTTTGCCCCGAGACTTTCCGGCGGCCATCGTGCTGGTGCAGCATGTGGACCAGGTGTTTGCCGCCGGCATGGCGGAGTGGCTGAGCAGCGCCTCCGGGCTGCCGGTGCGCCTGGCCCGTGAAGGCGAGCCGCCACAAGCTGGAACGGTGTTGCTGGCCGGCACCAATCACCACATTCGCCTGTTGAAAAATGGCACGTTAGCCTATACCGCAGAGCCGGTGAACGAGATCTACCGGCCGTCCATCGACGTGTTTTTCGAGAGCGTCGCCAGCCACTGGAACGGCGATGCCGTCGGCGTATTACTCACCGGCATGGGCCGCGACGGCGCCCAGGGGCTCAAGTTGTTGCGTGAACAAGGATATTTGACCATCGCCCAGGATCAACAAAGCTCGGCGGTGTATGGCATGCCCAAAGCGGCGGCGGCGATTGATGCTGCTGTTGAAATTCGCCCACTGGATAGAATTGCACCCCGATTGCTGGAGGTATTTGCAAAATGATCAGTATCTCCCGCTGCTGGCTTGCAGGTAGTAATTCAGGTGACTGCACATGAGTGATTTACAGATCGACGACATCAAGACCGACGAAAATGCTGCCATGGTGTTGCTGGTCGACGACCAGGCCATGATCGGCGAAGCGGTGCGGCGTGGGCTCGCCCATGAAGAAAACATCGATTTCCACTTTTGCGCCGATCCGCATCAGGCGATTGCCCAGGCCATCCGCATTAAGCCAACCGTCATTCTGCAAGACCTGGTCATGCCGGGCCTCGACGGCCTGACGCTGGTGCGCGAATACCGCAACCACCCGGCCACGGCGAACATTCCGATCATCGTGCTCTCGACCAAGGAAGAGCCGTTGATCAAAAGCGCGGCGTTCTCGGCCGGGGCCAATGATTACCTGGTCAAGCTGCCGGACAATATCGAGCTGGTGGCGCGCATTCGCTATCACTCGCGCTCCTACATGACGTTGTTGCAGCGGGATGCGGCCTACCGTGCGCTGCGGGTCAGCCAGCAGCAGTTGCTGGACACCAATCTGGTGCTGCAACGGTTGATGAACTCCGACGGTCTGACCGGGCTGTCCAACCGCCGCCACTTTGACGAATACCTGGAATTGGAATGGCGCCGCGCCATGCGTGACCAGACTCAGCTGTCACTGCTGATGATCGACGTCGACTTCTTCAAGACCTTCAACGACAGCTTTGGCCATGTTGAAGGTGACGAAGCCCTGCGCAAAGTCGCCGCCGCCATCCGTGAAGCCAGTAGCCGTCCTTCGGACCTGCCGGCGCGTTACGGGGGTGAAGAGTTCGCCCTGGTGTTGCCGAACACCTCGCCGGGTGGTGCGCGCCTGGTGGCGGAAAAGCTGCGCATGGCAGTAGCCGCGCTGAAAATCCCGCATATTGCACCAGCTGAAGGCTCGAGCCTGACCATCAGCATCGGCCTGTCGACCATGACCCCGCAGCAGAGCAGCGATTGCCGGCTGCTGATCATGGCAGCGGACAAGGGTTTGTATACGGCCAAGCATAATGGGCGTAACCAGGTGGGTATCGAATAATTCGGTACAACGCTAATCCCTTGTGGGAGCGGGCTTGCTCGCGAATGCGGTATGTCAGGTAATGAATCAGTGACTGACCCACCGCATTCGCGAGCAAGCCCGCTCCCACATTTGGATCTTCATTGTTCTTGAGATCGGATGCAGACCCGCCTTTTCGCCAAGCGGGCTGCCGTTCGCGTCTCTTTGTCGTTATACTCGTCGGCTTTCAAAAGTTCGCCAACGAGTGCTGCCCGCCATGGAAATCAACCCGATCCTTAACACCATCAAGGACCTGTCCGAGCGCTCCGAAACTATTCGGGGGTATCTTTGACTACGATCAAAAGCATGAGCGTCTGACCGAAGTCAATCGCGAGCTTGAAGATCCGGCTGTCTGGAACAAACCTGAATACGCCCAGGAACTGGGCCGCGAGCGCGCTGCGCTGGCGCAGATCGTCGACACCCTCGACGAATTGAACACCGGTCTGGGCGATTGCCGTGACCTGCTGGACATGGCCGTCGAAGAAAACGACGAAGGCGCAGTGGGCGATGTCGTCGCCGAGCTGGCCCGTCTCGAGGAAAACCTCGCCAAGCTTGAATTCCGCCGCATGTTCAGCCACGAAATGGACCCGAACAACGCCTACCTGGATATCCAGGCCGGTTCCGGCGGCACCGAGGCCCAGGACTGGGCCAACATCCTGCTGCGCATGTACCTGCGCTGGGCTGACAAGCGCGGTTTCGACGCAACCATCATGGAGCTGTCAGCCGGTGAAGTCGCCGGTATCAAAGGCGCGACCGTGCACATCAAGGGTGAATACGCCTTTGGCTGGCTGCGTACCGAGATTGGCGTGCATCGCCTGGTGCGCAAGAGCCCGTTCGACTCCGGCAACCGTCGCCACACTTCGTTCTCCGCGGTGTTCGTCTCCCCAGAGATCGACGACAAAGTGGAAATCGAGATCAACCCGGCCGACCTGCGAATCGACACCTACCGCTCCTCCGGCGCCGGTGGTCAGCACGTAAACACCACCGACTCGGCCGTACGTATTACCCACGTACCGACCAACACCGTGGTCAGCTGCCAGAACGAACGTTCCCAGCACGCGAACAAGGACACCGCCATGAAAATGCTGCGGGCCAAGTTGTACGAGCAGGAAATGCAGAAGCGCAACGCGGCTTCGCAGGCGCTGGAAGACACCAAGTCGGATATCGGCTGGGGTCACCAGATCCGTTCTTATGTGCTCGATGCGTCGCGGATCAAGGATCTGCGCACTAACATCGAACGCAGCGACTGCGACAAGGTGCTCGACGGCGATATCGACGAATACCTGGAAGCCAGCCTGAAATCAGGCCTGTAAAAAGACTGTAGGAGCCGGGGGGACACTTAGTCCTTGCCCGGCGATCCCCTGCCGAAGGCTGGGGAAAACGTACCTGTGATGGAATTTCAAAAGACATGAGCGACCAACAACTCGACCCGCAAGCCCTGCAACAGGAAGAAAACTCCCTGATCGCCCTGCGCAAGGAAAAGCTTGCTGCCGAGCGCGCCAAGGGTAACGCCTTCCCCAACGACTTCCGCCGCGACAACTACTGCGATGCCTTGCAGAAGCAATACGCGGACAAGACCAAGGAAGAGCTGGCGGAAGCGGCGATCCCGGTCAAGGTGGCAGGTCGCATCATGCTCAACCGTGGCTCGTTCATGGTGATCCAGGACATGACCGGGCGTATTCAGGTCTACGTCAACCGCAAGACCCTTTCGGAAGAAACCCTGGCCTCGGTGAAAACCTGGGACATGGGCGACATCATCGCGGCCGAAGGCACCCTGGCCCGTTCCGGCAAGGGCGACCTGTACGTTGAGATGACCAGTGTGCGCCTGTTGACCAAGTCGCTGCGCCCTCTGCCGGACAAGCACCACGGCCTGACCGATACCGAGCAGCGCTATCGCCAGCGCTACGTTGACCTGATCGTCAACGAAGACGTGCGCCAGACCTTCCGCGTGCGTTCGCAGGTCATCGCCCACATCCGCAGCTTCCTGATGCAACGTGACTTCCTGGAAGTGGAAACCCCGATGCTGCAAACCATCCCGGGTGGTGCCGCAGCCAAACCGTTCGAAACCCACCACAACGCGCTGGACCTGGAAATGTTCCTGCGTATCGCGCCTGAGCTTTACCTCAAGCGCCTTGTTGTCGGCGGCTTCGAAAAAGTCTTCGAGATCAACCGCAACTTCCGTAACGAAGGCGTTTCGACGCGTCACAACCCTGAATTCACCATGTTGGAGTTCTACCAGGCGTACGCCGACTACGAAGACAACATGGACCTGACCGAAGAACTGTTCCGCGAACTGGCACAGCTGGTGCTGGGCAGCACCGACGTGCCTTACGGCGACAAGGTGTTCCACTTCGGCGAGCCGTTTGTACGCCTCTCGGTGTTCGACTCGATCCTCAAGTACAACCCAGAGTTGACCGCTGACGACCTGACCGACATCGACAAGGCCCGCGCCATCGCCAAGAAAGCCGGCGCCAAGGTGCTGGGCTTTGAAGGCCTGGGCAAACTGCAGGTGATGATTTTCGAAGAACTGGTGGAGCACAAGCTGGAGCAGCCGCACTTTATTACCCAGTACCCGTTCGAAGTGTCGCCGCTGGCCCGTCGCAACGACGACAACCCGAACGTTACCGACCGTTTCGAGCTGTTCATCGGCGGCCGCGAAATCGCCAACGCCTACTCCGAGCTTAACGACGCGGAAGACCAGGCCGAGCGCTTCATGGCGCAGGTGGCCGACAAGGACGCCGGCGACGACGAAGCCATGCACTACGACGCCGACTTCGTCCGCGCGCTGGAGTACGGCATGCCACCGACTGCCGGTGAAGGTATCGGTATCGACCGGTTGGTGATGTTGTTGACCAACTCGCCGTCGATCCGCGACGTGATCTTGTTCCCGCACATGCGGCCACAAGCGTAACCCTAGCGAAATCCGAAGCCGCCTTTTATAAGGCGGCTTTTTTATGGGGTGTATTTAGCCGTCAATAGAACGGCGCCAGGTGTTCGTTCCCACGACGACCCGTCTGCTTGGGAATGCTGCCCGTGACGCTCCGCGTCACCTTTTAAAGGAAGATCTGCCGTGAACCGCGTAATGGCTCAAGAAGGTGCCGCCGGCATTGCTGCTGCCGTGGCTGAAAGCGTCCAGTACCAAGGCCGCAAGGCCAGTCGCCGGGGCAGCGAGCAACGCAGGCAAGACATTCTCGATGCGGCCATGCGCATCGTCGTGCGTGACGGCGTGCGGGCCGTGCGCCATCGCGCGGTGGCGTCGGAAGCCGGCGTGCCATTGTCGGCCACCACCTACTACTTCAAGGACATCGATGACTTGCTCACCGATACCTTCGCCCAGTACGTCGAGCGCAGCGCGGCCTTCATGGGCAAACTGTGGGTGCGCAACGAAGGCCTGCTGCGCGAGATGGTCGCCTATGGCGATGGCAGCCAGGCGTCACGCTCGCAACTGGCCGATGACATTGCAAAGCTGACCGCTGATTACGTCATGCGCCAACTGAACAACCGCCGTGAACACCTGATGGCCGAACAGGCCTTTCGCCAGGAAGCCTTGCTTAACCCGCGTCTGGCGGAACTGGTGCGTTCTCATCAGCAGATTCTGTTGCAGGGCACCGGGCAGTTTTTCCAGGTATTGGGTTCCCGTGAGCCGCAACAGGATGCCAAAGTGTTGACGGCGATAATCGGTCGGATGGAATATCAGGGCCTGCTTGGCGGCCCAGAGCCTCTGACCGGTGAAGAGATGCTTGAGATTCTCAAGCGTTACATGCATTTGGTGTTGGCCTCGGTCTAGCTAAATGTGGGATCTGCTTTATGTGGGAGCTGGCTTGCCTGCGATAGCATCACCGCGGTGTGTGCTTGAATGACCGTGTTGCCTGTATCGCAGGCAAGCCAACTCCCACATCGGTAGGTGCCATGCAAACCATTCAGTGGGGTATTTGATGAAAGCCTGGCGTGTCGCACTAATCGCCTTGTCGTTCCTGTTGCTCAGCGGTTGCCTGGTGACGTTCAAGGACCCGCTGCCAGCCAAAGAAGCAGCACCGGATGCCTTGCTCGGCCACTGGTCGAGCAAAAATGCCTGGGGCGAGCCGCTCAACCTGAAGATTACCCGCGTCGGTAAGCATCGTTACAAAGCGGTGAGCTACCCTAAAGCCAAGCCGGGCCAGCGCGATGAGTATCTGTTTACGGTTTCGCGCCATGGCAACCGTTGGTATTTGTCGGCGCCGTTGCCGGACAAACTCGGCGGGCACTTCATTTTGGCTGGCTTCGATTTTGAAGGCGAAAGCGACGAAAAGCCTGAATTGGTGGTCTACAACCTCGACCTCGAGCAAATCCATCAAGCCATAGGCCAGCAGGCTTTACACGGCAGCACTGTGGACACCGTCGAAGGCGCCGGCGTGTTGGTGGACAGCCCGCTGGACCAGGTGTTTGCCTACCTGGATAACCCGGCCAATGCCGATGTGTTCGTTGAAGCCGTGCGCTACCAGCGTGCGGGCAAATAACGTTTAAAGAGGAAGCACCGGGTGGACGATTACCAGCAGACGATACGCACCTTGTCCGATCGCATAGTGCTGGCGCAAACACCGATTCGCGTGCTCGACGCCGTGAAGTGGGACGAGAACATTCGCCAGGGATTCCTCAAGGCCAAGGGCAAGGCTTTGCCCGCCGTGGACCGCGATTATTACCTGAACCGGCCGCTGTCGTTCGACTCCAGCGCGGTCAAGCTTGAGTTCCAGAACATCGAGCGCGACATCACCCGCCAGCTTGGCCAATTCAACCCGGTCGGGCAGATCATGCGGCGGATGTGCAAGGAGTACCGCATGGTGGTGCGCATGCTCGAAGCGCGCGGCACCGAGGACTTCGGCCTGATCTCCCAGGAACTCTACGGCGCCGCCTCCGATGCCTTCCACGCCGGCGACCCGACCCTGGCTGACCTCGGCCTGATGCTCTCCGACTACCTCAATAACATCGACGGCCGTGGCGACCTCAAGGACGAGGCCAAGACCCTCACCGCCAAAGATGCCGTGGCGATGTTGCAAACCCGCCTGAACAAGGTATTTGGCGAGGCGGAAGAAACCATTCGCGTGTTCGAGTCCGACGGGATCGTCGCCGACGCGGCGGCCGGCGCCGACTACATCAAGATCCGCGCCGACGCGATGTTCAACGAACGTGATGTGCGCGCGCTGGAAGTGCATGAAGGCCTGGTGCACGTCGGCACCACGCTCAATGGCCAAAATCAGCCGATCTGCACGTTCCTGTCCAAGGGGCCGCCGTCTTCCACCGTAACCCAGGAAGGCCTGGCGATTCTGATGGAAATCATCACCTTCGCGTCCTACCCCAGCCGCCTGCGCAAACTGACCAACCGCACCCGCGCCATCCATATGGTGGAGGAGGGCGCTGACTTCCTGCAGGTGTTCGAATTCTTCCGCGAGCAAGGTTTTGAAATGGCCGAAAGCTACGGCAACGCCAGCCGGGTGTTCCGTGGCTCGACGCCGACCGGCCTGCCGTTTACCAAGGATTTGTCCTATCTCAAGGGCTTTATCATGGTCTATAACTACATTCAGCTGGCCGTGCGCAAAGGCAAGCTGGAACAAGTGCCGCTGTTGTTCTGCGGCAAGACCACGCTGGAAGACATGCGTACCTTGCGCCAACTGGTCGATGAAGGCCTGGTGGTGCCGCCCAAGTACCTGCCCGAGCAGTTTCGCGACATGAACGCACTGGCGGCGTGGATGTGTTTCTCCAACTTCCTCAACCACTTGAGCCTGGATCGGATCGAAGCGGATTACTCGAATATCCTTTAGGCAATTTAACTGACGAAACCGATTAAAAAATTTGGATCTCCACAAGGCTGCAGATCGCGGCCAAATCGCGAGGCTTCAACGGATGAGAATCCTCGGCATTCTTTGCCTGCTATTCACATTGAACGGCTGCAGCTCGCTGCTGTTCTACCCTGAGCCCGGGCTGCCGTTCACGCCGGAAAAAGCCCACCTGCAATACCGCGATGTCACCCTGACCACCGCCGATGGCGTGAAGCTTCATGCCTGGTGGCTGCCGGCCAAACCCGGGGTGCCCGTCAAAGGCACGGTGCTGCACTTGCACGGCAACGGCGGCAACCTCGCCTGGCACCTGGGCGGCAGTTGGTGGTTGCCGGAGCAGGGCTATCAAGTGCTGCTGCTGGACTATCGCGGTTATGGGCTGTCGCAAGGCAAGCCGTCGTTGCCGGCGATCTATCAAGACATCGATGCAGCGTTTAAGTGGCTCGACAAGGCCCCCGAAACCCAGGGCCAACCGCTGATTGTGTTAGGCCAAAGCCTGGGAGGCGCGCTGGCGGTGCATTACCTGGCGGCGCACCCGGAGCGTCAGCCCAAACTCAAGGCGCTGGTGCTGGACGGCGTGCCTGCCAGTTATCGTGACGTAGGACAATTCGCCCTCAGCACGTCCTGGTTAACATGGCCGTTTCAGGTGCCTCTGTCCTGGCTGGTGCCGGACGCCGACAGTGCGATCAACACCATGCCCCAACTGACCGGCGTACCGAAACTGCTGTTCCATAGCCTGGATGATCCGATTGTGCCGGTGGCCAACGGCATTCGCCTGTATCAGGCCGCGCCGCCGCCCAGGGTGTTGCAGTTGACCCGCGGTGGCCATGTGCAGACCTTTGCCGACAAGACCTGGCAAACCGTGATGCTGCGTTATCTGGACGACCCGCAGCACTTCAACGGCCTGCGCCGCCTGGGTGAAATTCCGAATTATCCTGTTCCTAAAGTTGACTCATCAGAGAGCCCGCAATGAGCGAAGAACGCAATATGATCCCGCTGATCCTCACCGGTATCGGCACCATCATCGGTACCGTCGGTTGCCTGTGGTTCTACGGCTACCTGCACTTCGCCAAGCCGGAAGATGCATTGCTGCTCAGCGACTTCACCCTGCTCAAGACCGTACCGGGCGAGGACTATAAAATTTCCCTGACCCCGGCCGCACAAGTGGCGCAATGCGTTGATGGCGTGCTGGTGATGTTCGATACCGAGCAGAAAGGCTTGAGTGGCGTGCTGGTCAACAACAAGAAACAAGCGGTGCGTTGCATGGGGCAGGAAACTCCGCAACTGCAGGAATAGCCCCATCACGGAAATATCTGGAACCGTCTTGCGTCACACGCCACAGAAGGCGATGTAACTTACGCAAACGGGGCGGGCAAGGTGGTCATAAATATTGGTGCAATACGCAACATGCTGGACATGGCCCGTGGGCATGAGTCGCTGACGCGGCAAGATGCACAGGCCCATACGCTCAGGCAACTGATGGAGCGGCTGTCGGAGAACACCTATGACGCAAAAAAGGTAACGCATGCGGACGATTCGGAGGGCCCCATCACCTTCGGATAGTCCAAAAAAAACCCACCGTAAGGTGGGTTTTTTTATCCAGCTTCAATCAATCAGTTCGCCATCGACGAACGTGGCTTCACTGGCTGGTTGTCGTTGGAGATGGTCACTTCAACGCGGCGGTTCATGGCACGGCCCGAGACGCTGCCGTTGTCGGCAACCGGGTATTCCTTGCCGTAACCCTGGGTCACGATGCGCGAGATATCCACGCCCTGTTGAGCCAGTGCACGCTGTACAGAGGCCGCACGACGCTCGGACAGGCTCTGGTTGTACGAGTCGGAGCCGGTGCTGTCGGTGTAGCCTTCGACGATCACTTTACGGTCCGGGTTATCACGCAGGAACTGCGCCAGCTTGGTGATGTTCACCAGGCCGCTGGATTTCAGGTCGGACTTGTTGGTGGCGAACAGCACGTCACCGAACGTCACCAGGGTGCCGCGATCAGTCTGCTTGGCGTTCAAGCTGTCTTGCAGTTGCTTGATCTGCGCGTCACGGGCTTGCAGCAGGGCGCGGGCACGTTCGTCACCGGCGTTTTTCAGCTGGGCTTCGGACTGGCGCAGTGCGATGGTGTCTTTCGCCACTTCAACGCGCTGGTTGGTCAGGTAGGCCAGTTGGTCGACTTTCTTCTGGTCTTCCTTGTCACGGTAGGCCTTGTCAGCCTTGTCCAGCCAATCCTGAGCGTCCTTGGTTTCCAGCGCCGCTACCTTGGTGGCATTCGGGTTGGCTTGCAGGGCCGAGAAGTTGGTCCGTGCGTTTTCCAGGTTCGCGTTTGGCGGGGTGGAGCAGGCCGCCAGAGCAACGCTCATCGCCAGCAGGGCAGGGATCATCAGTTGTTTACGCATAGTCGTGTCGTCCTTTCAATTCGATATCGGGTGCAATGCAATCAGTGGCGGCGGCTTATTGCTGTTTGATAACAGCCGGGCGCATGCCTTCCTGACGCAGCTCCTGAACAGCCTTCTGGGAGTCCTTCACAGCCTGGTCTGCCTTGGCAGCCTGGGCTTTACGCTCAGCGACGCGGGCGTCCCACTCGGCTTGTTCGGCCAGTTGACGGGCCTTGTCGTAGTTTTTGTCGTGCATGGCGATTTCAGCTTCTTTGAGCTTGTCCTGAGCCGACTTCATTTCTACGGCGGCGTACTCGGTGCCACCGGCGCTGACGGCGCTGTTCACCGCAGATTGGGTCACGGCGTATTGCTCGGTCGGTGGGTTACCGGCGCAGCCCGCCAGTACGAAGCTGGTGCCGATTGCCAGCGCGGCCAATTTAAGCCCGCGCAGGTGGTTAAACGAGGATTTGGCAGTGCTGGTCTTCATCGTCTTCAACTCCATTGGATAACTCCTCAAAAACATCAAAATCCACTTCGTTGGTCAGCGGTCGAGGCCCCGGCGGTAAAGCTCGTAGTGCCTTTTCAAACGGCCGTTCCAAGTGATGGCTTACTGGCTGTGACCTGATGCTTTTTTCAAAAGTTCAGAGAAGATGGCGATTTGCCTAAAAAAATATCTGACTGTTTGGTCAGCGTTTAAAAGTTTGAACTTTTGCTGCGCGCGAAGGTACGCCGAGCCTCTGTGAGGCCCGGAATACCTGGGGTTGGATGGGTTTAACGGATGTTTATCAGTGCTTCTGTTCGTCCGCGCCGGCTGATAAATCATGCAGATAGCGCCGCGACAGCGTGAGAAAGCGTGGAGTAGGGCCGACGTCTTCGTACAGCGGGTCCCCCTCTTCATCGGTGGCGACCACGTGCTGGCCCTTGATGTAGGGAAAGCTGGCTTCCAGCTCTTCAAGGGCGGCGCCGATCAGCTCACCGAGCAGTTCTTCGGGGTGGCGCTTGGGGTACATCTCGGCAATGGCGGCCAGCCGGGCGGCGGACTCCATGTCCAGATGGATCGCGTACTCGGTTTTGGTCAGGCGACCCTTGGCGGTCTCTTCCCAATGCTGGGCCAGTTCTCGAATTTTCATGGCAACCTCAATAAGCCCGCGATGGCAGGCGGTGATGAGTGTCCAGCCGCCTGCGTGGATAAACGCGACGACTCACTGTTGAGACTAGCTGTAACCGGCAAGGTTTAAAGTGTCTTGTCAGAAACCGATGCGAGCGGCACTCTGGAAGGCCTGCGCGTCCCGGATTTCTGGCTGGAGATTGGCTGATGAGTGATATCGATGCACGCTTGCGTGAGGATGTTCACCTGCTGGGTGAACTGTTGGGCAACACCATTCGAGAGCAATACGGCGATGATTTCCTCGACAAGATCGAGCAGATCCGTAAAGGCGCCAAGGCCGACCGCCGTGGCAGCGTATCCGAGCAAACCGCCGGCGAGGAACTCAGCGCCAGCTTGAACCAACTGCAGGAAAGCGAACTGTTGCCCGTGGCGCGAGCCTTTAACCAGTTCCTCAACCTGGCCAACATCGCCGAGCAGTACCAGTTGATCCACCGGCGCGATGAGTCGCAACCGGCACCGTTCGAGTCCCGTGTATTGCCGGAGCTGCTGGCCCGCCTGCAAAGCGAAGGTCACAGCAACGAATCCCTGGCCCGCCAGTTGGCGCGGTTGGAGATTGAATTGGTCCTCACCGCCCACCCGACTGAAGTGGCGCGCCGCACCCTGATCCAGAAATACGATGCGATCGCCGCGCAACTGGCGCTGCAGGATCACCGCGATCTCACCACGGCCGAGCGCGAGCAGATCCGCGAACGGTTGCAGCGGTTGATCGCCGAAGCCTGGCACACCGAAGAAATCCGCCGCGTGCGGCCCACCCCGGTGGATGAAGCCAAGTGGGGCTTTGCGGTGATTGAGCATTCGTTGTGGCAGGCCATCCCGAATTATTTGCGCAAGGCTGACCACGCCTTGCACGCGGCCACCGGCCTGCACTTGCCACTGGAGGCCGCGCCGATTCGGTTTGCCTCGTGGATGGGCGGGGACCGTGATGGCAACCCGAATGTCACCGCGCCGGTCACCCGCGAAGTGCTGTTGCTGGCGCGCTGGATGGCGGCGGATTTGTATTTGCGTGATATCGATCACCTGGCGTCCGAGCTGTCGATGCAACAGGCCAGCCCGGCGTTGCAAGCCAAGGTCGGCGATAGCGTCGAGCCGTATCGCGCCTTGCTCAAGCAATTGCGTGAACGTCTGCGTGCCACGCGGCAATGGGCGCACACCGCATTGACCGCCAACACCCCGGCACCCGCCGAGGTACTGCAGAACAACCGCGACCTGCTCGACCCGCTGGAGCTGTGCTACCAGTCGCTTCACGAGTGCGGCATGGGTGTAATCGCTGATGGCCCGCTGCTCGATTGCCTGCGCCGCGCCGTGACCTTCGGCTTGTTCCTGGTGCGGCTGGATGTGCGCCAGGATTCCAGTCGCCACTCGGCGGCGATGACCGAAATCACCGATTACCTGGGCCTCGGTCGCTATGAAGACTGGGATGAAGAGGCGCGTATCAGCTTCCTGACCAAGGAGCTGAGCAATCGTCGACCGCTGCTGCCGGGCTATTTCAAACCGTCGGCGGACACCGCCGAAGTGTTGAATACCTGCAAGGAAATCGCCGCCGCACCGGCCGCGTCTCTCGGCTCGTATGTGATCTCGATGGCGGGCGCCGCCTCGGACGTGCTGGCGGTGCAACTGCTGCTTAAAGAGTCGGGCGTACAACGACCGATGCGCGTGGTCCCGCTGTTCGAAACCCTGGCCGACCTGGATAACGCCGGGCCGGTGATGGAGTGTCTGCTGCAATTGCCGGGCTATCGCGCGCGCTTGCATGGGCCGCAGGAAGTGATGATCGGCTACTCGGACTCAGCCAAGGACGCCGGCACCACGGCTGCCGCCTGGGCGCAGTACCGGGCGCAGGAACGTTTGGTGGATATCTGCCGTGAGCAGCAGGTGGAATTACTGTTGTTCCACGGTCGTGGCGGCACTGTTGGCCGGGGTGGTGGGCCAGCTCACGCGGCGATCCTGTCGCAACCGCCGGGCTCGGTAGCGGGGCGTTTTCGCACCACCGAACAAGGCGAAATGATCCGCTTCAAGTTCGGCCTGCCGGACATCGCCGAGCAGAACCTCAATCTGTACCTGGCCGCGGTGCTGGAAGCCACGCTGTTGCCACCGCCGCCGCCCGAGCCGGCCTGGCGCCATTTGATGGACGAATTGGCGGCAGACGGTGTCAGCGCTTACCGCGCCGTCGTGCGCGAAAATCCCCAGTTCGTCGAGTACTTCCGCCAGTCCACGCCGGAGCAGGAGTTGGGCCGTTTGCCGTTGGGCAGTCGCCCGGCCAAGCGGCGTGCGGGCGGTATCGAAAGCCTGCGGGCGATTCCGTGGATTTTCGGTTGGACCCAAACCCGCCTGATGCTACCCGCCTGGCTTGGCTGGGAAGCTGCATTAAGCAAGGCGCTGGAGCGCGGCGAGGGCGAGTTGCTGGGGCAGATGCGCGAGCAATGGCCGTTCTTTCGCACCCGCATCGATATGCTGGAAATGGTGCTGGCCAAGGCCGATGCCGACATAGCGCGTTTATATGACGAGCGTCTGGTGCAGCCTGACCTTCTGCCATTGGGTGCGCACTTACGCGACCTATTGTCGCAGGCGTGCAGTGTGGTCCTTGGCCTGACTGGCCAGTCGCAACTGCTGGCCCACAGTCCGGACACCCTGGAGTTTATCCGTTTGCGTAACACCTACCTCGACCCGCTGCACCTGTTGCAGGCCGAGTTGCTGGCGCGCTCGCGTCAGCAGGAGGCGGCGCAGGATAGCCCTCTGGAACAGGCGCTGCTGGTGTCCGTGGCGGGTATTGCCGCCGGATTGCGCAACACCGGTTAAGGTTTCTTGCGTGTTCTCAACGACTTGCGGATAAACAATGACGGCCGCCCTGAAAGGGGCGGTTGGCGTTTATGGGGCAGGGTTGCACTCAGGCACACCTTGGCTATGACGCATGCGCTGCGCGGGTTACTCCGACTTTCGGCGGCTTGTATGGATAGGGCCCGCTGTGTATCTTGATCAGCCTTTGGGGTTTTGATCGGCTTGGGCCGATATTTCCACGAGCCACATTTTTACGAGATTGGCCCCACGCGGCGAATCCGAGCGTCATCTCTATAAAAAATTGAGGAGCACATCGATGCGCGTCATTCTGCTGGGAGCTCCCGGGGCCGGTAAAGGTACTCAGGCAAAGTTCATCACTGAAAAATTCGGCATTCCACAAATCTCCACCGGCGACATGCTGCGCGCGGCCGTCAAGGCCGGCACCGAGCTGGGCCTGATCGCAAAAAGCGTGATGGACAGCGGCGGCCTGGTTTCCGATGACCTGATCATCAACCTGGTCAAGGAACGCATCAGCCAGGACGACTGCAAGAACGGTTTCCTGTTCGACGGCTTCCCACGCACCATTCCCCAGGCTGAAGCCCTGGTGAAGGCTGGCGTTGAGTTGGATGCCGTGGTTGAAATCGCGGTTGAAGACGAAGAAATCGTCCAGCGTATCGCCGGTCGTCGTGTTCACGAGGCCTCGGGCCGCGTGTACCACACCGTCTACAACCCGCCGAAGGTTGAAGGCAAGGACGATGTTACCGGCGAAGACCTGGTACAGCGTAAGGATGACACCGAAGAAACCGTGCGCCATCGTCTGTCGGTCTACCACTCCCAGACCAAGCCACTGGTGGACTTCTACCAGAAACTGTCCGCTGCACAGGGCAAGCCGAAGTACAGCCACATTCCTGGCGTGGGTTCGGTAGAAGCCATCACCGCCAAGGTGCTGCAAGCGCTGAGCTGATCAAACGATCAGCTGCATGCACAACGGCCCGCTTGCGGGCCGTTGTTGTTTATACTGGCGCACTTTTTTCCGATTTGGACACCTACACCGATGAGCACCCTGCTGGCCCTGGACACCGCGACTGAAGCTTGCTCTGTTGCCTTGCTGCACGATGGCAAGGTAACGAGCCACTACGAGGTGATCCCGCGCCTGCACGCGCAGAAGCTGTTGCCGATGATCAAGCAATTGCTGGAAGACGCCGGCACCACCCTTGCTGCGGTGGATGCCATTGCCTTTGGCCGTGGCCCCGGCGCGTTTACCGGCGTGCGCATTGCCATTGGCGTGGTGCAGGGCCTGGCGTTTGCGTTGGAGCGCCCGGTATTGCCAGTCTCCAACCTCGCGGTGCTGGCCCAGCGTGCGCTGCGTGAGCACGGCGCCTCGCAAGTGGCGGCGGCCATTGATGCACGGATGGATGAAGTCTATTGGGGTTGCTACCGCGAGACGGCCGGCGAAATGCGCCTGGTGGGCGTGGAAGCCGTGCAGCCGCCGCAAGTCAGCGCGTTGCCCGTGGATGCTAGCGGTGACTGGTTCGGTGCCGGTACCGGCTGGGGTTATGGCGAACGCATCAATGTGCAACTGGTCGGCCAGGACGCCACTATGTTGCCGCATGCCGAAGACCTGCTGACCCTGGCACGCTTCGCTTTCGAGCGTGGCGAAGCGATTCCCGCCGATCAGGCTGCACCGGTTTATCTGCGCGATAAAGTGGCGCAAACCAAGGCTGAGCGCGGGATTATTTGACGCCAAAAAAGCGAGATTTTTGTGGCGATTTTCGCCAATCGTCAGAATTTGACCGGGTTTGTAAACCTTTTACAAATTATGTGTTCTAGTTATCACCAGAGCATTTGCGCACAACGGAAAGTGCCGCTAAATTGCCATCATTGATACCGAGTCTGCATGTATGCGTATAGACGGCTTTTCCTCACAGTCCTACCCCCTCAAGCGTAAGCCACGTAAGGCGAACGTGACGGTAGACGATTCCGTCGAGGATTCGCCGGACTTCATTGAGGTCCAGTCCGACGCCCAGTCCAGCGCCCAGGGTTCTGCCGGCGCGCGTCTCAGTGGTCTTCCCGCCCGTCAGCAAGACATGGTGTTCCACCGTTCCATGAGCAAAAGCGTCGCCACCGCCCTGGCCAGCTACCTGACCACCGCCGGCTTTGTCGAATGGGATATGGAAGTGCTGGGTCTCGACATCCACATCTGATGCGCCAGCCTTACTTTATTGGTTGCCCGTCCTGGAGTGAAAACGCCTGGCGCGAGTACCTGTACCCGGCCGACGCGCGCTCCAGCGATTATCTCGCGCTGTACTCCCAAGTCTTCAACGCCGTTGAAGGCAACACCACTTTTTATGCTCGCCCCTCGGCCGCCACGGTGCAGCGCTGGGCTGAAATCATGCCTGAAGATTTTCGCTTCACTGCCAAATTTCCGGGCGACATCAGCCACGGAGGCGACTTGCGCGAACAGTTGCCGGCGGCGGAAAGTTTTGTCGGCCTGATGAGCCCATTGGGGGCGCGTGTTTCGCCATTGTGGCTGCAACTGTCGGCGAGCTTTTCGCCGCAACGCCTCGGCGAGCTCGCCGGTTTTATTGATGGCCTGGAACGCCCGTTGGCGGTGGAAGTACGCCACCCGGAATTCTTCGCCAAGGGCGATGCCGAACGCACGCTCAACCGCTTGTTACGTGACCGTGGTGTCGAGCGGATCTGCCTCGACCCCAGGGCCTTGTTCAGTTGCACGTCCACCTCGGCCGCCGTGCTGCACGCCCAATCGAAAAAGCCCAAGGTGCCCCCGCGCCCGGCGGCGCTGACCCAGTTTCCCCAGGTGCGTTTCATCGGCCATCCGGAGCTTGAGGCCAACGACCCGTTTTTGCTGCCGTGGGTGGAAAAAATCGCCGGCTGGATCGAAGAGGGGCGCACGCCCTACGTATTCCTGCACACCTCGGATAACCGGCTGGCTGCGCAACTGGCGCTGCGGTTTCATGAAAAACTGATGGCCCGTTTGCCGGGCCTGCCGCCGCTGGCGACCTTGCATCGAGAACCCGAAGCGGAGCAACTGGGGTTACTCTAGGGCTCCTTTTTACGCCAGGAGTGAGTCATGGATGCCCAAACCCTTCGCGCCGAAACCTTCAAGGCCTTGCACGAGCGTGATCGTGCGTTCGTGATGCCCAACCCGTGGGATGCCGGCTCCGCCATCATGCTTGCCAGCCTCGGCTTTGAAGCGTTGGCCACCACCAGTGCGGGCTATGCGTTCAGCCTGGGGCGGCCGGATGCGGAAGGCGCGTTGTCGCTGGAGGATACGTTGGGTAATGCTTCTGCGATTGTCCGGGCGACCGCGCTGCCGGTGGCGGCTGATCTGGAAAACGGCTTCAGCGATACGCCCGAAGGGTGTGCCCAAACCATCCTGCGCGCAGCCGCCACCGGGATCGTCGGTGGCTCCATCGAAGACGCCACGGGCATTGCCATCGATCCAATCTATCCCTTTGATCTGTCCGTCGAGCGCGTGGAAGCCGCGGTTGCTGCTGCCCGCAGTCTGCCATTCCCGTTCACGCTGACAGCCCGCGCGGAAAACCTCCTGCATGGCCGCCTGGATTTGCCTGACACCATCCGCCGCTTGCAGGCCTACGCCGAAGCCGGTGCCGACGTGCTGTATGCCCCAGGGCTACGCAGCGCCGAAGAAATACTGGCAGTGGTCAAGGCCGTCGCGCCCAAGCCGGTGAACGTGTTGATGTCCGGCGGCTTGAACCTCAGCGTGGCGCAGTTGAGCGAGATGGGCGTGAGGCGCATCAGTGTCGGTTCGGCCATGGCGTTGGCGGCGTATGGCGAGTTTTACCGAGCTGCGCAGGAGGTGTATGCGTTGGGCACCTTTACCTTCACCGAGCGCAAGATGCCGTTCAGCCAGGCCAACCAATTCTTCAAGGGTTAAGCCGTGCGCTTTTTTAAAGTGGTCGGTGCGCTGCTGTTGCTGGCGGGTGTGTGTGCACTGGGTGTGTGGCGAGGCTGGGTGCCGTTGCCCAATGAATGGAATCCCTGGGCGCCGCTGGATGTGCGCGCCAGCCCGAACGTGTTGACGCGGTTCAAGCTCGGGCGGCTGCAGGATGATCCGGCGCTGTGCGACGAGGTGTTGAAAACGTCTGGTTTGCGCGTCATCCGTCAGGCAGACAGCCCCGCTGACGCCGCGTGCCCATTGCGCAACGTCTTGCGTGTGCAAGGCGCCGACGTGGCCTTGAGCAGCAGCTTTCTCGCCAGCTGCCCGCTGGCCGTGGCGTTTGCCTTGTTCGAGCGCCATAGCCTGCAACCGGCGGCCCAGGCGGTATTTGGCCAGGCGGTGACGCGGGTCGATCACTTGGGCAGCTTTGCCTGTCGCAACCTGTATAACCGCGCAGACGGGCGGCTCAGTCAACATGCCTCGGCCAATGCCCTGGATATTGCCGGCTTCCGCCTGGCGGATGGACGCAGCATCAGTGTGCTCAAAGACTGGCCGGGGGAAGGCGATGGCGCGCGTTTTTTGCGGCAGGTGCGAGAGGGGGCCTGCGCCGATTTCAACGTGGTGTTGAGCCCGGACTACAACGCTGCTCATCGCAACCACTTCCATCTGGACATGGGGCCCTGGTGGGTGTGCCGCTGAGGCTTATGCGGCGAGGCGCAGGTTGTTGAGGATCAGTGGACGCGCCCAGTTGTAATCGAAGTCCAGCGCTTTCTGTTGCGCTTCCAGTGCTTCGGTCGGGTACGGCGTGGCGGGTGGTGGCAGCAAGTCCAGTTCGAACTCGGCAATCGGCAGGTGCAAGGGCTGTGGTTCCGGTGCCGGGCCTGGCGCAGGCTTTGGTTGACCAGCGTTCAGAACAATCGGGCGTACCCAACCGCTTTCAAAATTCTGCTGGCGCTGTAGGGCGACGATTTCTTCTGCCGGGAACGGCGCGGGGGGCGGTGGCAGCAACTCGGTTTCAAATTCGGCGATGGGCAGGAACAGCGGCTCCGGTGGGGCGATCTCGGTGTCCTTCACATCGCACTCACGCTGGGTGAGGATCTGCGACAACAGGTCGGCGCCTTCGCTGGGTTCTACCGCCGGGTCTCTCGGTGCCGGTGCCTTGGCGGCGAGTGCGTCCGGCGTATCGCCGAGCTGTTCGGCCAACGCACGGGCGAAGAAGTCCTGCCACACATGACTCACGCCGGCCAGCGCTTGAGTATTACGCAGGCCGTAGTGGTTGTGGGTCGGCAATACACCGATAGTTGGGGGAAGAATGTCTGACATTTTTCTCGGTCGACGCTCAGCTCTGGCAAAATACCTGACTGTTGTTTTTATCGGCCGCTATTTGCCGATCCTTAATATTTTTGAGCGTAGCGATTGATGAACGAACAACCAGCGGCCAGCCGCATTCGGGTCGAGGCCTTGGCCGAAGGTTTTACGGCGCGTGCCGAGCAGTGGGCTTCGTTGCTGGGCCTGCCGTTGCACCTGGATGAGGCGGACTTTTCCCTGCAAGTCGGGGAGCATGGCCTGCAGCTCCAACAGCTTGGGCCTGACGCACCGGGGCCGGTGCGCGTGGACTTTGTCGAAGGCGGCGCAGCTCACCGGCGTTTATACGGCGGTGGCAGCGGGCAGATGATCGCCAAGGCGGTCGGCGTTGCTCAGGGTGTGCGCCCGCGCGTGCTGGATGCCACGGCAGGTTTGGGCAAGGACGCGTTCGTGCTGGCCAGCCTGGGCTGCGAGATGAGCCTGATCGAGCGTCAGCCACTGATTGGCGCTCTGCTCGAAGACGGTCTGGCACGCGGCGCGGGTGATTTTGAAGTGGCGCCCATTGTGGCGCGCATGAAGCTGCTCAAGGGCAATTCCATCGATGTGATGCTCAATTGGGAAGGCGAACCGCCGCAGGTGATCTACCTGGACCCGATGTTCCCTCATCGTGAGAAAACCGCCCTGGTGAAGAAGGAAATGCGCCTGTTCCGGCCACTGGTAGGCGATGACCCGGATGCACCCGCCTTGCTGGCCGCCGCCTTGGCGTTGGCCAGCCACCGCGTGGTGGTCAAGCGTCCGCGCAAAGCGCCGTGCATTGAAGGGCCGAAGCCGAGCCATGCGCTGGATGGTAAATCGAGCCGGTATGACATCTATCCTAAGAAAGCACTCAAGCCTTGAGGGCCTCATCGCGGATAGGTATCTACGCAACTCTTTGTGTCGCTTTAAGTCTGTGAGGGGGTTAGGTAGATTGAGTACATATCCGTTGCTGCGGTAACGGCGGCTTAGGGTTCCGCCCTTACGGCGGGTCACTTTTTTACAAAGCGCCTAAAAAAGTAACCAAAAAACGCTTTGCCCCACCACTCGGTGCCTCGCCTGGGCTCGGCATGCCCGCACTCCGGCTTGAATCCGTGGGCCGCCGCAATGGGCCATCCCTGGCCCAGTGCGGCTAACCCGGCGTCCTGCCGGGTTACCCACGGATTCAAGCCTGCGTTCGGCCATCGTGGTTAACGGGGCCTGTCAGATCAAGATCAACAGCAGATCAAAAGCAGAGCACGGCGGCCTGAAAGCCGACCTGAGTGGTAGAAGCGAAAGCAGGGCAAAAGCAGATCAAAAACAGGGCTGCTTTTCTGTGGGAGCTGGCTTGCCTGCGATAGCGCCAGTACGGGCGGCACAAGACTTCAGGCCCTATAGGCCCGCATAAACAACCCCACCACTTCCTGCACATGGGCTTCGGCGGCTTCCTCATTCAGTGGCCCGCCGCAGCCATACAGCAAGCAGAAATTCGCCGTGCCCTTGAGCAGGCAAAAGAAATGCTCGGCCGCCGTCAACGGTTTGTCGATGCTCAGGGCGCCGCTCTGGTCGATCCGGCTGAGCAGGCGCTCCATGCCCTGCAGCATGCGCATGGGACCGGCTTCGAAGAAAATCTGCGAGAGTTTCACGTCCTGATTGCCGGTGGTCATCATCAGGCGATGCAGGTTCACCGACTCCTCGCTGTTGATCAGCCGATGGAACCCCCGCGCGATGTTCAACAACACAGTCTCCACCGGCATGCCTTCGGGCAATTCGAAGTACATCACCGGCAATTGCTCCTCGCACTTGGCCACGACGGCGGCGGTGAACAAGGTCTCTTTGTCGGTGAAGTGGCTGTAGACCGTCAGTTTTGATACGCCGGCCTCCAGGGCCACGGCATCCATGCTGGTGCTGGCGTAGCCATTGCTCAAAAACAGAATTTTAGCTGCTTCGAGAATTGCCTGGCGTTTTGCCATGTCCTTGGGACGCCCGGGGCTATTGGTGTTCACTCGATTGTCGGACATTTTCACCTTTAATACTGGACTGGCGAGTTTGGTATTAATAACATACCGGCCAGTATAATTATTCCTAGCTCCATTTGCGAAAGGTCCTTCAGCATGCGCAGCACTTTCTTGCCTCTTGCGTTGCCTGTCAGCCTGGTCTTCCTATTGGCCGCCTGCGGCCATGAAGAAGCGGCCCAAACCACTGTCCGCCCGGCGATGGTGGTGCAACCGCAGCCTTCCGCTCAGGCAATGGACAGCTACCCGGGTGAAGTACGTGCCCGTTATGAACCGGACCTGGCCTTTCGTATTGGCGGTAAAGTCAGCAAGCGGCTGGTGGAGGAGGGCGAGCGGGTCAAGGCTAACCAGCCGCTGGCAGAGCTCGACCCGCAGGATGTGCGCCTGCAACTGGAAGCCACGCGTGCCCAGGTTGCCGCCGCTGAGGCCAACCTGAGCCTGGTGCGCGCCGAGCGTGACCGCTACAAGACCCTGATGGACCGTCAGATGGTCAGCCGCTCGCAGTACGACAATTCCGAAAACCTTTACCGATCCGGTGAAGCGCGCCTGAAGCAGATAAAGGCCGAATTCGATGTATCGAGCAACCAGGCTGGCTATGCGGTGCTGCGCGCCCCACAGGAGGGTGTCGTCGCCAAGCGCGCGGTGGAAGTCGGCCAAGTGGTGTCCGCCGGCCAAACCGTGTTCACCCTGGCCACCGATGGTGAGCGCGAAGTGCTGATCAGCCTGCCCGAGCAAGGCTTCGGCCGGTTCAAGATCGGCCAGCCGGTGTCGGTGGAGTTGTGGAGCCAGCCAGACCAACGCTTTACCGGGCGCATCCGTGAGTTGTCGCCCGCAGCCGATCCTAAATCGCGCACATTCGCTGCTCGCGTCGCCTTCACGGGTGGCAAAGTCCCGGCCGAACTGGGCCAGAGTGCCCGAGTTTTCATACAGGCTGACGGCGTAATTCCTCTGTCGGTACCGCTGTCTGCCCTGAGTGCGGAGAACGGCGCGTCCTTCGTTTGGCGTGTGCAACCTGACAACACGCTGAAACGCACACCGGTGCGCATTGGCGCCTTTGGCGAGAAAACCGTGCCGGTCCTCGAAGGCTTGGCCCCCACCGACTGGGTGATTGCAGCGGGCGTGCATGTGCTTCATGAGGGCCAGCAAGTGCGCCCGGTGGATCGCTCCAACCGAGTTGTGAATCTGGCGGCCAAGGAGTAGTCCCCGATGGGTTTCAATCTTTCCGAATGGGCGTTGCGTAATCGCCAGATCGTACTGTTCCTGATGATCCTGCTGGCTGTGGTCGGCACTCTGTCCTACACCAAGCTGGGGCAAAGCGAAGACCCACCGTTCACGTTCAAGGCCATGGTCATCAAGACCAATTGGCCCGGGGCCACCGCCCAGGAAGTCTCGCGCCAGGTCACCGAGCGTATCGAGAAAAAACTCATGGAGACTGGCGACTACGAGCGCATCGTTTCCTTCTCGCGGCCCGGTGAGTCGCAAGTCACCTTTGTGGCCCGCGACTCGATGCACTCCGCGCAGATTCCGGACCTGTGGTACCAGGTGCGCAAGAAGATCAGTGACATTCGCCAGACCTTGCCGCCGGACATCCAGGGGCCGTTTTTCAACGATGAGTTCGGCACCACCTTCGGCAATATCTACGCGCTGACCGGCGATGGCTTCGACTACGCCGTGCTCAAGGACTACGCCGATCGCATCCAGATTCAACTGCAGCGTGTGCCGGATGTGGGCAAGGTCGAGCTGCTTGGGCTGCAGGACGAGAAAATCTGGATCGAGCTGTCCAACCTCAAACTGGCCACCCTCGGCCTGCCCCTGGCGGCAGTGCAGCAGGCATTGCAGGAGCAGAACGCCGTGTCTACGGCCGGCTTCTTTGAAACCCCGACCGAACGTGTGCAACTGCGCGTGTCAGGCAACTTCAAAACTGTGGATGAGATCCGCAGTTTCCCGATTCGCGTGGGTGACCGCACGTTCCGCATTGGAGACGTGGCCGACATCCACCGTGGCTTCAACGACCCACCGGCACCGCGCATGCGTTATATGGGCGCGGACGCCATCGGCCTGGCCGTGGCCATGCGTGATGGCGGCGACATTCTGGTATTGGGCAAGGCCCTCGAAGGCGAATTCGCACGCCTGCAGAAGAACCTTCCGGCTGGCATGGAACTGCGCAAGGTGTCGGACCAGCCGGCGGCAGTGAAAACCAGCGTCGGTGAATTCGTCCAAGTATTGGCCGAGGCGTTGGCCATCGTCTTGCTGGTGAGCTTTTTCTCACTTGGGGTGCGCACCGGTATGGTCGTGGCCCTGGCGATTCCGCTGGTGCTGGCGATGACCTTTGCAACCATGTATTACCTCGGTATCGGCCTGCACAAAATCTCCCTCGGTGCGTTGGTGCTGGCCTTGGGGTTGCTGGTCGACGACGCCATCATCGCCGTGGAAATGATGGCGATCAAAATGGAGCAGGGTTACGACCGGATCAAGGCCGCCAGCTTTGCCTGGACCAGCACCGCGTTCCCCATGCTGACTGGCACGTTGATCACGGCGGCGGGCTTCCTGCCGATTGCCACCGCACAATCGAGCACCGGCGAATACACCCGTTCGATATTCCAGGTGGTGACCATTGCTCTGCTGGCCTCGTGGGTCGCCGCGGTGGTGTTTGTGCCGTACCTGGGAGAGAAACTCCTGCCGGACCTGGCGAAAATTCACGCGGCCAAACACGGCACCGATGGCCCCGATCCTTACGGTACGCCGTTCTACCAGCGCGTAAGACGTTTGGTTGAATGGTGTGTGCGTCGACGCAAGACAGTAATTGTCCTGACCCTGCTGCTGTTTATCGGCTCGGTGGCGCTGTTCCGATTTGTGCCGCAACAGTTCTTTCCCGCTTCCGGTCGCCTGGAGTTGATGGTTGACCTGAAACTGGCGGAAGGCGCTTCCCTGAGCAACACTGCCGACCAGGTCAAACGCCTGGAAGCCTTGCTCAAGGAGCATGCAGGCATCGAAAACTATGTGGCCTACGTCGGCACCGGTTCGCCGCGTTTCTATCTGCCCCTGGACCAGCAACTGCCGGCTGCAAGCTTCGCGCAATTTGTGGTGCTGGCCAAAACCATCGAAGAGCGCGAAAGCCTGCGCACCTGGCTGATCGAAACCCTTAACGAGCAATTCCCCGAACTGCGCTCGCGGGTCACGCGCCTGGAGAACGGCCCGCCCGTGGGCTATCCGGTGCAGTTTCGTGTGACCGGCGAACACATCGAAGAAGTCCGCGCCTTGGCCCGCAAAGTGGCGGCAAGGGTGCGCGAAAATACCCATGTGGTTAACGTGCACCTGGACTGGGAAGAACCGAGCAAAGTTGTCTACCTCAGTATCGACCAGGACCGCGCCCGTGCCCTTGGCGTAAGCACCGCCAACCTGTCGAAATTCCTGCAGAGTTCACTGACCGGTTCCACCGTCAGCCAATTTCGCGAGGACAACGAGTTGATCGAAATCCTCCTGCGCGGCACCGTGCATGAGCGCACTGAGTTGTCGTTGCTGCCGAGCCTGGCGGTGCCGACCGACAATGGCAAAAGCGTGGCGCTGTCGCAGATTGCCACCCTCGAATACGGCTTCGAAGAGGGCATTATCTGGCATCGTAACCGCCTGCCGACTGTCACCGTGCGCGCCGACATCTACGGCAAGGAACAACCGGCGACGCTGGTGCAGCAGATACTGCCAACACTCGCAGGCGTGCGTGCAGAACTGCCGGACGGCTACTTGCTCGAAGTCGGCGGCACCGTCGAGGATTCCGCCCGTGGCCAGAACTCGGTCAAGGCCGGTGTGCCTCTGTTCATTGTGGTGGTGCTGACTCTGCTGATGCTGCAACTGCGCAGTTTCTCACGCACTGCGATGGTGTTTCTGACGGCACCGCTGGGCTTGATCGGGGTGACCTTGTTCCTGCTGGTATTCCGCCAGCCCTTCGGCTTCGTCGCCATGTTGGGGACCATCGCCTTGTCGGGGATGATCATGCGCAACTCGGTGATCCTGGTGGACCAGATCGAACAGGACATCAAGGCTGGATTGGCGCCATGGCAGGCGATCATTGAAGCCACCGTCCGACGCTTCCGCCCGATTGTGCTGACAGCCCTGGCGGCGGTGCTGGCGATGATTCCGCTGTCACGCAGCGTGTTCTTTGGGCCGATGGCGGTGGCGATCATGGGAGGATTGATTGTGGCGACGGCGTTGACCCTATTGTTCTTGCCAGCCCTGTATGCTGCGTGGTTCCGAGTGAGGAAGGACGTCGCGTAATCATGCTGGCCACCGTTTCAGCCCTGATGTTGTTGTTGCTCGCCCCAGGCCCGACCAACACCCTGCTGTTCCGTGCGGGGGTGTTGTTCGGGTATCGGGCTTCGTGGACGCTGGTCTTTATCGAATGCCTGGCCTACTTGTTACAGGTGTCGGTGTGGGGCGTGGCGTTGCTTTATCTCGCGGCCTATTCGCCAGGGATGTTGAACATCACGCAACTGGCGGCGGCCTGCTACTTGTTGTATGTCTCGTTCAAGCTGTGGCAGCGCAAAAGCAGTGCTATCACTGCGACCGGGGATGGTTTTTCCGGCCTGTATTTTTTCTGGCTCACCGTGATGAACCCCAAAGGCCTGCTGATCGTTTCGTTTATCGCACCGGCCAGCGCCTTTGCTTCGCTGCAAGGCTATATAGGGTTCATGACCACCCTTGCGTTGGTGGTGATACCGGTAGGGGCTGCGTGGATCGTGCTGGGCAGCCGCTTTGAAGGCATTCAGAAGACGTGGCTCACGCCGTTGAAGATCAACCGCGCGACATCCGTGGCCATCGGCTGTTTTGCAACGATCATGATCGGGCGGCTGGCGAGTTCGGTCATTCATTGATTTACATGCTGATGCAAACAGGCATCGGCGGCTGTGGAACGTTCGCCTTTTTCACTCCACTCAGCATTGCCTGACGGACAGGCACGGGTTTCGACTTCGCCTGTTGGCGGTCGGGCCTGATTCAATGAGTTTATGGAGTGTCATATGTCGTTTTGTACTGCGATTGCTGCTTTCAAAGAGGCGTTTTTCGGGGCATTGGTGGGCAATCATTTGCCTTGCAAACAGGTTGAGACCACCAGGGCGAAGAGACCGGTGTATGGACAGCCCGGGCCTCGCCGCCCTTATTCCGCCCAGCCAGTTGTAGGGCATACCCAATCCGCCAAGCCGAGCCACGGTAAACCGCACCCACAGCCATACCCGATCTGTGAGCAGCCAGTGCCCTACAGGCCTTTGTATCCGCTGTTTCGCTAGCGCAAGACAACTGCGCCCAGGTGTGTCAGGAGCCACCTGGGCGCAGAAGAGTGAAGGGTGACTCTGAGATATTACAGCGCGCCAAACACCTTCTTCGCCAGGCTGGTGGCCGCAGCCGCCGGGTTCTTGCGAATGGTTTCTTCCTGCTGCGCAATCATTTTGAACAAGCCGTCCAGCGCCTGTTCGGTCACGTAGCTTTCGACGTTGGCACTTTTGGCATCAACCGCGCCAAATGCCGCGGCCTTGCCCGCCAGGGCGTTGTACTGCTGTGCCACGCCAACCTTGTCGGTGGCGGCCTTGACGATCGGCAGGAACTTGGCGCGGATCTCTTCGCGGCTGCTTTTGTTCAGGTATTGAGTCGCCGAGTCCTGGCCACCGGTGAGGATGCCCTTGGCGTCGGTCACGCTCATGTTTTTTACCGCATTGACCAGAATCGGTTGCGCCTGGGTCACGGCAGTTTCAGCCGCCTTGTTCATGCTGGTTTCCAGCTGTGTGACTTGATCACCCATGCCGAACATCTTCAGCTTGTCGGCCACTTTGCCGAGCTTGCCTGGCAGACCGATTTTCACTTCCGGGTTGTTGCTGAAACCACCGGGTACGCCCAGTTGTTTCACGGCGATCTGTGCGCCCTGGGTCAGTGCGTCCTTGAGGCCGCCGCTGGCGTCGCTCTGGGACAGGCTGCCAAGTGACAGCGCCATGGCGTTGGCGCCAAGCAGCAGGCCGGCGCACAGGGCTGTGAGGCGAAGGGAGTTACGGAGCATGGGCGCTTCCTTTTGATCGGGCTTATGTTCTGGAAAATATCAGTGTGCGACCGCATCCACCCGCAGGCGCAGCGGTTGTGGGTCTTGACCATTAAGCTGCACAGCGTGCCGTTCGGTGGTGATAAACAGTAGCTTGCCATCCAGCTCGATGCGAGCGCTCACCGAGTAAGTGTGCCCTGGCTTGATGTGGGCCGGGTCGTAGCTCAGGTGAAACGGCAGTGGCACCTGGCCTTTTACCGGGCCTTTCTGTTCGGCGAGGGTCACGGCCGGGGCGTCCATCAAGGACACGTCCTGCAGGCTGACGCTCAAGGTGGCGGCGGGCGGCAGGGCAATGCGTTGCAGGTAGAACACTTCGCCGTCGAGGCTGGCTTTGGCGGCGGGGTTCATGGATTGGCAGGCTCCGAGCAGGGCGGTCAGGCCGAGGAGGATGATCTTTTTCATGGTACAGCTCCTTTTCAACGGCGCCGGAATCCGCCCGACGCCTCATTCAATCTAGCGGCTTTCTTCAGGTTTGACCGGCTCAGGTTCGACTGGCGCCTCGGCTGCGCCATCAACGCGATGCAACGCCACCTGCCGGATCGACAGGCGAATATCGGCTGGCAGCACGCGCTTCGCTGCGCCTTCAGCCAGTTCACCGAGCAGGTCGTGGTAGCTCAACTTGCCGGCTTCATCGCGGCGCAGCACATCTTGCTCCAGCAAAGTCTGGATGAAATGTCGGAAAAGGCTCTTGTCGAAAAACTCCGGGGCATTGAGGCCATGCAGGATCGACAGGCGCTGGGCCATGATCGTGCACAGGTCTTCCAGCTCCTCGGCGCTGATGCTGTTCTGGCCGCTGTTGAGCAGCAGCGAGATCGCCATGTAGAAGCGTTGCAGGGTCTGGGCGATGCTCTTGGACAGCAGCGTCAGCAGCACAAAGTGCCGCGAACTGGGGGCCGGGCGCAGGTAGACGTCGTTTTCGAAGCGCAGCAGGCCTTGCTCGACAAACGCCTCAAGCCACTGGTCGACCACCGCGTCCAACTCCTCCAGCGACCAGCGGATAAACAACTCCGATTGCAGGTATGGATAGAGCGCGCGGGTGTAACGCAGGATTTGTTCGCGACTCATCCGCGAACTGCTTTGGAAGAAGCTTGCCAGCAGTGCGGGCAGGGCGAAGATGTGCAGTACGTTGTTGCGGTAATAGGTCATCAGGACGGCATTCTGCTCGTCCAGGTACAGGATCTTGCCCAGGGCGTCACTTTGCTCGGACAACAGGTCCATGTCCTTGACGTGCTTGATCAACGCCATGCCATCGCCTTCCGGCAACGTGGTATGCGGCGAGTACGGCACGCGGCGCAGCAGCGCGAGGTACAGGTCCAACTGACGCGCCATGGCCTGTTCGTCCAGGGCCAGGCGGGTGGTGGACAGTAGCGCCAGCGCCACCAGGTTCACCGGGTTGACTGCGGCGGCTTCGTTCAAGTGGCGCGCCACCTGCTCACCGAGGCGGTTGGTGGTTTCGTTGAGCCAGGCGGGTTTGTAGTTCGGCCCCAGCTCCTGGCTGCGCCAGTCAGGTTGCTCGGTGTCGAGGAACTCGGCCAGCTTGATCGGTTCGCCGAAATTGACCGCGACTTGGCCAAAGCGCTGCTTGAGCGCGCCGACCACTTTGAAAATATCAAAGATCGATTCTTTCTTCTTGCTCGCGCCACGCAGCTCGCCGAGGTAAGTGCGGCCTTCCAGCACACGCTCATAGCCGATATACACCGGCACAAACACGATCGGCATGCGCGAAGAGCGCAGGAAGCTGCGCAGGGTGATTGCCAGCATTCCGGTTTTCGGTTGCAGCATGCGCCCGGTGCGCGAGCGCCCGCCTTCCACGAAGTACTCCACCGGGAAACCCTTGGTGAACAGCGTGTGCAGGTATTCGTTGAACACCGAGGTATACAGCGGGTTGCCCTTGAAGGTGCGGCGCATGAAAAACGCACCGCCACGGCGCAGCAGGCTGCCGATCACCGGCATGTTCAGGTTGATGCCGGCGGCGATGTGCGGCGGGGTCAGGCCATTCTTGAACAGCAGGTACGAGAGCAGCAGGTAGTCGATATGGCTACGGTGGCAAGGCACGTAGATCACCTCATAACCCTGGGCAACCTTTTGCACACCCTCGATGTTATTGACCTTGATGCCGTCGTAGATCTTGTTCCAGAACCAGCTCAGTACCACTTCGAGAAAGCGGATCGCGGTGTAGGTGTAGTCCGAGGCGATCTCGTTGCCGTAGCGCAGGGCTTGGGCCTTGGCTTTTTCCGGGGTGATTTTTTCGCGTTCGGCCTCTTCACTGATGGCTTGGCGCACCAGCGGCATATTGACCAGGCCCTTCACCAAATTGCGGCGGTGGGACAGGTCAGGACCGATCACGGCGGTCTTCAGGTTACGAAAGTGCACACGCAGGATGCGCTGGGCCATCCGCACGGTGCGTTCGTGACCTTTATTGTGCTCGATCAATTCACGCAGGTTGATAGGCGCGGAGAATTGTACGCGGGTCTTGCGACCCAGGATCAGGATGCTCAACAGCCGGCGTAGACGGCCGGTGACGGCCCAGCTGTCGGCAAACAGCAGTTTCCATGGGCTGGACTCGCTCTCGGGCGACTGCCCCCAGAACACGCTGACGGGAATGATTTGTGCATTCTCTTCGGCGTGTTCGGTCAGGGTGTTGACCAGCCGGGTCAGGGTCGGCGGCGCGCCGCGCTTGTCCTGGCGGCCAAGCCAGTCCGGCTCCGGCGTGAGGTAGAAGAATGCGGCGGGTTCGATCAGCGGGCCTACCGATACCGGCAGCACCGGGCGCGGCAGGCCGGCCTTGGTGCACTCGGTATCGACCACGGCCAATTCGGTGAGGGAGGGCGATTGCAGGACGTAGAACACCGGCCGGCTGCGGTCGAGGTTAAGGGTTAGGGACGACTGGTTGATCGTCTCGGAGCGAACCCAGAGGTACAACAGTCGGCGCAAGGTGCCAAACACCAGACGGCGGAACGGGGAGCGGGTCATAGGCGTGCTGCTTCAAGTGGAAAAAACCGAGCAGGCGCTCGGGTGGGTAGTGTGCCGTATTCGCCGAAAATCGGCAAAAAAGCGGCGATGTAAACTTGAGTTGATCGTTTTTGAGCCTGTCTTATACTCGGCAGTTCAATGCGAACGACTCAACAATAAAAATGCATGTGGGAGTAAGACAGATGGCAACGCGCGAAACCGGCAATGTGAAGTGGTTCAACGATGCAAAAGGCTATGGCTTTATTCAGCGTGAGGACGGCAAGGATGTGTTTGTGCACTACCGCGCCATTCGCGGTGATGGCCACCGTTCATTGGCCGAAGGCCAGCAGGTGGAGTACGCCGTGGTGACCGGCGAGAAGGGGTTGCAGGCGGAGGATGTGGTCGGCCTGTAAGGCCGAGCCGCAAGTGACAAGCCTCAAGCTGCAAGCGGTTTTGCTTGAGGCTTGAGGCTTGTAGCTGCTCTTAAGCCGTTTTCCAGGTGATCTGCTCTTCACCGTCCACGCTGATGCGAATCCAGGTGTCAGCGCTTTCCTCGCCTTCTTCCTCAACCCAGGTACCGGGCGCGCAACGCACTTCGACGTTCAGCGCGGCAAACGCAGCGCGGGCGCAGGCGATGTCGTCGTCCCACGGGGTCTGGTCGCTTTCCAGGTACAGGCTGTTCCATTTGCCGACGGCTTTTGGCAGCCAGGTGACCGGCACGCTGCCGGCCTTGCACTTGTAGGTCTGGCCTCTCTGGACCCAGTCGGTGCACGGGCCCAGGGCGGCGCCCAGCCAGGCGGCAATGGCCTTGTAGTCGACGTCGGCGTCCTTCAGGTAAATCTCGATATCAGGTTGGCGCATGGATGTTCCTCGTTGCGGGATTCGAAAATCCATTCGCGGATGCTTAAAAGTCGGTTATTGAAGCACGAAATAATCGTAGCGCATCGACACAGTGACCTGCAGCGGCTCGGCGGCCTCAATCACTTCGGCGCGGCGCTCGGCACTCGCGCGCCAGCCGTGGGGCGTCATCGCCAGCAGGTTGGCGCGGTCTTTGGGTTCGGCCAGGCTCAGGGTGAACGCCAGGGTTTCGCTGTGGGCCAGGCTCATGCCGTCCGGCACCAGGGCCAAATGCTTGTCGTCGGTGTATTCACGCACTTCGTCGTACAGGCGCTCGCGCAGTTCCATCAGGTGGCCCGCGGTCGGGCCAACCTTCATCAAGCCGCCACCGGGGCTGAGCAGGCGTTTGGCCTCCTGCCAGTCCAATGGGCTGAACACGCTGGCGAGGAACTGGCAGCTGGCATCGGCCAACGGCACGCGGGCCATGCTGGCGATCAACCAGGTCAGCGCCGGGTTGCGTTTGCACGCGCGCTTGACGGCTTCCTTGGAGATATCCAGCGCGTAGCCGTCGGCATCGGGCAGGGCTTCGGCGAGTTGCGCGGTGTAGTAACCCTCGCCACAGCCGATGTCCACCCAACGCTGTGGCGCACGCTCGGCGGCCAGTTCGGCCAGGCGCTTGGCCACCGGGGCGTAGTGCCCGGCGTTGAGGAAGTCGCGGCGTGCTTCGACCATGGCCAGGTTATCGCCCGGGTCGCGGCTGTTCTTGTGCTGCACCGGCAACAGGTTCAGGTAACCCTGGCGCGCACGGTCGAAACGGTGCCCGACCGGGCACGCCACGCCATTGTCCACCGCGTTGAGCGGTGCGCTGCAAATGGGGCAAGCGAGCATCAGGCGAGCAACTTGATCAGGGTTTGGTAATAGATTTCGGTCAGCACGTCGAGGTCGCTGGCCAGGATACGTTCGTTGACCTGGTGGATCGTCGCGTTGACCGGGCCCAGCTCGACCACTTGGGTGCCCAGCGTGGCGATGAAACGCCCGTCGGACGTACCGCCGCTGGTGGAAGCCTTGGTCTCGCGGCCGGTAATTGCCTTGATGCTGGCCGATACCGCATCCAGCAACGCGCCCGGTTCGGTGAGGAACGGCAGGCCTGACAGCGCCCACTCTACGTGCCAGTCCAGGCCATGTTTGTCGAGGATCGCCGCAACGCGCTGTTGCAAGCCTTCCACGGTGGATTCAGTGGAAAAGCGGAAATTGAACACCGCCGTCAGGTCACCGGGGATCACGTTGGTGGCGCCGGTGCCGGAGTTGAGGTTGGAAATCTGGAAGCTGGTCGGCGGGAAGAAGGTATTGCCGTCGTCCCAATGCTCGGCGGCCAATTCGGCCAGGGCCGGTGCGGCCAGGTGGATCGGGTTCTTCGCCAGGTGTGGATACGCCACGTGGCCTTGTACACCGCGCACGGTCAGGGTGGCGCCGAGAGAGCCACGACGGCCGTTCTTGACCACATCGCCCACCAGGGTCGTGCTCGACGGTTCGCCGACGATGCACCAGTCCAGGCGCTCCTTGCGTGCCGCCAGCCGCTCGATCACAGCCTTGGTGCCATGGTGCGCCGGGCCTTCTTCATCGCTGGTGATCAGGAAGGCTACCGAGCCATTGTGGTCCGGGTAGTCGGTAACGAAACGCTCGGATGCCACCAGCATTGCCGCCAGGCTGCCTTTCATGTCTGCCGCACCACGGCCGCAAAGCATGCCGTCTTCGTCGATCAACGCGTCGAACGGGTCGTTCTGCCAGGCCTGCACCGGGCCGGTCGGGACCACGTCGGTGTGGCCGGCAAAGCACAGCACCGGGCCTTCATGGTTGCCGTGGGTGGCCCAGAAGTTGTCCACGTCCTCGATGCGCATTGGCTCAAGCTTGAAACCGGCGTCGCCCAGGCGCTGCATCATCAGCTTCTGGCAGTCGGCGTCGATCGGTGTGACCGACGGGCGACGGATCAGGTCGATAGCGAGTTGAAGGGTCGGCGAAAGGTCGGCATGGGCCGTCATGGGGAAACTCCGGGAAGCGTGTAAGGGGCGCGCAGGACGAATGTGGAATACAGATCTTGAAACGGCGCAGGTTCAATGTGGGAGCTGGCTTGCCTGCGATAGCATCGCCGCGGTGTACCTGCCAGACCGCGGCGTCTGCATCGCAGGCAAGCCAGCTCCCACAGAAAGCAGGGCTGGGCCAAGTCTCACAAAACGGCCGTTATCTTATAGCAAAACGGCGGCCAGAGGCCGCCGTTTAGTGCATTGCGCAAGTTTTTACTCTGCCGTTGCCGGCTCACCCTTCGGCGCCGGTTTTGGCAGCGACGAGAGGAACGCCATGATCAACGCCGCCACGTACGGCAGCGATTGCACCAGCAGCATTACCACCCAGAAGCGAATGTCATTGCTCGGCAGGCCCTGCACCAGGTAGATCCCCAGCGCCGCGCCCCACAACAGCAGCATGATGAACATTTCTTCGCGGGCTTCGGAAATGGCTACCCAGAAGCCGTGGTTATCCGCGTTTTTCGGTGTACGAAAGAACGGAATACTGGTGGTGAAGAAACCATACAGCACCGCCTTGGCGATGGTGTGAGACAACGCCAACCCGGCCAGGGCCGCGCAGAACGCGTCCTTGAGGTTCACACCGACTGCACGGCGGTACAGGAAGACGATCTTGCCCACCTTGAACACGAACAGCGCCAAGGGTGGAATCGCGAAAATCAGCAGCGGCGGATCGACACGGGTCGGCACGATGATCATCGCCGCGGACCACAACAAGGCGCCGACGGTGAAGAAGATGTTCATGCCGTCCGCCACCCACGGCAACCAGCCCGCGAGGAAGTGGTAGCGCTGGCCACGGGTCAGCTCGGTGCCCTTACCGCGCAAGAGGCTGGCGGTGTGACGCTTGATGATCTGAATCGCCCCGTAGGCCCAGCGGAAACGCTGTTTCTTGAAGTCGATAAAGGTGTCCGGCATCAGGCCTTTACCGTAGCTGTCGTGGTAATACGCCGCCGACAGACCTTTCTCGAATACGCGCAGGCCCAGTTCGGCGTCTTCACAGATGCACCAGTCGGCCCAGCCGAGTTCTTCGAGCACCGAGCGACGGGTCATGGTCATGGTGCCGTGCTGGATGATCGCGTCACGGTCGTTACGGGTGACCATGCCGATATGGAAGAAGCCTTTGTATTCCGCGTAGCAGAGCTTCTTGAAGGTGCTTTCGTTCTGGTCGCGGTAATCCTGCGGCGACTGCACCACGGCAATTTTCGGGTCGGCGAAGTGCGGCACCATGTGCTTGAGCCAGTTCGGCGACACGCAGTAGTCCGAGTCGATCACCGCAATCACTTCGGCATCCTTGGCGGTATGCGGGATCAAGTAGTTCAGCGCGCCGCCCTTGAAACCGGCCAGGGGCGAAACGTGGAAGAACTTGAAGCGCGGCCCGAGGGTTTCGCAATAATCGCGCACCGGTTCCCAAACGGCTGGGTCCTTGGTGTTGTTGTCGATGATCAGGACTTCGTAGTCCGGGTAATCCAGGGCGGCCAGGGCGTCGAGGGTCTGTTTGACCATCTCCGGCGGCTCGTTGTAGCACGGCACATGGATCGACACTTTCGGGCGGTAGTCCGAATCCCCTTCGACCGGCAGGAATTCACGCCGGCGTTTGTGAGTCCATACCGCTTCCGCCAATTCGTGGGCTTCGGTCAGCAACACGATAAACACGCCCAGCGCGCCGAGTGCCAGCAAGATCCCGACAGTCACACTGAACCAGGTGCTGTATTGCTGGCTGTAGTCGTAGCCGATCCACACCAGCACCGACCCGCACAGGAAGGCGATAAAGGTCAGGAAGGTCCGGCCACGCTGGCGCAGGGCCGAGCCGTCGATCATCAGCAAGGTCAGCGACAGCAGCGCGAGCACCACCGAGCCGATGGCCAGCACGCGCCATTGCGGGATCGCGACCACAGGGCCTTCAAAGTTGAATTTCTGCTGGCGCGCGGCGTTGTACACACCCCAGTAAGCACCGGCTGAACCTTCGTCGCTGACTTTCCACGGCTGGTCGAAGGCCTCGATCACGAAGTAGTTGTAGCCCTGGCGGTTCAGCTTGTTCACCAGCGTGCGCAGGTAAATCGCCTGGTCTGCCGGGGACGTTTCATTACCCCCACGCATGCGCCCGTTGCTCGGCCAGCCAACCTCCGACAGCAGCAGTGGTTTTTTCGGGAACAATTTCTTCAGGTCCCTGGCGCGGTCGAGTACGTACTGGCCGGCCTTGTCCATCGGAATAAATTCCCAGAACGGCAGGATGTGCGCGGCAATCAGGTCGACGTGCTTGGCCAGTTGCGGGTTCTTTTCCCAGATGTGCCATTGCTCGGACGTTGTCACCGGTACTTTCACGGCGCCGCGCACGCGATCGAGCAACACGATCAGCGCTTGCGGGGTAATTTCTTCACGGAACAACGCTTCGTTACCGACCACCACCCGCACGACGCTGCGCGAACTGTTGGCCAGTTCGATGGCGCGCTGGATTTCGCGTTCGTTACGTTCAAGGTCCGGGCTGATCCAGATACCCAGGGTCACGCGCAGACCGAACTCTTCGGCCAGCTTGGGGATATCCCCCAGGGTGCCGTCGACCGAGTAGGTACGGATGTTGTCCGTCAGCTTGCTCATGATCTCGAGGTCGCGACGCATTTCTTCGTCGCTTGGGTACTGGTCTTTCTGCGGGAACTGGCCTTGCTGGAACGGCGAGTAGGAAAACCCGGAGATCTGTTCGGGCCAGTTGGGGGCAGTGACCGGGCGGTTGATCAGCGCCCAGAAACCGGTGAACAGCGCGGCAATTGCCAGCACCACCACCAGGTTGAGTCCAAATTTACGCGATGACATAGCGATTTCGGGTTCCAAAGGGTGTGGAACGAAAAGAGGTGTCGGCCTACGCCGAACGGCGCGCATCCTACACCGGCCCGTCCCTGAGCGTATAGCAGACAGAGAAAAGCCGGACGTTAGTCAGCGAAACACCCTCTAAGTTCTTTACTTGTAGCTTGTCGCTTCGAACTTGTCGCTGCGTAGTCCATAATGCGCGCCGGTTTTTGGGGTAATGGTCATGAGCACAGAAGATCCGCGGTTTGCAGGCGTCGCCCGCTTGTATGGCATTGAAGGCCTGGAACGCTTGAAAGCGGCCCATGTGGCGATCGTCGGCGTCGGCGGCGTAGGGTCCTGGGCGGCGGAAGCCATTGCCCGCTGCGGGGTGGGCGAGATTTCGCTGTTTGACCTGGACGATGTCTGCGTCAGCAACAGCAACCGCCAGTTGCACGCGCTGGACAGCACCGTGGGCAAGCCCAAGGTCGAAGTGATGGCCGAGCGCCTGCGCGGCATCAACCCGGACTGCACGGTGCATGCGGTGGCGGACTTCGTCACGCGCGACACCATGGCCGAGTACATCACCCCGAATATCGATTGCGTGATCGACTGCATCGACGCCGTCAACGCCAAGGCGGCGCTGATTGCCTGGTGCAAGCGCCGCAAGATCCAGATCATCACCACCGGCGGCGCGGGCGGGCAGATCGACCCGACGCTGATCCAGGTCTGCGACTTGAACCGTACCTTCAACGACCCGTTGGCGTCGAAAGTGCGCTCCACGCTGCGCCGCGATTACGGTTTCTCCCGCACCGTGACCCGCCATTACAGCGTGCCCTGCGTGTTTTCCACCGAGCAGCTGCGCTATCCCAAGCCGGACGGCAGCATCTGTTTGCAGAAAAGTTTTGTCGGTGACGGCGTGAAGCTGGACTGCGCCGGTGGGTTTGGCGCGGTGATGATGGTGACGGCCACCTTCGGCATGGTGGCGGCGACCAAGGCAGTCGACAAGATTGTGGCCGGGGTGCGCAGGCCGTCCGAGCGGGTCAAGCCCACCTGACTCTCGTTGCCCTGCGCAATTCTAAAATGTGGGAGCTGGCTTGCCTGCGATGCAGGCACCTCGGTCTTTCAGGGGGGGGGCGCGCTGATGCAATCGCAGGCAAGCCAGCTCCCACATTTAGTTCTGTGTACGGCTTAATTCCCGCATCCGCTGCAGAACGGCATTCAAGCCATTACTGCGCGACGGCGACAACTGTCGCGACAGCCCCAACTGTGCAAACCAGTCAGGCAGGTCGACCGCCTGCAACTCGGCCGCCGACAGCCCATTGACCCGCGCCAGCAGCAACGCCACCAACCCACGAATCATCCGCGCCTCGCTGCTCGCGGCAAACTGCCAGTGACCGGCCTGCAAGTGGCCGACCAACCACACCAGGCTTTCGCAGCCCTGCACGAGGTTGGCGTCGACCTTGTCCGCATCCGCCAAAGCCGGCAAGCGCTCGCCCCATTGCATCAGCATCCGGGCGCGTTGCTCCCAGCTGCCTACGGCTTGAAACGACTCAAGCGCGCTGACGGCCTCCACCGGCAAGCTCATCGCAACATATCCAGCGCCTGGTCCAGCGCTTCAAAGAAGCGCTCCAGGTCATCCGAATCGTTGTACAGCGCCAGGGACACGCGAATCGCTCCGGATAAGTGCATCGCCTTGAGCAGCGGCATGGCGCAATGGTGCCCGGCACGTACGGCTATGCCTTGCTCGGTCAGCAGGTGCGCAAGGTCGGCGTTATGCACGCCTTCCACCACAAAACTGGCCAAAGCTACCTGCGGCGAGCCCAAGACGCGGATGCCATTGCGTGCCTTCAACCCGCGCAGCAGGTAGTCGTGCAGCGCGGCTTCATGGGCGACCACTGCCGGCTGATCCAGCGAACTCAGGTAATCCAGCGTAGCGCCCAGGCCAATCACGCCGGCAATCGGCGGCGTGCCGGCTTCGAACCCCAGTGGGGCAGGGCGGAAGCTGGCGCTTTGGTAGTCCGCCTGTTGCACCATCTCGCCACCAAACTGCCAGTGACGCAGGTGATGCAGGGCTTCGTTGCGCCCATACAGCACGCCGACGCCGTCCGGGCCGTAGAGTTTGTGGCTGGAAAATACATAAAAGTCGCAACCCAGGGCCTGCACATCGTGACGACCATGGACGATGCCCTGGGCGCCATCGACCACGGTCAGTGCGCCGTGGGCCTTGGCGAGCGCCAGCAAGGCCTCCAGCGGTTGCCAGGCGCCAAGCACGTTGGACAATTGGCTCACCGCCAGCACGCGAGTGCGCGGGCCGATCAATTCGGCGGCGGCTTGCAGATCGATTACACCGTCATCACCCAGCGGCAATACCACCAGCGTGAGTGCGCGACGTTTGGCCAATTGCTGCCAGGGCAGCAGGTTGGCGTGGTGTTCCAGGGCGCTGATGACAATCTCATCGCCCGCATTGAATAAATGCTCCAGGCCATAAGCCAGGAGGTTCAGCGCAGAGGTTGCGCCGTGGGTAAAGATGATTTGCCCGCTGTCACCTGCGTTCAACCACTGCGCGACCTTGCTGCGACTGTCTTCAAAGGCCTGGGTCGCATGGGCGCCGGGCAAATGCTGGGCACGGTGCACATTGGCTGCGCCGTTAGCGTAGTAATGGCTGATGGCGTCCAGCAGGGCTTGGGGTTTTTGCGTGGTCGCGGCGTTATCCAGGTAGGTCTGGTCTTGCCGTTGCAGGGTGGCGATGGCCGGGAAATCGGCGCGCCAGGGAGAGGGCACAAGCATGGTGTTCAAGACTCGTATAAGCGAGCCGCGACCCGAAGGCGCGGCCCGCTAGTGGCATCGAGTGGCTGCTTAGTTGTGAGCGTGCAGCGCTTCGTTCAGTTCGATGGCCGATTTGTGGGTTTTGCACTCCACGGCACCGGTCTCGGAATTACGGCGGAACAGCAGGTCAGGTTGACCGGCCAGCTCGCGCGCCTTGACCACTTTGACCAGTTGGTTCTGCTCGTCCAGCAGTGCAACCTTGGTCCCGGCGGTTACGTACAGGCCCGATTCCACAGTGTTGCGGTCGCCCAGCGGGATGCCGATACCGGCGTTGGCGCCGATCAGGCAGCCTTCGCCTACCTTGATCACAATGTTGCCGCCGCCCGATAGGGTGCCCATGGTGGAGCAACCGCCGCCCAGGTCCGAACCTTTGCCGACGAAGACGCCAGCCGATACACGGCCTTCGATCATGCCCGGGCCTTCGGTACCGGCGTTGAAGTTGACGAAACCTTCGTGCATCACGGTGGTGCCTTCGCCCACGTAGGCGCCCAGGCGGATACGCGCAGCGTCAGCGATACGCACGCCGGCCGGGACCACGTAGTCGGTCATTTTCGGGAACTTGTCCACCGAGAACACTTCCAGCAGCTCGCCACGCAGGCGGGCTTCCAGTTGGCGCTCGGCCAGCTCATTGATGTCGATCGCGCCCTGGCTGGTCCATGCCACGTTCGGCAGTTGCGGGAACACGCCCGCCAGGCTCAGGCCGTGCGGCTTGACCAGGCGATGGGACAGCAGGTGCAGCTTGAGGTAGGCCTCAGGCGTGGAGGTCAGTGCGGCGTCTTCGGCCAGCAAGGTGGCGACCAGCGGAGTGTGGCTTTCAGCCAGGCGGCTCAGCAGGGCGGCTTGGGCTGTGTCGACGCCTTTGAGTGCGTCGGCCAGTTGCAGGGCCTGGGAGACAGTGAACGTGATGGCCTGGTTACCTTCGGTGTAACCCAGGATCGGTGCGATGGCAGCGATGATTTCGGCCGACGGGTTGAGCAGCGGTTGTGCGTAAAACACTTCCAGCCAAGCACCTTGGCGGTTCTGAGTGCCGACGCCGAAGCCCAGGCTGAACAGGGAATTGGACATGCTGTTACCTCTACAAAAATGGAAGGCTGGCCTACTTGAGGGCTGCCGAATAACTATCTGGCTTGAAGCCAATCAGGGTTCTGTCACCGAGATCAAGCACCGGGCGCTTGATCATCGAGGGTTGTGCGAGCATCAATTCAATGGCTTTCGACTGATCGAGATCGGCTTTGCGTTCGTCTTCGAGTTTGCGAAAGGTGGTGCCCGCACGGTTCAAAACCACCTGCCAACCGTGCTCGTTGCACCATTGGGTCAAGTGTTCGCGGTCGATACCGGCCGTTTTGTAGTCGTGGAACTCATAGCTCACAGCGTGCTCATCGAGCCAGGTGCGGGCCTTTTTCATGGTGTCGCAGGCTTTGATGCCGTAAAGCTGTAAGTGATTGATTTCATTGGGCATAAATTCTTCCCCAAAACTTCCCCAATATCGCCCTAAAACGCAGCCGTGGATTATGCCACGTCGATCCACTCAGCGCCTCGACTGTCGCGGTACAGATCCGTCATTGTGGCCGAACGGTGACCGAGCAGTTTCTGTGCATCACGGCCTTCGAGTTCGTGAAGTCGTGCGGCGAGGGATCGCTGCTCGTGAAAGGACGGTGGCTGGCGGCCAAAAGTTATCCCCAGCTTCAGGCCCGCTTTGTCGCGAGCTTCGGCAAAGGCAGAGCTCAGCGTGTCCAGCACCAGCGGCTGGCCAGCCTTTGCTCGGCCCGATGCTTGCGCATGGTGCACCAGGTGTTGTGACAGAACGCGGTCGCGGCATTGTTTAATTACGGTAGACAGATCAAGCCCGACCGACTCAAGGCGAAGCTCGGTGCTGATGCGCAGCCTGGCGCCGGTCTTGGACTGAACGACATGCAGGAAGCCATCGTGCACGTCCTTGAACAGCATCGAGGCTATATCGTCCCGGCGCTGGCCAGTCAGCACCGCCAGTTCCATTGCCCTGCGAAGCCACGGCTTCCTGGCTTCCTCGTAGATCGCCTTCCACAGTTCAAGCGTCAGCCGCTCGCGCTTGATGTTCACCCGCGCCGCCTTGGTCACCTCGACCGGGTTGGCGTCTGCCCACCCCCGCGCCTGCGCCTCAGCGAACACGTCTCGCAACAGCGAACGCATTGCCCTGGCCATCTGCGCCTTTCCCTCTTTGGCCATGACCGTCAGGTAATCGGCCACATCCATCGTCGTGATGTCCTTAATCCCCTTAGAACCGAATACTGCCGTCAGGCGGTTTAACCGCATACCCACGTTTTTATTGCTGCTGGCGGACAACTTCCGCTCGGCGAACAGCTCGCGGTATTCGTCCAGCCATTCCGAGAACAATTTGCCTGGCGCTGGCGCCGGGGTACTGATGCGCTCAGCGAGCGTTGGCTTGATGGCATCTGCGTGGTTGGCGCTGACGGCCTCGCGAATGGCCGCCTCCTTATCCTTGCCCAGGCCGAACACGCGACCACTGATTGGGTCGCGGTAAGTGTAATAAGTGACGCCGTTGCGGGCGTCGGTCTTGCGGTAGAGATTGGGCGGAAGATCCTTTGACCCGGTGTTACGCGGCCTGGGCGCCATTGCGTGCTCTCTCTATTCTGCTGATCAGGCTGCCGCCGACAATCCTTGCAGGCTGCTGATCAGGTTCTTGGTAGTGGGCGTTGGACTCTACATAGTAGTTGCGCCCGTGCTTGACCGGTAGCGGGGCTATCCGGCCTTCTCGCGCCCATTTGCGTAGGGTGTTGGGGCTCGGCGGCGTCTTGAACTCGGCCGCCGCCCATTCATCCAGGGTGACCTTTGCCATGATGATGCTCCGCGCCGCGCTGGGCGGCAGAAGGTGGGTTAGGAGGGGAGCAGGCCTTTGGCCTTCGCTTCTGCCAGGCACTGCGCTCGGAACTGCCGAGCGGACTCCGTGGCCTGCAGCTTTGTGGATGCCTTCCAGGTCGGACCGATTTGCACAAACTTCCCGCGCAGCTTTCCGCACCAGTGATTGACGAAATTGCCGTTTTCGATCTGGCTGATGATTCCCGCGGTGGCTTTCGGCGCTGTCGCGTAATCGACTAGTTTTTGTTCGTACGTTAATTCGGGCATACGAATACCTCGCCCGCCGCTCACCGGCAGGCATGTAGTGAGTGTTTGAAAGGTTGATCGATACCGCTAAGATCGCGGAAAGTTCAATAACATTGATATGGGTCACTTCTCCGCTTGAAAAGAGAGTAAAAGTGACGAACTCTCAAATGCGGATCGACATCATGTTTTCAAAGCAACGAAGGCGGGTGTTTTGGGATTGGTCAGATAGCGAGCTTCACACCCGATGTCACGATGGCTTGCTACCAGATGGGGGGCAGATCGACGTTCAAGTGCGCACCTCTCGAGAGGGAGCTGTTCAATTGTTTGTGGGCGCTTATAGCGGAAGTGGGGGGATGCTTTTTGAGGAGTACTACAAAGCGCGCCCAGGGGAGACCATGACCGTAGCCCTTGCTTTCGGTGTGGCGCGAGCAATGATGCTTACAGCGACGAAACTGTCTCCCCTCCCTTCCACTGCTCGCCTTGGCATCTACCGCAACGTTTGAGGTATTTCAGTCGTTCAACGTTGATTCTTGTAGATGAAGACGTAGGCGAACCATAGGGTGGCGATCATGGCGTCACCCGCTTGAACTCGACCACCCAGACCCACGGGTTGGCATTCCAGTTGCCGCCGACGGATGACCAGAGCAGCTCAAACGATTTTAGCGGGTCAGCGCTGTAGGTCTCGATCCCCTCGACGTGCCACCAATCACCCAGCTCAGCATGATCGGTGTAGAGGCGCACGCCTTCGGCCTTGGCCTGCTCGTCGCTGATGTCCTGCAACCGCTCGACGCGCACGTCGGTGATCTCCAGCAGGATGCGGGAGGCGGCACGCGGCATGTGAATGCTGGGTTTGTACTTCAGGCCGAAGTCTTTCCTTGCCTCGTCGCTGTGTGACCCAGGGCGGCAGTCGGCAGCGTAGGCGTAGCGCTGGAGGGGGCCGTCCGGGTCTGGTCGGTGCTCAACGCCGGTACCGCGCAGATCGATGAATGTCTCGCGCACCCACAGCCGGTCGCCTGGCTTGCCGTAGGGGCAAGGTGCGTACACTTCCAGTTCCTTTGCGCACTCTGCTTCGGTCGATCCAAATACGCAGAAGCCATAGCGCGGGTCTCGCTGGCCTATTGCGCTCCAACGCTGACGATCGCCAATCGGAATGGCGGTGTCCTCGGCAGGGATTTGGAAACCTTTCACTGCCCGCCGCGTGACCGTCTTACGACCTTCCAGAATGGCGCGCACCATCGGCGCCGAGAACAGGATGGGGCGTTCTTTGATCGCGGTCATAGCTGCACCTCGCGGGTCGCCCATTGCACATACGGGCCGTCATCCGTGTCGAAAATTCCGAGCAGAAACCAGTTGTATGCTTGTGGCGTTTCTGGCTCCCAGCCGAGGCAATGAGCCTCGCCATCTTCCCAGTAGGGGTGTGAGTCCAAGTCAGAATCCATGTGCCATCCGACCGCCGTTAATCCCTGGACGGCCAGCCACGCCTTCCATGCTTCGGCGTCCTCATCAAAATCCGGAATGTCGGGGTGATACCAGTAACCGTGCTCATCGCGCACGACTTCGGCGGGTTCAATCAACTTTTCTTCAGGCATGACTTCGTCCTTGCCGCTATAGCGGCTGACTTTGAAGGGGGAGGGGTAGGAATAAATATTTGTTGCTTTGTGTTTCGTTCACATTCGTACAAGTCCCATAATTGCCGCATTAATTTCAGAGCGGCTCACATGAAGAACAGAGGCAAGGTTTTCTGGGGCTGGGCTGACCCCGCAATTCACACTCGATCCGTGGATGAGCGACAGACCGATGGCACCCTGCTAAACGTCCAAGTCCGCATGTCGCTTCTTGGAAGAACGGAGTTATTCATTGGCGTTTACGGAGCTAATGGAATGATGCTTCTTGAGGACGCGCCTGATTCATTGCCCGGAGAAACCATGACAAACGCTCTCGCCAGGGGCCTCGATAGGGCCAGGTTAAAGGCTCCGATAGGCACCCGATCAATTACGAGCAGAAAATCAGAGAGTTTGCCAAGGGCAGGTTCAAGGCAGTCACGAAAGAGCGATGACGGCTGACTTTGAAGGGGCAGGGGCTACATGTTTTGCGGGTGGAGTACGGATGTTCTCCTACCGGGTTTTGGCACTGCGCTTGCGAAACTCGTAAACCATGCTGCGCAGATCTACCAGTGACTCTTGCAGGTCACCGCGAGCTGAGTCGATATTCTCGAGCAACTCGCCCTCACCGTCGTCGCCGCCTTCATCGACGGCCAGAAGGGCCAGGCCGTATGCCTGGAACTTCCCCAACACGTCATCGGCTGACTTGGCCATGTACTCGGCGTGCTCGATGGCGTAGTCCTTGTTGGATCGCTCAGTGGATGTAGGCGCTGCATCGCAAAGCTCAAGCACCCAATCAATCCATTCCTTGCGCTGCCTGTACTGCGGTTGGTCGTCGTCAATCGCTTTGACCATATAGTGCGGGCTGCGGTTGATTGACCGTACCGCACTGACCAACTCGTCCCAGCGCTCATCCGCTGCGGTCAGGCGCTGTTGCATATCCTGCCCGTTGCGCAATTCCGCCTCGCGCTGCTGCTCCAGGCTTTCGACCTGTTCGTCGCGCTGGTTGAGCAGCAGTTGCAGGCCGTCACGCTCGGCTGTGACCCGGTCGAAGTCGGTCGACTCCACGTACCGCCCACCGTCGGCCGGCACCATGTCCGCGCATATTTCGTCAGTGTCCCTGTCCAGGTCGTAGCGCATAACTTCGGTCATACAGCCTCCATCGATACCAGATCATGGGCATTCACAACCGGCTGCTGTTCTTGACGAAGCGCTGCTTGGACGGCCTCGACAACCCGCCGCAGGTACGTGAATTTGTGGTTCTCTTCGACGGCCTTTCCGTCTAGCGGGTAGTGCCACTCATCGCCGAACAACTCGGTCAGCAGCGCGCTTTGATGCCAGCATTCACTCGGACTCTCGATGCTGCGCAGAACGTCGATGTCCTGCCAGAGCTCGCGGGCTTCCTCTTTGCTCAGCTCGCCCAACTCCCAATCGTGGCGGCCGGTCTGTTGCCGCCGGCGCTGGACGATGCACTTCTTGGCGAGGGCGTGAAGCGCGTCACCACTGAACACCGTGGAACTGATGCCGCGATCCAAGCAATTCAGGACGTAGTCCCAGCCGCAGTCGGCGACAAACTCCGCGACGGTGCGCGGGCCCATACCGCCCCAGTAAGCGTTCCAGCTGTTGTCCCAGCAGTTGATGGTGATCTTGCCCTGAGCGGTCTGGTAGTTCGGGTTCGCCTCAATCGGGCAGTCGCGCCGGCCGAAGTCCTCGAGGAACACGGTGATCGGGTCTAGGCGTGGCGCACCGGTGATCACCAGCTTCGTGACTGTGGAGCGCTCAACCTGCAGCGGCGCGGTGATTTGGTTTTCTGTAGGCATGGGGAGTCCTTGCCGGGCCACGCCCGGGCGGTGCAGTGGGGGAGTTACTTCTTCTGGAAGGTTTTGGTCATCGCCGCGTTGACGATGTTGCCGCGCTTCAGCACGACGCGAGCAAGTGCTGCTCGGTCGCTATGACTGTGGCTTGCCTGGCTGAGTAGCCCGAAATAGCTGTTGGCTGTCTGGCGCAGATCCTCGGCTGGCGCCGCGGCGGTGCGCTTCAGTGCCTGGGCCAGGGATCGCTTGCGGGTGGTGCGTCGCCATGGCTTGATGACGTGGCCAACGAAGTCCACGCCACGATCCACGGGTTGCAGGATCGTCTTTGTGGGGTTCAGCTTGGCGCCGAGCCTTGGCAGGAACGCTTCGACCTCTGCCAGCCACTGGTTTAGCTGCTGCGGCGATTCATGCAGGAACACGAAGTCATCGACGTAGCGGATGTAGTGCTTGGCGCCCAGCGTGTGCTTGGCGAACTGGTCCAGGGCGTCGAGGTAGACGTTGGCGAAGAACTGCGATGACAGGTTGCCGATCGGCAGGCCGAGGCGCGCGGGCTGCGCTACCAGACGCTTGTGCTGTGGTACCCGGTTGAACAGGTGCGCCGGGCTGCGCGTCTCGTAATCCTCACGCGGGTCATGCATCAGGATCTGCGTGGCCAGGGCCAGCCACCATCGTTCGGTGATCCTCGCTTCTAGTTGCTTGCGAAGCACCGCCTTGTCGATGGCGACAAAGAAATTGGCCAAATCCAACTTTAGATACCAGCAGGGCTTCGACCAGTTCTCGCTGGCGCTCCGGATCTTCGATTCAAGACGCTTGGCCGCGTACAGCGTGCCGCGCCCTGGAATGCATGCGCAACTGTCCGCTATGAAGCAGGCGTAGAAGCGCGGTGCCACATGGTTGTACATGAGGTGGTGGACGACGCGGTCCCGAAAGGCTGCCGCCCATACTTCCCGGGCTTTCGGTCGGGTGACCACGAAACAAATAGACCGGCCTGGCCGGTATGTGCCGGCTACCAGGTCGTCGTGTAGTTGGATCAGGTTCCGCTCCAGGTCGATCTCGAAAGCCAGCGCACTGTCGCTGTTGCGCTTGGTGCGTCGGCAGTCGTAATAGGCCTGGACCAGATCCTGAAACGGGTAGGGGCCAAAAGTCGAATCTGCGGACGGGGCGGACACGGAGCTCGTTGTTCTTGTCGTTGTTGTTCTGATTGCCATCATCGAAGTTCATGTTGAATGCGTTGTTGGCTGAGCGCTGCGACCTATCGTGCTATCTACGTCGCCGAGCCGAAGGCATAGCCGATCAGCAAGGAAACTGCGCAGGACCTACGCGGACGCTTTAGACCGGCGGTATCCCTTGTGCGCATGGCGGTGACCTATCAGGTCAGCGGCACGACCAGATTCAATTCGCACAGACCAGAAAGCCGTAACCTTCAGGTAGCGGGCGCGGTTGGGGTAGAGCGTTTCCAGGCATTGGCCTGCTTGCCGACGGAGGCTGTTACCTCTATCGCCTTAGCATGCTGTTCGACACTGATGAATCGGCTGTCCTTGAATAGGCGCATCAGGAACTCGACCACTTGAACCCTCTCGACCAACAAGGTCAGGTGTGGTCGTTTGTCCTGGGTTGCGTTTGCACGGGCGATCAGCATCACAACCTCGATGCATTCGTCGATCACTCGCTTACCCAGCGATTGTTTGAGGTCTCGCGGGATATTTCTAGTCAGGATGGTCGCCATGTGCAAAAGACCCATGGCCGCCCGGTAGATCGACAGATCGGTGTGCATTCCCATTGCGGTACAGCTCCATAAGCAAAGCAACCGGCCGCACGCGGCCGGATTAAATAAGCGAATTAATCGATAAATTCACTGCGGACGGGGCGGACACGGAGCACGAGGCCCTTGTAGTAGTTGGTCTGAAGGCCATCATCGAAGTACATGTAGAATGCGCTGTCGGCTGAGCGCTGCGAACTCGACCAGTACCAGGTGTCGCGGAAGGCTTCGGCGCCACTTTCTTGGAAGGCGGTGTGCACGGTTTGCAGCGGGCCTTCCGCACTGTACAGCTGACCCACCGGCTCGCTATGTGGGTTGTCACCGTTGCGCGAGTTTTCCCAGTTCTCTTCGGTGGTCGGCTTGAAGTGGCGGTACTGCAGCTCCTGCACATCGCGAGCCGGGATCGCCCAGTCGGTGAAGCCTTCGATGTTCAGGGCTAGCACCTTCGCTGCCAGATCACTGCCTGCTGCTGCCATGGCTTGGGTGTTGGCCAGGCTGTCGGTGAAGCTATCGGCGCCTTCGATCTTCTCGCCGTACTCGCCCCACTTGCCGAGCAACTCATGCGCTGCGCCGGCGGTGATGTGCAAGGAGCGCTTGCCAGTTACCGGGTCGTGGGTGATGCCGGTGACGAAACCGCCGCCGTAGGACTGGCCGATTGCCGGAGTGGTTACTGCTGGTGCTGCTTTCTCAACTGCGGACATGGTGCTTCCTCTTTTCGAAGGCAACAAAAAAGGCGCTGTGCGCCCTGGTGTGCCGGATCAAGAACGAATGGATGAAGGATTAAATAAAGAATCTGCGGACGGGGCGGACACGGAGCTCGTGGAACTTGCCGTAGTAGTACTGATCGCCATCAGCGAAGAACATGAAGAATGCGTAGTTGGCTGAGCGCTGCGACGATGACCAGTAATAGCAGTCCTGGGCGAACACCTTGGGACAGTTCAGCCAGCCCTGGTACAGTTCGGCAGCGGCGGGCAGGTAGAAGTCGCGGTGACCATCGGCCTGGTGTTCGGCGCAGGCATCCGCCGCCGGGTACTTTCGCTCGTCATCGTTGCCGATCAGCACCTGGGTGTTGGTGTAGCCGTCAGTCTTGCTCAGTCCTTTGACCTCAACGCCACGACCGCCCCACTTGTGATCGCCAACGTCCTTGGCCGCGATGATCAGGTAGTGCGCCGGCACTTCACCGCGGGCGTGAACGAAACCGCCGTTGAGTCCGCCCTGGCCCGGCCACGGTTGGCCGATCTCCGGGATAGTGGAAGGCGCTACCGGTTGAACGTTCGCCGCCGGCGGAAGCACCTGGGCGAAAAAGCTGGCAATCGCCAGTTTTGCCAGAGCACTTGATGGCATCTTGATAGACACGTCGCCGTGTTTCAGGGTGATCATTTCGGTTTTCATGCGGTTACCTCAGTCAGGCGCCGCCCTCCGGTGGCCGGATGCAGCGAGTAGGGTGTGTTATGCGGGTTCGATGATCTCGTCGCCCGGGTCTTTCTGGATGGCGAGAAGGCTTTTATTGCGGAATTCCCGCGCCACGTTTTCGGATATCTCGAATTCGTGGCGCGGCGGTTCGAGTAGCGCTTTGGACTTTGAGCCAAGGTCATGAAGACGATGAATCATCAGCGTCATCGCCTCGCCCTGCTCAGTAATGCCTGACCACTCCATCAGATCGGCCAGCGCCTGGCGGGTGCCTGGTCGAACCCTGAGCCGCAATTCCTCTTCGGCATTCACCACGCGCTTCCTGGCAGTTTTTGCCGAGCGCTCCTGCACAGTCTTTGCCATGGCCTACCTCTTCAATTCCGGTATATACGCCCATGCGTTAGCGCCCTGATTGCATGGTGTTTGCTTTTGGGGGCTGGGGGAGGGCGTGAAAAAGCCTGATGCCTCTGGGCCAGGCTGTCTGGCAGTAATGGTAATGTCTACGCAGCACCCCTGGAGCCTGCTAGATGAATCGTCAAAGTCCATCTCACCGCGTCGCAACGCCTCAAGTCGCGTCAAGCACTGAAAGCCCAGCCGCCCACCCCCCTATTTGGCATCGCGACCCGGACTTACTGACCGTTGGCAGCACGGGTGCGGCCATTTTGGGTTTCAGCTTTCTGGTGCTTTGGTTGTTGCCGGGCTTAGTGCTGACGATTTTGCTCCTTCTCGGGTTCGAAGCGATACCAGGTGAACCGAGCAGCGATGGGTCTAGCCTCACAACGTCGTCGCTCATCCAGTTCCTGTGTGGTTCTGTTGTGCTCATGGGGCTGGTCTTCGCGTGGATTTCCTCTGCTGCTAGAGTGCTGGCCTTCACGTTCGACGAAAACCAGCAACTGCTTACCCTCACGGTCACCCGTCGCGGTCGTAAGCCCACCGAGGTGCAGGTGCCATTTAGCGACATTATTTGTATCAGCCCTTACGTGTTAGCCAGTTATGACCGTCATGGCTATTTTAGCGTCGTGTGTCAGGGGCCGAGGGACAAAGAGCTTGAATATCGATTGGCTGAGGGTACTTCTCTGGAGGAAATGGAGTTTCACACTGCTTGGTTGCGGGAAATAATTGGCTTACGGATGCACCATGTACTGAATCTGGACAAATGAACTGCTACATCGCTTTGATATGGGCTATGCGGCGCATGAATCGACCTTCACCTGGCGCCAAGCGCCGACAGCTTCGAAGATCCGCGCGGCGTGCGCCTCGTCCAGGGACATCGCTTCGGGAATGGCGATCCAGCCCGAAGCCACCATCTGGCTTTGATTGGCCTCGTCGCGCAGCTTCTTGTAGCAATGCTCGATCACGTCTTCCAGGTGGTCGGAGAGGTAGACGCCATCGGGCGCCACCTCCACCGACTTGCTGTAGCGGTCGCCGCGGGCGTCGATGCAGAGGGCGCTGAGGTAGATCGTCCACCGGTGGGGAATGCCGCAGACGGCCTGGCCGATCTTCCCCGGTGCGATGTTCTTGAGCGACTTGCAATTGATCATGCCCTGGCGGCCGCTGGGGTCGATGTTCACCACCGCGACGTGGTTGGAGGCCAGCAGCGACCGGCAGGACCGGTCAATGCGGGCTTTGAGGTTGTGCGGCTTGCGCTTGCTCATAATGCCTCCGCGAGTTTGCGCAGCGCTTCACGCTCGGCCCGAGTAATGGGCGGCTTGCGGCGCTTGAGGATGGTTTCGGGATCGATCTTGGTGGAGCGGGGCGGTGGCAGCGGTTTGCGTGGCGGGCTTGGCAACTGCGCGACTGTCCCGCCTGCGGCCAAGAACTCCGCAGTGCGCTCCGATATCGATTAAGCGTCCTGGCGGTGTTGCTCTACCAGGCTTAGGTGGTTGCTGATCATGATTCACCCTCAGCGCATTAGCGCCTTCCGAACGAATGGGTCAAGGTCTGACTGATTCAGGAGCCAGCGCCGGTAGTCGCTGGGCAGGTCAGCAAAGGCGGTGCCTTTGTGCTTGCCGAAGCCGATGACTGTGGGGATGCGCGCATCCTCAGAAATATTCCAAAGCTCTTCCCAGTCGCTAACCGGACGCCCAAGCTCGGCAGCGAGTTGGTCGAGAATTTTCACCAGCAGCAGCCGACAATTCTTCACGTCATCCAGCGCTGCGTGGGCGTTGCGGAGCAGGCCCGTCGCTTCGGCGCGGTAGTGCAGGTAGATCATTGCGGACTGGGTGTGGCTGTCGGCGTCTGGCCAGAGCTTTGAGCTCAGTGCCCGTGTGCAGATGCGCTTGACGTCCGGTTCCCCGATGACGTGCCAGTCGTAGTCCACGTTGTGCCCGATCAGGTATTCAACATCGTTCGGCAAGTTGAAGTCGGTATGCGGATGGAAGCCAGCAAGCTCTTCGTCAAGGATGTGGCTGGTTGCCAGAGCACTCAACTCGATCGGCTTGCCAGGCTTGTAGCGCTGGAGGAAGTCAGCTGTAACCGCGAGGCTGCTGATGCTCTCCAGCTGGAGCCATGCCGCCTCAATTAGGTGCGGATCGTTGAGACCAGTTGTTTCGCTGTCGAAGATGTATGCGGTCATGCTGTTTGCCCTTGGGGGTTGAGTTCTAATTTGCGCTTATCTTTGGCGGCGACCACCTGAGAAACCAGGTGATCAAAGCCGATGGCGATCGCCTTGGCCGCATTGAATGCCGATTGAAGCGCGACCATGTCAGATGCGCCGGCGATGTCTGCTATCGCATCAACGAGCAGTTCCTTGGCGCGCGCTTCCGGGCTTACACCGGAATTGAGCCAGGCAAGAAGTTTGCTCCCAGTGCTCTCGTCGATAAGTTCAGGCTGCTCGAACAGCTTTGTCCGATCCTTGCTGGCCAAGGCGGTGTGCGCGTCGTGAGTCAGATCAAGGACAACTGTGAACTCGTAGTCAGTGCCGTCGCGCTGCTCTGACTTCATCCCAAGCTTGACGATCTTCTTGCCCTCGCCCTGGACTGTTTCTGTCTTGCTGCGCATGGTGCAGATGACGTGCAGTGAGCTGGTTAGAATTTTGTTGGTGAGTTGCCGGTGTCGAGGCGTCGTTTCGTTCCAGGCTGCCCAGGTGTTGCCACGGAATTTCTGGTGAGCCAGCGCTTCGTTCGCTTCAAGGCATCCGCCCGGGCCAGTCCATTCGTGCGAATAGCTGTCGATGATCAAAACGTTGTAACCGGCAGCCTCTGCGGCGGTGATGGCCTCTACGTAACGCTCAGGCGTGAACGGTGCCTGCAGCTCAAGCACATCGAAGTCGGCGATGTCTGAGTACAGGGATGCGCTACCTTGCTCTGTATCGATTACCGCGATTGATCCGCCAAGCCCTTTAGCCATGAGCAGCGCGGAATATGTTTTGCCAGATCCAGACGGCCCAGCAAGTGCCAGCCGTAGCTTGGCCTGCTTGCGTTCGGCTTTCTTGAACATTTGAGTTTCCTCAGTTTGGTTGGTTGTCCCACTGCCGCTGGATGCGGCGGGCGGCTTCTTCGTATTCTTTGCGCTCGTCACCGCTGAATCGCTCCGGTGAGAAGGCTCCCTCGTTCATCCAGTCGAACTGGGCAGCCATTGCAGGGCTCATACAGCCCTCCGGTGGCTCAGGCCCATCAGCTGGGCCGACTGCGCCATGGTCTGCGGCTGAATCACACCCAGGTTGCTGGCTACTCGCTTGAGCACCACCAAGTCATCCAGCGTCCGCGCTTTGTCGATGTAGCCGGCCAGCGTGACCAACTTCGATTGATTGGCCGTCAATGCCATGCCGAGGTGCACGACGCTGAGCTGGCGAACATCCCGGCCCACTGCGGTGCTGACAGACTCGAAAACCTGCTCCAACTTCTTCTTGGCATAGTTCGCCTCGACCTGTGCGCGCTTGCGGTCATCGATGGCGGTGGCGAGCCGGGCTTCCAGGTCCAGCACCAGTTCTGCAGAACCGCCAAGGCGCTCAACGCGCTCCCGCTCAGCCTGGCGGTGGGCAGCATCAAGTTCTTCGCGTTCGATCTTGGCGGTGGGCGCGGCGTGGGCAATCGTCCGCAGATCGGCAGCCGACAGGGGTGATTCACTTTCTTGAGACATAGAGCCTCCATCACGGCGCCAGAAGTAGCCGCGGGCGATGTTTGGGGATGGGGTTAGGCAGCAGTTGCGCGAGAGGACTTGTAGATGTCGTCAATACGCGCTTGAAATTCCCGCTGCTCGGTGTCGCTGATGGCGCGCAGAAGGAAGGCCAGGGTTATCGCTGAGCGCGCTGCTGCGCTCGCGTTTGGCTTTCCTACGTCCCTGCCAAGCTCTGCAAGCTCCGCATTGATCCAGCAGACAGCGGTGTCGTGGTCACGCTGCTGGAGGCTCACCGGGAGCTCTCCAGGCTCCGGGCGAGGGCGCAGGCTTCGTTGTGGTTGCGATGGAACCCCATGACCTTATTGGTCTGGCTATCCACCACATGGAAGAAGTCGCGGCCCGCCGGCTTCACCATCATCCGGAAGGTGACCACTGGCTCAGGCCGACCAATTAGCCGATACAGCTCAATGGTGGCGAGACGGGAACGCTGATGCAGGCCGTCGACGATGTCGCGGCGCATTTGGATGTCAGGGTGCATGGTCGCCTCCAGGGTGGCGTTATTCGGTTGCTGGTGCTGGCCGTGGCTGCCAGTGGGTGATTTGGTAGCCGTACTGGTGGCTGATCTGGAAGAATCCTGATGGCTTGCCCAGGCTACTTCTCGAATAGCTATTGCCGGTGCCACGCAGAAACTCACGGTTCAGGCAGAAGAAGGAAATATCGACATTCCCACCAACACACGAAACCAGTACGTGGGTGTTGTTCTCCGGGAGCATGTCCTCAACCCTGATCCAATCGCTCATGGCGACCTCCAGTGTTTGGGGTTAGGCGGTGGCTTTGTTGATTGCGTCGTGCAGATCGGCAATGCCATCGAAAATTGGAGTGGCCGTTCGGTTCTCGGTCGCCGAGTCGATTCGCTCGTTCAGTCCGTTCAAAACCTTTATTGCGGCTGCCAGCAGATCCGGCGCGGCGGCGATCAGCTTGGCGTCTGCGTTGGCCTGCTCGGCTTGATCCGGCTCATTGATGCTGTGAGCAACCATCGCCGTCATCAGGCCGCGCTTGGTGCCCACGGTGTAGCAACCATTCGGGCCGGGCGTGCCGATTCGCCATGGCCCCGGCGTGTGCTTAGTTTCCATGACTCTCTCCATTCGTTGGTTCACCCGGTTAGGCGGGCAGATCGGACCAGCCTTGAACAAGGTTAGTGACGTAGCTCCCGTAGTTCGGGATGTAGTCGTTTTCGGATTCGGGGCCGCGCTCGTACAGTTCACACAGCGGCGTGAAGTTGCCTGCGGTGCGGTGTTGATCGGATTTGAAGATGCCCAGGCAGTAGCGGAATTCCTCGACCGTGAAGTCTTCGAATCCGGACTCGTAGCCCATGATGTACGTCGATACTCGGATGCGATTTCCAGCTTTCATCGCTAATTCCTCTTTTGGTTCACCTGTATTCGTCAACACTCATTCCTCCCGCTGGTTGCCGATGGGCGCGGGGGAGGAGTGCTGACGGATAAATTGAATTCGTTTAGGCGGCGGGCACTGATACCGTTTTGCGGCCCGTCTGCAGGTCAATGGCGTGGGCGTTGTACTGTCTGGCGATGCGCTCGTAATGCTCTTGTAGGGAGCGAAGAGCGCGGGCGAGAGTCGCATCGCTTGCGGTATGCAGCCATGGAGCCCGCGTGCCGTAGCCTGCGCTTTTAGCTTGATAGCTGATGCCGCGATCATCCTCGCGCCGCTCTACGTGCAGAGTCGAAAGGCGGTTAGAGCCGCTGCTTTGAATGCCGGTCGCGATGAAAACAGTGTCCGAATCTTTGCCTTTATGAACGGTCCAGCTATAGCCGGGCATGACTTTCATCAGCTCGACTCTGAATTCTGAGCGCTTCATGGATTTCCACCATTCGGGAGGAGTGCTGACGGGTAGAGGTGGGGAAGGGTGCAGGCGCCCGGCACTGCCCGGGATGTATCGAGTCTGGCCAGCTATGCCCTCGGACTCGCCTGCGGTGTTCATCTTCGTTTGGGTTGGGCCTGCCAGCTCCCTGGCTGATGCGCGGTGACATCGTCGGCCCTGCTTTCCGCTGCCTGTTAGGGTGTTTGGCGAAGCCTTCAGGCTTGCTACGCCACGCGGGTGAATCGTTGATCTACTTCATGGCCGTATCTCCTGTTGTTCGCTCACTGGGAAGGCAGTGGCCACCTATTGATTCGCATCGGGGTGTGATCTGGCGTTACATTTTCGCTGCCGTTTAACTCGCAGTCGTCCCGACGAAATATGCGAGTACCAGATCACACTCCAATGCGCTCTCATAGAGAGGATCGGGCAGTTAACGACAGGCTGTCGTGGCGCTGGTTGTTCAGTCGAGGCCGGTTTCCAGCGGTGCCAGTTCAACCGCCAAGGCCATTCGGCGGAAGGTGTCGGCCAGCTCCATGCGGCGCTTGCGCGACTTCGGCAGCCAGAAGGTCACGGCGCTGCGGTCATCGTCTTCTGGCGGATGGTGCAGGCGCTCGCTGCTGTGCAGGATCATCTGGACGGCGCTGTAGGTCAGGCCGGTATTTGAAAGCTTCTGGATCTCGACCACTTCACTGGTCAGCTCCTGGCTATACACGTTGATTCGCATGGTCATGCTCCGGTTGTTTTCCCGCTGCACCCGTCACCAGGTGCATCAGTGAAAAGGTCCGCGTTACTCAGCGATTCGCGGCAACGAGCGCTTCCGCTTCGTCCAGCGTTTCAACTACGTCGATCACCTCGCCGCGCCATCCAAAAACCTTGTATTTGCCTGGGCCTGTTCCGGCCTCGTAATCCGCATCAGTCGCCTCCGGATCATCCAGTTCGAACAAGTAGTGGGGTCTGCTCATTGTCTTGCTCTCCGTTGATTTCCAATGCCCACCGCTCTGGATGGGCATCAGTGAAAAGGTCCGTCATGCTGCGAACAGATCGTGCCGCTGTGGTAGCTGATCTATCCAGGCGGAAACCTTGACTGCAGCCTCTTGCTGGCCGGCATTCTCAAGCTCTTGCACGTAGGCGCATGCCTGTTGGGAGAATTGAGCGGGGTCGCTGATTACGCTCATCGAGTGCTTCAGCGAGAAAACTATGCCTCCTACCAACCAGCCGACCTCACTCATGGTTACGTACCGGCTTCGGCAGATACGCGCATTCTGGATCTGGCTATCTACAACATCTTTAACGCTCATCGTCTTGCCTCCGCTGAATTCAACAATGCCGCCTCATAGAAGCGGCATCAGTAAATCTGTGGGTGTTCCCAGCAAACCAGCCTGCCGATAAGTCGAGCAGGGGAGCATCGCTGTGCTTCGTTATCTCCCCCAGGCTTATTGCCGGGCTGTTGCCGAGGCGTAGGGCGGAGTGTTGCTTGGCAGGTTTAAAGAGCGGTGGGTCTTGTTAGGCCCTGGCGAGTCCCTGTTGGGTGACTCGACGGAGCAAAGATAAGCTAATGCCTAATCATCTGTAAATAGGTAATGCCTAATTATTTAAAGAAATTTCTCCTGCTGGTTATTCCGCTTTTAGTGGTGACATTCAGATCGGGGCTGATATAAGCTTTGCCTAAGCTGTATGGATATACAGCATTTAACCGGGAGGGTATTTCATGGCAAAGAAGCAGGCGGTACCGGCAGCACGACAGGAAATGAGCGGCATGGCGCGCCTGGGGCTGCGCGTCTCATCAATGATCAATCACCCGATCGCCCAGGAGCGGCGGGAGGTGACGATTCATCGCCTGGACACGGACGGGGATCGGGAGTGGGAAGAGGTGCTCAGCGTGATCGCGGAGACGGACGAGCTTGAGTTGACGCTCAATGACGACGGAAGCGTGACGGTCAGATGGGAGCAGCAGGAAGTCGAATCGGCAGGGAAGGGCGAGCCGGAGCTTGATCTGGAGGAAGAGGTGGCGCCTTTCTGATAGGCACAAAAAAGCCCGCTCAGAGGCGGGCTAGTCGGCTCTTGGCTTGGGGCTACCTTGTAGATTCGACCAGCTTCTTGACTCCAGCCAGATCTGAAGCGCTGATCGAACCTTCAGAATTGCAGATCTTGAATTCCACAGAACTTGCCGAGGCAATCGATTCAAGGTCTGCTCTCTGGAGCTCCAGCCTGAAGGTTTGTGAGCCGCCCATGGATTCGTAAATGCCATTGAGGTTGCGCGCCGGCTTGCCATCGACCAGCCACTGATTGTGGTGACAGTCGCTGAATGAGCTGGCACCAAAGGGCGGGACCAGCAGCGCGTAGTATCCATACGGCTTGGCGTCCTTTGCGTCAGCATAGTGTGCGTATACGTTGAAAGAGTATCCACGGCCTGGATCGGAGAACGACTCCCATGCAACTTGCTTTGAGCCGTTAAAGCGATCGACTTTCTCGGTGAGCTGACCTGCAAAAGCGATTGATGGCAAGAAAAGGGCAGCCGCGAAGACGACAGACAGTGCGCGCATAGAAAACTCCTGTAAATTTCGCCAATCCTACCATTCGTGGCGTACAGCCACCATTGGCGGGCTACGGATTCAGATCGGGGAGGGCAGATACAAGAAGCCCGGCGCTGGGCCGGGCTTCCTTTAAGCTGCAGCGTTGTCCTGGAAAGGAAGCTGTAGCTCCTCGACGTCGTACGTGAAGTCGAGAACAATTTGGATCGGCTCTTGGGCGCGATCCTTCATATTGTAGACATCTACGTCAGTTTTCAACTGATAGCAATCGCCGACAATTTGCTGTCTGCGTTGAGCGAAGGATCTGACGAAGTGCTCGCGAGGTGCCTGCTCATCATCTATGTCAGCCCAGAGCGAAAGTGTTTTATTCCCTTTCTTTGATCTGACGGCATGCTTTGCCCGGTAGCGCTGACCATTCTTGTTGGTTCTGTATTCTTCGCGAAAAGCTTGAGAGATATCTGAAGCAATTGCGTCGATAATGGTTTTAGTATTCGGCTTATGCAGGCCATTTTTATAAGCCCATGCCGCAATGGCGTGGGCATCAATCAAGCCATCATCACCGACTTCTTTTTTGTATCTTTCGAGATACAGTTTTATCTGGTTGGAATAAGCAGTCATAAATACTCCATCAGCTTGAAAGCGATCCCCAGCCATCAGCGTCAGCTGACGGTAGGACGAAACCCCTTACTTTAACTTGATGCTTTCTTAGGAAGTCATGGCGATCGAGCTTTCTTTGAAGCTGACCGACAACTATTCCAGGGTGCACCTTAATTCTTTGAGCAAACAATGTGATTTTCTGCTCTGAAAAGTACGGTTGTACACGAGACACAAAATCATTTAGCTGCTTAGTAGGAACGCAAAATTCTTGCGCAGCCTCATTGGCAAGCTTTTCACACTCTTCCAGTTCGCCATCAGAAGACCCTAAATCTAGGTCAACAATCGGCATGCTTGAGTGCCGCCCGTCCTCCCTCAGAACGTGTTCAATCTCGTGGCGCAATACAAACCAAAAGTTATCTATCCGGTCATAACGCAAGGTCATGCCGATCACCGGTTTGTCGTCTGATAACCAAAAGCAGGCGCCGTCAATTTTAGAGCCCGATATCGCCTCGACAAACACGAGTCGAACACCTGCCTCCGCTAAAATTCTCGGGGCATGTCTAGCTTCTTCAGCGGAGAGCAGGAGAGTTCTCAAGCTTTCTACGGCGGCTAGCAGCTTTTCTCTTTTATAAGTCGTGATGATCTGCCTATCAGCCATAAGCCTGACACGGAAGAGCCATGCAAGCTGAAGAGCGTTAACATCTAAAGCTACATCCGTTTTCTTTGCGTAGTGGGTCAGATTTGGATTGTCTTGTAGCGTAGGAATGTTGAAAAAGTCACAAAACCTTTGCTCAAGAACATCAAGATTTTCACTTGCTTGAATCCAGCCCCGCCTCAGCATTTCCCGTACCGGGAACTTACTATACAAATTCGCCTTTCTAGCGACGCTGCTGTTCTCTGTCTTAACTTTAGACAGCTGGTACTGACTCTCTAAGCTCATCCAATATTCAGCAGACGTTCCGAAAGCTTCGGCAAGCCCTTTCGCAGTTTCAGGCGTTACGGCTCGCTTCCCAGCGATCAACTCACTAATAAGGCGCGGCGGGCGGTCCAGTATGTCTGCAAGCTCTTGCTGACTCCACTCTCGCGCTTCCAGCTCCTCCCGCAGGAAATCTCCTGGCGGAAACACTTCAGCAGGCACGCGTGCGCTCATAATAATAATTCTCCTGTCAGTGATAGTCGGCTATTTCAACGATTCCGATGACTTTGCAGGGGTGATTTCCTCTGATTTCCAGAATTAGACGCCACTGTAAATTTAGTCTTATCGAATGCTGGCCTTCTCTGCTTCCTTTCAATTTTTCACAATGCAGGGACTTCAGAGCATAGAGATCTCTCTCATCACTAAACCCTCGGATTTGCTGCATACGCCTTCGGTAGGCGCGGACCACATCCTGTGAATGACCTGCTGTGAATCGGGCCTCGACCTCAAGCCTATCCAGGTCATCATCGTCAAATTCAACGTCCATGGCGCTACTCTAGATCAAGGTGCAAATCTCGTCAAGTGACGTCATTACACCTAGTGTAAAGATGGTGTTTTATTTGTTCAAGCTGGCTCATCCTTCCCCCCGCACAATCCTTCCCGCCTTCACCTCTTCCGCATACCCCGCCAGCTTGTCCTCTGCATCCTGGTAGCTCGCTGCAATCTTCAGCAGCTCGCCAGCTTCGGCCTCCTGCCCAGCCTCGGACAATCGAACAGCGGCCTGTATCAGATCGACGCCTGACCACTTGAGTAAGGCCGCAGCCTCTTTCAGGTCGCGGCGTAGCTGTTGGTTGGGCCTGGTTAGGGGCATACCTACTTCTCCATCAGCTTTCTGAGATCAGCTATGACGCGTTTCAGTTGCGCAGCCTGGTCCTCGGCCGTGTCCGCCAACTCACCAAGCCCACCCTCTCTGAATTTTTTGCCCTGGTCCAAAAGCGTCTGGACCACTTGCTCAAGCTGTTCGATATGTAGCTTGGTTTGATAATCAGCGGAGTGACCCATGGCTTACCTCCTGTACAGGTCCGGTTTTCAGCGTTTAACCCAGTATCGCTAGGTCGCGGCGCAGCTGCTGGTTGGGTTTGGTAAGGGGCACGGGTCACACCAGGTTGGCATTCCAGACGAGCAGAACACGTGCCTGGATGTACGTTTCATCAAGAAAGATATCCTCGGCCTTGTGCTTCCGATTGTCCGACAGCATCTTGAATTTGTCCTTGCCCTTCATTTGCAGGCGCTTGATGTACTGAAAGCCTTGGTAAGAGAAGAAGTAGATCCCGTCGCCAACGAACTCTTTGATGCTGACATCGACCAGCAGTGGATCGCCATGCTTGATGGTAGGCGTCATGGACTGGCCCCAGCCGGTGATCATCTTCAGATGGAAGTGCTCTTTGAACTCGACGCCCATTGCACGGAGCTGGGAAGGGCTGACGCGCACGTCCTGGAGCATCTCAGGGAAGTCATGAGCGATTTCACCGCCGCCCAGAGCTCCGCGCACGTCGTAGTGAGCAATCCATACTTCGTCGCCGACCTTTCCAGGCCGGTAGGCGTCATGCACCAATCCGCCCATTGGCTCGCCCAGAGCGTCATCTTCCGCAATAGCCAGAAGCCTCATTAGCTTGTCTTCGCCAAGACGCTTCCCAGCAAGCATTGCTCGGAACTTCTCGACGACGGTCGAAGCAGGCTCTGGCTCCGCAACTAAAACGCCAGTTCTGGCGCCGTCTCCAATATTTTCATATGAAAAGCCTGGACGCAGACCCCAGTGCTCAGGACCAACGACATCGGAGAAATAGGCGATCACGTCCATCAGCTTCGACTTGTCGATCCTGCCGTTTTTCACCCAGCCCTGTATCGACGGAGGCTTCACGGAGAAGTCGTCTGCGAGTTCTTTTTTCGATACGCCCTTGGCGATCCGCGCAGCTTCAATGGCTGCGCCTAATTCCGGTCCGGTAAGCATTGCCTAATTAAGCCTATTGCGCAGTTGGTTAGGCAATGGCTTGCCCGTGATAAGGTAATGCCTTATATTCGACACAAATCTCCAGGAGAGAACTCATGAAATCAGCAGAAGCGGCCAAAGAAGCATCTCGCTTGCTGGGTAGTCAGGTGGAAATGGCGCGCCTGCTGCAGGTCACTGCACCCACCGTTAATCAGTGGTGCTCCGGTGAGCGCCCGGTACCAGCAAAGCGCGCAGTTCAAATCGAAGCGTTGACCGGTGGCGTCGTAAACCGCACCGACCTTTGCCCATCGTTTCCGTGGGGCCAGATCGCTCCGGCCTCTGTTGAGGCTTCGCAGCAGTCCGCTGCCTGACATCCCCGTCCGCCGCTCCATTGAAGCCAGATTAGAAGAGAGCAGTCCCTATGCAAACGTCCAGTTCCAGACACACCGTACAAACCCGTGATCAGGTGCTGGTCGCCCACGCTGCAAACCAGATCGCTCGCACCAGCCTGAGCCAGGATGATTTCGCCCAGGCGCTGAGCCGTGAGATCTACTTGACCGTGCCCGCCGCGAAGATCAAAGACGCGAAAGTCCCGGACTTCGAAGAGCTGGCTCGCCTGAACGACGTGGGCGAGTTCATTAAGGCTACCGGCCGCTGGCTCAAGCGTGTTCAGCGCTGGCTTTCCGGCGATCAGGAAATGCCGTCCTGGCTGGAAGAGTCGTGGGTCAACGCCCTTGAGCCTGAATTCCGCGACCACTGCCTGAACGAGCTGGCGAGCCGCCACGGCTTGACCGGCGCCCGTCAGATGACCAGCGACCAATGCGCCAACAAAAGCTTCGGCGCGCTGATCCGTGCGCTCGGCGATGTGATCGACACCGGCAGCGAAGTCTTTGACGACCAAGTGATGTGCGAGCAGGACTTGCCGCACTTGCCAGCGTTCGCCAAGCAGTGCCGTCAGGTTGAGGCGAAGGCGGGGGAGCTGGGGCGCCGCGCTGAGCAGTTGCTCAACGGCAAACCTGCACTGAAATCCATCGCCTGAATTTCAAACACAAAAAAAGCCACCGGACGAGGGTGGCTTCTTCTACAGCGGTTAGCGAGAGAAATCATGCCAAACATTGTTCCGATACACAACCCTCGGGGGTTCACCCGAATGGACAACAATTTGATGGAGTCTCTGTCGACAGTCGATCTGCCGGCCAGAGAGCTTCGCGTTGTGATGGCTATTGCCCGCCAAACGATCGGCTTTCAACTTGAGACTCGCCGCCTGACTGCTGATGAACTGGGCAGGCTGACCAACATGCGCCGTGACGTTACCTCGAAGGCAATCAGCCATCTGCTCGAGCGCAAGATCATTTACCGCGTCGGTGGTAGCCGTGGTGAGATTGGCATTTCGCCTACCCGTGAATGGTCCTTTTACGAAGAAAAACCATCCAATCTCACTGAGACCAAAACGTCTCACTCAGCCCAAATCGTCTCACTGAGACCTGATGCGAGTGAGACCAAAACGGCAACTTCCCTTCTTTATACAAAGAAAGAACCCCTATTAACTCTTTCTTCGAAAGAGATTAATCCGCCCCAACCAAAACCCGAACCGGCGAAGCCTGATCGCAAGGCTCCGTTCGGCATGGCCCAGTTGCTGGCCGACAACCCGCACAATGTCCCTGAGCAACTGCTGGCCGACTGGCTGACTCAGCGCAAGGCAAAGCGCGCCGCAGTGACCGCCACCGTCTGGTCAACCGTGAACACTGAGCTGGCCAAGTGCGCCGAGGCAGGGATCACCGCCGAGGACGCAATCACCGAAGCGCTGAATTCTGGATGGCAGGGATTCAAGGCGTCCTGGGTGATCAAGCGCCTGGCGGAATCCGCACCGGCACCTGCCACTCAGTCGCGCCACACCGGTTTCGCTGAGCGTGATTACAAGTCCGGCTTGATTGAGCGGGAGGACGGGTCCTATGCGTTCTGACAACACCGTTTCGATGCCCAGCACTGCCCCAGCACCCCAGCAAACCACAGGAGTGTGTGAAGACCACGGCCAGTTCCCGCAGCAGGTGAACGTGATCTTCGGCCGGGAGTTCAAGACCGGGTGTCCAGAGTGCAGCCGCATCCGCAACGAGGAAGAAACCGCACGCAAAGAGGCCCAGGAAGCCCAGGCATTGCGTATGCGCATGGCGGAAAAGCTGGGCGCCGCGCTGATCCCCAAGCGTTTCGCCGGCAAGACGTTTTCCGGGTACATCGCCGATACGCCCGAGCAGCAGAAGGCGCTGAAGACCTGCATCGGGTACGCCGCCGAGTTCAAGCAGATCGCCGCCGCCGGCCGCTGCCTGTTGCTGCTGGGCAAGCCCGGTACCGGCAAGACGCACCTGTCCGTGGCGATCGCCAACGAGATCATGGCCAAGTCGAGCGACACGGCTGTGTACCGCACGATCGGCTCGGTACTCCAGGCCATCCGCGCAACCTACGACCACACGGGCGACAAGAGCGAAAGCCAGATCCTCACGAGCCTCATCAGCCCATCGCTGCTGATCCTCGATGAGATAGGCGTGAGCAAGGAGAAGCCCAGCGACTTCGAGCTGACGACCTTGTTCGCCATCATCAACGGCCGCTACGAAGAACTGCGTCCCACCATCATCGTTTCAAATCTCGACGCTAAGGCATTGGCCAACGCTATCGGAGAACGCTGCGCAGACAGGCTTCGGGAGGGCGGCGTGATTGTGATCCCGTTCGAGTGGGAATCGCAGCGCGGCAAGGAGGGTTTTTGACATGGCGGTTACCAGCATTCGTTACAGCACCGCACCAGCCAAACCAAAACCGCAGGCCGGCGACGAGCGCTTCCTGAAGGGCCGTGGCGTCCAGCAAATCCGCCAGCAGCAGTACAGCACCATGTACCGGGCCTACATGGTCAGCAACGGCCGCCCGGTTTGGGAGTGGGTCGACAAGGGCAGCGCTGAGGATCGAACGTCAGAGGCGTGGCTCCAGGCACGGAAGTCGGAGCGCATGGCATTGATCGCAGAAGCAGCGGAGCAGCGGACATGACCATCGACAAGCAACAACTTCAGAAACTGCTCTGGGCCGAAGCAGCGTCATTCCGTGCCGACTGCGCCGACTGGAAGCGAAACACCGAGGCGCTGGATGAATTCCTGGGCGAGAAGACCGTGGGCGAGGTTGCGCTTGAGCTGCTGGCCGAGAACGAGGCGCTGCTCAAGCTTGCGCCCAGCAAAGAAATCATATGGTGCGCCTGTGGTGATGGCCATGCAGCGAACAGCTACGGCGCCGGGTTCATGGATGCCAATGGCGGTGTTTGCCAGAACTGTGATGCCGCACAGCCGATGGTTTCATGCCCGCTAGAGCTGTTCGAAACCCTGCGCGACTCAGCGAACACCGAGGCTGACGAGCACCGCCAGTGCATGGCGACCTACCGTCCGTTGCGCCAAGCCAGCCTGGATTCAGTCGTGAAGAAGTGCGACGACCTGCTCGCCGCCAAGGGCAAGGGGGAGCAGTCATGACCTACGCCAAGCCAGAGAGCTACACCGAAGCTGACTGGGAAATGGTCCAGGGCTACATGCGCGGCAAGGACGGGCTGTTGCCACAGCGCCGCAACGCCGCGTACATGCACGGCCACCGCAATGGCGTGTCTGATGCGACTGGTGTGCCGCATCAGCGAGCAAATGTCCTGATCCGTCGGGCAAACATGATCCCAGGCATCACGCCAATGGCACAGATCAACACAGGTGGGCGCCATGACTAAGCCAGCCAGGCCTCGCCCAATGCCCGTGTACCTGGTGCTGCGCCGTCTGGTCGATCCAGCCACCGGCAAGGAGGTCGCCGCATTTGTGCCGTCCTCCGATGCTGACCGATCGATCCTCCGCGAGCGTGAATTCAAGATGAACGCGAAGATCCGCGCCGACCTCAAGCAGCCGCGCAACCCAAGATTCAACGGTTTGGTCCACGGTCTGGGCCGGGTTCTCAGTCAGAACATCGACCGGTTCTCCGGCAAGCAGTCCCACGACGCGATCAAGGCCCTGCAACTGGAGTCGGGCGTGTACTGCGACGAGGAAGCATTCGACATCCCTGGCCTGGGCCAACTCACCCGCAAGACACCCCGCAGCCTGTCCTACGACTCGATGGGGGAGGAGACATTCCAAGATTTTTGGCGCCAGTGCTGCGCGTACCTGGTGCTGCATGACTGGCCGACGCTCACTGAAGAGCGCCTGACCGAAATGGCTGAGTTCGAAGCATTCAAGGAGGCCGCATGAGCCATAACTTCAAGCCGGGCGACCTGGCACTGATTGTGGGTGCTCACACGCTGACCAATAACATCGGCAGGGTGTGCGAGCTGGTTGAGCTTCTGGAGCCCGAGCAAATCAGCACATGGCGCGACCCGAATGATAATTGCCGAATTCAAAACGGCGATGTTGGCAACGCATGGGTTGTTGTTGGTGATGGCTTGGTGTCGTGGTGCGGTAGCGATGGGTGGGCTATCGCCAATCCGGATCATTTGATGCCCCTGCGCGGCGACTTCACCCCCGAGCAGCAGAAAGCCAAGGAGGTGTCTGATGTGCATCTGGTTTGAAGTGACCCCGCTCCATGACAACGCTGCCGAAGTGCATAACGCTGGCGGCCTTGCTGATGCTGTCGGGTGTGCTGTTCGGGATCTGCCAACAATCAGCGATACCGCCATGGATTCGGACGAATGCCTTTGTGATCTGGATATCGAGGCGTTTGAATTGAAGTTCGGGTATCGGCATGAAGTCGGTGAAACCTCCTTCGATAATCGTCTGGTCGAGGTTTCGGCATGAAGCGCACCCCACTACAGCGCAAAACCCCGCTCACATCGTGCGGTCCGCGCCGCAAGCGCTGCCCAGAGTGTCGGGTGATGTTCGTGCCCGCGCGCAATGGCCAGATAGTGTGCGGCGAGATCGAGTGCGCCATTGCTCATGGTCAGTCGGAGAAGGGGCGGGCGATCGCCGGGAAGGCCTTGGCCGAAGTAGGGCGCCGGGACATCAAGGTTCGCAAGGAGAAGCTGAAGAGCAGGGCGGATCATCTCAAGGACACCCAGCATGCCTTCAACGCCTGGATCAGGGCGCGTGACGCGGGACAGCCCTGCATCAGTTGCGGCACGACGGCAGACGTTCAGTACTGCGCGGGCCACTACAGGACGACAGCGGCGGCGCCCGAGCTTCGCTTTGAGCCCCTCAACGTAAATCTTCAATGCAATCGCAACTGCAACATGGGCAAGTCCGGGAATCTGCTGGGGTATCGGCCGGGGTTGATCAAGAAGGTTGGCGCCGAGGCCGTCGAGTGGCTGGAAGGCCCTCATGAGGCCAAGAAGTACACCGTGGACGAGTTGAAGGCGATGACCGCCGAATACCGGGCAAAGACCAGAGAGCTGAAGAGGGCTGCAGCATGATCAAAAAGCTTATTTCCACGCTAATCAGTGTTTCGTTCAGTGCGGCTCTTTTGTCGGGAGTTGAGTCGCTTCACCAATTCGCCTTCTACGTCATGTGCGTGATGACCGGTATCGCTTGGCTGGCTTTGCTTTGTGGCGCCGTCAAAGAAGAGGCTGCTGCCGAGGTGCGTTCTCGGCTCTGGATCAGCTTGCCGAGTTCAGCTTTCAGTCTGTACGCGATGATTGCCACCGATCACACGGTTCTGGCCGCAGCAAGCTTCATGACTACGTTCTTCATTTTGACAATGGCATTTCGCAAGCCGGAGGTGGCGGCATGAAAATCAACTCAGCGCGCCAGGCGTGGCATGACTGCAAGTACAACCCTGCTCCCGGCCAGACCTCTGACGTTGTGCAGCTTGGCGTGGTAGTGCAGAACACCGAGCGCGGTCCAACGGCGAACCACGCGGTGCATGGCGCACTGGCGGGGCACATCCAGTCGGCCATTGCCAGGCTGCATCCGCAGATCCGCGTATTCGGCGACTTCATGTACGCCGCCGAGCAAAGTGACGACATCCGTGAGGCAGCGGAAGAGGTCGTGTTTCTGATGGTGCAAAACCGGTCGCCACGGATGACGGCCGCCAAGCGGGAGAAACTGGAGTTTGTGGTGAAGGGCGCTCTGCGTCGGTATCAGCACATGCACCAGGGCGGCCAGTCGGCCAACGAAGACGCGCTGGCCAACCCCGAGAAGTTCCGGGCGTGGATGTGGCAGTTCTACGGTGTGCGTCTGGAGTCGTGCAATTGGGAGCGGGACTGGGGTGGCGTGCTGCAGCTGATCTTCGAGTGCTGCGAGGATTTGGACCGCCGCGCATTGAGCCCCGTAGCAGCGGTAATTTACGAAATGCGCGAGGCCGCATGAGGGCCTATTGCGTTCCCGTGCGGCTCATGGCATGATTTCGCCACTTTTAGAGTTTTGCCTTCGGCAACTTACTCAATGATCCAAGAAAACCCGGCCACCGCGCCGGGTTTTTTATTGCCCAAAGAAACCCACCGAAAGGAATGCCGAATGATGAAGCGAATGTCCGCTTACCTGGGCCTGGCGCTCGCCGCCTGCCTGTCCTGTTTCTCCCTGTCGGCATTCGCCGAGCCGATCGCCTACCGCACCGCGCACTATCTGACCGCTCACGCCGAGCCGCAAGGTGTCGCCATGCAGCGTCTGGAACTGACCCTCGCCATGTGGCGAACGGGCAGCCAGACCACTGATGAAAGTTTGGCCTCCAACCTGCGCGCATCCAGCAACCACTTCGTGATGGCCTCGGCCAAGCCTGCCCCTGATGGCGTCGGCATGACCCCCTTCTGAATACGCCTGAAAGCAATAGAAAAAGCCCGGACATATGCGCCGGGCTTTTTTGTACCTCCGAGGAAAGCCGCTACCCAAGTGGATGCTTTCCCGGATGTATCAAGTCCAACCATTTCGGCCCCACCACACCCATTGCTATGGCTGGGAGTGCTGCTGGAGCCGGATTTATCAATCTCCCCGTGAGGGAGCAACCCGGATGCCTACCATGCCTGATAAGCCAGACACCTGGGCCAAGATCTGGTTGGCGTTGAGCAATCCGCTCTGGCAGGGCGCAATCATGGCCATCACCGTATCGTTGCTTCGAGTCATGTATGACGCGAAGGAAACCAGTAAGCGTCGGATCCTGTTCGAATCGCTGATCTGCGGATCGCTGAGCCTTGTTGCGTCCAGCGTGATTGAGTGGATGACCTGGCCGCCCAGCCTGTCGGTTGCTGCTGGAGGGACTATTGGGTTCCTCGGCGTAACTGCTATTCGCGAGATGGTGACCCGCTTCCTCGGTCGCAAGGCGGATGCAGCATGAGGGCCTTTGCTGCTGCAATCATCATCGCCCTGGTCGGCCTGCTGCTCATCGGCATTCAGCAGTCACGCGTCGTCGCACTGCGTGGAGAGGTGGCCTTCGAAGCTGGCGAGAAGAAGAAGGCGGTCGACGCCAACCTCGAAAGCCAGGCGACCATCACTACGCTGCGCGCTGAAGCAAAGCGTAATGCTGAATACCAGGCAGACCTGGCAAAGCGCCTCAAGGTCAGCCAGGACAAAGCCGAGAAGGCGGAGAAGAACTTTGAAAACCTCAAGCGCAACAGCAAGCCTGTTCGTGACTGGGCTGCTCAGCCTCTTCCTGACGGCCTGCGCGGCAAAGCCGGCGGTGGTGACAAAGACCCAGGCCATAAGGATTGAAGCCCCTGAGCTGATCCCATGCGAGCGCATCGACGACAGCGATGAAGACCTTCGCCTCAATGGCGACGTGTGGGAGCTGAAAGACAAGGCGGTTCGGCTGTTGGACACCTGCGCTGACCAGGTTGATGCGCAGATCGTCCGCAGCCAGAGCAAGTAATCCGCGCCACGTTTTCGTAATTCCAAAATTGTGGCGCGGAATGCGCCGAGGGCATCGCCATGGCTTCGAATACCAACTCCTCCAAGACTGTCACCCTGTTCGGCGGGATCGCGCTTGTGATCATCGTCCTGTCAGTGGCGGCCTTTAGCTTCGTGTGACGCTATGAAAGTAATCGTAACAAAGCTCTTGGGATCGGCTGAAGTCGAGTTCCTGCGTGAGGGTGTGGTCGTTCACCGTGAGCGGTTCACTGGCAAGACGAACTCCCGGTATGAGCGCACCATTGCGACCCGGGAAGGGTTCGATGCTCACCGGTGCCGGTTTGTTACGGCCATTCCTGCTGATCGGGCATTCCAGTATGAGGTTTCGCCATGAGCATCAAGAAACAGCTGATTCACTTCAACGACATCCGGCTCACCTTGTCTGCGGATGACCTGAAGGCTGCACTGATCGCCAAGTATGGTGATGCTGCTGCCGAAGTACTGGTCGATGGCGTGACCCTCCAGAATGCCACCTACTCCACTTACTACCCCAATGACGGCTTGGAGTTCACCTTTGCTCAGCCGCTGGAAGGGCACAACACGTGAGCAACGTCACCCGCCTGCGGCACGCGCTGCCAATGAGCCCAAACATCAACGCTGCGGTAAGCGCTCTCGACAAGGCCATTGCCGAAGCCGTGGACGCTGCCAAGGCTGCCGGACTGCCTCAAGGCATGATCGTTGGATTGCTCCACGGTCACGCACACGCACAGACACACCAGATGGTGACGCAATGACTGCAAGCGTCCATGACATCGCCGACCAACGCCCGCACCTGATGGTGGTAGCTAGCGATGGCGCCCACGTAATTCCGCACGCCCTGGTGCAATCGGTGATCGACGGCGACCAACCTTCCTCAATTCTCACTGAGCCCGTGGTGAAGCGGATCATTGAAGAGTGGCTGCAGCAGGTGACCAAATGACCGTCAAGGTTCTGGAGATCAAGCGGGAGGACTGGCGCGATGCCGCCAAGACGCTTCGCAAGATCGCCGATGACCTCGACGCTGGCACGCATCCCGAATGCACGGTGGGCGCCTTGACGCTGATCGGCGCGAAGGGAGAGGTGACCGTGTTCGGCCTCGGCCCTAAGTGCGACGACCTGCAATGCCTCGGTGCCATGCGCCTGGGTGAGCAGAAGCTGATTGATGTGCTGCTCGATACAGACAACTGACAACCTAAACGTGCGAGGCACCAAAGTCTCAAGGAATCCCTATGGCGCTGACAGCAAAACAGCAGCGCTTCGTCGACGAGTACCTGAAAGACCTGAATGCAACGCAGGCCGCTATTCGTGCGGGTTACAGCAAGAAGACGGCAGCAGTCATTGCAGCAGAGAACCTTAGAAAACCTAATGTTCAATCCGTTATCGAAGATCGCATGACTGCAAGAGGCCAGAAGGCTGCCATCACTCAGGAAATGGTGCTTGAGCGTCTATGGATGATCGCTACCGCTAATCCCAATGAGCTGATCGAGTATCGTCGTGGGTGTTGCCGCCATTGCTTCGGTATTGACCATCAGTACCAGTGGAAGGATGAAGAGGAACTGCTCAAGGCAGTATCTGATAAAGCCGACCCTGAAGATGTGTCGGAAGACGGGGGATTTGGGTTTGACCCAACGATACGGCCGCACCCCAAGTGCCCAAAATGCAGAGGGGAGGGGTTTGGATCTGTCCATGCTCATGACTCGCGCCATGTAAGCCAAGCAGCATTGGCACTGTATGCAGGCGTGAAGCAGACCAAGGAAGGCTTCGAGATCAAAATGCACGATCAGCTGGCTGCGCTCGACAAGGTGGCCAAGCACCTGGGGATGTTCTCTGACAAGTCTGCCTCGCCACTTGATGAGGAGCTGAAGCGCCTTGAGGTCGAGAAGCGCCGCGCAGAACTCAAGCTGATAGAGAAGGGCGGCGGCAACTCCAACGCCCAGCTACTGGCTGATCTGATTGCGAGACTACCGTCATGATCACCAACACCGGCAACCTGATGTTGGATCGGCAGTTGTCTCGCTGGTACCCACTCAAGGATCATCCTGTACAGCTCGCATTGGTTGCCGCCGTATCGGACGGAATTCGCTTCCCCTTGGTACCTGCTGGTCGCCGTAGCGGTAAGACCGAACGGTTCAAGCGCTTCCTTGTGAAGCAGGCATCGGCCTACACCGGGATGTACTTTGCCGCTGCGCCGACGCACGCCCAGGCCAAGAAGATCTTCTGGGATGACCTGAAGGCCTTCACGCTCTGCTGCATGCACAGTCGCCGGCCTTCTGAGTCGGACCTGATCATCTACCTGGACAACGGTAGCGAGATACACGTCATCGGACTGGACAAGCCACAGCGGATCGAGGGCATCCCGTGGACTGGCGGGGGAATTGACGAATTCGCCGACATCAAGCCGGACGCATGGGAGGCAAACATTCTCCCGGCGCTGAACACCGTCAACCCAACCATGCCGGATTACCGGGCCTGGTGCTGGTTGCTCGGTGTACCTGACGGCCTGAACCACTATTACGACCTGTGCATGCAGGCGGAGTCGGGCAACGACCCGAACTTCCGGGTGTTCCACTGGAAGTCGGCCGAGATTCTTCCGGCTGATGTAATGGACGCAATGAAGCGGGCCATGTCGGCCAAGCAGTTCAAGCAGGAATTTGAAGCCTCTTTCGAAACGGCATCTGGCCGGATCTACGAGGACTACAGCAAGGCGAACACTACTAATGCAGCCATTGAGCCGCATGAGCAGCTGATGTGGATGCACGACCAGAACTTCACGCCCCTATCATCCGCGATAGGTGTACGGCGCAACGAAGGCAAAGACCTCTATCTGCTCGATGAGATCGTGCTGATCAGCGCGGTATCGAAGCAGTCGGCTGCGGAGTTCGTGGACAAGTTCAAGGATCACAAGAACAAGCATGTGCTGATCTACGGTGACCCGGCGGGCAAGGCGGGCGAGAAGCACGGTCACGCATCCGACTACACCGACATTGAAGGCGTACTCAAGGCCAATGGCTGGACGTACACGCGCAAGGTCAAGCCGGCGCACCCATCTATCAAGGATCGGCAGAACGCCGTCCGGGCGAAGATCCTGACCGCCTCAGGCGAAACCAGCTTGTTCATCAACCCAGTTACCGCGCCCTGGTGCCACAAGGGCTTGAGTACGGTTCAGCTTCAGATGGGCTCGACCTTCCAAGAAGACCAGAAAAACGACTACCAGCACATCACCACGGCGATTGGCTATTGCATCGACGTTGAGTGGCCGTGCATCAAACGCACAGGCGGAACACGCCGAATTGGAGGCTTGGCCTGATGCCAGTGCAATCTACAAACCCCGACTACGACGCGCACATCGCCGAGTGGGAGATGATGGACGACGCGCTCGAGGGTGAGTGCGCCGTTAAGCGCAACGAGCGCAACCTGCCCAAGCCGAGCGGTATGGTCGAGGCTGAAAAACTCGACGGCGCCGGCAACAAGTACCTCTACGAGAACTACACGAACCGGGCCCAGTACGAACACTGGGTGCGCGACTCGCTGCGGTCGATGATGGGCCTGGTTTCCCGGTTGATTCCGGAGATCGAGCTGCCCGGCGGACTGAAGGGGCTGGAAGACAACGCGACGGCAGACGGCTTCGGCCTGAAGCAGTTGTTCTTCCGCATGGTGCGCCAGGCTATCTCGCACGGCCGGGTGCCACTGGTGGTGAACATCGACGATAGCGGCGAGCCGTATTTTTCCACCTACGCGACGCGCAACGCGATCAACTGGGACACGGCTGATCAAGGTGGGCGGCAGGACCTGGTCCTTTCGGTGTTTCGCGAGTTCCGCAAGAAGGGCGGCGATCGCTACAGCCATGACTGTGACACGGTATTTCGTGAGTTCTTCATGCTGGGCGAGGTCTGCTACACGGCCGTGCGCAACGAGGCTGGCGAGCTGGTCGACGACGAACGCCCGCTGGGCACCACAGGTACCGACAACCGTCTCGTCAAAGGCCTGTCCTATTTGCCCGTCATCTACTGCGGCTCGACTGACAATTCACCGGACGTAGACGAGGTGCCACTGCTCACCATGGCGCGGGCCGCGTTGAAGTCCTATCAGATCAGTGCTGACTATTTCAGCTCTCTGCATCAGACCAGTCATCCGCAGCCGTGGGTGTCGGGTTTGGATGAGTCGGTGGAGCTGAGCGTAACCGGTCCATCCGCTGCCTGGGATCTTGGGCCGAACGGAAAGGCTGAATACCTTGAATTCAAGGGCACCGGCATTGAAGCCAACCGCAAAGCCATGGATGACCAGAAGAACGCGGCGCTTGAGGCCGGTGCCAAGGTCATGGATGTAGCCGGCACCGAGTCGGGCGAGGCGCGCAAAACACGCCAGAACGATCAGCACGCCACGCTGCACAGCATCGTCATCACAGTGGCCGAGGCGGTGGAGCAGGGCTTGCGATACGCCGCCGAGTGGAAGGGATACGACCCTAAACAGGTCAAGTTCAAGGTGAATCCCGAATTCGTAACACCTTTGGTCGACGCCCAGGTGCTCGCCGAGCTGCTCAAGGGCGTGATGGCCGGCACGATCAGCGCCGATACCTACTGGCAGTACCTCACCACCGGCAAGCTGCCGGACCGCCCATATGAAGACGAAGCCGACCTGATCAGCGATGAGCGCGATTCGGCCGGCATCAACTTGGACAAAGACGATGCCATCGACAAACCTGATGCAGGCGGACAGCCAACTGCTGGAGCAGACGACCCGCCACTCGGTAATGCTGGAGCGACTTAAGGCCGGCGAGGTCAAGAAGTTCGAGAAGTACCTGCGCCAGATCGACAAGCTGGTGCGGGAGCAACTCACTCGCAAGGAGCTGACCACCTACAGCCGGGACCGCCTTGAGCAATTCCTAGCCCGGGTGGACGGCAAGCTGCTGGAGATCTACAAGGCCTACGGTGACCTGGTGCAGGCCGATCTGGTCGACATCGCGCTGTATGAGTCGAGCTTTGAGGCCAAAAGCCTGAGCAACGCGCTCTCCATCGACGCGGTGGTGCCGACCAACACGGTGATCCGCGCGGCGGTGTTCTCCTATCCGCTGCAGGTGAAGGGCATCGACGGTGGGAAGCTGCTGAAGAGCTTCGTCAGTGGCTGGACGCGGACCGAGACGATGCGCGTCACGAACACCATCCGGCTCGGCTTCGGCCAGGGCCAGACCAACGCCCAGATCATCCAGGCGATTCGCGGTACCGCGGCGCAGAACTTCACGGACGGCGTCCTGGCGGTGAGCAACCGCAATGCTGCCGCCGTGGTGCAGACGGCAATCCAGCACGTAGCCACCACGGCACGAATGGAGACGCTGAAGGCCAACAGTGACGTGGTGCTGGGATATCGCTGGGTGTCGACGCTCGACCGAAAGACCTCGCAGCAATGCAAGGGCCTGGATGGGATGCGTTTCGATCTGGGCAAAGGTCCGCTGCCACCGGCGCACATCAAGTGCCGCTCAACCACGGTTCCGACCACCAGGCTTTCGGAGATGTTCGCTAAGGACGCTACGCGCGCTTCGGTGGGCGATAACGGCGGGGCACAGGTCGACGCCGGCCTGAATTATTACGAGTGGCTGGCAACGCAACCGGCGAGCTTCCAAGACCATGCTCTTGGGCCGGTCCGGGGCAAGTTGTTCCGCGATGGCGGGCTGAATCCGGAGAAGTTTGCCAAGCTGCAGCTCGACAAGTCGTTCAAGCCGCTGACCCTGGCGCAGCTGAAGGATGCAGAGCCTGACATGTTCACCCGAGCAGGCGTTACACTCGGCGCTCAACCAGGTTGAGATAGCACATGCAGATCATTGTTGAGGATGGGAAGGGCAGGCCAGACGCGAATAGCTTCGTGCCGTTGGAGAAGCTGACCTTCTACCGCGACTACTACGGGTTCCGGATACCTGAAGCAGAGGCTGACCAGGTCGAACTGCTGCTGCGCGCCGCGGCCGACATCAACGGTCGCCAGTGGAAGGGTCGCAAGGCCAATCCTGAGCAGGCAATGGCCTGGCCCCGGCGTGACTGCAAGATCGAATACCAGACGCTATCCGAGACGTTCGTGCCCTTTGAGCTTGAGTGGGGACAGGTACGGCTGGCGGTCGAGCTGTACGCCGCCGAGCAGGGATTCCAGATCGAAGAGCCGACGCATTGCAATGAGCCCAATGGTCGGCGCACTCGGCTCAATCGCGATACGCCCGGTTTGCGAATGCGACCGCCGCCCTATGCGCCGAGCAGGACGCAGTTCGCGGATTACCTGGTCATGCGCGGGCTCAGTATTGTACGAAGCCGGGAGTTGTAATGAGTTCGATCGTCTCATCGGTGAGGACTCGCCCACGATAGTGTCGATTTGGCAGATTCAGTTCCTGTAACTCTTTGAAGTGACGCTTCGTCGCCTCTCTGTTGATGATGAACTGACGATGTACGATTAGAAACTTGTCATGCGGTTCGGCTCTGGTGTTGATGATTTGGCTATCAGCGGAATACACAATATCCATGTCGCAGGGCGATTTGTCGGAGTTGATTTCTAGGAGCCGGTCGAAGTGGAGTTCAGTAGCGTCTTTGCTCATCAAATACTCTCCACCCTCAACAAAGCCGAACTGCTCAAACTCACCAAGCTCCCCAGCGGGCTGAAACATAAGGATGTGGCCCTCAAGGTGCCGCCTTCCGACGATAAGTCCACCGTCACGACCGTCGACAATCCAACCATTGATGAAGCATCTGGCGAAGTCTTCCTGAGGTAGAGTGAATTTTCCTTCGCTCATTTTTGATCCTTTATTCATGTGAGTGTTTATCCATCAGGATAGAACATTAGCAAATTCCAAGCCTCGGCCATGCCGGGGTTTTTTTATGCCTGCAAAGCGGGCCGACCAAACCCAAGGGGTGCACCAAGTGGCAGACGAAAACCAGATTGATCTTGAAGACCCGGCAGTTCAGACCGCCATTGCTGCAGATGTCGAGGCTGCGACCCTGGGCCTCAAGAACAAAAACACCGAGCTGCTTGGCTCGCTACGGACCACTAAAACGGAACTGGACGGCTTCAAGACCCAGTTCGAAGGCCTGGACATCGCAGCTGTTAAGGGCCTGCTGACTAAGGTTGGCCAGGATGAGGAAACCAAGCTGATTGCCGAGGGCAAGCTGGACGAAGTCATCACCCGCCGTACCGAGCGCCTGCGCACCGACTACGACACCAAGTTGGCCGCCGAGAAGGCTCGCGCCGACAAGGCTGAGGCCTTTGCTGACAAGTACAGCGACAAGGTGCTGGCCGATTCCATCCGTGCTGCTGCCATCAAGGCCGGCGCGCTCCCCGAGGCCGCCGAGGACATCATCCTGCGCGCCCGGGGCACTTTCAAACTCAGTGAAGACGGCGAGGCGATTGCCACCGACCGTGACGGCGAGGTCGTTTACGGGAAGGACGGGAAAACCCCGCTGTCGCCGTTCGAATGGGCGGAATCTCTGCGTGAAACAGCAACACACCTGTGGCCAAGGGCTCAGGGTGCCGGTCCGACCGGCGATCAAGGTGGCAAGGCCACGAAAAAGTGGGGCGAGTACACGGAAACCGAGCGCGCTGCGATCGCCCGTGACAACCCTGAGCTCTTCAAGAAAATCCAGGCCACCAAAGGAACCTAATCCATGGCAACTACCCAACTGACCGACATCTTCGTCGGCGATTACTACGCCTCCCTGGCACCGGTTAATAGCCCGGAAAAGACCGCTGTGTACGAGTCGGGCATCGTGACTCGCTCCCCGGTACTGGACGCGATCGCCTCCGGCAGCCAAGGCACCGCCGAGATCAGCTACTGGCAGGACCTGAATGCTGATGAAGCGCCGAACATCAGCAACGACGACCCGAACGACCAGGGCGAAGTCGGCAAGGTTACCCAGGACAGCATGCGTGCCCGGGTTCTGTACCTCAACAAAGGCTACGGAGTGGCTGACCTGACCGCTGAACTGGCGAACAGCGAGCCTCAGCAGCAGATCCGCAACCGCTTCGGCACCTACTGGACCCGCCAGTGGCAGCGTTACACCCTGGGCGCGTCTCGCGGCATCATCGCCTCGAACATCGCGAACAACGGTGGTGACATGGTCATTGACGCGGGCGCAACCATCAGTGCGAACGCCTTCCAGGACGCTGCGTTCACCGCTGGTGATGCGGCCGACCAGTTCGGCGCGATCGGCGTGCACTCGGTGGTGATGAACCAGATGGTCAAGCAAGACCTCATCGAGTACCTGCGTGACTCTGACGGCAAGATCATCCTGGCCACCTACCTCGGCAAGCCAGTGTTCATGGATGATGCCCTGGTGTATGGCGCGGGCAAGTACCTGTCTGTGTTCTTCGGCCAGGGCGCTTTCGGCTACGGCGAAGGCACGCCGAAGGTGCCGGTAGAACTGGAGCGTAAACCAGGCGGTGGTAACGGTGGTGGTGCCGAAGTGCTGTGGGAGCGGAAGACCTACATCCTCCAGCCTGCCGGCTTCAGCTGGAAGGGTTCCGAGGCTCAGAACCTCAGCCCGACCTCCACGCAATACGCCGCCGCTGCGAACTGGAAGCGCGTGTTCAGCCGCAAGCAGGTTCCGTTCGCCGCTGTCATCAGCGGTACCACCACGCCGTAATTCGGCCCACACAGCCTGGCGCCCGTATGGCGCCGGGATGCTTTTGAGGTGATTTATGAAAGTGATCTACACGGACAAGCCGGGCAAAGAGCGCGGCGTGTGCTACCGGCTGCTGAGCGAATTCTTCGGTGTCATCGGGTCCGCTACCGAGGTGGTGGTCGATGGCGATGTACCGGATATCTTCGATGCTTACCAGGCCGCCGGCATCAAGGTTTCCGACGGCAAGGAGCCAGAGAGCAAAGAAACCGACCCTCTGAAAATGAAGGTCCCCGAGCTGAAAGAATGGCTGACCGAGAAGGGCATTGCCTTCGACCCGTCCGCCAAGAAAGAAGACCTGCAGGGCCTGGTGCCAGCGGAATAAGGACAAGCACATGACCGATTTCATCACCGTCGCCGATGTTGACGCCCAGCTCGGTCCTGACTGGGCCGGCACCGGTGATCCGGTCCTTGCTGTGACCATGGCCAACGCCTGGCTCACAGCCAAGATTAAGCGGGCTGTTCCCGATCCGGTTCCTGCCGAGATCAAAACAGCCGGCGCCCAGGTCGCCAAAGAGGCGGCGGCGGGCAAGCTGTACACGGCAACGCAGAAGGAAGTGCAGAGCAAGACGGTCTCGGCTCAGTCCGGCACATCGGTGAGCAAAACCTACGTGGCAGGCTCTATCGATCAGTCGGCTGGCGTGAACTTCGCCCTGTCCTTGCTGGAGCCGTGGATCAAGCGCTCCGGCGTGATGATGCTGAAGAGGATCTGACCGTGGGCATGCGCGAAGAGATCCAGGCTGAATTAGCCGAGTCGTTCGACGACCCTGATGGGCTGGCCGACGCGGTTAAGCCCGTGACGGGCGTGCGCAAGATTGCGGGCGAATATGACCCCGACCTGGGTGGCGAAACGCCGGATACCACCGTCACTTACACGGGGCGCGGTGTTCTGGGCAGCTACCTGTCCAAGGAAATCGACGGCTCCCTCATCCAGACGACCGACAAGAAGCTGCTGGTGCTGCAAAACGAGCTTTTCATGTCGGAGGCCGGCGTTCCGACGGTGGTACCGGCTGCCCCGGCCATTGGCGATATCGTCAATGGATTGCGGGTGATGAACGTGTCTGCGGACCCCGCTGATGCAACGTGGACAGCTCAGTTGAGGAAGTGACATGGCAAGTAAAAGCGCCGGACAGTCCGGTAGCTTCGCCCTGAGCCTGGCTGAGTTCGCCGCGCAGACCAGTGAAGCCATCGACGCCAGTGTGCGCGAGATCATCATCGAAGTCGGCAGCAGCCTGATCCGCATGTCTCCCGTGGGTAACCCGGAGATTTGGGCGCAGAACGCAGCGGCGAACCAGTACAACAAGGCCGTCGACGACCACAATAGCGCGCTGCGCAGTGACCCGGAAAACCTCACGAAGGGTGGCAGGCTCAAGAAGGGCCGCAAGCTCAACGACGGCATGGACATCAAGGCGCCCGAAGGCTACATCGGCGGCCGGTTCCGTGCGAACTGGCACATTTCGCTGGGCGTGGTCGAGAGCGTCACCTTCGACGAGGTAGACCCGAGCGGCGCCGAAACCACTGCCGCACTGGTGGCCGCGATGAGCGATTTCACCGCCGGCCAGATGGCCTACATCATCAACAACTTGCCCTATGCAATTCCATTGGAATTTGGACACTCAAGCCAAGCGCCATCTGGAATGGTCCGGGTAACCGTGGCTCGCTTCCAGCAGATTGTGTTGGAGGCCATCAGGAACAACCAGGTATGAGTCACGCAATCATCGCTTCGATCTACGAGGCAAAGCTGATCGCCTGGAGCGCTGCCAGGTCGGAGAAGCTGAAGATCGTGTTCGAGAACACGGCCTACACGCCGGCGGAGGGCGAGACCTACCTGCGAGCCTTCACTATCCCGGGCGATACCGCGAGCAATACGCTCGGTGGCGATCACCGACTGTTCACCGGCGTATTCCAGGCAAGCATCATCGCACCGGCGGGCACGGGAAAGACCAAGACGAACCCTATAGCAACTGAGCTGACCGATCTGTTCCCGCTGTACGCCAGGGACACGAAGGGCCCGGTCACCGCGGTGACGATGTCGCCGGTCGACCAGGGCCCCGGCATCACCGGCGACTCCACCTACACCGTCCCGGTCTCGTTTTTGTACCGAGCCGACACCAACTGATCCCGCCCATTGGGCAAACCCACGAACCCGCCATTGAGCGGGTTTTTTCACATCTGCAAAGAGGAAATACCCATGGGCTACAAAATTCCGGACGGCGGCACCTTCCAGCACGGTGCCACCTATGGCCCGGACATCCCATTTACGGCGCTGAGCAATGCGGCCGAGGCCGTGGCCACCGTAACTGGCGGTACGCTGGCTGCTGGCGATATCGTGATTGTCACCTCTGGCTGGACTCGCCTGGGCAACCGCGTTGTGCGCGTGAAAGCTGCCACTGCCGCCGCCATCACCCTTGAAGGTATCGACACCACGGACCTGCAGGTTTACCCGACAGGCTCTGGCATCGGGTCGTTGAAAAAGGTTCTGACCTGGGTACAGATTCCGCAAATCACCGATGTGGCTTTCGCAGGCGGAACCCAGAACTACCTGGATGTGGTGTTTCTGGAAGACAAACAGGGTCGCCAGATGCCGACTGACAAGGCTGCCGCGAGCTTGGCACTTACCATTGCTGACGACCCGGGCCAGGCGTTCAACGCCATTCTGCGTGCGGCGGATGCCAGTCAGACCATTCAGGCCGCGCGCCTGAACCTGCCGGGCAACGACACGCTGTTCTACGGCGCCTTCACCTCGTTCTCCAACCAGCCGACTGTGTCTCGCAGCAACTTGCTGACCCGGACCGTGAACCTGGCGCTGCAGGGCGAACCGACCCGTTACCTGACTGCGGTGGCATAACCCATGGCAAAGATCAGAATCGCCCAAAACCCGACGTTCAAGGCCTTCGTGTCGATCCCCATCGTTGGGGGCGAGCCCGAGAAAATCGAGTTCACCTTTAAGTATCGGGATCGTCCAGGGCTTGCCGCCTTGTTCGATGAATGGACCCTGAAGCGCGACGAGGCACAGACCGCCCTCGGCGATAAGCCTACGCTTTCCGAAATCGTAGCCGCTGACACTGAGCAGCAAGCGCAGCAGATCAAGGACCTGGTGGTCGGCTGGGGCTTCGATGACAAGTTCGACGATAAGAGCATCCTGGCATTGGTGAAGTCCTGCCAGGGCGCTGCTGAGGCAGTTGTGAACGCCTACCAGAACGCATTCAGCCAGGCCCGCCTGGGAAACTGACAGACGCCGCCCGTGCACTCTATGCGCCGGCGGCACCTGCTGAACTGATGGGGCTGTTTGGGCTTTCCCCGGGTGACCTTGAAGAGGTGACCGAGGTATGGCCCTGCAACTGGCCGGCGTTCTTCCTGTTCAACCGGATGTCGACTCAGTGGAGGGCGGGCGCCGGCGGCGCGATCGGCCTCGATTACAACTGCATCCGCGACGTGGCCGGGCTCCTCGGAATCAAGAAAAAGAAACTCGCTGAAATCTTCCCTGACCTTCAGGTGCTGGAAGGCGAAGCCCTGCGCGTCATGGCGGAGGAAAGGGAAAACAGCCCGTAACCACGGGCACTTATTCAAGGTGAGTCGATGAACATTGCAGAACTCGGCGTCAAGATCGACTCGGCCGATGCAATCGAGGCGAAAACAAGTTTCGATGAGATGGCGAAGGCTGGCGGCCGTGCCGAGCAGTCTGCCGTTTCGCTGATGAACGAAATGCAGGCGCTGGAAAAGTCGCTGTCTACCAGCGCTAAAACCACCCAGGACCTGGCAAAGCAGCGTGACGCTCTCGCCAAGCTGACCAAGACCGGCGCCTATGGCGAGGCCGAGGCAGCGAAAATCTCCGCTCAGCTCGACAAGCAGCAGGTGGCCTTGGCCAGGTCTGCGATGGACGAGCAGAAGGCGCTGAATAGCCTGCTTGGAGCGGTTGACCCGGCCCGTGCAGCGCTGGCAAAGCTGGACACCCAGGTTGAGCAGCTCGGTAAACATCTGGATGCTGGGCGCCTAAGCCAAGAGGATTACAACAAGGCTCTGAGCAATATCGATAAGGATTACGCAAAGCTCGAAAAAACCAATACCGGTTTCGACAAGCTTCGCCTTGGCACCCGGCAAGCTCAGGAAAACGTTGTTCAGTTGGGTAATGCGCTGTCCTCGGGCGACTGGGGTAGCGGCGTGCGTGCTGTTGCTCAGCTGGGTGCTGGAGCTGGAGCAGGCGCCGCTGGATTGCTCGCCATTCTGGGTCCGATTGCTTTGGCGACAGCCGCTGTTGGCGGACTTGCATATGCGTACTACAAAGGCAGCGAAGAGCAGGACAATTACAACAAATCACTGATCCTTACGGGCAACTACGCAGGGGTGAGTGCCGGTCAACTGAGCGATATGGCGCGGCAGATCAGTGCGACGGTGGGCACTACTGGCCAAGCTGCAGAAGTGCTGGCGACTCTGGCGGGTAACGGAAAGATTGCGGGCGCGAGCTTCGTTGAAATTTCAGAAGCCGCCTTGGCGATGGAGAAAGCGACGGGGAAGTCTGTAGACGCGACGGTAGCGGAGTTCGTCAAGATTGCTGAGGACCCAGTTGCTGCTGCGAAGTCTCTGAATGATCAGTATCACTTCCTGACCGCCTCGGTTTATTCACAGATTGTTGCGCTTAAGGAGCAGGGCGACACCATTGGTGCAGCGAAGCTCTTGACCGACACTTACGCCGACACCGTAAAGGGCAGGGCTGGGGAGATCACTCAGAATCTCGGCACTATCGAAAGGGCGTGGAAAGGCATCACGGATGAGGCCAAGAAGTCCCTCGACGCGATAAAAAATATTGGTCGCGATGAAGGGCCGGCCAAAAGGATCGCTGAACTTACCCAAAGCGCGGCTTATGCTCGAAGCGTGCTCAAAGCTGACCCGGATGACACTGACGCCAAAAAGAAACTCGCCGCTTCTGAGAAGGAGCTGTATCAGCTCCAGCTTATGGTCTTTGTTGGCGGTCAGCGAACCAAAGCCCAAGAGGATCAGGTGCGTGTTCAGCAGGAAGGGATTGAGGCCGAGCAGAAGCTCAAGGCAATCAGCGATTCAAACCTGACCAATGCCGAGAAGCGCAATAAGCTGATCAAAGATTACCAGCGATCAGTCGAGAATCTCCGCAAAGCAAACCCGGACAGTCCGCTCGTCCAGCCAGATTATGTGGCTAAGACGATCCAAAACATTAAAGACAAGAACAAAGACCCCGCGGTTGCTGCCGGCAGCGTGGATCTGACCGGCTTCAATGACGCGAAGAACAACCTCGCGGCCATCGCTACCGACTACAAAAACTACCAAAAGCAGTTGGACGCAGCGCAAAAGGCTGGGCTTATTTCAGAGGCAGACTACCTGTTGCGGCGCCAAGCCCTGATCGGTAATGAGCGCGACCAGGTAACGGCAGCCTACGAGGCCGAGATATCCGCTCTGGAGGCCGCCAAGGGCAAGAAGTCCACCACTGCCGCGCAAAGTATCCAGCTCGACCAGAAGATCGCTGACGCGCGTGCAGGGATGGTCAAAGCGCAGAAGGACACTGATAGCCAGCTTGAAGTTCTGGCGACCAACGAGACCGGGCGCCTGGCCAAACAAGAACGCGCGATCAGCACTTACGTGCAGGCGCTGGGGCAGCAACAGCGAGCTCTGGAGCTTGCCGGCCAGCGCGCGGTTCTCGGCGTGGGTCAGGGTGATCGCCAAAACGCGCTCAGCGGCGAACTGAACAGCCAGCAAGACCGGTTTGCTCAGCAGTCCCTGGAGTTGGCCAACCAGAAGTCCGACCCGTCGCGGAACATGTCGGAGGAAGAGTTCAAGCGTAAATCCCAGGCGCTCGCCGATGCGAACAAGGCGGCGACTGACCAGATCCGGCAGAACTACGCGGATGTGGAAGCCGCCCAGGGCGATTGGACGAAGGGCGCGACGGCAGCTTGGGACAATTACTTGGATTCGGCGCGGAACATTGCCGGCCAGACGAAAAGCCTGTTCGGCAACGCCTTCAGCTCCATGGAGGATTCGCTGGTCAACTTCGCCGTTACAGGCAAAGCGTCGTTCGCGGACTTCACCAAGTCGATTTTGGCGGACATGGCGCGCATTGCGACACGTCAGGCCAGTTCCGCTTTACTGGGCAGCCTGGTGGGTGCGGCGGCGAGTTACTTCGGCGGCAGTGCCGCCGGCGGCAACGGACTGGCGGCCGGATCTGCTGGCGCTGCATCTTCCAACCTTGGCGCTTCAGCGGGGGGCTACTCCGGCAGCTACTTCCCGCAAGCCATGGGCGGCGCCTGGTCGGGCGGCGTGCAGATGTTCGCCGACGGCGGCGCGTTCACCAACACCATCGTCAGCAAGCCAACCTCGTTTGGCATGGCAAACGGCAACATGGGTATCGCTGGTGAGGCCGGTCCGGAGGCGATCATGCCGCTGACCCGAACGTCCAGCGGCAAGCTCGGCGTTATGGCCATGGGCGGTGGCGGGGCCGGAGCAACACAGATCAATGTCGAGGTTCATATCGACGGGGATGGCAACGCATCGTCCTCCGCCGACGCGCCTGGCTACGACATGTTTGGCAAGGAGCTGGCGGCTTTTGTTGAGCAGAAGTATCAGCAGCTACGCAACAAGGACATGGGCCAGGGCGGCGTCATCAACAAAGCAATCAAGGGGCGCTGATGGCAATCGAACGATTCACCTGGGCAACGGAGAAGGGCGCGGAGGGTGATGTGACCCAGCGCGTCCGGACCAAGCAGTTCGGCGATGGATACGAGCAGTCGGTCGAAGACGGCCTCAATAACCAGTCCCAATCCTGGCCGCTCACGTTCACCGGCGCCAAAGCTCGCGTTCTGGAAATCAAGGCCTTCCTCGATCGGCACAAGGGCGCCAAGGGTTTTCTATGGGAGCCGCCCTTGGGCGAGCTTGGCCTTTACAAGTGCAACGGCTACAAACCGGTTCACCGTGGCGGTCAGGTCTACGCCATCACCGCGACCTTCAAGCAAACCTTTCATCCCTGAGGCCTATCAATGGCACTGATCACGGACATCCAGAAGCTGGAGCCCGGTGGCGAGATTCGCCTGTTTGAAATTGACGGGACTGAGTACGGCGCGGATTACCTGCGCTTCCACGGGCATGCCATTCCGCACACACCTGAAGAGCTGCTGGCCTACGAGCATTTGGAAGAGGATCTGCCGGCGAAGTCGATCTGGTGGCAGGGAGAGGAGTACGCGGCCTGGCCGGTGCAGATTGAGGGGATTTCCTCGAGTAGCGACGGCACTGCCTCACGGCCGACATTCGCCGCCGGTAACGTGAACGGGCGAGTCACGGCGCTGTGCCTGGCCTTCGAGGACATGCTCAAGTTCAAGCTGACGGTTCGCGAGACCCTGGCCCAGTACCTGGATGCGGCCAACTTCCCCGACGGCAACCCGACCGCAGACCCGACCCAGGAAGTGCTGGAGATCTGGTACATCGACCAGAAAACCAGCGAGGACAGTGAAGCTGTGGTCTGGGACCTCTCCTCTCCGGGCGAGATCGATAACCACGGACTGCCTGGGCGCCAGATGACTACCTTCTGTCACTGGGCCATGACGGGGGGGTACAGAGGCCCTGACTGTAACTATACGGGGACAGCGATGTTCGATGACGAGGACAACCCCACGGATGACCCTGCCAAGGATCAGTGCAAAGGCTGCCTGTCGTCCTGCAAGTTGCGCTTTGGCGAGAACAACGAGCTCAGTTTCGGTGGATTCCCCGCCGTCAGCTTGATCGCGAGGAGCTGACCATGCGCAAACACATCATCGCCGCGATCCAGGCGCACGCCGCAGCCCAGTACCCGAAAGAGTGCTGCGGTCTGCTGCTGATCGTCGGGCGGGCGCAGAAGTACTTCCCGTGCCGAAATATCGCCACGGAGCCGAACGAAGAGTTTCGGCTTGATCCCGAGGATTACGCCACTGCGGAAGATTTGGGCGAGGTGATCGGGATCGTTCACTCGCATCCGGACGCCACCAGCAGGCCGTCACCGCACGACCTGGCCATGTGCGAGGCCACGGCCTTGCCCTGGCATATCCTGTCGTGGCCCGAGAGCGACTTGCGCACGATCACACCAACCGGCAGCACGCCGCTGCTCAAGCGACCGTTTGTTCACGGCGCCTGGGACTGCTGGCAGGTTTGCGCTGATTGGTATCAACGGGAGTGGGAGATTGAGTTCCAGGCCTTCCAGCGCACTGACGGCTGGTGGGAGAGTGCTGAAAGCGCGAGCCTATACGAGGCGAACTACGAGGCCGCTGGCTTTGTGCGCGTCGACCGGCCGCAGCGCGGCGACATGATCGTTATGCAGGTTGGCCGGACGGTTCACCCCAACCATGCCGGGATTTACCTGGGCGCTGATCCGGCGCTACCAGGAGAAGAGTCGGGCGCGTTCGGTCCAGGCCCGTTCCTGTTGCACCACCTGTACGGCAGACCATCCGAGATTATCGTCTACGGCGGCCCTTGGTATGACAGAACGCGCCTGATCCTCAGGCACAAAGATGCAAAACAACCAACATGACGCGGCATGGCCGTAGGAGTGGGTATGCAAAAGAGTGATCAGTTCAGCCCGGTAATCGCTTGGCGCCAAGGTTTCACTAACCCTGAACGCGAGCCGGTCGAAGTAGATGTGCAGGATGGGCGCGCTGAATATGCACTCAGCGGCCCGTACAGGATGGCAGAGGGCGCCAAAATAGAAATTATTGGCGGGAAAATTTTATGGTCAAGCGGGCGGAGTCGCCCGAGTTAAGCCGGTAAAAAGACGAACGATATCGCCGGCAGCGCCTTTGAACTGCGAGTCATAAGCCTGGATCAAGCCTACTTCACCGCCATCAGCGTTTAGTGCGGACATTGTGTCCTCGAAGCCTAGAGTCGTCATGAAGGTGACTATGCCTCTCGCCTCAGCGACACCGTTCACAGAAATGTCCGCTGCCTTAGCGATGACCGCAGGATCGTTGGTAATCAGCACGTACGGGAATATGGTTTGTCCTGGATGCATTTCACTTTCCTTGCGTTGTCCGCGCCGAAATTGGCGCTATCCCAGTCCTTGGGCTTGCAGGCGAAGGACTGGGAAATCCTTTAATTCATTTCTCGCTGCCCACCCGGCAGCAGGAGGGCTGTATGCAGCCAAGCCAGCGCTACATGCTGACCATTTACGACCTCTTCGGCGTTACCGACGGTGGTGTCTGCGGTGCTGAAGCCGAAGTCGCCATTCTGGATGGCGGTGTCGAGATCGACCGCGTGAAATTCTCCGGCAAGTGCCAGAGCAAGGATGGTTACCGCCGTGCCTACACTGGAAAGCCTGGGCTCATTGCAAAGCTTGAATCGGGCCCCGGGCAGATCCAGTTTGCGGCCGAAAGGCCTCCGGCCACCTCGGCGGTGTAAGCCCGCCAATGAACTCGTCCGTGCCAAGCCTATGAGAGCCGTACTCGACGATGTATCCGTTATTCAGCCGTGCAGCCTCAGCCTGGGCAATTGCCTTGCTGGCGTAGACGTCTACCAGGTGCCAAGGCTCAAGGGCATCACTGAGCACTGCCCAGCCGAGTACGCACCCTTTGTTGTCCGGGTCTGCTGGAAGGTTTTTCGCGAGGCTTCTGATTGACATGGCCGATCCTTGGTTGCGTGAAGGCCTGAGGCTACTATCAGAAGGATGAGGGGCGTTACTGAGGATTCGTACAGCCGGTTTTACGTTCGCGTGGAGCAGTGGCTACGACATTTCTGTACCTTGAAATTGCGGTATCCGAAGTGTCTATGCTGACTCCAATACCCGGCAAGCTTTGCGCGTGCCGGGCTTGAAGAGCGTTAAGGCATCAAGACCGAGTCCACAACGTGGATCACGCCGTTGGACTGCATCACGTCTGCAATGCTGATACTAGCTTTACCGCCTTTGGCATCTACGACCCAAAGCTTGCCATCATGCAGCTTGATATTCAGCGATTCGCCCTGGACGGTTTTCAATACAACGGTGCCGTCGTTCTTCTTGGCTTCGGCCATCAGCTCTTTAGAAGTATGGGTGCCAGGTACCACGTGATAGGTGAGGATTTTCGTCAGATCGGCTTTATGCTCAGGTTTCACGAGAGTATCAACGGTGCCCGCTGGCAGCTTGGCGAAGGCTTCGTTGGTAGGTGCGAAGACGGTGAACGGACCTTTGCTGTTGAGAGTATCAACTAGTCCCGCCGCCTTAACTGCTGCAACGAGTGTGGTGTGATCCTTTGAGTTGGCCGCGTTTTCCACAATGGTTTTGCTGGGATACATTGCTGCTCCGCCAACCATGACCGTGTCATCGGCAAAACTGAGCGTTGCTGTTACAGACAGAATCGCGAAGCAGGTTGCTGCAGCAATATTTTTGTAAAAGGCATGCATGATGTATCTCCTTGGCATTAATTCCCTCTGAATGAGGGTCCTGAACATGCGGGGCTATGAAGCGCCTCTGAGAGCGTAGACACATTTGTGAGTTTATGTAGGTAGGCTTCACGCTTAATTCCAAGGGTGGCTATGCGTAGTGGTCCTACGCCTACATCGTGCGTAATTTCGTGGGTGCTGAAGGCCTGCTGTTGGTTGAAACAGTCCTTCGGAATAGACCGTCTGCGTTGCCACAAAGTGCAGTGTGAAGAAGCCCAGACCTCCCTCTGTGCTTTTTGCATCTATCCCGTCAGTGCTACAGTCCCGACAAACCAAAGAGGGAAACAAGCGTTCAATGAATCATGAACTCTGGCTTGAGCCCGACGGGTGTCAGACATTTTGTCTTGCTGGCCCTCACGGCGAAGGTGCACGGGACCTTCTTGAACCCGAATCAATACTCACTTGGCAGGTCGAAGCCTCCAGTTACTTTGAAGCAATGAGCAAATACTATTCGTACATGGACTGGGGAGATTACACGACCGAATTTCCTGAGCATGACAAGACCTCATATAAGGATCTTGGCTGGGAGTGAGAAAAGCTCAGTCGATCGCATTCCATCCACGCTGGATGCCCGGACAGCTGCCAGCCCCACGCGAACCCGAAGAACCCCGCCCATACGGGGCTTTGGCGCTTCCGTCAGATAATGCTAGATTGCCTCCACTAACAAGGAGGGTGCGCATGAAGCGTTTGATGGTTCTGGGTGTGATTTCTTTGGCGTTGTCGGGCTGCTTTGAGAAAGGAGCTTCCGATGACGGGCTTGCAAAATCTATTAGCGCGGTAAGCGGAATCGAAACAGCCAGCAACTCGCCTGACGCGACGGTAAAATCGTGGTGGATGGTTAAGGATGCTGCAGCTCAGGTTCGAGTGGAAATTTGCAAAAACAATCAGAAGTTAGCTACGGCTTACTTCGACAAGCTCTCTCAGTTGTCTACTGGCGAGCTGATTGGCCGGGGCGATTGCGGCGAGAAGCCTATGAGTTTTGATCGGCAAATCACTAAGGTCGAGGTCCAATCGGAGACCCGCGCGCTGGTGACTGCTCGCATAAAGAACTCAACCCCTCCCGAGGATGGAGCGGTGCTTGATTCCGATGATAAAAAAGCCAAGGAGGCGGGAGAGCCTTTTCAATATCTGCTTGAGAGAAAAGATGCGCAGAGTGGCTGGCGAATCACGAAAATAGCGAGCTTTCCTTCTTACGCGAATGACTGGAAGGACGTTTACGAAAAGCATGAGCCATCAAATAATCGCTATGTCTACGGCGCTTACCAGTGAGCCGGCGAGGGGGGGACATGAGATTATTCGTAGGGGCACTTGCCCTGGCTGTGCTGGCAGGATGCACAACACCAGGCGATCTCAAGTCGGGAAAGGCGACCATCACCGCTTCATCGAGTAAAGCGCCGAAGCAATATGCCCTCTGCGTAATGCCGAAATGGCAGGATGCTCGCTCAGGCGCCACGATGACGGAAACCGCGACTGGCTATAGACTAATCGTTGCTACCGACTCGACCGCTGAGGAGCTTCTTGAGGTTAACCGATCCTCAAGTGGAAGCAGTGTTGCGTTGTATCAGCGATTGTCCTGGGCTCCTGGTTACGGTCGATCAGCAATTGAAAAGGCGGTTCGCGACTGCCTGTAAGGAACAACCAAATTAAGCCGCCCAAGGGCGGCTTTTTCATGTCCGGAGAAAACTATGGCAGCGCTCGCAATCGAATACCAGCCACTCACAACCATCCTGCTTTTCGGCCAACTACGCCAGTTCGGTCGCTCATTCAGGCTGTCGGTAAGAACGACAGCGGAGGCGATCAAGGCTCTTTGCGTGCAGATTCCTGGCTTTGAGCGTTTCTTGTCGAATGCGAAGTCGCGAGGTATTGAGTTTGCTGTGTTCAGGGGGAAAAAGAATATTGGAGAGGGCGAGCTATCTTTTGGCGGAGAAGGAGACATCCGCATTGCCCCAGTGATTACCGGTAGCAAGCGAGCGGGGATTCTCCAGACGATTGTTGGTGTAGTCCTGCTCGCTATTTCGTATGTATTCCCGGTTACCGCGCCGTATCTGGCGCCGGCCGGCATAGGTCTTGTTGCCGGCGGCGTAATTCAAATGCTCAGCCCCCAGGCCGGGGGCCTCAAGACAAGCGCCGCGCCAGAAAACACACCCGGCTATGCTTTCGGCAGCGCCAAGAACACCACGGCCTCCGGCAATCCTGTACCGCTGTGCTACGGCAAGCGGCGGGTGGGCGGGGCGATTATCAGCGCCGCTATCTACGCCGAAGACCAAATGTAGCTGTCATCCGCAACACCGCCGCCGCCCAAGAGGCGGTTTTTTATTGCCTGGAGAAAAGTATGGGCGCAGCACGCATTATCGATATCCACGGCGCCAAGGGCGGCGAAGAGAAACCAAAGACGCCAACGGAAGCCCCGGATAGCCTTCGCTCCGTTGCCATCGCCAAAATTCTCATCGCGGTGGGCGAAGGCGAGTTCGAAGGTGTGCCGACCGCAAAGGACATCTACCTCGACAACACGCCGCTGCAAGACCCTCAGGGCAACATGAACTTCCCGAACGTGAAGTGGGAGTGGCGCACCGGGGCTGTGGATCAGTCGTATATCCAGGGAATTCCATCGGTCGAGAACGAAACCACCATCAGCACCGAACTGCGCAGCGGCACTCCGTGGGTTCGGGCAATCAGCAACACCCAACTCTCCGCTGTGCGCATTCGCTTCGCCTGGCCGGCGCTCCAGTCGGTGGATGCCAGTGGCAACATCAACGGTTACGCGATCGGCTACAAGGTCGAGTTGGCTACTGATGGCGGCGCTTATCGGGAGGTTCTGAATGAGGCCGTGTCGGGAAAGACCACCAGCCTTTACGAGCGCACCCGCCGGATCGATTTACCCAAGGCAGCCACTGGTTGGCTGATGCGTATCACGCGGCTGACACCCAACCAGAACAACAACAAAATCTCCGACACGATGCAGATCGCCGGCTTCACAGAGGTGATCGACGCCAAGATCCGCTACCCGAACACGGCGCTGCTCTACATTGAGTTTTCAGCCGAGCAGTTCCGCAGTATCCCTGCCGTTACCGTCGAGACCAAGCTGAAGAAGATGCAGGTGCCCAGCAACTATGACCCGGTATCGCGCACCTACTCGGGCGTTTGGGATGGCACGTTTAAGCAGGCCTGGACCGACAACGCGGTCTGGATGACCTACGACATCACCACCGCCGACCGCTTCGGCCTTGGGCGTCGCATCAAACCGTGGATGGTCGACAAGTGGGAGCTTTACCGCATCTCGCAGTATTGCGACCAACTGGTGCCGGATGGAAAGGGTGGCCAGGAGCCGCGTTTCATCTGCAACATGAACCTGCAGAGCAAGGCTGACGCTTGGTCTCTGCTGCGTGACATCTCGGCGATCTACCGGGGCATGACCTACTGGGCTCAGGGCCAGGTGTTCACCCTTTCGGATATGCCGCGCGCCACGGACTTCGACTTCGCCTATACCCGGGCAAACGTGCTCGATGGCAAATTCACCTATTCCAGTGCGTCGGAGCGTACCCGCTATACGCGGGCGCTGATCAGTTACGACAACCCGCTGAACAACTACGACACCGACGTCACGGCGGTGACCGACCAGAAGCTGCAGCGGCGTTACGGCGACAACCCGCTGGAGATCAGCGCGATTGGCTGCACGCGTGAATCCGAGGCCCAGCGCCGCGGTAAGTGGGCTCTGCTCACCAACTCCAAGGACCGGGCCGTCACCTTCAAGGTCGGCCTCGATGGGCGTATTCCGTTGCCGGGCTACGTAATCCCGATTGCTGACGAACTGCTCGCTGGCCGGCCGGTGGGCGGGCGTATTTCGGCGGTGAACGGCAAAGTCATCACCCTGGACCGTGACACCCAGGCCAAGCCCGGTGACCGTCTGATCCTCAACCTGCCCGACGGCAAGTGCGAGGGGCGCACCGTGCAACTGGTCAGTGGTCGCCAGGTCACGGTCACCACGGCGTACTCCGTGGCACCTGAGCGGGAACTGGTGTGGGCTCTCGACGCTGACGACCTGGCTATCCCGCTGTACCGGGTGACCAGCGTTTCCCGGCCAGAGCCTGGCGTGTTTGAAATCTCGGCCGTGCAGTACGACCCGAGCAAGTTCGCGCACATCGACACCGGCGCTCGGCTGGAAGAGCGGCCGATCAGCGTTATCCCAATCACCGTGGTTCCGGCGCCGGCCAGCGTCACCCTGACATCGAGCTACGCCGTAAATCAGGGTATCGCGATCAGCACCATGAACATCTCGTGGCCCGCCGTCACCGGCGCCGTCGCGTACGACGTGGAGTGGCGCAAGGACAGCGGCAACTGGATCAAGGTGCAACGCACCGGATCGACCAGCGTCGACGTCACTGGCATCTACTCGGGTGCCTACCTTGCGCGGGTGCGCTCGGTGAGCGCCTTCGAGATATCGTCGATCTGGAAGAGCTCCAACCTGACCAATCTGCAAGGCAAAACCGGCCTGCCGCCGGCAGTGGCGTTCCTGCGCGCCACCGGCGAGCTCTTCGGGATCAGCATCAAGTGGGGCTTCCCTGCTGGCGCCGAGGACACCCAACGCACCGAGCTGTGGTATGGCCCGGCGAACAGTCTGCCGGCCGCAAGCAAGCTGGCCGACCTGGCGTATCCGCAGGCCGACTACCGCATGCAGCAGTTGAAGTCAGGCGCAACTCTGTTCTTCTGGGCGCGCCTGGTGGATCGAACCGGCAACATCGGGCCGTTCTTCCCTGTCGTGAATGGTGTGATGGGCCAGTCCATTTCGGACGCTGGGCCGATCCTTGAGCAGATCAAGGGGCAGATCGACGAATCATCGCTGGCTCCAGCTCTAAACGGACGCATCAACCTGATCGACGGCAATGGGCCGGGGTCCGTAAACGCTCGAAATGCGCAGTTAAGAAAGGATCTTGAGGCGCAAATCAAGCCTTATGTGGACGCGCTCTTGTGGGACGCCGCGAAGGCCTACGCGAAGGGTGACATCGTTCGTCAGGGAAACAAGCTGTATCAGGCCCTAGCCGCTAACACTGGCTCCCAGCCGCCCAGTGCAAACTGGAAAGACGTGGGCGACATCCTCACTGATGCAAACGCTTTGGCAATACGGGTTAATAACCTTGACCAGAAAATCACGGTAGTCGACGGGGAGGTGATTGCCACCCAGGACCAGCTCACCCAGCTCCAGACAAAGGTAAATGACCCGGCAACTGGCCTGGCGGCTACGGCAAATAACGTCACCCAGGTGAATCAGCGAGTAACCAACGTTGATAACAAGCTGACCGCGCAGACTGAGCGGATTGACGGCGTTTACGCTGAAATTAACGCCCCGATGGCTGGTTCTGATAATGACCTGGCTGGCAGCACTCAGGGCTATGCAGGCGTATGGTCTATCCAGTCCGCTGTTACCGATGGCGACTATGCCCAGGCCAAGCGCACAGACACAGTGGAGGCTCAGGTAAACAAAAACTACGCGACCTACGAGCAGACCACTACAGCGTTAGTGAACGGCCAGACTGCTCAAGCTGCACAGACCTCGGTTTTGCGTACAGATTTTGAGGGCAACAAGGCGACAGTCAATCAGCAGATCGCTGTTGTATCAGATGCCACGAAAACCAATGCCCAGTCCATTGGCACTCTGCGCACTGACTTCAACAGCAACAGCTCTGCCGTTCAGACATCGCTTAAAACGCTGACCGATTCGAATGAAGCAAACGCGACAGCAACGCAGAACCTGCAAACAACTGTAGGTGGCCATACACAGCAGTTCCAGCAGCAGGCAAGTATCAATCAGAGCGTTGACGGGAAGGTCAGCGGCACGTACTCGCTCCGTTACAAGCTGGATGTAAACGGCATTCCGTACTCGGCTGGTATCGGTTTTGGTATCGAGTCAGGTGTGAACGGCAGTGCTATCTCGCGCTTCGTTATCCAGGCTGATCAATTTGCAATATACAACGGTGCACTAGGCGCGGCAGGGTCCAGCGTGCCATTCGCCGTGAACGGTACGGAGACCTACATCAAGTCTGCTTTTATTCAGGACGGCACGATTACAAACGCCAAGATCGGTAACTACATACAGTCGAACAACTACGTTGCTGGAGTCAGCGGGTGGAAGCTGTTCTTTGATGGCACGTTCGAAATGAATGGCGTAGTTCCTGGGCAAGGCCGCTCAATGATGACAAATAGGTCTCTACGTTTCTGGGATGTGAATGGAGTTAAGAGAGTTCAGATAGGGGACCTAAGCGAATGACGACAGGAATTAGGATTTGGGGGGCTAATGGAGCCCTCCAGCTTGATGAAAACTCTTTCACGGTTAGGGTTGTTTATTCGACCCTGGTGACAAGAAACCCTGAACGCCCGAACTCGACACGGAACGTCTCTATATCAATCCCGGAGGTAACCCCGGAAAGATACACGGCGGTATGCGTACCAAACATATCGTTCACGGGAGACCCGAGTGGGCAGGATGCAAGGAACTCAATGTTCGACGCGCAGGTTGTGCAGGGCGGGGTTATCGTCTGGTTTACAAACAGGGCCATCCCAGCGTCAGCCGCTTTCGGCGTAGGGACTCAGCGACTCTTGGTAATGAGATACAGATGACATACGGTCTAAAGTTCACAAACACATCCGACGTGGTTACTTTGGACTCGGAGTTTTCCAGGCTGGTTATTCTTTATTCAGCAAGGTATAACGCCGGGGCATTCTTTCCGTACCCGATCACGTCTGACGAGCCCCCACTCATCTTTGTGCGGCCCGACAACACCGCATCATTCCAGTATGTGAGGCTTATAGGGACACCTGGCAACTGGACTGGGTTCTCAAACTCTCACCCGGCAAACTCGCCAGGGACATACTTTCTGGCAGCCTACGCATCAAAGGAAACGGAAACCTACGGAATGCGGCTGTGGGATGGCGGATCAAAGCTTCTGTTTGATAGCGGTACGCCGTGCGCGCAGTTCACCCTAGTAGCTGCGAACTGGACGCTGCTATCTCTTACCAATCCGTCGCCAGGGCGGTACACCTACATATTTACAACGCCGGTTGACTTTAGGTCCGGCGATTACATGATGATCAATAACGTTGCCATGGATATCCCAGGCGGTGATACGTGGTCAAAGCTTACATGTGGCTGGGACTACCAAAATAGCAGGATGGTCATATCACTCCAGAATATTGGCGACTTTAGGACTAATGGGTTATTTCTGACCTTATTGTTCGCTAAACCAATAACTTGAAGTTGGGGTTTGGTTTCGGTATTTGAGTTTTTAGGTAGCTGAATTCGCAAGGGTCAGCTTTTATGTTGCGGAGGGATTTATGGCAAGATCGATTATTAACCTAGGCGTAGCGCCTACCGGCCAAGGGGGTGATACATTTCGCACCGCTAGCCAAAAGAACAACGACAATTCGGCGGAACTGTATGCGCGCCAGGCTCTGCTTGGAACTGCGTCTAACGCAACTTTGACCGTGGGCATCTCTGACATAACATCAGGCAGAGTACTCAAGGTTGGAGACTACGGATTTGGCGTTATGCCAGTTTTCAATGATTACGGGTTGGACGTACTCACATCGTTTGGGTACTGCTACATCAACAATGGTTACAACGCACCAACAGGTCACCGTTTTGGTTGGCTTTTCTCGCTACCTGTCAGTGACGGTTACACCATCCAGGAGTTTAGGTCGCAAACAGATGGCTCTTTGCATACCAGAGCCAAACTTTCCGGGACGTGGCAGGCCTGGCGGATGACCTACAACACCGGCAACACCACTCGTGCCGCTGATGGCACCTTGAAGGCGATCTGACCATGGCAAGAGCAGCAATCAACGTACTCGGCGCTACTGGCGCGACCTATGACTTTGTGACCGCCGGCGCGGGCGTGGTGGCTTCTTCGCGAAAATCAGCGGGGGTATACCAGGTCACTGGATGCATGGGCATGGTTCCGTTCCCGCCGGCCGATGATGGATGGGGCTACACGGTGAACCAGATCGACAGCCGCGCAGACGTGGATATTCAGTTTGAGGAGGGCGTGCTAACGGTGACGGTGACCAGGGACGACAAACCGTACGACCTGAAGCACATGATCACGCTGCACATCCTGGTGCCCGACACGCCGGTAGTGGAGATGCCGCAGATAACTCAAGCGGAGGAAGACCCCGTCACTCCTGAAACCTGATAGACGCCCGAAAACCACGGCCGCCATTGAGCGGTTTTTTTTCGCCTGGAGAAAAGTATGCCGATCACCGAACCCCGCGGGGTGCGCAACCGAAACCCCGGCAACATCGATTACAGCCCGGCCAACCAGTGGGAAGGTCAGCTTGGTATGGAGGTCGGCGTACCGAGACCACGCTTCGCCCGTTTCGATACGCCTGAGAACGGCATCCGTGCACTGGGCAAGGTGCTGCTTACCTACCAGCGCAAGCATGGCCTGAAGACGGTGAAGTCCATCATCGGCCGCTGGGCACCCTCGGTGGAGAACGACACCGCCGCCTATGTGCGCGCCGTTGAGGCGAACACCGGCACCAAGCCAGGTGCCGAGGTCGACCTGACCCAGCAGGCGGTGATGGCTGGCTTCGTCAAGGCGATCATTCACCACGAAAACGCTGGTTATTCATACCCTGACGCAGTGCTTGCGGAAGGCGTGCGGCGGGCGCTGACATGACGCCCGGGCAGATCCTGGCCGCGATCCTGCTGGCCATGGCAATGAGCGCCGCCGGCACCTGGCAGGTTCAGGACTGGCGCATGGGGGAGCGGCTCGCCGAACAAGGCGCCGCACACCAGAAAGCCCTGGACTCAATCACCGTTGAGGCCTGGCGTCAGCAGACGGCCGAGCAGGACAAGCGCCTGGCCACCGAGCATCTGCTCGCAGCCCAGGACCAACAACACACTCGAGAACTCTCCGATGCCCAACGTAATCAGGCCGTTTTGCGCGATCGCCTTGCCACTGCTGATGTGCGGCTGTCAGTCCTTCTCGACGCGACCGATTCAGCTAGTGGCTGCAACGTGCCTGCCGCCCCCGGCGCCGCCAGCGTGGTTCATGCAGCCCGCCGAGCCCAACTTGACCCAGCGCATGCTCAAAGAATTATCGCCATCACCGACGACGGGGATAACGCCGTAATCGCGCTGCGGGCGTGCCAGGCGTACGTCAGGGCTGTGGCTCGGTAACTTTCCTGAGTTCGTCGTGTAGCCGCTGATTCTCCCTAAGCAGGTGGTCGCGCTGACCGGCAACCAGATCGATGGGTCGGAAGCTCACATTGTCAGGGGATTCATCATTCATATCTGAGGCGCGCTCAAGTGCTTGCCTGAGTGCGGCCTCGGCTGATGCCTTGCCGGTGGCGAGCAGGTCGTTCATCTGAACCAGGCCGGCGACGTTTGCCCGCGCCTTTCTCAGCATCGCCTGGGTCTGGATGAGTTCGTCCTCGAGCAAGGCGCACTGGTGTTTGTACATTTCCAGGGGCGTAGGGCAGCCAAGCCACGCAGAGGTGTCTTCGTCGATGTGCATGGTGGGTAAATCCGAATGCTGTATGCGCATACAGTAATCGAGGCGCTTTAGATTTGGGAGTGGTGTTCGTCGGCAGGACGCCGCGGCGGTATTTGTCTTGGGAAAATCTTCCCCAAAACGCAACCGTTTGGACCAATGTTTATTGGGTTCAGAAGAGTCGCAAAAGTGGGTATTTTTTGATGTCGTTTTATGGGTCAAGGCCTTGATATTAAAGGCCTTGAGCGTTTCTTATGCCGCATCCCAGGCTTTGATGCCGAAAAGGTGCAACGTTTTGCTTGAAACGGTCAAGGAATTGCCCCCCTTTGGGCCAATGGAAAACGAAAGGTCACGGATTATGCCATGCCTGGAGCATTTGGGTGCCGCTGGTCAGCATCGTGCGACTTTTGTGCAAAGGCCAGCGCGCAGCACAGGCAGGTAACATAGCCGGGTAATATGGCACTTCAACGGCCAGTTGTTGCCTGATGTGTGTCGTTGCAAGTCGATTGTCCGGGAAACCCGCGTGATGCAAACCGCTTATACCGTTCTTATCCTACTGATGCTGGTCAGTGTTTCGCGTCTTGTCGGGCGTGTGATCCCTCTGCCTTTACCCTTGGTGCAGATCGCTGCGGGCGCCTTGTTGGCCTGGCCTACGTTGGGGCTGCATGTGGCGCTGGACCCCGAACTGTTCCTGTTTCTTTTCTTGCCGCCCTTGTTGTTCTCCGATGGCTGGCGCATGCCCAAGCGCGAGTTGTGGCGATTGCGCGGCCCGATTCTGACGTTGGCGGTGGGGTTGGTGCTGTTCACCGTGGTCGGCGCTGGCTACTTCATTCATTGGATTTTGCCTACGATCCCGTTGCCAGTGGCCTTCGCCCTCGCAGCTGTTTTATCACCGACGGATGCTGTGGCGGTGTCGGCCATTGCCCAAAATCGTTTGCCCAAGCCGCTGATGCACATGCTTCAGGGCGAAGCGTTGATGAATGATGCCTCGGGCCTGGTGACCTTCAAGTTCGCCCTCGCGGCGGCATTGACCGGCGTGTTCTCCCTGGCGGATGCCAGCCTGACCTTCGTGCTGGTTGCCGTGGGTGGCCTGGCGGTGGGTGTAGCGCTGAGCTGGCTGGTCGGCCGGCTACGTACATGGATGATCGCGCGTGGCTGGGACGACCCGGCCACTCACGTGGTGTTCATGTTGCTGCTGCCGTTTGCCGCGTATGTATTGGCTGAGCGCCTGGGCGCCTCGGGCATTCTCTCCGCAGTGGCGGCGGGCATGATGCAAAGCTGGCTCGATCTGTTGCCACGCCAGACCAGCACGCGCTTGCTCAATCGCAGCGTCTGGTCGCTGCTGGAGTTTGCGTTCAATGGGCTGATTTTCCTGCTGTTGGGCCTGCAACTGCCGGACATCATCAAGGCCGTGGTCAGCCATGAGCCGACGCTGTGGCCCGCCTTGTTGTATCGTTGCATGGAGGTCGTGGCGATCTTCCTGGTGCTGGTGGTGCTGCGTTTTATCTGGGTGCAGAGCATCTGGCGACTGTCAGGCCTGCTGCGTCGATTACGTGGGAAAAGCGAGCTGACCCTGGTGCCTACCGCCCGTTCCTGCTGGCTGCTGACCGTCGGTGGTGTGCGCGGGGCGGTGACCCTGGCGGGTGTGATGTCGGTGCCTTTGCTGCTGGCGCCGGGGCAGGACTTTCCCGAGCGTGACCTGCTGATTTTCATCGCTGCCGGCGTGATTCTGCTATCGCTGGTCGCCGCCTGTATCGCCTTGCCGTTGCTGTTGCGCGGCATCGAACAGAGCCCCGATGAAAAGCGCCACAACGAAGTGCGCGAGGCGTGGAAAAAGACCGCCGTGGCCGCAATCCATGCCCTTGAAGCCGAGGAGCCTGCAGAAACCGAAACCCCGGACGCCGCCCAGGCCGCGCTGGCCGCTGAGCTCAAGGCGCGGCTAATGTCGGAATATCGCCATCAATTGGAAGTGTTCAACGACTCCGCCGAAGCCCAGGCGCTGGCGCAGCAGATGGACCAGTTGGAGCGCAAATTGCGGCTCAAGGCCCTGCGCGCGCAGCGCTTGGAGTTGTACAGCTTGAGCCGTCATCACCAGATTGGTGATGATGTACTGCGTGAGGTGTTGGCGGACCTGGATATGAGCGAAGCGAGTCTTGGTATGCAGAAGTAGCGGAGGGCTGCGCCGTTGCCGAAGCAGACCGGAGGGCGCCGCCTTGCAAGTGGGGAGCAGCGAATTACGGATTAGGCTGTTGCCGACTTTTCAGGTGGGTAAATAGACATCATGAATGCTTTATCGCCTTCTGATAGTTCTTCGTTAAAGGGGACTTCATATCCATCCGTGGTGACCCATGCTGGCGTTTTATAGTGCATGATTGATTTTGGGTCGTACGCGGAACGGGTCGTGAGGTCGGGGTCAAAGGGGTTTAGAACGTTATGATCAATTTCTGCTTTTGAAAGTCCAAGTTTCACACCCTCTTCGTACCACCTGTCTTTGTCCCAGTTTATAGTGTGGTCCGGATGTTGGTGTTCATGCTCCAGCCCCAGTGCATGACCAAATTCATGGCGTATTGTTTGGTTCAACATGTCGGCCGTTTGTTCTAGGTCAATGTGCATCGTGGGTGAGTCTTTTGGAAGTCGTTGTGCTTGCGTGCCCACGGCTGAATGACTGTCAGTCCCATCTTTTTTTCCGGATATTCTAATATCACCGTCATTGGTTTCAATGAACTTGAATTTCAGATTTGTATGCGGCTGCCAAAGGTTTATATTTTTCTTTACGTAGTCTTTTGCTTTTTCCGGCATGTCGAACAGTGAGATGGTAATGGTCGAGTGCTGTGGCCATAAGTCTCGCGTGCTTGCGATGCCGCGTGTATGCCTGATTGATGCCGGTGGTTCTATGTCGGAAATCGGAAATGCGGAGGGTGTGTATGCAGTGAGCACGGGCTTGTTGATCATCAATTTCACCTGGGGCGTAGTCAGTAAAAGGGTCAATTCAATTACGGCTTTCCTTGTTGGTTGATTCAAAATATTTAGTTCCATTGGCAGCGACTGAAAGCCCTCGCCAAGGTGGTTGTCTGGCTGCACCCCATTGCAGAGTGCAGGCGTGTGCTGCGTTATCGGTTGCGTGTGATAAACGCGCAAATCCGCTCGGCCGCCTCCACGCGCCCGGCGCCTGAGTTAAAACCGTCCACTTCTCGCGACAGGTATGAACCTGGCACCACGGTCACGTGTTCTTCAACGAACAAGTCCAGGCAGAACGCTGCATCGTCGCCATTCACTTTCGGCCACAGGTAGCCTCCGTCCGGGTTTTGCACATCCAGTACCGGCTTTAGAATCGCCAGCACGGCGTCGAACTGTTCAACGACTCCGCCGAAGCCCAGGCGCTGGCGCAGCAGATGGACCAGTTGGAGCGCAAATTGCGGCTCAAGGCCCTGCGCGCGCAGCGCTTGGAGTTGTACAGCTTGAGCCGTCATCACCAGATTGGTGATGATGTACTGCGTGAGGTGTTGGCGGACTTGGATATGAGTGAGGCGAACTTGGGCAGTATTAAATAATTCAGGCGTTGATCATCGCCCGTATCGAGGTGTTGAGGAGCTTTCCGAAAAATGAATTATCCGTTGGGTAGAGTGACTGTATGAAGCGCTTATCGCCTTCAGACAGGTGTGTGCTGGAAGGGATGGGGTTGCCGTTGCTGAGCCATGAGGCAGGAAATCCGTAGTGCATGATGGAGGTCTTATCATAGGGCGAGACCTTTACTTTATCGTGCGGGAGTTTCTGGATGATGTTGTGATCGGCTTGCCATTGGAATTTCCCCCACGATTCATAATCGTCGTAAATGGTTTGATTATTGAATTCCAATGGTTGATCAGGGTGCTGGTGTTCATGTTTCAAACCCAGGGCGTGGCCGAACTCATGCTGGACCCTGGCCGCGATATTCGCCGGCGCCCCTTTAAAGCCAATGCTCATCGTGGGCGTCGGCTGCGCTACCTTTTTGGCATCGGTACCAATCTTTGACCATGCGTTGCTGGTGTCATTGTTCGCGATGATTCTGATGTCGCCGTTGGGGGTATCAACAAATTTGAAATAGAGATTGGTGTGGGGAGCCCACTGATTAATGTTGTGCTTTACCCACTTCTTTTGTTCTTGCGTCATGTTCAACAAAGAAATGTTCAAGACTGAATGTTGAGGCCATGTTTTGTCGGGGTCGGCTACGCCGCGTTTATTTCTGATGAGGGCGGGGTGCGGGGTTTCGATGGGGTCGGCAGCAGTGTCGTGCAGCGCATAGGCAGGGGCGAAATGGGGCAGGATAGGAAGCGTCATGGGTTTTCACCGAAGCGTTTAAGTCAGATCAGCTTGGGTGGGGCTTTTACGGGTTTCTGTTCCAGATTTTGGTTTACCGGATGAGTCTGTAGTGGCCGCCTCCACGGTGCGGAGGCGGCACGTGTATCAACCGCGGCGCTGGATAAAGTCGCGAATCCGTTCGGCGGCTTCTACACACTCGGCCAGTGGCGCAACCAGTGCCATGCGCACGCGCCCTGCGCCTGGGTTGAAACCATCGACTTCACGCGACAGGTACGAGCCCGGCACGACGGTCACGTGTTCTTCCACGAACAAGTCCCGGCAAAACGCCGCGTCATCACCTTCGATATTCGGCCACAGGTAGAAACCGCCGTCCGGGTTTTGTACATCCATTACCGGCTTGAGAATCGCCAGTACAGCGTCGAACTTTTCCCGGTACAGGTCACGGTTGGCCTGCACGTGCGCTTCGTCCTGCCAGGCGGCAATGCTTGCCAGCTGCGTTTGCACTGGCATCGCGCAGCCGTGGTAGGTGCGGTACAGCAGGAAAGCCTTGAGGATGTCGGCGTCGCCGGCGACAAAACCGGAGCGCAGGCCCGGCAGGTTGGAGCGCTTGGACAGGCTGTGGAACACCACGCAGCGCTTGAAGTCCTGGCGGCCCAGTTCGACGCAGGCGCTCAGCAGGCCCGGCGGCGGGGTTTGTTCGTCGAAGTACAGCTCGCTGTAGCACTCGTCGGCGGCGATCACGAAGTCGTACTCGTCGGCCAGGGCGATGAGTTTTTTCAGTGTTTCTACCGGGATCAGCGCGCCGGTCGGGTTGCCCGGGGAGCACAGGAACAGGATCTGGCAGCGTTTCCAGACGTCCGGCGACACGGCGTCGAAATCCGGGTTGAAGCCGTTGGCGTCAAGGCACGGCAGGTAGTGCGGCTTGGCCCCGGCCAGGAACGCCGCGCCTTCGTAGATCTGATAGAAAGGGTTCGGGCTCACCACCAGCGCATCTTCACCGCGATTGACCACGGTTTGGGTGAAGGCAAACAGTGCCTCGCGGGTGCCGTTGACCGGCAGGATATTGCGCGCCGGGTCCAGCCAGCCGTTGGGCACGTTGAAGCGGCGTTCGCACCAGGCGCCGATGGCCTCGCGCAGCGCCGGGATGCCCAGGGTGGTCGGGTATACGGCCATCTGGTCGAGGTTGTTGCTCAGCGCTTCGGCCACGAATGCCGGGGATTTGTGCTTAGGTTCGCCGATGGACAGTGCGATCGGACGTTTGCTCGGGTTCGGCGTGACGCTACCGAGCAGGGCGCGCAGTTTCTCGAACGGGTAGGGCTGCAGTTGGTTCAGGGCGTTGTTCATCGCAAATCTCGTCAAATTCGGTTGAAAGCATGCGGTCTGTCAGGCAAAGCAATTCAAATGTGGGAGCGGGCTTGCTCGCGAAAGCGGGATGTCAGTCACTGTAGATGTCGACTGAACCACCGCATTCGCGAGCAAGCCCGCTCCCACACAAGCCCGCCCATACAGTGAAATTGAGTGTTCATATTGTCAGTCTGGACAGCTCGACACCGGGTTCCTGGGTCACGCTCAATTGCTGCACGATAGCTTCCTGTAAACGCCGGCACAGCTCCGGGTCGGACAATGGCTGGTTGTCGGCATCGGTAATGAAGAACACGTCTTCCACGCGCTCGCCGAGGGTCGCGATCTTGGCGTTTTGCAACGACAGGTCGAACTCCAGGAAGATCCCCCCGATTCGCGCCAGCAAGCCTGGGCGATCCGGTGCGCTGAGTTCCAGCACCGTCACTGGGCGCTGGGCGTCGTTGGAAATGGTCACCTGGGGCGCAAAGGCGAAGTGCTTGAGCTGGCGCGGCACCCGGCGCTGGATGATGGTCGGGTAGTCGTCCGGGTTGCGCAGGGCTTCGGTGAGGCCTTCGCGGATCTTTTTCACGCGCACCGGGTTGTCGCCGATCGAGTCGCCTTCGGTATCAAGCACGATGTAGGTGTCGAGGGTGAACTGGCTGCTCGAGGTGATGACCCGAGCGTCATGGATGTTCAAGTTGAGCTGGTCCATGGCGGCCACCGTCACGGCGAAGAAGTCGTGCTGGTCGGGCGCGTAGATGAAGATCTGCGTGCCGCCCTCGAATTCGCGCTGGGTGGTTTCCTTGATCAGCACCAGCGGGCCGCCATCGGCCGGCTGCTGCAGGATTGCGTCACTGTGCCAGGCCACATCACCTGCGGTATGACGCAGGAAGTAATCGTCACCCAGCTGCGACCACAGCTGCTCGACATCATCCGGGTCATTGCCGCCGCGCACGAGGATATCCAGGGCCGCGCTTTGGGTGCGGCGGATCTGCTCTTCGCGGTCCACCGGGTTTTCCAGGCCACGGCGCAGTGCGCGCTTGGTCTCGGTGTAGAGCTGGCGCAGCAGGCTGGCGCGCCAGGAGTTCCACAGGGTCGGGTTGGTGGCGTTGATGTCGGAGACGGTCAGCACATAGAGATAGTCGAGACGGGTTTCATCGCCGACGATTCCGGCGAAATCGTGGATCACCTGCGGGTCGGACAAGTCCTTGCGTTGCGCGGTCGTCGACATCACCAAGTGGTTCTGCACCAGCCAGACGATCAGGCGGCTGTCCCACAGTGGCAGTTGATGGCGCTGGCAGAACGCCTCGGCATCCACCGCGCCGATCTCCGAGTGGTCACCATGACGGCCTTTGCCGATGTCGTGGTACAGGCCGGCCAGGTAAATCAGCTCGGGCTTGGGTAGCTTGGCCATCAGCTTACTGGCCAGCGGGAATTTCTCTGACACCTGGGTGTACTGCAACTTACGCAGGTGTTTGATCAGGTTCAGGGTGTGAGCATCCACGGTGTAGATGTGGAACAGGTCGTGCTGCATCTGCCCGACGATAAAGCCGAACTCCGGCAGGTAACGCCCGAGGATGCCGTAACGGTTCATCCGCCGCAGGTTGCGGTGGATGCCGATCTTGCATTTGAACAGCTCGATAAACAGGCTGGTGTTGCGAATGTCGTTGCGAAAGTCGTCGTCGATCAGGTGACGGTTTTCCCGCAGCAGGCGGATGGTATCGGCACGTACGCCTTTGATTTCTGGCTGCTGGGCCATCAGCACGAAGATTTCCAGCATGGCGAACGGCGTGCGACGGAACACGTTGTCGTTGCGCGCCTCGATGTAGCCGTCGTGCAACTGGAAGCGAGAGTTGATCGGCTGCGGCGGTGCTTCGTCTTCGGGGGCCAGGATCACCTCTTCGAAGTGCTGGATGATCAGGTCGCTAAGCTGGGCAATGCTCATGACCACCCGGTAATACTGCTGCATGAAGCTTTCGATGCTGGTTTTTGCATCTTCGCCTTCAAACCCGAGCAGGGTAGCGATGGAGCGCTGATGGTCGAACAGCAAGCGGTCTTCGGAGCGCCCGGCGAGCATGTGCAGGGCGTAGCGCACCTTCCACAGGAACTCCTGGGACGACGCCAGCAGTGCGTTTTCGCTTTCTACCAGGAAGCCTTCACCGGCGAGCGCGCGCAGGTTCAGGGTGCCGTATTGGCGACGCGCAACCCACAGGATCGTCTGGATATCCCGCAGCCCGCCCGGTGAGCCTTTGACGTTGGGCTCCAGGTTGTATTCGGTGTCGTTGTATTTGTGGTGCCGGGCTTTCTGCTCGGCACGCTTGGCCAGGAAGAAGTCCTTGCTCGGCCACATGTGGGCGGTGCTGGTAACTTCCAGCATGCGCTGGCGCAGGCGCTCGGGGCCTGCGACGGTGCGGCTTTCCATCAGGTTGGTGATAACCGTCAGGTCGGCGCGAGCCTCTTCGGCGCATTCGTCCACCGAGCGTACGCTTTGGCCGACTTCCAGGCCGATATCCCACAGCAGCGTCAGAAAACGCTCGATGGAATCGCGAAAGATCTCATGATCGGCGCTGTCCAGCAGGATCAGCAGGTCGATGTCGGAGTAGGGGTGCAGTTCGCCGCGACCATAGCCGCCGACCGCCACCAGGGCGATATCGGCGTCTTCACTCCAGCTGAACTGCTCCCAGGCTTTTTGCAGGATGTTGTCGACGAACCAGGCGCGGTCCTCGATCAGCCGACGAATGTCCCGGCCGCTGCGAAAGCGCTCATCGAGCACCTCGCGGGCCTGGCGGATAGCCTTCTTGAAGGCGGCAATGGGGCTTGCCTTCAGTGCCAGTTCGGCCTGGAACTGGCCACGGTCGAAGAGTTCGGGATCCACCTGGGGCATCGATCGGCTTTCCTTTCTATCTATCAGTCAGTCACAGGGTTGCTGGGGAAAACCGAGGCAACAATTCAAGCCGAAACGCGTGGGATCGTGTCGTCTGCGCGCAAGGTGAAGATCTCGTAGCCGGTGTCGGTGACCAGCAGGGTGTGTTCCCACTGGGCCGAGAGCTTGCGGTCCTTGGTGATAGCGGTCCAGCCGTCGCCCAGCACCTTGGTGTCGGCCTTGCCCTGGTTGATCATCGGCTCGATGGTGAAGGTCATGCCCGCTTTCAGTTCCATGCCGGTACCGGCGCGGCCGTAGTGCAGGATCTGCGGTTCTTCATGGAACACCTTGCCGATGCCGTGGCCACAGAATTCGCGGACGACCGAGAAACCGTTCTTTTCAGCGTGCTTCTGGATCACTTCACCGATATCGCCCAGGCGGCAGCCGGGTTTCACGATCTCGATAGCCTTGTACATGCATTCCTGGGTGACCTGGGACAGGCGTTCGGCCCAGACCGGCACGGTACCTACGTGGAACATGCGGCTGGTGTCGCCGTGATAGCCATCCTTGATCACGGTGACGTCAATGTTCAGGGTGTCGCCGTCCTTCAACGGCTTGTCACCCGGAATGCCATGGCAGACCACGTGGTTGATCGAGGTGCAGATCGACTTGGGAAAGCCCTTGTAGTTGAGCGGGGCAGGAATGGCTTTTTGCACATCGACTATATAGTCGTGGCAGATGCGGTCCAGGGCTTCGGTGGTGACGCCAGGCTTGACGTGTTCGGCAATCATTTCCAGCACGTCGGCAGCCAGTTTGCCGGCAACGCGCATGCCGGCGATGTCTTCGGCGGTTTTCAAGGTAACGGTCATACAGGCTCTCTCTAGCGCGACGCGCTGAAATCAATACGGTTTACGGGCGTGCGACAAAAGGTTACAGAATTCGCACAAGCCCCAAAAAACGTGATTCTAACAGACGCGCGCGGCAAATCATGAGCGTCTGACGATCGCTTCTCTCTATAAGGTGGGGGCATATTGGCTCTATTCAAAGGCTTACGCAAAAGCGGAAGACGGCAAATGTGATTGCGGGTTTCGTTTTCGTCCTTCGTGTGGTATAAAATGCGCCGCTTTCCGGGGATACCCCGCAAAGCTTAAATCCACACACGTGTCGACACGATGACCTGGGTGCCGGAGGCGAATGCCGCTGGTTGGTCATTGGGATACGTGGAGGCCAAACCCGACTTATTAAGGAACTATCATGTCCCAAGTCAATATGCGCGATATGCTGAAGGCCGGTGTGCACTTCGGTCACCAGACCCGTTACTGGAACCCGAAAATGGGTAAGTACATTTTCGGCGCGCGTAACAAGATCCACATCATCAACCTTGAAAAAACCCTGCCAATGTTCAACGAAGCTCTGACTTTCGTAGAGCGCCTGGCCCAGGGCAAAAACAAGATTCTGTTCGTCGGCACCAAGCGTTCCGCTGGCAAGATCGTTGCTGAAGAAGCAGCACGTTGCGGTTCGCCGTACGTCGATCACCGCTGGTTGGGCGGCATGCTGACCAACTTCAAAACCATCCGTGCTTCCATCAAGCGTCTGCGTGACCTTGAAGTGCAAGCCGAAGACGGTACTTTCGCCAAGCTGACCAAGAAAGAGGCGCTGATGCGCACTCGCGACCTGGAAAAGCTCGATCGTTCCCTGGGTGGTATCAAGGACATGGGCGGTCTGCCTGACGCACTGTTCGTTATCGACGTTGATCACGAGCGCATCGCGATCACCGAAGCCAACAAGCTGGGCATCCCTGTTATCGGCGTAGTCGATACCAACAGCAGCCCGGAAGGCGTTGACTACATCATCCCAGGCAACGATGACGCAATCCGCGCTATCCAGCTGTACATGGGTTCGATGGCTGACGCTGTAATCCGTGGTCGCAACCACGTTGCTGGTGGTACCGAGCAGTTCGTTGAAGAAGCTCCGGTAGCCGCAGCTGAGTAATTGACGCCCTGGCGTTGACTCAGTAAGCAAAAAGGGGGCTTGGCCCCCTTTTTGCCACCTCGAAAACCATTTGTTGGCGCCCACTTGTGGCAGCGCATCATTGCTCTGTAACGTGCAGCGGCCTACAACGGAGATTCGGGAAGAATTGATCGCCCGTTTGATCGGGTGGAATGGTTGAAAACCTATCCAAGAGGATTTTGAAATGGCAGAGATTACTGCAGCGTTGGTTAAAGAACTGCGTGAGCGTACCGGCGAAGGCATGATGGATTGCAAAAAGGCCTTGACCAAGGCCGGCGGCGACATCGAAAAAGCCATTGATGACATGCGTGCTTCCGGCGCCATCAAGGCTGCCAAGAAAGCAGGCAACGTCGCTGCTGAAGGCGCTATCGCTCTGGTTGAAGACGGTAAAGCCGCAGTTCTGCTGGAAGTGAACTCGCAGACCGACTTCCTGGCTCTGCAGGACGACTTCAAGGCATTCGTTGCTGCCAGCGTCAAGAAAGCATTCGACGACAAGCTGACCACCGTCGAGCCGTTGATCGAAGCTCAAGAAGCTGATCGCCTGGTACTGGTTGGTAAAGTTGGCGAAAACGTCAACATCCGTCGCCTGGCTCGCATCGAAGGTGATGTGGTTGGTGGCTACCTGCACGGCAACAAAATCGGCGTTGTGGTTGCCCTGAAAGGCGGCGACGTTGAGCTGGCTAAAGACATCGCTATGCACGTAGCGGCCAGCAATCCTGAATTCCTGCTGCCATCGGAAGTCTCCGCTGACGCAATCGAACGCGAAAAAGCCGTGTTCCTGAGCCTCAACGCTGACAAGATCGCCGGCAAGCCGGAAAACATCGTTGAAAACATGATCAAAGGCCGTATCAGCAAGTTCCTGGCTGAAGCGAGCCTGGTTGAGCAGGCGTTCGTCAAGAACCCTGAGATCAAGGTTGGCGAACTGGCCAAGAAAGCCGGTGCTGAAATCGTTTCCTTCACCTACTACAAAGTAGGCGACGGCATCGAGAAGCCGGTCGACAACTTCGCTGAAGAAGTTGCTGCCCAGCTGGCTGCCGCCAAGCAATAAGACAGTTTTTAACTGTCGCCCGAAAGAGGCTGCCCGCTCACGCGCGCAGCCTCTTTTCAAATGGGAAGGCCAATTTTATTTGGTTTCCCATCGGAACTGGCTTACAAAGCCGTGTTCCGATGGCGCTGTGATAGCGTCCAGCTAGAGTGAACGCAAGCCGTAAACGGCTCGCCAAGAATTTTTAAAAAATACGCCGCAGGAGAGATTCGCAATGGCTCAGCAGGGCAGTGGTTATCAGGCTCGCTATAAACGCATTCTACTCAAGCTTAGCGGCGAGGCCCTGATGGGCTCGGAAGAGTTCGGGATCGATCCCAAGGTACTCGACCGCATGGCACTGGAAGTCGGCCAGCTGGTGGGCATCGGTGTCCAGGTCGGCCTGGTGATCGGCGGCGGTAACTTGTTCCGCGGCGCGGCACTGAGTGCCGCGGGTATGGATCGGGTTACCGGCGACCACATGGGCATGCTGGCCACTGTGATGAACGCCCTGGCCATGCGTGACGCCCTGGAGCGTGCCAATATCTCGGCAATCGTGATGTCGGCTATTTCCATGGTCGGCGTGACCGATCACTATGATCGCCGCAAAGCCATGCGCCACCTGAACGCTAAAGAAGTAGTGATCTTTGCTGCCGGTACCGGCAACCCGTTCTTCACCACGGATTCGGCTGCTTGCCTGCGCGCCATCGAAATCGATGCTGACGTAGTGCTCAAGGCCACCAAGGTGGATGGCGTATACACCGCAGACCCATTCAAAGACCCGCATGCCGAGAAGTTCGATCATCTGACCTACGATGAAGTGCTGGATCGCAAGCTGGGCGTGATGGACCTGACGGCTATTTGCCTGTGCCGCGACCACAAGATGCCGCTGCGCGTATTTAACATGAACAAGCCCGGCGCCCTGCTGAACATCGTACACGGCGGCGCGGAAGGGACTCTGATCGAGGAAGGCCAACAATGATCAACGAAATCAAGAAAGACGCTCAAGAGCGTATGCACAAATCCCTGGAGTCTCTGGCCCATGCATTTGGTCAGATTCGTACCGGCAAGGCCCACCCAAGCATCTTGGGTAGTGTGATGGTGCCGTACTACGGTACTGACACCTCTATCACCCAGGTGGCCAACATCACCGTTAAAGACTCGCGCACCCTGCAAGTCGTGGCCTTCGAGCGCAACATGCTCGGCGCTGTCGACAAAGCGATTCAGAGCGCTGGCCTGAACCTCAACCCGACCAACCTGGGCGAGTTGTTGCTGATCTCCATGCCTGCCCTGACCGAAGAAACCCGCAAGGGCTTCACCAAGCAGGCACGCAGTGCGGCTGAAGATGCGCGGGTTGCAGTGCGTAACATCCGTCGTGATGCTTTGGGCGACCTGAAGAAGCTGGTCAAGGACAAGGAAATCAGCGAAGACGAAGAGCGTCGTGCCGTCGCCGATATCGATAAGCTGACCAAAGATGCCGAGGCCCAGATCACCAAGGCCACGGAAGAAAAAGAAAAGGACCTGATGGCCGTATAAGGGGTCAGGACGCCTTCATGGAAAAGACCAAGCAGACTGTGCCCTCCGCGGTGCCGCGCCATGTCGCGATCATCATGGATGGGAATAATCGCTGGGCGAAAAAACGCTTTATGCCGGGTGTTGCCGGGCATAAAGCGGGTGTCGATGCGGTGCGCGCCGTGATTGAGGTGTGTGCCGAGGCCAAGGTCGAAGTGTTGACTCTGTTTGCTTTCTCCAGTGAGAACTGGCAGCGGCCGGCCGAAGAAGTCAGCGCCTTGATGGACCTGTTCTTCAAGGCCTTGCGTCGTGAGGCCAAGCGCCTCAACGACAACAACATCAGCCTGCGCATCATTGGTGATCGCTCGCGGTTCCATCCGGAACTGCAAGCGGCCATGCGCGAAGCCGAGGCCATCACCGCGGGCAGCAACCGTTTTGTATTGCAGATTGCAGCCAACTACGGTGGCCAGTGGGATATCGCTCAGGCTGCACAGCGCCTTGCCCGCGAAGTGCAGGCCGGGCATCTGCGGCCTGACGACATTACGCCCGAACTGTTGCAAACCTGCCTGGTAACCGGCGACTTGCCGCTGCCAGACTTGTGCATCCGTACCGGCGGCGAGCACCGCATCAGCAATTTCCTGCTGTGGCAGCTGGCCTATACCGAGCTGTACTTCTCCGACCTGTTCTGGCCGGACTTCAAACACGATGCCATGCGTAATGCGCTGGCCGATTTCGCTTCCCGTCAGCGTCGCTTCGGTAAAACGAGCGAGCAGATCGAAGCTGGAGCCCGGGTTTAAATGCTTAAACAACGAATCATCACAGCATTGATCCTGCTGCCGATTGCCCTGTGCGGTTTTTTCCTGCTCGACGGTTCCAGCTTTGCGCTGTTTATCGGCCTGGTGGTGACCCTGGGTGCCTGGGAATGGGCGCGCCTGGCGGGCTTCAACGCACAGTTGCCGCGTGTGGCATACGCCGCGGTTGTGGCGCTGCTGCTGTTCCTGATGCATACCCTGTCGAGCATCGTCGTGCCTTGGGTATTGGGGGCGGCGGTATTGTGGTGGGCGCTTGCGACCTTCCTTGTGTTGACCTATCCGCGCACCAGTGGGCAGTGGTCCAGTGTTGCCAGCAAGCTGGTGATTGGCTTGTTGATTCTGCTGCCGGCCTGGCAAGGGTTGGTGGAAATCAAGAATTCGCCGATGGGCAACTGGTTGATCATGGCGGTGATGGTGTTGGTGTGGGGTGCCGATATTGGTGCCTATTTCTCCGGCCGTGCCTTCGGCAAACGCAAGCTGGCGCCCGCCGTCAGCCCAGGCAAGAGCTGGGAAGGCGTTTACGGCGGCTTGGCGTTGACGTTGCTGATCACGCTGGTAGTCGGTGTTGTACGTGACTGGTCGCTGAGCGAGATATTCCTGGCGTTGTTGGGTACAGCAATCGTGGTGTTTATTTCGGTGGTCGGCGACCTTACGGAAAGCATGTTCAAGCGTCAGGCCGGGATCAAGGACAGCAGCAATCTGCTGCCGGGCCATGGCGGCGTGCTGGACCGTATTGACAGTCTCACCGCGGCGATTCCGATTTTTGCCGTGCTGTTGTGGATGACTGCTTCGTGAGCCGCCTGCAGCAGGTGACCGTGCTTGGCGCGACCGGTTCGGTCGGGCTGAGTACGCTGGATGTGATCGCGCGACATCCTGACCGCTATCAAGTCTTTGCCCTGACCGGCTTTACGCGGTTGAGCGAGTTGCTGGCCCTGTGTGTGCGCCATGCGCCGCGTTTCGCGGTAGTGCCTGAAGCAACTGCCGCGCGAGGCTTGCAGGACGATCTGCGGGCCGCCGGCCTTGCCACACAAGTGTTGGTGGGCGAGGAGGGCTTGTGCCAGGTGTCGTCCGACGCCGAGGTGGATACGGTAGTGGCAGCCATTGTCGGGGCGGCGGGTTTGCGTCCGACACTGGCGGCAGTGGATGCTGGCAAGAAGATTTTGCTGGCCAATAAAGAAGCGCTGGTCATGTCCGGCACACTCTTTATGCAGGCGGTACGCAAGAGCGGCGCGGTGTTGCTGCCTCTCGACAGTGAGCACAACGCGATTTTCCAGTGCATGCCCGGTGATTTTGCCCGTGGCTTGAGCCAGGTAGGCGTGCGGCGGATTCTTCTTACGGCTTCCGGTGGTCCGTTCCGTCAAACTCCGCTGGCTGATCTTGAACATGTGTCGCCTGACCAGGCCTGCGCCCACCCGAACTGGTCCATGGGGCGCAAGATCTCCGTGGATTCGGCGAGCATGATGAACAAAGGCCTGGAGTTGATCGAGGCTTGCTGGTTGTTCGATGCGCAGCCTGATCAGGTCGAGGTGGTAATCCACCCGCAAAGTGTGATTCATTCCCTGGTCGACTACGTCGACGGTTCCGTGTTGGCGCAGTTGGGTAATCCCGACATGCGTACGCCGATTGCCAACGCTTTGGCCTGGCCGGAACGGATTGACTCCGGTGTTGCACCGTTGGATCTGTTCGCCATTGCTCGCCTGGACTTCGAAGCGCCGGACGAGCAGCGCTTCCCATGCCTGCGTTTGGCCCGGCAAGCGGCGGAGGCGGGTAACAGCGCGCCGGCCATGCTCAATGCGGCCAACGAAGTGGCTGTGGCGGCGTTTCTCGACCGGCGCATCCGTTTTCCGCAGATCGCGAGTATCATCGAGGACGTTTTGAGTCTTGAGCCGGTAGTGGCTGTGAATGATTTAGGGGCAGTGTTCGAGGCGGATACAAAGGCCCGTACCCTGGCCGGACAATGGTTGAACCGCAACGCGCGTTAGTCTGTGGGCAGGTTTTAGCCTTCAGGTACTGGATTGGAATGCGGAGAAATTAGATGAGTGCGCTCTACATGATTGTCGGCACCCTGGTTGCTCTGGGTGTGCTGGTTACCTTCCACGAATTCGGCCACTTTTGGGTGGCGCGTCGTTGCGGCGTCAAGGTACTGCGCTTTTCCGTCGGTTTCGGCATGCCGTTGCTGCGTTGGCACGACCGTCGTGGCACCGAGTTCGTGATTGCAGCCATTCCGCTTGGCGGCTACGTCAAGATGCTCGACGAGCGCGAAGGTGAAGTGCCTGCAGATCAAGTGGACCAGTCCTTCAATCGAAAGACCGTTCGTCAGCGTATCGCTATTGTTGCAGCCGGCCCGATCGCCAACTTTCTGTTGGCGATGGTGTTCTTCTGGATCTTGGCCATGTTGGGCAGCCAACAGGTACGCCCGGTGATTGGTGCGGTCGAGGCGGACAGCATGGCGGCCAAGGCCGGCCTGGTTGCTGGGCAGGAAATTGTTTCCATTGATGGCGAGCCGACCACGGGCTGGGGCGCCGTTAATTTGCAATTGGTGCGCCGCATGGGTGAAAGCGGCACCATCAATGTGGTGGTGCGCGAGCAGGATTCCACCACCGAAACGCCCCGTGAATTGGCGCTGGACCACTGGCTCAAGGGTGCGGATGAGCCTGACCCGATCAAGTCCCTGGGGATTCGCCCATGGCGTCCGGCGTTGCCGCCGGTGCTTGCCGAGCTCGATTCGAAAGGCCCGGCTCAAGCCGCAGGTCTGAAAACCGGCGACCGTCTGCTGGCGCTTGATGGTCAGGCGCTGGGCGACTGGCAGCAAGTGGTCGATCTGGTGCGTGTACGCCCTGATACCAAAATTGTGCTGAAAGTTGAGCGCGATGGTGCTCAAATCGACGTCCCTGTGACCTTGTCGGTTCGCGGGGAGGCCAAGGCAGCCGGGGGTTATCTGGGTGCTGGGGTGAAAGGTGTCGAATGGCCGCCCTCGATGGTACGGGAGGTCAGCTTCGGGCCGTTGGCCGCGATTGGCGAGGGTGCGAAACGCACTTGGACCATGAGTGTGCTGACCCTGGAATCGCTCAAGAAGATGTTGTTCGGCGAGCTCTCGGTAAAAAACTTGAGTGGGCCGATAACCATTGCTAAAGTGGCGGGCGCTTCTGCCCAGTCGGGTGTCGCGGATTTCCTGAATTTCCTGGCTTATCTGAGTATTAGCCTTGGAGTTCTGAATTTGCTGCCCATTCCAGTACTGGATGGGGGGCATCTGTTGTTTTATCTGGTCGAGTGGGTGCGTGGTCGCCCCTTGTCGGATCGGGTGCAGGGTTGGGGGATACAGATCGGTATCAGTTTGGTGGTCGGGGTGATGTTGTTAGCTCTGGTCAACGATCTGGGACGACTGTAACGCTTCGCTGAATTGCGAATCTGCCGCATTTTGCGGCAGTTTGTTTATTGCCAGTTGGAATAAGAAAGGACTTCATGAAACGTCTGCTGCTAACTGCGGTTCTCACCGTATTGATGATCGCCGAAGTTCACGCCGAGTCCTTCACTATCTCCGATATTCGCGTCAACGGCCTCCAGCGGGTTTCCGCAGGTAGCGTCTTTGGTGCCTTGCCGTTGAACGTCGGGGAACAGGCGGATGATCGTCGCCTGGTGGAATCCACTCGTGCGCTGTTCAAAACCGGGTTCTTTCAAGATATCCAACTGGGTCGCGAAGGCAACGTCCTGGTCATCACTGTCGTTGAGCGACCTTCCGTCGCCAGTATCCAGATCGAGGGTAACAAGGCGATCTCTACTGAAGACTTGATGAAGGGCCTCAAGCAATCCGGCCTGGCCGAGGGCGAGATCTTCCAGCGCGCCACCCTTGAGGGTGTGCGTAACGAACTTCAACGCCAGTACGTTGCCCAGGGCCGCTATTCAGCGACCGTGGAAACTGAAGTGATCCCGCAGCCTCGTAACCGTGTCGGCCTCAAGGTCAACATCAACGAAGGCACTGTGGCGGCGATTCAGCACATCAACGTGGTGGGCAACACCAAGTTCGCTGACGACGACCTGATTGACCTGTTCGAGCTCAAGACCACCAACTGGTTGTCGTTCTTCAAGAACGATGACAAGTATGCCCGTGAAAAGCTATCCGGTGACCTGGAGCGTCTGCGTTCCTACTATCTGGACCGTGGCTATATCAACATGGATATCGCTTCGACCCAGGTGTCCATCACCCCGGATAAAAAGCACGTCTACATCACCGTCAACGTCAACGAAGGTGAGAAGTACACCGTTCGTGACGTGAAGCTCAGCGGCGACCTGAAAGTACCGGAAGACCAGGTCAAGTCCCTGTTGCTGGTGCAGAAAGACCAGGTTTTCTCGCGCAAGCTGATGACCACGACCTCCGAGCTGATCACCCGTCGTCTGGGTAACGAAGGCTACACCTTCGCCAACGTCAACGGCGTGCCTACCCCGCACGATGATGACCACACAGTGGACATCACCTTCGTTGTCGACCCGGGCAAGCGTGCCTACGTGAACCGCATCAACTTCCGTGGCAACACCAAGTCTGCGGACGAAGTGCTGCGTCGTGAAATGCGCCAGATGGAAGGTGGCTGGGCGTCGACTTACCTGATCGACCAGTCCAAGACCCGTCTTGAACGCCTGGGCTTCTTCAAGGAAGTCAACGTCGAAACCCCGGCAGTACCGGGTGTGGATGACCAGGTTGACGTGAACTACGCCGTTGAAGAGCAGGCGTCGGGCTCGATCACCGCCAGCGTAGGTTTCGCACAGAGTGCCGGCCTTATCCTCGGTGGTTCGATTACCCAGAACAACTTCCTCGGTACCGGTAACAAGGTCTCCATTGGCCTGACCCGAAGCGAATACCAGAGCCGCTATAACTTCGGTTATGTCGACCCCTACTGGACAGCTGATGGTGTGAGCCTGGGCTACAACGCCTTCTACCGCACCACCGACTACAAAGACCTCAACGTTGACGTTGCAAGCTATGCGATCGACAGCCTCGGTGCCGGTGTCAATATCGGTTACCCGATCAGCGAGACTTCGCGCTTGACCTTCGGCTTTACCGCGCAGCAGGACAAGATCAAGACGGGTGTGTACACCACGGATGAGATCTTCGACTTCGTGCGCCGAGAAGGTGATCAGTTCCTGAACTTCAAGGCTTCGGTTGGTTGGTCGGAATCCACCCTGAACAAAGGTGTGCTGGCGACCCGTGGTCATTCTCAAAGCCTGACTGCAGAAGCCACCACGCCGGGCAGCGACCTGTCGTTCTTCAAGCTCGACTACCGTGGCCAGTTGTTCCAGCCGCTGAGCGATAACTACACCATGCGCCTGCACACTGAGCTGGGTTATGGCGATGGTTATGGTTCGACCAGTGGGTTGCCGTTCTACGAGAACTACTATGCGGGCGGTTTCAACTCGGTTCGTGGTTTCAAGGACAGTACCCTGGGCCCACGTGGTACGCCGAGCCGTGGTCAATCGGTAACCGGTAACCAAGGCACTACCGTTGACTCCAACAACGACCCTCTGGCATTCGGTGGTAACGTGCTGATCCAGGGTGGTGCGGAGCTTCTGTTCCCGCTGCCGTTCGTCAAGGATCAGCGTTCGTTGCGGACCTCGCTCTTCTGGGACGTGGGTAACGTGTTCGACTCCAAGTGCCAGCAGATCACCAACCCGAGTGGCGTGAAGTCGCAGACTGAGTGCAACGACATCAGCCTGAGCAACCTCGCCAGCTCCGTAGGTGTGGGTGTCACTTGGGTGACCGCGCTTGGCCCATTGAGCTTTGCTCTGGCCATGCCGATCAAGAAGCCGGATAACGCTGAAACCCAGATTTTCCAATTCTCCCTCGGCCAGACGTTTTAAGCGTCTGACCCAAGATAACGACAACGGATTCTGTAGGAGTACATCGTGCGTAAGTTGACTCAATTGGTTCTGCTGGCCACTGTGCTGGTAACCACACCGGCCTTCGCCGAAATGAAAATCGCCGTTCTGAACTATCAGATGGCTCTGCTGGAATCCGACGCCGCCAAGCGATACGCCGTGGATGCCGAGAAAAAGTTCGGTCCGCAACTGACCAAGCTCAAGACTCTGGAAAGCAGCGCCAAGGGCATCCAGGACCGTTTGGTAGCGGGTGGCGACAAGATGCAGCAAGGCGAGCGTGAGCGTCTGGAGCTTGAGTTCAAGCAAAAGGCCCGTGACTACCAGTTCCAGTCCAAGGAGCTGAACGAAGCCAAAGCCGTTGCTGACCGTGAAATGCTCAAGCAGCTCAAGCCGAAGCTCGACAGCGCAGTGGAAGAAGTCATCAAGAAAGGTGCCTTTGACCTGGTGTTCGAGCGCGGCGCCGTGATTGACGTCAAGCCTCAATACGACATCACCCGTCAGGTGATCGAGCGCATGAACCAGCTGAAGTAAGCCATGACCGCGACTATCAAACTCGGCGAGTTGGCCGAGTTCCTTGGGGCCACCTTGCGTGGCTCCAAGGAGAAAGAAATCACTGGGCTAGCCACCTTGCAGGAGGCTGGCCCAGCTCAGTTGAGCTTCCTCGCAAATCCCCAATACCGTAAATACCTGGTCGACAGCCAAGCAGCAGCCGTGCTGCTGAAGGCTGCCGATGCCGAGGGGTTTGCCGGGGATGCGCTGGTGGTTCCCGACCCTTACCTGGCGTATGCCCGGGCATCGCACCTGTTCGATCCAAAGCCTAAAGCTGCCGTCGGTGTTCATCCTTCAGCGGTGATTGCTGACGATGCCCAGGTCGATCCTGCGGCCAGCATTGGCGCCTTTGCAGTGATTGAGAGCGGTGCGCGTATTGCTGCGGGTGTCACGGTGGGCGCTCATTGCTTTATCGGCGCGCGCTGTGAAATTGGTGCCGATGGTTGGCTGGCCCCTCGCGTTACGCTTTACCACGACGTGCGTATTGGTGAGCGGGTGGTGATTCAGTCGGGTGCAGTGATCGGTGGTGAAGGGTTTGGTTTTGCCAATTCCAAAGGTGTCTGGCACAAGATTGCCCAGGTCGGCGGCGTACTGATCGGCGATGACGTGGAAATTGGCGTCAACACCGCGGTGGACCGTGGGGCCTTGGCCGATACCGTGATAGGTAACGGCGTGAAGCTCGATAACCAGATCCAGATCGCCCACAACGTGCAGATTGGCGATCACACCGCCATGGCGGCATGCGTCGGGATTTCCGGCAGCACCAAGATCGGCAAGCATTGCATGCTCGCCGGTGGCGTTGGGCTGGTGGGGCATATCGATATTTGCGACAACGTCTTCATTACCGGCATGACCATGGTGACCCACTCGATTACCGAGCCTGGCGCCTACTCTTCCGGTACGGCCATGCAGCCTGCGGCTGAATGGCGCAAGAGTGCAGCGCGCTTGAGGCAACTTGACGACATGGCTCGCCGCCTCAAACAGCTGGAAAAGCGTGTTGGGGACGTGACCCCTGGCGGTAATGCTTCATCAGAAGGCTGATACCATTTCCATATCAAGTGTGCACAGCCGCTAGACTGCCTCCTTGATTTGCTAGCGGGGCGTGCGTTTAGTCCGCCCGCCCCCAATCTTTATTACAGGCTTCCCCCCGAAATGATGGACATCAACGAGATTCGCGAATACCTGCCTCACCGTTACCCGTTCCTGCTGGTGGATCGTGTAGTGGACCTCAATGTCGAGGAAAAGCGCATTCGTGCCTACAAGAATGTCAGCATCAACGAACCGTTCTTCAATGGTCACTTCCCTGCGCATCCAATTATGCCGGGCGTGCTGATCATCGAAGCGATGGCCCAGGCTGCCGGTATCCTTGGTTTCAAAATGCTCGACCTCAAGCCTGCCGATGGCACGCTTTACTATTTCGTGGGCTCCGACAAGCTGCGCTTCCGTAACCCGGTCACGCCGGGTGACCAGTTGATCCTGGAAGCCAAGTTCATCAGTTGCAAACGCCAGATCTGGAAGTTCGAGTGCCAGGCCTCGGTGGACGGCAAGCCGGTGTGCTCCGCTGAGATCATCTGTGCGGAACGCAAACTATGAGTTTGATTGACCCTCGCGCAATCATCGATCCGTCGGCCGTTCTGGCCGCCGACGTTGAGGTCGGCCCCTGGTCGATCGTCGGCGCAGGTGTTGAAATCGGCGAGGGGACTGTCATCGGGCCACACGTGATCCTCAAAGGTCCGACCCGCATTGGCAAACACAATCGCATCTACCAGTTTTCCTCGGTAGGCGAAGACACCCCGGACATGAAGTACAAGGGTGAAGAAACACGCCTGGTAATCGGTGATCACAACATCATCCGTGAAGGCGTGACCATTCACCGTGGCACCGTGCAGGATCGTGCCGAAACCACCTTGGGTGACCACAACCTGATCATGGCCTATGCGCACATCGGCCATGACAGTGTGATCGGCAACCATTGCATCCTGGTTAACAACACTGCACTGGCTGGCCATGTGCACGTTGACGATTGGGCGATCCTGTCCGGTTTCACCCTGGTGCATCAGTATTGCCATATCGGCGCCCACAGCTTTTCCGGCATGGGGACGGCGATCGGCAAGGACGTTCCTGCATTCGTCACGGTCTTCGGCAACCCTGCCGAAGCCCGCAGCATGAACTTCGAAGGCATGCGCCGTCGCGGTTTCAGCGAGGACGCTATTCACGCCCTGCGCCGTGCCTACAAGGTGGTTTACCGCCAAGGGTTGACGGTCGAGCAGGCTCTGACCGAACTGACCGAGCCGGCAGCGTTGTTCCCGGAAGTCGCGGTGTTCCGCGACTCTATCCAGGCATCGACCCGCGGCATCACCCGCTGATCATGGCTAATCTGCGTATCGCGCTGGTGGCCGGTGAAGCTTCCGGCGATATTCTGGGCGCAGGCCTGATGCGGGCCCTCAAGGCCCAGCATCCTGCGGTGGAGTTCATTGGCGTGGGTGGCCCACTCATGCAGGCCGAAGGTCTGACTTCCTACTTTCCCATGGAGCGCCTCTCGGTCATGGGGCTGGTGGAAGTATTAGGCCGTCTGCGTGAGCTGTTGGCGCGGCGTAAGCTACTGATTCAGACACTGATCGAAGAAAGGCCTGACGTTTTTATCGGAATCGACGCGCCGGACTTCACCCTCAATATCGAACTCAAGTTGCGTCAGGCCGGTATCAAGACCGTGCATTACGTCAGCCCGTCCGTGTGGGCGTGGCGTCAGAAGCGCGTGCTGAAGATCCGTGAAGGCTGCGACTTGATGCTGACCTTGTTGCCATTCGAGGCCAGGTTCTACGAAGAGAAGGGCGTGCCGGTGCGGTTTGTCGGGCACACGCTGGCCGACACCATTCCGTTGCAAGCGGACCGCGCTGCCGCGCGTGCCGAACTGGGCTTGCCCGACGGCCCGCTCGTAGCGCTGATGCCGGGCAGTCGAGGTGGCGAAGTCGGTCGCCTGGCCAGCGTGTTTTTCGATGCGGCCGAACGCCTTCAATCCATGAAGCCTGGTATTCGCTTCGTCTTGCCGTGCGCGAGCCCGCAACGGCGTGCACAAATCGAGACGCTGCTTGAGGGGCGCAATCTGCCGTTGACCTTGCTCGACGGCAAGTCGCACCTGGCCCTCGCAGCCTGTGATGCGGTACTGATCGCCTCGGGCACAGCGACCCTGGAGGCGCTGCTGTACAAGCGCCCAATGGTCGTGGCCTATCGTCTGGCGCCGCTGACGTTCTGGATTCTGAAGCGCATGGTCAAAAGCCCTTACATTTCCTTGCCCAACTTGCTGGCCCAGCGCTTGCTGGTGCCTGAGTTGTTGCAGGACGATGCAACGCCTGAAGCGCTGGCGCAAACGCTACTGCCGTTGATCGACGGCGGTGAAGAGCAGACCCGTGGGTTTGACGATATCCACCGCACTTTGCGCCGTGACGCGTCGAACCAGGCGGCTGACGCCGTATTGACCTTGATCGGCCAAAAACAGGACGCTTTATGACAACGCAAATGGGCCTGGACTTCAGCCTGGTCGCCGAAGCTCACGCGCTGGTCGCCGGTGTTGACGAAGTAGGGCGCGGCCCGCTGTGTGGCGCCGTCGTGACGGCAGCGGTGATTCTCGACCCGAACCGCCCGATCCTCGGCCTCAACGACTCGAAAAAACTCACCGAGGCGCGCCGTGAAAAGCTCTACGACGAGATTTGCGAAAAAGCCCTGAGCTGGCATATCGCCCGTGCCGAAGTCGAAGAGATCGACGAGTTGAATATTCTCCATGCGACCATGCTGGCCATGCAGCGCGCGGTGGAAGGCCTGCACATCACCCCTAAACTGGCGATGATCGATGGCAACCGCTGCCCTAAATTGACGATGCCGTCAGAAGCCGTGGTCAAGGGTGACAGCAAGGTGCCGGCCATCGCCGCCGCGTCGATCCTGGCCAAGGTCAGCCGTGACCGTGAAATGGCTGCTTTCGAATTGATCTACCCCGGCTACGGTATCGGAGGCCATAAAGGCTACCCGACCCCCGTTCATCTGGAAGCCCTGGCTCGTCTGGGCCCGACGCCGATCCATCGGCGCTCGTTCGCCCCGGTTCGCCTGGCTTACGAGGCGCGGGAAAGCCTCAGCGAGGTTTAGTCGCGAGGCTGATGTTTTTGCCAAGGCCCGGTACAATCCGGCCTTTAAAGCGCAGTAGCTTTAAATGCCGGATTTCCGGGCTTTGTTGTTTCTACGTTTAAGACAGGATCACTATGCCGGCTTCATTCGTTCACCTACGCCTGCACACTGAATACTCCCTGGTCGACGGCCTGGTACGGATCAAACCCCTGGTCAAAACCCTGGTGGGCATGAATATGCCTGCGGTCGCGGTTACCGATCAGAACAACATGTGTTCCCTGGTCAAGTTCTACAAGAACGCCATGGGCGCCGGCATCAAGCCCATTTGCGGCGCCGACCTGTGGCTGTCCAACAAAGACCCGGATAACCCCCTGAGCCGCATCAGCCTGCTGGCGATGAACGGCGTGGGTTATCGCAACCTCACTGAACTGATTTCCCGCGGCTTTATCGACGGCCAACGTAACGGCTCGATCATTATCGAGCGCGAGTGGGTGGCCGAAGCGAGCGAGGGCGTGATCATGCTCTCGGCAGCCAAAGAGGGTGAGATCGGTATCGCGTTGCTGGGCGGCAACCCGCAGGAAGCCGAGGTGCTGGCCCGCGAGTGGATGCAGGTGTTCCCGGACCGCTTCTATCTGGAAGTCCAGCGCACCAATCGCCCCAATGATGAAGAGCACCTGCACGCTGCCGTGGCCCTGGCTGACAAGCTGGGCGCGCCGCTGGTCGCAACCAACGATGTGCGTTTTATCAAGAAAGAAGATTTCGAGGCCCACGAAACCCGCGTGTGCATCGGCGAAGGCCGGGCTCTGGATGACCCGCGTCGTTCGAAGAACTACAGCGAGGAGCAATACCTCAAAAGCGCCGACGAGATGGCCGAGTTGTTCAGCGACCTGCCCGAAGCCCTGGAAAACTCCGTCGAGATCGCCAAGCGCTGCAACATCGAAGTGAAGCTGGGCAAGCACTTCCTGCCCAACTTTCCGATTCCCGATGGCATGACCATCGATGAGTACTTCCGCAAGGTGTCGTTCGATGGCCTGGAGGAACGTCTATCCGTTCTGTTGCCCAAGGACACCACCGAAGACTACGACGCCAAGCGCCAGGTCTATGTTGATCGGCTGAATTTCGAGCTGGATATCATCATCCAGATGGGCTTCCCCGGTTACTTCCTGATCGTTATGGACTTTATCCAGTGGGCCAAAAGCAACGGCGTGCCGGTTGGCCCAGGCCGGGGGTCGGGTGCTGGTTCGCTGGTGGCCTATGTGCAAAAGATTACCGACCTCGACCCGCTGGAATATGACCTTCTGTTCGAACGGTTCCTGAACCCGGAGCGGGTTTCCATGCCCGACTTCGACGTCGACTTCTGCATGGACGGTCGCGACCGTGTCATTGAGTACGTGGCTGAGAAATACGGCCGCAACGCTGTAAGCCAGATCATCACCTTCGGTTCGATGGCGGCGAAAGCGGTAATCCGAGACGTGGCTCGAGTGCAGGGCAAGTCCTACGGCCTGGCGGATCGCCTGTCGAAGATGATCCCGTTCGAAGTCGGCATGACCCTGGAAAAAGCCTACGAGCAGGAAGAAATCCTGCGTGACTTCATCAAGGTCGATGAAGAAGCCGCTGAAATCTGGGACATGGCACGCAAACTCGAAGGCGTGGTGCGTAACGTCGGGAAACACGCCGGTGGTGTGGTCATCGCGCCGACCAAGCTGACCGACTTTTCGCCGATCTATTGCGATGAAGAAGGCGGCGGCCTGGTAACCCAGTTCGACAAGGATGACGTGGAGGCGGCCGGCCTGGTGAAGTTCGACTTCCTTGGCCTGCGGACCCTGACCATCATCGACTGGGCGCTCAAGACGATTAACCGCGAGCGCGCGAAGGTTAACGAAGAACCGCTGGATATCGCGTTTATCCCGCTGGACGACAAGCCTACCTACCAGTTGCTGCAAAAAGCCGAAACCACGGCGGTGTTCCAGCTTGAGTCGCGCGGCATGAAAGAGCTGATCAAAAAGCTCAAGCCCGACTGCCTGGAAGACTTGATCGCACTGGTGGCGCTGTTCCGTCCAGGCCCACTGCAATCGGGCATGGTGGACGACTTCATCAACCGTAAGCACGGCCGCGCCGAGCTGGCGTATCCGCACTCCGACTATCAGTACGAAGGCCTCAAGCCGGTACTGGCGCCGACCTACGGCATCATCCTGTATCAGGAACAGGTGATGCAGATTGCCCAGGTCATGGCCGGTTACACCCTCGGTGGTGCGGACATGCTGCGTCGCGCCATGGGTAAGAAAAAACCCGAGGAAATGGCCAAGCAGCGTGGCGGTTTCATTGAAGGTTGCGCCACGAACAATATCGACGCCGACCTCGCCGGTAACATTTTCGACCTGGTGGAAAAATTCGCCGGTTATGGCTTCAACAAATCCCACTCCGCCGCCTACGGCCTGGTCTCGTACCAGACCGCGTGGCTGAAAGCCCACTACCCGGCGCCGTTCATGGCCGCGGTACTCTCGGCGGATATGCACAACACCGACAAGGTCGTGACCTTGATCGAGGAAGTGCGCACGATGAAGCTGCGCCTCGACGCACCGGACGTGAACGCCTCGGAGTTCAAGTTCACGGTGAACGACGAAGGCCGCATCATCTACGGCCTGGGCGCGATCAAAGGTGTGGGCGAAGGCCCGGTGGAGGCAATCACCGAGGCGCGCCAGGATGGGCCGTTCAAGGACCTGTTCGATTTCTGTGCGCGGGTCGACCTCAAACGCATCAACAAGCGCACCCTCGATGGCTTGATCCGCAGCGGCGCACTCGATCGTCTCGGCCCGTACTTCCATGATGAGCCGAAGGCTTATCAGGCCAACATCGACCGCAACCGTGCGGTGCTGCTGACCGCCATGGAAGAAGCGATCAAGGCCGCCGAACAGACTGCCCGCACTCACGACAGCGGCCACGCCGACCTGTTTGGCGGGTTGTTCGTCGAAGCAGACGCGGACGTGTACGCCAACCACCGCAAGGCCAAGGAGCTGACCCTCAAGGAACGGCTCAAGGGCGAGAAAGACACCCTGGGCCTGTACCTCACCGGTCACCCGATTGACGAGTACGAAGGCGAAATCCGCCGTTTCGCCCGTCAGCGCATCATCGACCTGAAACCGGCACGGGACACCCAGACCGTCGCCGGCATGATCATCGCCCTGCGGGTGATGAAAAATAAGAAGGGCGACAAGATGGGCTTTATCACCCTTGATGACCGCTCGGGCCGGATCGAGGCGTCGCTGTTTGCCGATGCCTTCCACTCCGCCCAGTCGTTGCTGCAGACCGACGCCATGGTGGTGGTGGAAGGGGAGGTCAGCAACGATGACTTCTCCGGTGGCCTGCGCCTGCGGATCAAAAGGGTGATGAGCATGGAAGATGCGCGTACCAATTTGGCGGAAAGCCTGCGTTTGAAGGTCAAGACCGAAGCCCTCAAAGGCGATCAGCTACGCTGGTTGGGTGACCTGCTCAAACGCCACCGCGGCGCGTGCCCGGTGACCATGGAGTACACCGGCAATGATGCCAAGGCCATGCTGCAGTTTGGGGAGACGTGGCGAATTGATCCCGCTGATGGCTTGATTCAAGCTTTGCGTGACCAGTTCGGGCGAGACAACGTCTTCCTCCAATACCGTTGACGGTCAGATACGTCTGATCTCGACTGAACATTTAATCTCGACCTAAACGCGCCTCTCCCTTAAGGTAGGGCGCGAATAGACAACCGGCTGGCCAGGCACCCCTTGGCCGTCGACCCAAGACGGACGCTTATGAACCCGAATTTTCTTGATTTCGAACAGCCGATCGCTGACCTGCAAGCCAAGATCGAAGAACTGCGCCTGGTCGGCAATGACAATTCGCTGAACATCGGCGATGAGATCGCTCGCCTGCAAGACAAGAGCAGCACGCTCACCGAAGATATCTTCGGCAAGCTGACCAGCTGGCAGATCGCGCGTCTGGCTCGCCACCCGCGCCGTCCCTACACCCTGGACTACATTCAGCACATCTTCACCGAGTTCGACGAGCTGCACGGCGACCGCCACTTCTCCGACGACGCGGCCATCGTGGGCGGTATTGCTCGCCTGGACGACCAGCCGGTAATGGTCATTGGTCACCAGAAAGGCCGCGAAGTGCGCGAGAAGGTACGCCGCAACTTCGGCATGCCGCGCCCTGAGGGCTACCGCAAGGCCTGCCGCCTGATGGAAATGGCCGAGCGTTTCAAAATGCCGATCCTGACCTTCATCGACACCCCGGGTGCCTACCCAGGTATCGACGCCGAGGAGCGCAACCAGAGCGAAGCGATCGCCTGGAACCTGCGCGTGATGGCCCGCCTGAAAACCCCGATCATCGCCACCGTGATTGGTGAAGGTGGTTCCGGCGGTGCACTGGCCATCGGTGTTTGCGACCAGTTGAACATGCTGCAATATTCGACCTACGCGGTGATCTCGCCGGAAGGTTGCGCTTCGATCCTGTGGAAAACCGCCGAAAAAGCGCCGGACGCTGCCGAAGCCATGGGTATCACTGCCGATCGCCTGAAAGGCTTGGGCATCGTTGATAAAGTCATCGCCGAGCCATTGGGCGGCGCTCACCGTGACCCGGCTGCGGCTGCGGCGACCATCCGCGCTGAACTGGGCTCGCAACTGGCGATGCTCAAGAAGTTCGATAACGAGGCGCTGCTGGCCCGTCGTTATGAGCGCCTGATGAGCTACGGTCTCTGATCAAACACTGATCTGGCAGACAATGCAGTACTAATGTGGGAGCGGGCTTGTGTGGGGGCTGGCTTGCCTGCGATAGCATCAACTCGGTGTAACAAATAACCCGAGTTGCCTGCATCGCGGGCAAGCCCGGCTCCCACACAAGCCCGCTCCCACATTTGCTTTGTGTATGCTTGGCTACCGTATTCCAGTTCTGCGCCGGTATTTTTGATGACCCCAACTCTACCCGCCAAACTCCTGCAAACCCTGGCCCCGTGGCGCAACGCCCCGGCCTGGCATATCGCGTTCTCCGGTGGACTCGACTCCACCGTCCTGCTGCACCTTCTCGCCACCCTGGCAAACACCGAAACCCTTCCACCGCTCAACGCCATCCATGTCCACCATGGCTTGCAAGCTGCCGCCGACGCCTGGCCCGGCCATTGCCAAACGGTATGTGACGGCTTGGGCGTGCCCTTGCGGGTAATGCGCGTGCAAGTGCAATCGGGCGCCAGCCTTGAGCGAGCGGCGCGTGATGCGCGTTATCAGGCGTTTACCGAGGTAGCCGGGGCGGGGGAAGTGTTGCTCACCGGCCAGCACCGCGACGATCAGGCTGAAACCCTCTTGTTTCGTCTGCTGCGCGGGGCCGGCGTGCGAGGGTTGGCCGCAATGCCCGTGCATCGCCCGTTGGCGGATGGACACTTGGTGCGACCCTTGCTGGATGCCTCGCGTGCTGAGTTGGAGGCCTACGCCCAGCAACACCAGTTGACGTGGATCGAAGACCCTTCCAACGCCGATTCCCGGTTTTCCCGCAATTACCTGCGCCATCGTGTTGTCCCGGTGCTGGCGGAGCGTTGGCCTCAAGCGGTCGCAAGCCTGGCCCGCACCGCCGAACACCTCAGCGAAGCCCAAGGCCTGCTGGACGAATTGGCATTGATGGACCTGCAAGCCGCCGACCAACCCTCGTCATTTCCCTGGTTGTCCTTGCCGTCGTTGGCCCTTGCGCCGTTACGCGAGCTTTCCGATGCCCGTCAGCGCAATGCCCTGCGCCACTGGCTGAACCCTCTTACTCGTTTACCCGACAGCGATCACTGGGCCAGCTGGTATTCCCTGCGCGACGCCAAGGGCGACGCGCAACCGCAGTGGTGCCTGGCCGACGGCCAGCTGCATCGTTGTGGCGAGCGCATTTGGTGGCTGCCTTCCGCGTGGTCGGAATTTTCCGACACGTCAGTGAGCTGGTCGCAGCCGCAAAACCCTCTAGAGTTACCTGGCAATGGCCAGCTGAGATTTGCCGGCAAGGCCCCAACAGGCCCATTGGTGATCCGTTATCGTCAGGGCGGCGAAATCATTGACGTGCCAGGCCGAGGCCGGCGTGACCTTAAGCGTTTGCTTAACGAATGCGGGCTGCCGGGCTTCATGCGTGGCAGATTGCCGCTGCTCTATCAGGGCGAGCAATTGCTGGCCGTCCCCAGCCTTGCGGGGTTATGGGTGACATCGCCTGGCGACTGGCAATTACATTGGATGCCACAGAGATGCGATCAAGGTTTGAGCTGATAGAGCCTTTCCGGTAGACTACGCTCCCTTCTTGATACAACTTCTGTGGATTCGACTGAATCGCAGCAGTTGCCGATTACCAAGCAGTCTTTGCTGGGCGATTCCAAAAAATGTGTAGCGATCAACGTACCGGTGTTTCATTGCTGGTCTGTCACAACGCGGCGGTTTTTTTGAAAGGTGCACTGTGATTAATGCAGGTGATCGGGGGCTTCGGCCTTCCTTCGCTTTCCCCGGCGGCTCGGACCGCTTTAACGCAGACTTCTAGGGTTTTTCATGACGCGCTACATATTCGTCACGGGCGGTGTTGTTTCTTCATTGGGGAAAGGCATTGCCTCCGCTTCATTGGCGGCCATCCTGGAGGCGCGGGGACTTAAGGTCACCATGCTCAAGCTGGACCCGTACATTAACGTTGACCCGGGCACCATGAGCCCGTTCCAGCACGGTGAAGTGTTCGTCACACACGACGGCGCCGAGACCGACCTGGACCTGGGCCACTACGAGCGGTTCATCCGCACGACCATGACCCAGAACAACAACTTCACCACCGGCCGTGTCTACGAGCACGTGCTGCGCAAGGAGCGCCGTGGTGACTACCTGGGTGCAACCATCCAGGTGATCCCGCACATCACCGACGAAATCAAGCGCCGCATCATCAAGGGTGCAGGCGATGCCGACGTGGCGATGGTCGAGATCGGTGGCACCGTAGGTGACATCGAATCCCAGCCGTTCCTCGAAGCCATCCGCCAGTTGCGTTTCGAAGTCGGCGCCAAGCGCGCGATGCTGATGCACCTGACGCTGGTGCCGTACATCGCTACCGCCGGTGAAACCAAAACCAAGCCAACCCAGCACTCGGTCAAGGAACTGCGTTCCATCGGCCTGCAGCCGGACGTGCTGGTGTGCCGCTCCGATCACCCGATCGATATTTCCTCGCGTCGCAAGATCGCGCAGTTCACCAACGTTGAAGAGCGTGCGGTGATTGCCCTGGAAGACGCCGACACTATCTACAAGATCCCGGGCATCCTGCATTCGCAAGGCCTGGATGATTTTGTGGTCGAGCGTTTCGGCCTGCAGTGCAACGGCGCGGACCTGTCCGAGTGGGAAGCTGTGGTTGATGCCAAGCTCAACCCTGAGCACGAAGTCACCATCGCCATGGTCGGCAAGTACATGGAGCTGCTGGACGCGTACAAGTCGCTGATCGAAGCGATGAGCCACGCCGGTATCAGCAACCGTACCAAGGTCAACCTGCGCTACATCGATTCCGAAGACATCGAGAACCAGGGCACCGCCCTGCTCGAAGGCGTTGACGCGATCCTCGTTCCCGGCGGTTTCGGCCTGCGTGGTGTGGAAGGCAAGATCACCGCTGTGCAGTACGCGCGTGAAAACAAGGTGCCGTACCTGGGTATCTGCCTGGGCATGCAAGTGGCCGTTATCGAGTTTGCCCGCAACGTGCTGGGCTGGAAAGACGCCAACTCCACCGAGTTCGATCACGCCAGCGGCCACCCGGTCGTAGGTCTGATCACCGAGTGGGAAGATGCCACCGGCGCCGTTGAGACCCGTACTGAAAGCTCCGACCTGGGCGGCACCATGCGCCTTGGCGCGCAAGACTGCCTGCTCGAGCCGGGCTCGCTGGTTCACGATTGCTACGGCAAGGATGTGATCGTCGAGCGTCACCGTCACCGCTACGAAGTGAACAACAACCTGCTGCCGCAGATCAAAGAAGCCGGCCTGAAAGTCTCTGGTCGCTCCGGCGATGGCAAGCTGGTTGAAGTGGTCGAGGCGCCGGATCATCCGTGGTTCGTGGCGTGCCAGTTCCACCCTGAGTTCACCTCGACCCCGCGCGACGGTCACCCGTTGTTCACCGGTTTCGTTAAAGCAGCACTGACGCAACATCAGAAGAAGGCGTAAACCTGATGGCCCAGAAGATCATTCGCGTAGGCGACATCGAGATTGCCAACGACAAGCCCATGGTGCTGTTCGGCGGCATGAACGTGCTGGAAAGCCGCGACATGGCGATGCAGGTCTGTGAAGAGTACGTCAAGGTGACCGAGAAACTCGGTATCCCTTACGTGTTCAAGGCCAGCTTCGACAAGGCCAACCGTTCGTCCGTGACCTCCTATCGCGGCCCAGGCCTTGAAGAAGGCATGCGGATCTTCCAGGACATCAAGCAAGCCTTCGGCGTGCCGATCATCACCGACGTCCACGAGCCTGAACAGGCTGCCGTGGTCGCCGAGGTGTGCGACATCATCCAGCTGCCGGCCTTCCTGTCGCGCCAGACCGACCTCGTGGTCGCCATGGCCAAGACCGGCGCTGTGATCAATATCAAGAAAGCCCAGTTCCTCGCGCCTCAGGAAATGAAACATATCCTGAGCAAGTGCGTGGAAGCGGGTAACGACCAGTTGATCCTCTGCGAGCGTGGTTCGAGCTTCGGCTACAACAACCTCGTGGTGGATATGCTCGGTTTCGGCATCATGAAGCAGTTCGAATACCCGGTGTTCTTCGACGTGACCCACGCGCTGCAAATGCCCGGTGGTCGTGCCGATTCCGCTGGCGGGCGGCGTGCCCAGGTACTGGACCTGGCCAAGGCCGGCATCAGCCAGTCTTTGGCGGGCCTGTTCCTGGAAGCCCACCCGGACCCGGACAACGCCAAATGCGACGGTCCCTGCGCCCTGCGCCTGGACAAGCTGGAGCCATTCCTGGCCCAGCTCAAGCAGTTGGACGAACTGGTCAAGAGTTTTCCGACGGTAGAGACCGCGTAAGCGCCATTTCTCCGGTAGACTTTCCCTCGCTTTACGCTCAGGCCTGCGGGCCTGAGCCTTGTCGCCTGCAAGCCTGCCCCGTTGTTCCACCCTTGCGGTCGGTCAAAAGATTTCCTTCAGCTGCGTCGTTTTCGTCAACTTTGGAGTGTTTACAACAATGGCAAAAATCGTCGACATCAAAGGTCGTGAAGTTCTCGACTCCCGTGGCAACCCCACCGTCGAAGCCGACGTGCTTCTCGATAACGGCATCATCGGCAGCGCCTGCGCGCCGTCCGGTGCTTCTACCGGTTCGCGCGAAGCGCTGGAACTGCGTGATGGCGACAAGAGCCGTTACCTGGGCAAAGGTGTACTCAAGGCTGTAGCCAACATCAACGGCCCGATCCGTGACCTGTTGCTGGGCAAGGACCCGCTGGACCAGAAAGCCCTGGACCACGCGATGATCAAGCTCGACGGCACCGAAAACAAAGGCAGCCTGGGCGCCAACGCCATCCTCGCCGTGTCCCTGGCCGCTGCCAAGGCCGCCGCACAGGATCAGGACCTGCCGCTGTACGCCCACATCGCCAACTTGAACGGCACTCCGGGTGTGTACTCGATGCCGGTGCCGATGATGAACATCATCAACGGTGGCGAGCACGCTGATAACAACGTCGACATCCAGGAATTCATGGTGCAGCCGGTTGGCGCCAAGACCTTCTCCGAAGGCTTGCGCATGGGCACCGAGATTTTCCATCACCTCAAAGCTGTGTTGAAGGCCCGTGGCCTGAGCACCGCCGTGGGTGACGAAGGGGGTTTCGCACCGAACCTGGCGTCCAACGAAGATGCACTGAAAGTGATCTCCGAAGCCGTGGCCAACGCTGGCTACAAGCTGGGCACCGACGTGACCCTGGCCCTGGACTGCGCCGCGAGCGAGTTCTACGAGGACGGTAAATACAACCTGGCCGGCGAAGGCCATGTGTTCACCTCCGAAGGGTTTGCTGACTACCTCAAAGGCCTGACCGAGCGCTACCCGATCATCTCGATCGAAGATGGCCTGGACGAGTCTGACTGGGCGGGCTGGAAAGTCCTCACCGACAAGATCGGCGAGAAAATCCAACTGGTCGGCGATGACCTGTTCGTGACCAACACCAAGATCCTGAAAGAAGGCATCGACAAGAAGATCGCCAACTCGATCCTGATCAAGTTCAACCAGATCGGCACCCTGACCGAAACCCTGGAAGCCATCCAGATGGCCAAGGCCGCGGGCTACACCGCCGTGATCTCGCACCGCTCCGGCGAAACCGAAGATTCGACCATTGCCGACCTGGCAGTGGGCACCTCGGCCGGCCAGATCAAGACCGGTTCCCTGTGCCGTTCCGACCGCGTTTCCAAGTACAACCAATTGCTGCGTATCGAAGAGCAACTGGCAGGTAAAGCCAAGTACAACGGTCGCAGCGAGTTTCGCGGCTGAGTGTTAAATGGTAAAAAGTCGACGGGTTGCGTCGGAAAAATCTCGATAGAGTGAATTTCGACGCTAATCTGATGGCTATCAAGCACAAGCCTGGTTCATCCAGGCTTCGTGCTATCAGTTGCTTCAAAAGTTTTGCATGGCTGTCTTTTTTTACTGGATACCCGGATTTCGATGCGCAGTCCCAATTGGTTGTTCCTCGTCTTGCTCTTATTGCTGGCTGGCCTGCAGTACCGCCTATGGGTCGGTAATGGCAGCTTTGCGCAGGTGAAAGAGCTGACCCAGCAAATTGCCGATCAGCACGCCGAAAACGAAATCCTGCTGGAGCGCAATCGCGTCCTCGATGCCGAAGTGCTTGAGCTGAAAAAAGGTACGGAGACCGTTGAAGAGCGGGCTCGTCATGAATTGGGCATGGTCAAGGAGGGCGAAACCCTCTACCAGTTGGCCCAATGAATCAGTCTTTACCGGCCTTCTGGGCCGTGATTCCTGCCGCGGGCGTCGGTGCCCGTATGGCCGCGGACCGTCCCAAGCAGTACTTGCAACTGGGCGGGCGCACTATTCTCGAACACAGCCTCGGCTGTTTTCTCGATCATCCTGGCCTCAAGGGGCTGGTGATCAGTCTTGCGGTAGATGACCCCTATTGGCCAAGCCTGTCGAGTGCCAACGACTCTCGCATTGTGCGCGCGGACGGCGGCGACGAGCGCTCGGGTTCAGTACTCAATGCGTTGTTGCAACTCAATGCACTCGGCGCCAGCGATGACGACTGGGTGCTGGTGCACGATGCCGCGCGCCCTAACCTGAGCCGTGATGACCTCGACAAGCTGTTGGCGGAACTCGCGGATGATCCGGTCGGCGGCTTGCTCGCCGTACCGGCGCGCGACACCCTCAAGCGTGTCGACAAGCACGGCCGCGTGGTGGAAACCGTGGATCGCAGCCTGATCTGGCAGGCGTACACGCCGCAGATGTTCCGCCTGGGCGCCTTGCACCGTGCCTTGGCCGACAGCCTGGTCGCAGATGCAGTGATCACCGACGAAGCCTCGGCCATGGAATGGTCGGGCCAGGCACCACGCCTGATCGAAGGGCGCGCGGACAACATCAAGGTCACTCGTCCCGAAGACCTGGAGTGGCTCAGGTTGCGGTGGGCAAACCGCAGATAGTCAGTGACACCGCGTCGACTTCATCGCAGGCAAGCCAGCTCCCACAGTTGAAATGCAATTCCCTGTGGGAGTCGGGCTTGCCCGCGATGAGGCCCGAACAGTCGCCCTAAATTACGCGCTGTACTCCGGCCGTTCAGCCAACCCCTCCTTCAAAAAATCCACCAGCTTCCTGACCTTCGGCGACAAATGCCGTTGCTGCGGATACAACGCCCACACCGCCGTGTTCGGCGGCTGATTCGCTTCCAGTAACGACACCAGCGCACCACTGTGCAGATGCTCCAGCACGTAATAGTCCGGCAACTGGCATAACCCTACGCCTTGCAATGCGGCATCCAGTACCGCTTGCCCACTGTTGCAGCGCCAGTTGCCTTGCACCCGCTGGGAAAATTCGCGCCCGTCCTGCGCCAGTTGCCAAATGTCCGAGCTACCAATCAGGCAGTTATGCCGACTTAATTCCGACAAACTATGTGGCCGACCATACCGAGCCAGGTAGGACGGCGACGCGCACAGGTACATACGTCGAGGGGCCAGGCGACTGGCTACCATGCGCGAGTCTTGCAGGCGACCCAGCCGGATCGCCAGGTCCAGGCCTTCATGCACCAAATCCAACTGGCGATTGCTCAGCTCGATGTCCACGCGCAATTGCGGATAGAGCCCCATGAATCGAGTGACCAACGGCACGATAAAGCGCTCGCCGTACGCCACCGCACAGGTCATGCGCAACATGCCCTTGGGTTCGCTGGTGAGGTCGCCCACGGCGCGCAAGGCTTCTTCGCGACCGTCCTGCAAGCGCTGGCAGTGCTGCAGGAAGGTCTGGCCGGCTTCGGTCAGGGTCACCTTGCGCGTGCTTCGATACAGCAACCGCGTTTGCAGCCGTTCTTCCAGGCGCGCCACTTGCCGGCTGATGTGCGACGACGAAACCCCCAGCCGCTCGGCCGCCGCTGTGAATTGGCTGCATTCGGCCACGGCGACGAACTCATCGATGCCTTCCCAGCGGTTTTCCAGCATGTTGATTATCCCTGTACAGCAATAAAGTTTTGCTTTTGCCTGGATTATTAATCACTCAGCCATGTTTTACACTCACTGCCTCAGTTTTTAACTCCCTGGAGAAACCCGGATGATCAAGTCCCGCGCTGCCGTAGCCTTCGAAGCGAAAAAGCCCCTTGAGATCGTTGAAGTGGATGTCGCCATGCCCAAGGCTGGCGAGGTGCTGCTGCGGGTGGTCGCGTCCGGCGTGTGCCATACCGATGCCTACACCTTGTCGGGCGCCGACCCGGAAGGCATCTTCCCGTCGATCCTTGGCCATGAAGGCGGTGCGGTGGTTGAAGCGATCGGCGAGGGCGTGACCTCGGTCGCTGTCGGCGACCACGTGATCCCGCTTTACACCCCGGAGTGCGGGAAGTGCAAATTCTGCCTGTCGGGCAAGACCAACTTGTGCCAGGCCATCCGCTCCACCCAAGGCAAAGGCCTGATGCCCGATGGCACCACGCGCTTCTCCTACAAGGGTCAGCCGATTTTCCACTACATGGGTACCTCGACGTTCTCCGAGTACACCGTGCTGCCGGAAATTTCCGTCGCCAAAATCCCTAAAGAAGCGCCGCTGGAAAAAGTCTGCCTGCTGGGCTGCGGCGTCACCACCGGCATCGGTGCGGTGATCAACACGGCCAAGGTCAAGCCGGGTGACACCGTGGCGATCTTCGGTCTGGGCGGCATCGGCCTGTCGGCGGTCATCGGTGCGGTCAAAGCCAAGGCGGGTCGCATCATCGCCATCGACATCAACCCGGCCAAGTTCGAAATCGCCAAGCAACTCGGCGCCACCGATTGCATCAACCCGAAAGACTACGACCGCCCAATTCAGGACGTGATTGTCGACTTGACCGACGGCGGCGTGGACTTTTCCTTCGAGTGCATCGGCAATGTGCAACTGATGCGTGCCGCTCTGGAGTGCTGCCACAAGGGTTGGGGCGAGTCGGTGATCATCGGCGTTGCGGGTGCCGGCCAGGAAATCGCCACTCGCCCATTCCAACTGGTGACCGGTCGCGTCTGGCGCGGTTCGGCGTTCGGCGGCGTGCGCGGTCGTACTGAATTGCCAAGCTACGTGGAAATGGCCCAGACCGGCGAGATCCCGCTGGAAACGTTCATCACCCACACCATGGGCCTGGAAGACATCAACAAAGCGTTTGATCTGATGCATGAAGGCAAGAGCATTCGTACCGTCATCCACTTTTGATGCAGCTGCAAGTTGCAAGCTTCACGCTGCAAGAAGGCGTACGCCCACTTGCAGCTTATAGCTTGCCGCTTGCCGCTGGGAGCATTCCCATGACCCTGGAAAATATCTCCTGCCAGAAGAGTTTTGGCGGCTGGCATAAACGCTACAAACACAGCTCCCACGTGCTCGGTTGCGATATGACGTTTGCCGTCTACCTGCCGCCGCAAGCGGAGCAGGGTGGCACGTTACCGGTGCTGTATTGGCTGTCCGGGTTGACCTGCACCGACGAGAACTTCATGCAGAAGGCCGGCGCCCATCGGATGGCCGCCGAACTGGGGTTGATCATCGTCGCGCCGGACACCAGCCCCCGCGGGCCAGGTGTACCGGGCGACCCGGATAACGCGTGGGATTTCGGCCTGGGTGCGGGTTTCTACCTGAATGCCACCCAGGAACCTTGGGCCAAGCACTATCGGATGCATGACTACGTGGTGCAGGAATTGCCGGCGTTGGTTGAAGCGCATTTCCCTGCGTCGGATAAGCGCGGCATCAGCGGTCATTCAATGGGCGGCCATGGTGCGTTGGTGTGTGCCCTGCGCAACCCTGGACGTTACCAATCGGTGTCGGCATTTTCGCCGATCAACAACCCGATGGACTGCCCATGGGGCCAGAAAGCCTTTTCCCGTTATTTGGGCGAAGAACGCTCGAAATGGCGCGAGTGGGATGCCTGCGTACTGATCAGCGAAGCCTCGGAAAAGCTGCCACTGTTGGTCGACCAGGGTGATCGCGATGATTTCCTGGCTGTGCAACTCAAGCCTGAAGCTTTGCAACAGGCGGCCAAGGCGGCCAACCATCCACTCGAACTGCGCCTGCAGCCGGGTTATGACCACAGCTACTTCTTTATCGCCAGCTTCATCGAAGACCATTTGCGACACCATGGTCGTGCTTTGCTCGGTTAATGTGAGGCAAAAGTAGGTAGAATCACGCCCTGAATTAAATCGGGGCGTTTTTTTATGCGTATTGGCCACGGCTACGATGTGCACCGTTTCGCTGAAGGCGATTTCATCACCCTGGGCGGCGTGCGCATTGCACACCACCATGGGTTGCTGGCTCATTCCGACGGCGACGTTGTGCTGCATGCCTTGAGCGATGCTTTGCTCGGCGCGGCCGCGTTGGGTGATATCGGCAAACACTTTCCGGACACCGACCCTTCCTTCAAGGGCGCGGACAGCCGTGTGTTGCTGCGCCATGTGGTCGGCCTGATCCACGCCAAGGGTTGGAAAGTCGGCAACGTCGATAACACCATCGTGGCCCAGGCGCCGAAAATGGCGCCCCACATTGAGTCGATGCGCGCACTGATTGCCGCGGACCTGCAAATTGAATTGGATCAAGTGAACGTGAAAGCCACCACCACCGAAAAGCTCGGGTTTACCGGTCGTGAAGAGGGCATCGCGGTGCACTCCGTCGCCTTGTTGCTGCGCGCATGAATGACTTGGAACTGTTGGGCCCGCGGGCCTATGGCGAGGCGCTGGGCAGCGCGGTCCTGAAGGCTACGGCGGAAGATTTCCAGGTCGACGAAGTGCTCGATATCCCGCTGACCTGCGACGGTGAGCACCTGTGGCTGTGGGTTGAAAAGCGTGGCCTGAATACCGAAGAAGCTGCACGGCGAATCGCCAAGGCCGCTGGCGTGCCGTTGCGCACCGTCAGCTATGCCGGGCTCAAGGACCGCCAGGCGTTGACCCGCCAGTGGTTCAGCGTGCAACTGCCAGGCAAGGCCGACCCGGACATGAGCGGTGCGGAAAACGACACCCTCAAGATCCTTAAAAGCGCCCGCCACAAGCGCAAGCTGCAACGCGGTGCGCATGCGGCCAACGGCTTTACCCTGCGCCTCACCCAGTTGGTCGGGGACACCGCCGCTATCGACGCGCGTTTGCAGCTGATTGCCCAGCACGGCATTCCTAATTATTTCGGCACCCAGCGCTTTGGCCACAACGGTGGCAACGTGGTGGACGCCCGTGCATGGGCGGCGCGCAAGGCCTTGCCTGAACAGCGCAATGTGCGTTCGCGGTTGCTGTCCACCGCGCGTAGCTTTCTGTTCAACAAAGTGTTGGCCGCGCGTGTCGCCGACGGCTCCTGGCAGCGTGCCCAGGTGGGCGACCTGTTGGCGTTTACCGACAGCCGCAGTTTTTTCCCGGCGGGGGAGGCTGAATGCAGCGACCCACGCCTGGCGATTCTGGACCTGCACCCGACCGGGCCGCAGTGGGGCGAGGGTGATTCGCCGGCGACCGGTGCAACCCATGCGCTGGAACAGGCGGTCGCCGCCAGCGAAGCCGAGCTGCGCGATTGGCTGGTGAATGCCGGTATGAGCCAGGAACGTCGCATTCTTCGACTGCCCATTGGCGGGTTGACGTGGCATTATCCCGGACCTGACATTCTGCAATTGGAATTCGTCCTGCCGGCCGGATGCTTCGCCACTGTGTTGGTGCGCGAGCTTGTTGATCTGGTGTCGGTGGGGCCGACGGACAACCCATGCGTATTCTGATATCAAACGATGACGGTGCCACCGCACCCGGTCTTGCCGCGCTTTATGCAGCGCTGGAAGATTACGCCGAGTGCGTGGTGGTTGCCCCGGACCAGGACAAGAGCGGCGCCAGCAGTTCGCTGACGCTCGACCGTCCGTTGCACCCGCACGTTCTGGCTAATGGCTTTATCAGTGTGAACGGCACTCCCACCGATTGCGTGCACCTGGCAATCAACAGTTTGTTGGAGCAGGAGCCCGACCTGGTGGTATCGGGCATCAACCTCGGCGCCAACCTGGGCGATGACGTGTTGTATTCCGGTACCGTGGCGGCAGCCCTTGAGGGGCGATTCCTGGGCCGCACCTCGTTCGCCTTTTCGTTTGCCTCACGGCAATTGGATAACCTGGCGACGGCGGCGTACTTCGCGCGCAAGCTGGTGGAAGCCCACTGTTCGCTGGACTTGCCGCCGCGTACGGTGCTCAACGTCAATATTCCCAATTTGCCCCTCGACCATATTCGCGGCATCCAGCTGACGCGCCTGGGCCATCGCGCCCGGGCGGCGGCGCCGTTGAAAGTGGTCGATCCGCGTGGCAAGGAAGGCTATTGGATCGCCGCAGCGGGTGACGCCGAGGACGGTGGGCCGGGCACGGACTTTCATGCGGTGATGCAAGGTTATGTTTCGATTACCCCGTTGCAGCTTGATCGCACCTTCAGTGATGCCTTCAGTAGTCTGGATGGCTGGCTCGAGGGGCTGCGTTGATGGCGCGTGAACAAGACGACCTGTTGCGTCGTGGCATCGGGATGACCTCCCAGCGTACCCGCGAGCGTTTGATCCAGCGCCTGTACGAAGAAGGCCTGTCCAACGCCCAGGTGCTGGAAGTCATCCGGCGCACGCCGCGGCACCTGTTTGTCGATGAGGCCCTGGCCCATCGCGCCTATGAAGACACCGCGTTGCCGATTGGCCACAACCAGACCATCTCGCAGCCTTATATGGTCGCGCGCATGAGTGAACTGCTGCTGGCGGCTGGGCCGTTGGACAAGGTGCTGGAGATCGGCACCGGTTCGGGTTACCAGACTGCGGTGCTGTCGCAACTGGTGGAACGGGTGTTCTCGGTGGAGCGCATCAAGGTCCTGCAGGATCGCGCCAAGGAGCGCCTGGTGGAGCTCAACCTGCGCAACGTGGTGTTCCGTTGGGGCGATGGTTGGGAAGGTTGGCCTGCGCTGGCGCCTTATAACGGCATTATCGTCACGGCCGTCGCGACTGACGTACCGCAAGCGTTGCTCGATCAACTGGCGCCTGGCGGGCGGTTGGTCATCCCGGTGGGCTCCGGCGAAGTGCAACAATTGATGCTCATTATCCGGGAGGAAGAAGGCTTTTCCCGGCATGTGCTGGGCGCTGTGCGCTTCGTACCGTTGCTCAATGGCCCGCTGGCCTGATCATTTATTCGCAAACAGTGAATTCTGTGGGTGGGGATGTGTCTTACAGCGGGGCTTATAGAGTCAACATGATTGGAAACCGTGATTAAACATGATGAATTTTTCGTTTCAGTCGTGTGCCGGTAAAAAGCCAATGCCCAGTTATACTTGCGTCATATTTCAAGCCTGATACAGGCGTTCATGTTCAGCCACCACAAAGGGAGCGGCGGGTGAGTCTCACAGGTCTTGCGCAGCGTATGAGTAAAACAAGCTTTCAGCGACTGGTGCTTGGCCTTGTCTTGAGTTCCTTGTTGGCGGGTTGCTCAAGCTCCCCATCCAGCAGCGCTCGGGTTGTCGACCGAAACAGTGCCGTGCCGCAAAAGCCGACGGTCACCACCGGGCAATATGTAGTGCGAAAGGGGGACACGATGTTCTCGATCGCCTTCCGTTATGGGTGGGATTACAAGGCGCTCGCAGCGCGTAACAATATTCCTGTGCCCTATACGATACATCCGGGGCAAACCATCCGCTTCGATGGGCGCACGGGTTCAACGCCTACGGCAGTTGTGACAAATTCCGGATCTTCGCCGTCGTCTTCGAGCAGGACGACCATCATCACACGGCCTGCAGGCGCCGCCACGTCTACGGTTGCGAGCAAGCCGGCACCCGCGCCGTTGCCGCCTGCAGGGCCTGCTCCGACCGGTTGGGGATGGCCTTCAAACGGTGTATTGATTGGAAAATTCTCTTCAAACGGTAGTTTGAATAAAGGCATTGATATCGCCGGGGATTTGGGACAGCCTGTTTTAGCTGCGTCTGATGGGACAGTGGTTTACGCCGGGAGTGGTTTACGGGGCTACGGCGAACTGGTCATCATCAAACACAGCGATACCTACGTCAGTGCTTACGGTCACAACCGTAGGCTGTTGGTTCGGGAGGGGCAGCAGGTCAAAGTCGGACAGACAATTGCCGAAATGGGGTCAACTGGTACAGACCGGGTGAAACTGCACTTTGAGATTCGCCGCCAAGGGAAACCTGTAGATCCGCTGCAATTCCTACCCCGTCGTTGATGTGTTGCACAGCCTGTTCCCTCGCGTAGAAGGAACAGGCTCCAGCGTTGCCAAGGATATAGGCGTCGCTCGAGCTTGAGGTCGAACTCACCAAAGGACTATAACAATGGCTCTCAGTAAAGAAGCGCCGGAGTTTGACATCGACGATGAGGTTCTCCTTGAAATGGAGATACTCACCGATAAGGAATCGATGTCGAATGATGAAGGGTCTGCTACACCTTCAGTTCGCACCAAATCCAAGAACGCCACCGCGTTAAAGCAACACAAGTACATTGACTACACGCGGGCGCTCGACGCAACGCAGTTGTACCTCAATGAGATCGGCTTTTCCCCTCTGCTGACTCCCGAAGAAGAAGTCCATTTTGCGCGCTTGTCGCAAAAGGGTGATCCGGCTGGGCGCAAGCGCATGATTGAAAGTAACCTGCGGCTGGTGGTGAAAATCGCCCGGCGTTATGTCAATCGTGGTCTGTCCCTGTTGGACCTGATCGAAGAGGGCAACCTGGGCTTGATCCGGGCGGTGGAGAAGTTCGACCCTGAGCGGGGCTTCCGCTTTTCAACTTATGCCACCTGGTGGATCCGCCAGACCATCGAACGGGCGATCATGAATCAGACCCGTACGATTCGGTTGCCGATCCATGTGGTCAAAGAGCTCAACGTCTACCTGCGGGCGGCGCGTGAGCTCACACAAAAACTCGATCATGAACCTTCGCCTGAAGAAATCGCCAACCTGCTGGAAAAACCGGTGGGGGAGGTCAAGCGCATGCTTGGCTTGAATGAGCGTGTATCTTCGGTCGACGTCTCGCTGGGTCCGGATTCGGATAAAACCCTGCTGGACACCCTGACGGATGATCGCCCGACGGATCCTTGCGAGCTGTTGCAGGACGATGATCTTTCCCAAAGCATTGACCAATGGCTGTCTGAACTCACGGATAAGCAGCGTGAAGTGGTGATTCGCCGCTTCGGCCTGCGTGGCCATGAGAGCAGCACCTTGGAGGATGTAGGCCTGGAAATTGGCCTGACCCGTGAGCGGGTGCGGCAGATCCAGGTAGAGGGCCTCAAGCGCTTGCGTGAGATCCTCGAGAAGAATGGCTTGTCGAGTGAGTCGCTGTTCCAATAACGACGCCATACGAAATGTGGGAGTAGGCTTGTGTGGGAGCTGGCTTGCCTGCGATAGCATCACCTCGGTTCATCAGTTACACCGAGTAGATGCTATCGCAGGCAAGCCAGCTCCCACATAAAGCTCACTCCCACATTTTTTTGTGCCCGGAATTCTATTGGCCTAGAGCCAAATTCCAGGCATAAAAAAACCCCGCTTTTAAGGGCGGGGTTTTTTCGACTAAGTCAGTACAAGTTAGATAACTTGAACTTCTTCAGCTTGCATGCCTTTCTGACCGCGGGTAGCGATGAAAGAAACCTGTTGGCCTTCTTTCAGGCTTTTGAAGCCGTCGGATTGGATAGCTTTGAAGTGAACGAACAGGTCGTCACCGGATTGTGGAGTGATGAAGCCGAAGCCTTTTTCATCGTTGAACCACTTAACGGTACCAGTTTGGCGATTAGACATGGTGTATCTCCTTGGACAAAGTTAACTGCGACTCAGGAAAAGCCCTGGCCGAGACTGAGTGCAAAGAGCAGGAAAAATTCTTGGAGATGGTTGGATCGAAATTCAACATATCGTGTAGAGATTCTCAGTGACACAAGCAGCACAGTGGCGCCACCTTAACCCTTTTTCAGGAACGTGCCAATGGTATTTCCGAAGGTTTCTCTATTTTCGTGACTGGCGGTGGTATTTACAGTCATCAATCGCTGCAGCGCGGGCCCCGGCCCGACGGGCTGTGCCCTATAGCAGGCAGTGCATTCATCAAGAAAAAACCCACGCCCTTTGAACCCCACGGCTGGCCCCGGTAAGATGCCCAACAGAATTTTTCCACCTCGCTATTCAGGACACCCGCCATGAGCATCAAATCGGACAAGTGGATTCGCCGCATGGCGCAAGAGCACGGCATGATCGAACCCTTCGTTGAACGCCAGATCCGTGGCGAAGGCGCGGCTCCCGTGATTTCCTACGGTGTATCCAGCTACGGCTACGACGTACGCTGCGCCGATGAATTCAAGGTGTTCACCAACATCAACTCCGCCATCGTCGATCCGAAAAACTTCGACGAAAAGAGCTTCGTCGACGTCAAGAGTGACGTGTGCATCATTCCGCCAAACTCCTTTGCCCTGGCGCGCACCGTGGAATTCTTCCGTATTCCCCGTGACGTGCTCACCATCTGCCTGGGTAAAAGCACCTACGCGCGCTGCGGCATCATCGTTAACGTGACGCCGCTTGAGCCAGAGTGGGAAGGCCATGTGACCCTGGAGTTTTCCAATACCACCACGTTGCCAGCCAAGATCTACGCCAACGAAGGCGTGGCGCAGATGCTGTTCCTGCAGTCCGACGAAGCCTGTGAAGTGTCCTATAAAGACCGCGCCGGCAAGTATCAGGGCCAGCGTGGCGTTACTCTCCCACGCGCTTGATCGAAAGGTCTTACACGTAAAGGGAATTAGTCCGCGGGAATTGACTCTATTGGGTGTACTGCCTCGGTGCGTGCAAAACGCACCGAGCCACGCTTGAGGAGTACTTTATGAAGATTGACCCGCGTATCAGCGCTGAACTCGCCCGGCTTGAACCCAACCAGATTGGTGTTTTGGCCTGGTCCCTGATGGCCGACCCTGCGTATGCGGGCGGCATCCCTGGTCAACCAGACGAAGATTGGCCCCAGCAGCCCACCGAGCCCGGTGAGCCGACGCTTCCGGATGAGCCGCCACCCGCGCCTGTCGCCTGATTCGTCAGGGCAAGGGACATGGCCGGCACGTCAGCGCACCGGCCAGACGTCCTCATCGCCGATCACAAAGATCTGTTGATCCATGCTCTGTTCCACTGCAAAGCCACCTGTAAAGGCGCCAAACGCCGGCAGCAAGCTGATACGCGAGCCGATCTGAAAGCACGGCAGCCGTAGACTCTGGCGGCCTTTGCCACGCAACCGATACATCGGATGCACATGCCCCGCCAGTACATGGTGGCTGGCGTGGGCGTCCGGCTCATGCTGCAACGCAAACGGCCCCATCAGCAGCGGCTCGGGAACCACCTCAATCCTCAAGTCGGCAGGCGGGTCGCCTGCGCGTTTATCGTGATTGCCACGAATCAAGGTCAGGCTCAGGTCGCGATTGCACGCTCGCCAGGCTCTCAAGGCGCTCAGGGTGCCGCTGGCGTGAGAGCCGGGGCCGTGCAGGAAGTCCCCGAGAAAGATCACTTGCTCGCAGGGCAAGGCCGACAACAGCCGGTCCAGGCGTTGAAGGTTTTCCGAGGTGGTGCCCTGTGGCACCGGCTGCCCCAGGCTGCGATAGGCCGACGCTTTGCCAAAATGCGCATCGGCAATCAGCAGGCACTGGCGAGCAGGCCAGTACAGCGCCTTCTCAGCCAGCAACCACACGTCCTCACCCTCAAGCATCACTGAGTACACCCTTAGCGCTCCCCGTTATCCGCGACTTTTTCCAGGTCCCTGACCATCCGCGCAATGCGCTCGGACAGCTTTTCCGAACTCATACTTTCGCGCATCCGCTCAACCAGCAGTGGGAAGGCCAACGGTGTAGGCCGTTCGATCACATGCAGGTCCAGCTTCAGCGCCACCAGATGGCGCAGAGTGTCTTCCAGGCGACGAATATCCAACTCGTCCCGCAGGACTTCTTCCCCGGCCTGGGCCAGCAGCAGATTCTGCGGGTCATATTGCTTGAACACTTCATAGAACAAGCCGCTGGACGCCTGCACCTGACGGGTGCTTTTCGGCGCGCCGGGGTAGCCGGCAAACACCAGCCCGGCGATGCGTGCGATTTCGCGAAAGCGGCGCAGGGCCAGTTCACCCGCGTTTAGGCTGGCCGCTACATCCAACAACAAGTTCGCCGGACTCAGCAGCGCCTCGTTCAGTAAACGAGGCCAATCCACCGGCGTGGCACTCAACAGTTCCAGCCCGTAATCATTCACGGCAATCGAAAAGGTCACCGGCTGCAGTTGGCTGACCCGCCACGCCAACAAACTCGCCACCCCCAGATGCACCTGGCGCCCCGCAAACGGGTAGAGAAACAGGTGCCAGCCCTCCCGCGATTTCAGGGCTTCGGCCAGTAAGTGCTCGCGCGTTGGCAGGCCCGACCAGCGCAACTGGGTTTGCAGTAACGGTTGCACCGCCCGCATCTCCGGGCCGTCATAACGCCCGTGCGCGGCGGCATCAAAACGCTCAACCACCGCTTGGGCCAACTCATTGGAGAGCGGCATGCGCCCGCCATTCCAGCGCGGCACGGCAGCTTTTTTCGCGGTGCTGCGTCGCACATAGGCGGTCATGTTTTCCACCCGCACCAGCTCCAGCAAACGCCCGGCAAACAGAAAACCATCACCGGGTTTGAGCCGGGCGATAAAGCCTTCCTCGACACTGCCCAGGTTCTTGCCGCCACCGCCCTTGCTCCAGAATTTCAGCTGAATACTCGCGTCGCTGACGATAGTGCCCACGCTCATGCGGTGACGGCGCGCCAGGCGGGCATCCGGGACACGCCAGATACCCTGTTCGTCGGGCTCCACACGGCGATAATCCGGGTAGGCAGTCAGTGACAGGCCACCATGGCGCACAAACCCCAGCGCCCAGGCCCAATCAGCGTCTGTGAGGTCGCGATACGCCCAGGCACCGCGCACCTCCGCCAGCAGCGCCTGGGGGGTAAAACCACCGCCTAGGGCCATGCTCACCAAGTGTTGTACGAGCACATCCAAAGGTTTGTAAGGCGATTCTCGGGCTTCGATGCGCCGCTGGGCAATCGCATCCTGGGCGGCGGCGGCTTCCACCAGTTCGAGGCTGTGGGTTGGCACCAGCGTCACCCGTGACGGCCGTCCCGGCGCATGCCCCGAGCGCCCGGCGCGCTGCATCAAGCGCGCCACACCTTTGGCCGAGCCGATCTGCAGCACCCGCTCAACCGGCAGGAAATCCACGCCCAGGTCCAGGCTGGAAGTACACACCACCGCTTTGAGCTGGCCGTCCTTCAAGGCCCGTTCCACCCAGTCACGCGTCTCCCGGGACAGCGAGCCATGGTGCAGGGCAATCACGCCGGCCCAATCCGGACGCGCTTCCAGCAACGCCTGGTACCAAATCTCCGACTGCGCCCGCGTATTGGTAAACACCAGGCAACTGCTGCTGGTATCCACTTCGGCCACGACCTGCGGCAACATTTTCAAACCGATATGCCCGGCCCAGGGGAAACGCTCAGCGATGGGCGGCAAGAGGGTGTCGACCTTCAGCTCTTTCGCCGTTTGCCCCTGCACATTGATGCCGCCGCCTTGTGGGACCAGGACCTCCAATGCGTGGGCCTGATTACCCAGCGTTGCCGAAATCCCCCACACCACGAGTTCCGGATGCCAGCGCCGCAAACGCGCCAACGCCAGTTGCAGTTGTACGCCGCGTTTATTGCCGATCAGTTCATGCCACTCATCCACGATCACCATGCGCAGGTGCGCCAGGCTCGTCTCACTGTCGGCACGGGCCAGCATCAACGTAAGGCTTTCCGGTGTGGTGACCAGCGCGGTGGGCTGGCGACGAGTCTGACGTGCGCGTTCGCTGCTGCTGGTGTCGCCGGTGCGCAGGCCGACGCTCCAGGGAATCTGCAAGGCCGCAAGCGGCGCTTCCAGGGCGCGTGCAGTGTCGGCGGCCAATGCGCGCATGGGCGTGATCCACAACACCGTGAGCGGCTCAGCAGGCGCTTTGCGTTTGCCGGTGGTGGGCGGGCGAGTGATGGCGAAACGATTGAGGGCGGCAAACCACAGTGCATAGGTTTTACCCGCGCCGGTGCTGGCATGCAGCAACCCCGATTGGCCCTCTTTGACCGCTGCCCATACGGCCTTTTGAAAGGCGAACGGCTTCCAGCCCTTGGCGGCAAACCATTGTTTTGCGAAGTCGACGGGTTTTGCCATAGGGCGGCTGACGCTCTGGAGGTTCTCTTTCAAAGACCCTCCAGGCGCCGCAAAGGTTTACTTCAAATTACCGCTCAAAAACTGCTGCAGGCGCTCACTCTTCGGGTTGCCCAGCACATCCTCGGGCGTGCCTTGCTCTTCCACCAGGCCCTTGTGCAGGAACAGCACCTGGCTCGACACCTTGCGGGCAAAGCTCATTTCGTGGGTGACCATGATCATGGTGCGGCCTTCCTCGGCCAGCCCCTGAATCACTTTAAGCACTTCACCCACGAGCTCCGGGTCGAGGGCCGAGGTGGGTTCGTCGAACAGCATCACCTCAGGTTCCATGGCCAGAGCGCGGGCGATGGCCACACGTTGCTGCTGGCCACCGGACAGGAACGCCGGGTATTGATCGGCCACGCGCGCCGGCAAACCCACCTTGTCCAGGTAGCGACGGGCGCGGTCTTCGGCGTCCTTCTTGCTGCAACCCAGCACCCGGCGCGGGGCCATGGTGATGTTTTCCAGCACGCTCATGTGGCTCCACAAGTTGAAATGCTGGAACACCATCGCCAGCCGTGTGCGCAGGCGTTGCAGTTCGGCGTCGTCGGCCACGCGCATGCCGTGGCGGTCGCTGACCATGCGGATCTGCTGGCCGTCGAGGGTCATCGCGCCGTCGTTGGGGGTTTCCAGAAAGTTGATGCAGCGCAAAAAGGTGCTTTTGCCCGAGCCACTGGCGCCGATCAGGCTGATCACGTCACCGGTCTTGGCCTTGAGCGAAACACCTTTGAGCACTTCATTGTCGCCATAGCTTTTATGCAGGCCTTCAACGGTCAATTTGTACATGGGGCGTGCATCCTCAAGGCGAAAGTAGGTAGCCGCTGCGGTAGGCCTCATGGCCTGCGACATGGCTGATCACCATCCCGGCAGTGGCCATGCGCCGCAGCGAACGGGCGTAAAGCAGGCCGGCGTTTTTGCAGTGCACGGGCGTTACGCGGTCAGTAATAGGGTCGATGATTTCAGCGATCAGTTGCCCAGCCTCCAGGTATTCACCGGGCAGGGCGCAGAACACCAGCAAGCCGCCGACAGGCGTAGTAACCGGCTCGACACCCGCCAGCGGGGTGGCCGGGTAGGGCAGGTCGGGCAATGGCGCTGCTTCGCCGGCAATGGCGCCGAAGTGAATCAAATAGTCGATGATCGCCTGGCAATCGAGGCTGGCCAGGCCGTGGTTGACGTCGCCTTGGCCGCGCAGTTCGACGGTCACCGAAAAGCTGCCCATGGGGATCGGGAAGCGCTCGCCGAAGCGCTGCTGCAACTGCCACCACACCAGGGTGAAACACTCATCAAAAGACTGTCCGCCGGAATCGGTGGCGAGCAAGTTGGCTTCCGAGCCGATATAGCGTGCCAATGGCTCCACCTGCGGCCAGGCGTCGGGTGTGGTGTACAGGTGCGCCACGGCTTCGAAGTCGCAATGCAGGTCCAGCACCATGTCAGCGTCGCAGGCCAGGCGTTGCAGCACCAGGCGTTGGGATTGCAACTGGGTTTCGGCGGTGTGCGCCGCAAGGGCCAGGCTCAGTGCGTCGCGAATGAGTTCGACGTTGTGCTTGGGATCCTCTCCCAGCAGGTCTTCGACCTGATTACCAACCTCGTCGCTGAGGTCGACAAACAGGCGATTGAAGTTCTGCCCGCTTTCCAGCTCGTAGCGACCCAGTGGAATGTCCATCAACACCTGTTCCAGGCCCACCGGGTTAGCGATGGGCACCAGCACGATTTCGCTGCGCAAACGCCCGGCCGCCGCCAGTTTCGCCAGGCACGCCTTGAGGTGCCAGGCCACCAGCATGCCCGGCAGTTCATCGGCATGCAGCGATGACTGGATGTAGACCTTGCCTTCAGCCTGTTCCGGGCCGAAGTGGAAACTGTGAATCTGCCGCGCCGTACCTGGCACCGGCGCGATCAGTTCGTGTACCTGATGACGCATGAATGCTCCTTAGTCGCTCGGCCCGAGGAAGGCCAGCCAGCGGCGCTCTGCCAAACGAAACAGACCGACCAGGGCGAAGGTTACGGTCAGGTAGATCAGCGCAGCGATACCGAATGATTGAAAGGTCATGTAGGTGGCCGAGTTTGCGTCCCGGGCAACCTTGAGAATGTCCGGCACCGTCGCGGTAAAGGCCACCGTGGTCGAGTGCAGCATCAGGATCACTTCATTGCTGTAGTACGGCAATGAGCGGCGCAGGGCCGACGGCATGATCACATAGGCATACAGCTTCCAGCCGCTCAGGCCATAGGCCTTGGCCGCTTCGACTTCACCGTGGGCCATGCTGCGGATCGACCCGGCGAAAATCTCGGTGGTGTAGGCGCAGGTGTTGAGTGCGAACGCCAGGATGGTGCAGTTCATCGCATCGCGAAAGAACGCATCCAGCACCGGCTGTGCCCGCACTGCGGCAATGCTGTAGATCCCGGTGTAGCAGATCAGCAGTTGGATATAGAGCGGCGTGCCACGAAACAGGTAGGTGTAGAACTGCACCGGCCAGCGAATAGAGCGTTTGCGCGACACGCGGGCGATGGACAGCGGGATCGACACCAGAAAACCAAAGACCAGCGATGCGCTGAGCAGCCACATGGTCATCGCCAGCCCGGTGATGTGCTGGCCGTCGCTATAAAGGAAAGGGCGCCAGTATTGCTGCAGAAGTTCGATCATCGCACGGCCTCCCGGGACCCAGCGGAGTAGCGGCGCTCAAGCCAGCGAAGGACGACGTTGGATGCGCTGGTGATCAACAGATAAATCAGCGCGGCGAGCACCAGGAAATAGAACAGTTGATAGGTGCTCTTGCCCGCATCCTGGGCGGCCTTGACCAGGTCCGCCAGGCCGATGATCGACACCAGCGCCGTGGCCTTGAGCATCACGCACCAGTTGTTGTTAATGCCCGGCAAGGCAAAGCGCATCATCTGCGGGAAGGTCACGAAGCGGAACCGCTGCCCGCGAGTAAGCCCATAGGCAGTCGCCGCTTCGAGCTGGCCACGTGGCACCGCGAGGATTGCGCCGCGAAAGGTCTCGGTGAAATAGGCACCGTAGATGAAGCCCAGGGTGATAACCCCGGCGCTGAATGGGTCAATTTCGATGTAGTCCCATTCCATGAAGTCAGTAAAACCGGTCAGCCAGATTTGCAGGCTGTAGAAAATCAGCAACATCAGCACCAGGTCGGGCACGCCGCGAATCAAGGTGGTGTAGAGCTGGGCGGGGATGCGGATCAGGCTGACGCTGGACAGTTTCGCGCTGGCGCCGATCAGGCCCAGCAGGACGCTGACGGCCAGGGAGGCGACCGACAGTTTCACGGTCATCCACGTACCTTGCAGCAACAGCGGGCCGAACCCCTTCAAACTGAAGGCACTCAGCCCCAGGGTTTGCAAAAGATCTTCAAACATGAATTCAGGACCTATGGCGATAAAAAAGCGCCCACCTGAAACAGGTGGGCGCCGGGGTGTTATTTACCGCTGTACAGGTTCAGATCGCCGAAGTGTTTCTTCTGGATGGTGGCGTAGGTGCCATCATCGTGTAACGCTTTGATACCTTTATCGAGCAGGGCCTTGAGGTCTTTGTTACCTTTTTTGATACCGACCGCAGTTTTGGCTGGCAGCAGTGGGTCGTCGATGGCCTTGCTGACTTCGTAGTCAGCGCCCGCTGGCGACTTCAAAAAGCCCAGTTCGGCTTGCAGCATGTCCTGCACCGAAGCGTCGAGACGGCCGGAAGTCAGGTCGGCGTACACCTGGTCCTGGTTGGCGTAAGCCTTGGTGGTTACACCGGCTTTATCCAGTACGGCCTTGGCGTAGGCTTCCTGGATGGTGCCTTGCTCGTAACCCACGGATTTGCCCTTGAGCGACTCAGGGGTGGAGTAGTTCGCGCCTTTCTTGAACACCAACGAAGTCGGGCCGGAGAACAGCTCGCTGGAGAAGTCGATCGCCTTTTCACGGGCTTCGGTCACGGTCATCGAGGAAATCACGCCGTCGAACTTGTTGGCGTTGAGGCCTGGAATCATGCCGTCAAAGTCACTTTCGACCCACTTGCACTTGACCTTCAGCTCGGCGCAGATCGCATTGCCTAGGTCGATATCGAAGCCTACCAGGCTGCCGTCAGCGGCCTTGGATTCGAACGGCGCATAGGAAGGATCGACACCAAAACGCAATTCCTTGTATTCCTTGGCTGTAGCAACACCAGCAGCCATGCACAGAGCCAGTGCAGAAAGGGTCAGCAATGCTTTTTTCATTATGTAATCCCTGGAAACCAAGATAAGCGCTTGTGGCGCGTTTATGACTGTTACTGAACGGTGTCAGACGGATCACAAGTAGCAATTTCTGCACCATAGTTCCGAATGTCGTTCCGAATGATCGTTTTAAAAGGAAGGACGAGGGAGTTCTGAGTGTAGGAGATGCCCGAAAACGGGCATTGATTTTTCAGTGCACCATTTCGAGGCGTCCGAGGATAAAAATGTCGGAGCAGGCTTGCCTGCGATGGCGGTGGGTCAGCTAAATCCTCTTCAGTTGACCCACTGCCATCGCAGGCAAGCCCGGCTCCCACGATGATTGATGGTGTTGGTGAAGAAGAGTCAGGCCAGTAAGTCCTGCAGCGTTCCCAGATTGTCGGCCTCATCCACCGCCTTATCCTGGCGCCAGCGCAGCATCCTGGGAAACCGCACTGCAATCCCGCTTTTGTGCCGCTTGGACAGGGCGATCCCTTCGAACCCCAGCTCAAACACCATGCTCGGCGTCACACTGCTGACCGGGCCGAATTTTTCCACCGTGGTTTTGCGCACGATGGCGTCGACCTTGCGCATTTCTTCGTCGGTCAGGCCTGAATACGCCTTGGCGAAGGGCACCAGCGTGCGTTCAGTTCCGGGCGGTCCGTCCCACACCGCAAAGGTGTAGTCGCTATACAGGCTGGCACGTCGGCCATGGCCGCGCTGGGCGTAAATCAACACGGCGTCGACGCTGAACGGGTCGACTTTCCATTTCCACCACACGCCCATGTCCTTGGTGCGGCCTACGCCGTAGAGGCCATCACGCGCCTTGAGCATCATGCCTTCCACGCCGAGGCGGCGAGAGCTCTCACGTTGTCGGGCGAGGTCCGCCCAGCTGTTACCGGTCAGCAGCGGCGATGGCAGCAGTACCGGTTGGTTGCACTGGGCAATAACGTGCTCAAGCTGGGCGCGGCGCTCGGCCTGGGTGTGGCTGCGCCAATCTTCGCCCTGATACTCCAGCAGGTCGTAGGCCAATACAGCGACCGGTGCCTCCTCGAGGATTTTCTTGCTCAAGGTTTTACGGCCAATGCGCTGTTGCAGCAGTGCGAAAGGTTGCACTGCGTCCTTCCACACCACGATTTCGCCGTCGATCACGGTGCCATCCGGCAGGCCACTCACCAGGCTGTGCAGTTCAGGGAATCGCTCGGTGACCAGCTCTTCACCCCGAGACCAGACCCATAGGCGACCCTCACGCTTGACCAGCTGCGCGCGGATGCCATCCCATTTCCATTCCACCTGCCAGTCGGCGGGCGGGCCGAGCAGGGCGTCGAATTGCTCCACCGGTTGTGCCAACCCATGGGCGAGGAAAAAGGGATAAGGCTGTCCGCCGCGTTGCGCATGTTCGTCGCACGATTCGGCGGCGATCAGCTTAAGGTAACCTTCGGCTGTCGGACGGTTAGACAGGTCGGTGTAGCCCACCAAGCGCTGGGCCACCCGTTTGCTGTCGAGGTCGGCCATGGCGGCAAGGGCGCGGGTGACCAGCAATTTAGACACGCCCACGCGAAAACTGCCGGTGATTAATTTGATGCACACCATCAGGCTGGGTTGATCCAGCTGCGCCCACAACGCGGGCAGGCGTTCGGCCAGTTCCAGTGGTGGCAGACCGCGCAGGGGCAGGAGCTTTTCTTCCAGCCATACCGCCAGACCGTCTTCCGAGGTGTAGGTCGATTCCGGTAACAGCAGGGAAATGGTCTCCGCCAGGTCGCCGACTGACTGGTAACTCTCCTCGAATAACCAGGGTTCGATGCCCGACGCTTCGGTGGCCATGTCCCGCAGCAGGCGCGTGGGGACCAGTTGACGAGGCCGCCCGCCGGACAGGAAGTACACCGCCCACGCAGCATCCTGTGGCGGTGCTTGGCGGAAGTAGGTTTGCAGCGCGGCGAGCTTGGCGTTGCTGGAAGTGGTGGCGTCGAGGTTGGCGTACAACTCGGCGAACGCTTTCATGCCGTGGCCTCTTCTTCATCATCACCGTATTCGGTGGTGAAGCCCTGGGCGTCCAGGCCTTTTTCGCGCAGGTGGCGCACCAATACGCCTACGGAGCCGTGGGTGACCATCACCCGTTCGGCGCCGGTTTGTTCGATGGCCCACAACAGGCCGGGCCAATCGGCGTGGTCCGACAGCACAAAGCCCCGGTCCACACCGCGCCGTCGCCGGGTGCCGCGCAGGCGCATCCAGCCACTGGCGAACGCGTCACTGTAGTCGCCGAAGCGGCGTATCCAGCTGCTGCCTCCGGCGGAAGGTGGCGCAATGATCAAGGCTTGGCGCAGCAGCGGGTCGGTTTTTTTAAAGTCGCCGGCGTAAAGGGTTTCGGGGATGTAGACCCCGGCCTCGCGGTACACGCGGTTCAACGGTTCGACCGCACCGTGGCTGAGGATCGGGCCGATGCTGGCATCGATGCCATGCAGGATGCGCTGGGCTTTGCCGAAGGAATAACAGAACAGCACGCTGGCCTTGCCGGCGGCGATATTGGCCTGCCACCAGGCATTGATCCCGGCGAAAATCTGCGCCTGGGGCTGCCAACGGTAGATCGGCAGGCCAAACGTGGATTCGGTGATAAAGGTGTGGCAACGCACCGGCTCGAAGGGGGCACACGTGCCGTCGGGTTCGACCTTGTAGTCACCGGATGCCACCCAGACTTCGCCCTGGTATTCCAGGCGCACCTGGGCTGAACCGAGCACATGCCCGGCGGGGTGAAAGCTCAACGTGACGCCGTGGTGTACGAGTTTTTCACCATAGGCCAGGGTTTGCAGGTTGATGTCCTGGCCCAACCGCGAGCGCAGAATGCCTTCGCCGGGCGCGGCCGCCAGATAGTGCTGGTTGCCCGTGCGGGCGTGATCGCCGTGGGCGTGAGTGATGACCGAGCGCTCCACCGGCCGCCAGGGGTCGATGTAAAAATCTCCGGCGGGGCAGTAGAGGCCTTCGGGCCGGGCGATGACAAGGTCCATGGGCGTGCCGGGGGCGATGGGCTTATCAGGTATGAGGGGACGGTGGGGCGAGAAGTTCTATCGGAATGCATAAGGTCAATGTGGGAGCGGGCTTGCTCGCGAATGCGGTGGTTCAGCCAACTATTCAGTGACTGATCGACCGCATTCGCGAGCAAGCCCGCTCCCACATTTTTGATCCGGTTTCTTCAGTAAGAAACCGGGTTACTTGCCAGGCGTCAGGGTCAACCGGGTCTTCCCATACACCTTGTCAAAGTTCTGCGGCTGCATCGGGAAGCTCAGGTATTGCGCCTTGAGCGACGGGTCGATGCCGTTCGCATAGTTCGGGCTGGCCGGGTTGCCGGACTGGCCGATGCCGCCCTGGCCCATCATCGGTTCGGCCTGGCCGAAGTCGATGATCATGCGCAGCGCCGGCACTTGGGTCGTCGCGAAGTCTTGGCCCCAGCTGTAAGGCGCCGGGTTCAAGGTGTTGTGGTCGCCGCCACTGGCGAATGGGCCACGAATCACTTGGCCGCTGGTGTTTTTCCAGGTGGTGCTGTGCAACTTGCCCCACTGCCAGGCCTTGTGATCGCCACCGAGTTGGCTGTCGCCGGCGCTGATTGCGGCGGCGAGGCTGCGGGCAAGGATCGCCGGCTTGTCTTCTTTTTGCGCGGTGCGCACGTCATCCCAGAACGGGCTGTCTTCGCGGCCCAGCAGGTGGTCTGCGTTGGCGGAGTAGGACACGTTGGCGTTGCTGATAAAGGCTTTCCAGCTGGCGCTGTTTTCCGGGCCAAGTTCGTCGAGGAAGATCTGTTTGGTGCTTTCCTGCAGGAACAGCTCGTAGATCGCCGCGTCGGCGGAAGTCGGCGCCAGACGGCCATCAAAGGCCATCAGGCGATTCAGCGCCTCGCGTGCCTTGGCCGCTTCGGCCGCCGGCAATGCATCGATTGCCTGTTTCAGCGGCTGGGCCATACCCGGCGCCTGGAACATGGTCTTGAGCTTGGCGGCGAATAAGGTGGTCTGGTCGTACTGCATGGCGATCATGCTGCGGGTATCATGCTTGCCGGCGTTGGCCAGTTGCGCCAGACGCTCGCTGCGCTCCGGTGCATCCCAAGAGTTGGATAGCTGCATGCCATAGCCGCGTGGCGCGGTGCGTTGGTTGGCGGTGCCGATCCAGCCTTGGGCCGGGTCTTGATCGTACGGGTGCAGCATCGCGTCGGCGTAACCGTCCCAGTCAAAACGCGCGTCCCAGCCCGGCGAGGGCAGCAGGCCTTCGCCTTCGCGGCGGTTGGGGAAGCGGCCGGTGACTTGCCAGCCAATGCTGCTGGCGTCGGCGAAAATCATGTTCAGTGCGATGGCGCGGATTTCCCGGGTCGCATCCGAAGCCTTGCCGGCACTTTGTGCGCGGGACAGGTCGAAGAACGCATCCAGGCTCTTGTCATCCTTGAAATCGGCGGTTTGCAGGGCCAGGCCGAAACCGCTGGTCAGGGCCTGGCTGCTGTTGAGCAGGGCGCCGTGGCGGGTTTCGTACACCACTTCGCGAATCGGCCGCTGGCCCTTGGCGAGGTAGGTTTCATTACGCACGGCGGCCGGCAGCCATTTGCCGTTGTTCTCGTAGTACAACGCGCTGCCCTGGCGCTTGACCTTCTCCAGGAACAGGTCCTGGGTATCGCCTTTGACCGCACTCATGCTCCACGCCACTTTGCCGTTGAAGCCCGACAGCAGGGTCGGCAGCCCGGCAATCGAGGCGCCGACCGCCTGGTATTTCGGCGCGCGAATCTGCACGTAGTTCCACGGCGACGGTGCTTGTGGCTGGGCCGCGAGGTCGCTGGCCAGCAAGCTTTTGCCGCTGCGGCTGCGTTGCGGGCCAATGGCCCAGTTGCTTGACGTGGTGACGGCCAGAGCATTCAAGCTGCTCAGTTGCTGACCGACGCTTTCCAACCCGGCCAGGCCGGTGATCTGGCTGAGGTTCACGCCTTTGAGCTTGTCGGTTTCGGCCAGTGGGATCGGTTCATCCGGCGCGCTTGGGGTGAGCCAGGCGAGTTTGTCGACACCGACTTTTTGCGCGAGCACCAGCGATGACAACTCCTCCTGCAGGTTGCTCGACTCGCTGAAATTCAGCAGGCAGAACAGCAGCGCCGAATCTTCCGGCTTCCAGTACTCAGGCTTGTAGCCCGTCTGGGCCAGGTCCGGCGGCAGCTTGTCGCGGTAGCGGAACAGGTAGGCGTTGACGCCACGGGCATACACTTCAAAGAAGCGCTTGAGGCGCGGTGACGAGGCGTTATACAGCTCGCCGGCGCTTTTTTTCAGGTTAACGGCGCGCATGAAGCGGTCGACATCCAGCACCTCTGGCCCGGACATTTCCGCCAGACGGCCCTGAGCCAGCAGGCGCAAGGTGACCATCTGCGTGATCCGATCGCTGGCGTGCACATAACCAAGGCTGAACAGCGCGTCATGGAAGGTGTTGCTTTCGATCAGCGGCATGCCCTGGGCATTGCGGCGCACCGAAACATTCTGTGCCAGGCCTTTGATCGGCTGCACGCCGGCAACGGGAGGCAGGGTGTCCTGGGTGCTCTGGATCTGGCAACCGGCCAGGCTTAATGCACTGGCTACTGCCGCGGCAACGCCGAACCGGGGAAGAAAATGTGAGAGGGCTGGCGAGGCCATGGCAAAGCTCCTGCGGGGGGTAGCGTCATTAAAGGCGCTACGTTAGTGAGCGCGGCGAAACGACGCAAGCAGGAGTTTGGGTCTTGCGCAAATCAAATGTGGGAGCGGGCTTGCTCGCGAATGCGGTGTGTCAGTCTATGAAGGTCTGACTGAACCACCGCATTCGCGAGCAAGCCTGCTCCCACATTTTGACCGAGCAAGACTTTGAATCAGGATTTCGGCGGATTCACTTTCTGTACCAGTTCATACGCCCGAACCGTCGCCGGCCGCTCTTTGATGCGGTTGAACCAGCGATGAACATGGGGGAAATCCTCCAGACGCTGGCTCTGCCATTTGTGGGAAACAATCCACGGGTAAATCGCCATGTCAGCAATGCTGTACGCCTCGCCCGCCACGAACGGACGGTCCGCCAGACGCCGGTCCAGCACGCCGTACAGACGCGCGGTTTCATCTACATAGCGTTTAATCGCGTAGGGGATTTTCTCTGGCGCGAACTGGCTGAAGTGATGGTTCTGCCCGGCCATCGGCCCCAGCCCACCCATTTGCCAGAACAGCCATTGCAGCGCTTCCTGGCGACCGCGCAGGTCTTTTGGAATGAACTGGCCGGTTTTTTCCGCGAGGTACAGCAGGATAGCGCCGGATTCAAACAGCGAAATCGGCGCGCCGCCGTCGGTCGGGTTCTGATCGACGATGGCCGGAATGCGGTTGTTGGGAGCAATCTTCAGGAAGTCCGGCTTGAACTGGTCGCCCTGGCCAATGTTGATCGGGTGCACCTTGTAGGGCAGGCCGGCTTCTTCCAGGAACAGCGATACTTTGTGACCGTTGGGGGTAGTCCAGTAATACAGGTCGATCATGAAGCTCTCCAAATGAGCGAATGCCTGTAGGTATAGGTGATGTTCGAGGCGCAAAAATTCAATGAAACATTTAGGTCTACCGTTAGAAGCATTTCACACCGCGCCGTCCACCAGCATCTGCAACGACTGTTGTGAGCACCCTGCACGCCATACACCTCGGCAAGTGGAAGGCTCACGCAATGCCGAGACGGGCGGGTATGGGCTGGGGTTGAGCATTGCGCACGCCATTGCTCGGGCGCATGAAGGGCGGTTGAGTTCGCGAAGGCGGGGGATTAGAGGTGGTGTTGCGGTTGTGGCGCAAATCCTGAGTTGGCAACACAGGACAAATGTGGGCGCTGGCTTGCCTGCGATAGCGGTGGTTCAGCTGACACATCGTTATCTGTCAGATCGCCATCGCAGGCAAGCCAGCTCCCCCACTGACTGCAATCAGGGCATCAGGCGCCGTGGCACTTCTTGAATTTCTTCTCGCTGCCGCATGGGCAAGGATCGTTGCGACCAACGTCTTTCAAGGCGTTGCGCACCGGCTCCTGGTGAGCGTGGCCGCAGTTCGGGCCGTGGACATGGCCGTGGTCGTGATCATGGTGATCGTGATCGTGATCGTGGTTGCAGTCAGGACCATGGACATGGGGTTGCTGAGTCATCGATGTCGCTCCGGAATAAAATCGCCGGGGATTATCTCGCCATTGTGGGCGACCTGCACGTCATTACCGATGAATAATCCGGTTTTCAGCTCGCCCTCCAGGCGATAAGGGACGGGCTTGGTGGGGTTTTTCAACATCTGCACCACATCGCGTATCTGTGGCCAGAGGTTGGTACGCACCGACACCCGGAAAAACCCATGGCTTCGCGGCGGTATGGTCAGCCATTCGTTGGACTCGCCTTCGGTCAGTACAAAATCGCCCAGGCTGACTTTGTAGATCAACCCGCGCACGGTGAGGTCCGCGTCGTCGCGATTGTCCACGCGAAAGTACAGCTTGAACTTCTGCTCCAGCAACTTGGCGCGTACCAATTCGACTTTCACCAGCGAGACGTGAGGCGCGGGCGCGTCGTCTTCGAACCACGACGCACAGCCGGTCAGACTCAGGGTCAACGCCAGCATCAAGCTGTACATCCGGAGCATGGCGTTATCCTTGAGTTGATTAGAGGTAGCTGGAACAGCACTTCTTGAATTTCTGCCCACTGCCACACAAACATACATCATTGCGCCCGGCCTTCACCTCAACCGTCGGGTCAATGAAGTACCAGCGCCCATCATTCTGTACGAAAGAAGATTGCTCACGGTGGCTGTGTTCTCCGCTGCCGTCGTGCCAGCGTGCGGTAAAGGTCACGAAGGCATGTTCCGGCTGGCCGCCGAACACCTCCGAGCTTTCCACCTCAAGGCCCAGCCAAGTGCTCTGGGCACTCCAGGCGCCGATGGCGGCGCGGTCCAGGCCGGCTTGCTGCGCAGGCACGGTGGTGGCCACCAGGTAGTCCACCAGGCCCAGCACATAGGCGCTGTAGCGCGAACGCATCAGCGCGGAGGCGCAGGGCGCGGGGTGGCCGGCGTGATAATGGCCGCAGCAGGCATCCAGCAGGTTGCCACTGCCGCAGGGGCATATGGATGTACTCATGGTTACCACCAATACTTTCCGAAGTTTTCCGGGTTGGCCCAGAAGCGGGCGTTGAGCCAGTCCGGCACCTGTTTATAGTCAAGCAGATCATAGGTGAACAGCGTCAGAACCTGCTCATCGCGCTGGAACCGCTCGCCGGCTTGCAGAGCCAGGGAGAAGAAGTCGGTGTCCTTCCAGCCGCAGGCGCTCAGGTCCACCAGCACGGCAATGCGGCTGCTGTTGAGGTTGCGAATGCCGCCCAGCAAGGTCAAGCCTTGCGGTTTTGACAGGTGCTCCAGGCAATCGACCACCAACGCCAGGTCAAAACGCTGCGCCGCCAGTTCCGCCGGTAACGGCCCGGGCGGCGCGATCGCCACTTGGGTCTGCGGATGCTCGGCTTGAAAGGCCTCCAGCGCGGGAAACTGGCTGGCACCCAACAGCAACAGGCGTTTGGGTTGGTGTAAATCGAGCAAGGCGGCCAGGGCTTGCTGGGGTGTACGAGAAGAAATGCCAGCGGTCATCAGAGATCCTCACATCAGGACCCTAGAGACTAGCGCGGCTGAGCGTGCGGGCCTAGAGCGGGCGGCGGCGAAAAGTCCGGCAAGTGCAGCGATCCTCAATGAAACCGGGGGTGTGGCGTACTGGCGCAGATGAAAAGAGCGGTCTTTACTCCACCCATCGGCCCCCGCCGATACCCTCAGGAGAAAGCACATGAGCATCATGCGGACAGCTCTACCCTTGGTTCTGCTAACCGGAGTATTGACAGGTTGCGCAGGGTTGCAAAAAACCGATTGGCCTACCTGTGCAGCCGTCGGTGGTGTGACCGGCGCCGCGATTGGCGCCACAAAAAGTTCTGCGTACGCGGGCTATGGCGCATTGCTGGTCGGCGGCATGGCCGGCGCCTATTGCTGGGTACATGGTGACGGCGACGAAGACGGCGACGGTGTACCTGATAGCCGCGACAAGTGCCCAGGCACGCCGAAAGGCGTGCAGGTCGATGCCAACGGTTGCCCGCCCGCGCCCGTGCAGGCAGCAGTGGTTGAGGAAGTCGTCGTGGTCAAGGAAGAGACCATCGTGATTCGCGATGTGCACTTCCAGTTCGACTCGGCCAAGCTGACGACGGCGGATAAAACCAAACTCGACGTTATTGCCACTCGCCTGAAAAAAGAAGCCCCGAGCGCGCAACTGCGGGTCAGTGGGCATACCGACAGCGTCGGTAAAGACGCCTACAACCAGAAACTCTCGGAAAAACGCGCCCACTCGGTCACGGACTACTTGATCAGTTCCGGTGTACCGCGCAGTAACTTTGTGTCGGTGACCGGTGCGGGCGAAAGCCACCCGGTAGCAGACAACAAAACCGCTGAGGGGCGTGCATTGAACCGCCGCGTGGAAATCCAGATCAACCGCTGACCATCCTTGCCCCTGTGCGAGCCACAGGGGCATTGCCGGCGATCCCCATCAAGTTTTTTCATCCTTCACTGGCAAATCGCCTGCAGAAGTCGGTACTGTGCGCCCAAAGAATAATAGGCAGGGGCATGCGGGATGAAAGTGTTTTGGGGACTGGGAAAATGTCTGACGTTGCTGTTCTGGGGCGTGGTGCTGGTCAATCTGTTCCGGCCGCTGACTAATCCGTTCCACCTGTTGGTCAGCCTGGCCGGCAGTCTGTTGTTTCTTACCCACCTGTTGGAGCTGCTGTTGTTCAACAGCAGCGTGAAGCACCGTGCCCACCCCTGGCGTGACCGCTTGCAGATTCTGCTGGTGGGGATGTTCCATGTGCGGGGCCTGTCGGCGCCTGCAGCGTTTAATGAAACGAACAAGGAGGCCAATCATGCGTAAGGTTTTTCTGTTGGCCCTGTTGGTCAGCCCTATCGCCCTGGCCCAGAGTGTCAGTGTTGAAACCAACTCGCTGATGCGTTTGCCCAGCAGCACCAGCGTTTTGCAGCTTGAACGCCTGGATGTGGCGGACTACGGCACATTGTTGGTCCCGGCTACGATCAGCCAGGTCAGCGTGGATGAGCTGCACCTGGGCCGCGAAGCGCGTATCACCATCGCCCCCGGCAATACCGCGCTGCAATTGCAGGTGCGCAATGCGCAACTGGAGCATGGCAGCCAGATCACCTCGCGCGGCGCCCCGGGCACCCATGAACGGCCGGCCAAGGCCGGGCGGGATCTGGTCCTGCGCATCAATGCCCTGACCGCCGACGAATTGTCGGTGGATGCCCGAGGCGGCGCCGGCGCCCAAGGGTATGCCGGCCTGGATGGCGCCAACGGTGTGGACCCGGGTTGCACCTGGGGTTCGGCCGGGCGTGGCGCCAATGGTGATAACGGCGGCGATGGCCTGCCAGGCGCGGCAGGGGCGCAAGTGCGGGTCGAGTTGCCGCAGAGCTTCCCGGCTGAGCAGATCAAGGTCTGGGTCGATGGCGGAGCGGGCGGTTTGGCGGGGACAGCGGGTAAGCCCGGCAAAGGTGGGCAGTCCAAAGGTTGTGTGGTGTATCGCGCCGATGGCGGCGATAAGGGGCGGCCAGGGCTGGAAGGGCAACCGGGGCCGGCTGGGCCTGCAGGTGCTGTGACTATTCAGCGGCTCTGAGTCGACGGGTCTGACGCTATCGCGGGCAAGCCCGGCTCCCACAGGTGATTGTATTTCAATGTGGGAGCCGGGCTTGCCCGCGATGGCGGACTCAAGGTCGCCTCAGAACATCGGGCGAGCCGAAGCAATTGCTACCACCACCAGCCCCACAATCAAATTGATCCCCACCAGCTTGCGAATCTGCCCCAGCGCAGCCGCACCCGCCGGCCAATCCTCAGCCGCCACCGCTGTCCGCAGTTCCGGGAACTTCAACGCCTGGATGCGGATAAACAGCGCCGTCATCACTAGATATAAGCCCATCATCACCTGCACATAACGCGGCGCGGTTTCAAAACCGCTGAAGCGCAATTGCAACAGGCCGATGCCGCTGATCGGCAAAACCAGCACCGCGACCCAGACCCATACGAAAAAACGTTGAAACACATTCGCCCACAGCTTGAGCCGGGCAGGGCCCTCAAGTGCCGCCATGGCGGCGGGGCGCAGGATCATCCAGGCGAAAAACATACCGCCGACCCAGATCAGGGCGGCCAGTACATGCAGGGTGTAAGCGAGGCTAAACGCGGTCATTGTGGTACTCCGTTCTGCGCGGGATTAATTAGCGGGGTATGATAGCGGCCGATCCGAACCACTGAAAATTTATCCAGCGTTTTTTGCGCCCGACAATCCATGATCAGCACTGAACTCAAAACCACGATCCAGGGCGCCTATTCGCGTTTTCTCGAAGCCAAGAGCTTGAAACCGCGCTACGGCCAACGCCTGATGATCGCCGAAGTGGCCAAAGTCCTCGGGGATATCGACACCGACGACGAAGGTCGGCGCAGTGGCGACCCCGCGGTCGTGGCCGTCGAGGCCGGCACCGGTACCGGCAAGACCGTGGCCTACAGCCTGGCCGCGATCCCTACCGCCAAGGCTGCCGGCAAGCGCCTGGTGATCGCTACCGCCACTGTCGCCCTGCAAGAGCAGATCGTCTACAAAGACCTGCCCGACCTGATGCGCAACAGCGGCCTGAACTTCACCTTCGCCCTGGCCAAGGGCCGTGGCCGCTACATGTGCCTGTCCAAGCTCGACGTATTGTTGCAGGAAGGTCACGCACAAACCGCCACGGCTTCGCTGTTCGAAGAAGAAGGTTTCAAGATCGAGGTTGATGAAGTCAGCCAGAAGCTGTTTACCAGCATGATCGAGAAGCTCGCCGGCAATAAATGGGACGGCGACCGCGACAGCTGGCCCACTGCTTTGGAAGATGCCGACTGGGCGCGCCTGACGACCGATCACAGCCAATGCACCAACCGCCATTGCCCCAACTTCGGGCAGTGCGCCTTCTACAAGGCCCGCGAAGGCATGGGCAAGGTCGATGTGATCGTTACCAACCACGACATGGTCCTGGCTGACCTGGCCCTGGGCGGTGGCGCCGTATTGCCGGACCCGCGCGACACCCTTTACGTATTCGACGAAGGTCACCACCTGCCGGATAAAGCCATCGGCCACTTCGCCCACTACACACGCCTGCGCTCCACCGCCGATTGGCTGGAAACCACCGCCAAGAACCTCACCAAACTGCTGGCCCAGCACCCGCTGCCCGGCGACCTGGGCAAGCTGATCGAGCAAGTGCCGGAGCTGGCGCGGGAGATCAAGACCCAGCAGCAATTCATGTTCAGCGCCTGCGAGCAGGTTGCCGACTTCAAGCCCGGTGAGGATGTGGAAGGCCGTGAGCGGCCACGTCACCGCTTTGTCGGCGGGCTGATCCCCGAGCACATGCGCGAAATGGGCATCGAGCTGAAAAAGGGCTTTTCGCGCCTGACCGACCTGTTCACGCGTTTGACTGACCTGCTCAAGGAAGGCATGGACGGCGAGGTCAACATCGGCATCGCCAGCAACCAGGCCGAAGAATGGTACCCGTTGTTCGGCAGCCTGCTGTCGCGTTCCCAAGGTAACTGGGAGCTGTGGACCGCCTTCACCGTTGAAGACCCGGAAGACAACCCGCCGATGGCGCGCTGGCTGACCTTGTCGGAAAGCGGCGCGCTGTTTGATATCGAGGTCAACGCCAGCCCGATCCTTGCCGCTGAAATGCTGCGCCGCAACCTGTGGAACGTGGCCTACGGCTGCCTGGTAACGTCGGCCACACTGACGGCCCTGGGCACTTTCGATCGATTCCGCATGCGTGCCGGCCTGCCGAAAAAAGCCGTCACCGCCGTGGTGCCGAGCCCGTTTCATCACGCCGACGCGGGCGTGCTACGGGTGCCGGACCTCAAAGCAGACCCGCGCGACGCGCCGGCCCACACGGCGGCGATCATCCGCGACCTGCCGGAGCTGGTCGAAGGTTCGCGCGGCACGCTGGTGCTGTTTTCCTCGCGTAAACAGATGCAGGACGTGTTCGATGGCCTCGACCGCGACTGGCGCAAGCAAGTGTTTATTCAGGGCAACCTGTCCAAACAGGAGACCCTGAACAAGCACAAGGCGCGGGTCGACGGTGGGGATTCCAGCGTGTTGTTCGGCCTGGCCAGCTTCGCCGAAGGCGTGGACTTGCCCGGCGCCTACTGTGAGCACGTAGTGATCGCCAAAATCCCGTTTTCGGTGCCGGATGATCCGGTCGAGGCGGCCCTGGCCGAATGGATCGAAGCGCGGGGCGGTAACCCGTTCATGGAAATCTCGGTGCCTGATGCGTCCTTGAAGCTGGTCCAGGCCTGCGGTCGCTTGCTGCGCACCGAAGAGGACCGGGGCACCATCACCTTGCTTGACCGCCGTTTGGTCACTCAGCGCTACGGCAAAGCTATCCTCAATGCCTTGCCGCCGTTCAGGCGCGAAATTTCTTAAGCCACCGTGGGCGAACTCGCCCACTTCGTGGTCTATCTCACTGCCAACGCTTTATGTCATCAGGCCAGTCACCGGCCGTTTGGGAGAACCTTGTTCGTATGATTCGCACGCTGCCCGCTCTGTTTGCCTTGTTGTTCACCGCGCCCTTGATGGCTGCGCCTGCCGGGCAACAAACGCTGTTCAACTTCGTCCGGCCTGCCGATGTGGTCAAGGTGGCGACCCAGGACGCCAGCTTGCCCCAATACAATGCCGAGCAAACCGCCGAAGGCGAAGTGCTGCGCCGCATCACCTTCAACCCGGCGGCCGAACCGAGCCTGGTGCTTAGCCCGCAGACCGGCGTGTGGGACTGGTCGCAATCCGGCGCCATGAGCCTGCGTATCCAGAGCGCCATGGACTGGGCGCTGACCCTATACGTGAAGGTGCAGAGCACGGACGGCAAGACCCTGGTCAGCCGCATCGACCTGCCGGCCGGCCCGGTGCAGACCTTGTTGATCCCGCTGCAAGCCAACTCGCCGCTGAGCCAGGGCATGAAGGCCGGCCCGCCGATGCCAATCACCGTAGATGGCCAGCGCGTACTGCTGGCCGGCAGTGCCGGTGAGATTGACCGCAGCCAGGTGGCGTCGGTGACGTTGTCGATGATCAAGCCCAATGCTGCCCAAAGCATCCTGCTGGAGCGCTTCGGTGTGCAGGACAGCGAGCCGGTGCTGAAGGCGGCCTACAGCGAATTGGTCGATGCCTATGGCCAGTCCACTCGCACGCGCTGGCCGGAAAAAGTCAGCAGTGACGAGCAACTCAAGGCCGCCGCCGCCAAAGAGCAACAACAGCTCAAGGGTTGGTTGGCCGAGCGCGATAAATCAGCGCTTGATCAATATGGTGGCTGGAACAAAGGCCCGGCGTTTGAAGCGAGCGGGTTTTTCCGCACCGAGAAGCGTGACGGTCGTTGGTACCTGGTGACGCCGCAAGGCCATCCGTTCTACTCCCTGGGCGTCAACACCGTGGCCCCGGACAACAACCAGACCTACGTGGCCGGGCGCGAGTGGATGTTTGCCGCGTTGCCCAAGGTCGGCGAGCCGTTCGACAAGTATTACGGAAGCGGCGATAACCGTGGCGGCAACGGCGCCGACCAGGGCCGTGGCTTCAATGTAGGGCGTTGGTACGATTTTTACGGCGCCAATTTGCAGCGTGCCTACGGGACTGATGGGTTCGACCAGAAGCGCTGGGTCACCCACACCCTCGACCGTCTGCAAGCCTGGGGTTTCAACACCGTAGGCAACTGGAGCGACGAAGCGTTGGCCACCGCCGACCGCGTGCCGTACACCTTGCCGCTGTCGATTGTCGGTGACTACGCCAGCATCAGCACCGGCACCGACTGGTGGGGCGGCATGCCCGACCCGTTCGACCCGCGGTTTGCCATGGCCACCGAGCGCGCCGTGGCCATTGCGGCCCGCGATCACCGCGATGATCCCTGGCTGATCGGCTTTTTTGCCGACAACGAGCTTGCCTGGGCCGGTCCGGGTGATGATCCGAAATCCCGTTACGCCTTGGCCTACGGCACCCTGCGCATGACCACCGACGTACCGGCCAAGCGCGCGTTCCTCAAGCAACTGCGCGACAAGTACCGCAACGAAGATGGCCTGTCGAAAGCCTGGGGTATCCATCTGTCCGGCTGGGAGCTGATGGAAGACCCTGGGTTCGAGCCGCCGATGCCGAGTCCCGAGCATCCGGAAATCGAAGCTGACTTTAAATACTTCCAGAAGACCTTCGCCGATGCCTACTTCAAGACCATCTCCGACTCGCTGAAATGGCACGCGCCCAACCATTTGTTGCTGGGTGGCCGGTATGCCGTCAGCACGCCTGAATCCGTGGCGTCCTGCGCCCAGTATTGCGATGTACTGAGCTTCAATATGTACACCCTCAAGCCCCAGGACGGTTATGACTTCGCCGCCTTGCACGCGCTGGACAAACCGGTGCTGATCACCGAGTTCAACTTTGGCTCGGCAGACCGTGGCCCGTTCTGGGGCGGCGTCACTCAACTGGCCCGGGAAGAAGACCGCGGCGCGGCGTACAGCAACTTCCTCAAACAGGCCATGGCCGAGCCGTCGATTGTCGGTGTGCACTGGTTCCAGTATCTGGACCAGCCGGTGACCGGCCGTCTGCTCGACGGCGAGAACGGCCACTTCGGGCTGGTGGGCATCACCGATGTGCCGTTCCAGGGCTTTGTCGACAGCGTGCGTAAAAGCAACCTGGCAGCGGTGGATCAACTGGGCAAAGAGGCTGAAAAGGCCAAGGCGGCCAGCGCGGTGCGTGAGCATGAAGGCGGGAAGTCGGGGCATGAAGGCAAAGGCCCGGGGCAGGGCGCCGGGCATGCTGGCGGGCACGCTGGAAATGGCCATTGATTCATCGTTGACGGGTTCACAAAACCCCCAAGGACTGGAACAATGTCGGCCAATTCTTACGGTGTTTTCCAAGGCGGCTTAGGTGCAGATTCAGGGTCATTACGAGCTCCAGTTCGAAGCGGTACGTGAAGCGTTCGCCGCGTTGTTCGATGACCCGCAGGAGCGTGGTGCCGGGCTGTGTATCCAGATCGGCGGCGAAACCGTCGTCGACCTGTGGGCGGGTACCGCCGACAAGGATGGCGCTGAGGCCTGGCACAGCGACACCATCGTCAACCTGTTTTCCTGCACCAAGACCTTCACCGCCGTTACGGCCCTGCAATTGGTGGCCGAGGGCAAGTTGCAACTCGACGCCCCTGTCGCCAACTACTGGCCCGAGTTTGCGGCGGCCGGTAAAGAAACCATCACCTTGCGCCAGTTGCTCTGCCACCAGGCCGGGCTGCCGGCGATTCGCGAGATGCTGCCCACCGAAGCCCTGTATGACTGGCAATTGATGGTCGACACCCTCGCGGCCGAGGCCCCGTGGTGGACGCCGGGCCAAGGGCATGGCTACGAGGCCATCACTTACGGCTGGCTGGTCGGCGAATTGCTGCGCCGTGCCGATGGGCGCGGGCCGGGTGAGTCGATTGTGGCGCGGGTTGCGCGGCCCCTGGGCCTGGACTTCCATGTCGGGTTGGCGGACGAAGAGTTTTATCGTGTTGCACATATAGCGCGCAGCAAAGGCAATATGGGCGATGAAGCCGCGCAACGGTTACTTCAAGTAATGATGCGCGAACCGAACGCCATGACTACGCGTGCATTTGCCAATCCACCGTCTATTCTGACCAGCACTAATAAGCCCGAATGGCGGCGCATGCAGCAGCCAGCGGCAAATGGTCACGGTAATGCGCGCAGCCTGGCGGGTTTTTATAGCGGATTGTTGGACGGTAGTTTGCTCGAAGCGGACATGCTCGAACAATTGACCCGCGAACACAGTATCGGGCCGGATAAAACCTTATTGACCCAAACCCGTTTCGGGTTGGGCTGCATGTTGGATCAGCCGCAATTGCCCAACGCCACGTTCGGCCTTGGCCCACGTGCGTTTGGGCACCCGGGCGCCGGTGGTTCGGTGGGGTTTGCCGACCCTGAACATGATGTAGCGTTTGGTTTCGTGACTAATACACTGGGGCCTTATGTACTTATGGACCCGCGTGCACAGAAGTTGGTCGGAATATTGGCCGGTTGTCTGTAAAGAGCTTGCTGTTTCACGTTTTTTTGTTACAAAGGCAAGTATAAGAAGGCGCTGAACGAAATTTTGTAACTTTAATGTTCTGTAAGCGTCTGTTTAACGGGTCACCCAGACCCCCTGGTTTTTTCTCATTTTGTGGATATCTCATGTTATCGAACAAGTCCTTGGCACTGGCGCTGTGCCTCACTATTACTGGCTGCGCACAAACTCCACAAAATGATGCCGAAGGTGGGCATTGGTGGTCATTTGGATCTGATAAGGCTGCTACCAAGGACGCAGTGACCCAAAACGACGCCAAACCAGATGCCAAACCTGCTGCGGGCGCCAAGCCTGTCGCGCCGGTTGCTGCCGCAGCTGCCGCTCCAGCGCCTGCCGCTGCCGCCGCACCTGCTCCGGTCGCCAAGGCTGACACCGGTTCCAGCTGGTGGCCATTCTTCTCAAAGAGCGCTGATGAAAAGGCCGCGGATGCCAAGGCCGACTTGAAAGCCGACCTCAAGGCTGCAACCCCGGCTTCTACCCCGGACGCTGCGCCGGCTGTCGCCAAGACCGACACCGAGACCAAATGGTGGTGGCCTTTCGAAAGCAAGCCGAAGCCACTGGCCAAGGTCGATGTGACCAACGTGCCGATGCCGGACCCGAAAATCACCCAAGCCTGGCTGGACGACTATGAGCCGCGCCTGCGCGCCGCCATCAAGGACAGCAACCTGCAACTGGAGCGTCGCGAGAACGTACTCGTTGTGATCGCGCCGGTTGATGGCTCCTACAACCCGAAACGTCCAGCCATGTTGCTGCCGGTTACCCTCGGCCCGTTCACTCGCGTTGCCAAGGCGGTTGAAGGCGATCCGAAGACCGCTGTGCTGGTGCTCGGCCACGTCGACACCAATGGTGCCGAACCGGTTAGCCAGGCGTTGACCCGCGAGCGCGCGCAGTCCATCGCTTCGATTTTCAGCCTCAGCGGTTTGAAGCAGGATCGCCTGATGATGCGTGGCATGGGTGACCTTATGCCGCGTGCCGCCAACGACAGCAACCAGGGCCGTGCGCTGAATCGTCGCATGGAAATCCTGTTCACTCAGCGTACAACTATGTTGGCGTTGCTGAGCAAGTACAACTCGGGCAAACCACCGGTCGCTGACATGGTCGCTGTGCAAACTGCGCCAGCCCCTGCACCGGCTCCGGCTGCGAAAAAAGCGGCTCCGGCGAAAAAGGCCCCGGCCAAGAAAGCCGCCGCCAAGCCAGCTGCGAAAAAAGCCGCTGCCAAGCCTGCCGCGAAGAAAGCAGCACCGAAGGCTGACGCCCCGGCTGCAAATGACCAGGCGAAAAACTGATCCGTTGAAACAGAAGGATAAAGCCGCATGACCCAGGCACTGGCCGATATGCGCCGTGACTACACACGTGACGGTTTGAGCGAGGCCCAGGCACCGGGCGAGCCGTTTGCGTTGTTCCACCAATGGTTTGGCGAGGCGGTAAAAACCGAGCAGCCACCGGTGGAGGCCAATGCCATGACGTTGGCAACGGTTGATCAGGACGGTCGCCCGCACTGCCGCATCCTGTTGCTCAAGGGCCTGGACGCGCAGGGCTTTACCTTCTTCACCAACTATCAGAGCGCCAAGGGTGAACAACTCGCGGCGCGACCGTTTGCGGCCATGACTTTCTTCTGGCCCACTCTGGAGCGCCAGGTGCGCATCGAAGGGCGGGTGGTCAAGGTTACGCCTGAAGAGTCGGATGCTTATTATCAGGTTCGGCCTTTGGGCAGCCGTCTTGGCGCCTGGGCGTCGCCGCAAAGCAAAGTCATACGTGACCGTGAACAGCTGCAGGACCTGCTCAAGGCGACCGAACAGCGTTTCAGCGATACCCAGCCCGACTGCCCCGAGCATTGGGGTGGCTACCGTTTGTTGCCCGAGCGCATCGAGTTCTGGCAAGGCCGCGCCAGCCGCCTGCATGACCGTCTGAACTATCGCCTGCAAGACGGCGAATGGACGCGCGAGCGCCTGGCGCCCTGAGTTTCATCTTTCTTCATTCCCTCTGAATGCTGACCCTCACACCGAAGTCTCCACACAGGAGGCTTCGGCGTGTTCGCTTGCGCGACTACAATGAAGAACGCTTTCATGACGATCTTCGGAATAAGGCAAGTGCTACCGTTCGTCGATTTTTCTGGTACTGGCAGTCTGTACTAGGGCTGAATGAAAGCAATTTTCTGGCGTGCTTGCCGTGACAGGCGCCAAGCTGCGGCGTCTAATGAATACCTGTCCTTTGGAGTTGATGCTATGCGTAAGTCCGTTTTACTAGTTGCCTGCTTTACCACCCTGTCGTTGCTGTTGGGTGGCTGCGCCTCGAGTCTGACCGGCGACTCGTACTCCCGTGACGAAGCGCGTCGTGTACAGACCGTTCGCATGGGCACCATTGAATCCCTGCGTCCGGTGAAAATCGAAGGCACCAAAACCCCAATCGGCGGTGTTGCCGGTGCAGTGGTTGGCGGCGTTGGCGGCAGTGCTATTGGCGGTGGCCGTGGCAGTATCGTCACTGGCGTTATCGGTGCTGTTGCCGGTGGTCTGCTGGGTTCCGCCGCTGAAGAAGGCCTGACCCGTACCCAGGGCGTTGAAGTCACCGTTCGTGAAGACGATGGCAGCATGCGCGCCTACGTTCAGGCCGTTGATCCCAACGAAGTCTTCCGCATCGGCGACCGTGTGCGCATCATGACCGTTAACGGCACCAGCCGCGTTACTCGCTAAGCGCCGGCGGTAGAAACACAAAAAACCCCAACCGGGTGACCGGTTGGGGTTTTTGTTTTAGGGGGCAGGATGTCTACAAATTGAAGCCAAGCGCTTTTAGCTTCATTAGACAGGGCACTGCTGCTCCATTGCTCGGTCGACTAAAAGCCCCGCCAGTTCCAGTAACTGCCCAATGGCTAACAATTGGCTGCGTGTTTTTCCGTCCACGGTGTCTGCCAACTCAGAGGTCAGCCCGCTGGCGCCTATCAGGGTTGCGTATGCATTTACCAACAAGGCCTCTGTGTTGGCGGCTGAGTTGATCGAAAACAGTGGCTCGTAACCATTTGACAAGGCGGTGTCGGGCTCGAAATGATTGGCTGGAGCCGCCCCTGATCGCCGCGACGCGATGGAAGGTGGCAGCTGTACGCAGGTTCGCGGACCGAGAACTTGAAACTCGGCATACCCGAAGGTATCCCGCGCACAGCTGCCATAACACGAGGCGCCAGCCACAGGAGTAGCTGACGAAAAACGATGGCAATGATGCATCAAGTTAACAGGCCGCTTCGGCTAAAACCGAAGCGGCCTTTTGGTTTTTTACCCTGTCATTTCAAATCTGGAAGTGCTTCACCATCGTGTTCAATTCATGCGCCAGGCTGGCGAGGGATTGCGAGGCGGCGGTTGTTTGGGTCGAGCCTTCGGCGGACTGAATCGACAGTTGTTGAATATTCAGCAAATTGCGATCAACCGCCCGGGCAACGTCGGCTTGCTCCGCAGCCGCCGTGGTAATCACCAGGTTTCGGTCATTGATCTCATTGTTGGCGGCAAGAATATCCGCCAGCGCTTGCTGTGCCAGTTCGGCCAAGCCAAGGGTTTGCTGGGTCATGGTGCTACTGTCGAGCATGGTGTTGACGGTACTGGCCGTGTTGGTCTGGATACTGCCAATCATTTGTTCGATTTCCTGGGTCGATTGGGCAGTGCGGTGAGCCAGGGCGCGCACTTCGTCGGCGACTACGGCAAAACCACGGCCGGCCTCACCGGCACGCGCAGCTTCGATGGCCGCGTTCAGTGCCAGCAGGTTGGTTTGCTCGGCAATGGTGCGGATAACATCCAGCACTTTGCCGATACCCTTGGCCTGCTCAGCCAGACCGCCCACTTGCCCGGAGCTGACCTCCACGCCACGGGTCAAGGCCTGGATGGCGTTCAGTGCCTCGACCATGCGCTGCTGGCCTTTCAAGGCAATGCTTCGCGACTCCTGGGACAGGTCGGAGGTCGAGGCCGCGTTCCTGGCGACCTCTTCAATGGCGGTGGTCATCTGGGTGACGGCAGTGGCCGCCTGTTCGATCTCGCCATGTTGCTGTTGCAAGTCCCGGCTGCCTTCGGCGGTGACGGCATTCAGTTCTTCGGCCGCTGCGGCCAATTGGCTGGATGAGCCGGTTATTTGTCGCAGGGTCTGCACCAGGTTGTTGCGCATGGTCTCTTGTGCCCGGAGCAGGCGGGTGGCTTCGTCGTTGCCCGTAGGGTTGATGGGCTGGGTGAGATCGCCCCTGGCGATGGTTTCGGCTACGTGTACCGCTTCAATGATGGGGCCGGTAATGCTTCGGGTCAGCAACCAGGCCACCAATACGGTGCCGCCACTCACCAGCAGAATCACGATTGAGATGCCATTCACGGCATGCTGGTAGGCCGCTACGGAGGTCTGGCCAGCTTGTTCTGCGCCTTTGTTGGCCAGGTCTATCAGTTGGTCGAAGTTCTTGGTCATCTGCTCATAACTTTCTCGAATACTGTTGAGAAAGTCGCGGGCGCCGGCCTTGTCGCCCGAGCGCGAGCGTTTGAGCATCTCGGCGTGATTCTTCGCGTACGCATCGAGGCTTTGGTTGAACACATCGAGGCGTGATTTTTCCTCAGAGGTGCGCAGCAGCGCTGCATATTGGGCAAGCTGCTCCTTGACGCTTTTCAGGCGGCCGGCGGATTTGTCCTCGTAGGTCTGCATGTCGGCATCGCTGGACGACAGGATGTGCGCCATCTCTCCCAGGCGATAACGGTCGAGCGAAGCATTGGCCAAGGCCAGGATCCTGACACGCTGCATCCAGTTGTTCTGAATGTCGGCAGCCTGTGACTGAACTTCACCAATCTGTTTGAGCGCAAACAGGCCGAGAAACACACTCAGTGATGCAATAGCGGCGAAGCCGATGAAGGCTCTGGCAGCGATTCTTATATTTCTCAGGAACATGGGAATGTCGCTCGGGCTGGAAACGCGTTGGAGGCAGTGTCGGGCGGGTGTCCCAGGCGCGGACGGTGAGATCGCCATACCCACTAGTCGGCGGCTAACCGAAAGTCTTTAGGCGTGGCGGCCGGATTACTGGCTAAACGTTGGCGGCGCAAAAAGAAAAACCCCAACCGGGTGACCGGCTGGGGTTTTTGGGTGTTTCAGGTTGGGGTCAGGCTTTCTTGCGACTCGCCATCGCCGTCACTGCATAGCCAATACACGCCGCCAGGATCGACCCGGTCAGAATCCCCATTCGATCCTCGCCGGCGAATTCGCTGGCGCCCGGCACAAAGGCCAGGGAGCCGACAAACAGGCTCATGGTAAAGCCGATACCGCACAGGATCGCCACGCCGAACACCTGGCCCCAGTTCGCGCCACTGGGCAGGGCGGCAAGGCCGGTCTTGATGGCCAGCCAGGTGAGGCCGAACACACCAACGGTCTTGCCGATCAACAGGCCGGCGGCGATGCCCAGGGGCACGTGATGGGTGAAGCTTTCCATGCTCACGCCGGTGAGGGATACGCCCGCATTGGCGAACGCGAACAACGGCAGGATGGCGTAGGCCACCCACGGGTGCAACGCGTGCTCCAGGGTCAGCAATGGCGAAGGTTCGGCGTTTTTGGTGCGCAGCGGAATGCAGAACGCCAAGGTCACACCGGCCAGGGTGGCGTGGACGCCGCTCTTGAGCACACAGACCCACAGGATCAGCCCTATGATCATATAGGGCCCGAGTTTGATCACGCCCAGGCGGTTCATCGCGATCAAGGCAACCAAGCAGGCGCCCGCACCTGCCAGGGCGGCGCCCGACAGGTCGGCTGAATAGAACACGGCGATGACAATGATTGCACCGAGATCGTCGATGATGGCCAGCGTCATCAGGAACAGTTTCAGCGACACCGGCACGCGCTTGCCCAGCAGCGCCAGAACGCCGAGTGCAAAAGCGATGTCGGTGGCCATGGGGATCGCCCAGCCTGCGAGCGCGGCAGGGTAATCCTTGTTGATCGCCCAGTAGATCAGCGCGGGCACCACCATGCCGCCAATGGCCGCCGCACCGGGCAAGACCACTTGCGAGGGCTTGGACAGGTGGCCGTCGAGCAGCTCGCGCTTCACCTCCAGGCCGATCAACAGGAAGAACAGGGCCATCAGGCCATCGTTGATCCATAGCAAGGCGGGCTTGGCGATTTTGAGTGCGCCAATCTGAGCCACTACGGGGGTGTCGAGGAAGGCGCCGTAGAGGTGCGACAACGGTGAGTTATTAATGATCAGCGCCAAGGCGGCAGCGGCGATCAACAACAGACCGCTGGCGGCTTCCAGCTGGAAGAAACGGGTGAAAGTGCTACGCAGAGGCAAGGGATGCTCTCCAATCCAGGTTCAATAGGTGGGTACCCTAACCCGTACCGTTAGTTGTTAAAACAAAAGTTATATTCTTATTTGTTATAAGCAACGGTCAGGATCGGTGATGCGCCGAAGCCTAGCAATTGTGTGTCTAATTGAGACGTCACTGTATCTGTGTGCAGTGTAGGAAACCCCCTAAAATTGGGGCTGAAATCTTTAGAGACGCACCCTATGAGCGACCACCGTAACTGGGCCCGTGAAGCCATTCGCATCATTGAGGCGGACTTTCAGCGCAGCGCCGACACACACCTGATCCCTTTGCCATTGCCGGGGTTGCCGGGTATCGAGTTGTACTTCAAGGATGAGTCCAGCCACCCCACCGGCAGCCTCAAGCATCGGCTGGCGCGTTCGCTGTTCCTGTATGCCTTGTGTAACGGCTGGCTCAAGCCGGGTGCGCCGGTGATCGAGGCGTCCAGCGGTTCGACGGCGATCTCCGAAGCGTACTTTGCACGCTTGCTCGGCCTGCCGTTTATTGCGGTGATGCCGGCCACTACGTCGAAGGAGAAGATCGCGCAGATCGCCTTCTACGGTGGCAAGAGCCATCTGGTGAATGATCCGACGCAGATATACGCTGAGTCCGAACGGTTGGCGAAGGAAAGTGGCGGTCACTTCATGGACCAATTCACCTACGCCGAGCGGGCCACGGACTGGCGGGCGAACAACAACATCGCCGAGTCGATCTTCCAGCAGATGCGCTTTGAGCATTACCCCGAACCAAGCTGGTTGATTTCCAGCCCTGGCACCGGCGGCACGACCGCCACCCTGGGACGCTATGTGCGTTATCGCCAGCATTGCACCCGCGTCTTGTGTGCCGATGCCGAACGTTCGGTGTTCTTTGATTACTACCAGACAGGCGACGCCAGCCTGCGCCTGGATTGCGGTTCGCGCATCGAAGGGATCGGCCGGCCACGGGTTGAGGCGTCGTTTCTCCCCAGGGTGATTGATGCGATGGTCAAGGTGCCGGACGCGCTGTCACTGGCCGCCATGCATTACCTGGCCGAACGGCTGGGTCGGCGGGTTGGCGGGTCCAGCGGGACTAACCTGATCGGCGCCTTGATGGCCGCGCAGCAGATGAAAGCGGCGGGGGAGTCGGGGTCGATCGTGGCGATTTTGTGTGATGGGGGTGAGCGCTATGCCACCACTTACTATGATCAGGCGTGGCTGGCGGGGCAGGGCTATGCACTTGACGGTTTGATCGCGGCCGTTGCGGCGAGTGTCGAACGGGGCGAGCCGCTGCCGGAGAGCGTCCTGCGCGCAAACATCTGATACGACGCAAAACCCAATGTGGGAGCTGGCTTGCCTGCGATCGCAGAGTCTCAGTCGCCGAATTTATCGACTGAACCACCGTCATCGCAGGCAAGCCAGCTCCCACATTGGAACTGCAGTCTGTTCAGATTCTGCGTCAGGCCTCTATACCGAGCATATCCCGCGCCAATGCCTCGGCAATCCGAATTCCGTCAACACCCGCCGACAGAATCCCACCGGCGTAACCAGCGCCTTCACCCGCCGGGAACAGGCCTTTCACGTTCAAGCTTTGCATCGACTCGTCGCGAGTAATCCGCAGCGGTGACGAGGTGCGCGTCTCGATACCGGTCAACACGGCGTCGTGCAGCGAGTAGCCTTTGATCTGTTTCTCGAACGCCGGCAATGCTTCACGAATCGCTTCAATGGCGAAGTCCGGCAATGCCAGGGCCAGGTCACCGAGTGCCACACCCGGTTTGTAGGACGGCTCCACGCTGCCGATGGCGGTGGACGGCTTGCCAGCGATGAAATCACCCACCAGTTGCGCCGGTGCCTCGTAGTTGCTGCCACCGAGGATGTAGGCGTGGGACTCCAGGCGCTCCTGCAACTCGATGCCGGCCAGCGGGCCACCTGGGTAGTCCACTTCCGGTGTGATGCCGACCACGATGCCGGAGTTGGCATTGCGTTCGTTACGCGAATACTGGCTCATGCCGTTGGTGACGACACGATTGGGCTCGGAAGTGGCCGCCACCACCGTACCGCCCGGGCACATGCAGAAGCTGTAGACCGAGCGGCCGTTCTTGGCGTGGTGCACCAGCTTGTAGTCGGCAGCGCCGAGCTTTGGGTGCCCGGCGTATTTGCCCAGGCGCGCAGCGTCGATCAGCGACTGCGGGTGTTCAATACGGAAACCCACGGAAAACGGCTTGGCCTCCATGTACACGCCACGGCCGTGGAGCATGCGGAACGTGTCGCGGGCGCTGTGGCCGAGGGCGAGGATCACGTGCTTGGAGAGGATCTGCTCACCGCCATCCACCACAACGCCGTTCAACTGGCCATCTTCGATCAGCACGTCGGTGACCCGCTGTTCGAAACGCACTTCACCGCCCAGGGCGATGATCTGCTCGCGCATGTTTTCCACCACGCCGGTCAGGCGGAATGTACCGATGTGCGGCTTGCTGACGTAGAGGATTTCTTCCGGCGCACCGGCTTTGACGAACTCGTGCAGCACTTTGCGACCGTGGAATTTCGGGTCCTTGATCTGGCTGTAGAGCTTGCCGTCGGAAAAGGTCCCGGCGCCGCCTTCGCCGAACTGCACGTTGGACTCCGGGTTGAGCACGTTTTTGCGCCACAGGCCCCAGGTGTCCTTGGTGCGCTGGCGCACTTCCTTGCCGCGTTCGAGGATGATCGGCTTGAAGCCCATCTGCGCCAGCAGCAGCCCGGCGAAGATCCCGCACGGACCAAAACCCACGACGATCGGCCGTTCAACCAGGCCTTGCGGCGCCTGGCCCACCACCTTATAGCTGACATCCGGTGCCGGGTTGACGTTGCGATCATCGGCGAACTTGAGCAGCAGTGCGGCTTCGCCCTTCACGTTCAGGTCGATGGTGTAGATGAAGCACAGCTCCGACGATTTTTTACGGGCGTCGTAGCTGCGTTTGAACAGGGTGAAATCGAGCAGGTCATCACTGGCGATGCCCAGGCGCTGCACGATGGCAGGCCGCAGGTCTTCTTCGGGATGGTCGATGGGCAGCTTGAGTTCGGTGATTCGTAACATGACGGGATCCGGTAGGCGGCGGGAAAAGAGGCCGGCTGTTTTGCAAACCGGCGATTATAAGCCCCAATGGCGGTATTTCGTCATGTTAAAACAGCGCTGGGCTGATTCAGTCGTCCCGAGAGCCGCCGAACGATGCGCAACCCCGTTGTACCTGGCCGTTGACTCGCAACTCGGCGGTCATGTGTTGCAAGCTGCCGCTGACGCTGTCGATGCAGCGTTGCGGCGCCACCCACAGTTCGATGTGTTGGTTGTTGGCTTCCGTCATCAGGTTAAAGCGGCCGTCGCCCATTTGCTCTTCTACATAGGGCACCGCCAGTGGTGGCTGGCCTTCACGCTCGAGCACCATGCCCTTGGCGGTGACGTTCATGGCCCAGGCGGGTTTGTGACCGTTGGCACGCAGGGTCATGCGCTTGAAGTCCGGGTCATTGCAGGCCGAGGTCGAGCGCTCTACTCGATACAGCTGCTGAAGGTCTACCGAACCCTGTGTGCCGCTGGCGACACCGGAGAACTTGCCGCGCAAGTCGGCAAACAGCACACCCTGTTGGCCGGCAAGGGAGGCGGCCTCCTGCAGGATGCTGGTGCCGCCGGTGTCGTTGACCACGTAGTTGCGTTTGTCGCCGCAAGGTTGGAACAACAGTTTGCCGGCCACCGCCGTCAATTCACCCTGCATGCGGGTCAGCCCCGCAGTCGACGGTTTGGCCGGCTCGCTCTCGAACATCTGGCAAGCGGTGAACAGGGGCAGCAGGGCAAACAGAGCAAGGGTACGGGCGGCGCGCATTTATCGGGTCTCCAAACAAGTGCCGCCACGTTACGCAGGCTGACGCCGCACCACAAGCCCGTCGGCCGGCTTCAGGAATTTCTGACAGACACAAAGTTCAGCCGACGATAAAGGTCTGGCCGGTTTGCAAGCCCTCGACACTTTTCGCGTAGGCCAACGCCACATCAGCACCGGGTGCAGGTTTGTAGCCACGGAAGTAGGGGGCGTAGCTGCCCATGGCTTCCAGCAGGACGGTCGGGCTCACGGAGTTGACGCGCAAGCCCCGTGGCAGTTCGATCGCGGCGGCTTTGACGAATGCATCCAGTGCGCCGTTGACCAGTGCGGCAGATGCACCGGTGCGGATCGGGTCACGGTTGAGAATGCCGCTGGTGAAGGTGAACGAGGCGCCGTCGTTGGCGTATTCGCGGCCGATCAACAGCAGGTTGACCTGGCCCATCAGCTTGTCGCGCAGGCCCAGTTCAAAATCGGTTTCGCTCATGTCACCCAACGGCACGAAATTCACACTGCCGGCCGCGCAGACCAGGGCATCGAACTTGCCGGTCTGTTCGAATAGCTTGCGGATTGAAGCGCTGTCGCTGATGTCCACCTGGAAGTCGCCATGGGTGCGACCGATGCTGATCACGTCGTGACGCTGGGCGAGTTCTGCCTTGACGGCCGAGCCGACCGTGCCGCTGGCACCAATCAATAGGATTTTCATCGTGCTGTTCCTCCAGGGGTAAGTGAGGTTTCAGTCTAGTGTGGCTTTTCGGGTGGATAAACGTGCTAATAGGCAACCTTTGGTTTTCAAATGGAAACAATCCATGAGCGATATGGATGACCTGGCGGCGTTTGCCGTGCTGATCGAAGCCGGCAGTTTCACCGTGGCGGCCGAGCAGTTGGGGTGCAGCAAGGGCCAGCTGTCCAAGCGCATCAGCCAACTGGAAGCGCGGTTTTGCGTGGTGTTGCTGCACCGCACCACTCGCAAGCTCAGCCTGACCGCAGCCGGTGCGGCGTTGTTGCCCCAGGCCCAGGCGCTGGTGGTACAAGTGGAGCGCGCCCGACAGGCATTGGCACGGCTCAAGGACGATCTGGCCGGGCCGGTGCGTATGACGGTTCCGGTGTCGTTGGGGGAAACCTTTTTCGATGGTTTGCTGCTGGAGTTTTCCAAGCAGTACCCGCAGGTGCAGATCGAACTGGAATTGAGCAACAGCTACCGGGATCTGGCGCGGGATGGCTTTGATTTGGGCGTGCGCATGGGGGCCATCGAAAACGACCGCCTGGTGGCCAAGCCATTGCTGGCCTGGCATGAGATGACGTGCGCCAGCCCGGCTTATCTGGAACAGCACGGCGAGCCGCTGACCCCGGCGGACCTGGCAGCCCATACCTGCCTGCTGAACAGTCACTACAGCGGGCGTGAAGAATGGCTGTACCACCAGCAACACGAACTGCTGCGTGTGCGGGTCAGCGGCACATTTGCTTCCAACCACTACAACCTGTTGAAAAAAGCCGCACTGGTGGGCGCCGGTATCGCCCGCCTGCCGTCCTACGTTTTACCTGCGGAACTGGCTGACGGCCGATTGCGCTGGCTCCTGCGCGATTATCAGACGCGCAGCATGCCGATGTATCTGGTTCACCCGTATCAGGGTGGCTTGCCGCGCCGCACTCAGGTGCTCGCCGATTACCTGGTGGATTGGTTCAAACGCAGCGGTGAAGCGTTGGACCGGCTTTAACGGTAGCGACGTGCTATCAGGTGATCGATCGACAGGCGCCCCGGGCCTTTGGCGACGAGCAGTAGCAGCAAGGCGATCCAGGTGCCGTGGGTCGGGTAGGCGTCCGGGTAGACAAAGAGTTGAATGGTCAGGGTCATGCCGATCAGGGCCAGGGCCGAGAAGCGTGTGGCAAACCCCACCAGAATCAACACCGGAAAAAAGTGCTCGGCGAAGGCGGCCATGTGCGCGGCCACTTCCGGCGACAGCAGAGGCACGTGATATTCACTGCGAAACAGCGGCAGGGTGGAGGCGGCGAGTCGTGGTTCGCCCAGTTGGAAAGTGCCGCTGATCAGGTCGATGGCAAAGCCTTCGACTTTGGTCTGCCCGGACTTCCAGAAAACCGCTGCAATCGAAAACCGCGCGAGAAAGGCGATCAGGCTGTAGGGGATTTTCTCGAAAAGCGCGATGACCCGTTTTACCAGGCACGAAGGTGATGTGTTCATGGCGATACCTTTTGTTCTGTGTGCAAATGAGTGATGGCGTCGTAGCTGATCAGCAGGGTCAGGCACTGGTTCAGGTCGAATTCGCTTGAGGCTTCCAGGGCCTGGGTCACGGCCATTTCCAGGCCCGCGCCGTGGTTGAGGCTGTTGATGAACGCGACCGAACCCGCGTCTATGGCGAATACCTTGACGGCCAGCCCCTGGCGTAACACCAAGGCACTTTGGGCGTGCCAGGCATTCAAGCTGGCAATGGCACCCTCGGTCTGGTGCGCGGCCCAGATGGCGACAATCGCGTAGGCGGAGTTCAAGGTGGCGAGGGAGGGGTGCAGTTGCAGGCGTAGTTCGCCCAAGTGGGTTTGGGCTTGCAGTGCCTGCAACAAGGTCTGTTGTTGCAGTGGCTCAATGTCCGCCGCGTGGTAAGCGCACACCCGCAAGCGTTCCAGGCGCGCGACATCGGCGAGGTAGGGCACGCTGGCAGCCGGCTCGAAGCCCTGGATAAAGTCGGCAAAGCTGCTGCCGTATTCACTGATCAGTGGGCTGTTGGGCGGGCAGGCCTGCACATACAGGGTGGCCGTGGCGCGAAAGAATGCCTCGCCGACCAATTGCAACGTGACGGGATAGGCCGTCACCAGCGCATTGATTAACGCGCTGTGGACATTGTTGCGATACACCGCAAAGCGGCTGGCCGGATCGGCGCCATTGCTGCTGAACAGGCCATCGGGGCAGATCGGGTCGGGTGCGAGCAGGGCACTGGCAAATGCTGCTTGATGGCTCATGGGTTGTTCACCTGCGACAGATGCCAGTCGGCGTGTTGGGCTTCGGCGTGCAGTACGCTGAAGGCCGGCACTTGGTTATCGCGCTCAATCAGCGTGGCCACCGGGCCGGTACGCGCGAGTACCTGTTCGTATAACTGCCACACGGCGTTATCGATGGGCGCGCCATGGTCATCGATCAGCAGGCGATCGCCCAGGCTGTCTGTGTCTTCGGCAAACCCGGCCAGATGAATCTCTCCCACGGCGCGCAAAGGCAGTGCGTCAATGTAGGAAAGTGGATCTCGCTGGTGATTGATGCACGTCACATAGACGTTGTTGACGTCCAGCAGCAGGCCGCAACCGGTGCGGCGGATGATCTCGCTGATGAAGTCTGTCTCGTCCAGGGTCGAGCGTTGGAATTGCAGATAGGTCGACGGATTCTCCAGCAGCATCGGCTGCTTGAGGGTGCTTTGCACCTGATCGATGTGTTCGCACACCCGTTTCAGGGTGGCGGCATCGTAAGCCAGGGGCAGCAAGTCGTTGAGAAACACCGGGCCATGGCTGGACCAGGCCAGGTGTTCGGAAAAAGAGTGGGGTTGATAGCGTTCGATCAGCGTGGCCAACCGTGCCAGGTGCTCACGGTTCAACGGGCCTTCGCCGCCGATGGACAGGCCCACGCCGTGCAACGACAGTGGGTACTGCTCGCGGATCAAACCCAGGTAGTGATGGAACGGGCCGCCGGCCACCATGTAGTTTTCGGCGTGCACTTCAAAAAAGCCGATGTCGGGTGAGGTCTCGAGCACTTCGATGAAGTGCTCGTTCTTCAACCCCAGCCCGGCCCTGTAAGGGAGGCCGGGCGCCTGAGCAGGTGAGACCGTGTGTTGGGGGGAAAGCGTCATCATCATTACTCAGGCTGAGGGCTGTTTCAGGACTTGGCGGTGAAGGCAGCTTCCTGGCCGAAACCGGTCGGCGAGGTGGCGCTTGGGGTTTTGGTACAGGTGCCGGCTGGGACCAGTTTCCAGGCGTTGGCCTGGTCTTTGACTTTGGAAGTACCCGCGCAGGAGGTGCCGGCGCCTGCAGCACAATCGTTCTTGCCGGCTTCGGCGACACCAAAGCATTTCTGCATGTCATCGGCGGCGTGCGCGGTGCTTGTAAGGGCGGACAGGCTCAGGGCCGAACCCAGGGCCAGAACGAGGGTGGCGGCGGACAGCGAACGGGATTTAGTAGTCATGGTGTAACTCCAGCAGTGAGGTTGGGTAAGGAAGCGTTTTTGCTTGCTTACCCCTCTAGAGTTGGGGCACCGCCATGCGTTACAGCGGCTGACAAAAAAATTTCAGTTCGCCAGTGACAGCGAGGTGGTCGCCAAGATCATTCAGGGCCAAGGATGGGCCGGGGGCAAAGGCATTACGGTGTTACTTGGGATCAATTGGCAGTTTGCTGTTGCAGCATTCGGCGATCCTGATATTGCCTACGCCAAAGCGTTGCTGGATGTAGGGCGTGTAGGGCATGCCCTGTTGTTGGAGGGGCAGCATCAAGGGCTGGCGGCGAGAATGACGCCGGCTGTACACGAAGAAACAGCGTCAAATATGCTGCGCCTGACGGAAGAAAGGGATGTTCTTTATGCCATCCGGCTGGTTTTTCCAGGCTGAGTGCGTTGCAAGGAGTTGCAAAAATGAACGGACTTTCGCCGCTGAAGGACGCCTACGAGCGAGAGGGTTATGTCGTTGTTCGCGAGTTACTCGATCGCCAGAAATTGGCACTGCTCGCTGAAAAAGTAATCCAGCAATTGCGCAAGCATCGAATAACCGATGGTTTCACCGAGATTGGCCAGCCGCGCTTCAAGGAACCCGAGCAAGCTGATCCGGACTTTCTGAAGTTTGTCGACGTCATGCGCAGCGAATTGACCGAAGAACTCTTTCAAGCGCCCAAGGTGATTGAGGTGATGAAGCTGCTCTTGGACACCGATGAGGTGTTCGTTCATCCGATCAAATGGGTGCGCGGTTTGGCACCCTTGGATTCTTCCATGCACTCCTCACCGGGCGTTCACCAGGACTTTCCGGAATTGCAGGGCAGTGGCCAGCAGATCACCCTGTGGGCACCCTTTTTTAATGTCGATGAGCGGTCGGGATCGCTGCCGGTTTACAACAAAAAACCTGGTGAAACCCTGTTACCGCTCGAGCTGGCACTCAACCCATCAGGATGGCAAGTCTGCCCCGACGTGCTGGGCGCAAAAAACGTCTTCGCATTACGTCCGGGTGATGTACTGCTGTTCAATACGTTTACCCCGCACGGGGGGGCGACCAATACCGGCAAAGGTTGGCGTTGCAGTATCGAGGCACGGTTTCAGCCGCTCGCTGAGCCTTTGGCACTCAGTAATTTTGCCAAGCCGCTGTTGACCCAGGATTGGCAAACGTTCTACGAAGGGTGGCGGACCTGGGGGTTTTACTGGCGGGACAGGCATCCGCCGCTTATTCCCTTTGATCCATCCTGGGAGCATTGGCGGGATCTGACCGCTATTGGGGAAGCGGTTAAAGGTAACAAGAATGCGATGGCGGCCCTCGAAATCGCTGCCAGATTCGGTATGTCCGAACCCGTCAAGTCCTGTGCCCAGGGGTTGCTCGAGTCCTTTGAACGTATTTACGACCAATAAGGTAATGTGGCTGTGAAGAACCGCTTTGCAGATTTTTTCATCAGCAGAAATTTCTCATTCTTGTGGCTGGGGCAAGCCCTCTCATCGTTTGGCGAGTTCGTTTTCGAGAGCACCGTCATTGTGTGGCTGGTGACTGACTTGTTTCACGACAGTGCGTTCTTGCCGACGGCTGTAGGCCTGGCGGTGGCGGCCTCTGCTATTCCGCGTGTATTGGTGGCCCCACTGGCCGGGGCTTGGGTCGATCGGATGGCCCCGCTGTACGTGATGATCGCGGCGGATGGGATTCGGGTGCTCAACTTCCTGATCTTTTTCGTGATCTATTCACTGGCCGGGCTGGACCCGATGCAAGTGCTCGTCGGCGTTCTGCTCTTGTTGTTGGTGAACAGCACGGCTGCACAGTTTTTCAACCCGTCACGCCAGGCGATCATGCAAGTGGTCATCCCTTCGGCACGACGCGTTGAGGCATCGGCCAAGGCGATGTTTTCCCTGACGGGCATTTCAGTGTTGTCGGCGTCCCTTGGGCCGGCATTATTTGTGTGGGTGGGCCCCGCCCTGGCACTGCTGATCAATGTGCTGGCTTTTGCCTGTTCGGCCCTGTGCATAGCGTCTACCCAGGGCCTGCGCCGGACCTTGCTGGCCGAGCAACAACGGCTGCCCTTCTGGCATGGAGTGCTCGCAGGGCTACGGTTTTCCTGGGGGCATGCCTCGATTAGGACGTTGTTGATCGGTGTGGCGTTATACGGGTTTTCCTTGGGGGTCAATAACGTCGCATTGTCCTTGTATGCATTCAAAACCTTGGGCTTGAGCCCTTATGAATACGGCCTGATTCTCGCGGCGTTCCCTGTCGGCGGGTTGATTGCTGCCGTGCTGGTCCGGCCGGTGTTGAAGTCATTGAGCACGCGCCAGGCCTTTACCCTTGCGTTGCTGTGCATGGGGTTCAGCTACCTGGCATATTCGCTGCATCCGCCGTTTTACTTGGCCTGGGCGCTGATGTTCAGCTGTGGGTTGTTCTTCTCGGTGTTTGCGATTGTGCAAGGGCCGATGCTCCAGGAAGCCGTGCCGGAAGGTTACATGGGGCGTGTGTCCGCAACGGTCACGCCGGTGCTGGCCATCGCCTCATTAACCGGTACGCTGGTGTGCTCTCAGACGTTAAATGTGGCGCAGCGTGTCATAGCCTATTTCGACGCGCCGCTGGATGTGTACGGCGCGTATATCTTCCTGGCGGCGGGCTTGTTGCTATTGGGCGGGGCATTGATGCTGGCAGCTCAGCGCGCGAGTAAGGGGGAGTTGGTCGCGACGCTTTGAACCGCGATAAAAAAACGGCCCGAAGGCCGTTTTTTGTTACCTCAATGGCTCAGCCGCCGAGATAGGCTTCACGCACCTTCGGATCCGTCAGCAATTGCTCCCCGGTGCCCTGCATCACCACCCGGCCGTTTTCCAGCACGTAGGCGCGGTCGGCGATTTTCAGCGCCTGGTTGGCGTTCTGCTCCACCAGGAATACCGTCACACCGTCCTTGCGCAGTTGTTCGATGATATCGAAGATCTGCTGGATGATGATCGGTGCCAGTCCCAGTGAAGGCTCGTCCAGCAGCAATAGCTTGGGCTTGCTCATCAGCGCCCGGCCGATGGCGAGCATTTGCTGCTCGCCGCCGGACATGGTGCCGCCGCGCTGGCTGAAGCGTTCCTTGAGCCTGGGGAACAGGTGCAGCACCTTGTCCATCTGCTCTTGGTAGTCGCCCTTGTCGGTAAAGAACCCGCCCATGGCCAGGTTCTCTTCCACCGTCAGGCGCGAGAACACACGGCGGCCTTCGGGCACCACGGCAATGCTCTTGCGCATGATCTCGGAGGAGGCCTGGCCCACCAGTTCTTCACCCATGTAGCGGATGCTGCCGCTGTGGGCCTGCGGCGAACCGCACAGGGTCATCAGCAAGGTCGACTTGCCGGCACCGTTGGCGCCGATCAGCGTGACGATTTCACCTTGGCGCACTTCCACGTTGACGCTGTGCAGCGCCTGGATCTTGCCGTAGAAAGTGGAAACGTTTTCGAATTGCAGCATTTTACGCTTCCCCCAAATAGGCTTTGATCACTTCCGGGTTGTCGCGGATCTGCTCCGGTGTCCCGTTGGCCAGCGGCGTGCCCTGGTTGATCACCACGATGTGGTCGGAAATGCTCATGACCAGTTTCATGTCGTGTTCGATCAACAGCACCGTGGCGTTGTTTTCTTCACGCAACACACTGATCAGCGCCTTGAGGTCTTCGGTTTCCTTGGGGTTCAGGCCAGCGGCCGGTTCGTCGAGCATGAGGATCCGCGGGCGGGTCATCATGCAGCGGGCGATTTCCAGACGACGTTGTTGACCATAGGCCAGGGTGCCAGCAGGACGGTTGGCAAACTCGGTGAGGTTGACCTTGTCCAGCCAGTACTCGGCGTACTCCATGGCTTCGCGCTCGCTTTTGCGGAACGCCGGGGTCTTGAACAGGCCTGCAAAGAAGTTGGTGTTCAAGTGACGGTGTTGGGCAATCAGCAGGTTCTCGACCGCCGTCATGTCCTTGAACAACCGTACGTTCTGGAAGGTGCGCACCACACCCTTGCGGGCGATCTCGTGACCGGCCAGGCCCTGGATCGGCTGGCCGTCCAGCAGGATGCTGCCACCGCTCGGCTTGTAGAAGCCGGTGAGGCAGTTGAACACTGTGGTCTTGCCGGCGCCGTTCGGGCCGATCAGCGCCACCACTTGTTTCTCTTTTACGGTCAGGGCCACGCCGTTGACCGCCAGCAAGCCGCCGAAGCGCATGCTCAAGTTTTCGACTTTCAGGATATCGCGGCTCATTTGCGCAGCTCCATGTGTGGACGTTGCATGGGCAGCAGGCCTTGAGGACGCCAGATCATCATCAGCACCATCATGGCGCCGAACATCAACATGCGGTATTCGCTGAACTCACGCATCATTTCCGGCAGCAGGATCATCACGATCGCCGCCAGGATCACACCCAGTTGCGAGCCCATGCCACCCAGTACCACGATGGCGAGGATGATCGCCGACTCGATAAAGGTGAACGACTCCGGGGTCACCAAACCTTGGCGAGCGGCGAAGAAGCTGCCAGCGAAACCGGCGAATGTTGCCCCGAGGGTGAATGCCGAGAGTTTGATGACGGTGGGGTTCATGCCTAACGCACGGCAGGCGATTTCATCTTCGCGCAGCGCTTCCCACGCACGGCCAATCGGCATGCGCAGCAAACGGTTGATCACGAACAGTGCCGCCAGCGCCAGCAACAACGCCACCAGGTACAGGAACACCACTTTGCTCACCGGGTTGTAGTCGATCCCGAAGTACTCGTGGAAGGTCTGCATGCCTTCGGCTGCGGTGCGGTCGAAGGACAATCCGAAGAACGTCGGCTTGGGGATGCTGCTGATACCGTTGGGGCCGCCAGTGATGTCGGTGAGGTTGCGCAGGAACAGTCGGATGATTTCACCGAAGCCCAGGGTCACGATCGCCAAATAGTCACCGCGCAAGCGCAACACCGGAAAGCCCAGCAGGAAGCCAAACGTGGCCGCCGCCATACCGGCCAGTGGCAGGCAGATCCAGAAGCCCCAGCCCAGGTAGTGCGACAGCAACGCGTAGGTATAGGCACCCACGGCGTAGAAGCCCACGTAGCCTAGGTCGAGCAGGCCGGCCAGGCCGACTACGATGTTCAGGCCCAGGCCCAGCAACACGTAGATCAGGATCAGCGTTGCGATATCCACCGCACCACGGGAACCGAAGAACGGCCAGATCAACGCAGCCACGATCAGGCCGATGATGATGTAGCGCTGGGTGCGCGGCAGTGTCAGGAATTGACTGACCTTGGGCGACACCAACGGGCCACGGTTGCCCTTGAACAAAGCACCGACCTGCTGGGTGAACAGCACGCGCAGGAACATCAGCACCGAGCACAGGGCAATGATGGTCAGGGTCACGGGACCGGTGCCATGCACTTCCAGGTTGATGCCGACGATGCTCAGCTTGAGCCCGAGTACCGGAAAGGCCACGGCCCATACCAGCAAGGCGCTGAAAAACGCCGATTTAAGATATCTGCTCATACTTTCTCAACCTCCGGACGGCCCAGAATGCCGGTCGGACGGAACAACAGCACCAGAACCAAGAGGCCGAACGCCACGACGTCCTTGTATTGGTCGCCGAAGATATCGGCACCAAAGGCTTCAGCCACACCCAGCACCAGCCCGCCGAGCATCGCGCCCGGGATACTGCCGATGCCGCCCAGGACCGCCGCGGTAAAGGCCTTGAGGCCTACCAGGAAACCGGCGTTGGGGTTGATCACGCCGTACTGCATGCTCAGCAGCACAGCCGCGACGGCCGCCAGCGCGGCGCCTATCACGAAGGTCAGGGCGATGATGTTGTTGGTGTTGATGCCCAGCAGGTTGGCCATCTTGATGTCTTCGGCGCAAGCCCGGCAGGCGCGCCCCAGACGGGAGCGGGAGATGAACAGGGTCAGGCCCAGCATGGCCACCAGGGTGACGACGAAGACCAGGATCTGCATGTACGAAATCAGCACTTCTTGTGCGCCACCTGGGCCGAAGGAGAAGCTCCCCGGGATCAGGTTGGGAATGGACTTATCCTTGGAGTCCTGGGACAGCAATACGGTGTTCTGCAGGAAAATCGACATGCCGATGGCGGAAATCAGCGGGATCAAACGGTTGCTGCCACGCAAGGGACGGTAGGCAACACGCTCGATACTGTAGCCATAGGCACTGGTCACGATGATCGATGCAAGGAACGCAGCGGTCATCAACAGCGGCAGGGAATGGATACCCATCATGGCCAGCCCGGCAAGGGCGATGAAGGCCACGTAGGAACCAATCATGTACACCTCGCCATGGGCGAAGTTAATCATTCCAATGATGCCGTAAACCATTGTGTAGCCAATGGCTATCAAGGCATAGGTGCTGCCAACGGTCATGCCGTTAACCAGCGTTTGGAAAAAATGATAGATCTCAGGCATTACAGCGCTCCTAAAAACCCGATACGCATTTCACTGGTGGAGTCATTTCCGGCTCGGTGCCCTGTTCTATGAGCAGGTTGCACGAAGCGTTTGCCAGCGAACCGCTGGTGACGGTTTTAAGATTTTCAGGTGAGCCAGCGCCCGGATCGCGGGTGTCAGGCCCATAAACCTCGTAAAACAAAGCCCACTGCTTGCACAGTGGGCTTGTTGACCAGTAACGCCTGGCTTACTGAGGGGAAACTTCGGTTTTTGGTTTGCCGAAGTGCCATTCGTAGACCACGAACTTAAAGTCCTTCAGGTCGCCCTTGGCGTCAAAGCTCAGGTCGCCCGTTGGGGTCTTGAAAGTACCGGCGTGGATGGCAGCAGCCACTTTGGCGGTGTCTTCGCTCTTAGCGGCGGCGATACCACCGGCGATCACTTCAACAGCCGAGTACGCTGGGAACACGAACGGACCGGTTGGGTCCTGCTTGTTCTTGGTGAACTCTTCAACGATTGCCTTGTTGGCAGGATCAGTGTCGAAAGACTTCGGCAGGGTCACCAGCAGGCCTTCGGAAGCGCCCTGGGCGATTTGCGAGATGGAGTCGTTGCCGACGCCTTCAGGGCCCATGAACTTGGCGTTCACGCCTTTTTCCTTGGCTTGGCGCAGGATCAGGCCCAGTTCAGGGTGGTAGCCGCCGTAGTAGACGAAGTCGACGTTGGCTTGCTTGAGCTTCTGGATGAGCGAGCCGAAGTCTTTGTCGCCAGCGTTGATGCCTTCGAAGAGAGCAACTTTCACGCCTTTCTTTTCGAGGGTCTGTTTAACGGCGGTGGCGATGCCTTCACCGTACTGCTGCTTGTCGTGAATGACCGCAACCACTTTCGGCTTCACGTGGTCGGCGATGTAGTTGCCGGCTGCAGGACCCTGGGCGCTGTCCAGGCCGATGGTGCGGAAAATCAGCTTGTAGCCACGGGAAGTGATTTCCGGGCTGGTGGCAGCCGGGGTAATCATGATCACGCCTTCGTCTTCATAAATGTCGGACGCTGGCTGAGTGGAGCTGGAGCAGAGGTGACCGACTACGAACTTGACGCCGTCGTTGACCACTTTGTTGGCTACGGCCACGGCTTGTTTAGGATCGCAAGCGTCGTCGTATTCTTTGGCTTCGAGCATTTTGCCATCGACGCCGCCCTTGGCGTTGATGTCGGCAATCGCCTGCTTGGCACCCATGAACTGCATGTCGCCATATTGCGTTACAGGACCGGTTTTAGGGCCGGCGATGCCGATCTTGATGGTGTCAGCTGCGAACGAATGGCCGGCAACCCCAGCCAGGACCATAGCGGCAAACAGTTTGGAAATCTGCTTAGTAGCCTTATTCATAGTGCTCCACTCTTACTGTTGTATTTTTTATAGTTCTAGCGGCCTTGTGAGCTGCAGAACCGGATCAGATATCTCGGATATCCCCCCGGCATTGCCCTGGCAACTGTACCGGTACAGTGTAGAGCGCCGGTTGATCGCTTGAAAAGCTGGCTGCTGGGGGCAAAACCCGGGTATGTCGCTTAAATGAAAGAAAAAGACAGAATTGCGGCGGGGTTATGCCAGAGTCTCGGGCAATCCTTGGCTTTTCTGACACTTTCTATCGATGCCTCATTTGCAACTGGGTTTTTCTGCCTGAGCCCGGACGTTATGATTGCGCCGATTTTTACTTCAGGTGAATTCCCATGACGCAAGAACCTAGCACCCTCTATGCCAAGCTGCTCGGCGAAACCGCCGAAATTTCCTGGAAGGAGCTTGAACCGTTCTTTGCCAAGGGTGCCCTATTGTGGGTCGACGCCGACCTGGATTTGATCGAAGCGGCCGAGGGAATGGCCGAGGATAACCGTGAGAAAGTCGCTGCGTGGCTGGCTGCGGGGAGCCTTGGCGAAGTGTCTGCGACGCGGGCATTGGACTTGGTGGAGCGGGATCCGGGCTTATGGGCAGTGGTGGTTTCGCCGTGGATTTTGATCCAGGAAAGGGCAGTGTAAGAAGGCTCTGCACGAAAAAGGTGCGCGGTTTCAGCCTGTGGAAGTGTGTAGCGGAGTAACCGCAAGCGCCGTGATGGCATCTTGCCGTAGAGAAAGGTCACAGGTAAGGGTGACGTGCGCGTCACGAGAACAGTTTTGTGAGTGGCGCAAGGCCGGGGGAATTGTTTCCGGGTGTGGCAAAGTTGCAGGTTTGCGGTGGCTGGCAGAGCGCTTTCGCGAGCAAGCCGGGTCCCACATTTGTACCGGGTATTTCCTGTTGGAATACGGTCAAAATGTGGGAGCGGGCTTGCTCGCGAAGGGCGCGACTCGGTCTAGGCAGTCTTGCCAGTATGGTTGTTCAACGAAATCACCTTGGTCTTGCCAATCCGGTGACGATAAATCTCACGCAAATACTTGATCGCCTTCTTCACACAATCTCGTGACAGGCGAATGTCATTGATCGACACAAACTTATCCTTGTCGTTGATCAACTCCCGATACTTCTTCTCATACATCGGTTTGATCGCGTACCAGTTGGTGTCCAGAATCTTCGCCGGGTTTTCGAACTCGTTGAGCAGCTCATCAATCCGGTCTTCATCGAAGTCCTCATGGATGATGAAGTCCAGGATCGAATTATCCAGCGTGTCATCAAACCGGTAGGGGTTACGCGCAAAGCAACGCTTGATAAAGGCCACGATCAACGTCAGGAAGTCATCCGACAGGCACGGGCTCTTGGCGATCAGCGTTGTCAGCGACAAGTTGGCCGACGCCCCGATCACCAGCGCATAACGCTTGAGCGTGGTGTTGGGAAACAGGCTATTGAGGTGCGTCTTGAGCCGGTTCAAGTCCATGTAGGACAGCTTGTAGTCCTTGGGCAAGGACACAATCGACACCACCGACGAGCAGTTCTTGAAGAAGTGCAGGTCATGCAGGGCGGCTGCGTCGTAGCCGGAATTCTTGTATTGCTCCAGTGACGCCTTGTAGCGCTTTGACTCGATCGGCAACAGGCTGATGCCTTCGATGGCCTGGGTCACTTTGTTGAAGTGCGGCAGGTCGATGGAGCGGAAAAACAAGTCATCGATATTCAGCCGCTGTGGCTCTTTATCGAACACCTTGAACTTGTCATTCGACGGCACCGGGGTTTCCGGCACCACGGACTCGGCATAGGCAATCGCTACCGGTCCTGCCAGGCTCATAAACAGGTCGTTGGCATCCAGGCGGATGGTTTCGCCAATGTCGATACCGGCACGCCGGAAGTAGTTCTGGTCGTAATCGGTCGTCACCGCCTGCGCAGTGAGGATGTTGAAGATCTGCTGGGAGATGTACTGGTTGGCGTGTTTTTCCATGGCATTGACGTCAATGTTCTGGATATTGCCGTCATCGCTCTCTTCGGCGTAACGCATGATGTCGTTGGAGATCAGCATCATTGCGTTCCATGGCCGGATACGCCCCTTCACACTGGCTTCGCTGCTGTCTTCATTGTCGAAGTTGTAAGAGAAGTCCCATTCTTCCGACAGGTATTTGCACAGCAACCGCCCGGCGTTGATGTGCAGGGCCTCGGACATTTCGCTGCGGTGATCGGAGATATTCGGCAGCACACAGATGCCGCTGGTGAAGATCGGCTCGAAGACAAACGCGTGGCCGCTCTTGCTGTCGTGCTCGTCGGCGGGTTTGGTGTCGAATGTCTTGTTCATGTACGAGTGCTGCTGGGCCAGGCCAAACTCCGAGGCCATGCCCGAACCCGTACCGCCGCCGGCGCTGAAGATCGAGAAGTACAGGCGCGACTGGTTGGCCTTGATGCCGCAGGAGTCGATCAGGTACGAGTGAATCATCTTCCAGTCAGGGCTGGAAAAACGCTGGGTGTCTTTATTGAGGATGATCTTGGCCAGGTACTGGCCCAGGATCGGCGCGTTACCGGCGCCACCGGCATGGACTTCCGAGAGGTCCATTATTTTCATTTTGCTGTAGTCGCGCAGGAAACCGCTTTTTTCGCCCTTGCGCGAAAAACGGATGCGCCCGGCGATGTCCTTGTCCAGGTCACCCAGCATCACCAGCGGTTCCACCAGGAACACCGGCTTGGTGGCCTTGCCGCCGCCCAGGCGCAGGTTGTTTCGGATCCATTGGGCCGGGCTATAGCCCTTGTCCGCCGATTTGTCTTCCGTGCTGAATTCGTTCAGGTAGAACTTGCGCGCGTTGTACACCAACTCCGCCACGTCCAGCGCGATGTTCGAACCGCAGCGGCCCAGGCCGATCAGGCACACCGAGGGAAATTCCTGCTCGTCGCGCGGGTCGCCATCACCTTCTTGCTGGGGCGGGCGCGGGAACACCATGTCGCGCAGGCCGTCGAGGTTATCGAGGATGCGGTCGGTATTGGTTTCGGTGAAGTACAAGTACTGCTGGGTGGCCAGCGGGCGGGCGCTGCTCAATGACTTGGAACCTGAGGATTTTTCCGCAGGAGCTGTCGGCAACACGTCGAGGATCTCGGTGGCAGAGTTATTTTTGGAAGTCATTGGGCGCCATGTACCTGGACAGATGGCTTAAAAAATCAAGGAGCCATCATTGAATGAGAGTTCGCGACTTTACAGTGCGTCTGAGTCCGGGACCGTCGGGTTTAACCCTGGTTTTTCAAGGGGAATCGTGGCCGGACTCTGATGAATCGGCCGTTCGTCGGCGTTCTTTAGTCAAATGATGGCGAAATGCCAAAGAATCGGCGTCAGCGAATTGGCCTTACCGTCGACGTGGGGCTGATACGGGTTGGGGCGGGGGCTTTCGGCACAGGGGCCTCTTTGTTGCCTTCCACGCTGAAAGGGTAGAGCGGGTTGTTCATCTGGATGCCCTGGATCACGCCGACGATGTCGCTGAAGGGGACCGCCGGACTCAGCAGGTAGCCCTGAATGAAATCACCGCCATGTTTGAGCAGCAGTTCGAACTGTGCCTGGGTTTCCACGCCTTCGGTGACCACCTGCAGGTGCAGGGTGTGGGCCATGCCGATAATCGCCTGGACGATCTCGATATCGGCGGTGGACTTGGGAATGTCCTGGATAAATGAACGGTCGATCTTCAAGGTATTGATCGGTAGGCGCTTGAGGTAAGCCAGCGATGAGTAGCCGGTGCCAAAATCATCGATGGCGAGCGAAACCCCCAAGGCACGAATTTGCCGCAACAGCGCGAGCGTGCTGCTGATATTGCCCATCAGCGCGTTTTCGGTGACTTCCAGTTCCAGGCGGTTGGCGGCAATTCCGGCGAAGCGCAGGGCTGCTTCGATTTCATCTGCCAACTCGTCACGGGTCAGGTTGAGGGCCGAGCAGTTCACGGCCATGGTCAGTTCGCTGTAGCCCCGGTCGGTCAGCAGGCTTAAATCATGGCAGGCCTGACGCAACACCCAGTGGTCCAGTTCGGCGATCAACCCATTGCTTTCGGCGATGTCGATAAACCGGTCCGGGGCCAGCAACCCGTGTTGCGGATGTTGCCAGCGCACCAGGGCTTCCAGGCGGGTGACCTTGCCGAGTTTCATGTCGAAGATCGGTTGATAAAACAGCACCAACTCGTTGCGGCTACGCAGGGCTGCGCGCAATTCCTCTTCCAGTTGCAGCTCAAGGAAAGCACGGGTCTTAAGGTTGGAGCTGAAGAAGTTGAGGTTGTTGCGCCCGGCGTCCTTGGACTGGTACAGCGCCAGGTCGGCGGTTTTCAGCAGCTCTTCGCAGGTCAGGCCGTCTTCGGGAAACAGGCTGATGCCGATGCTGGTGGTCATTACCATGCGCCGACCGGCGAGTTCGACCGGCTCCTTCATCTTCTGCATGATCCGCTGCGCCATGTGCCGCGCTTCGTCGCGATGATGAATGTTGATCAAAATGCAAAATTCGTCCCCACCAAACCGTGCGACCACGTCTTCGTGGCTGCGTACCGAGCCTTTGATATGCCCGGCCAATACCGTCAACAGCTGATCGCCGGCGTCATGACCCAGGCTGTCATTGATACGCTTGAAGTGGTCAATATCCAGGAATATCACCGCCATCATGCCGTTGTTTGCCGTTTTTTCGGCGACTTTCTCAGCGAAAATCTGGTTGAACCCCCGGCGGTTAAGCAGGCTGGTCAACGCGTCGTAATGGGCAACCTGTTGCAGTGAGGCGCGGGCCTGGTCGAGTTCGCTGAGCAGGGCGTTGACCCGGCGCAGGTCGCGTTCCTTGTGCTGCAGCTTTTTGTCCGCCAGGGCGGCACTGACGCTGCTGCCGATCACCAGCAGGGTGATAACTGCGACTGACAGGCCAAGTTGAATGGGGTTGTTGTCCAGCGGTAAGGCGAGGTCGGCCCCGCTGGGCACCAGCATTTGCATAGCGGCCATGCCGGTGAAGTGCATGCTCAGGATCCCGGCGCCCAGCACCAGACTCGCGGCGTATTTGAGCAATTGGTGGAAAACGCCGGCGCCGTTGCGCAGGTAGCACGACAGCAGCAATGCGGTCAGGCTGGCCCCAATGGCAATGGCGACCGATGCCAAGAACAGCCCCGGCTCGAAATACACTTGGGCCTGAGAGCGCATGGCCGACATGCCCACATAGTGCATCAAGGCGATACCGAGCCCCATCCACACCGACGCCAGTAAATACTGCTGAAACCGCAGGTGGGCATGACTGAGGGTTTGCATGGCAAACAACGAGGCAATCAAGGCGATCACCAGCGAGGCGAACGTCATGATCAATTCGTAATGAATGGCAATAGGTGCCTGGAAAGCCAGCATGCTGATGAAGTGAGTCGACCAGATACCGCCCGCGAGGCACCCTGCACCGAGCCAGCGCCAATGGCGGCGGGCAGTAGGGTCTTCTACATGGCCGACACGTTCGGCCATGTCCAACGTACCGAACCCGGCCGCGCAAGCGACCAGGTAGGCCAGCAACACCAGAAAGGGGTTATGACTGCAATTGAGTAATAAGTGCCCGTTCTCTGGAAGGTCGGTAAAAAAATACATACCTAGCCATTCCATAGCATGTCCCGTCAAAGTCAGTACGTCATTGCCTTGAGCAATGGCCTATGAACTCCAGTATAGAAGCCTCGCGGGAATTGCCAGGGATAATGGCACTTTGACTACAATGATTTTGGCATGCCGGTCATAGCGTTTGCTGCTAAGCGCTGATGGGCAGTTCCAGCTCGAAAGGCGCTTCCAATGGCGGCAAGCCAAAGGCGGCACGTGCTGAATCGCAGTCGACGTTTTGCTCGCCCTGGCTCCACGACGCGTCGAACTCGCGGCAGGGGCTCGACCGTTGCTCATAGATTGTGCAGCGGGTGCCTTTGCCGACTTCCCCTTCAAGGCTGCAGCAACGCGCGGGTTTCTGGTCGGTACCGATCATCGCCACGCGTGTGGGATTGATCTGAACCACCAAATCATCGGGCACCGTGCCCCCCGATGAGGCGCACTCTCCCCAGAAGAAAGACACACGAAAGTATGAACAGCAGGCACCGCAACTCAGACACGGACTGGCTTCGGACATGGGCGTCATCGATAAGAAAAGTAGGATGGGGTGTTACAGGAAGGCTCGCCATTCTAATCTTGCCATGGCGGTTGGGAAGGGGGGTGAGCACTTATATTTTCGTAGGAAAACCCCCGCAGTTCCGGGTGAAGGTCCGAGCGAAATTACGCCCTATCAGCTTTACGAATCATTACAGACAACGGCCGCCTGCCTGACTATGTTGCAGATACCTGAGCAGGATGCATCGGGCATCGCAGCTCTCATAACAATAAAAGAGACGGACCCATGCAGAACTCGACCCAAGCGGCGAATGCCTGGCGCATTCTGTTCCTGCTGTTCCTCGCCAACCTGTTCAATTTCTTCGATCGCACTATTCCCGCCATCATCATCGAGCCGATCCGCATGGAGTGGCACCTGAGCGACTTTCAGCTCGGAATCATCGGCACTGCCTTCACCATTGTCTACGCCATCGCCGGCCTGCCGCTGGGACGCATGGCCGATACGGGCTCACGCAGCAAACTGATGGGCTGGGGCCTGTTCGCCTGGAGCGGGTTGACGGCGATCAACGGCATGGTCGGCAGTTTCTGGACCTTCCTGCTGGTGCGCATGGGCATCGGCATTGGCGAAGCCAGCTATGCACCGGCGGCCAACTCGCTGATTGGCGACCTGTTTCCCGCCCACCGGCGCGCCCGGGCCATGGGCATTTTCATGCTGGGCCTGCCTTTAGGGCTGCTGCTGGCATTCTTCACCATTGGCGCGATGGTCAAGGCGTTCGACAGCTGGCGCGCGCCGTTCTTTATCGCCGCCGTGCCGGGAATGATCCTGGCGGTATTCATGTTCTATATCAAAGAGCCCAAACGCGGCGCCGCAGAAACCGTGCAGGTCTCCCAGGAACGCGTCGACCGTCCGATCCGCCGCGTGCTGGCAGTGCCGACCTTCCTCTGGCTGGTGTTGGCCGGGCTGTGTTTCAACTTCGCCACCTATGCGTGCAACTCGTTCCTGGTGCCAATGCTGCAGCGCTACTTCCTGATGCCATTGCAGGACGCCGCGGTTGCCACCGGGGTGATCGTCGGCTTGACCGGCTTGGTGGGCCTGACGCTGGGCGGCTGGATTGCCGACAAGATCCATCAGCGCGTGGCCAATGGCCGACTGCTGTTCGCGGCGTGCAGCCTGATCATCTCCACCGTCACCACCGCCTGGGCCTTGCATGCCGGGCGCATCGAGATTGGTGTGTTTGTGGCGCTGTTCAGTGTGGGCTGGTTGTTCGCTTATAACTTCTACACCTGCGTGTACACGGCGATTCAGGACGTGGTCGAACCGCGCCTGCGCGCCACGGCGATGGCGTTGTTCTTTGCCGGGTTGTATTTGCTGGGTGGTGGCATGGGGCCGGTGGTGGTGGGCGGGCTTTCTGATCACTTTGCTCATTCGGCGATGTATGCCGATGGGGCTGCGCAGATGACTGAGGCTTATAAGGCTGTGGGCTTGCACGACGCCATGTACCTGATTCCGGTGGCGCTGTTCTTGACCATGCTGTTTCTGTTCCAGGCGTCGCGCAGTTTTGTGCGTGATGCCAAGCGGATGAAGGATGGGCTGGGGGCGGTGGAGGTGCCGGCTGCTGCGGCTACGGCGTGAGACCGAGGTGACTCTATCGCAGGCAAGCCAGCTCCCACAGGGGAATGCATTCCAAATGTGGGAGCTGGCTTGCCTGCGATGAGGCCCTCAAAACAAACAAAAAAGGCCCGCATTGCGCGGGCCTTCTTTTTAGCAGGGCAGGGCGGTCATCAACCCGCCACCAACACCCGAATCGCTTCCAGTCGCAGCGCCGCTTTGTCGAGCATGGCCAGGCCTTGCTCGCGTTGCTGGCGCAGGGCAACCAGTTCGCTGTCGCGTACGGTCGGGTTGACCGCTTGCAGCGCGGTCAGGCGCGCCAGCTCTTCGTCGGTATCCGCTGCCAGGCGGCGCTTCGCCTCGGCCACACGCTCGGCGTGGCGCGGGGTGATCTTTTCTTCGCCGGCGTTGATGCGCGGCGTCAGCTGATCGCGCTGGGCCTGCACGAACTTGTTGGCGCTGGCGCGTGGCACGCTTTCCAGTTGGTCGTTCAGGGTTTCAAACGACACGCGGCCGGACAAGTCATTGCCATTGGCATCCAGCAGGCTGCGCAAGGCGGCTGGTGGCAGGTAGCGGCCCAGTTGCAGCGAGCGCGGCGCAACCACTTCACTGACGTAGAGCAGTTCCAGCAACACGGTGCCCGGCTTGAGCGCCTTGTTCTTGATCAGCGCCACGGCGGTGTTGCCCATGGAACCGGACAGCACCAGGTCCATGCCGCCCTGCACCATTGGGTGTTCCCAGGTGATGAACTGCATGTCTTCGCGCGACAGCGCCTGGTTGCGGTCGTAGGTGATGGTCACACCTTCGTCGTCACCCAGCGGGAAGCTGGCGTCGAGCATTTTTTCGCTGGGCTTGAGGATCAGTGCGTTTTCCGAATGGTCTTCGCTGTCGATGCCGAACGCGTCGAACAGGGTTTCCATGTAGATCGGCAGGGCGAACTGATCGTCTTGCTCAAGGATGTCTTCCACCAGTGCATCGCCTTCACCCGCACCGCCGGAGTTGAGCTCCAGCAAGCGGTCGCGACCGGTGTGCAGCTCTTGCTCCAGGCGCTCGCGTTCGGCACGGGCTTCGTCGATCAGGGCTTGCCACTCGCCGTCGTCGGCGTTTTCCAGCAGCGGCAGCAGGCGTGGGCCGAACTGATGCTGCAAGGCGTTACCGGTCGGGCAGGTATTGAGGAACGCGTTCAGCGCCTCGTGGTACCACTGGAACAGACGCTCTTGCGGGCTGGTTTCCAGGTATGGCACGTGCAGTTCGATCACATGCTTCTGGCCGATTCGGTCCAGACGGCCGATCCGCTGTTCCAGCAGGTCAGGGTGGGACGGCAGGTCGAACAGCACCAGGTGGTGGGAGAACTGGAAGTTGCGGCCTTCACTGCCGATTTCGGAGCAGATCAGCACCTGGGCGCCAAATTCTTCATCGGCAAAGTAAGCGGCAGCGCGGTCACGTTCGAGGATGTTCATGCCCTCGTGGAACACCGTGGCCGGGATGCCGGAACGCACGCGCAGGGCGTCTTCCAGGTCCATGGCGGTTTCGGCGTGGGCGCAGATCACCAGCACTTTGGTGCGTTTGAGCATTTTCAGCTGGTCGATCAGCCACTCGACGCGCGGGTCGAAGCGCCACCAGCGGTTTTCTTCCTCAACGTCCGGCTGCGACTGGAAGCTGACTTCCGGGTACAACTCGGCGTGTTCGCCCAGCGGCAACTCGAGGTATTCGTCCGGGTTCGGCAGCGGGTAGGCGTGCAGCTTGCGCTCCGGGAACCCTTGCACGGCGGCACGGGTATTACGGAACAGCACGCGGCCGGTGCCGTGGCGGTCGAGCAACTCACGCACCAGGCGTGCGCTGGCTTCGGTGTCGCCATCGTTGACGGCGGTGAGCAGCGCTTCACCTTCGTCACCGAGGAAACCCTGGATAGTCTTGTGTGCGGTCGGCGACAGGCGGCCCTTGTCCAGCAGCTCCTGCACGGCCTCGGCCACCGGGCGATAGTTCTCGCTTTCGGCGCGGAAGGCGTGCAGGTCGTGGAAGCGGTTCGGGTCCAGCAGGCGCAGGCGCGCGAAGTGGCTGTCCTGGCCCAGTTGCTCCGGGGTGGCGGTCAGCAGCAGAACGCCGGGAATGACTTCGGCCAGTTGCTCGACCAGCGAGTACTCAGGGCTGGCTTTCTCTTCGTGCCACACCAGGTGGTGCGCTTCGTCGACCACCAGCAAGTCCCAGCCGGCCGCGAACAGCGCGTCCTGGGCCTTCTCGTCGTCAACCAGCCACTCCAGCGCCACCAGCGCAAGCTGGGTGTCTTCGAACGGGTTGGCGGCATCGCTTTCGATAAAGCGTTCTTCGTCGAACAGTGCAACCTGCAGGTTGAAGCGGCGGCGCATTTCCACCAGCCACTGATGCTGCAGGTTTTCCGGGACCAGGATCAGCACGCGGTTGGCGCGGCCCGACAGCAACTGGCGATGAATCACCAGGCCGGCTTCGATGGTTTTACCCAGGCCCACTTCGTCCGCCAGCAATACCCGTGGCGCGATACGGTCGGCGACTTCACGGGCGATGTGCAGTTGGTGAGCAATAGGTTGCGCACGCACGCCGCCCAGGCCCCACAGCGAGGATTGCAACTGGCGGCTGGTGTGTTCCAGCGTGTGGTAGCGCAGCGAGAACCAGGCCAACGGGTCGATCTGCCCGGCGAACAGACGGTCGCTGGCCAGGCGGAACTGGATGAAGTTGGACAGTTGGGTTTCCGGCAGGGTGACCTGCTCGTTCTGCCCATTGAGGCCGTGGTAGACCAGCAGGCCGTCGACGTCGTCGACTTCCTGTACGGTCATTTTCCAGCCTTCGAAATGGGTGATGGAGTCACCCGGCGAAAACCTCACACGAGTGAGGGGCGCATTCCGTAGCGCATACTGACGAGTGTCGCCAGTGGCCGGATAGAGCACGGTCAACAAGCGGCCGTCCTGTGCCAGAACGGTGCCTAACCCCAGCTCTGCTTCGCTGTCACTAATCCAGCGTTGCCCCGGTTGATACTGCTGCGCCATGCTGCCTGACTCCCGCCGTGAAAAAGCCGACTATTCTAACGGAACACGGCTTCCAGACCAAAAGGATTAGGTGCAGCTTCGAGCTTTAAGCTACAAGCGGCAAGAAAAAGGGTGTTAGGTTGGCCCTATAGATGACGATTGGTTCACAAGTTGGCGGCTTGGGGCTCAAGTCGCCACCCTCGCAGCCGACAGTCTGCTGAACAGGAGACTAAAACCCATGCTGCCACCCATGCTGCCTTTGAGTGTTGTGCCGGTCACATCGCAACTTGACCCGGTGCGCCAGAAGCCGGATATCCCGCCTGTGGTGCCAGTACAGCCGGGCTCCAATGAAAGCACGATCGACCTGAAGAAGGGCGACGCCGAGCAGTCGACGCTGTTGTTGCGTGAAGAACAACGCCGCCAGCAGGAACAGCAGAAGCGTCGGCGTGAAGCCGACGAAGACCCTGAGGAGCACCTGGCGATCCCCGGCGATGTATTGAATGCCGACAATACCGTGCCGGTGGTGCCGCTGATCGAAGATGCGCCGCGCCAGGGTTTGTGGGTGGACGTCGAGGTTTAATCGCGCAACTCATACAGCGCCGCGAGCAGTCGTTCGATGTCGTGCTCGGTGTTGAGCGGGCTGACGGACACCCTCGCGATACTGGTCAGGCCACGTGCCTGCATGTCCAGTGGGGTGTAGGCCACGCCATTGGCGCCGATATTGATGCGCTTCAGCCCCAAGCGTCGTTTGAGTTCGAAGGCATCCCAGCCAGCCAGGTTAAAGGCGATCAGTCCTGAGTGGTTGACGCCCAAGTCGTGCAGGGAAATTCCCGGAATCTGACGCAAGGCTTCCCGGATTTGCCCGCTGATCTGCAAGACCGTTTCCCACGTCCTCTCTACGCCCAGTCGATTGACCTCCTGTAATGCATTGCCTAAACCCGCCAGTAAGGCGTAGGACACTTCGCTGGTTTCAAAGCGCCGGGCGTCGTTGCGCAGGTGGAAACCGTCGACGGTCCAGGGGGCTGAAAACACATCGCGCTGGGCCGGATTCAGGCGCTGTAGGAAGTCCGGCCGTACATACATCAGCGCCGTACCGCGTGGCCCGCGCAGGTGTTTGCGCCCGGCTGACTTGAGCACATCGCAATGCAGCGCCTGCACGTCTACCGGCAGTTGCCCCACGGCTTGGCCGGCGTCGATGAAATAGGCGATGCCGTGGCGCTTGGCCACTTCCCCGATCGCCTGGGCGGGGTTGATCAGGCCGCCGTTAGCCGGTAGCCAGGTCAAATCGATCAGCTTGACGCTGGCATCGATCATCGACTCCAGCGCCACCGGGCAGACCGCGCCGGTTGCATCGCAAGGAATGACGTCCACCTGGGCGCCGGACTGCACTGCCCGTTGCATACTCGCCAGGTTGCCGCCCCATTCATGGCGGCCGACCAGAATGCGTTCGCCTGGTTTCCAGGGGCCCAAGGCCTGGAACGCCATGCTCCAGGCGGTCGAGCCACTGCTGGCAAAGGCAATCGAGGCCGTGGGCGCATTGAGCAGTTGCCCGGCCGCACGCCGGGCTTTTTCGATCAGGACGGCGCCATGCTCGCCGGCCTCCATCGGGCCGTCGCGGGCTTCGCGCTGTAATTGGTCGATGATCGCGTCGAGGGTGGCCTGGCTGGGCAGCGAGGCACCGGCGTGGTTGAAATGCACAATGCCCGACTGGCAGCCGGGCGTGTCGTCGCGCAGTTGCTGGACTTCGAGCGGGCTCACGGTTGCAGCTCGAAGATCGCATCAACCTCCACCGCCACGCCCGCCGGCAGGCTGGAAACACCTACGGCAGTACGCACATGCCGGCCCTTGTCGCCGAGGGCGTTGACCAGCAGGTTCGAGGCGCCGTTGGCCACCACGCTTTGGCGCAGGAAGTCGCCGCTGCTCGCAATGAACACCCCCAGGCGCAAGATACGCACCGTGCGCGAAAGGTCATCACCCAGCGCATCGCTCAGTTGGCCCAACAGGCCCAGCGCCGCCAGTTCTGCCGCCTGGGCGCCTTCTTCATCGCTGAGGGATTCGCCCAGCCGACCGACGTAGGCGGGTTTGCCATCGATCATGGGGATTTGCCCGGAAATGAACAGCTGATTCTGGCTGACCACATGATTGATGTAATTGGCCGCCGGCTGGCTGGGCGTTGGCAGCGTCAGGCCAAGGGCTTGCACGCGTTGACGGATGGAGTCGGTCATGTTGAATCCTCTTGGGGTGGGAGGTTTCAGCATGTTGGCTGTGGCGATGGGCGACAAACGGATAGATCTCACTCGACGTATCGAAATAACTCACGCGTCGGCGCAGGTTTCCTTCAGCCATTGGCTGAAGCACTCGGCCGCTTCGCTGGTGGGGCCTTGGGGGGTTATCAGCCAGTAGCCGATTTCGCTGTGATAGGGCGGCCATTCAAAGGCTTCCACCAGGCTGCCGTCCGCCAGCTTGCGCTCGATCAGGCGGTGACGGCCCATGGCGATGCCCTGGCCGGCCACGGCGGCTTCGACCACGATGTTGTAGTCGTGCAACATCACGCGCGGATGGTGCTTGAGGTCGACTTGGAAATGCGCGGACCAATCCGTCCACTCGAAGGGGCGGTGCGAGGTGGCCATCAACAGCGCGCCGTTGGCCAGCTGGTTGGCCTTGAAGGCCGGGCTGCACACGGGTGAGATCACTTCAGGCATCAGCCGGGTGGTTTGCACATCAGGCCAATCGCCCTTGCCATAACGGATGGCCAGGTCGACCTCGGCGGCGGCGACGTTGGCTAATTGAATCGCCGGCAGCAACTCCACCTGGATATGCGGGTAGCGGTTGAAAAACCCGGCCAGGCGCGGTGCCAGCCACAGGGTGGCGAATGATGCCAGCAGGCCGACACGCAACACCGTGGCGCGGGGCGCCACTCGTTGGGTGCGGGTGGCGGCGGCAATGGCGTCGAGGGCGGGGCGGATTACGTCGTAGTAACGTTGGCCATCGGCGGTCAGATCGATCGCACGGGTGCGTCGGATAAACAGCGGTTTGCCCAGGTGCTGTTCGAGCTTTTGCACTTGGTGGCTGAGTGCGCTCTGGGTTACCGACAACTCATTCGCGGCCTTGATAAAACTCAAGTGCCGCGCCACCGCCTCAAAAGCGCGCAGGGCCAGCAGCGGCGGAAGGTCATTGTGCAGTGCCAACTGAGTGCGCCTACAGGTAAGTGGGGAAAGTGTCGATTTTGGGCGATGTGCTTCCTTTTGTCGCCCGCAGATTCATCTGTCGTAGTTTGGGGATATGTCTTACATCCCCCCGGGCAGCTGTGCGCAAAGCTCTGTGTCTTTTTTTGAGACGGTAGAGCGATGAAAAACCCTATAAAGGCAAATGTGATCGGGTTGGCTATTTCAATGGGCCTTTGCGCGGCCGCAGCAGCGAATGAGTCACCGCTGGTTGGGGCCTGGAAGCTGGTCGGCTATCAGGTCGAGTCCCAGGATACCCGTGAGAAAATCCCGGCGATGGGCAGCCGTCCTTCCGGGCGCGTTATTTTTACCGCAGATCATCGAGTGGCTTTCGTGTTGACCGGTGAGGGAAGAAAAGCCGGCTCTACGGACGCAGAAAAATCAGTGCTGTTGAACACGCTGGTGGCTTATACCGGTATTGAGCGGGTCGAGGGCAATCAATGGTGCACAGAGGTTGATTCTGCCTGGAATCCGGAATGGGTGGGGACGGTGCAATGCCGCGATTTTCAGGTCCGGGGCGACACGTTGGAAGTGCTGACGCCGTGGCGCCAAATGCCGAATTGGCCGGGGACTACACGTTCCATCATTACGTTTGAGCGTGATAAATAAGCGCCAGCAGAGGGGAAGTACGAGGATTTTTACCCTGGCATTTGCCGTCGAGCGGGAGAGGCCGCATTATTGAGCCCTTCCCGCCACGACGTAAGCCCCGCCATGAGTGAAGACGACAAACTGATCGACCTGAATGCCGAACGCGCCAAACGTGTGCATGACTTGAATGACAAGCGCCTGAATGAAGTTCGCCAGGCATTTGAGCAGGCGATGCCGCTTGGCAAAGTTAAGAAAAAGCCCAAGAACAAGCCGAAAAAGCGTTGAAACAACCTGCATCTGTTGATGCAGGTCAGTTATTACCCTTCTTTAAGCCCCGTCGCGGGCGACATTGATCCCGGTCAATTTTCCAATCCGCCTTCTCTATTAACTTAGCCCTATCGCAACAGGGCATGAGCAGGAGGCCGGTCATGTTTTTCGATAATGTGGTGTTTGCCGGGGTGCTGACTGTCGGCCTCATGGTGCTGTTTTTTGTAGGGTTTGGAATTTTTATCTGGAAAGACGCGAATAAGCGTAAAGAACCCTAAGTCTTTCCGGATTACATGAGCACGCAAGGCATTTTGGGCGACTTCGGTCGCCCTTTTTTTTGCGTCGAATTTAGTCGTACTCATTAATAGACGGCATAAAAAAAGGTGCGGTCCTCATTGAGGTCGCACCTTCTTTTTCAACGGTTCGCTATCAACTACCCAGCGCCTTTGACGCTAGCCAGAACAACCCGGCTGACAGGCCTACGGTTGCCGGCAAGGTCAACACCCAAGCCATCAGAATGGTCTTCACCGTGCCGCCTTGCAGGCCGCTTTTATTGGCAACCATGGTGCCGGCAACGCCGGAAGACAGTACGTGAGTCGTGGAAACCGGCAGGCTGAAGATGTTGGCCAGGCCAATCATGCTCGCCGTGGTGATCTGCGCCGACATGCCCTGGGCATAGGTCATGCCCTGCTTGCCGATCTTCTCACCGATGGTCAGCACCACACGTTTCCAGCCCACCATGGTGCCCAGGCCCAAGGCCAGTGCCACCGCAAGGATCACCCAGAACGGCGCGTACTCGGTGGTGGCGGTCAGGTCTTTGCGCAGCTTGTCGAGGTCGGACTTCTCACGCGCATCCAGGCCCGGCAGCTTGCCGACTTTCTTCGCGGTGTCGTCGAGGCACAGCAGGTAGCGGCGCACTTCAATCCGGTGGTCGGAGGTCAACGAATGGTAGTCGGACACACCTTTTAGCGTCTCCATCAGCGCGCTGATGGTTGGCTCAGTCTGTTGCGGGTTGCACTGAAACTTGCCCGGCAGGTCGTCCTTCACACTTTTACCCAGTGCCAGGAACTCGCCGAGCGTGGCGTTGTTACGCTGGTAGAACTGGCTCAAATGCACGGTGGCGTCGCGAGTCCGTTCGATCTGGTAGGTGGTGCTGCCCAGGTCGAGTACGAACTGCGCCGGCACGATACCGATCAACACCAGCATGATCAGGCCGATCCCTTTCTGACCATCGTTGGAACCGTGCACGAAGCTCACGGCCATTGCGGAAATCACCAGCACCAGGCGGTTCCAGAACGGCGGGTGCTTCTTGTCGTCAAGCTTGCGGCGCTGGTCCGGGGTCTTGTGCATTTTCGACAGCGGGCGCCACCACTTCAGGCCGAGCAGCACCAGGGCCGCGACGAGGAAGCCAGCCATCGGCGAGAACACCAGGGAGGCACCGATATCGACCGCTTTCTGCCAGTTCACACCGTCAGCCAGGGGGATATCGTTGATCAGGGCATTGGCCAGGCCGACACCGAGGATCGAGCCGATCAGGGTGTGGGAGCTGGAGGCCGGGATACCGAAGTACCAGGTGCCCAGGTTCCAGGTGATCGCCGCTGCCAATAACGAGAAGACCATGGCCAGGCCATGGCCGGTATTCACATTGATCAGCAACTCCACCGGCAGCAAGTGCACGATGGCGTAGGCGACACCGACACCACCGAGCAACACGCCGAGGAAGTTGAACACCCCGGAGAAGAACACGGCCAGGTGCGGCGGCATGGCTTTGGTATAGATGACTGTGGCCACCGCGTTAGCGGTGTCATGAAAGCCATTGATGAACTCGAAGGCGAGGACAAAGGCAAGGGCGAGCAACAGGCTCACTAGAACCCAAGCATCCAGTCCGCTGAATAAATCGATCATGAAGGTTTTCTGACCCGGTCGTAAGGGGGCGCGATTATGCCAGAAAACCTCAGTAATCGATGCATTAGCTGCTCATCGGTAACAATCTTCATTGAAAAAATATCGGCGAAAGCGGCGCATCCCAGGGTTTTCGGGGGTTTGGCAAGTCTTTGATTTATAAAGTGCCGGGTCGAAAAGACGGCGTTTTGTCATGCAAACGTCATGTCTGAAACATTTGTATGAAATTTCGCTGATCGCAGCAGGACGCTGACCAGTCTCGTGTCAATGCGAGGTGCCCTCCGCCGGTGGTAGGCCGGCAGAGACAGCAAGACCCTGGAGACTCTGATCGAAGTGCTTAGGGCTCTTCGGCTTTGAGTTCCTGTTCAATCTTTTGGATTTCCTGGGCAAATGCCTGATCCAGCAAACTGGCGCGCTTGCGCCATGGTTTGCGCTCCGGCTCAGGCTGCGCGGCGTAGGTGGTGACTTCCCCGCCGTAAACGTCCTTGTAACGTTGTTCCTGGCGCTCAAGTTCCGCGCGCAGTTCGTCTTTCGTCACAGTGCTACCTAATTGAGATGAGTTGAGTTTATTGATTGTGCAGTGTCATGCCTGAAAGGCGTCCTCGGGGTGTTTCAAATTGAACGGTAGAACCATTCAAGTTTGAAAGGCGGCCAAAGGGCAGATCTTTTAAGCGAGTACGTGTGACCTGTGATGCATGCGACGGGCATCGCCTGGTGAGCTCCAATCCCGATTGTGATACCGGGCTGACCTCTGCACAGGTTGCATTATAGCGGCGCATTTGAATAACACTATCATCAAGAAGTTAAAAAGCGTCAATGTTGTGTGAGGGTTTTGTTACATGCGAGCGTCGGTATTTGCAAAAAACGCCGTCATCAATGTGCACGTGTCTAAATGTCAGCATGAATACTCGAACTTTATGGCGCTATCAGACAAACCCTAAACTTGGGGTGTATGGGCTTACCCGCGCGAGCCCATCAAATTGCGATAATCGCATGATCGTCCGATAATCGCCCAATGTTGCCGGTGGCGCCTTGTACATCCCGGCTGGCGCGGCTTGTAATAGCGGCCAACCCTCCCAGCGGTTGAAAATAAGAGAAGGACCCTGAAATGAACGATCAATTGCGCAACTCCTTCGCGTCAGCGGCGCCGCCGATCGTGGCTTCACCGGCCAAGCGCATCCAGGCGTTTACCGGTGATCCGGACTTCATGACCTCCCTGGCCCGTGGCCTGGCCGTGGTCCAGGCGTTTCAGGAGCGCAAGCGCCACCTGACCATTGCCCAGATCAGCCACCGTACCGAAATCCCCCGTGCCGCAGTGCGTCGTTGCCTGCACACCTTGATCAAGCTCGGTTATGCCACCACCGATGGGCGCACCTATTCGCTGTTGCCCAAAGTCTTGACCCTGGGCCATGCCTATTTGTCGTCCACGCCACTGGCCGTGTCGGCCCAGCCGTATCTGGACCGCATGAGCGAGCAACTGCATGAAGCCTGCAACATGGCGACACTGGAAGGCGACGACATCCTTTATATCGCGCGTTCCGCCACCACTCAGCGCCTGATTTCCGTGGACCTGTCGGTGGGCGGGCGCTTGCCGGCCTATTGCACCTCCATGGGCCGAATCCTGCTCGCGGCGCTGGATGACGCCTCGCTGCAGGACTACCTCGACCACGCCGAGTTGCACACCAAGACCAGCCGTACCCTGACCACCCCCGAAGCGTTGTTCGAGTGCCTGCAACAAGTGCGTCAGCAAGGCTGGTGCATCGTTGACCAGGAACTGGAGCAGGGCCTGCGCTCCATCGCCGTGCCGGTGTATGACGCCTCTGGCCAGGTGTTGGCCGCGCTCAATGTCAGCACTCACGCCGGGCGGGTCAGCCGCAGTGAGCTGGAGCAGCGTTTCCTGCCGAGTATGCTCAGTGCCAGCCGCGAGTTAAGTGCGCAACTGTTTGCCTAAGGTGTTCGGTGACCGCACAGATCCAGGCTTGATCAATTGACGGTGTTTCCCAAGGCTTATTAATGTGCGGCAGCGCTATCAGCGTCGCCCCAATAATAATGACGGCCCCAGGTCGTCAGCCCGCCATCGGTGTGGAAATAACAATAATGAATCAGCCTTCTGTCGGTATTAACCTGGACGTGCAGTCCTTTATCAATGCCCAGCCGCTGTCGCGCTATCAATGGCGCGTGGTGATCCTGTGTTTCCTGATTGTGTTCCTTGATGGCCTCGACACCGCCGCCATGGGGTTTATTGCGCCCGCGCTGTCCCAGGACTGGGGCATCGACCGCGCCAGCCTCGGCCCGGTGATGAGTGCTGCGTTGATCGGCATGGTGTTCGGCGCACTGGGTTCCGGCCCGCTGGCTGACCGTTTCGGCCGCAAAGTCGTGTTGGTAAGCGCGGTCCTGGTATTTGGCGCGTTCAGTTTGGCTTCGGCCTACAGCGCTAATGTCGATCAGTTGCTGGTGTTGCGCTTCCTGACCGGCCTGGGCCTGGGCGCGGGTATGCCGAACGCCACTACGTTGCTCTCCGAATACACTCCCGAGCGCCATAAATCGCTGCTGGTGACCAGCATGTTCTGTGGATTCAACCTGGGCATGGCCGGTGGCGGGTTTATCTCGGCCAAGCTGATCCCGGCGTTCGGCTGGCATAGTTTGCTGCTGATCGGCGGCATCCTGCCATTGATCCTGGCGGTGGTGCTGCTGGTGTGGCTGCCGGAATCGGCGCGCTACCTGGTGGTGCGCAATCGCGGCACCGACCGAGTGCGCAAGGCCTTGTCACCCATTGAGCCCAGCCTTGTCGCCCAGGCCAGTAGTTTCAGCGTGCCCGAGCAAAAAACCGTCAAGGCCCGCAACGTGTTCGCGGTGATCTTCTCCGGCACCTACAGCGCCGGCACCTTGTTGCTGTGGCTTACCTACTTCATGGGCCTGGTGATTGTTTACCTGTTGACCAGTTGGCTGCCAACCTTGATGCGCGACAGTGGCGCCAGCATGGAACAGGCCGCGTTTATCGGTGCATTGTTCCAGTTCGGAGGGGTACTGAGTGCGGTGGGTGTGGGCTGGGCAATGGACCGGTTCAATCCGCACAAAGTCATCGGTATTTTCTATCTGCTTGCCGGGGTGTTTGCCTACGCGGTAGGGCAGAGCCTGGGCAATATCACACTGCTGGCGACCTTGGTGCTGATTGCCGGGATGTGTGTCAACGGTGCGCAATCGGCAATGCCATCCCTGGCCGCACGCTTCTACCCGACCCAGGGCCGCGCCACGGGCGTATCGTGGATGCTCGGCATCGGTCGCTTCGGCGCGATCCTCGGCGCGTGGATGGGCGCCACGTTGCTGGGCCTGGGCTGGAACTTCGAGCAAGTGCTGACGGCACTGGTGATCCCGGCCGCGTTGGCGACTGCGGCAGTGGTGATCAAAGGCATGGTCAGCCACGCGGATGCCACATAAGGATGGTCGCCATTCTTGTGGGAGCTGGCTTGCCGGCGATGCAAACGACACGGTCCAACAGGTGAGCCGAATCGATGCAATCGCGGGCAAGCCAGCTCCCACATAGACCGCACCGACGGGCGAAGGGCTGTTTTTCAGAAAAGATTAGCTAGACAACAATCCGTTCGATAATCGAACACTGAGTCGATTATCGGATTGTTCGGCCCATTGCCCCGGCTTAACCTTCAGGCACTTCGGCGCCACCTCAGCGCCTTTTTCGATCCACACCGGGAGCCCAACCCCATGGCTGAAATTCTCGCGCTGCGTGACGCCGTGAAGCAATTCGTGAACGACGGCGATACCGTCGCACTCGAAGGCTTTACTCACCTGATCCCTACCGCAGCGGGTCATGAAATCATTCGTCAGGGCAAGAAAGACCTGACGCTGGTGCGTATGACGCCTGACCTGATCTACGACCAGTTGATCGGCGCCGGCTGCGCTCGCAAGTTGATTTTCTCCTGGGGCGGTAACCCGGGTGTGGGTTCCCTGCATCGCCTGCGCGACGCCGTCGAGAAGCAATGGCCGCAACCGTTGGAGATCGAAGAACACAGCCATGCCGACCTGGCCAATGCCTACGTCGCCGGTGCCTCGGGCCTGCCGTTCGCGGTGCTGCGCGCCTACGCCGGTTCTGATCTGCCCAAGGTCAACCCGTTGATCAAAACCGTGACCTGCCCGTTCACCGGCGAAGTGCTGGCGGCGGTGCCGTCGGTACGTCCGGACATCACCGTGATCCACGCCCAAAAGGCCGACCGCAAGGGCAACGTGTTGCTCTGGGGCATTCTCGGCGTGCAAAAGGAAGCGGCGTTGGCGGCCAAGCGTTGCATCGTCACGGTGGAAGAAATCGTCGATGACTTGAACGCACCGATGAACAGCTGTGTGCTGCCGACCTGGGCCCTGACTGCGGTGTGCCACGTGCCCGGCGGTGCGCACCCGTCCTACGCCCACGGTTACAACGAGCGTGACAACCGTTTCTATCAGGCGTGGGACCCGATCGCCCGCGACCGTGGGACCTTTACCGCCTGGATCGACGAATACATCCACGGCACCGCCGACTTCAGTGAATTCCAGGCCAAGCTGGCCGCCGCGCAGGAGGCCAAGTAATGGCTTACTCGACCAATGAAATGATGACCGTCGCCGCCGCGCGCCGCCTCAAAAACGGCTCGGTGTGCTTCGTCGGCATTGGCTTGCCCTCCAAGGCCGCCAACCTGGCGCGCCTGACCTCGTCGCCGGATGTGGTGTTGATCTATGAATCCGGCCCGATCGGTGCCAAACCGTCTGTATTGCCCCTGTCTATTGGCGATGGCGAACTGGCGGAAACCGCTGACACCGTGGTACCGACCGGTGAGATTTTTCGCTATTGGCTGCAAGGCGGGCGCATTGACGTCGGCTTCCTCGGCGCCGCCCAGGTCGACCGCTTCGGCAATATCAACACCACCGTGGTCGGCGATTATCACCATCCCAAAGTGCGCCTGCCAGGTGCCGGTGGCGCGCCGGAGATTGCCGGCTCGGCCAAGAGCGTGCTGATCATCCTCAAGCAGTCGGCCCGTTCGTTTGTCGACAAGCTGGACTTCATCACGTCGGTCGGCCACGGCGAAGGGGGCGATTCGCGCAAACGCCTGGGCCTGCCGGGTGCCGGTCCTGTCGGGATTATTACCGACCTGTGCATCATGGAACCGGAGGAGGGCAGCCACGAGTTTGTGGTGACCGCGTTGCACCCGGGCGTGACCCGTGAGCAAGTGATCGCGGCCACCGGTTGGGCGATTCGGTTTGCCGACCAGGTGAGCACCACCGCCGAACCGACCGACGTAGAACTCACCGCCTTGCGTGACCTCGAAGCACGCACCGCCGCCGCCCATGGCCAAGCGCCTGGAGAAGCCTGATGCGCGACGTATTTATCTGTGACGCCATCCGCACGCCCATCGGCCGGTTTGGCGGTGGTTTGTCCACGGTACGCGCCGATGACTTGGCCGCGTTGCCGATCAAGGCACTCGTCGAGCGCAACCCCTCGGTGGATTGGACTGCCGTTGATGAGGTGTTTCTCGGCTGCGCCAACCAGGCCGGGGAAGACAACCGCAACATCGCGCGCATGGCGCTGTTGCTGGCAGGCCTGCCGGAGAGCATTCCGGGTGTGACCCTCAACCGCCTGTGCGCTTCGGGCATGGACGCCATAGGCACAGCGTTTCGCGCCATTGCCAGCGGTGAAATGGAGCTGGCGATTGCCGGTGGCGTCGAGTCGATGTCGCGCGCACCGTTCGTGATGGGTAAAGCCGACGCGGCCTTTTCACGCGCCATGAAACTGGAAGACACCACCATCGGCTGGCGTTTTATCAACCCGCTGATGAAGGCCCAATACGGCGTGGATGCCATGCCGCAGACCGGTGATAACGTGGCGGACGACTATAAGGTGTCACGCGCCGACCAGGACGCCTTTGCCCTGCGCAGCCAGCAACGTACCGCCGTCGCGCAAGCCGCCGGGTTCTTCGCTGAAGAAATCGTGCCGGTGCGCGTCGCCCATAAAAAAGGCGAAACCGTTGTTGAGCAGGATGAACACCCGCGCGCGGACACCACGCTTGAGGCCCTGGCCAAACTCAAACCGGTGAATGGTCCGGACAAAACCGTCACTGCCGGCAATGCTTCCGGCGTGAACGATGGCGCGGCGGCGCTGATTTTGGCCTCGGCCGAAGCGGTGAAGAAACACGGCCTCACCGCCCGCGCTCGGGTATTGGGCATGGCCAGTGCCGGTGTCGCGCCGCGCGTGATGGGCATCGGCCCGGTGCCGGCGGTACGCAAACTGGTGGAGCGCCTCGGGCTGGCGGTCACCGACTTTGACGTGATCGAACTCAACGAAGCCTTTGCCAGCCAGGGCCTGGCGGTACTGCGTGAGTTGGGTATTGCAGATGACGCGCCGCAGGTGAACCCGAACGGCGGCGCCATCGCCCTTGGCCATCCCTTGGGCATGAGCGGCGCGCGTTTGGTCTTGACGGCGCTGCACCAGCTGGAAAAAACCGGCGGCCGCAAAGGCCTGGCGACCATGTGTGTGGGCGTCGGCCAAGGCCTGGCCCTGGCGATTGAACGCATCTAACAAGAGAGGAATGCTCCATGAGTGACAAGCCTGGATATCGGCGCCCGCAAGCGGGCACTCAACCGGATTACCTGCACCCGGCCTACCAGTCGACGAACCTGCGTTCGCCGTCCAAACCGTTGGTGTTCCTGCCCCATTCCTTGTCGGAAATCACCGGCCCAACCATCGGCGCCGAGCGGATTAACGAGAAGGATAACGACCTCACCGCCCAGCACGACGGCGAGCCCCAGGGCGAACGCATCATCATCCATGGCCGCGTGCTGGATGAAAACGGCCTGCCGGTACCGGGCATTCTGGTGGAGATCTGGCAGGCCAATGCCGCCGGTCGCTACAACCACCAGCGTGACCTGCACGACGCGCCGCTGGACCCGAACTTCACCGGCACCGGGCGCACCGTCACCGATGCCGAAGGTTGGTATCAGTTCCAGACCATCAAGCCCGGCGCCTACCCGTGGGGCAACCACCACAACGCGTGGCGCCCGGCGCATATCCACTTTTCGCTGTTCGGCCCGAGTGTGCTGACGCGTCTGGTGACGCAGATGTACTTCCCCGGCGACCCTTTGCTTGAATATGACCCGATCTATAACTGTGTGCCGGACACCTCGGCCAAGCAGCGCTTGATCGCCCGCTTCGACCTGGAAAAAACCATTCCTTCCTATGCCCTCGGCTACCGCTGGGACATCGTCCTGCGCGGCCGCGACGCCACGCCGATGGAGAAATGAGATGACACTCAATGCGACCACGTCCCACACCGTCGGGCCGTATTACCACATTGGCCTGACCTGGCTGAACCGCGAAGACTTGACCGTGCCCGCGACACTGGGCGAGCGCGTGGCGATCAGCGGGCAAGTGGTGGACGGCAACGGTGATGTCGTCAACGACGCCATGCTCGAAGTCTGGCAGGCCAATGCCGCCGGCAAGTACGACCACCCGGAGGATGAGCAGGAAAAGGCTGTCGACCCGCACTTCGAAGGCTTTGGCCGGGTGCCGGTGGATGCCGAAGGGCGTTTTCGGTTTACCACCATCAAGCCGGGCAGCGTGCCGGGGCTCGCGGGCACCACCCAGGCGCCGCACCTGGTGGTGCTGGTGTTTGCGCGTGGGTTGGTGAAGCACTTGCTGACGCGGATTTATTTTGAGGGTGAAGCGCTCAATGGCGATGACCCTTTGCTGGCGTGTGTGCCCGCAGAGCGGCGCAGTACCTTGATAGCCAAGGCGGATGCAAACGGTGTGCATCAGTGGAATGTGATTTTGCAGGGCACGGATAAGGAAACGGTGTTCTTCGACTACTGAGTCGGCTTAAGGGCCCATCGCAGGTAGGCCAGCTCCCACAGGTATGTGGGAGCCGGGCTTGCCCGCGATGAGGCCCTTTGCAGCAACCGATATCCAAAAGTCTGCTTGCGGAACATGGTTGTTGCAAAGTATGTCTAGGCTATAACCGTTCCCACTGAGTGAAAAAACATGACAACAAAAACGAGTCACTACACCGGAGAAGAACGCAGCAAACGGATTTTTGCGATTGTCGGTGCTTCCTCCGGCAACCTCGTCGAATGGTTCGACTTCTACGTCTACGCGTTCTGCGCCATTTACTTCGCCCCGGCGTTTTTTCCGTCGGACGACCCAACGGTCCAACTGCTCAACACCGCCGGCGTGTTCGCCGCCGGGTTCCTGATGCGGCCTATCGGCGGCTGGCTGTTTGGCCGGGTGGCCGACAAGCACGGGCGCAAAAACTCGATGATGATTTCGGTGCTGATGATGTGCGCCGGCTCCCTGGTCATCGCCTTTTTGCCCACTTACAAAGACATTGGCGCCTGGGCCCCGGCCTTGCTGCTGGTAGCACGGCTGTTCCAGGGGTTGTCAGTGGGTGGCGAATACGGCACCACCGCAACCTACATGAGTGAAGTTGCACTCAAGGGCCAGCGCGGTTTCTTCGCTTCGTTCCAATACGTGACGCTGATCGGCGGCCAATTACTGGCGGTGCTGGTGGTGGTGATCCTGCAACAAATCCTCACTGAAGATGAATTGCGCGCCTGGGGCTGGCGGATTCCGTTTGTGATCGGCGCCATTGCCGCGGTGATCTCCCTGTTGCTGCGTCGCACGCTCAAAGAAACCACCAGCAAGGAAATGCGTCAGGACAAGGACGCCGGCAGTATCGTCGCGCTGTTTCGCGACCACGGTAAAGCGTTCGTGACGGTGCTGGGCTATACCGCCGGCGGCTCGCTGATTTTCTACACATTCACCACTTACATGCAGAAGTATTTGGTGAACACCGTGGGCATGCACGCCAAGACGTCGAGCTACATCATGACCGGCGCGCTGTTCCTGTATATGTGCATGCAACCGCTGTTCGGTATGTTGGCGGACAAGATCGGCCGACGTAATTCGATGCTCTGGTTTGCTGGCCTTGGCACCCTGTTCACCGTACCGATCCTGCTGACCTTGAAAACTGTCACCAGCCCGTTCCTGGCCTTTGTGCTGATTACCCTGGCCCTGGCGATTGTCAGCTTCTACACCTCCATCAGCGGCCTGGTCAAAGCGGAGATGTTCCCGCCCCAGGTGCGTGCGTTGGGCGTGGGCCTGGCCTATGCGGTGGCGAATGCGGTGTTCGGCGGTTCGGCGGAAGTCGTCGCGCTGAGCCTGAAGTCCATCGGCATGGAAAACACTTTCTATTGGTACGTCACCGCGATGATGGCGGTGGCCTTCCTGTTCAGCTTGCGCCTGCCGAAAGAGGCGGCGTACCTGCATCACGATCTGTAAGGGATGAGTTATGACACTGCGCACGAGCAATCAACTGTTCGACGCTTACTTCACCGCTGACAGCATGGCCGAGGTGTTCTGCGATCAGGGGCGTTTGCAGGGCATGCTGGATTTCGAAGCGGCGCTGGCCCGGGCGCAGGCCCAGGTCGGGTTGATTCCGCAGGCCGCCGTTGCACCGATTGCCCAGGCGTGCCTGGCGTCTTTGTATGACGTGGATGCCCTCGGCGTGGCGATTGCCACGGCGGGCAATTCGGCGATTCCGCTGGTGAAGGCGCTGGGCAAATTGATTGCCAGTGAAGACGCAGGGGCTGAGCGTTATGTGCATTTGGGCGCGACCAGCCAGGACGTGATGGACACTGGCCTGGTCCTGCAATTGCGGCGCGCGGTGGGGTTGATCGAAACGGACCTGGCGCAATTGGGCGAGGTGCTTGCTGTTCAGGCCCAGCGTTATGCGCAGGTGCCGTTGGCCGGCCGTACCTGGTTGCAGCACGCCACACCGGTGACGCTGGGGATGAAAATTGCCGGTTGGCTGGGCGCAGTGACGCGCAGTCGTCAGCGCCTTGCCGAACTGAAACCACGCTTGCTGGTGCTGCAGTTCGGCGGTGCGTCAGGAACCCTGGCGGCGCTCGGCGAAAACGCCATGCCCGTCGCCGAAGCCTTGGCGGCCGAGTTGCAACTGAGCGTGCCCGAGCAACCCTGGCACACCCAACGTGACCGACTGGTGGAATTCGCCAGCGTGCTTGGCTTGATCGCCGGCAGCCTGGGCAAAGTGGGGCGTGATATCAGCTTGTTGATGCAGACCGAGGCGGCGGAAGTGTTCGAGCCGTCGGCGCCGGGTAAAGGTGGCTCGTCGACCATGCCGCACAAACGCAACCCGGTCGGCGCGGCTGTGCTGATCAGCGCCGCCACACGTGTACCGGGTCTGGTGGCGACGATGTTCAGTGCCATGCCCCAGGAACACGAGCGCAGCTTGGGCCTCTGGCATGCCGAATGGGAAACCCTGCCGCAGATTTGCCGGTTGGTGTCCGGCGCCTTGAAACAGGCGTTGCTGGTCAGCGAAGGGTTGGAAATCGACCCCGAGCGTATGGCGCAGAACCTTGATTTGACCCAGGGCCTGGTGCTGGCCGAAGCCGTCAGCATTGTGCTTGCCCAGCGCCTGGGGCGCGAGACCGCGCACCACCTGCTGGAACAATGCTGCAAACGCGCCGTCGCCGAACGGCGGCATTTGCGCGCGGTGCTGGCGGATGAGCCGCAGGTCACCGCGGAGCTGTCGGCGGCCGAACTGGACCGTCTACTCGACCCGGCCCACTACCTGGGCCAGGCCCACACTTGGGTCACCCGTGCGGTGACCGACCATTTTGCATTGACCGCGTAAGGAGACCGCTGTGGCCTTTGTACAACTCGCCGAGGGCGAACTGCATTACCAATTGGAAGGTCCGGTCGACGCGCCGGTGTTGGTGCTGTCCAACTCGTTGGGCACCGACTTGCATATGTGGGACATCCAGATCCCGGCCTTCACCGAGCATTTTCGTGTGCTGCGGCTAGACACCCGCGGCCACGGCAAATCCCTGGTAACCAAAGGCCCCTACAGCATTGAGCAACTTGGCCGCGACGTGATCGCGCTGCTGGATGCGCTGGATATCCAGCGTGCGCATTTTTGCGGGCTGTCCATGGGCGGCCTGATCGGTCAGTGGTTGGGCATCAATGCCGGTCACCGCCTGCAGCGCCTGGTGGTGTGTAACACCGCCGCGAAGATCGGCACCCCGGACATCTGGAACCCACGTATCGACATGGTGTTGCGCGATGGCGCGGCAGCGATGGTCGCACTTCGCGATGCTTCAATTGCACGCTGGTTCACCGCCGATTTCGCCGCCGCCAACCCGCACCAGGCCAGGCAGATTACCGACATGCTCGCTGCCACTTCACCTGAGGGTTACGCCGCCAATTGCGCGGCGGTGCGCGACGCGGATTTGCGTGAGCAACTGCCGAAAATTCAGGTGCCGACCCTGGTCATTGCCGGCACCGAAGATGCTGTCACCCCGCCAGCCGGTGGTCACTTTATCCAGCAGCAGGTGAAGGGCGCCGAGTACGCCGAGTTCTACGCGGCGCACCTGTCCAATGTTCAGGCCGGCGCTGATTTCAGCAACCGCGTGCTGGAATTCCTGCTGGCCCGCTAAGGAGCTTTTTGTGGACGAGAAACAACGTTATGCCGATGGCCTGCAAGTGCGCCGCGACGTGCTGGGCGATGCCCATGTCGACCGCAGCCTCAATGCCCTGACCGAGTTCAACAGCGAGTTCCAGGAAATGATCACCCGCCATGCCTGGGGTGATATCTGGACGCGCCCCGGCCTGCCTCGGCATACCCGCAGCCTGATCACCATCGCCATGTTGATTGGGATGAACCGCAGTGAAGAGTTGAAATTGCATCTACGTGCTGCCGCCAGTAATGGCGTGACCCGCGCCGAGATCAAGGAGGTGCTGATGCAGAGCGCGATCTACTGCGGGATCCCGGCGGCGAATGCGACGTTTCACCTGGCCGAGTCGGTGTGGGATGAGTTGGGCGTCGAGTCACGCCAGCAGAACTGAATGTGAAATGCGCTCAAATGTGGGAGCGGGCAAGCCCGCTCCCACACGCCTTTCAGTGTGTCAGTGTGAATCGGCGTCCCATATCCAATTCCACACGCCTGGCAGATGCACTTCTTCATCTACAGCCTTCACCGTCCGCGCCAGTGCTGCACGTTCCAGTACGGCAGGGTCGGTGTAGAACGGCTCGGCGGCGGTTTTCATGCCGTTGATCCGGGCACTGTCCATCAGGATCTGTAAGTACTCCTGCATATGCCGCGCGGTGTAGCGGTTGATATCGTGGAAGGTCACCACGACCGGTATCACGCCGTCCACCGTCGGCAGTTCGCCCAAGGCGATGCGTTCGCGTACCACCGACAGTTGCCGATACAAATTCGCACGGCGACGCGGGCTGCCGTTGAAGCCCCAGATCTTGCCGTCATTGGCACTCAGGTCCGTCAACAATACGTGCATGCCGTGGCGCTGGTAGGCGGTGAAGGTGCGCCTGTCGTAGTTCCAGAAGGGCGGGCGTACCAGCGCCGGTGAGGCACCGGTGATCGACGCAATGTCGGCCGCGCCCTGGGTGAGCGTGCGTTCAAGTTCGGCGTCATTCAGCCAGCGGTGGTTGGTATGAAACGCTGTGGCTGTGTGGAAGGCCAGGACATGCCCGGCGGCGTATTCACGTTCCATGGTCTTGCGCCCGCGCGGGCTACCGCCGGAACGGGACGCTTCGGTCTGCAGGAAGAACACCGCCTTGATGCCTGGCAGCACCGGGTTTTTCGCAAGGTCAGCCATCACCGAGCGGCTTGGGTTGTTATAGCCGGAGGCGCTGGGGCCGTCATCGAAGGTCAGCAGAAAACGGATCGGCGCCTGGGCCTGCAGACGCTCGGCGGTCTGCGGCGTCAAGGCGATGGGCGCACCAATACAGCCGCTGAGGCTCAGCGCCAGGGCGATTGCGATGGCGAAAGATTTCATGGTGTGCACGGGCTCGAATGGAGGCCGCTGCTGGGCGGATCAGCAGCGGCAGGCGCGAACCATACAGTAAGTCCGACGCCGGTTTACAGCAGACTTATCGGGTAGCTGACGATCAACCGGTTTTCGTCGAACTCGTTGTTGCTGTAGTCCCTGCGCATCGTGGAATTGCGCCAGCGTACGTTGAGGTCCCTGAGTGCGCCGCTTTGCACGGTGTAGCCCAATTCGCTCTCGCGGCCCCATTCCTTGCCGTCGGTGATGGTGCCGGTGTGCACGTTACTGCCGCTGATATAGCGGTTCATCAGCGTCAGGCCCGGTACGCCGAGGGCGGCGAAGTTGTAGTCGTGGCGCACTTGCCAGGATTTCTCCTGGGCGTTGTCGTAGCTGGAGTTGTAACTGTCGTTGGCCAGGGTGCCACCGCTGGTGCCGTTGACGCGCATCCACGCACTGTTGCCGGTGAGTTTTTGCAGGCCGACGTAGAACGTGTTGCCCCCATAGCGGGCCGAAAACAGGCCGGACCAGGTTTTGTTGTCCAGGTCACCTGCGCGGGCGCTGCCGTCATCCGTGCCATAGAAAAAACCCAGATTGGCGCCCAGGGTCCAGTCGCCGATGGGCTGGCTGTGGGTCAGGTTGATGTATTGCTGGCGGTAGATGTCCTTGAGCTGGGCGTTCCACACGCCGATTTGGGTGCGCTTGTCGTTGAATGCGTATTCGCCGCCCTGGAAGTTGAAACGGTCGGAGGTGAAAGCAGCTTTGCCGGACATCGACATGTCCGACATGCTGCTGTCGTCACGCGGGCTGTTGGCACGGAACTGGCCGCCATAGAGGGTCAGGCCGGCAATTTCCCTGGAGGTGATCTGCCCGCCGCGCAGGGTTTGCGGCAGGGAACGGCCGTCGTCGGCGCGCAGGATAGGCAGCACCGGCATCCACTCGCCGACCTTCAGTTCGGTCTTGGAAATCCGCGTTTTGAAGGCAACGCCGAGTCGCCCGAAGTTATCCGCCGGGCGACCGTCGTGGTCCAGCGGCAACAACTGGGTGCCGCCGGTGCCGCGCCCGCCATCAAGCTTTTGTGAGTACAAACCCAGCACGTCCAGCCCGAAACCCACTGTGCCCTGAGTAAAGCCGGACTTGGCGTCGAGGATGAAACTTTGCGTCCATTCCTGCGCGCCGCCCTGGGTTTTGGTCGGGTTGGTGTAATTGCGGTTGAAGAAGAAGTTGCGCACGTTGAGGTTGGCGCTGGCGTCTTCGAGAAAGCCGTGTTCCTCGGCGACCACGGGAAGGGCAAGACTGGCGACAGCGGTCGCCAGCAATAGCTGGCGCGGGTGGAAAGTGCTCATGGCGTTGGACCTGTTGTTATTGGGGTTATGCAGGTGCCGGCCATGGTGCTTGGCGGTGTGGGGGCGATGAAAGTGGGGGAGGGCGGGTTGTGGGCGATGATCGAACGTAATTGTGCTGCGTCAACTCGTCAGCTTCTGGCGTACCGGGGCGGCTGTCTACTGTCAGGTTTGACAGTAGAAGCCTTGCGTTCAAGCGCCTATTTTCGAGGCGGTAGCAGTTGCTTTCCAGGGGTTTAAGGGAGAAGAGGTCATGAATTTTGGAGCATATATGGGTAAGTGTTTAACGTCTTCGGATGAGTTCGAGGCGAGCTTGATCATTGGGAATAAGAAGCCAATTCCGATTAACTTCGACAACCTTGAGTTGGAGTCCTATATCGAGGGCTATCAGCTGCGCATTCGCTTGGGGATTGAAAACAGCCCTGGCTCGAGAAATGAATTGACCCTTGAGGCCGATCAGCTCCTGTTGAAACCGGGAATGACGTATCCCATCGGTCCGAAATCCTTGCCTGTACGGGCCAGCTTTGGTTTGGAAGGCTACGTTGAGCATCTCCCCAGCATTTATTGGGGCAATTTAGACGTCAATAACATTTACACCGACAAAGCCGGCAAGACATCGATCAATGTCAGCTTCTCGATCGGTTGGGATGACAAACAGGGCAAAGAGATGGAGATCAAGTGCTCGATGCTTCAGGTCAGTACATAGGGGCATTCGGATGATGACCAAAATGTCGGGATATAAAAAAACCGCTTCCTGTGAGGGAAGCGGTTTTTTTCACAACAGCACTATCAGAACAACTTGAGTGCCGGTGCTTCTTCTTTCAACGGCTCGTTCTTCGCGGTCTGCTCATTCCAGCCACCGCCGAGGGCCTTATACAGGTTGACCTCGCTGTTCAGCTGCGCCAGGCGGTCGGTGATCAGCGATTGCTGGGCACTGAACAGCTGGCGTTGGGCGTCGAGGAAGGTCAGGTTGCTGTCGACACCAATGCGGTAGCGACGCTCGGCCAGGCGGTAGTAATCCTGGTTGGCGGCGACAAAACCACGCTGGGCATCCAGCTGCTGCTTGTAGGTCTCACGCGCGGCGAGGCCGTCGGAGACTTCCTGGAAGCCGGTCTGAATCGCCTTCTCGTAGTTGGCCACGTTGATCTCTTTCTGGATCTTCGAGTAGTCCAGGCTTGCGCGCAGGCTACCGGCGTTGAAGATCGGGATGTTGATCTGCGGCGCGAACGACCAGGTACCCGAGCCGCCTTTGAACAGGCCGCCCAGGGTCGGGCTTGCAGTGCCGGCGCTCGCGGTCAGGCTGATGCTTGGGAAGAACGCAGCGCGTGCCGCGCCGATATTGGCGTTGGCAGCCTTGAGGTTGTACTCGGCCTGCACAATGTCGGGACGACGTTGCAGCAGGTCGGAGGGCAACCCGGCCGGCACTTCGCTGAGCAGGTCATCCGACAGCGGCTTGCTGGCGATATTCGCCGGCAGGCCGGTGCCCAGCAGCAGGGTCAGGCTGTTTTCGTCCTGAGCCACCTGGCGGGTGTAACGCGCCAATTGCACGCGGGCATTTTCCACCGAGGTGCGCGCCTGGCTGAGGTCGAGGGCCGAGGCCACGCCGACTTCGTTGCTGCGCGTGGTGAGCTTGTAGCTCTGCTCGAATGCGCCCAGGGTGTCCTGGGTCAGCTTGAGCAGTTCCTTGTCGGCCTGCCAGGTCAGGTAGGCGTTGGCCACGCTGGCCACCAGGCTGATCTGAGTGCTGCGACGTGCTTCTTCTGTGGCGAAGTACTTTTGCAGCGCTTCTTCACTCAGGCTGCGCACGCGGCCGAACAGGTCCAGCTCATACGAGCTGATCCCCAGGCCGGCCGAGTATTGGCTGGCAATGGTGGATTCGCCGGTCTGCGACAGTTTGGCCGGGGTGCGCGAACGGCTGCCGCTGCCGGTTGCCGATACGGCCGGGAACAGGTCGGCACGCTGGATCTGGTATTGCGCCGCATAGGCGTCGATGTTCAGGGCCGCGACACGCAGGTCACGGTTGTTCACCAGCGCGGTCTGGATCAGCTGTTGCAGGGCAGGGTCATGGAAAAACTGCTTCCAGCCCTGCTCGGCAGCGGCCTGGCCCGGCGCCTGGGCCGACGAATACGCCGGCCCCTGCGGGAACTGAGCAGCCACCGGCGCTTCGGGGCGCTGATAGTCAGGTATCAGCGAGCAGCCACTGAGCACGAATGCCGTGACGGCTAGGGAAAGTAGCGACTTGCTCATTGGCCAGCCTCTTTAGGAGTTTCAGTAGTAACCGTCTTTTTACGTTCGCCCGCGGCCGATACGGTCGCGAAGAACAGTGGGACCCAGAAGATCGCCAGGACGGTGGCGGTGATCATACCGCCAATTACGCCGGTACCGATGGCATGCTGGCTGCCTGAGCCGGCGCCGGTGGAGATCGCCAGTGGCAATACGCCGAGGACGAACGCCATGGAGGTCATGATGATCGGCCGCAGACGCATGCGGGACGCCTCGATGGCCGCCTCGACGATGCCTTTGCCCTGTTCGTGGAGCTCTTTGGCAAACTCCACGATCAGGATGGCGTTTTTCGCCGCCAAGCCCACCGTCACCAACAGGCCCACCTGGAAGAACACGTCGTTCGACAACCCGCGCATGCTGGTCGCCATCAACGCACCCACAACCCCCAGCGGCACTACCAGGATCACTGCGATCGGGATCGACCAGCTTTCGTACAGTGCCGCGAGGCAGAGGAACACCACCAGCAGCGACAAGGCGTACAGCGCAGGTGCCTGGGAGCCGGACAGGCGTTCTTCATACGACAGGCCGGTCCACGCATAGCCGACACCTGCCGGCAGTTGCTTGGCAATACGTTCGACTTCGGCCATGGCGTCACCGGTACTGTAGCCCGGCGCCGGCGTACCGAGGACTTCCATCGCCGCAACACCGTTGTAGCGCGAGAGTTTCGGCGAACCGAAGATCCACTTGCCCGAAGCGATGGCGGACAACGGCACCATCTTCCCGGAGTCGCTACGCACGTACCATTTGTTCAGGTCTTCAGGCGACATGCGGCTGGCGGCTTCACCTTGCACGTACACCTTCTTCACCCGACCGCGGTCGATGAAGTCGTTGACGTAGCTGCCACCCAGGGCGATCGCCAGGGTCTGGTTGATGTTCGACAGGGTGATGCCTTGGGCACTGGCCTTCTCGTCGTCGACGGTGAGCTCGTACTGCGGCTCATCGTTCACGCCGTTGGGGCGCACACCTGCCAGAATCTTGCTTTGTGCTGCCATACCCAGGAACTGGTTACGCGCCGCCATCAATTTATCGTGGCCGACACCGCCCTGGTCTTGCAGGAACACGTCGAAGCCGGTGGCGTTACCCAGTTCCAGTACAGACGGCGGAACGATGGCAAATACCATGGCGTCCTTGAAGGTCTGCATGAAGTAGCCCTGGGCGCGCTTGGCGATCTCGAACACCGAGTTGGAAGCGTCACGCTCGCCCCACGGCTTGAGCATCACAAAGGCCAGGCCCGAACTTTGGCCACGACCGGCGAAGTTGAAGCCGTTTACGGTAAACACCGATTTCACGCCTTTGCCTTCGCCCGGCTCGCCTTCCTTGTCGTTGAGCAGGAATGTACGCATATCGTCGATGACTTTTTGCGTACGTTCAGCCGTAGAACCTACCGGCGTCTGCACCTGGGCAAAGATCACGCCTTGGTCTTCATCGGGCAGGAACGCCGCAGGGATGCGCATGAACAGCCAGATCATGCCGGCGATGATCAGTGCGTACACCAGGAACGCCGGGATCTTGTGCTTGATCATGTTACCCACGCCGCGCTCGTAGCTCAGTACGCCACGGTCGAAGGTGCGGTTGAACCAGCCGAAGAAACCACGCTTGGGTTGGCCGTGTTTTTCCGGGTCGATCGGCTTGAGCATGGTGGCGCACAAGGCCGGGGTGAAGATCAGCGCAACCAGTACCGACAACGCCATGGCCGAAACGATGGTGATGGAGAACTGTTTGTAAATCACACCGGTGGAACCACCGAAGAACGCCATCGGCAACAGAACCGCCGACAGTACCAGGGCAATACCCACCAGGGCGCCCTGGATCTGGCCCATGGACTTGACCGTCGCCTCCTTGGGCGACAGGTGCTCCTCGGCCATCACCCGCTCGACGTTTTCCACCACGACGATGGCGTCATCCACCAGCAAGCCGATGGCCAGGATCATGCCGAACATGGTCAGGGTGTTGATGGTGAAACCGAACGCCGCCAGGATCCCGAAGGTACCCAGCAACACCACGGGTACGGTCATGGTGGTGATGATGGTCGCGCGGAAGTTCTGCAGGAACAGGAACATCACCAGGAACACCAGCACGATCGCTTCGACCAGGGTATCGACTACGCCGGAGATCGATTCGGTCACGACTGGGGTGGTGTCATACGGCACCACCGCCTTCATCCCAGGCGGGAAGAACGGTTCGAGCGACGCGACGGTGGCGCGGATGGCCTTGCCGGTGTCGAGGGCGTTGGCGCCCGAAGCCAGCTTGATCGCCATACCGGAAGCCGGCTTGCCGTTGAACTGCGCAGCGATGCTGTAGTTCTGGCCGCCGAGCTCAATACGGGCAACATCCTTCAGGCGTACCTGTGAGCCGTCGGTATTGACCTTCATCAGGATATTGCCGAACTGCTCGGCAGTCTGCAGGCGGGTCTTGCCAATGATAGTGGCGTTCAGCTGGGTGCCGGGCAGGGCAGGCAGGCCGCCCAGTTGGCCGGTAGCCACCTGCACGTTCTGTGCAGAAATCGCGGTACTCACATCCACCGGCGTGAGCTGGTAGTTGTTCAGCTTGCCCGGGTCCAGCCAGATACGCATGGCGTACTGCGAACCGAACACCTGGAAGTCACCTACACCCGCGGTCCGCGAAATCGGGTCCTGGATGTTCGACACGATGTAGTTGGACAGGTCGTCCTTGGTCATGCTGCCGTCTTCCGACACCAGACCGATTACCATCAGGAAGTTCTTCACCGACTTGGTCACGCGGATACCTTGCTGCTGCACTTCTTGCGGCAGCAGTGGGGTCGCCAGGTTCAGCTTGTTCTGCACCTGAACCTGGGCGATATCCGGGTTGGTACCCTGGTTGAACGTCACGGTGATGGTCATGCTGCCGTCGGAGTTACTGTCCGAGGAAACATAACGCAGGTTGTCGATACCGTTGAGCTGTTGCTCGATGACCTGCACCACGGTGTCCTGCACGGTTTGTGCGGACGCACCTGGGTAGGTCACCTGGATGTCGATGGCGGTCGGCGCGATGGCCGGGTATTGGTTAATGGGCAACTTCATGATCGAAAGTGCCCCGACCAGCATGATCACCAGGGCAATAACCCAGGCGAAAATGGGGCGGTCGATAAAAAATTTCGACATGGATTACTCCCCTTTGCCAGCAGCGGCAGCAGGAGCAGCAGCACTGCCGGCGTCAGCAGGCTTAGCGTTGTCGGCCGGCTTGACCTTGACCTCGACGCCCGGCTTGACGTACTGCAAGCCTTCTGTGATCACACGGTCACCGGCGTTCAAGCCTTTTTCCACCAGCCAGTAGGCACCGTACGTACGGTTGGCCACCAGCTCACGCTGCTCGACCTTGTTGTCGGCGTTGACGATCAGCGCCGTTGGAGTGCCCTTCAGGTCGCGGGTCACGCCTTGCTGCGGTGCCAGGATAGCCTTGCTGTTCACGCCGGCTTGCAGCTGGGCGTGGACGAACATGCCCGGCAGCAGGGTGTGTTCAGGGTTCGGGAACACGGCGCGCAGGGTCACGGAACCGGTGGTCTGGTCGACCGACACTTCGGAGAACTCCAGCTTGCCGTCCTGGCCGTAGGCGGTGCCGTCTTCCAGGGTCAGCTTGACCTTGGCAGCGTTTTCGCCGGCTTTTTCCAGCTGACCGCTTGCCAGGTCGCGGCGCAGTTTGAGCATTTCTGCCGAGGACTGCGTGACGTCGACGTAGATCGGGTCCAGTTGCTGGATCACGGCCATGGCATCGGCCTGGCCATTGCTCACCAGTGCGCCTTCGGTCACCGAAGAACGGCCAATACGCCCGGAGATCGGCGCGAACACTTTGGTGTAGCGCACGTTGATCTGGGCGGTTTGCACGTTGGCTTCCGACGTCATGCGGTTGGCAACGGCCGTGTCGTATTCCTGACGGCTGACGGCTTGCTCATCGACCAACTGCTTGTAGCGGTCGGTGATCGACTTGGTTTGGGTCAGGCTCGCTTGTGCGCTTTTCAGGGTGGCTTCATACACCGACGGGTCGATCTGGTAGAGCTGTTGCCCTTCCTTCACGTCGCCGCCTTCCTTGAACAGGCGCTTGAGAATGATGCCATTGACCTGAGGACGAACCTCCGCGATGCGGTAAGCCGTCGTGCGGCCCGGCAGCTCGGTGGTCAGGGTAAAGGCTTGCGGTTGAATGGTGACCACGCCGACCTGAGGGGTTTGAGCGGGCGGAGCCGCTTCTTCCTTTTTACATCCGCTGAGCAGCGATGCCAGGGCGACGGCAGTGACCAGAGCGGTAACAGCTGGCTTAAGTTGCATGAAGATCCTCGGGTCAGGCGCGCAGAATGCGCACAAGAAGTGTGGAAGGGTAAAAAACAAGCTGTGAGTAGATAAGTAGCTTGCTACGCAATATACTTACGTTCATGGTTGTTTGTAAACTCTTGACAGGCTTCGCGGATTGTTGACAAAGCAACCGCCAAAGCCTCGATTTTAGTACGTTCGGCGCCCATGACGGTGTCGTCCCACAATTATTCAGATGATCGTTACCGCCTATTAAAGCAGCGTTACCGATAGTCCCACGTGTTTTGATTGAGGTTTTACTGCCATGGTTCGTCGCACCAAAGAGGAAGCTCAGGAAACGCGCAGCCAAATTCTCCAAGCCGCCGAACAAGCCTTTTATGAGCGCGGCGTTGCGCGGACTACGCTGGCGGACATCGCCGCGTTGGCCGGGGTGACGCGCGGGGCTATCTATTGGCATTTCAGTAACAAGTCCGATTTGCTGCAGGCACTGCTCGACACGCTGCACGAACCGTTGGACGAGTTGGCCCGGGCCAGTGAGAGCGAGGATGAAGTCGACCCGCTTGGCTGTATGCGCAAGTTGTTGATTCATTTGTTTCATCAGGTGGCTCTGGACCCGAAAACCCGGCGCATCAACGAGATTTTGTTTCATAAGTGCGAGTTCACCGATGAAATGTGTGACATGCGTCGCCAGCGCCAGACCCATAGCCTGGAATGCAACCTACGTATCGGCCTGACCTTGCGTAACGCGATCCATCGCGGGCAACTTCCGGAAAATCTCGACACCACCCGTGGGGCGGTGTGCATGCATGCCTATATCAACGGGATCATTGGCCAGTGGCTGCTGGTGCCCGATAGCTTTCAACTGCATCAGCAGGCTGAACGCTGGGTTGATGCAGGGCTGGACATGCTGCGCCTGAGTCCCAGCCTGCGCAATTAAGACAAAATGCGTAATTACGTCCAGTTGTGTCAACAGTGCAGACGAGACACAGTCGATCGTCCCTTCGAGCGATTGGTGGGGTGACTTTATATACGGGCTGGCGGGCGGTTGATAGGTAGCCGCCTAAGTATTTTGTAGCGATATTGTTGCAAGGCTGTGAAGGAATGTTTCCCAGCGCTGGTGCGCATTCCAAATGTGTAAGCGGGTTTGCTCACGAATACGGTCTGTCAGCTACAGGTGTGCTAACTGATCCACCGCATTCGCGAGCAAGCCCGCTTACACACCAGCCCGCTTCCACCTCAGATCTCTGGTGTATTCCAGGGCGCAGTAAAAAGCCCCGGTTCCTGCGAACCGGGGCTTTTTGCGTTTCAGACGATCAGAGCGCCAGTGTCGGGTAGTCGATGTAACCGACCGGGCCCTTGGCGTAGAAGGTTTCCGGGTGCGCTTCATTCAATGGCGCATCGGCCTTCAGGCGCGCCGGCAGGTCCGGGTTGGCAATGAACGGTACGCCAAACGCCACCGCATCAGCCTTACCGGAAGCCAGCCAGGCATTGGCGCTGTCTTTGGTGAAGCGTTCGTTGGCGATGTACGGGCCGCCGAAGGCTTTTTTCAGTTGTGGGCCGAGGCTGTCGCCGGCTTCTTTTTCACGCGAGCAAATGAACGCGATGCCACGCTTGCCCAGTTCGCTGGCGACGTAGGTGAAGGTTTCGGCCAGGTTGTCGTCGCCCATGTCATGGGAGTCGGCGCGCGGTGCCAGGTGCACACCTACACGGCCGGCGCCCCAGACTTCGATGGCGGCGTCAGTCACTTCCAGCAGCAGGCGCGCACGGTTTTCCAGGGAACCACCGTAGTTGTCGGTACGTTTGTTGGTGCTGCTCTGCAGGAACTGGTCGAGCAGGTAACCGTTGGCGCCGTGGATTTCCACGCCGTCAAAGCCTGCGGCCTTGGCGTTTTCGGCACCGACGCGGTAAGCATCGACGATGTCGGCGATTTCAGCAGTTTCCAGGGCACGCGGCGTTGGGTAGTCGGCCAGCGGACGCACCAGGCTCACGTGGCCTTTGGGCTGGATGGCGCTTGGTGCCACCGGGGTTTCGCCGTTCAGGTAGGACGCGTGGGAGATCCGGCCAACGTGCCACAGTTGCAAGACGATCTTGCCGCCTGCGCCGTGTACGGCCTTGGTCACATTGGCCCAGCCGCGCACCTGGTCGTTGGACCAGATACCCGGAGTGTCCGGGTAGCCCACGCCCAGCGGCGTCACGGAAGTGGCTTCGCTGATGATCAGCCCGGCGGAAGCGCGTTGCACGTAATACTCGGCCATCAGCGCGTTGGGCACGCGACCGGCATCAGCGCGGCAGCGGGTCAGCGGCGCCATGATGATGCGGTTCGACAGTTCCAGGTCGCCCAGTTTGATCGGATCGAAAATAGTCGTCATGGGATAACACCCTTCTCTTTAAGTGGATTGATCAGTTGGTCGCAGGGGCCAGGTCGGCATCGCCGCTCTGACGGAAAGTAATCAGGGTCACCAGCAGGGCAAGAATCGCCAGGGCCGCAGCGGCCAGAGGCACGCTGGTCAGGCCGAAACCGTGGGCAATCACACTGCCGCCAACCCAGGCGCCCAGGGCGTTGCCGATGTTGAAGGCGCCGATGTTCAGGGTGGACACCAGGTTCGGTGCCGCCTTGCCGAAGGTCACCACGTTGATTTGCAGCGCCGGTACGGCGGCGAACGAGGCGGTGGCCCACAGGAACAGGGTGATTTCAGTCGGGATCACCGCGACGCTGGTCCAGGTCAACACCGTGGAGACCACCGCCATGCTGATGAACACGCCGATCAGGGTGGCCGCCAGGCGCTTGTCCGCCAGCTTGCCGCCGATGATGTTGCCCACGGTCAGGCCCAGGCCGATCAGCAGCAGGGTCCAGGTCACGCCTTTGGGCGACACGCCGGTGACGTCGCCGAGCAGCGGCGCGACATAGGTGAAGAGGGTGAACATGGAGGCGGCGAACAGCGCGGTCATGGTCAGCGACAACCAGATGCCGGCGCCCTTGAGGGCGGCCAGTTCGGCGCGCATGTCGAGTTTTTCTTCGTCGCGCTTGGCCGGCAGGAAGCGAATCAGGCCGATCAGCGCCACCACCCCAATGACGGTCACTGCCCAGAAGGTCGAGCGCCAGCCGGCTTCCTGGCCCAGCGCGGTACCCAGCGGCACGCCGAGTACGTTGGCCAGGGTCAGGCCGGTGAACATCAAGGCTACAGCGGAAGCACGCTTGTTGGCCGGCACCAGGTTGGCGGCGACCACCGAACCGATACCAAAGAAGGCGCCGTGGCACAACGCGGTGACCACACGGGCAACCATCAGCACGTTGTAGTCACTGGCCAGGGCACAGAGCAGGTTGCCGACAATAAAGATGCCCATCAACGCTACCAGGGCGGCCTTGCGTGGCAGCCTGGCGGTGGCCAGGGCCATGAAGGGCGCGCCGATGGCCACGCCCAATGCGTAGCCAGTGACCAGCCAGCCGGCGCCGGGAATCGACACGCCCAGGTCCGCCGCCACATCGGGCAGCAAGCCCATGATGACGAACTCTGTGGTGCCGATGGCGAAGGCGCTCAGGGCCAGTATGAGTAGCGAGAGGGGCATTATCGTTTCCTTGGTTACAGCGGTTCGATGATTTCAGCGCTGAGTTCAGTCGTGAGCGCCGCGAGGAACGCTTGGATCACTTCCTCATTACGCTTGAAAAAGTGCCACTGCCCGGCCTTCTGGCTGCTGATCAACCCGGCCCGTTGCAGGGTGGCCAGGTGGGCCGACACGGTCGACTGGGACAAGCCGCAGCGCTGGTCGATCTGCCCGGCACAGATGCCGTATTCGTGGTTGTGCAATTGCTCTGGGAACTGCACTTTCGGGTCTTTGAGCCAGGTGAGAATGTCTCGTCGTACTGGGTGTGCCAGTGCTTTTATTATTTCGTCGAGGTCGATGGACATGGCGGTTGCTCGGTTTCGTAAAGCGTTATATCGCGATGAGGCGAACTTTAAATCGGTATATCCCGATATACCAATATGATTTTGGTCTTAGCCCAGGTCAAATCGGTATATCGGGTTATAACGATACGTTGGCGGCAGTGCTAAACTGCGCGCCATGAATTATCTCGCACATCTGCACCTGGGCGGCCAACTTCCTGCGCAACTGCTGGGCAGCCTCTATGGTGATTTCGTCAAAGGCCGCCTGCAGGGGCAGTTCAGCCCGCAAATCGAGTCGGCGATTCAGTTGCATCGCTCGATCGACCGTTTCACCGACAGCCACCCGTTGGTAGGCGCGGCGTTGTCACGCTTCAGCCTGACCCGCAAGCGCTATGCCGGTATCGTCCTCGATGTGTTTTTCGACCATTGCCTGGCGCGGGATTGGGCGCTGTATGCCGACCAGCCGCTGGAGCACTTCACGTCGCAGGTGTATCGCGTACTGGCCGCCGAACCCCAGTTGCCGGGGCGGCTGGCGCAGATTGCGCCGTATATGGCAGCGGATGATTGGCTGGGCTCGTACCGTGAGTTCGCGGTGATGGAGCAGGTGTTGCGTGGGATCTCGCGGCGCCTGACACAGCCCCAGGAATTGGGCCATGCGATGCAGGAGTTGCGGGTTTTGTATGAGCCGTTGAGCGAAGACTTCCGGGTGTTCTACCCCGAATTGCAGAAATTCGCACAAGCCCATCTGGCTACAGAGATCTAAACATGTGGGAGCTGGCTTGCCTGCGATAGCGGTGTGTCAGCCACCAATATACTCACTGGCAGATCGTCATCGCAGGCAAGCCAGCTCCCACATTTTTGATTGTGCTCACACAGTTTCAGGCAGCAAACGCCGGTCGCACCGCCACCTGCTCAGTTTCCGGCAACGGCCCGAACAACGCCTTTTGCACCGCCTGCTGCGCCTGGAACGCTAGCGCTGCGCGTTCCTGCCCGGCGCAGGCAATCGGTGTGAGCACATGGATTTCCACATCGCCCTGGTCATTGCCAAACAGGCGCATCAGGTGCGAGAGCAAATCGTCATCGCCAATAAACGGTGCCAGCGGGTCCACTTGCCCGTCGCGCAGGTAACGAATTGCCACCGGTTGCAGCGACACGTCCGCGTCAATCGCACTGGCCAGCAAGCGCCCGTGAAAGGTACGCAGGCTGCGCCCGTCGGTGGTGGTGCCTTCCGGGAACATCAGCAGCGGGTGCTGTTGCTCCAGATGACGGGTCATCTGCTTGCGGATCAACTGGCTGTCGCCTGAACCCCGACGGATAAACAGGCTACCGGCCTTGGCCGCCAACCAGCCGGCCACCGGCCAGGTGCGCACTTCGGCCTTGGACAGAAACGACATCGGCGCCACAGCGCCCAGCAACGGAATATCGGTCCAGGACACGTGATTGCTCACCCACAGCATTGGCTGCGTCGGCAGTTCACCGTGCACTGTCACGCGAAAGGGCAGGGCGTTGGTCAGCCGCGCCATAAAAAACCGCGACCAGCGCTGGCGCCGCACCATCGAATTGGCCACACCCAAACGCTCGAACACACCAAACACACTGGCCATGCTCAAGCCCAGCGCCACCACCAGCAGCACCCGGGTGATGCGCCCGTACACGCGCAGGCGGCCCATTACATGGCCGCCTTGAAGTGGCGCGCGTAACGCGGGCACAACTCATCGCGCTTGAGCAGGATGAACACGTCGGCCACCTGGAAATCTTCATCCCAGCACGGCTCGCCGCAGATCTTCGCACCCAGGCGCATATAGGCCTTGAGCAGCGGCGGCATTTCCGCGATCACGTTGGACGGCAGGTCCAGCGCCGGCAGTGGTCTTTTCGGCTCGGCGCGCAGGTGTTCGTTGCACAGGTAGCGTTCGCGCAGGCGCTGCATGATCGCGTGGGCCTGGATGCCGCCGTCGTGCATCGGGATGCTCGCGCAGCCCATCAGGTAGCTGTAGCCGCCCTGATTTAACACCTCGGCCAACTCGCCCCACAACACGGCAATGGTGCCGCCATTGCGATAGGCCGGGTCGACGCAGGTGCGGCCGATCTCCAGGATCGGGCCTTGCAAGTGCAGCAAGCCATGCAGGCTGAATTCTTCTTCGCTGTAGAACCGGCCCAGGGTGCTGGCGGCCTGGTGATCGAGTAAACGGGTAGTGGCCACCAATCGACCGCTGTTCAAGTCCCGCACGCCAATGTGGCTGCAGTGAACATCATAGTCATCCATGTCCAGACCCAGTTCCGCGCCTTTCAGCTTGGCGTTGAACTCGCCGCTGAACACGTTGAACCGCAGGGCCTGGGCTTCCTGCAATGCCTGCGCGCCAATCAGGCGTTCGGCTTGCAGACGGCGTTCATTGCCGGTGTCGCTGATGCGGGCGATCTGAGTCATGGCGAATCTCCGAGTGCCAGCCACGTTCCGGCCGGTCGACTTGTTTGTCCAAACTCAGGCTATGTAGGCTCGGTGTCATCTCCATGAAGTTCCAGTGACGCTTAGATGACAGCCGCGGCAGGGCGCCTTCTACCGGATGCAGCGCGATCCAAATGTGGGAGGGGGCTTGCTCCCGATGACGGTGGATCAGTTACAGATAAGCTGACTGAGCCACTGCCATCGGTAGCAAGCCCCTTCCCACAATTAACATGCATCCAATCAAGACTCGCGTAGCAAAACTGTCACTCATCCAGGCTAGGCTCGCGGGCTTGAATGCCCCCCTTGAGTTTGTGTCCATGGTCCGAGGCCTGTTGTGCGTTGCCCTGCTGTTAGCCACCGTCACCGCCCGCGCCGAAACCTGGCCTGACAAGGATTGGGCCAAGGGCACACCGCTCGACGGTCCCGCTGTCGAAGCCCTCAATGCCTACGCTTTTCCAACCCGTGACGACGCCACCCGCCAAGGCATTCGCACCGACGCGCTGCTGGTGATCCGCGATGGCGTAATCATCTACGAACGCTACGCCGCACCCACCACCGCCAGTACCCCGCACCTGACCTGGTCGATCAGCAAAAGCCTGATGGCCACGGTGCTCGGCGTGGCCTACGGCGAAAACCGCTTCAAATTCACCGACCCGGCGGCGCGCTTCTACCCGCCGATGAAACAACACCCCAAGGTCACCCTGGCCGACCTGCTGCACTGGGCCTCGGGCCTGGACTGGCAGGAAGACTATGAATACGCCCCGCTGAAATCCTCGGTGGTGGCGATGCTCTACACCCGTGGCCGCGCCGACATGGCCGAGTTCGCCGCCGATACCGAGGCCGCCGCCGCACCGGGCCAGGCCTTCCGTTATTCCAGCGGCGACAGCAATATCTTGTCCGCAGCCCTCAAAGGCATGCTCGGCCACAAGGCCTATGTGAATTACCCGTGGGAGGCGCTGTTCAAGCCGCTGGGCATTCACAACGCTACCTGGGAAACCGATGCCGACGAGACCTTCGTCGCTTCGTCCTACGCCTACCTCACCGCCCGCGACCTGGCCCGCGTCGGCCTGCTGATGGTGCGCGACGGTCGCTGGGGTGAGCAGCAATTGCTGCCTAAAGAGTGGGTCGCCTTCAACCGCCAACCCTTCGACAAATACAAAGCCGGCCAGGACGAAGCCGTGCCCGGCGGCCAATGGTGGCTCAACCGCGAAGTGCAGGGCGCCGCCCGACCGTGGCCCGACGCCCCCGCCGACACTTTCGCCGCCCTGGGCCACTGGGGCCAGGCGTTGTTTGTGATGCCGGATGAACACCTGGTGATCGTGCGCTACGGCGATGACCGCGACGGCAGCTACCGCCATAACGAACTGCTCAAACGCGTGCTTGCGGCGGTGCAACCATGATCCGCCGTCACCCGTTTATCAGCGTTTTCCTGCTGCTGTTACTCGCCCTGCTGGGTTGGATCTGGCACGAGCGCGTCAACCTGCAAGCCTTCCCCGACATCATTGCGGCGTACACGGCCAAGGAGTATTGCTCGTGCCGGTATGTGGAGAACAATCCGGCAGCCTATTGCCTGGGGTATGTGAAGCAGTACGTGCCCGTCAGCCGCTTCATCGACACGCCGGAACGCAGTGAAGTGACGGCGAGTGGGTTGGGCCGCACGCACACGGCAAGGTGGCTGGGTGAGCGCCAGGGCTGTCGCCTGACCCCCTGAAACACCCAAATCTCCTGTGGGAGCTGGCTTGCCTGCGATGACGGCGGCACAGGCAACGGTGATGTTGACTGACTTGCCGCTATCGCAGGCAAGCCAGCGCCCACATTGGATTTGCGCCGTTTGTGATATTGCGCTTAAGGTTCGTCCAGGTTTTTTTCCCCATGAGTCTTTATGTTCAATGCCAAACCTCTGGCTTTCACGCTGCTGACCTGTGCAGCCCTGCCTGCCCACGCCGATTGGTACCTGGATAACGAATCCTCACGGCTGTCGTTTGTCACCACCAAAAATACTGAAATCGCTGAAGTGCATCGCTTCCTGGTGTTGCACGGCAAAGTCGACAGCCAGGGCGCAGCGCAATTGGAAGTGGAGCTGGAGTCGATCAACAGCGGCATCCCGCTGCGCGATGAGCGCATGCGCAATGAACTGTTCCAGATCAAGACCTTCCCCGAAGCGTTGATTCGCGCGCAAATCAACCTGCAACCCATCAATGACCTGGCCCCCGGCGCGCAGGTGGAATTGCGCCTGCCGCTGAGCGTCACCCTGCGTGGCAAGACCCAAACCTACAGCGCCGAGTTGTTGGCCACCCGCCTGGATGACCGCCGTTTCCAGGTGGTGACCCTGGAGCCGGTGGTGTTGCATGCCGAGGATTTCGAGCTGGCGCCGGGCGTGGCGGCGTTGCGTAAGGCGGCGGGGCTTAAGTCGATCAGTTTGTCGGTGCCGGTGGGTGCGGTACTGATCTTTACGGCGCGCTGAGATGAGCGGCGCAGTGTTTCCGTGGCGCAGCGCCAACCGGTTCGAGTTGCTGGTCGACGGGCCGAGTTTCTTCCCGCAGATGCTGGTGGACATTGCCCGCGCCGAGCAGCAAGTCGAGTTGGAGTTGTACCTGGTGGAAGCCGGCGCATGCGCCGAAGCCATGGTGCAGGCGTTGGTGCTGGCCGCCGAACGCGGCGTGCTCGTGCGTTGCCTGTTTGATGATTACGGCAGTTTGGCGTTTACGCTGGGGCTGCGCAAACGCCTGACCGATGCGGGCGTGGAGCTGCGGTTTTACAATCGCTTGAGCTGGCGGCGGTGGGTGCGCAACCTGTACCGCGACCATCGCAAACTGTTGCTGATCGACCAGAGCATCGCGCTGGTGGGGGGGACGGGTGTCACGGATGAGTTCTGGACGCCGGGGCAAGACACCGCCGAGTGGCATGAGGTGATGGTGCAAATCAGCGGCCCACTGGTGCTGGACTGGCAAGCACTGTTCGAACGCCAATGGCATGCCAATGTGGCGCGCCGCGCGTGGAAGCCCTCTACCCATTTTGGTTTGCCGCGCCTGCCCAAGGTGCCTGCGGCCGGGCCGGGTCTTGGCCGCGTGGCCTATGCCGACGCCCGCCAGCACCGCGATATTTTGCAGTCGCTGATTCGCGCATTGAACAGTAGCCAGCAACGCATCTGGCTGGCGACGCCGTATTTTTTGCCGACTTGGAGCGTGCGCCGTGCCTTGCGCCGTGCGGCCGGACGCGGCGTGGATGTGCGTTTGCTGCTCACCGGCCCACGCACCGATCACCCCTCCGTACGTTACGCCGGGCATCGTTATTACCCGCGTTTGCTGCGTGCGGGTGTGCAGATCTTTGAATACCAGCCGTGCTTTCTGCACCTCAAAATGGTGCTGGTAGATGATTGGGTGAGCATCGGCTCGTGCAATTTCGACCATTGGAATTTGCGCTTCAATCTGGAAGCCAACCTGGAGGCATTGGACCCTGAGTTGACGCTGGCCGTGGCGGGCAGTTTCGAGCGCGATTTTGCCCAGAGCCAGGCGGTGAGTCTGGAGGCGTGGAAGGCACGGCCGTTGTGGCGGCGCGTGAAGCAGCGGGTGTGGGGGTGGATTGATCGGTTGGTGGTGAATCTGTTGGATCGGCGGGGTTAACCCAGCCACTGAAGTCAAATGTGGGAGCTGGCTTGCCTGCGATAGCGATGGTGGATGTTCCACCGCTATCGCAGGCAAGCCAGCTCCCACACTGACCGCCTTTACAGTTTTAGATCAGAGCAGCTCGAATGTCTGCTGCTGCACATCCTGGGAGTCCAACCCGATCTGTACATTGAACTCGCCCGGTTCTGCGGCGAACTTGAGCTGGGTGTTGTAGAACTTCAAGTCTTCCTCGGTGATGGTGAAGTGCAATGTGCGTTCTTCACCGGCTTTGAGCATGACTTTCTGGAAGTTCTTCAGCTCTTTGATCGGGCGGATCATCGAGCCGGCCACGTCCTGGATATACAACTGCACCACGGTTTCGCCGTCGACCTTGCCGGTGTTTTTCAGCGTGACGCTGGCGTCGAGCTTGCCGGTTTTATTCAACGTGGTGGACGACAGCGCCATGTCCGACAAGCTGAACGTGGTGTAGCTCAGGCCATAACCAAACGGGAACAGGGGGCCGGTGACGTCATCGAAATACTGCGAGGTGTAGTTGCCCGGCTTGCCTGGGGTGAACGGCCGGCCGATGCTCAGGTGGTTGTAGTAGGTCGGAATCTGCCCCACCGAGCGTGGGAAGGTGATCGGCAGCTTGCCTGACGGGTTGTAGTCGCCGAACAGCACGTCGGCGATGGCGTTGCCGCCTTCGGTGCCGGCGAACCAGGTTTCCAGGATCGCGTCAGCCTGCTTGTTCTCATCGAGAATCGACAGTGGGCGGCCGTTCATCAATACCAACACCAAAGGCTTGCCGGTGGCTTTAAGGGCCTTGATCAGGTCACGTTGGCTTTGTGGGATGTTCAGGTCGGTACGGCTCGAGGATTCGTGGGACATGCCACGGGACTCGCCCACGGCAGCCACGACCACGTCGGCGTCCTTTGCGGCTTTCACCGCTTCGTCGATCATCACTTGCGAAGAGCGCGTGTCATCCACCACTTCCGGCGCATCGAAGTTGAGGAAGTTGAGGTAGTCGACCACCGCCTTGTCGTTGGTGATGTTGGCGCCACGGGCATAGATCACTTTGCCTTTCTCGCCGATCACGGCGTTCATGCCGTCCAGCAGGGTCACCGATTGTTCAGGCTTACCGGCAGCCGCCCAACTGCCCATCATGTCGATCGGTGCCTTGGCCAATGGCCCAACCAGGGCGATAGTTGCGGACTTTTTCAGCGGCAAAGTGTTGTTCTGGTTTTTCAGCAAGACCAGGCTGCGCCTCGCGATATCGCGGGCATCGCTGCGGTGCAGGCGGCTGTCGGCATAGGTGTCGGCCGGGTCATCCTCGGCCTTGCCGATACGCAGGTACGGGTCTTTGAACAGGCCCATGTCGTACTTGGCGCCGAGCACTTCACGCACGGCATTGTCGATGTCGCTTTGCTCGATCTCGCCGGACTTGAGCAGGCCGGGTAATTCCTTGCCGTACAGCGAGTCGTTCATGCTCATGTCGATGCCGGCCTTGATCGCCAGCTTGGCGGCTTCACGCCCGTCCTTGGCCACGCCGTGCTTGATCAGCTCGAAGATCGCGCCGTGGTCACTCACGGCCAGGCCTTTGAAGCCCCAGTCTTTGCGCAGCAGGTCGTTCATCAGCCAGGTGTTGGCCGTGGCGGGTACACCGTTGATCGAGTTCAACGCCACCATCACGCCGCCGGAACCGGCCTTGATCGCCGCGTGGTACGGCGGCAGGTAGTCCTGATACATCTTGACCGGGCTCATGTCGACCACGTTGTAGTCGCGACCGCCTTCCACCGCGCCGTACAGGGCGAAGTGCTTGACGCTGGCCATGATGCTGTCGGCATTGGCGGGGCTGGTGCCCTGGAAGGCCTTGACCATCACTTCGGCAATGCGCGAGACCAGATACGTGTCTTCGCCGAAGCCTTCGGACGTGCGGCCCCAGCGTGGGTCGCGGGAGATATCGACCATCGGCGCAAAGGTGATGTCGAGGCTGTCGGCGGCGGCTTCCTGGGCGGCGATACGCCCGGAGCGGCCGATGGCGTCCATGTCCCAGCTGGAGGCCAGGGCCAGGCTGATCGGGAAAATCGTGCGGTGGCCGTGGATCACGTCATAGGCGAAGAACATCGGGATCTTCAACCGGCTGCGCATGGCCGCGTCCTGCATCGGACGGTTTTCCGGGCGGGTGATCGAGTTGAAGGTGCCACCGATACGGCCGGCGGCGATTTCCTTGCGGATCAGCTCGCGGGGCATTTCAGGGCCGATGCTGATCAGGCGCAATTGGCCGATCTTTTCATCCAGGGTCATCTGCTTGAGCAGGTCGCTGACGAAGGCGTCCTTGTCTTTAAGCGCAGCAGGCTTTGTTTCTGCCCATACGGGGTGAGTGGCCAGAGTGGCAACAAGGCCGAGCAAACACAGCTTCTTCATGAATATCCTTTTTCGGCTCACTGCACAGCGATTACGCTGATCGGCCAAAATGTGGGGAGCGTCTATTGTTGTTCGGGTGTTGTTCAGATAAATACCGCACACTTCTGAACTCTACATCGCGCTGGGCATCTTTTAGCTGATTGGCTCAATGCATTCCAGTGGTGGTGGCGGATTATGCCCCAAGCGCGCGGTTTATAGGGTGAGTCGTCAAATTCCATCAAGTTTGGGCAGGAGAGACACCATGCAAGTAGCACAACATTACCGCTGGGGCTTCAAGGCCGCGGCTCTGCTACTGATCAGCAGCGTGCTGAGCGGTTGTGGCATCAATACGATTCCGACCCTGGATGAACAGGCCAAAGCCGCCTGGGGCCAGGTGCAGAACCAATACCAACGCCGTGCTGACCTGATCCCCAACCTGGTGGAAGTGGTCAAGGGCTACGCCGCCCATGAACAAGACACCCTCACCGCCGTGATTGAGGCGCGGGCCAAGGCCACCTCGATCCAGGTGGACGCCAGTACCCTCGACAACCCGGAAAAACTCAAGCAATTCCAGCAAGCCCAGGATGGCCTGAGCGGTGCCCTCAGCCGTTTGATGGTGGTGTCCGAGCGTTACCCGGACCTGAAGGCCAACCAGAACTTCCTGGCGCTGCAATCCCAGCTTGAAGGCACGGAAAACCGTATTGCCGTGGCCCGTCGCGACTTCATCCAGGCAGTGCAGGCTTACAACACCGAGATCCGCACCTTCCCGGGTCGCCTGTGGCACAGCGTGATGTACAGCGACTTGCCGATCCGCGCCACGTTTGAAGCCACCAGTGCCGACGCCGATAAAGCGCCGCAAGTGAAGTTCAAATAAGGCTTCTCTGAGGTGTCGATGCGTTTATTACGGATAGGCTTGGCGCTGTGGTTGCTGGCGTGCGTCGGTGTGGCCCAGGCGGCGCTGACCTTTCCGGCGTTGACCGGGCGGGTGGTGGACGCCGCGCAGATGATCGACCCGGCAACGCGCGCGCAGATTACCCAGCAGTTGCAGGCGCTGGAACAAACGTCCGGCGACCAGATCGTGGTGGTCACCGTCCCCGACCTGCAAGGCGTGCCGATTGAAGACTACGGTTACCAGTTGGGTCGCCAATGGGGCATCGGCCAGAAGGGCAAGGACAACGGCGCACTGTTGATCGTCGCGCGTGATGAGCACAAATTGCGCATCGAAGTCGGTTACGGCCTTGAAGGCGTGCTGACCGATGCGCAGTCATGGGTGATCATCAACCAGGTGATTGCGCCCAAGTTCAAGGCCGGTAATTACAGCCAGGGCATCAGCGACGGCGTGGCGGCAATAGTGCAAGTGGTGGGCGGTGAGCCGCTGGCGGTGCCGGCCCATGTGGCGGATGCGAATTTCGCCAAGGATAATCCCGGGTTTTCCATCGGCTTGTTTATCCTGCTGATCGGCGTGTTATGGCTGTGCAATCGCTTGGGCCTGCCGGTTGGCGCTATCTTGCTGGCGATCCTCAGCAGCAGTGGGCGCGGCGGCGGTGGCGGTGGCGGCGGTGGTGGCTTCCGAGGCGGCGGCGGTGGTTTCGGCGGCGGCGGTGCCTCAGGTGGCTGGTAATGAACGTGCGGCGGGTAATGACAATAACTAGAAAAGAGCATCTACAACCATGGCATTACTGACTGAACACGAGCAGCGCCAGGTCGCCGAAGCGATCGCCCGGGTTGAAAAAACCACCGACGCCGAACTGGTCACCGTGCTGGCGGCCCGCGCCGACGATTACGCTTACATCCCGCTGCTATGGGCCAGCCTGATTGCGTTGGTGGTGCCTGGCGTGGTGCATTACTTGTCGGGCTACCTGACCATGTACACCTTGCTGTTGGCGCAGTGGGCGACGTTTATTGTGCTGTGCCTGGTGTTTCGCCTGCCCAAGGTCACCACCCGCTTGATCCCGCGTTCGGTACGCCATTGGCGCGCGTCAAACCTGGCACGCCGGCAGTTTCTGGAGCAGAACCTGCACCACACGCTGGGCGGCACCGGCGTGCTGATTTTTGTCTGCGAGGCGGAGCGGTATGTGGAAATCCTGGTGGACGAGGGCATTTCCAAACACCTGGATAACAGCAGTTGGGATGGCATCGTCAAGGCGTTTACCCAGCAGGTAAAACAGGGGCAAACGCTCGCCGGGTTTATTGCGTGTATTGAAGCCTGTGGCGAGTTGCTCAAGGTGCATGTGCCGGTGACGCAGACGCGTAACGAATTACCGAACCGGCTGATCGTGCTCGAATAACCCAAACTCCCCTGAGCCTATTTGGGCGCTGCTTTTCTGTGGGAGCCGGGCTTGCCCGCGATGGCCTCACCTCGGTTTGCCTGATGGACCGCGGTGCCAGCATCGCAGGCAAGCCAGCTCCCACACAAAGCAGCTCTCACATTTGATTTGCGGCGGCTGAGTGACCGTTGATCAAATAACCCCGTGCCCTCAACGCCTATCCCCCCTAAAATGCCCGGCATTCCCAGCCCGAGGCGTTTTTGTTCATGTCCGTCACTGCTCAACCTGCCAGCCCTGCGCCGGATCATCACGCCCAGTTCATCGAACTGCTGAGCGCAAGCCTCGCGCAGCATGCATTTATCAAGCTGGTACTGGCCAAGTACGTCGGTGAAGAGGCCGAGTTGCAGCGGCTGATCATCAAGCCAGTGACGGTCAAGGAGCAGCCGTGCCTGTCCTTCGTCTACCGCTACAAGACGCGCGACATCACCAAGAACTTCCCGCTGGCGGACGGCGTGGCAGCGATTGCCGAGCTGCTGCCGGCGTCGTTCAAGAACGCGCACTTGCTCTCGCTGACGGATGAAGCCCAGTTGGAGTACAGCAAGAAGAACAAAAGCTCGCTGTTCAAAAGCAAGCCGCAGCAACTGCGTGAGGCGCCGTCCGCGGAGCATAACCGCGAGAAAAATCGCTTCCTGGACCTGACGCGGCCGTTCCTCGCTGACCTGGGCGTAACCGACGCCAGGCAGGCGCTGATCCCATCGATGTCGCGCAAGTGGAAACAAATCAATAAATTCATCGAAGTGTTCAGCCATGCGCTGACTTCGTCACCGTTGAAACTGGACCGGCCGGTGCGTGTTGCTGACTTTGGTTCGGGCAAGGGCTACCTGACCTTCGCCATTCACGATTACCTGCGCAACACCCTCAAGGCCGAGGGCGAGGTGACAGGTGTTGAGCTGCGCGAAGACATGGTGACCCTGTGCAACGCCGCCGCCGCGCGCCTGGAACACCCGGGGCTGGTGTTCAAATGCGGTGATGTGCGCAGCGTCGCGCCGAGCGAACTGGACGTGATGATCGCCCTGCATGCCTGCGACATCGCCACCGATTACGCGATCCACACCGGCATTCGCTCCGGCGCCTCGATCATCATGTGCTCGCCGTGCTGCCACAAACAGATTCGTCTGCAAATCCAGAGCCCGGTGCTGCTCAAGCCGATGCTGCAATACGGCCTGCACCTGGGCCAACAGGCGGAAATGGTCACCGACAGCCTGCGGGCGTTGTACCTTGAAGCCTGCGGTTATGAGACCAAGGTGTTCGAGTTCATCTCGTTGGAACACACCAACAAGAACAAGATGATCCTGGCGGTCAAACGCGCCGAGCCGTTGGACAACGCGCAGTTGCTGAAAAAAATCCGGGAGCTGAAGGCGTTCTACCAGATCAGCGAACACTGCCTGGAAACCTTGCTGCGCGCGGATGGTTATTTGAGCTGAGAGCGCTGCAAATCAAATGTGGGAGGGTGGGCTTGTGTGGGAGCCGGGCTTGCCCGCGATGGCATCGCCTCGGTTTTCTGACGGACCGAGTTGCCTGCATCGCAGGCAAGCCAGCTCCCACACAAGCCAGCTCCCACACAGGCCTGCTTTCACATTAAATAGCGTTCGGCTTGGGAAGGGGCGCAGCCTGCACCGCCGTCTTGCGTCCCAGCATCACTGTCACGATCACACCACAGGCAAACAGCCAGGTAATCGGCTCGATGTGTTCACCAAAGAACAACGCCGAAAACGCGATGGTGAAGAAAATCTGCAACAGCTGAATTTGACTGACCCGTGCAATGCCGCCCATGGCCAGCCCGGCGTACCAGGCAAAAAATCCCAGGAACTGCGAGAACAGCGACACATAGCCAAACGCCCACCAGGTGCGCATGGAAATCGCCCCTTGATGCTGCGCCGCCAGGTACCACACCGGGCCGATCAACACCGGCGTCGACAGCACCAGCGCCCAGCAGATCACCTGCCAGCCGCCCATCTCTTTGGCCAGCCGGCCACCTTCGGCATAACCCAGGCCGCCCACGGCAATGGCGCCGAGCATCAACAAATCACCCGCCTGGATACTGCCGGCGCCGGTGATCAACGCGTAACTCAACACCAACGCACTGCCCAACGCCGCACAGGCCCAGAAGGCTTTCGACGGCCGCTCGTGGGACAGCCACGCCGCGTACAGCGCCACGCACAGGGGTTGCAGGCCGTTGACCAGCGCGCCATGGGACGCCGGCAAGGTTTGCATGGCCCAGGCCGACAGCACCGGGAAACCGAGAATCACGCCGGCGATGACCAGGCACAACCCGCGTACCTGGCGCCAGGTCGGCCAGCGCTCACGGCGCCACAGCAACAGCGCCGCTGCCGGAACCGCTGCGAACAACGCGCGACCCAGGCCGTTGAGCAACGGGTGGATTTCCTGCACCACGATGCGGGTGAAGGGCAGGGTCAGGCTGAAGATGATGACGCCCAGCAGGCCGAGGGCCATGCCGGTGTTTTCGCGCGAGCTCATGATGGGGACCGAAATCTGCAGGGCTTCAAGGGAAGCCCATCTAGCCACAACCCCTGCCGGTAGCGGGCCTACAGCTGGGTGCGGATTTATCCGTACAGTTTCAATCGCTCTGTTGGCAGTGCCGCCGCCTTCGCCGCCTCGCTGGGGCTCGACAGTTCCCACAGTAGATCGCCAGCGAATGGAGAACCAATGTGGGAGCTGTCGAGCTTCAGCGAGTCTGCGAAGGGATCGCCTCGGTTGTGCTGACCGACCGAGAAATCTGCATCGCCGGCTGCACCCCTAACCTCAGAAGAACCGCGTGACGCTGATCTTCGCATCTCGGCCTTTGATGTAGGCGCGGTCGCCGCTCAAGGCCGGGCGGAAGTTGTTGTTGAACAGGTTGTCCACGGTGAAGTTGACCTCGGTACCTTTGAGGTAAGCCTGTTGCGGTTTCCATTTGGCGAACAGGCCTTGGGTGTTGTAGGCCTTGTTGCCGTATTGGTCGTAGAACAGGTCGCCCAAACTGCTGCCGGGGCCGCCGGAATATTTGTTACTCGGCAAGCGATCGGTCGCGCCGATGAACTGGCCCATCCAGCCCACTTGGGCATCCCAGGCTGGAATGTGAGTGCCCAGTACCAGCACCCATTTGGTCGGTGGAATATCACGTGCCGGCACGTCCGGGCCCCATGGGTTGGTGTAGGCGCCTTCATGTTCACCTTTGGCGTAGGCGAACGACACCGAACCGAACAGGTAGGTGGAGTTGTAGAACGATTCGAGCTCAAAGCCCTTGATGGTCAGGCCGCCGATGTTGCGGTAGTTGGGCATCGCCCCCGATGGGCAGGCGCTGGAAATGGTGCCGCCATTGATGGCCTGGTTCTGGCAGCCGACGCCGGTGGCCTTGAAGATTTCGTCTTCGACTTTGTTGTGGAACACGGTGGTGCGCACTTGCAGGTTGTCGTCCTGGGCAAGCACGTTATCGTAGCTGACGACACTGCCCACGGTGATCGACGTGATGCGCTCGGGGTCGAGGTCAACGCTGGTGGCCGTGCGGCTGCCCAGGCCTTGCACTTCGTACTGTTCGTCGATGACCGGTGCGCGCCAGGTTTTGCTCCAGTTGGCGAACAGCCCAAAGTGCGGGGTGACGTTCCAGAACAGCGCCAGGCGCGGTGACCAGCCGGTGTAGGTGCGGTCGCTGTAATCGTGGCCGAAGGACGGATCGGGGTTGTTGTAGTACGGCGCATCGTTGCCTTCGCCGCGGTTGCGCACGTGGTCGTAGCGCAGGGACGGGGTGATGGTCACATCGCCGACGGTCACCGCATCCTGGACAAAGAAGCTGTGGGTATCGACCTTGCCGTGGGGCATGAAACCCGGCTGGAAATGCCCATAGTTATAGCGCGCGGTGTTGTACGTGGCACCAGGCATCCACATCTCGGTTTCGCGGATGTGCCTGCGAATCTGCCCGCCGACGGTCACCGCATGCTGCAACGGCCCGGTGTCGAACAGGCTGACGTTGCGGATGTCGAGGTGCTTGTCGGTGTAGGCGGTGTCCATCTTGCGCCCGCCGGTGGCCAGTTGGAAAAACGCGCTGGCGTCGCGCTCGTCGGTCTGGTCGGTGTTGGACTGCGAATATTTGACGGTCAGGTCCACCAGCGGATTATCCAGCGGCGTGTATTCATACTTGCCCGACCAGGTGGTGTCGACAGTGTCGCGGTGGGCTAAAAAACGCTTCAACGCACCTTCGTAGCCGTAGCGGTCGATGTTGGCCTGGGTCGGCGGCGTCGGGTAGCTGGCGGCGGAGAAGGGCGTCCAGCGATTGCTGTGGGAACGCGAGTAGGACAGGCCAACGCTGTGCTCATCGGTGAAGTGCGCGTTGACCTTGAACAGCTTGCCGTCCACATCCTGGGCACTGTTGGGCAAGCGCTGCGGGTTGACCGGGTACTCGTTGTTGTCGTTGGGCAACTTGGCGGCCACCTTCATATCACCCCCGTCGCGCTGGGTCAGGTAGGCCAGCGCGTCAAAACGGCCGTCGTCGGTGCGGCCATACACGGCACTGCTGTAGACCTGTTCGTGGTCGTTGCTGGAGTAACCGTATTTGAGCATTGCGCCGCTGTTGCGACCGTCCTGGAGCAGGTCCGGGGCGTCCTTGGTGGTCATGTTGACCGTGCCGCCAAAACCGCCGTTGCCGGTGAACGGCGAGTTGGGGCCTTTCTCGACCTCGATGCTTTTGATCAACTCCGGCTCGATAAACACGGTGCCTTGCTGGTAGCGCTCGAAGCCGCTCTTGGTGGCGCCGTCGACGGTCAGCGGCACGTCTTCGGCATCGCCTAAACCGCGGATGTTGATGGTCTGGCCGCCGGGTTTCAGCGAGCCGCCCTGGCTCACGCCGGGCAAGGTCTGCAACAGGCTGGGGATGTTGTTGGACTGGTAGCGGTCGATGTCGGCCTGGGTCAGGGTGGAGCGGTTGACGGTGCTGGCGTCGACTTCGTTACCCGTGCCTATCACGCTGAGGGCGTCGAGCTGGATCGCGCCGCTGTGGGTGGTCTTGCCTACGTCGGGGCGCACGACGTAAGTGGTTCCGACCCTGATCAGGGTGAATTCGCCGTTTTTCAGCAAGGTGCGAATCGCCACTTCCGGGGTGAACTCACCATTGAGCGCCGGCGCCTGCACGTTCTTGAGCAATGTTTCATCGAACAGCAGCTGGATTTTCGCCTGCTGCGCCACTTGGCTCAACGAGGTGGCCAGAGACTGGGCGGGCAGTTGCAGCTTGAACGTCTCGGCCTGGGCACTGAGGCTGAACGCCATGCAGGTAGCAATCAGGGACGGTCGAAGAAACAGGTGCGAAGCGTGGCAAGGCGCGCGAAACATGGAATCCCCCGGGGTGGCTAAATAGCCAAAAAGGTGTGCGTATCAAACACAGTCGGGAGGAAGACGGCGCAGGCAAAAAATTCCACACCTGCGAATGCAAAATATTCTCAAATGGAGGGCGAGCCTTACTTGATCGGTTCGATTCTCACGATGCCATCGGCCGACGCCACGGTTTTTACCGGGAGCAGGGCAGGCAGGGCATTGAGCAGGGCGTCCGGGTCATTCACATCCAGATTGCCCGAGAGCTTCAGTTGCGCCACGGCTTTGCTGACCTGCAACGGTGCCTGGGGCCGGTAGAGGCTCAGCTCATCAATGAGGCTGGCCAGGTCGCGATTGCGAAAGGACAGGTGCCCGCTGCGCCAATCGGCGACGTCTTCGCCCGTGAGGGTTTGCTGTTGAACAGTGCCTTTGGCGTAGCTGTAAGTTGCGCGTTGCTGCGCGCCGAGCAAGGTGACGGGGCTTTTGGCGTCCGCCGCGAAGGCGACCTGGCCATGGGCGACGCTGACCACCAGTTGTTGCTGGCTGCGCCGCACATCAAACCCGGTGCCGACCACCCGCACGTTCGCCTCGCCGGCCTGCACGTACAGCGGCCGCTCCTTGTCGGCAGCGACCTCGATGTACAGCTGGCCCTTGTCCAGATGAAGGATGCGTTGATGGGCGCTGAAATCTACCCGCAGATGGGTGTTGGCATTCACATACAGCGTGCTGCCATCGGGCAGGTTGAGCGTGCGCATGCCTTTGGCATGCCCGGCGATTTGGCTGTGGTAGAGCTCGCGAGGCGCGCCGATGTGCGTGGTCAGCACTGTGCAGACCAGCGCGGCCGCCACGGCCAGGGCGGGGCGCCAGAACGAGGGTTTACGCGTGGGCAGTGGCACGGGTTGGTTCAGTTGCTGCAACTGGGCGAGGTCGGCCCACAGTTGCTCGAATTCGGCATAGGCGCGTGCATGGGCGGGCTCAGCCTGCCAGGCGGCAAAGGCTTTGCGGTCGGCACGCCCCGCGTCATTGCGGTTGCGCGCGAACCAGCTGGCGGCTTGGGCGTCAATGGAGTCGCTCGCTTCGATGTCCAGGGCGTCGATGTCGCTCAAGCGGTTCATTCTGGCTGCTCCGTGCCGGGGTCAATGTGAAGACGTCGCTTGCAATGCAGCAGGGCAAAAGCGATGTGCTTTTCCACCATGCTGGTCGAAATGCCCATGCGCTCGGCGATCTGCGCCTGGCTCAGGCCTTCGAAGCGGTGCAGCATAAGGGCTTCTCGCCTGCGGGGCGAGAGTTCGGCGAGGACTTCTTTCAACTGTTCCAGGCGTTGCAGGCGCTGCGCGGCGGCCATCGGGTCATTTTGCTCGTCGGTGACCGGCTCGGCGTCCCTGTCGGCCGGCTCAGCGTGGGCGGTCTGCCGTACCTTCTGTTTACGCCAGTGATCGCGCAGCAGGTTGCGCGCCATCTGGAACAGAAACGCCCGTGGCTGCTCGACCTTCGCGCGGTCGCGGTAGTCCAGCCAATGGGTAAAGACATCCTGGGTCATGTCCGCCGCGTCGCTGGCGTTGTCCGTGCGCTTGCGCAGGAAATACAGAATATCTGCATAAAACCCGCGAAAGGCATCGGCCGACAACGGGTCGGGCTTGGGACGAGACATGGCTATCCTTCTTGACGAAGCACGACGTAGAAAAGCCATGAATGATATCGAGAACTATTGTTATTTGTCGCTGTGTAATGAATGAACTCGGTCAAAATGTGGGAGCTGGCTTGCCTGCGATGCAGGCACCTCGATTTGTCAGCTAAACCGAGGCGATGCTATCGCAGGCAAGCCAGCTCCCACAGGAGGCCACGGCTCTATCGCAGTAATGTCCTAAGCTGCTCGACCCCCGCTTCACCCAATGGGAACACCGGCAACCTTGGATCACCCGCTTCCAACCCGGTCAAACGCAACCCGGCCTTGATCGTCGCCGGCAAACCTCCCTTGAGGATGAATTCCAGCAGCGGTAACTGGCGATAGAACAGGGCCCGCGCCTTGGTCAGATCATTGGCCAACACCGCCTCGTACAACGCCAGGTTGAGCTGCGCGATCAGGTTCGGCGCCGCCGTGCACCAACCCTTGGCACCTGCCGCGAAAGCTTCCAGCGCCAGCGGGTTGCAGCCGTTGTAAAACGGTACGTCGCTGTGGCGATGCAACTGGTGCATGCGCTGAATATCCCCGGTGCTCTCCTTGACCATGGTCACGTTTTCGACCTGCTTGATGATGCGCATAATCAACTCCACCGACATGTCCGTGCCGCTGGTAGCCGGGTTGTTATAGAGCATGATCGGCACGCCGACGCTGTCGCCAATCGCGGCATAGTGGGCGAGGATTTCTGCTTCGCTGAGTTTCCAGTACGAGGCCGGCAGTACCATCACCACGTCGGCGCCATTGGCCTCGGCGTAACGGGCCCGACGCACGGCCTTGGCGGTAGTCAGGTCGGACACACTGACGATAGTCGGTACGCGCCTGGCGATTTTCGCGAGGCTGTAGGCACTGACTTCATCCCACTCGGCGTCGCTCAGGTAGGCGCCCTCGCCGGTACTGCCCAAGGGCGCGATGGCGTGCACGCCGCTGTCGATCAAACGGTCGATGGAGCGGCCCAGGGCGTCGAGGTCAATGCGTTGGCCGTCGGCGCTGAACGGCGTGATGGTGTAACCGATGATGCCGTGAATAGTGGGTGTGGACATGGGAAGTCTCCAGTCGAAAAAGGGCAATCAGTTCAAGCAGTCGGCGTGTTGGCGCAGGCTCTGCCGGGCGTAGTAATTGAACGCGGCGCCGTGGCGCTTGGGCTTGGAGATCCAGTCATGGGCCTCGTGCCCCAGCGCCGGCAGGATCGGCTTGATCGTGCCCGCCGCCATCGCCAGCAACTGCAACTTGGCCGCGCGCTCGATCAACTGCGCGATCACACAGGCTTCTTCGATGCTCGCCCCGGTGGACAGTTGGCCGTGATGCGAGAGCAAAATCGCGCGTTTGTCGCCGAGCGCCGTGGTGATGATTTCCCCTTCTTCATTACCCACCGGCACCCCCGGCCAGGCTTCCAAAAAAGCGCAGTCTTCGTACAGCGGGCAGAGGTCCATGTGCGACACCTGCAGCGGTACTTCCAACATCGACAGCGCGGCAATATGAGTGGGGTGCGTATGGATGATGCAGTTCACATCCGGCCGCCCACGGTACACCCAGGTGTGAAAGCGGTTGGCCGGGTTGGGAATGCCGTGGCCTTCCAAAACTTCCAGGTCCTCATTGACCAGCAATAGGTTGCTGGCGGTGATTTCGTCAAAACCCAGGCCCAGTTGCTGGGTGTAATAAGTGCCGGGCGTGGGGCCACGTGCGGTGATCTGCCCGGCCAGGCCGGAGTCGTGGCCGTGTTCGAACAGAATGCGGCACGTGAGCGCCAGCTTTTGCCGGTCGGTCCACGTATTATCCGCCAGGGAATTTTGCATCTGGATCAGCGCTTGCTTGACCAGTTGGTCTTTTGAGAGTGCTAATGTCTTGGCCATATCGGTGTCCTTTGGGTGGTTCAATGGACGTCGGATTTGCGGGTCTCCAGCGCGAGCAAGGCTGTTGGGTGAACGCAAATGACACTAAAGATGCTATATGACACTTTGTGTCATTGGCAAGCGCAGCTCTCGCTTTTCTGCATGGATTAACCGCATCAAATGTCTATCCGTTTGAAATTATTGAGAAAAAAACTTGGCGTAACTTTGGAGTCCTTGGCCGAAAAGTCCGGGATGACCAAAAGCTACCTGTCGAAAGTCGAGCGCGGGCTCAATACGCCGTCGATTGCCGCCGCGCTGAAACTAGCCAAGGCCTTGAACGTGAAGGTCGAAGAACTGTTCAGCGAAGACAGCGTCAGCCTCGACAGCTACAGCCTGGTGCGTGCCCATGAGCGGCCGGACACTGCGCCGGGTTATGCGGTGCTCGCGCATCAGGTCAGTGAGCGCAGCCTGCTGCCGTTCATCATCTACCCGCCGGCTGAGTTCACCGACAAGACCTTCAAGGAGCATCTGGGAGAGGAATTTTTATTCGTGCATGAAGGCCAGGTGGAAGTGGATTTCATGAACGAGCGGGTGATTCTGGAGCGGGGTGACGCGCTGCACTTCAACGCGCAAAAGCCCCACCGGCTTCGCTCGGTGGGGGAGGTGCAGGCGCAGTTGTTGGTGGTGGTGCACAGTGCTGAGGAATGACTGCGATCACTAGTTGAAATGCAATCAATGTGGGAGCTGGCTTGCCTGCGATAGCGGTCTGCCAGTTGACACACGGTTTGCTGACCCACCGCTATCGCAGGCAAGCCAGCTCCCACAGTTGACCTTCTTTGTTGCAGGTGATCAGCGCTCGACCGGCACCGAGAGCGCCGAATTACCCAACGGATGTGTCCGTGCCGCAAAAAACTTCAGCGCCACACCGCTGCCCTCAAACAACGCTGAATACCGGCGCTTCTGCTGACGAATAAACCCGTCGCTGCGCCCCGATACCGAAATCGCCAGCGTGGTCAGCCTGGCCTGGCGAAGCGCATCCACCAGGTGTTTATCCTGCGGCCCCAAATCATGGCCGAAGATGCACAGTGCGCCCTCATGGCTGAGCAACTGCTCATAACAGAACGACAGATAGTCCGAGCTGCGGATGGTCTTGAGCTTCTCTTCCACCTTGCCTTCGCTGACAAACAGCGGCACATCGTCCAGAGTCTTGATCGTATTGTTGATCGCAAAACTGCTGAGCAAGGTGCTGTCGGTGGAGGGCAATTTGCGCGCCGTACCGTCGAGGTTGCGCACCAGGTGCAGGCCGCCGTGCAGGTAGAGGATGCGCGTGGCGTCGGTGTGGGTGTTGCGCAGGTCGAAGCTGGCGTCGGCGCTGCGGAACAGGTCATCAATGCCCGGGGTGTGCAGGATCGCCCAGTAGTTGAGCAGGTCGTAGTTACTGGTGAACACGGTGGCGTAGTTGGCCAGTTCCGCGTTGATCGTCGCCAGGGTCGAGGGCTGCACCAGGCGCCATGGAATGTGCACGGCGTGGATGGTGTTGATCAACGCTTCCTTGATCGCATAGTAGCGATTGCGCGGCGCGGCTGAGCTGACCGCCAGGGCTTTGTTGACCCGGCTGGTGGTTTTCAGTGCGCCCAGTGCTTGTTCGAAACTGCGGGTTTGCAGGGCGTCAAACACACTCAGCTCGGATTGGCTCAGGGGTTTTTCTTCGACGGTGCGCGCGTTTTCGAACAGCGAGTCGTAGGCAAAGTCTTCCCAAATCGCCCGGCTGGCGCCGTTGCCGATCAGAATCCCATTGAAGTCCACGCTGCTGCGCAGCGCGCTCCAGTCTTCAAGGTGGGCGTCAATATCCTGGAAATCCATCATTGCGGCGGGTCTACTCGAAATCGGCTGGGTGGTGACTTTATCACGAGCCGGAGTTGATCTTGGTCAAGATGCCGCAGGCGAGTCAGGTTGATCCTGTTGGCATAACGCCTCTGAGGATTCGCCATGAGCAGCACCTTTTTCATACCCGCCGTCAACATCATGGGCACCGACTGCCTCGACGAAGCCATGACCGCCATCCGCAACTACGGCTTTCGCAAGGCGCTGATCGTCACCGACGCGGGTCTCGCCAAGGCCGGCGTGGCCAGCATGATCGCCGAGAAGCTGGCGATGCAGGATATCGACTCGGTGATTTACGACGGCGCCAAAGCTAACCCCAATGTGGAGAACGTCGAGAAAGGCCTGGTGTTGCTGGAAGCAAATGCCTGTGATTTCGTCGTGTCGCTGGGCGGCGGTTCGCCCCATGACTGCGCCAAGGGGATCGCGCTGTGCGCCACCAATGGCGGGCATATCGGCGACTACGAAGGTGTCGATCAGTCCAGTAAGCCGCAACTGCCACTGGTGGCCATCAACACCACCGCCGGCACCGCCAGCGAGATGACCCGCTTCTGCATCATCACCGACGAAACCCGCCACGTGAAAATGGCCATCGTCGACCGCAACGTCACGCCACTGCTGTCGGTCAACGACCCGGCGCTGATGGTCGGCATGCCCAAGGGCCTCACCGCCGCCACCGGCATGGACGCCTTGACCCATGCCATCGAAGCCTACGTGTCCACCGCTGCCACGCCGATCACCGACGCCTGCGCGATCAAGGCCATCGAACTGATCAGCGCCAACCTGCGCCTGGCGGTGCACGATGGCACCGACAAGGCTGCACGGGAAAACATGGCCTATGCGCAATTTCTTGCCGGGATGGCGTTCAACAATGCCTCCCTGGGTTTTGTGCACGCCATGGCCCACCAACTCGGCGGCCTGTACGACTTGCCCCACGGCGTGTGCAACGCGGTGCTGCTGCCGCATGTACAAAGCTTCAACGCCAGTGTCAGCGCCGAACGCTTGAGCGACGTGGCGCGTGCATTGGGCGCCGATATCAAGGGCATTACTCCGGAAGAGGGCGCCCAGGCGGCTATCGCCGCCATTCGCACGTTGGCCCAGGATGTCGAGATTCCGGCCGGGCTGCGCGAGCTGGGCGCCAAGCTGCAGGACATTCCGCTGCTGGCGACCAATGCGTTGAAGGATGCCTGTGGCCTGACCAACCCACGGCGGGCCGATCAGCGTCAGATTGAGGAGATCTTTCGCAGCGCGTTCTAAAAGGAGCAGTCGCATGCTGCAAGCGTTAAGCTACGAGCTGAACTGCATTCAACTTGAGCATGAAGCTTGCGGCTTGCCGCTGAGGTCCCCCAATGAGAGTTCTCCTATTCGGCGCCACCGGCATGGTCGGCCAAGGCGTGCTGCGCGAGTGCCTGCTGGCGGCTGACGTCCAGGAAGTCGTCGCCGTCGGCCGCACCCCGTTGACCCAGGAGCACGGCAAGCTGCACCAGGTGTTGCACAGCGATATGCTGGATTTCCAGCCCCTGGAAAACTTGCTGCAAGGGTTTGACGCGTGCTTTTTTTGCCTCGGCGTTTCGTCGGCAGGCATGAATGAAACCCGGTACACCCACCTCACTTATGATCTGACGCTGGTCGCCGCCAGTACCCTGGCGCGGCTCAACCCGCAAATGACGTTTATCTACGTGTCCGGTGCCGGCACCGACAGCTCCGAGGCAGGCAAGTCGATGTGGGCGCGTATCAAAGGCAAGACAGAAAACGCCTTGCTGCGTCTGCCGTTCAAGGCGGTGTACCTGTTTCGGCCGGGGGTTATCCAGCCCTTGCATGGCGTGCGCTCGAAGACGCCGTTGTACCAAGCCTTCTATACCGTGCTCGGGCCGTTGCTCTCGTTTGTGCGTCGCGCCAAGCCAGGCTGGGTGGTAAGCACCGAGACCGTTGGCCAGGCCATGTTGGCGGCGGTGCGCCACGGCGCGCCGCATGCAGTGGTGGAACAGGCGCAGATCAATCGCTTGGCCTCCGAGCGTCTCTGATGTTGCACAAGAGCCTGGTGCGTCGCCTGGACCTGATCACCTTGCAACTGTTCGTTGCGGTGTTCGAAGAAGGCACGCTGACCCGCGCGGCTGCCCGTGAAGCCATTGCGGTCTCGGCGGCGAGCAAGCGCCTGATGGAGTTGGAACAGGTACTGGGCGTGAGTTTGTTTGTGCGTCGCGCCAAGGGGATGGACCTGACCGCTGCGGGCGAAACCCTGTTACACCATGCGCGGCAGATGCTGTTCAACGTCGAAAAAATGGGCCTGGAACTGGGTGAACATAGCCACGGCGTGCGCGGTTATGTGCGGATGCTGGCGAATCTGTCGGCGATCATTCAGTTCCTTCCAGAGGACCTGCGCGATTTTTCCGCACGGCACCCCGAAGTGAAAACCGACCTGGAAGAGCGCCCCAGCAATGGCGTGGTGCAAGGCGTGCTGGATGGGGTCGCGGACCTGGGGATTTGCTCCAGTGACACCGACACCAAAGACCTGCCCTGCGTGCTTTATCGCCACGACAAACTGGTGGTGCTGATGCCGTCGGATCATCCGTTGGCCACACGCCAGACCTTGGCATTCGCTGAAACCCTCGACAGCGATTACGTCGGCCTGCATGCCGCCAGCTCCATCAATATGCGCACCCACGCCGCCGCACGCGAGGCGGGCAAGATGCTGCGCCTGCGCATCCATGTGCCGGGGTTTGATGCGATGTGCCGGATGGTCCAGGCGAATATGGGCATCGGCATCCTCCCGCAAAAGGCCTATGAGCTGTTTGGTCGTGCGTTGGGGTTGCACGCCGTGCCGCTGACGGATACCTGGTCGGATCGCCGCTTGATCGTGGTGGTGCGCGATGAGGCGCAGTTGTCGCCGGTCAGTCGGTTACTGTTCGATTATCTGAGTGTTCGTGTTTCGCGAACGCTCCTTGCCAACTGACGGTTGGATTTATCGTCCCCTTGTCCTCTAGCCTTGGTCGCACATTCCAAGAATAAGAGGCACACCCCATGACGGCTCCGTTGAGCGGTATCAAGGTGATCGAGATCGGCACCCTGATTGCCGCGCCGTTCGCCGCCCGGCTGATGGCCGAGTTTGGCGCCGAAGTGATCAAGATCGAAGCCATGGGCCAGGGCGACCCGCTTCGCAAATGGCGAAAGCTGCACGAAGGCACGTCGCTGTGGTGGTACCTGCAATCGCGCAACAAGAAGTCCCTGGCGCTGGACCTCAAGTCCCCTGAAGGCCTGGGCTTGATCAAGCAACTGCTCGGTGACGCCGACGTGCTGATCGAAAACCTGCGCCCCGGCGGCCTGGAAAAGCTCGGCCTGGGCTGGGACGTGTTGCACGCCCTCAACCCCAAGCTGACCCTGGTGCGTATCTCCGGCTACGGCCAGACGGGCCCTTATCGCGACCGCCCGGGCTTTGGTGCCATCGGCGAGGCGATGGGCGGCATCCGCTACACCACCGGCAACCCGGATTCGCCTCCGGCGCGGGTGGGTGTGAGCCTGGGCGATTCCCTCGCGTCACTGCACGGTGTGATTGGCGCGTTGATGTCGCTGCTGCGGGTCAAGACCGGGCAGGGCGACGGGCAGATTGTCGATGTGTCGCTGGCCGAAAGTGTGTTCAACCTGATGGAAAGCCTGGTGCCCGAATACGACATGCTCGGCCATGTGCGTGAGCGCAGCGGCGGCGCCTTGCCCGGCATTGCGCCGTCCAATACCTACCTGACCGCCGACGGCGCATATGTGGTAATCGCCGGTAACAGCGACCCGATCTACAAGCGCCTGATGCATACCATTGGCCGCGCCGACCTGGCCGAAGCGCCCGAATTCGCCCACAACGATGGTCGCGCAGCCAAAAGTGGCTTGCTCGATGCGGCAATCACCCACTGGACCAGCAGCCAGCCCATCGACCAGGTGCTCAGTGCCTTGCAAGCCGCTGAAGTGCCGGCCGGGCGTATCTATTCAGTGGCTGATATCGTCAGCGACCCGCACTACCAGGCGCGCGACATGCTGCTCAATGCCGAACTGCCCGGTGGCGTTTCAGTGAAGATGCCCGGCATTGTGCCCAAGCTTTCCGAAACCCCTGGCGCCGTGAACTGGCAGGGCCCGACGCTTGGCCAGCACACTGACGACATCCTCGCTGGCCTCGGCCTGACAGACGCTGATATCCAACGCCTGAAAACCTCGGGAGTGGTGCAATGATCACGGACTATTGCGACCCGCTGATCGTGCAGGAAGTGTCCCCGCGCGATGGCTTGCAAATCGAGCCCACCTGGGTCGAGACGGCCGACAAGATTGCGTTGATCGACCAGCTGTCCCTGGCCGGTTTTTCGCGGATCGAAGCCGGTTCGTTTGTCTCGCCCAAGGCCATTCCTGCCTTGCGCGATGGCGAGCAGGTGTTCCAGGGCATCCACCGGCGCCCCGGCGTTATCTATGTCGCGCTGATCCCCAACCTCAAAGGCGCGCAGCGCGCCATTGAGTCGCGGGCCGATGAGCTGAACCTGGTGATGTCCGCCAGCCAGACCCACAACCTGGCGAATATGCGCATGCGCTGCGAGGCCTCGTTGGCGGCATTTGAAGACATTGTCAGCTTTGCTGCCGACTACCCGGTGCGCCTCAATGGCAGCATCGCCACCACCTTCGGTTGCCCGTTCGAAGGCAGGATTGATGAAGACCGTGTGCTGCAAATCGTCGATGCCTACCGCGAGTTGGGCATCCAGGGCATCACCCTGGCCGACACCACGGGCATGGCCAATCCGCGACAGGTAGAACGCCTGGTCAAGCGCGTGTTGCAGCGCGTCCCCGCCAGCGACTTGACCCTGCATTTTCACAACACCCGCGGCTTGGGTTTGTGCAATGTGCTGGCGGCTTACGAAGCCGGCGCCCGCCGTTTTGATGCAGCCCTGGGCGGCCTCGGCGGCTGCCCGTTTGCGCCGGGTGCGTCAGGCAATATCTGCACCGAAGACCTGGTCAACCTGTGCGAGGAGGTGGGGATTCACACCGGCATCGACCTGCCGCACTTGTTGCATATGTCCCGCCGCTTGCCGGCCCTGCTCGGCCATGAGCTGCCCGGCCAGGTGGCCAAGGCGGGGCGCAATTGCGACCTGCATTCACCACCCGCTTACATCGCCACGCTGTAACGCCGCACCAGACAACAAAAACAATCGGGCGCCTTTGAGCAGCCCGCTGGAGAGAAAGCATGAGCACTAATACGTTAGAGGCAGGCGTGCGCCCGGCCGCGGAAATCGATGCCGAAAAAGCCCTGGTCAGCAAGGTCGCCTGGCGCCTGATGCCGCTGATCATGGTGTGTTACCTGTTCGCGTTTTTTGACCGCATCAACATCAGCTTCGCCAAGTTCCAGTTGCAAACCGACCTGAGCCTGAGTGACACCGCTTACGGCCTGGGCGCCGGGTTGTTTGTGGTGGGCTATGTGATTTTCGAAGTGCCGAGCAACATGATGCTGTACAAGGTCGGCGCCCGCCGCTGGATCGCGCGGATCATGATGTCGTGGGGCCTGGCCACGGCGGCCATGGTGTTTGTCACTGCCGAATGGCAGTTCTACGGCCTGCGCTTCATCATCGGTGCGATGGAGGCGGGGTTTGCGCCGGGCGTGTTGTATTACCTGACGTTGTGGTTCCCGCAGCACTTTCGCGGGCGCATCACCTCGTTGCTGTTCCTGGCTTCGGCGTTCGCAGGATTGGTCGGCGCGCCGTTCTCGGGGCTGGTCTTGGAACATCTCGACGGCGTGCTACAGATGCGCGGCTGGCACTGGTTGTTCCTGCTCGGCGGCTTGCCCTGCATCGGCCTGGGTTTTCTGGTGCTGACGTTGCTCAAGGACCGGATTGAAGACGCCCATTGGCTGACGCCTGCGGAAAAGACCTTGTTGTCCAGCCGTATCGCCCAGCATGAGCCGAACGCGCACAGTGGCTCACTGCTGTCGGCGATCCGCATTCCTGGGTTCCTGATGCTCGGGTTTATCTACTTCCTGATCCAGGTGGCGTCCTATGGCCTCAACTTCTGGGCACCGCAACTGATCCGCAGCGCGGGCACCCAGAGCCCGGTGACGATTGGCCTGCTCACAGCGATTCCGTATGTGTGCGGGGCAATCAGCATGGTGGTGATCGGGCGGCTGTCGGACGCCACCGGCGAGCGCCGCAAGTTTGTCTGCGGCTTGGTGGTGCTCGGTGCGATTGGCTTTTTCAGTGCCGGGATCTTTGCCGACCACACCACCTTCCTGATCATCGCCCTGGGCATGTTGGGCGCCGGCATTATCGCCTCGATCCCGACGTTCTGGACCCTGCCCCCCAAGCTACTGGCCGGCGCCGGTGCCGGTGCGGCCGGAGGCATTGCGGTGATCAACACCCTGGGCCAGTTCGGCGGCATCGTCAGCCCGGTGATGGTGGGGCGGATCAAGGACCTCACCGGCAGCACGACCCCGGCGCTGTATATGATCGGCGTGTGCGCACTGTTGGCGGCGGCGCTGCTGCTGTGGGGCTTGCCGCAAAAGCTGCGCACGTTGGATCGGGGTTGATCAGCCCGCCGTTGCCAATGCCCGGGCGGGCGTGCTGCTGAATTGAATCAACGCCACCCCGCCCATCAACAACAACGCCCCCAGCACACGGGGCGTTGTGAGTTGGCGCTCGACCAGGCCGAACAGGCCAAAGTGATCGAGCAGCAGCGAGGCGAGAATCTGACCGGCCATGGCCAGTGCAATAAATCCTGACGCGCCCAACTTGGGCAGCAACATCAACGCCAGGGAAATAAAGCACACGCCAAATGCGCCACCGGCCCACATCCACAGCGGTGCCTTGCTGATAAAGCTCAGGCTCGGCAGCGGTAAACGCAGGGCCAGCATCACCGGCAGCAACACGATTATGCTCACCAGCAGTGACGCCAACGTGGCCCACAACGGGTGACCGAGGCCGCGCCCGAGGTTGGCATTGATCGCACTTTGAAACGGCACCACCGCTCCCGCAATCACCGCCAGCGCCAGCAAACCTACCCAATGCAACGTCGTCATTTCGAATCTCCCAGAGGTTTTTCTGGACTCTAGGCTATTCGTCGCGCAAATTTAAATTCAAAGTTCTTATGCCGAGCATGCAGCTGATGAATGATCTTCGCCGCATCGACCTTAATCTGTTGGTGATTCTGGATGCCTTGCTCAGCGAGCAACACGTCACCCGCGCTGCCGAGCGTTTGCACCTGAGCCAGCCGGCGGTCAGCCACGCGTTGGCCCGGCTGCGAGACGTGTTGAGTGACCCGTTGCTGGTACGCCAGGGCGGCACGCTGGTGCCGACGGCGCGTGCCCTGGAATTGGCGACGCCGTTGGCCGAAGCCTTGGCCCAGGTGCAGGCACTGTTGGCGCCGAATCGCTTTGACCCGGCGTCAGCCAAACGCAGGTTTCGCGTGGCGATGTCGGACTACAGCGCGGCCATTTTTCTGCCTGATCTGGTGCGCACGTTGCGCCGTGAAGCCCCCGGCATCGACCTGCAAATTATCCAGGCCAGCCGTGAAGGGATGGTGGACGGCGTGGTCAATGGCGATATCGACCTGGCTGCCGGCGTCTTCCCCGATATGCCCGCCGAACTGCGCACCACGCCTTTGTTCGAGGAGCATTACACCTGCCTGGTGGACCGCCACAGCCTGGCGCAAAGTGGCACGCTCGACCTGCCCACCTACCTGTCGCGCCCGCATGTGCTGCTGGAAATGCGTGGCAGTGGTACCCCGGAAATCGAGCGCGCGTTGACGGCCATTCGTGAGCGGCGGCATGTGGCGATCAGCCTGCCGCACTGGGGCGTGGCGCCGCAGTTGATCCAGGGCACGGACCTGATTCTGACCGTCTCATCCAGGGGCTTGCTCAACATTGATCAGCAGCAACTGTTGGCCGTGCCGCCGCCGTTTCATATTCCCTCGTTTGCCTTTGAACTGGCGTGGCATGCGCGCCGGGGTGGGGATTCGGGTTTGCAGTGGTTGATTGGGCAGGTGCAGGGTGTATTGTCCGAAGGCCTCCAATAACAGGAACAACACCATGCTCTCAGGCCTCAACCACCTGACCCTTGCCGTGACCGATTTGAACCGCAGCGTCAGCTTCTACCATGAGCTGTTGCAGCTTCAGCTCGACGCCACCTGGGACAACGGCGCCTACCTCTCGTTGCCCGGTCTGTGGCTGTGTTTGTCGCTTGATCCATCGCGCCTGTCGGCACCCGCGGCTGAATACACTCACTACGCGTTCACGGCGGATGCCGGTGATTTCAGCGCACTGGTGGCGCGCCTGCGAGCCGGCGGTGTGCAGGAGTGGCGCGACAACCGCAGTGAAGGTGCCTCGTTCTATTTTCTCGACCCCGATGGGCACAAGCTTGAGGCCCATGTCGGTGACTTGGCGTCGCGTCTGCAAGCCTGTCGTGTCAAGCCTTACGCAGGCATGAAGTTTTACCCGTAGCACCAGAACGTGCAGAATCCCTGCACCTCTAAACCGTCTGTCAGAGTCGCGCCCATGACCCCATCCTTGCTGCTCGCCGTCCTCGCTTCGGGTTTTATCTACGGCATTACGCCTGGCCCGGGGGTACTGGCCGTGTTCGGTATCGGTGCTGCGCGCGGCCGTCGCGCCGGGGCGGGTTTCCTGTGCGGGCATTTGCTCGGGGATGTGGTGTGGTGCAGTACGGCGCTGATCGCCATTGTTGGCGCGCGGGAAGTCGGTAGCAGTGCATTTGATGTGTTGGGTGTGCTCAGTGGGTTGTATCTGTTCTGGCTCGGCTGGCGCGCCATTCGCACTCAACGGCGTAGCAGTGATGCCCCTCAGGGCGCTGCGCGGCATCCGTTTTGGCACGGCATTTTGTTTGGCTTGACCAACCCGAAGGCCTACCCGGTGGCGGTGGCGACTTTCACTGCATTGCTGTCCAGCCGCGCCGAGCTGCTGACCTGGGCAATGCTGCCGTCCTTGATCCTCCTGAGCTTTGTCGGTGGTCTGCTGGCTTACGCGATTCTGATCGCTGTGGTCGGAGCTCAGCGCGTACGTACGGTGTATCAGCGCCATGAAATCCTGATCACCAAGCTCTGCGGCGTGATGTTTATCGGCTTCGCCATTAACGCGCTAGCGCACGCATTACCGGGCCTGTTTGGCAGCAAACCGGCGTGAGGCGACGACGACCGTTCGTCGCACTGGCAAGTTTTTTCTAAACCTTTGCCGCCCTGAAAATTCGAATTCAGGGCGAGGTGTGTGTTCTCGCACCTATTTTTGCCCTGGAGGAACCCATCATGAGCCGCATGGCTATCCGGTTACGCACCGCCAGTTTCGCGATGCTGCTGGGCCTCGGCGCCAGCAATGCTTTCGCCCAGTCGCCTGCTGAATTCATCGAGCAGGCTTCGGCCAAAGGTATGGCCGATATCGAAACCAGTCGCATGGCCCACGCCAAAACCTCGTCCCAGGAAATCAAGGACTACACCATCGAGGTGATCAACGAGCGCACCCTGGCCAACCAGCATCTGGCTGCGATTGCCAAGAAGCTCGATTTGCCGGTGGCCCCGCGCGAGAAGATCGTCGACAAAGCTGAAACCCTGATGCCTGAACTCAAGGACGGCGACTCCTTTGACGCTGCCTATACGGCGCAGCAGGTCAAGGAAAACGAAGACGCCATCGCCTTGTTCAAACGGGAAGGCGCGGCATCGGATGTACCGGAGATAAAGGCCCTGGTAGATGAGACGCTGCCTAGATTGGAAGAGCGTCTGCAGAAGGCCCGTGCCTTGGCATCGACCTACGGTAAAGGTCATCAGGGCGACGGTTGAAGCCGTCACTTGAAATGAAAAACGGCGGTTGGAGCATCTCCAACCGCCGTTTTTTTATGCCTGGTTCAGATCGGTTTTACTCGGTACTGCATCGTCTACTGCTTCACCGCAACTGCTGTTCAGGCTGACACTGCCCGTCGCCCCGATGCTGCGGTATTCGTTGCGCAGTTTTTCCAGTTCTTTGCGGTCCAGGCCATCCAGGCTCAGCACGGCGTTTTGTGCATCCTTGGACACGCGCAGCAGCTCATCAATCTTGATATGCAGGATGTCATTGTCGCGGTTTTGCGTGTTCTGAATCAGAAATACCATCAGGAAGGTAATGATGGTGGTCGAGGTGTTGATGATCAGTTGCCAGGTGTCGTTGTAATGGAAATAAGGCCCGCTCAGGCTCCACAGGAAAATCAGTGCGACGGCGGCGTAGAACGTCCGGGCACTGCCTGCCCAGCGGGACAGAGACTGCGAGACTGCGGAGAATTTCATGACCGTTTTCCTCAAAAGGTGGGTGATGAAATTATGGACCGCAGCCGCGCTTTGAAATTTCTTTTTACAATTAAAAGGGTGAGCAACGTTGTACGTTTTTGTCGCCTGTCCCTAGAACGTTAGTTCTGCCTGGCCTGCACCTTCCAGCGCGAGCAAATACTGTTTGGCCTCCAGCCCACCGGCAAACCCGGTCAGCCCGCCTGACGCGCCTATCACCCGATGGCAGGGCGCAATGATCGAGATGGGATTGCGCCCGTTGGCAGCGCCCACTGCACGCACGGCTTTCGGGTTACCAATCTGCTGGGCGATCTGGCTGTAGCTGCGGGTTTCGCCAAAGGGGATGGTCAGCAGCGCCTGCCAGACTTGCTTCTGGAACTCGGTGCCGGTGAAGTCCAGTTCCAGTTCGAATTGGTGGCGGGTGCCGGCGAAGTACTCCTTCAATTGTTGCTCGGCTGCCAAGAGCACAGAGCTGTCGTTAGCCTCGCGCAACTCACCCAGGCGCACGCGGTTGGCGCGCTCTTTTTCCCAGAGGATGGCATTGAGTTTGCCATCGCGCGCCACCAGAGTGAGCTGGCCGACGGGGGAGGGCATGAGCTTGTATTCGTAGGGCATGAGCGGGCTCCTCGAAGGGGGTGCGTTTTGAGCTACAGCACTACTGTAGTTTCAGCGGCTGGAGTGGAAACTACGATTCTTGCGATCAAATTCTCCCGCACTCAAACGTTCCAATACACCCAATGAGAGTAATACGGGTACCCGTAGAGCCAGGAGATCCTATAAAGCCCCATGAGTATAGAGACCTCACCCATTGCAACCCACGACATCACATTGAGCAGTGTGACGATCCCAGCGAACACGCTAACGCGTCGGCTGGCGTGTCGCCTGGCATACCGCACGCCATAGGCCGACGCTGCAATGGCGCCTAACCCCAGGATCAATCCAAGGGGAAATGGCAGCCTTACAAATGTGACCAACAGCGGCAAAACCAGTACCCAGCCCACCACTTGGCGCAGTACGGTTTTCGGTGTGTGTTGTACAGGTTCAAACATTGCGGTAATCCAGATCCGAGGGCTGACGAGCAGGCATCTTTGCGCTTCTCGGTCGCTGCCGCAGTCAGATGATGCTGAAGGGCAACTACCCGTCCTGTTGCAATACCTTGAGCGCCGCGGATGCCAGAAACCCCGAACGGCTTTTTTCTTCCGGGTGATTCAGCACGTATTCATCAATACGATTCAACAGATAACCCGGCAGGGTAATGTTGAGTTTCTGAGCCTTGCCCAGGTACTTGGTGACATCAATGTCCACCACGGCCCACGTGCAGCCGGCGTACTGTGGGTTTGCCGCGTGCAGGGTAACTTTTTGCGCGGTGGGGATCGGCGCGCCATCCTCCGCGAGGATTTCGAAGTGCCCTTCGATCGCTTCCCGGGCCATGGCCATGGCGTCGTCGAGGTCTTCCCCGGCTGAGTAGCAACCAGGAATATCCGGGACTTCCACACCCCAGGCGTGATCCTCGTCGCCGGTTGAAATTGCGATGGGGTAAAGCATGTCTATGGCCCTCCAGGGACGGTTAGCTCAACAGAGCCTGTTTCAAAATGCTCTTGGCGGTTTTGTCCAACAGGTCCTTCTTTGGATGAGGAATTGTCACCAACCCCGGTTTTTTCGGGTGTTTGAAGTGATGATGACTGCCTCGGGTGCGCACCAGGTACCCGCCGTCCGCAACAATGTGACCTATCAAATATCGACTATCCACATCACCTCCTTGTGGTGTGTGTTGGTGGTGACTATAACCACTGAAGATAAATTATCAACACTCTACCTACCAACGGTCGATGACTGTTGTTTCGGTAAGCGTTGTAGGCAGTGTATGAGCGCGCAGGAATGGCGTTGGAGAGAGGTATTGCGAGGTTTTTCGAAGGGTTACCGGGTGTGTGAAGACTGCGCAAGAACCGCGAGAAACGCATCAGCCAATACGCTTTTTCTTGCCGTAGGGGTCAGCACCAGCAACTGAGCACAGGCATCTACCTCAGCCATCGGCTTATACGTAACGCCCTTATTCCTCAAGCCCTGCGTGCATTCCGGCACCAATGCCACGCCTTGCCCGGCGGCCACCAGCGCAATGATCGAGGTGATCTGCCGTCCGGTCGGCCCGGCACGCAGGGGCACACCGTGGTGTCGATAAAGTTGCTCGATGGACTGGTTCAATCCCGACCCATAATCCGACGGAAACAGAATCAACGGGTACGCACTGAGCTGCGCCAAACTGACATCAGGCTGGCCGGCCAAAGGGCTGTCGCTGGATACGGCCGCCACCAAGCGTTCCTCACCGAGCGATCGTGCTTGTACCTCTTGATTCTGCGGCAATAGGCGACTTAGCCCGATATCCAGCCGCCCGTCAGCCACTTGCGCGCCGAGGCTGCCGGACGCGCATTCCACCAAGGTCAACTGCACCTCGGGAAAGCGTTGCGCAAAGGCCTGGATCGCCTGGCTGAACAGATCCGACAAGGCGATTGAGCTGACATAACCCAGCGACAATTGCCCCGCAGTGCCCGCCGCCAGTTTGCCGGCGATGACCTGTGCCAACGCCACCTGCTCCAACACCCCGCGTGCATAGGGCAGGAACGAACGGCCCTGAGCGGTGAGGGTCACCGTGCGGCTGGTGCGATCAAACAGCTTGAACCCCAACTCCGCCTCCAGCGCTGAAATCTGCCGGGTCAGCGGCGGCTGCGCCAAGTGCAGGCGAAGTGCTGCGCGGCCGAAGTGCAATTCTTCGGCGACCGTCAGAAAGTAACGCAGCTTGCGTAGGTCGAGCATCCTGATCCCTGGGTATTGATCGGTTCGAAATCGGTATTGGTTTAAGACCCGCCGGCCATTCTATAAAGACCTCACAAAATAAAACGAGAGGTTTCATGAAACCGCGCCTGCATTGTGCCCGTCTTGCCCTGTTCCTGTGTGGCTGCGCGGCGTTTCTTAACCTCTATGCCACCCAGAGCATCCTGCAGAACTTTGCCGCGCAGTTTCATATCAGCGCCAAGGCCGCGGGTTGGAGCATCACGGTCACCACCCTGGCCGTGGCGGTCTCTGCGCCCTTTGTCAGCCGGCTGACCGGGCGCTTCGAGCAACGTACCGTAATCAGCGTGGCCGCGCTGTTGTTGGCGGTGCCCGCACTGATGACCGCGTATGCCGACAGCTTTGCCGAAGTGCTGGTATGGCGGTGCGTGCAAGGTCTGTTGATTCCGGTTGTGTTCGCGACCAGTGTGGCCTACATCGGTGACCGTTGGCGTGGCGGCACGGTCACCGAAGTCACCAGCCTTTATGTGGCGGGTACCGTGTTGGGCGGGTTCGCCGGGCGCTTTGTCACGGGGGTGATGACTGAGTACGTAGGCTGGCGGGAAGCCTTCGAATTGTTGGCGGTACTGAGCCTGATGGTGGGCGGGTTTATCCAGTTCCTGTTACCCGCTGACCGGCCGCGAACCGAGCGATTTAAAACCTCATCCTCCGGCGTTCTCCGCAAACCTTTGTTGGCCGCCTACGGCGTAGGTTTTTGCGTGTTGTTCTCCCAAGTCGCGGCCTTTACTTACGCGGGTTTGTACCTTGGCTTGCCGCCGTTCAACCTGGGCCCTGCGGCGTTGGGCACGCTTTACATGGTGTTTTTGCTGGCCTTGATCGTGATTCCCATTGCGGGCCGCTTCAGCAAAGCCCGGCCCCACGCCGAGCTGCTGGGTATTGCCGCCGTGCTTGGCGTCAGTGGCTCGGCGCTGACGCTGGTGCCTTCGCTGGGCTGCATCGTAGTGGGCCTGGCGCTCAGTTCCACGGGCGTGTTCCTCGCCCAGGCCGCTGCCAATGCGTTCATCACCGCCACCGCCGGTGACAACAAGGCTGGCGCCGTGGGGGTTTACCTCACGTGTTACTACCTGGGCGGCAGTTGCGGTGCCATCGCACCGGCATTGATCTGGGAACAGTGGGGCTGGGCCGGCTGCGTGGCACTGATTATCGGTTTTCAACTGCTGACCCTGCTGATCGCCCTGACCGGCTGGAAGCCTCATCAACCTGAGTTGAGTCAAACCCCATGAACGACGCCGTCGCCGTGCCTGCCCGCGAAACATCCATGCGCCGCCGCGCGCTGATTACCGGTTGCAGCGCCCACGCCGTACACGATGGCCTCACCGACGTCATCTATGTGCTGCTGCCGATCTGGCAGGCGCAATTCACCTTGTCCTACGCCAAAATCGGCCTGTTGCGCGGCGCCTACTCCGGGATGATGGCCGTGTTCCAACTCATGGCCAGCCGTGCCGCCAAACGTTGGGGCCGTGTACCGTTGCTGGTGGGCGGCACCGCGTTGGCAGGTATCGCTTACTTATTGGTGGGGCAAGCCACCGGGCTTGGCATGTTGTTGCTGGCGTTGCTATTGGGTGGGCTGGGAGCGAGCACCCAACACCCGCTGGCCTCTTCAATGATTACCGATGCTTATGAGGACGGTGGTGGGGTCAAGCAAGCGTTATCGCAGTACAACTTTTCCGGCGACATCGGCAAAACCCTGATCCCGGGGTTGGTTGGCTTGCTGCTCACTGTCATCAGCTGGCGCGCCAGCGCCACCCTGCTGGGGTTGCTCGGGTTGGCTGCGGCGGGGTTGCTGTGGTGGTGGGTGCCTACTCAGGTTGGCGAATCCGCCACCACAAAAAACGCCAGGCCGCTCAACGGAACCGGCTCGGTCATTGGCCTGCGTGCGCTGATACTCACCGGCACCCTCGACAGTGCCGTGCGCATGGGCTTCCTCACGTTCCTGCCGTTCCTGCTGCAAGCCAAAGGTGCGGGTACGGCGGGTATTGGCCTGGCCTTGACCCTGCTGTTCATCGGCGGTGCGTTCGGCAAATTGTTCTGCGGCTACCTCGGTGCCCGCATCGGCATGATGAAAACCGTATGGCTGACGGAAACCAGCACTGCACTGCTGATCGTTGCCGCCGTGTACCTGCCGCTGAGTGGCTTGATGGTGATGTTGCCAGTGTTGGGCCTGGTGCTGAACGGCACGTCTTCGGTGCTCTACGGCGCCGTACCGGACCTGGCCGGCGCCGGCAAGCGCGAGCAGGCTTTTGCGGTGTTCTACACCGGCACAATAGGCGGCGGGGCGCTGGCGCCGGTGGTGTTTGGCGGGTTAGGCGATGCGTTGGGTGTGCCGCTGGCGGTGATGGCGCTGGCGGGGATGTTGTGGGTGACGTTGCCGTTGGCGTGGGTGGTGCAGCGGGGGATAGCCGTGGACCGTTGACTGGCTCGTTTCGGATGGAAAACTCAGTTCCGTCCTACGTAATTGCATGGGCTGCATGGTTGTAAAGTTCGCGCTTCAAAAATCCCGGCGCACTTTTCGAATGCCTATCAATCAGTGACGAGTGGCTGTTGCGTGATAGGAAACGATCCGAATAAGCTTGCTATGCGCCAATGACGTATGGGCGTAGGTGTGATATTTGTCGAATCATCCGTATTTACCGAGGACCTGCCAGCGCTACTGAGTGAGGAAAGCTACGGTGAGTTCCAGGAATTTCTTGCCGAAAACCCGACTGCTGGTGATGTCATCCAAGGGACCAATGGTCTGAGAAAGATCCGCTGGGCTGTGCAGGGGAGGGGCAAGAGGGGTGGTGTCAGAGTGATCTATTACCACCTCTGCATGGCCTATCAAATTCGATTGATCCTGATCTATCGAAAGGGCATCAAAGATGATCTCTCTGCGGTGGAAAAGAGCGTGCTGAGCGAAATTAACCGAAGGTGGGAGTGATGGAGAAAAAACTGTTCAATCGTCTGGTCGAAAGCATGACCCAGATGGACGAAATCGCACGGGGTGAGCGCGCCCCATCCCGCGAATTTTTTGTTGATGCGTTGAAGGTAAAAGAGATTCGACAAGCCACAGGACTTTCACAAGCACGCTTTGCGAAGGCAATTGATGTGCCGGTGGGAACGCTTCAAAACTGGGAGCAGGGGCGACGTGAACCAGAGGGGCCGGCAAAGGCATTATTGCGTGCCTTATACAATGATCCGGATCACGTATTGGCCGCTCTGGGGCATCGATAAGTCTCTGAAAAGAATAATTTCAGGTCGATAGAAACCGTCTATTTGCGGGGTTTTGTGTTCGTTTGGCCTGAGTCAGCGTTTCGCGAGCTTGTGCGATAAATGCGATTGCTCTGAGATGCTCAGCAATATCACCGTCAGCCTGGACTTGAGCTAAATATTCGTTAATGGCTTCTTCACTGTCTAGCACGCCAGCCATGTCAAACGGTGTCAGTTTTCGCTTCATGTTAGCCACCTTGTTTAGCCAGTCGGCCGGTATGGCTAAGAATAATGATGTGCGCGAGACGTTGAGTTCAAACGTATCTGCAGGGTGTTCTGTTGCCGGAGGTTGCAACTCGTTGGGTGAGTCGGGAGTCGTTTCGTATCTTGCGGCATTGCCTACACAACGCTCAGAATCGTCTCAGTTGTGCGTCTTGGGTGAGCTCTTTAAGGTTCGTCTGCCGCTGCCCATCAGCGGTCGGGTTTAGTAGCCCGATGAAAATTTATCCGGCGTACGGCTGTCCTTACCGTCAGGCACTTTCATGCCTGTGCTTATTGGTAACTGTACGCAGGGCGTCTTCGGGCGCGCCGGTTTTCGGATGAATTTCCCCGGTCTACTAACCTGCGTACAGCTGCCACCCTTACTCTTTGAGGGGTGGTCCTTACCGAGGATCAACCGATGTGTACCGATTCCTGTAACCCCACCGCAACCCTGTTCAGCGTCCGCCCCGAAGCCAACACCGAAGCGTTGCTCGCCAACGCCTACGAAACCATTGCCGGTGCTGGCGCCATGACTAACGAGTTCGCCGACAGCCTGCCCGCCCACCATCGCTACCTGGCCCTGGCCATTCAGCAAATGATTGAATTGGGGCTGATGCTGGTGGAAGCGGCGCAGGACCGCGTGGACCGCGCCGCGTAGGTTCTTACGCGCACGGCAACAGGCTTGCCTTCCCAGGCCGCCCATACCAAGGGGGAGGGGAGCCAAAAAACGCAAGTCACCTTAAAGGGACGAGGCCAACGTAAACGGAATGCGCAACGCGCCGATCGGCCCTTCCCGTGCCCCGCACATTTCATCGTGCACGCACTGCTGCACCAGCACGCAGGGAAACGGCGGAACCCGTTGCAACAGGTCGCGCAAATGCGTGGTGGAACCGATACGCATCGGCTTGGCATCATCGTCCAGCAACGTCATCTCGACATGATCCAACCTGACGCGCGCGATGTAGAAACCACCCTCAAGCGACAGCAGTTCCAGCTCACGCACTTCGCCTTTTACCGCCAGTTCGGTCAGCATTTTCATATTCATGATTCACCCTCACTCTCGGTCGTTCATTGGCGACGGAAGAACAACGTGATCTGGCCCCATTCGACGCCGAATTTGGTCATGCTGGAACGGTTGATCAAAGTGTCCTCGTCCATCAAGTACATCCAGTCATCCAAGCTGACTTCGTACACCGAACCGTCCACCGGCAGGTTGAGCCGGTAGCGCCAACGCAGTGCGTTACCCGCCACTTCGCCGATCGCCTCGCCGACCACATCACCTGCGCGCCCGCGCCAGCGGCCAGGGCCATCGGGTGTCAACGTCCACACTCGCTGCTGGCGCGTGCCATCGCTGTACAGGAACCGTTCGTCAAGAATTAGAGCGTTGCCCTCGCGCCGGCTGGTGATATTCACTTCAAAGCGCTTGGCCACTTCCCCCGAACGCTTCTGGAAAATCCCCCAGGCCTTGACGGGTTTGCTGAAGAAGCGTTGCAGGTCCAACTGCGGCTGCTGGTCGGCGTAGTGGTCGACCCCTACGCTGCCGCAACTGGTTAGACTCAACACCAGTAACAATGAAACCAGTAGACGTGTCATTGCCCGGCTCCGGGATCGTACGTGGCGAAGTGCCAACGCTCAGACTTGATACTTGTACAAAAATATTGATTTGTACAGGTTTGACCGGACGAATGACCGATACCTCAAATCGCGCTCATAAAAAAACCGGTCACCAGGGACCGGTTTTTTACGCATCCCTCGTCAGAACTATCCTGACGTGAGTGCACTATTTGAGTGGAGCGGGTAGAGGGAATCGAACCCTCAACTAAAGCTTGGGAAGCTTTCGTTTTGCCACTAAACTATACCCGCTCAGAGCGGCTGACTTTGTACCAGATGTTCGCCGGGATTTGAAGTTTTTCTTCGAAAAATGTGTGGGTTGCGTTCATCCAGCCAGTCGACGAACGGACCTCATGCTCGCGCAAGCTTGCGTGGGAGCGGGCTTGCCTGCGATGGCGTCACCTGAGTGCAACCGATACACCGAGGCGCTTGCATCGCGGGCAAGCCCGGCTCCCACATAAGCGGTTCAGATCGCAAAGGCATGCTGCGTCTGCCCTGGGTGATAGCGCAATCGGCTAACCTGCCGCTCCGGTTTCAAAAAGCCCACCACGGCCTCTCGGCTATCCCGGCATGCCGCTTTGTGTTCCATGTCCAGAAAATGCCCGGTCGCCTGGATGGTGCTGAAGCTGCTGTTGGCCACATGCTGGCCAAACAACTTGGCGTCGTGGGCGCTGGTGTATTCGTCCCATTCGCCATTCAAAAACAGCACTGGAATGTCGATCTGCCGGGCCGCCTTGAGGTAGCACAGCCGATCGCTGTTGAGTACGTGGCTGATGTGGAAGTGCATCTGCCCATATTCGTGCTCGGCCAGGCTACTGACGTGTTTGTAGTTGAAGCGTTTGAACAGCGACGGCAGGTGTTTGCCGATGGTGCTGTTGACCAGGTGGCCGACGCGGTCGCGGTCGAGGTTGCCGAGGTAGTCGACGCCACGTTCAAGGTAGTCGCGCATGGGCGCGTTGATCACTGGTGAGAACGAGCTGATCACCGCCTTTTCCACGCGCCGCGGCCGGTGGGCGAGGGCAACCAGGGTGGCCGCGCCGCCCCAGGAAAACGACAGCACGTGTTCAGCGGCGAAGTGGTCGATGAGTTCCAGCAGCAGCTGGCCTTCGATTTCCTTCGTCAGCATCTTCTCATGGCGATTATGGATTTTGGAGCGGCCGGCGTAGGGCTGGTCGTACAAAACCACGTTGAATTGCGGGTACAGGCTTTTCACGGTTTGGGCGAAGGACGCCGTGGTGGCCATGGAGCCGTTGACCAGGATAATGGTCTTGGCAGCTGCGTCCGCGCGATAGAACTCCGTGTAAACCCGATACTGACCCTGTATATCCAGCACAGCGATTTCTGGCCTCATGTCGTAAGACTCCTGGCAAGCGGGTAGTGCGCGCAGATCACTCTGCACGAGCTTTGTGACAGGTAGGCATACGCCTGGAAGAGGAGGGCCCATGTCGGTCCGATGGCGGCTGGCCGAGAGGTGTTGTTATGGCGGGCTGTTTGCCTGGGAAGCCCGTAGATCAAGCGCGGGCGGGGCAAGGTGTTTCTTGGAGGTTATAGGCGACTCGCCAGTCATAATTTGGCTGACGTCTTGATTCAAGCAGCACAGCCGCCACCTCGCAAGGCAATAGGCTGGTTTTTTGCCATCACCGGCCGAACGGTCGTCAGACTTGGGCGATTTCGTCGTCACTCAGCGCCCGATATTCACCCGCTGCAAGGGATGCATCCAGCTCCAAAGGCCCCATTCGCTCACGGTGCAAGCCGATCACCTTGTTATCAAAATGCCCGAACATACGCTTCACCTGATGATAGCGGCCTTCGATGATGCTCAGCCGCGCTGTCCTTGGCCCTAGCAGTTCCAGCTCGGCGGGTTGGGTGGTGAGGTCTTCAAACGCGAAATACAGACCCGCAGCAAACGTCACCGCGTACTCCGGGCCGATGGCCTGCTCGGTTTGTACGAGGTAAACCTTGGGCAATTTGGTCTGCGGCTGGGTCAGGCGCCGTGACCACTGGCCGTCGTTGGTGATCAGCATCAGCCCGGTGGTGTTGAAATCCAGGCGGCCGGCAATATGCAGTTCGCCCTTGTCGGGTTCATCCAGCAAATCGAGGACCGTGGCGTGTTGCGGGTCCGAGGTGGCGCTGACGCAGCCTTGAGGTTTGTGCAGCATGAAATAACGTGCCGGTTTGCCGGCCTGCACAACCTCATCGTCAACGCACACGCGGCTGAATTCGCGCACGTCATGGTGCGGATCGCTGACGGCCACACCATCGACCGTCACCCGTCGCTCAACCAGCAGCAAGCGCACTTGCTGGCGATTGAAACGCGGCAAATTGCTGAGGAAACGATCAACGCGCATTACGCTGAACCCGCCTCACGCAGTTGCGCCTCCACCTGCGCGCAACGCGGGCACAGGCAAGCGGTGTTGCGCAGTTCATCGGGCAGGGCTTCGAGTACCGCCGGGTCAATGGCGACGCTGTAGCACCAGCAGGCCTGGTCGGCGGTGCGCGGGTCGGCCAGGGCGCAGTCGTTGCGGGCACCACAGGCGGGGCAGAGGTTTGGCGTGGTCATCGGTCGGTTCAGGCTGTATCGGGCAGGGCTATGCAGTTCCCCGCACGATACAGCGCCGCCGCGCTATTGCAAGCTGTGCAGGTAGCCACGCCAGCCGCCGAAGTGGCTGATATCCAGGGCACCCGTCAAACCGTAGGGCTCGCAGATGAACCCACTTTCCCGGCGCCCGTCCGCCAGTTGCACCTTGCCGATGCCCAAGGGCGCAGGGATGCCGGTCAGGAAAGACCCGAGTTCGCCGCTCGGCAGCTCCCACACTTCCACCTCGATGGCCACGCCGCCCTCGCTCACCCGCAGCATGCCGGGGCGATAAGGTGGCCCGCCGGCCAGGGCGAACAATTGATAGTCCGCTGAGCTGTGGGTGCGCTCCAGCAAGCGGGCGCCCCGGCGTAATAATTGCGGGTTAAGCGCCAGCCCTTGCAGGTGCGCGCCGCACACCACCAGCCGCGTGACGTCGTGGCTGGCGCTGCTTGCCGGTGCGTCCAGCGACGCATCCTGCTGGCGTTGCAACGCATCGGCTACACCCAGCAGGTATTGATCGGTAAACGCCCGACCAAACAGCGTCACGCCCCAGGGCAAACCGTTTTCCATCAAGCCGCTGGGCACGGCGACGGCCGCGTAGTCGAGCAAGTTCATGAAGTTGGTGTAGTAGCCCAGTTCGGCATTGCGCAGCACCGGTTCGGCACGCAGTTCTTCCAGCGTGACCGGGCGACCGATGGTCGGCGTCAGCACGCAATCGAGTGCTTTCAGCAAGAGGTCACATTGCGCTTTCAAGCTTTGCAGACGGTACTGAGCGCGGAAGGTGTCGACGCCGCTCACCGCTGGCGCCTTGGCCAACACGGCACGAATCACCGGCAACACCGCTTCTGGATCACGCGCCATCAATTCACCCGCGACGCTGTAGCGCTCGGCCACCCACGGCCCTTCGTAGAGCAGGCGTGCGGCTTCGAGGAAGGGCGACAGGTCCAGCGTGACGGGCTTGCCGCCGAGGGCAATCAAGCGCGCAATGGCCTGCTGGAACAGCTGTGGGCCTTGCTCGCAGCCGAAGAATTCCAGGTCCTGCTCGCGGGGTACGCCAAAGCGAAACGGCTTCGGCGTTCCGAACGCCGAGGCATCATTCCAGGCCGGGTTCTGGCGGCTGTAGGCGTCCAGCGGGTCCAGCCTGGCGGTCAACGCCAGCAACTGGCTGGCTTCGCGCGCGGTGCGGGTAAAGGTGGTGACGCAATCCAGCGTACGGCACGCCGGTACCACGCCCGCCGTGGAAATCAGCCCTTTACTCGCCTTGAGCCCCACCAGGTTATTCAGCGCCGCAGGCACCCGCCCGGAACCGGCGGTGTCGGTGCCCAGGGCAAAACTCGCCACGCCCAGGGCGACGGCCAGCGACGACCCCGCGCTGGAGCCGCCCGATGGATACTCCGGCAACACACTGTTGGGGCAGGCGCCATAGGGCGAGCGGGTGCCATTGAGCCCGGTGGCGAATTGATCCAGGTTGGTCTTGCCCAGCGGCACCGCGCCCAGGGCGATCAGTTGCTCGACAATCGTCGCGCTGCGCGTCGGCACATAGGCAAAGGCCGGGCACGCCGCTGTGGTGGGAATGCCCGCCAGGTCGATGTTGTCCTTGATCGCAAACGGCACGCCGAACAGCGGCAGTTCGGACGGTTCGCGAGCGTCCAGTGCCGCCAGGTACGGCTCCAGTTCCGCCACGCTGAGCAGGTGGATAAACAGGTGATAGTCGGGGTTCAACTGCGCAGCTTTTTCGCGCAATTGCAGCACCAGATCGCGGGGTGTGGTGTCGCCGCTGAGGTAGGCATTGCGCAGGTTGTCCAGTTGCAGATTCATGGCTTGTCCGCCTGTCGAAAAAGAAAAGTCAGTCACGTTCCAGCACCACCACCCGTTGCCCGGCGCTGATGCCGCTGCCGGGTTGCACCGGAATCTCGCGCACGGTACCGGCGAAGGGTGCCACTACCGGAATTTCCATCTTCATGGACTCAAGAACCACCAGCACATCGCCGGCCGACACTTGATCACCCGTCGCCACCTGGACTTGCCAGAGGTTGCCGGCGAGAGGGCTGTCGACGCTGACTTCGTTGGCCTGTAGAGGCGCGTCTGCGCCGATTGGCGTGGCCAGTTCTTCACTGTCGTAATGCGCCTGGCCGCTGGCGATCCAGCGTTCGCGCTCGGCATTAAAAGCGTGCTGCTGGTGCGCGCGAAATGCGTCGATACTTGAGGCCTCCCGCGCGAGAAAATCCTGGTAATCCGCCAGGTTCAACTGGCTGTGCTCGATGCCCAGCTCAAAGCGCCCCAGAGGGAAATCGCGACGAATTTGCACTAACTCATCGCTGCTCACCGGGTAGAACCGTATCTGGTCAAAGAACCGCAACAACCACGGCTTGCCGTCAAACGCTGCAACTTCCCGGTAGCGGTTCCACATCTGCAACGTGCGCCCGACAAACTGATAGCCGCCCGGGCCCTCCATGCCATACACGCACAGGTAAGCGCCGCCGATGCCCACCGAGTTTTCGGCGGTCCAGGTGCGGGCCGGGTTGTATTTGGTGGTCACCAGGCGGTGGCGCGGGTCCAGCGGGGTCGCCACCGGCGCGCCGAGGTAGACGTCGCCCAGCCCCATCACCAGGTAGCTGGCGTCGAACACGGTGTGGCGTACTTCATCGAGGTTGGCCAGGTCGTTGATGCGCCGGATGAACTCCAGGTTGCTCGGGCACCACGGCGCGTCCTTGCGCACGGTGGTCATGTATTTTTCGATCGCCAGCTGGCACGCCGGGTCGTCCCACGACAGTGGCAAATGCACGATGCGCGAGGGCACTTGCAGGTTCGTCGTGGCGCACACGGCGGCCCAGTGCGTGGTGATCAGCGGCAGCAGGTCGGCCAGTGGCAGTTGTTCGGGCTGGTAGTGGATTTGCAGGGAGCGGATGCCCGGCGTCAGGTCGATCACGCCGTGCAGGGCGCGGGCTGCAAGCGCCTGCATCAGGGCGTGGGCGCGAAAGCGCAGTACCAGGTCGAGTTCGGCGGCGCCAATTTCCAGCAGCAGGTGGGTGTCGCCGGCGAGGCGCGCGACGAGGCGGGTGTCGGCTTGGCCGATGTCCAGCACCACAGGCGACTCGAGGTTAAGTGGAGGGTGGCCAGTGTGGGCGCCGGGCTTGCCCGCGATGGCATCACTGGGGTCTGCTTGAAGTACCGAGTGGCTGCTATCGCAGGCAAGCCCGCTCCCACTTTGATCCCATTTCAAGGCGAGATCACGGGCGGTCTGAATGTTCACCGGCTCGAAGCGCAGCTTGTCACCAGCCTTGAGCTGCCCCAGCTGCCAGAGGTCCGCCTCGATCACCGTCACCGGGCACACAAACCCGCCCAGGCTTGGCCCATCCGGCCCGAGGATCACCGGCATGTCGCCAGTAAAATCCACTGCCCCTATCGCGTAGGGATTGTCATGGATGTTCGACGGGTGCAGCCCCGCTTCGCCGCCGTCCGTGCGCGCCCAAACAGGCTTCGGCCCGATCAGCCGCACGCCGGTGCGGCTGGAGTTGAAATGCACTTCCCATTGGGTGGCGAAGAAGGTGTCGATGTACTCGGGCTTGAAGTATTCCGGCGCACCGTGCGGGCCATAAATCACTCGCAGCGTGCGTGTTTGCGCCAAGGGTTCGGCGACCAGGCGTTGCCCCGCGCTTGTGTCCTGCAATGGCAACACGTGCAGCACATCACCCGCGCGCAAAGCCCGCCCGCCATGCCCGCCGAACTGGCCAAGGGTGAAGGTGCTTTTGCTGCCCAGGTAGTCCGGCACTTGCAGCCCGCCACGCACGCACAGGTAACTGCGCGCGCCTGGTCCTGCGAGGCTGCCAAGGCTTAAGACCGCACCGGGCTCAATCAACAGCGCGGTATTCATCGGCACCGCTTGCTCGTTCAGCAACAGTGGAATATCGGCGCCCGTCACTGCCACAACGGCAGCACAATTGAAGCGCACCGTCGGCCCGCTCATGGTGATTTCCAACGCGGCGGCGCCGTCGCTATTGCCCAACAGGCGATTACCCAAGCGCAGCGCACGGCTGTCCATCGGCCCGGACGGCGGCACGCCGACGGCCCAGTACCCGAGGCGCCCCGGGTAGTCCTGCACACTGGTTTGCGTGCCGGCGCTGAGCACCTCAAAGGTGTCGGCGCTGTAGACCAGGCCTTCCAGGCAGCGCGTCCATGGCCGACCGCTGGCGAAGGGCGTGGCCAGCAAAATCTGGCGCAGGTAGTCGCGGTTGGTTTCCACGCCGTAGAGCTGGCTGTCGCTCAAGGCCTGATGCAAATCCAGGCGCGCCTGTTCGCGGGTCGGCGCCCATGTAATGAGCTTGGCGATCATCGGGTCGAAGTACGCTGGAATCTCGCAACCGGCTTCTACCCAGGTATCGATCCGCAACCCCTCGGTAGCCGGGAAGTCCACGCGGGTCAACAGGCCAGGGCTCGGCTGGAAATCCTTGCCCGGGTCTTCCGCATACAGTCGCGCTTGAATGGCATGGCCACGGGGGTGCAGCGCAAGCCCACTCAATGGCGGTAATTCACCCGCCGCCAGTTGCACCATCCAGCGCACCAGGTCTACGCCCCACACTTGCTCGGTGACGCCGTGTTCCACCTGCAGGCGCGTGTTCACTTCTAGGAAATAGAAGTGGCCATCGGCGCTGTCAAAGATAAATTCCACGGTGCCAGCGCTGCGGTAGTTCACGGCTTTGGCCAGGGTGATAGCGGCCGAGCACAAGGCCTCAGCCATGCCTTCGGGCAGGTTCGGTGCGGGGGTTTCTTCGAGGACTTTCTGGTTGCGCCGTTGCACGGAGCAGTCGCGCACGCCGAGGGCGATCACCTCTCCAGTGCCGTCGCCGAACACCTGCACTTCCAGATGGCGAGCGTGCTCGATGTACTTCTCGATGAACACACCGGCGTCGCTGAAATTGTTCTGCCCCAGGCGTTTGACTGCCTCGAAGGCGTCGCTCAACTCGGCTGCGCTGCGGCATACGCGCATGCCAATGCCACCACCGCCGGCGGTGCTTTTGAGCATGACTGGATAGCCCACCGTGTCGGCCGCTGACAGTGCTGCATCAAGGCTGTCCAGCAGCTCGGTGCCTTCCAGCAACGGGATCTGGTGTTGCTTGGCCAAGGCCCGCGCGGTGTGCTTGAGACCGAATACGCGCAGTTGTTCAGGCGTCGGCCCGACAAACGCGATACCCGCGTTTTCGCAGGCTTCGGCGAAGGCGGCGTTTTCCGAGAGGAAGCCGTAGCCGGGATGAATCGCCCTGGCCCCACAGGCCTTGGCGGTGGCGAGGATTTTTTCTACCGCCAGGTAGGTACTGGCCGCCGCGCCTTCACCGAGGCTATAGGCTTCGTCGGCCTGCTGGATATGCAGGCTGGCCGCATCGGCTTCGGCGTACACGGCGACGCCTTTGACGTGCAGCTCACGCAAGGTGCGCAGGATGCGGCAGGCGATGGCGCCACGGTTGGCGATCAAGAGTTTTTCGAACATGGCAAAACCCTGCGGGCCGTCCCGCCAATTGGGGTACGCGCCAGGGTCGTCCATGGCGCAAATCTCGGGTGGTGAAAGCGGTCAACTGTGGGAGCGGGCTTGCCCGCGATGGTGGTGTGTCTCTCCCCTTATTTATTGGATGATTCACCGCCATCGCAGGCAAGCCAGCTCCCACAGGGAACCTTCAGCGTTTTTGCAGGCACTGCCCGGCGCGGGATTGGCACAGCGTGAACAACCATTTACGCAGGCGCTTGAGTTTCAGTTCCATACCAGTAACTCCGCAGGGGTCGGGTTGTAGGCGTTGCACGGATTGTTCAGTTGCGGGCAGTTGGAAATAAGCACGATCACATCCATTTCCGCGCGCAGGTCGACGTACTTGCCGGGGGCGGAAATACCGTCTTCAAAGGTCAACCCGCCGTCGGCCGTGACCGGCACATTCATGAAGAAATTGATGTTCGGCCCGATGTCGCTTTTACCCAGCCGACCGTCGTGGGCGCAGGCGCGCAGGTAGTTATCGCGGCAGCTGTGCATGTAGCGTTTTTCCAGGGCATAGCGCACGGTGTTGCTCTCTTGGGCACAGGCGCCACCGAGGGTGTCGTGGCGCCCGCAGGTGTCGTCGACGAGGGTCAGCATCGGCTGGCCAAGGTTGGAATACAGCACGCTGCCGGTGCCCAGGTACACGCTGTTTTGCCGACGTAACGTGCGCTGCACGTCGTAGCGCTCGCGCGGGTTTTTAAGGCTGTAGAACAACGTGTCGACAGCCTGGTTGCCTTCAAGGTCGAGGATGCGCAAGGTCTGGCCGGCCTTGACCTCCATCAGCCAGGGCTCGCCGGCGGGAATAGTGGCGCGGTACACGGCCGCGTCCGGGTGTTTCAGTGCGATAGACATGGCAGCTCCTCAGGCGAACAGGCGGTCGGTGTTGATAAAGCCGCGCTCGTTTTCCGGGCGCGAGGTGCGGCAGTGTTCGGCGACACTGGGGTCGGCGTTCATCCAGCTGAGTTTCAGCGGCTGTGGGGCGTAGTTCGGGTTGGGGTCCATCGGGTGTTGCAAGGCGGTCAGCACCACCAGCGTGTCCATCGGCGCGTAGAGCTCGATGTAGTCGCCAGCCTTGGAATTGCCCGGCACGAAGTGCAAGCCACCGTCGCTCTCTACGCTGACGCGGCTGAACAGGTTGAGGGTCATCAGCAGGTCGGACAGCCCCAGCCCCCACTTGCCCAATTCCACCAGCAGGTTATCGGTGCCGTTGCGAAAGAAGCCGTTGCGCAGCTCCTGATAGCGGCCCTGGCCGTATTTCTCGGCCACTTCGGACGCACACAACACACCGCCGATGCTGTCACTCCAGCCGCAGGTGTCGGCGGTAATGGCGGCCAGCACGCGGCCCATGTCCGAGTACAGGCAGTGGCCGCTGGTGAGCTTGGCGGTGTGTTGGCACTTGAGGCTGTCGGGCAGGTTCAGGCGCTCAGTTTTTTCGTTGGCGTTGAGCAGGGTCAGGCTGACGTTGGCACCGCCACGAATGTCGGTGAGGCGCAGCAGTTGGCCGCGCTTGAGCACGAAGGAGCGGTGGCCGCCGCCGGGCAGCATCTCTTCCGCGAACGGGGGGAACAGTTGAGTGGAATCGGTCATTTGGAAGTGGCTCCAAGTTCGGCGGCGAGCGCTTTGCGGCGCTCGCTGTTCAAAGGGATGTCGTAGGTGATGCGGGCGCCATAGGCGCCGGGGGCGTGGGGGTCGAGGCGAACCTTGTCGAACACCAGCAAGCGCGTGCCGAGGCTGAAGCCTTCACTCAGGTCGTGGGTGACCATGAACACCGTCAGCCGGGTTTCGCGCCACAGCGCCAGCAGCAACTGGTGCATGTCTTTACGAATGCCCGGGTCGAGGGCGCCGAAGGGTTCGTCCAGCAGCAATACACGAGGTTTCATGATCAGGGCCTGGGCGATGGCCAGGCGTTGTTGCATGCCGCCGGAGAGCTGCGCCGGGTATTTGTCCAGCGCGTGGCCCAGGCCGACCTTGAGCAGCAGTGCCGCAGCCTGTTCCCGTGCGTGGTGTTTGGCGCTGCCGAACAGCCGCCCCAGCAACGGCGAGCGGGGCAGCTCAAGGCCGAGGGCGACGTTATCCAGCACGGTCAAATGCGGGAACACAGAGTAGCGCTGGAACACCACGCCACGGCTCGCATCCGGCTCGGCGGCGAGCGCCTGGCCATCCAGCAGAATCTGGCCCTTGCTCGCAGTTTCCTGGCCCAGCAGCAGGCGCAGGAAGGTGGATTTACCGCAGCCCGAGGTGCCGACCAGCGTGCAGAACTCACCCTCATCGACCTGCAGGTTGAGCCCTTCAAGTACGACCTGGTCGCCATAGCGCTGCCACACATTGTTGACGCTGATAAAGCTCATGCCCGCGCTCCTTCGTACCAGGGGAACGCACGCCGGGTCAGGGTTTTGAGGCCCCAGTCCATCAGCCAGGCGAGCAGGGTGATCCACACCACGTAAGGCAAAATCACGTCCATCGCCAGGTAGCGGCGCACCAGGAAAATCCGGTAGCCCAAACCGTCGGTGGAAGCGATGGCTTCGGCGGCGATCAGGAACAACCACGCCGAGCCGAGCATCAACCGCAGTGAGATCAGCAGGCGCGGTAGCAATTGCGGGAGCACCACGCGCAGCATCAAAGTCCAGGTGGAGGCGCCGAGGGTCTGCGCCTTGACCAGCAACTCGACGGGAATTTCCCGGGCGCGCTGTTCCAGATCGCGCGCCAGGGCCGGTGTGATGCCGATGACGATCAGCATCACCTTGGACAATTCCCCCAACCCGAACACGATGAACAGAATCGGCAGGATCGCCAGCGGCGGCACCATCGACAGCACCGTGAGCAGCGGCGACAACGGCGCGCCAAACAGCGGCAGCGTTCCGGCGGCGATGCCCAGGCACAGGCCGGCGAGGGCACTGATACCCAGGCCGATGGCCAGGCGGCGCAGGCTCGACGCGCTGTCTTGCCACAGCACGTATTCACCGGTGCGGGTGTCGGCGCTGAACGCCAGGCGCTTTATGGCGTCGCCCATTTGTACGGCGCTGGGCAGCAGCTTGTCGTTGGGGTTGTCCGCCAGGCGCTCGGCCGAGCCCAAAAAGTAGGCGAACAGCAGCAGGGCGAACGGCAGCATCACCAACAACAGGCGGCTGGAGCGTTCCGGGTGACGGTTGATCAGGCGCATGGCCGGGTCCTCTTACAGCGTGCCGTCGGCGGCCATCTGCACGTAGCGGGGGTCGAACTGCAGCTTGAGGTTGGTTTTGTCGCCGCTGGTCACGCCGTTGGCGAAGCTCATGCCCACGGCGCTGGTGTCCTTGGCACCTTCGCCGAGCAGGCCGTGTTCAAACGAGAACTCGGCGACCTTGCGCATGGTGGCGGGCAACTGCGCGCTGGTGGCGAAGGCCAGGGCTTCCTTGGGCGTGGCGAACAGCTTGGTGGTGTCCAGTTGCGACTGGAAACCCTTGAGGTCGGTGCCGGAGGCTTTGGCCATGTGCTCCAGCGCGTCGGTGCTGGCAGCGTTTTTGGCGTTCATCAGCGCAACCACTTCGAACCAGGCGCCGGTCAACGCTTTGCCCAGCTTGGGGTTGTCTTTGAGGGTCTGGGTGTTGACCACCATCATGTCCATGATTTCGCCGGGCACTTTGCTGGAGTCGAACACTTCGGTGACGCCCGGTTTGGCCTTGATCTCAGAGAGCATCGGGTTCCAGGTGGTGACGGCTTGCACCTGGTCGGTGTTGAAGGCCGCGGCGATATCGGCGTCGGAGGTGTTGACTACTTTCAAGTCTTTTTCGGTGAGATCGGCCGACTCCAGGGCGCGGGCCAGCAGGTAGTGGGACACCGAGAGTTCCACCAGGTTGACGTTCATGCCCTTGAGGTCCGCCACGGTCTTGCCGGTGCCCTTGATCACCACGCCATCGTTGCCGTTGGAGAAGTCGCTGACCACCAGCGCGGTGCTGTCCACGCCTCCGGCGGCAGGAATGGTCAGGGCGTCCATGTTGGTCATGGTGCAGCCGTCGAACTGGCCGGCGGTGTACTGGTTGATGGATTCGACATAGTCATTGAGCTGCACCATGTCGATCTTGATGCCGTACTTCTTGGCCCACTTGTCGAGGATGCCTTGGCTGCCGGCGTACTCCCACGGCATCCAACCGGCGTAGATGGTCCAGCACACACTGAAGTGGTCTTTGGGGGCGGCTTGGGTGTGAACGCTCATCAAGGCGGCAAAGGCGGCGGCGAGCAGGGCGGGTAAACGGATTGAGGGCATGGGGCTTCTCCAGTTGATCAAGGGCGAGCAGGAGCAACGCGGCACCGTGAACGGTGGCTTGTCTCCCGGGCTTTTATCCCGCCGTGTAACCTCAACTGGAGGTCGCCAACTCTCGGACCAGCCACTCGCGATCAGCGAGCCGGAACCCTAGTCAGCCATTGCAAATTGTGGTGCCGCGAACCTGTAATAAATCCTGCACGAGGGAGGTAAAGCGAGAGTCGTGCCAAGTGAGGCAAGCGCCCGGCTTTTCAGCCCGGCATGGGCGCCGTGGGGCTTGCGCGCGAAGGGTTGTGCGTCAGGTCGGTGCGCCGGCGCACAGTAATGAGGCGATTACCGCTGTAACTAGCTGACCAGGCCATTCAGCGTGGATGCCGCAGTGCTGACAGAAACCCGGTTGTTGGAAAAGGTCAGTCCCAGGGCGTTGGCGAGCCGGACGACACCTGGCTGCAGCGCAGATGTACCAAGTTGTTACAGAAACGCACCAGATTCGGTTTTTGATGTCAGATGTTTCGTCATTCAGTGAAAGATGAATGCCGCCCTCCAGCGTCGCTGGAGGTGCTCTCCCGCGGTCCAGGAGGCCGCCATGTATCGACGACTGCTGCTTAGCGCTTTATTCGGCCTGACCCTTTCTGCGTGTGTGCCTTATTACGATGGCGGCGCCACTTACTATCGCTCGGAGGTCTATACCGCACCGGCGCCGGCCTATTACTACGGTTGCCCCACCTACTCGTATGGACGCAGTTACTACGCGCCGCCGCGTTACTACCAGCCAGCGCCGCGTTATTACCCAAGGCCTGCTTACCGGCCGTACCCGAACCAGGGCTGGGGAGGCGGTCACTGGGGCAATGGTGGCCGAGGTCGTGGATCTGATCATGGAGGGGGGCGCGGCGGCCACCGGTAGCAGGTCTGGACGTGAGGCGGCGCATCAAGCGCCGCTTTTTTTGCGCTGCGGTTTATCGGTACTGTCAGTTTTAACAGCTATCGTCAGTGTTTCAGATGCAGTTCACTGTGGGAGCGCCGTTGTGCGTGTCCAGGAACCAGTGGGCTAATGGAACCAGCGCCTCATGATCAAACAATTAGTGTGTGCAGTCTTTTTTACGACAGCCGGGATTACACCGCTCAAGGCAGAGCAGGGCTGTCCGTATCCCTCATCGATCAAATATGCGGACGGTTATTTCCAAGCCTCCAGCGGGCAGTCACTCTGGCAAAGCCCCAAGGTCGACGTGGATGATTTTGCCGATCGTTTCATTGGCGCACTCTTCACGCCGGGCAAAGGGCAGGAGCGGGAAAACGGCCACCTGGACAAGTGCCTATACCGCATGGGCAACGGCCAGATGATGGCTTTGCGGTATGACACGCCGGGGAAGCTCGACACCATGTCACTCACGGCCACTTTGCATTGGCAACTCACCACTGATCCGTTGAATCAGGACGTCTACATCTGCCAGGACAGCCAGCCGGACAATTGTTCATTCACGGTCAGGCGGCTGCACTGATCACCTGTCAGTAGTCTGATAAGTCGGCCAGTGGGTTTCTGCCTTCCCACGCCTTGGTAAAGTGCGCCTGGACTACGGCGTCCGGGACTGTGTTGATATCGGGCCAATGCCAATGGGGCTGCTGGTCCTTGTCGATCAAACGCGCCCGCACGCCTTCGCTGAACTCCGGGTAACGGCAGCAATTGAGACTCAGGGTGTATTCCATCTGGAACACTTGGGCCAAAGACAGGTGCCGAGCCCGCTGGATCTGTTCCCACACCAGGTGCGCAGTCAGCGGGCAACCTTCACTGAGTGTCTTGCCGGCGCGGCTGAAGAGTGGGTCGGCATGTTCGCGCAACGGGCTCAAGGCTCGCCAGGCACTCTGCACATCACCCACATCGAGCCATTCATCGATTTGCGCACGGCGTGGTAACCATTGCGCCTCGGGTTGCTGGCTGACGGCTTCCTGGGCCAGCGCCTTGAGCAGGCTGTTGAGCTGCATGGCGGTTTGTTCCTGCCAGTTCAGTTGCAGCAGGCCTTCGATCAATTCTTCTTGCTGGTCATCGCGCAGGAAACGGTCAGCCAGGCCCAGGTCCAGCGCATCACGACCATTGATGTGCGCACCGGTGAGGCCAAGGAATAAACCGAGTTTGCCCGGCAGCCGCGACAGGAACCAACTGGCCCCGACATCCGGGTACAGGCCGATGCTGATCTCGGGCATGGCCAGGCGGCTGCTCGGTGTGACGATACGCACCGACGCGCTTTGCAGCAGGCCCATGCCACCGCCCAACACATAGCCGTGGCCCCAGCAAATCAGTGGTTTTGGGTAGGTATGCAGGCGATAGTCGAGGCGGTATTCGGCAGCGAAGAACTGCGCGGCCAGGGCAGGCACTTCGCCGGGGAGTTCACGGCAGGCCTCGGCCAGGCTGCGGACTTCACCGCCGGCGCAAAAGGCTTTTGGCCCATTGCCGCGTAGCAGCACGCAGACGATATTCGGGTCTTTGGCCCAGGCATCCAGGCGATCGCTCAAGGCCAGGATCATGGGCAAGGAGAGCGCATTGAGGGACTTTTCAGCGTCCAGGCTGGCGATGCCGAGGCGGGCACCGTCGCTGCCGGTCAGCTCTTCGAAGTGCAGGTTCATCGTGACCTCAATCGAGAAAGTGAAGGTTCAGTATGATCGCTTCAACGGAAAGTGCCGGTTGTGTATCAGATCAATTGACAAGCGGGGTCGGCTTTCCTAGGGTTCGCCCATTCTTTTTTACACGATGAACACACCATGACCGAAGGCGACCGTATCAAACTCGAACCCAGCTGGAAACATGCCCTGCGGGATGAGTTCGACAAGCCCTACATGGCCGAACTGCGCGAATTCCTGCGCCAGGAGCATGCCGCCGGCAAAGAGATTTACCCGCCGGGTCCGCTGATTTTCAATGCGCTTAACTCCACGCCGCTGGACAAGGTCAAGGTGGTGATCCTCGGCCAAGACCCGTACCACGGCCCTGGCCAGGCCCATGGTCTGTGTTTTTCGGTGCAACCGGGTGTGCCGACGCCGCCGTCCCTGGTGAATATTTACAAAGAGCTCAAGCGCGACCTGAACATCGACATTCCCAACCACGGTTGCCTGCAAAGCTGGGCCGATCAGGGCGTGCTGATGCTCAACACCACCATGACCGTGGAGCGCGCCACTGCCAACGCGCATGCGGGTAAAGGCTGGCAGTTCTTTACCGACCGAGTTATCGAAGTGGTCAGTGAGCACCAGCCGCACCTGGTGTTCCTGTTGTGGGGTGCCCACGCGCAGGGCAAACAAAAGCTGGTGGATGCGACCAAACACCTGGTGCTGACGTCAGTGCATCCGTCGCCGCTTTCGGCGTATCGCGGGTTTCTGGGGTGCGGGCATTTCAGCCGGACCAACAAGTTTCTTGAGCAGAATGGTGAGGCGCCGATTGAGTGGCGGTTGCCGCCACTCTAAGGTTCAACACCGTCCAATGTGGGAGCTGGCTTGCCTGCGATGGCATCCCCTCGGTCTGACTGAAACATCGAGGTGCCTGCATCGCAGGCAAGCCAGCTCCCACCTTGGAATTCAGTGAAGGCTTTAAACTTATTCCGGCTGGCGGTTCCAGTGCCGGAACAGCGGCTCCGCCAGAAACAGCACAAACAACAAGCGCATGACCTGCATCGCCGTTACCAAAGGCACCGACAGTTGCAGGGTCTCGGCGGTGAGGCTCATTTCGGCAATGCCGCCCGGCATCATGCCCAGCGTCAGTGAGCGCAAGTCCAACTGCGTCAGGGCGCTCAAGCCCACTGCCGCCAATGTCGCCAGCGCCATTGTCAACGCCGTACCTACCAGCGTACGGGCCATGAACGACGGTGCCCGACGAAAGAACTGACGGTTGAAGTGGCAGCCCAAACCGCTGCCGATCAGCCATTGACCGATCTGGCTGCCGCCGTCGGGCAAGCCGATATGCAAGTCCCAGACAACACTGGCAGTCGCGCTTACCAGCAGCGGCCCGAACAACCACGGGTTGGGCTGGCGCAAACGCTGCCAGCCCCAGGCCACCAGTGCGCCAAGCGGAAACAGTAGCGCCAGCCACGTCCAGCTCACGGGCGCCGGATGAAACTGCGGCGCACCGCCTTCCAGCAAATACTTGAAAATCGCCGGCACACACAGCACCACCACCAGCACGCGCAAACTCTGCCCTGCCGCGACACGGCTGAGCACCGCGCCGTTGCGTGCGCCGAGGTTGACCATCTCCCCGGAGCCGCCCGGCATGCTGGAGAAAAACGCAGTGGCGCGGTCTTCACCGCTGCGGCGCATCAACCACACGCCGACGATGCTCGACACGCTGGTGATCAGCGCGCCGAAGAAAATCAGGCCGAAGTGGCTCATCACCTGCTCGATCACCACCGGGGTGAAGTGCAGGCCGATGCCGATGCCCACCACCCATTGGCCGCATTTGCGCCCGCCGGGAATCTCCGCCAACTGCCACGGCGTCAGGCAGCGCACCAGAATGATCGCCAGCAACGAGCCGACCATATACGGCAAAGGCCAGCCGACGAGGCTGGCCAGGTAACCGCCGGCCAGGCCGACCAGCGGTGTTGCCCACCATTGTTTAAAGGTGACCTCAGACATCGGCCAGGGCACGACGCTGCAGGGCACGTTTACGGTAGATACGCACCAGCGGGAAGGCCAGCATCAGCACGGTCAGCACCCACACCCCGAACGTGATCGGGCTTGACCAGAGGATGTCCAGCGCACCGTTGGAGATCGACAGTGCACGGCGCAGGTTTTGCTCCATCAGGCCACCGAGGATAAAGCCCAGCAGCACCGGCGACAGCGGGAAGTCCAGCTTGCGCAGGAGGTAGCCGAAGATGCCGATGCCGACCATCAGGAACAGGTCGAAGGTGGTGGCGTGAACCGCGTACACACCGATCGCGGTGATGATGGCGATCACTGGCACCAGCGCCCAGTTCGGCACGGCGAGGATGCGCGTGAAGATGCGGATCATCGGGATGTTGAGGATCACCAGCATGATGTTGGCGACAAACAACGAAGCGATCAGGCCCCAGACGATGTCCGGCTGTTGTTGGAACAGCAGTGGGCCGGGGGTGATGTTGTACAGCGACAGGGCGCCGATCATCACCGCCGTGGTGCCCGAACCTGGCACGCCCAGGGTCAGCATCGGCACCAGCGCGCCGCACGCGGAAGCGCCGATCGCGGTTTCCGGCGCAGCGAGGCCGCGCATGTCACCCTGGCCGAATTTACCGCTGGCACCGGCCAGGCGTTTCTCGGTCATGTAGGCAACTGCTGACGCCAGCGTTGCACCGGCACCTGGCAATACGCCCATGATGAAGCCCAGCAGGCCGCAGCGGATGTTAACCACGAACACCGAGGAAGCTTCCTTCAGGTTGAACATCATCCGCCCAGTGGCCTTCACCGCTTCCTGGCCACGGTGGGTTTTTTCCAGCAGCAAAAGAATCTCGCTGATGGAGAACAGGCCCAGCACCAACACCACAAATTGAATGCCATCGGTGAGGTGGATGTTGTCGCCGGTAAAGCGGTACACGCCGCTGTTGGCGTCGATACCGACGGCCGAGAGGAACAGGCCGATCAGCGCTGCAACAAATGTCTTCAGCGGTTTGTCACCGGCCATGCCGCCGAGGCAGACAATCGCGAAGACCATCAGTACGAAATATTCCGCCGGGCCGAAGGCAATCGCCCATTTGGCCAACAAAGGCGCAAACAGCACCATGCCGCAGGTGGCGATGAACGCGCCGATGAATGAACTCCATGCCGACAACGACAGCGCTACACCGGCCAGGCCTTTGCGGGCCATCGGGTAGCCGTCGAGGGTGGTCATCACGGTGGAGGCTTCGCCAGGGATGTTCAACAGGATCGAACTGATACGGCCGCCGTACTCGCAGCCCAGGTACACCGCTGCCAGCAGGATCAACGCCGATTCCGGCGGCAGGCCCAGGGCGAACGCGATGGGGATCAACAAGGCCACGCCGTTGATCGGGCCCAGGCCCGGCAGCAGGCCGACCACGGTGCCGATCAAGGTGCCGCACAGGGCGGTCACCAGGTTATAAGGGGTCAGTGCAACGCCGAAGCCCTGGCCCAAATAGCTGAACGTATCCATATCAGTTCTCCAGAACTTCAAGCAGGCCGAGGGGCAGCGGTACATCCATGGCTTTATCGAACAGCAGGTAAAGGCCGATAGCCATCAAGGTGACGATCACCACGCTCGGCAACCAGCGGCCGCCATACAGGCGTGCCATCGGGATGCCGATCAGCATGCTGCTGAGGATGAAACCCAGGGACTCGAAGGTCGCGGCAAACACGATCAACAACGTGACGCAGATACCGATCTTGACCAGCGTGTCGCGGTCCAGGGCGGGTTCTTCCTCGGTGTGCTTGGTCGGTTGTGGGCGGAACAGCATGTAGATCAGGCCCAGGCTCATCAGCCCGAGCATCAGCAGTGGGTAGGCACGAGGCCCGACCGGCTCGTAGGAAAATGCCGCCTGATACGGCCAGGCCATCAGCGCGAGACCGGCGCAGGCCAGCAGCATCACCGAGGCGAAAATGCGTTGTAAGAGCATAGGAAACTCCTTGGAGACTCTTGTAGGCGCGCGCTTGCTCACGAAGAACGCAAGGACGCCGCGTGTATCCAGGCAGCACGCGTCATCGTTGAAGTCTTTCGCGGGCAAGCCCGCTCCCACGGAGGGGCGTTTACTGGATCAGGCCGAACTCTTTGGCCAGCACTTTGTAGTCAGCCACCTGTTTCTTCACGTAGGTGTCCAGCTCCGGGCCGGTCAGGGCGAACGGGAACAGCTCGCGCTGGTCACGCAGCTTGGCGAAGTCTTCGGAGGCCAGCAGTTTGTCGAACGCGTCTTTCCACCAGGCGTAGTCGGCGTCGCTGACTTTTGGCCCGAGGTAGAAGCCGCGAACTACCGGCCAGACGATGTCGTAGCCTTGCTCTTTGGCGGTAGGAATATTCTTCATTTCCGGCTCGTCCAGGCGCTCTTCGGCGAACACGGCGAGCAGGCGCATGTCGCCGCTGAGGATGTGCGGCATGGAGTCGGAAATGTCGGTACTGCCCACCTGGATATGGCCACCGAGCAGGGCGGTGGCGATTTCGCCGCCGCCTTCGAGGGCCACATAGCGCAGTTCACGCGGGTTGATCCCGGCGGCCTTGGCAATCAGTGCGGTTTGCATCCAGTCCTGGCTGCCGACGGTGCCACCGGAACCGATCACTACGCTGCCTGGATCTTTCTTCAAGGCTTTTACGAGATCGTCGAGGGTCTTGTAGGGCGAATCGCTTTTGACGGCAATGGCACCGTAACTGGTGCCCACCGCCGCCAACCAACGCACGGCGCTTTCATCGAAACGACCGAATTTGCCTTGGGCCAGGTTCAACAGTGAACCGCTGGACCAGGCCACCAGCGTGCCCGCATCCGCCGGGCGCTGTGCTACCACCGCGTTATAGGCCACCGCGCCCACGCCGCCGGGCATGTAGGTGACGCGCATCGGCTTGCTCAGCAACTTCTCGTTGACCAGCGCGCTTTGCGCCAGTTTGCAGGTCAGGTCAAAACCACCGCCGGGCGAGGCCGGGGCGATGCACTCCGGGCGTTTGGGTTCGTCGGTGGCCAGCAGTTGGCCGGCGAACAGCATGCAGCCGGCGGCGAGGGCCAATTTACGCAGTGAATAGGTCATTTTTATCTCCGTCTTTGTTGTTATTAGAGGCTACTTACCAAAGTGCGAGGCTATAACTCACCAGCACGCGTACTTCATCCGCATCACGGGCCGAATAGTTGGAACGGTACGTGGCGTTACGCAGGCGCAGGGCGACATCCTTGAATGTGCCGCTTTGCACGATGTAGCGGATCTCGCTGTTGCGTTCCCACTCTTTGCCGGTCTCACCGTTCCTGAGCTTGATGTTGTCACCCGACAGGTAACGGCTCATGAAACTCAGGCCGGGAATCCCGAGCTTGGCGAAATCGTAGTCGTAGCGCGCTTGCCAGGAGCGTTCTTCGGCGCCGGCAAAGTCGTTGATCTGCACGAAGTTGACAAGGTACGGATCGCTCCCATCCACGTAGGGAAAGGCGCTATCGCCAGACATGTGCTGGTAGCCGGCGCTGAGCTTGTGGCCGTTGAGGGCATAGCTGAACAGACCGTTGAGGGATTTGTTGTCGATCTTGCCGCCACGGGCGCTGCCGGTGTCATCGCTGATGGCCAGGCGCAGGTCGGCGCCGAAGGTGCCAGGGCCCATCGGGCGTGAGGCCACCAGGCCGAGGAAGTGCTGGCGGTAGACGTCGTCGAGTTGGGCGAAGTGGTAGCTGCCGGTGATCTTGTCGGCGAATTTGTAGTCCACGCCACCGAAGTTGAAGTGCTTGCCGGTGGCGCCGCTGACGAAGCGGCTGTTCTTGTTGTTGAGGGCGATGTCTTCGTAGTCGGTGGAGTCGCGGTCCTTGGCTTTGTCCAGGCGGCCACCGGTAAACACCAGGTTCTTGAATTCTTTGGACGTGAGCAATCCGCCGTTGAAGGTCTGCGGCAGAATGCGCCCGTCATTGGGCTTGAGGATCGGCAGTTCGGGGATCAGCGCGCCGATTTTGAGCTCGGTGGCGGAGATCTTCACTTTACCGGTCAGGCCAAGTTTGGAGTATTCGTCGACAGCCCGACCATTGTCGGTGGGCAGCAAGCCAGAGCCGGTGCGGTCGGGGCTGGAGTCGAGCTTGACGCCGAGCATGCCCAATGCATCCACGCCGAAGCCGACGGTGCCGTCGGTGTAGCCCGATTGCAGGTTAAGCATAAAGCCCTGGGCCCATTCATCGCGCTTGGATTGCTGCGCACTGGTGCCGTCGCGAAAGTCGCGGTTGAAGTACATGTTGCGGGTTTCCAGGGTGCCGCTGCTGTCTTCGAAGAAGGCAGCCTGGCTCAGCGGCGAGAAGCCGGCAAGGGCAGTGGCACTGGCAAGGGCGGTGTGGGCAAGGCGAGAAAAACGAACAGGCGGGCAAGCCTGGGGCTGTGTCGACAGCATCGTTGTGAACTCCGTTATTGTTCTTATTTTGGCGAAAACGCTTCGAGGCGTTTTTCTGGCGCTACGGATCAGGTAGCTCGGCGGGCATTGCCCACCGTGGCTGGATGCTAAAGGGCGAAGCTTTCACTAACCTTTCAGCTGTCTTTCAATGTTTTCGGGCTTCACAGGGCAGGCGGCGCCTGTAAACTGCCCGCCAAAGCGTGGCGTCGACCATGCCCGAATGAGGTGAAAAACCATGCGTGTCCTCTTGGTTGAAGACCATTTGCAACTCGCCGAAAGTGTTGCCCAGGCGCTCAAGAGCACGGGTTTGACCGTCGACGTGTTGCACGATGGGGTGGCCGCGGACCTGGCCTTGAGCAGCGAGGAATACGCGGTGGTGATTCTCGATGTAGGGCTGCCGCGCATGGATGGTTTTGAGGTGTTGGCGCGTTTGCGGGCGCGTGGGAAAAATCTGCCCGTGCTGATGCTCACGGCGCGCAGTGATGTGAAAGACCGCGTGCATGGCCTGAACCTGGGGGCCGATGATTATCTCGCCAAGCCCTTTGAACTGACCGAGCTGGAAGCACGGGTCAAGGCACTGTTGCGCCGCAGTGTGTTGGGCGGGGAGCGCCAACAGGCGTGCGGCGTGCTGGTCTACGACCTGGATACCCGACGCTTCACGGTTGGCGGCGAACTGATGACATTTACTTCCCGCGAGCAGGCGGTGCTTGAAGCGCTGATCGCCCGGCCCGGCCGCGTGATGAGCAAAGAGCAACTGGCCTCTCAGGTCTTCGGCCTGGATGAAGAAGCCAGCCCCGACGCCATCGAAATCTATGTGCACCGCCTGCGCAAGAAGCTCGATGGCCAACCCATCGCCATTGTGACGTTCCGCGGCCTCGGCTATTTGCTGGAAGCGCGCGATGCATAAGCCCAGCAGCCTGCGCTGGCGCCTGCTGTGGAACCTGGCGCTGTTGCTGGTGGTGTTGATGCTGGCCAGCGGCATGAGTGCCTACTGGAATGGGCGCGAAGCCGCCGACACCGCCTATGACCGCACCTTGCTGGCCTCGGCGCGTACCATCGCCGCCGGGTTGACCCAGGTGGACGGCACCCTGAGCGCGAATGTGCCTTATGTGGCGCTGGACACCTTCGCCTACGACAGCGCCGGGCGCATTTATTATCAGGTCAATGACATCAATCAGAAGCTGATTTCGGGCTACGAAAACCTCCCGGGCCCGCCGCCCGGCACGCCGCGCACCGACGACTACCCGGCGTTGGCGCGGTTCTATAACGCCATGTACCAGGGCCAGCATGTACGCGTGGTCAGCCTGCTCAAAGCGGTCTCCGAGCCGAACATGAATGGCATGGCGGAAATTCGTGTCGCGGAAACCGATGAAGCGCGCGAGAGCATGGCCCGCAGCCTGTTGGCCGACACGTTATTGCGTTTGGGGATGTTGGCCGTCGGCGCGTTGCTGCTGGTGTGGTATGCCGTGAGTGCGGCGCTGCGGCCGTTGGAGCGTCTGCGTACGGCAGTGGAAGAGCGTCAGCCTGACGACTTGCGGCCGTTGCCGCTGGTAGAGGTGCAACACGAGTTCGGCCCACTGGTGCGTTCCCTCAACCACTTCACCGAGCGTTTGCGCGGCCAGTTTGAGCGGCAGGCGCAGTTTATCGCCGACGCCGCCCACGAACTGCGCACCCCGCTGGCGGCGCTCAAGGCCCGGCTGGAGCTGGGCCTGCGCAGCGACGCTCCGGCGACATGGCGCAGTACGCTGGAAACCGCCGCCCAAGGCACCGACCGTTTGACTCACCTGGCCAACCAATTGTTATCGCTGGCGCGCATCGAAAATGGCGCGCGGGCGATTGCCGAAGGTGGCGCGCAATTGCTCGACCTCAGCCAACTGGCGCGGGAGCTGGGTATGGCCATGGCACCGTTGGCCCATGCGCGCGGCGTCGCCCTGGCGTTGGAGGCGGATGAGCCCGTGTGGTTGCGCGGCGAGCCGACATTGTTGAATGAGTTACTGAGCAACCTGGTCGACAACGCGCTGGCCCACACACCCTCGGGCGGCAATGTGATCCTGCGGGTTTCGGCGCCAGCCATTCTGGAAGTCGAAGATGATGGCCCAGGCATCCCGCTGGATGAGCGGGACCGGGTATTTGAGCGTTTTTATCGCCGCAGCCAGCAGGGCATGGGTTCTGGTTTGGGGCTGGCGATTGTCGGGGAGATCTGCCGCGCGCACCTGGCGCAGATCAGCCTGCATGATGGTGAGTTGGCGGGATTGAAGGTGCGGGTGAGTTTTATCGCGGGTTGATCAGTAAAACATCGAGCGCGCTTCATCCAACTCGGCACGCAGGGCCTCGCTGTAGGGGTCGAGCCGCAACTTCTTGATCGCCGGCAGGCTGGAAACGGGCACATTCGCCAGCGGATGATCGGTGCCTCGGTGGCAATACAGCACGGCGACCTGCACCAGATCGATGTAGTCCAGGCTCGCGGAGTCGCGCTCCAGGTCCAGGTATTGCCCGGGCAGCTTCGCCAGCATCTCCGGGAAGTCCCAGCCACCGAGCAGTTTGTCCCCAAGCAACGGGTGGATGCTCTCGATGACGTGGTTGAGGCTGACAGGGTCGGCGAGCAGTTCGTAATGATCTTCGGCGTACGTGAGAATGGGCAGCACGCCAATCTGATGCACCAGCCCGCCGAGGGCCGCCTGGTCCGGTTTGAGATGGCTGTGGCTGCGGCACAAGACATAACTCACACCGGCCACTTCCAGGCTACGGCGCCACACTTCGCGCATTTTCAGCTCAACGACTTCGGAGCGGGCGTGGAAGATTTGTTCCATCACCAGGCCGATGGCCAGGTTGCTGCTGTAGTTGGTGCCCAGCCGGGTGATGGCGGTGTGCAGGTCGGTGACTTCCTGGGTCGCGCGCAGCAGCGGGCTGTTGACCACTTTGATCAGGCGCGCCGACAGGGCGGTATCGCGACCGATCACTTTGCTCAAGTGGCTGATGCTGATCTCCGGGTCTTCGGCGGCCTGACGAATTTTCAGGGCCACTTCCGGTAATGTCGGCAGAACCAGGTCATCGTTGTCGATGGCCATCACCAAAGCCTGTTGGACTTTTTCCGCCAGCTTGTTCATTCATGCTCTCTAGGGTGTTGCAAAAAAGGTACGGCGATTAACGCTGGATCTCTTTATCGCGATCCAGTTGGTAAGGCACGTCGAGCAGGTGCAAACCGGGTCCTTCCAGAGTGCCTAAGTGCACATCGCCGCTCTCGGCTGCTTCGGCTTGCAGCACGGCCAGAAGTTCAATCGATTGATCAGCTTTTGCCGCGATCACGACTTCCCCGATCGCGCTGTTGTGGTTGGGCGAGAACAGCGCAGTGCCTGGCTCGGGCAGTTCGGCCGCATTGAGGCTCAAGCGGTAGAGGCGACGCTTGAGCTTGCCCAAATACTGCATGCGCGCGACGATTTCCTGACCGGTGTAGCAGCCTTTCTTGAAGCTGACGCCGCCGACGGCCTGCAGGTTGAGCATCTGCGGGATGAACAGTTCGCGGGTTTGCGGCATGACCTGGCCGATGCCTGCGCGGATCTGGCCCAGCAGCCATTCATTCAAGTCAGCGTGTTGCAGTTGGCTGGCCAATTGATTGCGTACGGTTTCCGCTTGCTCGGCCGGCACCCAGAGTTCAGCGCGGGCGGGTGAGACGCGAATGGCGATCAGCGTGTCTGTGCGGGCGACGCTGTCGGTTTCGGCTGGCAGCTCAAGGCCGAGGCTGGCCAGGGCCTGGTCCGCATTCGACAGGCCGAAACGTACCCAGGCGGCGCTTTCGTCGGTGAGCTTGGATTTGGAGAACACTGCGTATTTTTTCAGATCGGCCAGTTGCGGTTCGAGCAGTTCGGTGGCCATGGTCATGAGCACGCCATCACCTTGCAGGAGGATGCGAAAACTCGACTGCATGCGGCCTTTTTGCGTGCAGCGCGCGCCCAGGCTGGCCTGGGTGTCGCTCAGGTAGTTGAGGTTGCAGGTCAGTTGCCCTTGCAGGAACTTGGCAGCGTCGGAGCCGCGGACGGCGAGAACGCCTTCGTGGTGCAGGGCGCAGAAAAAAGCAGAGTCGGCCATGGGTCATCGCAGGTCAAAAAGTCATGCGTGCATCATAGAGGGGCGTTCGGTAAATGGATAGTTTCCGTATGAGGCGACCAAAGCCGACTGGTCCGCTGCCGTCGGGGCTGTATACTTGCGCCCTATTTGAGGAGCGCTCCATGGTCGAAGAAGTAGAAATCAATCGCCTCTACTGGCACAGCCGTCGCGGCATGCTGGAGTTGGATGTGTTGTTGGTGCCTTTCACCAGAGAGGTGTACAAGACGCTCAATCAGGTGGATCGCGAACTCTACGAGCGGCTGCTGACTTGCGAAGACCAGGACATGTTCGGCTGGTTCATGGAACGCGCCGAATCTGAAGATCCGGAGCTGCAGCGCATGGTTCGTAAGATTCTGGACCGTGTCCAGCCCAAGTAATCGCTTCGAATGCCGCTGGCAGGCCTCTCGGCTGTTGCTGGCGGCGTATCTGCTTGCCCAGGTGTTCGCGCTGGGTGCCTTGCTTGTTGTTGACTTACCTTTCTCCAGCGTTGGCATTTTGTTGTGCCTGGCTCACGCTGCGTGGGTCTTACCGCGTCATATCCTGCTGACCCACCGTTCGTCGATTCGTGGCCTGCGCCGCGACGAAGATGGCTGGCAGTTGTTCAGCCATGAGCGAGGCTGGCACAGTGTTCAGCTACGCCCAGATAGCCTGGCATTGCCGCTGATCGTGGTACTGCGCTATCGGGTGCAGGGCGAATGGCGGGTGCGCTCGATCTGTGTGCCGATGGATTCGCAGGCCGCCGATGTGCATCGGCGCCTGCGGGTACGCTTGAAGTTCAGCCGCCGTAGGTGGTTGGCACCAGAATAGTGTCGCGGGCCTCAGGCAGCATCTGCGGGTAGTCGAGGGTGTAATGCAGGCCGCGACTTTCCTTGCGCTCCATGGCTGAGCGGATCATCAGTTCGGCGACTTGGGCCAGGTTGCGCAACTCAATCAAGTCGCGGCTGACCTTATAGTTGCTGTAGAACTCGTCAATCTCATCCAGTAGCAACCGCACGCGGTGTTGAGCGCGTTGCAGGCGCTTGTTGGTACGCACAATGCCGACGTAGTCCCACATGAAACGGCGCAGTTCGTCCCAGTTGTGGGCGATGATCACGTCTTCGTCCGAGTCGGTCACCTGGCTGGCGTCCCAGCGCGGCAAGGCGGCGGGCACGGGGATGCGTGGCAGTTGCTCGAGGATGTCGGCTGCCGCAGAGCGGGCGTAGACAAAACATTCGAGCAGTGAGTTGCTCGCCATGCGGTTGGCGCCATGCAGGCCGGTAAAGCTGGTTTCGCCAATCGCATACAGGCCGGGTACGTCGGTGCGGCCATGCTGGTCGACCATCACGCCGCCGCAGGTGTAGTGCGCGGCCGGCACCACGGGGATCGGGCCTTTGGTGATATCGATGTTGAACGCCAGGCAGCGCTCGTAGACGGTGGGGAAGTGAGTCTTGATGAAGGCTTCGGGCTTGTGGCTGATATCGAGGTAGACGCAGTCGATGCCCAGGCGCTTCATTTCGTGGTCGATGGCGCGGGCGACGATATCCCGTGGTGCTAATTCTGCGCGTGGGTCGAAGCGCTGCATGAAACGCTCACCATTCGGCAGTTTCAGATGTGCGCCTTCACCGCGTAGGGCTTCGGTGATCAGGAAACTCTTGGCTTGCGGGTGATACAGGCAGGTGGGGTGGAACTGATTGAATTCCAGATTGGCCACCCGGCAGCCCGAACGCCAGGCCATGGCGATGCCATCACCGCAGGCGCCATCGGGGTTGCTGGTATAGAGGTAGACCTTGGCCGCGCCGCCCGAGGCGAGAATGGTGAAGCGTGCGCCGTAGGTGTCGACTTCACCGCTGGCACGATTGAGTACGTAGGCGCCGAGGCAGCGTTCGCCGTCCAGGCCCAGGCGTTTTTCCGTGATCAGGTCGACGGCGACACGCTGCTCCAGCAATTCGATGTTGGGGCGTTGGCGGGCTTGGTCGAGCAGGGTCTTGAAGATCGCCGCGCCGGTGGCGTCGGCGGCGTGGATGATGCGGCGATGGCTGTGGCCGCCTTCACGGGTCAGGTGAAACTCGAAGCCGCCGTCGTCACTGCCAGCGTGTTCGTCGCGGGTGAACGGCACGCCCTGATCGATCAGCCATTGGATGGCTTCGCGGCTGTGCTCGACGGTGAAGCGCACGGCGTCTTCGTTGCACAGGCCGCCGCCGGCGTTGAGGGTGTCCTCGACGTGGGATTGCACTGTATCGGTGTCGTCCAGTACCGCCGCGACACCGCCTTGGGCCCAAAATGTCGAGCCGTTGGCCAGATCACCCTTGCTCAGGACGGCAATGCGCAGGTGGCCGGGCAGGGTCAGTGCCAGGCTCAAGCCGGCCGCGCCGCTGCCAATCACCAGAACATCGTGTTGAAACTGTTGGCTCATTTGAAGGATTCCGCAAAAAGCGATCCACAGGGGTTGGCGCAAACAGGACGCCTGGATCGGCGAATCAAAGGGTCACACGGGCCACTAGTATATAGAGGGGGGGAGCGGCACAATAGCCGGGCATTCGTGGCAATGTGAAATTACGGTGCACGGCGAGGGGCTGACTGACTGGTTATTGAGGTGGGAACTTTTTGCATAAGCCCCGACTCAATAGCAGGTTGCCCGAAAGCTGGGAAAACGTTGAGTTTATTGGCCCGTCGGGAGCATTGGACGCGTCAGAAGACCGGCGACAAGATTATTCGCGCAGCCGGCCTAGCCCGCGCTGCGTTTTTCGTGTGTGCCAAATCAGTGCATGCCGGAAACTTGCTTGGAGGGGGAGAACTTTTGCGAAAAGTCCTAGTCTATGTTTGCAAGCCTGATCGTTTAGTTATGCAAGCCTCCTTCAAGTACAACGAGGAGTGTTCATGCTAACCCAGGAAGAGGATCAGCAGCTGGTCGAGCGCGTTCAACGCGGCGACAAGCGCGCATTTGATCTGCTAGTGCTGAAATACCAGCACAAAATTCTCGGGTTGATCGTGCGGTTTGTGCACGACACCCATGAAGCGCAGGACGTTGCACAGGAAGCCTTTATCAAGGCGTACCGTGCACTTGGCAATTTCCGCGGTGATAGTGCGTTTTACACGTGGCTATACCGTATCGCCATTAACACGGCGAAGAACTATCTGGTGTCTCGCGGACGCCGCCCACCTGATAGCGATGTAAGTTCAGAAGATGCAGAATTTTACGATGGTGATCACGGCCTCAAAGATCTCGAGTCGCCGGAGCGTGCATTGCTGCGCGACGAGATCGAAGGCACCGTTCATCGCACAATTCAGCAACTGCCAGAAGATTTGCGTACGGCGTTAACTTTACGTGAATTCGATGGTCTGAGTTACGAAGACATTGCGAGCGTCATGCAGTGTCCGGTGGGGACTGTAAGGTCACGGATTTTCCGGGCCCGGGAAGCCATCGATAAAGCCTTGCAACCGTTGTTGCAGGAAAACTAAAGACAGCGGCGACAGCCAAGAGAGGAACCGCCATGAGTCGTGATGCCCTGCAGGAATCGCTGTCCGCAGTGATGGATAACGAAGCGGATGAACTGGAACTTCGTCGAGTGCTCAATGCATTTGATGATGCTGAAACCCGTGATACCTGGTCTCGTTACCAAGTCGCTCGGGCGGTGATGCACAAGGATCTTCTAATCCCTCGTCTGGATATTGCTGCGGCCGTTTCTGCCGCGCTGGCTGATGAAGCCGTTCCGGCAAAAGCTGCTCGTGGCCCTTGGCGTAGCCTGGGTCGCCTGGCAGTTGCTGCCTCGGTGACTGTTGCCGTGTTGGCCGGTGTTCGCCTGTACAACCAGGACGAAATCGCCGGTGCCGAACTGGCCCAGCAGACTCAGCAACCGGTCATGGCCGGTCCGCAAGTCAAAGGCCCAGCGGTACTGGCCGGCTACAAGGAAAGCTCTGATACCACAGGTCCTATGGCCAATGGTGTACTTCAAGGGCAATCCGGCTGGCAGGACCAGCGTCTTCCAGGCTACCTGCGCCAACACGCACAGGAATCGGCACTGAAAGGCACTGAAAGCGCTCTGCCATACGCTCGTGCAGCAAGCCTGGAAAACCGCTAAACCGTTAAGGGGCCCTATGCGCGCCATACCGCTCCTTACGCTTTTGCTCAGTGGTTGTTTTGCACTATCCGCCCATGCCGACGAAGCCCAAGACTGGCTGACTCGACTTGGGCGTGCAGAGCAGCAGCAAAGCTTTGCAGGTACGTTCGTCTACGAGCGTAACGGCAGTTTTTCTACCCATGACATCTGGCATCGTGTCCAGGACGGTCAAGTCCGTGAGCGGCTGTTGCAGCTCGATGGTTCTGCCCAGGAACTGGTGCGGGTAAATGGAAGAACTCAATGTGTCAGTGGCACATTGGTTGCCGGCCTTGGCAATTCGCCTGACGCGCCTTCGCGCGCACTCGACCCGCTAAAACTCACCCAATTCTACGAACTGGCCGTCATTGGCAAATCTCGTGTGGCTGGTCGTAATGCGGTGATTGTGTCGATCACTCCGCGCGATCAATACCGTTATGGCTTCGAGTTGCACCTGGATCGTGAAACCGGGCTGCCGCTTAAATCTTTGTTGCTCAATGATCAGGGCCAGTTGTTGGAGCGCTTTCAGTTCACGCGGCTGAACACGTCGCCAGCACTAACGGATCGCGACTTGCAGCCCAGTGGCGAGTGCACGGCTGTAGCGGTTTCGAACGGTAAAGCGCCCGAAGTACCCGCCACCCAGGCATGGCACTTGGACTGGTTGCCCCCTGGCTTCCAGCTCACCAACAGCATCTCGCGAAAAGATACCCAGACCAAAACCACCGTCGACAGCCTGATGTATGGCGACGGGCTGGCGCGCTTTTCAGTGTTTCTTGAATCGACCGATGGTGCGAGCGTGAGCGAAACACGCACCCAACTCGGTCCGACTGTTGCCGTGTCTCGCCGCCTGAACACCGTAGATGGCGAAGTCATGGTGACGGTTGTCGGAGAAATCCCTATCGGCACCGCTGAGCGTATCGCGCTGTCGGTGCGCGGCGAAAAGACCGCCGCCAAGCCGTGAATCGTTAATCTTATGTTCATCCTGATCTTTCAATGTGAGCCGATGCTTGGTTGGGAGCTGTGAGCATGAAATCTCTGGATCAGTATTTTCACTTGCAAAAAATCCACATGTTTTTTATAGGTCAGGGCCTGTAGGTCCTGACCTTATTTTGTTCGCGGAACAAGGAAGTCGGTCGCAGTTTTCGGCGTTTCTTGAACCCTGTCGCTCAACCCTGCTCGTCGTAACGGGAGCTGTATGTCGATACCACGTTTGAAGTCTTACCTATCCATAGTCGCCACGGTGCTGGTGCTGGGTCAGGCCGTGTCCGCGCAAGCGGCCGAGCTGCCTGATTTCACCCAACTGGTGGAGCAGGCTTCGCCTGCCGTGGTGAACATCAGCACCACGCAGAAACTGCCGGAGCGCAAAGTCTCGAACCAGCAGATGCCGGACCTTGAAGGCTTGCCGCCAATGCTGCGCGAGTTCTTCGAGCGTGGCATGCCGCAACAGCGTTCCCCGCGTGGTGGCGGTGGCGGTGGCCAGCGTGAAGCTCAGTCCCTGGGCTCGGGTTTTATCATTTCGCCTGATGGCTATATCCTCACCAACAACCATGTCATTGCCGACGCTGACGAGATCCTCGTTCGCCTGGCTGATCGCAGTGAGCTGAAAGCCAAGCTGGTCGGTACTGACCCGCGTTCTGACGTAGCCTTGCTGAAAATCGATGGTAAGGACCTGCCGGTGCTGAAACTGGGCAAATCCCAGGATCTGAAAGCCGGGCAGTGGGTGGTCGCTATCGGCTCTCCGTTTGGTTTCGACCATACCGTTACCCAGGGCATTGTCAGTGCAATCGGTCGTAGCCTGCCTAACGAAAACTACGTGCCGTTCATCCAGACCGACGTGCCGATCAACCCGGGTAACTCCGGTGGTCCGCTGTTCAACCTGGCGGGCGAAGTGGTCGGAATCAACTCGCAGATCTACACCCGCTCCGGTGGCTTCATGGGCGTGTCCTTTGCCATTCCGATCGATGTGGCCATGGACGTTTCCAACCAGCTCAAAGCCGGTGGCAAGGTCAGCCGTGGCTGGTTGGGCGTAGTAATCCAGGAAGTGAACAAAGACTTGGCTGAATCGTTCGGCCTCGACAAACCGGCCGGTGCGCTGGTCGCGCAAATCCAGGACGACGGCCCGGCTGCCAAAGGCGGTCTGCAAGTGGGCGACGTGATCCTGAGCATGAATGGTCAGCCGATCATCATGTCGGCCGACTTGCCGCATCTGGTCGGTGCCCTGAAAGCGGGCAGCAAAGCCAAGCTGGAAGTGATTCGTGATGGCAAGCGCCAGACCGTTGAACTGACCGTTGGCGCGATCCCGGAAGAGGGCGCAACCCTGGATGCTCTGGGCAACGCCAAACCGGGCGCCGAGCGCAGCAGCAATCGCCTTGGCATTGCCGTGGTTGAGCTGAGCGAGGAGCAGAAGAAGAGCTTCGACCTCAAGAGCGGTGTTGTGATCAAGGAAGTTCAGGACGGCCCAGCCGCCTTGATCGGCCTGCAGCCGGGCGACGTGATTACCCACTTGAATAACCAGGCGATCAACTCCACCAAGGAGTTCGCCGACATTGCCAAGGCGTTGCCGAAGAATCGCTCGGTGTCGATGCGCGTACTGCGTCAGGGGCGTGCAAGCTTCATCACCTTCAAGCTGACCGAGTAACTCGCCAGCCTGCATCCCAACAAAAAGCCCCGTCTTCGGTTAACGAAGGCGGGGCTTTTTTGTGGGCGATGGGTTTAGCTCATCATCCCTTTTACCAAGCGTTCTTGCTCGATCAACTCACGCTGGCGGGCATCTATTCGTGAGGACAGTGGGAAGTTGCTGCCGGCGCGGCGCTTGGCGAAGTCCAGTTGTTGAATGGCCTGCTTGAAGTCACCCACCAATGCAAAGTACTCGGCGCGGGCCTGATGCAGGCCGATGATGTTGCCGGACAGGCCACGTGTCTCGGCAACCTGGTACCACACATCCGGATCATCCGGACGTGATTTGAGTAGCCCGTCCAAGGCCTTTTCCGCATCGGCGATACGGTTCTGCTTGATCAGCAAGTCCACCCGCACCTGATTCAGCGGATAGTTGCCGGGGTACTGGGTGAGCATCCGATCAGTGCGTTGCTGGGCATCGGGCAAGCGGTTATTGGCCATATCCAACTCGATCTGCGCCAGGTTGTAGGTGATGTCGTTGGGCGCCTTGGCCAACAATGGCTGCAAGCTTTCCCGTGCCTCTTTGTACTGAGTGCCTTTGATCTGGGCTATTGCCAGGCCATAACGCGCCACATCGTTTTTCGGGTTCTCGTCCAGCTGCGCCTGGAAGCGCTTGGCGGCGAGGCCCGGGGTGTCTTCGTATTGCAACTGCACCCGTGCGCGAATCAGCTGATAGCGCAAACTGTCTTCCGTGCCGCCGGGTTTGGCTTGCTCGGCGCGGTTGCGGGTGTCGGCGATCCGCGACTCGGTCACCGGGTGCGTCAGCAGGAATTCCGGCGGCTTGGCGTCGAAACGGTATTGGCGCATCAGGCGTTCAAACATGGTGGGCATGGAGCGCGGGTCGTAACCGGCTTTTTCCAGGTTGAGAATGCCGATACGGTCAGCTTCCTGCTCGTTCTGGCGGGAGAACCGGCGCTGCTCCTGGATGGCCGCCGCCTGGCTGCCGGCAATCGCGGCAATCCCCGCATCGCCCGCACCCGCTGCGGCAGCGATAATCCCGCCGAGCAAAGCCGCCATCATCGGTAGCTGCATGCGCGACTGAGCTTCCACGCCACGGGCAAAGTGGCGTTGGGACAAGTGAGCCAATTCGTGGGCGAGCACCGAGGCATATTCACCTTCGGTCTGGGCATTGAGGAACAGGCCGCCGTTGACCCCGACAATCCCGCCTGGCGCAGCAAAGGCGTTGAGTTGCGGGCTGTTGATCAGGATGAACTCCAGGCGTCGGTCATTGACCTGGCTGGTTTCCACCAGCTTGTACACGCTGGTTTCGACGTAATCCTTGAGTTGTGGATCATTGAGCTGCGAGACCTGGCCCCGCAGGTAGGCAAGCCAGGCACGGCCCAGTTGGAATTCCTGTTGCGGAGAGACAATGGCAGAACTGGCGTCGCCAAGTGACGGCAGGTCGTCAGCGAAGCCCGGAGAGGCCAGCAGGCAGGCCAGCGTCAGCAGGGTAGGGCGCAAAAAAGTCATGCACAGAGCCTTTCGACAAAGAGCTTACTGTAGCCGGACACTGAGCTTCGGACCAGATATTCTAAGCACCCCAATCGCCTGTCCGGAGTAAACCATGACCGACGCTGTAGCCTTTGATGCCGAACTCGATGCCAGTGGCCTCAATTGCCCGTTGCCTTTGCTCAAAGCCAAGTTGGAACTCAATCGGTTGGCCAGCGGTGCAGTGCTTAAGGTCATCGCCACAGACGCTGGCTCCCAGCGCGATTTCCGGACCTTCGCGAGGTTGGCCGGGCATACTCTATTGCACGAAGAAGACGCCGCCGGTGTGTATCGTTACTGGTTGCGCAAGGCCTGAGCCGTTTGCCCCTTCACCCGAGGTTGATTGATGTTCAAAGTGTTACGAGACTGGATTCAGCGCTACTTCTCCGACGAAGAAGCCGTGGTGCTGGCGGTCCTGCTGTTCCTGGCCTTCACGGCCGTGCTCACCTTGGGCGGCATGCTCGCGCCAGTGCTGGCAGGGATGGTGCTGGCTTACCTGATGCAGGGCCTGGTCACTACCCTGGAGCGGTTGCGCTTGCCGGGCGGCGTTGCGGTGGGCCTGGTGTTCGCCTTGTTCATGGGGTTGCTGGTGGTGTTTATCGTGGTGGTCTTGCCATTGCTGTGGCATCAGTTGATCACCCTGTTCAACGAGTTGCCGGGGATGCTTGCCAAGTGGCAGTCACTGCTGCTCTTGTTGCCGGAACGCTACCCGCACCTGGTGTCGGATGAGCAAGTGCTGCAAGCCATCGAAGTGGCGCGTGGCGAGATCGGAAAATTCGGGCAGTGGGCGCTGACGTTTTCCCTGTCCAGCCTGCCGCTGCTGGTCAACATCATGATCTACCTGGTGCTGGTACCGATCCTGGTGTTTTTCTTCCTCAAGGACCGCGCGATGATCGGCCGCTGGGTCAGCGGTTACCTGCCGCGTGAACGCGCGCTCATTACCCGCGTGGCCGAAGAGATGAACCGGCAGATCGCCAACTACATTCGCGGCAAAGTGATTGAGATTGTTATCTGTGGAGGCGTCACCTACATCGCATTTGTCGCGCTCGGGCTGAACTATGCGGCGCTGCTGGCGTTGCTGGTGGGCGTGTCGGTGGTGGTGCCGTATGTCGGCGCGGTGGTGGTGACGGTGCCGGTGATGTTGATCGCATTGTTTCAGTGGGGCTGGAGTGACCAGTTCATCTACCTGATGGCGGTGTACGGCATTATCCAGACCCTGGATGGCAACGTACTGGTACCGCTGCTGTTTTCCGAGGCCGTCAACCTGCACCCGGTGGCGATCATCTGTGCAGTGTTGTTGTTTGGTGGGTTGTGGGGATTCTGGGGCGTATTCTTCGCGATTCCCCTGGCGACGTTGTTCAAAGCCGTGCTGGATGCCTGGCCACGAAAAGAACCGGTGGTTGCGCCTTTGTTGTAACGGTTGGGGCGAACACCCAGTGTTCGCCCCTCACGCGTCAGGCCTTGTCCAGGGCCTGTGCCGCCGCCAAAACGGCGTCCACATGGCCCGGCACTTTCACGCCGCGCCATTCCTGACGCAGCACGCCCTCCTTGTCGATCAGGAAAGTGCTGCGATCAACCCCCAGGTATTCCTTGCCATACAGCTTCTTCAGCTTGATCACATCAAACAACTGGCAAACCGCTTCGTCCTTGTCACTGATCAGCTCAAAGGGAAACGCCTGCTTGCTCTTGAAGTTCTCGTGGGATTTCACGCTGTCACGCGACACGCCAAACACTTCGGTGTTGGCGGCCTTGAACGCCGCGTACTGGTCACGGAAACCCTGGCCTTCAGTGGTGCAGCCCGGGGTGCTGTCCTTCGGATAGAAGTAGATCACCACCTGCTTGCCCTTGAGTGCAGCGAGGCTGAAGGTCTGGCCGCTGGTGGCCTGGGCTTCGAAATCGGCCACGGGTTTGTCGATGGCTACCGGCATGAGTTCTTCCTTACATTGGGTTTTGTGGGCGCCACGGCTCGATCAGCGCATCGAGGTTCAGGGCATCGGCGAAATCCAGGAACTGGTCGCGCAGCCAGCTGATCTGCACGCCGGCCGGCAAGGTCACGGTGAACGTTGCGTTGAGCATGGTGCCGCCGGTTTGTGGCGCCTGGTAAGTGTCGCAGGTCAGGTTTTCCAGCTCGACGTTATGGTCGATGAAGAACTGGCACAGCTCGTTGACGATGTCCGAGCGGTAGGCCGAGCTGACGTACGCTACATAAGGCAGGGCTTGTGGGCGGTTTTCCAACGCCGCACTGCGCACCACGTTGACCGTGAAGTCGTGCTTCTTCGCCAAGCCCGGCAGGCCGGTTTCCAGACGCGCCAGGGCATCCCAGGTGCCGGAAATCTGCAGCACCAACGCACTGCACTCGCCATGGCGGGTCAGGCGGGAGGTCACAACGGCGCAGCGGTTTTCATGGCTGGCGCGGCACAGGACGTTGGTCAGCTCCATGGGGTTGGCGCCGAGGGCACTGATAACAAGGAATTGTTCGCGAACTGTGGGGGTGGACATGCAGCCTTCCTAAAACGATGAGCGGTCGATACGGTGAGGGCTGTATCGATCAAAGCATGAAGGGTAGCGAAAAGCGTCGCCAAGGGATAGGAGGTGGCGTTTTCATTGCGTGATCGGTCTGATTTCAGCGTGCTTCAAGCAACGCTTCGGCTCAATGATGGCATTGCCCGTCGTTTAGTTGATCCAGAACGCATCCTCAGGCGGTACTTCGCTTGTACAAGCATCTTGGCGCCAGTACCATTACGGCTCTCTTTTTCCGGCAGGAGCGGTTGCATGATTGCGGGCAGTATGGTGGCACTGGTCACACCCATGGATGCACAAGGTCATCTCGACTGGGATAGCCTGGGCAAACTGGTGGACTTCCACCTGCAAGAGGGCACCAACGCCATTGTGGCGGTCGGCACCACAGGTGAATCGGCCACCCTTGATGTGGAAGAACACATTCAGGTGATCGAATTCGTGGTCAAGCGCGTCGCGGGTCGTATCGCCGTGATCGCCGGTACGGGCGCCAACTCGACGCGTGAAGCGATCGAGCTGACCAAAAACGCCAAGAAAGCCGGCGCCGATGCTTGCCTGCTGGTGACCCCGTACTACAACAAGCCGACCCAGGAAGGCCTGTACCAGCACTTCCGCACCATTGCCGAAGCCGTTGATATCCCGCAGATCCTTTACAACGTGCCCGGCCGCACTGCCTGCGACATGAAGGCCGAGACCGTGATTCGCCTGTCCACCGTACCGAACATCATCGGTATCAAGGAAGCCACCGGCGACCTGCAACGCGCCAAGGACATCCTGGCCGGCGTGAGCAGCGACTTCCTGGTGTATTCCGGTGACGACGCCACGGCGGTCGAACTGATCTTGCTGGGTGGCAAAGGCAACATCTCGGTGACCGCCAACGTTGCCCCGCGTGCCATGAGCGACATGTGCGCCGCTGCCATCGCCGGTGACGCCGTGAAAGCGCGTGCGATCCACGAGCAACTGATGCCGCTCAACAAGACACTCTTTATCGAATCCAACCCTATTCCCGTGAAATGGGCGCTGTTTGAGATGGGCTTGATGCCGGACGGTATCCGTCTGCCGCTCACCCGGCTCAGCGAAGCCTGTCACGAACCGCTGCGACAGGCCCTGCGCCAGTCCGGCGTCCTGGTTTAATTGAGGAAGCACTACGCATGAAGCGATTGGCCGGACTTTCCGCACTTGCCTTGATTATCTCCAGCACCAGCGGCTGCGGTTGGATTTGGGGCCCGGATGGTTACTTCCGTGACCGCGGTAGCGATTACCTGGAAGCACAAGCAACCAAACCGATGCAACTGCCGCCCGACGTCAATGTCGCCAAGCGCCTTGACCCGTTGCTGCCGATCCCGCGCAACGTCGCCGACGACACCACCAAGGGTGAGTACGTGGTGCCGCGTCCACAGCCGATCTCGGCCGTGGCTGACGCCAGTGACTACAGCCTGCAGAAGAGCGGCGACAACCGCTGGATCATCGCTCAGCGCCCACCTGCCGAAGTCTGGCCGGTGGCGGTGCAGTTTTTCCAGGACAACGGTTTCCGCATTGATCAGCAGCGTCCGCAGACCGGTGAGTTCACCACGGCGTGGCAGCACGGCAGCGAACTGTCCGCCAACATGGCCAAGCGCCTGCAGGCCGGTGGTGTAGCCGCCGACAGCGAAGCCCGTGTGCGTGTGCGTATCGAGCCAGGCGTGCAACGCAATACCAGTGAAGTCTACGTGGTCAGCGCCGAGCGTCCTGCCGGCAGCACTGCCAACGTCGATTTCACCCCGCGTTCGGTCAACATGGGCGTTGACGCCGCGCTGGTCGACGAGATGCTGGCCAGCATGAGCCGTATCTCCGAGAAGGGTGGTTCAGTCTCCCTGCTCGCCGCCGGTAACTTCGACACGCCTAACCGCGTCAGCCTCACCGAAGACGGCAGCGGCAACGTGGTGCTGACCCTGGGTGAAGACCTCGACCGCGCCTGGGCCAGTGTTGGCCGTGCGTTGGAGCAAGGTCCTTGGCGCGTTGAAGACATCAACCGCAGCCTGGGCCTGTACTACATCAACGTGGCTGAAAAGGCCGAGAAGAAAGACGACGAGCCAGGCTTCTTCGGCAAGTTGTTCGGCAGCAAGCCGACCAAGGAAGAGATCGAAACCCGCGCCGAGCGTTACCAGGTTCGTCTGAGCAAGGTTGGCGAGAGCGTGCAAGTCACTGTCGAGAAGAACATCAACACCGTTGCGCCTGCTGAAACAGCACGCAAAGTGTTGGGCGTGATTCAGGACAACCTGGGCTGATCCGATGCGCTTTGCCGTTCTCGGCAGCGGTAGCCAAGGGAACGGCACGCTGGTCGCTCATGACGACACGTACGTGCTGGTGGATTGTGGTTTCTCCCTGCGGGAAACCGAGCGGCGCCTGCTGCGCCTGGGGGTAAACCCTGCGCAGCTGAGCGCGATTCTGGTGACCCACGAACATGCCGACCACGTGCATGGCGTGGGTTTGCTGTCTCGGCGCTACAATCTTCCGGTGTACCTGAGTCGCGGCACCTTGCGCGGGATGCGCAAACCCATAGAACCCGCAGGTTTCCTGGCCGGTGGCGAGACGCTGCAGATTGGTGCGTTGAGCATCAATGTGGTTGCCGTAGCGCACGACGCCCAGGAGCCGACGCAGTACGTATTCAGTGACGGTGAGCGGCGTTTCGGCGTGCTCACCGACCTGGGTTCCTACTGCTCAAAGGTACTGGACGGTTACCGTGATCTCGATGCGTTGATGATCGAGTCCAACCACTGCCGAGACCTGCTGGCACGTGGTCATTACCCGTACTTTCTCAAGCAACGGGTGGGCGGCGAGCTGGGACATTTGAACAACCACCAGGCGGCGTACCTGGTGTATGAGTTGGGCTGGCAAGACTTGCAACACCTGGTCCTGGCCCACCTGAGCAGCAAGAACAACCTGCCGCAGCTGGCCCGGCAATGTTTTGTCGACACCCTAGGGTGCGATCCGGACTGGCTGCAACTGGCCGATCAAGATTCAGGGCTCGACTGGCGACACATCGCCTAGCCCACCATTTAGCAAGCGGAGCCCATCATGGAAAAACGTGAAGAACTCTACCGCGGCAAAGCCAAATCGGTGTACAAGACCGACGACGCCAACCGCCTGATCCTGCTGTTTCGTAACGACACCTCGGCGTTCGACGGCAAGCGCATCGAACAACTTGATCGCAAAGGCATGGTGAACAACAAGTTCAACGCCTTCATCATGCAGAAACTCGAAGCGGCCGGCATTCCGACCCAATTCGACAAACTGCTGGGCGACAACGAGTGCCTGGTGAAGAAGCTGGACATGATCCCGGTCGAATGCGTCGTGCGTAACTACGCCGCCGGCAGCCTGGTCAAGCGCCTGGGCGTGGAAGAGGGCCTCAAGCTCAACCCTTATACCTTCGAGCTGTTCCTGAAGGACGACGCCAAGGGCGACCCGTTCATCAACGAATCCCACGTCGTGGCGTTCGGCTGGGGCACCGCTGAGCAGCTGGCACGCATGAAGGAGTTGTCCCTCAAGGTCAACGACGTGCTGAGCAAGCTGTTCGACGACGCAGGCCTGCTGCTGGTCGACTTCAAACTGGAATTCGGCGTGTTCCACGACGGCTCCATCGTCCTGGGCGACGAATTCAGCCCGGACGGCTGCCGTCTGTGGGACAAAGACACCAAGAAGAAGATGGACAAAGACCGCTTCCGCCAGGGCCTCGGTGACGTTATCGAAGCCTACGAAGAAGTCGCCAAGCGCCTCGGCGTACCGCTTTAATCGACGCAAGCATCTGATAGAACGGAAAAAAATCGCTTTTGGGGTTTGCTTCCGCGAAACACACTGTTATGATGCGCGCCGTTGGAGAGATGCCAGAGTGGCCGAATGGGACGGATTCGAAATCCGTTGTACCTTCACCGGTACCTAGGGTTCGAATCCCTATCTCTCCGCCATTACATAGAAAAAGCCCCGTCGCTGAATAAGCGACGGGGCTTTTTTGTTTTCAGATGTTCGTACTTGTTTCTACCACTCCTGCCTCCCTGTTTTCTTGCGTAAGCCGCATTTCAGTCGTTCTCTGGGAGCGCAGCCCTGTTGGAGTGGGCCTGCAGAAGCGGCTGCTTAATCTGGTGTTTATGCCTGTCGGCAGCCTTCACCGCCTTTGACTGTCTCTTGTTAGCGGTATCGACATTTGGTGCCTGAAAAGGTTGTTAGGGTCTACCTGGTTTTTCAGGGAAATCAACTCATCTACCAATCCCGAGTCTCCATAGTAAAGTTCCAGCCAACTGTCATCAGGCCTGCCGTTTACCACTAGCATGTCGACATCCGGATAGTTGATGTAGCAGCCTTCATATCGCCCCTCGACGCCCGGTCGCTGATTGGGTTGACTGGCGTGGACGTCTTCGTAGATTTTATTGATCCATGCGAGTTGAATAGGGTCTTGAGCGGGGTCAGTCCAGTAGGTTTGATATTGAGACTTTAATATTGATTTGCGCTGTGGAACAGCCGTGTTTCCTTGGCCCAGGCTATTGATTCTCCCACCATAAGAATCAATTTGGACAAGGGATTGGCTGAATGTCCCATGTTGCGAAGGGGTGCTCAGATTATTATAAAAAGCATCGCATTCTTCGTCGGTAAAGGTATCCACTTGGTAGGCAGACTTATATTTTCCTCTTTGATTATTTCCTGATCCATTAATCATCTGGGTGATATAGAACCAATCCATTAGCAGCCCAGGCGACGCTTGGCTGATAGCTCTGCCAGCCATGCTATGCGGTCTTGGCGCGATGTTGGGTAATACGAAACCGTCGTAGAACTTTCCGTGGCCCGGTGCGGCACTGTTTATAGCCGAGAGAAAATCGTTAAAGGGAGCATCTCGCTCATGATCGCCCACCAGGCCATCGCATCCCGTGTATTGGATGGCAAGAATGATTTTGGGGTTGGCGTCGATGTGATTCAGTTTCAGCAGGCTGAATAGACCACCGTTGGCTTTTGATAAAATAGGCGAGGTTGCATCTGAATCGTTTTTGGCGAACCAGTCGTGATAGCCACGCAAAAATGTTCTAAAACTAATGGTGTCAAAGTCAGACCAGTCCCAGGAGAGCGTTGTCCAATACGCTTTTTGTGGCGCCTCGGGCAGGTCGTTGAAGTAGTAACGAATAATGATGCCGAAATTTCCGCCACCGGCTCCGCAGCAAGCCTTGAAAAGTTCTCGATGCAGCTTGAGATTTGAATGGGGGGTGACATGGACGGGGACTAACGATCTGCTGCTATTGGCGGGGTCCGGAATCAGGATGTCCACGCCGGTTACCCAGTCGACCGTCAACCCCTGAAGGCGCGACAGTAAACCGTAGCCCCCGCCGCTGATGTGGCCTCCGAGCCCCACGGAGTAACACGAACCGCCAGGTATCGTCTTGCCGCTCTGTTTGTACATTGCCACATAACCATCCCAGTTCTGGCTACCTGTGAAAGCAGCGTATTGGTAATGGGTGGGGGTATGACTGTCATGTTTATAGAGCGGTTGAATATTGCCATCCGTATCATGAGAAAAACCTTTAAGTTCGCCCACGTCAATAATGGCTAGATTTTCGTTGTTTAATTGGTTCGACACGAAGCCTTCATAGCAATGTGCTCCGCTCCTTACGGTGATCCGAAAGCCTTGTGAGAGGGCTTCATTCGCAGCGTCCAGTACTTCTTCTGGTGTTTTGCACACGTAGATTCGTTTCGCTCCCGTTCCGGCACTTGGCGGCCAACGGAGATTGAACCCTTTCTGTAAGGTTGAAAATGTCTTGTTGTCTTCCGTTATTGTAATAAAACTCGAGTTGCCTGTTGGGGTACTCATATTTGTGCGCCTCCTTGCAAAAAATATGTGCCCTGCGCTGCGCAAGTGTCCTGACTGTTAGTGCTCAATCAGAATGTAAGTGCGTGTTTCACTAGGCGTATCTCACCTTAGTCTATATTTTCACGCTGTCCATGCTTCTTGCTAAAGCGCTTAGCCTGATATTTTTAGGTGGGTATCCGAAAGGTTATCGGTTGCTAATCGTCATACACGACTGTTTCGCCCGTGTGCTTGGCGGTAGAGAAGGGTGAGGTGTGTGTCGGTCGGCGTTCGCCGCCTTGTGTTTTCTTCTTTTGTCGTCGAATTTATTTTTTATGATGGGCAATCTAAAAGCTTGCGCTAGCCTTAGGGGCTCACTCTAGCGTGAGGCGCCAATTCATCAAAGAGATGAGGTGTCAATAATCTCGGGCCATGTACGGCTCCTAGTATCGTTCTGAAGGAATAGAACAATGTCTAAGATTGATTTTTCATTACTGAAGTCAACCATAAATGATTCAGCTTCTTTGATGCCTGACATCGCCAATAAAAAAATCCTGATGGGCTTTTGGCATAACTGGCCAGCGGGCCACAGTGACGGTTATCAAGGTGGGCATTTCGCTAATCTAGAACTGGTGGATATACCCAAGGACTACAACGTTGTTGCCGTGGCTTTTATGAAAGGCCAGGGCATTCCTACGTTCAAACCCTATAACCTCTCCGACGACGAGTTTCGCCGCCAGGTGGGCGTGCTGAACAGTCAGGGCAGGGCTGTCTTGATCTCGTTGGGCGGTGCCGATGCTCATATCGAGTTGCACAAAGGGGATGAACAGCCTCTGGCCAATGAGATCATCCGCTTGGTTGAAACATACGGCTTCGATGGGTTGGATATCGACCTTGAGCAAAGTGCCATTGATTTCGCTGACAACAAGACGGTGCTGCCGACAGCCTTGAAACTGGTCAAGGATCACTACAAGGGTGAGGGCAAGCATTTTATTATCAGTATGGCGCCTGAGTTTCCCTATCTCCGGGCGGGCGGCAAGTACGTTGATTACATTCAGGCGCTCGAGGGCTACTACGATTTCATTGCGCCTCAATACTACAACCAAGGTGGCGATGGGATCTGGGTTCAAGAATTCAATAACGGTCAGGGGGTCTGGATTGCGCAGAACAATGATGCGATGAAGGAGGACTTTCTTTACTACCTGACCGAGAGCCTGGTCACCGGCACTCGGGACTACATCGCCATCCCCGTGGACAAGTTCGTCATTGGCTTACCGACCAACATTGACGCTGCGGCGACAGGCTATGTCATTGAGCCTGCTGCGGTGGTTAATGCGTTTAAACGTCTCGATGCTGCGGGCCATTCCATCAAAGGACTGATGACCTGGTCGATCAACTGGGACAATGGCGTCAGCAGGGACAATGTTCCCTACGATTGGGAGTTCTACAATCGCTATGCCCCGTTGATTCACGGTGATACAGGTATCGGCGACCGGCCAACGGCTCCCGCCAATTTGTCCTATAAGGACGTGACTGAAACCCGCGTGACCTTGAGTTGGGGGGCCGCAGCGGGCCCTCGTCCAATTCAAACATACACGCTGTACCGCAACGTGACCCCCATAGGTCAGACGGCGAACTTGACGCGGGAAGACTCGGGTCTAACCCCGAACACGCAGTACAGTTACTTTGTTACGGCAACCGACTCTTTGGGAAAAGAGTCGCTTCCCAGCATGAGCCTGAGCGTTAGAACCGCCGGAGACGTAACCGACCCCGAGTATCCCGAATGGCAATTGGACCATCGGTATCGCAAGGGGGATGGCGTGACTTACGAGGGCAACAGGTACTTGTGCCTGCAAGAGCACGCATCAAACTCAGGCTGGACACCACCCGTCGCCTTTACCCTGTGGTCGAAGGTCGCAATCAAACGGCGAGCTTAGAGCGGTAGGAAAAGCCCGGCAGAAGTGCCGGGCTTTTCTTTGCCTTCGAGTAGGGCTTTTTCGTTTCTGTCGTCTGGTTAGCCAGGCTGGGCCACCAAGCTATTGCTCACATTACGCCCGAGCACCAGCACCGTTACAAAGCCACAGCCCACCAACGCTGTCGCCAGGCTCAACAACACCGCGCTACCCATTTGATCGACAATTTGGCCGCCGAAGAACGACCCCAAAGCGATGATCACCTGGAACAAGGCAACGAACAGTGGCATGCCGCGTTCGACGTCCTTGGGGGCGACGACAAACATCCAAATACTGGCGCAAGCCGGGAAGGCGCCGAAGGCGAAGCCCCAGAGTGCGATCAGCATTGCGGCGCCGGTCATGCCGGTGGCGAAGTAGGGAAACAGGGCGGTGCTGGTGCCGATCATCAGTGCGACCAGCAGCAGGGTGTGACGCACGCTGCGGTTGGCGGCGAAACCGGCAAAGACATTGCCCATCACCCCGGCCACGCCGTAGAGCAGTAGCAGTGAGCCAATTGTCGGGCCGTCGAAGCCGGAACTGTTTTTGAAGAAGGGCGCAACATAGGTATATGCAGCAAAGTGCGCCAGGCCGATCAGCAAGACAGCGATCAAGCCGACCCGTGCTTGCGGGTTGATAAACAAGGCTGGCAGATCACGGATCTGAATAGCCTTTTCCGGGGTGAGTCGCGGTAGCAGGAATACCTGCGCCAGCAGCACCGGTACGCCCACGATTGCGGTGACCAGAAAGGTCATGCGCCAGCCCATCAGGCCACTCAGCCACGTACCCACGGGCACGCCCAGTACCGTGGCCAGGGTCACCCCCATCATGATGATTGAGGTCGCCTTCGCTACGCCAACGCCCTTGGGGGCCAGGCGGCCGCTGAGGGCGATGGCCGTTGCCCAGAAACCACCGATGCTGATACCCAGCAGCACGCGGCCGAACAGCAGCAGGTTGAAGTCGCTGGCGTAGGCCACGACCGTGTTGGCGATGATCATGATCAGTGTCAGGCCAATCAGCAGGTAACGCCGGTCCATGGCGCCAATGCTCACCGACAGCAAAGGCGCAGCGAGGGCGGCCATGATGCCGGGCAGGGTGACCATCAGGCCGGCATGACCGGCACTGATGCCGAGGTCGCTGGCGACGTCGTTGAGTACGCCCACGGGCAGAAACTCACTGGTCACCAGGGCGAAGGCACCCACGGCAACCGAGAGAATCGCCAGCCACTGCTGTTTGACACTCTGTTGATTATGTTCAGGGCGGCCGCTGGAGGCCTGGCTGACGCTTGGCATGGTGTTGGGTTCCATAGGGGAATGTCGCTTGAAATCAAGCGATGCACGGGCAGGAAAAGTGGAGGCGATTATAGGAATTGGTTTTGCTAATCACACAGGCGATCGTTTCGATAATAACCATCAGTGCAATCGATTCGACGCCCTACGGGACGATTGCGCTTTTCGTACCGGTTTCTCCAATGTTGCCTACAAACAGCGCGTTGCGGCTCTCACGGTAACTGCCTATCTTGATTTTGAGGCATTTTCAGGTAGAAAATCCCACACCGCAAAGGACATGCAGCATGAGCAAAAACATCAAAAGAACCTCCGATAACATGGCCAGTCTGGCCGCGGAAACGCTCAGCAACCCCAATTCCTCAGCCATTGCCAAAAGCCTTGCTGCTTCAGCGTTGGCTCAGAGCGGTACCGATAAGCAGACGAGTGCAGAGATGGAGGAGAAAGCCGGGAAGGCGCTTCAAAGCGATAAATACAGCGACGCTACAAAATCCCTTGCTGCCTCGGTTCTCTCCCAAGCCAATAAAGAACGGGGAAACTGAATTACACGCTCCGCCATTACCTGAAAAAGCCCCGTAGCCAAATAAGCTATGGGGCTTTTTCGTAGCCGGGTGTCCCGGTTTTCTCGGCGGGCTCGCCTCTATTATTTGCGTCTCAGTGAATGGCGTCCGGCTGCTCGGCGCGAATCGCCCAAGGGCCGGCAGTCACCCGAGGCTTAACCTGCTGATGGAAAGGGCGCATTGTGCTATCTGCTGCTGTACTTCCCTATCGTTACGGAGCATGACCACCATGAAGATCCGCCACGAACACGCCGTTGGATACCGCACTGCACTTTTATTCGGGGCTTGCCTGTGCGCAGCTTTGCTCGCAGGCCAAGCCTATGCCTCCGGTGATGAGTCGGCACCGCCCAAGCCCAACTGCCCCAAAGGCCAGGTCTGGGACACCAAGACCGGAAAATGCGTGCTGCAAACCAGCAAAGCCACCTCAGACACCGACCGTACCGACTATGCCTACCGCCTGGCGAAAGATGGGCGCTATGACGAGGCGCTGGCCTTGCTTGATACCCTGCAAAACCCGAACACCGCCAAGGCCCTCAACTACCGCGGCTACGCCACGCGCAAACTGGGGCGTACCGATGAAGGCATCAGTTATTACCTGAAGTCGGTCGCGCTCGACCCCAACTACGCCCAGGTTCGCGAGTACTTGGGTGAGGCCTACGTGATCAAGGGCCGCGTCGACTTGGCGCAAGAGCAATTGGTGAAAATCAAAGCCTTGTGCAGCACCACCTGCGAAGAGTACGAAGACCTGGCCGAAGCCATTGCTGCCGCGCCACAGGCTTGAAACATATGAGTGAACCCGCAGGGTACAGCCATCACCCGTGATGGCTGTATTTCGTCGCGACTAGAGCGTGTTGTTCTGACAACAGCCCCCGGCTGAGGACTGCGTAATGGCGGTATGATATCCTTGTGCCATCACGCATTGTGATCGTCACGGAGGATGTTATGAAGACGTTGTCGTTGGTAGGGTTGCTGGTGGTACTGGCCGTTAGCCCGATGTTCGCGGTGGCGTGCCCGAAAGGCACGCATCCGGTGGGTGGCACTGGGTCGCACCACAAGGGTGGGACTTGCCAGTAGCCATTGTTTGGGCTTGGGCTGAGCTAGTGCTGTAGGCTGTCGCTGGCAATCGCCAGCGATGTGCTCACCAGTTTCAATACCCGGTTACGGCCACCTTCGGCCAGTAAATAAGTACCGTCCCCCGTTCGCACAATCGACTGCGGCGCCTTCAAGAACGACAGAATCGTCTGTTGCTGCCCCTGTTTGTCGATCAGCAGCAACCTTGCCCGATGCGTCGAGTCTTCGTTGACCCACAGCCCGCGTTCATCGCACATCAAAAACGTCGGTTTGTTCAGGCCCGCCATCACCACAGGGTCGCTGCCGTCTTCGGTCAGCTCCCGTACCACGCCTTTTTTCTTTTCCGTGTAGAGCATTCGGCCGTCGGTGCAACGGGTAATGGATTCGCCTTCGTGCAACTGGTCGCGCACGACGGTCAGGGATTGGTCGCTCCAGCGATAACGCAATAGCCGCCCATTGTCCTTGCGGTCTTCGATGGCGTAGAGGTCGTCACCCTCGACCCACAGGCCTTGAACGTTTTCACCCCGGAACAGCTCAGTGACGACACCCTCCTTGAGAAAGCTGACGGGGGCGTCGCCGGTTTCCTGGCTGAACACCCAGCCGCCGTAGGTTGCGAACATGCCGTCAGGTTTGGACAGGCTGCCGACCACCACTTCGCGTTGCCCGTCGGGATGGATGCGCACGATGCTGCCTTTCGCATCGTTGAGTTCCTGGCTGACCATCAGCGAGCCGTCAGGCAAAGGCATCAGCGAGGCCGCTTTGGGCACATCGCTGTGCACGGTTTGAACACTCCAGCCGGCCGCCGCGCTCACGGGGTAGAAGCTTTGCCAGGCGAAAAAGCCCAAGGTTGCACTACCCATCAAGCCGATCAGACTTAACCCCCATCGCAGAAATTGATGCAGGGATCCGGTGTCAGTCATTTTTATCTTCCTTGTTTATTGATCAAGCTGTCGGTCAGCGTCGGCGAGATTCTCACGCGTCTGCCGAGGGGGCGTGTGCGCCGTGACTCTGGAACCGCGCGGCATAATCCTGTCCACCGTAAAACACTCCCAGGATCGACACCGCATGAGTATCGGCGGCGACCCTGAATGCGATGGCGGTGGTATGCCGGTAATGGGTGATGCGCAACGTGGGTAGCAGGTCGTCACGGCGAGTGCCGCGCAAGGGCAACACGCAAAGGCTTTCGCAGTAGCTGATGAGGTTGTCAACAAAGCGTGCCGCTACCACTGGGGATTCGGTATCGCTGATGTAGTCTTCGAGGGCGTCAAGCTGGGCTAACGCCTCAGGCGCAAAGGCTACCGAATGACTCACGGTTTTTCGGTACTCTTTCGCTGACGTTTTGTCGTCATGTGTTCGCGAACCTGCTCGGCGGACAGTGCCCGGCCAGGGTCGGCCGTGAGAGCGGCAGCCGCAGGGATCACCTGGTCGCGCAACCAGTCCTCCATCGCGCGGTCACGCGCCAGCAGCACCCTCAGGCCGTCGCGTATGACTTCACTCTCGGACGCGTATTCACCGGCAGCGACCTTGGCTTTGACCAGGGCGGCCATCTCGAGTGGCAGGGTGATGCTCATTTGCTGGGTTGAGCGCATGTCGAAGTCCGCAGGTGTCGAGTAGGATTCAATCCTACTGGACCATTGGCGTGTTGCAAGAAGCAACTGACCGATACCGCTCGATGGCGTCTCGTCGTCGTTCCAAAAAGGATGGGGGTTCTGGCAGGTTTCCATGAGCGTCTTTCTCTCCCGTTGAGTAGGTCAGGTCGAAAGTATTGACGCTTTTTTCCGACTGTGTGGCGCCAGCGGGCGAATAACCCACTGATATGTATGACTTCATATTTGTAGCAGGGTTATTAAGACAAACCGGCCCCGTCACGCATGGCGCCCCATCCCCGCCCATACGATAATGCCCCTCAAATCGACCACACTGGCCTTCCCGTGAACATCAACTTCGACCTCAACGACCTCCAAGCCTTCCGCGCCGTGGTGGACAAGGGCAGTTTTCGGGGTGCCGCCGAGGCCATCCGTATCTCGCAACCGGCTCTCAGCCGGCGTATCGAAAAGCTTGAGTCCGCCCTCGATGTAAAGTTGTTCGAGCGCACCACGCGGCGGGTCAGCCTGACCATGGTCGGGCGAGCGTTCCTGCCCCAGGTGGAGCGCATACTCGACGACCTCGATACCGCCTTGATGGGCATCAGTAACGTGGCGTCCACGCGCATGGGTAACGTCACCATCGCCTGTGTGCCGTCCACCGCTTACTACTTCATGCCCCACGTAATCTCCGAATTCCACAAGCTGTACCCGAAGATTCGCCTGCGGGTGCTGGATGCCAGTGCCGGTGAGGTGTGCAACGCGGTGGAAAGTGGCGAGGCAGATTTCGGCGTGAGTTTCAGTGGCAGCCTGGCCGACGAGGTGGAGTTCGAGCTGCTGTTTCAGGAGCGCTATGTGCTGGCCTGTCGCCGTGGTCATCCGTTGGCCGAGCGCGCGAGCGTGACCTGGGCCGAAGCTTATGAGCACGACTACATCACCGTGGACAAAACCTCAGGCAACCGCTTCCTGCTGGACCAGGCCTTGCGTGGCGTGCGCGTGAAAAAACCGAGTATTTGCGAGACCCACCACGTGACCACAATGATCGGGCTGGTGGAGGCGGGGTTGGGGGTGGCGATGGTGCCGTCGATTGCGATGCCGGCGGGCACCCATCCCATCCTGGTGAGTGTGCCGTTGGTCGAGCCGCAGGTGATGCGCCATGTGGGCCTGATAAAACGCCGCGGGCGGACATTGCCGCCAGCGGCGCTGGAGTTGGAACGGTTGGTACGGGAGATGCCGTTTCGGTCAGCGTGATACCGAGTCCAGGCCGGTGGATTGCACCACCGGTTGCGCTTCGGGCGAGGCCAGGTAATGCAGCAACGCCTTGGCCTGGGCCGGGTGGTCGGCGTTGACCGGTATGCCCGCGGCAAAGCGCGTCACCGACTGCACGTCTTCCGGGATCTTGCCGACGTAGGTCACGCCCGGCACCGGCAACAATTCCGCCACCTGCTGCAAGCCCACCTCGTAATCACCCTTGGCGACCTGTTCGGCAACCGGGAGGCGTTCGATCATCGTGCCTTTGGCCGGCATGCCGAGCTTCTTGAACAGCTCCTTCTCGACATACACACCGCTGGCGCTGTCCGAGTACGCCACGGACTTGGCCTTGCTCAGCACTGCTTTCAACTCGGCATCGGTGCCGATTGCAGGCTTGGCCGCGCCTTCCTTCACCACCATGCCGATGCGCGAGTCCGCCAGTTCGACGCGGGACGCAGGGTCGACCTTGCCCTGTTTGATCAAGTCATCCAGGGCATAACCGACCATGATCACCACGTCGGCATGTTCGCCACGGGCCAGGCGGTTGGGAATCGCTTCCGGCGCCTTGCCCATCGACGGGCCGAGGATAGTGTCGAGGGTGTCACCGCTTTGCTGGGCGTATTGCGGGCCCAGCAATTTATACGCGGCGGTGAAACCACCGGAGGTCATCACCTTGAGCTCTTCGGCCTGTGCCGTCAGCGCCAGGGCGCCGAGGGCCAGGGCCGCCAGGGTTTTGAACCACGGCTTCATCACGCAGCCCCCTGCATCACCTGCCCACGGGTATTGGCGCGACGATACAACGCCAGGGTTGAACACAAGGCGCACAACGCGGCAAACATCATCCAGTAGGCCGGCGAAGCCTTGTCTTCGGTGATGTGAATGAACCAGGTGGAGATCGCCGGGGTGAACCCACCGAAGATCGCCGTCGCCAGGCTATAGGCCAGGGAGAAGCCCGCCACGCGCACTTCCACCGGCATGATTTCGGTCAGGGCCGGAATCATTGCGCCGTTGTACATGCCGTACAGGAACGAGAACCACAGCAGGGTTTCCAGCATATGCGCGAAGCTTGGCGCGTTCACCACGAACGACAGCGCCGGGTACGCGGTGATAACGGTCAGGGCGGTCATCGCCACCAGCACCGGCTTGCGGCCGAAGCGGTCGCTCAAGGTGCCGCCGATCGGCAGCCAGACAAAGTTCGACACGGCTACCAGCAACGTCACCAGCAGTGCATCGGAGGTGCTCAGTTGCAGCACGGTCTTGCCGAAGGTCGGCGCATACACGGTAATCAGGTAGAACGCGGTGGTGGTCATGGCCACCATCAGCATGCCGCCGATGACCATGGTCCAGTTTTTCACCAGGGTCGCCAGCACTTCGCGCATGGTCGGGCGATGCTTGCGATTGGCGAACTCTTCGGTTTCCTGCAGGTTACGGCGCAGCACGAAGATGAACGGGATGATCACGCAGCCGATGGCGAACGGAATGCGCCAGCCCCAATCGGCCACCACGGCTGGTTGCATCCAGACGTTCAGGCCATAGCCCAAGGCGGCCGCGACCACGATGGAGATCTGTTGGCTGCCCGACTGCCAGCTTGTGTAGAAGCCTTTGCGCCCGGGTGTGGCCATTTCGGAGAGGTAAACCGAGACACCCCCCAGTTCTGCACCGGCAGAGAAGCCTTGCAGCAAGCGGCCCAGCAACACCAGCAACGGTGCCCACAGACCGATGGTTTGATAACCCGGCACCAGCACGATCAGCAAGGTCCCGCTGGCCATGATCGACAGCGTCACGATCAACCCTTTGCGGCGACCCACGTCGTCGATATAGGCACCCAAAATGATCGCGCCCAGTGGACGCATCAGGAAGCCTGCACCGAAGACGGCGAAGGTCATCATTAATGATGCAAACTCATTGGCGGCGGGGAAGAACGCGGCAGCGATATAGGTGGCGTAGAAGCCGAACAGAAAGAAGTCGAACTGTTCGAGGAAGTTGCCCGAAGTAACGCGGAATACCGCACCAACTTTCGAGCGGGCAGAGTCGGACCGGGAAGGGCTAGTCATGGTTTTGTGTCTCCAGCGTTCTTTTTAAAGTGCTTGTTTCGCTTAAGACCGCGGATAGTGGCTGACACATTTAGAAATGATAAGTGAGTAATTTGGATGTATTGATGCGTCAATGCTATCAATCGTCCGTCGCGTCAAAAATCCACACCCTGTTCTATGCTTAAGGTGTGACCAATTCTTACGGATGGGAGGTGGCAATGGCTAACGAACAGAAGCGTCAGGATGAGTCGGCGCGCGAGCAACCCGAGCGCCGGCATGAGGAAGAAAAGCCGCAGACCTGGAAGCATCCAGATGACGGGCATGAGCTTTCCGAGCGAGATCAGGAGCGCCCGCTGAAACCCTGAATATCCAGGCAATGATGATCAAACGGTGGGAGCTGGCAAGCCGGCTCCCACTTTAATTCCATATTCAGCCTTGAATCGGCGTACACAACTCCACCAACGTGCCATCCGGGCAACGCACATACGACACCACTTGCCCCCAAGGCTTGGTGCTGGGCGGCGACAGCTCCTTTGCGCCATGCATGAGCGCCTTGGCATGGGCGACGAACACATCTTCGGTCACGAACCCAACCTCCATTCCCAAAGGCTTTTTAGAGGCATGCGCCGCTATGTGCCCGCCCTCGAAATTCAGTTCGCCCAATTCATGGGCGGCAAACGAGAGGGTGGTGTCGCCGGTTTCCAATTCGCCATAGGTGCCCGATTCATGCAGGAAACGGCGACTGAAACCGAAGGTCTTTTCGAAGAATGCCAGTGATGCGGCCACGTCCGGCACATAGATGATGGTGTAGGCGAATTTCATGGTTAAGCAGTCCTTGCTCAGAGAGTCAGCGTGTTAAAAGGCAGGCATCGGTTTATCAAGCCAGGGCGGAAACAGGGAAGCCCAGCGCCAGTACCCAATAGGCCACCACTGCCGCCAGGCATAGGCCGATAAACACCCGCAGCAAGGTCCTCGCGGTGGGGTGTGCGAGGAACCTGACAACCCAGAGGCAGTACCCGGCCACGACGATGGCCAAGGCGAGAATGACCAGCACGAGTGTGTTCCTGTGACCTTCAAACGCTGATTTATAGCGCCAAAGCCACCCGATGAACAGTGTGCACATAGACGCAGCCCCCTGGCCTTTCTAAACTGCGGCTTGTCTTGGGGAAAGGGGCGGGCGCCGATGAATCGCAATGAATTACGCAAGGCCGACATCAACCTGATGGTGGTCTTCGAAGCACTGATGCTCGAGCGCAATGTGACGCGTGTGGCGGAGAAGCTGTTTCTCGGCCAGCCCACCATCAGCTCGGCCCTCAACCGTTTGCGCACCTTGTTCAATGACCCGCTGTTTATTCGCGTCGGCCACCGCATGGAGCCCACTGCTCGTGCCGAAGAGATCATCCAGCACCTGTCGCCGGCCCTCGATTCCCTGTCGTCGGCCTTGAGCCTGACCCACGATTTTGACCCCACCCAGAGCACCATGACCTTCCGCATCGGGCTGTCCGATGACGTTGAGTTCGGCCTGCTGCCGCCCTTGCTGCGGGCCTTGCGCCAGGAGGCGCCGCTGGTGGTATTTGTGGTGCAGCACGTGGATTACTGGCGTATCCCCGACCTGCTGGCTTCGGGCGATATCACCGTTGGCATCACCCAGACACGCGGCCTGCCGGCAAATGCCAAGCGTAAACTGTTGCGGCATATCCGCCCCTGCCTGTTGCGGGCCGACGCGTCGGACAAACCGCTGACCCTCGACGAATATTGCGCCCGCCCGCATGTACTGGTGTCCCACACCGCCAACGTGTCCGGGTTTGCCGATGAATGGCTGGCGGAGATTGGTCGCAAGCGCCATGTGGTGTTGTCCGTGCCGCAGTACAGCGCGCTGCCGGCGTTGCTCGCCGGCACCGACATGATCGCCAGCCTGCCGGACTACACGGCCCAGGCCATGGCGGCCGGCGGGCACCTGTTTTGCGAGCCATTTCCATTCGAAACCCCGACCCTGGACTTGTCCATGGTTTGGCTCAGCCATGTCGACACCGACCCGGCGGAACGTTGGATGCGTTCAAGGCTGGAGGCATTTATGAGCGAGCGGGACATGCTGCCGGTGCTGGCGCCAAAATCTTGAGATAAGCCCTTCAGGGAGAGCCACCGATGATCCTATCCCGTTCCTTGCTGCGCGGACGCGGCAGCCATGACAGCGGCAAGGTGGGCATGGTCGAGCTGTTTTTCGACCTGGTGTTCGTGTTTGCCGTGACCCAACTGTCCCATTCGCTGCTGGCCCATCTGACCCTCGGCGGCGCGGTGCAGGTGGCGTTGATGATGGTCGCGGTCTGGTGGGTGTGGATCTTCACCTCATGGGTCACCAACTGGCTCGATCCGGAGAAAATCCCGATTCGCATCGGCCTGTTCGGCTTGATGGTGGCCGGCCTGCTGTTGTCCTCGTCGATTCCCAAAGCATTTACCGACCGCGGTTTGCTGTTTGCCGGCGCCTACGTCTTTATGCAAGTAGGCCGCACGCTGTTCGCGTTGTGGGCCGTGCGCGGCGAGTCACTCAACATGACCCGCAATTTCCAGCGGATCCTGGCGTGGATGCTCTGTTCCGCGGTGTTCTGGGTCACTGGCGCGCTGTTCGACGGTGAGCAGCGCCTGGCGTTCTGGGCGCTGGCGCTGTTGATTGAGCTGGTCTCGCCGTCGGTGTATTTCTGGGTGCCGGGGCTCGGGTGTTCGACACTGGCGGACTGGAATGTGGAAGGCAACCACATGGCCGAACGTTGCGGCCTGTTTGTGATCATCGCCCTGGGCGAATCATTGCTGGTGACCGGCGCCACCTTCGCGGAGTTGCCCTGGAGCATGGAAGGCCTGGGCGCATTTCTGGTGGCCGTGGTGGGCAGCATTGCCCTGTGGTGGATCTATTTTGACAGCGGCGCCGAGCGCGCCCATCACCGTATCGCCAGCTCTGCCGACCCGGGTCGCCAGGCACGAATTGCCTACACCTACCTGCACGTATTGATCGTCGCCGGGATCATTGTCAGTGCAGTGGCTGATGAGCTGGTGCTGGTGCATCCGGGGCATGCCAGCCAGGCGGGTGTCATGGCGATCATCGCCGGCCCCGGGGTGTTTCTGTTGGGCAGTGCGCTGTTCAAGTGGGTGATGAGTGACCGGCCGTTGCCGCCGTTTTCTCACCTGGGCGGGTTGCTGATGTTGCTGGTGCTGTTGCTGCTGGGGTTATCGCAGGTGTTTTCGGCCTTGGCACTGGGGGCGCTGACCACCGCTGTATTGGTGATCGTAGCGTTTTGGGAAAACCGTTCGTTGCGCAGCGTGACCGAAGTTTCACATTGAAAGCGCTCCGAATCAGTTCGGCTGCGTGCTATACGTATGACTCTTTTCCTACAACCATTCGGAGCTTTTCATGCCGCACCTGCACCTGGAATACACCGCCAACCTCACAGGCCTTGCCGTCGAGAAGACGCTTCTGCGGCTCAACAACGTGCTGATGGCATCCGGGCAGTTCGGTTCCGAGTTCGATATCAAAAGCCGCGCCGTGAAGGTCGAGAGTTTCCAGGTCGGCACTTCCCTCGGCCCGCGCGGTTTTATCGCGGTGAAGCTGTCGCTGCTCAGCGGGCGGTCACCGCAGGTCAAGCAGCAGCTGTCGCAAAGCCTGTTGGCGGCGTTGCAGGACCTGGGTGATTGGCCGGCGGATGCGCAGGTTCAACTCAGTGTCCAACTGGTGGACATGGATCGCGATTCCTACAGCAAGGTAGCGATCGGCTAAGGGTTACAGTAGCCCCTGGTCCGCACACACCTTCACCACCTGCTCGCGAAACCATGTGTTGGCGCGGTCCTGCTCACTGGTTTCGTTCCACTGCATGTCCAGTGTGAACCCCGGTAAACCGTTGGGCGCTTCGCAATGGCCGAACACCGTGGCCGGGGCCAGCAGCTTTTGTACGCGGCGCGGCAGGGTAACGATGAAGTCAGTGCCGGTGATCATCTTCAAGGCCGCGCTGTAGCTGTTGGCCCGGGCGATGACCTGGCGCTTGTGCGCCTGGCGTGTAAGCCAGCCGTCAATCATGTTGGTGTCGGATGTCCACGGCGTGGGGAACACGTGGCGCCGCTCGACGAACGATTGCAGGCTGAACGTCGGCTCGCGCGGTGCCGAGCGTTTATCGAACACGCACACCAGGTCGTCTTCCAGCAGCATCTGGGTCTTGAAGTCTTTGTGGGCGCGGTGAAAGTGCGGGCCGAAGCAAATCACCAGATCGAGGCGGCCTTCACGCAGGTCGTCGGCGGGGATCTCGGTTTCCAGCTTTTGCACATTGACGATCACCGGCAGGTCGGCCTGGTCGAAGTTCTTCAACAGGCGCGGCAGGATCAACTGCTCGAAGTATTCCGGGGCGCACACATTGAAGGTCACGGCCTTCTGCGTCGGGTCGAAGGCCTGGCCACCGGCATGGCACAGGTTGATGCTTTCCAGGATCTTCTGCACATGCTCGTACATGGTGGTGGCTTTGTACGTAGGGCGCATGCCCGCCCGCGTGTTGATAAACAGCTCATCTTCAAAACTGGTGCGCAGTTTCTTCAGGCTGTAGCTCACGGTGGACTGGCTGACGAACAACGTTTCAGACACCTCGGTAACGCTGCTCTGGTCGTAGACGGCGATAAACACCATCAAGTCCTGCATATCGAGCTTTCTGAGCAAATTACTGTTTAGCATCCATTCCGTCCGGTAAGCCTTGGCACTGAGGCAGCGCGCGACAAGGGCAAAAGCTTAACGGAACGGTCGTGCCAATAGAAAGTGCTGTAGGTCGTTTCTATGTTTGGCTTGGGACAAAAAATGTTGGCAACACGACGTCAGCGGATATGTTGCGCGTAATGCTTTGGGTTGAACTGCGTGACGATCAACAGCATCACGACGATCACCGCAGTCAGCGACCACCAGGCCCATTCGAAGCTGCCCAATTGGTCGCGGATCATCCCGGCGATAAGGGGTGACAGGCCAGCGATCAGATAGCCGATGCCTTGCACAAACGCGGTCAGGCCGCCGGCGCGGCGAGGGTTGTCGAGGTGGTCGAGGGACAGGATCAGGCTCATCGGAAACAGGCCGCCAATGCCCAGGCCCAGCAGGCATGGCCACAACAGGCTCACGTGTTGCGGGCTCAGGATCAGGCCGCAGAACCCCACGATGATCAGCACCAGCAGCACCGCCACCACACCGCGTTTGTCCTGGCGGCGGTTGGCGATGGCCGGGGTAATCAGCCCGGACACCACTTCCATCGCGGTCAAGAACCCCAGCAGCAAACCGGCGCTCTGTTCGCTCCAGCCTTGCTCCACGTAATACGGCGCCAGCCATGCCAGTACACAGGTGTAGGACGCGGTACCAAGACCAAAAAAGACTGCCAGCAACCAGGCCCGGCGATTGCCCAAAAACGATTCCTGCGCACCGGCGCCGGCGTGCGTCAACGGCGGCAGCACCGAGCGCTGGGCATACCAGAACACCAGGGCCAACAACGCCAACACGGCCCAGATCGCCAGGCCGATGCGCCAGCTGCCGGTCTGCACTTGCACGAATGGCGAGAACGAAGCTGCCAGCGCCGCGCCGCCCATGATGGCGGTGACGTACAGGCCCATGAACAGCGAAACGTTATCGCTGAACCGCGATTTGATCAGCGCCGGCATCACGGCCTGGATCATCGCAATGCCCACGCCGGCAGCGATTGCGCTGACGATCAGCTCCAGTGCCGAATCCAGAAACAGCCGTGAGAGCGTGGCGAGGCCAATGACTGCCAGCGACATCACAATGCTGCGGTGCTCGCCAAAACGCTTGGCCAGGCCCATGCCAAAGAACATCGCCAGGCCCATGGCCATGACCGGCAGCATGGTCAGCAACGCCGCGCTGCTGAAACTCAACGGCACATCCGTGCGAATCGACGACAACAGCGGGCCAATGGCGGCCATCGACGGGCGCAGGTTAAGGGCGACCAGTACAACGCTGATCATCAGCCAGACAGCGGTGGCGGGTTTTGCGTGAACGTTTTCCATGGGCGGGCCTTGAATAGACAAGGGCGAATCAGGCCACGCACAGGGAAGGGGGGCAAATCAGAAAGTCGTTGGGGCTATCTAAAAATTGCAGGTGACTGATGCACCGCGAATCAAAATGTGGGCTTGCTCGCGAAAGCGGTGTGTCAGTCACAGGTTCATTGCCTGATCCACCGCATTCGCGGGCAAGCTCGCTCCCACAGGGGACCTTCGTCGTTAGTGGGAGCGAATCACATGCTTGATCTCCTGAAACGCCGCCAGCCCCCACGGGCCCAACTCGCGGCCGATGCTGCTCTGTTTGTAACCGCCCCACGCCGTCTGCGGGAAGATTACCTGCGGCGCGTTGATCCATACCAGCCCGGCCTGCAAGGCATTGGCCACGCGGTCGGCGGTTTCGGCATCGGTGCTCACCACACTGGCCACCAGGCCGAAATCGCTGTCGTTGGCCAACGCAATGGCCTCGTCCTCGGAGGCAAAACGGCGTACACACAGCACCGGGCCGAAGATCTCTTCGTTCCACAAGGCACTGTCCAACGGCACATCGGTGAATACCGTCGGGCGAATGAAATAGCCCTTCGCCAGGTCCGCCGGACGATCACCGCCACACAACAACCGCGCGCCATCGTGAACGCCGCGTTGAATGTGCCCCAGCACCCGCTGATACTGCGCCCGGTTAATCAACGCGCCCATTTCCACATCGTCGACAAACGGGTCCGCCACACGAATCCCTTCAGCCCGCGCCTGCAAACGCTGCAGGAATTCATCCGCGAGGCTGTCCGCTACCAGCACGCGGCTGGTGGCGGAACAGATCTGCCCGGCGTTGAAAAAGCCGCCGCCACAGGCCAGTTCCACTGCCAGGTCGAGGTCGGCATCGGCCAATACCAGCAATGAGGATTTACCCCCCAATTCCAGGCTTACACCCTTGATGGTTTCAGCGGCACGTTGCATCACCTGCACGCCGACGGCGTTACTGCCGGTGAAGGAAATCTTCGCGACTCGACGGTCCGCTGCCAGCGGTGCACCGACTGCCAAGCCGGTGCCGCAGACCAGATTGAACACCCCGGCCGGGAACCCTGCCTCAGCAATAATCCGCGCCAGGTGCAGCTCCGCGAGCGGCGTAACTTCCGACGGCTTGAGCACCACGCAACAGCCGGCAGCCAGCGCCGGGGCGAGTTTCCAGGCGGTGGTGACCATCGGGAAATTCCACGGCACGATCAGCCCCACCACGCCGCACGGCTCTCGGCGCAGGCGCGCGCTGAAATCATCGGCGGGCAGTATCACCGGGCGGTCTTGCCCGGCGTCCATCTCTTCGGCGATGCCGGCGTAATAGTCGAAGGTGGCGATCACGTCATCCACATCCATGCCCGCTTCAAACAGAGGCTTGCCGCTGTTGCTCGATTGCAGCTGCATCAAGTATTCGCGTTGCTCGCTCACGCCCCGGGCGACCTTGCGCAGCAGGGCGCCGCGATCACTGCCGGTGCTTTTCGACCAGTCGATGAAAGCCGCACTGGCCGCGCCGACCGCTTGGGCCACGGCGCTCGCATCACCCACGCTGACGTGGGCCAACGTCGCCTCGGTGGCCGGGTTGATCACCTCCAGCACTTCATGGCCCGCACGCCATTCCCCACCGATAAACACACCGTTCAATACTGTGCTCATACCGCTACCGCCTTCATCCAGAGCGCCTGGTCGATTTCAATCAGCGTCGGCCCCTGGCGATCGGCGGCGGCGCGCAATGCCGTGCGCAGTGGCTCGATGCCCTGGATGCTTTCGGCCGCGCAGCCCAAGGCCGTGGCCACGCCGATGAAGTCCGGGGTGTAGATGTCCACGCCGACTGGCTCGATGGAACGGTTAACCATGTATTTCTTGATCTCCTCGTAGCCCTGGTTATTCCACAGCAGCACGATCACCGGCACGCGCGCTTCCACCGCGCTGGCCAGTTCCGGCAGGGTGAACTGCAGGCCGCCGTCGCCGATCAGGCACACCACCGGCTGCCCATCGCCGCGCCCCAACCAGGCGCCGATGGCCGCAGGCAGGGCGTAACCCAAGGTGCCGTAGCCGGTGGATGAGTTGAACCAGCGGCGTGGGTGGTCGAGGTTCAGGGTCAGGTTGCCGCTGTACACCGGTTGGGTGGAGTCGCCCACCAGCACGGCGTCGGGCAGTTCCTCCAGGACGGTGTTGAGGAACAGGGTTTGCGCGCGCGTGGCGGCGTCCCAGGCGGGCGTCAATTCGGCCCACAAACGGGCGACGCGCTGAGTGCCCCAGTCGCTGTGGCGAGCGGGCAATGGCGCGGTTGTCAGTTCCGCCAGCAAGGCTTCGGCGGCTATTTGTGCATCGGCCACCAGCGCGACATGCGGCGGGTAGTTGCGCACGGTCTGGTCGGGGTCGATGTCGACCCGCAGCAGTAAACCTGGAATCTCGAAGCCTCCGGCGAAGGTCACGTCATAGTCGGTTTCCGCCAGCTCCGTGCCGATGGCCAGCACCACATCGGCTTCGGCGACGAGGGCGCGGGTGGCGACAAGCGTTTGGGTCGAGCCAATCAGCAATGGGTGTGTGGACGCCAGCATACCCTTGGCATTGATGGTCAGGGCCGTCGGTGCGCCGAGGGTTTCGGCCAGGCGCATCAGTGGTGCGGCGGCATCAATGGCGCCGCCACCGGCGAGGATCAACGGGCGTTTGGCGGCCGCGAGCAATTGGCTCATCTGCTTGACCGCCGACGGCGCCGCACCGGCGCGCGCGACGCTGACAGGCGTACTGCCGAGCAGTGCATCGGCGTTTTCGACCAGCACATCCAGTGGAATCTCGATATGCACCGGGCGCGGTCGACCGGCCTGGAACAGCGCAAACGCGCGCGCCAATACGCCAGGCAACTCCGCCGCCGACATCAAGGTATGGGAGAACGCGGCGACGCCCGCGATCATCGCGCCCTGGTTCGGCAGCTCGTGCAACTTGCCGCGTCCGCCGCCCAATTGGCTGCGCGACTGCACGCTGGAAATCACCAGCATGGGGATCGAGTCGGCATAGGCCTGGCCCATGGCGGTGGTGATGTTGGTCATGCCCGGGCCGGTGATGATGAAACACACCCCTGGCTTGCCGCTGGTGCGCGCGTAGCCGTCGGCCATAAAGCCTGCGCCTTGCTCGTGGCGCGGAGTGACGTGACGGATGTGCGAACGCGCCAGGCCGCGGTACAACTCCACGGTGTGCACGCCGGGGATGCCGAACACCTGGTCCACGCCGTAGCTTTCCAGGAGGTTGACCAATACTTCGCCGCAGGTGGCCATACATGTCGCTCTTGTGATGGATTCGAGGCGGTATTGGACCGGTTGGCCCGTAGCGGCAACAATCGATAAAAAGTCATACTAGCCATGTCTCCACGTCATGGCTGAGCCCGATGAAACGCCTTCCGCCGCTGCCTGCGTTGCACACCTTCTGGGTCACGGCCCAGTGCTGCAACTTCACCCGCGCCGCCGAACACCTGCACATCACCCAAGGTGCGGTGAGCCGGCAGATTGCCGGGTTGGAGCGCCATTTGGGCTACGCCTTGTTCCAGCGCCAGGCGCGGGGCTTGAGCCTGACCGAAGAAGGCCGCGAATGGTCGTTACGCGCACAGCAGGTGTTCGGCCTGATCGGCGATGCCGTGGAGCAAATCGGCCGTCGCCGCGAGACCTTGCAACTCAAGGCCTCCACCTGCGTGATGCGCTGGCTGCTGCCGCGCTTGATGCAGTGGCAAAAGGAGCGCCCGGATGTGCCGGTGGAACTCACCACCACCGTGGCCTACACCGTGGACTTTCGCCGCGAGCAATTCGACGCGGCAGTGATCTATGCGCCCATCGCCGAGCAGTCGAGCGAGGCGCGGCACTTGTTTGATGAGCAACTCACGCCGGTTTGCGCGCCTGCTTTGCTCGATGGTTTGCACACAGCGGCGGATTTGCAGCAACAGGTGCTGCTGCACCCCACACGCGATGAGCGCGATTGGGCGTTGTGGTTGAAGGCAGCCAATACGCGCTTGAGCAACCTGGCCCAGGGGCATCATTTCGAGACATTGGATTTGGCAATGACGGTGGCCTCCCAAGGGTCCGGGGTGGCGATTGGCGACAGTGCGTTGATTGGCGAGGATGTGAAGGCCGGGCGGTTGGCGACGCCGTTTGAACTGCGGGTGCCGACGGGGATGGGCTATTACCTGGTGTATCCGCCGGGGACTGAGCCGTCGGCTGGGCTGGAAGCACTGATGGATTGGTTGGTGAGCCAGGCACAACAGTCTTGGCACTGAAGATCCAAATGTGAGCGCGGGCTTGCGCGCGAAAGCGATGTGTCAGTCAACGATGCTCTAACTGAACCAACGCCTTCGCGAGCAAGCCCGCTCCTATCGTGTTGACCGCGCTCGGTCAGTAGCCGACCGTGAAACGCTGGCGCGAGTGCTTCGGTGTTTCCACTTCGTCGATCAGCGCGATGGCGTAGTCGGCAAAGCTGATCCAGCTACGGCCGTCGCTACTGACCAGCAAATCATCCTGACCCAGGCGGAATTTCCCGGTGCGCTCGGTTTCTACGAACTCTGCCGACGGCGACAGGAAGGTCCAATCCAGTTCCTTTTCCTCACGCAGCGCTGCCAGAAATTCAGCCCCTGCGCTGGCTTCGGCCTTGTACTCTGCCGGGAAGCCCGGGCTGTCGATCACGCGGCTGCCGCCTGGCAACAGCAGCGAACCGGCACCGCCCACCACCAGCAAGCGTTTCACACCCGCTTTCTTCACTGGACCGATCACGGCGCTGGCCGGCAGGGTGGCAAAGTGCGCCGCACTGATCACCACATCGTTGCCGCTAATGGCCTGTTGTAAGGCTTGCGCATCCAGGGCATCGACTTGTTTAACGGTGACACCCGGGCGGGCGGCCAGTTTGTCGGTATTACGGGCGAGGGCGGTGACGGTATGCCCACGGCGCAACGCTTCTTCCAGCAGTTGGCTACCAGCACGGCCGGTGGCCCCAATGATTGCGATCTTGCTCATGACGTTCTCCAGTTCGTTAAAGGGTTAAAACCATTCACCACTTCATTTCGCCCTTGGCGACTTTGGCACCCAGTTCCAGGCTGCTCTCGTCCTCAAGGTTCGGGTAACGCTTTTTCATGGCTGCAATCAGTGCAGTCGAGTCCTTGGCCTTGGCGGTCTCTTCATCGAACGCCTTGATGTAGCCCGCAGTAAATGCCACGGACTGCACCGTCGGTGTGCCCAGGTAATGGCCCGGAATCACCGTGCTTGGTTTCAGGTCTTCGATGCGTTGCAAGGTCGCCAACCAGTCAGTGTGCGACTTTGCAGTTTGCGTGTCGGCCATCCATACGTGTGTGTTCTCAAAGACTACAACGCCCCCGACGACTGCCTTGATCGATGGAATCCACACAAACGTGCGGTCCGGTTGCGGGCCGTCCAGGCCGATCACTTCCAGCGTCTTGCCTTCCAGAGTCAGCGTATGGCCCTGCAACACTTGCGGGATAATCGCTTTGGATGGCTTGTCGGCGCCCAGTTTCGGCCCCCAGAACGCGAGTTTGTGTTCAGCGGTGGCCTTGATGTGGTCCACCACCGGCTGCGAGGCCAGCACTTTGGCGTCGGGGAATGCGGTGGTCAGGGTGTCGAGGCCGAAGTAGAAATCCGGGTCGCCATCGCTGACGTAGATGGTGGTCAGGTGCTTGCCGCTGGCGCGGATCTTTGTCACAAGCTGCTCGGCTTGGGTTTTACCGAATTGCGCGTTCACCAGGATGACGTCGTGCTCGCCGCTGACCAGCACCGAGCTGACCGGCATCATTGCCGAGGTACCGGGGTTGTACGCATCCAGCTTCAGGTCGGCGGCAGCGGCATGGGCGGCGAATGCCAGAGCGGCCATCGCGGTGGTCAATTGTTTGAGCGTCGAGATCATGTGCAACTCCAGCAAGCGTTAAGTGATGGACACAGCATAGTTGCACTAAACGTCACAAAAAATGCCATGATTAGACATAGTTTGTTTCTGAAATCGGGCAAATAATGGATCGTCTCCAGGCAATGCGAGTGTTTGTTACGGTAGTCGACTTGGGGAGCCAGTCGGCCGCCGCTGATCATCTGGACCTATCGCGCCCGGTGGTGTCACGGTTTCTCGCCGAGCTTGAGGATTGGGTCGGCGCCCGTCTGATGCATCGCACCACTCGAAAACTCAGCCTCACCGCCGCCGGCGCAGAAATGCTGCCCCGCTGCCGCCAGATGCTGGAGCTGTGCAGTGATATGCAAGCGGCCGTCAGTGAGTCGGACGAAGCACCTCGCGGGCAGTTAAGGCTGAGTGTCAGCAGCTCGTTTGGCCAGGCGCAGTTGGCGGATGCGGTGGTTGAGTACGTTAAGCTGTACCCGTTGGTCAGTATTGATATGCAGATGCTCGACCGCACGGTGAACCTGGTGGATGAGCGCATCGACTTGGCCATCCGCACCAGTTTTGAACTGGACCCCAACCTCATCGCCCGCAAGTTGACACTCTGTCGCTCGGTGATCTGTGCATCGCCCGGTTACCTGCTGGAGCATCCGCAGCCTCGGCAAGTACGCGACCTGGCGGGGCACAATTGCCTGACCCACTCTTACTTCGGCAAGAGTCTTTGGCACTTCACAGAGCATGGCGAGCCGGTGTCGGTGGCGGTGCAGGGCAGTATCAGCGCCAACGAGGCCAGTACGCTTTTGCGGGTGACATTGGCGGGGGCAGGGGTGGCGCGGCTCCCCAGTTACCAGGCCGGGGACTATATCCGCCGGGGTGAACTCGTGCGTTTGCTGCCCGAGGCCGAGCCGCAGCAAATGCATATTTACGCGGTCTATGCCTCACGAAAACACATGCCGTTAGCGTTGCGCAGCCTGCTGGATTTTCTGGTGCTCAGGTTTCCGCAAGAGCCTGTGTGGGACATTGGGCTCTGATCCGACATAAACATCTTGAATAGCGCCCAATAATGGCAACTCGCCCTGACTGACCTATGCTTTAAACAGCACCGAGTCGATTCATTCAGAGGTGTGCCATGACTCTAAAAATCAGAAAGTACCTGATGATTTTCATCCTGTCCGCCTTGGCCACCGCGCTGTATGGCACGGCGGCCTACCGGGTTGAACAGACCCGCATGCAGCCGACCTTTGCGATCAGCTGCCATCAGGACCTGTGCGTTCCGCGCACCGGCAGTTTCAGCGCGCTCAGGTAGGCTGCTCGGCCTTCAGTTGCTCGCGAAATGCCTTGGGCGAAAACCCGACCCGGCGGCGGAACAGCCGTGAGAAGTTAGTCGGGTCGGAGAACCCCAACACCTCCGACATCTCATTGATCGTCATGCTGGTGTAGGTCAGCAGGCGCTTGGCTTCCAGGAGCTGGCGGTCATGCATGATCTGCAGCGCCGGCTGCCCGCCCAATTCCCGACACGTACCGTTCAGGTGTGAGACCGAAATGCCCAGCTTGTGGGCCAGGTCCTCGATCTTCGGGTGTTCGCGGTAGTGTTGTTCGACCAACTGGGTAAAACGCCGGAAATATTCACGGCCACGCGGTGCTCGCGGGTGGCGGCGCTGGATAGCCTGGCGGCTGATCCATACCAGCAGCACGCTCACCAGCGCGTGCATCATCATGTCGCGCGCCGGTTGCTCATCGGCGTATTCGCTCTGCAGGCGGGTGAACAGGCTGTTGAGGTAGTCGCTGTCCTTGCCGGCCGGGTAATTGCCCAGTGCCTGCAAACCGTCAACCGTTGCACCCAGTTGCGCCTGCAAGTGGCTGACCAGCGGCGCCGCCAGGGTCACTACGTAACCTTCCACATCCTCGGAAAAACGAAACCCATGCACACACAGGGGCGGCAACACCTGCAAGGTCGACTCGCTCAGTGTGGTGCGCTGGCCTTCGATTTCCAGTTGTGCCTGGCCTTTGTGTACGTACAACAACTGGCACAGATCCGCGTGCCGGTGGGGCTGGATTTCCCACTGGTATTCCCGACTCCGCCGGGAGATGGTTTCGCAGTGCAACAAATCGGGTGTCGGCCATTGCTGGCTTTCCCCGTAAAGCTTGAAGACCGGAATCGCGGTTTTGGTCATGGTTTCAATCCGATACTCAGGATAGTGGTGCGGTAATCGCCCCGATTGGCAAAAAGCGCAGGCTTTGTCGCAGTTTTCACCTTCTTATGCTGCCCGCTCAAGTGAAAAATGTCAGCCACAAGACCAATGACAACTCTTTCACTTGATCCGTTCGGGTGAAGCTTGCGAGCCATAAAAATAATGAAAACGCTAAAAACCCAAGTCGCCATTATTGGAGCCGGTCCCTCTGGATTGCTGCTCGGCCAGTTACTGCACAACGCGGGTATCCAGACCCTCATTCTAGAGCGCCAGAGCGCCGACTACGTGCAAGGCCGCATCCGTGCCGGGGTGCTGGAACAAGGCATGGTCGACCTGCTGCGCGAGGCGGGCGTCAGCCGACGCATGGACGCCGAAGGGCTGGTGCATGACGGTTTCGAACTGGCACTCAATGGCGAGCTTACCCATATCGACCTCAAGGCGCTGACCGGCGGCCAGTCGGTAATGATCTACGGCCAGACCGAAGTCACCCGCGACCTGATGGCCGCCCGCGAAGCGGCCGGTGCCATCACTCTATACGAAACGCAGAACGTGCAGCCCCATGGCCTCAAAAGTGATCGACCCTGGCTGACCTTCGAGCATCAGGGTGAAGCTTTTCGCCTGGAGTGCGATTACATCGCTGGCTGTGATGGATTTCACGGTGTGGCGCGCCAGTCGATTCCGGCGCAATCGTTGAACGTCTTCGAGCGCGTCTATCCCTTCGGTTGGCTGGGCGTCCTCGCCGACACACCGCCGGTGCATGACGAGCTGGTGTACGCCAAACATGCGCGTGGCTTTGCCCTGTGCAGCATGCGCTCGCCGACCCGCAGCCGGTATTACCTGCAAGTGCCGGTTGAAGAGCCACTGGATGAATGGTCGGATGAGCGCTTCTGGGATGAGCTGAAAACCCGTTTGCCCAGTGCGCTGGCGGCCCAACTGGTCACCGGGCCATCAATCGAGAAAAGCATCGCGCCGCTGCGTAGCTTCGTGGTGGAGCCGATGCAATACGGGCGCCTGTTCCTGCTGGGGGACGCCGCGCATATCGTGCCGCCCACCGGGGCCAAGGGCTTGAACCTGGCGGCCAGCGACGTGAGTACGCTGTTTCGGATCTTGCTCAAGGTCTATCGCGAGGGGCGGGTGGACCTGTTGGACAAGTACTCGGCGATCTGCCTGCGCCGGGTATGGAAGGCCGAACGGTTTTCCTGGTGGATGACCTCGATGTTGCACCAATTCCCGGAGGCAGACGGGTTCAGCCAGCGCATTGCCGAGAGTGAGCTCGCGTACTTCATCGGCTCCGAGGCGGGTCGCACAACCATCGCAGAAAATTACGTCGGGCTTCCTTACGAAGCTATCGAGTAGCCTGCTATCGTATCGAGCATTCCCGCTGGCTGCCTTTTCCAGCGGGCCCTGCTCGAAGGTTATGCCGTGACCAATCTCAATCAGCCTGCTCAACCCGTTCCCGCCGTACGCAGCGTCCTTGCCGCCTTGATGATGGCGATCTTTCTCGGCGCCCTGGACCAGACCATTGTGGCCGTGTCCATGCCGGCTATTTCCGCGCAATTTCATGACGTCAACCTGCTGGCCTGGGTGATCTCCGGCTACATGGTGGCGATGACGGTGGCAGTGCCGATCTACGGCAAGCTGGGTGATTTGTACGGGCGTCGCCCGATGATGCTGATCGGCATGGGCGTGTTCACCCTGGCGTCACTGTTCTGCGGTATGGCGCAGAGCATGGAACAACTGGTGCTGGCGCGGATTCTCCAGGGCATTGGCGCCGGCGGCATGATCTCGGTAAGCCAGGCGATCATCGGCGACATTATTCCACCCCGTGAGCGCGGGCGTTATCAAGGCTACTTCAGCAGCATGTACGCGGTGGCCAGCGTGGCCGGGCCGGTGCTGGGCGGGTATATGACCGAGTACCTGTCCTGGCGCTGGGTGTTTTTGATCAACCTGCCGCTGGGTGCCGGTGCCTGGTACGTGGCCCATCGCACCCTGGTGGGGCTGCCGGTGCCGCAGCGCAAGCCGGTCATCGATTACCTCGGCACCGTGCTGATGATCATTGGCCTGACGGCCTTGCTGTTGGGCATTACTGAAATCGGCCAGGGCCATCATTGGCGTGACGAGCAAGTGCTGGGGCTGCTGGTGTGTGCCCTGGTGGCGCTCAGCGTGTTTGTCTGGCACGAACGCCGTGCGCGCGAGCCCTTGTTGCCGATGCACCTGTTCGCCAACCGCAGCGCGGTGCTGTGCTGGTGCACGATTTTCTTCACCAGCTTCCAGGCGATTTCCCTGACAGTGTTGATGCCTTTGCGTTATCAGACGGTGACCGGCTCCGGTGCCGACAGTGCCGCATTGCACCTGTTGCCGCTGGCCATGGGGTTGCCGATGGGCGCTTATTTCGCCGGGCGGATGACCTCGGTGACCGGGCGCTATAAACCGATGATCCTCACGGGGGCGCTGTTGAGTCCTTTCGCGATTCTTGGCATGGCCTACAGTGCGCCGCAGGCGGTTGGGCTGACGGCGGTGTTTATGCTGCTGTGTGGGATTGCTGCCGGTATGCAGTTTCCGACGTCGTTGGTCGGGACGCAGAATTCGGTGGAGCAGCGCGATATCGGCGTCGCCACCAGTACCACCAACCTCTTCCGCTCGTTGGGTGGGGCAGTGGGCGTGGCCTGCATGTCGGCGCTGTTGCTGGCGTTGTTGCAGGACTCGAGTTTTGCGCATTTGGCCAGCGGTGCGTGGGTGGCCGAAGGCAGTTCCGGGAATGTGCTGCTTGACGGCCTGAACGCCGCCCCAGGCCCAGCGCAAGATGCGCTGCGCGGGGAGTTGGCAGTGACGTTCCGGCATTTGTTGATGGTGAGTGCGGCAGTGTCGCTGTTGGGGTTGGCGGCAGCGATTGCCATGCCGAACCGTGTGCTGCGCGGCCGCGAAGACAAAGCCAAGTAACTGATACAACCATGATCAAACGGTGGGTGCTGGCTTGCCGGCACCCACAGTCAATCGCCTTTCAATGCAGATCAGGGGCTGTAATACCCGACCGCCACCATGAAATGCCCGGCCTTGCGCAGGTAAGCGTGCTTGTTCTCGACCTTGTCGGTCACCGGGTTTTTCCAGCGGTACTTGTACTCACCCTGGTCCTGCTCAGCCATTATCTTGAGGATCGGCTCACCCACCGGCTTGCCGTCGGGGTCCTTGATCTTGCCGAAGTCGGTATTGACCAGCCGCACGTTCGTGCCATGCGCTACGTAGCGCCCGGTATTCAGGTCGACCACAAACACATACAAGTCATCCTGCAGGAACCCACCCTGCAATGAGTTGATCGCCTTGAGCGTGCCGGCTTCATCCTTGACCAGCGCCGTTACCGCCTTGTCGCGCAAAGCGCGTGCATGTTCCGGCGTGGCCCGTGGCAGGTAGTAACCCACCGCCAGGATGCGTTCGCCCACACGTTGATAGAACACGTGTTTGTGCTCAACCTTGCCATCGTTCCAGTTCTGCCAGCGGTAGTCGGCCTGTTGGATGCCCTGGCCCTCGGGGACGGCCAGTGCCTGTTTGAACGAGGCTTGCAAATCCGGTCCGAGTTGCTCGAACACATCACGGCCGATCAAGGCGGAGGACGGCCCGCCGCTGGCCAGCAACACGCCCTGGGTATCGACCACGAACACATAGCGGTCATGGTCGACAAACTCGCCCTGACGGCTGAACGCGGCGAACGCCTTGTCGCCATTGCTCTGGTAAAAGGCCAAGGCCCTTTCCAGCAAGGCTTTGGCGGCCTGGGCGTCCTCATTCTGAGTCGCCGCGTGCACCTGGCTGAAACACAACAGCAGCAGCCAGGTGATTCGCAAGAGTCCCTTCATTCCCCATCCCTCATTATTGTTGGTGTGACAACAGCGTAGTCGCTCCCGCTCAGGGCGCCGCCAGCCACTGGTTGACGATGCCGTCGTACACCCCGGTGGCCACGCTCAAATGCAGCCATTGGTCGACATAGCTTTTCCATGCCACATCATCGCGGGGCAGCAGGAAGGCTTTTTCGCTGTACTGCATTTGCCGCTCGGGGTTGACCGCGCACAGCCCGGGCTTGAGCTTCTGCTGGAAGCGCGCCTCGCTGGCGTCGGTGATCATCACGTCGGCCTTGCCTGCGAGCAGCTCGTCGAAGATCGTCACGTTATCGTGCAGGCGGATTTGCGCCTGGCCCAGATGTGCGCGCGCAAACACTTCATTGGTGCCGCCCGCCGGTTCAATCACGCGCACCTGCGGCTGGTTGATCTGCTCGACGGTCTGGTAACGCTGCACATCGGCGCAGCGCACCAGCGGGATTTTTCCGTCGACGCCAAGGGCCTGGCTGAAGAAGGCTTTTTTCTGGCGCTCAAGGGACACGGAAATGCCGCCCACGGCGATGTCGCAGCGCTGTGCCAGGAAGTCCGGCATCAGGGTTTTCCAGGTGGTGGGCACCCAGGTGATTTTCGCATTCAGGCTCTTGGCCAGGGATTCGGCCATGGCAATGTCGATGCCTTCATAACGGCCATCGGCGCGCAGTGACGAGTAGGGCTTGTAGTCGCCGGTGGTGCAGACCGTGAGCGTGCCGCGCTGCAGCACGTCATCGAGGCGCGAGGTGGGGGTGTCGGCCAGGGCGGTGGTTGCCACACTCGCCAGTGTGCACAGGGCTAGAAAAGCTTTCATGCGGTCGAATCCTTGGGGGCATGATCGGGGCGATCATTATTTCCAGCTGAGCGACAAGGTAGCAAGAGCTACGGAATGTTTAGCCAGGTTGCAACCAAACTCCATCAACCCTGAATTTAACCGCCTGTCCAGGCGTGTGACGCTGCCGGGCATCTGGCTCACTGTGATTTGCGCATGGACGATTCCCCCGACACTCACCCCGCGACATTGCCTGGCGCCTTTGCGCCGAGCCGTCCGGCCGATGTCGAGGCGCTACCTTCCGAGCTGGCTTTCTGGGCCCTGTTCCACTGCCGACACGCACGCCCACCAGATACTTTTCTCCTACGTTGATCCGCCACATGGATGACGCGCACCCGTGCGCATCTGCCCGGCAGCGCCTGTGTGCCTGCCTGACGCAAACGTATGAGAATTCCCATGAGTGTTTTTGCGAGCCTGCACGAAGCCCGATCTTTCCTTGAGCAGAACCCGGACATCGAGATGTTCGAGCTGTTTATCCTCGACAACAACGGCGTACCGCGCGGCAAGTTGCTGCACCGCGATGAGCTGCTGGCGGTGTACGAAAGTGGTCGGCCGTTACCCAGCACTATCCTCGGCCTGACGATTAATGGCGATGACGTGGAAAACTCCGGGCTGGTGTGGGAAGTCGGCGATATCGACTGCCGCGCCTACCCGGTCAGCGGCAGTTTGCAGCGCATGCCGTGGCGCCTGATCCCGACGGCGGCGGTGCAAGTCAGCATGCACCCCACCGAAGGCCTGCCCGCTACCGTGGCCGACCCGCGGCATGTGTTGGCCAGGGTGATCGACGGCCTGAAAGCCGACGGTTATTACCCGGTGATGGCGGCGGAGCTGGAGTTTTACCTGCTCGACCAGAAGCCCGACAGCAACGGCCGCCCGCAACCGGCGCGGGATGTAGACGGCAATCGCCCGCGCTCGACCCAGGTGTATGGCTTGCGCGAGCTGGAGCAGATCGAGCCGTTCCTTGCCGACCTTTATAGCGCCTGCAAACTGCAAGGTATCCCGGCGCGTACGGCGATTTCCGAATACGCCCCGGGCCAGGTGGAAATAACCCTGGAGCATCGTGCCGACGCGCTGCAAGCGATGGACGAAGCCGTGCGTTACAAACGCTTGGTCAAGGGCGTCGCCCATAAGCACGGGATGACGGCCTGTTTCATGGCCAAACCGTTCGATGACCTGGCCGGCACCGGCATGCACATGCACGTCAGCCTGGCCGATGCCCACGGCCATAACCTGTTCGCCAGTGAGGCCGCCGATGGCACACCGTTGCTGCGTCAGGCGGTGGGCGGCATGCTCAGTACCTTGCTCGATTCGCTACTGATGTTCTGCCCCAACGCCAACTCCTACCGCCGCTTCCAGACCAACAGCTACGCGCCACTGGCCGCCACGTGGGGCGTGGACAACCGCACGGTCAGCCTGCGCGTACCCGGTGGCCCGGCGAATTCGCGGCATATCGAACACCGTATCTGCGGCGCCGACGCCAACCCTTACCTGGCGGCTGCCGCGATCCTCGCCGGTATCCATCGTGGCATCCGTGAACAACGCGATCCTGGCGCTCCCGTGCAAGGTAACGGCTACGCCCAGGCCAATGAACGGTTGCCCACCGACTGGCTCACCACGCTGCGTGCACTGGAAGGTTCAAGCTGGGCACGGGATGCGTTCGGCAGCGAGTTCCTGGGTGTGTACCTGGCGGTAAAACGCGCCGAATACCGCCAGTTCATGGGGGAAGTGGGCGAGCAGGATTGGCGTTGGTACCTGCACTCGGCGTGACGGGTTTAAGGCAACGGTGGTTTCGACCTTTTTTTCACGTTGTGCTGGTTAAGCTACGAATCAAGGTCATTCACTACCGTTTCACACACATGAGCCCGTGATGTCGTCACCATCTCCATCTTCTATCGAGATTGAATTCGCCGAACGCTGCGACCGCGAGCATGCCAGGGTCTGCGGCGACACGCGCCCGCCCGCGCTGCTCAAGCGGCTGGCCGCGTGGCGCGATGACCGGTTGGTGCGCCAGGCGTTGAAAGTCGCGGGCGAGCCGGGGCTGATCCTTGATCTGGCCTGTGGCTCGGGACGGTTCTGGCCCGTATTGGCCGAACACATCAACCGGGTAATCCTGGCCTCGGACAACTCCCAGGACATGCTCGACCACGCACGCACGCATCACCCGGCGGCGTTGCTCAAGCGTGTCAAAACGTTCCAGGGCTCAGCGTTTTCCATCGGCCTGTCGGCGAATGCGGTGGACTGCATTTTCTGCCTTGAATTGTTTCGCCATGTACCCAGCAGTGACGTGCGATTGGCGTTGTTGCGCGAATTTCACCGAGTCAGCCGTGACACGGTGATCGTCTCGGTAAACGCTCGTACACCGGTGGAGGATGAGTTCCGCATGGCGGGTTTTAAAGTCCTCAATCATCAGGAATTCCTGCCGGGCTCCAAGCTGTGGCGCGTTTACGTTCTGCGTAAGAGAGGCTAACTCCCTCCTGTCGGACTATTCTTCGCCTCTTGTAGGGGTTTTCATGATGGCGTGTGCACTGCGGATGCTCGCAAGTCCCTTTCGCGATATATACTGCGCGCCATTCTTCAAGGGAGAGCCGTGTGGCCATCGATATTCACTGGATCTGCGACAACGATAGCCTCGGCCAGCATTGCGCCGAATGGCAGCAGTTGCCATTCGTCGCCCTCGACACCGAATTCATGCGGGTCGACACCTTTTATCCCATTGCCGGGCTGATCCAGATCGGCGATGGCATCCGTGCTTACCTGATCGACCCCCTGACCATCGACAACTGGCAACCCTTGGCCGCCTTGCTGGAGAACCCGGCGGTGATCAAAGTGGTACACGCGTGCAGCGAAGACCTGGAAGTGTTGTTGCGCCTGACCGGCAGCCTGCCGGTGCCGTTGTTCGACACGCAGTTGGCGGCGGCGTACCTGAACCTCGGCTTCTCCATGGGCTACTCGCGCCTCGTGCAAGCCGTGCTGGATATCGAACTGCCCAAGGGTGAAACCCGCTCGGACTGGCTGCAGCGGCCATTGTCCGAGACGCAAGTGAGCTACGCCGCCGAAGACGCGGTGCACCTGGCCGAGGTCTACACCAGACTTCGCCCGCGACTGTCAGACGACAAATATGCGTGGGTCCTGGACGACGGCGCCGAACTGGTAGCGAACCTGCGCCGTGAAGTCGACCCGTACGAGGTGTATCGCGACGCCAAGCTGGCGTGGAAGCTGTCCCGTGCCCAGCTCGCCGTGCTGCGCGAACTGTGCGCCTGGCGCGAGCAGCAAGCCCGTGCCCGTGACCTGCCGCGCAACCGCATCATTCGTGAACACTCGTTGTGGCCCCTGGCCAAAACCCAGCCGGATAACCTCGCCGCACTGGGCAAAATCGAAGACATGCACCCGCGCACCGTGCGTCAGGATGGCCAGTTCCTGCTGGACCTGATCAAGCGTGCCGGCAGTGTGTCCATGGACCAATGGCCGCCCGCTGTGGCTGAACCGCTGCCGGTGGACGCCGCCACGCTGATCAAGCAACTGCGCGCCCTGGGCCAGGCCGAAGCCGAACGCCTGGACATGGCGCCGGAACTGATGCTGCGCAAGAAAACCCTCGAAGCCCTGGTCAAAAGTGGCTACCCCGATGGGCCTTATAAATTGCCAGACTCGCTGCGTGGCTGGCGCCGCGAGTTGATGGGCCAGGCGCTGCTCGACAGCCTGGCCACTGCCGGAGAACAGCCTTGAAACGTATTTGCTCCATCTATCGCAGCTTGAAAAAAGACGGGATGTACCTCTACGTGCTGAAAAGCGATGCGCTGGAGCGTGTGCCGGAACCGTTGATGGAAGCCTTCGGCAAGGCCCATCTCGCGTTCGAAATGGTGCTGACGCCGGAGCGCAAGCTGTCCCGCGAGGACATCACCGTGGTCCTGGAAAACCTCGACAAGCAGGGCTACCACCTGCAAATGCCACCGGCCGAGGACGAGTACATCGAACACTTGCCCGAAGAGCTGCTGCGCCGCAACGACCCGATGTGATCAGTCAGTGCCCTGTCCAGGGCACCGTCTTCAACGCAAACGTATAAGTGGGTGGTGGCCGTATGGATGCGGGCGGCCGTCTGCAGTGTTTTTGAAAGGTTTGAACCATGCGTGTTCTGATTGCTGAACAGGATTACCCGCTCTACGCCCAATTGCTCAGTGAAGCGGCACCGGACGTCGAGGTGCTGACCAGCGGCGACTCGGCCGAACTGTCGCGCCTGGCCGCCGATTGCCCGGTATGGCTCGGCCAGCCGGATTTGCTTGCTACCCTGTTGCGCCAGGGTCATCAGCCGCAGTGGCTGCAATCGACCTGGGCCGGTGTCACGCCGCTGCTGGCCGAAGGTTTGCCGCGCGACTACCGCCTGACCCGTGCGGTCGGTATCTTTGGCCAGGTCATGGCCGAGTTTGTGCTCACTTATATGCTCGGCCACGAGCGGGAAGTGCTCGCGCGGTTGGTCAGCCAGGTCGAGCGCAAGTGGGACAACCGCCTGGGCCAGAGCCTGGCGGGACGCAAGGCGCTGATCGTCGGCACCGGCGATATTGGCCAGCGTGTTGCCGATTTTCTGCTGCCGTTTGGCGTCAAGCTCTACGGCATCGCCAGCACCGCGCGTGAGCAGGCGCCGTTTATCGAAGTCGCCGCGCTGGATCAATTGGGCCGATTGGTGGGGGAGGTGGACTACGTGATCAACCTGCTGCCCAATACGCCCAATACCCATGACCTGTACGACGCTGCGCTGTTCAAGCAATTCAAACCGACCGGGGTGTTTATCAATGTCGGGCGTGGCGTGGCCGTGGTCGATGCCGATCTGGTCGAAGCCTTGAAAGAAGGGCACTTGGCTGGTGCGGTGATCGACGTCTGCCGCCAGGAACCCCTGCCGCAACGCCATCCGTTCTGGACCGCCTGGGGCCTGCTGTTGACTGGCCACAGCTCGGCGCCGACCTCGCCGCTGATGATGGTGGAGTTGTTTGTGCAGAACCTGCTGGCTTATCAGGCCAAGGAAGCATTGCGCGGCGAAGTGGATTTCGAGCGCGGTTATTAAAATCACCACAAATCAAAATGTGCGAGCGGGCTTGCTCGCGATGACGGTGTATCAGCCTGCCATGCAGTGACTGACCCATCGCTATCGCGGGCAAGCCCGCTCCCACAGGGATATCGGCAAGGCTTACAGGCTGAAGTCACCTTCCGACACCAGCTCGCTCAGCGGCCTACGCGGGCTTGGCGCTTCACGGCCTTGCAGGTATTCAGGCAAGCTCGATTTGTCGCCCAGCTTGCCGACGGCCACCGCCGCGTGCAGCGCATACCCTTCTGGAATCTTCAGCTCTTTGCGGGTCAACGCCTGATCGAAGCCGGCCATCCCATGGGTATGCCAGCCGCTGAGGCTGGCTTGCAGCGCCAGGTGGCCCCAGGCCGAGCCGGTGTCGAAGGTGTGCCACAGCGCCGGGGTTTCTTCGGTGGCGCCGGGGGCGGTGAAGTCGGTTTTGGAGGCGATGATCACCAGCGCCGACGCGTGTTGCGCCCAGCCACGGTTGAATTCATTGAGCAGTCCCAGGAAGCGTTCCCAGTTCGGCGTGTCACGGCGCGCGTAGAGAAAACGCCATGGCTGCGAGTTGTAGGCCGACGGCGCCCAACGTGCGGCTTCGAAGAAACTCAGCAGGGTCTCCTGCGGGATGCTCTCGCCGGTAAAGGCGCGGGGCGACCAGCGCTCGGTAAACTGGGTGTGGATCGGGTAATCGGCAACGCGTGGGTTATTGCTCATGGACAGATCCTGATGAAAAACCGGGGCTCAAAGCTACTGCGCCGCCCCAAGCCTGACAAGTCTTGTCATACCGGCAGTCGTAAGCGCTTGGCCCCAAGGGCCTTGGGCACTAGACTGGCGGCCTTTTCACCGACCGATACTGATGTAGAGCCATGGCCGCCAAAGTCGAACCTTTCTGGATACGCAAAACCCTTGAACACCTCGACCAGGAGGAGTGGGAGTCGTTGTGCGACGGCTGTGGCCTGTGCTGCCTGCAAAAGCTTGAGGATGAGGACGACAACAGCGTCTATTACACGCGCATCGCCTGCAAGCTGCTGGACCTGAACACCTGCCAGTGCACCGACTACCCCAACCGCCGCGCCTCGGTGCCTGATTGCATCCAGCTCACGCCGGGCCAGGCCGATCAGTTCAAATGGCTGCCGCCGACCTGCGGCTACCGCTTGGTCAGCGAACGCAAAGACCTGCCGCTGTGGCACCACCTGGTTTGCGGCGACCGTGATGCCGTGCACCACGAACGCATTTCCCAGTCCGGCCGAATGCTCGCCGAAGGCAGCGTGCCCGAAGACGACTGGGAGGATCACCTGATCTTTCGCGCAGGCTGAAAAAGGAGTGTGTATGACGGTGGCAACCAAGCTGGCGGCCTCTTTCGTGTTGCTGGCGCTGAGCCTGCCCGCGTGGTGCGCGAAGAAAGTCGACCTCGACTATCACGTCAAACTGCTGCCCCAGAGCGATCAGGCCGAAGTACGCGTGAGCCTGTCCCAGGGCTCGGCGGTGCGCAGTCTTGACTTCGACCTGGGCCACGACGGCGACTACAGCGACTTCAAGGCCGATGGCCAATGGCGCGTCAGCGGGCACCGTGGCCTGTGGCAACCCAGCGCCGACAAAGCCAGCCTGACCTACCGTGTACGTCTCACTCACGCTCGCAAACCGGGAATGTATGAAGCGCGGATGACGCCGAGTTGGGCGCTGTTTCGGGGTGAAGACCTGGTGCCGACGGCGCGGCTCGACCAGCAGGACGGCGTGGAGCTGGTCTCGCGCTTGATATTCGAGTTGCCGGCAGGCTGGAAAAGCATCGAGACGCCCTGGCCGCGTATTGGCAAGAACAAATTCCGTATCGACAACGTTTCCCGGTTGTTCGACCGGCCTACGGGCTGGATGCTCGCCGGCACGCTGGGCAGCCGCCGCGTGCGCCTGGGGGAGACCGAAGTCACCGTCGCCTCGCCCAAGGGCCAGGCCATGCGGCGCATGGATGTGTTGACGTTGCTGACCTTTGTCTGGCCCCAGGTTGACGCTGCGTTCCCGCGCCACCCGGCCAAACTGCTGGTGGTGGGCGCCAGCGACCCGATGCGCCGTGGCGTGTTTTCGTCCCGCGACTCGATCTACCTCAGCAGCCGCACGCCGCTGGTGAGTGAAAATGGCAGTAGCCCGTTGATTCGCGAAGTGGTGCAAGCCATCGGCCGCTTCAACGACCACCACAGCAGTGACTGGATCGGCGAAGGCTTGGGGGAGTATTACGCCATTGAACTGGTGCGGCGTGCCGGCGGCATCACCGATGAGCGCTACGCCGCGATCCAGGCGCGATTGAGCAAGGAAGGCAAAGACGTCACCACGCTACGGGGCGAGCACGTCAGTGCGGCAACCGTGGCGCGGGCGGTGGTGGTGTTGCAGGAGTTGGATCGCGAGATTCGGGTGAAAACCCACAACAAACGTTCGCTGGATGACCTGGCGCAGGCGGTGATGCGTGCGAACAGCACCACCACCGCGGAGTTTGTGCAGCTGGCGGAGAGTGTGATCGGCGAGTCGTCAGTGGTGCTGGACACCAAGCTACTGCGCTGAGCTTAAGCCATACACCCATCAAAAATGTGGGAGCGGGCTTGCTCGCGAATACGGTCTGTCAGTTAAAGATGTACTGACTGATACACCGCTTTCGCGAGCAAGCCCGCTCCCACATTTGGATCTCCAACTGATCGCAGAGGTGTACTAGTCGGCCGTTTTAGTGGCCTTCTCAGCCGCCACTTCCGCCTTGGTCTTCAGGTTTTTCAACTCTTGCCCGGCCCGCTCGATCTTCGTGCGCACGCTGTTCATTTCCTGGCGGCCCTGCTCCAGCTTGTCTTTGAGCGAGCTGTGCCCGGTGACGCCGCGCACCAGCGCCACACCCCCGATCGCTACCTGAATCAGGCCGAAGATCCCGCCACGGCGCAGGCCTTTGCCGACCATCATTACGCCGCCGGCTACCGAACCGATGCGTTCCCAACCGTGCACATTTTGGGTGGGCTGGGTGTCAAAAGGCGCGTGTTCGATGATAGGTCGCAGGATTTTGCTGTCGCTCATGATCTGTCTCCAACAAGGGCAAGTGTTAGTAGCTGACTGTTTGCAGACGCCGGATGTTCCCGAAAAATCAGTATTTTGGGCCCGAGCGGGTGTTGTTGCCCTTGGCCAGTCGGTCGTAGAGCACCACATTGACGGTGGCGGCGAGGTTCATGCAGCCGGTGGTCGGGATGTACACCACGTCTTCACACCAGTCGCGGATCTCTTTGTCGAGGGAGCCGTCTTCGGGGCCGAAGATATACAGCGCGCGGTCGGGGTGAGTGTATTCCGGCAGTGGGCGGGCGCCCTCGACCAGTTCTACAGCCACCGGAATACAGCCCAGCGGCAGGATTTTTTTCAGGTCGTCGATGCCGATCAACGGAATATCGTGGTGGACCTTCTTTGTGTCGGTGATGAAGTCCCGGGCGCGCTCGTAACGCACGCCGGTGTAGAACACCGAGGCCACGCCGTAGCAACCGGCGGCGCGCATCACCGAACCGACGTTTTCGGGGGATTTGGGGTTATACAGACCGATGCAGCTGTAGCGTTTATTGCCCACGGGAGTGCCTTTGAAAAGGCAGCATTATAGCGGCAAGCTACGAGCTGCAAGTTAAAAGCAGAGCGGCTTTTTCTTGAGGCTCGCAGCTTGAAGCTTTCAGCTATCTTTTTTCATCAACCCCGCCAACGCCGCAAATGGGTTGTGCGTGGCCTTGGCAATGGTCGGGCTGCTGGTGGAGCCTTCGCCGAAATACTGCTGGTCGGTGTAACGCGAGTGTTCGTTATCGTGGCAGTACAGGCACAACAGCTCCCAGTTGGAGCCGTCCTGGGGGTTGTCATCATGATTGTGGTTGCGGTGGTGCACGGTCAGCTCGCTCAAGCGCTTGCCGGCGAATTCACGGGCGCAGCGGCCGCACACGTGCGGGTACATTTTCAAGGCTTTGTCGCGGTAGCCCATTTCCCGGTCGCGCTGGGCATCGGCGAGGATGCGGTCCAGCTTGGCGGTGTGGGAGGGCGGGTTGGTCGAGCTCATCATGGCTCCTGGCTATTTGGTGGGTCACGGATAACATGGATTCTAGCCCCTCGCGCTGTAAAACACCGCTGGCTTTTTCAGCAACGGTACAGCCTGGCAGCGGCAATCGTTTGTAGTATCGGCTCACACCCTTCATTCGGATCTGAAACCTATGCGTCTGCACACATGGACCGTTGCACTCCTGCTCTGCGCCTTGACGGCTCAAGCCCACGCGTTCTCCACGCCCAAGCCCGGCCAGGTGATCGAGGTGTCCCTTGAACAACTGCACCCGACTCAGGCCGTGGTGGGGTTCGACCAGATTGACTACAGCCTGGGGCTGTTCGCCGACAAGCCCGCCAAGGTGTTCGACGAATACTGTGAAACCAACGGGCAGGGCGCCGCCGACAACGTACCCAAAAAGGCCGACTTGCACCAACCGGCGAGCTTCACCTGCAAGGACCCTGTGGGCACTCACCCCGAGGACATGAAAACCGTGGTGGTCGGCCCCGCAGGCCAGCTGTACCTGACCGACGGTCACCACAGCTTCACCACCTTGTGGGAAGTGCCCGGCGGTGGCCCTCAGTTGAAAATGTGGGTCAAGGTGACCGACGATTTCAGCAACAGCCCTGACCTGGCCACGTTCTGGCAACGCATGGAGGCTGCCCGCAAAGTCTGGCTCAAGGACAACCAGGGCCGCACCCTGCCACCTGAAAAGTTGCCGGCGCACTTGGGCTTCAAGAGCTTGCAGGACGACACTTTCCGCAGCCTGGTGTATTTCACGCGCAAGGCCGCCTACGGCAAGCCGGACGATGGCGCGATCGCACCGGAATTCCTGGAGTTTTACTGGGGCAACTGGCTGCGCACGCAAATTGATTTGAGCGCTTTCAACCTGAACAAGAAGGGCGGCTACAAGGACGCAATTGAAGCCGTGGCCAAGCGCATGGTCAGCCTGGCACCGGGCTCACAGGTCGGTGACAGCGGTTTTACCGCCCATCAATTGGGCGGCATGACCACGCTTGACCAACGTGAGCTGGAAAAGACCTTCGATAAAAAAGTGCCGTACTTGATTGATTACCGCAAAGCCCATAACTGACGGGGACCCAAAATGTGGGAGCTGGCTTGCCTGCAATGCTGTCACCTCGGTGTATCCGGCGTACCGAGTTGAAGCCATCGCAGGCAAGCCAGCTCCCACAGGGGAATCGCGGCTCAGCCCTTGAGCTTTTCGGCAATCCAGATGGTATGCCGGGTGCCCTTGTTGCCATGGGCAAACACCTGCACTTCCTCGGCCTTGAAACCGGCTTTGCGCAGTTTGTCGCTGAACAGCTTGTCGGCGCTGGCGGACCATACGGCGAGCACGCCTTTGGGGCGCAGGGCCTTTGCGCACGCAGCCAGGCCACCGGCGGAGTAGAGCCAGCTGTTGGCTTTTTGCGTGAGGCCTTCGGGGCCGTTGTCGACGTCGAGCATGATTGCGTCAAAACCCTGAGGCTCGGCCTGCAGCACGTTGGCCACGTCTTCCATGCGAATCACCGTGCGCGGGTCGAGCAGCGGGCGGCCGGATTTTTCGCCCAGCGGCCCACGGTTCCATTCCACTACGCCGGGCACCAACTCGGCGACGACCACTTCGGCGGTCTTGCCCAAGTGCTTGAGGGCCGAGGCCAGGGTAAAACCCATGCCTAACCCGCCGATCAACACCCGCGAACCCGGGCGCCCGGCGACTTTACGGCAGGGGATTTCCGCCAGCGCGTCTTCGGAACCGTGCATGCGCGTGTTCATCAACTGGCCGCCATCGCCGCCCTGGATCTTGATGACAAAATCCTCGCCGTATTCGAACAGGCACAAGGCACCGCCGTTGTCGGGGATCGGAGTGGTGTCCAGCAGAACGAAACGTTTCATGGAAATCTCATTGGGAAGGGCATTCTTGCGCGGTTGGGAGTAGCCTTACGATATTCCGGTCAGGCCATGGAGCCATCGATGAAGTGCAGCATTCTAACGGTCATTGTGTTGAGCGCGCTCACCTTGGGCGCGGCGCAGGCGCAAGAGGTGCAAACCGTGCCGGTCGCACCCGCGCCAACCCCCGGTGCGCCGGGCACGCCAACGCCGACGCTGTATCCGCAAGTCACCCCGCCTGTCGCGCCCAAAGCTACGGCGAACGGTTCACCTGCGTTGGTGCCGATCGTTTTACCGACACCGCCAAAAGATCAGACGGTGCCTGGCCTGCTGCAAAACGACAGCAAGCCAAAGACCCCTGGCGGTTAAAACTGTTGAGACAGTAATTGCCCGTCGGCCATGCGCAGGCGCTTGGACAAGGCAATGGCAATCGCGCGGATGATCTTGGCCGCCACCCTGGGGGCTTCGTTGAGCATTTTTTCCAGGGAATCCTTGCCCAGGTTCAGCAACACGCTGTCACTTGCCGCGATGCAACTGGCAGAACGCCGTTCGCCATCCAGCACCGCCATCTCGCCAAACGCCCGGCCACTGCGCAGGGTGGCGATGGTGAGGCGCTGGCCTTCGTGGTTGGTTTTCTGCACGGCCACCTGCCCACTGTGGAGGATGCACATAAAGGTGCCGGCATCGCCTTCAAGGAAGATCACCTCGCCCTGGGCAATGCTGCTGATATTGAAGTAGCCCGCCGCCACGTGAAAATCTTCCGGCAACAAGGGGTCGAACAGGCCGCAGTCCATAAGCATGTCGCGGATTTCATTGTTGAGTAATGTGGGTTGGGGCATGACTAATCTTGATCCATCAATCGAGTAGGCGGTCCTGTGTTCAGACAGGACCGCCGCGCTAAGTTCCTAAATCAACCCCAGCGCCTTGAACACAAATGCATATTCGAGCGCTACGTCACGTAATCCCTGGTAACGGCCGCTCATGCCGCCGTGGCCGGCGCCCAATTCGGTCTTGAGCAGCAGCAGGTTGTCGTCCGTCTTGGTGTCACGCAACCTGGCCACCCACTTGGCCGCTTCCCAGTACTGCACGCGGCTGTCGTTGTACCCGGCGATCACGAGCAGGGCCGGATAGGCCTGGGCGCAGACGTTTTCGTAAGGCGCGTAGGCCTTGATACGTTCATACACCTCAGGTTCTTCAGGGTTGCCCCACTCGTCGTACTCGGTGATGGTCAGCGGCAGTTCCGGGTCGAGCATGGTGTTGAGCACATCGACGAACGGCACTTCCGCAATGGCCGCCTGGAACAGCGCCGGGCGCTGATTGAGCACCGCGCCGATCAACAGGCCGCCCGCACTGCCGCCGCTGATAGCCAGTTGCTTGGAGGTGGTCAGCCCCTCGGCGATCAAGTGCTCGGCGCAGGCGATAAAGTCGCTGAAGGTGTTTTGTTTGTGTTCCTGCTTGCCGTTGCGGTACCAGGCTTCACCCAGCTCACCGCCGCCGCGTACATGCGCGATGGCAAACGCCACGCCCCGGTCCAGCAGGCTCAGGCGTGCATGCGAGAACCACGGGTCGAGGCTTTGCCCGTAGGCGCCGTAGCCGTACAGGTACAGCGGCGTCGGCTGGCCCAGTTGGTCGCGCTTGACCACCAGGCTGATCGGCACCTGGGTGCCATCGGCCGACGTGGCCCACAGACGCTGGCTGACGTAGTCGTCGGCGTTGAACACGCCAAGCACCGGGGTTTCCTTGAGTACGACTTGCGCGCCTGTCGCCAATTCAAGCTGACGCACCTGGGCCGGGCGGTTCAGGGCTTCATAACGCAGGCGGATCTTGTCGCTCGGGAATTCCAGGCTGTTCTGTACATAAAGGCTGTAGGCGGCGTCAGGCAATTCCACCCGATAGGTAGGCAGGCCCTGTGGGTGCACTTCGATCACCGGCAGGCCGCCGATGCGCAGGCTCAAGGTCATGGCGCTGGCGTTGAGGGTCACGCCATCGAGCATCACGTCATCGCTGTGGGGGATCAGGTTTTGCCATTGGTCTTCGGTCGGCACACCGCCGGTGTCGGCGGCGACGAACAGCGCGTAGTTGATGCCGTCGCGGTTGCTGCGGATAAACCAGGTCCATTCGCCGTCGCGCATGCCGTGGTCGACATCGTATTCATGGTCCTCGACCCGTGGTGCCAGGCAGGTGAAGTCCAGGTGCGGCTGGTCGGCGTCGAGGGCCCAGATTTCGCTGGTGGTCTTGCTGCCCAGGGCCAGCAGCAACTGGCGCTCGGAGCTGGAGCGGTAGCAATGCAGGAAGAAGCGTCCGTCAGGCTCGTGGAACACTTCCTGCGCCGCCGTTCCGTCCAGGCGGTAGCGATACAGTTTGTGCGGGCGGTGGGTGTCGTCCAGCTCGCCGAAGAACAGGGTCAGGCTGTCATTAGCCCACGTCATGCTGCCGTCGCAGTCTTCAAACTCCAGTTCGCTGACTTTGCCGGTGGCCAGTTCCTTCACGTACAGGGTGTAAATCTCTTCACCGCTGGTGTCGAGGCTGTAGGCCAGGCGCTGGTGGTCGGGGCTGATGCTGAACGCGCCGAGGGAGAAAAAGCCGCCATTGGCCAGCACGTTGGGGTCGAGCAGCAGTTCTTCGCTGTTTTCGTCCACCGCATTGCTGTCATCCGCCGGGCGGCGGCAACGGTAGTGGCGGGCATATTCGTCACCCGCAGTGGTGCGCGTGTAATACAGGTACGGCCCCCACGGCGAGGGCAGGGACAAGTCGGTTTCGAGAATGCGCCCCTTGATCTCTTCGAACAGGCTTTCGCGCAGGTCTGCCTGGTCGGCGAGCTGCGCTTCCTGCCAGGCGTTTTCGGCTTTGAGGTAATCGAGGACTTCAGCCGTGTCACGCGCTTGCAGCCAGGCGTACGGGTCCTGGCCTTCGGCCTTGCGAGCAATCGGGGCGGCAGTGATGTGGGGCGATGAAGGCATGGACTACTCTCTGTCTGGCGGATGGTGGCAGGCATTGCAGCCGAGACACGCAAAAGCCGTTATCATAGCCGCCTGTTTGCCTACCTTGCCATGGACACCATGACCGAGAACGACTATCTGACCGCTTGGGGCCTTTACGCCTTCGCCGCTTTGGGCTGCCTGTTGGTATGGTGGCGCATGACCCGCTGGATCTGGCGCTGGCTGCGCGAGCCGCTGCAATTGCTGATGGCGGTGCTGCTGTTCAGCCCGACCATCGTCGACCCGGTCAAGACCCAGTTCGCACCGGCGGTGGCGATTAGCGCCCTGGACCTGGTGCTGCATGTCGGTAATAACGCCTGGCGCGCCATCTCCGACCTGTTCATGTACACGATGATCGCGTTGGGCGTGTATATCGTCTTTGTGTTGATCCGCTGGCCCATCGAGCGCGCCGCCAACGCCCGCCGTGAGCGCAAGGCCGCTGCCGATGCGGCGCTGGCCGCCGAGCCCGTGGACGAAGACGACGAGCCCTACCGCCGCCCGGCGCCGGTCGGCGGTATGCGGGTCGAACCGCGCCTTTAACGTTGTACGCCCTGCAGCGAGAGCCCTGGCATGTGTGAATTATTGGGCATGAGTGCCAACGTCCCCACCGATATCGTGTTCAGCTTTACCGGGCTGATGCAGCGGGGCGGGCGTACCGGCCCCCACCGCGACGGTTGGGGCATCGCCTTTTACGAAGGCCGTGGCCTGCGTCTGTTCCAGGACCCGGCCGCCAGCAGCGAGTCGGAAGTGGCGCTGCTGGTGCAGCGTTACCCGATCAAAAGTGAAGTGGTAATTGGCCATATCCGCCAGGCCAATGTGGGCAAGGTGAGCCTGGCCAATACCCACCCGTTCGTGCGCGAGCTGTGGGGCCGCAATTGGTGCTTCGCCCATAACGGCCAACTGGCGGACTTCAACCCCCGCGCCACGTTCTACCGCCCGGTAGGCGACACCGACAGCGAAGCGGCCTTCTGTGACCTGCTCAACCGTGTGCGCGAAGCCTTCCCGGAACCGGTGGACATCGAACAAGTGCTGCCGGATTTGATCGCCGCCTGCGCCGAATACCGCAGCAAAGGCGTGTTCAACTGCCTGCTCAGCGACGGTGACTGGCTGTTTTGCTACTGCTCCACCAAATTGGCGCAGATTACCCGGCGCGCACCCTTTGGCCCGGCGCGTTTGAAAGATGTCGACGTGATCGTCGATTTTCAGGCCGAAACTACACCAAATGATGTGGTGACGGTGATCGCTACCGAGCCGTTGACCGACAATGAAAACTGGACCCGCTACGAACCGGGCCAATGGAGCCTGTGGCGACGCGGTGAATGCGTCAGCCAGGGCATCACCGAGTAAGGATATCGACCATGTTGCTGAGTTATCTGCGGTTGGTGCTGTTTGCGATTGGCTTGTTGGTCGGCGTGCAGGTGCCGGGGTTTATCAACGACTATGCCAAACGCGTCGAGGCCCACCTGATCGAGGCCCAGACCGGCCTCAGCGGGTTTGAAAGCACCGCACGGCAGTTCTTCAATGGTGACTTGAAGGCGCTGGTGGCGCATTACCGCGCCAGTGATGACCCGGTGTTCCAGAGCGATGCCAACAGCCTGGGCACCTTGCTCGATCGCCAGGTGGCGTTGGACAAGCAATTCCAGGCCATGCAAGGGCCGTGGTACATCCGCGCCCTGCAAGTGGCGGTGGCCGCCGACCCGGCCATTCGCCTGGAAACCTGGAACGGCTACAGCTACCAGATCCTGCTGACGCCGGAAGCCATGGGCTGGGGCCTGGGCGGGGCGATGTTGTTGTCGTTCGGCATCGAGTGCCTGTTCCGCTTGATCGACTGGGTGGTGTTGGGCGGCAAGCGCCTGCGCCAGAGCCGGCCGATTGAAGAGCGTGACCTCAAAGGCCTCTAAAGACCGGCTCGGTCAATGTGGGAGCTGGCTTGCCTGCAATAGCGGTGGGTCAGCTTGCACATCTGCCACTGATACACCGCTATCGCAGGCAAGCCAGCTCCCACAGTTTTAATCCGGTTTCGTCAGCACCATGTGCTGTTCACCCACCTCCTCGGCATACCGCGCCACGACCTTCTGGCACAGCCCGACAATCTCCTCCACCAGCTCCACCCCGACACGCCACGACACCACGACCTGCAAGTTCGGCAGCTTCTGCGCCATCGGCAACATCACCAATTCCCCGCGTGCCAATTCCTCGCTGACCAGCACCGGCGGCAATGCGCCAATCCCGAAACCATCGCGCAGCAAGCGGGTGATGGCCGATACCGAATTCACACAGTTCATGCGTGGGGCGGCGACGCCGTTGGCCTGCATCAGGCTCAGTACGTCCTGGTGCGGGTGGGAGTTTTTCGAGTAGGTGATGATGCGCTCCTGGGCCAGTTCGGCGAGGGAGGCGTAGTCGCGGTTGTAGAGGGAGTGGCTGGCGACGATCCAGGCCATGGGATGGCTGGCCAGTTCCAGGCTGCGCACCGTTTCGAGGCGCAGCAAGTCGGTTTGCAGGATCAGGTCTAGGAAGCCTTTTTGCAGCTGATCGCTGAGGTTAAGCGCGGTATCGGCGACTAATTCGATTTCCACCAGGGGAAAGTGGTCCATCAATTCAGCGACCAGCGGGCTCAGCCAGGTGTGGATGACCGTGTCCATCGCGCCGATCCGAATCCGCCCGACCTTGCTGCTGGTGGTTTCCAGGGACTGCTTCAGGCCCTGCATGGTCACCATCATCTGCTCGGCGTAATCGAGCACCTTCAAGCCGTCCGGGGTCAGGCTCACGCCGCGCGAATCGCGCAGAAACAGCTTCACGCCCAGTTCGCTTTCGAGCACGGCGATACGGCTGGAAATCGAGGCCTGGGTGGTGAACAGCTTCTCGGCCGTCAGGCGAAAGCTCTTGAGCTTGGCCACCCAGACGAAGGTTTCGAGGAACTTCAAATTCATGGGATCAACTTTTCTTATGCATGGATCGGTTTTTATTAGTTGGACGCCGCACCGGGCAAACGCCAAAAATCGAGCTATTCCACGATAAGCGTCGTTGGGGTGTGAGGACAAGTTGCGCGTTTTGCGTAAAAAATCCCACACTACAAAAACTATAAAGCCTACAGGAGCACCCACCGTGAGCCGTCTGCTACTGAATTGCGACATCGGCGAAAGCTTTGGCAACTGGACCATGGGTCTGGACGCCGAGGTCATGCCGTTCATTGATTGTGCCAACGTGGCCTGCGGCTTCCATGCCGGTGACCCGAGCATCATGCGCAAGACCGTCAGCCTGGCCCTCAAGCACGGCGTGCAAGTAGGGGCGCACCCGGCGTACCAGGACCTGCAAGGGTTCGGTCGGCGCTCAATGGCTTATACCGCCGATGAAATCCAGGACCTGTTGCACTACCAGATTGGTGCCCTCGACGGCATCTGCCGGGCGCAAGGCGGGCGGGTCAGCTACGTCAAACCCCATGGTGCGATGTACAACGACATGATGGCCAACCCGGCGCAATTGCGTGCGGTGATCCAGGCCGTGGCTGCCTATGGCGACTTGCCGCTGATGCTGCTGGCCACCCGCGACAACAGCGCCGCCCAGGCGTTGGGCGACGAATACGGCGTGATCCTGTGGTTCGAAGCCTTCGCCGACCGTGCCTACGACCACAAGGGGCACCTGGTTTCCCGCCAGTTGCCGGGCGCCGTGCACCACGACTCCGACATCATCGTGCAGCAAGCCCTGACTATTTCCCGTGGCGAAGCCTTGACCGCCAGCGACGGCAGCGCCCTGGTGTTGCAGGCCAATACCCTGTGCGTGCACGGCGATAACGCCAGCTCGGTCGCCGCGGTGCAGCGCATTCGCGAGGCGTTGAAGCCAGCATGAAGCCACGCATTGAAGTGGTGGCGATTGATTGCCTGATGGTGCGTCTGTTCGATGTGATTGCCGAAGCCAATATGCCGTGGATGCTCGCCGCCACCCAGCGTCTGCGCGAGGGGTTCGGCGCGGCGCTGGTGGATCTGGTGCCGTCCTACACCACGCTGATGGTGCATTACGACCTCACTGCGTTGAGCCCGGCCCAGGCACGGGAACTGATTGGCCAGGCGCTGACCGACCTGCAACCCCAGGCCCAGGGCAGCGGCCAGTGCCACGTGCTGCCGGTGTGGTACGACCTGAGTGTCGGCCCTGAACTGAACCTGCTCAGCCAGCGCAGCGGCCTGGCGGTAGACGATGTAATCCGTCGCCACAGTGCCCACGAATACCAAGTGTTTGCCCTCGGTTTTGCTCCCGGTTTCGCCTTTATGGGGTTGGTGGACGAGATCCTTGCCACGCCACGGCTGAACACCCCACGTAAACGCGTGGCTGCCGGCAGCGTCGGCATTGCCGAACGGCAAACTGCCGCCTACCCGATGGTATCCCCCGGTGGCTGGAACCTGATCGGCCGCACCCCGGCCAAGCTGTTCGACCGCGACCGCGACGGCTACAGCCTGATGCAGCCCGGCGATACGGTGCGCTTCGAAGCCGTCGGCCACGCCGAATTCATCAACCTGGGTGGCGATGACACGCCGTTGGAGGCGCAGGCATGAGCCGCTTGTTGATCGAGGCCAGCACGCCGCTGTGCCTGTTGCAGGACACCGGCCGTTTTGGCGTGCGGCACCTGGGCGTGACCCAGGGTGGCGCGCTGGATTGGGTGTCGATGACCTGGGCCAATTGGCTGCTGGGTAATGCCCTGGATAGGCCAGTGGTGGAAATCACCTTGGGCGGGTTTACCGTGCAAGCCGAGGAGTATTGCTTGCTGGCGTTGGCCGGTGCGGATCTGGGCGCGTATATCGGTGAGCGTGCGATCAGCCCCGGGCGCAGTTTTATCCTGCAAAAGGGTCAGCGTTTGCGCTTTACCCAGCCGTTCAACGGTGCGCGCGCTTATCTGGCGGCACCGGGCGGTTTTGATGCGCCGGCTGTGCTCGGCAGTTGCGCCACGGTGGTACGTGAAGAGTTGGGCGGGGTGGACGGTTTCGGCAAGGCGTTGGCCGTAGGCGGGCGGTTGGCTTATTCCGGTGTGGGCGGGGCGATGAAAGTACTGAGTGCGCCTGATTTGCCAGCCAAGGCGCCACTGGAGGTGATAGTCGGCGCACAGATCGGCCAGTTCAGCGGGCAGAGTTTGTTCGATGCGTTCAATACTGAATGGGCCCTCGACAGCCGTGCAGATCGCATGGGCATGCGTTTGCTGGGCACGCCGTTGCAGTATCAGGGGCCCTCGTTGATCTCTGAGGGCATTCCGCTGGGGGCCATCCAGGTGCCGCCGGATGGGCAGCCGATTGTGTTGCTCAATGACCGGCAGACCATTGGTGGCTATCCGCGATTGGGCGCGTTGACGCCGTTGGCGCTGGCGCGGCTGGCGCAGTGCTTGCCAGGGGAGAAGGTGCGCTTGGTGCCGGTGGTGCAGGAGACGGCGCATCGGCAGCATGTGGAGTTTTTGCAGCGCTTCACCGCGGGCTAAAGATCACCGCAACCCAACATGTGGGAGCGGGCTTGCTCGCGAATGCAGGGTGTCAGTCAGTCCATCAATAACTGACCCACCGCTTTCGCGAGCAAGCCCGCTCCCACATTTGCCTCTGCGTTTACTTGGAGAGAAAGCGCATTCCTTCTTCCAAGCCGCGCAAGGTCAGCGGATACATCTGATCCTCCACCAACTCCCGCACAATCCCTGTCGACGCCGTATACCCCCACGTGTCCTTCGGGTACGGGTTTATCCAGATCAGCTTCTTGTACTTGGCCATGAAGCGCTGCATCCACACATACCCGGGCTCTTCATTCCAGTGCTCGACGCTGCCGCCGGCCTGGGTGATTTCGTAGGGCGCCATCGACGCATCGCCGATAAAAATCACTTTGTAGTCAGCGCCGTACTTGTGCAGCAAATCCTGGGTGGAGGTGCGCTCCGATGTGCGGCGCTGGTTGTTCTTCCACACCGATTCGTACACGAAGTTGTGAAAGTAGAAGTACTCCAGGTGCTTGAACTCGGTCTTGCAGGCCGAGAACAGCTCTTCGCAGATCTTTACATGGGCGTCCATCGAGCCGCCGATGTCGAACAGCAGCAACAGCTTGATGGTGTTACGCCGCTCCGGGCGCATCTGGATATTCAGCAACCCGGCGTCGCGGGCGGTGTGGTCGATAGTGCCGTCGATATCCAGCTCTTCGGCCGCACCCTGGCGCGCGAATTTGCGCAGGCGGCGCAGAGCGATCTTGATGTTGCGCGTGCCCAGTTCCACTTGGTCGTCGAGGTTCTTGTACTCGCGCTGGTCCCAGACTTTCACCGCTTTGCCCTGGCGCTTGCCGGCGTCGCCGACGCGAATGCCTTCCGGGTTGTAGCCGCCGGAGCCGAACGGGCTGGTGCCACCGGTGCCGATCCACTTGTTGCCGCCGGCATGGCGCTCTTTCTGTTCTTCCAGGCGTTTCTTGAATTCTTCGATCAGCTTGTCCAGGCCGCCGAGGGACTGGATCTGCGCGCGCTCTTCATCGGTCAGCGAGCGTTCGAACTCCTTGCGCAGCCAGTCCTCGGGGATCAGCGCTTGCAGGTGGTCGTCGAGCTTTTCGAGGCCGTTGAAATAGGCGCCGAACGCCCGGTCGAACTTGTCGAAATGCCGTTCGTCCTTCACCAGGATTGCCCGGGCCAAGTAGTAAAACTCGTCCATGTCGGCGAAGACCACGCGCTGTTTCAGCGCATTGATCAAGTCGAGCAGCTCGCGCACCGACACCGGCACCTTGGCTGCACGCATCTCATTGAACAGGTTGAGCAACATTATCGATTACCGCGACGGCTCATGAACGCCAGACGCTCCAGCAATTGCACGTCTTGCTCGTTCTTCACCAAAGCCCCGGCCAGCGGCGGGATGGCTTTGGTGGGGTCGCGTTCGCGCAGCACGGCTTCACCGATATTGTCGGCCATCAGCAGTTTGAGCCAGTCGACCAGTTCGGAGGTGGACGGCTTTTTCTTCAGGCCTGGCACTTTGCGCACGTCGAAAAACACGTCCAGCGCTTCGCTGACCAGGTCTTTCTTGATGTCGGGGTAGTGCACATCGACGATCTTTTGCAGGGTCGTGCGGTCGGGGAAGGCGATGTAATGGAAGAAGCAGCGGCGCAGGAACGCGTCCGGCAGCTCTTTTTCGTTGTTGGAGGTAATGATGATGATCGGGCGTTTCTTGGCCTTGATGGTCTCGTCGATTTCGTAGACGTAGAACTCCATCTTGTCGAGTTCTTGCAACAGGTCGTTAGGGAACTCGATGTCAGCCTTGTCGATTTCATCGATCAGCAGAATCACCCGCTCCTCGGACTCGAAGGCCTCCCAGAGCTTGCCCTTCTTCAGGTAGTTGCGCACGTCGTGCACTTTGTCCACGCCCAGCTGCGAGTCGCGCAGACGGCTTACCGCGTCATACTCGTAGAGGCCCTGATGCGCCTTGGTGGTGGACTTGATGTGCCAGGTAATCAGCTTGGCGCCGAAGGATTCGGCCAGTTGTTCGGCGAGCATGGTCTTGCCGGTGCCGGGCTCGCCCTTGACCAGCAATGGCCGTTCCAGGGTGATGGCGGCGTTCACGGCCAATTTCAGGTCATCGGTAGCAACGTAGGCCTGGGTGCCTTCGAACTTCATCGGTCATTCCTCGCATTCATCAATGCCCGGACTATACCGCGCAGCCCCGGCGACTGTGAACGCAGACGGGTTATTCAGTCTCTGAATGGCTGGTCACGCGTGACCGCTAGCGGTTTTTTTCCAACGCATACGCCCGCGCATCGGCTTTATCCCTGAGCTTGCTGCCGCCCCACAGGGCGAGTGCTGCTAAAACCAGTGTGCCCAGGCTTATGAGGATCATCTGGCCGGCCATCGGCCCGCCGTCCATGGCGAATATCGCTATTCGCACACAGCCCGAAAAGGCCCAAAGATAACCAAGAATTGTCAGTATCCAGCCGCAGATGCGCATTTTAGTGTCCTTACTAGTCGTTGGAATTTACTCGGCGGTACGATAAACGAGGGCTCGGTGTTTCACCATAGTTGCCCTCGGGCGTGTGATTCAGTCAGCACTCGGCTTGGGCTGTTCATAGCGCGCAGTGAACGCCTGGATGAAACCGTTGCGCAAAATCGCCAAAAACGCCGAGAACGCGCTGAGATTTTGCTGGTGAACACTGCCACTGAGTTCTACGCGGGTGGCAAACTGGTTTTTGTTCTGGTTCTTCAGCACAGTCTCGCTGGTGCCAACCACGGCTTCCCAGATCGAGCGAAAGATATTTTTGTCCTTGTTCTCTACATCCTGTTTCCAGTCGAACACTTCCACATTGCGCAGCAACGGCTTGATGTAACCTTTCAATTGGCCTTTTTCAGCCTGGGCTTCGACCACCAGATCGCCGGTACCGGCCTTGAAGTCGAATTTTCCGTAGGCCGACGCGAAGTCATTCAGGCGCTTGAGCTGGATGTCTTTGGCGCGAAAGCGGAATTCAAAGTCTTCGAAATTGCTCAGCGGGTCGAAGGCGGCAGTGGCTTCCAGCGGTGCCTGCCCGAGCAACTGCGCCTTGCCTTCGAAGCTGGCGTCACGCTTGCCCTTCACATCGACGACGTTGGTCAGGTTGTAAAAGCTCGCGTTGACCGCGGTGGCATAGATATTCACCGCAGGCTTGGAATTGAAGTTGTGGAAGGCGACCCTGCCGTCCTGAATGCGCACTTCGTTGAGGGTGATCGGCAACAGTTTGCTCAGTTGTTCGCGCCAGTCGGTGCCCTTACCGGTCTGGGACGCCTGTTGGCTGCCACCGTCGACGAAATTCACCTCCGGCTGGAAGAACTGCATCTCGGCGACCACCGCATGGTCGTACCACAGCGAATGCCAGCTTACCGCCACGTCGATCAATGGTGCCTTGACGAACGGCACAGGCACCTTGCCGTCGACCTTGACGATCTGCAGGCCGTTGATTTTGTAGGCGCCGCGCCACAGGGCCACGTCCACGTCCGTGACCTGGCCGCGGTAATCGCCCATGTCGGCAAGCTTGTCGTTCAGGTAGTTGCGCACCAGGTAGGGCAGGGCGAGGTCCAGAGCGATCAGTACTACCACCAGTACGGCGACGATCCATAGCAGCCCACTGTAGCGACGTTTCATGTTCAGGTTCTCCAACGGTATAGGCGATGGACCGCATGTATTGGCGCAACGTTCCTCTGACTGGACGCCTCCCAACCTGAGGCATACCCTTGGAGCCTTATTGAAATTGCCCTAAGGACCCGTTATGAGCCGCATCTTTGCAGACAACGCGCACTCCATCGGTAATACGCCCCTGGTTCAGATCAATCGCATCGCACCGCGTGGCGTGACCATCCTGGCCAAGATCGAAGGGCGTAACCCGGGTTATTCGGTGAAGTGCCGCATTGGCGCAAACATGATCTGGGACGCCGAAAGCACCGGCAAACTCAAGCCCGGCATGACGATTGTAGAACCGACCTCCGGCAACACCGGCATTGGCCTGGCGTTTGTCGCCGCCGCCCGTGGCTACAAGCTGCTGCTGACCATGCCGTCGTCGATGAGCATCGAGCGACGCAAAGTGCTCAAGGCCCTGGGCGCCGAACTGGTGTTGACCGAACCGGCCAAGGGCATGAAGGGCGCTATCGAAAAAGCTGCCGAAATCCTCGCCAGCGACCCGGCGACCTACTTTATGCCGGCCCAGTTCGAAAACCCGGCCAACCCGGCGATCCACGAGAAAACCACCGGCCCGGAAATCTGGAACGACACCGATGGCGCCGTGGACGTACTGGTCGCGGGCGTGGGCACCGGCGGCACCATTACCGGTGTGTCGCGCTATATCAAGAACATTGCCGGCAAGCCGATTCTGTCGGTGGCTGTTGAACCGTTCGCCTCGCCCGTGATTACCCAGGCGCTGGCCGGTGAAGAGATCAAACCCAGCCCGCATAAAATCCAGGGCATCGGCGCCGGTTTCGTGCCGAAAAACCTCGACCTGTCGATGGTTGACCGCGTGGAGCTGGTGACCGATGACGAATCCAAGGTCATGGCTCGGCGACTGATGCAGGAAGAAGGCATTCTGTGCGGAATCTCCTGCGGCGCCGCCATGGCGGTGGCGGTACGGCTGGCCGAGAAACCGGAAATGCAGGGCAAGACCATCGTGGTGATCCTGCCGGACTCGGGTGAGCGCTACCTGTCGAGCATGTTGTTCAGCGATTTGTTTACCGAGCAAGAAAACCAGGCCTGATCGCTTATCGGTGGCGGGCGGGGCCGACGTCTTCGCGGGCAAGCCCGCTCCCACATTTGATCTTCGCTGCTTTGAGCATCGTGTTCGCTTAACTGAACTGCATTAGGGCAAGCCCGCTCACCATAAGGGTTCGACTTGCCACAGGGTTTTGATTTATGTCAGCCGGTCGGCCCAGGCCTTCTGCATAATGGCCCAACTGTTTATCATGGCCGGCTGCTACGTCTGGTTTCCCGTTGACGGGAGGTCGCTGGCCAGGCGCTTATTTCCAGGAGTTGCTGCATGACCTTTTCTTTGGCCGCCAAACTGTCGGTGCTGCTGTTGTTTATCGGCAGCACGCTGTATGTGCACTTGCGCGGCAAGGCCCGTTTGCCGATGTTGCGCCAGTTCGTCAACCATTCGGCGCTGTTCGCCCCGTACAACGCCTTGATGTATATATTCTCGGCCGTGCCGTCCAAACCGTACCTGGACCGCAGCAAGTTCCCGGAGCTGGATGTGCTCAAGGACAACTGGGAAGTGATTCGCGAAGAGGCGATGCACCTGTTCGACGAGGGGTACATCCGCGCCGCCGAAAAGAACAACGACGCCGGTTTCGGTTCGTTCTTCAAAAAGGGCTGGAAGCGCTTCTACCTCAAGTGGTACGACAAACCGCTGCCATCGGCCGAGGCCCTGTGCCCGAAAACCGTGGCGCTGGTCAGCAGCATCCCCAACGTCAAGGGCGCAATGTTCGCGCTGTTGCCGGGGGGTAGCCACCTCAACCCGCACCGCGACCCGTTTGCCGGTTCGCTGCGTTATCACCTGGGTTTGTCCACGCCGAACTCCGACGACTGCCGCATCTTCGTGGATGGCCAGGTTTACGCCTGGCGCGACGGTGAGGACGTGATGTTCGACGAAACGTACGTGCACTGGGTGAAGAACGAGACTGAAAAGACCCGCGTGATTCTGTTCTGCGACATCGAACGCCCGCTGAGCAACCGGCTGATGACGCGCATCAACCGCTGGGTCAGCAAGCAGTTGGGCCGCGCCACGGCGCCGCAAAACCTTGATGATGAGCGTGTGGGCGGGATCAACCAGGCGTATGCCTGGAGCAAGACCTTCAGCGACAAGTTCAGCGGTGTGGTCAAGCAGTGGAAGCGCAAGCATCCGAAGGCCTACCGCATTGCGCGGCCGGTGCTGGCTGTAATCGTGCTGGTGCTGTTGTGGAAGTGGTTGTTCAGCTAATTTGAAACGCGGTTAAAAATGTGGGAGCGGGCTTGCTCGCGAAAGCGGTGGGTCAGTCAAGAATGTATCGACTGACACTCCGCATTCGCGAGCAAGCCCGCTCCCACTTTTGGTTTTGCAGTGTTGCTTAAGAGGCGATCAGCTGGCGCAGTACATAGTGCAGAATCCCGCCCGCCTTGAAGTACTCGACTTCATTGAGGGTATCAATCCGGCACAGCACCTCGACCTTCTCGCTGCTGCCATCCTCGCGCGTAATCACCAGCGTCAGGTTCATCCGTGGCTCGATCTCGGCATCGGTCAGCCCGAGAATGTCGATCTTTTCCTTGCCGGTGAGTTTGAGCGCCTTGCGGTTCTGATCCAGCTTGAACTGCAGTGGCAGCACGCCCATGCCGACCAGGTTGGAGCGGTGAATCCGCTCGAAGCTCTCGGCGATCACCGCCTTGACCCCCAGCAGGTTGGTGCCCTTGGCCGCCCAGTCGCGGCTTGAGCCGGTGCCGTATTCCTGACCGGCGATCACCACCAGCGGCGTGCCCGACGCCTGGTACTTCATGGCCGCGTCGTAAATGGGCATTTTCTCGCCAGTGGGGATGTACAGCGTGTTGCCGCCTTCCTCGCCGCCGAGCATCTCGTTGCGGATGCGGATATTGGCAAACGTGCCGCGCATCATCACTTCATGGTTGCCCCGGCGTGAGCCGTAGGAGTTGAAGTCACGCGGCTCCACACCTTGCTCGCGCAGGTAGCGCCCGGCGGGGCTGTCGGTCTTGATGTTGCCGGCAGGGGAGATGTGGTCGGTGGTCACCGAATCACCCAGCAGCGCCAGCACATTCGCGCCTGTGACGTCTTTGATGACCGGCAGTGGCCCGGCAATGTCATCGAAGAACGGCGGGTGCTGGATGTAGGTGGAATCCTTCTGCCACACGTAAGTCGCGGCCTGCGGCACCTCAATGGCTTGCCACTGCTCATCACCGGCAAATACTTCGGCATATTCCTTGTGGAACATGCCGGTGCTGACCTGGGCGACGGCGTCGGCGATTTCCTGGCTGCTTGGCCAGATGTCTTTCAGGTACACCGGCTGGCCGTCCTTGCCTTCGCCCAGTGGCTCGCTGCTGATATCGATACGCACGGTGCCGGCCAATGCATAGGCGACCACCAGCGGCGGCGAGGCCAGCCAGTTGGTTTTCACCAGTGGGTGTACGCGACCCTCAAAGTTACGGTTGCCGGACAGCACCGAGGCGACCGCGAGGTCAGCTTTCTGGATGGCTTTTTCGATGGGCTCAGGCAGTGGGCCGGAGTTGCCGATGCAGGTGGTGCAGCCATAGCCGACCAGATCGAAACCGAGTTTATCCAGGTACTGGGTAAGGCCCGCCGCCTTGTAGTAGTCAGTCACCACTTTGGAGCCAGGTGCCAGCGAGGTTTTCACCCACGGTTTGCTGGTGAGGCCTTTTTCCACGGCCTTTTTCGCCACCAGGCCTGCAGCCATCATCACACTGGGGTTGGAGGTGTTGGTGCACGAGGTAATCGCTGCAATCACCACCGCGCCGTTTTTCAGGCGATAGGTATGGCCGTCGTATTCGTAGTCAGTTTCGCCCACCAGGTCGGCGTTGCCCACGGCGACACCGCCACCGCCTTCACTTTCCAGGCGGCCTTCTTCTTTGGTGGTGGGTTTGAATTGCAGGTCGAGGAAGTCACTGAAGGCTTGTGCCACATTTGGCAACGAAACACGGTCCTGCGGGCGTTTCGGCCCGGCAAGGCTGGCTTCGACGCTGCCCATGTCCAGCGCCAGGGTATCGGTGAACACTGGCTCCTGGCCGGCATTGCGCCACAGGCCCTGAGCCTTGGTGTAGGCCTCGACCAGCTTCACGGTTTCTGCCGGGCGGCCCGACAGGCGCAGGTAGTCCAGGGTCACGTCATCCACGGGGAAAAAGCCGCAGGTGGCGCCGTATTCCGGGGCCATGTTGGCGATGGTCGCGCGGTCGGCCAGGGGCAAGTCGGCCAAGCCGTCGCCATAGAATTCGACGAATTTACCCACCACGCCTTTTTTACGCAGCATCTGGGTGACGGTCAGCACCAGGTCGGTGGCCGTGATGCCTTCCTTGAGTTTGCCGGTGAGCTTGAAGCCGATCACTTCCGGAATCAGCATCGACACCGGTTGGCCGAGCATCGCCGCTTCCGCTTCGATGCCGCCCACGCCCCAGCCGAGTACGCCAAGGCCATTGATCATGGTGGTGTGGGAGTCGGTGCCCACCAGGGTGTCGGGGAAGGCGTAGGTGCGGCCGTCTTCCTCTTTGGTCCACACGGTGCGGCCGAGGTATTCGAGGTTGACCTGGTGGCAGATGCCGGTGCCCGGTGGCACGACGCTGAAGTTGTCGAAGGCGCTTTGGCCCCAGCGCAGGAAGGCGTAGCGTTCGCCGTTGCGCTGCATTTCGATGTCGACGTTCTGCTCAAACGCGCTGTTGCTGCCGAACTTGTCGACCATTACCGAGTGGTCGATCACCAGGTCCACGGGGGACAGCGGGTTGATACGCTGCGGGTCGCCTCCCGCCTTGGCCACGGCGGCGCGCATGGCGGCCAGGTCGACCACGGCGGGCACGCCGGTGAAGTCCTGCATCAGCACGCGGGCGGGGCGGTATTGGATTTCGCGGTCGGACTGGCGCTCTTTGAGCCAGGCAGCGATGGCCTTGAGGTCGGCGCCGGTGACGGTCTTGTTGTCTTCCCAGCGCAGCAGGTTTTCCAGCAGCACTTTGAGCGACATCGGCAGCGTGTCCAGGTCACCCAGGCTCTTGGCCGCTTCGGGCAGACTGAAGTAGTGGTAGGTCTTGCTGTCTATTTCCAGTGTTTTAAGGGTTCTCAGGCTATCAACGGATGACATTACATGACTCCTTATGGTCCGCACGGCTACGGACCTGACGGGACGAACAGAGCTTTCAACTTAGCCCTGTTTTCATTAGCAGGCTAATAACTGGACTCTATCGTTAAGTCCAAGGTTCCGAACTCGGCTATCATGCGCGCGTTTTCATGACAGGTATTGCGATAGAGCAATGCCGGTTGAGTCACCAGGAGAGTTGATGAACACCCTTTTTATGCACTGCCGCCCGGGTTTTGAAGGCGAAGTCTGTTCCGAGATCGCGGAACACGCCGCGCGCCTGAACGTTTCCGGCTATGCCAAGACCAAGACCGGCAGCGCCTGCGCCGAATTTGTCTGCACCGAAGAAGACGGCGCCCAGCGCCTGATGCACGGCCAGCGCTTTGCCGAGCTGATCTTCCCGAGGCAGTGGGCGCGCGGGGTGTTCATCGACCTGCCGGAAACCGACCGCATCAGCGTGATCCTCGCCCACCTGCAAGGCTTCCCGGTGTGTGGCAGCCTGTGGCTGGAGATGGTCGACACCAACGACGGCAAGGAGCTCTCGAACTTCTGCAAGAAGTTTGAAGTGCACTTGCGCAAAGCCTTGTTGAACGCCGGCAAGCTGGTGGATGACCCGAGCAAGCCGCGCCTGCTGCTGACCTTCAAAAGCGGCCGTGAAGTGTTCATGGGCCTGGCCGAGTCGAACAACTCGGCGATGTGGCCCATGGGCATCCCGCGCCTGAAATTCCCGCGTGACGCGCCCAGCCGTTCGACCCTGAAACTGGAAGAGGCCTGGCACCACTTCATCCCCCGCGACCAGTGGGATGAGCGCCTGCACGGCGACATGACCGGTGTTGACCTCGGCGCAGCCCCCGGCGGCTGGACCTGGCAACTGGTCAACCGCGGCATGCTGGTGACCGCCATCGACAACGGCCCGATGGCCGAAAGCCTGATGGACACCGGCCTGGTGCAGCATTTGATGGCTGACGGCTTTACCTTCGTGCCCAAGCAGCCGGTAGACTGGATGGTCTGCGACATCGTCGAGAAACCGGCGCGTAACGCGGCCCTGCTGGAAACCTGGATCGGCGAGGGCTATTGCCGCGAGGCGGTGGTGAACCTGAAGTTGCCGATGAAGCAGCGTTACGCCGAAGTGAAACGCTTGCTGGAGCGCATTGAAGACGGTTTCAAGGCGCGTGGTATTCGCGTGGAAATCGGCTGCAAGCAGCTGTACCACGACCGTGAAGAAGTCACCTGTCACCTGCGTCGGCTGGTGGATGTGAAGAAGACCAAGTCGCGCTGACGTTGAGCCGCACGCCGCTCAAAATGTGGGAGCTGGCTTGCCTGCGATGGCGGTATAACAGTCGAAATTTATAGTGAATGTGCCCCTTATCGCGGGCAAGCCCGCTCCCACAGGAGAGTGGGTCTGTTTCAGGAGTGATGTATGAATCAGCCTCTCGATTTGCCCGTAGACGCCGTGCTCGATGCGACGGGCCTCAACTGCCCGGAACCGGTGATGATGCTGCACCAGCACATCCGCGACTTGCCGGCTGGCGGCCTGCTCAAGGTGATCGCGACCGACCCGTCGACCCGCCGCGATATTCCCAAGTTCTGTGTGTTCCTGGACCACGAGCTGGTGGATCAGCAGGAACACGCCGGTACGTACCTGTACTGGATTCGCAAGAAGTCCGCTTAAACCAGGCGAATCCGCCGGCGCGCGCTGCGTGCCAGGCGGATCACCAGCATCGCCGCGGCGCAGCTCAAGCCCACGATCAGCCCTTGCCACAGGCCACTCGGCCCACTCGCCGCGCCCAGCCAATCGGTCAGCCCCAGGGCATAACCCACCGGCAACCCCACGCCCCAGTAAGCAAACAAGGTCAGCACCATGGTCACCCGCGTGTCCTGGTAGCCACGCAGCGCGCCGGCCGCGGTGACCTGGATCGCGTCGGAGAACTGGAACAGCGCCGCAAACACGATCAGCATCGACGCCACGTGGATCACCCGCGGGTCAGGCGTGTAAATCGTGGCAATCTGTTCGCGAAACAGCAGCATCAGGCTGCAGGACAGGCACGCGTAGGTGAGTGCCGTGCCCATGCCGACTCCGGCGGCAAAACGAGCTTCACGCGGCTCGCCACGACCCAATGCCTGGCCGACCCGCACCGTGACCGCCATGCTCAGCGAATAGGGGATCATGAACACCAGCGAGCTGAAGTTCAGCGCAATCTGGTGCCCGGCCACCACGTTGGCGCCCAGGCTGCCGATCAGCAGGGCGATCACCGCAAAAATGCTCGATTCGGCAAACACCGCGATCCCGATCGGCAGGCCGATGCTCAGCACGCGCTTGATCACTGCCCATTGCGGCCAGTCGAAACGCTTGAACAATTCGCTGCTCTGGTACGCCGGTGCCCAGCGGGTCCAAGCGGCGAGGCCGAGCATCATCACCCACATCACAATGGCCGTGGCCCAGCCACAGCCCACGCCGCCCATGGCCGGCACACCGAAGTGGCCATAAATGAACACGTAGTTCAGTGGAATGTTCAACGCCAGCCCGCACAGGCCCATGACCATGCTTGGGCGCGTACGGCCCATGCCATCACTGAAGCAACGCAACACGTAATACAGGGCGATGGCCGGCATGCCGGACGCGATGCCGTGCAGGTAGGCCATGCAGGGTTTGATCAGCTCGGGGTCGACCTTCATCGCGTGCAGGATCGGTTCGGCGCTGATCAGCATCAGCAGGGCAGTAATGCCCACCACCACCGCCAGCCATAGGGATTGGCGCACCAGCGGGCCAATCTCGGTGTGGTGGCCGGCGCCGAAGCGCTGGGCGACTTTGGGCGTGGTGGCCAGCAGCGTGCCGGTCATCAGCAGGTACACCGGAATCCAGATCGAGTTGCCCAGGGCCACCGCTGCCAGGTCTCGCGGGCTCACGCGCCCGGCCATCACCGCATCGACGAAACCCATGGCAGTGGTGGCGAGTTGGCCGATCATGATCGGCAGGGCCAGGGTCAGCAGGCTGCGCACCTCGCGACTGACGCGGGCGGGGCGGGAGAGGGTCGCGGTGGCGGTGTTCACGTGCGGGTGTCCGTAAAAGAGTTGCAAAGGACGGCGCAGTCTACGCGCTGACGCAGTGGTCAGGAAAAAACCTGTGTTAGCGATTTGTAAGCGATCTTCCGGCTGGCGCCGACCCCCTGTGGGAGCTGGCTTGCCTGCGATGGCATCACCTCGGTTTTGAGCGACAGAATGAGTCGCCTGCATCGCAGGCAAGCCAGCTCCCACCTAAGCACTGCCCACCTGGCATCTACGCTGGAACGCAGGTCGCATCCCTGTACACTGCTGGTCCGCGAAAGGAGCCTGCCATGCTGATTGTTGCCGACGAAAATATTCCGCTGCTCGATGCCTTCTTTGAGGGGTTTGGCGAAATTCGCCGGGTGCCCGGTCGTTCCATCGACCGCGCCACGGTCGAGCAGGCCGATGTGCTGCTGGTGCGCTCGGTGACCAACGTTAATCGCGCCTTGCTGGAAGGCACACAAGTGCGCTTTGTCGGCACCTGCACCATCGGCACCGATCACCTGGACCTGGATTACTTCAAGCAGGCCGGTGTCACCTGGTCCAGCGCCCCCGGTTGCAATGCGCGGGGCGTGGTGGACTATGTGCTGGGCAGCTTGCAGACCCTGGCCGAAATCGAAGGCGCCGACCTCAACCAGCGCACCTACGGTGTGGTGGGTGCCGGTGAAGTGGGCGGCCGCCTGGTACAGGTACTCAAGGGCCTGGGCTGGAACGTATTGGTGTGTGACCCGCCGCGCCAGATCGCCGAAGACGGTGATTACGTCAGCCTGCAGCAGATTATCGAGCAGTGCGACGTGATCAGCCTGCACACGCCGCTGACCAAGTCCGGCAACGGTTCCACCTGGCACCTGTTTGACCGCGAGCGGCTCAACCGCCTCAAGCCCGGCACTTGGCTGATCAACGCCAGCCGTGGTCCGGTGGTGGATAACGCCGCCCTGCGCGAGGTGCTGCTGCAGCGCGAAGACCTGCAAGCTGTGCTGGATGTGTGGGAAGGCGAGCCCGAAGTGGACGTCGACCTGGCCGACCTGTGCGTGTTGGCCACTCCGCATATCGCAGGCTACAGCCTCGATGGCAAGCAGCGCGGTACCGCGCAGATTTACCAGGCACTCTGCGCGCACCTCGGCCACGAACCGAGCATTCAGTTAAGTGATCTGCTGCCGCCACCGTGGCTGGCCGAGGTGCACCTGAACGCGTCGACCGATCCGGCCTGGGCCTTGGCGACGTTGTGCCGCAGCGTGTACGACCCGCGCCGCGATGATGCGGATTTCCGTCGCAGCCTTGTCGGAACCGTGCAAGAGCAACGCAAGGCGTTCGACCTCCTGCGCAAGCACTACCCGGAGCGGCGTGAGATTGACGGCTTGAAAGTACGCATTAACGGGGAATCGGCGCAGTTGTCGAACATCGTGTCCGCGCTGGGCGCGGTAGCGATTTAAGCACCGATAAAAAACCCGGCCATCAAGGCCGGGTTTGAAAGAGCGTGGGCACTTCAGCCTTGCTTGGCAGGCTTGACCAATCGCTGTTCCAGCTCGCGACATGCTTGCTGGATCATCTCTTCGGTAATCTGCACTTCGCGGCCTTGGGCGTCGATGACGGAGCAAGGCAGATGCTGCGGTTGGCGGATCACTTCAATCTTGGCATCGCTGCTGTTTTGCAAGGTCATGGCCTGTCTCCTCATCAGGTTGTGTACCTACTGTAATTCCCCCGCGTGACCGAGCTATTACAACTCCTTACAAAGCCACCGGTTCGAACACCCAGTCCACCAGAAACCGATACAAATTTCCAGCCAGGCATTAGACCGAAAGCCTCTAGGGATCTGTCTCGGCGGGCATAATTAACCTGACTCATTGTTATTCCCCCAAGTTCCCCCAATGTTGGGATGTAGCAACCTAACTCCCTCACGCAGGTGATGCCTTCCATGTTCTCCGTCCGTCAACGCCGTGCTATTCGACTGGCCAGCCGCTTTATTGCGCCGTACCGCTGGCAGGCGCTGGGTGCGTTGTTGGCACTCATCGTCACTGCGGGCATCACTTTGTCCATGGGGCAGGGCATTCGCCTGCTGGTGGATCAGGGGTTCATGACCCAGTCACCGCACCTGCTCAACCAGTCCATCGGCCTGTTCATGATCCTGGTGCTGGGCCTGGCCGTGGGTACGTTTGCACGGTTTTATTTGGTGTCATGGATCGGCGAGCGAGTGGTGGCGGACATCCGCCGGCAAGTTTTCAACCACCTGATCTACCTGCACCCAGGCTTTTACGAGAACAACCGCAGCTCGGAAATCCAGTCGCGGCTGACCACTGACACCACCTTGTTGCAATCGGTGATCGGCTCGTCGCTGTCGCTGTTCCTGCGCAACGCCTTGATGGTCATCGGCGGCATCGTCCTGCTGTTTGTCACCAACCCCAAGCTCACCAGCATCGTGGTCATCGCGCTGCCGCTGGTGCTGGCGCCGATCCTGATCTTCGGTCGGCGCGTGCGTAGCCTGTCGCGCTTGAGCCAGGACCGTATCGCCGATGTCGGCAGCTACGTGTCCGAGACCCTCGGCCAAATCAAGACCGTGCAGGCCTACAACCACCAGGTGCAGGACGAACAACGGTTCGCCGTCACCGTGGAAGAGGCGTTTGCCACCGCGCGCAAGCGCATCGCGCAGCGTGCCTGGCTGATTACCCTGGTGATCATGCTGGTGCTGGGTGCCGTGGGCGTGATGCTGTGGGTGGGCGGGATGGACGTGATCGGCGGGCGCATTTCCGGCGGTGAGCTGGCGGCGTTCGTGTTTTACAGCTTGATCGTCGGCAGCGCCGTCGGCACCTTGAGTGAAGTGCTCGGCGAGTTGCAGCGCGCGGCGGGGGCCGCCGAACGGATTGGTGAATTGTTGCAATCGACCAACGAAATCCACGCGCCCACGGATGGCACCGTGCGGTTGCCGGCACGGGTCAGCGGCCGTATGGAGCTGCAAGACCTGCGCTTTTCCTACCCTTCGCGGCCGGACAGCTACGCCATCGACGGCTTGAGCCTGACCATCAACCCCGGCGAAACCCTGGCCCTCGTAGGCCCGTCCGGCGCCGGTAAGTCGACGATATTCGACCTGCTGCTGCGTTTCTACGACCCCCAGCAAGGCCGCATCCTGCTCGAAGGCCACGCGCTGACGGAACTCGACCCCATGGACCTGCGCCGGCACTTCGCGCTGGTGTCCCAAAGCCCGGCGCTGTTTTTCGGCAGCGTCGAAGAAAACATCCGCTACGGCAATCCGTCTGCCACGACCGCCCAGGTCGAGGCTGCCGCGCGCATCGCCCACGCCCATGACTTCATCCTGCAAATGCCCGATGGCTACCAGACCCACCTTGGCGACGGCGGCATGGGCCTCTCCGGCGGCCAACGCCAACGTCTGGCCATCGCCCGCGCGTTGCTGGTGGACGCGCCGATCCTGCTGCTCGACGAAGCCACCAGCGCCCTCGATGCCCAGAGCGAACACCTGATCCAGCAGGCGCTGCCCCAATTAATGCACGGCCGCACCACCCTGGTCATCGCGCACCGATTGGCCACGGTGAAGAACGCGGATCGGATCGCGGTGATGGACCAGGGCAAGTTGGTAGCGGTCGGCACGCATCAGCAGTTGATTGCGAGCAATCCGCTGTATGCGCGGTTGGCGGCATTGCAGTTCAGTGATGGGGTGGAGGCGGAATGAAGCTGCGGTGTGTCTGTTCCTAAGGCATCATGTGACCTTTCGTTATTGAACTGGATGAGGACATGAGCCGTTATCAACCTCCGTTGACACTGACTACAAAGATGCTGGCTCTGGTAGCCGACATCAGTGAGCAGATCGGTCAACTTTCAGTCGGTGATGATAGTCGTCAGACGCCTCAGCTAAGACGTGGCAATCGAATCCGCACAATCCAGGCTTCGCTGGCTATCGAGAACAATACCCTCAGCGTTGAACAGGTGACCGCTGTTCTAGAGGGTAAGCGAGTGTTGGGGTTGCCTCGGGAGATCCAGGAAGTGCGTAATGCATTTGCTGCCTACGAGGCGATGCCGCACTGGGTGCCTAGTGATCGGGCGGACTTGTTAAAAGCACACGATCTGCTGATGTTTGGTTTGATCGATGATGCAGGACGGTTTCGCCAGGCGGGTGTCGGCATTTATCGTGGTGAGCAGTTGGTCCATATGGCTCCTCCCGCAAGTCGCGTAACGCATCTGGTGGATGACTTACTGCAATGGCTGTCGGTTTCAGATTGGCACCCGCTGATCGCCAGTTGTGTATTCCATTACGAATTCGAATTTATCCACCCCTTCGCAGACGGCAACGGGCGGATGGGGCGCCTTTGGCAAACCTTAATACTTAGTCAATGGCGCCCTGTGTTGGCCTATCTGCCGGTGGAAGCGGTTATACGCGAACAGCAGGACGCCTATTACGCGGCGCTGTCGGCTGCCGACCAGAAGGCGGAAGCGACTCCCTTCGTCGAGTTCATGTTGCAAGCCTTGAGTCTGGCCTTGGCTGAGGCTGTGCAAAGCGAGCGTCCGAGCGCCCCATAAAAAATGCCCGCATCTCTCAATGCGGGCATTTCTCTTGAAGCTTCAAACTTACAGCTTGAAGCTGCTCTTTTTACTGATCATCAAAGTAGCGCTCATGCCAATCCACCAACGGCTGTGGCGAGTTGAGCTTCTGCCCGTAGATCACCGAATAAGACAGCACGTTCTGCACATACTGGCGGGTTTCGTCGAACGGGATGCTTTCCACCCACACGTCGAAACTCAGGTGATCGGCACCGCGCAGCCATTGGCGCACGCGACCGGGGCCAGCGTTGTAGGCAGCGGAAGCGAGTACGCGGTTACCGTTGAACTGGCTGTGCACCTGGCTCAGGTAGGCGGCGCCGAGCTGGATGTTTTTGTCCGGGTCCAGCACCTGGGCCGGGGAGGCGAGCGGGATGCTGAACTTGCGTGCGGTTTCCTTGGCGGTGCCGGGCATCAGTTGCATCAGGCCGCTGGCGCCGACGCCGGAGCGGGCGTCATCCATGAAGGCGCTTTCCTGGCGAGTAATGGCAAATACCCAGCTGGAATGCAGGCCACGTACCTTGGCTTCGCGCACCAGGGTGTCGCGGTGGGCCATTGGGAAGCGGATATCCAGGTCGTCCCAATACTGCGCCTGGCTGATGGTCCGGATCGCCGGGAAGTACCACTTCATGTCATAGGCCAACTTGGCCTGGGCGACCATTTCATCGCGGTTGAAGTGGCGGCTGACGTGGTACCACTCGCGGCGGCCGTCAACGATTTGGCCACGTGCATAGAACTCCAGCGCACGGCGCACACCCGGGGTGTTGCGGACCTTATTGACCAGTGCCTGGCTCATCACCAACGGTTTGTTTTTCAGTTGATACGGCGCTTTGGAACGGTCAGCGGCGAGGAAACCGTAGAAATCACGTTCCTGCGCGAGGTTTTTGTACAGCACCAACGGTTGCGGGTTTTTCGGCTCGGCCAGTTCAAGACTGCGCGCTTGCCAGTAACGCCAGCGATTGGTGGTGGCGAGGTCTTGTGGGAGTTTGCGGGTGAGCTGGTAGGCATCTTCCCAGCGGGCCAGGCGCAACAGCAGACGCAGGCGCCATTCGGAAACGGTGTTGTCGCGCAGCTCTGGGTCGTATTTGGTCATCACGTCCAGGGCGCGCGGATCGTAGCGGCGGGCCAGGGTCAGGCCGATTTCGCGGGCGATCGACACTTTTTCGTCACGGGAGAAGTGCATGCTGCTGGCGTAACCGTCGAGCAGGGCCATCGCCTTGTCCGGGTCCTGGCGTGCCAGGCGGCGCAGGCCCAGGCCTACGGCGTCAGACATGGCTTCGTTGGCCGGCAGGAAGCGTGACGGGTCACCGAGCATGTCGGGCTTTTGCGCTACGTCCACCATCAGGCGGCCTTGGGCACCGAGGGTCGGCAGGGTTTTCACCAGGCTATTGGCCAGCGCGTAGTTGCGGGCTTCGGCGGCAAGCTTGGCGCGGTCCCAGATTTTCTGTTCGGTGAGTTGGCCATCGGCGGCCCACTGGCCGAAGGTGGCATCACAGGCGGCGGGTTGGGATTTGCCGGTCAGCCAGAGTTTTTCGGTGGTCTTGTAGCCTTCGGCTTTCAGATTGTGGGTGAGTTGGTACTGGCCATGCAGGCAGTCCAGTTCGACGAAATTAAGCTTGGCGTCGTAGTACTTTTCAAACGTCTGCCAGTCGCCACGGTCGGCCAGCCAGCGCAACCAGCGCAGCTTCATCCAGTTGGCCTGGGGCAGGTCGCCGTTTTTGGCGAGGAACTGTTCGATTTCCTCGTTGCTCGCGGTTTTCAGGCGGGCGGTCAGTTCGTCATAGGCCAGGTACGGCGTGAGCGGGTAGTCGGCCAGGGCCTGGCTGTATTGCATGTAGGGGCCGCTGTCGCCTTTGGCGAGGGCGCGTTTGGCTTCATCGTAATATTGACGTTGGGTGGTGAGGTCCACGGCCTGGGCGGATTGAACGGCGGTGGCGGAAAGAAGCAGACAAGATAAAAAGTTGAAAAGGCGACTGCGCATGAGACGTCCGTGCAAAGAAATCACGACTAGCACCGGCACCGCCGACACTGATTGCCCCTAGCTTAGCCTTTTGCCAGCGGCCGGCGAAAGCTTTGCCGGCCGGTTGGTTCAAGTTGGTTGTAAATGTCCTTCAGAACGTGTCGATAGCGAAAATGCCGGCCGCATCCCACCCTCAAGTCAGGTAGAATGCGCGCCCAGTTTTTGGAGAAGCGTATGACCCTGCTCAAATTCAGCGATGTGTCCCTTGCTTTCGGCGCTATGCCGTTGTTGGACAAGGTGTCCTGGCAGATCGCCCGTGGTGAGCGGGTGTGCATCATCGGCCGCAACGGCACCGGCAAGTCCAGCATGATGAAGCTGGTAAAAGGCGACCAGAAGCCCGATGACGGCTCTGTTTGGCGCGCCCCGGGCCTCAAGATCGGCGAATTGCCGCAAGAATTGCCGGTGGCCGACGGACGGACAGTGTTCGACGTGGTTGCCGAAGGCCTCGACGGCGTCGGTGAGTTGCTCGCGCAATACCATCACCTGGCGCAGAACTGCGTCACCGAAGAGGACCTGGACAAGCTGATGCACGTCCAGCAAGACCTCGAAGCCCGTGATGGCTGGCGCTTGCAGCAACTCGTCGACAGCACCTTGAGCCGCCTGCAACTGCCGGCCGACAAGACCCTCGCCGAATTGTCCGGTGGCTGGCGTCGTCGCGTGCTGCTGGCCCAGGCATTGGTGTCCGAGCCGGACCTGCTGCTGCTCGACGAACCCACCAACCACCTGGACATCGGCGCAATCGCCTGGCTGGAAGAAGCCATCAAGGACTTCCAGGGCGCCGTGCTGTTTATCACGCACGACCGTGCCTTCCTGCAGAGCCTGGCAACGCGCATCCTTGAACTGGACCGTGGCGGCCTGATCGACTGGAACGGCGACTACGCCAGTTTCCTGGTGCACAAAGAAGCTGCGCTGTCCGCTGAAGAAACCGCCAACGCACTCTTCGACAAAAAGCTGGCTCAGGAAGAAGTCTGGATCCGCCAGGGCATCAAGGCCCGTCGCACCCGTAACGAAGGTCGCGTACGTGCCCTCAAGGCTCTGCGCAATGAGCGTAGCGAGCGTCGCGAACGCACTGGCAAGGCGAATATTCAGCTCGACACCGCCGACAAGTCGGGCAAGCAGGTTATGGTGCTGGAGAACGTCAGCTTCCATCACCCGGATGGCCCGTTCCTGATCAAGGACTTCTCCATGGTCCTGCAGCGCGGCGACCGTATCGGCCTGCTGGGCGCCAACGGTACCGGCAAGACCACTTTGCTCAAGCTGATGCTCAACGGCCTGCAGCCGACCAGCGGCACGGTCGAGGAAGGCACCAAGATCGACGTGGCCTACTTCGACCAGTTGCGCCATCAGTTGGACCTGGAAAAAACCGTGATCGACAACGTCGCCGAAGGCCGCGACTTTATCGACATCGACGGCCAGAGCCGCCACGTGCTGAGCTACCTGGGCGACTTCCTGTTCAGCCCGCAGCGTGCACGTACGCCGGTGAAAGCCTTGTCCGGTGGTGAGCGTGCGCGCCTGCTGCTGGCCAAGCTGTTCAGCAAGCCTGCCAACCTGCTGGTGCTCGACGAACCGACCAACGACCTCGACGTGGAAACCCTCGAGCTGCTGGAAGAGGTTCTGCTGACCTTCAACGGCACCGTGCTGATGGTCAGCCACGACCGGGCATTCCTCGACAACGTGGTCACCAGCACCCTGGTCTTCGAAGGTGAAGGCAAGGTGCGCGAATACGTTGGTGGTTATCAGGACTGGCTGCGTCAGGGCGGTTCGCCGCGCCTGCTGGGCGTAACCGAGAGCAAGTCCGGCAAAGCCGACCTGACCTCCGCCGTTGTAGCCCCGGTGGCCGCAGATGCACCGGCCCAGGAAGCTGCGCCGGCGGCCAAGAAGAAGCTCAGCTACAAGCTGCAGCGCGAACTGGAAGCCTTGCCGGGTGACATTGACGCCAAGGAGCAGCAGATTGCTGCGGTAGAAGCAGAAATGGCCGACGCAGGTTTCTACCTGCGTCCGGCGGCGGAAACTGCCAAGGTCATTGCTTCCCTGGAGACGTTGAACCAGGAACTGGAAGTGCTGGTTGAGCGTTGGGCTGAGCTGGATGCCTGAGTGATTCAAGCGCATTAAAAAACCCGGTGTTCACTTGGATGAACACCGGGTTTTTCATATGGAATGCGATTCAACATGTGGGAGGGCTTGTGTGGGAGTCGGGCTTGCCCGCGATGCAGGCGCCTTGGTGTGTCAGTCAAACCGCGGTGATGCTATCGCAGGCAAGCCAGCTCCCACACAAGCCAGCTTTCACATCGGATTTGCGTCAGGCTTAAGAACTTTTTACCAGCTTCACCGCCAGCACATCACACGGCGCGCCGTGCAGCACATCATTGGCGGTAGAGCCCAGCAGCAACGCCAGGCCGTGGCGGCCATGGCTGCCGACCACAATCAGGTCGCAGTTCTGCTCTTTGGCCAAGTGGTGGATTTCCTGGCGCGGCTGGCCGTAGGTGAGATGGGAGTTTTCCTTGGTCACTTCCGGGTACTTCAGGATCAAGCGATCCAGGCGCTCTTTGGCCTGGTCAAACTGCTGTTGCTGCAACTGGGAAAGGTCCATGGGCACGTCGCCACCAAAGGCCATGGCCATGGGCTCGACGATATGCACGAGTGACAGCTTGGCACCGTTGGCGATTGCTGAAGCCTGCGCGCGCTTGATAACCGGGTCGCACTCTTCGGTCAGATCGACAGCGACCAGGATATGTTTGTAGGAATGTTCGTTGGGCATGGCGCGTTCCTCCAGGAGACTGCAATAAGTTCAGTATGGCTGGTTTCAAGCGGATGGGGTTGCGTCAGCTCAAACCCGCTCATCTAGAAATTCGGGAGTACACATATGACGGTCTGGATAGTGGTGTCAATCCTTCTGGTGGTTCTGAGCCCTCTGGCATGGCTGCGCCCGTCGCGTCATCAGAGCGGGCGCATGGCCCTGCGGATGGAGGCGCGCCGCATGGGTCTGGCCATGCAGTTGGCACCTCAGGAGTGGCCGTATTGGCTCAAGCAGGAGCCGCCGAGCCCTTGCGCGCAGTACTGCCGGCCACGGCGCGGCAGTGCGCCGGCGATATGGAGTTATTGGCAGATGGAGCCAGGGGTTTGGGTCAATCAATGGCGCGAAGTGTGCGTCGATGAAAAGTTGTTGCCGCATTTTGCGACGTTGCCGGCCAACGTCTACAAGGTCGAAGCCGACAAGCAAATGATCGCCTTGTATTGGGGCGAGAAGGGCGAGGCGAGTGTGTTGAAGGACATTGATACGTTGCTTAAAGCCTTGGCGTAACGCCGCCCGGAGCAAGCGCGCCCTGTCAGAAAGGCGGGCAATAAAAAGCCCGACATCATCATCGGGCTGGAGTTGGCCAGGCAGGCCGGTAAATCTGTGTGTCATGCGTCGGATGTTCATCCAGGCGCGTTACGGTTGTCGCAAGCCTAGCGGCATATCCCGTTCTGTACAGTCTTTTCCCACATCTTTTCCATTATTGATCTCGTGAATAGTTGAGTATCGGCTAGGCGTGGGCTTGGGGGTGGGGTTCTGAAATGACTGGAAAGTCGCGTTTTTCCTAGCCTTTCGAGCGATTGACAATTGCTCGGAATTGGATGAAGGTGGCGTACCCAAATCAAACGGGCGTATGAATTGAGCGTTTGTCTGTCAGACGGCTCATACATAACCCCGACTATCGCATTGGCGGGTGTGCCTGGCGGATTGGCGTGAGCATTGACGTCATCATCAATGTCCAACCATAGGCCAGCGTCCAATGTGTACTGTTCAGCTTCCATATCGTGGAGATCAGTTGATGATTTACGAAGGTAAAGCCATCACGGTTAAGGCTCTTGAAAGTGGCATCGTCGAATTGAAATTCGACCTCAAGGGTGAGTCCGTCAACAAGTTCAACCGTCTAACCCTGAACGAACTGCGTCAGGCCGTAGACACCATCAAAGCAGATGCTTCGGTCAAGGGCGTGATCGTCTCCAGCGGCAAGGACGTGTTTATCGTCGGCGCTGACATCACCGAATTCGTCGACAACTTCAAGCTGCCCGATGCCGAGCTGGTGGCTGGCAACCTCGAAGCCAACAAGATTTTCAGCGATTTTGAAGACCTCAACGTGCCGACCGTTGCCGCGATCAATGGCATCGCGTTGGGCGGCGGCCTGGAAATGTGCCTGGCCGCAGACTTCCGCGTCATGTCGGCCACCGCCAAAATCGGCTTGCCTGAAGTCAAACTGGGCATCTACCCAGGTTTTGGCGGCACCGTCCGGCTGCCGCGCATCATCGGTGCCGACAACGCCATCGAGTGGATTGCCTCCGGCAAGGAAAACCGTGCTGAAGACGCGCTGAAAGTCGGTGCCGTCGATGCTGTGGTTGCTCCGGACAAACTGGCCGAAGCCGCACTGAACCTGATCAAAGGCGCCATCAGCGGCGAATTTGACTACAAGGCCAAGCGTCAGCCGAAACTGGAAAAACTCAAGCTCAACGCAATCGAACAAATGATGGCGTTCGAAACCGCCAAAGGTTTCGTGGCTGGCCAGGCCGGCCCGAACTACCCGGCGCCGGTTGAAGCGATCAAGACCATCCAGAAGGCTGCGAATTTCGGTCGCGACAAAGCCCTGGAAGTGGAAGCGGCAGGCTTCGTCAAACTGGCGAAAACCTCGGCGGCCCAGAGCCTGATCGGCCTGTTCCTGAACGATCAGGAGCTGAAGAAAAAGGCCAAGGCCTACGACGAAATCGCCAAAGACGTGAAACAGGCTGCCGTACTCGGCGCCGGTATCATGGGCGGCGGTATCGCCTATCAGTCGGCGTCCAAAGGCACGCCGATCCTGATGAAAGACATCAACGAGCACGGTATCGAGCAAGGCCTGGCGGAAGCCGCCAAGCTGCTGGTGGGCCGCGTTGATAAAGGTCGTATGACGGCTGCGAAAATGGCTGAAGTGCTTAACGGCATTCGTCCTACGCTCTCCTACGGCGATTTCGGTCACGTCGACCTGGTGGTCGAAGCGGTAGTCGAGAACCCTAAGGTCAAGCAGGCTGTACTGGCCGAAGTGGAAGCCCAGGTTAAAGACGACACCATCCTGGCCTCGAACACCTCGACGATTTCCATCAGCTTGCTGGCCAAGGCCCTCAAGCGTCCGGAAAACTTCGTCGGCATGCACTTCTTCAACCCGGTGCACATGATGCCGCTGGTGGAAGTGATCCGTGGCGAGAAGTCCAGCGAACTGGCGGTTGCCACCACCGTTGCCTATGCCAAGAAAATGGGCAAGAACCCGATCGTGGTCAACGACTGCCCGGGCTTCCTGGTCAACCGCGTGCTGTTCCCGTACTTCGGCGGTTTCGCCAAGCTGGTCAGTGCTGGTGTGGACTTCGTGCGCATCGACAAGGTCATGGAAAAATTCGGCTGGCCAATGGGCCCGGCGTACCTGATGGACGTGGTCGGCATCGACACCGGCCACCACGGTCGCGACGTAATGGCTGAAGGCTTCCCGGACCGCATGAAAGACGACCGCCGTTCGGCGATCGACGCGCTCTACGAAGCCAAGCGCCTGGGCCAGAAGAACGGCAAAGGCTTCTACGCTTACGAGGCCGACAAGAAGGGCAAGCAGAAGAAAGTGGCCGACCCATCGGTTCACGAAGTGCTCGCGCCGGTTATCTACGAACAGCGTGAGGTGTCCGACGAGGACATCATCAACTGGATGATGATCGCCCTGTGCCTGGAAACCGTGCGTTGCCTGGAAGACGGCATCGTTGAAACCGCCGCCGAAGCCGATATGGGCCTGGTGTACGGTATTGGCTTCCCTCCATTCCGTGGTGGTGCGCTGCGTTACATCGACTCGATCGGTGTGGCCGAGTTCGTTGCCCTGGCTGACAAATACGCTGATTTGGGCCCGCTGTACCATCCGACCGCGAAGCTGCGTGAGATGGCCAAAAATGGCCAGAGCTTCTTCGGTTAAGCGCCCAGACGACTAGAGCGAGAATATTTATGAGCTTGAATCCAAGAGACGTGGTGATTGTCGACTTCGGTCGCACGCCAATGGGCCGCTCCAAGGGCGGCATGCACCGCAACACCCGTGCCGAAGACATGTCGGCGCACCTGATCAGCAAGTTGCTGGAACGCAACGTCAAGGTCGACCCGAACGAAGTCGAAGACGTGATCTGGGGCTGCGTCAACCAGACCCTGGAGCAGGGCTGGAACATCGCGCGCATGGCCTCCTTGATGACGCAGATCCCGCACACGGCGGCCGGTCAGACTGTGAGCCGCCTGTGCGGCTCGTCGATGAGCGCGCTGCACACCGCTGCGCAAGCGATCATGACTGGTAACGGTGATGTGTTCGTCGTCGGCGGCGTGGAGCACATGGGCCACGTCAGCATGATGCACGGCGTCGACCCTAACCCGCACATGTCGCTGTACGCGGCAAAAGCGTCGGGCATGATGGGCCTCACCGCAGAAATGCTCGGCAAAATGCACGGCATTACCCGCGAAGCCCAGGACGCGTTCGCCCTGCGTTCCCACCAACTCGCCCAGAAGGCGACGGTGGAAGGCAAGTTCAAGGATGAAATCATCCCGATGAACGGCTACGACGAGAACGGCTTCCTGAAACTGTTCGACTACGACGAAACCATTCGTCCGGATACCACCCTGGAAAGCCTGGCGGCCCTCAAGCCTGCCTTCAATCCAAAGGGCGGCACCGTGACTGCCGGTAGTTCGTCGCAAATCACCGACGGTGCCTCATGCATGATCGTGATGTCGGCGCAGCGTGCCCAGGACTTGGGTATTCAGCCGATGGCCGTGATTCGTTCGATGGCCGTTGCGGGTGTGGACCCGGCAATCATGGGCTATGGTCCAGTACCGGCCACACAAAAAGCCTTGAAGCGCGCGGGCCTGACCATCTCCGATATCGACTTCTTCGAGCTCAACGAAGCTTTCGCCGCACAGGCCCTGCCAGTGCTGAAAGATTTGAAAGTGCTCGACAAGATGAACGAGAAGGTTAACCTGCACGGCGGTGCGATTGCCCTGGGCCACCCATTCGGTTGCTCCGGTGCTCGTATCTCCGGCACTTTGCTTAACGTGATGAAGCAAAATGGCGGCAACCTTGGGGTTGCAACCATGTGCATTGGTCTCGGCCAAGGCATTTCCACCGTCTTCGAACGCCTCTAAGCGTTGAGTTGACGGAAGCCGGGGCCCAGTGCCCCGGTTTTTGTTTTTTGGAATTTTTAATATTTTTTTTCAACAAATTTTGTAAGAGGGCCAGAGCATGAAAGTCGAACCCGGGCTCTACCAACATTATAAGGGGCCGCAGTACCGCGTTTTTAATGTGGCGCGGCACTCCGAGACCGAAGAAGAAGTCGTGTTTTACCAAGCACTGTATGGCGATTACGGCTTTTGGGTGCGCCCTTTGAGCATGTTCCTGGAGACCGTCGAAGTTGACGGCGAGCAGGTCCCGCGCTTTGCTTTGGTCCAGGCCGAACCCAGTCTTTTTTCAAGGCAATAACGGCAGGTCCCGCAGAATGCTGCGCTTGACCTCACCTTGTTGCCACTATATATAGCGTTGCCGCGACAGGCGCCAACTGCCTTTCACTTCTCGAATTCAGGAATTTTCCGATCCATGGGCAAATCGCTGGTCATTGTGGAATCCCCGGCTAAGGCCAAGACCATCAACAAGTACTTGGGTAACGAGTACGTGGTGAAGTCGAGTATCGGCCATATCCGAGACCTGCCCACCAGCGGTTCGGCTAGCGCCAGCAAGGAGCCGGCCGCCAAGCGCGGCAAGGCGGCTGCGGGCGAAGGTCCGGTGCTCACCCCTAAAGAGAAAGCGCGCAAGCAGCTGGTCTCCCGCATGGGTGTGGACCCGGAACATGGCTGGAAGGCCAAGTACGAAATCCTTCCCGGCAAGGAAAAGGTCATCGAAGAGCTGCGCCGGCTCGCCAAAGATGCTGACACCATCTATCTCGCGACGGACTTGGACCGCGAAGGGGAAGCCATTGCCTGGCACCTGCGGGAAGCCATCGGCGGTGACGACAGCCGCTACAAGCGTGTCGTGTTCAACGAAATCACCAAGAAAGCCATCCAGGAAGCCTTCTCCAAGCCGGGCGAGCTGGACATCGACCGTGTAAACGCTCAGCAGGCCCGTCGCTTCCTCGACCGCGTCGTGGGCTACATGGTCTCGCCATTGCTGTGGGCCAAGATCGCCCGTGGCCTGTCCGCCGGCCGTGTGCAATCGGTAGCGGTCAAGCTGGTGGTAGAGCGTGAGCGCGAGATTCGTGCGTTCAACCCCGAAGAATACTGGGACGTGCACGCTGACCTCGGCACTGCCAAGGGCGCCAACGTGCGCTTTGAAGTAGCCCGCGAGAAAGGCGAGGCGTTCAAGCCGCTGAATGAAGCCCAGGCCATGGCCGCGCTGGAGAAGCTCAAATCTTCCAGCTACAGCATCGTCAAGCGTGAAGACAAACCGACCAGCAGCAAGCCGTCGGCGCCGTTCATCACCTCCACCCTGCAACAGGCCGCGAGCAACCGCCTGGGTTTCGGTGTGAAGAAAACCATGATGATGGCCCAGCGTCTGTACGAAGCCGGCTACATCACTTATATGCGTACCGACTCCACCAACCTGTCGCAAGACGCGGTGGCGATGGCGCGTACTTATATTGAAAGCGAGTTCGGCAAGAAATACCTGCCGGAGAAGCCGAACGTCTACAGCAGCAAAGAAGGCGCCCAGGAGGCTCACGAAGCGATTCGTCCTTCTGACGCCAACACCGAGCCAAGCAAGCTGAGTGGCATGGAGCGCGACGCTGAGCGCCTCTACGAGCTGATCTGGCGCCAATTCCTGGCGTGCCAGATGCTGCCGGCGCAATACCTGTCCACCACCGTCAGTGTGGCGGCTTCCGACTTCGAGCTACGTGCCAAGGGCCGTATCCTCAAGTTCGACGGCTACACCCGCGTCATGCCGCAAATTGCCAAGCCAGGCGACGACGATGTGCTGCCGGACATGGCCCAGGGCGATACGCTCAAGCTGATCAAGCTCGACCCGTCCCAGCACTTCACCAAGCCGCCGGCGCGTTACTCCGAAGCCAGCCTGGTGAAAGAGATGGAAAAGCGCGGTATCGGTCGTCCTTCGACCTATGCGGCGATCATCTCGACCATTCAGGACCGTGGCTACGTGGCCCTGCACAACCGTCGTTTCTATTCGGAAAAGATGGGCGACATCGTCACTGAGCGCCTGTCCGAGAGTTTCTCCAACCTGATGGACTACGGCTTCACCGCCGGCATGGAAGAGAACCTCGATGACGTGGCCCAGGGCGAGCGCGACTGGAAAAACGTGCTCGACGAGTTCTACGGCGACTTCAAAAAGAAACTCGAAGTGGCCGAAAGCCCTGAGAGCGGCATGCGTGCCAACCAGCCGGTAATGACTGACATCCCGTGCCTGACCTGCGGGCGCCCGATGCAAATTCGTACGGCGTCCACCGGTGTGTTCCTCGGTTGCTCGGGCTACAGCCTGCCGCCGAAAGAGCGCTGCAAGGCCACCGTCAATCTGGTGCCGGGTGACGAAATCGCGGCAGACGACGAGGGTGAATCCGAGTCGCTGGTACTGCGCGGCAAGCACCGTTGCCCGATCTGCAGCACGGCAATGGACGCCTACCTGCTCGACGAGAAGCACAAGTTGCACATCTGCGGTAACAACCCGGATTGCGACGGCTACGAGATCGAAGAGGGCAGCTACCGCATCAAGGGCTACGAAGGCCCGAGCCTGGAATGCGACAAGTGCGGCAGCGAGATGCAGCTCAAGACCGGCCGTTTCGGCAAGTTCTTTGGTTGCACCAACCCGACCTGCAAGAACACCCGCAAACTGCTGAAAAGCGGTGACGCGGCGCCGCCAAAGATGGACCCGGTGAAGATGCCCGAACTCAAGTGCGAGAAGGTCAACGACACCTACATCCTGCGTGACGGCGCATCGGGACTGTTCCTGGCCGCAAGCCAGTTCCCGAAAAACCGCGAGACCCGCGCGCCGCTGGTGCTGGAGATCGTGCCGCACAAGGACGAAATCGATCCTAAGTACCACTTCCTGTGTGAAGCGCCGAAGAAGGACCCCGACGGTCGCCCGGCGGTGATCCGTTACAGCCGTAAAACCAAGGAGCAGTACGTGCAGACCGAAGTGGACGGCAAGCCTACCGGCTGGAAAGCGTTCTACGACGGCGGCAAGTGGAAGGTCGAGGACAAGCGCCAGGGCGCTTGATCGGCTCATCTGCGAAATAAAAAGGCCGCCTGCATAGGCGGCCTTTTTTTGCGCTTGCAGTGCGTTCGGCTGATCCGTGACACTGTTCAGCCAGCATCACGCTTATTCGTTGTGGAGATTGCCGTTATGGCCAACGAACTCTATACCCGTACCAATCAGAAAATTTACTTCGCGGGTTTGTCCCTGGAAGCCCTTGGCCGCGCCGAGGAAGGGAAGGAGATGAATGCCATCGCGCTGGTCCAGGCCGGGCGTGAAGCGGCGTTGTTCCACCTGTACGGCGCGCTGTTGGGGTTGTGTCATGAGATTGCCGGGTTCTACCGTCTGCCCCAGGCTGGTTCGCCGCGTGCAGAAATGATCATGAACCACGACGTACTGGCGAGCATGGCCATCCCTGAACTGGCCGAGTTGGTAGAAATGGCCCAGAGCCCCGACAGTTGGGTAGCCCGTCTGCTCAAGGCACATGCCGATATGTTTCAGCCGCCACGTGTTCCCCATGTGCCCAAGGGCGATGTGACACAGCCGCTGATCGTGGCAGTGGCTCTGGAAGAGGATGAGCCCAAGCCATTGGGCCGGGAAGAGCTGGAGAGCTGGCGTCAGGCGCTGAAAAAGATGGCGTTGCGGTTTCGTGAAGGGTTGAACGAGTGCTGAGGCGTTTTCGCTAAGCTGCACTCAAAACTGTGGGAGCGGGCTTGTTCGCGAAAGCGGAGTATCAGTCAACAGGTTCATTACTGACCCACCGCATTCGCGAGCAAGCCCGCTCCCACAGTTGAACCGAGCAGGCAGTACATCCGGCACAGGGCTCGCAACCTTCAATAAGCACCATTCATCAAGCCGTAAAGAAACCTGTTCAGATCCGCAGCGAGGCGGGGTGGATGACTGATATAATCCCGGCCTTTCGTGGAGAACAGACTTTTATGCCAACGTCCTTTCTGGAAATTGTTGAATTGCCTGACGGCCGAATCGAGCTGCGCCGGGCTGAGGACGAGGGTTCTCTGGTTATCTTGGATTTTTCCGAGGACGCAAAAGCGTTCCTGCAAGGCCAGCACGTGGAAGTAGCGAAAGCCATGTTGAGCGTGGGCGTGCAGATGGCAGGTCGCCTGGCAGAAGGCGAACCGGAGAAGGATGACGGCCCGCGGGTTCTTCACTGAGTTTTTGTGGCGCGTTGGCTCGTTCCAGTGAAGGGGCTTGCTGCTGCAGTTGGCCTTTTGTGGCGAGCGGGCTTGCCCCGCGATGGGCTGCAAAGCGACTCTAAATAGATTTAATGCGGTGTATCAGGTATTCCACGGTGCTTGGTTTTGGGGCTGTTTCGCAGCCCAATGCGGGGCAAGCCCGCTCGCCACAGAAAGCCCATCCTCAACAGCAAGCCTACACTCCATGGTAAACCCCATTGCCACAGGCGTACCTCTGCCACATAGGCATGCAGCTAGCCTGATTACCCCAATCGAATATTCAAGCTCTGTGCATCGCCCGTACGCGCGGCGCTGATCAACTGCTGCTTGGCGGTAGCGTTCAGCGGGTTCAGCCAGCTCACCACGGTGTGGCTGCGGCCTAGGCGCAAGGCCTCGCAAGTTAATTGCTGGGCGCTTTGCGTGCCGCGCGGTTGCAGCAGCAGGATGCGCTCACGGTTGAGGCCGGCATCCCGCAGCCATGCCTGGGTCAGGCTGGCTGGCGGGGCGATCAGCGTTAGCCAGCGCGCGTCCTGCTCCTCGCTCAATTCGCGAAGGATCGGCGCCAGCAGGCTCAGGCAGCTCCCGGCAGCACCGCGCAACGACAGCTCACTGAACGCCTCAGGTTCGGAGCCCCAAGGGGCTTCGACCGTTTCCTTGAGGATGGGCGCAAGGGGTTGGGCCATAAAGGCCTCGAACAGCGACAGTTGTGTGTGTTGTGGGGTGTGCACGAGCTGCATGGTGCCTCCTTTAGCGGCGAATGACGCCAACGCTCAAGCCTTCGATCACCAGGTCCTGATCTTTCAGGTTCACTTCAATCGGGGCGAACTCAGGGTTCTCGGCCATCAGCCAGACCTTGCTGCCTTCGCGCTTGAAGCGTTTGACGGTGACTTCATCGCCGATACGCGCGACGACGATCTGGCCATTACGGGCTTCGCGGGTGGTGTGGACGGCCAGCAGGTCGCCGTCGAAAATCCCCACGTCCTTCATGCTCATCCCGTGTACGCGCAACAGGTAGTCGGCACGCGGATGGAAGAAGGTCGGGTTGATGTTGCAGGATTCCTCGACGTGCTGTTGCGCCAGGATCGGCGCACCGGCGGCGACGCGACCGATGATCGGCAGCGTCGACTCGTCGGCCTTGGCTTCGAAGCCAGGGATGCGAATGCCGCGTGAAGCCCCTGGGGTCATCTCGATCGCGCCTTTGCGAGCGAGGGCCTTGAGGTGTTCTTCGGCAGCGTTGGGGGATTTGAACCCCAGTTCCAGCGCAATTTCCGCTCGTGTCGGCGGGTAGCCGTTGTCATCGAGGCAGCGCTTGATAAAAGCCAGAATCTCAGCTTGGCGTGGCGTCAGTTTTAGCATGTTGATCGCTCTGTCTTTTTATACAGTGACTGGGATTATATACAGTGAACTGCGCTTGGCAATCATCCTTTTTTGGCACTCCGCTGGACGGTCATTCGTCACCCGTCCTGCAAGGCAGAGACAGCGCTGCCTACAGACCGGAAAGGATGTGATTAAATAGCGGCGAATTAGATGACTGCCCGGCCGGAAAACGGACTCGCAGGCTTGACAAGACACACACTGAAACGTATGTTTCAAACAAGTGTTTGTCAGGCGGAGTAGCCATGGCCCAGTCGGAAACCGTTGAACGCATTCTCGATGCTGCCGAGCAATTGTTCGCGGAAAAAGGATTTGCTGAAACTTCATTGCGGCTGATCACCAGCAAGGCTGGGGTCAACCTTGCCGCAGTGAACTACCATTTCGGCTCGAAAAAAGCCCTGATCCAGGCTGTGTTCTCGCGCTTTCTGGGGCCATTCTGCGCCAGCCTCGACCGTGAGCTGGAGCGCCGCCAGACCAAGCCTGAAAACAAGCCAAGCCTGGAAGACCTGCTGGAAATCCTGGTCGAGCAGGCGCTGGTGGTTCAACCACGCAGCGGCAACGACCTGTCGATCTTCATGCGTCTGTTGGGCCTGGCCTTCAGCCAGAGCCAGGGTCACCTGCGGCGTTACCTGGAAGACATGTACGGCAAGGTTTTCCGCCGCTATATGTTGCTGGTCAACGAAGCTGCCCCGCGTATTCCGCCGATTGAGCTGTTCTGGCGCGTGCACTTCATGCTCGGCGCGGCCGCGTTCAGCATGTCCGGGATCAAGGCGTTGCGAGCGATTGCCGAAACCGATTTCGGCGTGAACACGTCGATCGAGCAAGTGATGCGCCTGATGGTGCCGTTCCTTGCCGCCGGCATGCGCGCCGAAACCGGCGTGACCGACCAGGCCATGGCCGCCGCGCAATTGCGCCCACGCAGCAAATCGACACCGGCTGTCGCCAAGGCGTGACCTGCCCGGGTGTGCGCGGCCGCTTGCATCCGCTAAGCTAGCCGCCATGCCGATTTCAGCTATTTACTCGCAACCCGTTGTTTTCACCGAGCACCCGTTATTAAGGGCGCCACGTGAGGGCCACGGGTTGTGTGCGTTATTTAAGGAAGGTTTATGACTGCTGCCCTGCAAGGTTCGTTAATGGTCGATGTGGCCGGTACTTGGCTGACGGCCGAGGATCGCCACCTGTTGCGCCAGCCTGAAGTGGGCGGGCTGATCATTTTTGCACGCAATATCGAGCACCCACGCCAGGTGCGCGAATTGAGCGCGGCGATCCGTGCCGTGCGCCCGGACCTGCTGCTGGCCGTCGACCAGGAAGGCGGCCGCGTGCAGCGCCTGCGCCAGGGCTTTGTGCGCCTGCCGGCCATGCGTTTATTGGCGGATAAACCGAATGCCGAATACCTTGCCGAGCAATGCGGCTGGATCATGGCCACTGAAGTGCTGGCGGTCGGCCTTGACCTGAGTTTCGCCCCGGTGCTGGACCTGGATTACCAGCGCAGCGCCGTGGTCGGCACGCGTTCGTTCGAAGGCGACCCCGAGCGCGCCGCCGTGCTCGCGGGCGCCTTCATTCGCGGCATGAACAGCGCCGGCATGGCCGCTACCGGTAAACACTTCCCGGGCCACGGTTGGGCTGAGGCCGATTCCCACGTCGCGATTCCCAATGATGAGCGCAGCCTGGAACAGATTCGCGCGAATGACCTGGTGCCTTTCGCGCGCCTGAGCAAACAGTTGGCGGCCGTGATGCCTGCCCACGTCATCTACCCACAGGTTGACGCCCAGCCAGCCGGTTTCTCGCGTCGCTGGTTGCAGGATATTTTGCGTGGCGAGTTGCAGTTCGATGGGGTTATTTTCAGCGACGACCTGTCTATGGCGGGTGCGCATGTGGTCGGTGATGCGGCCAGTCGAATCGAGGCGGCGTTGACGGCCGGCTGTGATATGGGCCTGGTGTGCAATGACCGCGCGGCTGCCGAACTGGCGCTGACGGCTGCGCAACGCATGAAGGTCACGCCGTCTGCCCGAATCGCGCGTATGCGTGGGCAGGCGATTGCCTCTACGGACTATAAGCAGGACCCGCGTTGGTTGGCGGCGCTTACTGCGTTGCGGGATGCTCAGTTGATCGACTGATAACCGCGTTGCTGCCATCGCAGGCAAGCCAGCTCCCACAGGGGAATGCATTCCAAATGTGGGAGCGGGCTTGCTCGCGAAGGCGGTCTGTCAGTCAGCGCTTCTCTTGCTTGTGGGGCAACGGCGCAAACAACGCCTCGATATCCTCGTTGCCCAACTGCCAATCCCCCGTCTTGCGTCCGTCCAGCACACCTGCCGCCAAGTCGGATTTTTCCTTCTGCAGGTGTTGGATTTTCTCCTCCACCGTGCCCCGGGCAATCATTTTGTAGACGAACACCGGCTTCTCCTGCCCGATGCGATACGCTCGGTCGGTGGCCTGGTTTTCCGTGGCCGGGTTCCACCATGGGTCGTAGTGGATCACCGTGTCGGCTTCGGTCAGGTTCAAGCCCACGCCGCCAGCCTTCAAGCTGATCAGAAAAATCTGCAGCTTGCCGCTCTGGAAATCCTTCACTGGCGTGCGCCGGTCGCGGGTCTGGCCGGTCAGCAGTGCGTAGGCCACGCCGCGTTTTTTCAGTTCGGCTTCGATCAGGCTGAGCATTGAGGTGAACTGGGAGAACAGCAGAATCCGGCGCCCTTCGGAAAACAGTTCTTCGAGCATTTCCATCAGGCTGTCCAGCTTGCCCGAGCTGCTGCCCCGGGCGGGCAGGGTGGCGTCGTTGACCAGGCGCAGGTCGCAGCACACCTGGCGCAGCTTGAGCAGCGCTTCAAGAATGATGATCTGGCTGCGCGCGACGCCTTTACGGGTGATTTCGTCGCGCACTTTTTTATCCATGGCCAGGCGCATGGTCTCGTACACGTCGCGCTGGGCCTCATTGAGGTCAACCCAATGGATGATCTCGGTCTTGGGCGGCAGTTCCGTTGCCACCTGTTCCTTGGTGCGCCGCAGCAGGAAGGGTTTTATCCGACCGTTGAGGTGCTGCAAGCGCACGTCACTGGCGCGTTTTTCGATGGGCACGCGGTAATCGCGATTGAAGCTTTTTACGTCACCCAGCCAGCCCGGCAGCAGGAAGTGAAACAGCGACCACAGCTCGCCCAAGTGGTTTTCCAGCGGTGTGCCACTCAGGCACAGGCGCTGGCGCGCATTCAGCTCGCGGGCCGCCTGGGCGGCCTTGCTGTTGGGGTTCTTGATGTACTGGGCTTCATCGAGAATCAGTATGTGCAAGGGCAGGGCGGCGAGCGGTTCGATGTCCTTGGGCAGCAATGCATACGTGGTCAGCAGCAGGTCATAGTCCTGCAGGTTGGCGAAGTGCTTTTTGCGCGTTGCGCCATACAGCGCCTGCACCTTGAGTTGCGGCGTGAAGTGCGCCGCTTCGTCGAGCCAGTTCGGGATCAGGCTGGTGGGCATCACCACCATGCATGGCCGGTCGAGGCGCCCGGCGGCTTTCTCAGTAAGAATATGCGCCAGGGTTTGCAGGGTTTTACCCAGGCCCATGTCATCCGCGAGAATCCCGCCCACCTCGAGTTGGCGCAGCGACTGCATCCAGCTCAAACCTTCCAGCTGGTAGGGGCGTAAGGTCGCGTTCAAACCCTCGGGCGCCACACAGCTGAAATCCTTGATGTCGCGCAGGCGCTGGGCGAAGTTGCGGATCTTCTCGCCGCCTTCCCATTGCAGCGGCAGGTCTTCCAGCGGGTTGAGGCGAATCGCATCGGCCTTGGCCAGGCGCAAGGTGGTGGTGCCGGTTTCCTGCAGGTAAAACTCGCCGAGGGTGGCCAGCACCGGTTTCAATCGGCCGTAGGGCAGTGCCACCTGCAGCGGGCCGTGGCCGTTGGGCAGGCCGGGAATATTCACCAGGATCAGCTCGTCATCGCGGCGCCGGGCAAGTTTTTCCGGGTTGAGGATCTCGGTGTGCGAGCGCATCAGGTTCAGCAGGATCGGCAACAGGCTCAGGCGCTCACCATTGACGATGATGCCCAGTTCCAGGTCGAACCAGTCACGCTCCGGGCCCTCGTCGACCGTCGCGTACCAGTCGTCGACGGCGCTCAGGTCGAAGCCGAAATCCTCATCGATCTGCAGTTCCCAACCCTCGGCGCGCAGGGCTGGCGATGCGTTAAGGGTAAAGTTCAGCCAGGCGCTGTCATTGACCATCTCAAACAATTCGCCGGCACTCTCCGGCAACGCCTTGCTCTGGCGCGTGGCGATCTTGAAGCCCAGCAGGCGCAATTGCTCGCGATAAGGCTGCTCCAGCTCCGGGTGGCGCTTGATGCGCAGGCTCTGGGTGTCCTGGCGCACGATGATATCGGCGTTCTTCTGCCCGCTGACATAGTTACCCAGGTAGTTGAATGACAGCGCGGCACGGTGCTGGATATAGCGCTGCATCTTGCCATTGCGCGGTTCAAACGCGCTGAACTCAACACTGGCCAGCCACAGGCGCGGCACGGGCCGCACTTCTTCCATCACCACTTGCGGCAACACCACGCGGTTATCCAGCACGGCCTGGAGCTTTTCCAGCAGTTCGGCATCCTGCGCCGCCGCCGGGTAGGCCAGGGTTTCCTGGACCTTGAGCAACACCGCCGCGATATGTTTGCAGTTGGTGTGCACCGGGCACGTGCAGCGGCTGTCCACCAGGATCAGCGTGCCTTTGGCCGATTCGCGCAGCGAGATGGTCTGCCGGTAAACGTTACCGCCCGAGCCTTCGCAACTGGCCACGATGGTGCTGTCGCCGGACTCGACGATACGCACGCGGTTTTCCAGGGCGTAGCGCCGCCCGCGCTCAAGGCTTTGCTCTTTAAAGCGGTTGGCCCACGAAGGGGCCAGGGGTTTGGTCAACGACGACGTCAGGGGCATGGCGCTGGATCAGTCCTGGATGTCGGGCGGTGGCGCGCTGGGTGGTTTGGCGGTCAGCGAAGTGATCTTGATCAGCAGGGCGAGGTGGCCGCCGTCCAGGTAGTTGAGCTGATTGTTTTTGGTGCGCACGTCTTGCTGGCTCAGGTGTTCGCTGGCAATGACGCTACCGTTGGCGTCGAACTGGTTGATCCAGAAGTCGGCGTCGATGTCGGTAAAGCGCCCCAGTTGCAGGTTCAGGGTACCTTCGATGGGAAATTGGCCGAACTGTTCCTGGCCATCGCTGATGGCCAGTTTCACCGGTTGTTCGCCCAGGTTCTGGTCCCAGGCCCGGTGCAGCAGCACGGTGTAACTGTTGTCGGCGCTGAGTTTGTCGACGATGTTGCCCAACCGCGGCGGGCTGATTTTGTCCGCAGGCAACCGTGAAGCCCCGGCGTCCCAGTTTTCCGGCGCCGCGCGGCTACTGATAACCGGCTCGGCGTTCTGGCGGACCAGGATCATTTCCACCAGGTACGGGCTGTCGGCAAACGCCGAAGGGGCAACGACCACCAATAACAAGCTCAAAATGCGGAACAGGCGCATTGGGGCGTCCTTCAAGCAGATTTCGGGATGAGGCGCTCAAACAGCGCCTCTAATGTATTAAAGCGTTCTTCGGCGCGTTCCATCGGCACCATGAACTTGAACAGCGTAGCCCCTTCGAACTTGTAGCGGTTGGGCTGGCCCTGAATCAGCTTGATCAACACCAGCGGGTCCACCGGCGTTTGCGCTTCGAACTCGATACGCCCGCCTTGCGGCCCGGCATCGACCTTCTTGATGCCAAGCTGCTCGGCCTGCAATTTGAGCAGGGTCAGGCGCACCAGGTTCTTGGTCGGCTCGGGCAACAGGCCGAAGCGGTCGATCATCTCTACTTGCAGGTCCTTGAGACCGTCTTCGTCGGTGGCCGAAGCGATGCGCTTGTACAGGATCAGCCGCGCGTGTACGTCCGGGAGGTAGTCTTCCGGAATCAACGCGGGCAAGCGCAGGTTGATTTCCGGGCCGCCGCCCAAGGGTTGATCGAGGTTCGGTTGCTCGCCTTTACGGATGGCTTTCACCGCGCGCTCGAGCATCTCCATATAAAGGGTGAAGCCCACGGCCTGGATCTGCCCGCTCTGGCCGTCGCCCAACAGTTCGCCTGCGCCACGGATTTCCAGGTCGTTGGTGGCCAGTACAAACCCGGCACCGAGGTCCTGGGTGTTGGCGATGGCTTCCAAACGCTTTTCGGCATCGCCGGTAATTTGCTGGCGCGGTGGCGTCAGCAAATAGGCATACGCTTGGTGGTGGCTACGCCCGACGCGGCCACGCAGTTGATGCAGCTGCGCCAGGCCGAACTTGTCGGCACGCTCGATGATGATGGTGTTGGCGCTCGGCACGTCGATGCCGGTCTCGATGATGGTCGAGGCGATCAGCACGTTGAAGCGCTTGTGGTAGAAATCGCTCATCACCTGTTCGAGGTCGCGTTCGCGCATCTGCCCGTGGCCGATGGCGATGCGTGCTTCCGGCACCAGCTCGGCGAGGTCGGCGGCGCACTTCTCGATGGTCTTCACGTCGTTGTGCAGGTAGTACACCTGCCCGCCGCGCAGCAATTCCCGCAGCAGCGCTTCCTTGACCGTGCTTTTGTTCTGCTCCATCACGAACGTGCGCACCGACAAGCGACGGGCGGGCGGCGTGGCAATGATCGACAGGTCGCGCATGCCCGACACGGCCATATTCAGCGTGCGCGGAATCGGCGTGGCGGTGAGGGTGAGGATGTCGACTTCGCTGCGCAGGTTCTTCAGTTGTTCTTTCTGACGCACACCAAAGCGGTGCTCTTCGTCGATGATCACCAGGCCCAGGTTTTTGATCTTCACGTCGTCAGACAGCAGCTTGTGCGTGCCGATCACGATGTCGATCTTGCCTTCAGCTAAATCGGCGACGGCGGCATTCACTTCCTTGGCGGACTTGAAGCGGCTCATCACTTCGACGCTCACCGGCCAATCGGCAAAGCGGTCGCGGAAGCTGTTGTAGTGCTGCTGGGCGAGCAGGGTGGTCGGCACCAGAATCGCCACCTGCTTGCCGCCGTGCACCGCAATAAAGGCGGCGCGCATGGCCACTTCGGTCTTGCCGAAGCCCACGTCGCCACACACCAGACGGTCCATCGGCTTGGGCGCGAGCATGTCGGCGCGCACCGCTTCGATGGTGGTTTGCTGGTCCGGGGTTTCTTCGAAGGCGAAGCCGGCGCTGAAGGTGGCGTAGTCGGCCTTCGGGTCGGCGAAGGCGTAACCTTCGCGCGCCGCACGGCGTGCATAGATGTCGAGCAATTCGGCAGCCACATCGCGCACTTGTTCGGCGGCTTTGCGCTTGGCTTTCTGCCAGGTCTCGGAGCCCAGGCGGTGCAACGGCGCCAGGGCATCGTCGCTGCCGGTGTAGCGGGCGATCAAGTGCAGGCTGGCTACCGGCACATAGAGCTTGGCGCCTTCGGCGTATTCCATGGTGAGGAATTCGGCGGCCTGGTTGTCGATCTCCAGGGTCTGCAGGCCCAGGTAGCGGCCCACGCCGTGGTCGATATGCACCACCGGCGCGCCTTCGCGCAGCTCGGTCAGGTTTTTGATGACCGCGTCGTTGTTGGCGTCCGCGCGTTTTTCACGGCGACGGCGCTGCATCACGCGTTGGCCGAACAGCGGGCTTTCGGCGATCAGCGCCAGGGCCGGGTCGTCCAGCAACAAACCTTCATCCAGCGGCGCGATGGTGATCGCCAGGCGCTCTTTGCTCGCGACGAAATCCGGCCAGCTGTCGACGGTTTTCGGGCGCAGCTTCAGGCGTTCGAGCAATTCCAGCAGCACTTCGCGACGGCCGGCGGATTCGGCGGTAAACAGCACGCGGCCGGGGAAATCACCGAGGAAGTTGGACAGCGCCTCCAGCGGTTGCGTGGCTTTGGCCTGGATCGCCAGATCCGGCAGTGTGCCCGCCGGGAAGCGCTCGCGGCCGCTGCCGGCGTCCACGTCCTGTTGGCTGGCAACCACGCGCGGCCAGTTTTTCAGGCGGGCGAAGCAGTCTTCCACCGGCAGGAACAGCTCGGCGGGCGGCAATAAAGGACGCGACGGATCGACGCGGCGCTCTTCATAGCGACTGCGCACGTCGTTCCAGAAGTTTTCCGCTGCCTGCTCGATGCCCGGCAGCGAGAACACTTGGGTGTCCTGGGGCAGGTAATCGAACAGGGTGGAGGTTTCGTCAAAGAACAGCGGCAGGTAGTACTCGATACCGGCCGGTGTAATCCCGCTGCTCAAGTCCTGGAAGATCGGGCAGCGGCGGAAGTCCACGTCGAAGCGTTCACGAAAGCGTGCCTTGAAGCGCGTGACCGCGTCTTTTTGCAGCGGGAATTCCCGCGCCGGCAGCAGCTTGATCGAGTCCACTTTATCAATGGAGCGTTGGTTGTCCGGGTCGAAGGTGCGCAGCGTTTCGATTTCGTCATCGAACAGGTCGATGCGGTACGGCAATTTGCTGCCCATCGGGAACAGGTCGATCAACGCCCCGCGCACGGCAAACTCGCCGTGTTCGTACACCGTGTCGACGCAGCGGTAGCCGCTGGCCTCGAGGCGCGTGCGCATCTGTTCCACGTCGAGCTTCTGGCCGACATCCAGCACCAGGCTGCTGCCCAGCAGGAACTTGGTCGGTGCCAGGCGATGCAGGGCCGTGGTGATCGGCACCACCAGCACGCCGTGGGCCAGTTCCGGCAAGCGGTAAAGGCTGGCGATGCGCTGGGAGATGATGTCCTGGTGCGGCGAGAACAGATCGTAGGGCAGGGTTTCCCAGTCGGGAAAATGCAGCACCGGCAAATCGGGGGCGAAGAAGCTCAGCTCCTGCTCCAGCCGCTCGGCGCTTTGGCTGTCGGCGGTGAGCAGCAGGGTAAAGCGCTTGGCTGCGCTGGCAGCCTCGGCAATGGCCAGGCTCAGGGCGGCACCGGGCAGGTTGCCCCAGTGCTGTTTACCTGCCGCGGCAGGGAGAAGCGGTAGACGCAGAACGGGCACGGAAGGTTGAGCTCCAAGCGTTGCGACAAAGTCGGTAATTGTAACGGCCTGAGGTGCCGCCTGTCAGTTGCTGACTGAGCCTATTACGGTTTGTAGGAAATGTAGTGGCTAAGACAAACAATGGCGTGTTTTGACTCAATATGTAGTGCCATTTTGTGCAGATGTTTCGGAGGGTTACGGACAAGTCGGGGTTGGCGCTCAACGAGCGGCCTTCTGGAACCCGCGTATTTACTGGGCTGCAGCGGGGTGTGATTTTTTCGCAAGCACTTTTTGTTGCCTGATGCGCATTGCTCCGAGGCCGGTCGGGCGGCATAATGTAGCCCCTTTTTTCTGCCCCTACATGTGGAAGGTTCCCGTGACTCAGAAGCCCGACCAGTGTCTTGGTGAATGGATCGACCGTGAAGCGCTCGCTGAAGCGATGATTCCGCTTATCGGTCAGCTGTACCGCAATAACAATGTGGTGAGCTCGATCTATGGCCGCAGCCTGATCAACCAGTCAGTCATCGCGATTCTCAAAGCGCATCGCTTTGCTCGCCATCGTTCTGCCGACGACAGCGAACTCTCCGTCCACGAAACATTCCCTCTGCTTAAAGCCATGAGCGAGCTCAAGCTCGGCGCGGCCTCGGTAGACCTGGGCAAGCTGGCTTACAAATTCCGCAAAGAAGGTGCTGGCCGCAGCGCCGAGCAGTTCGTGCGTGAAGAAATGGCCGATGTGGTTGGCCAGCAAAACGCTGCTGCCCGCAAAGGCACTGATGTCGTGCTGTACGGTTTCGGTCGTATCGGCCGTCTGCTGGCGCGCATCCTGATCGAAAAAACCGGTGGCGGCGACGGCCTGCGTCTGCGTGCCATCGTGGTACGTAAAGGCGCCGAGAACGACCTGACCAAGCGCGCCAGCCTGCTGCGTCGCGACTCGGTACACGGTCCGTTCAACGGCACCATCGTCATCGACGAAGAAAACAACACCATCACCGCCAACGGTAACCTGATCCAGGTGATCTACGCGAAGAACCCGGCTGAGGTGGATTACACCCAGTACGGTATCAAGGACGCCCTGCTGGTGGACAACACCGGCGTATGGCGTGACGCCGAAGGCCTGGGCCAGCACCTGGCTTGCCCGGGTATCGATCGCGTTGTGCTGACTGCGCCTGGCAAAGGCAAGCTGAAGAACATCGTTCACGGCATCAACCACGGTGAAATCACCGCCGACGACAAGATCGTGTCCGCTGCTTCCTGCACCACCAACGCCATCGTGCCGGTGTTGAAGGCTGTGAATGACAAGTTCGGTATCGTTAACGGTCACGTTGAAACGGTTCACTCGTACACCAACGACCAGAACCTGATCGACAACTTCCACAAAGGCGATCGCCGTGGCCGTAGCGCCGCGCTGAACATGGTTATCACCGAGACCGGTGCTGCCACCGCTGCTGCCAAGGCCCTGCCTGAGCTGGCCGGCAAGCTGACCGGTAACGCGATCCGCGTTCCGACGCCAAACGTGTCGATGGCCATTCTCAACCTGAACCTTGAGAAAGCCGCCACCCGTGAAGAGATGAACGAGTACCTGCGCTACATGGCGCTGCACTCCGACCTGCATAAGCAGATCGACTTCGTTAATTCGCAGGAAGTGGTCTCCACCGACTTCGTTGGCTCGCGCCACGCCGGTGTGGTGGACGCTGAGGCGACCATCACCCAGGACAACCGCGTTGTACTGTACGTCTGGTACGACAACGAGTTCGGCTACAGCTGCCAGGTGGTTCGTGTGATGGAAGACATGGCCGGGGTTAACCCGCCTGCGTTCCCGCGCTAAGCTTCTGCGGTGAATGAAAAAGCCCCGACTGGTTCGGGGCTTTTTTGTGCCTGCTGTTTTTGGGGTGTGTGCACTGGCCTCATCGCAGGCAAGCCAGCTCCCACATATCGATCTGTGAATACAGTCAAATGTGGGAGCTGGCTTGCCTGCGATAGCGGTGTATCAAGCGCCGCCGACTACGGAAGCCTGCGCCGTGCGCAGTTCATGCCGATTGCCCTTGAACAGGATCAGTGTGGCAATCAACCCCAACACCGCTGCCCCACTGAGCCAGATCCCCGGTGCCGCCTTGTTGTCCAGCACATGGATCAGATAGGTGCAGGCCGCCGGCGTGAAGCCACCGAACGTTGCGGTTGCCAAGCTGTAGGCCAGGGAGAAGCCGGTTGTGCGAACTTCCACCGGCATGATCTCGGTCAGCGCCACGACCATCGCACCGTTGTACGAGCCGTACAGGAACGACAACCACAACAACACAATCAGCAGGTGGTTAAAGCTCGGGTTGACCACCAGCCAGGACAGCGCCGGGTAAGCCGTGAGGATCGCCAGAATCGTCGCACCCAGTAGCAGCGGCTTGCGCCCGATCTTGTCCGACACCGCGCCCATCACCGGCAGCCAGATGAAGTTGGAAATGCCCACGCACACCGTCACCAGCAACGCATCGAAATCCGAGAGGTGCAATTCGGCCTTGCCGAAGGTCGGGGTGTAGGCGGTGATCAGATAGAACGACACAGTGGTCATCACTACCAGGGCCATACCGGCGATGACGATGCCAAAGTTCTGACCGATAGAGCGGACGATTTCCTGCAGGGTAGGGCGGTGTTTGCGCGCCTGGAACTCAGGCGTTTCTTCCAGCGAGCGACGAATCACGAAAATCACCGGCACGATCAGGCAGCCGATCAGGAACGGCACGCGCCAGCCCCAGTCACCCATTTCTTCGGGGCTTAGCCAGTGGTTCAGGCCCACGCCGAGCAAACCGGCGAACACCACGGCGGCTTGCTGGCTGGCGGACTGCCAACTGACGAAGAAGCCCTTGCGGCCCGGTGTGGCGATTTCCGCCAGGTACACCGACACGCCGCCCAACTCGACGCCTGCCGAGAAACCCTGGAGCAGTCGACCGAACAGCACGATCAGCGGCGCGGCCACACCCAAGGTGGCATAGCCGGGTACGCAGGCGATGAGGACGGTGCCGGCGGCCATCAAGGCCAAGGTGATGACCAGGCCTTTCTTGCGGCCGTGGCGGTCGATGTAGGCACCGAGGAAGATTGCGCCCAGGGGCCGCATCAGGAACCCGGCGCCGAAGGTCGCCAGGGACAGCATCAGCGAGGCAAAGGCGCTGTCGCTGGGGAAGAAGGTTTTGGCGATGGCCGTGGCATAGAAGCCATAGACCATGAAGTCGAACATCTCTAGGAAGTTGCCGCTGACAACGCGAAAAATCGCTTTGCCTTTGCCCGTTGTAGTGGACATGTCATGCACTCATTTTGGCTGTCTTATTAGTGATCCTTGGTCATCATTCGTCCTTGCTGCAGTTTTGTAACCATATGTGTATTGGCCACTACAGGCAATAAAAACTGATAGCAAGCTGACTAATTGCCGCAAGAGCCGAGGGCGAATAGAGGTCAATGTGGGAAACCCCTGTGGGAGCTGGCTTGCCTGCGATAGCGGTGTGTCAGGTAGCAAATGAGTTGCCGACCCACCGCCATCGCAGGCAAGCCAGCTCCCACATTGGTTTTGCGTTGTTTTCGAGGGTTGCGTTCAGTTGAGGAGGCTTTTGCGCAGGCTGTCCGACAGGCCTTTCTGCGCCAGCCAGATGCCAAGGTAGGCTTTTGCCAACTCATCATCGCGACTGCTGAACACCACCTGCTCGTTGATCTCCAGGTTCAACCCACGGCCAGGACGAAAGTCGAGGGCATAACGATCACCGCTGCGGATGTTTCGAAAGCTGGCATGCAGTTGGTCCAGTTCAGGCTTCAAGCGGGCCAGGGTGGCGCTGCTTTGCTGGCGTTCCAGCGCCGTGTTGGCGGCCTTGATCACATCATTACGATCGATGTCGCGAAAGTAGAACAGCACCAGGCGCAGGTCCTTTTGCTGGTCCCAGGCCTGTTTTGCGCGCAGGTCAGCCGGGGTGTAGAGCGCTGCGGCGTACACATCGGCCCACAGATAGACCAGCACGGCCTGGTTTTTCAGCACCAGTTCATGAGATTGCGCGGGGAAAGCGGCCTGCCTGAGCCGATCAGCCTCACTGGCCTGCACCGCAAGCGAAAAAATCATCATTAAACAGAAAACGACATGCCGCATAATGGTTCGTCCTGCAAAGGTGAGTGTCAGTAGTCTAATTCCAAATTCCGTGTTCTGTAGTAAAGGCAAGACTGGCCTACGACGCGACCAAGGGTTAATGTTCGCGGCGTTGAGGCTTATATAAACTGTGCCCCGGCTCACACACTTGAGCCAAATTGTCCTTCATGCCCGCTGGCCGCGGCATGATTTAGCCAGGCGTCCAACCGTGCGCCTGGCCTGTTCTGAGGAGTACGCATGGCTGTCTACAACTACGACGTGGTGGTACTGGGTTCCGGCCCGGCTGGAGAAGGTGCGGCGATGAACGCCGCCAAAGCTGGGCGCAAGGTGGCGATGGTCGATAGCCGTCGCCAGGTCGGCGGTAACTGCACCCACCTGGGTACCATCCCGTCCAAGGCCTTGCGTCACTCGGTGCGCCAGATCATGCAGTTCAACACCAACCCGATGTTCCGGGCCATTGGTGAGCCGCGCTGGTTCTCCTTCCCGGACGTGTTGAAAAGCGCCGAGAAAGTCATCTCCAAACAAGTGGCGTCGCGCACCGGTTACTACGCCCGCAACCGTGTCGACCTGTTCTTCGGCACCGGCAGTTTCGCCGACGAGCAGACCGTCGAAGTGGTCTGCGCCAACGGCGTGGTCGAGAAGCTGGTGGCCAAGCACATCATCATCGCCACCGGTTCGCGCCCGTATCGCCCGGCCGATATCGATTTCCACCACCCGCGTATCTACGATAGCGACACCATCCTGAGCCTGGGCCACACCCCGCGCAAACTGATCATCTATGGCGCCGGCGTGATTGGCTGTGAATACGCCTCGATCTTCAGCGGCCTGGGTGTGCTGGTGGAGCTGGTGGATAACCGTGATCAGTTGCTGAGCTTCCTCGACTCGGAAATTTCCCAGGCGTTGAGCTACCACTTCAGCAACAACAACATCACCGTGCGCCACAACGAAGAGTACGAGCGGGTCGAAGGCCTGGACAACGGCGTGATCCTGCACCTCAAGTCCGGCAAGAAGATCAAGGCCGACGCCTTGCTGTGGTGCAACGGCCGTACCGGCAACACCGACAAGCTGGGCATGGAAAACATCGGGGTCAAGGTCAACAGCCGTGGCCAGATCGAAGTGGACGAGAACTACCGCACCTGCGTGACCAACATCTACGGCGCCGGTGACGTGATCGGCTGGCCAAGCCTGGCAAGTGCCGCGCATGACCAGGGTCGTTCGGCGGCCGGCAGCATTGTCGACAACGGCAGCTGGCGTTATGTGAATGACGTGCCGACCGGGATCTACACGATTCCCGAGATCAGCTCGATCGGTAAAAACGAACACGAACTGACCAAGGCCAAGGTGCCTTACGAAGTCGGCAAGGCGTTCTTCAAGAGCATGGCGCGTGCGCAGATCGCCGGCGAGCCGCAAGGCATGCTGAAGATCCTGTTCCACCGCGAAACCCTGGAAGTCCTCGGCGTGCATTGCTTTGGCTACCAGGCCTCGGAAATCGTGCACATCGGCCAAGCGATCATGAGTCAGCCGGGTGAGCAAAATACCCTCAAGTATTTTGTGAACACCACGTTCAACTACCCGACCATGGCCGAAGCCTATCGGGTAGCGGCCTACGACGGCCTCAACCGGCTTTTTTGAGCGGCTCCGGCCGGTGGCCTGAGCCGGCCGGGGAGACCGATTTCAGTAATTCTCGAGGGTGGCAGTGGCCAAACCGGGAAAGTCTGTAATCAGGCTATCTACGCCGAAGTCGGCGAGCCTGCGCATCAGCGCAGGTTCGTTGACTGTCCACACGGACACATGCAAACCCTGGCGCTGGGCTTTTTCCAGACGCTCGGGGGTGCACAACGTCCAGTTCAACGCCAGAAATTCACAGCCGTAGTTTTGCGCGACCTTCAACGGGTCGAGCCAGGCGTATTCGGCGACCAGTCCGCGTGACAGGTCCGGGGTGAGTTCGACGGCGGCTTTGAGCACTTCCCGCGAGCTTGAGGTCACCGTGACCTTGTCCATCAGGCCGAAACGTACGGCCATCTCACGAATCGCCAACACCGTGGTCGCGGCGCGGGTGCGTGAGGCGCTTTTGACTTCCAGTTGCCAGTGATCGAAGTCGCATTTCTCGAACAGTTCTTCCAGGCGCGGGATCGGGCACGGGCTGACCCAGCCTGGGCCGCCTTTGCGCGCGTCCATCTTCACAAGATCGGCCGCCGAATACTCGACGACTTTGCCGCGCCGGTCGGCCGTGCGCTTGAGGGTGGGGTCGTGGATGACCATCAGCTCGCCGTCCATGGACAGGTGCAAATCCAGTTCGCAGCGGCGTACACCGTGCTTGAGGCACTCCTGGAAGCTGGTCAGGGTGTTTTCCGGTGCTTCGCCTTTGGCACCGCGGTGGCCGTAAATCAGGGTCACAGTTGCTCCTTTGCGCCAGGTTGTCTGGCGGGGTGAATACGAATTCAGGTGTCTTGGGCGTCGCTCTGTTCCCGTGCCAGGCGTCGTTCCTGGGCTTGTTTTTGCAAGATATAGCGTGCCAGCAACTGGCGTTGGGCATCGGTCATGGATTCGAACTCAGTGCCCACCTCAAATGCGTCACCCTTGGGGTCACAATGGGTGACGCGGGCGCGCAGCAGCAAGCCGAGCGCCTGAGGCATCAGCACCAGCTTGACGGCCAGGTGAGCGCCGGGCGCGAGGGGCGTGGGGTGCATGAAGTCAATGCCGCCCTCGGAAATGATCACCGGCTGCGGCGCGCCCACCTCATCCAGCAGGCCGCGGGCCATGATCTGGCTGAGCAGGTCCACGCGTTTGTTCTGGACTTTGAGGAAGGCTGCCAGGCTGCGATCTTTCTCGCTGATCTGGCGCAGCAGGTGCTGGGCTTCGAATTCGCTGAGGTGCAGTTCACTGAGCAGATTGAACAGCGGGGAATCATCCAGCAACACTTCCTTGCTCGCCGCTTCCGGGGCAGACAGTGTGCTGATTTGAAGTGCGATCATGTCGTCGATACGGTAGTATTCGCGGCGTTCTTCTTCATCTAATGTCGACATGGCGAACCCAAAGTAGCGGTAATGGTCTGAGTGTAAAGCTGCTTACCTGACCCCGCCACCGGGACGTCTTCTTTTCCTCCGAACAAGCCCCGACATGTTCAGACCTCTCTTCGTATTTATCGGCACGCGTTATACCCGTGCAAAGCGCCGCAATCATTTTGTGTCGTTCATTTCCCTTACCTCGATGATCGGGCTCGCCTTGGGCGTGGTCGTGATGATCGTGGTGCTGTCGGTGATGAACGGCTTCGATCATGAGATGCGCACCCGTGTGCTGGGCATGGTGCCCCACGCGACCATCGAGTCCGATGAGCCCATCAGTGACTGGCCAAGCCTGGCCGACAAGGTCAAGCAGAACCCCAAGGTGGTGGCCGTTGCGCCGTTTACCCAGATGCAGGGGTTGCTGACCAACGATGGCAAGGTGCAGAAAATCCTGCTCAATGGCATCGATCCGGCCCAGGAACGTAACGTGTCGATCATCGACAAGTTCATGTTGCAGGGCAAACTCGACGACCTGGCGCCCGGCAGTTTCGGCATCGTGATCGGCGACAAGGCCGCGGCCAAGCTCGGCGTGGGCATCGGCGACAAGCTGACCTTCGTCGCGCCGGAAGTCACCGTGACCCCGGCCGGCATGTTCCCGCGCATGAAGCGCTTTACCGTGGTCGGCACGTTCCACGTGGGCGCCGGCGAGATCGACGGCTACCTCGGCCTGACCAACCTCACCGACCTGGCGCGCCTGCATCGCTGGCAGCCGGACCAGGTGCAGGGCCTGCGCCTCAAGTTCAACGACCTGTTCGACGCACCGCGCGGCGCCTGGGAAATCGCCCAGCACCTGGGTGAATCCAAGTACTACGCCCGCGACTGGACCCGTACCCACGGCAACCTGTACCAGGCCATCCGCATGGAAAAAGCCATGATCGGCCTGTTGTTGCTGCTGATCGTTGCCGTGGCCGCGTTCAACATCATCTCCACCCTGGTGATGGTGGTGAACGACAAGAAGGGCGACATTGCCATCCTGCGTACCCTTGGCGCCACGCCGGGGCAGATCATGGCGATCTTCATGGTGCAGGGCACCGTGATTGGCGTGGTCGGCACCTTGATCGGCACCGCCGTCGGCATTTTGGCCGCGTTGAATGTCAGCGCCGCCATCGCTGCGCTGGAAAAAGTCATCGGCCACAAGTTTCTCAACGCCGACGTCTACTTCATCGACTACTTGCCGTCCCAGGTTCAGGCCCAGGACGTGTTGATGGTGGGCGGCGCCGCGTTGCTATTGAGTTTCCTTGCCACCCTGTATCCAGCCTGGCGCGCGGCACGTACCCAGCCAGCACAGGCCTTACGTTATGAGTGAATCGGGCATGAGTGAAAAAGCGATTTTGAGCTGCCGCAACCTGGGCAAATCCTACGAGGAAGGTCCGGAGTCGGTGGTGGTGTTGTCCAACCTGCAGCTGGAACTGCACCCGGGCGAGCGCGTGGCGATCGTCGGCAGTTCCGGTTCGGGCAAAAGTACCTTGCTCAACCTGTTGGGCGGCCTGGATACGCCGTCCCAGGGCAGCGTGTGGCTGGCGGGCGAAGAATTGTCGGCCCTTGGCGAGAAGGCGCGCGGTCAACTGCGCAACCGTTCGTTGGGGTTTGTGTACCAGTTCCACCACTTGCTGCCGGAATTCACTGCACTGGAAAACGTGTGCATGCCGCTGCTGATCGGCAAGACCGCGATTCCGGAAGCCCGCCAGCGCGCCAAGGCGTTGCTGGAGCGCGTCGGCCTCGGCCATCGCCTGGAGCACAAGCCGGCCGAGCTGTCCGGCGGTGAGCGCCAGCGTGTGGCGATTGCCCGCGCCCTGGTGAACAACCCAGGCCTGGTGATGCTCGACGAGCCGACCGGCAACCTCGACTCCCACACCGCCCAGGGCATCAAGGATTTGATGCTGGAACTGAGCACCCAGATGCGCACCGCGTTCCTGGTGGTGACCCATGACATGAGCATGGCCCGCCAGATGGACCGTGTGTTGCACCTGCAGGAAGGTCATCTGGTCGCCATCTGACCCGTTTCAAGCCTGGCGCCTGGCGCCGGGCTTTTTCATTTTTTTAAACGGTGCCCGCGAATGTTCAGACCGTTATCGATTTTCATCGGCACGCGCTATACCCGCGCCAAGCGCCGCAACCGTTTTGTTTCGTTTATCTCGATGACCTCGATGATCGGCCTCGCCCTGGGCGTGCTGGCGATGATCGTGGTGTTGTCGGTGATGAACGGCTTCCAGCGCGAAATGAGCACGCGGATTCTCGGCATGGTGCCCCACGCCACCATCGTCGGCGTAAACCCGATTGATGATTGGCAGCCCGTGGCCGCTGCCGCGTTGAAGAATCCGGAAGTCACCGCAGCGGTGCCTTTCACGCAGATGGACGGCATGTTCTCCTACAAAGGCGCGATGCAGCCGATCGAGATCAGCGGCGTCGACCCGGCCCAGGAAGGCAAGGTGTCGATCGTGGCCCAGCATATTGTGCGCGGCAAGCTGGAAGACCTGAAAGCCGGCGAATTCGGCGTGGTCATCGGCGACATCACCGCACGGCGTTTCCGCCTGAACGTGGGCGATAAACTGACCCTGATCGTCCCGGAAATCAGCACCGCGCCGGGCGGTATCACCCCGCGTATGCAGCGCTTGAACGTGGTCGGTATCTTCAAGGTCGGCGCCGAGCTGGATGGCTCCATGGCCTTGATCAACATGGCCGACGCCGCCGAGATCCAGCACTGGCAGCCGAACCAGGTGCAAAGCGTGCGCCTGGCGGTGAAGGACCTGTACGCAGCGCCCAAGGTCTCGGCGGACATCGCCGCCAGCCTGGGCGCGGCCTACAAACCGGATGACTGGACCCACACCCAGGGCAGCCTGTTCAGCGCGATGAAGATGGAAAAGACCATGATCGGCCTGCTGTTGCTGATGATCGTCGCCGTCGCCGCGTTCAACATCATTGCCACCTTGATCATGGTGGTGAACGACAAGGGCGCCGACATTGCGATTTTGCGCACTATCGGCGCCACGCCACGGCAGATCATGGCGATCTTCATGGTGCAGGGCACGGTGATCGGCATCGTCGGCACCTTGATCGGCGGCGTGTTGGGTGTGATTGCGGCGTTGAACGTGAGTGAACTGGTGGGGTGGCTGGAGCGCGTGAGCGGGCAGCATATCTTCAGTTCGGACGTGTACTTTGTCAGCAACCTGCCTTCGGAACTGCAGGGCGGCGACGTGCTGCTGATTTGCTCGGCGGGGTTTGTGCTGAGCTTTTTGGCGACACTGTACCCGGCGTATCGGGCGGCGAAGATTGAGCCGGCGCATGCGCTCAGGTATTCGTAAAGTCTGAGACCGCTATCGCAGGCAAGCCAGCTCCCACATTTGAATGTATTCACACATCAAAATGTGGGAGCCGGGCTTGCCCGCGATAGGGCCGGTACAGCTTGCATCAATCTGCTGTTGGCAACTCAATCACAAACCTGGTCCACCCCGCCCCAGACTCACAATAAATCCTCCCCCCATGCGCCCGCACAATCGACTGGGTAATCGCCAACCCCAGCCCTGCATGCTCGCTGCTGCCTTCACGGCGCGCCGGGTCGGCCCGGTAGAACCGGTCAAACAACCGCGGTAACAACGCCGCCGGAATACCTTCTCCCGTATTCTCCACCGTCAGCCTCACGTCCCGTTTGCTTTCAACCATCCGCACCCGCACCTCGCCACCGGCCGGGGTAAACCTGAGTGCGTTATCGAGCAAATTCGACAAGGCCCGGCGCAACATGCCGCGGTCACCCGCCGTATGGGCGGTGCCTTCGCGCACCAGGCTCACGTGGGCGTCCTCCGCCAACAAGGCGAAGAACTCCAGCAGCGCCTCTACTTCATCTTCCAGCACCAAGGCTTCGCGCTTGGGCATGAGCAGCCCGTGATCCGCCTTGGCCAGGTACAACATGTCATTCACCAACTGCGCCATCCATTGCAGCTCCTCCAGGTTGCTGTGCAGCGCCTCGCGGTAATCCTCCAGTGGGCGCGGCTGGGTGAGGATGACCTGGGTGTGGGTCAGCAGGTTCGACAGCGGCGTGCGCAGTTCGTGGGCGATGTCGGCAGAGAAGGCCGAGAGGCGCTGGAACGAGTCGTCCAGGCGGCCCAGCATCGCGTTGAAGGCCTGGGCCAGCTCGGCCAGCTCCACCGGCATTTGCTGCTGGGGCAGGCGTTGGGTCAATGACTGAGCAGATACTCCGGCAGCCACTTCACTCATGCGCCGCAACGGCCGCAAGCCACTGCGTGCCGCCCAGGCGCCGAGCAGGGCGGTGGCCAGGGCCGAGAGGCCGACCGTCAGCCAGATCAGATGCTGCATGCGTTGCAGGAAGTGCTGGTGATGGGTGATGTCGAGCATCAGGCTCAGTTGCGGCGAGCCCGGCTGGTTTGGCAGTAACGGCACGTTGTACACGCGATAGTCGGTGCCGGCGTTTTGCAGGCTGTGCAGGCCGGGCGCTGCGGGCAGTGCGACGCCCGGTGCACCGTCATACCAGCGCTGGCCGGCGGCAGTGATGCGCAACGCAAGGTCGGGTTGCCGGTTGAGTTCAGTACGCAATTGCGCTTCGCGCTGGGCGAACAACTGCGGCGTATCCGCACCCTGCAACGTGCTGCGCAAGGCCACCAGTTTGCCGTCCAGCAACTGTTGGTCGAGTTCGACAAAGTGCGCCTCACTGGCCTGGTTGAACAACACGCCGGCGATCAGCGAGACCACCGCCGTGCACGCCGCAAACAGCAGCGCCAGACGGCTGGCCAGGGACAGGCGCTTGATCAATTGCACCGTTCCTCCAGCACATAGCCCATGCCGCGCACGGTGTGGATCAGCTTGTTGGGGAAATGGTCGTCGACTTTCAGGCGCAATCGGCGGATCGCCACTTCGATGATGTTGGTGTCGCTGTCGAAATTCATGTCCCACACTTGAGAGGCGATCAGCGACTTGGGCAGCACTTCGCCCTGGCGGCGCAGCAGCAGTTCCAGCAGGGAGAATTCTTTGGCGGTGAGGTCGATGCGCTGGCCGTCCCGCTCGACGCGGCGGCGGATCAGGTCCAGGCGCAGGTCGGCCAGTTGCAGCGCGGTTTCCTGCGGTGTGCTGCTGCCACGGCGCAACAGGCTGCGCACCCGGGCCAACAGTTCGGAAAAGGCGAAGGGCTTGACCAGGTAATCGTCGGCGCCCAGCTCCAGGCCGTGCACGCGGTCTTCCACGGCATCGCGGGCGGTGAGGAACAGCACCGGGATGTCCAGGCCGGCGCTGCGCACGGCTTGCAGGATTTGCCAGCCGTCGCGGCCCGGCAGCATCACATCGAGGATCAGCAGGTCGTAATCGCCGGTCAACGCCAGATGTTGCCCGGTGTTGCCGTCAGCCACCAATTCGGTGGTAAAGCCCGCCTCGGTCAGGCCCTGGCGCAGGTAATGGCCGGTTTTCGGTTGGTCTTCGACGATCAGCAGTTTCATGGGCGACTCTTGGCAGCGGGAGCAACGGGCTTTATACCGTGGGCGCCAGGGCAGGGGCGTAACCTGACAAAGTTGTAATCTAGCAGTCAGCTGGCTGGCAGCGGCGCCATCTTAGAGTGCTGCCCAAGCTGTTCACACACTTTTGGAGAACCGAGATGGCGTTGCGTACACCCCTATTGCTGGCGGGTTGCCTGTTGGCCTTGAGTTTCGATGCGGTGGCTGACACGGCCCACACATTTGCCTTCGGCCATGCGGCGTCGGCTGACAAAGCCACGCGTAGCGTGGAAGTGGTGCTGCAGGATATTTCCTTTTCGCCCAAGTCGCTGGACGTAAAAGCCGGTGAGACCGTGCGCTTTGTGCTGGTCAACAAAGGCCAGTTGCTGCATGAATTCAACCTGGGCGACGCGGCGATGCATGCCGAACACCAGAAGGAAATGTTGCAGATGCAGGCCAGCGGCATGCTCACCGCCACCGGCATGGGCAAGATGGACCACAGCGCCATGGGCCACGGTGACATGGGCGGCATGAAGCATGACGACCCCAACAGTGTGCTGGTAGAGCCCGGCAAAACGGCCGAGCTGACCTGGACCTTCACCAAGGCCACGGGCCTGGAATTCGCCTGTAATATCCCCGGGCACTATCAGGCGGGCATGGTCGGCAAGCTCAACGTCGATTGATCGGGTGTTTTTTAGGGGCGGGGGCAAAGGCTGGTAGACTGGCGCGGTTTATTTAGCCAGGTTTCCGCCATGCATCCCGCAGCCGAACATTCGCCGCTGGGCAAGTCCAGTGAATACATCTCCACCTACACCCCGTCGTTGCTGTTCCCGATCCCTCGCGCCGCCAAATGGGCCGAGCTGGGCCTGAGCGCCGAAACCCTGCCTTACAAAGGCGTGGATTTCTGGAACTGCTTCGAATTGTCCTGGCTGCTGCCGTCAGGCAAGCCGGTGGTGGCCATCGGTGAATTCAGCATTCCGGCCGACTCGCCGAACATCATCGAGTCCAAGTCCTTCAAGCTGTACCTCAACTCGCTGAACCAGACCGCGTTTGCCGATACGGCAAGCCTGGAAGCGACCTTGCGCACCGACCTCAGCGCCGCCGCCGGCAAACCGGTGAGCGTGCGTATCCGCCGTTTGGCCGAGGTTGAGGCCGAAGGTGTGCAGGCGTTGCCAGGTGTGTGCATTGATGACCTGGACATCAGCGTCAGCAACTACGAACACCCGCGCCCGGAACTGCTGCGCTGCGATGATTCGCGCATTGTCGAGGAGAGCGTGCACAGCCACCTGCTCAAATCCAACTGCCCGGTTACCAGCCAGCCCGATTGGGGCAGTGTGGCGGTGCAATACCGTGGTTCGGCCCTGGATCACGCCAGCCTGCTGGAATACATCGTGAGCTTTCGCCAGCATTCGGACTTCCATGAGCAGTGCGTGGAGCGGATCTTTCTCGACCTGCAGCGCTTGCTCAAGCCGGAAAAATTGACGGTGTATGCACGGTATGTGCGGCGCGGTGGGTTGGACATCAACCCGTATCGCAGCACTGAGGACATGCCGTTCCAGAACGTTCGCCTGGCGCGTCAGTAGCCTTAATACAAAAAAATGTGGGAGGGGGCTTGCTCCCGATTGCAGTGGGTCAGGCACAAATACTGTGCCTGACACTCCGCTATCGGGAGCAAGCCCCCTCCCACATTTTGGTTCTGCGTTTGGCTTGGGTTCGGGTTATATCCCGATATTGCCCAGGGTCGTCACAATATTGCGCAAGGTCCCGGCAATGCCCGGGTGGTCCAGTTCGAAGCGTTCAACCGCCAGGTTCACGCCATCGGCGATGCTTGGGTCCTGAATGGCGCCTTCCAGAGGCTCTTGAACTTCAAGTTCGGTAATCAGTGATTCGAGTTCGTCGCGTTTTTCCGCCGACATCAGCGGGTCGCTGTCCAATTGCTCGCGCAATACTTTGACTTGGTTTTTCAACTCTTCGCGGGCAGGCATGGCGTTCTTCCTTTTATCGATAGGCACTGGCATAGACCGCGGCACGCCGGGAAAGGTCTACGGGCTGACCTGTAGATTAATCCACCGGCGCCTTCAGTGCATGATCTCTATCAGGGCTTCTCGCCTTTGAGCTGGCGCAGGCTGATATCCGCCAGGCACGTGCCCAGCTCGCCAAGGTGGTCGATCACCGAATGCACGCCCAACCCATACAGCGCCACCGTGGCTTTACCGCGCTTATGCTCGCGTTGCTGCTCGGTCAGCGCCTGCCATTGCTCCGGTGCCAAGCCGCACAGTGAGCCGCAGGACGCCAGGCCGATGGTCCACAACCCGGCGTTGAGGCCCGCTTGCAGCAAGCGTGGCTCGCCGCTGACCAGCACGCAGCCTTCCAGGCGTTCGATATTCAAGGCCATCAAGGCTTGCCAGCAGGCATGCGGCGCCGGCCAGCGGATGGAGGAGGGTGGCGTTGCCTTCACCCAGTCGGGCAATGCGGCCGACAGCGGTGTGGTCACTGAGGCGGGCAACTCATCCAGCCAGGCGCAAGGCACCCCTTGGTCCTTGAGGCTGCGCAATATCTTCAGCGCGCCAGGCGTGGCTTGGGAATCGGGGGCGGGCGAGTCGGTGCGGGCCTGGGAACCGAAATCCACCAGGCAGCCACTCAGGCCAAACAGCACGGCAGTCAAGGAGGGGGCTCTGGCGACGGCAATTTCGGCGTGAGGCATTTCGACATCCCTGAAATAGCTGTGACGCTATCGGGGCGACATGACAAGCGGATGACACTCAGGTGTACTTGTAGGAATTTTGTGCATTTTGCGTATGTCGTTTCCTCGCTGCTGCCTAAATCGACACTTCCGTCATATACTGACGATCTTATTCAGGGCATAGCGCCCATGACAGACCATTCAAGGAGCAAAAGCTATGCGCTGGAGCCACTACTTCGCTCAGCTATCTGTGTGTGCCACCGTCCTTCTGGCCCCGTTCGCCGTCCAAGCTGCGTCGGAAGACGATCCATGGGAAAGCGTTAACCGCCCGATCTTCACCTTCAACGATACCGTTGATACCTATGCGCTCAAGCCATTGGCGCAGGGCTACCAGTTTGTCACCCCGCAATTCATGCAGACGGGCATCCATAACTTCTTCCGCAACATCGGCGATGTCGGCAACTTTGCCAACGACGTGTTGCAGCTCAAGCCACACGCGGCCGGTGTCGACACCGCTCGTTTGCTGATGAACACCACGTTTGGTGTGCTGGGCTTCATTGATGTCGGCACCAAAATGGGGCTGCAACGCAACGACGAAGACTTCGGCCAGACCCTGGGTCGCTGGGGCGTCGGCAGCGGTCCTTACGTGATGCTGCCGCTGCTCGGCCCAAGCACCCTGCGTGATGCGCCGTCCAAATACGTCGACAGCTACACCCAACCGTACCGTTACATGAACGATATCGGCTGGCGCAACAGCACCTTCGGCCTGAACATCGTCGATACCCGTGCCAGCCTGCTCGACAGCGAGAAACTGATCTCTGGCGACAAATACACCTTCATCCGTAACGCTTACCTGCAGAACCGTGAGTTCAAGGTCAAGGACGGCAAGGTCGTCGACGACTTTTAAGCCGTGACGTTTTGAAATGAAAAAAAGGCGACCCAAGTGGTCGCCTTTTTTGTGCGCGGTTTCAGCGCATTTTCAAGATCCTGAGGCCCAGGTGCTGGCGCTCGCCTTCATTCCTGGCCCACACCACCTCGGTGTCCGCCTCCAGGCCCGCGAGGGCGGCGTGCTCTGAATCAATACGCACCGTCAGCGGGTCTCCGACCTCGAACTGGCGCGGTGCCTCAACCTGCATACCGGAGCTGGAAAGGTCTACACAGACCCCGGCAATCTCCTGCCCGGCGTGGATCAACGACACATCGGCATCCACTCGCATGCGGATGAAATCGCGTTTTTCGGCGTAGTCGCGCTCATGTTCGCTCACAGCTTCCATCCTTACTTTGTGTTGTGGTGGTGGCTGTTCTTATAACTCCCGGTGATTTGCGGTGTAAAGACGCCCGGCGACCATCGGCATGAGCTTGAAACCCCTGACGGATGGGAGTACCGTCTGCGCCTTAGAAGGGCACCTCTGCTTTACCTTTGTGCATGGGCAAAATCCCAATGCGTTGTAGGACAGAGAGGCTAGAAAGCGAATCCAGTACGTGAGCCCGGCCATTGTCGAGCCACCTACGCCAACCTAATTCTGGCGCCGTTTGCCCACATGCAAAAAACCAGTGCCACGCTGCTGATAATCGATGACGACGAAGTAGTGCGCGCGAGCCTCGCGGCCTATTTGGAAGACAGTGGCTTCAGCGTCCTGCAGGCCAGCAATGGCCAACAGGGTCTCCAGGTATTCGAGCGCGACAAGCCCGACCTTGTGATCTGCGACCTGCGCATGCCCCAGATGGGCGGCCTCGAGCTGATCCGCCAGGTGACTGAGCTTGCCCCGCAGACGCCGGTGATTGTTGTGTCCGGTGCCGGCGTGATGAACGACGCCGTCGAGGCCCTGCGCCTGGGCGCCGCCGATTACCTGATCAAGCCCCTGGAAGACCTGGCCGTGTTGGAGCACTCGGTGCGCCGCGCGCTGGACCGTGCCCGCCTGCTGCTGGAAAACCAGCGCTACCGCGAAAAGCTCGAAACCGCCAACCGCGAACTCGAAGCCAGCCTCAACCTGCTCCAGGAAGACCAGAACGCCGGTCGCCAGGTGCAGATGAACATGCTGCCGGTCAGCCCCTGGACCATCGACGAGTTCAAGTTTGCGCACCAGATCATCCCGTCGTTGTACCTGTCGGGTGATTTCGTCGATTATTTCCGCGTCGATGAGCGGCGTGTGGCGTTCTACCTGGCCGACGTCTCCGGCCACGGCGCTTCTTCTGCTTTTGTCACCGTGTTGTTGAAGTTCATGACCACACGGCTGTTGTTCGAATCCAAGCGCAATGGCACCTTGCCGGAGTTCACCCCCTCCGAGGTGCTGGGCCACATCAACCGAGGCCTGATCAGCTGTAAGCTGGGCAAGCACGTGACGATGGTCGGCGGCGTGATCGATGAAGAAACCGGTCTTTTGACCTACAGCATTGGCGGTCACCTGCCGATGCCGGTTTTATACACTCCAGACAGTGTGCGTTACCTGGAAGGCCGTGGTCTGCCGGTGGGCTTGTTCAATGAAGCCACCTACGAAGACCATATCCTGGAACTGCCGCCGACCTTCAGCCTCACGCTGATGTCCGACGGTATCCTGGACCTGCTTCCAGAGCCTACACTCAAGGAGAAAGAAGCCGCCTTGCCTGAAAAGGTCAAGTCGGCGGGCGGCAGCCTGGATGGCCTGCGGCAGGTTTTTGGATTGGCCACGCTAGGGGAGATGCCGGATGATATCGCCCTATTGGTGTTGAGCAGGAATCTTTGATGAGTACCGGAAGAATCCAATTCGCCGAGCAAGACGGGACCTTCGTCCTGAAGTTTGTCGGTGAAGTGCGCCTGACCTTATGTTCGGCGCTGGATGCAACGATTGAGCGGATTTTCACAGCCCTGAATTTCTCGGCGATCGTGATCGATCTGACCGAAACCCGCAGCATCGACAGCACCACCCTTGGCTTGCTGGCCAAGTTGTCCATTCTGTCGCGGCAGAAGGTCGGCCTGTTGCCGACTGTCGTCACCACCCACGAAGACATCACCCGGCTGTTGCAGTCCATGGGTTTTGACCAGGTGTTCAACATCGTTGACCGCCCGATCCCCTGCCCGGAATGCCTGACCGACCTGCCTTCGCAAGACCAGTCCGAAGAAGTGGTACGGATCAAGGTGCTCGAAGCGCACAAGATCCTGATGGGCCTGAACGAGTCCAACCGCGAAGCCTTCCACGACCTCGTCAACGCCCTGGAACGCCACTAGCCTCCCAGTTGAAACCCAATTCCAATGTGGGAGCAGGCAAGCCAGCTCCCACAGTTTGAACTGTGACCGGCTTGAGACCAGCGAAAGGCACAAAAAAGGGCGGCACCCTCACAGGTGCCGCCCTTTTTGTCGCCGACTGCCTTACAACTTGGCAGCCAACAACGCCTCCAGCTTCTCCTGGTCCCGAGCAAACTGACGAATCCCCTCCGCCAGCTTCTCAGTCGCCATCGCGTCCTCGTTGGACTCCCAACGGAACTGCGCTTCAGTCAAATGCACCCGCGCTTCGCCGGCATGGCCTGGTGCCAACTTGCGCTCCAGCTTGCCTTCATCCGCCGCCAGCTTCTCCAGCAGGTCCGGGCTGATGGTCAGGCGATCACACCCGGCCAGCTCTTCAATCTGGCTGAGGTTACGGAAGCTCGCACCCATCACCACCGTCTTGTAGCCATTGGCCTTGTAGTAGTTGTAGATGCGCGTCACCGACTGCACGCCCGGGTCATCGGAACCGGTGTAGTCGTTGCCATTGGCCTTCTTGTACCAGTCGTAGATACGGCCCACGAACGGCGAAATCAGGAACACCCCAGCCTCGGCACAGGCCACGGCCTGGGCAAACGAGAACAGCAGCGTCAGGTTGGTCTGGATACCTTCTTTTTCCAGCGTCTCGGCTGCGCGGATGCCTTCCCAGGTGGAGGCGATCTTGATCAGCACACGGTCACGGCCAACGCCGGCTTTGTCGTACAGGTCGATCAGACGGTGCGCACGCTTGAGTACGGCGTCAGTGTCGAACGACAGGCGGGCATCCACCTCAGTGGAAATACGGCCCGGTACGACTTTGAGAATCTCTTGACCCACCGCCACCGCAAAACGGTCGCTGGCCAGGCCCACGTCGCCGTTACAGTCCTTAACGCACTCATCCAGCAGCTTGGCATAGCCTGGGATCGAAGCGGCCTTGAGCAGCAGGGAAGGGTTGGTGGTGGCGTCTTGCGGCTTGAGCTTGGCGAGGGTAGAAAAATCGCCGGTATCGGCTACAACGGTGGTGAATTGCTTGAGTTGTTCCAGCTTGGAAGTCATGGGCGTGCTCTGTCCTGTGGGTCTGATGACATTACCCGAGCGCCGGCAGGCGCTCAAGGGCGCAAATGCGTTCGATCGTTTGCGAGGGCAACAACCTGAAAACAGCCGTTTGAATCACCGGCCGTACTGCTAACTAGGAGGCCAAAATCACCATCAGGTTCAACCCAACTGCCCGATGACCACCCCGGGCAAAATGTGGGAGTTGGCCTATCAGCAATGACGCCCTCAAAAAACCACCACCACCTACCTGATGCACACAGCTCAAAATGTGGGAGCTGGCTTGCCAGCGATGACGCCCGCCCAGCCCCTGAACAACCCCCTGACACCCATCACCCAAAACTGTGGGAGTGGGCTTACTCGCGATGATGCCAGCCCAGCCACTAAACATCCCGCTGACACCCATCACCCAAAACTGTGGGAGCGGGCTTGCTCGCGAAGGCGGCCTGTCAGCCCCAAATAACCCCACTGACACCCAACCCACTAAATCACCGCCCCTCCAACAACTCTCCCGCCTGATCCAGCAACGCCAACGGATCACTCGCCTTATGAATATCCACCGACAACAACTGCCTGAACCGGCGAGCCCCCGGAAACCCGGTCCCCAACCCCAACACATGCCGCGTAATGTGATGCATCGCCCCACCACTGGCCAAATGCTCCGCAATATACGGCCGCAACTGCGCCAGCGCCTCAGCCCGACTAATCACCGGCGCCTCACTGCCAAACAGCAGCTGATCCACCTCCGCCAGCAAATACGGATTGTGATAAGCCTCGCGCCCCAACATCACCCCATCAAACACCTGCAAATGCGCTTGGCACTGCTCCAGCGTCTTGATTCCACCGTTCAGCACAATCTCCAGCTCCGGGAAATCCTGCTTCAACTGCGCCGCCACGTCATAGCGCAACGGCGGAATGTCGCGATTCTCCTTCGGCGACAACCCCTCAAGAATCGCAATCCGCGCATGCACCGTAAAACTGGTGCACCCGGCGTCCCTCACCGTCCCGACGAAATCACACAACTCGGCATAACTGTCGCGCCCATTAATCCCGATACGATGCTTCACCGTCACCGGAATCGACACCGCATCCCGCATCGCCTTCACGCAATCCGCCACAAGTGCAGGGTGCGCCATCAGGATCGCGCCGATCATATTGTTCTGCACCCGATCACTCGGGCAGCCGACGTTCAAGTTCACTTCATCGTAACCGCCAGCCTCAGCCATACGCGCGCAGGCAGCCAGGTCAGCGGGGACGCTGCCGCCCAACTGCAGCGCAAGCGGGTGCTCGGCTTCGTTATGACGCAGGAAACGGTCGTGGTCGCCGTGCAGGATCGCGCCCGTCGTGACCATCTCGGTGTAGAGCAGGGCGTGCTTGGAGAGCAGGCGCAGGAAGAACCGGCAGTGGCGGTCGGTCCAATCCATCATGGGTGCAACGCTAAAGCGCCGAGACAGTGCGGGGCTTGATTCTGCTGGGCTAAAGCTCTGTTTATCTAGCATTTTACTCAACGTGTTCTGGGCGTGTTTTAGGGCGTTTTCAGGCGTTTTTGAAGGCTCGGTGGTACGATGTACCACCTAAGAACTGACGCGTACCACTTTCTATATGGCGACTATCAGGGCAAGAAAACTGGCGGATGGGACTGTGAGCTACACGGCTCAAATCCGCATCAAACGCGACGGAGTGCAAGTCTACCAAGAGAGCCAGACCTTCGCCCGAAAACAGGCCGCCCAGGCTTGGGCGCGTAAGCGCGAAACGGAGCTGGATGAGCCAGGTGCGATCGAGCGGGCGACCCGCAAAGGCGCCACGGTCAAAGAGATGAATGCTCGGTACCTGGTCGAGGTCGAAAAAGCCCGACCATTGGGCAAGACCAAGCGCGCGACGCTGACAGCCATCGGCGAGACATACCTAGGCCAGTTGACCGATACAGACATCACCACCCAGACCCTCGTCGACTTTGCTCTTTGGCGAATGAGCAAGGAGGGCGGCGGGGTTCAGCCTCAAACAACCGGTAATGACCTGGCGCACCTCGGGGCTGTTCTGGCGATTGCCAAAGATGCGTGGGGGTACCAGGTCGATCCGCTCGCGATGGGCGGCGCTCGGCGGGTACTGAGGAAGCTGGGCTACAACCTGAAAAGCCGCGAACGTGACCGCCGGCCGACGTTGGACGAGCTGGGAAAGGTGCTGACGCACTATCAGGCCATGCAGGCGAGGCGCCCGACTGTCACCAATATGCTGAAAGTCGTTGGCTTTGCGCTGTTCTCCACTCGTCGGCTAGATGAAATAACCCGTATTCGCTGGGCGGACGTCGACGAGCCTGGTCAGCGTGTGCTGGTGCGCGACATGAAAAACCCCGGTCAGAAGATCGGCAACGATGTTTGGTGTTATCTGCCGGACGAAGCGTGGCAGATCCTCCAGACCATGCCCAAGGCCGGCGAAGACATATTTCCCTACAGCCCTGACTCGATATCCACATCCTGGGCGAAAGCGTGCAAGTTCCTGGAGATCTCAGATTTGCACTTCCACGACCTACGCCATGAAGGTATCAGCCGTCTGTTTGAAATGGACTGGGATATCCCACGTGTGGCGAGTGTTTCCGGACACAGGGATTGGAATTCGATGCGGCGATACACGCACTTGCGTGGCAAGGGAGATCGTTATTTGGCGTGGGAATGGCACGAGAAGATATTGAGGGCGCCCGTCCAGCTGGGCGCCGCATCAATGAAGTGGCTCAAACGACGTGTTTTAACCCGTTGAGTTGGTTGTGCTCTTTAACCGCAGCGGCGCGCTGCAGGTCGAGATAAGCCGCCAGGTCAGTCAGGTGTATGCCTTTGGCAGATTTTTGGCTTTTTTCCAGGCGGGTGATAGGCAGCTTGATCTGACCACTCATCACCTTGCGCTGGAACATATCCGGCGTCAGGTGTGTGAAGTAATCCCGGCACACCAGCTCCAGCGAGATGATCGCTTGACCATCGTATTGGGCCATCAGGATGAAAGATGTCTTCATGATGATCCCCTTACATTCGAAAAGATTGATGAATGAACGACGGCGGAGCCTTATGTTCTGCGGGTTTCGCTCCATTGCCTTGGATCTCGCAAACAAACCGATGCCGCTCCCGATTGGGGGCAGTCATTGCCTCTGTCAGGCCCTTTAAGGCGTCGCTGCATTGCTCATTGGCGTAAGGGCCATTCCAGCTATCAACCTTCACCACCTGGCAATCCGTCCGGGTAGCATCCATGCACAGATAAAGAAGAAGGAATACTGTCATACGCTAACCTCCGATGAGCATGCGCGTCAGCGCATTGGGCTGGCCGTCGGGTGTCAGCTTGTCGAGTGGTTGGGTGATGGTGCGGCCGGTTGCTGCACGCAAGGTGGCAACGTTACCGTCGATCCCTACTATCACGCCTATACGTGCGCTGAGACGGTATTCCCGACCGCCACCGCTCATTTCAATGTAGCTGACCTTGTCGCCGACCTTCAGTGGGGGTGTGGTAGCCTTTGCGGTGCCGCCTTGGGGTTGATTCACTTGCATGGTGCTTCTCCTTTGGGTGGTCGGTGTCGAGGGGTTGCAGCCCCTCGACACCATCTTCTTACTGGCTTTCACCGGTTGGGTTTTACTTCCGCACCAGGTGCAGCAGCAGGTTTTCAAACTCGACAACTTCATCGGTTGCCGACTGCCATTCCAGGACTGCCTGGATCTGTTCTCGGCTGCACTCCAGCACTAGGATTTCTTTATCGCTGACCGCGCGTGCCTCTAGGATCGCGACCACACCGGCCGGGTCGTAGGCCTCGGCATGAACAATTTTCCCCGACTCGTTAAACCAGGCCTTCAGCTCCTTCAGGTGCCGAAGGCGGTTGGTCTCCCCATGTTGGCCGTCGCCGGTGATGACTTGTACTTGCATGGTGCTTCTCCTTTGGGTGGTGACAGACGTTGCAGCGCCTGACGGGTAAAGCTGTTGGTGTGTCAGGCCTGGAAGTGCCAGCACTTGACGATGGGTTGCTTGGTTATTACCGCGTTGGTTTTACTGGCCTGGTGAGCCCGTACCGCGCTGTCGGTCGCCTTGTTAACGTCAAGCAGCTTCCGCGAGCGGGAGTCCTTCAGGCGCTCGCGCAACTCGCTGACGTCGGCGATTTTTTGCCGGTTTTCTGCAGCGCATTTCACGAAGTCGTTGAGGTTGATGGCGATGACGTGGTCTTTCTTGCTGTGGTTGACCACCGGGCCATCGGCGTCGAGGCCTTCCAGGTATTCGTAAACTTCCCAGAATTCAGCCACCACCGGATGGTCGGAGCTGATCGAGGCCTGGCGTTCAATTGCCATGCGGATAATCTGCGAGCGGGTATGCTCGACCTGTGCGTCGGTGAGCGGCACCACCATGCACAGGCAGTCCAGCAGGGTGAGCATTTGGGCGTGGTTCTTGTTGATCCGCTCCACACGGATGTAGCCGCGCAGCTTGTTGCCGCATTGGCTACATTCGCCGTGCTCGTCTTTGAATGGGGTGTCGCAGGCAAAGCAATGGGAGTGCAAGTTGCGCAACTTCGCCTCGTAGCCCGCAACCCGCTGGCCGAACAGTTCCATCACCTCCAGCTCTTTGCGCACGGCCTGCAACACAAAGTTGCTGAGTGTCGAACCTTCCAGCGCATTGAGCCGATCTGCCGCGGCGCGGCTTTCAGCGGTGACGTTCGGTCGTACAAAGTGCAGTTTGACGGTCCGGGTCATGATCGCCTCGGAAGCCACTACGGGGGCGTTCTGGCTGATGGCGATGGTGCCGCGAAACGGTGGTTCGTAGGTTTCGTTACCGGCGGTTTTCACACCCTTGGTCGCCAGGGTGCCGCCGCCGTAGTAATCCTTGAGTTCGTCCCATTCGAAGGTTTTGGCGTGGGCCTTATCGTCGCCGCTGCGGTCTGATTCCAGCAGCACAATGGGCATGCCGGATACTTGGCCCATCAAGCGGCTGCGGCCTGCCTTGGTGGATTTGGACGGGTCGAACCCTTCGTATCCATCGCGACCCGCGAGTTTCCACAGCAGCGTGAGCAACGTGGTCTTGCCGGCGCCAGCCTCGCCAGTGGCCTCAAGGAAAGGAAACGACTGGTACCGGCCGCGGATCTGTTCGGCGAACAGCGAGCCAAACCAGAAGGTCAACGCCACGATGCCCTGGGCACCAAAGCACTGCCACAAAAGCCCAAGCCACTGGTCATCGTATTTTTTGCCGTCCTTTTCCAGATTGATCTTCACACCCTTTTGCAGAGTCTTGAGCTTCAACTTGCCCATCTCAAAAAACTCTTCCTCATTGATGTGAATTATCTGGCCCTCGCGGATGGCGACGTCGTTGAACACGTAGCAGTGGTATTCCTTGCTGTAGCCCACATAGTCGATGGTCTGAACGGTCTTGATGCCGAAAAGCTGGTCTTTCATAAGTTTGTCCAATTGTTGTCCACTGCCGGTGAACACGGCTCCGGCACCCATGCCGAGAAGTCTTTTCTTGAATTCGCTGGCAGCGGCGACCTGACCACCCGTGAAGGTGTTTTTCACTGAACCGCCGTCGTGCGGGAAGTCGACGCGGAAGAAGTACCAGGACTCGTCGGTAATCTCGTTTCGCTGGAAATAGAGGGCTTTGGGGTAGCAGTTGGCGATCTCGACGACGCAGCCGGCGACGTTCAGTGCCTTCTCCCGAAGCTGCTTTTCATTGAGTGTCTGGGCTTCGTGGCCATCGCTCTTTTCGAGGGCCTGCTTGGCGCTGTTGTATTTCGCCAAGTCCAATTTCCACCAGTACAGGCGGGAGTCGAAACAGAAGTGGAATTCCTCCCGTTCACGCCACTGGTACATGAGCAATGCCTTGTCGCTGGCACTTTCTGCGATTAGCAGGGCGCCCTGGTGGCGGGCTTCTTTCAAGTCATTTTCGATGCGATCAGCGCGGGCTTTTTCGTCGTCGATAAATGCCCAGCGTTGATGCAGATCGTTCCAGTCAACCTTGCGGGCGTCAGGCTGTGACACCTGAGCAGCCTCACAGGTAAAACCGAGTTCGCGGGCACGGTTGACCCACATACGGGTGTACTTATGAGCGCCTGGCTCGTTATCCAGAGCCCAAACCAGCTTTGGGATTTTACCGCCGCGAGCGGTGATCAGGGCCTTAAGCGATTCCTCTGGAAAGGCGTTCGAGGACAGCGCCGCAACCGCAGAGATACCGTTTTGAATGAGCGCAATGGCGTCGAAGATTCCTTCAACGATCCACAGCTCATTTACTTCCAGCAGATCCACGCACGGCGGGCACCACCAGTGCCCCCTGTAGCTCTTGAGGGGTTGGAAGCGGGCCTTCTTCTTACCGAACCGTGACGGTTGGTCAATCAAGCGCTCCCAGTAACCGCCGTGTTCCAGAGGGAAGCGCACGGTGGCAGAGCCAATATTCAGATCGCGATCAAAGTAGCTTTCCTGGGTGTACCAGTCCTCTATCAGCTCAACGCGGAAACCTCGGGCAAATGTCAGGTATGCCTTTGCGCTGGCGGCAGGCTCTTCTCGGGTGGCCGGTGCACGCTTGCTCCAATCGTCGAACAGATCCGGGTAAAGCTCTTTGGTGGGAGCCATGTACCGGCAATTTTTCTCGCGGCCACAGCGGATGAACCAGGGTTCATCGTGGCGCGAAAACAAACGTTTCTGATTGCACTGCGGGCAGGTGCCCTTACGCATGTAATGCGTGCCTTTCATGTGCTGAAGGCCGTAATCAGACTCCAGGCGCTGAAGCACGTCGGCGCGGATCTTGTCTTCCATGGGCTTGCGAATCACTGCACATGCTCCGCAGCCGTAACAACGAGCTGCTTTTTCAGCTCGCTGCGCGTTTTGCAGATGCCTGCCAGGTAGGGCAAGTCCTCAAGCACCTTCGGCGCCCGTTGACCACTTGGCACATTCCGGTAGCGGTCGGAGTACCAAATATCAGCCATGGTGACTTCGTACTGGCTGGTCAACCACAACAGGTAGTGCTGCGCCTGTTGTTCGTCCAGCTCCAGTTTTATGGTGATTTTGCTCATTTCGGCCACCAGTAAGTTGCAAATTTCCCCTACCCACGCGGTGCGGGCATCAAACAGGGAGGGTTTTGGATTAGTGCGGGAGGTTGCGAGTCAGCAGCAGGCGTGTGGGGAGCAAGCGTGCTGAAACGGGATGTCGCTGTTGGGTGCAGTTGTCGAGCAACAAGATCACCGGGCGGAAGGGGCCGCTGGTGGGATGAATGCCCAGCCAGGCCACACGCTTGCAGGTCATGCTTTCAAACTCGGCCACCGCCAGTTCAGCAATGCGGTGCACCAGGTGCTGAGGGACTTCAAGTGAGAGCGTCAGGTAGCGTACGCAGTTGTCGAGCAACTGAGTGTCACCGGCAAGATGCTCGCAGCGATGACGGTAGAGGTAAGCCACCGCTGCTTGTTGCATTGCCGCACGGTAATCGCTGGCGGGGTTGGTAGTCAGGGTGATGGCTTTCATACGGTTGTGGCCTCCATTTCCAACTGGTCCAACAGATCGGGCTGATCGTTGGCGGTTTTCATTGCCTGGCGACGAATGACCACGTCAGCTACCGGAAGCTGTACAGCCGGGTTTGGCATGCCGCTGGGGCTCAGTTCGTGGGTCATTTGAAATTCAGCACGCACCGCCCAGCCGCAGGCCTCGTTGGTGCATTGCATGTAGGTGATACGTAGAAAGATGTGTTGGCCTTCGCTGGTGCGGATGCGCATGCGGCCGTGGCAGTGAGGGCAAACAAGTTTGTAAGTGCTCACCCAGCCAACCCCCCGCCGTGCAGTTGGATGGTCGCTAGCACTTCGGCGTAGCGGGCGGACATATACTTCATGAGGGCCGACACGATTACTTCGGCTTCACTAGGCTCAATGACACCGTCGTCCAGCGCTTTGGCAATGATCTGGTCAACCAACCCGCGCTTGGCAGCGGTTTTTACAGAGCGGTTGTACAGCTCGACGTTATCCAGCGATTCAGGCACCGCGACGGGTACAAACATGCCGCCATACATGCCAGTGATGTAGTCAGCGAGATATGACGTACCTGCAACGCGCTCGAGGCGATGGATATGTTCGTCGCTGAGCGGCCGACTGCCAGCGTTCTCATAGGCCTGGTTATCAAACTTCTTGATCGGCATCCCGAGGTCAGTTGCAGCGTAGTACCGACCTCCTGGATAAGCGCCAATCACGGCGCTGACTACGTCTTTCCGGTTGGCTAGAACTGGACGTTTCATCTTCTGGTTTCCTATCTGAGCCAACAGGCCTAATTTGTGACTACGCCGTCTTTGATGCCGAGCAACACCGCAGCACGGTGGGACTCGCCCCGCAAACATTTCTTCTGTCCGTTCAAGACGGCGTACACCGTGGACGGGTTTAAATTGTGCTGATCGGCCCAGTCTTTGGCAGAGAGGCCTTGATGCGCGAGTCGCTCACGTGCTTTTCGGCACGCTTGCTCCGTGGGGTATGCGTTCGGCATAGTCTCGTTTCGTGTGATTTCGTGTGATTACAGGCGAAGTATTTCCCATGAATGTGGGAATGTCAACTCGTCATGGAGACGTTTGTGGGAATTGGTGATCGCCTAAAAGAAGAGCGTGAACGCTTGGGGTTTAATCAGACCGAGCTTGCGGCGAAGGCTGGTGCCTCGAAAAACAGTCAGTACAACTATGAAAAGGGCGAGCGCAGCCCGGATGCCAGTTACCTGGCAGCGGTCGCTGAACAAGGGGTGGATGTTCTTTACGTGGTGACCGGCCAGCGCTCTATTAAGGGCGAAAGTCAGCTATCCAACGATGACTTGGAAGTCGTGATGCACGTACGGAGCCTGGGCAACGAGGACAGGGGGGCGGTGATGCGCCTGCTAAGGGCTTTTACAAATAAAAATTAAGGACTTTGGACATGAAACGGATGACGTTATCTATAGTGGTGCTGGCAATGCTTGCTTCGGGTGTGTGTGGTGCCGAGAGAAAGAGCCTGAAGGTTTCCAGCAAGGACTATGGCGACGATTGGCCGTTTACGGTCGCTAGCGTTGACCTGTTGTGCTTTGGACCATCGCCCAAAGCATTGGCCCGAACCTCGGACGGAACCGTTTACGCATTGAGCGGAAGTGCCAGGAGTCATGCAAAGGATCACGGCTGGTCGGACGGCGAGGACATAACCAAGCCCAATCCTACGATGCCATCCATCAAGATGGATTACAGCGATATCGTTCAGCGTGCTCAGGCGCTTTGCGGTGATGCGTAATTTGTAATGAATTTTTCATTTAGTAGGCTGATGACACAGTCAAACATGCTGAAAATTGCTCACTCCCCGGGCGCTTTGGTTGGTGCCGATTCTGGCATCGGGCGTCCGAACGTGTTGAATGGAGTGACACATGTCGGTGATAAAAAAGGTAGATGTCGAACAGTCTGAAGCAATTGAATGGTCGGAATTAAATGAGCACGAACTGAAAATTGTGAAGCTCTACAGGTTGCTTGATAATGAGCAAAAATCAGACATATTACGATTTATTAGCGTTTTGCTGAACATGTTTTAAAATATAGCCCGACAGATTGTCGGGCATCATTGGTTTTTACAGGAGTTAGCGATACATGGACTCGAGTGAGATTTGGGCCGACGATCTGATGGAACGTCAGCCAAGTGCAGAATTTTTAACATCTTACCTTCTCGCTAATCCACATATTAAGGTGTTAAATGTTAACTCTCCCTGGGGGGCGGGTAAGTCATTCTTCTTGAGTCGTTGGAAAGAAGAACTTAGTAAAGAGCATGTTTGTATTTTTTTTAATGCTTGGGAAACTGATTATACAGCTGAGCCATTAATAGCTTTGGTGACATGTATTGAGCAGCAGACAATGGATGATGTTTCGCTCGGATCAACCGAAGCGGGCAAGAATGTAATTAAAGTTGTAAGCGAGCTTATGAAAAAAGCGGCGCCTCTAATTGCCAAGGGTCTTGTCAAGAAATTTTCAGGAGTTGAAGTGGATGAGCTTTTGGGTAAAGAAGGAGTAGACGATGCGGGGGAAGCGGTGGGAGGCGTTGTAGAGGCGCTGATAAAAGAACAATCTAAAACCGCAATTCACGTTCGGGATTTCAAAAAAGCTATTCTTGAAAAATTGTCTCAGGCTACTGAGAACAAAACGTTGCGCACACCCGCTTTTATTTTTATTGATGAATTGGATAGATGCAGGCCTACGTACGCTATTGAACTCTTAGAGCGGGTTAAGCACTTCTTTGAACTGGAGGATTGCCGATTTATTGTAGCTTCCGACTCAACACAGCTGGCGCACTCTGTAAGAGCGGTTTATGGAGAAAAATTTTATTCTGAAAGATATTTGAGTAGATTTTTCGATGCTGAATTCCGTTTGGATAACTCGAATATTCTTGTAATTGCGAAGCAGATTCAGTGTCAGTTTTCATGTGTGGCTCTGCAAATTAGCACGACTGGTTATGCAAATGCATACGGACTTGAGTCCCCTCTTGAGCCGAAAAGCGGAACTATATATGCCGAAGAAAGTAATTACCCCGAGTATGCATTGATACTTGTAGGTCTGGCCAAATATTTTAAGGTTGAGCTTAGGGAGATGCTTCGATACGCTCAGCAGATAAACAGTATGGCAAGTGCTTTGCCTTCACATAACTTCCATTATTTTTGGGCGGCTTATTTAATATTTTCTAAGGCTGCGAGTGATGATCTGTATCATGCTTTAGGTGTTGAGAGCAAGGCTAGTGCAGCAGTTGACTTGTTTGATGCGACAGCTGTTCCTGTGAACTATACTTTCCCCGACGGGCATGAGTCTATCGCCGAACTTGCCAAGTTTTACACTCGAATTGTTAATTGTGGGAATGACGAACTAAGGCAGATGATGAATAACTTTCAGGGGTGGCGAAGTTCCGTTCTTCGTGAGGCTTATCAGAGATTGGATATCATCAGGAGCTACAAGAAGTTGGTAGAACTTGCGCATAGAATATCCTAAGATTAGCTGTTTTCTGTCGGGGGGCAGAAAACGGCGTTTTCCATGTAACTAAACCTTCATTCTATTGAGTTCTCTCTTGACCGCCCGCTTGGCTGTCTTTTCACTGGCGTACAGCCAACGCAACCGCCTCGGCTTCGCCTGATCCCCCGCCGTAACCGTCTTCTCCTTCCCGGTTTTATGGTCGCGGTAGTACGCGATGACCCCTGTGTAATCGCCCTTATTTTCTTCAGCCAAATCCTCGACATTGTCCTCTGGCGTTTTGCTCTCCAAATCCAAGCTCACGGTGTAGCCGCCGTCTGCGGTCAAGCTGTGCTCCACGTTTCCGCCATACCAGATGATCTCGTCGATTTCCTCCTTCACGCCCTGAAGCGTGTAGGTCAGCTCTGGGATCAGGTCCGGCCGGCCCATAGCCAGGGTGTAGCTGAGCGTGGCGCTACCGCGTTGTAGGCGCCGAAATTCCGCGCGGGCGGCGCGCAATGCTGATTGCTGGTCGCTGTAGGTATGGCGCAGGTCTTTGAGATTCTCGCCGCCGCCGGCAATGGCCTCCTGTTTCTTGGCGCTGTTCACGTCGTAGTAATACGCGCGCACGCCGTCGTAGCTGTCGCGGTCGGCTTGCAGGTAGCGGTGCTGATCGCCGTCGGCGCGGGTGAGAGTGATGTGCGGCAGGTCCATGCCGCTTGCGGTCTTGCCGCCGCCCGCCGGCAGGCACAGCAGGCATCCGGCTTTGACGCTGGCCACCGCGTCGAACTCTTCGCCCAGGCGGCTGATCAGGTTGGCGTCTGATTCATTGGCCTGGTCGAGCTGCAAAATGGGCAACCCATCAAGTGCCCCGGCGATGGTGGCCGTCAGACCGTTACCAATGGCTATATCGCCCAGCACGTCCCCGAGCGTGGTGTTGCTCCAGCTACGTTCGCGTTTTGTTTTCAGGCCCTTGCGCAGGTCGGCCGAGCGAGCGCGGATGCTAAGCACGTCCGGGGCGCCGCTATGTTCGGTTTCGTCTACGGTGTAGGTGCCTTTGTCCACTAGGCCCGTGTCGCTCCACCCCAACCACAAACGAAGTACTGCGCCCTTTGGTGGTATCGACAACAGGCCGTCGTGGTCGCTCAGCGTGATAGTGAGCTGGTCGGCCTCCACGCCACGATTGTCGGTCAGCCCCAAGGTCATCAAACGCGGGTTTACCAGGTGAGCGATGTCGTTGCCGTCGACCATCAGGCGGAACGCTGGCACGGGATAAGCTGCGTCCCTGACGAACCGTTCGGCCGTGTCCTTGAGGAACCCGGTGACCTTGGAGATCGCGGCATCAATCACAGCAACCCCCGCAGAATGTTCAGGCCGGTGCTGGTAGCAGCTCCGAGCAGATCGATACGGTCATCATCTGTACGTTTCAGGGTCAGGGTGAACTCAATACGTCGTGGTGTGCCGTCGCGGAAAAACAAGGTCTTCGTCTCGCTCAGGCTTTCGATCACCCACAAACCATAAATCCGCCCGGTGCCCTCGACCATCGGCCAGGCCTTGCCAGTGTTCGCCATCAAACGCAGAGCATCCAGGCTGAGAATGCTGCCGGCCAGCTCCGGCAAAAGTAGACCGGGGAGGGTGATGGTGTCGTCGCCACGGCCAACAAATTGCAGCGCAGGAGCCGCGCCGACGCGACTGTTGCTGGCATGGCGCCAGTTGGTCTGGCGCTGCAGCTCCTGGTAGGCGAGGGTCGATAGGCTGAACACGAACATGCCGAGGCTGAGCATCATGGCAATTAATCCCGATCCGATAGCTTGCTGCGCTGACGGGCGCGTTTCTCGTTTTCAATCTTGCTGAGCATGGCGCGCAGGCTTTTTTCCATGGCTTGCGTATCCATACCAGGCGCTGCAGCGATGGTGATTTGGTAAGTGTCGTGACTGTCGTATAGCGTCGATGCGCCCGCGCTGCTGATGGGGGGACGGTCATCAACCGCCAACGCCGGCATGGCTGTCGTGCTAAGGGCTAGCGTGCCGGCGGCGGTCAGTTGTTTGCCCATGCTCGACAAGGCGTCGAGCGGCCCTTTCTGTCCACCCTCCAGACCTTTTGTCAGCCCTTCCATAGTGAAGCCGCCCAGCTCAGCGAACACCCGAGACGGGCTGTGAATGCCGAGCTTTTCCTTGAACCAGCCGATGCTGGAATCGCCAATGGACCCGATAGCGTTTTTCACGGCGCCGAGGCCTGCTGTCAAACCGTTGACCAGGCCGTTGACGATCATGCTGCCGAATTCTGTGAACTTCCCTGGCAGCTCCACGCCGAAGTAGCTCATCACCCCAGCGAAAGCTTGATAGAACAAGCCCAATGGGCTGAAGTTGATGATCAGTTGCGCAATGCCCACGAGGCCTTGGTCAAAGCTAGCCTTGATGGTGGTCCAGATATTGACTACGCCGGTGGCGATCGAGCCGATGCCCTGTAGCAGAGTCATGATCATGCCGCCGAAGGCTGAACCAAAGCGCTGGCCCATCGACTGCGCCGCGCCGCCGACGTCTTCGACCGGAGTCAAAAGATTGCTGAACCACCCGATCACAGTGCTGATACCGGACGAGATCATGTTAAACAGCGGGCGGACGATGTTGCCGAGCAGTTGCAATGCAAAACCCACAACCGGAATGGAGTAGGCGGCCTTGGCCAGGCTGGCAAGCAATCCACCGAACTTACTGAAGCCACTTAGTACTGGCTGCAGGGCTTCTGTGAGCCCTTGCCAAAAACCAAGAAAGAATCCCTTGATCGGTTTCCAGTATTTGTAGATGAGGACGGCAGCCGCCACCAAACCGGCGACGGCTGCAATCAACCAACCTATCGGTGTAGCGAGGATTGCAGCGCCGACCGCACTGATCGCACCGCTGAGCATTGGCAGCACGCTGACTGCGGCCAGTCGAGCGGAACTGACCAGGGAGGGGATGACGCTCATCATGCCTCCGGCTGCTCGGCTTGCGGTCAACGTTTTCCAGATTCGTCCCATCCGTCCGACCTCGACACCTGCCCCAGCTGCTGCTACGCGGGTACCGATCAACTGGGCTTTTATTGCCCCCAGGCGAATGCCGAACATCGCCATGCCGTAGCGCAGCACAGCGAAGGGGCCGAGCATGCTCGCCATGGTCAGGGCCAATGTGCCGAATACAACCGCTGCGGCTGCTACGGCCGCCACGACTTTGACAAGTCCACCGGCGAGCTTTGGGTTTTCCCGCGCCCAGGTGCCAATTTTGTTGGCGATTTCACCCAGGGTATTGATCAGGTCTTTCAATTCGGGCGCAACAGCAGCACCGAATTCGGCCATGGCGTTGGTAAAACTGCCTTCGGCTGCTTCCATCACGTTGGTCAGAGTACCGAGCTGCTCGTTGACGCGGGTGCGCAGATCAGCTTGGGATTGCATCTTCTGCTGTACTTCCTGGTATCCAGCCAGCCCCTTATTCATCATTGTGTTCAGGGTGGTCATGGTTTCAGCGTCGTCGCCAAACAGCTTACTGATGACGGCCGTACGGTCTGAATCGTTCAGAACCTTCAGCTTTTCCACCTGAGCGTAAAGGTTCTCTAGGCCAGCAAAGTTGCCTTTGTCATCCGTGAATTTGAGCGAAACGCCCTTGTTCGCGCCAGCTGCGATGCTGTTGGCTTTCTCGACTTTGTCTTGATTCAAACCAGCCTGGAAAATTTTACGGAAGGCGTTACCGGCGGAACTGCCCTCCATACCGGCCTGGTCCATCATGATCAGCAGCGGTGCCAGTTCCTTGGCCGCATCGATCCCTGACTTTTTGATGACGTCCATCACCGGCGCGATTTTGCTGAAACCCTGGAGCATGTTGCCTGGGTCCACGCCTGCGTAGAAACCGCGCTGGATGGTGTCCATCAGGCCCATCATGTCCTTCTCGGTGGTGCGGGTGGCGTCCTGCATTTTGGCGGCGAACTCAGCCGCTTCAGTGGCTTCCATCTTGAGCTGAACGCCCAGGTAGGCAGCTGCTTCACCTGTACCGCCGAGAATACTTTGAGCGCTGAGACCCTGGCGTCGGAGCATGGTCATCATGTTCTGGAAGTCCGCCGTGGTACCGGGCAGGCGATCGCCAAGTTTGGTGGCCAGGTCCGTGATCTTTTGAAAGTCTTCAGAGACCTTCCCAGTGTCGCTCATCATCGACACCTTCAACTGCGTGGCAGAGTCCTCATTCGGGGCAAAAGCCTTGATAGCAGAGGCCACGGGCCGGCTTGCGGCGTATCCCACACCGAGACCGGCGGCACCTGATACAGCCATGCGGCCGGCCATGTTCTGGGTTTTATCGTAGGTGGCACGGGCCTTCGCCAGGCTGTCCTGTTTGCGTTTCAGCGCGTCGAGCTGGTCCATCTGCGCTTTGATCGCCAGGGTGGCGATGTCCATGTCCCGCTTGAGTTTCAACTCGGAAGCGCCCAGGGCATTGGTGTTGATGCCAGCGTCTTTCAACTGCGTGCCCAGGGCAGATAGCTTCCCTTGCTGCTGACCGTACTGCTCGCCCAAGCGCTTCGACTCGGCGGTGTGTTGCTTGAGCAGAGTGAGCTGGGCTTTGAACGGAGTTTCCAACCGGAGAATTTCGTCACGCAGACTGGAATGGCCGGCGCGACTGGTGCGCAGCTGCGCGGTGCTGAGCGTGTAGCGGTCTGCCAAGGTCTTTTCCTTGGCTGCAAGCTGATCCAGCTGAGTTTTACGCTCGCGCTGAGCAGCCGTCAGTCGGATGTACTCGGCTTGCTGTTTGCGAGTGAGGGCATTGCCCTTTTGCATCACGGCATTCAGGGCGGCGATCTGGCTGCCGGATTGACGGTGTTCGTCGCCAAGCAAACCCAAAGCGTTACGCGTTCCGGTGAGTTCGCGCTTGAGGTCGGATTGACTGGTTTTGAGAGCGTCAACCTTCTGCCGGGACTGTTCGAAAAGTGCTTGAGTCGGTGCGAGCTGTTGACGGACCTTGGCAGTGGTGCGGGCGAGTTCGCCTACCTTCGAGTTGTTCGCAGCCAGTGCCTCGGAGGTGGCTTTGGTAGCGGCTTGTAGCTCGCGCCAGGCGATGACGTCGCGCTGCTGGGTGTTGAGTTCCTTCAGGCGGTCACGTGCAGCCTTGAGCGCTCGGGCGGTTTCCTGGCTGCCGCCCGTGATTTTCTTCAGTGGTCCCGTGGCTTGGTCGATGGCGCTGAGCAGCACCTGTAGCCTCAGATCATTCGCCATCAGTGGAACTCCGCACCCTAGCGCGCTCGCGCCAGTCCATCAGGTCTTGCAGGCCCAACTGATCCATATCAGCCGGTGCCCAGTGAAAAACCACGGCCAGATCGGCCATGGCGTCCTCTACGCGACGAGGGATGCATCCGTCTTCGCCGACTTCTGCAACAAAAAACCAGAGATTTTGCTACTCAAGGCCAGAAGGTCGGCCGGGTCCATGCCTGCAACTTCTACAGCGGTGAGGCTCGGTGCGCTGATGCGTGGCAGAACCTTGATCAAACTGCCGACGTCCATCTGCAGCAGCTCTACCAGGCTCACGCCGCGCAATTCGCCGGAGTTCGGCTTGCGCAGGGTGATGGTGTCGATAGTGGTAGTGCCTCGACGAATTGGAGTGTCGAGGGTGACGGTGTTGTCGTCGGCCAGCTGCTGCACGTCGGGCTGCTCGATGGTTTCGTCTTTCATTGGATTTGCTCCTGGCAATTAAAGGATGAGGCGTTATCGAGCGGGCGGGTCAGATGCCCATGCCGCTGCGGTGTTTCTCCAACATGTCCACGCCATTGACTTTCTCAACGAAGTTGAGCAGGTCGATTTCGATGATTTCTTCACCATCGACGGTCAGCTTGTAGTAGCTGCAGGTGGTTTTCATGGAGTGTTCGGTGTCTTCGCCTGCCTTGGCTTCGCCCATCTCGATGGTCTCGTGGCGACCTCGCACGACCACTTCCACGTTGCTCGTTTCACCCGTGTCGTCCTGTTGGTAGGGGCCAGAGAATCGCAGGGCCACGCTGGAGGCGTTGACGGCGCCGAACTGGCGCAGAGAGATCAGGTCGAGGCCACCGGTCTTCCATTCGAACTGGATGCCGTCGTCGGACATGCCCAGGTCAGCCTTGACCGGGCCGTTCATGCCGCCGCCGCGATAGGCTTCCATCTTGCGGCCGAGGGAGGGCAGGGTGAGGGACTTCACCAAGCCTAGGTAGCTGTTGCCGTCATTGAACAGGTTGAGGTTTTTTAGCTTGCGTGGCATTGCCATGGCGGTTTTCTCCGGGATACGTGTTCAGGGTGAACTCCCCTCGCGGGGAGGCCCGGTTTAGCTGTTGATGCCCTTGGCGAAGTCGATCAGGTAACGGTCGGTGATTCGCTGGCGGAAGGTGAGGTCTTCAAGCGGCGGCACTGGGGTGTAGTCATAATCCACCCATAGCTTGCCGGCCTTGAGGGTGTCCTTGGTGTTGATGTCGTCTGGATACCAGCAGCTGCCCCCGATCAAGTAACCCTGTGATTTCAACTCGCGCATCTTGGCGTTTACGCCTTCGACCAGGTCGCGTACCAGCGAGGCGTGCATAGGGCGGTCGATGGCCCACATATGCGCTTCGGCCATGGTGTCCGCGAGGATCTGCGCAGTGCGCGTGTAGTTTTCGAAAGCGAACTGCGGATCGTCGCTGCAGGTACGGCTGCCCCAGAAGCGGAAGCCGTTGGCATGGATCAACGTGGTGACGTCGTTACTGTTGAGGTAGTTGGCGTCGGTGGCCGGGTTTTGCAGATCCCAGAACACATCGGCGTTGATGCCGGTGACGCCGCTTACGGCCACGTTCGAAAGAGTTTTATGCCAGCCCGTATCCTGGTCGATCTTGGCCCGCAGGCCGAGAGCACGGGCTACTGCCGAGGCGGTGGTGGTCTTGTTGGCGACAGTGTCCCAGTTCTGGAAGTCCGGCCAGATCACCATCATTTCGCGGGCGCCGAAGTTTTCGCGGTAAGCGACAACCTCTTCTTTCGTTTTACAGCCCCAGGCGCTGACGTAGGCAAAGGCGCGAAGGTCTTTGGCAATGGCGCCGAGGGCGGTGGCCACTTGCAAACTGTCCAGGCCTGGCACGCCGAGAATGCGCGGCGTCATGCCCACGCGTGACTTGGCTACAAGCAAGGCTTTCATGCCGGTGTATTGGCCGTTCGGAGTGGTGCCGCCGATCAGAGCGCTGGTGGTGGCCGCTTCGTCGGCACCTTCCTTGACCCGTACCACGATGACGTAGGGCTTGGTCTGATCTGCGATGCCTTGCAGGCTCGCAGCCAGGGTGCCCTTGACGCCGGCTTTGCCGACTGCTGTTTGTACGTTAGTGAGCAGGACGGGCGTGTCCAGTGGGAAAACAAGCGGGTCCGCATCCTCAGCCGTACAAACCATGCCGATAACTGCGGTGGGAATAGTGCGAATGGGGCGGGTGCCGTCGTTGAGTTCGATGACCCGCACGCCGTGGAGATAATCGGCCATGGGTTATGCCTGCGCTGTGATGGAATGACAGTGCACAGGCTGCCGCGCGCGCGCCGATTGGGCGAGCGGCGCGGCTTGTAAGCGGGGTGTCTACAGGATCAAGTGGTGAGTGTCCCGAAGTCGAATCACTCCGCAGTCACCGCCAGCCACCCAGGCGCTGCCGGTCGATGCTCGTTCAGAGGGAATTCGCCGGCTTCCGGCCAATCACGCAACTGTCGGCGATAGGCTTGCAGCTCCGCGTACTGGTCGGGCGTAAGGGAAGTTGGCGAACCGTCCTCGAGTTCGTCGCGATGCCGCGTTACGACGCTATCCGTTGCGCCGAGCTGCAAGTCACGCCATGCCCGTTCGACCGCTGCGAGTGCTTCTTGGGAGGGCGGTGTGGGATCCGACAGGAATGGATAACCATCCTCAGCCCAAGTGATTACCTTGCCTTCACCTTGCCCCTTCAATAGAGCGGCATGTATTTCAGCGTCAATTTCCACAGCATCCGAGGGCATGAATTCGTTAACTGCTGGGTCGTAAAAGTAACCAGTTTTTTTGGACGCGAACATAAATCCATCTCCTAAAGAGATCTAAATGCCTTTCGCAAAATAGGTGCTTGCTTGCGTGGCGACAGTGAGTGATGAATTCCAGAATCTGACCTGACCGGCGGATTCGTTATATGAGTTAATCCCAGGACTACCCGCCTGCGATGCTCCCGCCCCAGCCACAATCGCCAAGGGGCCGTTGGGGAATTTGATCGGGTAATTGATCAGGACCGAACCGCCAGCTGGGATCGGAGGAACGATGCCCCATTGCTCGATATGACCCGAAGGCAATTTCTGATAGCCGTTCGCCGTAAGGCGCGCGGAGAAACCCGGCGAGTACTTAAGTGAGGCGTCCCCACCATCAAAACTCCATCCGCTCCCCCCTAATAGTCGGCGGAATACGCCCAGGGAGCCGACCGGGATGAAAAATGGCCCTGGCTCAGTAATCGTATTTGTCAGGGTGTCCCCCGTCGCAGCGACCACCCAGACACCGCCAGACAAAGAGCTGCCGATAGTGATCAATGACGCGGCCGCAACACTCGACGCTGGGGGTAAAGCAACCGTCGAAAGTTGTGCAAAGTTACTCAGCCTTCCCACATCTGCCGCAGTTAAAGCTGTGTCGCCCGTGTAGTTCGTTTGCCCTGCATAACTGCCAAGAGCGTGCTGCACATACTCAGTAGTCGCTAATCGCTTGCTGATATCAAACTGTGCAGGGGTTGGTGTAGTTGGAGACCCCAGGAGCGCGGGAGAATTGATCGGCGCAAAACCTTGAGTCACGTTCTGAAAGGTCAATGGCGTGGTGCCTAGGACGATCACACCGTCCGTGATCAACTGCCAGCGCGTATCGGCCAAAGTGGCGCCTTGCTCGACCGATACCAGAAGCGCCGACGTCACTTCTGCATTGCTGTCAGCATCGTCCGAACGCTTCCATACGGCCGCCGCAGCGATGTACAGGCCGTTGTCCTTTGCGACAGTCTGGTTTTTTACCAGCACGCGATCCCCAGCAACCAACACAACACCGTCGATGGTCTGTAGGCCCGCCAGGGCGATGTTTGCCGTGGTGGCCACACGTACCGACTGCTTGTTGTCGAGCTTGTAAAGCTCTTCCATGATCCGTTGTTCGACGTACTCGCGGGTTGCCAGTACCACCGCCGGGTCAATCTTGAGCGTGATGTTGCCGGTACTGGCAACGATGAAATTCATCCGCACGACTTGAGTACGCCCTGACCCTTGCGATAGGGCCGGCTTATAGCTGGGCGCGCAGTTCGCCACGGCCACCAGGTCACCGTCCGCGTCGTACAGACCGATCTCACGGATCCAGCGTCCGCCTTCATCGGCCGGAATTATCTGTTCAGCAATAATCACGGCGGCGTTGATGGGATCGACTCGCAGCTGATTCAGCGGGCGGCGTCGCCACTCGTTGATGAGCCGGGTTTGCAGTTCGTTCGGAATGGGGTCCGTACCATTGGCATCGCCCACGCCCATCTCGGTGAGTTTCCATGGCACGCCGAGCGCGTCGGCGTTCGCCTGCTTGGCTCTCCCCACAGCGGTGAGGATCGCGAAAAACTGAGAGTTCCCATCAATCATAATAAACGTCCAGTGTGTCTATGGAGTGTTCGCGCCCGACTATGCCTATGGTCCCAGTGACCTCGATATCACGCATGACCGGTGGGTAAACGTCGATTTCGTCGCCTTCGTACAAGGCAACACAAATGTTCAAAACCCCTTGTGTTTCGAGGCTGATTGCCAGGCCTGTGAGATGTCGGGTCACCGGCCTGGCGTCATCAATCAGCCAGGTGAGTTCTTGATACATCTCTTCGGTGATCCCGGTGTCGAGTACTCCGACCTTGATGGCGAAAGTACCCGGCACGCCCTGTGGGGTGGTCTGCCACCACTCCAGCACCTCAATCAGGTAGCCCAGCGGCTCGACGACACGGCGCAGTGCGCCGATGGTGCCCTTACGCGAGTGGATGTAGTGGGATGAGCGGATGGCGGCGCGCTTGGCTGCCTCAGTCCATTTGCTATCCCAGCGGTCGACTGAAAAGGCCCAGGCCAGGTAAGGCAGCAGCGCAACCGGGCAGGTGTCCGGATTGCACAGCTGTCGTAAAGGGATAGGCACGCGCTGGATCTGCGCGAGCGCCTGCGCCGCGTGATGCTCCAAAGGGGTGGAGTTGCCCGGCAGTAGTTGCTGGACACCCATTATTCTGCGCCTCGCTTGACGTCGACACCGGTGCAGTAGGGCGCCTGGGCCTTGGTCGCGACGATATCGACCCAGCCTTCCAGCTCCACCTTGCGCACGCCTTCTACGTGAAGTGCGGCGTGGATTGCCGATCTCGACACTTCCATACCGAGGCGGCGACGTTGGTTGACGTAGGTCAACAGACGCGCTTCGGCAGCGGCAAGAATTGGCTCGGACTCCGGCCCGGTCGACAGGAGGTAGACTTTTGCCTTGATCTGGTAGCGCACAATTTGCGCGCCCTGAACAATCAGGCGGTCGGCCACCGGCCGACGGTCCTCGTCGCTGAGGTACGTGTTGACGACGGCGAGCAGTTCAGGAGCAGCCGTGCCATCACCCAGAAGTGATTGCACGGTAACGACGGCAACTGCTGGTGAGGGGCTTTCGGCTGTGGCATCAGCTACCCGGCCATCCGCCGCCCTGGCGTGAAAGATGTAGCTGTTGCGTGGGCCGGCAGTGCTCAAACCTTCCCAGGCCATCTGCGCACGCTCGCGCAAACTGTCGTCTCCTTCCATGAGCTTTGGCACGGGGGGGATGGCGTTGGCTCGGCCCTCTTGGATCACCAGGCGCTTGACGTTGAAGTTTGCGGCCAACTGTTCCAGGTCTGTCCCTCGCGCCGCGGCGAGCAGGTTGGCCAGGGATGCTTCGTTGACGCGTTGCCGCCATACGGTTTCACGGTAGGCATTCTCCTGCAGCAGCTTGGTCAGTGGCTCGGATTCCATTTCCAGACGTGCGGCAATTTCCGCCTGTTCTTCGACCGGCCACAGGCTGATCGCATAGGCCTTACGCTCGGCCAAGATCTGTTCGAAGTCGACTTGCTCAACAATCTGCGGCGCCGGGAGTTGGCTAAGGTCGATGGCGGCGAAGCTGTTCATACACTGCCTCCCAGCTGCAGCGGCACGCTGAGGCTCAGCGGTTCATTCGTGTCCACCACTGTGGCCTCCAGATCGATCGAGGCCTGGCCTTGCATGTTCGCTCCCACAAATTGCACGAGACTCAAGCTGATGCGGGTTTCCCAGCGCATCACTGCCATGACGGTGGCCGCGTATACGCGCAGGCGGGTGACGTCGTTAAAAGGGTGGTCTACCAGTTCGGGCAACAGGCTGCCGTATTCGCGGCGCATCACACGGGTGCCGATTCGGGTGGTGAGAATGTCGGTGATGGCCTGACTGATGTGATCGCGCTCGCCGATGGCACCGCCGGTTTGTCGGTTCATGATGGGATGGGCACCCCCGACTGGTCGCCGCCGACCTTGACGCCGGTGTGCGGGTGTTTGACCAAGCTGACACCGGCTGCAACCACGTCAATCGACACGTCAACCCGGCCGGTGACAGTCTGATTGCCGGTTTGGATGTAGTCGCCCTGGTGTTTGATGTCGCCGACCAGGTTGATGCCGCCACGGCTGATTAGATTGGTGGTGCCACCGTCGGCCAGTGTGGCGTTTAGGTGGTGGGCCACGCTGTCGTACTCAATCACTGAACCGTCAGCATACGTTCGGCGGTGCAGGCCGGCGCGGTTGCCATTGGCCGGGATGTGGTCGCTGAACACACCTGTCACGACGATGCCGTTAGCGAGTTGTCCGGATGGGCTGAACAGGATCACCTGCTCGCCAATGGTAGGCGGATCCCACTCACGGTCGGAGCCTGCTCGCGGAGCGAGCCATGGAAGCCAGGCGGTGGTCAGCTTCCCCGTCATTACCTTCACGCGTGGGGGCTCCACCTGCACGTCGGCGATGACGCCGAAGCGGATGAGGTTTTCGAGCAGGCGAGATAGGGCGGCAAAATCGTTCATGGCGCCGATGTTGAGGTTGCACGCGCGAAGATGCAGCTTTTAGGGGTTGTATGAGGCTCTTATACAATCCCTGACGGAAGTCGATATAGTACGAAAGCAGGCTATTTATGAGTATTCGGGGAAGACAAAAATGTTTGACGTTATTAAGCATGCATCATCTGAATCATGGGTCGGGCTTGCAGGCGTACTTTTTGGTGCGTTTCTCACCACATTTAGTGTGTGGCTAACAAATAGGGCAAATTTCAGGAATTTGAAGGAGCAGTTAAGGCATAGCGAAAAATTAAATGACAACAAACAGAGAAAGGAGCGATTAGAGGAGTTGTATATTTTAATAGGTCACTGGAATAATTTATTTTTTAGTCATTATATAAATTTGACCTTGGTTATGCGTGGGCAAATAGACTATAACCAGTATCTTGATATGATTAATGATCCGGAAAAGAAAGGTGTTGACTTTAATCGTATTGAAATGATTATTGATATATATGGGGAGGAATTTTCCCAGGCATTCGATAAAGTCATAAAAGTTCGAGAAAAAATCAATGCGATAAATGCTTCGCATAAGCGCGCCTATTTGAATGGAAGTTCCGGAGAGGACTTTCTCGATATTGCATCTGATGCCCAATTAGATCTGGGGAAAGCATGCGATAGCCTCAAGCTGCAAATAGCTGAAGCTGCACGAACAGCCTAAATGAAAATTTAATTATCGATTTTTATATGAGCTAATAGACCATCGCGGATTAAATCTATGTCGGCATCTGTAAAGCCCAGCAATTCCCTCTGCTCGTAATTTACATCTGGCGCATTCCGTTCTGCCCGATCCTTCAAACCAAATTGGTGAACCCTAGCTATCTTGGCGATGCGCCCTGTGAAACTTACCGTAACTGCATTGCTGTCGCCTCGGGCTTTCATATAGGTCGCGGTGCGCAGCTTTTTGAACATCTCAGCCTTACGCTGGATGCGGCCTTGCTTACCGCGCAAGTCCCGCTTTTTACGTGGCGCGAACTTGCTGCCGTCAGGGTTTAGCTGTGTCTGCACCCGTTTTTGTTGGCTCCGTCGCAGTTCCTGGCCAATGGAGCGGGCAAGCTGATTCCGGGCGGCGGGCTGGAGTTTCTCCAGTAGGCCGGCCGCCCAAGTTTCAAGCGCTTCCAGTTTATCGGCCATCTGGTACTACCCATTCGTCGGCATTGCCTTTGGATCCTGGCACCCAGTTCGGATCAAGATAACCTGCCACACGCTGTGGCTCGCCGGCATGCCTCACGGTGGTATTGCCCTGGTCATCCTTGCCTATCACCACCCGCTCTGTCAGGTGGAGTGTCAGGCCGAGGTCTACTTTGTCCTTGTCGAGAATGTCGGCCTCGAACTGCACGCCGTTTTGCGCTTTATCGTAGTTCTCCAACAGTTCAGGCTGATTGACGCTGATCCATCCGAGCAAGGGCAGCATGACGCTATCAGGGTGGCCCGCAAATGCGGTCATAATGATCTGCAGATCGTAACTGTATTCAAAGGATAGGCTTGCCGCAGCGGTGCAGCGGACCTTGCCGTTGTCGATGAATATCAGCAAGAGATCGGGGTTGTGCTGGAGTTCGGCGACGGTGGCCAGCAGATGAGCGCGCAGGCTTTCGGGCTTGTTCATTGGCTGGCCTGTTGGTGTTTGTAGACCATGTCTACCTGTGCCGCGCAGTCTGCCCATGCGGCTTCGGCGCGGTCTCCGTCGGTAAGGAGGTCACCGTTGTTGAGGGGACCGGTCGCCGGTAGGTGGCACGGCACCACGGCCGGACAGCCAGTCACGATAAGCGGCGGCGCCGGTGATGGCGGGGCGCTCGCGCAGCCGCCGAGCAGCGTCAGGCAAAGGCTGATCAGCCCATTTCCGAAGGTCGTCATTTTCAAGCTTCAGTTCCTCTATTGTCCGCTCGCGCTTTGCCAGGCTCAGGCGCAACTGATCCTGTTGGGCCCGCAGGTTGCTCTGCGCGTCACGCTCCTGTCTCAATGTGTCGGTAAGCGTGTTGGCAGTTTTCAGGTTACGGTCGGCGTCGTCGCGGGCGGTCTTGGCCGCATCTTGCGCCCGTTCGGTTTTGCCCTCAGCGACGTCGATGCGTGTTTCTTGGTTCCAGATCAGCAGACCCAGGGCGCCGAGCAGGGCGATGCCGTACATGGCCTGGCGCAGGGTAATCACGCGCGATACCAGCCGAGTTTGTTCATAGTTGCGGTGTCGAGCTGCTTGATCGGGCCGCGCACGATCACTGCCCTGGCGCCGTTCATCAAATGAATGGATTCGGCAAATTGCTGCATGTCGTCCTGTTCGGTCGATTCGGGAACCACCAGCAGGTCACCGTCCTGCACGCGTAATTTTTGCACTGCTTTGAAGTCGATCATGCCGACACCCCTTGCCCGCACTCGCAGTTGGCGTGCCTGTCATAAGCGCGCTGGAGCTTGGTGTCATAGAGATTGCGCAGGTAGTCCGGGCCGTTGTAGAGCCGGGCGAACTCGGCCCATTTGCGGGCTTTCAGGGCCTTGTGCAGCACCGGATCGGTTTCGATAAAGCGAGTGAAGGCGTCGAACTGTTGAAATTCGCCGGCACTCATCGCCGCCACGAAGTCCTGCACGCTGGCGTAGCCGAGGCGTTGCCAGTGGAACCCCATGATCTGAAAGGTGCCCCAGGACGCTGACTCCAAGGCGGCGGTGTCATCGATCAGGCGGGCCATTGCCAGGCGCTGGTGTTCGGCGGTACCGCCGATGTAGCCACCGGCCTTCGGGTTGACCAGGGCTGGGTTAGTCACGGCCAGTTCATCGGCGTGGCGTTTGACCTCTGCAGCGTCATCCCCCATGCGCCGAACCTTGGCGAGCTGGCGGTACATGATGTGCCGTTCGAACAAGATCACTGGCTTGCCGTTATCGAGGAAGCCCTTGCCTTTCGATTCCACTTCGTTGACTGCGTAGATAGTTGCCAGCGGCACGCCGAGACGTTCAGCGGCGTTTACCAGGTCATGGTTGCGCAGCAGCTGGGCACAGTCGCCACCAGCGAGGCTTGCTTGGGTCTTGGTGCCAGCGACGCCATCGGCCACCAGACCAACCTTCAGCTGGTATGCACGCACGGCTGCCTCCGTGGCATCACCGTAATGGCCGTCCGGCACCAGATTGGCACCTTGCCTGTTGAGGTTCTTTTGCAGGATAAGCACGGCTTGCGAACGGTCGCCATGGCGAAGGGTGGTGGTCATGCGCTGGGCCTCAACAGGGCGGCGACGTTGCCGCGTGAACGGAAAATAAGGATGCAGAGCAGCACGATGGATGCGGCCTGCCCGAGGCTGGTTGGTTGACGGTCCAGCAAGATTTCCAGTCCGCAGATGCACAACGTGGCGCCAAACAGGCTCGCCAGCAGTGAGATGCTGCGCCGGTACCGCGCCTCGCCTCGGGTGTAGCAGGCCAGGCGCAGGGCGCTCAGCAAGTAGGCGATTGCCGCGATCAACTGCACGGCCAGTTCGATGTTCGGCATGTCAGGTGCCCCCTCGGATGCGACGCCAGATGTCCCAGATATCCGCCTTTTCCACCCAAACCATCAGTTTGATGCTGATCGGGATGACCACCAGGGCACAAATAAAGGCGCTGCCACCGCTGGTGATAAACGGGATTGCCTGCAGGGCCATGGGCGCGAACAGATAGCCCACGCCGGCCGACAGGAACAGTGAGCCCAGCCGCTGCCAGACCTTGAGGTCACGCTTGGTGCTGGTAACCAGCCAGGCACCGAGGATGGCGCCGAATAGCGCGCCATCGTCGATGACGGGCGTGACGCTCGCCAGGCCCAAGCCAATAAGCAGGCCGGACACAACGCTGGAAGTCGGATCAGCCATGGTGTGGGTTTCCTTGGTTGCAGAGGATCAGTCCCATAGGTTCACCATCTGCCGCTGGGGCGCGCTGGTTTGGGCTTCGGGCATGTTGATGACAAGGCCTTGAGGCAGGATTGGCCCATGGTCGGCCAGGCCGGGGTTGGCCTCCAGCACGGCCTCCGTGACGCCTGCAGTGCGGCCGTAAAATCGCCAGCAAAGGGCATCGACGGTGTCGTTTTGGTTGGTGCGGACTGCGGTGGGCATCAGATCAGCTCCACGGTGGTGCGGCTTTTTTCAAGAAAGTCGCGGATGGCCCACCTTAGGTCGCGCCGGTAATCGTCGATGCTGGGGGCAACCTCTTCGGCCTTGTTGTTGCCCGTGTTGGTAGCGCTGTAGTCGCGGTACCGCTCGCATACTTCGGCGCCGGTGCCGGCTTCGATCGCTCGGCGGTAGAGGTGGGCCTTTACCGATACGTCTTTGATCCGATCACCAGGGACGTCATCCAGCTTGGTGTAGCCAGCGGCCTGCTGAGCCTCTCGCCAGTCAGTTAACTCACGATTGAGGTTGATTGCGGCAGCAATCACGGCGGTCTCCAAGCGGGCAGGAGTGACGCTGGCATCGATGCGCAGGGTGGCTCGCAGGTTATCCAGGTCAATCGACGGCCAGAATGGGTCGGTGTTGATGTGGCCGCTGGCGACTGTGCCGCTGGCAACAAATGCGCTCATGAGACTGCACTCGAAAATAGATCGCCGGTGGTCGGGGCTTCACGTTCAGGAGGAACGGCCTGGCCGATCCACACCGAGCCGGCGGGGTGCGTGGGGACGCTCGATTAGCTGCCGGTGGCAGCGTGTTTTTTCAGGAGGCGTTCGGCGCCGTCCAAATCTTTCTTGCCGCCGCAGCCGTCGTGCAGTTCGATCGCGCGCTTGAGCAGATCGATACCGGCCTGGATCTGTCCCGGCTGGCCGGGCTCATCGGCGGTAATGCCGTGCAGGGTGGCGCGGCCGGTTGCCAGGAACAGCTTGGCGCGGGCCTGGTCGGGCATGTCTTCGGCTTCGGTAAGCTCGACGGTGCGGTGCAAAATGCTCAGGTCAAAACTGCCGTTGGCCTTTTGCGCTTTAAGTGCGGCGGTGGCGATTTCTTCAGCCACCAGGCAGCCGGTGGTGCGTTCAAATCGATCCGGCATGATCAACTTGTGCTTGAGGACGTAGTCAGCGATGTCCAGTGCGCCGCTGTAGTCCTCAACATCGACACGCCAGACCATGACGGTGGTCATGACGTCGTCCTGGGCGCCGTTTCCAGCTTCAAGCACACCCTCCACATAGGGGATGTACTCGGGCAGCAGTTGCAGCTTGAGCGCGGCCTTGCCTTCGTTGGACTGAATGGCTTTCAAGCGCAGCCGGTCCTGCAGCAGCTGATTCAACTGATGCTCGTAGGCAGTGGCACCGGCCATAGATTGCTGCGGCGCCGTTTTGGCCGCCTCCATTGCCGCGCGAGCGCGGCGCTGGTGGGCTTGGGCGATGCTAAGTGCCATGGGTTAGCCCTCGACCGGTGTGATGTTTTCCAGCAAGCAGCCCAGGCCGTATTCCTCGACCACGTAGGCTTCGTTCGACGATTCGAAGTTGGATACACGATTCCACTCCGGCTCCTCCTTGAGGTAACGGCGGCGCCCGCCGATCTGCCAGTACACCGACAGATTGGCGAAGGTGGTGATGAGGATCGTGCCTTCAGGTATGTAAGGGACTTCGTACAGCGGCAGGCCACCGACGCGGCGTTGCGAGATGATCAGGTCGCTCGCCAGGGTGTTGGTGGCGTCTTGGTCTTTGTTGACGAGGGCCAGGAACTTGTCGTGGACCAGCTCGCGGCCGGTCAGCACCACCAACCCAGGGTTGCGGCGGTACCAAGGGTCGAGCAACTGGATGGCGTCGTAGACCAGAGCGTCGATGTTCTTGAAGTCGCCAGTTTTACCGATGGTGATCTTGCCGGCGACGGCACCTTCCTTCAGTACACGGTCAGGTGCGTGGGTGCGGTATTGCTGCAGCCAACCGATGTTGACGTCTTCCAGCAGCGGATGCGCAGTGCGGTCGGTTTGTTCGGCAGCCGAGATGCCATAGAACCCGATCTGGATACGGTCGAGCGCCTGGCGTTGGGCAATTGCACCAGCCAGGCGAGTCTGGAAGTCTGGGAACTTCGCCCAGGCGTCGAGCTGCTTGTAACTGACGTAGGTGTCAAAGTCGGTCTGCTCAGCTCGGTACTTGTCGCTGGACAAGGTGCCAATGCTGCTCGGCTCACGTTTCTTGACCTTGGTGTTGGTGCGGCTGGCAACAGTGCCGCCGACGCCTAAGCCGACCTTTTCGCCTTCCTGTTCGTCGACGCCGATGACGTTGACTTTGGTCAAGAACTCGCTCGATTCCTGAATCTTGGTTTCCAGGCGCTGCTGGATAGTCGGGTCCACGCTGAACGTGGCGGTGGCCGATTCGACGCCATTGATCTGTGCTACCTGGGCGAGGTAGCCAGTGAAGAGTTTTCGAGTGTCGTTACGCATGGGTGTCTCCGATAGTGGGTTGGGCGGTTGAGGCCGCAGGTCAGAATTCAGCCAGGGCTTGTTTGCCGCCGCCGGTTACCGGTGGGCGCTGGGTTTGGGAGTGATCTTGTGTGTTGCCGAGGGTCGTTTTCAGCTCGACCAGGTCTTTGCTGAGTTGCTCAACCTTTGTGTGCAGTTCGCCGGAGAATTTCTTCTCGGCGGCGAGTTGATCCGGCAGGTCTTTGACGTGGTCGGCAATCGCTTCGACGGCCTGGCCGATCTGGGCGAACTCTGCATCGTCCTTCGCCTGTTTGCCGCCCAGTAGCGCCTGAACCTTGCTGAAAAGCTGGGCGCCGAGGCCGGGCTTGTCTTCGACTTCTTCAAACTGCAGCTCGGTTTCCACTGCCTCGGTGAACATCGACGTTGCCGAGTAATGGCGGTCTTTGAATGGGCTGGATTCTGGCTTCTGCGCGGAGAAAGACAGTACGTCGGTGCCCAGGCTGGCTGGGGAGTCGGTCACCGCCAGGCCGACGATATAAGCTTCGCCGGTGTCCGAGAAGCTGTCGTCGATTTCGATCGAGGTGTAAATCTTCTGCTTGGCCTTGTTCATGGCGATCAGGTCGGGCGTCGGTTCGACCTGCGCGAACAGGGCTAGCTTCTTCTGGCCGTTGATTTCCACTTCTTCGGTCTTGACCGCGAGCACGTCACCGTAGGCCTTGAAAGGGCTGTCTGGCAGCAAGCTGCGGAAGTGCTCCAGCCAGATGCGGGCGCCATAGGTGGACGGGTTGAAGTTTTTCGCGGCCTGTTCCAGCCAGCTGCGTTTGATGGTGCGCTTGTCAGAGGTAGCGCCCTCGACGGCGACGCGGAACCAATTACTGCGAAATTTCTTCATGCCGGGAATCCTCAATGCTTTGGGCGCTAAATGCGTTGCAATGAGGGGCATGGTCGTGACGCGCGCGAGTTGCGGCAACGGGGCGGGATTGTAGAGGGCAGAGCTACAAGGCACGGAGCTACTGACTCGCAGGCCAGAGCGGCAGCATCGCGGCCATGATTACGACCGAACTGCTCCCAATCGATCCCCGACGCCAATCCAAGTTCCTCTATTGGATGGGTTGGCGTATCTGCGAGATTGCCGAGGCTACGGGCGAAAAGGAAAAAACGCTACACAGCTGGAAGGCTCGCGACGATTGGGACCGGGCGGACAACGTCGAGCGGATTGGCGGGGCGCTTGAGGCGCGGTTGGTGCAACTGATCCTCAAGGAAGGCAAAAGCGGCGGCGACTTCAAAGAGATCGACCTGCTGCACCGGCAGCTTGAGCGTCAGGCGCGCATTCAGCGCTTCCAGGGTGGCGGTACCGAAACCGAACTCAACCCAAACCTGGCGAAGCGCAATGAAGGGCCGAAGAAAAAGACTCCCAAAAACGACATCAACGAAGACCAGATTGAGCTGCTGCGCGAAGCGTTTATCGACGGGTGCTTCGACTACCAGAAAGACTGGTACCGGGCGGGCAATCAGCGCACCCGAGTCATCCTCAAGAGCCGGCAGATCGGCGCCACTTACTACTTTGCCCGCGAGGCGTTCATTGATGCGCTGGAGACCGGCCGCAATCAGATCTTCCTGTCAGCGTCGAAAAACCAAGCCTATCTGTTTCGCGGGTACATCCAGGCATTTGCCCGAGAGGTCATCGGTGTCGAGTTGACCGGGGACCCGATTGTCTTGCCGAACGGCGCCGAGCTGTTTTTTCTCGGTACCAACGCGCGCACAGCCCAGGGTTATCACGGCAATTTCTACTTCGACGAATTCTTCTGGACGTTCAAGTTTGAGGAGTTGAACAAGGTCGCGTCGGGCATGGCGATGCACAAGAAGTGGCGAAAAACCTACTTCTCTACACCATCGACCATGGCGCATGAGGCCTACACCTTTTGGACGGGCGAACGTTTCAACAAAGGTAAGCCGGCGGCGCAGCACACCAAGGTCGATGTTACCCATGGCGCGCTCCAGCAAGGTCGGTTCTGTGAGGATCGGTTGTGGCGCCAGATCGTCACCATCCTCGACGCGGAGCAGGGCGGTTGCGACCTGTTTGACATTGAGGAGCTACGCCGGGAGTACAGCCCCGAAGCGTTCGCCAACCTGCTGATGTGCGAGTTCGTCGACGATGGCGCGAGCATCTTCCCTCTTACGATGCTTCAACCGTGCATGATCGACAGCTGGGTCGAGTGGGCCGAGGACTACAAGCCGTTTGCAATGCGGCCTTTTGGCGACCGACAGGTGTGGGTGGGTTATGACCCGGCGGAAACCGGCGATTGCTCGGGCATGGTTGTGGTCGCGCCGCCGCTGGTACCGGGGGGCAAGTTCCGGGTGCTGGAGCGGCATCAGTTCCGTGGCATGGACTTCGCAGCGCAGGCCAGCTTCATCAAAGCTGTATGCGACCGCTACTGGGTGACGTACATCGGGATCGATGTCACAGGCCTGGGCAGCGGCGTGGCACAGCTGGTGCGCCAATTCTTCCCCAACGTCACCACCTTCAGCTATTCGCCTGAGGTCAAGACGCGACTGGTACTGAAGGCCTACGACGTGATCCATAAGGGCCGGCTGGAGTTCGATGCCGGTTGGACCGACATGGCGCAGTCGCTGATGGCGATCCGCAAGACCATCACCGCAGGCGGTCGCCAATTCACCTATACCGCCGGCCGCAACGACAACACCGGCCACGCCGACCTGGCATGGGCGCTCTTTCACGCATTGCACAACGAACCGCTGGAGGGGCAGACCTCTGCCAATACCGGGCGGATGGAGATTTTTTAATGTCGAACCGCCGCAGAAACAACAAGCAGCTGGCCCAGGCGTCCACCGTGGCAACGCAGGAATTTATCCCGCGGAGTGATAGCAAGATGGAGGCGTTCAGTTTTGGCGATCCATCCCCGGTGCTGAGCGGTCGGGAGGTGTTCGATTATCTGGAGTGCTGGTTTAACGGGCGTTGGTATGAGCCGCCGCTGTCTCTGGACGGCTTGGCGCGCTCGGTGGGTTCCAGCGTCCATTTGCATTCGGGGCTGATGTTCAAGCGCAACTTGTTGAGCAAGACCTTTATCCCGCATCGGCTGCTTTCGAGAGCTGCCTTCGAACAGTTTGCCCTGGACTTTCTGTGCCTGGGCAACGGCTATCTGGAAGGGCGGCGCTCAATGCTCGGCCCGGTGCGTGAGCTGGTGCCTCCGTTGGCGAAGTACATGCGCTCCGGCAAGGACGGTCGGCTGTTTATGGTCCAGGGCTGGAAGGAAGAACACGAATTTGAACCTGGTACGGTTTTCCACCTGCGAGAGGCCGACTTGCACCAAGAGGTGTATGGCCTGCCCGAGTGGATCAGTGCCTTGCAGTCGGCGTTGTTGAATGAATCGGCCACGCTGTTTCGCCGTAAGTATTACGAAAACGGCAGTCATGCCGGCTTCATTCTTTACATGACAGACGCGGCGCAGAACGAAGCGGATGTCGACTCCCTGCGCAAAGCGCTCAAGGACTCCAAGGGGCCGGGCAACTTCCGCAATCTGTTCGTGTACTCGCCGAACGGGAAAAAAGATGGGCTGCAGATCATCCCGGTCAGTGAAGTGACGGCCAAGGACGAGTTCAACTCGATCAAAAACCAGACCCGCGACGACGTGCTGGCCAGCTTGCGCATTCCGCCACAGTTGATGGGCATCGTGCCGCAGAACGCGGGTGGGTTTGGGTCGATTAGGGAAGCGGCGCAGATTTATGCAGCCAATGAATTGGAGCCGATTCAGGCGCGTATGGCGCAAGTGAATGACTGGCTCGGGGAGGAGGTTGTGCGGTTCAAACCCTATGAAATTCCCGTGGGGGCCTAAAACCCCCTGCGCAGCAAACGAGGCGACGAACCGGTGCGTCAACACCGGTTCGACGCTGAAACACTCGAACACGCCGAGTGCTCCAACCAAGGCCTCGCCCCACTGCGCAGGGGGTGCGAAGCCTAAGCGAATCCAATTTTCAAAACAAGGATCACTTATGAGCACACCAATAATCCCGTGGATGGGCGGCAAGCGTCGTCTGGCAGACCGTCTTATCCCACTGTTCCCGCCCCACGAATGCTACGTCGAGGTCTTTGCCGGCGGCGCCGCGCTTTACTTCATGCGGCCCCAGGCTGCGCCGGTTGAAGTCCTCAATGACATCAACGGCGACCTAGTGACGTTGTACCGCGTGGTGCAGAACCATCTGGAAGAGTTCGTGCGCCAGTTCAAATGGGCGCTCAGTTCACGCCAGGTGTTCGAATGGCAAAAGATGACCAGGCCGGAGACGCTCACTGACATCCAGCGGGCGGCACGGTTTTTCTATCTGCAGCACCATGCTTTTGCGGGCAAGGTCAGCGGCCAGACGTTCGGCACCGCCACCACGGGGCCGGCCATTAACCTTTTGCGGATCGAAGAGAACCTGTCCGCCGCCTGGCAGCGACTTTCGGGTACGTACGTCGAGAACCTGGGGTGGCTTGAATGCGCCGAGCGGTACGACCGGCCGCATACCTTCCACTACATGGACCCGCCTTACTGGCAGACCGCCGGCTATGGCGTGGACTTCCCTTTCGAGAACTATGAACGAATGGCCGAATTCATGCGGCGCTGCAAAGGCAAGGTGATGGTGAGCATTAACGATCACCCTGATATCCGGCGAGTGTTCGAGGGGTTTCACTTCGAGACGGTGGACATCCGATACAGCACGGCGAATCATCGGCAGGGGAAAGCCGAGGTCAGCGGGGAGCTGATTATCTTGAATTGGGAGCCTGAAGCTTTGGGCGGGTTATTCTGAGTTGATGCTGCGACCTGTGGCCTTCGTGACCACAGGACGCATTTCAACGTGTTCGCGGGAGACTCAAGCAGAAAGTGCTTGGATAATCTGCTGTATTTGCGGGTTGCTCGCCAGGGACGTGATGTTGCTCAGCAATGTGGTGCTGTCAAGGGCATACGTTTTGATTTTATTGAACAGCCCACTTTCAGCTACCTTCGCCTGCCTTTCTCCATCTGGCAACGGCAGCAAGACTTTTAACAGTTCAGCCAATTCTTTTGGATCGGTTTGTGTAGGGAGACCCAGTTTCTCCACCAGAGTATGTTCCCGCTGGACGAGACCTGGACCCTGATTACCCGAAATTTCACCTCCGTGGGCTTCAAATTTCAAATTACTCCCCACCTGGATAACACCGGGCCCGCCGTTATTCCTGATGTTTACACCAACAAACTTCGCATCGACCATTTTTTCTCTCCTAACGGATGAGGGGATGGAACGTTGGCAAAACTACTGCGGAAACACTTTGACAAGTTCTCCATCTGTCAGCCACCGGAGCTTGCTTCCTCTTTGCAAGCTTCAGCGAGGTATAGCAGTTCGCCATGCTTCGGTCCAACTGTGAGTGATCCATAAATAATCCATTTGCTGCCAGCAGACGTTTGTTGTGCTTCTTTCGCTGCCCGCTTGCCGATCGGGCAGAAATAGTGGCGTGCGTCAAAGAAAACAGCGAGATGGCGTTGGACAGTGGGTGGGCATCACTTGGCGCGCGCCGTCGTCCCCCCACCTCGCCTGCGGGCTATATGGGTCGATTTTTCTGCGGACCTGCGGACCATTCTCGGCGGCTCAGGCTGGGCGCTTGCTTGAAGTTTGGGAGGAGGCAGAAACCTGCGGAACCCTGCGATGGTGCATGGTTTGCGGAACGCCTATAAGCACGCACGGACGGCTGAATTCTGTAGGTGCCTCGGGAAAAAGGTTAGTTTTTTTTTGAGAGGGTGTGATTGGTTTGGGATGCCCGTATTTGTTGGGCTTGAGACCTAACTTTGATGGGTTAGTTTGGGTTAGGTCAAAGGTTAGTGTTTTGTAACTATCTGTTTTTAAAGGAATTAATATATTGAATATTTAACGCTAACAAAGGTTAGGAAATAACCAGACCTAACCGAAAAGCTAACCTTTCCAAACCTTCGAAAAGCCTTAATAGATAAGGCTTTCAGAGCACCCAGCAAAAAACTAACCCTCCTAACCTCATTCCCGTGGGTCAACATGAAAGCGCGAAAGATGCCTAGGGCAAGGCGCTTATGAAGCTGCGTACTGCATTGTGCTGCGCTCACAACCTTTACGTTCACGCGCCCACACTCTCACCTGCACGGCGTCAAATGGTTGCCGTTGGCAACGGTTGCTGGGATTGAAGCGACATTCACTAATGACAAGCGCTATAGCGCGACCAGGCGCCTGGAGGCTCATGGCGTTATCGCACTTAGCGTATCCAGGGCGGCGCGCAGCTCGTACAGCGGGAAATGCTCGCTACGCTTTGCGGCCAGGCATTTTGCTTTATGCGCAGTAAATGGTTGGCCCCCACCGCCGCCGTGGAAGGTCTGAAGACCCCCGCAGTTCCGGCACTTCAAAAAAGTTTTGCCCAGATCCCAGTCGCGGGTCCATTCCTCCAGAGCGGCGGTGACGGCATAGTTCACGTCGTTACGGTCACGCGCACTCATGATTGAATCGCCTCGGCTTGATGCATGAAGCTCATGGCTTGATCAGAGGTTAATGCCCCGTCCTTAACGAACTGTGCCAGCCATCCCTGCAGGCGGGGCAAGCTGCCTTCAGAACGCCGCACCAATTGACCACCCAATGCCAGCAACATGTTACGTAGTTGCAGCTCATTGCGGATGACTGCCTTTTGGTAGTCGAGCGCATCCATGATGCCCTGGACTATGACGGCTTCGGCGGGGTTGTTTCGTTGCATATCCGCGAAACGCTCATTGATGAAGTTAGCTTCAAAACCTGGGTCGATGGTATCGGTCGTCATGATTGGCATCCTTTTCCGCGTGAATGGCAGGTAGTGTGTAAAACCACTGTAGGGGGCATCGGCATACCAGTCCATGTTGTAGTGCTTTCCGCGGGCATAAAAAAAGGCCCCCACACCTGGCTTAGGTGTAGGGGCCTTTTGAACATAAACGGCGTTTTTTTCACTTGTCGTCAGAAACTCTGACCTACTCACAGCGACGAATGGACGTACCCAGGCTGAGCCTTAGTCATCGACATCGAAGTAATCATCGCCTGCGGCATGGTTATTAGCTTGCATGAATTCTGTTACTGCGTCATTTCCAAATTCTATACGGAGTGCCTCTCTGGCCAGCCCAATGTGTTGGAAATAGAAATCTAAGCCTTCATTCTCAGCGTACTTAGCATCCTCCTCCATAATCGAAACCAAGTGCTTTTCCAACAGATCTTGTAATTGGCCCGCAGTTTTTATTCCGAAATGTTCGAGTTCAACCAAGAGCTCGTCAAAATCACCCTCTGTGGTCCGGTTCGCAGAAGGAAAAGTCTTAACGAGAATCGAGTCCAAAATTTCGACGTTGAGCGGGGACGTTGCGGTTTCATTTTGAAGATCGTCAGCGAGATAAATTAGTCGATCCTCCAGCAACCGATCGAACTCGATATCTACCGTTTCGAGAAGCGCGGAAGCTCGATTGATTGAGCGCCGGAGTGGAAGAGGGACGCTTGCCTCACGTTTATATTGAAGTTTGTGTGATGCTGCGGCCCAAATATGTTGGGCCATTGTCCTAACCTGTATTTCGACGCGTATCCCACCAAGGTCACCCCAGCTAGGGATACTTAGCCATTTAGCTGGTGCTTCAACGATGTAATGTTGGGATTGGTAGCCGAATTGAGTATCTGACAATCTTAGTGAAGTATCTTCGGCACTTTTGATGAACAGCGAATTACGTAGCAATTCGTCTACAGCTTTGAGATCTCTGCGAAAGAGCAAGATTAGACGTAGTCCAACGAGATCATCAAGCTCTTCGATTTTTTCAAGGGCCAGTGATTTTCGTACCAATTTCTCCTCGATAGAGGACCACTCTTTCACCCGAGCCTCTATTGGAACACCTAATGTCACGCCTTTTGAGTTAAGTAAATGCTCAAGTTCCGAGGCAAGCGCTGCTTTTAAACGCTTCGCTCGGGGTTCGATATTTGAGTAGCTTATTTTCAGCTCTGGGTGATTCATCCTTAATCTCCACAATTTTTTTGGGCAACGCTTTTTTAAAGGAAGGGAACAACCTGAGCGCTTGCGAGTGACTTAATCCTGAGCAGTTAAGCATGTTCAAATTAACAGCATTATCTTATCACTGCCGTAATCGCAAAATCGTATCTGCAAGCGCTTTTTCATTCGTGTCCAGCGTTTCTATAGCCGCAATGGCGTTATCGGCAACATTGTTTTCGTCTGCCTCGCAGGAACCGGCCCAAAGCTGCCTTTCGTGGACTGTCTGGCCCGAAAGTAAACGCTCAGGTATCTATTAAAATTTGGTGAATTCATATTCCCAGAATAAATTGTGGGTTAGTAAGTCAGAGTGTCTTGCTCGACTGCTAAGTGAATCTAACTCACTAAACTTTTATTTACAGAAATGGACTCTCCATCTTTAATAGTTGCGAGCCTATACCTGTTTAGCGTTGCTTAATGCTCTCTATAATTTTCTTTAAGTCATCTGTACTAATTTTATCTAGGATTTGCATTAGTGGCAGTTTTTCTGTGTGATTTCCATCGAGTGTTTTTGATGCATTGAAAGAGATTGCCTCAATAGCTTTGGCGATTAGTTCTTGTTGTAGAGTTTCAGTGCTAGTCCCAAGGTCTTGCAGCTGTTTCTTGTAACTCTCATAGGACGACGCAAACGCTTCCTTGTGGGCATATTCTTGCTGTAGGCGCTCGTACTGACTGCGTCTGGTTGCCGAAAATACGGCTAGCCAAACCACAGGTAACGCAATAGGTAGTCTCGTCAGCATCGTTCGAAGCATCTCTTCCCATCCAGCAGCCTTAACTAATGAGACTTGGAAAGGCCAAAGAGCAACGCTGTCAATTACAAAGATAAGACTACCAAAAATCAGCGCTGCCATAGAGCCATAAAAGATATTTGTGTAATTTTTTATGGGGGACTCGAAACGATCTTTCAATATCTTGTAAGATGATGCTAGGCCCGCGCTAGTCGCACCTGGTAGTAAAGCTTCAATCTTGTTAAGCATGGTTTTGTGACGTGTTTCATGATCGGTTTCTTGTTTTTTTAATTGTTCTATTCTGGAATCGATCTCAGCTTTTAAACCTTTCTGTGGGTGATCTAGGTTTTCTAGGGAAGTCAAGCCAAAAACTTGGTCGTAAAAGGCCATTAGCTCGGCCGTTTTTGATTTGGAAGAGTCAAGCAGAGTTGCTAGGTTTTGATGTATATCTGAAGTTTCTTTGAATGTGGCATTTATTTTCATAGAGAGAGAGTTCGGCCCATCCAGCAAAGTCTGGTGTAAAGCTGCGACCTCTTGATATTTTGCTTCGGTATCGACTACTAAACCTTGAATATTCTGCTCAGCACCCGATTCACCATCAACCCCTTCAAAAAGGTAATTATTTACAAGCTTTACTTTTTGCTCTATTTCGGTGATGGCGGAATCGCTGGATTTAGCGTTTTCCAGTGCTTGCAATAGTTCAGATGTTATTTTGGCTGATTTATCACTGAATGACTGAAGATGTTCTGAAATTGTTTCAGAGAAGCTCTGGCTGGCATTACCATATCCAATAAGGGCTTCGCTGGGAGGCACCATATATGGGCGGACATATGTGAGTATGTTGTCGAAGTGTTCATTGGCATGTACAAGGTGTGTGGTATTTCTATTCATGTTATAGTTGTTTATCTGCTGCAGGCAGGATTGAGCTTGTGGCACACAATTAGCCCAGACCGACTTAGGTGTAAGTTCTGGATCAATATTGGATATTATGCCATCTGCAAATGTGACTGCTTTACGAAGTCGCGCTATTTCCTCGACAGTCGTTGTTACTGTCTCATCATCAACAGTTACCTCTGGAATTTTTGAAGTCAGTGCTTTCCAGCTTTCGTGAAAAGCGCCTTCTTGAAATTCGCGACTCCACCTTGTCATAACAGCTTCCTTCTAATTTACTATGCTTAAATTTTGATCACGGCTCTGACATTAACTGTAGTAACTTACGTAATCTTAAATAAGTTTAATTAAACCCTAATGTCATAGGTTAATTATCGAGTGATATTGTATTGCCATGCGGGATAAAAGCAAGCTTTAAAGGTTCGCGCTGATGCTGTAGAAATATATTGCTTGATCACTCGTTGGACACTGCCCGTGGCCTCATGACGCAGGCGCGCGGCGGACTACTTTCAGACGTTTCTATCCTGGGCTCCATCCAATAATCCGCCTGCGAATTACCGCTCCTAGCCGATTGCCGCCTGTCGTCAGGGGCAGAGCGATACTGCTTGGAAGTGGTGTTGGTACAAATGTGGTACGGATGGGGTGAGGCAGTGCTGCAGTGCCTGTTCTGTAAGGCCTATATGCTTAGGTGTTCCAATCCATCACCCATAAAACTATAGATCTTGCGCTTGAGTGTCGGCAATCGGCCAAATGCAGACGTGCAGACTCTACGAAGTCAGAGACGATTCACTGCTACCTGTCGGCTATACACACTAGTTACTCGCCAAACACCACTAGCGGCCTAGAGTCAGTTTCGTGGTGCCCAAGTTGAATTAGCTTCATCTTCGCTCTCGAAATCATAGTCATAGTCAATCAAACTTGCCGAAATTTCACCAAGCTCAAATTTCCCCAAAGCTCTTGTACCGAACAGCACTGTGTTTTTAATCTCGACATTGAATTTAATGTCGCGGCCAGGAAGCTCAGTATCGTTTCTATGTGAACCGCTTGCTGAACCACTAAAAACGGCGCTCAGGCCACCATTAAATGTAAAAGAGTCCAATTCTCCAATCTCAATATCTTCAATGTGGGTGTCAGATTCTGATATGGGTCCTGAAAACTCTTCTCCATTTAGTAAGTCATACTTAAAGTTCTCGCAGGCATCTCTGCAAATATCCTTTACTTGATCCTCTGTGAGTATTTTATATTTTAGATCTTCCAAGACAGATATCACATGATCAAATAGAAGGCCGGATTCTAGATCCGCATTGTAGGAATCTTCGTTCTGCACGATCGATTCGAGCCTTGATGCAAAAACTTTAGGGTCGTAGTAAATGCATGAAACTTGCGATAGCTTATCATTGTTGAAGTTTTCGTCGTGAACTAAAGAGAGAAAGTTTTCGTAACCAAAAATCATTGCAACTATCTCGCCTAGGCCGGTTAAGGATAGTTGGACTTCATCGGCTTTCAAACTTTCTGCAATTGCCAGCATGAAGCTATAAGATGATGGGAAACGGTTAGACGCTTGCGTTGACTTTAATCGAGCACTTTCCACATTGAACCGTTGCCGTTCTAATTCGGCATATTTCTGTTTTTTCTCCTCTTCTAGCTCTGCCTGAAACGCTCTGCTTTTGGCTTCCGCCGCTGAGGCTGTAGCTGCTTCCGATTCTGCTGCCGCTGTTTCGGCTTTTTGTTTAAATCTGAAAGTTCTAAGTTTAAGCTGCTCGATCGTTTCTTGTCGACGATCAATGTCCAACTGTGCGTTCTGCTCTAAAAATTTCTTATTGGGGTCTGCTAATAATTGTTGCTTGTTTAGTATTTCCTGCTCCCTGACTTTGCTAACCTCAATTGATATTGCTTGTTGGTGCAGGCGTTCATTCGCAAACTTTTGTAAGGACTTCAATAAGAGCGATGCCCATGGGAAGACAAACAAAAATAGCAGTGTCATGAGAAGAGGGATTGTAAGTACTGTGTTTAATTCAAATATGTGAGTGTCTTTGAAGTACTTGCTGAGAGCGTTAATTCTTTCTGCGGCGTTCCCGTCGCCCCACATTAATATTGCCAAATGTTCCCAATTGCAGACTATCCATGACCCTATGAATGCGCCAATGAATGGATCTTCGATTTTTGTTTTTGTGTTTCCAGAGATTGCCTGCATTATATCGTCGAGAAATTTCATTCCGTATGACCTACTTTCCTATGTTCAAAGTGACGTATGAGGCTGGCTTCCAAGGCATCAAAAAGTATGCCGCCTTGGGTTATTAACGATGCTACAAGATTGCTGCGAAGTGAATCGCACATAGTTTCATGCGCGTCCGATGGCCGCTTTTTTCCAATACCTGCCATTTAGGTGAGGTCCGTCCCTCTCAATCGAGCCAGGCCTTGTTTGATATGGCCCGCGTTTTCACCAATCGTATGAAGTGCCCCCCGAACATTCTCACCTACTTCTAAAGCGTTTTGCTGCTCAGTCCAAAGAGTCAGCTCCATCACAGCCGCTTCTAAGGCCAGTTGATTTTGATAAATCCGTTCCAGCACGTCCGTCAGTGAGTACTCGCTTGCCATGGTTTGCGGCTCGTTTTGAAAGAATTCAAGCATAGCAGTGTCAACTCTCGGATTTGCGAAAGCCCGCGAAAAAGGAGCTTGGGATGAGCACGCGGGAGTAGTGCTGGTACGAAAGTGGTACGGATTTGTGGCGAAGGTGCTGTAGTTCCCGTTCTGTAAGGCCTGTAGGATTAGTCGTTCCAATCCATCATCGGTGCGACGCGGGAGTGATAAGGTGATCCAGGGAATAAGCCTGATGCTGTAAGAAATTTCCCCGCTTTGGATAACGTCGCGGATCTCAAGGAGATCATTGTGCCGTATATCGTGGTCTGACCCCGATATCCCCGATATCCCCGATATCCCCGATATCCCCCGATAGCCCCCGGAAATTCGGTCGGCGCAGGACCCGGAGTTGCAACCGGGTGACCGTTTTCTAATGCAAGCCACTACACGTAGACAGGGATGCCGTCACCATGAACAAAGGCTTCTACCATGCAGACAAGCGCCTGCACCTCAGCCCTTCGTACTCGCTGGCACCAGGCCTGGTAAAGGTCTGTGGCGTCGTGGTGCTCAAGGAGTCGCGGTTATCCCCGGTGAATGGCTTGCCCTGTGCGGGGTACTCGATACGAATCGAGGAAAGTTACCGCAACAGTGTCGACAAGGACGAATGGAGGACGGTATTTACCGACGTACAATGCAGCAATTTTGCCCTTAAAGATGCCCACGGCACTGTGGATATCTTGGCTGCGGGCATTGATCTGTTCTCAGGCCAGGTGCCAGAACCGGAGGACTATCGATACATAGCGGGGAAGGGACACCGCCAGCAGGGCGAGGTTCTCTTGAGCGAAGGTCTGGAGGTACTCGTGATTGGCACCGCGATCCAGCGTAACGGCAAAACCGTGATTGCCCGGGGCGAGCAAACCGATACGGTGTTCGGCGTAGAACGGCTGCGCAATGTGAACAACTACCGTATTGCTGTCCCGGCGTGGCGAGCCCTTGGTTTGTGTGGCGTCTTGGTGGCGTTGTTCAGCCTTGCGCTGCAGGTCATTGATCCAGCGCACTGGGCCCAGTGGCAGTTGCCCAGCCGCGATACGTTCCAGCAGATGAGCGCATTGGGGCCGTTCTACGAATGGGTGGCTTTTTTGTATCAGCGTCAGGGTTCGTCGCTGCCGTTGATGGCTGCTTTCGGTTGGACGGGGATGGTTTTATTGCTAATGGGGGCCGCCCGGTTGCTGCTCTATCGAGATATTCAAAAGGTGGTGCAGCCCATACTCATCGCCTGGTGGGGGGTGGGTAGCATCGGTGGCGCTCTGGTGACCTGGGCGCTGGTGGTTCTTGAGTTCGATCCATTCAAGATCTTTTTGATCTGGCTGAGTGTGATCATCGTTGCCCTGGGCTTTTCGATCACCCAACAACGGGCATTTCGGGCGATGGTAGCAAGCATCCTCAAAAGCGAATCACCCTAAGGAAACTCTGCGCGAAACCCTCTGATGGTGCGACGTGATAGCGTATATCGTGGTCTGACCCCGATATCCCCCCAAACCAAGTTGCCGACTCATGCAGGTCTCTTCAATATTCCAACTTCTTGATTTTTGGTAAGAAAAATCGGGGATCCCTCAGGGTCTGACCCCGATATTTGGGGTTAAATCGCTCTGCAGCGATAAGCCTGAGAGCATGTTATAGGCAGTTAAAGCTCGCTCGAAGAGGTCATCGAAGGTCAAAAACTCATCAATATTGAACTGTTCCATCATAAGCCCCATATATTCGCGTGCGTCGGCGACGTTTTTGAAGTGTTCCTGTGTAAATCGACTCATGATTACGGAGGTCTTGCATTTAGATTGGATGCCAGGATAACGTGATGATATCAAGTGATAGTGGGTTTTGAAGAAATGCTTCCATTCGGCTGTTTGGAAAACGGCTTGACTAACTTCAGCTCGCGGTTGGCCCTGTGTTGTCGCAACCTTCTTTGAGGGGCGTTCTATTTCAATGAGCTTGTAAGATTGGTCTGGGTATCGGATTATAAAGTCTGGTTGTAGTTTTGTTTTTCCAATTGGTGAGTTATATCCTTCAGGGTATCGAAGCTCAGGCTTGCTTTCACAAAATCCATACACGTCAAGTAGAAGTGGATGCTTCTCCAGTATCTCGTGAAAAACGGATTCGATTTCATCTTCATGAAATTTCAACGCGTTACCTAAATCAGCAATTGCGGCCTTAAGTGCGTCTAAGCGGTCACTGTAAGCCTCGAGCCATTTTGGTTCTGCTCCCTGTGAGATCAATCCACCAAGATTCTCATTTGCGGAGGCCGTAAGAGCTGCGCCAAGATCCCTGCGTAAGTCTTGCTGGACTTTTAAATAGATCAAGCGCTTGTCCCATGCAGCTGTATCGGAATGGCTAATTATTTCCAAATACTTGAAAAAACGTCGGTTGTTGTTATCGGCCGGGAAAAAGCCCATGTTTTGAACTAGATGCGATTTGCCATAATCTGCGTCGCTATCTGAAAAATGAACGTCTAAAATTTCTCCAAGCGCGCCAAATGTCAGGATGTTGATTAGGTTTCGGAATGGTGTGTCAATCTCTCGAAGCGTGAGTTGTATGTTTACTTCCTTATCTTCTACTATTAGTTCTCTGACAATGTTTTGTATTCGTCCTCGCCAGACGCACGAGGCTAATGGTTTCTTAGATACTACCCTATAGATTCCTATGTTCTTGCCAAATAAGTTTTGGCTTTTTAAAAGTAAGGTATGCTCAGTTGGGGTTCTAGTAGGCTCATAATCTACTTTGATAGCTGGGCCACCAGCAATAAACCATTGGTGCTCAGGTTCGCTCTCTTGAGAGATGATAACGCCGTCCGAGGCTACATAAACTGTAAGTTTTGCGGCCTCAAGGTAGGGCGACCGCACTAGGTCAGGGTAGCCTGGGCCTGCTGGTGGAGGCTCCTTGGCCTTTGCATAGGCACTTCGATATTTTTTTGCGTAATCAAAAATGAAATCCGCGATATCTTCAATCTTAACAGTCATCTATTACTTGCTCCTTACTCGAAGAACTTGGTTTGGACTCGGTAATTCAGCCTTGTCTTCGTGGTTTTCACCTCATATGACCGCTCTATTTGAGAGAATACTAGCCTTTTCTGTCCCATTAAGGCTTGGTGTAATCATTATGGTATATCGGGGTCAGACCACGATACGCCCTAGGAACCTTCCCACACTTTTCTCAGCTTGCCCGTCAGACCACCCATCGCTAACCTCCTCAAGCCGCTGCAAACTCAGCGGCCGGAGGTGGAAGTCCGTATTGCTAAGGCGTTTTAACTCCCGAAAATATTTGGAGCTTCGCCAATGCCTAACAAATCACGCAATCCTTATGTCGATCAAAACACAGCGCCCGTCGATGCCAAACTACAAACGGCTGCCCAACGAGCAATTCACCATTACCTGCCGCCATCTGACGCCGCCGCCGCCCCCGCCGACCACCCACCCGGCAACCTATTCCACGTCAGCCCCAACATCGACACCGAAACCCTCCTAGCCAACGCCGCCGAAAACCTCGAGTCCGCCAACCAAATGGCCGCCAACCTGGCCTTCGACCTCGAAGACCCGCACCGCGCCATCATCCTCGGCATTCAACAACTCATCGACCTAAGCGCTCTACTCGTCAACCGAGCCCAAGAGCAAGTCGCGCCCGCCGCCAGCCAAGCCACAGCCTGACCCCAACCCCGCCGCCTTACCCCAAGGCGGCAACCTGAACCCATGCTGTCACCCCGCTAAATTTCATAATCCCCAGTGCCTTTGAGGTCTACGATCCTCTTCAAGAGAGGACCCCCGCGCCTCCAGCCCATAGGGAACTGAAAACATGATCTCGAACCTGGTTAAAGTCGTGATGATTGCTGGCACGTTGCTGTTGGGCGCTTGTTCGGCGGGGTCGTCGGGCGGGAGCAGTGACCCTTGTTTTTCGGGGGGATGCCAGGCGTTTGGGGACCATAGCCCGAGTAAGGCTGCCAAGATGAGTTTTGGCGGCAGTGGGTTGGGGAGTAGTTATGGGGAGTATGGGTCGGGGTTGTTGCATGATGATTGAGGCAGTGATGGTCAGTCAGTTGTGTGGTGACTGACCTACTGCTATCGGGAGCAAGCCCCCTCCCACCTGTGGGGGTTAGTGGCCGCCCTTCATGCGGCGGGCGATGAGGTAGATGCCCAGGCCGGCCAGCGCTGTTGCGGCGCCGATGTAGCCGGTGCTGGTCCAGCCGTAACCCGCCGTAATCGCCATGCCGCCAAACCACGGCCCCAGCGCGTTCGCCAGGTTGAATGCTGCGTGGTTGGACGCCGCCGCCAGGCTCGGGGCTTCGTGGGCGATGTCCATCAGGCGGATCTGCAGCGGTGCGGCCAACGCCACCATGGTTCCGACCAGGCCCATGCTCAGTAGCACGCCCCATAGCGACGATGCCGCGAAGGGGAAGAACAGCAGCACGGCTATCGACCACACCAAGATCAAGCCCACCGCGCGGAACTGCATGCGGTCGAACAGCTTGCCGCCGGCGATGTTGCCGATGATGCCGCCTACGCCAAAGGCGGCGAGGCCGAAGGGAATCCATTGTGGCGAGACTTTGGTCACTTCGAGCATGGTCGGGGCGAGGTAGCTGAAGACGCAGAACATCCCGGCAAACCCAACTGCGCCAATCGACAGTGCCATCCACACCTGCGGTTTGGTGAAGGCGCGCAGTTCTTTGCGTGGGTCGCTGCGCGGTTCGTCGCGGCGGTCGGGTACGAATTGCCAGACCAGGAAGAGGGTGCACACGGCGATGGCGCTGACCAGCGCGAACGCCGAGCGCCAGCCCAGGTGTTGGCCGAGGAACGTGGCGATGGGGTTGCCGAGCAGCATGGCCAGGGTCAGGCCCATCATCACGCGGGCCACGGCGCCGGCGCGTTTGTCGTTGGGCACCATGCTCGAGGCGACGACGGCGGCGATGCCGAAATAGGCGCCATGGGGCAGGCCGCTGATAAAGCGGAAGGCCACCAGCGAGCCGAAGGTCGGGGTGAAGGCGGTGGCGAGGTTGCCCAGCGCGTACAGGCCCATCAGCAATAACAGCATGTGTTTGCGCAGCAGCTTGGCGCCGAGGATGGCCAGCAGCGGGGCGCCGACCATCACGCCCAGCGCGTAGGCGCTGATGGCGTGGCCGACTTGCGGTTCACTCAAATTCAAATTGTGGGCGATGTCGGGCATCAGGCCCATGATGGCGAATTCGCCGGTGCCGATCGCGAAGGCGCCCACGGCCATGGCAGCTTCCATTTTGGCGGCGCTGCGCGCGGGCAGTACGTGCCCGGGTGTTTGCTGGATAGTCATGGGTAACTCTGTGTGGGTGAAGTGCACGAAGGACCGCCGCCGATGCTACGCAAGCAGCGGCGAAGGTGTCTAGAACAGCCTTGAACGCGAGAGTTCCACCCGATTGCTACCCTGTGACCCCACGTCGCGCTCGCTCGGCTTGACAGGGGCGGGGAAAAGTCCTGTTTTAGTGCTGTCAATTGGCCAAACGACGCATAAACGCTGTTTAGCGTGATATTCTGCGCGCCGTCTTGGTCTAGTCTTTCCCCGGTGCGTACACCCGTATACGTCCCGGCGGTTGGCTGTTGCCCAGGTAGCTGAAGCCAATAATGATAAGAAGTCAGCGCAGAAGGGACATAAAAGTGAGGTCGATACGTCGGCCTTGTGTGCCCACCCTGCGGTCCTTATGTGAATGTGCAAACCCCCGCGGTGCGCTGCCTGGCGCGGCGTGATAGAGGGTTGCCCATGCTCAGGGGCAGTGGGGCGGATGGCGTTTTATCATAGGTGCTACTGATGTTTAAAAAAGTAAACACTGCCCTGCTGGGGCTGGCTTTGTCGATGGGGATCACCTCCGTTCACGCGGAAGAGGCAAAGAAAGTCGATGTGCTGCTGATCGGCGGCGGCATCATGAGTGCGACCCTGGGTGTATGGCTCAATGAGCTGCAGCCGGACTGGTCGATGGAGATGGTCGAGCGCCTCGATGGCGTGGCCGAAGAAAGCTCCAACGGCTGGAACAACGCCGGTACCGGTCACTCGGCCCTGGCTGAGCTGAACTACACCCCGGAAGACAAGAACGGCAACGTTGAGATCCCGAAAGCGGTCGAGATCAACGAAGCGTTCCAAATCTCCCGTCAATTCTGGTCCTGGCAGGTCCAGCAGGGCGTGCTGAAGAACCCGCGTTCGTTCATCAACTCCACACCGCACATGAGCTTCGTGTGGGGCGATGACAACATCAAGTTCCTCAAAAAACGCTACGAAGCCCTGCAAGCGAGCCCGCTGTTCGCCGGTATGCAGTACTCCGAAGACCCGGCGCAGATCGCCAAATGGGTTCCGCTGATGATGGAAGGGCGTGACCCGAACCAGAAAATCGCGGCCACCTGGACCCCGATCGGCACCGACGTGAACTTCGGCGAGATCACCCGCCAGTTCGTTGCTCACCTACAAACCACGCCTAAGTTCGACCTGAAACTGTCGAGCGAAGTGCAGGACATCACCCGTAACGCCGACGGTTCGTGGCGTGTGAGCTACAAAAACCTGAAAGACGGCACCAAGACCGAAACCGACGCCAAGTTCGTGTTCATCGGCGCGGGCGGCGGTGCACTGCACCTGCTGCAAAAGTCGGGCATTCCTGAAGCCAAGGACTACGCTGCCTTCCCGGTCGGCGGTTCGTTCCTGGTGACCGATAACCCGGCCATCGCCGAGCAGCACATGGCCAAGGCCTACGGTAAGGCTTCGGTTGGCGCGCCACCGATGTCGGTGCCGCACCTGGACACCCGCGTGCTGGATGGCAAGCGCGTGATTCTGTTTGGCCCATTCGCGACCTTCTCGACCAAGTTCCTGAAAGAAGGCTCGTACCTGGACCTGCTGACCAGCACCACTACCCACAACATCTGGCCAATGACCCGCGTCGGTGTGCGTGAATACCCACTGGTCGAGTACCTTGCTGGCCAACTGATGCTGTCGGATGACGACCGCTACAACGCCCTGAAAGAGTACTTCCCGAACGCCAAGAAAGAAGACTGGCGCCTGTGGCAAGCCGGTCAGCGCGTGCAGATCATCAAGCGTGACGAAGAGCAGGGCGGCGTCCTGAAACTCGGCACCGAAGTGGTCAGCTCCGCCGACAACTCCATTGCAGGCCTGTTGGGTGCATCGCCAGGCGCGTCCACCGCGGCTCCGATCATGCTGACCGTGCTGCAAAAAATCTTCAAGGACAAGGTGGCGACCCCTGAGTGGCAGGCAAAGCTGCACCAGATCGTACCGAGCTACGGCACCAAGCTGAACGACAGTCCTGAGGCTGTTGCCAAGGAATGGGCCTACACGGCCGGCGTCCTGCAACTGACCCCACCGCCTGCGATTCCGCAGTTGACCGCACCAAAGGCGATCCAGGCCACCGAGGCTGCCAAGCCTGCGGCTGAGCCGAGCAAGCCGGCGTCTGACCTGGCGCTGTAAGCCAAGCCTGATGTTAAAAAGCCCGCTGAACCGGTAACGGTCAGCGGGCTTTTTGTCGGCAGGTGTTCAGGCGCGAACGCGCTCGACCGCCGGCAGTTCAACCGTGCGTTCGGCCGCGGCCAGCGCCGCTTTTAAACCTGCTTGGTCCAGTGGCACGCAATAGGCGGGTTTCGCCCGTTCAAAGCGCCAGCTTTCATCCAGCCCACCGGCGTCCACGGCGTCGAAACCGAGTTCGTCGAGCAGGCGGATGACGTGCGCCTTTGCCGTGGCGTCATCGGCGGCCACCGGCAGTGCACGGCGGTCGGGTGCGCCATGGGGGCGGGCGTCTTGCGTCAGGTCCGGCGCAAAGATCGCATTAAACACTTTCACCACGTGTGAATGCGGTAAGTGCTCGGCGAGCAGCCGGCTGGTGGTGGTTTCAAAGCGGTCCAGCACCGGGATATGCCCATCGCGGTTCGGGTAGTAATTGTTCGCGTCCAGCACCGTTTTGCCTTCCAGCCAGTGCGCCGGAACGCTGCGGTAGTGTTCCAGGGGAATCGCCACCAGCACCACGTCGCCAAATTGGGCGGCGTCTTCAGCGCTGCCCACCTGAACGCCCAGTATGCCGCTGAGCACGCTGCTCATGGTTTGCGGGCCCCGAGAGTTGCTCAACATCACTTCATGCCCGGCAGCCAGTGCGAGCTGTGCCACGGCACGTCCGATAAAGCCTGCTCCAATCACGCCGATCTTCATGGCCTTGCTCCTCGTAAATCGTAGAGCGGCTATGATGATTGGCAACCAACTGGCGATAAATGTGCGTTTTGGTTTGGCTGTTGTTACTGGGAGTAGGGAATGATGGACCGCCTTTCAAGCATGAATGCCTTTGTGGTGGCCGCCGAGTTGGGCTCTTACGCACGTGCCGCCGAGCGCTTGGGCCTGTCGGCGCAGATGGTGGCCAAACATGTTGCCGCGCTGGAGCAACGCCTCGGCGCCCGTTTGCTCAACCGAACCACGCGTCGGCAAAGCCTGACCGAGCTGGGGCAGGCGTACTACGAGCGTTGCAAACATATCCTGACGGAGGCCGAGGCTGCCGATTCGCTGGCCCAGATCATGAACGACACACCGCGCGGCAAGCTGAAAATCACCGCCCCGGTCACCTTCGGCTCCTACAGCCTGATGCCGCTGATTACTGCCTTTTTGCGCGATAACCCGGACGTGGAAATCGACCTGCACCTGACGGATCGTTTCGTTGACCTGGTGGAGGAAGGCTATGAGGCGGCCTTCCGGATCGGTCCTCTGGGCACCACTGGCTTGACGGCCCGGCCGCTGGCGCCTTATCGGCTGGTGGTCTGCGCAGCGCCGGCTTACCTCGCGGCGCGGGGCACACCGCAATTGCCAGCGGACCTTGAGCAGCATGAATGCCTGGGCTACGCCTTCTGGTCACGCCCGGCGGATCGCGAGTGGGTCTTCCACCAAGGCGCGACGCCCTACAAGGTGCAGGTTGCCAGCCGTCTTCAAATCAATGAAAGCAGGGCGTTGATGTCGGCGGCACTGGATGGGTTCGGCATCGTTCTCGGCCCCGAAGACTTCCTGCGCACCGCGTTGGCCAAAGGCGAATTGATACGCGTGCTGCCGGCGTTTGAGGCACCCAGCCGATCCATGCACCTGGTTTACACGGCCAACCGGCAGCGCACCGCCAAGTTGCGACGATTTGTCGAGGCGGTGCTGGCGCGCTTCGGCGCGGCGTGAGGGTTTAGAGGTGGAAGCCGTGTTTAACCTGCTCATACAGGTGTAAGGCCAATGCATTGCTGCTATCGCACAGCAGGTACAGATGATGCACCGGCAGCGCTGGCAACTCGAACCCTGCAATCACTTGCGTCAGCCCTTTGCCCATGCGGCTCTCCTCGATCAAACCCACCGCCACGCCGCTGCGGATACAGGCCTCGACCGCCGTGGAGTTGGGGCTCTCCAGCAAGACCCGGTGGTAAATCCCGTGATCCTTCAACGTCTGCAACGCCGCCGCACGGTACGGGCAGCCGGCGACCGGCACCGTGATTGGCAGCGCCGTATTCGGCGGGCAACTGAAGCCCTCGGCCGCCACCCACAGCGGCTGAACCGGCCCCAGCCGTTCGCCCTGGGCCAACGGCTGTGCGCTGACGGTGATGGCCAGGTCGAGCTGGTTGGCCATAAACCTATTCAGCAGTTCACCGCTGGTGCGCGCTTCGACTTCCAGCTCGAGCAGCGGGTTGTCAGCGATTAACCGGGGTAGGAATTCCTGCATAAACGCCGGGGCATAGGTGTCGGGAATGCCCAGGCGGATTTTGCCCTGCATGCGCTGCGGCATCAGCGCAATCAGCAGGCGGTCGTGGCTCTTGAGAAACTCGGTGGTTTCGCCCAAGAGCTTCTTGCCGTACAGCGTCAGCTCGACGCCCTGGTTGCTGCGGCTGAACAGGCGTTGACCGATTTGGTCTTCGAGCTTTTGAATCTGAGTGGTCACGGTCGACGCGCTGCGGTGCACATGCTCGGCCGCTTCGTTGAAGCGCCGGAAGCGCGCCACGGCGTGGAAGGTGCGCAGCAGGTCGATGTTCAGTTGTTTGGCCATGATTCCACTATTACGGATTAGTTATGCTGGTAATTCAAATATACAGAAGCATGCGCGGCCCTTAGCCTCTCAGTCAACGCACATTGACGGGAGGCTTCATGACGCGATCAACCTTGAAGAGACTGCTGTTACAGGTGGCGTTTGTGCTGTCGTGGAGCTCCGGCTATATCGGCGCCAAGCTGGGTACGCAGGGCGGCGGGGCGTTCAACTTGCTGTTCTGGCGTTTTCTGTTGGTTGCGGTGTGTCTGGGGCTGTTTTTGAATGTGAGGTTGCTGAGGGTTTCATGGGCGCAGATCCGCCACTACGCCATCATCGGTTTTCTATCGCAGTTTCTGTACCTGAGTTGCCTCTACGTCGCGATCCAAAATGGCCTGCCGCCGGGCATTGCCGCGATTATCGCGGCGCTGCAACCGTTGATGACGGCGGCGCTGTCGACGGGCAGTGCGGCCGAGCGCAGTGGCGGTTGGCAATGGATCGGGCTGATGGTCAGTTTTGCCGGGGTGTCCATCGTGATTGCCGGGCAGTACGGCAGTGGGGGGCAGGGCATCGGCCTGGTCATGTATCTGTTGCCACTGGCAGCGGCGCTGGGGCTGACGCTGGCGACTTTGTATGAGCGCCGCACCGTCCATCGCCATGACGCGGGTCTGGTGTTGCCGCTGTTCATCCAGTCGCTGCTGACCTTGATCGGCTTTACCGGTGCTGTGCTGTTTACCGATACGTTGAGTATTCCTCACGACCCGGACGTGCTGATTTCAATTGTCTGGCTGACGGTGTTTTCCACCTTCATCGCCTATTTGAGCCTGTGGATGTTGTTGCGGGTCATGACGGCGACCCACGTTGCGGCGCTGGTCTATCTGGAGCCACCGGTCACTCTGGTGTGGGCGGCGCTGATGTTTGGCGACGTGATCCATGCATCGACCTACGCCGGCATTGCTGTGGTAGTCGCCGGGCTGATTCTGGTACGCCTGAAGCAACCGACCGTCGCGTGCGCTTCTTGAGGCCGGCAGGTTCAGCAACCCGACAGATATCACCTGCTAAAAAAGAACCCAAGCCGAAGCAGGAGCGCGGCTCAAACACAGGAGCATTTTTGATTTGTGCAGACGTTGGGCCGCACGGCCCGAGGGTTTTGTATGTGGCTACGTTATGCAGCATTGGTGGCAGTAGTGGTCGGGGTGTCGGAGTTGTGTGCAATCGTCTGCGTGGCATGAGTGCGGGCCGGTGCAACTCACGTTCGTTGCCTAACTGGGCCTGTGGAGGTTGTTCGCGGGGTTGCTAGTGGCGTGCCTGAAACGACCGACCGTCGCGTCTGCCTCTTGAGGCCTGCGGGTTCAGCAATCCGACAGACATCACCTGTTAAAAAGAACCCAGGGCCAAGCAGGAGCGAAGCTGCAACAAGGGGGCATTTTTTCTGGTGCAAGTGCTGGGCGTTAGCGCCCGAGGATTTTGTATGTTGCTACGTTATGCGGCATTGGCGGCGGTAGTCGTCGCGGCGTCCGGGTGTGTGCAAGAGCGCGTCGTGCATGAGCGCGGGCCGGTACAACGTGAGTATGTTGAAGTGGTTGCGCCACAACCGCCGCCGGTCCAGGTCATCGAAGTCGAGCCGGCTGCGCGCTACGGCTATGTATGGTCACGCGGTTACTGGCGTTGGCAAGGCGGGCGATACGTTGCGGTGCACGGCCATTGGGAGCCGGTGCGCGAAGGTTATCGTTATGTGCATCCGCACTGGGTGCAGCGCAATGACGGTTACCACTGGCAGGGCGGTGGCTGGGTTCGCTGAGCCCAGTCCGAAACAACGCCTAGATCGGCTTCTGGGTGCCCAGCAGCCGTACCTCCCGCAACAGCGCGGCACCGAGTTGCTCGGTGCCGAGTTCCTTGTAGCCCACGGCCTTGATCTCGCCGTTCTCTTCCGCCTGGATGATGATCACCGGCGTTTCCTTGCCCGTGGCTTCGTCCACGTGCAGGGCGTACTGGGGAATAGCCAGCTTGATCGGCGTGCCTGCCGCCTTGCCTTGTACATTGATCAGAAACGCCGCACAGCCGGTGTCGACATCCACGCTGGTGGCGGAGCGGCCGCTGACGAAGCAGGTTTTCGGCAGGTCGGGCCAGGCGATGGTGTCGGCCAGGACGAGGGTCGGCGCGAGGGCCAAGGCAGCGAGAAGAAGCGTGCGCACGTGGGTCTTTCTCTCGATCAAAGGTAGAAGCGGTTTTTACCAAAGCCGGTCATTTGCCGCAACGCTGCCGTTCAGGCCAACCGTTTCATTCCGGTTGCTTTGCCTGCGGTAAGGTCAAAGGTCGCGATGTATTCACAGCCTGCTGCATGGGCGCAGCGTTCTATCAGGTAGTCGGCAAACTCGGCTTTGCCCGCAGTGAATCGTCGGAGTGCCTGCCAGATGATCTCGGCATGTTCGACGGTCAATTCACGGGTTCGCAGCAGCGTTTCCAGCACGGTTACCACGTCACTCTTGGCCGATTGGTAGCAGCTTTGTAAAACCCATACCAATTCCACCACGGACACCAGGCTGACAAAGCCCGGCGAAACGCTGGTGAGCGATTCGATCAGCGCCGAAGCCTTGGGTGATTGAACCGGATCATCCTGCGTGACATAGCGCACCAACACATTGGTATCCAGCCCGATCATCCCGCGTTTGCTCCCTGTGCGGCGATGGCGTGGTTCATGTCTTCAATCGACACCGCATTGGCAGGCTTGCGGATAAGGCCCTTGAGGTCCAGCACGGTTTTGCTCGCGGCAATGATGGAAAACTTGCCGTCTTCCGTTTCGACAAATTCAACCCGGTCGCCTGTTTCCAGGCCAAGCGCCGTGCGAACCTGGACAGGAATGGTGATTTGCCCTTTTGAGGTGAGTGTGGCGGTTGCCATAGTGAAGATCTCCATCGTGATATTCCTTACCGTAGGGTAAGGGGTGATGAAGGACAAGATCCGTTGGTCCATAGGTCGCTCTACTGGTGGGAGTGGATGGGAACAGGTAAAACCCTAGCCCCAAGTCTGCGTTTTCACCCGGGGTCCTCAGCCCCAAAGAGATACAAGCTATGACTGATCGCCGCCTCATCATTCCGCCCGCCATGCAACCCATTGTCGAGCGCGCCGGCTACGTGCCTGCGGTAAAAGTTGGCAACACTCTTTACTGCGCGGGCCAGGTCGGCCGCACGCCGGAACTGGCCGTGATTGAAGATCCCGAGGCGCAATTCGTCGCCGCCTGGCAGAACCTGCGGCAGGTATTGGAGGAGGGCGGTTGCAGCTTCGACGATGTGGTAGACATGACCACGTATCACGTGAACATGAGCCAGCACATGGCGGTTTTTCGCGAGGTGAAAAACCGCCTGTTTCCACGCGGGCATTGCGCCTGGACCACGATCGGGGTGTCCGAACTGGCACACCCCGGCCTGCTGGTGGAAATCAAATGTGTGGCAGTGCAGCGCTAGACGCTTACTGAACCACTCGATAGCACGGCACATACGCCGCGCCGCCCGGCAATTTCATGCGGTGTTGGGCGACAAACGCCTGCAGCAGCTCGTCCAGCGGTTTCATGATGGCCGGGTCGCCGTGGATCTCATACGGCCCGTGCTGTTCGATCAGGCGAATGCCCTTGTCCTTGACGTTGCCGGCCACAATCCCCGAGAACGCGCGGCGCAGGTTGGCCGCCAGTTCGTGGGGCGGCAGCGTAAGGCTCAGTTGCAGGCCAGCCATGTTTTCGTGAGTCGGGTCGAACGGGCGCTGGAAGCCTTCGTCGATCTTGAGCAGCCAGTTGAAGTGGAACGCGTCGTTGCGCTCGCGACGGAACTGTTTCACGGCCTTGAGCCCGGCGGTCATCTGGCGGGCCACTTCGGCCGGGTCGTCGATGATGATCTGGTAGTGCGCCTGCGCCGCTTCGCCGAGGGTGGCGCCGACGAACGCGTGCAGTTGTTGCAGGTACGGCGCTGCGTGCTTGGGCCCGGTGAGGATGACCGGGAACGGCACATCGCGGTTGTCCGGGTGCATCAGGATGCCCAGCAGGTACAGGAACTCTTCGGCCGTGCCGGCGCCGCCCGGGAAGATGATGATGCCGTGGCCGACGCGCACGAAGGCTTCCAGGCGTTTTTCGATGTCCGGCAGGATCACCAGTTCGTTAACGATGGGGTTCGGGGCTTCGGCCGCGATGATGCCCGGCTCGGTCAGGCCCAGGTAGCGCCCGCCGGTAATGCGTTGTTTGGCGTGGGAAATGGTCGCGCCTTTCATCGGACCTTTCATCACGCCGGGGCCGCAGCCGGTGCACACATCGAGGCTGCGCAGGCCCAGTTCGTGGCCGACTTTCTTGGTGTATTTGTATTCTTCGGTATTGATCGAGTGCCCGCCCCAGCACACCACGATTTTCGGCTCGACGCCCGGACGCAACGTGCGGGCGTTGCGCAGCAGGTGGAATACGTAGTCGGTGATGCCTTGGGAGTCGCTCAGGTCGATGCGCTGGCTGCCCAGCTCGTTCTCGGTGTAGACGATGTCGCGCAGGGCGCTGAACAGCATTTCGCGGGTGCTGGCGATCATTTCGCCATCGACGAACGCGTCGGCCGGTGCATTCAACAGTTCCAGGCGTACGCCGCGGTCCTGCTGATGGATGCGCACTTCAAAGTCTTGATAAGCGTCGAGGATGGTCTTGGCGTTGTCGATGTGCGCGCCGGTGTTGAGGATGGCCAGGGCGCATTGGCGGAACAGCGTGTAGATGCTGCCGGTTCCGGCTTCACTCAGTTGCTGGACTTCACGTTGGGACAGGGTTTCGAGGCTGCCCTTGGGGCTGACGGAGGCATTGATGACTTGACGTTGGGGCATTCTGATTCCTTGAAAACACAGCCACCGCACCCGCCATGGGCGGCGGTGGCTGGAGAATGGTGAGCGCCGAACTCGGTCGCACGAGACGGTTAGTCTGGCAGGCATGGGGCCATGCGCAAACTCCGTCCAGCACCATCATGCCGCAGAACTTACTGAATCAGCTTCCAGTTTTTGTAGAAAACCCGACGCAGGGTAAAGACCAGCCCGGCAAAGCCCGAGATCACGGCATTGAGCACTGACGGCAGCAAGGTCGGACGAACGATGTCAATGAACAGGCAGTAACGTTTTGCGTCGTTCTTGTTGAAGGACGCATGCATCAGCGTGTCATCGAAGATAAACAGCGGGTCGTCGTGCCAGTAGTGCTTGTGCTTGCCCACCTGGATGTAAACACCCTCATGGTGAGGCGCCGGCGCCATGTTGTAGAGCACGCGGAACATCATGCGCAGCGGGCCGAAGTGGAAGGACGTCGAGCGGTTTTCGTTGAACACCGACACGCCGATGGTCTTCACAAACGGCAGTTTCTTGCGCAGTTGCGGGATGTCCAGGGTGGTTTCAATCGGGCGGCCGTACCATTGGAAGAACAACATGCCGCGTTTTTTCTCGGCCATGCGCTCGTCCAGGTAGCTGATGATTTCATCCTTGTTGGCCATGGCGTCGTCGATCACCTGTTGCAGGTCTTCACGCCAGGCCGGCGGCAGATCGCGCATGGTGTAGACGTGGCGGTTGCGCAGGCTCAGCAGGTCGAACAGGGTGTTGAACGGCGCCAATATCCAGGTATTGCGGCCATTGCCCACGAAGTACTTCTTGATGGTGTCGCGGTCATACAGACCGTTGCGCAGAAAGTCATAGATGCCGCAGAACAGTACCAGCAGCAGAAATACCAGGCTGGTGCGTGGGAAGCAGTAGATGAACAGCAGAACGCCGAGAACCCAGGCGACTGAGACCAGTTTTTTTTGAACAGCACTTTTACTCATGAAGCGAGGCTCCGGACCGGAAACAAGGCGAAACAATCCCGCCATGATAGTGGGTTATCACCGGGCTGGGCGTTTTAAATATTGCGAATTTGTGAAGGCCCGACACAGTTCTTAACCCCACGGTGCGGCGTGCATCGGGTTTTGTTGATTGGATTTTGTAAACAGAAGATTTGCGTCTATCGTGACGCTTCGGTTTTTCGGACGTCATAGACCGGTACGATTGAAGTTGAATGGCCACCATTGGCCTTCGGCACCTTGGAAGAGGCAGAAATTTTATGATCATCAAACCGCGGGTTCGTGGCTTTATCTGTGTGACCGCTCACCCTGTTGGCTGTGAAGCGAACGTCAAGGAACAGATCGACTACGTAACCAAGCATGGCGCCATTGAAGGCGGCCCGAAGAAGGTGCTGGTCCTCGGCGCTTCCACCGGTTACGGCCTGGCCGCGCGCATCAGTGCTGCGTTTGGCTGCGGCGCCGACACCTTGGGTGTGTTTTTTGAGAAAGAAGGCGAAGAAGGCAAGCTGAGCTCCGCCGGCTGGTACAACAGCGCGGCGTTCGAGAAGTTTGCCGTCGAAAAAGGCCTGTACGCCAAGAGCATCAACGGCGACGCGTTTTCCGACGAGATCAAGCGCCTGACCATCGAAACCATCAAGAAAGACCTGGGCAAGATCGACCTGGTCGTTTACAGCCTGGCCGCGCCACGCCGTACCGACCCGCAAGGCGTGGTGCACACCTCCACCCTCAAGCCGATCGGCAAGGCCGTGACCTTGCGCGGTATCAACACCGATAAAGGCGTGGTGGTCGACACCACCCTCGAGCCTGCGACCCAGGAAGAAATCGACGGCACCGTGAAAGTCATGGGTGGCGAAGACTGGCAGCTGTGGATCGACGCCCTGCGTGATGCGGACGTGTTGGCCGAAGGCGCCAAGACCACCGCGTTCACCTACCTGGGCGAGAAGCTGACCCAGGACATCTACTGGAACGGCTCGATCGGCGAAGCCAAGAAAGACCTGGACAAGAAAGTCCTGACCCTGCGCGATAACCTCGCTGCACTCAAGGGCGATGCCCGTGTGTCGGTGCTCAAGGCCGTGGTCACCCAGGCGAGCTCGGCGATCCCGATCATGCCGCTATACCTGTCGCTGCTGTTCAAAGTGATGAAAGAGCAGGGCACCCACGAAGGCTGCATCGAGCAGGTCTACGGCTTGTTCAAGGACAGCCTGTACGGCAAGGCGCCGAAGCTGGACGCCGACGGCCGCCTGCGCGCCGACCTGGCCGAGCTGGAACCTAAAGTCCAGGACGCCGTAGCAGCGCTGTGGAACCAGGTGACCGACGACAACGTCAACGAGATCAGCGATTTCGCCGGCTACAAGGCTGAATTCCTGCGCTTGTTCGGCTTTGAAATCGACGGTGTGGACTACGAAGCAGATGTGAACCCGACCGTGAAGATCAAGGGCTTAGTCCAAGCCTAAACACGGTCAAAAAAATGTGGGAGCGGGCCTGTGTGGGAGCCGGGCTTGCCCGCGATAGCATCGCCGCGGTGTAACGGATACACCGAGGTGACTGCATCGCAGGCAAGCCAGCTCCCACACCAGCCGTTCCCACATTTGCCTTATGTGAATCGGAACCCTCCTACATTCCTTCGCGCTCCCACCCTCGCTCACAATCTGCCAGACTCCTGCGGCTATCAAGCCACGCCAACGGAGGATCTGATGACGATTCGTGCAGTAGTTTTTGATTTCGGCGGTGTCCTGTTCGACTGGAACCCGCAGCACCTCTACCGCAAGCTGATTACCGACGATCACGAGCGGCAACACTTTCTCGAGACCATTTGCACCCAAGCCTGGAACACCGAGCAGGACGCCGGCCGCAGCCTGGCCGAAGGCACGCGCCACCTGATCGAGCAATACCCGCAACACCAACCTCTCATCCAAGCCTATTACGACCGCTGGCACGAGATGTTGCGCGGCTCATTGCCGGAAGGCGTGGCCATTCTCGAAGGTCTGCATCACGCCAATATGCCGATGTTCGGGCTGACCAACTGGTCGGCTGAAACCTTCCCTTATGCGCGGGCCAACTACCCGTTCCTGCAATATTTGCGCGATATTGTGGTCTCGGGCGAGTTGAAGCTGATCAAGCCGGATCCCGCGATTTATCACGCCAGCCTCGCCCAGGTACGTGCCCATCTGCCGGATATTCAACCCAGTGAAGTCGTGTTTATCGACGATGTTGCCGGCAATATCGACGCCGCTGTCGCACTCGGTTGGCAGGGCATTCACCATGTGTCGGCCGAGCGTACTGCGGCACGTTTGCGTGAATTGGGCGTGAGCTTCTAGCGCGCCCATTTTTCCATGGCGAAATCCACGAAGGCGCGCAGTTTGGGCAGGCGGTAGCGGTCCTGTCGGTAAAGCAGGTGCATGGGGCGGCAGGGCAGTTGGTAGGTGGTTAACAAGGCCACCAGCTTGCCGCTCTCCAGGTCCGGTTGCACCAGGGCATCGGCCAGCATGATGATGCCCATGCCGTTTACGGCCGCCTGGCGCAAGCCTTGCGAGCTATTGATGGTCAATGAGCCGGACACCGGAACCTCAACCTCGCCTTCCTCGCCGGTCATGCGCCACAGTTTGTCGGTGTCACGCCAGTTGTCGTTCGCCGGGTAGGCGAACGCCAGGCAGTCATGGTGCTGCAGGTCGTTGGGTGTCTGCGGCGTGCCGCGTCGCGCCAGGTACTCAGGTGAGGCGCAAAGGGTCAGGGTGTAGGCCTGCATGGGCCGGGCGATCAGGCTGGAGGTCTCCAGCTCGCCGAGTCGGATCGCCACGTCGAAGCCGCTGTCGACCAGGTCCATCCGTTCGTTGCTCAGCACCACGTACAGGTTGATCAGCGGGTAGCGCTGGGAAAATTCGCTCAGGGCGGGCGTCAGGCGTTCGGTGCCGAATACCGGGGGCGCGGTGATCCGCAGACTGCCTTTGGGGGTTTCGCTGTGGGCCTGCTCCGCCAGCAGCTCGGAGTCGGCCACCAGCCCCAGCACCTCCAGGCAACGCTGGTAATACTGCCCGCCGAACTCCGTGAGGCTTTGTTTACGGGTGGTGCGCTTGAGCAGGCTGACCCCCAGCCGTTGCTCCAGCGCACGCAAATGATTGCCGACCATGGTGGTCGACATCCCGCATTCCTGCGCGGCGGCGGTCATGCTGCCGGTCTCCACCACTTTCACGTACACCGACATCGCCTGGAACAGATCCATTATCAAGCCCTGGTTTAAAGTCATTGCAGGAATGTGCAGTTTATCCAGCTCAGGTGGCTAACGATACTGCACCCATCCCAACGATGCACTGGAGCCTGCCACCATGACCGCCGCCTGCCTGATGACCACGTATCAACCCTTGGCCCTGAGTTTCACCCGTGGCCTGGGCACGCGCCTGTGGGACCAGCAGGGCCGTGAATACCTCGACGCGGTGGCGGGTGTGGCGGTGACCAATGTCGGGCATTCCCACCCCAGGCTGGTGACGGCCATCAGTGAACAGGCGGGCCTGCTGCTGCACACGTCCAACCTCTACAGCATTGACTGGCAGCAGCGCCTGGCCCAGCGGCTGACGCAGTTGTCCGGCCTGGACCGCGCGTTCTTCAACAATTCCGGCGCCGAAGCCAACGAGACGGCGCTGAAGCTGGCACGGTTGCATGGCTGGAAAAAAGGCATCGAAGAGCCGTTGGTGGTGGTGATGGAAAACGCGTTTCACGGGCGTACCCTGGGCACCATGGCGGCCAGCGACGGGCCTTCGGTGCGCCTGGGCTTTCAGCGTTTGCCGGGGGATTTTCTCAAGATGGGTTTTGGCGATCTGGCGTCACTGGAAGCGCTCACTCACGCGTTCGGCCCACGCATTGCGGCGGTGCTGCTGGAACCCATCCAGGGCGAAAGTGGCGTGATACCCGCACCGCTCGGCTACCTGAAAGCCCTGCGCGAGCATTGCTCGCGCCACGGCTGGCTGATGATGCTGGATGAAATACAGACCGGCATCGGCCGTACCGGCACCTGGTTTGCATTCCAGCATGAAGGCATTGTTCCGGACGTGATGACCCTGGCCAAAGGCCTCGGCAACGGCGTGCCCATCGGCGCCTGCCTGGCACGCGCCACGGTGGCCGAGTTGTTCACGCCGGGCAGCCACGGCAGCACGTTCGGCGGCAACCCGCTGGCCTGCCGCGTGGGCTGCACCGTGCTGGAAATCATTGAAGAGCAGGGCTTGCTGCAGAACGCTGCGCAACAGGGCGCGCGCCTGCTGTCGCGGTTGCGGGTGGAGTTGAGCGAGCATCCGCAGGTGGCGGCGATTCGTGGGCAGGGTTTGATGATTGGCATCGAGTTGGCCCGCCCGTATCGCGACCTTGCCCAGCGTGCGGCTCAGGAGCACGGGCTATTGATCAATGTGACGCGTGGCAAAATCATTCGCCTGCTACCGCCGCTGACGCTGGATGCCAAAGAGGTCGAGATGATCGTGCGGGCCATTACCCGCTTATTGGACTGAAACCCGATCAGCTGTGGGAGCTGGCTTGCCTGCGATAGCGATCTGTCTGTGCCAAATGTAGGGGCTGGTACACCGCTATCGCCGGCAAGCCAGCTGCCACAGTTGAGCTGCGTGACTTTCAGCCATCCGGGCCATTCAGCCATTCCTGGTTCATCGTCTCGGTATCGCCCAGATACTCCAGCAACCACGCCATTGCCGGGGACAGCTTGTTCTGTGCCCAGGCCACGCACGACGGGCTGGCCGGGAACGGCCGGCTTAATTGCAATGCCACCAGCTCACCGCGCTCGATCCACGGCAACACCTGATGCGCCGGGGCCATGCCGACACACAGGCCATCGCGCAGGCAATCAATGGCCGAGGCCCAATTGGGCACCACCAGTCGGCGTTGGTTATCCAGGGTCCAGGTATCGCGCTTGGGCAGGTTGCGCGAGGTGTCGGTCATGCAGAGAGAGGCGAACGGGCGCAATTGGTCGTCACTGAGCAAACCCGCCACCGTCGCCAGCGGGTGCTTCGCGCTGACCACACACAGCCAGTTCAACAACCCCATGTCGCGAAACGTGAAGTGGCTGGCCACCGGCACCGCGCTGGTGGCGCCGATCACGATGTCGGTGCGCTCATCGGCCAGGGCGTCCCACACGCCGTTGTACACCTCGTATTCCAGCAGCAATTCCACTTCGGGAAACTGCCGATAGAAATCCAGCACCAACTGCCGACAGCGCTGGGGTTTGACAATAGAGTCCACGGCCACCTTCAATTGGCCACTCCAGCCATTCGCCACCTGCTGGCACAAGCGTCGTGTGCCGAGCATTTTTTTCATCACGCCGCGGGCTTCGTCTATAAATAAACGGCCGGCCGGGGTCAGTTCTACGTCGCGATGGCGCCGCACAAACAATGGCACCGCCAGCCATTCCTCAAGCTGGCGCACCGTGTAGCTGATGGCCGACGGCACGCGATGCAGTTCCTGCGCGGCGGCGCTGAAGCTGCCGTGGCGCGCCACGGCATCAACAACATCCAGCGAGTATTCAGACCACATTAAAGGTGCCTTCAAAATATTTGATAAGAGTGTCCAATTATTATCGCTTCACACAGAAACTGTCAGCTTCATAATGGGCGCCAGTCAGCAAATAGTTTGATGGCAGGATTAACAAGGCTTCAATGAAAAATTCTTTTGGTTTTACCTGGTATCTGGCGGGGCTGAGCATGCTCGGTTATCTCGCCATGGACATGTACTTGCCGGCGTTCGGCGCAATGGGCGAGCAGTTACAGATTGGTGCGGGCGCCGTGGGCGCCAGCTTGAGCATTTTCCTCGCCGGGTTTGCGGTGGGGCAGTTGCTGTGGGGGCCGTTGTCCGACCGCCTGGGGCGCAAGCCGATCCTGGTGACGGGCTTGAGCCTGTTTGTGTTGGGTTGCCTGGGCATGTTCTGGGTCGAAACGGCGCCGCAACTGTTGGCGCTGCGCTTTATGCAGGCAATTGGCGTGTGTTCTGCCGCTGTCAGTTGGCAGGCGTTGGTGATTGACCGCTACCCGGCCGACAAGGCCCATCGCGTGTTCGCCAGCATCATGCCGTTGATGTCGCTGTCGCCGGCCCTGGCGCCGCTGCTGGGCGCGATGGTGTTGAATCACTTTGGTTGGCAGGCGATCTTCGGGGTGTTGCTGGGTGTGTCGCTGCTGTTGCTGCTGCCGACGTTGTTCCTGCGCAAGATGCCGAAACGTCGGGCAGAAGAGGGCGAACCTTCGCGCCTCGGCTATGGGCAGTTGCTGACCTCCCGCGTGTTTACCGGCAACGTGATGATCTTCGCCGCGTGCTCGGCCAGTTTTTTCGCCTGGCTGACCGCTTCGCCCTTCATCCTCGGCGATATGGGCTACAGCCCGAACGACATTGGCCTGAGCTACGTGTTGCCGACCTTGGCTTTTCTGGTGGGTGGCTACAGTTGCCGCAGCGCGTTGCAGCATTGCCAGGGCAAAGTCTTGCTGCCGTGGTTGCTGGTGGCTTATTGCATCAGCATGGTGGCGCTGTACCTCGTCGCGACCTTGACCGTGCCGACCCTGACCACCTTGCTGATTCCCTTCTGCCTGATGGCCTTGGTCAACGGTGCGAGCTACCCGATCGTGGTGGCGAATGCGCTGATGCCCTTTGCGGAAAATTCCGGCAAGGCCGCTGCACTGCAGAACACCCTGCAACTGGGGCTGTGCTTTCTGAGCAGCTTGCTGGTGTCGTCGATGATCGACCAGCCGTTGCTGATCACCGTGATCGTGATGCTCGCCACCGCGCCATTGGCCGTGTTGGGTTACTGGCTGGCGCGACCGAAGGCAGACAATTCGGAACTGGCTAACGCTTGAGCTGATGTGGGAGCTGGCTTGTCGGACCGCCGAACCGCTGCGATTGTATCGACTCGGTGCTCCTGATGTATCGAGTTGACCGCATCGCAGGCAAGCCAGCTCCCACAGTTTGATTCGGTTTCTCCCGTGCTAGAACGTCACTTCCATATTCACCGTCGGCGTCGATGTCCGCGTGCCCAGCCCGCCATCCACGCCAAACTTGTTGTGCCAGTATTCATAACCCACCCCGAGATACAGGTTCGGCTTCACGCTTTTACCGGGCCGAACCGCCACCATCAGCGCGGTGCGCATCAGGGTTTCCGGCGCGGTGTCGCGGCCATGGTAGTCCTCGCCCTTGTCCCCGACGTAATTGATAAACCCCTGGAATTTCGCCGCGTGGTTGGCGATTTCAAAGGGGCGCAGCCACGTCAGGTTGAGCATGTAGGTGTCGTCGAAGGTGTGATTCGACTCTTGTGCGCCGGGGATGCCGGTGTGGTTCCTTTCCTTGTAGTACATCAGGCTCAGGTCCAGCACGCCGACAGTGTTGAACTTCAAGGTCGGGCCGATGACGAGTGCGCGCTTTTTGGCTGAGGCAACGTTGTTGTTGCGGTTGGCGTCGAAGCCCAGAGTCAGGGCGTAATCCTTGATCAGCCCGGTGCCCAGCGGCACATCAAATACCCGTGAGGCATACAGCTGGTGTCGGTACACCGCGTAGACCTCGCTGCCACCCCGGTCGGTGCCCTTGCGCGGGTCATGGCTGTCGGACAGGAACACATCGAGGTTCAGATAGTTGCTGCCGTACTGGTAGCCGCTGGCGTGGGTAAAGCTGTAGATGCGCTTGCTGAAATCGTCGGGGTTATTCGGATTGGTGAAGTGTTGGCCGTAACGAAATCCTGCGCTGTTGTTCATCCATTCCACCGCGACAGCCTCCCCACCGCCGAGAAGGGTCAATGCAACGGTTGCGCCCTGTAATGCCTTTTTCATTGTTTCAGGTCCTTTGGCGTTCTGGCTCATGACGGCCGAATTGTTTTTGTAACGCCGACGGAGGGTATCTTGTTCGATTGATTGTATACAACTCTATGGACACACAGTCCAAACATTGCATACAGTGCTCGCACAACAAAAACAGAGAACCCCTCACCATGACTATCCCGAAGGCGTCACCGCAGCGGCCAGAAGATGAGAATCTTGGCGTCGCCGCCAACATGGCTTACGGCCTGCAGCATGTGCTCACCATGTACGGCGGCATCGTCGCTGTACCGTTGATCGTCGGCCAGGCGGCCGGTTTGTCGCCGGCGGATATCGGCCTGTTGATCGCCGCATCGCTGTTTGCCGGTGGCCTGGCCACGTTGCTGCAAACCCTTGGCCTGCCGTTTTTCGGCTGCCAACTGCCGCTGGTGCAGGGCGTGTCGTTTGCCGGTGTGGCGACGATGGTGGCGATTGTCGGCAGTGATGGCGCAGGCGGCGTGCCGGCGATTCTCGGGGCGGTGATGGCCGCGTCGTTTATCGGGCTACTGATCACGCCGGTGTTCTCACGGATCACCAAGTTCTTCCCGCCGCTGGTGACCGGCATCGTGATCACCACCATCGGTCTCACATTAATGCCCGTGGCGGCGCGCTGGGCCATGGGCGGCAATAGCCGTGCGGCGGATTTCGGCAGCATGGCGAACGTCGGCCTGGCCGCGCTGACACTGGCGTTGGTGTTGCTGCTGAGCAAGATCGGCAGCGCGACGATCTCGCGTTTGTCGATCCTGCTGGCCATGGTGATTGGCACCGTGATTGCGGTGTTCCTCGGCATGGCGGATTTCTCCGGCGTGGCCCAGGGCCCGATGTTCGGTTTCCCCACACCCTTTCATTTTGGCGTGCCGACCTTCCATGTGGCGGCGATCATTTCCATGTGTATCGTGGTGATGGTGACCTTGGTGGAAACCTCGGCGGACATTCTGGCGGTCGGTGAGATCATCGATACCAAAGTCGATTCCAAGCGCCTCGGCAACGGCTTGCGCGCCGATATGCTCTCAAGCATGTTCGCGCCGATCTTCGGTTCATTCACCCAGAGTGCGTTCGCCCAGAACGTCGGCCTGGTGGCGGTGACCGGGGTGAAGAGTCGGTTTGTGGTGGCAACGGGCGGGGTGTTCCTGGTAGTGCTTGGCCTGCTGCCCTTTATGGGCCGGGTGATTGCGGCAGTGCCGACATCGGTGCTGGGCGGTGCCGGGATTGTGCTGTTTGGCACGGTAGCAGCCAGTGGTATTCGCACGCTGTCCAAGGTGGATTACCGCAACAACATGAACCTGATCATCGTCGCAACGAGCATCGGTTTCGGCATGATCCCCATCGCTGCACCGAACTTTTACGACCACTTCCCAACCTGGTTCGCGACGATTTTCCATTCGGGTATCAGTTCGTCGGCGATCATGGCGATCCTGTTGAATCTGGCGTTCAACCACTTTACCGCCGGCAACTCGGACCAGCAGTCGGTGTTTGTGGCGGGGACTGAGCGCAGTGTGTACTTCCACGATGTGGCGGCATTGCGCGATGGGGATTACTTCAGCGGCGGTAAGATGTTTGATGCCGAAGGGAAGGAGATTCCGGTGCTGGCCGAGGTGCCCAGGAAATCCGTAAAACCTGAGACCACTGAAGTTTGAAGGGGGGGAGGTGGTTTGCCTGCGTTCGGCCATCCTGGTTAACGGGGCCTGTCAGATCAAGATCAACAGCAGATCAAAAGCAGAGCACGGCGGCCTGGTAGCCGACCTGAGTGGTTGAAGCAAAAGCAGGGCAACAGCACAGCAACACCACTTTTACCGGATGAAATGAGTTCCAAATGTGGGAGCGGGCTTGCTCGCGAATGCGGTGTGCCAGTCGGCTTATTTGTAACTGACCCAGCGCATTCGCGAGCAAGCCCGCTCCCACAATGTTGACCGAGTTTAACTGCCGGCACCGCAGTGCTCTGCTTTTCTGTGGGAGCTGGCTTGTCGGACCGCCGAACCGCTGCGATGCAGACACCTCGGTACATCAGGCATATCCAGCCGCAGACCCCAGGCCAGCTCCCGGATTGACCCAATACAGTCTGAAGAGCAGCCCATCCTCTGCCTGATGTACCCAGTTCCAAATGTGGGAGCGGGCTTGCTCGCGAATGCGGTGTGCCAGTCACCAACTGCATCAACTGACACACCGCTTCGCTTGTGCTTTTGATCTAACCACTCAGGTCGGCTGTCAGGCCGCCGTGCTCTGCTTTTGACTTTGATCTTGATCTTGGGCGCCCCGTTAACCACGCTGGCCGAACGCAGGCTTTGGAGCGTGGGTAACCCGGCAGGACGCCGGGTTAGCCGCGATGGGCCAAGGATGGCCCATGGCGGCGGCCCACGGTCCAAAGCCTGCGTGAGGGAACACCGAGCCTAGGCGAGGTGCCGAGTGGTGGGGCAAGAGCCCTTTGGTTACTTTGGGGCTTTTCCAAAGTGACCCGCCGTAAGGGCGGAACCTATTTCGGCCGTGACCCAAACAACGGATATGTACTTAGCGCCCCCCGACAACCACAGCACTCAACCCGTAAAAAAAGATAGGTAGATACCTATGGCTATCGCAGGCAAGCCAGCTCCAACATGAGGCTCTCAACCCGCTTTGAGTGCCTGGTGCGGCACCGAGCAGGCCTCATCCAGAAACTTCACCACGGTCCCCATGCATGCCTGGCGTTCTTCCACGTGGGGCATGTGGCTGGAATCTTCAAACAGCGCCCAGCGCACGTCCGCGATCTCATCCAGGAACGGTTTGACCACCAATGGCGTGGCCTCGTCGTGCCGACCGGAGATCACCAGGGTTGGCACATTGATCGCCGACAACCGGCCAATCACGTTCCAGTCCTTCAAGCTGCCGATCACATGGAACTCCGTCGGGCCGCTCATGGCGTGGTACACCGTCGGGTCCGAATCCACTGCCGCGAAGGTGCGCGCCACTTCTTCCGGCCACGGGTTGACGCGGCACACGTGCTGGTCATAGAAAACCCGCGAGGCGGTTAGGTATTCCGGGTCTTGGTAGGTGCCGGCCTGTTCGTGTTTGAGCAGGGTTTCATGCACGCCTTCGGGCAACAGTTTGCGCAGGCGGTTGGCTTCGCTGACCCAGGTGCGCATGCACGTCGGCGAGTTGGCCGGGATGAATGCGCGCAGGCCTTTGGGCTGCAGAATCGCGTGCTCGCTGCCGAGCATGCCGCCCCACGATTGCCCGAGGATCGCGTAATTGTCGCTGATGTGCAGGTGGTCCAGCAGGTTGTTCAGCTCTGCGAGGAACAGGTCGATGGTCCAGAAAGACGCATCTTTTTCCGGTAAGTGTGTGGAGCGGCCATTGCCGAGTTGGTCGTAGTGAATAACCGCATGGCCGCTGGCGGCAACGTCCTTGAACGCGTCGACATAGTCATGGGTGCAGCCGGGACCGCCGTGGATGATCACCAAAGGTGTACGGCCGGTGGTCAGGTCGCCGGTGACGCGGTACCAGGTCTGGTAGGCGCCGAAGGCCGCATAGCCTTCGCGCATCTTCTCGATGAATTCCATTTCGTACCCTGCTCTGAAAAAAAGGATCAGGGGTACGATAGACGGCACGCGAAGTTTAAGTAACTAGCAAAACAGCTAGGTTTTGCCGACGGATCAATCTTCCAGCAAGCGGTAATGGGTGGCGCGGACTACCGCCTGGACGCGGTTTTTGGCTCCCAGTTTGTGCATCGCCGAGGCCAGGTGCAGGGTGACCACCGCCAGTGAACGGCTCAATTGCGTGGCGATTTCGGCGGCGGTGAAACCTTCGGCGGCCCATTTCAGGCATTCGCGCTCGCGTTTGGTCAGATGAATATGCGGGTAGGTACGTAGCTCTTTGCTGAACAACGGGTAGGCCGCTTCCTGCAAGGCATGGGTAATCAGGCTGAAATCCGTCAGGGTCTGCTGCGCATCTTGTAACACCGTGCTGGCGTTACCGGTGCGCAGTCCGGTCAGCGACGCGAAACCGCCGCGCGGCAGATGAATGGGCACACTGACGCCGCAGGTCAGTTGGCGTTCATGCAGATAAGTGGACACCGGCGCATGGCAGGGGTCGATGATTTTTTGCAGCGCGGTCTGGGCTTTTGCCTCATAGGACCAGACGAACGGCGACACCGTGCTCAGGGCCAGGTGTTGCACCGGGTCGATCTGGTAAAACCCTTCGCTGCACCACAACGCGTGCCAGTCCGGCGGGGTATTACGCAACTCCAGCACCGACGGCGTGATCAGTGAGCCGTCCTGGTCGATGGGCACTGGCGTGTAGTCGTACACCAGCGCATCGAAGCCCAATTGTTGGGCGAGGATAAATGTGTTGTCCATCTGTTCATCCAGGCTCCTGCCCGGCATCAGACGGTTATTGAAGGCGGTTAGCTTGGCCAGCATCCGTTCTGCTCCCGAATTCATTTGAATCTCGACTTGCGGCAAGTAGAATGCCACGCCCCGGCGAAGGACTGCCAGGCCAAACCTATAAGAAATACTAGGTTATGGACGCACGGCATCCTCGGTAGTGTTGGCCAGATAAACGGCCGCTGACTGCCAGGCCGATACAACACAAGGAACGTACGCATGTGGCGTGAAATTGCCCCCGACCAGCAGTACAACGTGCAAGTCGACGGCCATAACGTCGTGGTCTACAGCTTTGGCGACGGCGATGAGGTGCTCTTGTGTCTCAATGGCGGCCCGGGCTTGCCATGTGACTACTTGCGCGACGCCCATGGCTGGCTCAAAGAGCATAACCTGCGAGTGGTTGCATTCGACCAGCTTGGTACCGGCGCATCAGCCAGACCGGCCGACGTTTCCTTGTGGGAAATCAGCCGTTATGTCGAAGAAGTTGAAACCGTGCGCCGTGCCCTGGATCTCGGCCGCGTGCATTTGCTGGGGCATTCCTGGGGCGGCTGGCTGGGCATCGAATACGCCATCCATTACCCCGACGCACTGAAAAGCCTGATCCTCGAAAACACCGTCGGCGACATTCCGCACCTGTCCCAGGAGCTCGAACGCCTGCGCGGTGCCCTCGGCAGCGAAACCGTGGCCATGATGCAGCGCCATGAAGCCATGGGCACCCTGGACCATCCGCAGTACCAGGCCGCGATTACTTTGCTCAATTACCGTCACGTCTGCCGTCTGGACGAATGGCCGGAGCCGGTCAAGCGCTCCCTTGGCGACTGGAACATGGGACCCTACGAAGCCATGCAGGGCCCCAACGAATTCCTGTACATCGGTAACCTCAAGGACTGGAACCGCATCCCCCAGATGGCCGAGTTCAAGATGCCAATCCTGATCACCACCGGCCAGCACGATGAACTCACGCCGGCCTGCGCCCATCGCATGAAGCTGGCCGCCAGGCATGCCGAATTGCACGTGTTTCCCAACAGCAGCCACATGCCCTTTTATGAGGAACCCCACGCGTACTTCCCGGTGCTGCTGGACTTCCTCGCTCGCCATCGAGGATGACGGATGAACCTGGCGCGTTACCGTTTTGTACTGTCCCGGCCGCTGCAATTGCTGCCGGTGTTGTTTGGCATCAGCCTGATCACCTTTGTGCTGGTGCGCTCGATCCCCGGCGACCCGGCGCGGGCCTTGCTGGGCTCACGCAGTACGCCGGATGCGTTGCTGAAAATCCGCGCCCAGTACGGCCTCGATCAACCGTTGTGGCTGCAGTATTTCTACTTCCTCAAGAACTTGCTCAAGGGCGATCTCGGCCAGTCGCTGTTGTACAAGGTTGACGCCTTGAAGCTGATCGTCACGCGGATCGAACCGACCTTGGTACTGGTGCTCGGCAGTGTGCTGCTGGCGCTCTTGATTGCAGTGCCGCTGGCGACGGTGGCGGCGCGCAATAAAGGCGGTTGGGCAGACAACCTGATTCGCGTGTTCACCACGGTTGGCCTGGGCATGCCGGCGTTCTGGCTGGGCTTGATGTTGATTTTGTTGCTGAGCGTGAAGTGGGGCCTGTTCCCGGTGTCCGGCTACGGGCGCACCTGGCTGGATAAGGCTCACCATATGCTGCTGCCCTGTTTGACCATCGCCCTGGCGCTGTCGGCGGTGCTGGTGCGTAACCTGCGCGCGAGCATGCTGATGGAGTTGCAGGCCGACCATGTCACCGCTGCCCGGGCGCGCGGGCTGTCGGAGGCCGCCGTGTTCCGTCGGCATGTGTTGCCCAATTCCCTGGTGCCGGCGGTCAACCTGCTGGCGGTGAATATCGGGTGGTTGATCAGCGGCACCGTGGTGATCGAGAGTCTTTTCGCCATTCCCGGCATCGGCCAGTTGCTGGTGCGCGGCATCTTCACCCGTGACTACATGGTGGTGCAGGGCGTGGCCATGGTGCTGGCGTGTGCGACGGTGGTGGTCAACTTCGTCGCTGACGTGGTGACGGTGGCCCTCGACCCACGAGTGAAGATGCAATGAGCAGCCGCCCACTGATTGCCCCGTGGCGTTTGCGCCTGCGTTTTGGTTTTCGCAATGGTCGACTGACCGCTGCGTGGGGGTTGTTGATTTTGTTGGCCTGGTTTGCCCTAGCACTGTTTGCACCGTGGGTTGCGCCTTTTGATCCGATTGCGCAAAACACCGATATCAGCTTGTTGGGCCCCAGCATGGCCCACCCGTTCGGCACGGATAACTACGGAAGGGACATTCTTTCGCGGGTGATCTGGGGCGCGCGCATCGACTTGCAACTGGCCATCATCGGGGTGATTTTCCCGTTCATGATCGGCACCTTCGTCGGCGCCGTCTCCGGCTACATTGGCGGTCGTTTCGACAGCGTCTGCATGCGCGTGATCGACGTGATCCTCGCGTTCCCGTTCCTGGTGCTGATGCTGGCGATCATGGCCATTCTCGGCCCGGGCTTGAAGAGCTTCTATATCGCCATGGCGCTGGTGGGCTGGGTGTCGTATGCGCGGCTGATCCGCTCACAGATCCTGGTGCTCAAGGAAAGCGACTTCGCCCTGGCCGCCAAGAGCCTGGGCTTTGGCCACGGGCGCATTCTGTTCCGGCATTTGCTGCCCAACGCGATGTTTGGCTCGATTGTGTTTTCCATGTCCGACGCGGTGCTGGTGCTGCTCAACGGCGCCGCCGTGAGTTATCTGGGCCTGGGTGTGCAACCGCCGACGGCCGAGTGGGGCACGATGGTGGCCGAAGGGCAGGCGTTCATCACCACCGCCTGGTGGATTTGCACCTTCCCGGGCCTGGCCATCGTGACCCTGGCCATGGGTTTCAGCCTGTTGGCCGATGGCGTGGCGCAAGTGTTGGGAGACCGTTCATGAGCCTGCTTCAAGTGCAGGACCTCAGCGTGATCGCCCATAACGCCGGGCGTGATGTCACCCTGGTTGACCGGGTGTCCTTCGACCTGGCCGAAGGTGAAATCCTCGGCCTGGTGGGCGAGAGTGGCTCGGGCAAGACCATGGCCTGTCGCGGCCTGATGCGGCTGTTGCCGTCGGCCAATCTGCGCGTGCAAGGCGGTGCCGTGCGCCTGGCAGGTCGCGATTTATTGCAACTGGATGACCCCGGCATGCGCGCCGTGCGGGGCGGGCAACTGGGTATGATTTTCCAGAACCCCAGCAGCCATCTTGACCCGCTGATGCGCATCGGCGAGCAGATCGCCGAAGGTATTCGGCTGCATCAAGGCGCGTCGAAAAAAGACGCACGCTTGCACGCCATCGAGGTGCTGCGCCAGGTCGGCATTCCCGATCCCAAGGCGCGAGTCGATAACTACCCTCACGAGTTTTCCGGCGGCATGCGTCAGCGGGCAATGATCGCGGTGGCCCTGGGCTGCAACCCGAAAGTGCTGATTGCCGACGAGCCGACCACCGCGCTGGATGTGACCGTGCAGGCGCAAATCCTGCGCCTGTTGTTGGACCTGCGTGACCAGCATGGCCTGTCGATGATCATGATCACCCACGACCTCGGCGTGGTGGCGCAAACCTGTGACTCGATCGCGGTGATGTACGCCGGGCGCCTGTGCGAACACGGCAGCAAGTACGACTTGCTGGCCCATCCACAACACCCGTACACCGCCGGCCTGATCGATTGCCAGCCCGCCCACAGCAGCGGCCACGCCTTGCTGCGTACCATTGCTGGCCAGCCGCCGTTGCTGGATGCCTTGCCCGCCGGTTGCCGGTTCAACCCGCGCTGCCCGCAGGTGGGCGCCTTGTGCACCGAGTTGCTGCCGGAAGGTGCGCGGGTGGCCTGTCACTATCCCTTGGGAGGTCGCCCATGAGCCTGTTGCAGATCAAGGACCTCGAGGTGCGTTTTGCGGCGTCCGGCACCGGTTTGTTTGGCCTGAATAAACAGTGGGTGAGGGCGGTGAACGGTGTGTCGCTGAACCTGGCCGCCGGTGAAACCCTGGGTCTGGTGGGCGAGTCCGGCAGCGGCAAGAGCACACTGGGCCGGGCAATTTTGCACCTCAACCCGATCAGTGCCGGGCAGGTCTTGTTCGATGGCGTGGACATGGCCCATGGCAGCGCTATCGACATCGCTCGCCTGCGCCATGAAACCGCGATGATTTTCCAGGACCCTTACGCCGCCTTGAACCCACGCCACACCATTGGCGAAACCATTGCCGAAGTGCTGCGGGTGCAACGCAAAGCCGCGCCAGAGCAAATTCCCCAGCGGGTCAATGAATTGCTCGAACTGGTCGGCCTGCGCCCCGAATTGGCCAACCGCAAACCCGGTTCACTCAGTGGTGGCCAATGCCAGCGTGTCGGTATCGCTCGGGCGCTGGCGGTAGAGCCGCGCTTGATCATCGCCGATGAGTGCGTGGCGGCATTGGATGTGTCGATTCAGGGCCAGATCATCAACCTGTTGCTGGAACTGCAACAGCGCATGAACCTGGCGATCCTGTTTATCGCCCATGACCTGGCCATCGTGCGTCGCCTGTGCGACCGCGTGGCGGTGATGTACCTGGGCAAGATCGTTGAGGAAGGCCCGGTGGAGGCGGTGTTTACCGCGCCGCGCCATCCGTATACAGCGGCGCTGATCGAGGCGATTCCCGAGATTGATCCGCGTCGGCCTTTGCCAGCGGAGCCGTTGCCGGGTGAGCCGCCGAGCCCGTTGAATTTGCCCGCAGGTTGCGCCTTTCACCCGCGTTGCCGCTACGCCCGGACAATGTGTTCCGTGGTGTTGCCGCCTACTCATTTCCTGCACGAGCATCGATACAGTTGCGTGCTTGAAGCACCTTTGACCCTTTCTGCCATTCATGAACAAGGAGTTATGACATGCAATCCCGCCACTTGAAGTTGCTCGCCGCGGCTACATTGACCGCTTGGTCCCTCACTGCCGGGTTGGCACACGCCGCTGGCGTGCTGACCATCGGCTGCCGTGAAGACAGCACCACTTTCGATCCGATCAAAAGCGCGCAAAACCGCGACACCTGGGTATTCGCCAACGTCTACGACACCCTGGTGCGCGTGGATAACCTGGGCACGAAGATGGAGCCGGGCCTGGCAGAAAGCTGGGAGATTTCCAAGGATGGCCTGACCTACACCTTCAAGCTGCGTGACGCGAAGTTCTCCGATGGCTCGCCGATCACCGCCGACGACGCGGCGTTCAGCCTGTTGCGCATCCGCGACAACAAGGCGTCGCTGTGGAGTGACCCGTTCAGCCTGATCAGCACGGCCAAGGCCAGTGATCCCAAGACCCTTGTGGTCACCCTGAAAACCCCGGCCGTGGCCTTCCTCTCGCAATTGGCCTCGCCGACGGTATCGATCCTGTCGGAAAAAGCCATGACCAAAATGGGCGAGGACGCCTACTCGGAAAACCCGGTGACCTCCGGCGCGTTCACCGTAGAGGAGTGGCGCAAGGGCGATCGCGTCATCCTGAAAAAGAACCCGAACTTCTGGCAGGCCAAGAACGTCAGCCTGGATGGTGTGGAGTGGGTGTCGGTCACCGATGACAACACGCGCATGCGCATGGTGCAGAACAACGAACTCGACACGGCGATCTTCGTACCGTTCTCCCGCGTGGAAGAACTGAAGAAAGACAAAAACGTGGTGATCCACTCCGACCCGTCCACCCGTGAAGATCACCTGCTGATCAACCACGCTCACGGTCTGCTGGCCAAGCAGCCAGTGCGCGAGGCGCTGGACATGGCCATCGACAAACAGTCGCTGGTGAAGACTGCGACTTACGGTCAAGGCGCCGTGGCCTATTCCTACATCCCGAAAGGCTCGCTGTTCCACTATGCCAACAACCTGCAGCGCCCGTATGACCCGACGGCCGCGAAGAAACTGCTGGAAGAGGCTGGCGCCAAGGATTTGAAGCTCAACTACGTGGTCAACGCCGGCAACGAAGCGGACGAGCAGATTGCAGTGATCATCAAGGACCAGTTGGCCAAGGTCGGCGTGACTGCCAACCTGCAGAAAGTCGACCCGACGCAAAGCTGGCAGATGCTGGTGGACGGTGAGTACGACATTTCAGTGATGTACTGGACCAACGACATTCTCGACCCGGACCAGAAGACCACTTTCGTACTGGGCCATGACACCAACCAGAACTACATGACCCGCTACAAGAATGACAAGGTCAAGGAACTGGTGGCGGCTGCGCGGATCGAGGCCGACCCGGTCAAGCGCGAGCAGATGTATGTGGAGTTGCAGAAGCTGGCGAAACAGGATGTGAACTGGATTGATCTGTACTACAGCCCGTACATCAACATCTCACGCAAGAATGTGAGTAACTTCCTGCAAAACCCGCTGGGGCGTTTCACCCTTGAGGACGTGGTGAAAAACTAAACCCCCAGATACACCGCAAACCAATGTGGGAGCTGGCTTGCCTGCGATGGCATCAACTCGGTATGTCAGATACACCGCGGTGATGCCATCGCAGGCAAGCCAGCTCCCACTTAAACCCGGTTCCACCGTTTGATTTGTGCTGTGTCAGGTTTTACTGCGCATCAAACGCCTGCCCATTGATGCCCGCACTGTCCGGCCCCATCAGGTACAGGTACACCGGCATGATCTCTTCCGGCGCCGGCCTTTCCATCGGGTTTTCACCGGGGTACGCCTGGGCGCGCATGCTGGTGCGTGTTCCGCCCGGGTTGATACTGTTGGAGCGCACCGCCGCCACGTCCTCCAGCTCGTCGGCCAGGGTTTGCATCAGGCCTTCAGTGGCAAACTTCGACACGCCATAAGCGCCCCAGTACGCCCGGCCCTTGCGCCCGACGCTGCTGGAGGTGAACACCACCGACGCATCCTGGGACAGCTTGAGCAGCGGCAGCAACGTGCTGGTCAGCATGAACATCGCGTTGACGTTGACGTGCATCACTCGCATGAAATTCTCACCGGACAACTGCTCGATCGGTGTGCGTGGGCCGATGATCGAGGCGTTGTGCAGCAGGCCGTCGAGGCGGCCGAATTCTTTTTCGATCATCGCCGCCAGCTCATCGTACTGATGGGGCAGGGCGGTCTCCAGGTTGAACGGAATCACCACCGGTTGCGGTTGGCCGGCGGCTTCGATCGCGTCGTACACCTCGGCCAGGTTGGCTTCGGTCTTGCCCAGCAACAGCACGGTGGCGCCATGGGCGGCGTAGGTTTTTGCCGCCGCCGCGCCAATCCCGCGACCGGCGCCGGTCACCAGGATCACCCGGCCTTTGAGCAGTTCTGGACGTGCGCAGTAATCAAACATAAATAGCCTCGACAGAGTTCAGTAGGTTTACAAACACTGAACCAAGAACAGTACACAAATCCTAATGTGGGAGGGGGCTTGCTCCCGATTGCAGAGTGTCAGGCACTGTATCAATCACTGACCTACCGCTATCGGGAGCAAGCCCCCTCCCACATCGGGTCTTCATAGGTCAGCAGGACCGGTGAGCAATCAGCAACTGCACAGTGCATTATCCAGCACCTTGCGCAGTTCCAGCGGGTGATCCACCACCACATCGGCGCCCCAGTTGCGTGGGTTGTCATCGGGGTGGATGTAGCCGAACGTGACCGCCGCAGTGCGGGTGCCGGCGTCACGGCCGGACTCGATATCGCGCAGGTCATCGCCCACAAACAACACGCTGGCCGGGTCCAGGTTGAGCATCTTGCACGCCAGGATCAGCGGCTCCGGGTCCGGCTTGCTGTTCTTCACGTGGTCCGGGCAGATCAGCAGCGCCGAGCGCTCGGCCAGGCCCAACTGCTGCATGATCGGCTCGGCAAAGCGCAGCGGTTTGTTGGTGACCACGCCCCAGACCAGCTTGGATTTTTCGATGTCTTGCAGCAACTCGGCCATGCCGTCGAACAGTTTGCTGTGGATTGCGCAGCCCTTGAGATAGCGCTCCAGGAACTCCAGGCGCAGTTCTTCAAAGCCAGGGGATTCGGGGTCCATCGAGAAGGTCACGGCGACCATCGCCCGCGCACCGCCGGAGATTTCATCGCGGATGTGCTGGTCGTTGATCGGCGCCAGGCCGCGGTCGGCGCGCATGGCCTGGCAGATCGCGATGAAGTCCGGCGCGGTGTCCAGCAAAGTACCGTCCATATCGAAGAGAACCGCTCGCAACTTCACAGGCTTACTCCTCGCGCAGAGTCTGGATCATGTAGTTGACGTCCACGTCACTGGCCAGCTTGTAGTGCTTGGTCAGCGGGTTGTAGGTCAGGCCGATGATGTCTTTGACGGTCAGCCCGGCCTGACGGCTCCAGGCACCCAGCTCGGACGGACGGATGAATTTCTTGAAGTCGTGGGTGCCACGCGGCAGCAACTTCATGATGTATTCGGCGCCGATGATCGCGAACAGGTAGGCCTTGGGGTTGCGGTTGATGGTGGAGAAGAACACCTGGCCGCCCGGCTTGACCATGCGGAAGCACGCGCGAATGACCGAGGACGGGTCCGGTACGTGCTCGAGCATCTCAAGGCAGGTGATCACGTCGAACTGCTCGGGCATTTCCTCGGCCAGGGCTTCGGCGGTGATCTGGCGGTATTCCACGCTCACGCCGGATTCCAGTTGGTGCAACTGGGCCACGGCGAGCGGGGCTTCGCCCATGTCGATGCCCATGACGGTGGCGCCGCGCTGGGCCATCGCTTCGCTGAGGATGCCGCCGCCGCAACCGACGTCGAGCACCTTCTTGCCGGCCAGGTTGACGCGTTCGTCAATCCAGTTGACCCGCAGCGGGTTGATGTCGTGCAGGGGTTTGAACTCGCTTTCGCGGTCCCACCAGCGGTGGGCCAGGGCTTCGAATTTAGCGATTTCGGCGTGGTCGACGTTGCTCATGATAAATCCTCTAAATCTGATAAATCGGTTTGCAGGTGTTGAAGCTTAGGTTCAAACCCTGCGTTATTCGCTGTGCCCGCTGATCCGTTGGCCCCAGGCAATGGCCGTGGCGGTCAACTGTGGTTCATCCATGCGGGTCAATTGCCGGTCGTCGAGCAACTGCTTGCCGGCGACCCAAAGGTGTTTCACACAATCGCGTCCGGTGGCATATATAAGCTGTGAGACCGGATCGTAGATCGGTTGTTGCGCCAGCCCCGAAAGATCAAAGGCCACGATATCGGCAGCCTTGCCGACCTCCAGCGAGCCAATCTCGCCCTCCAGGCCCATGGCCCGAGCACCGTTGAGTGTGGCCATACGCAGGGCGCGGTGGGCATCCAGCGCGGTGGCCGAGCCGGCGACCGCCTTGGCCAGCATCGCAGCGGTACGGGTTTCGCCCAGCAAATCCAGGTCATTGTTGCTGGCGGCGCCGTCGGTGCCGATCGCCACATTCACGCCAGCCTGCCACAGACGCTCCACCGGGCAAAAGCCGCTGGCCAGTTTCAGGTTCGATTCCGGGCAATGGATGACGCTGGTGTTGCTTTCTACCAGCAAAGCCAGGTCATCCTCGCTGATTTGGGTCATGTGTACGGCCTGGAAGCGCGGGCCGAGCAGGCCGAGGCGACCCAGGCGCGCCAGTGGGCGTTCACCGGTCTGCTCGACGGCCTGCTGCACTTCGAAGGCGGTTTCGTGCACGTGCATATGAATGGACGCGTCGAGTTCTTCGGCGATCACCCGGATTTTTTCCAGGTTCTCATCGCATACGGTGTAAGGCGCGTGGGGCCCGAAGGTGATCTTGATGCGCGGGTGGTGCTTGAGGTCGCCGAACAGTTCTACGCCCTGGCGAATGGCCTCGTCGGCACTGCTGGCGCCGGGAATCGGGAAGTCGAGGATCGGAATCGCGATTTGTGCACGCATACCGCTGTTGTGCACGCAGTCGCTGGCGACCTTGGGGTAGAAATACATGTCGGAAAAACAGGTGATGCCGCCTTTGAGTTGCTCGGCGATGGCCAGGTCGGTGCCGTCGCGCACGAAGGCTTCGTCGACCCATTTGGCCTCGGCGGGCCAGATGTGCTTTTCCAGCCAGGTCATCAGCGGCAGGTCGTCGGCCAGGCCGCGAAACAGGCTCATTGCCGCGTGGCCGTGGGCATTGATCAAACCGGGGCTGAGCAACATGTCCGGCAGCTCGCGCACCTCGCTAGCCGCCAGCTTCAAGGCCGCAGCCCGCGGCCCGATAAAGGCGATGCGCCCGTCGCGGATGCCCAGGCCATGTTCCTTGAGCACCACGCCGGCAGGTTCGACAGGTACCAGCCAGGTGGGCAGCAGCAACAGGTCGAGCGGGGCGGCAGTGGAGGTCATCGCAGGCTTCTTCCCGGGCAGCTATAAAAGAAGGGCGAAGTATACCCGAGCGTCCTGGCTGGCGGATCGCTATAATCCGCGGCTTTTGTTCATGAGTGCGGGGTAAGGGATGCGCGACCGACTGTTAGCTGCGGAGAAAGTGAAGGCCATCGATTGGCGTGATGGCGCACTGCACCTGCTCGATCAGCGTGCCTTGCCGTCCCGGGAAACCTGGGTTGTCTGCGCCACTGCAGCTGAAGTGGCCGACGCCATTCGTACCATGGTGGTGCGTGGAGCGCCTGCGATCGGTATCAGCGCCGCCTATGGTCTGGTGCTCGCCGCGCGTGAGCGGATCGCCGAAGGTGGCGACTGGCAGGCAGCGTGGGAAGAAGACTACGCATTACTGGCTGATACTCGTCCGACGGCGTCGAACCTGTTCTGGGCCTTGAAGCGCATGCGTGATCGGCTGGACCGCGTGAAGAAGCCCGCCGACGCGCTGGTCGTGCTGGAAGCCGAAGCCATCGCGATCCATGAAAGCGACCGGGAAGCCAACCTCGTCATGGCCCAATTGGGCCTCGAGCGGATTCGCAAGCATCAGGGCAATGCTCAGGCGATCCTGACCCATGGCAATGCGGGCGCCTTGGCCACCGGCGGTGTCGGCACTGCTCTTGGGGTGATTCGTGCGGCTTTCCTGGAGGGTTTGGTCGAGCATGTCTACGTCAATGAAACCCGCCCCTGGCTGCAAGGTTCGCGGCTGACGGCGTGGGAGTTGGCGGCAGACGGTATTGCGGTCACGGTGAATGCTGACTCGGCCGGCGCGCATATCCTCAAGACCAAAGGCGTGACCTGGGTGATTGTCGGCGCCGACTGCATTGCGGCCAACGGTGATGTGGTCGGCAAGATCGGCACTTATCAGCTGGCCGTCTGCGCCATGCACCATGGCGTGCGCTTCATGGTGGTGGCGCCAAGCTCGACACTCGATTTGATGATGGCCACTGGCGATGACGTCGCCCTGGAAGAGCGTGATCCCGGCGAGTTGCTGGATGTTATGGGGCAGCGATTGGATGTGGCTGCCCTTAATCCCGTGTTCGACGTCACCCCGGCCGATCTGATTGATGTGATAGTGACCGAAAAAGGCATTGTCGAGCGGCCGGATACGGCGAAGTTGGCCAAGTTGATGTGCCGTAAGCGGCTGCATTAAAGGCTTTGCTGTCTGTGGTGTCGCTATCACCGGCAAGCCAGTTTCCGCCTTTGACAGGTGGGCACATCCAAAATGTGGGAGCGGGCTTGCCCGCGATTGGCCTTGAAAGTCAATAAACCCCTCGGATCTGCACCGGAAAAATAGCACCACCCTATCTCTGAGCCCCTCTCGTCGCCCTCAAGCCTGTCATCCGTCAACTTACTATGCTCCATGCGCGTCTGGGGGATAGGTGCGTGGCGGCGATTGTGATAACATCCGGCGGTTTCCAGGGCTGCCCCGAGGGGTGGCCTATAACGTGCAGATCCGTGTCATAACTCGTTGATTTGTCGTAAGTCGTTGTCAGGCACTCTGCCGGCAGCGGCGAGCTTCGTTCGTCCCATAGGATGTGACGAGGTTTCACCCGAAAAAGGAATCAGGCTTCTCATGGGCGAACTGGCCAAAGAAATCCTCCCGGTCAATATCGAAGACGAGCTGAAACAGTCCTACCTCGACTACGCGATGAGCGTAATTGTCGGTCGGGCACTGCCTGATGCGCGCGATGGCTTGAAGCCCGTGCACCGGCGTGTGCTGTTCGCGATGAGCGAGCTGGGTAACGACTGGAACAAGCCGTACAAGAAATCTGCCCGTGTTGTCGGTGACGTGATCGGTAAGTATCACCCTCACGGCGACACTGCGGTGTACGACACCATCGTTCGGATGGCCCAGCCGTTTTCCCTGCGCTACCTGCTGGTAGACGGCCAGGGCAACTTCGGTTCGGTCGACGGCGACAACGCTGCGGCCATGCGATACACCGAAGTGCGCATGACCAAGCTGGCGCACGAGCTGCTGGCCGACCTGCATAAAGAAACCGTGGACTGGGTGCCGAACTACGACGGCACCGAAATGATCCCGGCGGTCATGCCAACCCGTATTCCGAACCTGCTGGTCAACGGCTCCAGCGGTATCGCCGTGGGCATGGCCACCAACATTCCGCCGCACAACCTCGGTGAAGTCATCGACGGTTGCCTGGCCCTCATCGACAACCCTGAGTTGACCGTCGATGAGCTGATGCAATACATCCCCGGCCCGGACTTCCCGACCGCCGCGATCATTAACGGTCGCGCCGGTATCATCGAAGCCTACCGTACCGGTCGCGGCCGTATTTACATGCGCGCCCGCTCGATGATCGAAGACATCGACAAGGTCGGTGGCCGTCAGCAGATCGTCATCACCGAACTTCCTTACCAGCTGAACAAGGCGCGTCTGATCGAGAAGATCGCCGAGCTGGTTAAAGAGAAGAAGCTGGAAGGCATCACCGAACTGCGTGACGAGTCCGACAAAGACGGTATGCGCGTGGTGATCGAGCTGCGTCGTGGCGAAGTGCCTGAGGTGATTCTCAACAACCTCTACGCCCAGACCCAGCTGCAAAGCGTGTTTGGTATCAACGTGGTTGCACTGATCGACGGCCGCCCGCGCATCCTGAACCTCAAGGATCTGCTGGAAGCCTTCGTGCGTCACCGCCGCGAAGTCGTGACCCGCCGTACCGTGTTCGAACTGCGCAAGGCCCGCGAGCGCGGCCACATCCTGGAAGGCCAGGCGGTTGCACTGTCGAACATCGACCCGGTTATCGCACTGATCAAGGCTTCGCCGACCCCGTCGGAAGCGAAAGAAGCACTGATCAAGATGCCGTGGGAATCCAGCGCCGTGGTTGCGATGGTTGAACGTGCCGGTGCCGACTCGTGCCGTCCGGAGACCCTCGACCCGCAATACGGTCTGCGCGAAGGCAAGTACTTCCTGTCGCCGGAACAGGCCCAGGCCATTCTGGAACTGCGTTTGCACCGCCTGACCGGCCTGGAGCACGAGAAGCTGCTGGCCGAGTACCAGGAGATCCTCAACCAGATCGGCGAGCTGATCCGCATCCTCAACAGCGCCGTGCGCCTGATGGAAGTGATCCGCGAAGAACTGGAAGTGATCCGCGCCGAATACGGCGACGTGCGCCGCACTGAAATCCTGGATGCCCGTCTCGACCTGACCCTGGGTGACATGATCCCGGAAGAAGAGCGCGTCGTGACCATCTCCCACGGTGGCTACGCCAAGACCCAGCCTTTGGCTGCGTACCAGGCCCAGCGTCGTGGTGGTAAAGGCAAATCGGCTACTGGCGTTAAGGATGAGGACTACATCGCTCACCTGCTGGTCGCCAACAGCCACACCACGCTGCTGCTGTTCTCCAGCAAAGGCAAAGTGTACTGGCTGAAAACCTACGAAATCCCGGAGGCCTCGCGTGCCGCCCGTGGTCGTCCATTGGTCAACCTGCTGCCGCTGGACAGTGATGAATACATCACCACCATGCTGCCGGTCGATGAGTACACCGAAGGTCACTTCATCTTCATGGCCACCGCCAAAGGCACCGTGAAGAAGACCCCGCTGGAATCCTTCAGCCGTCAACGCAGCGTGGGCCTGATCGCCCTGGAGCTGGACGAAGGCGACGTGTTGATTTCTGCCGCTATCACCGATGGCGAGCGTGAAGTCATGCTGTTCTCCGACGGCGGCAAAGTGACGCGCTTCAAGGAATCCGACGTTCGCGCCATGGGCCGTACTGCCCGCGGTGTACGCGGCATGCGTCTGCCGGAAGGGCAGAAGCTGATTTCGATGCTGATCCCGGAAGAAGGCAGCCAGATCCTCACCGCTTCGGCGCGTGGTTATGGCAAGCGCACCGCCATCAGCGAGTTCCCGGAGTACAAGCGTGGCGGCCAAGGCGTTATCGCCATGGTCAGCAACGATCGCAACGGCCGTCTGGTCGGTGCGGTCCAGGTGCTCGATGGCGAGGAGATCATGCTGATTTCCGACCAGGGCACTCTGGTGCGTACGCGCGTGGCTGAAGTGTCGAGCCTGGGGCGTAACACCCAGGGCGTGACGCTGATCAAGCTGGCCAGCGACGAAACCCTGGTAGGCCTGGAACGTGTCCAGGAGCCATCGGAAGTCGAGGGCGAAGAGCTGGAAGGCGAGGAAGGGATTGCACTCGAGGGGCAAGTGATCGGCGATGCCGATGACGGCGTCGACGAGCCAACCCTCGACGCTGCCGCAGACGAAGAAGAACCGCAGGAATAAGCGGACACACAGGGGGCGGATGAAGATTCGCCCCCTTGTTGTTTGTCCGGCCGGAAATATCGACAGCCATGGAGATCTAGTGTGGGAGCGGGCTTGCTCGCGAAAGCGGACTGACATTCACCAGAGATGTCGCCTGTTAGATCGCTTTCGCGAGCAAGCCCGCTCCCACATTGGATCGGGTGTCGGCTGATATGTTTGTGTGACTACCACCAGATCAGAGTGAGATTGGATGTGAGCAAGAGAGCCTATAACTTCTGTGCCGGTCCCGCGGCGCTTCCTGAAGCAGTCCTGCAGCGCGCGCAGGGTGAACTCCTCGACTGGCATGGAAAAGGCCTCTCCGTGATGGAAATGAGCCATCGCAGCGATGAGTTCGTGTCCATTGCCACCAAGGCCGAGCAGGATCTGCGCGACTTGCTGGACATCCCCTCCAACTACAAAGTGTTGTTCCTGCAAGGCGGGGCAAGCCAGCAGTTTGCCCAACTGCCGCTGAACCTGCTGCCGGAAGGCGGCACTGCCGACTATATCGACACCGGTATCTGGGGCCAGAAGGCCATTGAAGAGGCCTCCCGTTACGGTCATGTCAATGTGGCGGGCACCGCCAAGCCTTACGACTACTTCGCCATTCCGGGTCAGAACGAGTGGAAGTTGTCGAAGGATGCGGCCTACGTTCACTACGTAGCGAACGAAACCATCGGCGGCCTGGAATTCGACTGGGTGCCTGAAGTGGGTGACGTTCCGTTGGTGTGCGACATGTCCTCGGACATTCTCTCGCGCCCGATCGATGTGTCCCAATACGGCATGATCTACGCCGGTGCGCAGAAGAACATCGGCCCGAGCGGTATCCTGGTCAACATCATCCGTGAAGACCTGCTGGGTCGTGCGCGCTCGCTGTGTCCGACCATGCTCAACTACAAGGTCGCGGCCGATAACGGTTCGATGTACAACACCCCGCCAGCGTTTGCATGGTATCTCTCGGGCCTGGTGTTCGAGTGGCTGAAAGAGCAGGGCGGCGTGGCTGCCATGGGCAAGCTTAACGAAGAGAAGAAGCGCACGCTGTACGACTTCATCGACGCCAGCGGCCTGTACAGCAACCCGATCAACCTGACCGACCGCTCGTGGATGAACGTACCGTTCCGCCTGGCTGACGACCGTCTGGACAAGCCATTCCTGGCCGGTGCCGATGCGCGCGGCTTGCTGAACCTCAAGGGCCACCGTTCGGTAGGTGGCATGCGCGCCTCCATCTACAACGCTGTCGATATCAACGCCATCAAGGCGCTGATTTCCTACATGGCAGAGTTCGAAAAGGAACACGGCTAATGTCTGAGCAAGAACTCAAGGCCCTGCGCGTACGCATTGACAGCCTGGATGAGAAAGTCCTGGAGCTGATCAGTGAGCGCGCGCGGTGCGCCCAGGAAGTAGCACGGGTAAAAATGGCCTCACTGGCTGAAGGCGAAGTGCCGGTGTTCTACCGGCCTGAGCGCGAAGCCCAGGTGCTCAAGCGCGTAATGGAGCGCAACCAGGGCCCGCTGGGCAACGAGGAGATGGCGCGGTTGTTCCGTGAAATCATGTCGTCGTGCCTGGCGCTGGAGCAGCCGCTGAAAGTGGCGTATCTCGGCCCTGAAGGCACCTTCACCCAAGCGGCGGCCATGAAGCACTTCGGCCACGCCGTGATCAGCAAGCCAATGGCAGCGATCGACGAAGTGTTTCGTGAAGTGGCGGCCGGTGCGGTGAATTTTGGCGTGGTGCCGGTGGAAAACTCCACCGAAGGCGCAGTCAACCACACGCTGGACAGCTTCCTTGAGCACGACATGGTGATCTGCGGCGAAGTCGAGTTGCGCATCCACCACCACTTGCTGGTGGGCGAGAACACCAAGACCGACAGCATCAGCCGGATCTATTCCCACGCTCAATCGCTGGCTCAATGCCGTAAGTGGCTGGACGCGCATTACCCGAATGTCGAGCGCGTGGCGGTGTCCAGCAACGCCGAAGCGGCCAAGCGGGTCAAGGGTGAGTGGAATTCGGCGGCGATTGCCGGCGATATGGCCGCTGGCCTGTATGGCCTGACGCGCCTGGCCGAGAAAATCGAGGATCGCCCGGACAACTCCACGCGTTTCCTGATGATCGGCAGCCAGGAAGTGCCGCCGACCGGCGACGACAAGACTTCGATCATCGTCTCCATGAGCAACAAGCCCGGTGCGCTGCATGAGCTGCTGGTGCCGTTCCACGATAACGGGATTGACCTGACGCGAATCGAGACACGCCCTTCGCGCAGCGGTAAATGGACGTATGTGTTCTTTATCGACTTCGTCGGCCACCACCGCGACCCACTGGTTAAAGGTGTGCTGGAGAAAATCAGTCAGGAAGCCGTGGCACTCAAGGTGCTGGGCTCTTACCCGAAAGCGGTTTTGTGAGGCTTTAACATGAGTGGCAACTTCCTCGCCCTGGCTCAGCCGGGCGTGCAACAACTGTCGCCTTACGTGCCGGGCAAGCCTGTGGACGAGCTGGCGCGTGAGTTGAACCTGGACCCGTCCAGGATCGTAAAGCTGGCCAGTAACGAAAACCCGTTGGGCCCGAGCCCAAAGGTGTTGGCGGCGATTCATGAGGCGTTGGCCGAGCTGACCCGCTACCCGGACGGCAATGGTTTTGCCCTCAAGTCCCTGCTGGCCGAAAACTGCCGGGTTGAGCTGAACCAGGTGACCCTGGGTAACGGCTCCAACGACATTCTTGAGCTGGTCGGCCGCGCCTATCTGGCGCCTGGCCTGAACGCGGTGTTCAGCGAGCACGCGTTCGCCGTCTATCCGATCGTAACGCAGGCGGTCGGTGCCGACGCGCGTGTTATTCCTGCCAAGGACTGGGGGCATGACCTGCCGGCCATGCTGGCGGCCATCGACGCGCAAACCCGCGTGGTGTTTATCGCCAACCCGAACAACCCGACCGGTACCTGGTTCGACGCTCAGGCGCTGAACGACTTCCTGCAAGACGTGCCGGAGCATGTGCTGGTGGTGCTGGACGAGGCCTACATCGAGTACGCCGAAGGCAGCGACCTGCCGGATGGCCTGGATTTCCTGGCCGCTTACCCCAACCTGCTGGTGTCGCGCACTTTCTCCAAGGCCTATGGCCTGGCGTCGTTGCGGGTCGGTTACGGCTTGTCCACCGCGGTGGTGGCCGACGTGCTGAACCGCGTGCGCCAACCGTTCAACGTCAACAGCCTTGCCCTGGCGGCGGCCTGTGCGGCGGTGAAGGATGCCGAGTACCTCGAAGAAAGTCGTCGCATCAATGAAACCGGCATGCTGCAACTGCAGGAAGGTTTCCGTGAGCTGGGGCTGGGCTGGATCCCTTCCAAGGGCAACTTCATTTGCGTCGACCTTGGCCAAGTGGCCGCGCCTGTGTTCCAGGGCCTGCTGCGCGAAGGCGTGATCGTGCGCCCGGTGGCCAACTACGGCATGCCGAACCACCTGCGTATCACCATTGGCTTGCCGGCAGAAAACGCCCGCTTCCTGGAGGCGTTGGCCAAGGTTCTGGCTCGTGGTTGATGTCACTGCATTGCAACCTGCTGTGCCTATGATCGGTCGCCTGGTGGTGGTCGGTCTGGGGTTGATTGGTGGCTCCTTCGCCAAAGGCCTGCGTGAAAGCGGGTTGTGTGGCGAAGTGGTCGGTGTTGACCTGGACCCGCAATCGCGCAAGCTGGCGGTTGAGTTGGGCGTGGTGGATCGCTGTGAAGCTGACCTGGCTGTCGCTTGCCAGGGGGCTGATGTGATCCAGCTCGCCGTGCCAATTCTGGCGATGGAAAAGTTGCTGGCCTTGCTGGCCGATATGGACTTGGGGCAGGCGATCCTGACGGACGTCGGCAGTGCCAAGGGCAATGTGGTGCGCGCTGCGCACCTGGCCTTTGGCGGCATGCCTGCGCGCTTTGTACCGGGCCATCCGATTGCCGGCTCCGAGCAGAGCGGGGTGGAAGCCTCCAATGCGCAGCTGTTCCGTCGCCATAAGGTGATCCTGACGCCGCTTGAGCAAACCGATCCGGCCGCGTTGGCTGTGGTGGATCGTCTTTGGCGCGAGCTGGGTGCGGATGTCGAGCATATGCAGGTCGAGCGCCACGACGAAGTGCTGGCGGCGACCAGCCATTTGCCGCATTTACTGGCGTTTGGTTTGGTGGATTCCCTGGCCAAACGTAACGAGAACCTCGACATTTTCCGCTACGCCGCCGGTGGCTTCCGTGATTTCACGCGGATTGCCGGCAGCGACCCGGTGATGTGGCACGACATCTTCCTCGCCAATCGCGAAGCGGTGTTGCGCACGCTGGACACCTTCCGCAGTGACCTCGATGCCTTGCGCGACGCGGTCGATGCCGGGGATGGCCATCAATTGTTGGGCGTATTCACTCGGGCGCGGGTGGCACGCGAGCATTTCAGCAAGATCCTGGCTCGCCGGGCTTATATGGAAACTGCAGTGAACGCCGATGAGCTGAACTTTCTCGCCAACCCGGGCGGCCGCTTGAGCGGGAAAATCCGGGTGCCAGGCGACAAGTCGATCTCGCATCGCTCGATCATGCTGGGTTCGTTGGCCGATGGCGTGACCGAGATCGAAGGTTTCCTCGAAGGTGAGGATGCGCTCGCGACGTTGCAGGCATTTAGGGACATGGGTGTCGTGATTGAAGGGCCCCACCACGGGCGCGTGACCATTCATGGCGTAGGCCTGCATGGCCTGAAGCCTGCGCCGGGGCCGATCTACCTGGGTAACTCCGGGACGTCGATGCGCCTGTTGTCCGGCTTGCTGGCGGCGCAAAGCTTCGACAGTGTCCTGACGGGTGACGCTTCGCTGTCCAAGCGCCCGATGAGTCGCGTGGCCGACCCGTTGCGGGAGATGGGGGCAGTGATCGAAACCGGACCTCTGGGGCGTCCGCCGTTGACTATTCGCGGTGGTCAGGCCTTGAAAGGGTTTACTTATGCGCTGCCGATGGCCAGTGCTCAGGTTAAATCCTGTCTGTTGCTTGCCGGGTTGTATGCCGAGGGTAAAACGTCGGTGATCGAGCCTGCGCCGACCCGTGACCACACTGAGCGAATGCTGCGGGGTTTCGGCTACCCGGTGGTGGTGGAGGGGGCGATGGCGTCGGTGGAATCTGGCCATGCGCTGACGGCTACGCATATAGAGGTGCCAGGGGATATTTCCTCTTCGGCATTCTTCCTGGTAGCGGCGTCGATTGCCGAAGGCTCCGAATTGCTGCTGGAGCATGTCGGTATCAACCCGACGCGTACCGGGGTAATCGATATTCTGCGGTTGATGGGGGCGGACATCGCCCTGGAAAACCTGCGGGAAGTTGGCGGTGAGCCGGTGGCTGACCTGCGGGTGCGTGCCGCTGCGCTAAAGGGGATCGAAATTCCCGAAGCGTTGGTGCCGTTGGCTATTGATGAGTTCCCGGTGCTGTTTGTTGCCGCCGCCTGTGCTGAGGGGCGCACGGTATTGCGCGGTGCCCAGGAGCTTCGGGTCAAAGAGTCTGACCGTATTCAGGTCATGGCCGACGGTCTGCTGGCATTGGGCGTGAAGTGTGAACCGACGCCTGATGGGATTATCATTGATGGTGGCCTGCTGGGCGGCGGTGAAGTGCTTGCCCATGGTGATCACCGGATTGCCATGGCATTCAGCGTGGCTTCCCTGCGGGCGACCGCACCGATTCGTATCCGTGACTGTGCCAACGTAGCTACATCTTTTCCGAATTTTCTTACACTGTGTGCCCAAGTCGGCATCCGTGTTGCCCAAGAGGCTCAATTGTGAATATCAAAGCACCGGTGATTACCATCGACGGGCCGAGCGGCTCGGGCAAAGGCACGATCGCCGGCATCCTGGCCAAGCGCCTGGGCTGGTGCCTGCTGGATTCCGGCGCGCTGTACCGCCTGCTGGCATTTGCCGCACGCAACCATGGCGTCGACCTGACCAACGAAGAATCCTTGAAGTTGCTGGCGGCGCATCTTGATGTGCAGTTCGTCGGCGCGACGGAAGGTCATCCCCAGCGCATTATCCTGGAAGGGGATGATGTGACGGATGACCTGCGTAACGAACAAGTCGGCTCCTGGGCTTCCCAGGTTGCCGCGCTGCCGGCCGTGCGTGACGCGTTGCTGCAGCGCCAGCGGGCTTTTCAGGAGCCGCCGGGCCTGGTGGCCGATGGCCGCGATATGGGCACCGTCGTGTTTCCGGATGCGCCGTTGAAGATTTTCCTGACCGCCAGCGCCGAGGAGCGGGCTCGCCGCCGTTACTTGCAGTTGAAGGGCAAAGTCGATGGTGTTAGTCTGTCGAGTCTGCTAGATGAGATCCGTGCACGCGATGAGCGTGATACCCAGCGTGCGGTAGCCCCGCTCAAGCCGGCGGCTGACGCCATACAGCTGGATTCCACGGAGTTGTCCATCGAGCAGGTGCTGGAACGCATCTTGAGTGAAATCGCCATTCGCGATATCGCCGGGTGACCAAGAAGGCTGCAGGGGACCAGTCATAGTCCTGCGGTGCTTCTTCTAATTGAAACTAACCCACACCGTCTGGGGTGTGGAGATGGGCGTATTCTTCGCCCTTATCAACAGGAATTAAAATGAGCGAAAGCTTTGCGGAACTCTTTGAAGAAAGCCTAAAAACCCTGAACCTTCAGGCAGGCTCCATCATCACCGGTGTTATCGTTGATATCGATTACCAAGCTCGCTGGGTAACCGTTCACGCTGGTCTGAAGTCTGAAGCTCTGATCCCGCTGGAACAGTTCTACAACGATGCTGGCGACCTGACTATCAATGTCGGTGACGAAGTTCACGTTGCTCTGGACTCGGTTGAAGACGGTTTCGGTGAAACCAAGCTGTCCCGTGAAAAAGCCAAGCGCGCTGAATGCTGGATTGTTCTCGAAGCAGCCTTCGCAGCTGAAGAAGTGGTCAAGGGCGTTATCAACGGTAAGGTTAAAGGCGGCTTCACTGTCGACGTTAACGGCATCCGTGCGTTCCTGCCAGGTTCTTTGGTCGACGTTCGTCCAGTGCGCGACACCACGCACCTGGAAGGCAAAGAACTCGAATTCAAGGTCATCAAGCTCGACCAGAAGCGCAACAACGTTGTCGTTTCCCGTCGCAGCGTCCTGGAAGCAGAGAACTCCGCCGAGCGTGAAGCTCTGCTGGAATCCCTGCAGGAAGGCCAACAAGTCAAAGGTATCGTCAAGAACCTCACCGATTACGGCGCATTCGTCGATCTGGGTGGCGTCGATGGCCTGCTGCACATTACCGACATGGCTTGGAAGCGTATCAAGCATCCTTCCGAAATCGTCAACGTTGGCGACGAGATCGATGTCAAGGTTCTGAAGTACGATCGTGAGCGTAACCGCGTTTCCCTGGGCTTGAAGCAGCTGGGCGAAGATCCATGGGTTGCTATCAAAGCGCGTTACCCAGAAAGCACTCGCGTAACCGCGCGTGTTACCAACCTGACCGACTACGGCTGCTTCGCTGAGCTGGAAGAAGGCGTGGAAGGCCTGGTACACGTTTCCGAAATGGACTGGACCAACAAAAACATCCACCCTTCGAAAGTCGTACAAGTCGGCGACGAAGTGGAAGTTATGGTTCTGGACATCGACGAAGAGCGTCGTCGTATCTCCCTGGGCATCAAGCAGTGCAAATCTAACCCATGGGAAGATTTCTCTGGCCAGTTCAACAAGGGCGATAAAATCTCCGGCACCATCAAGTCGATCACCGATTTCGGTATCTTCATTGGTCTGGACGGCGGCATCGACGGCCTGGTTCACCTGTCCGACATCTCCTGGAACGAAGTTGGCGAAGAAGCTGTTCGTCGTTTCAAGAAGGGCGACGAGCTGGACACCGTTATCCTGTCGGTTGACCCAGAGCGCGAGCGCATCTCCCTGGGTATCAAGCAACTGGAAAGCGATCCGTTCTCCGAGTACGTTCAAGAGAACGACAAAGGCGCAATCGTTAAGGGCACAGTGAAAGAAGTTGACGCTAAAGGCGCCATCATCACTCTGGCCGACGATATCGAAGCGACTCTGAAAGCCTCCGAAATCAGCCGTGACCGCGTTGAAGACGCGCGTAACGTTCTGAAAGAAGGCCAGGAAGTAGAAGCCAAGATCATCAGCGTTGACCGCAAGAGCCGCGTAATCCAGCTCTCCATCAAGTCGAAAGACGAGATCGAAGAGAAAGAAGCCATTCAGAGCCTGCGCGACAAGCCAGCCTCGTCTGAGCCTTCTGCTGGTCCTACCACTCTGGGCGACCTGCTGCGTGCACAGATGGAAAAACAGAACTAAGTTCTGTCCGACCATTAAAAAGGGCGACTTCGGTCGCCCTTTTTTGTGCCTGAAATTCGTTGAATCAACAATTGAGAACCAAGGTGCGTAGCCGGGTGTCAGAACTGACTATAGTTCTTCATAAAAGCGCTACAGCGTTGTTGTTTCAATAAGGATTTAAATGAACAGGGTTATCATTTTTTTCGCAGTGTTAATGCTTGCTGGTTGCTCCGCCACCAGCGCCAAAACCCACGCCAAGCGCGGCGTTAGTGGCATTGAGATCGACTGCTCGGGCCTTGGCAGCAATTGGGATAAGTGCGAGAAGCGCGCTGCTCGGGAATGCAAGATGCAGGGCTACAAGGTCGTCACGCGATCCAGTGATGCCAAGGACGAAGAGGGCGACTACCTGTTCGGCTGGAACCCCGCTGGTGCAGTTACTCGCACCATGCTGGTGATCTGCAATTGAGGCTGCGAGGCACGTGTTGCGGGTGTTTGCCCATGCTGCAGATAAGTTGCTGGGTGGGCTGTTCAAATTCATCGAGTCATGCTAAAACCTTCGAAGCGCTTTTCCTAGCTGCTTGAAAAAGAAGGGAAAAATATGACGAAGTCGGAGTTGATCGAACGAATTGTCACCCATCAAGGGCTGCTTTCATCCAAGGATGTAGAGCTGGCTATCAAGACTATGCTCGAACAGATGTCCCAGTGTCTGGCTACCGGAGATCGAATTGAGATCCGTGGGTTTGGTAGCTTCTCCTTGCACTACCGCGCACCGCGTGTAGGTCGTAACCCGAAGACCGGGCAATCCGTCAGCCTCGACGGTAAGTTTGTGCCTCACTTCAAGCCGGGCAAGGAGTTGCGCGATCGTGTGAACGAAGACGAGGAAGAAGGCGTCTGAGTCTTTTTGACGTAGGAGAAAGTTATGCGTGGGGTTAAGCGCGCTGTCCTGGTGCTGGTGGCATTGATTATTGCGCTGGTGGTTTTAGGCTTTGTGTTGGAAAACCAACAAAGCGTCTCTCTTTCGTTTTTCGGTTGGGCCACTGCCCAGATGCCCGTAGCTGTATTTGTAGTGGCGGCGCTGATTATTGGGATGCTGATGGGTCCACTGCTAGGCGTTGGGATTGCGCGTAGCCGGCGTCAGAAAACGAGCACAGGCGGACGCATCTAGGAGGGTGTCTCGATGAGTGCCGAGCCTACCGGCTCCGTGGAGTGGCAAGCCAGTCTTCTGGTGTTTTCGCCATTCCGATCTTCCTCACTCATAGCGACATGCTCTTGGAAAAGTAGATGTTGTGCAGCGTAAATTTTTATATGTCGGTGCTTTGGGCTCTCTAGCGTCATGTAAAAATACAGAGAGCTATTCGAGTCCGCATTCCCCCCCCGTCTCTCTCGTCCAGTCAGGTTGCCCTCTTAGCGGCTTATCAAAATCGCCTGGTATCAACAGTATCGTTTAGCTCCTGAAGCCAGCCGTCACGGTAGCGCTTTGTGCTTAAAACAACTCCAGAATGCAAAACAAGTCACGGTTTGCACTGCGCAGCGACTAGTGGGCTTTGGCAAAGCGCTACGACTTTTAACTAAGTATTGCTCAAGTTAGCTTCTGAGAATTCTAAAAAGATAGTGGTGCCCAGCTATCGTGGTTGGGGCTATCCAGCATTCGTTTTGACCGCTCAAATATCGATAATAAGTTTGTAAGCTATGCAACTAATTTTAAGGTTGGTGGATTGCTGAGTTACTTGCCAGACATGGCAGATCAGAATCATTGCGATAACCCATGAGCTCGTAAAAGCGCTTTCATTGTCCAGTTTTGTTGAATTGGAGAGTGAGCGCTGTATCATCTAGGGGCTTCGTATGTCCTTGATAGCGCGACGTAGCTACCGACATCCGAGGGTTTCTTTTCTTGTAGTTGTATGGACGAAAACGAATCAGCCGCCACGCTCGAAGGTGAGTAGCACCCAAGGCGTAAGCCAAAGACAAAAGCTGCTGAGCTCCAGCGTTCCGAGCGTCGAACCCCAGGCGCGTTCCTATTAGCGTATTTTGTCGGAAAAGGTTTACGTAAAACTCCACTGGAGTGGCAGGAAAAATCTGAAAGGTGAACGGCGTGTTTCAGACATGATTATGTTTAAACGTAAAGGGCGTTATTCTTTCCCGCCCCGTACCTAACCGTTAGCAGTGGGAGTGTCGAAGCGAGGCTCTCATCTAGGACGAACCGGCGCAGAAGCCGTCTTTGCCTTCAGGCACCTAATAACGTAGCACCGACGTCAGGTAATTTTGATGATTCAATTTCTCGATCTAAAATCATTGAACAAGACACTCCGTGAAGAGCTGGTGGAGGCCGCCACACGTGTCATTGACTCGGGTTGGTATATTCAGGGCGAGCACCTCAAGCGCTTCGAGGATGAGTTTGCCGCCTATACCGGCGCTAGCCAGAGTGTTGGCGTGGCCAACGGGCTGGATGCTCTGACACTGACGATTCGCGCTTGGAAAGAGCTGGGAAAGCTCAAGGACCACGATGAGGTCATTGTCCCAGCCAATACTTATATCGCGACACTGTTGGCCGTGACGGAAAATAATCTGAAACCGATTTTGGTCGAGCCTGACGAGGATACCTATAACCTTTGCCCCAAGAACGTTGCGCGTGCGCTGACGGAAAAAACTCGGTTGATCCTTCCGGTCCATCTCTACGGGCAGTTGGCCGATATGCCCGCAATCAACGCAATCGCCAAGCGTGAGAATCTGCTGGTGCTGGAAGACTCCGCCCAGGCTCATGGGGCTCAGATTGAGGGTAGAAGTGCCGGTAACTGGGGGGATGCATCCGGGTTCAGTTTTTACCCAGGTAAAAACCTGGGGGCGCTGGGTGATGCCGGTGCCATTACTTCCAGTGATGCCGAGCTGGTCAGTATGGTTCAGGCATTGCGAAACTACGGTTCACATGAAAAGTACAAAAACCTCGTACAGGGCGTGAATAGCCGACTGGATGAGATTCAAGCTGCCATGTTGAGCGTCAAACTAAAATACCTGGAGGCGCAGACCGAGGCGCGTCGACGTGTGGCAGCCACTTATATGGCCGGAATAAACAACCCCTGGATCAAGCTGCCCTTGAGCGGTGACGTTGACGTAATGAGCCATACCTCACATGTTTGGCATCTTTTTGTCGTGCGCTCTGAGCATCGTGAAAAACTGCAACGTCATCTTAGCGCCTCAGGCGTTCAAACATTAATTCACTACCCGATCCCACCGCATCAGCAACAGGCCTATGTGGGCGCTGATTTCTATAATAAATCGTTCCCCTTGACGGAGCGCATTCATCACGAAGTATTGAGTCTGCCAATGAGCCCGGTCATGACGGATGCTGAGATTGATGGTGTTGTTGAAGCCTGTAACAGCTTTTCTGCAGAAGCCTGAATATGACGCTGCTTAAAACAAGCTTTCTCAACGGCATTGCGGTGGTTATTAAAATGCTCACCTTGTTGGGCATCAATAAAATGTTGGCCATCTATGTGGGGCCCTCTGGATACGCGGCGCTGGGTCAGTTCCAAAACGCAGTGCAGATGGTGACGACCTTTTCAACGGGTGCCATCAGTACCGGAGTGACAAAATACACCGCCGAATATCAAGACGATGAGGGCGCGCAGCACCGCGTATGGCGCACTGCGGGTACGATTGCGTGTGCGGGCTCAGTGTTGACTTCCCTCCTCATTATTCTATTCAGTAAACCGCTGGCGGTCTGGTGTTTTAACGACGAGTCGCTTTACAGCGTCTTTATTTGGTGCGCAGCGACGCTGATATTCTTTTCATTCAATACACTGCTGCTGGCGATCCTTAACGGCAAAAAAGAAATCAATCGATACATCCTCGCAAATATCGGAGGGAGCATTCTTTCGCTTTTGGTCATCATCGTGATGGTGACTCAGTTTGGCTTATACGGTGCATTGATTTCTTTAGTGCTGTATCAGTCAATCGCTTTTTTTGTGACGTGCCTGCTGTGCTACAAGACCCCGTGGTTTCGATTGTCGAATCTGTTTGGAAAGCTGGATAAACAAATTGCGATAAATTTGACGAAATTTACTGCAATGGCACTCACGACAGCGGCCTGCGTGCCCGTCAGTCATATCCTGGTGCGAAACTATCTGGGCTCGGAATTTGGCTGGGAAACAGCTGGATATTGGGAGGCCATGTGGCGTTTAAGTACGGCTTACCTATTGTTGGTGACCACAACGCTTGGGTTATATTTTCTACCGAAGTTGTCGGAACTGATCGACCCTCAGGAGATTAAGAGGGAAATTATCCAAGGCTATAAATTGATTTTGCCTGTTGCCATGGTCTGTGGTTTGGTTATCTATATTTTAAGAGACTTCATAATCGGCATTCTGTTCACCAGCGCTTTTAGCCCAATGAGAGACTTCTTTGCTTGGCAGATGCTCGGTGACACGCTAAAGATTGCAAGTTGGATACTTGCCTACCTGATGTTGGGCAAGGCAATGGTGAAGATGTATATCCTCACAGAAGTATTTTTTTCACTCGGGTTTTACCTGTTGACAGTCGTGCTAACAAAGGTAGGCGGCCCTGTCGGGGTAACGTGGGCGCATGCGCTTAACTACGGGATTTACTGGCTAGTTATGTATTTTCTTATTTACAGAAAGTTAAATAAAAATAACGCTGGGTGAGGACGTTTTGACCATGAGTGGCTTGCTATCTTCAATCCGCGATATGATTTTAGCGCACGAAGACGTTGATAAGAGTGTCGAGCTGTCTGAGGTGTATGGGGCAATACTGTGGGCGGTTGATAAAGGTATTTACGACGACCCCGAGCTTGAGGAAATATTAACTGCGCGATGCACGAATGTGTTGCCAAAAATCAGTGGTCACACGCCGCTAAAAGATTGTATTCATTTAATCTCGGAGCCCTATCTGATCGGTGGTCATACTCGATTGATGGAGCAGCTGTCCACGATGCACCGGGAAAAGCCGGACCTACTGATAACCCGCCAAAGTGATGAGAAAGCGGTTGAGCGCACCCGCGGTTTTTTTGACAAGTGTACGGTTATAGCCGCTGATACACCCCTGAAAAAAATCGCTGAAATCGTAGAGTCTCTCAAGTCGTACAGCCGGATTGTTTTGCATATTCATCCGGACGATATGATATCTGTTATCGCATGCAAAATAGTAAAGAGTATTACCGGGGCTAAGATCTTTTTTGTAAATCACGCAGATCACGTATTCACTTATGGCAGTTCGGTGGCCGATGTGTACTTTGAAATTAGTACATTCGGTCGACGTCGAGACATGAAAAAGACAATCACCGGGTGTAAGTCTTTTTTGGGGATTCCATTAACAAGTGCCTTGGTGACAAAGAGTCACGGTCTGCCTGGCAAGAATGACAGGTTGAATTTTTTCAGCGCGGCATCCCCATTCAAGTTTAAACCGGTCAAGCACTATGATCTAAGACCCGCCATAGGCAGAGTGCTTTCTGAATTTAAACACTCGACATTCTGGATTGTCGGGGCCAGCCCGCTTACAAATATCTGGTGGTGGCCGTTAAAGCTTAGGTACGGGAGCCGATTCAAGATTTTATCGTCAGTGCCGTACGAGAGTTATCTAAAGCTATTAGACTCAGCGGATTTTTACGTTGATAGTTATCCCACTCCGGGTGGCACTGCGTTTGCGGAGCAACTCTTTAAAGGTCGCCGTTGTGTTGGGCTACGCGCTCCGATACAAGGTTATTCGCCAGCAGATAATTTGAAAGATGGAAGTGTCGACGATTTTATGACGAGCATTCTTCATCGCCAGAACGGTAGCGAGATTATCGAGTCGGTGTTGGCCGTTAATGGTTACGAGGCGGTGAAAGCCCGTTATCAAGCGTGCCTGTATGATGGCGTTATGTGTGCGAATGAGATGGAAGCGTATGTCGCATGGACCGGAGATATAGCCGTCTACGAGCAGGCAGGGAAAATAACGACAGCCATTCCACCTGCGGTCGTGTCCAAATTAATTGATTTTGATAAGCGTTTTTTGTCGATTCTGTTTTTTGAGCTCAGTGCCACACAAAAAATAAAGATTGCCGTCAAACTAGTGCTTTTAAAGCTCAAGAAGCAGCGCGGGAAAGAGAACAGGTCGGGTAACGTATGAGTGCGTTAGTCCTGCGTTCTTTTTTAATAATGCTTCTGCTATCAGATTACGTTATTTTAACGCTCCACGCCCCAAGCGTTGTGGGGGCGTGGCGTGAAGGGGTTGTACTTCTTTATGTTTTGCTGATGATGCTGATTGCATTTTTTCATGCAGGTACTCGCTTTTCACTTCCGGGTAGGTATAAAGGGCCCTTGCTGTTATTTTTGTTTTTTTTAGTGTTCTATTGCGTGTGTGGTGAATTTTCAGAGTCGTCTTTCCGGATGTTCCGATCATTCGCTATGCCGGTGCTCTTTGCATTGACGGTCAACGCAGTATGTCTGGGCTTAACGCTTGAAACCAAGTTGCGTGTTATATTTTCGACACTGGTAGTGATGACGTTTGTTTCAGGGGCGTATGCGCTTTATCAATACCAAACGATCAGTGACGCTGAGCAGTTCTGGTATTGGCCACTGCTGTCTGAGAAAGGATTCATATTGGAGATCTACAACTCCATGAGGGACGGCAATCCCAGGATGTCGGGTTTTTTTACCGGGACTCTGGAGTTTTCAGCATTTATTTTGAACACCGCGCTATTCACCTTTTGCCTGCTGGTGCAGGCGATTAGGAAAAAAGCCTACGATTTGAGGTGTTTGATATATGTAATTGTTGCACTTTTTTCGACGGTGCTGATCATTTATGGGTCGGTCAGAACCTCTGCTATTGGAATGATTTCAGCGGTATTTTTCCTTGCGGTGTTACAGCTGTTTCGCCGAAAGATGTTTATCAGTTTGCTGGGATATGGTTATTTTCTGTCTGTGACGGGTTCTATTTTTTTATACCTCGCGTTGGGGTATACGGAAGATCTGTCCGCTCTTGATAGGGTTCGTCAATGGTATGTGGTTCTCGGATCCCTTAATACCATGCCCCTTGGTGTTGGGTTTGGGGCTATCGGGCCCGGGCAATTGTACTGGTTTGATTCGCTGTGGTTGAATCTCCTGGCATCCTCTGGTTATCTGGGGGTGGCGATCATGATGGTGCTTATCTGTTTTTACAGTAAGGTCGTCGCGATCACTCAGGAGATGCGTGCTGGGACGGATGTGTTCATGAGGGGGGTGGCTGATTACCTGGTTATCAGTTACCCATTCTTTCTGAGCAGCTTTTTTTTCCAGTCTTACACTAACAGTGTTGTGTTGTATCTTTTTGCGTTAGTTATAGTGGTGGTAATGGATGAGTCTAAATATCGTGCACGCTAAGCTTTCGATATTGATCGTTCTTTATAAGAGGCATTATAAGGACTCGGCTGCTATCACGACGTTACTGAATAATCGCGTGCGCTTTCAAGAAAAAGAGATTTATGTTGATTTTTATGTGTGGAACAATACACCGTCGTGCTCGCCTGCATTATCGGGCGATAGTTTAACGTGGCTTGAGGGTGATAATGATGGCTTGCCTCATGTCTACAATCGCGTAGCCGATATGGCCTTTGCGAACGGTGCTACGCATTTCATGATTTCCGACGATGACACAGACTATTCCAGTCAGAATTATGTCGATGCTATATCTGCTGCGCTTGAATGTGAGACCACGTCACCTCCGAATTCATTTGGGGTCATGCTGCCAAAAATTTACTCCAGGGAAACACTGATAAGTCCAGGCTGGCGGTTCTGGTTTTTCGGTCGCCTGTCCGAACAAGTTGATAGCGGTATGAATGCCTCGGTTAACAAGCTCGCTATCAACAGTGGCGTTATATTCAACAAGTCATGTTATGAAAAAATGTCGCCGCTTTTTGACGAGCGTCTCAAGTTTTACGCAACGGACACTGCATTTTTCGTCAGATACGAATCCTATTATTCGCACTTTTATGTGCTGGACACTGTTCTGCAACACGATCTTTCCGAACATACATCGGATAGCGCCGAACGTGCCATTTTTCGCTTTCAGGAAATGATTCGGGGTTTTCGCGTGATCTTTGAGCGCAAGGGGTACCTCTTCCACGGTGTGATGGAGATGTATTTGATGGTGTCCTCCCTGAGAAAGAGTATCTCATACAAAAATACAGGTTTTTTCCGTTCCTATATTTCGTCTTTTAGAGGGAAGAAATAATGCTGATCGAACTGGTTGAGTTTCTTTCTCTTAAAATAAGGAAGCGTGGTATCAAAATTGATAGGCGCATTCCGGACAGTTATCTTTTTAAATTGGTTTTGTCGAAAGCGTGCATGGCAATCAATGGTTTCTTCACCTTCAGAAGACGTTCAGTCATTCTTGTGGGAAAAAACGTCACCGTGAAAGCCCGCTCAATGATTACTGCGGGTAAAGGTCTCGTGATTGATGATGGCTGTTTTATCGACGCGTTAGCGGTTAAAGGTGTCGCTTTTGGGCGTGGGGTTTCCTTAAAGAAAAATGTTATTATTGAATGCACTGGCAGCTTGACCAAATTGGGCGAGGGGCTTTCGATTGGTAACGATGTAGGCATCGGAAGTGGAAGCTTTTTGGGCTGCGCCGGTGGGCTGTCTATTGGGAATGACACCATCATTGGAAACTATGTCTCGTTTCACTCGGAGAATCATAATTTTTCTGATGCGTCCCTGCCTATTCGGCTCCAGGGCGTGAATAACGAAGGGATCCAGATCGGCAATAATTGCTGGATAGGTGCCAAGGTGACCGTGCTGGACGGTGTGGTTCTTGAGGACGGTTGTGTTGTGGCGGCAGGTGCTGTTTTGAAAGCTGGACGATACGCGGCCAACTCGATCTACGCGGGTGTCCCGGCAAAGCGCATAAAAGAACGCAGCTAAAGGACGTGTCGTGAAGAAGATAATATTTTTCCATTTGCTGAATGACTATAGCGGGAGCCCGAAGGTTCTTTCGCAGGTTATTGAGGCTGTTTCAAGCAAGGGCGCTGACGTCGAGTTGTTTTTGGGGGGTAAAGGGGGAGATGGATTCCTTTCTTCCGTTCCTTGTGTGCAAAGACGCTACTTTTACAAGCGCTTCGAAAACAAGTATTTGACGTTATTGAGTTACAGTCTTTCACAGTTGATGTTGTTTTTTAGATTAATAAGTTACCGTAAGTCTTCTACGGTGTTTTACGTCAATACATTGCTTCCATTTGGTGCGGCGTTGGCGGGAAAGCTGCTGGGTATTAAGGTTTTCTATCACATTCATGAGACGTCGATCCGCCCAAAGCCGCTAAAGCTTTTTCTGCGTTGGGTGGTTGAAAGATGCTCAAGTAAAAATATTTTCGTTTCGCATTTTTTAGCGGATGCCGAGCGTTTTCCGGCAGTCGAGAGTCGGGTGATTTATAATGCGATCCCGCAGGAGATGGCGCGTATTGCCGCACATCACACGTATCATGCTCAACCCAATGACAAGTTTAGTGTGTTGATGATTTGCTCTTTAAAAGCCTATAAGGGAGTCGGCGAGTTTGTAAAAATTGCAAGCTTGGCAGTGCATAATAAACAGATTGAATTTAACTTGGTTTTGGGTGCTAGCGATTCCGAGGTGGCTGAGTTCTTTTCGGGGATAAGCCGTCCTGAAAACCTGACTATTGTTTCACGGTGTGAGGATGTGGTTCCTTATTATCAAAAGGCGAATGTTTTGCTTAGTCTTTCGAAACCGAAAGAATGGGTGGAGACGTTCGGACTGACTATACTCGAGGCGCTTTCATTTGGAGTGCCTTGTATTGTCCCTCCGGTAGGTGGGCCTGTCGAATTGGTAACGGATGGCAAGGAAGGATATTTAATGGATTCAAGTCAGGTTGAGGATATTTCCGCGCGGGTGGAATTTCTCCAGAAAAATCCTGAAGTGTGTTTTCGCTTGTCTGCTGCTGCAAAATTGAAGTCGCTTAGTTTCTCAGTTGATAACTTTGAAAGTAGTGTACTTGGGGTATTTAATGAGCGTTAAATTAGCGGTTATCGGCACGGTCGGTCTCCCGGCGCAATACGGTGGATGGGAGACGTTATCAGAACAATTGATAACGTATCTGGACCAGGTGTATGACATTTCGGTGTATTGCAGCTCGACGTCGTACGCGTCCCGGCCGGCGAAATATCGTAACGCCAACTTGATTTACGTTCCGCTGAAGGCTAACGGTGTGCAAAGCATTCCCTATGATATTTTCAGCATGCTGCATGCCTATAGGAAAAATGATGTACTGGTGGTGCTCGGCGTTTCAGGTTGTATCGCACTGCCTTTTTTAAAGATGCTGACGAAGAAGAGAATTGTTGTCAATATTGATGGCTATGAATGGAAACGGGCCAAGTGGTCATTCCTGGCGAAGAAATTTTTAAAGTTTTCAGAAGCGGTCGCTGTTAAATATTCAGATGCCATCGTGACGGATAACAAAGTGCTTCAGGACTATGTTCGTAACGAATACGGGCGTGAGAGCACACTCATTGCCTATGGCGGGGATCAGGCCAAAACCAGTGTGCTGGCCGAGTCGGATCTGCAGCGTTACCCGTTCCTTTGTAAGCCCTATGCGTTCTCTGTTTGTAGGATCGAGCCTGAAAATAATATTCATATAATCATTGATGCGTTTAGCTCCAGTGGGTTGCCGTTGGTGATTGTGGGTAACTGGAAACACAGTGAATACGGAAGAGCGTTGCAGGATAAGTATTCAGGCATGGCGCACCTCCATTTACTCGACCCTATTTATAACGGTGATGAGCTGAGCCCTTTGCGCAGTAATGCCACTGTGTATATTCATGGCCACAGCGCCGGTGGAACCAACCCATCGTTGGTCGAGGCGATGTGGTTGAGGTTGCCTATCATTGCTTTCGATGTGTCGTTCAACCGTGCCTCTACGGAAAACAGTGCAAAGTTCTTTTCGTCCAGTCAGGCACTGATCGAGAGTGCCGCCAGCCTTTTTGCCAACGGGGCTGAGCGTGCGCAATTGAGCGAAAAGATGCATGAGATTGCGACGCGTCGTTATCGTTGGGAAGGTGTCTCTTCTCAATATGATAAGTTATTCAAATCGCTACTTTCATCTGATAAGGTTTGACTATGTTGGATGATGCAAGCCTCCACCCTGTTCTGGACACGCCAACAATACTGCTTACGGGGTCGACTGGCTTCGTAGGGCGTTCAGTGCTCAATGCGCTTGTCGGTGTGAAGTATCCGGTCGTCAACGTCACCCGTAAAAATGGTGTTCCTCCCGTGCCGGGTGTACAGGACTTCATTATCGGATCGCTGACTGACGAGATTGACTGGAAGGTTCCCTTGTCAGGGGTCGACGTAGTCATACACTCTGCGGGTCGTGCGCACGTCATGAATGAAACGCATAGCAACCCGTTGCAGGCTTTTCGTGAAGTGAACGTGGACGCCACGCTCAAGCTCGCCCAACAGGCAGCCGATGCGGGTGTAAAACGATTTATTTTTATTAGTTCGATCAAAGTGAACGGCGAAGAGACCCGCGCTCACAGAGCATTTACAGCGCATGATGTTCCTGCGCCGCTTGACGATTATGGTGTGTCCAAGCTGGAAGCCGAGCAGGCGCTCCTGGCATTGGCGGGGCGAACCTCAATGGACGTCGTGATAATAAGGCCCGTTCTTGTATATGGCCCAGGTGTGAAAGCGAACTTTGAACGCATGCTGTCCGTTGTGAACAAGAAGCTGCCGCTACCCTTTCGTACTATCGACAATCGTCGAAGCCTTGTTTTCATTGATAATCTGGTGGATTTGATTTGTGTCTGCATCAAGCACCCGGCAGCAGCAAATCAGGTGTTTCTGGTCAGCGATGATAATGATTTATCTATCGGGCAGATTCTAGAAAAACTGGCCGTGGCCATGAATAAGCCATCATGCGTTTTCTCATTTCCATATTTTCTTTTAAACGCTGCGGCATCGCTGGTTGGGAAAAAAGAGTTTTTGCAGCGGCTGTGCGGGTCTCTCCAAGTGGACATTACTGACACACGCAAGCGCTTAGGTTGGACCCCTCCAGTCAGTGTTGAGGAAGCGTTTGCTATCACAGCCCGACATTATCAAGCCCAACACAGTGGATCGTCGCATGGGTAATTTGGCTGAAATGCTTAAGTCGAGGGATAATAATTTCAATTTTATCCGAATGGTCGCAGCGTTTTTCGTATTGGTATCTCATTCTTATCCGCTCTCTCGTGGCGCGGCTGAAACCGAACCGTTGTTGGCGCAACTCGGAATAACGCTAGGCGGATTAGGTGTATTCACCTTTTTTTGTATTTCGGGATTTTTCATATCGCTGAGTTATGAGCGCTCGAAGACAAAGATTGACTTTGTTGTGGCCAGGTTTCTACGCTTGTATCCTGCGCTGTTAGTTGTGCTGCTGTTGAGCGCATGGGTGATCGGTCCACTGTTCACTGAACGGAGTCTGCATGATTATTTTTCTGCCAAGGAAGTGCATAGATATATCACTGGAAACTTGAAGTTGAAGGATATTCAGTTTCAGTTGCCTGGGCTGTTTCAGGGTAATCCTTACCCCGGCATTAATGGTTCGCTGTGGACCTTGTATTATGAGGTCTTGCTGTATGCGATGGTGTTTGCACTCGGCGTTGTCGGTTGCTTGACGCGCCTGCGCAGGGTCTCCGTATTTTTTGTGGCGTATTTTTTGTTTTACGCCGTGTTTAACGTGCTGCAAAAAAACGAATATATGGTTTTCGGTTTCCAGTTTCGTACCTGGGTGCAGTGGAGTTTCGCGTTTGTAATCGGCATGCTCTTATACGCCTACCGATTTAAGGTTCAGTTGAACGTCTGGTGCTTGGCGTTGGGGTGGACAGCTGCGCTTTGTTTATACAGGACGCCTGTGTTTGTCGAGGTATTTGTGGTGGCCTGGAGTTACTCTGTGTTCTTCGTCGCCTTTAACACACAGTGGTTTGCACGGCAGTACAATAAATTAGGTGATTACTCGTACGGTTTGTATATCTATGCATTTCCCACTCAAGAGATCCTGGCTCATGTATGGAAAGGGATATCACCTGCGCAGATGATTATCCTGGCATTACCTGTTGCTCTTGTTCCTGCTGTACTTTCCTGGCACGTGATCGAGCAACCCTGCATCTTGCGCAAGAAAGAGATCGCGTCCAGGTTGTCTCAGTCATTCGCGAAGCTTTCCGGAAAGTTTGCTAAGTATTCACCTAAATAGCTCTGAATGATAAGGTTGGTGGGAAATGAAGCGTTTTTTTGATCTTGTGATGAGCCTGGTTGCTTTGCTCATACTGCTGATTCCAATTGTGCTTGTCACACTAGCGGTTAAGGTGACGTCAAAGGGGCCAGCACTTTATTGGTCGGACCGTGTCGGTGTGAATAATGTACTGTTCAGGATGCCGAAGTTTCGCTCGATGCGTACGGGCACACCGGCAGTCGCTACGCATTTACTGCTGGACCCTTCCCAATACTTAACGCCTATTGGAAACTTTCTACGTAAATCCAGCCTGGATGAGTTGCCTCAACTGTGGAGTATTATTGTCGGCGATATGAGTTTTGTCGGACCTAGGCCAGCGCTGTTTAATCAATCCGACCTCATTGAATTACGCACCCAGCAAGGCGTGCACCTCATTCCGCCAGGCCTCACCGGATGGGCGCAGGTTAACGGACGGGACGAACTGCCGATTCCGGTCAAGGTTGACTATGATGCTTATTACGCGAAAAATATGAGCGTTCTTTTCGATCTGAAAATCTTGTTTTTGACGGCCATGAAGGTAATCAAGCGGGACGGCGTTTCCCATTAATTGCATCGCGCCGCGTGATTGGCCTGTTTAGGTTAGCGGTGTACAGTGTGTTTTTTGTGCTGCGTTTATGGCGCGGAAAAAAATTTGATCTAACGCATGGGCGGTAGGTGAGTCATGATAAACCGGTTGCGTGCTTGGCTATTGAAGCTGCCTCGTCATCAAAAACGACTGATACAGGTATTGGCGGACGTTGTACTGGTTTCTTTAGCGCTGTGGATAGCGTTTTTAGTCCGTCTCGGAATCGACGAGATGATCAACCCGGTCAGAATGCATCTGTGGTTGTTCTTAGCCGCGCCGGTGGTTGCCATTCCGTTGTTTATTCGCTTTGGTATGTACCGTGCTGTTATGCGGTATTTTGGTAACGATGCACTCGTCGCCATTATCAAAGCCGTCAGCCTTTCGTCTTTGATTTTGGGTGTGGTCGTCTACTGGTATAGCAATCATCAGAACGTCGTGCCCCGGTCCATTATCTTTAACTACTGGTGGTTAAGCTTGATTATGGTCGGCGGTTTGCGTCTGACCATGCGCCAGTACTTTCTGGGTGATTGGTTTGCAGCTGCCCAGCACGTGCCGTTTACCAGCCGTGAGGATGGCCTTCCGCGTGTTGCGATTTATGGTGCGGGGTCCGCAGGCAACCAATTGGTCGCGGCACTTCGCATGGGCCGTGTGATGCGGCCGGTCGCGTTCATTGACGACGATGACACCATCTCGGATCGAGTCATTTCCGGCCTTCAGGTTTACAAACCGAAGCATATCCAACGGATGATCGATGCTACCGGTGCTCAAGAAATCCTCTTGGCACTGCCTTCCTCCAACCGCGGTCGGCGTCGTGAGATTCTTGGTTTTCTTGAGAGGTTTCCGTTACACGTTCGCAGCGTCCCGGGGTTTATGGACCTCGCCAGTGGACGGGTCAAGGTTGATGATATTCAGGAGGTCGATATTGCTGACTTGCTGGGTCGTGATTCGGTCCCCGCACAAGCGGATTTGCTTGAGCATTGCATCAAGGGGCAGAGCGTCCTCGTAACGGGGGCGGGTGGCTCGATAGGTTCAGAGCTCTGCCGCCAAATCCTGGAGTTGAGGCCTAAAACCCTCCTGTTGTTTGAACACAGCGAATTCAATCTCTACAGCATTCTGTCTGAGTTGGAACAGCGTATTGCGCGAAAGTCGTTGCCAGTCAAACTGCTGCCTATCCTGGGATCAGTGCGTGACCCTTCAAAGCTGCTGGATGTGATGAAAGCGTGGCGGGTAGACACGGTTTACCACGCTGCCGCCTACAAGCATGTGCCTATTGTCGAGCACAATATCGCAGAGGGTGTGCTGAACAATGTAATCGGCACACTCAATGCGGCTCAGGCGGCCGTCCAGGCCGGCGCCTCGAATTTTGTACTGATTTCCACGGACAAGGCGGTGCGTCCGACTAACGTCATGGGCAGCACCAAGCGTCTTGCCGAATTAACGCTTCAGGCACTCAGCCGCGAACTTGCACCGGTGTTGTTTGGTGATAAGTCCAACGTTTCCCGCGTGAATAAAACCCGTTTCACGATGGTTCGATTTGGCAATGTACTGGGCTCTTCCGGCTCGGTGATTCCGTTGTTTCACAAGCAGATAAAGTCCGGTGGACCGCTGACCGTCACGCACCCGAAAATCACCCGTTACTTCATGACAATTCCTGAAGCGGCTCAACTGGTCATACAAGCCGGTTCAATGGGCCTGGGCGGGGATGTGTTCGTGCTGGATATGGGCGAACCGGTAAAAATAGTCGAACTGGCGGAGAAGATGATCCACTTGTCAGGGCTGAGTGTGCGCTCCGACAAGAACCCTCACGGAGACATTGCCATCGAGTTTTCCGGTTTGCGGCCGGGAGAGAAGCTTTACGAGGAGTTGCTAATTGGGGACAACGTGGTCGCGACGCAACACCCGATGATCATGAGTGCCAATGAAGACTATCTGCCTTGGGAGGTTCTAAAGCTCAAGCTCTCCGAATTGCTTGCGGCGGTGGACCAGGACGATTTCAACCGTGTTCGTCAGTTGTTGCGGGACACCGTCAGTGGTTATACGCCGGACGGAGAAATCGTGGATTGGATGTACCAGCAGCGCCGACTTGAGCCGTGAGATCAAACGTTACATAACGGCCGATATAGGTCAAAGCGGGCCCGCTACCAGCGCTGGGCCAGGCCCGCTTGCCTCAGTGGCGTATGAAACACACTCTGTAACCCAGTCACTTTTGACTCTCCCCCAACATCACCTAAGTTAGAAAGGCAGCTTCGGAAAGCTGCTTTTCTTCTATTGATGTCATGGAGCGTCACCAATGCAAAAAACCTATATCTCTTCCCTGATCTTTGCCTTCCTCGCGAGCATCTCCGTAGCGACCACGGCTGCCCCTTCCGTAAAAACCGAAGCCCCCACCCCAATCGCTGCACAGATGACCAAGGTTGAGCAGTCTGCCAAGGTCAACCTGAACGCTGCCGATGCAGAAACCCTGCGTCGGGACCTGTTCGGTATTGGCGCTGCCAAGGCGAAGGCAATCATCGCCTATCGTGAAAGTAATGGCCCCTTCACGGCGGTGGATGAGTTGTTGGAAGTAAAAGGTATCGGTAAGGCGTTGCTGGAGAAGAACCGCGACAGGTTGGTGATCAACTAAGGGACATAGTTGAAGAGGCCGGTCAGTGACCGGCCTCTTCTTGCGCTGAAACCTGCGCTTTCAATTTGGTGCGCACCACATTCAAGATCTGCGTTGCCAACTCTGCACTTTCGACACTCCTGGCCAGTACCAATGCGCCTACCAGTGTCGACATCATCATCAGGCTTTGCTCATGGGCGTCCGCGTTTCCCAAGGCCGATTCGACCTGCTTCAACCGAGCCCCAAGCACTGCATCCGTGGTCGGGCTAGGCTGGCCTCTCAGGCCCAATTCCGAAGACATGGTCGGTAGCGGGCAGCCTTTATCCGGCGAGGTCTGGTGCCTCTCGGACAGGTAACTGTCTATGAATGCATCCAGCGGTCGTTCTTGGCTGAACAGCATTTCGCAATGTGCATCCAGTTCTGCAGCAGTAGCCTGCAGGGCTTTTTCCACCAGCTCATCCTTGGATTTGAAATGTGCGTAGAACCCGCCGTGCGTCAGGTTCAAAGCCTTCATCAAGGGTTGCAGCCCGGTGGCCCCAATGCCGTCGCGGCGAAAGCGTACGGAGGCTTCCTTGATGATGCGTTGGTGAGTCTGGGCTTTATGGTCTGCGGAATAACGCATAGGACTGCCTCGGGAGCGAGCGCGTATTTTAACGAAGTTGAACCTATTTACCCATCCGGACAACGTGCATCTGCGTTGGCATGAAAAGTGATTACATTTGGTTCAGTGATTGTTCAACAATCTTGAGGTGGTCATGGCGCTTAGTTTGTCTTTAGCCGATCAGATTGCGCTCGAGTTGCGTGCCGACATTATGGGTGGACGCCTGTTACCTGGGATGGCGCTGGTCGAGGTAGATCTGGTCAAGGCCTATAACGCATCGCGGAATACGATCCGCGAAGCGTTGCACCGTTTGGGGCAGGAGGGCCTCACCCGCTATGTGCGCAACAAAGGGGTGATGGTTCGGCGGCTGGAGCGCGACGAAGTGCGTGACCTGTTCGTCGTGCGCCGCACACTTGAGTTGCAGGCCATTGCCCAAAGCCGTGCGCTGACGCACGACCAGGTCGAGCGTATGCAAAGCGCCATCGAGGCCACCACGCTGGCCCGGGAGCGTGAAGACTGGCGCGCTGTGGCGACTCACAGCCTGGTGTTCCACCAGCAGATTGTCGCGCTGATGCGCAGCCCATTGTTCGATGAGTTTTTCGCCCAGGTCATTGCCCAACTGCGCCTGGTGTTTTGCGCTGCTCCCGATGAGCAACGCTTCCAGTCACCCTGGCTGGAGCGAGACCGCGAGATTTACGCGTTATTGGCCCAAGGGGATAAACCGGCGGCAGGCACAGCGATGAGCGTGTACCTGGAGGATTCGGAACGTCTGTCATTGGCCCTGTTTACCCAACCCTGATTGAGGAACCGCATCATGTACAAAGACTATCCGGCCGCTTATCAGGTCAGCAAAGGCTCGGCGCTGCAAGTGGACACAGCGTTCTACGAACGTATTCGCGACCAGGCGGATAAACGTACTTTGGTTGAGCAGTTTGAGGTGCCGATTCGCACGGGGAGGGCGTGGAAAGTGCCGGCTGGGCAGGTGTTCCGTGTCACCACTCCGGTGGGCCCGCAGGTAGGTGACTTCAACGTGTGGAACGCCAATGACCCTCGCGAACGGTTATGGGCGGCGCGCACGCGGCAGTTGCAAGGTGCCCATGTCAGTACCCATGACCGGTTGTGGTCGAACCTGCCCTTTCTGCGGCCCTTGGTAACCATCACCGATGACAGCCTGGCGAGCTATGGCATTGATGAACATGGCGGGCGCCTGCATGACTTGCTCGGTACGCGCTGTGATCCGTATGTGAACCGCATGCTGACCGGCGAAGACTTCCATCACCATTGCCACTCCAACTTGACTCGAGCTGTATTGCCCCACGGTCTGACAGAGTTTGACGTGCACGACGTGCTGAATATTTTCCAGTGCACCGGTCTCAATCACGACGACATGTACTTCATGAAAGCCTGCCCGGCACAGAAGGGCGATTACCTGGAGTTTTTTGCCGAGATCGATTTGCTGTGTGCGCTGTCGACGTGCCCTGGCGGGGATCTGTCGCTGCCAATGTGGGGGCCGGACGCGCAGGACCCACTGACGGTGTGCCGCCCATTGGGTGTTGAGATTTATCGATTGGAGGAAGAGTTACTCAAGGGCTGGAGCCAGCCCGAACGTGCGGCCTATAAAGGCCAGCACGGGTTGCATATTGCCAAGGCGGATTGGGAGTAACTCAAGACTCAGCGATCTTGCGCATCCTTGGCATCCGCCTGCGCGTTGCGATCGGCTACGCGTTTGCGTTGTTCGTCGGTGAGTTCCACCTTGTTGGCGCTGTCACGCAGCATCAGCAGCCCACCGACGATCGACCCGATCGCTACCACTAAAATCAACCACGCATACCACGGCATAAGGCTCTCCTTGAGACGGACTACCGTGGGAGAATTTTCCCACGGTAATAACTGCTTTGAGTAACAGGCTTTCTTAGTAGTTCATTGTAGGCCTGTTCCGCCCCGATAACCTTAGAGCCCGGTCAGCATCGCATCCGCCGGTGCATCGGCACGGTCTTGTGCGGTCAGCTGGAAGTAGATGAACCCTACGACCATAAAGCCTAAAAAGATCAGACCGATCAGCGCGTTGAACCAAGCCATGGCCACCAGGCACACCACCGCCAGCACCAGCGCGATGCCCGGCACGATCGGATAACCCGGTGCGCGAAACGTGCGCTCCAGCAGCGGTTCAGTCTTACGCAGTTTGAACAGGCTGAGCATGCTCATGATGTACATCACAATGGCACCGAACACGGCCATGGTAATCATCGCTGCCGTCAGCGTCATACCGCCCAGGTTGATGAGGCCGTCGCTGTAGATGGCGGCGATACCGACCACGCCGCCGGCAATGATTGCGCGGTGCGGTGTTTGAAAACGCGACAATTTGGCCAGGAAAGAGGGCAGGTAACCGGCACGGGCCAGGGCAAAGAACTGGCGCGAATAGCCCAGGATGATGCCGTGGAAGCTGGCGACCAGACCGAACAAGCCGATCCACACCAGCATATGCAGCCAGCCGGAGCTGTCACCCACCACGGCTTTCATGGCTTGCGGCAACGGGTCGTTGATGTTCGACAGGGTGCGCCAGTCGCCCACGCCGCCGGCGAAGAACATCACACCCATGGCCAGGACTACCAGGGTCAGAATGCCGCTGATGTAGGCCTTTGGAATGGTGCGCTTGGGATCTTTCGCTTCTTCGGCGGCCATGGCCGCGCCTTCGATGGCGAGGAAGAACCAGATGGCGAAAGGAATGGCGGCAAACATCCCGCCAATCGCTGGAGCACCAAAGGTGTCAGAACCGGCCCAGCCATTGAGGGCGAAGTTGCTGAAGCTGAACGCTGGCGCGACCACCCCCATAAAAACCAACAACTCCGCGACGGCGAGCACGCATACCACCAGTTCGAAAGTCGCCGCGAGTTTCACCCCGAGAATGTTCAGGCCCATGAAGACGATGTAGGCACCGACGGCCGCGTGTTTTGGGTCGAGTGCCGGAAACTGCACATTCAGGTAGGCGCCGATAGCCAAGGCAATGGCGGGCGGAGCGAAGACAAATTCGATCAATGTCGCGAGCCCTGCGATCAAGCCGCCTTTCTCACCAAAAGCGCGACGGCTGTAGGCAAACGGGCCACCCGCATGAGGAATAGCGGTAGTCAGCTCGGTGAAGCTGAATATAAAGCAGGTGTACATGGCGGCGACCATCAATGAAGTCACCAAAAAGCCCAGCGTACCGGCCACGCCCCAGCCGTAGCTCCAGCCAAAGTATTCGCCGGAAATCACCAGCCCGACGGCAATACCCCACAAGTGCAAGGTGCCCAAGGTAGGTTTGAGTTGTGTGTTCATCGTGTAGCGCTCCCTGAACGGTTTGGAATGATTCAGGGTGTTGCAGCGGCCATGCCACTGTGCGATTCCGTGTCGTAAAGACGCCGAACTGTCGCCGAGGAGATCGTTTGGCGTTTGAAAATTTCTGTCATTGCACCAGTTAAGGGCGGTGGTGGTTGAACTGCCGCCATCGCGGGCAAGCCCGGCTCCCACCTGGGGTTGTGGTCAACTGTCGGAGCCGGGCTTGCCTGCGATGAGGCCGCAACAGTCAAAACACGCCCCTGTAAACCCCGCATAAACCCACTCTTTACGCCGTCTTTACGGCCTGACCATACCCTCGCTCTCGTTCCTTTACGCCACTCCTGCCGACAATTGACCCACACGCGGCAATCGCCGCAAAACGGAGAGACTTCCATGAGCGTTCTGGACGGGGTGTCACTGCTATTGGCCGTGGCGCTGTTCATTTATCTGCTGGTTGCGCTGTTACGCGCGGATCGGAACTAGGAGCAGGCTATGCACAGTTATGACTATTGGCTGATCATCGCCTTCTTTGCCGTGGTGCTGGTGCCGGCACCGTTCCTGGGGCGGTTCTACTACAAGGTGATGGAAGGCCAGCGCACCTGGCTGTCGCCGGTCCTCGGCCCTGTCGAGCGGGTGTGCTATCGCCTGTCGGGCGTGGACGAGCATCAGGAACAGAGCTGGCAGAAATACACGCTGGCGTTGCTGGCGTTCAACCTGGCTGGTTTTGTACTGTTATTCGCAATCTTGTTGTTCCAGGATTATCTCCCACTGAACCCGCAGAAATTGCCGGGTCAGGAATGGACGCTGGCCTTCAACACGGCGGTCAGTTTCATGACCAACACCAACTGGCAGAACTACAGCGGCGAAGCCTCTCTGAGCTACCTCAGCCAGATGGTCGGCCTCACCGTGCAGAACTTCGTCAGCGCGGCCACCGGTCTGGCGGTCCTTGTCGCCCTGTGCCGTGGTATCGGTCGCAAATCCACCAAGACGTTGGGCAACTTCTGGGTCGACATGACCCGCGCCACCCTCTACGGCCTGCTGCCGATGTGCCTGGTGTTCGCGTTGTTCCTGGTCTGGCAGGGCGTGCCGCAAACCTTCGCTCACTATGCGAACGCGGTGACCCTGCAAGGTGTTGACCAGTTGATCCCACTGGGCCCGGCTGCAAGTCAGATTGCGATCAAGCAGTTGGGCACCAATGGTGGTGGCTTCTTCGGTGTCAACTCTGCGCACCCGTTTGAAAACCCGACTGCCTGGGCCAACCTGTTCGAGTTGTCGGCGATCATCCTGATCCCGGTGGCGCTGGTGTTCACCTTCGGCCACTACGTGAAGGACCTGCGTCAGAGCCGCGCGATTCTCGGTTGCATGCTGGCCCTGTTCCTGATCGGCGGCGCGACCTCGCTGTGGGCCGAATACCAGCCCAACCCGACCCTGAACAATCCAGCCGTGGAACAAACCGCGCCGCTGGAAGGTAAAGAAGTGCGCTTCGGCACCACCGCCACGGTGTTGTGGTCGGTCACCACCACAGCGGCGTCCAATGGTTCGGTCAACGGCATGCACGACAGCCTCAACCCGCTGAGCGGGATGGTGGCACTGGTCAACATGATGGTCGGCGAAGTGATCTTCGGCGGCGTCGGTGCCGGTATGTACGGCATGTTGCTTAACGTGTTGATCGCCGTGTTCCTCGCCGGCTTGATGATTGGCCGTACCCCGGAATACCTGGGCAAGAAGCTCCAGGCCAAGGAAGTGCAGTTGCTGGTGGTGACGTTGCTGGTCATGCCGATCGGCACGCTGGTACTGGGCGCCATCGCCGCCAGCCTGCCTGGTCCGGCGGGTGCCATCAGCAACCCTGGCCCTCACGGTTTCAGCCAATTGTTGTATGCCTACACCTCGGCCAGTGCCAACAACGGTTCGGCGTTCGGCGGCTTCAGTGCCAACACCACGTTCCACAACCTGATGATGTCACTGGGTATGTTGATCGGCCGCTTCGGCTACATCCTCCCGGTACTGGCCCTGGCCGGCAGCCTGGCGATGAAGAAGACCGCACCGATTGGCCAGAACAGCTTCCCGACCCATGGCCCGCTGTTCGTGACCCTGTTGACCGTGACCATTTTGCTGGTGGGCGGCCTGACCTTCCTGCCGACGCTGGCACTGGGCCCAATTGCTGAACATCTGAGCATGGGCTTCTAAGGGGATATGAAAATGAATATGCCTGCAAAAAATGCCACTCCCGTGAACACTCAGGAGTCGCCAAAAACCGCCATGTCGGCCCTGTGGCGCCCGGCGCTGGTCCAGGCTTTCGTCAAGCTGGACCCGCGCCAACTGCAACGCTCGCCAGTAATGCTGGTGGTCGAATTGACCGCCATGCTGACCACCGTGCTGTGCTTTGTGCCTGACACCAGTGTGCCGACCTTCGTCGCCGTGCAAATCGCCGTGTGGTTGTGGTTCACCGTGCTGTTCGCCAACTTCGCCGAAGCCTTGGCCGAAGGTCGTGGCAAGGCCCGCGCCGACAGCCTTAAAGCCGGCAGCGAAGGCCTCGGCGCGCGCCGCAAGGAGGCCGACGGCAGCTTCAAGGTCGTACCGGCCACCAGCCTGCGTAAAGGCGACGTGGTACGCGTCGCCGCCGGGGAAATGATCCCTGGTGACGGCGAGGTTATCGAAGGTATCGCCGCAGTCAACGAAGCGGCGATTACCGGCGAATCCGCGCCGGTGATCCGCGAGTCCGGCGGTGACCGTTCGGCCGTCACCGGCAACACACGGCTGGTCTCGGACTGGTTGCTGGTGCGCATCACCGTCAACCCGGGCGAGTCCACGCTGGACCGCATGATCGCCCTGGTGGAAGGCGCCAAACGCCAGAAAACCCCCAACGAAGTCGCGCTGGATATCCTGCTGATCGGCCTGACGCTGATCTTCCTGCTGGTGGTGGTCACGCTGCAGCCGTTCGCTCACTTCGCCAATGGCAGCTTGCCGCTGGTGTTCCTGGTCGCACTGCTGGTGACGCTGATTCCTACCACCATCGGCGGCCTGTTATCAGCCATCGGTATCGCCGGTATGGACCGGCTGGTACGCCTCAATGTGATCGCCAAGTCCGGGCGTGCCGTGGAAGCGGCGGGTGACGTGCATGTGTTGTTGCTGGACAAGACCGGCACCATTACCTTCGGTAACCGTCGCTGTGCCGCAGTAATCGCGGCGCCCGGCGTCAGTGGCCGGGACTTGGCTGAAGGGGCGCTGCTGGCGTCCCTGGCGGATGACACGGCGGAAGGTAAATCCATCGTCGAATACCTGCGTGCCTTGCACCCGCAGGCCGAGCCTACCCTGGACCAACTGACCTCCGTGCCGTTCAGTGCTGAAACGCGCCTGTCCGGTGTTGACTACCAAGGCCGTGTGTTCCGTAAAGGCGCCGTCGATTCGCTGCTGGCGTTTATCGGCCAACAACGCCGCGACCTGCAACCGGCACTGTCGCGGGAAATCGACAAGATCGCCCAGAGCGGCGGCACGCCGTTGCTGGTGTGCGCCGATGGCAAATTGCTCGGTGCGATCCATCTGAAGGACGTGGTTAAACCCGGCATCCGCGAACGTTTCGCCGAACTGCGCAAACTGGGGATTCGCACCGTGATGGTGACGGGCGACAACCCGCTGACCGCTGCCGCGATTGCCGCTGAAGCCGGTGTGGACGACGTGCTGGCTGAAGCCACTCCTGAGAAAAAACTCGCGCGCATTCGTCATGAGCAAAACGACGGTCGCCTGGTCGCCATGTGCGGCGACGGTGCCAACGATGCGCCGGCACTGGCCCAGGCCGACGTCGGCATGGCAATGAATGATGGTACTCAGGCTGCTCGCGAAGCCGCCAACATGGTCGACCTCGACAGCGACCCGACCAAGTTGCTGGACGTGGTGCAGATCGGCAAGGAGTTGCTGGTGACTCGCGGCGCGTTGACGACCTTTTCCATCGCCAACGACGTGGCCAAATACTTCGCGATCCTGCCGGCGCTGTTCGCCTCGATCTACCCGCAACTCGGCGTGCTCAACGTGATGCACTTGCAGAGCCCGCAGAGCGCGATTCTCTCGGCCATCGTGTTCAACGCCCTGATCATCGTGGTGCTGATTCCCCTGGCGTTGCGCGGTGTGCGCGTACAGGCGGCGAGTGCGGCGGCGTTGCTGCGTCGCAACCTGCTGATCTACGGGCTGGGCGGGATCCTGGTGCCGTTCGTGGGCATCAAGGCGATCGACATGCTGCTGACGGCGCTGCACCTGGTTTGACCCGATTCCTGTGGGTGCCAGGCTGGTGCCCACAGGTTGCAATGACTCACGTGAGGAATTTGAAATGTCCACCATGATCCGCCCGGCCCTGAGCCTGCTGGTACTCATGACCCTGATCACCGGCGTCGCTTACCCACTGGTCGTGACCGGTGTCGCACAAGTTGCCTTTCCTGATCAGGCCAACGGCAGCCTGGTGCGTGATGCCGACGGCAAAGTGCGCGGCTCAAGCCTGATTGCCCAAGATTTTACCGGTGACGGCTGGTTCCATCCGCGCCCATCGGCGGGCGCGTTTGCGACGGTTTCCAGCAGCGCGAGTAACCTCGGCCCAAGCAACCCGGCGTTGGCAACGCGCATCTTTGATGATGCGAATAAACAGTTGGTGGCAGGGCAGGGGCCGGTGCCTCTTGCATCACTGACTACCTCCGGCAGCGGTCTTGATCCACACTTGCCACCACAGGCAATTGCCTATCAACTGGCACGCGTAGCGGCTGCCCGGAATGTGCCGGTGTCGACTCTGCAACGCTTGCTTGATGAACACATCGAAAGCCCGCTGGTAGGGCCGCCGGTGGTGAACGTACTGGCGCTGAACATGGCGCTGGAAAAATTGTAAGCCGTGGTGCCGCCATCGCGGGCAAGCCCGCTCCCACAGTTGGATTACATTCCCCTGTGGGAGCCGGGCTTGCCCGCGATGAGGGCCTGACAGACTCCCCATGAACACCTGAAGGAACTCCTGCGCATGAGCGACTCTGGCCGCGCCGATGCCCTGTTAGCCGACCTGCCACGGGACGGCCGTGGCCGGCTCAAAGTCTTCCTCGGCGCCGCGCCGGGTGTGGGCAAGACCTACGCCATGCTCCAGGCCGCGCACACCCAACTGCGCCAGGGCGTGCGCCTGGTCGCCGGAGTGGTTGAAACCCATGGCCGCGCCGAGACCGAAGCGTTGCTCAGCGGCCTGCCGCAACAAGCGTTGCTGCGCAGTGAATACCGTGGCGTGATGCTCGAAGAAATGGACCTCGACGGCCTGCTCGCCGCCAAGCCCAAACTGGTGCTGGTTGACGAACTGGCCCACAGCAACGCCCCCGGCAGCCGCCATGAAAAGCGTTGGCAAGACATCCAGGAACTGCTCGCCGCCGGCATCAACGTGTTCACCACGGTCAACGTCCAGCACCTGGAAAGCCTCAACGATCAGGTGCGCGGCATCACCGGCGTACAAGTGCGCGAAACCCTGCCGGACTGGGTGCTGCAAGAAGCAGACGAACTGTTGCTGATCGACCTGCCATCGCGCGAGCTGCTCGAGCGCCTGCGCGACGGCAAGGTGTATGTACCGGAACAGGCCCGCGCGGCCATCGACGCGTTTTTCACCCAGACCAATCTCATGGCGTTGCGTGAGTTGGCCATGCAGACCGCCGCGGCCCACGTCGACGACGATTTGGCCCAGGGTTATCGCCAACTCGGCCAGGCGGCGCCGGCGGTACGTGGCCGCTTGCTGGTCGGGATTGATGGCGATGCGCAGGCCGAACGCCTGGTGCGTCACGCCAGCCGTGTAGCCCAGCGTCGGCATTTGCCGTGGAGCCTGGTGCATATCGATAACGGCCGTGCGCGAGATGAACAATCGCGCCTGCGCTTGCAAAACGCGCAGCAACTCGCCGAGCGGCTTGGCGGGGAAGTCGTGCTGCTGCGAGCGGGGGAGGTGGCGAAGACACTGATCCAGCATGCCGCGGAACGCCGTGCCAGCCTGTTATTGGTGGGGCAGTCGCGTATGCGCTGGCGGCGTCGCTTGTTTGGCGGCGGGCTGGCGGCGCGTTTGCTGCGAAATGCGCGTGGCTTGGAAATCAACGTCCTCGACAGCGACGACATGCCCGCGCCCCCGCGCATGCCGGATGTGCGTGGGTTGGTGTGGTTCGACTACGGCCTGGCGGTGGTGGCGACCGTGGTGGCGGCCGCGGTGGCCTGGGCGGTGGCCAGCGTGCTGCCGCTGCCGAATATCTCTCTGGTATTTCTCGCGGCGGTATTGCTGGTCGGCGTGCGCAGCAGCCTCGGGCCGTCCCTGGTGTGTGCGGCGCTGTCGTTCCTGACGTACGACTTTCTGTTTATCCCGCCGAATTTTTCCTTTGCCATTCAGCGTGAAGAGGATGTGTTGACCCTGCTGTTCTTCCTGCTGATGGCCGCGTTGACCGGCAACCTGGCCGCGCGCCAGCGTCGGCAGTTGCAAGCCCTGCGCGATACCCAGGAAGAAACCAGCGAGCTGCTCGACCTGTCGCGCAAACTCACCGCCGCTACCGATCGTCAGGCGGTGATCAGCGCGGCAGCGCATCATCTGGAAGGTTGGAGCGATCTGGATCTATGCCTGGTTAACCGCGATGGTCAGGGCGGCTGGAAGGTCGAGACGGGCGCTGCGTTGAACCTCACCGAATCTGAACGCGCCGCCGCCGATTGGGCCTGGCAGCATGATCAGCCGGCCGGCATGGGCACCGGCACGTTGCCGTTTGGGCGTTGGTGGTGGTGGCCGCTGTCGGGCGAGGAGGGGCCATTGGGCTTGCTCGGTGTGAGCCCCAAACCGGGCCTGGAATTAAGCGGCCAACGCCGTCGTCTGCTGACGGCACTGAGCCAACCGCTGGCTCAGGCCTTGGCACGCGCGCAATTGGCGCAGGAGCTGGAGTCCGCGCGCCTGCACGGCGAGACCGAGCAACTGCGCAGCGCCTTGCTGGCCTCGGTGTCCCACGATTTGCGCACACCGTTGACGTCCATGCGTGGCAGCATCGACAGTCTGTTGGCCCTCGGCGAGGCCATTCCCCTGGAAGATCGCCGCGAATTGCTCGAAGGCACTCGCGATGAAGCCGAGCGCCTGGACCGCTATATCCAGAACCTGCTGGACATGACGCGCCTGGGCCACGGCGCCCTGAAGCTGGCGCGTGACTGGGTTTCGCCCGGCGATATTGTCGGCAGTGCGCTTGGCCGTTTGCGCGCGGTGCTGGCGCCTTTGCAGGTGAAAACCGACGTGCCGGCGGAGTTGCCGTTGCTGTATGTGCACGCCGCGTTGATCGAGCAAGCGCTGGTCAATGTGCTGGAAAACGCCGCGCGTTTCTCTCCGCCCCAGGGACGTTTGGACGTGACTGCTGGTGTGTCGGACAACCAGCTGTTTTTTGCGGTGGCCGATGAGGGCCCCGGAATTCCCGAAGACGAGCGCGCCAAGATTTTCGATATGTTCTACACCGCCGCCCGCGGTGATCGTGGCGGGCAGGGCACGGGCCTCGGCCTGGCGATCTGCCAGGGCATGGTCGGCGCCCACGGCGGCCGTATCAGCGTTGCCGAGGGCATTGAAGGGCGGGGCACCTGCATCACTTTGTTCCTGCCATTGCCGACACAGCCTGGCCTGGAACGCGAGCCTTGAGCTACCCTATTTTCTCCACGGATTTTGATTGGACACCATGAGCCAGACCGCGACGATTTTAGTCATTGATGACGAACCGCAGATCCGCAAGTTCTTGCGGATCAGCCTGGCCTCCCAGGGCTACAAGGTGATCGAGGCCGGCACCGGCAACGAAGGCCTGGCCCAAGCGGCATTGAGCAAACCGGATTTGCTGGTGCTCGACCTTGGCTTGCCCGACATGGACGGCCAGCAAGTGTTGCGCGAGTTTCGCGAGTGGTCGACGGTGCCGGTGTTGGTGCTGTCGGTGCGCGCCAGTGAAGTGCAGAAAGTCGAAGCCCTCGATAGCGGCGCCAATGACTACGTGACCAAACCCTTCGGGATCCAGGAGTTTCTCGCCCGCGTGCGTGCATTGCTGCGTCAGGCCCCGGCGGGAGAAGCCCAGGAAGCAGCGTTGAGTTTCGGACCGTTGACGGTGGACCTGGCTTATCGCCGCGTCCTGCTGGACGGCGTCGAAGTGGCGCTGACCCGCAAGGAGTATGCGGTGCTGGCGCAATTGGCGCGGCATCCCGGGCGGGTGATTACCCAGCAGCAACTGCTCAAGGATATCTGGGGGCCGACCCACACCGAAGACAGCCACTATCTGCGCATCGTCGTCGGCCACCTGCGCCAGAAGCTGGCGGACGACCCGACTCAGCCGCGGTTTATCGTGACCGAGGCGGGTGTGGGTTATCGGTTGTTAAATGCCTGAGTTGAGCGGCGCCTGAACTGGCCCCTTCGCGAACAAGCCCGCTCCCCCATTCGATCGAATTCCACCTTTGGAATGCGGACAAATGTGGGAGCGGGCTTGCTCGCGAAGAGGCCATCAGCCACACCCTCTCTTTCAACCCTGCTCACTCTCATACTTGTCCAACGTATCCCTGGCGATTTCCCGCCCTAAAGCGATCAACTCCGGCGCCTTGTAGAACTCGAAAAACCGGCACACGCGCTTCGGCACGTTGATCAGCACATCCGGCGGGTAGCCGGCGATCTTGTACTGCGCCAGCGACGTTTGCATCACCTCGAAGCTCTGGTTGATCAGGTCCAGCAGCGACGCCGGGCCAACGTTGTCGATGATGAACGAGCCGGTCGCCGATTTTGGCGCCCCGGCCTTTTCCGGCGCGGCGGCGGGTTGCTGGGATTCGGGCTCGGCCGATTCCAGCCACGGGTTGATCTCTGCCGTCTGGGCCTGCAATGCCTCCTGCTCCAGCTTCATTAATTGTTCGGCTTGTTTGCGTCGAAACGGCAGGTGTGAGCCCAATGACTTGGCCAAGCTGTTGAAGCGGCTCTTGAACGCGGGCGGGCGCTGGATCACCGGCAATTGGTAGTGTTTTTGGTTGGTGGCGTTGAGGTTGACGGCGATGATCAAGTCGCAATGGCTCGACACCACCGGCACAATCGGCAGCGGGTTGAGCAGGCCGCCGTCCACCAGCATGCGGTTACCTTGCATCACCGGCGTGAACAGGCTTGGAATCGCCGCCGAAGCGCGCATGGCCTGGTGCAGGCAGCCTTCCTGGAACCAGATTTCCTGTTGGTTGGTCAGGTCCGTGGCAACGGCGGTGTAGGGAATGCGCAGCTCTTCGATATTGATCTCGCCGACAATCTTGCGGATTTGCCCGAAGACTTTCTCGCCGCGGATCGCGCCCAGCCGAAAACTCACGTCCACCAGGCGCAGCACGTCCAGGTAGTCGAGGCTCTCGATCCAGTTTCGGTACTCATCGAGCTTGCCGGCGGCATAGATCCCGCCCACCACCGCCCCCATCGAGCAACCGGCGATACAGGCGATGTCGTAGCCGCGCCGTTCGATTTCCTCGATCACACCGATATGGGCGTAACCCCGGGCGCCGCCGGAGCCCAGTACCAAGGCAACACGTTTCTTCATGACCTGATCCTTCGTAAAACAGTTGCCCACAATGCACCCATCAAGGTCAGTGCTTCAATCTTCGTCGACACACGCAATAATTTTCCGGAATAGTCGGGGCGCTCGGGTATGCTCTGGCTATCATCACTTTTGGTTTCAGGCGCCCGTACAAGGCACTTTTCCTTGTAGGCAACGTCTACACCGTACGACTGTTTTTCTTTATTTGAGGTGTCATTGATGAAAGCCTGGATGTGTGTGCCTGTGATCGTGTTGGCCCTGGCCGGTTGTGCCGGGAAAACCGCGTACCGCGACAGTTGTGGCACGCAATTGGACGCGGCGTGGCATGAGTTGGATTTGGCCAAGGCCGAAGGTTTTGCCGGGACTGTGAGCTACTCTAAGGCTTTGTCATTGTTGACGGGTGCCAAGACCCAACAGCAATTCGAAGCGTTTGAAGGGTGCTCCAACAAGGCCGAGAAAGCGCGGTTCTATATCCGTGAGTCGCGCGCCGGGCGTTAACCCGTAAGCGGCAAGCAGGGTCTTAATGGTCAAGGGAGGAAGGGATGTCAGCTTTGGTTGATCAGTTAGTCGCTCAGGTCATTGGCCTGGAAGTAGGGTTGCTGAGCTGCCAGGCTCGCCTCGCCGCCGTCACCGACGATGAAGCCTTGCACGACCTGCGCACCACCGTGCGGCGCCTGCGCAGTTTGTTGCGTCCTTTGCGTGGCCTGCCGGGTGTCGAACAGCTTGAATTGGCCGCCGGCACGGTCGGCCAAATGACCACGCCGCTGCGCGACCGAGAGGTCCTGGCGGCGTATCTTCACCAGCACGGTCATCACGCGGCTGCCGACCGACGCCTGCGCCTGCAACCCGATGCCTACCGCCACGTGGCGCAAAGCCCGGAACTGGCGCACCTGCTGCTGATCCTTGATGCCTTCCCACGTTTTATCCGCGCCTCCCAGCACCAGAAGCTGCTCAAAGGCCTGCGCCCGAGCATCGAAAAGCGGCTGGGCAAGCAATGGCACGCACTCGATAAAGCCCTGAAAGACCCAAGCCATGATCGCCATCGCCTGCGGTTGCTGATCAAGCGCGTACGCTACGCAGCCGAGGCCTACCCCGAGCTGGACAAACTCCCGGCCAAAGCGATGTCGCGCCTCAAGCAAGCCCAAGGCGCCCTGGGTGATTGGCACGATTGCTGGCAGTGGTTGGCCCAGGCCGAACATCAGCCCGACTTGCAGCCGTGTGTCGCAGTGTGGCATCGCACCATGGCCACGGCTGAAGGGCAGGCGGATCGGGTGCTCGACAAACTCAGTGCGGATTGTTTCTAGGCGGGTCCGGTTTTTGGCCGGAATGGGCGCTGTACCTTGCCAGCCCGGTGGTTAAGATTCCCCCATCGGTTTTCTTGATGTGAGGTCGCCATGCGCTTTAGTGATTTGCTCGACGCCGCCCGTAACAATCCGCTGGATGTGACTATCCCCGCCGAATGGGCCCAGGGTCGCGCGACCTTTGGTGGCCTTGTCGCCGCCTTGCAATACGAAGCCTTGCGCGCTCAAGTGCCGGCCGATCGCCCTTTACGCTCACTGGCCGTGACCTTTGTCGGTCCGGTTGCGCCGCAGGTGCCTGCCAGTTATCACGTTGAAGTCCTGCGCGAAGGCAAGGCCGTGAGTCAGCTGCTCGGCCGTGTGGTGCAGAATGGTGAGGTTGCAACGCTGGTACAGGCCAGCTTTGGCGCGGCACGCGAGTCGCAGATTGATGTGGCGAGTGAGCCCCCACCGACGTTCAAGCACTGGGATGAATGCCAGGAGTTGCCCTACATCAAGGGCGTCACCCCCGAATTCATGCGGCACCTGGCAATGCGCTGGAGTGTCGGCGGGCTGCCGTTTACCGGTAATAAATCCCGCGACATGGGCGGCTGGGTGCGTTTGCGCGGCGACGTGAAGGAAGAGCCCCTTACCGAGTCGCACATCCTCGCCCTGGTCGATGCCTGGCCACCGGCCTTGCTGCCACACCTGTCCGCACCGGCGCCCGGCAGCACGCTGACCTGGACCATCGAATTTATCCAGCCGCTTCAAGACCTGACCACCCTCGACTGGTGCCAGTATTACGTCAACATCGAGCACGCCCGCGACGGCTACGGCCATGCCGCCGCCGCACTCTGGAGCCCGACCGGCGATTTGATCGCCATCAGCCGCCAGACCGTGGTGGTCTTCGCCTGAGCCTCAGAACCGCTGGCTACCCTGAGCTTCCAGCTTGCGCCCGTGGCGTTGCAGCGTAACGCCAGCCAACACACCGATGGCGCCGACGGCAAAACTGGCCAGGCTGAGGCTGAATACACCGGATGCCATCGACAGAAAACCGATGATCAGCAGCGGTACGGCAATCAACTGCAGCCCCAGGTTGGTCGGGTGCTGAAGGCTTTGTGGCTGATTGCGCCATTGCCAGGCGGGGAAGTTAGGATGACGTTTGCCCATGATGATTAATCCTCTGTCCGTTGAAACAACATGGACAAAGTTTAGGTCGCAGGCGGGTGGGGCGGCGAATCAAGACTCGCTATGGGGGCCATAGCCAGCCTTGTTCAGCTACAACTTCAACTGCCCGATCGCCTTGCTCAACTCCCCGGCCAGCGTCGCCAGTTCATTGCTGGTAGTGGCCGAGCCCACGGTCTGCTGCACCGTGTTCTCCGTCACATCACGAATGCTCACCACTGCGCGGTTCATCTCTTCGGCGACATGGCTTTGCTGTTCGGCGGCGACGGCAATCTGGGTATTACTTTCGCGCATCTGCGCCACGGCACCGGTGATTTCGGCGAGCGCCGCGCCGGCTTCCTGGGCCTGTTGCACGCAGTCGTCGGCCTTGAGTGAGCTTTCCTGCATGAAGTCCACGGCGTCGCGGGTGCCCGATTGCAGGGCTGACACCATGCGGGTGATTTCGTCTGTGGAGGTTTGCACGCGTTTGGCCAGGTTGCGCACTTCATCGGCGACCACGGCAAAACCACGGCCCATTTCACCGGCACGGGCGGCTTCGATGGCGGCGTTGAGGGCGAGCAGGTTGGTCTGTTCGGCGATGCTATGGATCACGCTGACTACGCCGTTGATTTTCTGGCTGTCTTCGGCGAGTTTCTGAATCATTTCGGCGGTCTGTTGCACGCCGGTGGACAGCCCGGCAATCGAACGTTGTACCCGGTCGACCACTTCCCGGCCGCTGCCCGCCAGGGTGTCGGCGGTCTGTGACAGGTCGCGCGTGGCGCCGGCGTGTTGGGCGATATGGTAGACGGTGGCGGTCATCTCGTTGATCGCGGTGGCGGCTTGGTCGGTTTCGCTTTGCTGGCCGAGCATGCCGTGTTGCACCTCGTTCATGCTGCTGGCCAGGCGAGCGGCGCCTTCATCGAGCTGCCGGGCGGTGCGCGCCACGGTGTTGACCACCCGCTGGTAGCCGGCTTGCATGGCGTTGAATGCACTGGCCATTTGGCCGACTTCATCTGTGCAGGCCAGGGGCACGCGGGCCGACAAATCACCGGTCTTCTCGACGTGCAGCATTACGTCCTTGAGGGTATTGAGTTGGCTGAGCAGGAAGCGGATCAGCAACTGCGAGGCGCCGAGCATCGCCAGCATCAGGATCAGCACGACCACAGCGTAGTTGGCGAAGCGTTCGGCGAATACCTGGCTCAGGCTCTGCCCATAGGCCAGCACGGCGATCCGTCGCCCATCGGCGCGTGCAATGACTTCAGCGCCGATCAGCGGGTTTTCACCCAGCAAGGGCAGGTGATTCAGCTCGACCCAGCCACTGGCTGTGCTCAGGGCTGACAGGTCCTGATCGGCCAACTGCGGGATTTGGCCACGGGCAAACGTCAACCAGTGCTCGCCCTCAGGCAGCGCCTTGTCGGCCGGCCAGCTGCCGAGCAATCGCGCCTGCGCCTGGGCCGAGGCTTGGGACGCCGCGTTGCGTGCCTGTTGTTCGAGCTGCACGGCGTACAGCACCAGCAGCAATGTGGTGATGAAAGCGACCGCGTTGACCGCCCAGAATTTGTATTTCAGCGAGATATTGCTAAGCCAGGCACCCATGGAAGGTTTTCTCTGATAGCGGAAACAGTGTTGGCAAGGTGCCATTATTGTGCCGCTACTCAGGCAATCGGTTTTGACATGGGTCAATGCGCCGCATCAACCGACGTGGGGCAAGCCAAAAAATGCGCGCGAGCACGCGCTGCTGTGCTCGGCCAGGTCTTCGATGGTTTCGTTGCGGTGCAGGGCGACTTCACGCAGCACTTCAGGCAAGTAGGCCGGTTCATTGCGGCCATTTTTCGGCTTGGGGCGCAGGGTGCGCGGCAGCAGGTAGGGCGCATCGCTTTCCAGCATCAGACGGCCCCGGGGAATTTCCCTGACCAGCGGATGCAGGTGAGCCCCACGGCGCTCGTCGCAGATCCAACCGGTGATGCCGATGTGCAAGTCGAGGTCGAGGTAGCTGAACAACGCGTGTTGTTCGCCGGTAAAGCAATGCACCACGGCCGCCGTCAGGTGGTCGCGGTAGCCCTTGAGAATTTCCAGCAGGCGCTGGTTGGCGTCGCGCTCGTGGAGAAACACTGGCAACTTCAGCTCGACGGCCAGCGCCAGGTGTTCTTCGAGGACTTTTTCCTGCTGGGGCCGCGGGGAAAAATCCCGGTTGAAATCCAGCCCGCACTCACCCACCGCACGCACGCGGTTTTCGCTGAGTAGTGCGCGCAAGCGCTGAGCGCTGTCGCCGTTCCAGTCACTGGCCGAGTGCGGGTGGATGCCAGCGGTGCTGAACAGACGTTGGCCGCTTTGATCAAGTTTTACGCACAGTTCCAGGGCCTGTTCGCTGCCGTCGACACTGGTGCCGGTGAGGACCAATTGTTCCACGCCGGCGGCATAGGCGCGGTCGAGAACGGCCTGGTGCCTCTCGTCGAAACAGGGGTTGGTCAGGTTGACGCCGATATCAATGAGTTGCATGGTGCTATCTCCGCCTGCGGCCGGAAAGCATATCAGAGCTGTAGATTTATAAGAAAAACTAAGAACTACAACGAGTTATAGCTGTCTTTGAACGTCGCAAGCGACATTGTGGTGGGTAACACACCTTCTACCATGCCGCCGTTGCGTGCCTTGCCAGCGCATAAAGCGCTCTGTTTCTGACCTCCAGCCCTTCGCCTTTCGCGAAGAGGCTGGCCAGTATTCTTTCCGGAGAGCGGATGATCCGACCCTCGGCGTTGCTTGTGTTGTGCCTGACGTTACTGCTGCCCATGGCGGCGGTCGCACGTCTGGATGGGCCGCTGGAAGTGACCAAGCCCGGCAAGGTACGTGACCTGGCGCAAATTCGCTCCAGCCGCACCCTGCGTGTGTTGGTCAACCAGAGCCGCAACAGTTCCGGTGAGGTCCAGGGCCAGGCCATCGGTGTCGAATACCATCGCCTGCGGGCCTTCGAGCAATACCTGAACGGCCACGCCCGTGACGGTGAAGAAATCAACCTCAAGATTATTCCCAAGGCCAAGGATCAACTGCTCGGCGCGCTGGCGCGTGGCGAAGGTGACCTGGTGGCGCCGGGTGAATTGCTCGATGTGAAGGCCGCGCACAAAATCAGCACCAGCGACCCGATTGCCAGCGATGTGCCGTTGTGGCTGGTGGGCGTCAAGGGCGAGCGGCGGTTTACCAAGCTGGAGCAACTGTCCGGGCGTACCCTGGCGCTGACCACCGGCAGTGCGGCGGCGGACGCGATTAATCAGGTCAACCAGAAACTGGCCCTGCACAAGCAGCCGCCGGTGAAGGTGGAGTGGGTCGACCCGACATTGGCCGTGGAAGATGTATTGGAGATGGTCCAGGCCGGTATCTTCCACCTCACCATTGTCGAAAAACCGATTGCCGAGCGTTGGTCGAAAATCCTGCCCAAGTTGCGCTTTGATCGGCAGGTGGCGATCAGCGAGCCGGGCGATGAGTACTGGTTCGTGCGCCAGGATGCCTCGATGCTACGGGCCAGTATTGATCGGTTCCTCAAGTCTTATCGCACGCCCTCCGACCAGGACGTGGCGTTCCAGCGTATCTACCGACGCCTCTATCAAGTGCGTAACCCCCTGGCACGCGCCGATCGCCAGCGTCTGGAAAAGCTGCGCCCGGTCCTGCAAAAACACGCCCGTGAGCAGGGCATGGACTGGTTGAACCTGGCGGCACTGGCGTTCAAGGAGTCGGCCTTTGACCCCGGCGCGCGCAGCAGTGGCGGACCTACCGGCCTGATGCAGATCACGCCCTCCGCGGCGCAGCGGGTGGGCGTCAATAATATCGAGAGCCTCGACAGCAACGTGCAGGCTGGCGCGCGCTACCTGGCGATGATTCGCCGCAAATTCTTTGCCAGCCCAAAACTGAACGAGCGTGAACGCATGGCCTTTGTGCTGGCGGCTTACAACATGGGGCCGGAGCGTGTGCAGGGCATGCGTGCGGAGGCACGCCGCCGGGGGTTGAACCCCAATCAGTGGTTCTTCCAGGTTGAACGTATTGCCATGGAGCAGGTGGGAATGGGTGGCGTCAGCTATGTTAATAGCGTGAACAAGTACTACTTGGCGTTTGATCGGGAGCGCGGGTCCCTGGAACCGTCGACGCCGAAGATCGCCTCGCGAAAATAATCGTTTTTATCGATAAGTATTAGGCATTTTTTCGGCTTTTATCATTGTTTAATTCGATTAATATAGCGGCCAACCAACCCCTACTTTGAAAAGGATTATCTGCATGAGCCCACTGATCAACCGCATCCTGTCCACCCGCGCCGGTTACGGCCTGACCATCCTGCGAATTTTCGTCGGTATCATTTTCGCGGCACACGGCTCGCAAAAACTTTTTGGCTGGTTTGGTGGCTACGGCCTGGCGGGTACTGCGCAGTATATGGAAAGCCTCGGCCTTACACCGGGTACCTTGATGGCGGTGCTGTCAGGCGGTACGGAGTTCTTCGCCGGGCTGGCATTGATCATCGGTTTGCTGGCGCGCCCGGCCGCATTGGGCCTGACCTTCCTGTCGCTGGTGGCGATTTTCTCGGTGCACATCCACAATGGGCTGTTCATGGCCAATAACGGTTATGAGTTTGCATTGGCCTTGCTCGGCGGCGCGCTGGCGGTCTTGCTGGAAGGCGCTGGCAAACTGTCAGTCGACCGTGCCATCGCCAACTGATACCCACGTCGCACCTTGAAAAAGCCCGCCATGAGCGGGCTTTTTCGTTGCTCGCGATTCTTGACACCGCCCCATCGGCTTCTCTAGGATGCTGCTCATGCGCCGATTTAAACAGCTAATTGCGGGGCGCCACTGGGACTCATTGCAGCCCGACAGAAGCCTGCGCTTATTGCGCGTCAGGCTTCGAAATACCGCTAAAGCGCTGGTTCGGTGTTGCCTCTCACCTGCCCGCAGACTTTTGAGGCAGAGACACGACACGATGAATGCACTACGCCCCCTCATACGCCTGGCCCCGATTACTGCGGGCCTGATTCAACGTAATCCGAGAATTCTGCTGGGCGGCAAGCACCAGCCAACGCTGTTGCGTTATCTGGACGGTTGGCCGCGTCGCACGGGGCGGCCTTCGGCCTTCCTGATCCAGTTTGTGGAAGATGGCGACTCACTGGCCCGCTTTGCCAGCAACAGCTTTGATCTTGCGGTTATTCAGGCGCCAAGTGCCGGCGATGCCGACGAGGTGATTCGCCAACTGACGCGCATTGCCCGGCAAGGCTTGATTGCGCGTCGTTAAAGCGTCAGTGGAAGGCTTTAGCAACGACTGCTCGCCGCCGCCGGTGGTACACAAAAACTGCCCAGGCGATCAAGCATAACGGCAGCGGTACCGCGCCGATCATCAGCAGTTTCAGGTTTCGTTCCATGCGATGCACCGAGGCGTAAGCCTGGGCCTTGAGTGCTTGCAACTCCATGGGCAGTCGCAGGCGCTCCTTGTTGAGCGCTTGCAACTGGGTATTGGTATCCACCGCTTGTGTGCCGAAATCTATTCTCGGCGGGTTCAATCGTTGCCATTCCTGTTCGGTTTGCTCAAGCCGTTTTTGCAGTTCTCCCGCCTTTTGCGTATAGGCCTGTGCGGCGGCCTCGCGCATTTGTTCCAGTGCCTGGGGGGCATCGCTCGCCATCGCACGGGGTTGAATGCTCGCAAGAATGTCGGGGGCAGCCAGGTTATCCAATGTATTCAAGACAAACAGCACGTTGTTGTTGGGCGCCGAACTGATGACGGAATCCATCAGCAAATCCGTGTCGGCGACCACCACCACCTGGATGTGTGCGGCTTTTTGCAAACCAGGGGGCTGTCCACTGACACCCTCTGGAAATGCGGAGTAGGCAGGGCCATCGATGCGGGCCGCTATCACCTGGCGTTGTCCGGGAGTCGTCCAGTCGATGAGTGAGTCGAATGCAGGCGCCGCTGCAACCCGGTCAGTGTCCATTAATGCGGACTGCCTGGAGCTTTGCAGCAGAGGCGTCAGCGTCGTACGGCCTTTCCTGACGCGCGAAAGTGCGCCGCTGCTTGATACGACCACAGCATTCAGTTTCCAGGTGCTCACATCGTTGGCTGTCATCGCTTGCCGTGGCAGGTTCAACCTGGCTGCGAGGCGTAATGCCGGCGCCTCAGGGCTGAGCGAAGACGATAGGGTATAGAGATGATCGACCAGTAGTTTGTCCGTCGGCATCTGTATGCCCCACGCGGCAAGTAGCCCGTCGAGCCGGGAGTCCGCCGATGGCGTTTTCCCATCCAACGCGCTCACGGGATCAATGAAGATCATCAGTTTGCCGCCCCTCAATACAAACTGTTCAATCGCATACAAGGTGTGTTCGGGCAGTGCGCGCGGGTGCACGACCATCAGCGTTCCGATCGATTCAGGCACCTTGGAGGTGCTTGATGCCAGGCTCACAAGGTTGAAATGTTGATGCATCTGCGCCATCACTCGGCCTGCAGACTCATTCAGCGCCAGCCCCGTCAGCACGCCAATGGTGGGCGGTTCGGGGTGCATCAACTTGTAGATCAGGTGGCTGATTTCATATTCAAGCAGTGGCTCGTCATCGCGGCTGAATACATCGATACGTTGTGCAGTCTGACCGGCACGGGTACCGATAAGGCCCATGAAACCCTGCTTGTCATCCAGGCCGAATAAGCCGGCTTTGTAGGCATCTTCTGAATAAGGTACCGGATCAATAACGTGCAGGTTAATCATGCCCTTTGACGCTTTTTCGAACTCATTGAGCAAGTCTTCGACGCGTTCACCGTAGCGCTTTAATGCGTGGCTTCTGTTTGGATCATGGCTTGAGTTGAAGTAATACAAATCCAGCGGATGTTCCAGTGTCGCGAGCAAGTGTCGCGCCGAGGGCGACAAAGTGTGTTTTTTTTGCTGTGAAAAGTCCCAGCGTACCTCAGGCAGGTTATTTACCCAGGCCAGATTAAACGCGAGGAACAGTAACAGTATGACCAACAGTGTCATGCCCGTACTAAGAACGGATCGCATACGTTGCTTCCCTTCTCAACTGGTTTTGTAGTTGAGTGTGACCGTCGTTGCCGAGAGAAAGGCAAGGATCATGCTGATGAAGTACAAACTGTCACGAAGTGTCAGTTTGCCATTGTCGATCGTCTCGAAACGCGAGATGGGGTCAAGCGCAATCAAACTGTCTACCACCCAGATGGGCGCCTGATGTTCGAGTGCATCCAGGACAGAAGAAAGTCCGCTGGCTGTCAGCAATAAACCCAACGTCACCAGGAAAATAACCAGGCGTTGGCGCGTGAATGTGCAAATAAAACTACCGACAGACAGATAGCTTCCCGCCAGTAACCAACTGGCCAGAAATTGTGAGCTGATAACACGGTTGTCGGCAGTGCCGAGACAGTTGGCGAGGATCACTATAGGAAACGTGAGCATCAACGCGATACCACACACGACCCACGCGGCCAGAAATTTTCCCATTACGCGTTCTGCTGACGTAATGGGCAGTGTTTTCATCATGTCGCGCAGGCCCGTGGTGCGTTCGTCCGCCCACAGGTGTGTCGATAACATTGGAATCAGCAGCAGATAGAGCCAGGGGTGCAACTGGAAAAATACGTGCAAGTCGCCGCTGTCCCGTTCCATCCACGGGCTCGTATACAGCCCCAGCGTAGCGCACAGCACCAGGAAAGCAGCAACACTCAGGTAGGTGCTTGGCGTGCAGGCGTAACTGGCAAGTTGACGCTTGAAAATAACGGGCAGCAGCTTCAAAGGGATACCTCGTGGCTAAGGCGGTGAACAACGTCGTTCAGGCGCCCTGGTTCCAGGCTCAGTGACGTGATATTCCAGCCGCGGCTGGCGATAAGTGCGTTTATAGGGGGGTAGATGGTGTGACCCGGCATGGCGAGAACAGTCACGGTGCCTGGCGTGTGCCGGTCCTCCTCTATGCCGGCGACGCCGGGTAATACGGCAAGGGCCAGTAAATCCAGAGGTGTTTGCGCGGCCAGCGTGACGGCTTGGTAATGCCGGGAGTTGCGCTGCAAATCGGGCAGCGGGGTGTCGGCCACAAGATGGCCGTCTGCGATAACCAGCGCGCGCGTGCAGAGATTGGAAAGGTCATCGCAATGACGGGAGGCGATGATGACCGTCATTTCTTCGGCCAGGGACTGGATAAGTGTCTTGAACTTGAGCAATTGATCCGGCGCCAAACCCTCGATCGGTTCATCCAGCAAGAGCAGGTCGGGTGTATGCAGGATCGCTTGGGCGATGGCTAATTTGCGCTTCAAACCGATGGAAAGCGTGTCGAGTGGGGCGTTGAGCACGCGGGACAATTCCAGGCGCATGGCTGCTCGATCTACCCGGCTGCGTTTTTCAGCGCCGCTGAAACCTCGCACGTCAGCGATGAAATTGAGCAGGCCTTTGACCGACATCGACTGATGGCTGAGGCCGCCCTGGAGTTGATAGCCCAGGGCTTTTCGGGCTTGAAGTGGGTGCGATTGAGTGTCGAACCCTTGGACAGTGATATGCCCGGCAGAGGGTTTTATTACGCCGGATATCAGGTTCAGCAGTGTGGTTTTGCCTGCGCCATGCTCCCCGAACAGGCCTATGCATTCCTGGCGTTCGGCGCAAAACGAGAGTTGGGTAATGACGTTTCTTTTGCCCAGGTGCTTTGTCAGGCTGCTTATCTCGAGCATTTGTTTACCGAATAAGTTTTGCGAGGCGTATGAGCATGTGCCCGTCATGAACGGTTGAGCGCCAAGAAGGTTACGTTTAAACATTGGACTTGGGAACGTGGGGACATGTTTATCAGATAAGTCCTACGTCAGATTGGATAACTTGCTGAAACAATTGCGTTGTTTCGAGCTTATTAATGGCCGGATGTTTATCTGGCGTTTATATAAGGTTTACTCTTTCGCAATGAGGCCTGAATAGCATGATGCTTCTACGTACCCTTGTTCTTGAACGCAGCGGCCAGGACGCACCGGTCAACGGTGCATTGCTCTGCGGGTTTGCCGTAGCGCAGACCGACTCCAACTTTCTTGTCTATAGCCTGGATGAAGAGATCGAACCCGGTAACTCGAGGGTCTACATCGCGGCGTTACGCAAGAAACTCGATCGGTATTTCCTGGGCGGTGTGGAGTCCAAGGAAGACCTGCAAGTTGCCATGCAAGTCTTTAAGCAAATCCTGATGATGGCGGCAGCTTCCGGCACTAAGACGGGCGCGGTTCTCGAGTCTTCGATCCCGTTTCATTTCATTGATTTGAAAGGCTGCAAGTTGCCACCTGCGAGGCCTGAGGATCATCATTCAATGATGATCAAGAAAGCCTTGGTCATGAAGGTCATTACCTTGGGCATGTCCGCGCCCACATTGCCTGTGATCGAAAGTGCTTCATTGATCGTGCCGTCCATTCGCTTCTCGTCGCAGATGGTTTCGCCACCCCGAACCACGACTCCACCCAAGGCCGCCGAGCAGCCTGTTTCCGAGCCCGTCGTGCCACAACCCCTGGACTCTCCCGTTGCGACAACGCAGGCGCCGGAGCCGGCCGAGCCCAGTGCGCCAGCGGCTCGGCTTGAGCCCCGAGAACCGGCGCCGCACAAACTCCCTGCCAAGATGGAACATGCATCAATGGTTGAGGTGGACAGCACGCTGACCAGCCTCGCCAAGGTCGCCCAGGAGCTGGCACAACAGAAACTCGCCGTTATCGAACGCGAAGAAATACTGGAGCAGTGGCAGGCTCGACTGGAGCAAGAGCAGAGCGCGTTGGATAAAAAGGGTGTTGAGTTGGAGCAGCACGCCACGCAGTTGCAGAACCAGACATTGGAGGTTGGCCGGAAGGCTGAGAAGTTGGCGCTGGCGCTATCGCAGGTGTCGGGGATGCGTGAGCGTCTGCAGGGTGTGCTCCTTGAGCTGGATCACGCCTTGGATGGCCAGGGTTGAACCGATGGGTTCTCTGGTCTGGCTACTTTTCAGGGTTCATTTATTATCAACCCCAGCCAGCCGACGCCAAGGCATGATGCCGTGGCGTATCGGCACCATTGGACATTGTCTGGGGATGCAAGCGTTTGAGTACCAAGCTGATTACCAAAGAAGGTCATGAAGCGCTGAAAAAAGAGCTGGATTACCTGTGGCGTGAGAAACGTCCGGATACCACCCGCAAGGTGACCTGGGCGGCTTCCCTCGGAGATCGCAGCGAGAACGCGGATTACCAATACAACAAGAAACTGCTGCGTGAGATTGATCGGCGCGTGCGCTACTTGCGCAAGCGTCTGGAAGACATGCGGGTGGTGGAGTACATGCCTGAGCAGGAAGGCAAGGTGTTCTTCGGCGCTTGGGTCGATATCGAAAATGAGCAGGGCGAGACCAAGCGTTTTCGAATCGTCGGCTATGACGAAATTTATGAGCGCATGGATTACATCTCCATCGACTCACCCATGGCCCGGGCGCTGTTGCGTAAGGAAGTCGACGATGAGGCTATCGTGCAGACACCGAATGGTGAGGTGTGCTGGTGGATTACCGGTATCGAGTATGTGAAGTAGACGATGGCCGGCACGCGATTTCGCGTGCTGGCCATCGGTCGTTTCAGCCTTCGCGCAGTACGGTCAACGGGCTGGCATTCAGCGCGCGGCGCGTACCCAATACACCGGCACCGCCGATCAGCACGGCACCGATCACTGGCAGCAGTAGCAGCCACGCATGTGGATGCCATACCAGGTCGAAGGCGTAGCGGTACAGCACCCATGTCACCAGTTCCGTGCCCAGGGCCGCCAGCAGGCCACTGACCGCGCCCAGCAAGCCGAACTCGATCCGCCGAGCCTTGACCAGCAACCTGCGCTCGGCGCCCAGTGCACGCAACAGCGCACCTTGGCGAATTCGCTCATCCAGCGTGGCCTGCAGGCCCGAAAACAACACGGCCATCCCGGCAGCCAACACAAACAGCAATACGTACTCCACCGCCAGGGTCACTTGGGCGAGAATGCTGCGCAACTGCTCCAGCAAGGCTTCGACCTGCAATATCGTGACTGCCGGGAATGCTCGGGACAGGTCGACGATCTGCTGGTCGTGCCCAGGCGCCAGGTAGAAGCTGGTCAGGTAGGTGGCGGGCAGGTCCTTCAACGTGCCCGGCTGGAAGATCATGAAGAAGTTGGGCTGGAAGTTATCCCAGTTGATGGTCCGCAGGCTGGTGACCCGCGCTTCGCGATTCTCCCCACCGATGGTGAACACCAGGTGATCGTTCAGCTTGAGCTTCAGGCTTTCGGCGACCTTGGCTTCTACCGACACCCCAGGGATTTCATCGCCCGGTTGCTGCGACCACCAGGAACCTGCGGTCAGGACGTTGCCCGGCGGCAGGTCGGCCGCCCAGGTCAGGCTCAAGTCGCGCTGCACGGCACGGTCACCGCTGGAGTCTTTGCTGACGATTTGCTGCACGGGTTCGCCATTGATGCTGATCAACCGGCCCGGCACCACCGGATACAGCGGCGCCGCTTGCGCCTGCAGGTCCAGCAGGCGCGCGCCAAAGGCGTCCTTGTCGGCCGGCAGGATATTCAGGGCGAAATAGTTGGGGGCGTCCTTGGGCAGCTGGTTTTGCCAAGTGTCGAGCAGTTCACCGCGCAGCAGGGCGATCAAGCCCATGGACAACAGGATTAGCCCAAACGCCAGGGACTGACCGGCCGCCGCCAGTGGGTGACGCAGCAATTGGCCCAAGCCCAGGCGCCAGGGCAGGGAGGCGCGCGCCAATAGCCGTCGCAAGCTCTGCAGCAACAACAAGAGCAGGCCGCCGAGGATCAGCGCCGCCATCACGCCGCCGCCCAGCAACGCAAAGGTCAGCACCAGATCGAGGCTCAGGCGCCACATGATCAGGCCGAGGGCGAACAGTGCGGCGCCGTACACCATCCAGGTGCTGGAAGGTATCGGCAGCATGTCACGGCGCAATACCCGCAGCGGTGGCACGCGGCCCAGCGCCGCCAACGGCGGCAGGGCGAAGCCGGCGAGCGCAACCAGCCCGGTGCCGATGCCTGCAACTGCCGGCAGCAGCCCGCCGGGCGGCACGTCGGCCGGCAACAGGTCGTGCAGGAAATAGAACAGGCCAAATTGCGCCAGCCATCCGAGCACGGCACCGGTCAGGCTCGCCAATAGGCCCAGTACGCTCAGTTGCAGGCTGAACAACACCATCGTTTCGCGGCGTGACAACCCGAGGCAGCGCAGCAGTGCACTGGCGTCGAAACGTCGGCTGGCAAATCGGTTGGCCGACAGCGCCACGGCCACGCCGGCCAGCAGCACCGCCACCAGGCTGGCCATGTTCAAGTAACGTTCGGCCTTGCCCAGGGCGCCGCCGATCTGCTGGTTGCCGTCTCGCGAATCCTGCAGGCGCTGGTTGGCGGCAAGGCCTGGCTTGACCAGGTCGCGATAGGTTTGCAGCGCCGTGCTGCCTTGGGGGGCACGCCACAGTTCGCGGTAGCTTACGCGGCTGCCGGGCTGCACCACACCGGTCGCGTCCAGGTCCGAAAGGTTGATCATCACCCGAGGCGTGAGGCTGTAGAAGTTGCCGGCGCGGTCGGGTTCATAGGTCAGGATGCGAGCCAGTCGCAGGGTTTTCATACCGACGTCGATGCTGTCGCCGACCTTCAGGTTCAGCGCCGTCAACAGCCTAGCTTCCACCCAGGCTTCGCCGGGTTTTGGGCCGCCTCCCGGGGTTTCGGCACCGAAGGGCTCTGTCGCGCTTTTCAGCTCGCCACGCAACGGGTACTGCTCGTTGACCGCCTTGATACTGGAGAGCTGGATGCCGTTATCCGTGGCGATAACGCTGGAGAATTCGACGATGCGCGCGTGATCCAGGCCCAGTTCGGTCCCGGATCTGATTTGTTCGGGACGTGCCGGCGAGCTGCCTTCGAGCACCAGGTCGGCACCGAGAAACTCGGTGGCACGCAACAGCATGGCGCCATTGAGGCGTGCGCCGAAGTAGCCGATGGCCGTGCTGGCCGTCACCGCCACCAGCAAGGCGAAAAACAACACGCGCAATTCGCCGGCGCGGGCGTCACGCAGTAATTGGCGCATGGCAAGGCTGAACAGGCGCAACAGCGGCATACGTGCCATCAAGGCTCCAGGGGCGCGACCATCAGGCCGGCTTCAAGGCGGATCAGGCGTCGGCAACGGTGGGCCAGGCGCTCGTCGTGGGTGACCAGCACCAAGGTCGTGCCGCTCTCTTTATTGAGCTCGAACAGCAGGTCGCTGATGCGCTCGCCGGTGTGGCTGTCGAGGTTGCCGGTAGGCTCATCGGCAAACAGCACCTCCGGCTCGGCGGCAAAGGCCCGGGCGATGGCGACCCGCTGTTGCTCGCCACCGGAAAGCTGGCGTGGCGAGTGGGTCAGCCGTTGGCCCAGGCCGACGCGCTCCAGCAGGTACCTGGCGCGTTCCCGGGCGTCTTTGCGACCGTCAAGTTCCAGCGGCAGCATGACGTTTTCCAGGGCGTTGAGGCTGTCGAGCAGCTGAAACGATTGAAAAACGAAACCCACGTGCTCGGCACGAATGCGCGCGCGCTGGTCTTCGTCGAGGGTGCTCAAGGCTTGGCCGGCGAGGGTGACTTCACCGCTGCTGGGCAGGTCGAGGCCGGCCAGCAGGCCGAGGAGGGTGGATTTGCCGGAACCGGAACTGCCGACGATCGCCAGGCTATCGCCCTTGTTCAGTTCCAGGCTCAGTTCGTGCAGGATAGTCAGTTCACCTTCCGCGCTGGGAACCACTTTGCTAAGGTTTCGCGCGGTGAGAATGCTTGCGCCCATGGAGAATCCGATGCGAATGTGGTTTTTGAGTGCTGGCCTGGCCTTGATGTGCATGGCCCAGAACGCAGCGGCGGGTACAGTCCTGATCGTTGGGGATAGTATCAGTGCCGGTTTCGGACTGGATACCAGCAAAGGGTGGGTAGCGTTGTTGGGACAACGGCTCAAGAGCGAAGGTTTCGACGATAAAGTGGTTAACGCCTCCATCAGCGGCGACACCAGTGCCGGAGGCCTGGCGCGGCTGCCGGCGGCGCTTGCAGAGCATAAGCCAGATGTCGTGATCCTCGAGTTGGGCGGCAATGACGGTCTGCGCGGCCAGCCGCCCGCGCAATTGAAACAAAATCTTGCGTCGATGATTGACCAGTCCAAGGCCGGTGGTGCCAAGGTGCTGCTGTTGGGCATGCAGTTGCCACCTAATTACGGGCCGAAATACACCACGGCATTTGCCGAGGTGTACGGGGCCTTGGCCAAGGAGAAAAGTGTCCCGTTGGTGCCGTTTTTTCTCGAGGGAATCGGTGGCCACCCGGAACTGATGCAGGCGGATCAGCTTCACCCAGCGGTCGGCGCCCAGGGCAAGTTGCTGGAAAATGTCTGGCCGACGCTAAAACCGCTGCTATGACGCTTTTCTAGCGGCAGGCTTTCGGCTAAGGTGGCGCCCCCCCGATCTGGAGCCCCCGATGTCGCGCCCTGCCTGGTCCCTGTTCAACTACCAACTGATCGAGCCTGACGAGCAGCTGGATCTGTTCGCCTGCCAGGAAGTCCGGGTGCATCTGGTGGCGCGTCAACTGGAGTTGGGCGGCTCGATCGACCGCACACTCTGCGGCACATTATTGCCGGCGCAACCGCGCTGGTCCTCGGTGGGGCGCTCGATCTTTCAGGACCAGCGGTTGTGCCCATTGTGCCGGGCGATTCTCGAATCGCAAAAGCGCGGCACGCCGCTGATCTGGCCGGAACTGCGCTTCGAATAGCAGCAGGGCAGACTGATGCTTGAAGCGCGCTTCACGTATACAATCAGTTTTTTCCTACCCGTCGTTCTGCGAAGGATTTTCCGGATGTTGTCGCGCCTTTCCGTCGTTACCTGCTGCCTGTCTCTCGCTGCGCTTTGTGCGGCCGGTTCGGCGTCAGCCTTGCAGTTGCCCTTGCCACCGCCGGGTGAAGACATCGTTGGTCAGGTCCAGGTGATCAAGGCCAAGTACGAAGACACCTTCGCCGACCTGGGTACTACCTATGACCTGGGCTATTCGGAAATGGTCGCGGCCAACCCGGGTGTCGATGCCTGGTTGCCCGGCGCGGGCACGGAAATTGTGCTGCCCACGCGTTTCATCCTGCCGCCTGGCCCCCGCGAAGGCATTGTGATCAACCTGGCGGAATATCGGCTTTATTACTATCCCAAGGGCCAGAACGTGGTTTACACGTTCCCGTTGGGGATTGGCCGCGAGGGCTGGGGTTCACCCGTCGCGCACACCACCATCACGGGCAAGATCCCCAACCCGACCTGGACGCCACCCGCCTCGATCAAGGCCGAGCATGCCGCCAACGGCGACCCGCTGCCTAACGTGGTGCCGGCCGGCCCGGATAACCCGCTGGGGCCGTTCAAGTTCACGTTGGGCACGCCGGGGTATCTGATCCACGGTTCCAACATGAAATTTGGTATCGGCACGCGTACAAGCCACGGCTGCTTCCGCATGTTCAACAACAACGTGCTGGAAATGGCGAGCATGGTGCCGGTTGGCACGTCGGTGCGAATCATCAGCGATGCCTACAAGTTCGGCAGCAGTGGCGGCAAGGTCTACCTGGAAGCGCATACGCCGCTCAATGATGACGGCACACCGTCGGTCGTCGACAAGCACACCGCGGTGATCAACGCCTTGCTCAAGCGCGAAGACCTGGCCAATAACCTGCGGGTCAATTGGGATCAGGTGCGTGACGTGGTGGCGGCGGAAGACGGTTTGCCAACGGAGATTGGTGTGCCGGGCGGCAACGCGCCAGTGGTGTCGAGTACGCCGGTCGACCTGCAGCAATAAGCGGGCTCGATCAAACGCCCGCCCTGGCCTTGCGCTGCGGCGGGCTTTTTATTGCACGCGATTCAGGGCTGAATTCCGCGCAATAAAAAGCCGATCCAAGAATGGATCGGCTTGATAACAACCCCGAAGGATTATTACTTGCGGCTTGCTTTTTCAAGCATGCGCAGAGCGCGCTCGTTAGCTTCGTCAGCAGTCTGTTGTGCTTTTTGAGCAGCAGCCAGAGCTTCATCAGCTTTACGGTAGGCTTCGTCTGCACGAGCCTGGGAGCGAGCTGCTGCGTCTTCAGTTGCAGTCAGACGAGCTTCGGTTTCTTTGGAGACGCTGCTGCAACCGGTAGCCAGAACTGCGGCCAGAGCCAGAGCAGAGAATTTCAGAACGTTGTTCATCGTGTTCCCCTTCAAGGACTTTCTATTAAATGGCTACTTTCTCAGAGTGAGCTGATAGCCGGCGTACATACTACTCATTACTTGTAGTAAGTAAACTGACGTAGCGCAAGAAGCAAAAAAAATTCTTGCGCCGAATCTATTTTGGCTAATCTTTTGGGGGTTTGTATAAAAACCCTCCGGGAATTTTCATATCAGTGGGAACTGGATCCAAGCTGAAAGGTCCGGCCCGCATGTGTTGGGCCTGCCAAACACGTGAAGATTTATATATCGACGTTGACACTTTTTTTCAGGTTGCCTTTGCCTCACCCGGTATCTTTTGCGCATGTAGAGGTGACTTTAAGAGCGGCAGTTCGTCTCAAGCTTCAACTGCCGGCAATGTTCAGGCTATCGATTGCTGATTGATCGAGGCTCTTTCTGTAACCACCAGCGGCAGGGGATGACGAGTGCGCCTTGAGCTATTGCAGGATTGGTGCCTACTATTCTCTACGTGCTGGTTGTGAGCGCTATAGGTTTTCTCGTTGTCGAAACCGGCACGGGGTGGCGTAGATGTTCCTTCGCCGGAAAAACATCGGTAAGGTAGGGGTCGAAATTCAAGACCCGCGAGGAGTAGTGATGAGCGAGGCGTTGTCCATCCACCATGACCAGGCTGGTCATCAGTTCGAGACCAATGTGGACGGTCATCGTGCCTATCTGACCTATATGGACCTCGGGAAGCAGACCCTGGACATCTATCGTACCTTCGTGCCCAACGCACTGCGTGGCCGTGGCATTGCTGCTGCGTTGACCGAGGAAGCGTTGAAGTTCGCAGAAGACGCCGGGTACACAGTCATCCCTTCGTGCTCCTACGTCGAACGCTACATGGAGCGCCACCAGCGCCATGCCGCGAAGCTGTAACTGATCAGTCGCACACAAAAACGCCGGGCTTAGCCCGGCGTTTTTGTGTGCGCAATTGCGTGGTTCAGGTGCGTTTGCGTTTGGGCAACACGTCCTTGAGCTTGGCGTGCATGCTGCGCAGGGTGGTTTCGGTGGCGGCCCAGTCGATGCAGGCATCGGTGATCGACACGCCGTACTGCAAGTCGGCCAGGTCTTTTGGAATCGCCTGGCAGCCCCAGTTCAAGTGGCTCTCGACCATCAGACCGATAATCGACTGGTTGCCTTCAAGAATCTGGTTGGCGACGTTTTCCATCACCAGCGGTTGCAGGGCCGGGTCCTTGTTGGAGTTGGCGTGGCTGCAGTCGACCATGATGTTCGGCTTGATCTTGGCTTTGTTCAGCGCCTGTTCGCACAGTGCAACGCTGACCGAATCATAGTTCGGCTTGCCGTTGCCACCGCGCAATACCACGTGGCCATAGGCGTTGCCCTTGGTGGTGACGATGGACACGCCACCTTCCTGGTTGATACCCAGGAAACGGTGCGGGCTGGACACCGATTGCAGCGCGTTGATCGCGACCGTCAGGCCGCCATCGGTGCCGTTCTTGAAGCCCACGGCCGAAGACAGGCCGGACGCCATTTCGCGGTGGGTCTGGGATTCGGTGGTGCGCGCGCCGATGGCCGACCAGCTGATCAGGTCCTGCAGGTATTGCGGGGAGATCGGGTCGAGGGCTTCGGTGGCGGTGGGCAGGCCCATTTCGGCGAGGTCCAGCAGCAACTGACGACCAATGTGCAAGCCGTCCTGAATCTTGAACGAGTCGTCCAGGTACGGGTCGTTGATCAAGCCTTTCCAGCCGACGGTGGTCCGCGGTTTTTCGAAATAGACGCGCATCACCAGGTACAGGGTGTCGGACACTTCCGCCGCCAGTACCTTGAGCCGCTCGGCGTATTCGTGGGCCGCCTTGAGGTCGTGGATCGAGCACGGCCCGATGACGACGAAGAGGCGGTGGTCGGTGCCGTCGAGAATGTCACGGATGACTTCGCGACCCTTGGTTACGGTCTGCAGGGCAGCGTCGCTCAGAGGGATTTCGCGCTTGAGCTGATCGGGCGTGATCAGGGTCTCGTTGGATTCGACGTTTAGGTCATTGATCGGTAAATCAGCCATCGTGTTACTCGTCAGGGTCACGGGTGCCGGCCGCCAGCCATCCCCGTGCGGCGGAGCACAGCATGATTTGAATGCAGGGGGGAGGAACCTTAGCGCGTAACACGGGCCCGCGACAATGGGCAAAACCGGCTTTAATCCAGCGCTGGCGCCACAAAAGCCTCGTGGGAGAACTCAACGGCATGGCGCGAGACCCACTCGCGGGCCATGGCTTCGAGCTGGGCAGGGGTCGGCTCCGTGTCTTCGTGCAGGCGACAGTAGCGTTCTATCTGGCACACTTGCTCGCCCATTCGTGCACCGAACAACGCGTGCTCATCGGTAAAAGAGATGCCGACGCGATAGCCCTGGTCGACTTTGCGGCACCAGGCTACATAGCCCGGATAACGGGCGGTGGCGCCAAGGGACGGGATGTACAAATCAACGGCTGTGCCCTGGCGCAAGGCACGCGGGCAATTGCAGGCGACGCCGCCCAGGCCGATAGTGTGCAGGCGTTGCCGGGGAATGGCAGGGGAGGGACGTTGGATCAACTCGACAGCGACATCATCAGGGTGAGGTAAAAAACGACCCATGTACACGGACTCCGAGCGCCGTCCGGTTGACGGCAGTGGCAGCAGTATAGTGAAGGAACAGGAATTGACCGACCTGGATATTGACCAGCAATTGCTGGGATTGCCAGGTATTTCGCTGGTGGTGTTTACCAGCGTAGGCTGCTCCAGTTGCCGCTGGGCACGCCAGCAGTTACCGAGTTGGACGTTGCCGGTGGACCGCGTGTGCTGGGTCGATGCCGGGAACAACGGCGGAGCAGTCGAGCGCTACCAGATCTTTCATTTGCCCGCGTTGTTCCTCGTGTGCGAGGGTCAATTTCTTGGGCAATTACAGTCACGCCTTACGAATAAAGACCTTACCGACGCGGTGAATCACGCACTCACCCGCACACCAGAGGATTTGCCATGAGCGCAGTTGCACCCGAGTCGTCTCCACGTATTGGCATTATTGGCACCGGTGCGATCGGTGGGTTCTATGGGGTGATGTTGGCGCGGGCCGGGTTCGATGTGCACTTTCTGTTGCGCAGCGAATATGCAGCGGTCAGCGAACATGGCCTGCGCCTCAACAGCACGCTGCATGGCCAGTTGCACCTGCACCCGGTGCAGGCTTATGCCCGCGCCGCCGATATGCCTGCCTGCGATTGGCTGTTGGTCGGGACCAAGTCCACCGGCAATGTGGACCTGGCCCCGACCATCGCTCAGGTCGCAGCGCCGGACGCCAGGGTGGTGCTGTTGCAAAACGGCCTCGACGTCGAAGACAGCCTGCGTGAACACCTGCCGCCGTCGCTGCACCTGCTGGGCGGCCTGTGTTATATCGGCGTGCATCGTGCCGCGCCTGGCGTCGTCGAGCATCAGGCCCTGGGCCGGGTCAATCTGGGTTATCACAGTGGCACGGCGGCCAATGATGAGGCGCGCCAGAAGGCGATTGTCGAAGAGGGCGCCGCGCTCTTTCACAAGGCCGGTATCGAGTCCCAGGCCATGGCCAGCGTCCACTTGGCCCGCTGGCACAAGCTGGTGTGGAATGTGCCTTACAACGGCCTCTCCGTGTTGTTGGGCACCGGCACTACCGCAATGATGGCGGATGAATCGAGCCGCGAACTGATCCAGGCATTGATGGCTGAAGTGGTGAAGGGCGCCCATGCCTGCGGTCATGAAATCCCTGCCAGTTATGCCGAGCAGATGTTCGCCATGACCGAAACCATGGTTGACTACCTGCCGAGCATGTACCACGACCATGTGCACAAACGCCCGCTGGAGTTGGCGGCGATTTACGCACGGCCACTGGCCGCCGCCAAAGCCGCAGGTTGCGAATTGCCACGCATGGAAGCGCTTTATCAGGCATTGAGTTTTATTGATCGGCACAACCGCTGATTCCGGGGGCACACCATGGCGAAAGGATTGGGCGACAAGTTGGTGCTGGCGATTTCGTCGCGGGCACTGTTCGACCTGAGCGACAGCCACAAGGTCTACCTGGCCGAAGGTGTGGAGGCTTACCGCAAATACCAGATCGAACACGAGGAAGAAACCCTCGAGCCCGGCGACGCGTTCCCACTGGTCAAGAAGTTGCTCAGTCTTAACGCCAGCCTGGGGCGTGCTCGCGTCGAGGTGGTATTGGTGTCGCGCAACAGTGCCGATACCGGCTTGCGGGTGTTCAATTCGATCCAGCATTACGGTCTGGATATTTCCCGCGCTGCTTTCGTCGGCGGGCGTAGTCCCTATCCTTATTTGGCTGCATTTGGTTGCCATCTGTTTCTTTCGACCCATGCTGAAGACGTGCGCAGCGCACTCGATGCCGGTTTTGCGGCGGCGACGATTCTGTCGGGCGGTGCGCGTCGGGCATCGAGTGAAGAACTGCGGATTGCGTTCGACGGTGATGCAGTGCTGTTTTCCGATGAGTCGGAGCGTGTGTACCAGGCCGGCGGGCTGGAGGCGTTTCAGGCCAGCGAGCGCGAGTCGGCGCGCCAGCCTTTGCACGGCGGTCCGTTCAAGGGCTTCCTTGCGGCGCTCAACCTGTTGCAACGTGAGTTCGCGGATGACGCGTGCCCGATCCGCACGGCGCTGGTGACTGCGCGCTCGGCGCCCTCCCATGAGCGCGTGATTCGCACATTGCGCGAATGGGATATCCGCCTGGACGAGTCACTGTTCCTCGGCGGCCTGGAGAAATCTGCATTTCTGGAGGCGTTTGCCGCTGACGTGTTTTTCGATGACCAGGCCGGTCATTGTGAGAAAGCCAGGGAGGTGGTGGCCACCGGGCATGTGCCCCATGGCATCAGTAATGAGTTGAAAATCCAGACCGAGCGCTAAGTCAGCCGAAGTCGTCAAGGCGCTGCTAAGCTCATTCAATCCCCGCCATCCTGGCAGTCCAGGAGGTTCTATGATTCGTTCGATGCTGTATGCCACGGACCTTGGTCTGTATGCGCCTTATGTCATGCAGCACGCGCTGGCGCTGGCCCGAACGTTCAAGGCGGATTTGTATGTGATCCATGTGGTCGAGCCGATTGGGCTGTTCGCCGAATCGGTGTTGCAGAGCTATCTTGATGAGAAAGCCTTGAGTGAATGGCAGAGCCAGGGGCTTAACACCGTGATGGCGACGATTGAGCAGCGGGTACTGGACAGTTTTCGCGAGGAGTTGGGGGACGGGGAGCAAGACTTGAAGTTGATTCGCTCGGTGCGTGTGATTCAGGGGGACCCGTGCGAGGTGATTCTCGACCAGCTGCGTAAACTTTCCGTCGACCTGTTGATCGTAGGTAGTCACAGCCATGCAACCGCCGCCGCCACACCGCTTGGGCGCACGGCAGCGAGGGTGCTGCAACTGGCGACAGTGCCGGTTTACATGGTGCCGTCGCTGCAGCGTCGGCGCAGTGATGACAGTTGATCGGTAAAAACGATAAAAAGTTCTAGATTTATCCGTCTGACCTTTAATATAGTTATATACCGTCGCTGATACCCGTGGCGTCTATTTGCTTTGAGGGACATCTATGAAGCTTCAACAACTGCGCTACATCTGGGAAGTGGCGCACCACGACCTCAACGTTTCCGCTACCGCTCAAAGCCTCTACACCTCGCAACCCGGTATCAGCAAGCAGATCCGCCTGCTCGAAGACGAGCTGGGCGTCGAAGTGTTCGCGCGCAGCGGCAAGCACCTGACCCGCGTCACCCCGGCTGGCGAGCGCATCATCACCACCGCCGGCGAGATCCTGCGTAAAGTCGAAAGCATCAAGCAGATTGCCCAGGAGTTCTCCAACGAGAAGAAAGGCACCCTGTCGATCGCCACCACCCACACCCAGGCGCGTTATGCCTTGCCGCCGGTGATCCGCGATTTCATCAAGCAATACCCCGACGTGGCGTTGCACATGCACCAGGGTTCGCCGATGCAGATCGCCGAGATGGCCGCTGATGGCACCGTTGACTTCGCCATTGCCACCGAAGCCCTGGAGCTGTTCGGCGACCTGGTGATGATGCCGTGCTACCGCTGGAACCGTTGCGTCGTCGTGCCCCAGGGTCACCCGCTGGCCAAGCTGCCGAAGTTGACCCTGGAAGCCCTGGCTGAATACCCGATCGTGACTTACGTGTTCGGTTTTACCGGCCGCTCCAAGCTCGACGAAGCCTTCAGCCATCGCGGCCTCACCCCGAAAGTGGTGTTCACCGCCGCCGACGCCGACGTGATCAAGACTTACGTGCGCCTGGGCCTGGGCGTGGGGATCGTCGCCAAGATGGCGGTCGACACCAACCTCGACAAAGACCTGGTGGTACTCGACGCCAGTGAGCTGTTCGAGTCCAGCGTGACCAAAATCGGCTTCCGTCGTGGCACATTCCTGCGCGGCTTCATGTGCGATTTCATCGAGAAGTTCGCACCGCACTTGACCCGCGAAGTCATGGCCAAGGCGATCCAGTGCCACAACAAGCAGGAACTGGAAGAGCTGTTCGACGGCGTAGAATTGCCCGTCCACTGAGTGGTTTATTTGGCCTCGGTAACCGTAAAATGTTGCCGAGCGCCTGCCACCAGAATCTCCACCTCATCACCTTTGAACTTGCCCAACAGGCTTTTGCCCAGAGGCGAGCGCGGGGTGATGACAGTTATTGGTTGCCCCACCACATCCACTTTCAGACCTGCTGCATCCGGCGCCAGGAACAGCCACTGCTGGCGACCGTTCTCGTCCTCCAGCCCCAGTAGCGCACCGACTTCTATGCCGCGCTGATCATCATAAGCACGCAGTTGCAGGGTGTGGCACAGCGTCAGCGCCTGTTTGATTTCCTCGACGCGTTTGGCCTGCCCGGCCGCCAGGTAGGAAGCTTCCAGCCCCAGCGTGTCGTACTTGTTTTCCGCAATGTTTTCTTCGTGGGTCGCGGTTTCGTAGGCGGTCTGCGCGGCGCGCTGGGCGATGTCGAGGTCGACGGTGAGCTTTTCCAGGATCAACTGGTGAACGGCGTGTTTATTCATGGCTGTGCTTGATCATTCGCAAAATTGCAGGACGTTCGCCTTGCTCTTTTCATTGGGGGCGTTCTGGTCCTGCTGCAGCCAGAACTGGCATTTGGGGTTGGACAGGTTGCGCGCATTGTTGCGCGCCTGGTCCAGGGTTTGCTGTTGTTCCTGCTTGCGCAGGTTCTCCTGATACTGCTCGAACATGCGGTTCGGTGGCTCCGGCGCAACGACCGCGGGCTTGCCCAATTGCTGAACCGCCTGAGCAACCGGCGCCAGGGTTTGCACAAACACGTAGCGCGATGCCAGCCACGCGGTCAGCACGATGGCGATAAACCCAAGCCACAGGCCAAAAGCCACAGCCATACTGAGCTTGAACAGCGATAACGGACGATCAGACATGATTGTCTCCTGGCAGGTAGTTGCGGCGTGACGGCGATTGTCGCACAGCCACTGTGCAGAATAATCGCGATCAAGCCTTCTGCATCAGCGCATTTATGCGGACAATCGAGCCTTTGAGCGTTGGAGCCCGGAATGAAAGCCCGCTGGGATATTTTTTGCAGCGTCGTCGACAACTACGGCGACATTGGCGTGACCTGGCGCCTGGCCCGGCAATTGGTGGTGGAGCATGGGTGCGAAGTGCGCTTGTGGGTCGATGACCTGCGCGCCTTCGAGCGCATGTGCCCCGAAATTGATGTGCGACTGGACCAGCAATGGCAAGAGGGTGTGGAGGTTCGCCACTGGCCGGCGCCGTGGCACGACACGCCCTCTGCCGATGTCGTGATTGCCGCGTTCGCTTGCCAGTTGCCGCCCGATTATATGGAAGCCATGGCCGCGCGGGAACGCACGCCGTTGTGGATGAACCTGGATTACCTTAGCGCTGAAGACTGGGTGGTGGGGTGCCATCGCTTGCCGTCGGTGAAGTTCAAGGGCGTGCAGAAGTACTTTTTCTTCCCTGGCTTTCGCCCGGGTACGGGTGGGTTGCTGCGAGAGTCCGGCTTGCTGGAGCAGCGTCATGCCTTTCAGCAGGATCGCGCCGCGCAGCAACAATTCCTGCAAGCGCTGGGCGTATTTCCTGCGATCGGTGCACGGTTGATGTCGCTGTTTGCCTACGAAAACGCCGGGCTCGCCAGTTGGCTGGAGGTGTTGGCGACGGACGGGCGTGCCACTCATCTATTGGTGCCGGAAGGGCGCATCCTCGGCGATGTACAGCGTTGGCTCGGTGTAGAAGGGCTGGCGGTGGGGGATATCCATCAGCGTGATGCCCTGACCGTGCAGGTACTGCCGTTCGTACGCCAGGAACAATATGACCGCCTGCTGTGGTGCTGCGACTTCAACGCCGTGCGCGGCGAAGACTCGTTCGTACGCGCCCAGTGGGCCGGGCGCCCGTTGTTGTGGCACATCTATCGCCAGGATGAAGACATCCACCTGGACAAGCTTGATGCTTTTCTCGAGCTCTACACCGCGGCCTTATCGCCGGCAGCCAAAGCCGCGCTGGTTGCGCTCTGGCAAGCCTGGAACGCTGATGGCGATATGGCACAACCGTGGAAAATGCTGTTGGAGCACTGGCCTGAGGTGTCTCAGAACGCCGAGACGTGGTGTCTGGAACAAGGCTTGCAGGCCGATCTTGCGACGGCGCTGGTACAGTTTTATGAAAGTTGGATATGATACGCGACCTTGATTTTTGTAAATCCCATCCAAATTTCGGATATACGCAATGAAAACTGGTAAAGAACTGAAACCCGGTACAGTGATCCGTCTCGAAAACGACCCTTGGCTGGTTCAGAAAGCTGAGTTCACCAAGTCTGGTCGTAACAGCGCAATCATGAAGACCAAGCTGAAGAACCTGCTGACCGGTTACAAGACCGAGATCGTCTACAGCGCCGATGACAAACTGGACGACGTGATCCTCGACCGCAAAGAAGCGACCCTGTCCTTCATCAGCGGCGACACCTACACGTTCATGGACACTTCCGACTACACCATGTACGAACTGAACGCTGAAGATATCGAAGCCGTTCTGCCGTTCGTGGAAGAAGGTATGGAAGACGTCTGCGAAGCTATCTTCTTTGAAGACCGCCTGGTTTCCGTAGAGCTGCCAACCACCATCGTGCGTCAGGTTGACTACACCGAAGGTTCCGCTCGCGGCGACACTTCGGGCAAGGTAATGAAGCCTGCCAAATTGAAAAACGGTACCGAACTGGCCGTTGCAGACTTCATCGAGATCGGCGACATGATCGAGATCGACACCCGCGAAGGCGGTTCGTACAAAGGCCGCGCCAAGAAGTAATTCTGGCCCTGCCGATACGAAAAAAACCCGACCTGGCGTCGGGTTTTTTTATGGGCGTTTATTAATCAGACCGTCACGTGCAGGCGCACATCGACGTTGCCACGGGTGGCGTTGGAGTATGGGCAGACTTGGTGAGCGGCATCGACCAGGCTTTGCGCATCATCTTGGGCCAGGCCCGGCAGGCTCACGTGCAGGTCGATGTCCAGGCCGAAACCACCGGGGATTTGACCAATGCCGACGTGGGCGGTGATCGAAGCGTCATCCGGGATTTTGCGCTTGGTCTGGCTGGCGACGAACTTCAGGGCACCGATAAAGCAAGCCGAGTAGCCGGCGGCAAACAGTTGTTCAGGGTTGGTGGCTTGGCCGCCGGCACCGCCCAGCTCTTTGGGGGTAGAAAGTTTGACGTCGAGGATGTTGTCGCTGGAAACCGCACGACCATCACGGCCGCCGGTGGCGGTGGCTACTGCGGTATAGAGAGTTTGCATGGTGTCGTCCTCTTGGGTTGTTAGCGCTAAATATTTGCGCGCTAAGTAGTTGGTGAGGTAAATGTATAGCGCTAATGTTTAGCGCGCAAGATAAATTACAAAAAATTTTGCAATGCGTAATCTACTGGCCCACCACACAAACAAATGTGGGAGCTGGCTTGCCTGCGATTACGGTGTGTCAGTCGATGTATTCATGACTGAAGTACCACGATCGCAGGCAAGCCAACTCCCACATTTGGTAGTTGGCGTTTGGTCTACCGCGTCAGACGTTAGCCTGCAGCTTTCCCCGCAATGCAATCAAATCGCTTTGCAACGTGCGCAACTGCTCCAGCTCCAGGCCGCTGGCGCCGAGGATGCAGTGGGGAATCCCCTTGGCTTTTTCCTGCAAGCCGCGGCCGGCGGCGGTGAGCTCCACCACTACCACGCGCTCATCTTCACGGCTGCGGGTGCGGCTGAGCAGGCCTTCGGCTTCCAGGCGCTTGAGCAAGGGTGTCAGGGAGCCCGGATCGGTCAGCAGACGGCTGCTGATTTCGCCGACGGTCAAACCATCTTCTTCCCACAGCACCATCATGGCCAGGTACTGCGGATAGGTCAGGCCGAGGGCTTGCAGCAAAGGCTTGTAAACCTTGGTCATCAGCAGCGAAGTGGAGTGCAGGGCGAAACACAGCTGGTTGTCCAGCATCAGGGATTCGCAAGGGGCGGGATTTTTGCTCATGGCGGTGCCTCGAAAAAGCGTGTCTGGGCTGGAATCTAGCGGGCAAATCTTTAATGCGCCAGATAATTCTGGCCGAGTAGTCAGACCAGGCCGCTTTGCAGTGCCAGATCCCACGGTGGCACGGGGCTGAAGCGCGACTTGAGGTATTCCAGCAACAACCGGCTACGGGCATTGGCCTGCTGCTCCAGGCGCAGGGCATAGATGCCGGTGGTTTCCGGGCTGGGCAGGCCGTTTTCGCAAAACAGTGGCAGCAGTTCGCCACGCACCAGGTATTCACTGGCCAGCCAGGTCGGCAGATGCGCAATACCCAGCCCGGCGAGAGCGCCCGAGAGCAGCGCTTCGGCGTTATTGGCACTCATGCGAATGCGCCGCGGGCGATAGGTGGCGCGGCGCCCGTCTAGTTCAAAGCGCCAGGCGAACATCGGCGCCAGGCCGTCCCAGTCGAGCCCGTCATGCTCGCTCAGGTCCCGGGGATGGGTCGGCGTGCCACGGTTTTTCAGGTACGCCGGGCTGGCGCAGGCGATACGCACGATGCTGGCCAAGGGTGTGGCGATAAGGCGGGTATCGACGATATGCCCGGCGCGCAGCACCAGGTCGACCTTGCCCAGGTGCGCTCCCTGCATATCGACGAAACTGTCGATCAAATGCAGGTGCACATCCAGCCCCGGGTATACGTTCAAAAAGTCCGCAATCACCGGCGCCAAGTGCCGTCGCCCGAACGCGGCCGGGGCGTCCACACGAATCAAGCCTTCCGGCGCATGGCTCAACGACACCGCCTCGGCACGCGCCAACTGCAACTCGCTGACGATTCGCCGCGCTCGCTCCGCAAAGGCCAGGCCGGCCGGGGTCGGCACCACCGCGTGGGTGCTGCGCTGAAACAAGCGGCTGCCCACCGAGTTTTCCAGGCTGTCGATGCGCCGGGCCACTGCCGACGGGGTCAGAGGATGGCGGCGGGCGGCGGCGGAAAAGCTACCGGTCTCGAGTACATCAAGAAACAGGCCCAGTTGATCAGTCAGGGTATTCGGGTTCATCGGCGAACGCTTATGCGAGATTGGCACAGCCATTGTGCGTTGCTGTGCCTTTGCGCGCCAGAGCCGACTGCGTAGCATGCGAGGCCTGGGCTTTTGGAGTAATGAGCGGTGTTGGATCTAGCGATGTATCTGGTATTGGGCGCGGCCCTCGGCACCGTGGGCGGCCTGTTCGGCATTGGTGGCGGGTTGATTGCGATCCCGGTACTCGGCGTGTTGTTCGGCCTCGATCAACAGCTTGCCCAAGGCACGGCGCTGGTGATGGTGGTGCCCAACGTAATGCTGGCCCTGTGGCGTTACCACCAGCGCAACCGCATCGAACTGCGCCACGCGCTACCGTTGGGCGTCATGGGCTTCTGCTTCGCCTGGCTCGGCTCGATCTGGGCAGTCGGCCTGGATGCCGGCGCCATGCGCATCGGTTTTATCGCGTTCTTGCTGACGCTGTCGGCGTACAACCTGTTGCGCATGTTCACCCGTAATGCGCCACCGACTGCGCAGATGCGGTATTCCTGGCCCTGGCTCGGCGTGCTGGGTGCCGCCTCCGGCTCCATGGGCGGTTTGTTTGGAGTGGGCGGGGCGGTGGTCGCCACGCCGGTGTTGACCAGCCTGTTCGGCACCTCCCAGGTGGTCGCCCAAGGCCTGTCCCTGGCCTTGGCGTTGCCCAGCACCGGCGTCACCCTGGTCACCTACGCCTGGCACCACGAGGTGGACTGGATGATCGGCGTTCCACTGGCGGTGGGTGGCCTGTTGAGTATCAGTTGGGGCGTGAAAGTTGCCCACGCGCTGCCGGAGCGGGTGCTGCGCGGCTTGTTCTGCGGTTTTCTGGCGGTGTGCGCGGTGATGCTGACCTTTAAAGTTTGAAGCCTTCGAGGATGTACTCGGCCAGGCATTCGGTGATCGGCGAAGTCATGGCCGGGTTGCGCAGCAGCCGCAAATTAACCGACGGCAACGGCGGAAATCCCTCGTCACTGCCGAGTACGCGCAGGTCGTCTGTCACCAGGCTTTCCATGCTGACGGTCACTGCCAGGCCTGCGCTGACTACCGCCTGGATCGCCGCCCCGTTGGAGCTGTGGTAGGCCAGGCGATAGTCGCGCCCAATGGATTCGAGGGCGGAGCGGGTCCAGTGGGTGCAGAAACTGTCCACCCCGGAAATGGCCAGCGGCAGCGACTCATGCTCGTCCACACAGAAGCATGGCGCCGCCACCCAGACCATGCGCTCATTGCGCAACAGTTCGCCGATTTCACTCCCTGGCTCCCGGCTGATCACCGTCAGGGCCAGATCGCGGCGCTGCATCAACACCAATGACGATTCGCAGTGCATTTCGATCTGGATCAGCGGGTACGCTTTGGAGAACCGCTTGAGAATCCCCGGCAGGAAGCGCATCACGTAATCGTCCGGCGTACCGATGCGCACCAATCCGACCATATGGGGCTCGCGCAGGGTGTTGAACACTTCGCTGTGCAGCTTGAGAATGCGCCGCGCATAGCCCAGCAGGACCTGGCCTTCAGGTGTCAGTCGCACCTGGCGGCCGTCGCGTTCGAATAGCTTGCGTTGCAGCACGTCTTCTTCCAGGCGCTTCATCTGCATGCTCACCGCCGATTGCGTGCGATTGACCAGCTCGCCAGCACGGGTAAACCCGCCCTGATCGGCGATGGCGACGAAGGTGCGCAGCACTTCTGTGTCGATGCTCGGGTAGCCGGACAATTGATCAATCTCCGAGATGTATTGCATAAGAAACATTCGTTGGATTGATCATAAGGCCGGGCACACACTCTCGTCATCCCCACTGGAGGGCGAGAAGATGAAAGGTCAGAAAGGTTTTGTGTTGATGACGAAACGCCCGTTTTTCGGGCTGTTTCAGGTGGTGGCCCGTTGGCAGGCGCTGCACCATGAGCGTCAGGTGCTGGCGAACTTGAGTGATGATGCGCTCAAGGACATCGGGCTCAATCGTGGCGACGTGGAGCAGGACCGTCACCTGCATTTCTGGCAAGACCCGCTGCGCAAGTGACCCAGGATGCAGTAGGGTAGTCGGCGAGCCCATACGGAGAATTCCATGCCCGTCGACCTGTGTTTTTCACTCAAGCAAGCTCGACGCATGGCGCTGGCGGCCCAGGGTTTTTCCGGGCGCCAGGCGCCTGCAGTGATCAAGGCTACGCACCTCAACCGCGTGATTGATCGCTTGGGCTTGTTGCAGATCGATTCGGTCAATGCGGTGGTGCGCTCCCACTACCTGCCGCTGTTTTCCCGCCTGGGTCATTACGCCCCTTTGCTCCTTGAGGATGCCGCCTGGAGCCAGGGGCGGCGGCGCTCGCTATTTGAATATTGGGGCCATGAGGCCTCTTTGCTGCCGATGGCGTTGTACCCGTTGATGCGCTGGCGCATGGAAAGGGCAAAGCTGGGGCAGGGGATTTATGCGCAGATGGCGCGTTTTGGGCGTGAACAGCAAGCCACTGTTCATCGCGTCCTGCGCGCCGTCGAGGAGCAGGGCGCGTTGGGCGCGGGCAGTTTGTCCACCCGTGAAGAGCGCGCCGGCCCCTGGTGGGATTGGAGTGATGAAAAACATGCGCTCGAATGGCTGTTCGCCGCCGGCCTGGTCACCGTCGCCGGGCGGCGTGGTTTTGAGCGGCTCTACGATTTGCCGGAGCGGGTCATCCCCGGCGACATCCTTCACCAGGCTACCTTGAGCGAAGCTGAGGCCCAGCGCGGCTTGCTGCTGCACAGTGCGAGTGCATTGGGTGTGGCAACCGAAAAGGACCTGCGCGATTATTTCCGCCTGGACCCCGCCGACAGCCGTAACCGCCTGGCGGAGTTGGTCGAGGATGGGCAACTGCTGGCGTGCCGGGTGCAGGGCTGGACGCAACCGGCTTACTGCCTGCCCGAGCCGAAAGTACCCCGCAAGGTGGTGGCCAGTGCATTGCTGTCGCCGTTCGATTCGCTGATCTGGGAGCGCAGCCGCACCGAGCGTCTGTTCGGTTTCCGCTATCGGCTGGAGATCTACACCCCGCAGGCAAAACGGGTGTACGGCTACTACGTGCTGCCGTTTTTGCACAACGAACGGATCGCTGCGCGTGTGGACCTGCGCGCCGAACGCGCCAACGGGCGCCTGGCGGTGCATGCAGTGCACGAAGAAGAGCCGGGGCTGGACGAAGCGGGGATGCAGGCACTGGCGTTGAACCTGCGGCAAATGGCTGACTGGCTGGGGTTGGAACAGGTCCAGCTCAATTGTCAGCGGCTGAGTGCCGCTCGGTTAAGAGCGGCAATGCTCGACTTGGATAGTGGCCTTTAGGGCCCCATCGCGGGCAAGCCCGACTCCCACAGGAGTACGCGGTTGATTGTGGGAGCCGGGCTTGCTTGCTTGCGATGGCGTCGGCCGGTCAAGTCAACGTCTCAGCGTTTGACCTGTTTTAAGGTCTCGGCAATCAGGAACGCCAGTTCCAGCGACTGATCGGCATTCATCCGTGGGTCGCAATGGGTGTGGTAGCGGTCCGACAAGCCATCTTCGGTGATCGGCCGTGCGCCGCCGATGCATTCGGTAACGTTCTGCCCGGTCATCTCGATATGAATCCCGCCGGCATACGAGCCCTCGGCCTGATGCACCTGGAAGAACTCCTTGACCTCGCCAAGAATCTGCGCAAAGTCGCGGGTCTTGTAGCCGCTGCTGGCCTTGATGGTGTTGCCATGCATCGGGTCCGAGCTCCACAGCACCTGCTTGCCTTCACGCTGCACGGCGCGGATCAGGTTGGGCAGGTGGTCGCCGACCTTGCCTGCGCCCATGCGCGCGATCAGGTTGAGGCGGCCGGGGTCGTTGTCCGGGTTGAGGATGTCGATCAGGCGGATCAGGTCCTCCGGGTTCATGCTCGGGCCGACCTTGACGCCGATCGGGTTGTTGACCCCGCGCAGGAATTCGACGTGGGCACCGTCCAACTGACGGGTGCGATCGCCGATCCACAACATGTGGGCCGAGCAGTCGTAGTAGTCGTTGGTCAGGCTGTCGCGGCGCACGAAGGCTTGTTCATAGTTGAGCAGCAGCGCTTCGTGGGCGGTGAAGAAACTGGTTTCGCGCAGCTGCGGCGAGCTGTCCATGCCGCAGGCGCGCATGAAGGCCAGGGTTTCGTCGATGCGGTCCGCCAGTTGGCTGTACTTCTCGGCCAGCGCGGAGTTGGCGATGAAGTCCAGGTTCCACTTGTGCACTTGATGCAGGTCGGCAAAACCGCCCTGGGCAAACGCGCGCAGCAGGTTAAGCGTGGCGGTGGACTGGTGATAGGACTGCAGCAGGCGGTCCGGGTCCGGCACGCGGCTTTTTTCATCGAAACCGATGCCGTTGACGATGTCGCCGCGGTAGGCGGGCAGGGTAATACCGTCGATGGTTTCATCGTTGGCCGAGCGCGGCTTGGCGAACTGGCCGGCCATGCGCCCGACTTTCACCACCGGGCAGCCGGCGGCGAAGGTCATCACAATCGCCATCTGCAGCAGCACCTTGAAGGTGTCGCGGATTTTTGCAGCCGAGAACTCAGCGAAGCTCTCGGCGCAGTCGCCGCCCTGCAACAGGAACGCGCGGCCCTGGGTCACTTCGGCAAACTGACGGCGCAACTCGCGGGCTTCCCCGGCAAACACCAGTGGCGGGTAGCTGGCCAGGTTCTGCTCCACTTGCAGCAAGTGTGCAGCGTCCGGGTACTGGGGTTGTTGCTGGATCGGCAGGGCGCGCCAGCTATCGGGGCTCCAGGGTTGGCTCATCGTGAACTCGATTGGTTGATTGACGGTCGGGCGCCAATGTTATCAGCAATTAGTGCGTGACCTGTTGCCGCCGGTTGGCCGACAATCGCGCCTTTGCCGTGCGGTAAACCCTTTAGGAGTAGTGATGACCGAGGAGCGTGTCGAGCGCCTGCTGGCCGAAGTCCATGATGATTTCGGCATGATCCGTGTGCTCGAAGTGGCCGATTACCGGTTTCTCGAGTTTGGCGATGCCATCGAGCAAAGTTGCGTATTTACCGCCGACCCGAGCTGGCTGGAGTACGACTACACCCGTGCAATGTTGATTGGTGCGTTGTGCCATGAGCAGCCGGAAAGCGCGCTGTTCCTGGGCCTTGGCGCCGGCACGCTGACCCAGGCGTGCCTCAAGTTCCTGCCGCTGGAAGACGTCGAAGCCATCGAGCTGCGCCCGGATGTGCCACGCCTGGCTATTGAGTACCTGGGGCTGGATGACGATCCGCGCCTGTACATCCGCATTGGTGACGCGCTGCAATTGCTCGACACCGCGGAGACGGCCGACCTGATTTTCGTCGACCTGTACACCGATGTTGGCCCGGGCGTCGGGCATCTGGCCTGGACCTTTCTGGAAAACTGCCAAAAGAAACTCAACCCGGGTGGCTGGCTGGTGATCAACCAGTGGGCGACCGACGACGGCAAACCGCTGGGCGCGGCCTTGCTGCGCGGGTTGTATCACCGGCACTACTGGGAGCTGCCGGTGAAGGAGGGCAATGTGATTCTGCTGGTGCCTTCGGAGCTTGATCAGGAATTGGACCTGCCTGCGCTGTCGTCCCGTGCCGAAGCGCTGGCGCCGCGGTTGGGGTATTCGTTGCAGGCGTTGATCAAGGCTATTCGGCCGGCGACTTAGTTGTCTTCACTGGCGCCATCGCGGGTGTTCAAATACCTTTGAACACCCCCGGGCGCTTCTCAATCATCGCCCGCACACCCTCTTTGGCATCTTCGCTGTTGAGTAGCTTCTCCACCAATGGCTGCAACCCTGCCGCCGCGACGGTCTCGCCCTCCATGCGCGCCTGACGCGCCGACATCAACGTCGCCTGTACGCCCAGCGGCGCCTGGCGGGCAATGCGGCTGGCCAGTTCGATGGCGCGGGGCAGCAGGTCTTCACTGGCCATCACTTCCTGCACGAGCCCGAGACGCAGCGCTTCATGCGCGTCGAATTCATCACCGGTGAGCAACCAGCGCATCGCATTGCCCCAACCGGCCACTTGATGGAAGCGCAATGTCGCGCCGCCAAACGGAAAGATCCCACGCTGTACTTCCATCTGCGCAAAGCGCGTGTTGCTCGCGCAAATATTGATATCCGCCGCCAGCATCAACTCGATACCGATAGTCAGGCAGTAACCCTGAGCCGCGACGATCACCGGTTTGCTGACCCTGGGCCCGGCGAACACGCCCCACGGATCGCACCCACCCAAGGGCGGTTGCCAGCCGCCCGACATCACGCCGCTGACATTGGCCAGGTCCAGCCCGGCGGTGAAGTGGTCGCCGTGGGCAAACACCACGGCGACCCGCGCGTCGTCGTTTCGATCAAATTCGCCGTAGGCCAGGCTCAGCTCATTGAGCAACTCCAGGTCAAAGGCGTTGCGCTTTTCCACCCGGTTCAGGCCCAACAGCAGGACATGGCCCTGTAATTCACGGCTGACGCGACGGCTGTTGGCTTGATTCATCGGGTGGGCCCTCAGGGCTTGGTTAAGGTTTCAGACCAAAGGGTCTTGATGGATAGGTGAAGCGTTTAAGTGTTATGACCAACAGGGCCGGGCCTTTGAAAAATAGACCCTGGAGCGGGTATCTGCAAAGACTGTGACGCAGCGCGGTTTATCGGCGCTTTCAGATAAAAAAAGCTCCCTTTTTCAGGTATTTCCGGTATAGTGCGCGCCGGCCTTTAACCGGGCCGCGTTTAGGTAGCGCAATTCCCCGAAGTCAGCTTCGGCTGCACGTCCGCACAGCGGACTCTCCCTTGACGAATCTTTTTCATTCATTCGTTTTCGCAAATCCCCGCCGACAAAGCAGCCAGGGCGACTCTTGAGTCTCAACACGGCATGCGCAGCTTTGGAGCATGGGTCTTTGCGGATGCACTTAGAGGCAGACCCATGACCCAGGAAACCGGCGGCTTCGCCGCTTTTAATCTTAACCCGAACATTCTTGCTGCCGTCATCGCGACTGGCTACGAAGAACCTTCGGCTATTCAGCAGCAATCGATCCCGATCATCATGGCCGGCCAGGACATGATTGGCCAGGCGCAAACCGGTACCGGTAAAACCGCCGCGTTCGCCCTGCCTATTCTGCATTGCATCGATCCTGCCAAGCGCGAGCCGCAAGCCCTGATCCTGGCGCCAACCCGTGAGTTGGCGCTGCAAGTAGCAACCGCTTTCGAAACCTACGCCAAGCAAATGCCAGGCGTAACCGTTGTGGCCGTTTACGGCGGCGCGCCTATGGGCCCACAACTGAAAGCAATCCGTAACGGCGCACAGATCGTTGTCGCCACCCCGGGCCGTCTGTGCGACCACCTGCGTCGTGACGAAAAAGTCCTGTCGACCGTGAACCACCTGGTTCTGGACGAAGCTGACGAAATGTTGAAGCTGGGCTTCATGGATGACCTGGAAGTCATCTTCAAGGCACTGCCACCGACCCGTCAGACCGTACTGTTCTCGGCGACCCTGCCACAGTCGATCCGTGCCATTGCCGAACGCCACCTGCGCGATCCGCAACACGTGAAGATCCAGACCAAGACTCAGACCGTTACCGCGATCGAACAGGCTCACCTGTTGGTTCACGCTGACCAGAAGACCTCGGCTGTATTGAGCCTGCTGGAAGTTGAAGACTTCGACGCCCTGATCATGTTCGTGCGCACCAAGCAAGCGACCCTGGACCTGGCCAGTGCCCTGGAAGCCAAAGGCTACAAAGCCGCTGCGCTGAACGGTGACATTGCCCAGAACCAACGTGAGCGCGTGATTGACTCCCTCAAGGATGGCCGTCTGGACATCGTTGTGGCGACCGACGTTGCTGCCCGTGGCCTCGACGTTCCACGTATCACCCACGTGTTCAACGTTGACATGCCGTACGACCCAGAGTCCTACGTTCACCGTATCGGCCGTACCGGCCGTGCCGGTCGCGAAGGTCGTGCACTGCTGCTGGTGACTCCACGTGAGCGCCGCATGCTGCAAGTGATCGAGCGCGTTACCGGTCAGAAAGTTGCCGAAGTCCGCCTGCCGGATGCCCAGGCTGTTCTCGATGCGCGCATCAAGAAACTGACCAACAGCTTGTCGCCGCTGGTGGCTGATGCTGAATCGACCCACGGCGAACTGCTGGACCGCCTGACTGCCGATATCGGTTGCACCCCACGTGCCCTGGCTGCAGCTCTGCTGCGCAAAGCAACCAACGGTCAGGCCCTGACCCTGGCAGCCATCGAGAAAGAACGCCCACTGGTTCCGAACAACGCGCCACGCGGTGATCGTCCAGAGCGTACCGGTGATCGTCCAGACCGTGGTGATCGTGAGCGTCGCGCTCCGGTTCCATTGGCTGAAGGCCGTGCTCGCTGCCGTACCGCGCTGGGCGCGCGTGATGGCATCGCTGCCAAGAACCTGCTGGGCGCTATCCTCAACGAGGGTGGCCTGGCACGTGAAGCGATCGGTCGCATTCAGGTCCGTGACAGCTTCTCCCTGGTGGAACTGCCGGAAGACGGCCTGGAAAAACTGCTGGCCAAGCTGAAAGACACTCGCGTTGCCGGTAAGCAGCTGAAGCTGCGTCGCTACCGCGAAGATTGATCCGCCCTTGGGCTGATTGATCGCACATAAAAAATCCCCGACTGGTTCGGGGATTTTTTTTGCCTGGCATTTCTGGAGGACTACGCGATCAACTGTGGGAGCTGGCTTGCCTGCGATAGCGGTGTACCCGCCAACATTTCGGGCAACTGACACACCGCCGCCTGAGTCACCGCTCTACCAGACACCCAAGATCCCATGTGGGAGCGGGCTTGCTCGCGAATGCAGTCTTTCAGACACATGGAGGCTGACTGACCCACCGCATTCGCGAGCAAGCCCGCTCCCACAGTTGATCTCTGTTGTCGATTAGAGAGCATTTCAGGCTCAGCCCAGCAGGCGCGCCAGTTCTTCTGGGCAGGATGGGCAACACAGCTCCCACCTTTAGATCTCTGTTAGCCGAAACGGTAGATGTCCATCCCCAGCGCGCCCATCGTGAACCCCTGATGCGCCACACTGAAGTCGCCACCGGCGCCACGCGCAAAGTACAGCGGCAACAGGTGTTCATCGCTGGGATGGCTGCGCACGGCATGGGGCGCCTGGCGGCGATAGTCGTGCAAGGCCGCTTCGTCGTTGGCGGCGAGTTTATCCACCACCCAGTCGCGGAAGTCGCGTGCCCAGGGCTCGATGCTCTCGGGGCCAGCGTGCCAGTTCAGCTCGCCGAGGTTATGGGTGATGCTGCCGGAGCCGATCAACAGCACGCCTTGCTCGCGCAAACCGGCGAGCGCGTGCCCGACTCGGGTCTGCAGGGCCGGGCCCATGCGGCTGGGCAGCGAGACTTGCACCACTGGAATGTCCGCCGCCGGGTACATCAGCGATAGCGGCACCCAGGTGCCGTGGTCGAAGGGGCGGCGATCATCGATTCGCGCATCCAGGCCGTCAGCATTGAGCAGGTCGACAATTTCACTCGCCAACTGTGGGTCGCCCGGCGCCGGGTATTGCACGGCAAACAGTTCGCGGGGGAAACCCCCGAAATCGTGCCAGGTTTCCGGAGCGGCGCTGCCGGTGACCAGTAATTCTTGGCTTTCCCAGTGCGCGGACACTACTACAATCGCCTTGGGCCGTGGCAGTTCAGCCGCCAAACGCCGCAGCGCCGGGCCGCTGGCGCCAGGTTGCAGCGCAAGCATGGGTGAGCCGTGGGAGATAAACAGGCTGGGGAGCATAAGTGGGGTCCTGAGCGTTAAGATGGGCTCATCTTCAATCAGATCATTGATCTAAATCTAATATAAGTTTTAGCCCCTTTTGATCGAATTTTCAGGGTGATTTATGGAGCCTAAGTTTTGGCAAGAGCGTTGGGCGCGCAACCAGATCGGTTTTCATCTGCCCGAGGTCAATCCCTACCTGCTGCGGCATTGGCCAGCGCTGGGCTTGTCTGACGGAGCCAAGGTGCTGGTACCGCTGTGTGGCAAAAGCCTGGATTTGATCTGGCTGGCGAGTCTCGAATATTCGGTGATGGGCGTGGAGTTGTCGGAGCAGGCAGTTGAAGCCTTCTTCAGTGAGCAGTCGCTGACACCGCATATTCGCCAGCAAGGTGTGTTCAAGGTGTATCAGTCCGGGCTGATCGAGGTGTGGTGTGGCGACTTCTTTGCTCTCGACGCCGGTGCGGTGAACGATTGCACAGCGCTTTACGACCGTGCGGCGTTGATCGCGTTGCCGCCACTGATGCGGGCGCAATATACCGAGCATCTCAATAGTCTGCTGCGGCCTGGCTGCAAGGGATTGTTGATCACGCTGGATTATGACCAGACGCAGAAGGTCGGCCCACCGTTTGCGGTAACCGACGAAGAAGTCCGGGTGTTGCTCGGCTCCCGTTGGGGCCTGGAGGTGTTGGAAGAGCGAGACATCCTGAGCGAGAGCTGGAAGGCGATGCAGGACGGTGTCACGCGTCTTGAAGAGCGTGCCTATCGGTTGGACAAGGTGTAAATCGCAGGCATAAAAAAGGGGCGATCAAATCGCCCCTTTTTGCGTAGCTACCGGTAATCAGCCCCGGCGACGCAGCGCGTCGATACGCTCTTCCAGCGGTGGGTGGCTCATGAACATGCGTGCAAAGCCTTGCTTGATGCCACCGTTGATACCAAAGGCTGTCAGGCTGTCGGGCATGTGCACCGGCAGGCCCTGTTCGGAGCGCAGGTGTTGCAGCGCTGCGATCATTGCCCCGGTACCGGCCAGGCGGGCACCGGCTTCGTCTGCGCGGAATTCGCGTTTGCGCGAGAACCACATGGTGATGGCACTGGCCAGGAAGCCCAGCACCACTTCCGCGAAGATGGTCGCCACGAAGTAGGCAATGCCACGGCCCTCTTCGTTCTTGAAGATCACCTTGTCGACGAAGTTGCCGATGATCCGTGCGAAGAACATCACGAAGGTGTTCACCACGCCTTGTACCAGCGCCAGGGTAACCATGTCGCCGTTGGCCACGTGACCGATCTCGTGGGCCAGTACTGCCTTCACTTCATCGTATGAGAAGCGTTCCAGCATGCCCTGGCTCACCGCAACGAGCGCGTCGTTCTTGTTCCAGCCGGTGGCAAAGGCGTTGGCTTCATAGGCCGGGAAGATCCCGACCTCAGGCATCTTGATTCCGGCCTCGCGGGACAATTGCTCAACGGTTTGCAGCAACCATTGCTCATGCCGGGTGCGTGGCTGGGTGATGACCTGGGTGCTGGTGCTCATCTTTGCCATCCACTTGGAGATGAACAGCGAGAACAGTGAGCCGGCAAAACCAAAGACCGCACAGAAAACCAGCAGCTGATTGAGGTTCAGATCAACCCCGTTGGCCGCCATGAACCCGTTGAAGCCAAAAAGGCTCAGGGTGATGCTGGCAATCAGCACGACCGCCAGGTTAGTGGCCAAGAACAGCAGGATGCGCATCATGGTTGTAGAGTTCTCCTCATGCTTAATATGTCGCGTACTGCGGGGTATATAAGGTGCGGCCTGGGGTGATTCAACCGAGCGACTATTTCAAACTGTGTCCTACAGCATGAATGTAGAGTCTTGAAAGGCATTTCCCACCTGAAAAGTAGGTCGGGATAACCGCACCCCTGCCTTGGCGCCCTGTAATCATAGGGGGCTGACCGGTCCGTGGTGTGCAGCGACAGCAGAGGAGGGGGGCAGTGCAGAGAAGTGTTGCCAGATACTCGCTGTACGACCTGATAGTGATCGTACAGCGATATTTGCATTACTGGCGATACGACTTCAGGAAGTTGCCGATGCGACCAATGGCCATGTCCAGGTCATCTACACGTGGCAAGGTCACCACTCGGAAGTGATCCGGCCACGGCCAGTTGAACGCCGTTCCCTGGACCACCAGCAGCTTTTCCGACAACAGCAGGTCGAGCACGAACTTCTCGTCGTTGAAGATCGGGCACACTTTGGGGTCGATTCGCGGGAACGCGTACAGCGCGCCCATCGGTTTTACGCAACTGACACCCGGAATTGCGTTGAGCAATTCCCAGGTGCGGTTGCGTTGTTCCAGCAGGCGACCCTGGGGCAATACCAGGTCGTTGATGCTCTGGTAGCCGCCGAGGGCGGTCTGGATCGCATGCTGGCTCGGCACGTTGGCACACAGGCGCATATTGGCCAGCATGTCGATGCCTTCGATGTAGCTCTGGGCGTTGTGCTTAGGACCGGAGATAGCGATCCAGCCGGAGCGGAAACCTGCCACGCGATAGGACTTGGACAGGCCGTTGAAGGTCAGGCACAGCAGGTCCGGTGCCAGGGAACCCGTGCAAATGTGCACAGCATCGTCGTAGAGGATCTTGTCGTAGATCTCGTCCGAGAACACCACCAGGTTGTGCTGGCGTGCCAGTTCGAGCATGCCCAGCAACACTTCCTTGGAATACACGGCGCCAGTGGGGTTGTTCGGGTTGATGATCACCAGGGCTTTGGTGTTCGGGGTGATCTTGGCCTTGATGTCGGCGAGGTCCGGGAACCAGTCGGCGCCTTCATCGCACAGGTAATGCACCGGGTGGCCACCCGCCAGCGTCACGGCGGCGGTCCACAGCGGGTAGTCGGGCGCCGGCACCAGCACTTCATCGCCATTGTTGAGCAGGGCCTGCATGGACATCACGATCAACTCGGACACGCCATTGCCCAGGTAGATGTCTTCGATGCCGACACCTTCCACCTGCTTTTGCTGGTAATACTGCATTACCGCTTTACGTGCGCTGAACAGGCCTTTGGAGTCGCTGTAGCCCTGGGCGGTCGGCAGGTTGCGGATCACGTCCTGGAGGATTTCGTCCGGCGCTTCGAAACCAAAGGGCGCCGGGTTGCCAATGTTCAGCTTGAGGATGCGATGGCCTTCCTCTTCCAGGCGTTTGGCGTGCTTGAGCACTGGGCCGCGAATGTCGTAACAGACGTTGGCGAGCTTGTTCGATTTGCTGACCTGCATGGCGATGTGATCCTGAAAATGAACGATCCAGACGGTGTGGACACTACCGTACTGCGAATCCTGCGAGGCCTGCACCCATAAATACGTTTGAATGCCGATAGCGCGGGTGCCAGACTGGCGTTTTGACGAGGCGCAATCATACGTGCCGCCTGATCCATGGAAAAGACACAGATCAGGCTTTTTCAGTTGCCGAGGTGTACCGATGGAAAAGTTGCAGAAAACCGTTGATGAATGGAAGGCGATGCTCGATCCAGAGCAGTACAACGTGTGCCGTCTCAAGGGCACCGAGCGACCTTTCAGCGGTAAGTACAATGGCACCAAGACAGATGGCGTATACCACTGCATTTGCTGCAATGAGCCACTGTTCGACTCCAACACCAAATTCGATTCCGGCTGCGGCTGGCCGAGCTTCTACGCGCCGATTGCCGACAGCGCGATGATCGAGATCCGTGATGTCAGCCATGGCATGATCCGAACCGAAGTCACTTGCGCCAAGTGCGATGCGCACCTGGGGCACGTGTTCCCCGACGGTCCGCCGCCGACCGGCCTGCGCTACTGTATCAATTCGGTGTGCCTGGACCTGGTGCCGCGCTAAGCCTTGTACCGCCCCGGCCAAAGGTGGCGGGGCGGTCCATGACGAGGTATTAGTCTGGTCAATTAAATTGCACGCAATTGAATTGCCTACTATCTTCCTGGCTCTTACCCCCTTTCATTTCGAGGCGCTGCCATGAGTGACAACCTGCTGAGCATCCCGTGCACCACCATCAAGGGTGAGCAAAAGACCTTGGCCGATTTCGCCGGCAAGGCTGTCCTGGTGGTCAATACCGCCAGCAAATGTGGCTTCACCCCGCAGTACAAGGGGCTGGAGCAACTTTGGCAGCAGTACAAGGATCAAGGCCTGGTGGTACTGGGCTTTCCCTGCAACCAGTTTGGCAAGCAGGAACCGGGTAACGAAGGCGCGATTTCCGAGTTCTGTGAGCTGAATTTCGGCGTCAGCTTCCCACTGTTCAAAAAGATCGACGTTAACGGCAGCGATGCCCACCCGCTGTTTGTGCAGTTAAAAAAACAGGCGCCCGGCTTGCTGGGCTCGAAGGGCATCAAGTGGAACTTCACCAAGTTCCTGATCGGTCGCGACGGTCAGGTGGTCAAGCGTTTTGCTCCGACCACCAAGCCGGAGGACTTGACCCAAGAGATCGAAGCCCTGCTCAAATGACCGACGTGCCCGCCGTGTCCCTGGCGCTGGACGACCAGTTGTGTTTCAAGCTCTATGCCGCGTCCCGCGCGGTGACGCGCGCTTACAAGCCGATGCTCGATCAGTTGGGCCTGACCTACCCGCAGTACGTGGTGATGCTGGTGCTGTGGGAGTGGCAGGACGCAACGCCGCCGCAACCCACGGTCAAAGCCCTGGGCGAGCGCCTGATGCTCGACTCCGGGACGCTGACGCCATTGCTCAAGCGTCTGGAGCTGCTCGCGCTGGTGAAGCGTCAGCGCAGCACGCTGGATGAGCGTGAGATGCACCTGAGTCTAAGTACAGCGGGTTTGCAGTTGCGCGACCAGGCGCATGCCTTGAAAGCCCGGCTGCTGTGCGACAGCGGCGTGGACCTGAACCAGGCCGACGCCTTGCGCGACGGCCTGGACCAGTTGCTGGCGCAGATTAAAGGCTTGTCGTGTCAGGCACCCAAAGGTCCAGCAGGGCCTTGAGTTCTTCGCGGCGGAACGGCTTGGCCAGGTAGTCATCCATCCCCGCCGCCCGACAACGCTCGCGTTCTTCCGAGAGGGCGTTGGCGGTCAAGGCGACGATAGGCAGGTCCGGCCAGCGCCCGCTGCGGCGAATCTGCCGGCTGGCTTCGTAGCCGTCCATCACTGGCATATTGCAGTCCATCAACACCATGTCGAAGCGCTGTTCTTCAAGGAGCCTGAGTGCTTCGCCGCCGTGGGCGGCCACTATGACTTCGCATCCCAGCTTGCTGAGCATGCCTTTGGCCACCAACTGATTGACCGGGTTGTCTTCCACCAACAGGATGCGCGCCCGCTGCGCGAGGGGCGCGCTTTCCATTTGGATAGGGTCGAGGATCAGTTGCGCGTCGCTGCGCAGGTTGCGCTGCAGAATCTGGTACAGCGCGTTGCGGCTCAGCGGGCGTGCCTGTTGCTGCAGCGGCGCAAGGGCGGCGACCTCCTCGCTGGGCATGAAGTTGCCATAGGCAGTGACCAGCAGAATGGGCGCGCTAATCGCCGGGCGCAGGCGGAACAGGCACTCCGGGCAGTCAGTGATCAGCAGGTCGGGGGTTTGCCCGCTCAGGTCATCGTCCTGTGAATAGCAGCGCGGTGCCAGGCCCCAATGGGGCAGCAGCGTGGTCAGCAACTCTGTCAGGCCATTGCTGCCGCTGGTGATGACGATTACCTCACCCGCCAGGGGCGCGTAACGGGCGGCGGGCAAATGCATGGGCAGCGGCAGATCAGCACAGAACTGGCTTCCAAAACCAACCTCCGAGCTGATACTCAACCGGCCCTTCATCGCCTCACACAGGTTGTGCGTCAACGCCAACCCAAGTCCCGTTCCGCCAAATTGGCGTGTGATCCCCGCACCTGCCTGGGTGAAGGGCTGGAATATCTTCACCTGCGCTTCCTGGGCGATACCGATGCCCGTGTCACAGACCTCGATTTTTACCCGGCCATCCTGTGCGCTGAGGCGCACATCGACACGGCCGAAGCGGGTGAACTTCAAGGCATTGGAGAGCAGATTGCTGACGATTTGCCGCACACGTGTCGGGTCGCCTATCACCTGGGCGGGAAAGAGTGGGTCGATCAGGCAGGTTAACTCGACACTCGGCGCCGCGTTCTGCGACAGCAAGTTGGCGGTGTCTTCCACCAGGGAGCCGAGATCAAACGGGATGCGCTCCAACTCCAATTGGCCGGCGTCAAACTTAGACAGGTCGAGAATATCGTTCAGCAATTCCACCAACACTTTGCCCGAGTCGTGGGCGATGGACAGCTGCTGGCGCTGTTCGGCGTTCAACGGGCTGTCCAGTGACAACGCGATCATGCCCAGCAAACCATTCAGCGGCGTGCGGATCTCGTGACTCATATTGGCCAGGAATGCGGCGCGGGCCTGGGCCATGCCCAAAGCGGTCAATTTTGCCGCCTCCAGCTCATCGTTGGATTGGCTCAAACGTTGGTTGCTGGCCTTGAGCTCCAAGGTGCGTGCGGAGACGATATCTTCCAGTTGGCCCAAGTATTCGGTAAGGCGGTCCTCGGCGTGGCGCCGTTGCTCGATTTCGGTTTCCATGTTTTCAAATTGCTGGTTGGCGACGTTGACCAGTACGCCGATTTCATCGTTTTCGTGACCCGGTGGGCAATCCAGGCGGGCCTGCTTGCTGGTACTCAGTGCGCGAATAATGCGCACCAGCGGCTGGGTCAGCATCACGTAGAACAGGCCCAGCAGGATTCCTGTCAGGAGCAGGCTGCGGGCGAACCCGTTGAGCAGGGTAATCTCGGCACGGTGCAGGAAACGGCTGCCAAAGGTGTAGGTGTCCACGTCCAGACGCAGCACGCCGAGAGAATCATTGGGCATGTGGCTCAGGAACAGCCGGTCTTCGAACTCACGGTTGGCACCAAACAGAAAATCGCTGATGGGCCGGTAAGCACTTTCCTTGCGCGGTCGATTCACGTCGGCCAGGACCACGCCATTGTTGTCGATCAGTTGCGCGCGGGTAATCGCCGGGGAATGCAGCAGGCCCTGGGTCAGTTCCTGGGCGAGTTCAGCATCAATGTTGTAGGCAATACGCGAGGCGGGGTTATGGCTGATTTCGATCAGTGAGCGTATTTCACGGTTGATCGATGCGTCTTCGCTGGCATAATCAATGCCGATTTGGATCAGGCTGAGCAAGGTTCCCAAGACGAAACCTACCAGCACAGTCAATCTGGCTTGTTTATAAGACAAGCGGTGGGCGAACTTGATATCCATCGAGTGTTGAACCACTTCACGTTTCCCTTCGCCCGGCAAGCATAGCTGAACATCCACTGGCTCTGGCTTGGCCGGCATGAATCGTTTTATACGCAGCCTTGTGCGGTCTGCCACAGGGTTGCCAATACGCCATCTTTTGCAAGAACTTGCCAGAGGAATAATCGTGGATTCTCGATTGAATGCCTTTCTTGAGCGCGCCGATGCGGTACTTGCTCGTCTGGAGCCGCTGTTACCTGCGCCGCGCCAAGCCATCGACTGGAACCAGTGCCTTGCTGCCCGTTGGCAGCGCGAAGGCCGCAGTGGCTTTTTGCTGCCGCTGGAAGTGAGCCTGGATATGCGCTTGTCTGACCTCATCGGCATAGACAAACAGCGTGAACAACTGGCACGTAACACCCAGCAATTTCTGGATGGGCTGCCTGCCAACCATGCGCTGCTGTGGGGCTCACGCGGCACCGGTAAATCGTCGATGGTGCGCGCCTTGCTGGCCCGGCACGCCAAGGCGGGGTTGCGCCTGATTGAAATCGAGCGTGATCACCTGGCTGACCTGCCCCGCGTCGTCGAGCAACTGCTCAAGCTGCCGCAGCGTTTTATCCTGTTCTGCGACGACCTGTCTTTCGAGGCGGGCGAGGGCGATTACCGCGTGCTCAAAAGCGTGTTGGACGGCTCCCTGGAGCAGGCGCCGGAAAACGTGTTGCTGTATGCCACCTCCAACCGTCGTCACCTGGTGCCGGAAAACCAGAGCGACAATGACAACTGGAAGCGGGTGGACGGTGAGTTGCACCCCAGTGAGGCGGTGGAAGACAAGATCGCCCTGTCCGACCGTTTTGGCCTGTGGCTGTCGTTCTACCCGTTCAGCCAGGAACACTTTCTGGAGGTGGTCGAACACTGGATCGGCGAGTTGGCCAGCAAGGCCGGCTTGCAGTGGCAGCGCGATGAAGCCCTCGACATCCTTGCCGTACGCTGGGCCACCGGGCGTGGCAATCGCAACGGCCGTTGCGCGTATCAATTCGCCCGTTACTGGGTAGGACTCAAACTGCTGGAGCGTCAACCATGATCGATTTGCAACAGGCCGGCACCGGCCTGGATGGCTATGCCATGTTGTGTGCACAACTGGAATCGCTGCTGGCCGATGAGCGTGACTTTATCGCTAACAGCGCCCAGTTCTCTGCATTCCTGTTCAACCAGTTGGACGACTTGAACTGGGCAGGTTTCTACCTCAACCGCCATGAAGAGCTGGTGCTTGGCCCGTTTCAGGGCCAGATCGCTTGCGTACGCATTCCGTTCGGTCGTGGCGTATGCGGCGCAGCGGCAGCATCACGGCAAACCCAGCGGGTGGACGATGTACATGCGTTCCCCGGCCATATCGCCTGTGACAGCGCCTCCAACAGCGAACTGGTGGTGCCATTGATCAAGGATGGCGTGCTGATTGGCGTTCTTGATCTGGACAGCCCGTCGCTGGCCCGTTTTAACGAGCAGGACCAGGCGGGTATTGAACAATTGGCGGCGATTTTTCTACGCTTGACCGACTGCTGACCTGGGCGTAGAGGGCTGGCCTCGGTTATTGGCTGTCCAGCTTATGGAGCTGCACTTGCAGTGTCCTCTCCAGTTCCAGCATGAGTTTTTCCAGGAACTTCACCTCGGCCTCGATCAGGGGGCGATCATCGCTATGGGCGCACGCCTGCTCCAGTGCTTCGCATTGCGCGGCCAGTGAGCATGCCTGGACGATGCGCGCGGCGCCCTTGATCTTGTGAGCTTGCTCAATGATTTCGTGGGGCGGCGCCTGTCTGGCCATCAAGGTCAGCAGGTCCTGGCGGTCATGACGACTGCTGTCCAACAGTTCCTCCAGCAAGCGCCGGCTCAATTGCGGATCGCCCCCGGTCAGTGCATCCAGGCAGTCGAGGTCCAGGCGCAGGACCGCCGATTGAGGTCTGATCCGCGCCAGTTGCTGCTCCAGCGCCGTAAGACTGATGGGTTTGAACAGGCAGTCGTTCATGCCCGCTTGCGCGCAGCGATGTTTCTCCTCGGGCTGGGCATTGGCGGTGAAGCCGAGTATCACACAGGGTGCCTGTTGCTCTCGCTGCTCATATTCACGGATTGAGCGACTCAACTCATAGCCATTCATGACGGGCATGTTGCAGTCGGCTATCACCAGGTCGAAGCGCTCCTGACGCCAGGCCAGAAACCCGGCGGCACCCTGCTGGGCAGCCGTGAACTGATGCCCCAGATAACCCAATTGCTGGCACATCAGCAAGCGATTGGCCGGGTGGTCGTCCACCACCAGTACATTGAGTACCGGCGCGGCAGCGGGCGGCTGTGACTTGAGTTCGTCCTGTACCTCGCTTGGCTGCAGGCACGTCATCTTCAGGCTGACCTGTACTTGAGTGCCCACCATGGGCACGCTGCTCAGGCTCAGTTGCCCCCCCATCATTTCGCACAGGCTGCGACAGATCACCAGCCCCAGGCCGGCTCCACTCCTGGCCAGGTGTCCGGAGTTGTCGGCCTGGGCAAAGGGTTCGAACAGGCGCAATTGGTCGTCCCGGCTGATGCCGATGCCCGTGTCCTCGACCACCAGTTTCATCTGGATCTCGTTCGGCAGTGTGGTGGCTTGCACCTGCACCTTGATCTTCACCTGTCCGTGCTCGGTGAATTTGATCGCGTTGCTGACCAGATTGGACAGCACCTGCTTGAAGCGCAGCGGGTCGATCAGCACGGCGGTGTCGTCCAGATCCGTGTCGAATTCAAGCAACAGGCTGAGGGTTTTCTGGCGGGCCAGGCCATCGAAAACGCGTACCACCGACTCGATCACTTCCCGCAGATTTACGCGCTCAGGTGCAAGGCTCAGGCGGCCTGACTCGATGCGAGCAATGTCGAGGATATCGCCAATCAGCTCCAGCAGATCCTTGGCCGAGTTGTAGGCCACTTCGATAGCCGGGCGATCAAGATGGCCCTGGTCGGCGCGCTTGAGGGTCAGTTCCAACATCCCGATCACCGCATTCATCGGCGTGCGAATTTCATGGCTCATGGTGGCGAGAAAGGTGCTTTTGGCCCGGTTGGCCTCGTCGGCGCGTTCCTTGGCGGCGCGCAGTTCGTCGAACAGTTGGCGCCGGTCACTGATGTCGATCCAACCGCCGATAATGCCCTGAACTTCGCCGTCCGAGTCGCGATAGGGAAGAATCCAATGGTAGATCGTCAGTTTTTTTCCGTGAATATGCAGGGAGCGATCGAGGATCAGCGGGTTACCTTCCGCTACCACCCGTTGGTAGTCGGCGTGGTACTGCGCCGCCTCCGACTCCAGAGCCATGTCCATTTGGACCACACTCTTGCCAATCACCTCTTCGCGTTTGACTCCGAACACTTGCAGGTAACTGTCATTGCAGGTTTGCAGCAGGCCCTTACGGTCGCGTACGTAAATCGGGTGCGGCGTTTCATTGACCAGTGCGCGCATGAACTCGAATTGGTCGTTGAGTGCCCGTTCGGCCATCTTCCGGTGTTTGATCTGGCGGCGCATGTAGGCGTTCCAGGTCAGGGAAATCAGCAGCAGCAACCCAGTACCGATGATGATTTGCGCAATCAACTCGTGGTAATTGCGCCAGTAGCTGTCAGAGGCGGGTGTGTAACCCCGCCAGCGGCTGTTGATCACCCCCATTTCATCCGGGGAAATACTCAGCAGTGCCTTGTCCAGGATTGAACTCAGCTCGACGGCGCGGCGTGGTGTCGCAAGGGCGAAAGTGGCTGGAAGGGTGCCGATGCTGGCGCTGATCTGTAATTTGTCCTGGAAAACCTGGGAGGACAGAAAGTAGTTGGCGATTACCAATGAGTTCACCGCACCGTCTACATTCCCTTGGGCCAGCATTTCTGATGCCTTGAAGGTGTCACTGACTTCCGCCAGGCGAATCTTGGGGAATTCCTTTTGCAGGATTTTTTCCAACGGGTTGCCTACAGTGATTGCCAGGCGTTTGCCCGCCATCTGCTCCAGGCTCGAGGGTGCGTTGGGCTCCTTGCGAGTCAGCAGGACATAGGAGTTTTCCAGGTAGGGACGACTGAAACTGAGCTGAGCCTCCCGCTCGGCGCTGGGGATGATCGCGCCGATGACGTCGGCCTTACCCGAGATGACCCGCTCTATCATCGCGTTGACCTCGCGACTGCTCTGGATTTCGAAACGCAAGCCGGTACGCAGGCGAATCAGTTCCAGCAGGTCGGCGGTGATGCCGCGAAAGTTGCCGTCGGCATCAAAGAACGTCAGCGGCGCGAAGGTTTCATTGACCACGACTTTGACGACCGGGTGCTCTTTCAACCAGCGCGCTTCGCGTTGGGTCAGTTGCAGTTTCTTGTCGGTCAGCAAGATATCGCTGCCGGCGCTCCAGCGCTTGGCGATGCTGTCCCGCTCATTGATGGGAATGGCCGCCAGTACCGAATCGACAATGCTTAGCAAAATGGGCTGGTCCTGACGCAGCGCAAAGCTGAAACCATAGGCTTCATGCTTGCCGAAATTGGCCATGCGAACGTTCTTCAGGTAGCCCTTGTTGATCATGTAATGGGTGGAGATGGTGTCGCCCAGAAACACATCGGCCTGATCAAAGGCCACTGCATTCAAGGCGTTTTGATACGAGGGAAAGGCGCGGATATCCGCCTGCGGGTACAACTTTTCCACTTCGCTCAGCGGCAGGTAATGGTAGACGAGGCTCAAGCGCAGCCCGGCCAGGCCATCGCTCAAACTGCGCGTTTCCCTTTCGCGTGTCACCAGCACCGGCTGATCCACCGCGTACGGCTGTGACAGGATGAGATTCGGGTTGGCGGCCTCAAAGCCGTTGGAAGAACCCAGCAGGTCAATTTCACCTGTTTCCAGAGCGCGGATCGATGCTTCCCGCGTTGGGTAGCGCACTACCTTGATGGGCAGGGCCATGGCTTTGGCCAATAGCCCGGCGTAATCGGCGGTCAGGCCCTCATAGTCGTGGCCGCTGGAGGTCAGGTCGAAGGGTGGGTAGTCAGGTGCCGAGGTGCCCAGCACCAGCTCGCGTTTGTTCTGCAACCACTGGCGCTGAGCCTTGTCCAGTTGAGTATCCAGTTGAACGGTACCCGCGCGGCTCAATAAGGTGAAGTGTTCCGGACCGGGTTGAGGGGTCGCGGGCACAGTAGTGCTCAAGCACATACTGGCAATTAATACAATCAGATAGTCCTTTATACGCCTGGGCATCCGCTTTCTCACACTAGCGCGTTTCGTTTTGCCATCTCGATAAGTTCTACCAAGGATTTGGCTTTAAGTTTTTGCATCAGCCTTTTTTTGTAAGTACTTACTGTCTTGTTACTTAGAAACATACCTTTGGCGATTTCTTTGTTGGTGCGGCCCTGTGCGAAAAGTTGCAACACCATCAGTTCCCGGTCGTTTACCGCCTTGAACAGTTCAAGTTCCAGGCCGTCCTTGCCGTCGGCGCCATTGCTATTCAATGCCTGGCTGGGAAAGTAGTTGTAACCGGACAGCACCGCGCGAATGGCACTCAGCAGTTCGCTCAGGTCACCCTCCTTGCACACATAGCCATCTGCGCCCGAGCGCATGCAACGCGTGGCAAACAACGTCGGGCTCTGGGCGGTCAGAATCAGGGTTTTCATGGAGGTGTTCATGGCGTTGAATCGGCACAGCACTTCGAGGCCGTCCAGTTTCGGGATGCTGATATCCAGAATGATCAGGTCCGGTAGGCATTCGCGAACCATTTGTATCGCGTCACAACCGTTGTCCGTTTCGCCAACGACTTTATAACCTTCGTGCTCCAACAACATACGAATCGCCAACCTGATAACCGGGTGGTCATCAATGATAAAAACTGTGTTCATAATCATATTCCATGCAAGTGCAAATAAAGCGGGCACATTAGCTCAGAAGATGACGGAGTAGGATGAGCCTTTGGGGGAGTAGATATAAAACAGGAGAATTCCTACATAAAAAAAGGTAGTTGCCTACCCTCCATTAAGGCTTTGCGCCGTCGGATGTAAGCAATGTTTGAATCAGTGTGCTGATGGACGGAGCTACAGATTCAGCGCTGGTTTTCAGACGCTCATCTGTCGCTGAAGAGCGTTTAAAGTCCGGTATTTATAGTGGGCTTATTGGCGCGATCAACGCTGCAAGTTCGTCTTTATTCAGAGGCTTCAATAAATAGCCAAGGAGTGGCAGGCCGCGTTGCAGGGCTTGTGTTGTCAGGGTGGACAGTTCCGTCGCCGGCAGCCCGCTCAGTAGAATGGCGCCGCTTATGAAGTGTCGGCGGCTGGCAATTTCCACCAGTTCCAGCCCTGGCAGATCAGGCAGGCATTGGTCGCACAGCATGAGGTCAAACGGAGTCGTGGCGCTGGACATCGTGCGGATGGCCTGTTCGGCATTTTCTGCAAGGGTCACGTGCTCGAAGCCGAAGCTTTTCAGCAGGCACTGAGTGGCCAGGAGCTGAAAGGGATGATCCTCCACCAACAGGATTCGAAGACGGGGTAGGGGCATAGAAGGCACATGGCTCATTCAGAGGGGGCGCGGGCGTAGCAAGTCCGCCAGAAGCGTGCGCGATTATTCCTCGAGTGGGTGTGCGAATTCGATCAGGCCGCTCTGTTCCCGTCGTAGGTAAAATCTGTACGGGAAGCAGGCGGCGCGACCATCATCTTCACTGCGGGCTGGAACGCCCGGTCATCTCCCGTGCCATCTCGGTGGCATAGCTGTCTGTCATGCCCGCGATAAAGTCGATCATGCGCAAAAACGAAGTGTGCAGCGACCAGGCTGGATTTGGCGCGCTGTTGCCCAGCAAGTCGAGGATGCGCCGGTTCTTGAACGACGGCGTGCGCCCCCCATGCTGCTCAAGTGCGGCACCGCAAAAGGCGTTCAAGAGGATTTCCAAGGTCGTGTAGGCGCCGATTTCGTGCAGGGTCTTGCGCTTGTCCTGGAAGATTTTTTTACGCGCCATGTCCTTGGCATCCAGTACGCAGCGCTTGGCAGGACCGTGCATGTGCTCCACCAGGTCACCCGGCAGCGTACCGGCGAGCAAGGCGTCCTGTTGTTCGACAAAGGCCCGAGCGGCTGCATTGGTCAGATGCTCGATCGCCTTACCGCGCAGGATCGCCAGCTTTCGCCGACGAGAGTCCTCCGGGCCCAGTTGCCGGTAAGTCTGGGGCAAATCGTCACCCACCAGGTCGAGCAACAACGACTCCACCTCGGCATATTCCAGCAATTCCATTTCCAGGCCGTCTTCGAGGTCGATCAAGGCGTAGCAGATATCGTCTGCCGCCTCCATCAGGTAGACCAACGGATGACGGGCCCAGCGTTGTTCTTCCAACTGCGGCAGGCCGAGTTTGTGGGCGATCTGCTCAAGGATTGGCAGCTCGCTCTGATAACAGCCAAACTTATGTTTCTTGTAGCCCAATGAGTCCGCGTGGCGGGCGGTCCAGGGGTATTTCAAATAAGTGCCGAGGGTGGCATAGGTCAGCCGTGTGCCGCCGTCGAACTGGTGGTATTCCAGCTGGGTCAGTACCCGAAAACCCTGGGCATTGCCTTCGAAATTGAGGAAGTCATTGCGCTCGGCAGTGCTCATGTCATCCAGCCAGCCGCGCCCGGCCGCCTGTTGGAACCAGTGGCGAATGGCGTCTTCACCGGAATGCCCGAACGGCGGGTTGCCGATGTCATGGGCCAGGCAGGCCGATTGCACCACCATGCCCAGGTCGCTCGGCTCACACCAGTCGGGCAGGGCGCTGCGCAGGGTTTCGCCCACGCGCATACCGAGGGAGCGGCCGACGCAGCTGACTTCCAGGGAGTGGGTCAGGCGGGTATGGATATGGTCATTGCTCGATACCGGGTGCACTTGGGTCTTGCGGCCAAGTCGGCGGAAGGCGCCGGAGAAAATAATACGGTCGTGGTCTTTGTGAAACGGGCTGCGGCCGAGTTCTTCGGGGCTGTGCAGGGGCTTTCCAAGACGTTCGCGTGTCAGCAGGGTGGGCCAATCCAAGGCGGGTACTCTCCGTACGGTGAATGACCCTCCCAGCTTCCCGGTTCAGCGGGGCCTCGGCAAGCGAAAATCTACAGGCCGGCCGCATCGATATCGATTAACAGCAAGCGCTGGCCGTTATCGAAGAATTGTCCGGCGGTCAGGCAATACTGGTTGGTGGTGGCGTCGCGGTATGTCGACGAGAGCGTCAGGCGTCGCTCCTCCCAGCCTTCGGCGAGCAGATGATAGAAGTAGGGGCGCCACGACCAGTTGTGGCCCAGGTAGCGGCTGTCCGCCTGCCAGGCATCCTGGCGCCATTCGAAGTTGGGTGTGAGTTGGGTGCCATGGCGGTCGCACTGGTAAAAGCGCAGCAGCCAGGGGAAGTCCGGCAATTGGGGTAATTGATTCAGAGGCGCCCGGCACTGTGCCCAGGTTTGCAGGATTCGCATCAGCTCGACCAATTGCAGGCGCAACTGCATCAAGCGGCCCCGCTCTGCGAGTTTGTGCTGGACGTAAACCGTACGCAGTTGGGCAAATCGCGTTACGAAGGCATCCGCTGCAAACCATTCCAGCTGCGCCTGGGCAAACAGGTAACCTTGCACATACCGCGCCCCGCATTCCAGGGCGAAACTCAATTGCGCCTCGGTTTCCACGCCTTCGGCGATAATCCAGCACCCGGTTTTTTCCGCCATCTGCGCCAACGCCCTTACCACGTCACTGCTCGGCCCGCCTTTAGCGGCTTCCTGGAACAGGCGCATGTCCAGCTTGAGAATATCCGGTTGCAGCGCCAGAACGCGGTCCAGCTGGGAATAGCCGGCGCCGAAGTCATCAATGGCGATCCGCGCACCGGCGTTGCGATAACGCACCACCACGTCGGCCAGGCGCTGGATGTCGCCTCCCAACTCGGTGATTTCAAACACGATGCGCCGCGGATCGATACCGTAGGCGTGCACCTGTTTCAAACTGGGCAAGGCTTGGCCAGGGCGCAGGCGATTGATCCAGCGTGGCGAGATGTTCAGGCTGAGAAACCAGTCTTCGGGCGCTTCATGGAGGCGACTTAAAGCATTGTCACGGATTTGTCGGTCAAGGCGGCGCAAGGTTACGCCGGGTGTTCGCGGGTCAGCAAACAGAGGGCCCACGGACAGCAAGCGGCCATCAGCCTGGCGCAGGCGGCCGAGGGCCTCTACACCGGCAATGCGCCCGGTGGCGGTGTCGATGAACGGCTGGAAGCAGGCGAGCGGTTGCCCGTCGATCACGGGGCCTCCTTAAGAGAGCTGGCAAAAAAAGGCCCGGCCCTCATGTTCGAGGGCCGGGCCGATTCTGTTTGCAAGAATGCAGCCAGCGCGGTTCAACCTTTGCGCGAAGCCCCTTGCATGGCCAACTTAATCAGCGGGATCAAACCGGCGCCCAGCCGCACCAGGCGAGTCAGGCTACTGATACTGCCGCCCTTGGCGCCCTTGCCGGTAAAAAAGCCCATCAGTGTCACCGCGGCCACGCCCCACAGTGGCGCGTGCTTGATGCCCAGGCTGTCCTGCCAGTTATGGCGCATGTCGCGCATTTTGTTCAGGGGGGCCATCAGTTGCTGGGACTCGTGGCGGATTTCCTGGCGGTGCATTTCCATGCGCAGGCGAATCAACGCCTTGCGCATTTCGCGGCGGGAAGCGGTTTGCGGGATTTCAGTCATGCTCATGGCAGCAGGCGCTCCCGGTCGTTGGCCAGTTCTTCAAGGGTGGCATGGAACGGCGTGGACTCATCGAATATCGCCGCCTTCAAGCGCACTCCGCAGAACGCTGCGGCCAGGGAATAGAACACGCACAGGCTAATGATCCCGGTGAGACGGTAAGTGTCCCACACCAAAATCATCACCAGCGCCGACAGCCCCACCAACAGCAGCAGGGCAAACACCAGCGCCAGGCCTGCGAACAGCAACAGGCTCACCGTGCGCGATTTCTGCTCTTGCAACTCGATGCCAAATAACTCGACGTGGCTGTGCAGCAAGCCCAGAACGGCCGCGCCCAGGCGTCGGGAAGTGGAGCTTGAGCTCGTGGACGAGCCGGATTCGCCGATAGACATAATGTTAGCGCCTTGTAGCCAGCAGACCGATCAGAAAACCAACGCCGGCGGCAATGCCCACCGACTGCCAAGGGTTGGCCTGCACGTAATCTTCCGTTGCAGTGACCGCCGCCGCGCCGCGTTCGCGCAGAGAGTCTTCGGTCAGTTGCAGGGTTTCGCGGGCCTTGAGCAAGCTGTCGTGGATCTTGGTACGCAGCTCATCGGCCTGGTCACCGGCCAGCACGGCAGTGTCGTCGAGCAACTTTTCAGTGTCACTGACCAGGGTTTGAAAATCCGCCATCAGTATCTCTTGAGCAGTCTTTGCAGTTCTTCTGGCCATGGTTATCTCCGTGATTGGCTGATCTGTACGTGTGGTTTCGAGTCACAGGCTTCTGTGAAGGTTCACTTCAATTGTCTGGTACAGCTTTTGCTTTGCCTTGGTGCGCATGCCCCGGGGCGTGCGCTGAATCTGGGCGGCCTGAGGCTAATGCCTTGAAAAACCTTACCCTAAATAACTCAAACTCGCGGAAAAACCCTGTCGGTAATGGCTTGTTGTGGTGTTCGCTGCGCTAAAGCGGTTCACGCCCTCTGACGAGGTGCGGGGCCGGCGGTGCCAATTTAGTGCGCGAAACCCTGGCTTGAACCGCTTTGGTGCTTTTTGCCTTTAATGCAGGCCTGCCAACCTCCATGGAAAATTTGCAAAGTGCAGTGGACACGTTAGTCCACAGCTCCAACACCCTGTTTATTTTGATTGGCGCGGTCATGGTCCTGGCCATGCACGCCGGTTTTGCGTTCCTGGAAGTCGGCACCGTGCGCCAGAAAAACCAGGTCAACGCCCTGTCGAAGATCCTCAGCGACTTCGCTATCTCGACCTTGGCTTATTTCTTTATAGGCTACTGGATCTCCTACGGTGTGAGCTTTATGCAGCCGGCGGCGGTGATCAGTGCCGATCACGGCTACGGCCTGGTGAAGTTTTTCTTCCTGCTGACCTTTGCGGCGGCGATCCCGGCGATTATTTCCGGAGGCATTGCGGAGCGCGCAAAGTTCGCGCCTCAGCTGTGTGCCACCGCGCTGATCGTGGCGTTTATCTACCCGTTTTTCGAGGGCATGGTGTGGAACGGCAATTTCGGCCTGCAAGGCTGGTTGCTCGCCACCTTTGGTGCCAGCTTCCATGACTTCGCCGGTTCCGTGGTGGTACACGCCATGGGCGGTTGGCTGGCGCTGGCGGCGGTGCTGCTCTTGGGCCCGCGTAACGGGCGCTATCGAGAAGGGCGTCTGGTGGCATTCGCGCCGTCGAGCATTCCCTTCCTGGCGTTGGGTTCGTGGATCCTGATCGTTGGCTGGTTCGGCTTTAACGTGATGAGCGCGCAGACCTTGAATGGCGTCAGCGGCCTCGTCGCCGTCAACTCGCTGATGGCCATGGTTGGCGGCACTGTTGCTGCCCTGGTGATCGGCCGCAATGACCCTGGCTTCCTGCATAACGGTCCGCTGGCCGGGCTGGTGGCGATCTGCGCCGGGTCCGACTTGATGCACCCTGTGGGCGCACTGGTCACCGGTGTCGTCGCCGGTGGTTTGTTCGTGTGGTTCTTCATCGCCGCCCAGGATCGCTGGAAAATCGATGACGTGCTGGGCGTGTGGCCATTGCATGGCTTGTGCGGCGTGTGGGGCGGTATCGCATGCGGCCTGTTCGGCCAGACCGCTCTTGGCGGCTTGGGCGGCGTGAGCCTGATCAGCCAGTTGATCGGCACCGCGCTGGGGGTGGCGGTGGCGCTGGTCGGCGGCCTGTTGGTGTACGGCGTGATCAAGCGCGTGCACGGGCTGCGCTTGAGCCAGGAACAGGAGTACTACGGCGCGGACCTGTCGATCCACAAGATCGGCGCGGTCAGTCAGGATTGATCGGCTCGTCGGTTCGCGGGTAGAAACCGTGCAATAGGCGATAGCGGTTACGCCGCACCTCGTCGACCCGCGCCTGCACCTGTTCGTCCGAAAGCCCGAGCAGGATCAAGGCGTGGGAGGCGAGCATCAGGCTCGACTCCAGCAGTTCGGGCACCACTTCGCTGGCGCCTGCGGCTTTCAGTTCAGCCAACTGGCTGTCGTCACGGGTGCGCACCAGAATCGGCACGTCCGGATTGATCCGGCGTGCCTCCATCAATACCAACAGTGCGACATCGCTGTTATCCACCGCGATCACCACTAACCGCGCGCGTTCCAGGCCGACCGCACTCAGCAGGGCACCACGGCGACAGTCACCGTAGTGCACGCTGCTGTCGTCCGTGGCGGCTTGCTGCACCTGCGCCGGATCATCATCCAGTGCGATGAACGCCTGTTGCTCGCGGTGCAGAAAGCGCCCGATGGATTGTCCGACGCGGCCATACCCGCAAATCACCACGTGGCCGCTCAATTGGGCGTTGAGCGCGGTGATTGCTTCCAGTTGCACCTGCTGGTTGGGCTTGCGGTGCAGGCGCATGGCAATCGTCGGCGCAGCGCGCAGTAACAGCGGGGTCAGCAGCATCGAGCAGAAGGTGGCAGCGAGCAGCAGGCCGTTGAACGCTTCGGGTATCAACCGGCTGTGTTGCATTTGCGCCATCAGCGCAAAACAGAACTCGCCGCCCTGGGCCAGGGCCAGGCCGCTGCGCCAGGCCGTTTCACGGTCGCTGCCGCGCAGTTTGACCAAGGCCGCGACCACCGAGGCCTTGATCAGCATCAGTGCGAGGGTCAAGCCGAGGATCAGCAGGCTATGGCTGACGAACAGCTGCAGGTCGATGAGCATGCCGATGCTGACAAAAAACAGCCCCAGCAGGATATCGCGAAACGGCCGGATGTCGGCTTCGATCTGATGCCGGTAATGGCTTTCGCCCAACAGCATGCCCGCCAGGAAAGCACCGAGGGCCGGGGAGAGCCCCAGTAAGTGCGTGAGCCAGGCAGTCAGCAATACGATCACCAGGGCCAACAACACAAACAGCTCCGCTGAATGGGACGCCGCGACTTCGTGAAACAGGCGTGGCAATAACCAGCGACTGGCGAACAGCAGGCCGACGAACAACAGCACGGTTTTACCCAACGTCAGCGGCAACGCCCAGTACCAGGCCTGGTCGCTGTTACCGGCAAACACCGGCACCAAGGTGAGCAGCAGCACTGCCACCACATCTTGGAACAGCAGCACGCCAATCGCGTTCTGGCCATGGCTGCTGAAAATTTCCCCAAGGCTGGTCAGCTCCTTGCTGACGATGGCCGTGGAGGACAACGCCAGCCCGGCGCCCAGCAACAGGGCGACGCCGGGCGCCAGACCAAACCCCATCAGCAGGCCTCCCAGCAGCACACCGCAGCCCAGTACCTGCAAGCTGCCCAGCCCGAATACCACGCTGCGCAACGCGAACATCTTGGTGAGGGAAAATTCCAACCCAAGGGAAAACAGCAGGAATACCACCCCCAACTCGGCGAGGTCAGGCAGGTCTTCACTGTCATTCACCCAGTCCAGCGCGGTGGGCCCCACGGCCAGGCCCACGCACAGATAGCCGAGCACGGGCGGCAGTCGTAGCCGGCGAAACAGCGCAATCACCACCAGGGATGAAGCCAGAATGATCAGCAGGTTGGCGAACACGTGCATCTCCATTGCGGGGTGAGCGGGCAAAAAGCCGCGAGGATCGCTGACTCAGTGATAGGCCATGGTGATCTGGATCAGGGATTGTGGGCTGTTGGCCGTATCGGGGTGAGCATAGAATAGTGACCTACTTCCTATCAGGTCACTTTGTCATGACTCCTGAATGTCAGTTGTTCACCACACTGGGCTGCCATCTGTGTGAGCTCGCCGAAGAAGAAGTCATGCCGCTGGTCGAACACGGTTTGATGGTCGAGCTGGTCGATATTGCCGACTCCGAAGCTCTGTTCGAGGCCTACGGCCTGCGTATTCCGGTGCTTCGGCGGGTGGATACAGGGGCTGAATTGGGCTGGCCGTTTGACACGGAACAGGTGGTCTCGTTTCTGCTTTAGGAAGAGGCCGAACGACCCACCGATTTTTTGCTACCCCCGCCAGTGGGAACTCAAAAAATCGGTGGGTTGGCGGGCGTTGGTTTTTCCAGACTATTTGAGCGCACAGGCCATGGCGTATTTATTGCGCCGAACATGCGACGTTTCTATGGGGATTCCCTCCGCGCCGAGTTCGTGCTGCCAATAGATTCGCGGGTTCAATATCCGTATCGGCACCGGCTAAAACACAAAAGGGTTTTATACCGTTTCCAGTGTGTTCAGAGAGTCAACGTAGAGCGTCAGTGTTAAGCGTTGTCTAAACCGCATAATTCGTGAGCCACTAAATCTTCATGGGACTCACGCGTCCGAACTAACTTGGCACGGGCTCCCTCAACCAGCACTTCGGGTGGTCGCCCACGAGAGTTATATTGGCTTGCCATGCTCATGCCATAGGCGCCACATGAAAAAATCGCCAATAAACTGCCATCGCCAAACGCAGGTAATAGTCGGCCCAATGCAAAATAATCGCCTGTTTCACAAATGGGTCCGACAATATCGGTCTCTTCCAGGCGGGTGACGCCGGAATACTGAGCGCTCCGCGTTAATGTAGTCCAATGGCCCGAAAAATTGTCAAAATGGGTTGGCCAGATGACATGGTTCGCACCATATAGGGTAGGTCGCAGCAGTACGTTCATGCCCGCATCGACTATAACGATCTTGCGATCCCAGCCTTGTTTAATATATTCGACGGTGGTCAGTAAAATACCGGCATTCGCACTGATCGAACGACCCGGTTCAATGATGAAACGGATACCGCGCTGTTTCAGGGGGTGTAGACGCGCACAAATAAGTGCGCCAGTTTCAGTCAATGAACACACGGGATTACTTTCTGTTCCGTACGGGGCTGGAAAACCTCCGCCAATGTTGACAAATTCGACCGCGCAATCAACCGCTTCAAGCCGGTTAATCATGTCCTCAACCTTATCGATCGCAGACAAATAGGTCTGCACCGATGGAATCGGCGATCCGAGGTGAATGTGGATCCCAACGACATCTACACTTGAGTAACGCTTTGGCGCGAAGAGTTCATAGGCGCTTTCAATGGGTATGCCAAATTTTGTCTGGCGACCGCCCGTTGAGGTTTTTTCATGGGTGCCAGCATCGGCCACATCCGGATTTACACGAATAGTCACCTTGATACGCTTACTGGCAGTCGAGGCGATCTCATCCAGCCGCAGCAGCTCGGCTTCAGACTCCACATTAAAAAGCAAAACGCCAGCTTCAACAGCGTAGCTAATTTCTTCACGCGACTTGCCGACTCCGGCAAACACAATCTTATCCGCAGTCACTCCGGCCATCAGCGCCCGGTAGAGCTCACCGCCACTTACCACATCAAGACCAGATCCTTCATCGACTAAGAGCTTAAGGATGCTGAGATTACTGCAGCTTTTAACGGAGAAGCAAATCAACGGCGAGAGCGCGGAAAAAGCATCTTGCAGCACAGCGTAGTGATTTTTCAGTGTCTGTGCTGAATAGATATATACCGGGCTTCCATGCTGTTCGACGATCTGACGAACATCAACGTGTTCTACCTGTAAGTGACCGTTGATAAAATTAAAATGGTCCATCTTGCTTCCTTGAATTGATTGCTTCAGCTAAGTAAAGGTATAAGTAGTCATCGGCTGAATCGAATAAAAGCCGACTTATACTGTGTAGATATTTGACGGTCTTCTCAGCGCAAGCAATTGCGGTTTAGGTGCTCGTGTTGATGAAGAGTGCTGGGTATTTCGGTCGTTCGTGCGGCGACTTAATATCGGTAAACTCTGCGAACTGTTTCTTCCCGGCTTTTTAATAAAGCCGTTTCGAATCGCGGGTTTTGCATACGTGGAAAGTATGCGCAGCAAAAAAACAAAGTAAAAATATCAATTTAGTGGCTGGCTATTCATTTCTGATATGGTCTGACCTATTTCATTCATCGCGAGGTTGGCCCATGGATTTCAGTTTTCGCCATGTAGAAGTATTCTGGGCGGTAATGACCACAGGCAGTGCGACAGCTGCCGCTGCACTTCTGCATACCTCGCAGCCCACCATCAGCCGAGAGCTCAGCCGGTTCGAAACGCTGACCCAGTTGACGTTGTTCAAGCGCGCGGGTGCAAAGTTGATCCCGACCGAGCATGGTCTGATGCTGTTCGATGAAGTTCAACGCAGCTATGTCGGGCTGGCCCGTGTGAAAAATGCCGTCGAGGCCATCAGGCATTTTCGGCAAGGGCAAATTTCGTTGACGTGTATTCCGGCTTTCTCAAATGCTCTGTTACCGCAGGCCTGCCAGGATTTCTGCAGTAAATTTCCGGGCGTGAGCATTAACATCACGCCGCAGGAGTCGCCCGCGCTCGAGGAGTCGCTGACTGCTCAGCGTTATCACCTGGGGTTGACTGAAACCCTGGAAACACCTCCGGGAACCTACGTCGAAACACTCTTAAACCTCGACGTGGTGTGTGTCTTGCCGTCTGATCACGAGTTGAATGCGAAAACCGTCCTCACACCACAAGACTTCGAGGGGCAAAACTTTGTTTACCTTGCAGCGGATGATCCCTACAGAATCAAAACCGACGCTATCTTTCAGCAGTCAGGCATTGAAAGGCGCCTGGCGGTAGAGACGCATAACGCGAGCGCTGTGTGTGCGACCGTCAACCTGGGAGTCGGCGTTGCCATCGTGAACCCGCTCACAGCCCTCGACTATGTTGGCCGGGGTTTGCAGATCCGTCGCTTTTCCCACTCAATTTCTTACTGTGTAAGCGTCGTACGGCCGTTGCATCGCCCCGAATCGTCTACCGTGGAGCAATTTGTTGATGTTCTACGAAGCAATTGCCAGCAGATAAGCGCTCGCTTGGGAAATCTCTGAAAAAGCCTTTCGAGTCGAGGATTCGTCCGACGCACAACGGTTGAGTCTCGGTGAAACAGATGTCCGTCACCGATGGCGAGTTTCCAATTATTACGCTACTGTATGCCCGTACAGTGATTGAGTAGAGGGAACGCCCGTGGTGAATGTTGAACAACTGAAAAGCAGCGTCAATCGCATGTCCGCCGATGTCGTGCGCGACGCGGTGAACGAGCTGCGCCTGGATGGCCTGGTCACGGAAGGCAAGACGCCGTTTAACAAAGTGCATTTCAATACCTGCTTCGCCGAAATCGAGGCCTTGTTCCAGCGCGCCGGTTACCACAAGCAGTTGGATGTCGTGGGTTACCAGGGCTTGTTGTACGCGCTTTACGATCCTGGCCGTTGGGAAGCGGTGGACGTGCTGCGCTGGCTCAAGGAGTTTACCGACGCCGCCAGTGCCTCGCCGATCCTGCGGGCCGAATTGGCAAAGGCCTGAGATCCGCCCTAGGCTCAATCCCGCTCCATGCGGGATAATGCCTGCCTGATTTTCCAGGCTTCGAGCATTGTCATGTCCACATCCGGTTTCTCCGCGTCCCAGCACCAAGCCAGCACGTTGTATTTGCCACCTGGCCCTTGGGCAACCGTGCTGGATTGCCTGTGCGAGCATTTTCCGGCGATCAGTCGTGAACACTGGCTGGACCGCATCGCCCGAGGCCGTGTGCTCGACATCAACGGCAACCCGATCAGCCTCGGCCTGGCCTACAAGGAAGGCCTGTGCATTTATTACTTCCGTGAAGTACCGAATGAGAAGGTGATCCCGGTAAAGGAAACCATCCTGTACGCCGACGAACATTTGGTCGTGGCCGACAAGCCGCATTTTCTGCCGGTAACGCCTGCCGGCGAATACGTCGAGCAGACCCTGTTGCGCCGCCTGATTCGTCGCCTGGATAACCCCGCGCTTGTTCCCTTGCATCGCATCGACCGCCATACGGCCGGGCTGGTGCTGTTCTCGGCCAACCCGCAAAGCCGTTCGACGTATCAACAGCTATTTCCCACGCGGCGCATCGACAAATTCTACGAAGCTATCGCCCCAGCCTTGCCGAACCTGACGTTCCCCATGGTGCACAAAAGCCGCCTGGTGGATGGCGAGCCGTTCTTCCGCATGCAGGAAGGGCCGGGCGCCAGCAACACCGAAACCGCGGTGGAAGTGCGCGAAAAAAATGGCGACCTGTGGCGCTACGGCCTGTTCCCCGTGACCGGCAAGAAGCACCAGCTGCGCGTGCACATGACCGCGCTGGGGGCGAGTATCTGCAATGACCCGTTCTACCCCGACGTGATCAAGGACGCCGAAGACGACTACGCCAAGCCACTCAAGCTGCTGGCCCAGGGCGTGCGGTTTATCGACCCGGTCACGGGTGAACAACGCGAGTTCCGCAGCCGGATCAGTCTCGACTGGTAACCCCCGGAAACGACAAGGCCCGCGCGAGGCGGGCCTTGTTGGCAAACCCTAAGACTTACAGGTCTTTAACGGTGCGAACCTGATCTTTGTTGATGCGGGTCTGCTTGCCGTCAAGTTGTTCGAACTCATAGAAGCCCGAAGCCTTGTCATATTTAGGGGTGTCGACGGCCTGGATTTCGCGACCGTCATTCAGGGTGATCACTGTAGGCGAGGCGCAACCGGCGAGAGTGGCGAGGCCCAGTGCAAGCATGAGAGCGGCGATGGTCCGTTGAGTCATGAGTGTGTCTCCAAAAGAATTCTTTTAAACAGCTGACCTTGTGACGCGCGTGGCGTCGACAAAGTTCCTTGTGCGAGGTTCATTCTGACACGCCGAACCCTGGGTGCAACAGCTCCGGTGTGTTCAGGTTGGCCAGCCGCGGGTCTTGCGCCTGGCATTCCAGGCCCACGCCACCCAGTTGCAAGAGGATCTTGCGCGGGCTGCGTTCACCGGCGTCCCATGCCCGTTCTACCTCGGTTTGGAGGCAAGTCGGGATGATGCAGATCAAGGGTTCCCAGAATTCGCCCTGACGCACCATCACCGGCAGCAGCGGATTGCGGCGAGCAGTCTCACGCAGGTCAGTGAGTAGTCCCACGTCTATATTCGGCACGTCACATGGCAGTATCAACACATGCTCATGATGTGCGGCAGCCAAGCCTGCACGGATGCCTGCCAGCGGGCCGGGGAAGTCTGGGTTGTCGTCGCTCACCAACTGGTCGGCATAGGGCGCGTACCGCTCGTGGTTGCGGTTGCACGAGATAATCAGGTCGTCCGTCAGTGGCCGGGTCAGGCGCTGCAAGTGCGCGATCAGCGGCTGACCCTGCCATTGCAACAGGCCTTTGTCCTGGCCGCCCATACGTTGGCCACGGCCACCGGCCAGCAGCAGAATCGAACAGGGCAGGGGCGAAGAATCGAGAGACATGGCGGTTCCGCTGCGGCAGGTAAATAGGGCCCTGTGATATAACATCGGGCTGTTCCTTCGACAACCGGACCGAGCCATGAAAGCCAAGGCTGATGCGCCCTTCGTACCCCTGAATATCGCTGTACTGACCGTCAGCGACACCCGCACCCTGGACACCGACACCTCGGGCCAGGTCTTCGTCGACCGCCTGACCGCCGCCGGCCACAACCTGGCCGAGCGCGTGCTGCTCAAGGACGACCTCTACAAAATTCGCGCCCAAGTCGCCCACTGGATCGCCGAAGACGTGGTGCAAGTGGTGCTGATCACCGGTGGCACCGGCTTCACCGGCCGTGACAGCACGCCCGAAGCGGTGAGCTGCCTGCTGGACAAGCAAGTCGATGGGTTTGGCGAACTGTTCCGCCAGATCTCGGTGGCCGATATCGGCACCTCCACCGTGCAATCGCGCGCCCTGGCCGGCCTGGCCAATGGCACGCTGGTATGTTGCCTGCCGGGATCGACCAATGCGGTGCGCACGGGCTGGGATGGCATCCTTGCCGAGCAACTGGATAACCGCCATCGCCCGTGCAACTTCGTTCCCCACCTGAAGCAGGCCGAACCCTGCGAATCCCGTGGATAAGCCCGGTAAAACCGGCGCTTTGCTGCCGGTGGAAGACGCGTTGCGCCAACTGCTGGACATGGCCGAAGCCGCGCCGATCCGTGAGCAGGACGTGCTGCCTCTGGGCGAGTGCGATGGCCGTGTGCTGGCGCAAGACCTCATCTCCACCCTCGATCTGCCGCCCTGGCCCAACAGCGCCATGGACGGCTACGCCCTGCGGCTGTCGGACTGGAATGGCGAGCCCTTGCCCGTCAGCCAGCGCATCTTCGCCGGCCAGGCGCCGCAGCCATTGGCGCAAGGCACTTGCGCGCGCATCTTTACCGGCGCCCCGGTGCCCGAAGGTGCGGACTGTGTAGAGATGCAGGAAAACGCCGTGGTCCACGCCGACGAACGCGTGGGCTTCTCCGAACCCTTGCAGGTCAACCAGAACATCCGCCCCCAAGGCCAGGAAACCACCGTCGGCGAGTGTGTATTAACCGCCGGCACCCGGCTCGGCCCGATCGAGCTGGGCCTGGCTGCGTCCCTCGGCCATGACCGCCTGAGTGTGGTGCGCCGCGTGCGCGTGGCCGTGCTGTCCACCGGTGACGAGCTGATCGAGCCGGGCTTGCCGCTGGGCCCGGGGCAAATCTACAACAGCAATCGCCGTGTGCTGTGCAGCTGGCTTGCGCGGATGGGCTGTGAAGTGATCGATGCCGGGATTCTGCCGGATGATCTGGAAAAAACCCGCACACGCCTGGCCGATTTGGGCAGTGTCGACTTGATTCTGTCGACCGGTGGCGTGTCGGTGGGCGAGGCGGACTTCCTCGGCATCGCCCTGCGCGAAGAGGGTGAGCTGGCCTTGTGGAAGCTGGCGATCAAACCGGGAAAACCGCTGACCTTCGGCCATTTTCGTGGCGTGCCGGTGATCGGCCTGCCGGGCAACCCGGCCTCGACTCTGGTGACCTTCGCGCTGCTGGCCCGCCCTTATCTGCTGCGCCGCCAAGGTGTGCAGGACGTGGCGCCGCTGCGTTTCGAAGTGCCGGTGGGCTTCACCTGGCCCAAGCCGGGCAATCGCCGCGAGTATCTGCGCGGGCGTATCGAGCAGGGCAAAGCAATCATCTACCGCAACCAGAGTTCCGGCGTGCTGCGCAGCGCGGCGTGGGCCGAGGGGTTTGTGGAGGTGTTGGAGGGAACGACGTTGGCATTGGGGGATCGAGTCAACTTCATCCCCCTGAGTGAAGTCCTGAACTAACAATAGAGAGCTAAATGTGGGAGCTGGCTTGCCTGCGATGGCGATGTGTCAGCTTGCTTATCTGGAGCAGGTGTACCGCTATCGCAGGCAAGCCAGCTCCCACATTTTGGATTGTGTATCTCTGAGACTTTTCAGTAATCGTCGCCACGCTCCGTCACATCCCGCTCCACCGGCTCGGCATTCGGGTCATACCCCACCGGGAACTTGCCTTTCAACGTCCAGGCAAACGCAATGATCTCCGCCACCGTGCGGTACAACTCCTCCGGGATACTGTCCCCCAATTCCATGCGCGCCAGCAGCTTCACCAGCTCCGCGTTCTCATAGATCGGCACTTCATTTTCCCGCGCCAACTTCAAAATGGCTTCGGCCAGGGCATCGTCGCCCTTGGCTGTCAGGGTCGGTGCTTGCTGGCCGTCATACTTGAGGGCAATCGCCTGGCGCGGTGGGGTTGAGTTTTTCATGCGGTTTCATCCACCCAGCGTTGCTCCAGTCCGGTGCGTGGCCCGCGTGGCGGGGTGCCGAGGTGGCAATCCAGGTCGCCGACATTGAGACCCGAGGTCACCAGGCGCTCGCGTAAGTTGCCCAAGTGGCTTTCGATCAAACTGGCGGTAAAGGGCCGAGTCGCCCACAACTGGCTGGACAGTTTGCCCTGTGTCAGTTGCGCCTGAACCTGCAGCGGCCCGAGCGGCTCCATGTCGAACGCCAGCTCGACGCGCCAGAGCATCTGCTTGGGGTCTTTTTTGTCTTTGCGCTCGGGCTGGTCCTTGTCCGGCGTGGGTTCTTCGCGCTGGAACTTGACCTGCAATGGCACGATGTCCTGCAAGGTGCGCATGGGGATTTCCAACTGCCAGGTGGTCTGCAGCCGGCCGTCGGCCGTGGTGCCGGTCTGCTCCAGGCTCGACAGCTGGTGGCTCTGCAAGCGTGAAATCGCCCCGGCTGCCAGGCGCAGCAGGTTTTCCAGGTCGCTTTCGCCTTCCAGGCGCTGCATCAACCGATCCGGCAGCGGAAACCCAGCGGGTGCTTGCCGGGCGCTGATCTGGCCGAGCGTACTCAGCGGGTTGCGCACGAAGTTCGGCAGCACCTGGGCCAGGGTATTGGCGGCGAGGATGGCGTTGAGGTTGGTGCCGGTGGGCAGGGCCGGCACCAGCTCGGCGACCAGGCGCAGCAGTGCGCCTTTCATGTCCAGCGGGGGAATTTGCGGGTTTTGCCCGACCAACAACTTGGCTTCAAGAAACGCGCCGCTGTTCTGGACCAATTGCGCCAGGACCTTGGGATTGCTGACTTGTGCCAGGTCTGGCAGGGCCGCCAGCAAACGCGCGGCGGCGGCGCGCAGGTCGGTGGAGGTGCTGTCATCAGCGGGCAAGTTTTGCAAGGCAGTAAAGACCACGTCCAGCGAACCCTGGCGGCTTTGCTGGGTCGAGAGCTGTTGCGCGACGGCCAATTGATCCTTAAGCCCGCTTAACGGCACGAAATTCAAGGTTTGCGCATTCTGCACCACGGCGCTGAGTAAACTGCCGACCCTTAGTGGCTGCGGGCTTTCCAGGGTCAGCGTCGTCCCGGCGAGGGCGTTATTGAGCACTGTCACCAGCGAGCGATAGATCGCCGGTTGCGTCGCGCCCTGCGGCAGCATCTGGGTGGTCAGCACCTTGGCCTGCAACAGCGTGCCTTCCGGCATTTGCGTGGTGTCGATACGGGTGAGGGCGGCCACATTGGCACTCAAGGCTTGCTGCAAGGTAATGGTCAGGTTGCCTGTCGGCGTCTGGCTCACCGCCACGTTGCTGCCCAGCGGCAATGGTTGCGCGCTGCTGGCTTGCACCAGGGTCTGGCGGCCGCCTTCGAGGGTCAACTTGAGCAACAGTTGAAACGCGTCGCCGCCTTGTTTAAGCGCAATCACCTCGGCGTTTACAGTTTTCCCAGGGTCGATCAAGCCGGTCTGCGGCTCCAGCAGTTTGAGCAACTCACCGGTAGGGGGCAGCGGGGCTGGCCCGGTGGCCGGGGCAGGAGGCAGCGTAGGAAGGTTGATCTCACCGGTCATCGTGCGCGTCGTCTCTGGGGAAATTGCCCTCTTTAGAGTAGGGCATCACATGTATAATGCCGCCCGTCTGCAAAGAGAGCGGTAAAAACCTCACAACTATTTGATCCAGCTCTCTAAAATCGGTCGCCAAAGCCGTTATTGTGCATCTCTCTATAACGGCCGCTGCACCGCCGACTTGAACCGTAAAGGCCCGCGATCTCTTGACCAGCCCTCTTCTTGAAGCCGTAGCGCTTGCCTGTGAACGCGACCTGCGGATGCTGTTCGAACACCTCGAACTGCGTCTGGCGGGCGGCGACATGGTGCAAATCAGCGGCCCGAACGGCAGCGGCAAAACCAGTTTGCTGCGCTTGCTGGCCGGGTTGATGCAGCCGACGGCAGGTGAGGTGCGACTCAACGGCAAGCCGCTCAACGAACAACGCACCGAACTCGCCCGCAACCTTATCTGGATCGGCCACGCCGCCGGGATCAAGGATGTGCTCACGCCCGAAGAAAACCTCAGTTGGCTCAGTGCCCTGCATCATCCGGCGTCCCGCGACGCCATCTGGCAAGCCCTGGCGGCGGTCGGCCTCAAGGGTTTCGAAGACGTGCCCTGTCATACGTTGTCCGCCGGGCAGCAACGCCGCGTGGCCCTGGCCCGTTTGTATCTGCCCGGCCCGCCGCTGTGGATTCTCGACGAACCGTTCACCGCCCTCGACAAACAAGGCGTGGCTCAACTCGAAGCACACCTGGCCCGGCACTGCGAGCAGGGTGGGTTGGTGGTCCTCACGACTCACCACAGTCTGACGCACGTGCCTGCCGGTTACCGTGACCTGGACTTGGGCCGGTGGTCGCTATGAGTGTGTTTGCCCTGTTGGTCGCCCGTGAAGCACGATTGCTGTGCCGTCGCCCGGCTGAATTGGCCAATCCGCTGGTGTTCTTCGCTATTGTCATCGCGTTGTTCCCGTTGGCGGTCGGCCCCGATACTAAACTGTTGCAAACCTTGTCCCCGGGGCTGGTGTGGGTGGCAGCGCTTTTGTCCGTCCTGCTCTCGCTGGATGGGCTGTTTCGCAGTGATTTCGAAGACGGTTCCCTGGAACAGTGGGTCCTTTCGTCGCACCCTTTGCCACTTCTGGTACTGGCAAAGGTACTGGCACACTGGGCTTTTTCCGGCTTGGCGCTAGTCTTGCTCTCGCCGCTGCTGGCGATGATGTTGGGCTTGCCCGTCGAATGCCTGCCGGTGTTGCTGTGTTCCTTGTTACTCGGTACGCCGGTGCTCAGCCTGTTGGGGGCGGTGGGCGCAGCGTTGACCGTCGGTTTGAAGCGGGGCGGCCTGTTACTGGCCCTGCTGATTCTGCCTTTGTATATCCCGGTGTTGATCCTGGGCAGCGGTGCTTTGCAAGCCGCGCTCATGGGCATGCCGGCGACGGGTTACCTCTTGTGGCTTGGCAGCCTGACCGCCCTGGCGGTAACCCTGACACCCTTTGCTATAGCGGCTGGCCTGAAGATCAGCGTCGGCGAATAATGAGGTCTGGTTAAGCGTTATTAACCAGTAAAGACCCTGAGTTTCTCGCAAAGACGAGAAACAACCGTGATGGAAACAGCAATGAACTGGACCTGGTTTCACAAGCTCGGCTCGCCCAAATGGTTTTACGGCATCAGCGGCAAGCTGCTGCCGTGGTTGAGCATCGCAGCCCTGTTGCTGATCGGCATCGGCCTGGTCTGGGGGCTGGCCTTCGCGCCGCCGGATTACCAGCAAGGCAACAGCTTTCGCATCATCTATATCCACGTGCCGGCCGCGATGCTGGCCCAGTCCTGTTACGTGATGCTGGCCGTGTGCGGCGTCGTCGGCCTTGTGTGGAAGATGAAGCTGGCCGACGTGGCCCTGCAATGCGCCGCCCCCATCGGCGCATGGATGACTGCCGTGGCGCTGGTCACCGGCGCGATCTGGGGCAAACCGACCTGGGGTTCATGGTGGGTGTGGGATGCGCGTCTCACGTCGATGCTGATCCTGCTGTTCCTGTACTTCGGCCTGATTGCCCTGGGCAACGCCATCAGTAACCGTGACAGCGCCGCCAAGGCCTGTGCGGTACTGGCCATCGTCGGCGTGATCAACATCCCGATCATCAAGTACTCGGTGGAGTGGTGGAACACCCTGCACCAGGGCGCCACCTTCACCCTCACCGAAAAACCGGCAATGCCCGTGGAAATGTGGGCGCCGCTGCTGCTGATGGTGCTGGGGTTCTACTGCTTCTTCGGCGCCGTGCTGCTGATGCGCATGCGCCTCGAGGTGCTCAAGCGTGAAGCCCGCGCCAGTTGGGTCAAGGCCGAAGTGCAAACCTGCCTGGGAGCGCGTGGATGAGTTTTGCTTCTTTCAGTGATTTTCTCGCCATGGGCCATCATGGCCTGTATGTCTGGACGGCCTATGGCATCTGCCTGGCGGTGCTGGCCCTTAACGTCGCCGCGCCGATCCTGGCCCGCAAGCGTTACCTGCAACAAGAGGCGCGTCGTCTGCGCCGGGAGACCGAAAAGTGAATCCGCTGCGTAGAAAGCGTCTGTTGATCATCCTTGCCATCCTGGCCGGCGTGAGTATTGCCGTGGGCCTGGCGATGAGCGCCCTGCGGGAGAACATCAACCTGTTCTACACCCCAACCCAGATCGCCAATGGCGAAGCCCCGCAGGACACGCGCATTCGCGCCGGCGGCATGGTAGAGAAGGGCTCGCTGAAGCGTTCCGGCGATTCTCTGGACGTGACCTTCGTGGTCACCGACTTCAACAAGGCCGTCACCATTACCTATCGCGGCATCCTCCCGGACCTGTTCCGCGAGGGCCAGGGCATCGTCGCCCTGGGCAAGCTCAACGCTGAGGGCGTAGTCGTCGCCGATGAAGTGCTGGCCAAGCACGATGAGAAATACATGCCGCCGGAAGTTACCAAGGCGCTCAAAGACAGCGGCCAATCCGCCCCAGGCGCAACTTCACAGCCTGCCAAGGAGGGTTAAGCCATGACATCTGCACTGTTTATTCCGGAGCTGGGTCAGTTGGCGATGATCCTCGCCCTGTGCTTTGCCGTCGTCCAGGCCGTGGTGCCGTTGCTCGGTGCCTGGCGCGGCGACCGCCTGTGGATGAGCCTGGCCCAGCCGGCCGCCTGGGGCCAGTTTGCCTTCCTGGTGTTCGCGTTCGGTTGCCTGACCTACGCTTTTATGACCGACGACTTTTCCGTCGCCTATGTGGCCAATAACTCCAACAGCGCGCTGCCTTGGTACTACAAGTTCAGCGCCGTGTGGGGCGCCCACGAAGGCTCGTTGCTGCTGTGGGCGTTGATCCTCGGTGGCTGGACCTTCGCCGTGTCGGTGTTCTCGCGCCAATTGCCACAAGTCATGCTGGCGCGGGTGTTGGCGGTGATGGGCATGATCAGCATCGGCTTCCTGCTGTTCCTGATCATGACCTCCAACCCGTTCAGCCGCATCCTGCCGCAGATCCCGGTAGACGGGCATGATCTCAACCCGCTGCTGCAGGACATCGGCCTGATCGTGCACCCGCCGATGCTCTACATGGGTTACGTCGGTTTCTCGGTGGCCTTCGCCTTCGCCATCGCCGCCTTGCTCGGCGGGCGCCTCGATGCCGCTTGGGCGCGCTGGTCGCGGCCGTGGACCATCGTCGCCTGGGCCTTCCTCGGTATTGGTATCACCTTGGGGTCATGGTGGGCCTATTACGAACTCGGCTGGGGCGGCTGGTGGTTCTGGGACCCGGTGGAAAACGCCTCGTTCATGCCATGGCTGGTCGGTACGGCGCTGATTCACTCGCTGGCCGTCACCGAAAAGCGCGGCGTGTTCAAGAGCTGGACCGTGTTGCTGGCCATCGCGGCGTTTTCCCTCAGCCTGCTCGGCACCTTCCTCGTGCGTTCGGGCGTGCTGACGTCGGTGCATGCGTTTGCGTCCGACCCTGAGCGCGGCGTATTCATCCTGATCTTCCTGCTGTTTGTAGTCGGCGGCTCACTTACCCTGTTCGCCCTGCGCGCGCCGGTGGTCAAGAGCCAGGTCGGTTTCAACCTGTGGTCGCGGGAGACCCTGCTGCTGGGCAATAACCTGGTGCTGGTGGTGGCCGCGTCGATGATTCTGCTTGGCACCCTTTACCCGCTGGTGCTGGATGCCTTGAGCGGCGCCAAGTTGTCCGTTGGCCCGCCGTATTTCAACGCGCTGTTTATTCCATTGATGGGCCTGTTGATGGTGGTCATGGCGGTCGGCATGCTGGTGCGCTGGAAAGACACCCCGGTGAAATGGCTGGCCGGCATGCTGATGCCAGTGCTGTTGGGCAGCGTGGCCCTGGCGGTGATCGCCGGGTTCGCTTACGGCGATTTCAACTGGGCGGTGCTCGCCACCTTCCTGCTCGCCGCCTGGGTGTTACTGGCCGGCGTGCGCGATATTGTCGACAAGACCCGTCACAAAGGCCTGATCAAAGGCTTGCCAACCTTGACCCGCAGCTATTGGGGCATGCAAATCGCCCACATCGGCATTGCCGTGTGCGCTCTGGGCGTGGTGCTCTCCAGCCAGAACAGCGCCGAGCGCGACCTGCGCCTGGCACCCGGCGAGTCCATGGACCTGGCCGGCTACCACTTCATCTTCGAAGGCGCCAAGCACTTCGAAGGCCCTAACTTTACCTCCGACAAAGGCACCATCCGTGTAGTGCGCAACGGCAAGGAAGTGGCCGTGTTGCATCCGGAAAAACGTCTGTACACCGTGCAGAGCTCAATGATGACCGAAGCCGGGATCGACGCCGGTTTCACCCGCGACCTCTATGTGGCGCTGGGTGAACCGCTGGGCGACGGCGCCTGGGCGGTGCGTGTGCACGTCAAACCGTTCGTGCGCTGGATCTGGTTCGGCGGTTTGCTCACCGGTTTTGGTGGTTTGCTGGCCGCGCTGGACCGGCGTTATCGGGTCAAGGTCAAGAGCCGGGTGCGCGAAGCCCTCGGCCTTTCAGGAGCGGCGGCATGAAGCGTTGGTTGATGGTGTTACCGCTGGCGGCCTTTTTGGTGGTGGCAGTGTTCCTGTATCGCGGGCTGTACCTGGACCCGGCCGAGTTGCCCTCGGCGATGATCGGCAAGCCCTTCCCGGCGTTCAGCCTGAAGACCGTGCAGGGTGACAAGACCCTGACCCAGGCCGACCTGTTGGGCAAACCGGCGCTGGTCAACGTGTGGGCGACCTGGTGCATCTCGTGCCGCGTCGAACACCCGGTGCTGAACAAATTGGCCGAGAAGGGCGTGGTGATCTACGGCATCAACTACAAGGACGACAATGCGGCGGCCTTGAAGTGGCTGGCGGAGTTCCACAACCCTTATCAATTGGACATTCGCGATGAAGACGGCAACCTCGGTTTGAACCTTGGCGTATATGGCGCCCCGGAAACCTTCTTTATCGATGCCAAGGGCGTGATCCGCGACAAATACGTCGGCGTGATCGATGAAGTGGTCTGGCGCGAGCAATTGGCCGCCAAGTACCAGGCGCTGGTCGATGAGGCCCAGCCATGAAGCGTCTGTTAGCTGCTGCGGTGCTGGCGCTGGGATTGGCCGGCGTGGCCCACGCCGCCATCGACACCTACGAATTCGCCAAGGACGGTGACCGCGAGCGGTTTCGCGAACTGACCAAGGAACTGCGCTGCCCCAAGTGTCAGAACCAGGACATCGCCGACTCCAACGCGCCCATCGCCGCCGACTTGCGCAAAGAGATCTTCCGCATGCTGGGCGAGGGCAAGGACAACCAGCAGATCATCGACTTCATGGTCGACCGCTACGGTGATTTCGTGCGCTACAAACCGGCCCTCAACGGCAAGACCGCACTGCTCTGGTTCGGCCCCGCCGGGCTGTTGCTGGCCGGCGTGGTGGTCATGGCCGTGATTGTCCGCCGTCGTCGCGCCGCACCCACCGATGGGTCCGACGCACTATCCCCCGAAGAGCGCAAGCGCCTCGACCAATTGCTGGACACCAAGACTGATGATTGATTTTTGGCTCGCAGCAGGGTTGCTGCTCCTGATTGCCCTGAGTTTCCTGTTAATCCCTGTATTGCGCGGCCGCCGCGCCCAGCGTGAAGAGGATCGCACCGCGCTGAACGTGGCGCTCTACCAGGAACGCGTCGCCGAGCTGCAAGTGCAGCAGGACGAAGGCGTGCTGAATGCCGTGCAACTCGACACCGGCCGCGCCGAAGCGGCCCGCGAGCTGCTGGCCGACACCGAAGGCGTAGAAAAGCCCCGCGAATCGCGCCTGGGCAAACCGCTGCCGTTTCTGGCGGCTTTCCTGGTGCCGGTGCTGGGCGTTGCGCTGTACCTGCATTACGGGGCAAGCGACAAGGTCGAACTGACCCGCGAATTCTCCCAGCCGCCGGTGTCCATGCAAGACATGACCCAGCGTCTGGAGCGTGCCGCCGCTGCCCAGCCGGACTCGCCGGAAGGCCTGTACTTCCTCGGCCGCGCCTATATGGCTCAGGACCGCTCGGCCGATGCGGCGAAAGTCTTCGAACGCACCGTGGCGTTGGCCGGTCGTCAGCCGGAACTGCTCGGCCAGTGGGCCCAGGCGCAGTACTTTGCCGACAACAAGCAATGGTCGCCCAAGGTGCAGGCGTTGACTGATGAAGCCTTGAAGCTGGACCCGAAGGAAGTTACCAGCCTTGGTTTGCTTGGCATTGCCGCCTTTGAAGGTCAGCGCTACCAAGAGGCAATCGACTACTGGAACCGCCTGTTGGCGCAATTGCCACCGGCAGATAATTCACGTGTCGCCCTGCAAGGCGGCATCGACCGCGCGGCGGAGAAGCTCAAGGAAAGCGGCGGTACCGTTGCGCAAAAAACCGTGATGAAAGTGCGTGTGGACCTGTCTGCCGAGGTGAAGGCCAAAGCCTTGCCAACCGATAGCGTGTTCATCTTCGCCCGTGCCGTAAACGGTCCGCCGGCGCCGTTGGCCGCCAAGCGCGTCACCGTTGCCGAACTGCCGGTCACTGTCGAACTGGGCGATGCTGACGCGATGATGCCGCAGTTGAAACTGTCGAACTTCCCCGAAGTCCAACTGGTTGCGCGCATATCCCGGGCCGGTCAACCGACCACTGGCGAATGGATCGGCCGCAGCCAACCCTTGGCCAGCAGCACCACTGCCTTGCAGACGCTGACCATCGACAGTCCGGACAAGTAAATCGAGGAAACGCCTATGACCGCTCTTGCACGTATCACCCTGCTCAGCCTGGTACTCGGCTTGAGCGCTTGTGCGGTCCACCGGCCACCTCCCGCGCCCACCGGCCCGACCATCCCACCGTCGGGCCCGTCGACTCAACCAAGCACCAAACCTTCCGGCCCGGTAACGCCACCGCCGAAGCCGCTGCCGAGCAAATCGCCGACCTTCGCCCCGCCACCGGGCGCCGCCAGCCACTGGGACGGCACGATGCAGGTGTATGTGCTGGACGAACAGCCCGACACCTTCTACCGCCAGCGCACCTACTACCGCTGGAGCAACGGCTGGAGCCGCGCCATCAGCCCGAACGGCCCGTGGGAAGAGACCGACGTGCACGGCGTGCCGCCGGGGTTGAGCAAGCAATACGCGCAATGACAAAAGGCGACCTTCGGGTCGCCTTTTTTATGGCCTTGAAATGTATTTATCCAAACACCGGAGATCAAATGTGGGAGCGGGCTTGCTCGCGAAAGCGCAGTGTCAGCCAGCCTATCAATCACTGACCCACCGCCTTCGCGAGCAAGCCCGCTCCCACCGTTTTGATCTTCTTCTGATCTGACATTTAGGCCTGCTCCACCCTCGTGCAAGATATTCCCTGATGTACACCCACTCACTGTGGGAGCTGGCTTGCCATCAAGCCACGGGATACTCCCGATTCAGCGCTTGATCCACCAACTGCACACCACAGAGATCGTAGGAAAAGTCGCGAAACTCCCCAGAGTTTGTTATCTGTATTCTTAATTCCCCGTCAACGAAATAGAGCTCAGTCCCGCATGCAACAAGTCTGGCGACAAGCAAAGAGAGGATGTTGATGGCAGGCAGGTTGATCTATCTCATCGGGCCATCGGGTTCGGGCAAGGACAGCCTGCTGGATGCCGCACGCCCACGGCTGGGCGAGCGCGGTTGTCGGATTGTGCGCCGGGTGATTACACGCTCGGCGGAAGCTGTGGGCGAAGCGGCGCAGGGCGTCAGCCCGGAGCAGTTTGCCGCGATGCAGGCCGAGGGCGCCTTTGCCCTCAGTTGGCAAGCCAATGGGTTGTCCTATGGCATTCCCAAAGGCATCGACGAGTGGCTGGCGGCAGGGGACGACGTGCTGGTCAATGGCTCGCGCGCGCACCTGGCGCAAACCCGCGAGCGCTACCCGACGGTGCTGGTATTGCTGTTGACGGTTGATCAGGCCGTACTGCGCCAGCGCCTGGTCGCGCGCGGGCGTGAGTCCCTGACGGACATCGAAGAACGTTTGGCGCGCAACGCGCGGTTCACCGCCGAGCTGATTGCCGGTCATGGCGCGGGGTTGTTCGTGCTGGATAACTCCGGCCCGCTGGAGCACACGGTCGAGCGTCTGCTGTGCTGTCTCGACCACGGGCACTCGAGCGGTTTGGTGAACTGAGCGTCAGCGCGTTGCCGTTGCAACACTCAACGCTGACCTTGGGTTATCTGCTGGAAGGCGAAGGGCGGCGCTTCGGCGCGAGTTGCCGTGGCATGTGACGGTGGCAGGGGATGGCCGAATTGTTTGAACACCGCATAGCCTGTGGGCGCTTTATTGTTCGCAGGTCTTTATTCCAAATCGGGCGGTGAAGGCCTTGCGCCCCTTGGCCGTCAACCCCAGCGCCCGACTGTCCAGGTCCTGGGTCACCCATTCACGGCGGATAACGCACTGCAAAAATGCTGCGCCCAACGCACCGGCCAGGTGTGGGCGGCGCATGCTCCAGTCCAGGCAGGCACAGGCAAAGCGCCGGCGCTGTGCGCGCAGTGCGGCGGTATCAACCCCGAGTTCTATCATCGCTGTTTCGCCGAGCGCAGTGAGCTGGTAGGTGCCGTCGCCAACCAGCCAACGGGACGCGATGAAGTGGTCATGCAGTTGCACGGCCAGTGTGCCCGCCATGTGGTCGTAACAGGTACGTGCGAACTGTAAACGACTGGGCGTGGTCGAGACGAACGCCGTGGTGGTCGTGCGGCTGATCACCATCAAGCCCTCGATAGCCTGGGCTACATGGGGGCCGGCCAGGCTGTAATAGCGATGGCGTCCCTGGCTGTGCAGCGTGAGCAAGCCATCGTGCTTGAGCCTGGCCAGGTGGGCGCTGGCGGTGGAGGTGCTGACCCCGGCAATCGCCGCCATCTCGGTGCTGGTGCGCGCATGGCCATCCATCAGCGCGCAGAGCATTTTTGTCCGCGCAGGTTCCGCAATCGCACCTGCGACGTGTGAGAGCGCCGCGTCATCGTCATGGGCGTGCATAGTTCGTTCCTGAGCGAATCATTGCCGTGTGGGAGGGCTGATAGTAACGCTTTCTTTGAGTACAGGACGTCCCGGATGACACCGTTGCAAGCTGCCACCCATGTTGATCCCTATCCGTATTACGCAGGCCTTCGGCGTAACCCTGAATTGATGTTCGATGCCGATCTTGGCCTATGGATCGCCAGCCGCGCCAGCACGGTCGAGGCGGTGCTGGCGCACCCCGACTGTCGCGTGCGCCCGCTTAACGAGCCGGTGCCCAAGAGCCTTGCACAAGGTGCGGCAGGCCAGGTTTTTGCGCGATTAATGCGTATGAACGAGGGGCAGGCTCATCGATGCCCGAGAGCGGCGGTTGAACCTGCGCTGGCGGGTGTGGGCGCGCAACCCATCGCAGACGTGGTCGGGCAGCTCATCGACAGCATGGGTAACCTCGACACCCTGATGTTCAGCTTACCTGTCTCGGTGGTTGCGGCGCTGTTGGGGTTTCAGGCGCAGCAGTTGGCGTCTGTCGCCGGGCTCACGCGGGACTTCGTCGCCTGCCTTTCACCGCTGAGCAGTGAACCCCAATTGCTTAAAGCGGATGCCGGCGCGTCTCGGCTGCGGCAGATGTTCAGTGACCTGCTGGAAGAAACAGCGCTGCTGGCCCACCTGCGTAGCGGCGATTGGCAAGACGCTGATGTATTGACTGCCAACCTGATCGGGCTGCTGTCGCAGACCTGCGAAGCCACCGCCGGCTTGATCGGTAATTCGCTGGTCATGCTCGCTCGGCGGCCTGATCTGGTGGATCGGATTCTGCACACGCCAGCCCTCGCACTGTCACTGGTGGAGGAGGTCGCCCGCTACGACTCGCCGGTGCAAAACACACGACGATTCGTCGCCGAGGACTGCACGATTGGCAACCGTGTCCTTGCAGCGGGGGATAGCATTTTGGTGCTGTTGGCGTGTGCCAATCGGGACGTTGAGGCAAACCCGAATCCCGACAGCTTTGAGCTTGAGCGCGCGCACCGGCGCCTCTTCAGTTTTGGTTCGGGGCGCCATCAGTGCCCTGGCCAACGCCTCGCGCTGAGCATTGCCTCGCAGGCCGTATCGGCCTTGTTGCATCGTCAGCCTGGCTTGCTGGCCGGCGCTGGCCGGTTCAGCTACTGGCCGTCACTTAACGGCCGTATCCCCAGGTTTCACGCGGCGGCGCTAAGCCAGTAACCTTTCTACACAGGGGTAAAACCACATGGGTTCAATATCCCGTAAAACAACCGCCAGTCAGACTTACGCAATCTGTGCTTGAGTAAAGATAACTCTAGGGTTACTTTTATTCAGGCCGAGCCAAGAAGGCTGGGGTGCAAAGCAGGTTATTGATCAAGGCGCTGCAAGAGGCGGGCTGGGTGCTGGATAGGGTCACGGGCAGTCATCACATTTTCACTCACCGCTATAGCCCGTACACGATCCCGGTGCCGCACCCCAAGAAGGACCTGCCGTTGGGCACGGTCAGAAGTATCAGGAAGCGCGCCGGGCTGTTTCAGTTTTAAGGAGAGCACTCATGCAATACCCAATCTGTATCGAATGGGGCGATGACTTCACCGCCACCGGTATTCAGATCCCCGATATTCCAGGTGCTGTCACCGCCGGGGACAGTTTTGAAGAGGCGTACAACGCCGCTGTGGAAGTCGCGCACATCATGCTGCAAGAGATCGCGGCAGAGGGGGGCGTGATTCCGATGCCAACCTCAGTGGCCCATCATCATGCCCACGAAGACTACGCGGGGATGGGCTGGGGCATGCTGGAGTTGGACATCTCGCCCTATCTGGGCAAGACCGAGAAGGTCAATGTGACCTTGCCCGGTTATGTCATTCAGCGCATCGACCGCTATGTGCGCGAGCACAAGGTCAAAAGCCGCTCGTCATTTCTGGCGGATGCGGCGTTGGAGAAGTTGGTGCGTTCTTAGGAATACTCAGGCGGTCGCGACTGCGGTCTGCCGCGAGGTACTCAAAAACCGCAACAACGCCACCAGTGGGAACGCACTGCCCACCAGCATCACGCCCAACCAGCCGCCGTGTTCATACACGCTGCTGGCAATCGCCGAGCCAAACGCGCCGCCGATGAAGATGCTGGTCATGTACAGCGCGTTCAGGCGGCTACGGCTGTTGGCGTCGAGGGCGTAGATGGCGCGCTGGCCGAGGACCATGTTCATCTGCACGCAGAAGTCCAGGACCACACCGGTCACCGCCAGGCCAATCACGCTGTACAGCGGGTGCACCAAGGCTGGCAGGAAGCTCAACGCAGCAAACAGCATGGCCAGCAGCGAGGCGCGGTGCGTGTGGCCGGCGTCGGCGAGGCGCCCGGCGATGGGGGCGGCAATAGCGCCCAGGGCACCGACCAGGGCAAACAGCGCGATCTCGCTTTGGCTCAGGCCGTGATTACGCGCCAGTTCCAACGGGGCAGCCGTCCAGAACAGGCTGAACGTGGCGAACATGCAGCCCTGATAAAACGCCCGTTGGCGCAATACCGGTTGCTGGCGCAGCAGGGTGCCGAGTGAGCGCAGCAGTTGGCCGTAGCTGGCACTGTGGTCGGGTTGACGTTTGGGGATGGTCAGCAACAGGACCACGCTGATAAACGCCATCAACGCGGCTGCAGCCATGAACATCGCACGCCAGCCGAAATGGTCGGCCACGACGCTGGACACCGGCCGTGCCAGCAGGATACCGAGCAGCAGCCCGCCCATGATGCTGCCGACCACACGGCCACGGGACTCGGCAGGCGCCAGGTGCGCGGCCAGCGGAATCAGAATTTGCACCGAGACGGAACTGAAACCGATCAGCAGTGACACCAGCAGGAACAGATTCGGTTGCTCGGTAAACGCTGCGCCCAACAGGCTGGCGATGGCCAGCACGGTGGTGGCAATCATCAGCTTGCGGTTTTCCAGCAGGTCGCCCAGCGGCACCAGGAAGAACAGGCCAAGCGCGTAGCCGATTTGCGTCAGCGACACAATCAGGCTGGCCATCGCCGGGGTCAGGCCGATGTCCGGCGCAATCAATTCGATGATCGGTTGGGCATAGTAGATGTTGGCCACAATGGCGCCGCAACAGAACGCAAACAACATCACCATGCCTCGGGTCATGGTGCTCGCAGCGGGTGGGGTAGCGTTCATGGCGTTCTCGTTAAAGCGAAGGAAGAAGGCGTGCGAGAGTAAAGACATCGCCGCGGCCGGAGTAGAGCGCTGGCAGTGATATCACTCATGCCGGAAATTAATGACTGAAACGTTAACTTTCGGGTCGAACGCCAATGATACATTCAGCCACAACTGCCGAAACAGGAAATCCACGTTCATTAAGATCACGTTGAACAAGATGCTCATGGCTTCAACCCTCGCCGCGGCCATGGCGATTGGCTTGGCCAATGCCGCTGAGGCCCCACGTGTCGGTGTGCGCGGCGCCATCACCGCGATGGACGGCGACGCGATGCACGTCAAGGTCAGCAGCGGTGAGGACGTCACCGTGCACCTGACCAAGGCCACCCAGGTACGCGCCGTCACCCTGGCCAAGATCGATGAGATCAAGCCCGGCAGCTACATCGGTTCCGCTGCCATGCCCAACGCCGACGGCACCCTCACGGCCCTGGAAGTTCACGTATTTCCACCGGCCATGGCCGGCACGGGCGACGGGCACCGCGCGTTTGACTTGAAAGAAGGCAGCAGCATGACCAACGGCACCGTCGGTGACCTGGTGGTCAGCCATGGGCGCACCCTGACCGTAAAATACAAAGGCGGCGAGCAGAAGATTGTGGTGCCGGATGATGTGCCGATCGTCAACCTGGAGCCGGGGGATCGCAGCTTGCTTAAACCGGGAGTGAAGGTGGTGTTGTTTGCGGCGCAAGCGGCGGATGGGACGATCACCGCCCAGGCGATTTCTGCCGGCAAGGATGGCGTGACGCCGCCGATGTAACTGGCTGGCAGAGAGCCCAATGTGGGAGCGGGCTTGCTCGCGAAGGCGGAGTGTCAGTCACCGAATCAATTGACTGAACCACCGCTTTCGCGAGCAAGCCCGCTCCCACTTTTTTACCGTGTTTGTTCAGTTATTACTGACCGGAATAGATCTGGTCAAACACCCCACCATCATTGAAGTGGGTCTTCTGCACGGTGCGCCAGTCACCAAAGGTCTTCTCGACCGACAGGAAGTCGACTTTCGGGAAACGGTCGGTGTACTTGGCCAGCACCTGTGGGTCACGCGGGCGCAGGTAGTTGTTGGCCGCGATTTCCTGACCTTCCGGCGACCACAGGTATTTCAGGTAGTCCTCGGCGGCGACGCGGGTGCCTTTCTTCTCGACAACCTTGTCCACCACGGAAACCGGCGGCTCAGCCTCGGCAGAGACGCTTGGGTAGATCACTTCGAACTGATCACGGCCGAATTCACGGGCGATCATTTCCGCTTCGTTCTCAAAGGTCACCAGCACGTCGCCGATCTGGTTGGTCATGAACGTGGTGGTGGCGGCACGGCCGCCGGTGTCCAGCACGGGTGCGTGCTTGAACAACTCGCCGACGAACTTCTTCGCCTTGTCTTCGTCACCGCCGTTCTTCAGCACATAACCCCAGGCCGACAGGTAGGTGTAGCGGCCGTTACCCGAGGTTTTCGGGTTGGGCACGATCACTTGCACGCCATCCTTGAGCAGGTCCGGCCAGTCTTTCAGGGCCTTGGGGTTGCCTTTGCGCACGATAAACACCGTGGCGGAGGTGAACGGCGCGCTGTTGTTCGGCAGGCGGGTCACCCAGTTGTCCGGCACCAGTTTGCCGTTGTCCGCCAGGGCGTTGATGTCGGTGGCCATGTTCATGGTGATGACATCAGCCGGCAGGCCGTCGATCACTGAACGGGCTTGTTTGCTGGAGCCGCCGAAGGACATTTGCAAGGTCAGCTTGTCGTTCGGGTGCTCGGCTTCCCAGTGCTTCTGGAAGGCGGCGTTGTAGTCCTTGTAAAAGTCGCGCATGACGTCATACGAGACGTTGAGCAGCGTGACGGGGGCGGCCTGAACGGCGCCCGCCAGGGCAAGGCCGGCGGCCAGGAGAGACGCGCTAACAAGTTTTTTCACTGCTCATTCCTTGTTGTTCGAGAAGGTTGTTGATTGAGTGGGGGCAATTTGCCATCGACTATAGCCGGGCCCGCATAGACGTTTAAAGATTAAAACGAACTTTGCTTATTCCACTTTATGAAACAAGTTACTGCCACAGCGTGAGCAAAACGCCGCGTTGGGCTCGTGGCTGTCTTTTTTGCACACCGGGCAATCGTGTTGCAGTTGTTCACCGCGCATGGCACTTGCCAGCTCGGCGGTGAAAATCCCGGTGGGCACGGCGATGATCGAATAACCCGTGATCATCACCAGCGATGAAATCACCTGGCCCAGCGGGGTCTTCGGCACGATGTCGCCAAAGCCCACGGTGGTAAGGGTCACGATTGCCCAATAGATGCCCTTGGGAATGCTGGTAAACCCGTGTTCCGGGCCTTCAATCACGTACATCAAGGTGCCGAACACCGTGACCAGGGTGCACACGCTCAGCAGGAACACCACGATCTTCTGCTTGCTGCCGCGCAGCGCCGCCATCAAGTAGTTGGCTTGCTTGAGATACGGGCTGAGCTTGAGCACGCGGAAAATCCGCAGCATCCGAATGATGCGGATGATCAGCAGGTACTGCGCATCGCTGTAATACAGCGCGAGAATGCCGGGCACGATGGCGAGCAAATCCACCAGCCCATAAAAACTGAAGGCGTAGCGCAACGGCTTGGGCGAGCAATACAGGCGCAAGCCGTACTCGATGGCGAAGATCACCGTGAAGCCCCACTCGATATAGGCCAGCAGATTCGCGTAGTTCTGGTGAACCTGGTCGATGCTGTCGAGCATCACGATCACAATGCTGGCGAGGATGATCAGCAACAAAATGCCGTCAAAGCGGCGCCCGGCCGCTGTATCGCTTTGGAAAACCATGACGTAGAGGCGCTGACGCCAGTCGTTGTTACTGTCCATAAAACCCGCCTAAATCGAATATCGGGCAAGCCTAGGGGGATTCGAACGGGCTGTCCACGCGGGCTTTGAACAATCGCTGGCTGGCGCGTACCAGCCAGCAGGCGAGGATAAACGGCGCGGTCAGCGCCGGCAGTTGCAGGGCGCTGAACCCCGGCGTGAGCGTAATTGCCAGGCCGATGCCGAGCAGCGGCAACCAAGGCTGGCGGCGCGTCTGGCTCAACGCCAGCGCGGCCAATGCTGGGTTATAGCTGTGCAGGCCGAGAAGGGCGCTGCTGGTTTCGCCCATCAGCAGGGCGATCAGCACGCCGCTGGCGGCACCGATCAGCGCCCACAGCGCGGCACTACGGTCGGCCAGCAACAGCCCAAACGCAATCAGGGCGCCGGCCAGTGGCTGGTCCAGCAGCATGATTTGCGCGAGCCCGGTGAAGGGCGCAGTGAGCACGCCGAGGGTGTCGGGTTCGCTCAAGGTTAAGGTGCCTGCAGGCACTGTGCCCAGCAGCAACCAGGCGAGGCCGACAAAAGGCGCGGTATAGGCGGGCAAGTCATCCGCTTGCGTGGCGTGTTTCAACCATTGCCGTGTGAGCATTGCGCTCAGGCCGCCGCACGCCAGGATCAGCGGCGGCAACAAGGCCGACCAGGCGAAATGCTGGCTGATCAACAAGCCCAGCAGCACACCGTTATAGCTATAAAGGCCGGCCTGACGTTCAGCTTTGGGATAGCCCCGGCGCTGGGCCGTGAGCAACCCCGCCAGGCCACCCAACAACGCCCCGCCAAACAAGGCCGGGGCGCCGATCAGGATGGCCAGCAGGCACAGCAGGCCGCACAGCGGCTGGCGCTGCAGGAAGATCTGGCTGAAGCCATTGAGCAGGGCTTCGGCCCAGTCTGGGCAGGTTGGGTTGTGCATGGTGGTTTAGTCAGTGAGACCGAGTCGCCCCCAATCGCAGGCAAGCCAGCTCCCACATTTGAATGTATTGCACATCAAAATGTGGGAGTCGGGCTTGCCCGCGATGAGGCCCTTACAGGTGCTAAATCAACGTCTCGATGCGCAGCGAGTTGGTCGACCCCGGCTGCCCAAACGGCACTCCCGCGGTAATCACCAGCGTATCCCCGCGCTGCGCCATCCCTTGGGCCTGGGCAATTTCCAGCGCGGTGGAACACACCTCGTCCACCTGGCGCAGCCGATCATTGACCACCGAATGCACGCCCCACGCCACGCTCAAACGGCGGGCCGTGGACAGGTTCGGCGTAAGGTTGAGGATCGGTGCCACCGGCCGTTCCCGCGCCGCGCGCAGGCTGGAGCTGCCGGACTCGCTGTAGTTCACCAGCACCGCCACCGGCAGGATGCTGCTGATACGCCGGATCGCGCAGCTGATCGCGTCCGACACCGTGGCATCGGCCTTGGGCCGGCTCACGTCCAGTTGCGTCTGGTAATCCGGGCCGTTTTCCACCTGGCGGATGATTTTGCTCATCATCTGCACGGCTTCCAGCGGGTATTCGCCCGAGGCGGTTTCCGCCGAAAGCATCACCGCGTCCGCACCTTCGGCCACCGCATTGGCCACATCCGTCACTTCGGCGCGGGTCGGCGCCGGGGAAAAACGCATGGATTCGAGCATCTGCGTGGCCACGACCACCGGCTTGCCCAATTGGCGACAGGTGCTGATGATGTCTTTCTGGATTTGCGGCACGCTTTCGGCGGGCACTTCAACACCTAGGTCGCCTCTGGCCACCATGATCGCGTCGCTCAGTTCGGCGATTTCCTGCAGGCGTAGCACGGCTGAGGGTTTCTCGATCTTGGCCATCAAAAATGCCTTGTCGCCGATCAACTCGCGGGCCTCGCGGATATCTTCCGGGCGTTGCACGAATGACAGTGCCACCCAGTCCACGCCCAGCTCCAGGCCGAAGCTCAGGTCGCGGCGGTCTTTGGCGGTCAATGGGCTGAGTTCCAACAGGGCTTGTGGGACATTCACGCCTTTGCGGTCAGACAGTTCGCCGCCATTCAGCACGGTGGTGTCGATGGCCTCGGCATGTTTGGTGATGACGCGCAGACGCAACTTGCCGTCGTCCAGCAGCAGGTCCATGCCCGGCTCCAGCGCTGCAATGATTTCCGGGTGCGGCAGGTTGACCCGGCACTGATCGCCGGGTGTCGGGTCCAGGTCCAGGCGCAGGGCCTGGCCGCGCACCAGTTGCACCTTGCCCTCGGCAAAGCGCCCGACCCGCAGCTTCGGCCCTTGCAGGTCCATCAGAATGCCCAGCGGGTAATTCAGCTGGCGCTCCACTTGGCGAATCCACTGGTAGCGCTGGGCGTGATCGGCGTGGTCGCCGTGGCTGAAGTTGAGGCGGAAGATATTCACCCCGGCTTCCACCAGCTCGCGGATGTCATCGATACCGTCGGTGGCCGGGCCCAAGGTGGCGAGGATTTTGACCTTCTTGTCAGGCGTCATGGTTGGCAGTCTCAAGAATCAGGATGGCGCGGAAGTCATTGACGTTGGTGCGGGTCGGCTCGGTAACGATCAAACCGTCGAGCGCGGCGAAATAGCCGTAGCCATTGTTGTTGTCCAGTTCGTCACTGGCCGACAGGCCCAAGGCCTCGGCGCGGGCGTAGCTGGTCGGGGTCATGATCGCGCCGGCGTTGTCTTCCGAACCGTCGATGCCGTCGGTGTCACCGGCCAGGGCGTACACGCCGGGCAGGCCTTTGAGGCTGTCGGTCAGGCTGAGCAGGAATTCGGCGTTGCGCCCGCCACGGCCATTGCCGCGCACGGTGACGGTGGTTTCACCGCCGGACAGAATCACGCACGGCGCCGCCAATGGCTGGCCATGCTGCACGATCTGCCGAGCAATACCGGCGTGCACCTTGGCCACGTCCCGCGCTTCGCCTTCGAGGTCGCCGAGGATCAGCGGGCTGAACCCGGCCTGGCGTACTTTCACCGCCACCGCTTCCAGGGATTGCTGCGGGCGGGCGATTAACTGGAAGTGACTGCGGGCCAGCACCGGGTCGCCGGGTTTGACGGTTTCCGAAGCCGGGTTCTGCAACCAGCTGCGCACCGAGGCGGGCGCGTCGATGCCGTAGCGCTTGAGAATCGCCAGGGCTTGTTGCGACGTGCTCGGGTCGCCGACGGTGGGGCCGGAAGCGATGACGGTGGCCTGGTCGCCCGGCACGTCGGAAATCGCGTAGGTGTACACCGTCGCTGGCCATGCGGCCTTGGCCAATCGGCCGCCCTTGATGGCCGAGAGGTGTTTGCGCACGCAATTCATCTCGCCAATGGTCGCGCCGGATTTAAGCAGCGCTTTGTTGATGGCTTGCTTGTCGGCCAGGGTGATGCCTTCGGCGGGCAGGGCCAGCAAGGCCGAGCCACCGCCGGACAGCAGGAAAATCACGCGGTCGTCTTCGCCCAGGTTGCTGATCAGTTCCAGTACGCGCTTGGCCACCGCCAGGCCGGCGGCATCCGGCACCGGGTGGGCGGCTTCGACCACTTCGATTTTTTTGCACGGCGCGCCGTGGCCGTAGCGGGTGACCACCAGGCCGGTGACTTCGCCTTGCCAGCAGTTCTCGACGACGAGTGCCATGGCGGCCGCGGCTTTGCCGGCGCCGATCACGATCACACGGCCGCTGCGGTCAGCGGGCAGATAAGGTTCAAGGACATGCCGGGGGTGGGCGGCGTCGATGGCTGTGGCAAACAGCTCGCGAAGCAGGTGTTGCGGATCGACCGACATAAGCGGGCTCCCGGGGATTTTTGTTATTAGAGATGGATCAATTTCAGACTTGGAATGCAATCAAAGGTGGGAGCGGGCTTGCTCGCGAATGCTGTCTTTCATTCAACATCCATGCTGACTGACCTACCGCTTTCGCGAGCAAGCCCGCTCCCACATTCGACCGCATTTCAAAGGTGCGAGCGGTGTGGCTTATTTATCGCGAATCGAAAAGTTGGCCATATGCTCCAGGCCCTTGATCAGCGCGGAGTGGTCCCAATTGCCGCCGCCAATCGCCGTGCAGGTGCTGAACACCTGCTGCGTACCGGCGGTGTTTGGCAGGTTGATTCCCAGCTCCTTGGCACCGGCCAGCGCCAGGTTCAAATCCTTCTGGTGCAGGTTGATGCGAAAGCCCGGATCGAAAGTGCCCTTGATCATCCGCTCGCCGTGCACTTCGAGGATCTTCGAGGAAGCAAAGCCACCCATCAGCGCTTCCCGCACCTTGGCCGGATCGGCGCCGTTTTTCGAGGCGAACAGCAGCGCTTCGGCCACGGCCTGGATGTTCAGTGCGACGATGATCTGGTTGGCCACTTTGGCGGTCTGGCCATCGCCATTGCCGCCGACCAGCGTGATGTTCTTGCCCATGCTCTGGAACAGCGGCAGGGCGCGTTCAAACGTCTGCGGTTCGCCACCGACCATGATGCTCAAGGTGCCGCCCTTGGCGCCGACTTCACCACCGGATACGGGGGCGTCGAGGTAGTGCGCGCCGGTCTGGTTGATCTTGGCGGCGAAGGCCTTGGTGGCGGTGGGGGAGATCGAACTCATGTCGATCACCACCTTGTTCGGCGACAACCCGGCGGCGACACCGTCGGCACGGAACAGCACGTCATCGACCTGTGGGGTATCCGGCACCATCACGATGATGAATTCGGCTTCCTGCGCCACTTGCTGCGGGCTGGCCAGGGCCACGGCGCCGGCGTCGATCAGCGCTTGCGGGGCCTTGCCGTGGTGTTCGGACAGGAACAGTTGGTGACCTGCTTTCTGCAGGTTGGCGGCCATGGGTTGGCCCATGATGCCGGTGCCGATAAATCCGATTTTAGCCATGATCAAAATCCTCTTGTTATTAGATGGGCAGGCCTGTCTCGGGTCTGCCAAACACCGAAGATCTACTGTGGGAGCTGGCTTGCCTGCGATGGCATCAACGGGTTATGCCGGGGACACCGCGGTGTCTGCATCGCAGGCAAGCCAGCTCCCACATTGTTCTGTGGTGTGTCTGTTAGATGGCGTTGTGGGTTTTGAGCCAGCCAAGGCCTGCTTCGGTGGTGGTCAGCGGCTTGTATTCGCAGCCAACCCAACCCGAATAACCGATGCGGTCCAAATGCTCGAACAGGAAGCGGTAGTTGATCTCACCGGTCCCCGGCTCGTTGCGGCCCGGGTTGTCGGCCAGCTGGATGTGGTTGATTTCACCCAGGTGCGCAGCCATGGTCCGAGCCAAGTCACCTTCCATGATTTGCATGTGGTAGATGTCGTATTGCAGGAACAGGTTGGCGCTGCCCACCTGCTCGCGAATCGACAGGGCCTGCGCAGTGTTGTTCAGGTAGAAGCCCGGGATATCGCGGGTATTGATCGCTTCCATCACCAGTTTGATGCCCACCGCTTGCAGCTTGTCGGCGGCGTACTTGAGGTTGGCGACAAAGGTTTTTTCCAGGGTCTCGTCGTCAACGCCCTGCGGACGGATGCCCGCCAGGCAGTTGATCTGCGTGTTGCCGAGCACCTGGGCGTAGGCGATGGCGAGCTTGACCCCGGCACGGAACTCTTCGACGCGGTCCGGGTGACACGCCAGGCCGCGTTCGCCCTTGGCCCAGTCACCGGCCGGCAGGTTGAACAGCACTTGGGTCAGGCCGTTGGCGTCCAGCTGCGCCTTGATCTCGGCGGAGCTGAATTCGTACGGGAACAGGTACTCGACACCTTGAAAGCCAGCATCGGCAGCCGCTTTGAAACGGGCAAGAAAGTCCTGTTCGGTAAACAGCATGGACAGGTTGGCGGCAAAACGCGGCATAGGGTTCTCCTTAGTCGAGCAGGGAAATGGCGGTCGGCGCATCGTTGCCAACCAGTGCCAGATCTTCGAATTCGTTGACGGCGTTGATCTCGGTGCCCATGGAAATATTGGTCACGCGTTCCAGAATAATCTCAACGATCACCGGAACCTTGAATTCTTCGATCATTTCCTGGGCCTTGCGTAAAGCCGGCTGGATCTGCCCCGGCTCGAACACCCGCAGGGCCTTGCAACCCAGGCCTTCGGCGACGGCGACGTGGTCCACGCCATAACCGTTGAGTTCCGGAGCGTTGAGGTTGTCGAAGGACAGCTGCACGCAGTAGTCCATTTCAAAACCGCGCTGGGCCTGGCGGATCAAACCCAGGTAGGAGTTGTTCACCACCACGTGGATGTACGGCAGCTTGAACTGCGCGCCCACGGCCAGTTCTTCGATCATGAACTGGAAGTCATAGTCGCCGGACAACGCCACCACCTTGCGGCTCGGGTCAGCCTTGACCACGCCGAGTGCTGCTGGAATGGTCCAGCCGAGCGGGCCGGCCTGGCCGCAGTTGATCCAGTGGCGCGGCTTGTAGACGTGCAGGAATTGCGCGCCGGCAATCTGCGACAGCCCGATGGTGCTGACGTAGCACGTGTCTTTGCCGAACACCTGGTTCATCTCTTCGTACACCCGTTGCGGCTTGACCGGCACGTTGTCGAAGTGGGTCTTGCGGTGCAGGGTGGCCTTGCGCTGCTGGCAGTCATGCAGCCAGGCACTGCGGTCCTTGAGCTTGCCGGCGGCTTTCCACTCGCGGGCCACTTCAATGAACATCGTCAGTGCGGAACCGGCGTCGGAGACGATGCCCAGGTCCGGCGTGAACACGCGGCCGATTTGCGTCGGCTCGATGTCCACGTGAATGAATTTTCGCCCTTCGGTGTACACCTCCACCGAACCGGTGTGGCGGTTGGCCCAGCGGTTACCGATGCCCAGCACCACGTCCGACTTGAGCATGGTCGCGTTGCCATAACGGTGCGAGGTCTGCAGGCCGACCATGCCCACCATCAGCGGGTGGTCGTCCGGGATCGTGCCCCAGCCCATCAGGGTCGGGATCACCGGGATGCCGGTCAGTTCGGCGAACTCCACCAGCAGTTCGCTGGCGTCGGCGTTGATCACGCCACCCCCGCTGACCAGCAAGGGGCGTTCAGCCTGGTCCAGCAGCGCCAGGGCTTTTTCGACCTGGATGCGCGTGGCCAATGGCTTGGCGAGCGGCAGTGGCTGGTAGGCGTCGATGTCGAATTCGATCTCGGCCATCTGCACGTCGAACGGCAGGTCGATCAGCACCGGGCCTGGGCGGCCGGAGCGCATTTCATAGAAGGCTTTCTGGAACGCGTAGGGCACCTGGCCGGGTTCGAGGACGGTCGTCGCCCACTTGGTCACCGGCTTGACGATGCTGGTGATATCGACCGCCTGGAAATCTTCCTTGTGCATGCGTGCACGCGGGGCTTGGCCGGTGATGCAGAGAATCGGGATCGAGTCGGCCGAGGCGCTGTACAGGCCGGTGACCATGTCGGTGCCCGCCGGGCCCGAAGTGCCGATGCACACGCCGATGTTGCCAGCCTTGGTGCGAGTGTAGCCCTCGGCCATGTGCGAGGCGCCTTCAACGTGGCGAGCAAGGACGTGATCGATGCCACCGACCTTCTGCAAGGCCGAATACAGCGGGTTGATCGCGGCGCCCGGGATACCGAAGGCGGTGTCGACCCCTTCACGGCGCATCACCAGGACAGCGGCTTCGATTGCTCTCATTTTGCTCATGGTTTTGGTGCCTCTTGCGTTTTGTAATTGTATACAAGTGGTGTCTGTTCAAAGTGTATTCATGGCGAGCGGCGCAGGTCAATCCATTTCATTCACTGACCTTTGCGTTCGTCGGAACGGCTTTTTTCGACGTATGGGGCCTTTGTGCGAAAATATTGTATACAAAACCAAATGTCATTGTGTTCTATTTGTTTGATCGAGCTTCTGATCAATCAGACCTCCACCGCTTTACCCATAACAAGATAAGGACGGCAGCTATGAGCGCTTTAACCTTGAAAATCGCAGTCAACCTGGCCGGTCAGGCCATCACCGCAGGCCGCACCATTTCAGCCGCGCCGCTCACCATTGCGGTGCTCGACAGCGGCGGACACTTGGTCACCCTGCAGCGCGAAGACGGCGCCAGCCTGCTGCGCCCGCAAATCGCCATTGGCAAGGCCTGGGGCGCGATTGCCCTGGGCAAGGGCTCACGTTTGCTGGCACTGGACGCGCAGCAGCGCCCGGCGTTTATCGCGGCGTTGAACAGCCTGGGGCAGGGCAGCGTAGTGCCCGCGCCGGGCGGGGTGTTGATTCGGGATCAGGAGGGCGTGGTGCTCGGGGCGATCGGGATCAGCGGGGACACGTCGGATATTGATGAGCAGTGCGCGATTACGGCAATTGAGGGGGTGGGGTTGTTGGCGGATGCGGGGGTGTCTGCCTGATTATTCGGTGACTGTAACGGCCTCTTCGCGAGCAAGCCCGCTCCCACATTTGATAGGGTTCACATATTTACATTTGTGGGCACGGTCAAATGTGGGAGCGGGCTTGCTCGCGAAGGCGGCGGCTCGGTCTCGGCTCTATACCCAAACCGCATCCCACAACGGATAGTCGCCAATCCGCTTCACCAAACCAGCCCGCAGCGGATTGGCCACCACATACCTGGCCATTTTCACCAAGTCGTCTTCCTTGCGCAGTGCACGATCATGAAAGCTGGTTTGCCAAAGCCTGCCTTTGCGTCCAGTAACGCCGTTCACTGTTCGGGTGCTTTTGGATTTCACCTGGCACATTAGGTCCCCCAGCGAGCCCTTCTGCAGTTCGATCAGCCAGTGAAAATGATCTGGCATCACCACCCATGCCAGGGAGTTTGCCAGCCTTTGGTATTGAGCGAGCCTGAATTGCCAGACCACCAAGCGACCCAGATGAAAGTCATTGAATATCGGTATGCGGTCGTGGGTGTTGGTAGTGATCAGATAGATACGGTTCGGTTCGCTGAACCGCCCGACGCGCAGGCGATGTGAAGTAGCTAAATCAGGCATTCCTTGGCCTCTCTTCAGGTAGGTTTCTGAGAGGCTAGATCTCGGCGGCCGGTGCTGACCGTCAGGCTTTTGGCAGGATGTGTCTGGGAGGGCGCTTTCGCGAGCAAGCCCGCTCCCACAGGGGATTTGTGGCGTTCCGACAAATTATGTCTGGCGCAGATCAAATGTGGGAGCGGGCTTGCTCGCGAATGGCACTGGCACCTCGGTGTCTCAATCCGGCTCACACCCCTTCAGCACCAACCGAATAATCGTCTGCGCCGCCGCCTCGTAGTCGGCGTCATCCAGCTTGGCTTTCCCGGTCACTGCTGAAATTTGCCAGTCAAAATCCGCATACGTCTGCGTCGCCGCCCAGATGCTGAACATCAAGTGATTGGGGTCAATGGCGGCGATCAAGCCGCGATCCACCCAGCTTTGGATGCAATCGATATTGTGCTTGGCCTGGGCGTTGAGCTGTTCGACCTGGTCGGCGGTGAGGTGCGGGGCGCCGTGCATGATTTCGCTGGCGAATACCTTGGAGGCAAACGGCAGGTCGCGGGAGATGCGGATTTTCGAGCGGATGTAGTTGCTCAACACCACCGAAGGTTCGCCCTGCGGATTGAACGGTGTGGACGCGGCCAGGATCGGCTCGATAATACTTTCGAGCACCTCGCGGTAGAGGTTGTCCTTGGACTTGAAGTAGTAATAGACGTTGGGCTTTGGCAGCCCGGCCTTGGCGGCGATATCACTGGTTTTGGTCGCGGCGAAGCCCTTGTCGGCAAACTCCTCGCTCGCCGCCCGCAGGATCATTTCTTTATTGCGCTCGCGAATGGTGCTCATAAACCAGGAATATCCTTGCCAAGACAGGCGGTCGGGCATGGTAGCACCGGCCTTGCGCGGCGCTCAAGAATCTCGCCGTACCCCTTGTACATGGGGCGTTGCAGCTGACTTTGTCTGTCTTGATGCTGAACGTATTCACGGCAGTACAGGCATAGCCCGGGCGCACTGCTAGAGTTCAGGTCAACGACAGGGTTATTTTGCCGGTCGTCCCGTCCAGTATTCGGCGTTCGAGTGAGAAACCGTGGAGAAAAGCAGACGACGTACGTTCGCCTGGGCAGTTGGCGTGTTGTTGCTGGTCGCGCTGTTGATTGGCCTGGGTATGCACTACTTTGGCGGCGGCCATAAAGGCAAGCCACCGTCCCCCGGCGAGCCGGTCGCAGTCGTGCCGGTGGCCTTGCAGGATGTGCCGGTGTACATCGACGCCCTCGGCACCGTCACCCCCACCCGCAGTGTCACGGTGGTGACCCAGGTCGATGGCATTCTCAGCAGCGTGGCGTTCAAGGAAGGTCAGCACGTCAGCAAAGGCCAGGTCATCGCCCGTATCGACGACCGAGCACTCAAGGCGCAACTGGCGGTGGCCAAGGGCACCCTGGCTCATGACCAGGCTGTATTGAGCAACGCCCAGCGCGACCTGGCGCGTTATCGCGACCTGGTCAAGGCCGGCTCAACCAGCCAGCAAACCCTCGATACCCAGGCCTCGCTGGTTCAGCAGCAACAGGGCACCGTCGCCGCCGACCAAGGCAATGTGCAAAACCTCGACGTGCAATTGAGCTACTGCACCATCACCTCGCCGGTGGATGGCGTGGTCGGTTTGCGCCTGGTCGACCCCGGCAACTATGTGACCACCGCCAGCACCACCGGCATCGTGGTCATCACCCAGATGAACCCGGCGACCGTGGTGTTTGCCGTGCCCGAGGACGACCTGGGCGCGATCAACCAGGCGCTGGCCCATGGCAGCGTCACGGTGCTGGCTTACGACCGCAACAAAAAATCCCTGCTCGCCACCGGCACGTTGCTGGCCCTGGACAACCAGGTGGACACCAGCACCGGCACGATCAAGGTCAAGGCGCAGTTCGATGATTCGGGTACGGCACTGTTTCCCAACCAGTTCGTCAACGCGCGGCTCAAGGCCGACACCTTGCGCCAGATCGCTGTGGTGCCCACCCGCGCTATCCAGCATGGCAGCAAGGGGGATTTCGTGTTTGTGATCAACGGCGACAAGGCCAGCCTGCGCACGATCAAGACCGGCCCGTCCACCGGGGACGTTTCGGCGGTGCTCGACAATGGCGTCAAAGCCGGGGAGCAGGTCATCACCGAGGGCGCCGACAAACTGGACGATGGCTCGGCGGTGAAGGTCGTCGCCCAGTGAGGAGCTGCCGAGCATGAACATTTCGCGGCCCTTTATCGAACGCCCGGTCGCCACCACGCTGATGATGGTCGCGGTGTTGCTGCTGGGCCTGTTGGGCTACCACTTGCTGTCGGTGTCGGCGTTGCCGGAGGTGGATTACCCGACCATCCAGGTGTTCACCCAATACCCCGGCGCCAGCCCGGACGTGGTCAGTTCCTCGATCACCGCGCCGCTGGAGCGCCAGCTCGGCGAGATGCCCGGGCTCAAGTCGATGAACTCGACCAGCTCCGACGGCGCTTCGGTAGTAACTTTGCAATTTGACTTGTCACTGTCGTTGGACGTGGCCGAACAGGAAGTGCAGGCGGCGATCAATGCGGCGGGCACCTTCCTGCCGGCGAACCTGCCGTACCCGCCGGTGTACAGCAAGGTCAACCCGGCGGATGCGCCGGTGCTGACCCTGTCGTTGACCTCCGATGTATTGCCGCTGACCAAGGTCGAAGACCTGGCCGACACGCGCCTGGCGCAGAAAATCTCGCAGATCACCGGCGTCGGCCTGGTCACCATCAGCGGCGGCCAACGCCCGGCGGTGCGGGTCGAGGCCAATACCTCGGCGCTGAACAGCCTCGGCCTGTCCCTGGATGACCTGCGCACCTCCCTCGGCACGGCGAACGTTAACCAGGCCAAAGGCAATATCGACGGCAAATTCCAGGCGTATTCCATCGGTGCCAACGACCAGCTGCAATCGGCGGAGGAATACCGCGACCTGGTGATCGCCTACAAAAATGGCGCACCGATTCGCCTGTCGCAGATCGCCAGTTCCACCCAAGGCCCGGAGAACCCGCGCCAGGCCGCGTGGACCAACGACACCGCGTCGATCGTCTTGAATATCCAGCGTCAGCCAGGCGCCAACGTGATCGACGTGGTCGACCGTGTGCAGCAATTGCTGCCCACGTTGCGCGCCAGCCTGCCGGGCACGTTAAAGGTCGCCGTGCTGACCGACCGCACCCAGACTATTCGTGCCTCGGTCACCGATGTGCAGTACGAGCTGGGGCTGGCGATCCTGCTGGTGGTGATCGTGATTTTCATCTTCCTGCGTAATGTCCCGGCCACGATCATTCCTGCGGTGACCATCCCGTTGACGCTGATCGGCACGTTGGCGGTGGCCTATACCCTGGGCTTTTCCCTCAACAACCTGACGCTGATGGCATTGACCATCGCCATCGGGTTTGTGGTGGACGACGCCATCGTCATGATCGAAAACATCACCCGCTACCTGGAGGCCGGTGACACCCCGCTGCAAGCGGCGCTCAAAGGCGCGGAACAGATCGGCTTCACCATCATCTCGCTGTCCATCGCGCTGATTGCGGTGATGATTCCGCTGCTGTTCATGGGCGACGTGGTCGGGCGACTGTTCCGTGAATTCGCCATGACCGTGGCGGTGACCATCGTGATCTCGGCCTTTATCTCCCTGACGCTGACGCCGATGATGTGCGCGCGCATGCTCAAGTCCAGGCATGAGGAGCGCCGCGCGGATTTCTTCGACCGCATCAATAGCCATTATGTGCGCGGCCTGGATTGGGTCTTGGCGCACCGCACCTTGACGCTGATTTCGGTAGTGCTGACTGCGGCGCTGACCCTGTTCACGTTGGTGATCATGCCCAAGGGCTTTTTTCCCGACCAGGATACCGGCTTGATCCAGGGCATTTCCCAGGCGTCGCCGACCGTCTCGTTCCAGCAGATGCAAGTCGAACAGCAACGCCTTGCTGCACGCATTCTCAAGGACCCGGCAGTGCAAAGCCTGTCGTCGTTCGTCGGCATCGACCAGACCAACCCGACCATCAACCAGGGCAATTTGCTGATCAACCTCAAGCCGCGTGGCGAGCGTGACAGCGCCACCGACGTGATCCGCCGGCTGGCGGATGCCAACGCCGATGACGCCGGTATTCGCCTGTATTTGCACTCGGTGCAGGACCTGACTCTGGACGCCACCGTGTCCACCACCAGCTACCGCCTTGGCCTGCAAGCCACCGACCCGGCTGAATTGGAGCAGTGGACCACCAAGCTGCTCACCGCGATCAAACACGACCCGATGTTCGCCGACGTGCAAAGCCAGGCCATGCAGTTCGGCAACCAGATCAAGCTGACCTTCGACCGCGCCACCGCCTCGCGGCTGGGTATTACGCCGCAGGCCATCGACGATGTGCTGTATGACGCGTTCGGCCAGCGCCAGGTGTCGACCATCTATACCCAGCTCAACCAGTACCACGTGGTGATCGCCACCGACCACCCACCGCGCAACTTGCCGGATTTGCTCACCGGTTTGTACGTGGACATTCCCACAGGCGGCGTGGCGCCGCTGTCGAGCATGGCGACCCTGGAGGTGGTGCGCTCGCCGGTCACCATCAACCGGCTGGGGCAGTTTCCCTATGCGGATGTGTCGTTCAACCTCGCCCCCGGGCAGACGCTGGGCGCGGCTGTGACGAGGTTGCAGGACATTGAAGCCAGCGTCGGCCTGCCGCTGTCGGTGCAAGCCAACCTCGAAGGCGCCGCGGCGACGTTCCAGGCGTCGTTGTCCAACCAGGTGTTCCTGGTGTTGGCGGCCATCGTGGTGGTGTACCTGATGCTGGGCATTCTGTACGAGAGCTTCGTGCACCCGGTGACCATCCTCTCGACCCTGCTGTCGGCGGCACTTGGCGCCTTGCTGGCGTTGTTGCTGACCGGTACGCAGTTCGACATCATTGGCTTGATCGGCATTGTGTTGCTGATCGGCATCGTCATGAAAAACGGCATCATGATGGTCGACTTCGCGCTTGAGCTGTTGCGCGAAGGCGGCTTGAGCCCGGTGGAGGCGATTCGCCAGGCGGCGGAGCTGCGGTTTCGGCCGATCCTGATGACCAGCATGGCGTCGTTGTTTGGTGCGGTGCCGCTGGCGTTGGGCACCGGGATTGGCTCGGAGCTGCGCCACCCCTTGGGCATTGCGATCATCGGCGGCCTGTTGCTCAGCCAGTTGCTCACGCTGTTTTCCACGCCGGTGATCTTCCTCGCGATGCACGGGCTGGAGCAGCGTTTCAGTCGCCGCCCGGTTGCCGTGGATTGATGCGATGAACCTCAGCGCGCCGTTTATCCATCGGCCCATTGCCACCACGCTGCTGGCGGCCGGGCTGGCCTTGTTTGGGGTGCTGGCCTTTAACCTGCTGCCGGTGGCGCCACTGCCGGAAGTGGACTTCCCGACCATCAGTGTCAGCGCCTCGCTGCCCGGCGCCGACCCGACCACCGTGGCCAGCTCCGTAGCTACGCCGTTGGAGCGCCAGTTCGGGCAGATCGCCGGGGTCACGCAAATGACCTCGGCCAGCAGCCTGGGCTCAACGCGCATCACGATGCAGTTCGACCTCAGCCGCGACATCGACGGCGCGGCGCGGGATGTGCAGGCGGCGATCAACGCCGCACGCAGCAACCTGCCCAGTGACTTGTCCGGCAACCCGACCTACCGCAAGGTCAACCCGGCGGATTCGCCAATCCTGATCATCAGCCTGACCTCCGACAGCGCCACGCCGGGGCAGATGTACGACGCGGCCTCGACAGTGCTCGAGCAACGCTTGTTGCAGACCACCGGCGTCGGCGATGTAACCGTGGGCGGCGGCGCGCTGCCGGCGGTGCGTGTGGAGCTGAACCCGGACCGGCTCAACCAGTACGGGGTCAGCCTGGAGCAGGTGCGCCAGGTGATCAGCGCGTCCAACGCCAACCTGCCCAAGGGCAATGTGGCGGTGGGTGATCGCTCCTATGGCATTGGTGCCAATGACCAGTTGCTCGACAGCAATGATTACGGGCCGCTGGTGGTCAAGGCGCACAACGGCGACCTGATCCACATTTCCGACCTGGGCTACGTGCGCGAAGACGTGCAGGACCTGCGCAACTTCGGTTTGTCCAACGGCAAGCCGGCAGTGCTGCTGGTGGTGTTCAAGCAGCCGGGCGCCAACGTAATCGACACGGTGGATGCGGTGAAAGCCTCGCTGCCGTTTCTGCAAAGCTCGATCCCGGCATCGATCAAGCTCAGCCTGCTGATGGACCGCACCACCACCATTCGTGCGTCGTTGCATGACGTGGAAGTGACCTTGCTGGCCTCGATCCTGCTGGTGACCCTGGTGACCTTCGGCTTCTTCCGTGACTGGCGCAGCACGCTGGTGCCCGCCGTGGTGGTGCCGTTGTCGTTGCTCGGCACGTTTGGCGCAATGTACTTCCTCGGCTACAGCCTCAATAACCTGTCGCTGATGGCGCTGACCATTTCCACCGGCTTCGTGGTCGACGATGCCATCGTGGTGGTGGAAAACATCATGCGTCACCTGGAGCGCGGCAAGACGCGGGTGGAAGCCGCGCTGGCAGGGGCGCAGGAAGTCGGGTTCACAGTGTTGACCATCAGCGTGTCACTGGTCGCGGTGTTCATCCCGTTATTGCTGATGGGCGGGATCGTCGGGCGGTTGTTTCGCGAGTTCTCGGTGTCACTCTCGGTGGCCATCGTCATCTCGATGGTGATCTCGCTGACCGTGACGCCCATGTTGGCCAGCGTGCTGTTGCGCGCGCCCAAGGAGATTCGCGAGGGCGACGAACACCCGGACTCACGCTTTCACCGGTTTTATGACCGCACCCTGGGCTGGGTGATCGATCACTCGATCCTGATGGGCCTGGTCACGGTGTTGGTGATCGTGCTCGCGGGCGTGTTGTACGTGCTGGTGCCCAAGGGCTTCTTTCCCCAGGAAGACACCGGGCGCCTGCAAGGCAGCATCATTGCCGCGCAGAGCATTTCCTACGGGGCGATGCAAAAGGACTTCACCGCGATCAACCACAAGGTGATGCAAAACCCCAATGTTGAAACCGCGGCCGGGTTTGTCGGCGGCGGTGGCGGCGGGGGTGGAGCGGTCAACAGTGCGCAGTTGTTCGTGCTGCTCAAGCCGATCGACCAGCGCAAAGACAGCGCCACCGACGTGATCGGGCAGATCCGCCACAGCCTGGGCGACTTGCCCGGGACCAAGCTGTTTTTGCAGGCTGCCCAGGACATCACCGTGGGCGGTCGACAAAGCGGTGCACAGTACCAATACACCCTGACTGCCGACGATCAGCAATCCCTGGATGAGTGGGTGCCCAAGGTGGTGGAGGTGTTGCACAAACTGCCGCAGTTGACCGATCTCAATACCGACCAGCAGGACAACAGCCTGCTGGCCAATGTGACCATCAACCGCGACACGGCCGCGCGGCTTGGCGTGGGCATGTCGGCGGTGGACCAGACGCTCTATGACGCGTTCGGCCAGCGCCAGGTCTCGACCCTTTACCGCGCCGCCAACCAATACCATGTGGTGATGGAAATCGCGCCGGAGTACTGGAACGACCCTTCGGCCCTCAAGGGTATTTATGTGCCCACAGGCAGCGCGGCAGTGGCGGCCAAAGGCACCACCGTGGCGCCGAACCTGACCCGGCAAACCACCTTGGTGCCGCTGTCCGCACTGGCGGATAACAGCGTCTCGCGCACGGCGATTTCCATCAGCCACCAAGGCACCTTTCCAGCGGTGACCGTCTCGTTCAACCTGGCCCCCGGCACGTCGATCGGCCAGGCCACTGCACTGGTGGAGGACGCGGTTAAACAGCTGCGCATGCCGGCCAGCGTCACCGGCCAGTTTGCCGGCACGGCCCAGGTCTTCCAGTCCTCGGTGGCCAGTGAGCCGCTGTTGATCGTCGCCGCATTGCTCTCGGTGTACATCGTCTTGGGCATTCTTTATGAAAACCTGATGCACCCGCTGACCATCCTTTCCACCTTGCCCTCGGCGGGCGTCGGCGCGTTGATTGCTCTGCTGCTGACCGGCACCGAGTTGTCGATCATCGCGCTGGTGGGGGTGATTCTGTTGATCGGCATCGTGAAGAAGAACGCGATCATGATGATCGATTTCGCGATCACAGAACGGCGTGAGTTCGGCCTCAGCGCCAAGGAAGCGATTCGTCGCGCCTGCCTGATTCGCTTCCGACCGATCATGATGACGACGCTGGCGGCGATTCTCGGCGCGCTGCCGCTGGTACTCGGCTCGGGCTACGGTTCGGAATTGCGTCGGCCCTTGGGGATTTCGATTATTGGTGGGCTGTTGTTCAGCCAAGTGCTCACGCTTTACACCACCCCGGTGATTTACCTCTGGCTCGACCGGGCGTCTCAACGCCTGGGACGGCACAAGGAAGCAAGGTCATGAAATTCAGATTCAGTGTGTTGTTGGTTGGCCTGATGCTGGGCGGTTGCATGGTCGGGCCGGATTACCAGAAACCTGCCATGGCGCTGCCGCAGTCGTTCAAGGAAGGCGCGCAGTGGCAACGTGCGGTTTCCAACCCTCGGGGCGCAATGGACAGCCAGTGGTGGCTGGCCTATCAGGACCCGGTACTGAATGACCTGGTGGCGCGCTCGGCCAAGGCCAACCAGTCGATCATTGCGGCCGAAGCGGCCTACCGATTGGCGCAGGCGCAAGTGGCCTCGAGTCGCGCCGGGTTGTGGCCGACGGTTGGCGTCGGGTTGTCGGGTTCACGCGGGTCGAGCGGCAGCGGCAGCGGCTCGGGCACCAGCACCACGTCCGGCACGACCACGGGAGGCGTGCAAAACAGTGTCAGCGCCACCCTGACCGCCAGCTGGGAGCCGGACCTGTGGGGCCTGGTGCGCCGAGGTATTGAGTCGAGCCAGGCCACGGCCCAGCAATCGGATGCATTGCTGGCGGGGGTGCGGTTGTCCATCAGCTCCAGCGTGGCGAGCAATTATCTGGCGCTACGCCAGATGGACATCGACGTGCGTCTGTTGCAACAGCAGCAGACGATCAACCAGCAACTGCTCGACATGATCCAGGCGCAGTTCACTCAGGGCGTCGCCACCAATGACCAATTGCTGGTGGCTCAGGACCAACTTACCACCTCGATTGCCGGTTTGCAGACGTCGTTGCGTGACCGCGAGCAATATGAGCATGCACTGGCGGTGCTGGTGGGTGTGGCGCCCAGCGAGTTCAGCGTGGCACCGCGCACGGATTTCACCTTTGTGGTGCCGCGGCCGCCGTTGACCTTGCCTTCGACCTTGCTGCAACGGCGCCCGGATGTGGTTGCGGCAGAACGCTCGGCGGCGTCGGCCAATGCCAGGATCGGCGTGGCCGAAGCGGCGTTCTTTCCTTCCCTGGACCTGACGGCCGAGGTGGGCTATCGCGGCAGTGCCTTGGGTGGGTTGTTCTCCTTGCCTAATCGGATCTGGACCCTGGGGCCTGCGTTGGCCGAGACGATTTTTGATGGCGGTGCGCGGGAGGCGGCGGTCAAACAGGCTGAGGCCAGCTACGATCAGATCGCCGCGAATTATCGCGGGACGGTGCTGAGTGCTTTGCAGAACGTCGAAGACAATCTGTCCGCGATTAATCATCTGCAAACCCAGGCAGATGCCTTCCAGCAGGTCTACCAGCGCAATCAGCAGCTGTTTGGGAGCCAGGAAGCGCAGTTGCGTGCGGGGACGGTCAGCCGGGAGACAGTGCTGACCCAACAGCTGGTGTTGTTGCAGGCAGAGCAGAATTTGCGCGATACCCAAGGGCAGTTGAGTCAGGGGAGTGTGGCGTTGATCCAGAGCCTGGGCGGGGGATGGCAAACTGCGCAGTAATGACCAAGACGGCCAATGAAGGTCTCAGCCCTCATTGGCCGTTGCGCTGTTGCAGCGTGCCTCAGATAACTAGCCTGCTTTGCTGGCAAGCGTAGAGGTTGGTTTTTTTACCGGGAAATCATCATCGAAGAACGTTGACGCTTCTTCAATTTGGGATTTACGTTGTTTGCGCAGAAACTCTTCGAAGTCTTTTTTGATCGCAGGGTCTTCAAGCGCTTCATAATCAAATACGTTGGCGCCGTATTTATAGGAGAAGTTGATGTCGACAAACTCGGCACTGGCGCAGGCGGATGAGAATTTCGAGTTGTTTCTATCAAAGTTGACGCGGTACTGTTTGATTTTTGGAATATAGACGATGTTGGTGCCCACCTTGAACACTTCGACGGAAACACCCACGGTAATGGTTTTGTAGAAGTCTTTGTTGTTTTCGACGCCGAAACGCAAGGCGTCTCCCTGCTTGGCCATAAACTTCTCAAAACTCTTCAGGGCACTGGTGCCTTGCGAGGCGACGATGTCCAATATGAAGTTGACGAAGTCGGCGGCAATACTGACCCCGCGTATATGCCGTGAATAGGATTGCTCATCGATTTTGCTCGGGCCCATCAGCGGTAGTTTTGACAGCGCCAGGCTCCAGAGCGCCACGTCGGTTTTGTACTGCTCCCCCTCGGCTTCGGCCTTGCGCTGCACGTAATTGGTGACGACAGAGGTCATGCCGATCAAGTATTTTTTCAGCTCGCTGATCTTTTTCATGACCTCCGGGTCTTCGATCAACTCGTTGCCGATAATAAACTCAATCAGCCCATCGGTATCGGCGTAGGGGTTATCGGCGTCCTTAAGTTGAATATCCTTGAGGTGTGTGTCGCCAAAGAAACTATGGGCTTCTTTCAGTTGTTCGGAGAATAAGCGGACGTCTTTGACGTGGGCGGGCAGGGCGCTAAGTGTTTTCATTTCGTCATTTCCTTATGAAAGCAGTCACTAACTGTTTGACGCGACTCCATCACGGATGGCTGTCCGTCAGGGTCGCGAAAGTTCACCACGGATGAAACATGCTTGGCTGTTTTAAATCGGTTTTTAGTGCCTCGGTTATTCGAGGTATGGCCTCTGAAAAAGAGGTAGGGGAGTTATAGGTTTAATGCCGGGTATTGGCAATGAACACGCTCAACCAATTCGCTTGCTTGGCCGGAACAGTTATAGCGTTTAGGAGTGAGCCTTTAGAGGCTGTATTTTGACGGCCGTCACTCATGCGTGCGAAGTATGGCTAAGTGATGGCTTTTGCAAGGTTTTTGGTGGCCGCTTTCCAGCTGTTGAAACCTCACGATGAGGCAGGGCCGTCGGCCGAAGCCTGGAGGATACGACGAGTGGTTGCGTTCGAAATCAAAATCAAAAGCCAGGCGACGCGCGATTGGCAATGTGCAGGAATATAGATACGATACTAATCATTAGCTTGCTATCTATGTGCTCATTGAATGAAGTCTTCCACGTTTCAACTCCCGGATTTCTGGCAAGCCACCCTGGCGCCTTCGCGGGTCGATCTGCTGTTTGCCTTGCGCAACATGATCGCCGGCGGGGTCGCGTTGTATCTGGCTTTTTGCTTTGACCTGCAGCAGCCACAATGGGCTTTGACCACGGTGTTTATCGTCGGCCAATCCACCAGCGGCATGGTCTTGGCCAAGGGCGCCTATCGGCTGCTGGGCACGTTTGTAGGCGCCCTGGCTTCGGTCGTAATGATCGGGGTTTTCGGCCAGGCGCCGTTGCTGTTCCTGCTGTGCATGGCGTTGTGGCTGGCATTCTGCACCACGGGGGCTTCGCTGCTGCGTAATCACGCCTCTTATGGCTTTGTGTTGGCGGGCTACACCACGGCCATTATTGCCTTGCCCGCGACCGCCGCGCCGCTGGGCGTGTTCGATGAGGCGGTGGCGCGCTGCCAGGAAATCAGCCTGGGGATCCTCTGCGCGTCTATCGCCAGCACGATCTTATGGCCGCGCCGGGTTGAGCAGACCCTCGCGGTTCAAGGACGCGCCGCCTGGCAGGCGGGAATGCGCGCAGCGGCGTCGGAGCTGCTGGGGACGGATCAGCGCAAGGGCTTGCTGGAGGCGCTGGGCCGTTTGGTGGCGGTGGACGCCCAGCGCGACCATGCCTGGTTTGAAGGCCCCAAGGGCCGGCGCCGCTCCCAGGCGTTGCGGGTGCTCAGTCGCGATTTACTCGGCTTGTTGCGCGCGGCACGCGGCGTGGCCCGGCAACGGATGATGCTGGATGACGCGTCCCTTGTTACGACATGGGTGGAAGACGTGGCCGCCACATTGCAGCAAGAGCGGCAAGAGGCGCTGCCTGAACTGTCGCGTCGCCTTATTTCGGCGCTTGCCGATCCAGGTCTAAGCCCAGACGCGCACTTTTGCCTGGTGCAGTTGGCCCAGGTCCTGCGTTTGGTGAACGTGGGGGCGCTGACCCTGGAGGCTATCGAGACGGGCAGGGTGCCACCGGGCGCGCCGGGGGCCATGTCCTGGCATCGGGATATCGAGCAGGGCGTACTCGGCGGCTTGCGCAGTGCCTTGGCGTTCCTGGCGGTCGCAGCGTTCTGGGTGTTCACGGCCTGGCCCTCGGGCCTGGGCGCGGTGTCGATCAGCGGCGTCGTGTTGAGCCTGTTTGCCGCGCGGGAGAATCCCTCGGCGTCGAGTCTGAATTTTCTCAAGGGTATCGCGCTGTCGATCCCAGTGGCCGGTTTTGTGCGCTTTGCGGTGTTGCCCGGGTTTGACGCTTTCCCGCTGTTATGTGTGGCGCTGGGTGTGCCGTTGTTCTTCGCCTCGCTGTGCATGAGCCGGGTAAAACTGGCAGCCAGCGCCTCGGCGTTTTGCATTTTCTTCGTCAATAACGTCGGGCCGAGCAACCTGATGACCTACGACATCGCCGCCTTCCTCAACAAGGCCATCGCCACGCTGGTGGGCGTCGGCATTGCGGTAGTGGTGTTTCGCCTGATCCAGCTCAACCCGGGCGAGCGCCATTATCGGCGGATGTTCAAGGCCTCATTGTTTGACTTGGCGCAGCTGACGTCACGCCCCTTGGAGCAGGCCGAAAGCTGGTTTGGCGGGCGTATGGCCGATCGCTTGATTCGCCTGTCGCGCTACAGCCAAACCTTGCCTGCCGAGCGTCATACCCATTGGGACAATGGGTTGCTGGGGCTGGATGTGGGCGATGAGTTGCTGGAGTTGCGCGCGAGTTTATCGGGCAGCCAAGGCGCGTTGGCCCGTGTGCGCGATGATTATCTGCGGCAGTTGGCGGTTGTGCTCAAGCAGGGTGGGCCTGGCGTGACGCAGGCATCGGTGCTGGATGCGCCAAGCACTGCGCTGTTGGACGTGCTTGAGCGGTCGTCGATGTTGACGGAGCAGGATCGAGATATGGCCAGGGCGGCGGTGCTGCAGTTGCGGTTTACGTGGCAGAAGTGGTGTCAGCGGGGCGTCTGATTGCAGGAGCTGGCGAGCCAGCTCCTGCAACGAGTGTTACTCGGCGATCTGCAACTTGCGCGATTCGGTGTAGATGTAGCGCACCTTTTCATACTCGAACGGCGAGTTCATCTGACCGTAGCGGAAGCTGGTCTGGTAGCGCTTGTCGACGGCGCGCAGGGCCCAGATTTCCGGGTGGTTTTCGCTGACCTTGGACACGTTGAGGAAGTTGACCTCGGTTTCCGCGCCGTAGTCGACGATCAGGCCGGTGGTGTCGCGCAGGTTCGATGGGCCGAAGATCGGCAGCACCAGGTACGCGCCGCCGGGCACGCCGTAGAAACCCAGGGTCTGGCCGAAGTCTTCGCTCTGGCGTGGCAGTCCCATGGCGGTAGCCGGGTCCCACAGGCCGGCGACGCCGATGGTGGTGTTGAGCAGCAGGCGCCCGGTGGTTTCCAGGGAGCGGTGGCCCTTGAGTTGCAGCAGGCTGTTCAACAGGTTGGGCACGTCGCCCAGGTTGTTGAAGAAGTTGCTGACGCCGGTGCGCAGGAAGCTCGGCGTGACATAGCGATAACCGTCAACCACCGGCAGGAACACCCATTGGTCGAAGCGGTAGTTGAAGTGGTACACGCGGCGGTTCCACGACTCCAGTGGGTCGTAGACATTGAGCGCGGTGAGCGACGAACGCTCGAACTCGCGCTGGTCCAGGCCCGGGTTGAACTTGAGCTTGGTCAGCGGCTCCTTGAAGCCGTCAGCGTCAACCTTGACCGGTTCGTGGGCCTTGCTGTTGTCGGCATTGGCGACGCCCGCGCACATCAGGGCAGCGAGCAGCAGAAGATATTTAGCCACGGAAGAACTCCAGCATGGCGTCGGCGTTGACGCGGTAATTGAGGTTGCCGCAGTGGCCGCCCAGCGGGTAGACGGTCAAGCGATCGCCGAAGGTTTTACGCAGGAAACCGAGGTCGCCAGGGCCGAGAATCACGTCGTCGGCGTTGTGCATCACCGCGATTTTCGGGCTGTCGTGCAGGTAGTCCTTGAGCGCATAGAGGCTGACCTGGTCGACCAGTTGCAGCAGGCTGCCGCCGTCGGAGCGTGCGCGCCACATCGGGATCACTTGTTCGGTGAGGTAGCAGTCGAAGTCGCATTGCAGCGCACGCTTGAGGAACGGCGTGAGGCTGGTGCCTTCGGTGATCGGGTATTTGGGCGGGATGATCAGGCCACGGCGGTTGATCAGGTCCGAGGTAAAGGCAATGTCGGCCGCCGAGAAGCGGAACGAGGTGCCGATCAGCATCGCCATCTGTTCGTTGGTCAGGTGCTGCTTGGAGTTCTGGAAGTCGTAGAGCAGGGCGTCATTGAGGTCGATGTAGCCTTTTTGCTGGAAGTAGCGGGTCAGCTTGGCCAGTACCAGCTCATAGAAGGTGGTGGTGTTGTTGATGCCCTTGACCTCGGTCTGTACCAGCTTGTCGAGGTTGGTGATCGAGGTGTAGAGGTTGACCGGCGGGTTGAGCAGCAGCACTTTCTTGAAGTTGAAGCTGCGGCGGGTCTCGTCCAGCTTGCTGACAAACGCAGCATCCAGGGCGCCCAGGCTGTAGCCGGTGAGGTAGAAGTCGGTCACTGGCAGCGAGGCGTTCTGCGCGCGCACGGCTTGCATCACGCGGTACATGTCTTCGGCGTCTTCCTGGGTGATACCCGGAGTGGCGAAGCGCGAGGCGGCGCTGATGAAGTCGAAGCTGGTGGGCGACGACAACTGCACCACGTGGTAGCCGGCCTGGTAATACAGCTTTTTCAGGTATTCGTTGATGCTGCTGTCAAACCGCGCACCGGTGCCCGCGATCAGGAAGATCAACGGCGCGGCGTGGTCTTGTTTGGCGATGCGGTAGGTGAGTTTCTTCACCGCCCAGAAATTGTCCGGCAGGCTGAACTCGCGCTCTGGGCGCATGTTCAGGGTGTAGTCAGACTGGTTGATCTCATCGTTGGTCGGCAATTTGGGCCGAAGGTCAGGCGGGGTGGTGGCGATGGTCGCTTCGAACGGGTTGGTCAAAGGGAAGCCATAGGTGGCCTGGTCGATGTCGACGGCCAGTGCTGACGCACTCAAAAAAAGGCTGCCGAGTAAGGCAGCACAGCGCAAGGAACGGAGCATGACTTAATCCCTAAGAGGAAACGGGCTGAATGAAGTTCGCAGGCTATGACCACCGCGTTGCCACCGAAGTGCCAGCCTTCGGCACGAAAAGTCGGAAAAAAACGTCGGAATCGGGGTTATAGCAGCCAGAAGATACACGTTGCCACGCATTGATGGACACTAATTGTGTGTATGCGCCTTGCTAACGGCAGCCGGCGCATTAAGCTGAGCGGCGTTTTTGCCTATCGGAGTGCCCCATGTCCCGTCGTTTGCCACTGATCCTGCTGCTTATTGCCCTGCCGTTATGGTTGGCCGCCAGTTATGGCGCCCGTTACGGTTTTATGGAGGATGGCCGGTGGGTGGGTATCTGCGTTGATGAGGCCAGTCGCTGGGAATGCCAGTTGCGTTCGAACCTGGGGTTGATGATCCACTTCAAGGTGTTGGGCTGGGCGGCGTTGATCGCGTCGGTGCTGGCGTTCTTTGTGCCGGGTCGAGCGGGGTGGGGCTTGGCAGTTTTGGCAATGGTGTTCGGCTTGCCGGCGCTGGCCTTGTACAACACCACGTTTGCGGTGTTTGCGGTGGTGATTGCCGGGTTGCGGTTGGTCAGGAAGCCTCGCGTTGCCTGACAGGGCCTCATCGCAGCATAGGTATCTCACATCTTTTTTTACGGGTTGAGTGCTGTGGTTGTCGGGGGGGCGCTGAGTACATATCCGTTGTTTGGGTCACGGCTGACATTGGTTTCGCCCTTACGGCGACTCACTTTGGAAAAGCCCCAAAGTAAGCAAAGGGCTCTTGCCCCACCACTCGGCACCTCGCCTAGGCTCGGTGTGCCCTCACTCCGGCATCACGAAGCGGGCCGCCGCGACGGGCCGTCCCTGCCCCGTCGCGGGTAAACCGGCGTCCTGCCGGTTTACCCGCTCCGTAATACCTGCGTTCGGCCAGCGTGGTTAACGGGGCGCCTAGGATCAACAGCAGATCAAGATCAAAAGCAGAGCACGGCGGCCTGGTAGCCGACCTGAGTGGTTAGATCAAAAGCAAAGCTGAAGCGGCCTTCCAGCCGACCTGATCTTGGAAACTGAACTCGGATAGTGTCAGTTGATGCATCTGGTGACTGACCCAGCGTATTCGCGAGCAAGTCGAATCGCCGCACCGCCGCTCCCACATTTGGAACTCAGTACATCAGGCAGAGAGTGTGCGGCTCTTCAGGCTGTACTCGGTCAATGTGGGAGCTGGCTTGCCTGCGATGGCATCAGTTGGGTATCCCTGATGTACCGAGGTGTCTGCATCGCAGCGGTTCGGCGGTCCGACAAGCCAGCTCCCACATTAGAGCGCATTCCAGGGATGCACTCGATCAAATGTGGGCGCTGGCTTGCCGAATCGTCGCAACGCTGCAAAAGCGGTCTTAAGCCCTACGCACCCGCAAGCAACGCCATAACGCTACAACCATCATCACGCTGACCACCGCCCAACCCCACGCCTGCTGGTTCAGCAGACCTTCACGGTAGAGCTGCGGCGCAATGCCGGCACCGATAATGAAGGCCAGCAGCGCGATCTCCCGGCGTGGCCCCGTTACCGGGCGAACCAGGTACACCAAGGCCGGCAACACCAGTGCCGCACTTGGGAAGCTGCGATACCGCGGGTCAAATACCAGTGCGAGCATCATCACCGCTCCGGCAAAGCCGGCGATTGCCACCAGCCAGCCTGCGCGTTGCTCCAGCCAGTTGAAAGCCCGTTCGCGCCAACCGTCCCGCGCACTCAGGGCCAGCGCGGCATGGGCCAGCACCAGCAGGTTCAGCACGACCAGCAAGCCTGCCCACACCCATTCATCGTTGAAGCGTGCGGTTACGCGGGTCAGTTCGGCCCAGATGCCGATTGAGCAGGCGGCGACCGCTCCGAGCAGTGGCAGCATTAGCGCTGCGCGAGTGCTGCGAACGCGCCCGCCGAGGGCCAAGGTACCCAACAGGATAATCCCGCCCACGCCCAACCACAGCGGCCAGTACGGCACATTGCTCACCGGCCCTGCGAGGATGCCCTTGTCCTGGCGGTCGGCGTCAAACAGCCCCCAATAACCGCCGACCGCGCCTTCACTGGCGCGCTTCCATGGCTGGTCAAAGGCTTCGATCAGGTTATAGCGCCAACCGTTGGCCTCGGCCATGGCCACAAAACCACGCATGAACTTGGCTTCGTTGACCCGGCTCGGCACGGCGGTTTCGCGCTGGCGACCTTCGCTGGGCCAGCCGGTCTCGCCGATCAGCACGTCTTTTGGCGCGAACTTGTTGCCGAAGGTCTGGCGCACATCACCCACGTGCTTGAGCGCCTGGTCGATGCCGGACGGGTCATCTTCCCAGTACGGCAGCAGGTGAATGGTCAGGAAATCCACGGCCGGGGCAATTTCCGGGTGTTGCAGCCAGAATTCCCAGACATCGGCATAGGTGACCGGCTGTTTGATCTGACTTTTGACTTTATGGATCAGCGTCACCAGTTGCTTGGCGGTGACTTCTTTGCGCAGCAGGGCTTCGTTGCCGACGATGACCGAGGTGACCACGTCGGGGTTGGCGTTGGCCGCCGCGATCAACTCGTCGATTTCTTTTTCGGTGGCAACCGGGTCACTGCTGACCCAGGCGCCGGCCATTAACTTCAATCCATGTTTGCGCGCCATGCCCGGCAGGGCTTCCAAACCGGTCATGGAGTAGGTGCGAATGCATTCAAAGCGGGTGGCCAGCAAGGCCAGGTCGGCGTCCATGCGCTCGGGACGCAGCTTGAACGGCTGATCGAACGGCGATTGGTCTTTGTCGAATGGCGTGTAGGACGCACATTGCATTTTGTGGCTGGCGCTGGCCACATCCGGCAACACCACCGGCCGGCCGAGGCCATACCAATAGCCGACAAGGGCAAGCACGCCGAGGATCATGGCGAAAAAATAGGGCAGGGCAGGGAAGCGGGCAGTCGCGGGCATGGTCAGCTTATCTGGGGGAGCAAAGGCGCGCATCTTACCCGGATTTGGCCCGTCCCAGTGGGGCAGCATGATTTAGACATGCAAAGTTCGGGCGGGATTTTGGCAGCATGTCCTGCAAACCGGGCTGCTGGCGATGTGATGTCGTTTCTTGCTTGCCTGAGGTCGCAGTCAGAGCAGGTCCAAGCCCCCGGCAGGTTGATGATCGAAGTGTCAGCACTCCACTGATGTCTGTGCCGCCGGATCGATGCGCGTGAAGGGGGCGCGGTGCACCACATAACAACAGGTTGACGTCGCTCGGCATCCGTCGGGCGCAGCACTTTCGGGGAAGTACTATGAAGATGCGACGACTCTTGGGCGCAGCTGCCACTCTGGTAGTTGCGATGGGCTCCACACTGGCCAGCGCCGACAGCAAAACCCTGAGCATCGGCTATGTAGACGGCTGGTCCGACAGCGTTGCCACCACTCACGTGGCGGCAGAGGTGATCAAGGAAAAGCTCGGTTATGACGTGAAACTGCAAGCCGTCGCCACCGGGATCATGTGGCAGGGCGTAGCTACCGGCAAACTCGACGCCATGCTTTCCGCCTGGCTGCCCGTGACCCACGGTGAATACTGGGCCAAGAACAAGGACAAGGTGGTCGACTACGGGCCTAACTTCAAGGATGCGAAAATTGGCTTGATCGTGCCGGAGTACGTCAAGGCCAAGTCCATCGAAGACCTCAAGACCGACACCACCTTCAAGAACAAGATCGTCGGCATTGATGCCGGTTCAGGCGTAATGCTCAAGACCGACGAAGCCATCAAGGCCTATGGCCTGGATTACAAGCTGCAAGCCAGTTCGGGCGCTGCGATGATCGCCGAGCTGACCCGTGCCGAAGACAAGCAGGAATCCATTGCGGTGACCGGTTGGGTGCCACACTGGATGTTCGCCAAGTGGAAACTGCGTTTCCTGGACGATCCAAAAGGGATTTATGGTGCTGCTGAAACCGTCAACAGCATCGGCAGCAAGGGCCTGGAGAAGAAAGCGCCGGAAGTCGCCGCCTTCCTGAAGAAATTCCAGTGGGCCTCCAAGGACGAAATCGGCGAAGTCATGCTCGCGATTCAAGAGGGTGCCAAGCCTGATGCGGCGGCCAAGGACTGGGTTGCCAAGCACCCTGAGCGTGTCGCCGAGTGGATCGGTAAATAACCCCCGAAGCGTCTAAATAGCACCTTGCAAGCCCGTCTGGCGTTTTCGTCAGACGGGCTTTGTCATTTACGGGAGAAAAGCTGTCACTTTAATCAGTTCAAAGTTGGCGCGAACCCTCATGTCGTTCTAATACTAAGGTCGTCTGGAACCTGTTCTGCAGCCGCATACAGTGGATACGTTCCAATAATAAAAAAGCTGTGCTGCGAGGATAAAAACAATGAACGACAGCATTTACCTCTCGATTCAAAACAGCCCGCGTTTCAAGGAGCTGGTGAGAAAAAGGGAAAGGTTCGCCTGGATTCTCTCGGCGATCATGCTAGGGCTTTACTCCGCTTTCATTCTTCTGATTGCCTATGGGCCGCAAATACTGGGGGCCAAGATCAGTCCCGGCTCGTCCATCACCTGGGGAATCCCGATTGGGGTCGGGCTGATTGTTTCGGCCTTTGTCCTGACTGCGATTTACGTACGACGCGCCAACGGCGAATTTGACGACCTGAACAATGCGATTCTCAAGGAGGCTGCGCAATGATCCGTCGTCTATTGGCTGTACTCGGCGCTTCGGTCTTTGCGCCTGCCGTTTGGGCGGCGGAAGCATTGACCGGCGAAGTGCATAAACAACCGCTGAATATCCCGGCGATCCTGATGTTCGTCGCCTTCGTCGGCGCGACCCTGTGCATCACCTACTGGGCATCCAAGCGCAACAAATCGGCCGCCGACTACTATGCGGCCGGCGGCAAGATCACCGGTTTCCAGAACGGCCTGGCGATTGCTGGCGACTACATGTCGGCGGCGTCCTTCCTGGGGATTTCCGCGCTGGTGTTCACCTCCGGCTACGATGGCCTGATCTACTCGATCGGCTTCCTGGTGGGCTGGCCGATCATTCTGTTCCTGATCGCCGAACGCCTGCGTAACCTGGGCAAGTACACCTTTGCCGACGTAGCGTCCTATCGCCTGGGGCAAACCCAGATCCGCAGCCTGTCGGCCTGTGGCTCGCTGGTGGTGGTGGCGTTCTACCTGATCGCGCAGATGGTTGGCGCGGGCAAGCTGATCCAGTTGCTGTTCGGCCTCGATTACCATGTGGCGGTGATCCTGGTGGGCATCCTGATGTGCATGTACGTGCTGTTCGGCGGCATGCTGGCGACCACATGGGTGCAGATCATCAAGGCGGTCCTGCTGCTGTCCGGCGCCTCGTTCATGGCGCTGATGGTGATGAAGCACGTCAACTTCGACTTCAACATGCTGTTTTCCGAGGCGATCAAGGTTCACCCTAAAGGTGAAGCGATCATGAGTCCCGGCGGCCTGGTGAAAGATCCGATCTCTGCATTCTCCTTGGGGCTGGCGCTGATGTTCGGCACCGCAGGCCTGCCGCACATCCTGATGCGCTTCTTCACCGTAAGCGACGCCAAGGAAGCTCGTAAGAGCGTGCTGTATGCCACGGGCTTCATCGGCTACTTCTACATCCTGACCTTTATCATCGGCTTCGGCGCGATCCTGTTGGTCAGCACCAACCCGGCGTTCAAGGATGCGGCAGGCGCCTTGCTGGGCGGTAACAACATGGCGGCGGTGCACCTGGCCAACGCGGTGGGCGGCAGTATCTTCCTGGGCTTCATCTCGGCTGTGGCATTTGCCACCATCCTGGCGGTGGTTGCCGGTTTGACCCTGGCGGGCGCTTCGGCGGTGTCCCATGACCTGTATGCCAGCGTGATCAAGAAAGGCAAGGCCAACGAAAAGGATGAGATTCGCGTGTCGAAGATCACCACCATCGCCCTGGCGGTGCTGGCAATCGGCCTGGGTATCCTGTTCGAAAGCCAGAACATTGCGTTCATGGTCGGCCTGGCGTTCTCCATTGCGGCCAGCTGTAACTTCCCGGTACTGCTGCTTTCCATGTACTGGAAAAACCTCACCACCCGTGGCGCGATGATTGGCGGCTGGCTGGGCTTGATCAGTGCCGTCGGCCTGATGATCCTTGGCCCGACCATCTGGGTCTCGATCCTGCACCACGAAAAAGCCATCTTCCCGTACGAGTACCCGGCGCTGTTCTCGATGATCATCGCGTTCGTCGGTATCTGGTTCTTCTCCATCACCGACAAGTCGGCGGCGGCAGAGAAGGAGCGTGCACTGTACTTCCCGCAGTTTGTGCGTTCGCAAACGGGCCTGGGGGCGAGTGGGGCGGTGAATCATTGAGGCAGTTGCAAGCTTTAAGCTACAAGCTGCAAGTTAGAAGCAGTGTTGTATAGAGAAATACCCCTGTCGTGAGGCAGGGGTATTTTTTTGCTTGTAGCTAACAGCTTGAAGCTTGCAGCTCACTAAATCCCAGCCAAAAAAAACGGCCTCATAAAGAGGCCGTTTTATTTGGCTGGGATTTAGTGCCGATCTTCCAGCTTGGTGATGTCACGCGACTCGTAGCCGGTGTACAGCTGGCGCGGGCGGCCAATCTTGTACGGGCTGGAGAGCATTTCTTTCCAGTGGGAGATCCAGCCTACAGTACGGGCCAGGGCGAAGATCACGGTGAACATGCTGGTTGGAATGCCGATCGCCTTGAGGATGATCCCCGAGTAGAAGTCGACGTTCGGGTACAGCGAGCGCTCGATGAAGTACGGGTCGGTCAGGGCGATCTCTTCCAGGCGCATGGCCAGTTCGAGTTGCGGATCGTTCTTGATGCCCAGTTCCTTCAACACTTCGTCGCAGGTCTGCTTCATCACGGTGGCGCGTGGGTCACGGTTCTTGTAGACGCGGTGACCGAAGCCCATCAGCTTGAACGGATCGTTCTTGTCCTTGGCCTTGGCGATGAACGTGTCGATGTTCGAGACATCGCCGATTTCATCCAGCATGGTCAACACGGCTTCGTTCGCACCGCCGTGGGCAGGGCCCCACAGTGCGGCGATACCGGCGGCGATACAGGCGAACGGGTTGGCACCCGAAGAGCCGGCCAGACGTACGGTAGAGGTGGAGGCGTTCTGCTCGTGGTCGGCGTGGAGGATGAAAATCCGGTCCATCGCCTTGGCCAGCACCGGGCTGATCGGTTTGATCTCGCACGGGGTGTTGAACATCATGTGCAGGAAGTTTTCCGCGTACGTCAGGTCGTTGCGCGGGTACATCATGGGCTGGCCCATGGAGTACTTGTAAACCATTGCGGCCAGGGTTGGCATCTTGGCAACCAGGCGGATCGCGGAGATTTCGCGATGCTGCGGGTTATTGATGTCCAGGGAGTCGTGATAGAAGGCCGACAGGGCGCCGACTACGCCGCACATGACGGCCATCGGGTGGGCGTCGCGACGGAAGCCGTTGAAGAAGGTCTTCAACTGCTCGTGAACCATGGTGTGGTTCTTCACGGTGCTGACGAACTGGGCTTTCTGCTCGGCTGTTGGCAATTCGCCGTTTAGCAGCAGGTAGCAGGTTTCCAGATAGTCCGACTTCTCAGCCAGTTGCTCGATCGGGTAGCCCCGGTGCAGCAGAATGCCATTGTCGCCGTCGATATAGGTGATCTTCGACTCGCAAGAGGCGGTCGACATGAAGCCTGGGTCGAAAGTGAAACGGCCCGTGGCCGTCAGGCCCCGTACGTCGATAACATCGGGACCAACGGTGCCGGTTAAAATGGGCAGCTCGACGGGGGCTGCGCCCTCGATGATCAACTGCGCTTTTTTGTCAGCCATGTGGCCTCCTATTTATGCTTCAAATCATCAGACAGACCCCCCACGCAGGGCCCGCACCACTATAGTGAGATAAATTCAGATGTCAATTTGCCTAAAGTCTTGCTCCAGAAGGCTTTAACCGTACTTTTTCGTCGAAATTGACTGCCATTTACGCCTTTTATCCCGCCAGCGCAATCAGCTATTAGGGTGAGGTGTGCGCGTTGTCATTAGTAGCCTAACTGTCTATACTCGGCCACCGACCGCCAAGGGCTTTTGGGCTTGCTTTCATTGGGGGTCGCACTCCCTGGGTGGTGCTTACCTGACCAGTGCACTCCCCAACAACTTTGCCCTGATTGTTAGGGGCTCTTCAGTGTGAAAAAAAGCCGTGAATAGCCAACGACCTGTAAACCTAGACCTAAGGACCATCAAACTCCCCATCACCGGCGTTACGTCGTTCCTGCACCGTGTTTCCGGCATCATCCTGTTCCTGGGCTTGGGCATCATGCTTTATGCATTGAGCAAATCCCTGGGTTCCGAGGAAGGATACGCCGAGGTGAAGGCATGCTTGACCAGCCCGCTGGCCAAGTTCGTAGCATGGGGCCTCCTGTCCGCTCTGCTTTATCACCTGGTAGCCGGCGTGCGCCACTTGATCATGGATATGGGCATCGGTGAGACGCTGGAAGGCGGCCGCCTGGGCTCGAAAATCATCATCGCCATTTCCGTGGCGCTGATCGTTCTGGCAGGAGTTTGGATATGGTAACCAGCGTTACGAACCTATCGCGTTCAGGCCTCTATGACTGGATGGCGCAGCGTGTGTCTGCGGTCGTTCTCGCGGCTTATTTCATTTTCCTGATCGGATACCTCGTCGCAAACCCGGGCATTGGCTATGAGCAATGGCACGGCCTGTTTTCCCACAATGCGATGCGAATCTTCAGTCTGCTGGCACTTGTAGCCCTGGGCGCTCACGCCTGGGTCGGCATGTGGACCATCGCGACCGACTACCTGACGCCGATGGCGCTGGGCAAGTCCGCGACTGCAGTACGTTTCCTCTTCCAGGCAGTATGCGGCGTCGCGATGTTCGCTTACTTCGTCTGGGGTGTGCAGATTCTTTGGGGTATCTGAGTCATGGCTAACATTCCAACTATTTCCTTCGACGCCATCATCATTGGTGGCGGCGGTGCTGGCATGCGCGCAGCGCTGCAGCTGGCTCAGGGTGGTCACAAGACTGCCGTGATCACCAAGGTGTTCCCGACGCGTTCGCACACTGTTTCAGCCCAGGGTGGCATCACCTGCGCCATCGCCTCCGCCGATCCGAACGATGACTGGCGCTGGCACATGTACGATACCGTCAAGGGTTCCGACTACATCGGTGACCAGGACGCTATCGAATACATGTGTCAGGAAGGCCCGGCTGCCGTGTTCGAGCTGGACCACATGGGCCTGCCGTTCTCGCGTACCGAGCAAGGTCGTATCTACCAGCGTCCATTCGGCGGCCAGTCGAAAGATTACGGTAAAGGCGGCCAGGCTGCCCGTACGTGCGCCGCGTCCGACCGTACCGGTCATGCGCTGCTGCATACCCTTTATCAGGGCAACCTGAAAGCCGGCACTACGTTCCTGAACGAGTACTACGCTGTTGACCTGGTCAAAAACCAGGACGGCGCATTCGTCGGCGTGATTGCCATCTGCATCGAAACCGGTGAAACCACCTACATCCGCGCCAAGGCAACTGTTCTGGCGACTGGCGGTGCAGGTCGTATCTACGCTTCGACCACCAATGCCCTGATCAACACCGGTGACGGCGTCGGCATGGCACTGCGTGCGGGCGTGCCGGTACAAGACATCGAAATGTGGCAGTTCCACCCGACCGGTATCGCCGGCGCGGGCGTACTGGTTACCGAAGGTTGCCGTGGTGAAGGTGGTTACCTGATCAACAAGCACGGCGAGCGTTTCATGGAGCGTTATGCTCCGAACGCGAAAGACCTTGCCGGTCGTGACGTTGTTGCCCGTTCGATGGTTAAAGAAATCATCGCTGGCAATGGCTGTGGCCCGAATGGCGACCACGTACTGCTGAAGCTCGATCACCTGGGCGAAGAAGTGCTGCACAGCCGCCTGCCAGGTATCTGTGAGCTGTCCAAGACTTTTGCTCACGTTGACCCGGTGGTTGCTCCGGTTCCGGTTGTTCCGACTTGCCACTATATGATGGGCGGTGTTCCGACCAACATTCATGGCCAGGCGATCACTCAGAACGCTGAAGGCGTGGACGAGATCATTCATGGCCTGTTCGCGGTAGGCGAAGTGGCATGCGTATCGGTTCACGGTGCCAACCGTCTGGGCGGCAACTCGCTGCTCGACCTGGTGGTGTTCGGCCGCGCGGCCGGCCTGCACCTGGAAAAAGCCCTGACCGACGGCATCGAATACGATGACGCTACCGACGCCAATATCGAGGCCGCCCTGGCGCGCCTGAACGCTCTGAACGAGCGTACCGATGGTGAAGACGTAGCTACCCTGCGTCGCGAGCTGCAAAACTGCATGCAGAACTACTTCGGTGTATTCCGTACTGGCGAATACATGCAGAAGGGTATCGCCCAGCTGGCCGATCTGCGCAAGCGTATTGCCAACGTCAAGATCAACGATAAGAGCCAGGCGTTCAACACCGCTCGTATCGAAGCACTTGAGCTGCAAAACCTGTTGGAAGTGGCTGAAGCGACTGCGATCGCCGCCGAGGTTCGTAAAGAATCCCGTGGTGCTCACGCTCGTGAAGACTTTGAAGATCGCGACGACGAAAACTGGTTGTGCCACACCCTGTACTTCCCGGGTGACAAGCGCGTAACCAAGCGTGCCGTGAACTTCTCGCCGAAGACAGTTCCGACCTTTGAACCGAAGATTCGGACTTACTAAGGGTGGCTGCCATGTTGAAAGTCAGTGTTTACCGCTACAACCCTGATCAGGACGCTGCGCCGTTCATGCAGGAATTCCAGGTCGATACCGGTGGTAAAGACCTGATGGTGCTGGATGTATTGGCACTGATCAAAGAGCAGGACGAAGGTTTCTCCTATCGTCGCTCTTGCCGTGAAGGTGTGTGCGGTTCCGACGGCATGAACATCAACGGCAAAAACGGCCTGGCGTGCATTACGCCGCTGTCCGCCGTCGTCAAAGGCAACAAGCTGATCGTTCGTCCTCTGCCAGGTTTGCCGGTTATCCGTGACCTGGTCGTCGATATGAGCATCTTCTACAAGCAATACGAGAAAGTTAAGCCGTTCCTGCAGAACGACACGCCGGCTCCGGCCATCGAGCGTCTGCAGTCCCCTGAAGAGCGTGAAAAGCTCGACGGTCTGTACGAGTGCATCCTGTGCGCTTGCTGCTCGACCTCGTGCCCGTCCTTCTGGTGGAACCCGGACAAGTTCCTGGGTCCAGCCGCTCTGCTGCAAGCGTACCGCTTCCTGGCAGACAGCCGTGACACCAAGACGTCCGAGCGTCTGGCTTCGCTGGATGACCCGTTCAGCGTATTCCGCTGCCGCGGGATCATGAACTGCGTCAACGTATGTCCTAAAGGCCTGAACCCGACTAAGGCCATTGGTCACATCCGTAACATGCTGCTGCAAAGCGGCGTGTAACTGACGTTGTAACAAAGCAGGACCGTTGTGCCCGTAAATGCTACGGCGCAGGCTTCAACCGGCGCCGTAGTTTTAACTTGAGCAGCGACTTACAAAGCCGCGGCTCTTATTTTGAAGAAATGAGACAAGCAGGGGCATTCGGGTTGGTACCCGAACTATCAGCGTGATCCTAAGTGGCTTGTTTTGGTCGCTGCACTTGGCCTTTTGCAAGCAAACTCGGTGTTTCCGCCGGTGGTGTCCCCAAATCGAGGGTGACCAAGCATGCAAGAAAGCGTGATGCAGCGCATGTGGAACAGCGGCTATCTTTCAGGTGGTAACGCTGCCTATGTGGAAGAGCTTTATGAGCTCTACCTGCACGACCCTAACGCTGTGCCAGAAGAATGGCGCACCAAATTTCAGACGTTGTCTTCAGACGGCAACGCTGCCACCGATGTATCGCACGCAACAATTCGCGATCAGTTTGTGCTGCTGGCAAAGAACCAGCGCCGCGCTCAGCCGGTTTCCGCCGGGAGCGTGAGCAGCGAGCATGAGAAGAAGCAAGTTGAAGTATTGCGACTGATCCAGGCTTACCGGATGCGTGGCCACCAGGCGGCCCAGCTTGACCCGCTGGGGCTCTGGCAGCGTCCTGCACCTGCTGACCTGTCGATCAATCATTACGGCTTGACCAATGCCGATCTTGATACGACCTTCCGTGCCGGCGACCTGTTCATCGGCAAAGAGGAAGCGAGCCTACGCGAAATTCACGAAGCGTTGCAGCAGACATATTGCCGCACCATCGGCGCTGAGTTCACGCATATCACCGATTCCGAGCAACGCCACTGGTTCCAGCATCGCCTGGAAGGTGTGCGTGGCCGTCCGGTGCTGTCCGCCGACGTACGCAGCCACCTGCTCGAGCGCGTGACCGCAGCTGAAGGTCTCGAGAAATACCTGGGCACCAAATACCCGGGCACCAAGCGTTTTGGCCTGGAAGGCGGCGAGAGCCTCATTCCAATGCTCGACGAGCTGATCCAGCGTTCCGGTTCCTATGGCACCAAGGAAGTCGTGATCGGCATGGCTCACCGTGGTCGCCTGAACGTGTTGGTCAATACCTTCGGCAAGAACCCGCGCGAGCTGTTCGACGAGTTCGAAGGCAAGAAGAAGGTCGAACTGGGTTCCGGTGACGTTAAATACCACCAGGGCTTCTCGTCCAACGTGATGACCACCGGCGGTGAAGTTCACCTGGCCATGGCGTTCAACCCATCCCACCTGGAAATCGTTTCCCCAGTGGTCGAGGGTTCGGTCCGTGCTCGTCAGGATCGTCGTAACGATGCCACCGGTGAAAAGGTCCTGCCGATTTCCATCCACGGTGACGCGGCATTCGCCGGCCAAGGCGTGGTTCTGGAAACGTTCCAGATGTCGCAGACTCGCGGCTTTAAGACTGGCGGTACGGTTCACATCGTCATCAACAACCAGGTTGGCTTCACCATCAGCAACCCGCTGGACGCGCGCTCTACCGAGTACGCCACCGACGTTGCCAAGATGATCCAGGCGCCGATCCTCCATGTGAATGGTGATGATCCGGAAGCCGTGTTGTTCGTGACCCAGCTCGCTATCGACTACCGCATGCAGTTCAAGCGTGACGTGGTGATCGACCTGGTTTGCTACCGCCGTCGCGGTCACAACGAAGCGGATGAGCCTAGCGGCACCCAGCCGTTGATGTACCAGCAAATCGCCAAGCAGCGCACCACCCGTGAGCTGTACGCTGAAAGCCTGACCAAGGCCGGCGTGGTTGACGATGCGCGTGTTCAGGCGAAAGTCGATGAATACCGCAACGCGCTGGACAACGGTCTGCATGTCGTAAAAAGCCTGGTTAAAGAGCCGAACAAAGAGCTGTTCGTTGACTGGCGTCCGTACCTGGGCCACGCCTGGACTGCGCGTCACGACACCTCGTTCGATCTGAAAACCTTGCAGGAACTGTCTGCCAAGCTGCTGGAAATTCCAGAAGGCTTCGTTGTGCAGCGCCAGGTTGCGAAGATCTACGAAGACCGTCAGAAGATGCAAGCCGGCGGCCTGCCGATCAACTGGGGTTACGCCGAAACCATGGCGTACGCGACCCTGGCGTTCGAAGGTCACCCGATCCGCATGACCGGCCAGGATATCGGCCGTGGTACGTTCTCGCACCGTCACGCGGTATTGCACAACCAGAAAGACGCGGGCACCTACATTCCGCTGCAACACCTTTACGAAGGCCAGCCACGTTTCGACCTGTTCGATTCGTTCCTGTCCGAAGAAGCCGTACTGGCGTTCGAATACGGTTACTCCACCACCACGCCTCAGGCGCTGGTGATCTGGGAAGCCCAGTTCGGCGACTTCGCCAACGGTGCCCAAGTGGTTATTGACCAGTTCATCACCAGCGGTGAGCACAAGTGGGGCCGTCTGTGCGGTCTGACCATGCTGCTGCCACACGGTTATGAAGGTCAGGGTCCGGAGCACTCTTCGGCCCGTCTGGAGCGTTACCTGCAGCTGTGCGCCGAGCACAACATCCAGGTGTGCGTGCCGACTACCCCGGCCCAGATCTACCACTTGCTGCGTCGTCAGGTGATCCGCCCGCTGCGCAAGCCGCTGGTAGTGCTGACTCCGAAGTCGCTGTTGCGTCACAAATTGGCCATCTCGACCCTGGAAGATCTGGCCGACGGTTCGTTCCAGACCGTTATTCCAGAAATCGACACCCTGGACGCAGCCAAGGTCACTCGCCTGATCCTGTGCAGCGGCAAGGTTTACTACGACTTGCTGGAAAAACGCCGTGCCGAAGGCCGCGAAGACATCGCCATCGTGCGTATCGAGCAGCTTTACCCGTTCCCGGAAGACGACCTGATGGAGGCCATCGCGCCTTACACCAACCTCACCCATGCGGTGTGGTGCCAGGAAGAACCGATGAACCAGGGCGCTTGGTACAGCAGCCAGCATCATTTGCGTCGCAGCATCGGCAACCACAAGACAGGCCTTGGCCTTGAGTATGCCGGTCGTGATGCTTCTGCTGCACCTGCGTGTGGTTATGCGTCGATGCACGCCGAGCAGCAGGAAAAACTGCTGCAAGATGCTTTCACTGTTTAACGCCTTCGCGCTGACTGAAACCGAATTTTAAGGACCCACAGATAATGGCTATCGAAATCAAAGCCCCGTCATTCCCGGAATCGGTTGCCGATGGCACCGTTGCCACCTGGCACAAGAAACCAGGCGACGCTGTAAAGCGTGATGACCTGATCGTCGACATCGAGACCGACAAAGTCGTTCTGGAAGTGTTGGCCGAAGCTGACGGCGTGCTGGGCGCGATCGTTGCTGAAGAGGGCGCTACCGTCCTGTCGAACCAGATCCTGGGCTCGATCGAAGCAGGCGGCGCTGCTGCACCTGCTCCGGCCGCTGCTGCACCTGCTGCTGCTGCTTCCGCTCCAGCCGCTGCTCCAGCTGCCGCTGGCGAAGATCCAATCGCTGCACCGGCTGCGCGTCAGCTGGCCGAAGAAAACGGCATCAATCTGGCTTCCATCAAAGGCACCGGCAAAGACGGCCGTGTGACCAAGGAAGACGTGGTTGCTGCCGTTGAAGCCAAGAAAAACGCTCCGGCCGCCGCACCTGCCAAGGCTGCTGCTCCAGCTGCCGCTGCGCCTGTGTTCGCTGCTGGCGACCGCACCGAGAAGCGCGTACCGATGACTCGTGTACGTGCCACCGTGGCCAAGCGTCTGGTTGAAGCACAGTCGAACATGGCGATGCTGACCACTTTCAACGAAGTCGACATGACTGAAGTCATGGCCCTGCGTTCGAAGTACAAGGACCTGTTCGAGAAGTCCCACAATGGCGTGCGCCTGGGCTTCATGTCGTTCTTCGTGAAAGCGGCCACCGAAGCGCTGAAACGCTTCCCGGCAGTCAACGCTTCCATCGACGGCAGCGACATCGTTTACCACGGTTATGCCGACGTCGGCGTTGCCGTGTCCAGCGACCGTGGCCTGGTCGTACCGGTTCTGCGTAACGCCGAGCTGATGAGCCTGGCTGAAATCGAAGGCGGCATCGCTGGCTTCGGCAAGAAAGCCCGTGACGGCAAGCTGACCATCGACGAGATGACCGGTGGTACCTTCACCATCACCAACGGTGGTACCTTCGGTTCGATGATGTCGACCCCGATCGTCAACCCGCCACAAGCTGCGATCCTGGGCATGCACAACATCATCCAGCGTCCGATGGCCATCAACGGCCAAGTCGTGATCCGCCCAATGATGTACCTGGCACTGTCTTACGATCACCGCCTGATCGATGGTAAAGAAGCCGTGACTTTCCTGGTGACCATCAAGAACCTGCTGGAAGACCCGGCTCGTCTGCTGCTGGATATTTGATTGAGGCAGCTTCAAGTTGTGAGCTACAAGCTGCAAGTAAACGCAGTTTGGCTTGCAGCTTGAAGCTTGAAGCTTGACGCTCCGAGCTAATAGAGGATCTATTTTCATGACACAGAAATTTGACGTCGTAGTGATTGGTGCAGGTCCTGGCGGCTACGTTGCCGCCATCAAGGCCGCACAACTGGGCCTCTCGACTGCTTGCATCGAAAAATACACCGACAAGGAAGGCAAACTGGCGCTGGGCGGTACTTGCCTGAACGTCGGTTGCATTCCTTCCAAGGCGCTGCTGGACAGCTCCTGGAAATTCCACGAAGCCCAAGACGGTTTCGCGATCCACGGCATCAACCACGCTGGCGTGACCATGGACGTGCCAGCAATGGTCGGCCGTAAAGCCAACATCGTTAAAGGCCTGACTTCCGGCGTTGCGACCTTGTTCAAGGCCAACGGTGTGACTTCCCTGCAAGGCCACGGCAAACTGCTGGCCGGCAAGAAAGTTGAAATCACCAAGCCAGACGGTTCGGTAGAAGTCATCGAAGCCGAAAACGTGATCCTGGCTCCAGGCTCGCGCCCAATCGACATTCCACCGGCTCCAGTTGACCAGAACGTGATCGTTGATTCGACCGGCGCCCTGGAATTCCAAGCGGTTCCCAAGCGTTTGGGCGTGATCGGCGCTGGCGTAATCGGTCTGGAACTGGGTTCGGTATGGTCGCGTCTGGGTTCCGAAGTGACCGTTCTGGAAGCCCTGGACACGTTCCTGCTGGCTGCCGACACTGCGGTGTCCAAAGAAGCCTACAAAACCCTGACCAAACAAGGTCTGGACATCAAGCTGGGTGCTCGCGTGACCGGCTCGAAGGTTAACGGCGAAGAAGTTGTCGTGACCTACACCGACAAGGATGGCGAACAGACCATCACTTTCGACAAGCTGATTGTTGCCGTTGGTCGCCGTCCAGTCACAGCTGACCTGTTGGCTTCCGACAGCGGCGTGAACATCGACGAGCGTGGTTTCATCCACGTTGACGATCACTGCGCTACCACCGTTCCTGGCGTGTACGCCATTGGCGACGTGGTTCGCGGCATGATGCTGGCGCACAAGGCTTCCGAAGAAGGCATCATGGTTGTCGAGCGCATCAAGGGCCACAAAACCCAGATGAACTACGACCTGATCCCATCGGTTATCTACACCCACCCGGAAATTGCATGGGTCGGCAAGAACGAACAGCAGTTGAAAGCTGAAGGCGTTGAAGTTAACGTCGGCACCTTCCCGTTTGCCGCTTCTGGCCGTGCCATGGCAGCCAACGACACCGGTGGTTTTGTCAAAGTCATCGCTGATGCCAAGACTGACCGCGTATTGGGCGTCCACGTGATTGGCCCGAGCGCTGCAGAACTGGTTCAGCAAGGCGCGATCGGTATGGAATTCGGCACCAGTGCCGAGGACCTGGGCATGATGGTCTTCTCCCATCCGACCCTGTCCGAAGCGTTGCACGAAGCAGCGTTGGCAGTGAATGGCGGCGCCATCCACATCGCCAACCGCAAGAAGCGCTAAGCGAGATAATAAGAAACCACGGCGGTTGCCCGTCGTGAGCCTTGCGCGCAAGACTCACCGCGGAATGTCCGCTGGACGCAGTCTTGCGCAGCTTTACGGGCCTTGAGCCCCGCAAGTTGCGCAAGCAGCAGTCACAGGTGGCGCGGCACTCATAATGAGCGCAGCGCCGAATGCGCAGTACCTAACGAAGACGGTAAAAAGCATGAATCTTCACGAGTATCAGGGTAAGCAGCTGTTCGCTGAATACGGCCTGCCAGTATCCCAGGGCTACGCAGTAGACACCCCGGAAGCAGCAGCAGAAGCTTGCGACAAAATCGGTGGTACCGAGTGGGTTGTCAAAGCCCAGGTCCACGCTGGTGGTCGCGGTAAAGCGGGCGGCGTTAAGCTGGTTCGCAGCAAAGAAGACGCCAAGGCCTTCGCACAGCAGTGGCTGGGCAAGCGTCTGGTGACTTACCAGACTGATGCCAATGGCCAACCAGTCACCAAGATCCTGGTTGAATCGTGCACTGATATCGCTAAAGAGCTGTACCTGGGCGCTGTCGTTGACCGTTCGAGCCGTCGCATCGTGTTCATGGCTTCCACCGAAGGTGGCGTGGACATCGAGAAGATCGCTCACGACACTCCAGAAAAAATTCTGAAAGCCACTATCGATCCACTGGTTGGCGCTCAGCCATTCCAGGGTCGCGAACTGGCTTTCCAGCTGGGTCTGGAAGGCAAGCAAGTTGCCCAGTTCGCCAAGATCTTCGTAGGTCTGGCCAAACTGTTCCAGGATCACGATCTGGCCCTGCTGGAAGTGAACCCGCTGGTGATCAAGGCTGACGGCGATCTGCACTGCCTCGACGCCAAGATCAACATCGACGCCAACGCCATGTACCGTCAGCCTAAGCTGAAAACTTTCCACGATCCGTCGCAAGACGATCCGCGCGAAGCGCACGCTGCCAAGTTCGAACTGAACTACGTAGCCCTGGAAGGTAACATCGGTTGCATGGTCAACGGTGCTGGCCTGGCCATGGGTACCATGGACATCGTCAACCTGCATGGCGGCAAACCAGCCAACTTCCTCGACGTGGGCGGCGGTGCTACCAAAGAACGCGTTACCGAAGCCTTCAAGATCATCCTGTCCGACACTAACGTCGCTGCAGTATTGGTCAACATCTTCGGCGGCATCGTTCGTTGCGACATGATTGCCGAAGGCATCATCGGTGCAGTGAAAGAAGTCGGCGTTAAAATCCCGGTTGTTGTTCGCCTTGAAGGTAACAACGCTGAACTGGGCGCTAAAGTACTGGCAGAAAGCGGTTTGAACATCATCGCGGCTACCAGCCTGACCGACGCTGCTCAACAAGTTGTCAAAGCTGCGGAGGGCAAATAATGAGCGTCCTGATCAATAAAGACACCAAAGTTATCTGCCAGGGTATTACCGGTTCGCAAGGTAGTTTCCACACCCAGCAAGCCATCGAATACGGCACCAAGATGGTGGGTGGCGTTACTCCTGGTAAGGGCGGCACCGAGCACCTGGGTCTGCCAGTGTTCAACACCGTGAAAGACGCTGTAGCTGCCACTGGCGCCACCGCCAGCGTGATCTACGTTCCAGCTCCTTTCTGCAAAGACTCGATCCTGGAAGCGGCATTCGGCGGCATCAAGCTGATCGTTTGCATCACCGAAGGCATTCCTACCCTGGACATGCTGGACGCTAAAGTTAAGTGTGACGAGCTGGGCGTAGTCCTGATCGGCCCTAACTGCCCAGGCGTGATCACTCCAGGCGAATGCAAGATCGGCATCATGCCTGGTCACATTCACTTGCCAGGCAAAGTCGGTATCGTTTCCCGTTCCGGCACCCTGACCTACGAAGCTGTCAAGCAAACGACTGACGCCGGTTTCGGCCAGTCGACTTGCGTCGGCATCGGCGGTGACCCGATCCCAGGCTCGAACTTCATCGACATCCTGAAACTGTTCCAGGAAGACCCGAAGACCGAAGCGATCGTCATGATCGGTGAGATCGGCGGTTCGGCTGAAGAAGAAGCGGCTGCCTACATCAAGGCACACGTGACCAAGCCGGTTGTTTCCTACATCGCTGGTGTGACTGCCCCTGCTGGCAAGCGCATGGGCCATGCTGGCGCAATCATCTCCGGCGGCAAAGGCACAGCAGACGAGAAGTTTGCTGCCCTGGAAGACGCAGGCGTTAAAACCGTGCGTTCGCTGGCAGACATCGGCAAGGCTTTGTCCGAGCTGACCGGTTGGGCTGTCAAGTAAGCCTCGCGCTTAGCTGACGCTTTACCAAGCAAAGGCCACCTTCGGGTGGCCTTTGTGCGTTCTGGGTATTGCTCATCAGATTGGATGCCCCGTTCACATGTGGGAGCTGGCTTGCCTGCAATAGCATCGACTCGGTTTACCTGATGGACCGAGTCGCCCGCATCGCAGGCAAGCCAGCTCCCACATGGGGTTGTATTGTCAAAATTAAGTATGAAAACGCGACATTGTGATGTCGCTTATCGGACAGTTCGCCCCGCAACAGTGCGTTTGTCGGCCTAATTCTGTACTCTAGCCGCCTCTTTATGCGTCCGCATCCCAAAAGGAAGCTGCGCGCTAGACCGGTCGGTCCCCATCAGGACCGGCAGCAGTTCCCTCATCCACAGGGAATCCCTCTCTAAATTCCGATTCAGTAGTGTGGTATTTCCTTAAATGAAAGTGTTGAAAAGCCAGGATGTCCTGGCGTTAGGCTTTATGACCTTCGCCCTGTTCGTGGGCGCCGGCAACATCATCTTCCCGCCTATCGTTGGTTTGCAGTCCGGGCCTCACGTCTGGATGGCAGCGCTGGGCTTCCTGATCACCGCGGTCGGTCTGCCGGTGGTCACCGTGATCGCCCTGGCCAAGGTCGGCGGCGGTATGGACGCGTTGAGCAGCCCGATCGGCAAGATCGCCGGCGGCCTGCTCGCGGCGGCGGCGTATCTGGCGGTAGGGCCATTGTTCGCCACTCCGCGCACTGCGACCGTTTCGTTTGAAGTGGGCCTGGCGCCGCTGACCGGCGAAAGCCCATTGGCGCTGTTCCTCTACAGCTCGGTGTATTTCCTGGTGGTGTTCTTTGTTTCCCTCTACCCGGGCCGACTGCTGGATACCGTAGGTCGCTTCCTGGCGCCGCTGAAAATCATCGCCCTGGCTATTCTCGGCATCGCCGCGTTTGCCTTGCCGGCCGGTGACGTGGGCGTCGCGACGCCGGAATACGTTGCCGCACCGTTCTCCCAGGGCTTCATCAATGGTTACCTGACCATGGATACCCTCGGCGCGCTGGTATTCGGTATCGTCATCGTCAATGCCATCCGTTCTCGTGGCGTTGAATCGCCACAGCTGATCACCCGCTACGCGATCATCGCCGGGCTGATTGCCGGCGTGGGCCTGGCCCTGGTGTACATCAGCCTGTTCCGTCTGGGGTCGGGCAGCCATGCCGTGGCCGCCGGTGCAAGCAATGGCGCTGCCGTGCTGCATGCTTACGTGCAACACACGTTCGGCTCCCTGGGCAGTGGCTTCCTCGCTGTGCTGATCTCTCTGGCGTGCCTGGTCACCGCTGTTGGCCTGACCTGCGCGTGTGCCGAGTACTTCAGCAAAGTCCTGCCGCTGTCCTACAAGACGCTGGTAGTGATCCTCGCACTGTTCTCGCTGTTTGTGTCCAACCTGGGCCTGACCAAGCTGATTGCCTTCTCGATCCCGGTACTCACGGCGATCTACCCGCCGTGCATCGTGCTGGTGGCCCTGAGCTTCTGCAAAGATTTCTGGCTTGAGCAGGGCCGCATCGTCGGCCCGGTCATGCTGGTGTCGTTCATCTTTGGTTGCATTGATGCGCTCAAGGGCGCGGGCCTGGCGGATTGGATGCCTGCGCAGTTGGCACATCTGCCGCTGAGCGAGCAAGGCCTGGCGTGGCTGGTGCCGGCGGTGATGACGCTGGTCGTTGCCGTAGTGGTTGACCGCATGCTTGGCAAACGCAGCGAAGCCATCGCCTAACCCGCGGTTTCACGCTGTACTGAAATGCCCCGTATCAATCGATACGGGGCATTTTTTTGTGTGTGAGACCACAACCCCTAAAGTGTGGAATACGGTCAGTGTGGGAGCGGGCTTGCTCGCGAACGCGGTGGATCAGTAATGCACCAGGAGACTGACACACCGCGTTCGCGAGCAAGCCCGCTCCCACATTTAGATCGCATTAATATCCGTACACCGAGCAAAAGGCCCCCGCATGTCGTTCGTTGAAACCAATCAGATCCACCTGCTTGCTGCCCTCTGGTTCGTATTGTGCTGGGGCGGTTACACCCGATACGCCACGTGGAAGGCCCGTGACACTGCGTGCCTGGCCAGCGTGCTGCATCTGTATCGTGAAGACTGGATGCGCCGCATGTTGCTGCGCGATAACCGTATCGCCGATGCCAGCGTGATCGGTAACCTGGAGCGCAATGCCTCGTTCTTCGCATCCAGTACCTTGATCATCCTCGCCGGTATCCTGACAGTGCTGGGTGCTTCCGAGCGTGCGGTATCGTTGCTGGCGGACATTCCCATGGTGCAACAGGCGTCCCAGGGCATGTCGGAAATCAAGCTGCTGTGCCTGGCACTGGTGTTCGTCTATGCGTTTTTCACCTTCAGCTGGTGCATGCGCCAATACAACTTCGCCGCGGTGCTGGTGGGGTCGGCGCCGATGATTGGTGAACGGCATGTGTCGGAGCAGGAGCGCAACGCGTTCGCCCTGCGGGCAGCGCGGGTGATTTCCATGGCGGCCAACCAGTTCAACTTTGGCCTGCGTGCTTATTACTTTGGCATGACCATGCTGGCCTGGTTTGTCAGCCCGTGGTTATTCATGTTGATGAGCAGCGGGGTAGTGTTGGTGCTGTATCGCCGCGAGTTTCATTCCGACGTACTGCAGGTCATGGTCTACACGCCAACCGATATGCCGGTGACGGAGCCGGCTAAAGAAGCCGTGTCTTAACGCGTGGCGCCAAGGTTAATTAAACTTTTCGGCGCTGGAAAAACAGCAGACAAAGTAAAGCCCGCTATGTAAGCGGGCTTTCTTTTTGCAGCAATTGCCAGGCTATTAAGGCTTGGCAGGTGCTACTGGAGTAGCGGTACCGTCTTCTTTTGCTTTTTCAGCGTTCGCATCAGCCTGAGCTTTGGCAGCATCGGCGTTTTCTTTTGCAGCGTCGTTCACTTTATCCTGTGCTTTCGCCATGTCCTTCTGAGCTTGCTCAGAATGCGCTTGGGCATCTTGGGCTTTGTCTTCGGATTTCTTATCGCAGGCAGCGAGGCCGAGGGCAGCAGCCAGCATCATGGAAATAGCTAAAGTCTTGCGCATGGGGTGTTTCTCCTTAGTGAAGATATCTACTGGCCTTTCGAGCTTAGACGGCCAGCATTAGTTCCTTTTGTTTCAAAGATATATAAAACGTGACGCTCAAGGAACTTTTGCCCTTGCCCCCGGACGCCTCTAATCGACACTAATAAGAGTCTGAACACATGACCGAAAATCCCTTGTTAGCGCGTGCCACACGCTTTGTTTCGGCGCTGCGCCACTGCCAGGTATTAGGCATCACCGTCCATGCTGCCAGCGAGGAGGGCATGACGCTGGTCCTGCCTTACAGCCCGAGCATCGTCGGCGATCCTCAAACCGGCGTGATTCACGGCGGCGCGCTGACCTCCTTGATGGACACTGCCTGCGGCATGGCCACGCTGTGTGTCTTGCCGGAGTTCGAGGTGTGCCCGACGCTCGACCTGCGTGTCGACTACATGCATCCGGCCGAACCGCACAAGCCCGTGTACGGCTTCGCCCAATGCTATCGGGTGACCACCGACGTGATCTTCACCCGCGGCTTCGCCTACCAGGATGATCCGCAGCAGCCCATCGCCCACGTGGTCGGCACGTTCATGCGCATGGGCAAGCGCCTCAAGGGCACGCACGGGCTGGGCAGCACCCTCAAGGGAGAGCAGGCATGACACATCGATTCAAGACCCGCCTCGAACAGGCCCATCACCGGGGTAACTACGAGGCGCTGCTCGACCTGGTCCCCTACGCCAAGCTGATTGGCATTGAATGCACAAGGTTGGGGGATGAATTGCTGTTTCGTCTGCCGGCCAACAAGGACAACATTGGTAACCCCATATTGCCGGCGCTGCACGGTGGGGTGATTGCCGGGTTTATGGAGCTGTCGGCGGCGCTGCACCTGCTGGTATTTACCGGCGCGCCGGGCCTGCCGAAAATCATCGATTTTTCCCTGGATTACCTGCGCGCCGGCCAGTTTCGTGACACTTACGCCAAATGCCAGGTGTGGCGCCAGGGCCGGCGCGTCGCCAATGTGGCAATCACTGCCTGGCAAAGCACCCCGGCCGAACCGATTGCCACCGCTCGCGCACATTTCAAGATTGAGGAAACAGCGCGCCCTTGAAATCCTGGTCTTAGCCCCCAACTTTGATGACAACCCGCCGCCAACCCTTAAGGGCGCGGCCACTGCCATCCAATTGGAGTTTGATGACCATGAGTGTGGAAACTCAAAAGGAAACCCTGGGCTTCCAGACCGAGGTGAAGCAACTGCTGCACCTCATGATCCATTCGCTGTATTCCAACAAGGAAATCTTCCTTCGCGAATTGATCTCGAACGCCTCTGACGCTGTCGACAAATTACGTTTCGAAGCCCTGTCCAAGCCTGAATTGCTGGAAGGTGGCGCCGAACTGAAAATCCGTGTGAGCTTCGACAAGGACGCCAAGACCGTCACCCTCGAAGACAACGGTATCGGCATGAGCCGTGAAGACGCGATCACCCATCTGGGTACCATCGCCAAATCCGGCACCGCAGATTTCATGAAGAACCTGTCGGGCGATCAGAAAAAGGATTCGCACCTGATCGGTCAATTCGGTGTGGGCTTTTACTCGGCCTTTATCGTTGCTGACAAGGTTGAAGTGTTCAGCCGCCGCGCCGGCCTCGCCGCCAGCGAAGGTGTGCACTGGTCTTCCAAAGGTGAGGGCGAGTTCGAAATCGCCACCCTCGACAAGGCTGACCGTGGTACCCGCATCGTGCTGCACCTGAAAGCGGCTGAAGATGAGTTCGCCGATGGCTGGCGCCTGCGCAATATCATCAAGAAATACTCCGACCACATCGCGCTGCCGATCGAGTTGCCGAAAGAGCAAGCTGCTGCCGAAGGCGAAGAGCAGCCTGCCCAGGAATGGGAAGTGGTCAACCGTGCCAGCGCCTTGTGGACGCGTCCTCGTACTGAAGTCAAAGACGAGGAATACCAGGAGTTTTACAAGCACATCGCTCACGACTACGAAAACCCGCTGAGCTGGAGCCACAACAAGGTCGAAGGCAAGCTGGAATACAGCTCGCTGCTCTACGTACCGGCCCGTGCTCCGTTCGACCTGTACCAGCGTGAAGCGCCAAAAGGCCTGAAGCTGTACGTGCAGCGCGTGTTCGTGATGGACCAGGCAGAGTCCTTCCTGCCGCTGTACCTGCGCTTTATCAAAGGCGTGGTCGACTCCAACGACCTGTCGCTGAACGTGTCGCGGGAAATCCTGCAGAAAGACCCGATCATCGACTCCATGAAGTCGGCGCTGACCAAGCGCGTGCTCGACATGCTGGAAAAACTGGCGAAGAACGAGCCTGAGCAATACAAGGGCTTCTGGAAAAACTTCGGTCAGGTCATGAAAGAAGGCCCGGCGGAAGATTTTGCCAACAAGGAAAAAATCGCCGGCCTGCTGCGTTTTGCGTCTACCCAAGGTGAAGACGGTGAGCAGGTTGTGTCGCTGGCCGAGTACCTGGCACGCGCCAAGGAAGGTCAGGACAAGATCTACTACCTGACCGGCGAAACCTACGCTCAGGTCAAGAACAGCCCGCACCTGGAAGTCTTCCGCAAGAAAGGCATCGAAGTGCTGCTGTTGACCGACCGTATCGATGAGTGGCTGATGAGCTACCTCAGCGAGTTCGACGGCAAAACCTTCGTCGACGTGGCCCGTGGCGACCTGGACCTGGGTAACCTGGACTCCGAAGAAGAGAAGAAGGAAGCCGAAGAAGTCGCCAAGGCCAAAGAAGGCCTGGTTGAGCGGATCAAGACCGCTCTGGGCGATGCTGTCAGCGAAGTGCGGGTTTCGCACCGTCTGACCGACTCCCCGGCGATTCTGGCCATCGGCGAGCAGGACCTGGGCATGCAGATGCGTCAGATCCTGGAAGCGAGCGGTCAGAAGGTTCCGGACTCCAAGCCGATCTTCGAATTCAACCCGGCTCACCCGCTGATCGAGAAACTCGACGGCGAGCAAAGCGAAGAGCGTTTTGGCGACTTGTCGCACATCCTCTTCGACCAGGCGGCCCTGGCCGCTGGCGACAGCTTGAAAGACCCGGCCGCCTACGTGCGCCGACTGAACAAGCTGTTGGTTGAACTGTCGGTTTAACACCGTTGTAGAAAAACCCGCTTCGGCGGGTTTTTTCGTTCTAGTGCACCTCAACTGGAGTAAATGATGAGCCAAGTCACTGTGCGTTCCGTGGTCTATCAGATTGATGGCCAGTCTTATGAAAGCCGCCTGGCATTCGATGCCAGCCATAAGGGCCCGCTGCCGGGTCTGTTGATGGCACCGAACTGGATGGGTGTGAGTGCGGGTGCCGAAGACATTGCCAAAAGCGTCGCCGCCAAGGGCTACGTGGTGCTGATCGCCGACCTGTACGGGCAAACCGTACGCCCATCGAATGGCGATGAAGCGGGCGCGGCAATGATGCCGTTGAAAAATGACCGCCCATTGCTGAACAAGCGTATGCAGGCAGCCTTTGAGCAACTGCAAGGCCAGACCGAAGCCGCTGTCGATACCTCGAAGTTGGCGACCTTTGGTTTCTGCTTCGGCGGTTGCTGCTCCCTGGAGCTGGCGCGTACCGGCGCAGCGTTGAAGGCCGCCGTGTCGTTCCACGGCACGCTCGATACGCCGAACCCGGCGGATGCGAAAAACATCACAGGTTCAGTGCTGGTACTGCACGGCGCTTCCGACCCCTTGGTGCCCAAGGAACAGTTGCCGGCGTTTGAAGATGAAATGAACGCGGCCGGTGTGGATTGGCAGTTGCTGAGCTACGGCGGTGCGGTGCATTCCTTCACTGACCCGCATGCCAATGTGCCGGGCAAGATGATGTACGACGCGAAGACCGCTGCGCGGGCGTTCCATTCGATGCATAACTTGTTGGATGAAGTGTTCAAGGGCTAAATCTTTAGCGCCTGTGCCGGCCTCTTCGCGAGCAAGCCCGCTCCCACATTTTGATTGGTGAACACGGTTAAATGTGGGAGCTGGCTTGCCTGCGATAGCTATCTGACAGGCAACTCAATCCTTTCAGACTCTCCCGGCACCGTCGGCCAATCACCAGCCGCCCAACGCTGCCGCGCCTGTTCGATCATGGCCGGATCGCTCGCCACAAAATTCCAGTTGATCCGCCGTGGCCCATCCAGTGGCGCACCGCCAAACACCATCAGGTGGCAATCGCTTTCAGCAAACAGCGTCATTGCCTGCCCGGCAGGCAGCACCACCAGGCTGTTCACTGCCAAGACCTCGCCGTCCAACTGCGCCTCACCCTCCAGTACATACACCGCCCGTTCCTCGTGCTCATCCGGGATCAACAGCGTCGTGGCCGTCTGCATCTGCACCTCGGCATACAACGTAGGCGACAGCACCGGCACCGGTGATTTGAGACAGAAGCCGCTACCGGCGATCAGACGAATCTGCACGCCCAGGTTGTCACTGACTGGCAGGGTCGCCGCCGAGTGATGGCTGTAATGCCCAGGCCCGTGTTCGTGGTCTTTGGGTGAGGCCAGCCACACTTGCAGGCCATGCAGGCTGAAACCTTCAGCCTTGATCGCCTCGGGCGTGCGTTCGACGTGGGCAATCGCACTGCCGGCCGTCATCCAGCTGACGTCGCCGGCTTGCACCAACTGGTCCGAGCCGAGGCTGTCTTTGTGCTGCAAGGCACCTTCGAATAGATAAGTGAGCGTCGACAGCCCGATATGCGGGTGCTGGCGGATATTCATGCCGGTGCCCGGCGCATAACGCGTCAGCAGCATGTGGTCGAAGAACACAAAAGGCCCGACGCTGCGGCATTCGCGCGACGGCAACGGGCGCAGGATCGGCTGGCCTTCGACATCTTCCGCGCGCGGGCGGATCACGGTGAGGGTGGTCATGGTGCGTCCCTGTCTGAGCGGGTTAGATGGCCCTGAGCATAACCCGCTCGACGGGTGGATGGCGCTACTGGCTGAAAGCGCCTTCGGACAGTTTCGTCTCGATGGTGACTTCTGCGGTGGTCATCAGTTTATGCACGGGGCAGCGATCAGCCACGCGGTGCAACTCGTCGCGCTGTTCATCGGTGAGCACGCCCTTGAGGGTTAACTTGACGTTGAGCGTGTATTTGCCTTTTTGCTCCTCGGTGCTGTCGTGGGTGACTTCCACGGTGACGCCGGTGAGGGGAATGTCTTTTTTCTGGGCATACAGTTTGACGGTCAGCGCCTTGCACGAGGCCAGGGCAGCATCGAAATAATCGTGGGGGGAGGGTGCCGAGTCGTCGCCGCCCAGGCTTTTGGGCAAATCGGTGAACAGTTCGTGGTTATTGATATTCACACTGTGGCGAAAGTTGTCGTGGTTCAGGGTGTTGACGGTAACAGGCATGGTAAACCTCACAGATTGGCAGGATGAAGGTCATGCAGTTATAGAACATGCTGGCACTGGGGTGTTCCGCGTTTTTTGCCGGTGAACCCGTTTGCATCGCGCAAGGTCTACCGCAATTCACCCCTATGAGATTTTACCGTGCCCTGGACCCGCCTCAGTCTTGCCCTGTTGCTCGCTGCCAGTAGCCTCGTCGTGCAGGCCCGCGAATATGCCTACAGCGATGCGCACCTGCATTACGTCGACTTCTTCCAGGAAACGGCAGGCATGGACACGCTGCTTAAGGCCATGGCGGATAATCGCATCGAGCATGTGATGATTTCTGGCATTCCTGTGGCCAAGAAATGGCACGAAGACGAACCCAAGCGCCCGCGTTACTACGCGGGTGACGATGCCGATGCCTATTGGTACAGCGCCACCGACGTGATCGTCGCTGCAGCGGTGAACACACTCACCCCTGAGCAGCGTCAGCATTTTCATCCGTTTTTGTCCGGCTTTAACCCTAACGACAAGAACTCGGCGGCGCATATCCAACGCATGCTCGACCTCAACCCAGGGCTCTGGCAGGGCATTGGTGAAGTGTTCACACGGCACGACGACCTGACGGCCTTGACGGCAGGTGACACCCCGCGGGCCAACAATGAAGCCATGACGCACGTCTATCACCTCGCCGCCGAAAACGATTTGCCGGTGATGCTGCACTCCAACATCACCTCCAAGCGCGAACGCAACCCACTGTACCTGCCGGAGGTGGAGACATCGCTGCGCAACCACCCGCACACGCGTTTTATCTGGGCGCATGCGGGTACCAGTAAAGAGATCCATCGCCATCAGGTACAGATGGACTTCTTGCTCCCTACCTTGAGCCGTATGTTGCAAGCCTATCCCAATCTGTACATCGACCTCTCTTGGAGCATGCTCACGCCGTACTTGCTGGATGAGGCAGGTAAGCCCCACGCGCAATGGTTAAAGCTGGTTGAACGCTTCCCTGAGCGCTTCATGTTGGGTTCGGACGTTGTAGGGCGCTTCAATAAGCTCGGTAAGGAAATGCGCCGCTTTGATCCTTTCCTGGGCGCGCTGCCGGAGGACGTGGCCCGTAAGGTTGCGCGCGATAACTTCCTGGCCATTCTGCCGAAACACGCTCGCGATGAGCAGGCACATTGATATCGCGTTTTCGTCTTACGCAATTTGGCTGAAGGGCCGATAGCTTTCAGGAGACCCGCTGCAGGTGGATGCAGCGCATTTGGAAGGAACCAGGCAATGAGTATCCGTAGTCTGAATATCGCTCCCCGCGCCGGCTTGGGCTTTGGCGTGTTGGCGTTGATGGTGTTCGCCTTGGGCGGCTTCGCACTGCTGCAGATGGCCAACATGCGCCAGCAGTCGGACCAGGTGGAGAACAACTGGCTGCCCAGCGTGATGGCGGTGGGGGATATGAGCCAGGATCTGTTAAGGGTTCGCGCGCTGACCCTGCGGTTGGTGGTCAACCGTGATCCGCAGGCGCTGGCGCAGAACGAGCAAAAACTGACCGATCTGAAAAATGGCATGTCCCACGCCCAGACACTTTACGAGGGGCTGATCGTCCTGCCCGAAGAACGCACGCTGTTTGATCGTTTCAAGACCGAAGAGCAGCAATACCTGCAACGCCAAGAGCAGGTGATGACGCTCTCCAAGGCCAACCAGTTGGACGATGCGATCAAGATCGTCAACGGTGAGATGAATCAACTGGCCGATCAGATGGCCGGCACTCTGCATGATCTGGTCATTTTGAACAAAACCAATGCCAACCTGGCCGCAAGCCTGGCGCAAAGCGTGTTCACTCAATCGCGTACCTGGGTGGTCGGCATGATCGTGCTCACGGCGCTGATTACCATTGGGTTGGCGGTGTGGCTGACCCGCAGCATCGTGCTGCCGTTGGCACAGTCACTGAAAGTCGCGCAGGGCGTCGCCAGTGGCGACCTGACCGGTGAGATCAACGTGACCGGCAATGATGAGCCGGCGCGCTTGCAGCAGGCGCTCAAGGGCATGCAGGAAAATCTGCGCGACACCATCCGGCGTATTGGCGAATCCTCTAACCAGTTGGCTTCGGCTTCCGAAGAACTCAGTTGCGTCACTGAGGACGCGACCCGTGGCCTGCACCAGCAGAACCAGGAAATCGAACAGGCCGCCACGGCGGTCAACCAGATGACAGCGGCGGTGGAAGAAGTGGCGAGCAACGCGGTGGCCACGTCGCAGGCGTCGCGCGAGTCCGACCGCATCGCCCAGCGCGGGCGTGCTCAGGTGCACCAGACAGTGGAGTCGATTGAGGCGTTGGCCACGGACGTGACCGCCAATGCCACTCAGGTCGAAGAATTGGCGCAAAAGGTCTATGGCATCAGCAAGGTGCTGGACGTGATTCGCTCGATTGCCGAACAGACTAACCTGCTGGCGCTGAATGCCGCGATCGAAGCGGCGCGGGCCGGGGATGCCGGGCGCGGTTTTGCCGTGGTGGCGGATGAGGTGCGGGCCTTGGCCCATCGCACGCAACAGTCGACCCAGGAAATTGAGCTGATGATCAGCGGCATTCAGCAGGGCACCGATCAGGCCGTCAGTTCGATGCAGCAGAGCAATACCCGGGCGCGCTCCACGCTGGATATCGCCAAGTCGGCGGGCACGGCGCTGGAAGAAATTGCGTCGGCATTTACCCTGATCAACGAGCGCAACCTGGTGATTGCCAGTGCCTCGGAGCAGCAGGCGGCGGTGGCGCGGGAAGTGGATCGCAACTTGATGAATATTCGTGATCTGGCGCATCAGACGTCGACCGGCGCCAATCAGACCAGTGCGGCGAGCCAGGAGCTGTCGCGGTTGGCGGTGGATCTGAACACGATGGTGGCGCGGTTTTCGGTGTAGGGCGCAAGACCGCGGTTATTCAATCGCAGGCAAGCTGGCCCCCACATTTGACTGTGTTCACAATTCAGCATGTGGGCGCTGGCTTGCCTGCGATACGCATGGGTATCTACGCAACTCTTTGTGTTGCTTTGAGCCTGTGAGGGGTTAGGTAGATTGAGGACATATCCGTTGCTGCGGTAACGGCTGCTTAGGGTTCCGCCCTTACGGCGGGTCACTTTTTTACAAAGCGCCTAAAAAAGTAACCAAAAAACGCTTTGCCCCACCACTCGGTGCCTCGCCTGGGCTCGGCATGCCCGCACTCCGGCTTGAATCCGTGGGCCGCCGCAATGGGCCATCCTTGGCCCAGTGCGGCTAACCCGGCGTCCTGCCGGGTTGCCCACGGATTCAAGCCTGCGTTCGGCCATCGTGGTTAACGGGGCCTGTCAGATCAAGATCAACAGCAGATCAACAGCAGAGCACGGCGGCCTGGTAGCCGACCTGAGTGGTTGAAGCAAAAGCATGGCAACAGCACAGCAACACCACTTTTACCGGATGAAATGAGTTCCAAATGTGGGAGCGGCGGTGCGACGATTCGACTTGCTCGCGAATGCGGTGTGTCAGTCAACTTATTTGTAACTGACACACCGCTTTCGCGAGCAAGCCCGCTCCCACATTTGATGGGGTTCAGCTTCCAAGATCAGGTCGGCTACCAGGCCGCCGTGCTCTGCTTTTGATTTTGATCTGCTGTTGATTTTGATCTTAGGCGCCCCGTTAACCACGCCGGCAGGACGCCGGTTTAGCCGCGACGGGGCATGGTCAGATCCTCACAAAATCGACCCTGCCAGTTAATAACTGTTACCTATGTGCGTGAACTGATTTGTAACCCATGTGGGTGAGTCATACCGGCAAGAGCCTTTTGGTGGACTTGGGGCTTTTCCAAAGTGACCCGCCGTAAGGGCGGAACCCATGTCAGCCGTGACCCAAACAACGGATATGTACTCAGCGCCCCCCGACAACCACAGCACTCAACCCGTAAAAAAAGATGTGTAGATACCTATGCTGCAATGCGGGCGACTCGGTCTCACCTTTTCAGTTGCCCATAAAAAAGCCCCGAACCAGTCGGGGCTTTTTTACATGATCAACCTGCGGGGCTTACTTGCCCTGCCAGCGTTTCAGTACCAGGGTGGCGTTGGTGCCACCGAAGCCGAAGCTGTTGCTCATCACGGTGTCGATTTTGACGTTTTCAACGGTCTTGGTCAGGATCGGCATATCGGCAACGACCGGGTCGATCTCTTCGATGTTGGCCGAACCGGCCATGAAGTTGCCTTCCATCATCAGCAGGCAGTAGATCGCTTCGTGAACGCCGGCGGCGCCCAGGGAGTGACCGGACAGGCTCTTGGTAGAGCTGATGGCCGGAGCCTTATCGCCGAATACCGCACGCACACCTTCCATTTCCTTGGCGTCGCCGACCGGAGTCGACGTGCCGTGGGTGTTCAGGTAGTCGATTGGGGTGTCAACGGTGGACATGGCCATCTGCATGCAACGGATGGCGCCTTCACCGCTTGGCGCAACCATGTCGTAGCCGTCGGAAGTGGCGCCGTAGCCGACGATTTCCGCGTAGATCTTCGCACCACGGGCCAGGGCGTGTTCCAGCTCCTCGACCACGACCATGCCGCCACCGCCGGCGATGACGAAACCGTCACGCTTGGCGTCGTAGGCGCGGGAGGCCTTTTCCGGGGTTTCGTTGTACTGGGTGGACAGGGCGCCCATGGCGTCGAACAGGAACGACTGGCTCCAATGCTCTTCTTCACCGCCACCGGCGAACACGATGTCTTGTTTGCCCAGTTGGATCTGCTCAACCGCAGTACCGATGCAGTGAGCACTGGTGGCGCAGGCGGAGGAGATCGAGTAGTTCACACCCTTGATCTGGAACGGCGTGGCCAGGCAGGCCGAAACAGTGCTGCCCATGGTCCGCGTTACACGGTACGGGCCAACGCGTTTCACGCCTTTTTCGCGCAGGATGTCCAGCGCTTCCATCTGGTTCAGGGTGGATGCGCCGCCGGAGCCGGCGATCAGGCCGGTGCGTACGTTCGATACCTGGTCTTCGCTCAGGCCGGAATCGGCAATGGCGTCTTTCATGGCCAGGTAAGCGTAAGCGGCAGCGTGGCCGACGAAGCGATAGATCTTGCGATCGATCAGTTCTTCGAGGGGCAGGTCGATGGAGCCGGAAACCTGGCTACGCAGACCCATTTCGGCATATTCCGGGTTAAAGCGGATGCCAGGGCGACTTGCACGCAGGTTAGCGGTGACGGTCTCTTTGTCATTGCCCAGGCAAGAAACGATGCCCAGACCAGTGATAACGACGCGGCGCATGCGGATAACCCTTAAAAGTTGTCAGTGGAAGTGAATACGCCGACCCGAAGGCCTTCGGCAGTATAGATCTCGCGACCGTCGACAGTCACCGAACCGTCGGCGATGGCCAGGTTCAGCTTGCCCTTGAGGACGCGCTTGATGTGAATGTTGTAAGTGACTTTCTTGGCGGTCGGCAAGACTTGGCCAAAGAACTTCACTTCGCCCGAACCCAGGGCACGACCGCGGCCCGGCAGGCCTTGCCAGCCCAGGTAGAAGCCAACCAGTTGCCACATGGCGTCGAGGCCCAGGCAGCCCGGCATGACAGGGTCACCTTCGAAATGGCAGGCGAAGAACCACAGGTCAGGGGTGATATCCAGCTCGGCGACCAATTCACCTTTGCCGTACTTGCCACCTTCTTCGCTGATATGGGTGATGCGATCCACCATCAGCATGTTCGGGGCGGGCAGTTGCGCGTTACCTGGGCCGAACAGCTCACCGCGACTGCAGCGCAGCAGGTCTTCCCGAGTAAAGGCGTTTTGTTTGGTCATGCGAGCTCCTCAATAATCCCATGCGGCAGGGTAGGGCAAATCTTCCCGAACCGAATGAAGCGTTCATGCCTCATATCGGCAGCCTACACATAGACTATTGCGTTGTAGTGAAAGTCACAGCGTCAAGGCACTCAATGTACACTTGTTCACTGAAATTTTAAACCGAGCCTGTTTATCGGCCCGTTTGGGTGCCTAAGACTGCCGCACTTTCGTCTTTCACGCCAGTCGCAGTTGGTTGATGGCGCGGCGCTATTGCACCCAGCGCTGCAGGATTTGCTGCAAATCCGTGCGTTTGAACGGCTTAGCCAGGTAATCGTTCATTCCCGCTGCCAGGCAAGCTTCGCGATCACCCTGCAAAGCGTTGGCCGTCAGGGCAATGATCGGCAGGTCGGCGCAGCCTGGCAGCTGGCGAATCTGCCTCGTGGCTTCGTAGCCGTCGATCAATGGCAAGCGGCAGTCCATCAGGATTGCCGTAAATATCAGGCTCTCGGCGCTTCGGATTGCCTCGGCGCCATCGGTGGCCAGGCTCACTTCAAACCCCAGGCTGCGCAGCATGGCTTCGACCACGGTGCGATTGACCGGGTTGTCTTCCACCAGCAACACATGGCGACCGTCGCCTGCGCCGGTTTTGCCTTCGCGGTCCTGCGCGATCGCAGGCAGGCTGTGCTGGTCGATGGCCAGTGGAATTTCCAGGGTAAACACCGAGCCGCGGCCCTCTTCGCTTTGGGCGCGCAGTGTGCCGCCCATGCGTTCAGCCAGCGTACGGGCAATGGGCAGGCCCAGGCCGGTGCCGCCGTAACGTCTTGAAATGGAGCTGTCGGCCTGCTGGAACGCGTCGAACATCAACTCCAGGCGTTCAGCGGAAATCCCGATGCCGCTGTCGCGCACGGTGCAGGTGAACCACACCAGTTCATGGTCGAGGGTTTGCCAATGGGGTTCGACGGTCACGGTGCCGTGTTCAGTGAACTTGAGCGCGTTGCCGATCAGGTTCACCAGGATCTGCCGGATACGCGTCGGGTCGCCCTGCACCCGCAGTGAGTCCATGCCCGGCGGAATCGGCAACTCCAGTGTTAACCCGCGCTGCTGGGCGCTGTGCTGGAAGGCCTGCGCGCAACTGCTGATCAGGTCTGCGAGGTTGAACGGGATATTTTCCAGCTCGAGTGCGGCGCGTTCGATGCGCGAGAAGTCGAGGATGTCGTTAATCACCTTGAGCAAATGCTCCGTGGACTCTGACGCCAGTGCGGCGTACTCGGTCTGCTCCTCGGTCATCTCGGTGGTTTCCAGCAACTGCAACATACCCAGCACGCCGTTCATGGGCGTGCGCAGCTCGTGGCTCATCATCGCCAGGAAGTCCGACTTGGCATTGTTCGCCCGCTCGGCCTCTTCGCGGGTCTGGATCAGTTGGGCCATGGCCTGATGCTGCTCGCGGCTGGCCTGGTTGAGGCCTTCGGCGAGGTTGTTGATATGACGCGACAAGTCGCCCAGCTCCGAGTCATCGACGATCGGCAGCGGCGTCTTGTAGTCGCCTTGCTGGATGGCCTTCACCGCATGGCCCATGGCGCTGATCGGCTGCGACAGGCTGGCGGCGAGGCGCCGTGCCAGCAGGAAGGTGAAGAGCAGGGCAAACAGGGCGAGGATGCCGGCCTTGAACAGAATTTCCTGTTGGCGCTGGCTGAACGCGTCGTTGGACATGCCGACGATCACCCGGCCCAGGTAATCCGGGCGCCGCGTCCTGGGCTCATTAAGGTTGTCCTGGAAAAAATCATTGCCCAGCTGGATATGTTGCAGGCGGATGGGTGCCTGGAACACTTTCACCGACAGCGAACGGTCGTGCTTTTCCGACGGCTGTTCGACATACACCAGAATGTTTTCGCTGCTGTCCTGAATCTCCAGGAAGCGCACATGGGGCGTGGCCAGGGTTGCCCGCAGCAGGCTTTCAAGCACGTCGTTGTTGCCGGAAATAACCCCGTACTCGGTGGCCGGGGCCAATTGGTTGGCGATCAGTTGGCCGGTATGGTCGAGTTCCTGGCGCAGGTCCTGGATACGTACGAACGTAAAGAAGCTGATCAACAGCAAGGTCAGCAACAGCGCCGGGCCCAGCGTGATGAGCTGGGTGCGGGTGTTGATGTCCCAACGACGACGCAAGGTCATGGACGTTTTTCTCCTTCGGCCAATCGGGCGGCGACGGCGGCTTCGTCAACCTGTTCGATCCCCAGTGAGCGCGCGACTTGCGGGTTGCCCACGACTTTGAAGTGTTCCGGGTACAAGGTGCGCGGCCAACTGGCCGGCGAGTGGTCCAGCAGCCGATCGAGCACATCGAGCCAGTCGGCCTGGTCGCTGTAGGTGCTGGCCAGGCTGCCCGCCTTGACGAACCCGGCGTTGGGGCCCACCAGGGGCAGTTGCTGGGAGTAGCTGCTGAGCAACAGGTTCTTCACGGTTTTCGGGTTGTACAGCCGTGGGTCGTCGAGGCCGAGCAGCACATCGCTGTTCTTGAGCAGGTTTTGCAGCGGGCGGCTGTCACTGATGTTGTCCCAGAGCTGCGGCACGATCTCCAGCCCCATGGGCGCGGCGTATTGGGCCAATTCGCGCAGCAGGAATTCACTGTCGGCGCCGTAGAGCACGCCGATGCGTCGAGCCTGGGGCAGGATGTTGGCAATCAGGTTCAACTGGCGTGCCAGTGGCGGGTCGCTCCACAGCAGGCTGATTTTCGCCGGCTGAGCGGTGCCCAGGCGTTGGCGAGCTTGTAGGCGGCTGATGCGCAACACCAGGGTCGGCGGACCCTGAGTGTCCTGCAGGCGCCAGTCGAGACCGGGCAGGTCCAGCAGGATCAGGCGGGTGCTGGCAGGCAACTGGCTCGGGGCGGGCAGGTCTTTGAGCGGGGTAAAGGTCACATGGTCTTCGGGGCGCTGCCGGGCGAGGGCCTGGGTAAAGGCTTGTACGCCGGCACCGTCTTCGGCGGCAGTCAGCAGGATGTCCGCACCCCACGCCGGCGCGCCCAGCAGCAGGCACGCCAGCAGCACACCACGCCGCCAGAGCCTGGATAAGAAATGGAGGGTCATCCGTGACTGATCGCCCATGTCAGAACTCTAACTCCGCGCTGAAGTAGAGGACGTGGCGACTGTCGTAATTGTTGTCGGCCCAGGTGGTGGGCTGGTTATCGAGGCGTTGTTGCAACATGCCGGCCAGCTCCACATTGGCTTTGCCCAAGGCAATGCGCTTGGCCACCCGCAGGTCGACCCGTTCGAAGCGATATTGGTTGAGTGCATCGTCGCCATAGTAGAACAGCGCACTGGACCAGCCGTGGCCCCATTCGCGCAACCAACCGGCCGAGCCACTGTTGCGGGCAGTTTGTGCCTTGTCCAGCGGGTTGCTGGAGGTGGCATCGACGTAAGCATAGGTGAGTCGCAGACGGTCGGCGCTGCTCATGCGCCAGTCAAATTGCGACTCGGCACCGGTAAACCGCGCGCTGTTGGCGTTGCTGGCAATGTACTGGTTATTGCGCAGCGGCGAACTGATCATGTCGGTGATTTCGTCATAGAACAGTTTCACGTCGACATTGAGCCCGAGGTCGGCAAAGAAACCGTTGTAGCCCAGCTCTCGCGAGCGCATCAACTCTTTATCGAGGTTGCCCGGGCCTCGCGTTACCACAAAATATTGCCCGGAATTCTGCCCGTAGGCCGGGGAACTCAGATTGGTGACGCGGTAGCTCCAGTTGACGTTGTTCTCGAACATGTCCGGCGAGCGAATTGCCTCGGAGTACACCGCCCGCAGGCCGTGGCGCGGGTTGATCAGATAATTGACCGCCACCCGTGGCGTCAGCGAGTTGCCACTTAAGTAGGTGTCTTCATACATGGCGCCGCCTTGCAGCAGCCAGTGTTCGCTGGCGCGCCATTCCAGGTGGCCGAACAAGCGCCAGGTGGTGTCGTCCAGGGTGCCGTTGAAGTAAGTGTCGGAATCGGCGCGGTCGTAGCGGTAGTTCATGCCGCTGACCAGGCGCAGGCTGTCGGACAGGCTCAGGGTGTCCTGAATCTCCAGGTCGTAGCGGCTTTCGCGAGTGCTTTGGTCGATGTCGCCGCAGACCGGGTTTTTGCCGTCGTTGCCCCATTGTTTTAGCACTTCATCGGCCAGCGCCTGCTCGGCGCTGCTGCCAGGTGGCGGGCTGCCTGGTGTGTAGCGGTCCATATGACGGGCCAGTTGTTCGGCATAGTTGGGGTTCAACTGCCATAGCCGGGTCAATTCCGGGCTGAACGACACCTTGGCGTCACAGGCCTTCCAGACTTGCTGACGGTCCCATTGCTGGGCCGAGCCCTGAATGTACAAACTGTGCTCGGGGTTGAACTCAACGTTCCAGCGCATTGACCCGGCATAGTCCTTGGCGACGACATCGGAATTAGTACCGCCTTCGGTAATCCCGGCGAATACCGGGGCGTAGGTATAGGGGCGCTGATTGGTCCCTTCCTTGGCGTCAAATTGCCAGTCGATGCTCTGCTGCGCGTTCAGTGTCTGGCTGACGGCGAGGCTGAAACGGTTGAGGCGCCGACCGTCACGGCGGTCAGCACCGACCGCGTCGCTGTCAAAACCATCGTCCTGTTGCCCCGACATCGAAAGGCGCAAGTCGCCGGTTTCCCAACCAACGCCCTGGCTGGCGTAGAAGTCGTTGATCCCGCGCTCGCCACGGATGACTTTGACCCGCGAGCCGTGGCTGTTGGCCGGTGAGCGCGTGAGGATGTTGACCACCGCCATGAGTGCATTAGCGCCGTAACTGACGGTGTTGGGGCCACGGAATACCTCGATGCGCTCGATATCCTCCATGGCGACCGGAATATCGCTCCAGTCCACCGTCGCCAGGCCCGCGCGATACACCGAACGCCCGTCGATCAACACTTGCATGCGCCGTGCATCGCTGGCGCTGGTGCCGTGGTAGTTCACTGCCGCCTGATTGCCGGTGGTGTAGCCGACCATCATCCCCGGCACCAGCCGCAGCAGCTCGGCGATGTCCCGTGCGCCGCTGGCCTTGATCAGCTCGCTGTCGATCACTGTCATGCTGCCGGGCACCGCCGCCGCCGATTGCTTGAGGCGTGTGGCCGTCAGCACCTGCGGCAGCGGCTGGCTGTCGAGGAACAGGTCATCAGCCAGCGCCGTTGCACTGCACGACAGTGTCAACGGCAACATCCACAACAGAGATGAGCGAGGAGGAGGGCCCAGATACACGGCACGGCCTTGATAATTACGAATAGCCGCCCATGTTAACTGAGGTGGGGCCATTTGCCAGTCGTGGACTTTGCAATTACTTCACACAAGTGTGGCATTTTCCGACATGCGCTTGAATTGACGCGGGGGCTGGCCGCCAGCAAGTCGCCCCGTATAATGCCGCCATCGCCACTGGTATGGATTAACGGATTGCATATGACTGAACAGCGCCCAATTGCGGTCCTGGGAGGCGGAAGTTTTGGTACCGCCGTGGCTAATCTGCTGGCTGAAAACGGCCATGCGGTGCGCCAGTGGATGCGCGATCCCGAGCAGGCCGAGGCCATCCGCGTCCATCGGGAAAACCCCCGTTACCTTAAAGGCATCAAGATTCATCCGGCGGTCGAGCCGGTCACGGACCTGTTGGCAACGCTCACTGACTGCGACCTGTGCTTCGTCGCGCTGCCGTCCAGCGCTTTGCGCTCGGTGCTGGCGCCCCACGCCGAGCGCCTGGCGGGCAAGCTGCTGGTCAGCCTGACCAAGGGCATCGAGGCGCACACGTTCAAGCTGATGAGCGAAATCCTTGCCGAGATCGCTCCCCAGGCGCGCATTGGCGTGCTGTCCGGGCCGAACCTGGCACGGGAAGTCGCCGAGCACGCACTGACGGCCACCGTGGTCGCCAGTGAAGACGAAGCGCTGTGCGAGCGCGTCCAGGCCGTGCTGCATGGCCGCACGTTCCGCGTGTATGCCAGCAGCGATCGTTTTGGCGTGGAGTTGGGCGGAGCACTGAAAAACGTCTACGCGATCATTGCCGGCATGGCGGTGGCCTTGGGCATGGGTGAAAACACCAAGAGCATGCTGATCACCCGCGCCTTGGCTGAAATGACCCGCTTTGCGGTCAATCAGGGCGCCAACCCGATGACGTTCCTGGGGCTGGCGGGCGTGGGCGACTTGATCGTGACCTGCTCGTCGCCGAAAAGCCGCAACTACCAGGTCGGTTTCGCGCTGGGCCAGGGTCTTAGCCTGGAAGACGCGGTCACCCGCCTGGGTGAGGTTGCCGAGGGCGTCAACACGCTTAAAGTGTTGAAGGCCAAGGCTCAGGAAGTCGGCGTGTACATGCCGCTGGTCGCCGGGCTGCACGCGATCCTGTTTGAAGGGCGCACCTTGAATCAGGTCATCGAGTTGCTGATGCGCGCTGAACCGAAAACCGATGTCGACTTCATTTCCACCAGTGGTTTCAACTGAGGAACGCGCCATGAACGATCCAAAAGCAGCCCCCCAATACGAGTCCATCCTCCTGCGTATCCTGTGGATGCTGGTCTTTGCGCTGGTGTGGCAAGTGGCGCAGTTCCTGCTCGGTGCGCTGGTGGTGGTGCAGTTGGTCTATCGCCTGATCTACGGCGCGCCGAACCTGGGCCTGATGAACGTTGGCGACAGTCTCAGCCAGTTCCTGGCGCAGATCGGCCGTTTTGGCAGCTTCCATACTGAACAAAAACCCTGGCCGTTCGCCGACTGGCCGACCCCGCGCGCACCGGAGGGCGAAGCCGCCCACAGCGTACCGCCGGCGCCGCACCCGGTGCGTGATGAAGAGCCAAAGCTGTGAAGCTGTGGATTTTGCGTCACGGTGAAGCCGAAGGGCACGCGCGCACCGACGCCGAGCGCAACCTCACCGAGCATGGCCGTGGCGAAGTGTTGCGCAGTGCCGCGCACCTGATCGGCCAGCCGATCAGTGCCATCATCGCCAGCCCGTATGTACGCGCCCAGCAGACTGCCCATCTGGTGCGTGACGCGTTGGGCTTCGAGCCGCAAATCCGCACGGTGCCGTGGCTGACGCCGGAGAGCAACCCGCTGCAGGTGCTGGACAAGCTCGACACTGATGACAACGTGCTGCTGGTCAGTCACCAGCCATTGGTAGGCAGCCTGATCAGCTTTTTGCAGCATGGCCATCTGCGTCAGCCACAACCGATGCACACCGCCAGCCTGGCGGAGTTGGAGGGGGATTTTCCACTGGCAGGGCTGATGAGCCTGGTGGGTGTGAAGAACCCGTAGGAAAAGTCATCGCTGTTTTGTGTGCTATATAGTCAACCAAGCAAGTGCTTGGTTGGCTATCATCGGATCACAAAGGAGCGCGTCCCATGCCTGTCGCTTTTCGTTTGCCGTTGCAGGTCTTCTACGAACGTGAAGCGCGGCACCCGCGCAAGCCCTTTCTCGTACAGCCCATCGGCGGCGGGGCGGTGCAGACCCTCACCTGGGGCGAGGTCGGTCACCAGGCCCGTTGCGCTGCGCAGTGGCTGCGTGCCCGGGAGTTGCCCCAGGGCTCGCACATTGCCCTGATCTCGAAAAACTGCGCGCACTGGATCATCGCCGACCTGGCAATCTGGATGGCCGGGCATGTCTCCGTGCCGTTGTACCCCAACCTCACTGCCGACTCGGTCGCCCATGTGTTGACGCATTCCGAGGCGGCACTGGCGTTGATCGGCAAGTTGGACGACTGGCCGGCGATGGTCGCCGGTATCCCGGCCGGTCTGCCGACGATCAGCCTGCCACTGTGCCCGGCCGGTGACTTTGATTTCAGCTGGTCAGACCTGCAAGCCTGTTCACCGATCCAAGACAACCCCACGCCCGCTGCCTCAAGCCTGGCCACCATCGTCTACACCTCCGGCACCACCGGCTTGCCCAAAGGCGTGATGCAGACCTTCGGCGCCCTGGGTTTTGCCGCCACGCAAGGCACTCAATTATTTGGGTTGGGGGAGGGCGATCGGCTGCTGTCCTACCTGCCGTTGTGCCATGTGGCGGAGCGGATGTTTGTCGAACTGGCCTCGATCTACACCGGGCAAACGGTGTTTTTCGCGGAGAGCCTGGATACTTTTCTTGCAGACTTGCGCCGGGCACGGCCGACGGCGCTGTTTGGTGTGCCGCGCATCTGGACCAAATTTCAGATGGGTGTCTACAGCAAGATCCCGCAACAGCGCCTCGACACCCTGCTGCGCCTGCCGTTTATCGGCAAACGCGTCGGCCATGAAGTCCTGGCGGGTTTGGGCCTGGATGCGCTGCGCATTGCGTTGTCTGGTGCGGCGCCTGTTCCCGAGGGCTTGCTGCGGTGGTATCAGCGCCTGGGGCTGGACGTGTTGGAGGTGTATGGCATGACCGAAAGTTGCGGCTATTCGCACGTGTGTCGCCCCGGCCAGCAGACACTCGGCTGGATCGGCCGGCCGTGCCCCGGTGTTGAAGTGCGCATCGACGCGTCAGGAGAAGTGCAAGTGCGCAGCGGCGCGACCATGCTCGGCTACTTCAAGGACCCGCAGAAAACCGCTGAGACCCTGACCGATGACGGCTTCCTGCGCACCGGCGACAAGGGCGAGCAGGACACCGATGGCCGCTTGCGCCTGACCGGGCGACTCAAGGAAATCTTCAAGACCAGCAAGGGCAAATACGTCGCCCCTGCGCCGATCGAAAACCGCCTGGCCGAGCATGCGCGGATCGAACAGGTGTGCGTGGTCGGAGATGGCCTGACCGCGCCGATGGGCTTATGTGTGCTGTCGGCTGCGGGCCAGGACCGACAAGCACTGCACAGTAGCCTCGAGCGCTGGCTGGAACACGTCAACCTGAGCCTGGACAAACACGAACGTCTGCGCCAACTGGTGGTGGTGAAAGACAGTTGGGCGGTGGAAAACGGCTTTCTGACGCCGACCCTGAAGATCAAACGCACGGTGATCGAATCGACCTACGGCGCACAGTTCCAGGCCTGGAGCGAGCGCACCGAATCCATTCTGTGGCAGGATTAGGCACGTAATAAAACCAATAAGGACAATTGCATGAGCCTGTGGCGCACCCAACCCGATATCGAGCAACTCAACGCCATCCAGAAAAACACCATCGGTGAATTGCTGGATATTCGTTTCGAACGTTTCGACGACGAGTCACTGACCGCCAGCATGGTGGTCGACCATCGCACTCATCAGCCTTATGGCCTGTTGCACGGCGGTGCTTCGGTGGTGTTGGCGGAAAGCGTCGGCTCCATGGCGGCTTATCTGTGTATTGATGCCAGCAAGTTCTATTGCGTGGGCCTTGAGGTCAATGCCAACCACCTGCGGGGTGTGCGCAGCGGTCGGGTGACGGCAGTGGCGCGGGCGATTCATATCGGTCGTACCACTCAAGTCTGGGATATTCGCCTGAGCAGCGACGATGGCAAGGCCAGCTGTGTATCGCGCCTGACCATGGCCGTGGTGCCTTTGGGCGAGAGCCCGCCAGCACGATAGGCGTGGCGTGAGTGTCATCATTCCTGGCGGTTACAGTCATTGCTGTAAAGGCCAGGCATGGTGACAATCAACTCTTGTTTTTGTTGATGGATTTTGTATGTCGCAGCACGTGTTTTTTGCCCACGCCAATGGCTTCCCTTCGGCCACTTACGGCAAGTTGTTTGCCGCCCTGGCCCCGGAATATGCAGTGGCTCACCTGCCGCAGCACGGCCACGACCCCAGGTTTCCGGTGGACGACAACTGGCAGAACCTGGTGGATGAGTTGATCCACCACCTGGAGCTGCAGCCGGAGCCGGTGTGGGGCGTGGGCCACTCCCTGGGCGGCGTGTTGCATTTGCACGCGGCCATGCGCTGCCCACAGCTGTATCGCGGTGTGGTGATGCTGGATTCGCCGGTGCTGACCCGCGCCGACCGCTGGGTAATCCGCGCCGCCAAGCGCTTTGGTTTTATCGACCGCCTGACCCCTGCCGGGCGCACCTTGGGCCGGCGTGAAGAGTTCACCGATCTCGACGCCGCGCGCAGTTACTTCGCCGGCAAGACCCTGTTTCGCGGCTTCGACCCGGAATGCTTTGACGCCTACCTGCAACATGGCCTGCAACAAGTGGGCGATCGCCTGCGCCTGCGCTTTGACCCCGCCACCGAAATCAGCATCTACCGCGGCGTGCCCCACACCAGTCCCGGCCAGGTTCGCCAATTGAAGGTGCCGCTGGCGGTGGTGCGCGGCCGCCAGAGCCGGGTGGTGATGCGGCACCATGCCAGCGGCGTCGACCGCCTGCCCATGGGCGAAATGCTCACCATGCCCGGTGGCCATATGTTCCCCCTTGAACGCCCTCAGGACACTGCGACCTTGATCAAGAACCTGTTCTCCCGTTGGCAAGCCCGCGAGCGCAGTTGCGCATGAGTGCGCCGGTCGAGGAAGTGCGCCTGAGCCTGCCGCACATCGAGTTGGCAGCGCACCTGTTTGGTCCCGAAGACGGCTTGCCGGTGATTGCCCTGCACGGCTGGCTGGACAACGCCAACAGCTTTGCGCGGCTGGCGCCGAAGCTGCAGGGCTTGCGCATCGTCGCGCTGGACATGGCCGGCCATGGGCACTCGGCGCATCGTCCTGCCGGGGCGGGTTATGCCTTGTGGGATTATGTCTTTGACGTGCTGCAAGTCGCCGAACAACTGGGCTGGAAACGTTTTGCATTACTTGGCCACTCCCTCGGCGCTATCGTGTCGTTGGTGTTGGCGGGCGCTTTGCCGGAGCGTGTGACGCACCTGGGTTTGATCGACGGTGTAATCCCGCCGACCGCCGCTGGCGAGAACGCGGCGGAGCGGCTGGGCATGGCGCTACAGGCGCAATTGAGCCTGCAGAACAAGCGCAAGCCGGTTTACAGCACCCTTGATCGGGCGGTTGAAGCACGGATGAAAGGCGTTGTGGCAGTCAGCCGTGAAGCCGCCGAACTGCTGGCCCAGCGCGGTTTGATGCCGGTGCCGGGCGGTTATACCTGGCGTACTGACAGCCGTCTGACCCTGGCCTCGCCGATGCGCCTGACCGATGAACAGGCGATGGCTTTCGTGCGGCGTGTGGCGTGTCCTACGCAGTTGGTGGTCGCCGCTGATGGCATGCTGGCGAAACATCCCGAATTGCTTTCTCAGCTACCCTTTACGGTGAACACGCTGCCGGGAGGCCATCATTTACACCTTAATGATGAGCCTGGCGCGATCCTTGTTGCAGACTGTTTCAATCGGTTCTTCTCCACGCCTTGACTTGGCGGGGTCAACTGCCGAGGCTGGGCGGATTGAAAGGGAGTCAACCATGAACGATGTGAACACCGCTCTTAAAACAGCAGCAACCTCCGATGGCCAGGGCTTATTGATCCGATGAGCCTGCGTAAAGGATGTATCCGTGCCTTCGGGCTGTGCTGTTTCAGCCCCTTGGTGTTCGCCGCCGACGTGCCGGGTAGCCAGGATTTACCGGCCGTGTCCCGCCAGGTCGATGCGCAAATCGTCGATTACCGCCCCGCAGAAGAAAAGGAACGCATCTACCCCATGGGTGCGATCCGCAAGATCAGCGGCCAGCTGCGCTATGAAGGCCAGGCCACGGCGCGCGGTCAAGCCACTGCCATCACCTATGAACTGCCCGCCGAGCACACGTCCAGCGCCGCGTTTACCGAGACGCGCGAAGCGTTGCAGGCCAAGGGCGCGCAGCTGTTGTTCTGGTGCCAGGCCCGCGATTGCGGCGAAAGCAGCCTGTGGGCCAATGAAGTATTCGGCAACGCCAAGCTGGTCGGCGCCGATGGCCAGCAGGAATACCTGCTGTTGCGCCTGGCCGCACCGCAGGACAACTCCCTGGTGGCGTTGTACGGCATCACCCGCGGCAACCGTCGCGCTTATCTGCATGTGGAGCAACTCGATGCCAGCGCGCCGCTGGGGGACTTGCTGCCCACCTCCGCGACCTTGCTGCGTGAGTTGAAAAGTACGGGCGAGCTGGATTTTCCGGCGCTGGGCGCCGAGCCTGATGCCACCTGGTTGACCCTGATTTCGCGCGGCTTGAACCTTGACGCCACCTTGCGCGTCAGTTTGACCGGGCCGACGGCCGAAGCCTGGCGCCAAGGCTTGATCGACAGCGGCGTACGCGCCGCCCGCATGGAAACCGGCACCGGTGACGCTAAGGGTTTGCACCTGCATCTGATACGCTGACCGTTATCAGGCGAGCGGACCCGCGCCGCTCGCCTAAGCTCTCTTCCTACAGCCTTTTTCTCGAGATACCCGATGCTCAATAACGATCGCCTACTGGTGCAAATCCTGCTGCTGGTGTTGTTTGGTGCCAGCTTCTGGGTGATGGCGCCATTCTGGTCGGCGCTGTTCTGGGGCGCGGTGCTGGCGTTCGCCAGCTGGCCGCTGATGCGTTTGCTGACTCGCTGGCTGGGCGGCCGGGAATCTCTGGCGGCAGGCATCCTGACCTTATGCTGGATGTTGCTGGTGGCGGTGCCGCTGGTTTGGCTGGGGTTCAACCTGGCAGACCATGTGCGTGACGCCGTGGGCCTGATCAAGGATATCCAGGTCGATGGCTTGCCTGCCGCGCCCACCTGGCTGGGCTCGATCCCCTTTGTCGGCGAGCGTTTAGTGGCGACGTGGGACAGCATCGACCAGCAGGGCGCGGCGCTGATGGTCAGCATCAAGCCGTACCTGGGGCAGGTCGGCAACTGGCTGCTGGCGCGCAGTGCGCAGATTGGTGGCGGCATCCTCGAACTGACCCTGAGCCTGGTGTTCGTGTTCTTTTTCTATCGCGACGGGCCACGCCTGGCGCTGTTCGTGCATCGCTTGCTGGAGCGTTTGATTGGCGAGCGCGCCGGTTACTATATCGAACTGGTGGCCGGTACCGTGCAGCGCGTGGTCAACGGCGTGATCGGTACGGCGGCCGCCCAGGCCCTGCTGGCGCTGATCGGTTTCCTGATCGCCGGCGTGCCGGGCGCGCTGGTGCTGGGCATCGTCACCTTCCTGCTCAGCCTGATCCCCATGGGGCCACCGCTGGTGTGGATACCGGCCACGGCCTGGCTGGCCTGGAAGGGCGATTACACTTACGCAGTTTTCCTCGGTGTATGGGGCACGTTCATCATCAGCGGCGTGGACAACGTACTCAAGCCGTACCTGATCAGCCGAGGCGGCAACTTGCCGCTGGTGATCGTGCTGTTGGGCGTGTTCGGCGGGTTGATCGCCTTTGGCTTTATTGGCCTGTTTATCGGCCCGACGTTGCTGGCGGTGGCCTACAGCCTGTTGACCGATTGGAGTGCGACCCAGGCCCAAGTTCGCCGCGAAGACAAACCACTGTAAAGACGGGGTGAGGGCTAATGTGGCGCTCTTAAGCGCGGGGCAGCCACATCACCGCCGTCAAGCCGCCGCCTGGGGTTTCCTCCAGGCTCAGGCGGCCGCCGAGGCGTTCCACCGCTTCCTTGGAAATCGTCATGCCGAGGCCGACGCCACCGGAGTTGCGGTTGCGTGAGCCTTCCAGACGAAAGAACGGCTCGAACACCGCCTCACGTTTATCCGCTGCAATCCCGGGCCCGTGGTCGATGACACGGATGACCAGGGCTTCGCGGCTGTCGGTCAGTTCTATGCGCGCCGTACCGGCATAGCGCAGGGCGTTATCGATGAGGTTATTGAGGCATGAACGCAGGGCCATCGGCTGCACCTGCAAAGGCACGCAGGTGCCGGAAAATTGCACGTCAGCGCCTTGGTCCTGGGCGTTTTCACTCAGAGACTCCACCAACGCCTGTACGTCGAGCCAATGCCGGGTTTCGCTGGTGCGTTGTTCGTGCAGGTAGCTCAGGGTGGAATCGAGCATGCCGATCATGTCGTCCAGGTCCTGGCGCATCTGGCCTTGCAGCTTGGTGTCTTCGATCTGCTCCAGGCGCAGCTTAAGGCGTGACAGCGGGGTGCGCAGGTCATGGGAGACGGCGCCGAGCATGCGCGCGCGCTGGCTGACCTGTTCGCGGATGCGCTTTTGCATCAGGTTGAAGGTCGACGCCGCCTGGCGTGCCTCACGCGGCCCGGACTCGTTGAGCGGCGGGCTGTCGAGGTCGAGGCTTAAGCGCTCGGCGGCGGCGCTCAGGCGCTGGATCGGCCGGCTCAACAGTTTGGCGCCGTACCAGGCGGCGATGATCAGCGAGATAAACTGAAACGTCAGCGGCACCACGGGGCCACCAAACCACGGGCGATGATGCCGGGGCAGCGGCGTCATGGTGCCGTCCGGCTGCTCGACAAAGGTTTCCTGAGGCGGTGGCGGCGGCGGGCCATAGTGGTGAAACCAAAAGAACGCCAGCACATGGGCCAGCACAATGGCCACCAGCAGTACGCCGAACAGCCTTCCGAACAGCGTATTGAAGGTGGCGCGCATCAGCCGATGTCTCGAGCGTCGAACAGGTAGCCTTCGCCACGTACGGTCTTGATCAATTGCGGTGCTTTGGGGTCATCCCCCAGCTTTTGGCGCAGGCGCGAGACCAGCAGGTCGATGCTGCGGTCAAACGCTTCGATGGAACGACCACGGGCGGCATCCAGCAACTGTTCGCGGCTCAGCACGCGACGTGGACGTTCGATAAACACCCACAACAGCCGAAACTCGGCGTTGGACAGCGGCACTACCAGCCCGTCGTCGGCCACCAGTTGGCGCAATACGCTGTTGAGGCGCCAGTTGTCGAACCGGATGTTGGCCCGTTGTTCGGTGCGGTCATCGCGCACTCGGCGCAGGATGGTCTGGATGCGTGCTACCAGTTCACGGGGTTCGAACGGTTTGGACATGTAGTCATCGGCGCCCAGTTCCAGGCCGATAATGCGATCGGTGGGCTCGCAACGGGCGGTGAGCATCAGGATCGGGATGTCCGACTCAGTGCGCAGCCAGCGACACAGCGACAGGCCGTCTTCGCCCGGCAGCATCAGGTCGAGCACCACCACATCAAAGGTTTCGGCTTGCATGGCCAGGCGCATGGCGGCGCCGTCGGTCACGCCGACGGCGAAAATATTGAAGCGCGCCAGGTAATCGATCAGCAGCTCACGAATCGGTACATCGTCGTCGACGATCAGCGCACGGGTATTCCAGCGCTTGTCTTCGGCGAGCACCGCGCCTTTTTGCTCTTCATTTACAGAGACGGTAGGGGTATGCATAGTGCGATCATCTGCCTGGGTTGTTGCTGTCAGCATAGGCGCCCAGCTCCACGGCTGTAAGTGCTGGACGGGCGGTCATGTGCGCGAGGCTAGAGGCGGCGCGTGTTGGGGGCATGTCGTGAATGTATCAGTTCTGACACAATTGACCTGAATGGCGGCTGTAGCGTGGTTGAACAGTATTTACCGATCATCGGATCCCGCAACGGCGCTGCTTGCGCTACAATCCGCGCCGATTTCGACTTGCCTGAGAGCCCATTCCAATGTCCGTCTGCCAGACTCCTATCATCGTCGCCCTGGATTACCCCACTCGTGACGCCGCACTGAAGCTGGCTGACCAGTTGGACCCGAAGCTTTGCCGGGTCAAAGTCGGCAAGGAACTGTTCACCAGTTGCGCCGCGGAAATCGTCGGTACGTTGCGTGACAAAGGCTTCGAAGTATTCCTCGACCTGAAATTCCATGACATCCCCAACACCACGGCCATGGCGGTCAAGGCCGCTGCCGAAATGGGCGTGTGGATGGTCAATGTGCACTGCTCCGGCGGCCTGCGCATGATGACCGCCTGCCGCGAAGTGCTGGAGCAGCGCAGCGGCCCCAAACCGCTGTTGATTGGTGTCACCGTGCTGACCAGCATGGAGCGCGAAGACCTGGCCGGTATCGGCCTGGATATCGAGCCTCAGGAGCAAGTATTGCGCCTGGCGGCCCTGGCGCAGAAGGCCGGCCTTGATGGTCTGGTGTGCTCGGCACTGGAAGCCAAGGCTTTGAAGACGGCTCACCCGTCGCTGCAACTGGTGACCCCGGGGATTCGTCCGGCGGGCAGTGCGCAGGACGACCAGCGTCGTATTCTGACGCCGCGCCAGGCACTGGATGCAGGTTCTGACTACCTGGTGATCGGTCGCCCGATCAGCCAGGCGGCGGACCCGGCGAAGGCGCTGGCGGCAGTGGTTGCCGAAATCGCCTGACCGGTTTGCGGTCAACTGTGGGAGCCGGGCTTGCCCGCGATGCAGGCAACTCGGTCCTACAGTGATATTGAGTTGAGGCTATCGCAGGCAAGCCAGCTCCCACATTGACCTGCCCACACCCGGTTTCGTGGTCTGTCAGCTGACCTTCAACACCAACTTCCCAAAGTTCTCGCCGTTGAACAGCTTCATCAACGTCTCCGGGAACGTCTCCAGCCCCTCGACAATGTCTTCCTTGCTCTTGAGCTTGCCCTGCGCCATCCAGCCGGCCATTTCCTGGCCGGCCGCAGCAAAGTTCGCCGCATGGTCCATCACCACAAAGCCTTCCATGCGCGCGCGATTGACCAGCAACGACAAATAGTTGGCCGGGCCTTTCACAGCTTCTTTATTGTTGTACTGGCTGATCGCACCGCAGATCACCACGCGCGCCTTCAATGCCAGACGGCTGAGCACAGCGTCGAGAATATCGCCGCCGACGTTATCGAAATACACGTCCACGCCTTTGGGGCATTCGCGCTTGAGGGCGGCGGGTACGTCTTCGTTTTTGTAGTCGATGGCTGCGTCGAAGCCCAGTTCATCCACCAGGAACTTGCACTTGTCGGCTCCCCCGGCGATGCCCACCACGCGGCAGCCTTTGATCTTGGCAATCTGCCCGGCAATGCTGCCGACCGCACCGGCGGCGCCGGAAATCACCACGGTTTCGCCGGCCTTGGGGGCGCCGGTATCGAGCAGGGCGAAGTAGGCGGTCATGCCTGTCATGCCGAGGGCTGACAGGTAACGGGGCAGTGGGGCGAGTTTAGGGTCGACCTTGTAGAAACCCCGTGGCTCGCCAAGGAAATAATCCTGTACGCCCAGCGCGCCATTTACATAATCGCCGACCGAAAATTTCGGATTGTTCGAAGCAATCACCTTGCCTACGCCCAACGCCCGCATTACTTCACCAATGCCTACCGGCGGAATGTACGACTTGCCCTCATTCATCCAGCCACGCATGGCCGGGTCCAGCGACAGGTATTCGTTGTGCACCAGCACTTGCCCGTCTCCAGGCGTGCCGACTGGCACTTCCTGGTAGGTGAAGGTTTCCCGCGTGGCCGCCCCGACCGGGCGTTTGGCGAGCAGGAACTGGCGGTTGGTCTGGGCAGTCATGGCAAGAGCTCTTCAAGAAGTGGACCTTGAGTGATAGACCCTGAACGGTCTGGGGGCAAGGTTATTAGAGGGGGGCGAATGCCTGCCGATAGACTTGGATGATAGTGAGTCGTGCGGTCTTATCACTGCGATTCATGCAGCACCCACCGGCCTTCTGATAGTGCTGACGCGCCCGCCGCGCCGTTGGCTAGACTCGTCTCACGGCTATTTCTTCCATAGGACATCCCCCATGAGCATGACGTTTTCCGGCCAGGTCGCCCTGGTGACCGGCGCCGCCGCCGGTATTGGCCGCGCTACCGCGCTGGCGTTCGCCGCAGAAGGCTTGAAGGTTGTGGTCGCCGACCTGGACGTGGCGGGCGGCGAGGGCACGGTTGCGTTGATCCAACAGTCGGGTGGCGAGGCGCTGTTCGTGCGCTGCAACGTCACCCTGGACGCGGATGTGCAGCAATTGATGGCGCAGACCGTCGCCGCTTATGGGCGCCTTGACTATGCCTTCAACAACGCCGGGATCGAGATCGAGAAGGGCAAGTTGGCCGACGGCACACTGGACGAGTTCGATGCAATCATGGGCGTCAACGTCAAGGGCGTGTGGTTGTGCATGAAGTATCAGTTACCGCTGTTGCTGGCCCAGGGCGGCGGGGCGATCGTCAACACTGCGTCGGTGGCGGGGTTGGGTGCTGCACCGAAGATGAGCATCTATGCCGCGTCCAAGCATGCCGTGATCGGTCTGACCAAGTCGGCAGCCATTGAGTACGCGAAGAAAAAAATTCGTGTGAACGCAGTCTGCCCTGCGGTGATCGACACTGACATGTTCCGTCGTGCCTATGAAGCTGACCCGCGCAAGGCGGAATTTGCCGCCGCCATGCACCCGGTCGGGCGTATTGGCAAAGTTGAGGAAATCGCCAGCGCTGTGCTGTACCTGTGCAGTGATGGGGCCGCATTTACCACTGGCCAAGCGTTGGCAGTGGATGGCGGCGCGACGGCTATCTAGGACTCAAGGTCGCGCACTCTTCGAAAAGGCCAGGGACGCTGTGGGGCGTTTCCATGGCTGGCACAAGGCCTCGTCAGAATGTGTATCAGTAGGTAAATAAGTCAATAAAATCAATACTTTAATAAAGGTTGGCGGCCGGCATGAGCGGGCTTCTGTGCTTAACTGTTTGGGGTTGAATAACAGACAGTTGAAGTGAGTGGCTCATGGATTTAGGGATCGATCGACAAGCCCTTGTACCGGTGGTGCAGCAAATCGTCAGCGCGGTGGCGCAATGGATACGCAAAAGCGGCGCGAGCCCCGGCACGCGCTTGCCGTCCATCCGGCAAGTGGCCCTCGATAACCTGCTTAGCCAGTCCAGCGTGATCGAGGCATTCGAGCGAATGGTGGCCCAGGGGTTATTGGCCTCAAGGCAGGGCTCGGGATTTGTGGTGGCCCAGCCGCCTGTTTCCCTTGAAAGCCACTGGTACGAGGGGGCGGAACTGGCGTGGGGCGCCTTCGTCGAAGGCCCGTTGGGCGAATTGAAACTGGGATGCGGCTGGTTGCCGGACGCGTGGCGTGAAAGCGACGACCTCTGCTACGCGGTACGCGAAATCAGCCGTACCGACACCGCCGGCCTCTTCAACTACAGCACGCCACTGGGGCTGCCGGCGTTGCGTGAGCAACTGCTCAAGCGGCTGACCCAGATAAAAGTCGCCACTCGCCTCGATTGCATCCTTACGACCCACGGCGCCGGCCACGCCCAGGACCTGTTGATACGCACACTGCTCAAGGCCGGCGACACGGTAGTGGTCGAGACGCCGGGCTATGCCAACCTCTATCGGCAGTTGGAGCGCCACGGCGTCACGTTGCTGGAAGTCCCTCGCACCGTGGGCGGCCCGGATATCCCGGTGCTCGAGACGCTGCTGCAAAGCCATCGCCCCCGGTGCCTGTTCATCAATTGCCTGTACCACAACCCCACCGGTACCAGCCTGTGCCGTGCGATAGCCGAGCGTTTGCTGCAACTGGCGCGTAGCGAAGACTTCCTGATCATTGAAGAGGACGTCTATGGCGACTTGCAGCACGCCAGTTGCACGCGGCTGTCGGCGTTGCCCCACGATGACCGGGTGATCTATGTCTCGAGCTTTTCCAAGACCCTCAGCAGTGCGTTGCGCGTGGGTTACGTCAGTGCCGGCGCGGCGATCATTGCGCAAATGGCCAGCCTCAAGACGCTGACCGGCATCGGCACCTCGCGTTTTGCCGAAGCGGTCGTCGCCACGTTGCTGGCCAATGGCACTTACCGCAAGTGGGTGCAGCGCCTGCGCAAGCGCTTGAACACGCAAATGGCCGCGACCCTGCAGGTGCTGGAGGATGAGGAGTGGGAAGTGTTTGTTGTGCCTGCCGGCGGTATGTTTGTGTGGGCGCGGCCTGGCGTGGGCGATCCTTCACGGTTGCAGGCCTGTGCCCGGCGACTCGGCGTCTTGTTGTCGCCCGGTGCGCTGTTTAATCCAAAAGGTGAAGCAAGTGACTGGCTGCGCATCAATGTGGCCTATGCTGATGATCAGCGCGCGCTGGCGTTGTTCCGCGCCATGGGGCCTGCAAGATCGACCTCGACCATTCTGAAAACGACGAGCATGTAGCTTTTTGCCATTATTGTGGCGCCAACGTCTTGTGCCGGTAGCTCGTCGTTGCGAATCTCCCAGCATGGAAACCAGGCTTGATGGCATCTGCCATTGCAAGAGGATTCAAGTGCAATGATTTCGGCCGTGCAACGACGTTTTGCCAACCTCGGTATGGCGAAAAAACTAGGCTTGGGCTTCACCCTGGTGCTGCTGCTGACCGCGCTGGTAGCGGCCATTGGCGTATGGTCCCTGCAAACTGTGGGGCAGCGGTTTGAAGGCCTCAAGGCGATGTCTTCGCTCAACAGTGGCTTGCTCAAGGTGCGCTTGATCGAGCAGGACTATGCGTTGCACGTTGACCCCAAAGCTGTCGATGCCCTGCATGAAAGCGTCGATGCGCTGGCGGCCCTGGCGGCCACGTTAAAAGCCCAGTCCGCCGCCAATGTACCGGTGATGAGCGATGTTGAGCAGGCGTTGGCCGCCTATCGCAAGGCGTTCGATGAGTTTGTCGAGTTGACCCAGACCAAGGACCTGGCCCTGGAGATGGCCAGTTGGTCGGTGTCCAGTGTGGCCAATAACCTCGACGTATTGCAGGCCGGTTTGGCCGATGATGGGGCCTATGGCCTCAAGGAAAGCCAGGGTAAGGACGGCGCCGAGTTTATCGCGCAGGCGGGGCAGGTCAGCCAGGTGTCGCGGTTGATGCTGCAAGCCATGAATGAAGCGCGGGTGCGCCTGGATCAGAGCCGCAAGGCGGATGCCGACAATGCCGAGCAAGGCAGGATCAAGCAGGCCGACCAGGCGCTGGCTCAGGTCGAACAGTTGAAAACGTCGGTCAAGGATGCGGGTTACCAGACCGTGCTCAACGAAGTGTCCGGGCATATTGCCGCGTTCAGCGAAAAACTCGGCGAATACACCGGGTTGCTGGCTCAGGAAAAAGTCGTCTACAAGCAGTTGCATGACCGCGCCGATCAAGTGGTCAGCCGGGTCAACCAGGCGTACGCCGCCGAAGATCAGTCGATGCAGGCGCAGTTGAAAAAAAGCGCGTTGCTGATCATCGGTTCCTCAGCCCTGGCACTGTTGGTGGGGTTGATTGCGGCGTGGGTGATCACCCGGTTGATCGTCGCGCCCCTGCGCAGTGTGATCACCGTGGCCCAGCAGATTGCCGCCGGGGACCTGAGTGGGCGGATGGAAGTCAGCCGTCGTGATGAGATCGGCCAGTTGATGCAGGCGATGCAGCAGATGGGCAATGGCCTGAGCCAGATGGTCAGCGGCTTGCAGGCGGGGATTGAGCAATTGGCCAGCTCGGCGCATTCCCTGTCCAGCGTCACCGAGCAAACCAATGTTGAAGTCAGCAGCCAGAAGGAAGAGACCGAGCAAGTCGCCACGGCGATGAACCAGATGACGGCCACGGTGCATGATGTGGCGCGCAACGCCGAAGAGGCCGCGCAAGCCGCGCAGACCGCCGATGACAAGGTCGAAAGCGGTCAGCATGTGGTGCGCCAGAGCCTGCAGCGCATTGAATTGCTTGCAACGTCGAGCACCAGTGCCAGCGCCAGTATCGAGAGCCTGAGTGCGGAAATCCAGAACATCGGCACCGTGTTGAGCGTGATCAAAAGCGTGGCCGAGCAGACCAATCTGCTTGCTCTAAACGCTGCGATCGAAGCCGCCCGTGCAGGCGAGCAAGGCCGAGGCTTTGCGGTGGTTGCTGATGAGGTGAGGGCGCTGGCCAAGCGCACTCAGCAGTCGACCGAGGAGATCGAGCGGCTGGTCAGCACCTTGCGCAGTGCGGCGCAGTCATCGGTACAGCAGATTCAGCAGAGTGGCGAATTGGTGAAGCTGGCCGTCAGTGATGCCCTGGAGACCGAGAGTGCGTTGGGCAGCATCGCCGCCGCAGTGTCATTGATCCAACAGATGAACCAGCAGATTGCGGCGGCGGCCGAAGAACAAAGCTCGGTGGCTGAGGAGATCAATCGCAGCGTCACCAGCATTCGCGCGAGCGCCGATCAATCGGCGTTGAGCATGCAAGGTAACGCCGCGTCGAGCATTCAACTGGCGCAATTGGGGGCTGAGCTTAAGGGCATGGTGGGGCACTTCCGCCTTTGATCGTGCCGTGTTGGCCGCGATCAAAGGGCGCAGTAGCGATCAGGCGTTGTTGGCGAGGAAGGTCAGCAGCGCTTCGCTGACGAAGTCCGGATTTTCCCGGGCAGAGATATGCCCGGCCTCTGGAATCAGGATCAGGCTGCAGCCGATCAGCTCGGCCATTTCCTGGGATTCGGCGGGTGGACGAGGCTTGTCCTGTTCGCCGCACATCACCAGGGTAGTCTCTGCGTCCAGCTGTGGCAGTTGATCCAATACGTCGGCGCGGCTGAAGATCAGGCGCCCCAGGGGCACGATGCTCTGCAGCAGCCGCTCCTTGGTAAGCGCTTTCAGGGCCTTGCGGAAATCCTGATACAGCGCCGACTCACGATCGATCCCCGGTCTGAAGAAGATCGGGGCGACCACATCCAGCAACGGCTCCGGGATGGCGCCAGCGTCTTCGATCATCTTGAACAGCGAGAAATAGTACTGACGCGTGGTCTCGGGCTCGGCGCCCAGGTAGGTGTCCATCAATATCAGGCTGTTGATGCGCTCAGGTGCCCGTAATGCCAGGCGTGCGCCCCACATGCCACCGACCGACAGGCCCACCAGGTTGACCTGTGCAATGTCCAGTTGGTCCAGCAGGGCCAGGGCCTGGCGCGCCAGGTCATCCAGGGAGTGGGTCTGGGCCGGTAGCGGGCCTGACTCACCGTGGCCCCACAGCTCGGGGACGATGACGCGGTATTGTTGCGACAAGGCTTCAATCTGCGGTGCCCACATGTCGCGGTCCCACAGGTAGCTCGAGCCAAGGAGGACGACCGGGCCGGTGCCCTGGTCGACATAGTGCAGCGGTTGTCCATCAATCACGGCAACAGGCATAGCAGGCCTCTAACTTCACGGAGTGAGGGGCACTTTTTTACGCTAGTCGGGGCCGTGCGGATAGATGCAAAGTGATGGCATGTGGCGAGTAGCTCGCCACATGCGAGGCAGGGCGATCAGTCGTAGATGGCTTTCTTTTTCCACTCTGCGTCGGCATCGACTACTTTCAGGCCTTCGGTCAACTCGTTGACTTCATCCTCGGCGGGCGCGCTGTTGGTCAGCACCGTAGAGTTGGCGCGGGCCAGTTGATTCTCCAGCAATTGCAACTGCGCGCTATAGAGTACCGGCTCCGGCTGTTTGCGCAGGTACTGTACGCCACGCTCGAACGCCAGGCGTGCCTGGCCAGGCTGGCCTTGTTGCAGGGCGTGCTGGCCGAGGTTGTTGAAGAACTCGATGTGCAGCAGCACGAGAATATGGCGAATTTCCTTGATCCAGTGCTTGGCCTCGTTGGTCGGCAGGAATCCGTCCTGGGCGGCACGGGTGACTTGACCGTGGAGGGCTTCCAACAGGAAACGCACATCCTTGGCCTTGGCTTCGGTCTGGATCGGCGCCGGCGGGTTGGCCACCGGAATCGATTCGCCCTGGCCGATCAGCGCATTCAACTCAGCGATACGGGCCTTGAGCGGCGCGCTGGACTTGTTGAGGTTCAACAGACGCTGGTTGACGTTGAGCTCCAGGCGGGTCAGCAACAGCTTGAGCTTCGGAGTCATCAACTGGCCGGGGAAGGTCTCGGTAATTTCACCGCAACGACGCAGCCGATCGTTGAGTTCGATCTCGGTGCGTTTCTTTTCCAGTTTGTTGTTTTCCACCATGTGGTTCATGTAGCCAATGGCGATCAGTATTACGATCCCGGCTACTACCAGCAGGGTGATCATGAGTGGTGTCACCGGTGTGACCTCTTTATAGGGTTTGTTGTGGAGTGTAGTGACTGGGCCATCCGGCGGATAGGATTGTTCGACCAGTTGCCCAGGTAGTTTCTTCTATATAGGTAAAGGCGCGCTGGATAGATGCACATTGCCATCATTTGCTGAGGCGAACTATAGCGCCTTGTCGGGCGCCAGAATATAGGCGTCAAAGCCCGGACGGGCAGATTGCCCGCAAAGGCCTGGAAAGCAGGGCGAAGTCATTGATTTAAATAAATTTATCCTTGGGGGTTGACGACCTTTCAATCCATCCATAGAATGCGCGCCACTTACAGCGTAAAGCACACAGCGAAATGCGGTAGGGAGTGAATGTTGTACGTGTGTCCCCTTCGTCTAGTGGCCTAGGACACCGCCCTTTCACGGCGGTAACAGGGGTTCGAGTCCCCTAGGGGACGCCATATGCGGGAATAGCTCAGTTGGTAGAGCACGACCTTGCCAAGGTCGGGGTCGCGAGTTCGAGTCTCGTTTCCCGCTCCAATTTACAAGCAGTGTGGCTTTCGGGCGGCACTGAGTGAAACCAGGACCAAGTCTTCGGATGAGGCCTCTGGGCACTGAAATACACACCATGTGTTTCAGTAGCGTGTCCCCTTCGTCTAGTGGCCTAGGACACCGCCCTTTCACGGCGGTAACAGGGGTTCGAGTCCCCTAGGGGACGCCATTTGCGGGAATAGCTCAGTTGGTAGAGCACGACCTTGCCAAGGTCGGGGTCGCGAGTTCGAGTCTCGTTTCCCGCTCCATATTTAACGAAAACGCCGATCAGTGATGATCGGCGTTTTTGTGTGTGTTGATTTTTATCCACGGAAACACATCGTGTGTAGGGCGTGTAGTGAAGCGCGTAGGAATAATCTGTATTTGATATCGGGTGGGTGTGTACCTGTTCCGTTGTCTCTACTCTGGCCAGCCCGTTCTGCGTGTTCACTTCAGAGAGCTGCCCGGATGTTCCAACTCGATTTCTATTCAACCTTGGTCGCCGCCTCGCTGGTGCTGTTACTGGGGCGCTGGCTGGTGGCCCGAATCGGCTTTTTACGTGCCTACAGTATTCCGGAGCCGGTCGCCGGTGGCCTGTTGATTGCCGCGTTGCTTGTGTTGTTGCGCGCACTGACGGGGGTCGAGGTTCGATTCGATGCGTCATTGCAAGCGCCATTAATGTTGGCGTTTTTTGCCACCATTGGCCTGAATGCGGACTTTGCCAGCCTGAAAAAAGGCGGACGGGTGTTGGGTCTCTTCCTGTTGGTCGTGACTGCCCTGCTGGTTGTGCAGAACGCCATGGGCATCGCCCTGGCCACGGCGCTCGGGCTCGACCCGCTCATGGGCTTGCTTGCCGGCTCTGTCACGTTGTCGGGTGGGCACGGCACCGGAGCCGCATGGGCGGGAGTGTTCAGTGAGAAGTATGGCGTGGCGTCCGCGTCTGAGTTGGCGATCGCGTCGGCGACGTTTGGCTTGGTACTGGGTGGCTTGATTGGTGGCCCGGTCGCGCGCTTGCTGATCAAGCGTGTACGCGTGCCGGGTGTTGAGCATTCTCAACCGCGCCTGCCGCAAGGCTTTGAGCAGCCCGATCAGGAGCGCTTGATTACCCCATTCTCCTTTATTGAGACGCTTGCGCTCCTGGCGATCAGTCTGCAGGTCGGTACGTTTTTGAGTGGTTTGATTCAAGGTACGGCATTCGAGCTGCCGACTTTTGTGTGTGTGCTGTTCGTTGCAGTGGTAGTGCGCAACGGCTTGTCGGCGCTGGGCTGGCACCAAGTGTTTGAGCGTGAAGTGTCGGTGCTGGGTAATGTCAGCCTGTCGTTGTTCCTGGCGATGGCCTTGATGTCGCTCAAACTCTGGGACCTGGCGGCGCTGGCGCTGCCGATTTTCATCCTGTTGGCGGCACAGGCGTTGATGATGGCCCTGTTTGCGATTTTTGTGACGTTCCGGGTCATGGGCAGTCACTACGACGCAGCGGTGCTGGCGGCAGGGCACTGCGGCTTCGGTTTGGGCGCCACGCCCACTGCGATTGCCAATATGCAGGCGGTGACGCAACGCTTCGGCCCGTCGCCAATCGCCTTTCTGGTCGTGCCGATGGTGGGTGCGTTCTTTATCGATATCACCAATGCGGTGGTGATCAAGCTGTACCTGGCGCTGCCGTTGTTCGATGTGGTGGGATGAGTCCGCGACCTCTCGCTTCACCCAGAAGTTGGGTGAGGATTAAGAACCGCTCCTGCTCGACGGTGACCCGCGCCCGCTGGCATTGCAGTGCTTGAACCCCACAGGAAAACCCGTGAACGAGCCGATGCAGTAGGCCCTGCACTGTACTGAATGCCTTTTGGGTCGTTTACAGGGCCGCAATAACAACAACGCCGATCAGTGATGATCGGCGTTGTTGTGATGACGGCGACAGCCGGTGCTTTGCCAATCAGAGCTTCGGCAATTGCCCGACACGTCCCATCATTTCAGTGACAATCTGCAGGTCCAGCAGGAACTGGTCGACCGTCTTGAATTCACCGTCCGTATGCCCGGTGTATTTGACCTCCGGCCGCGCCAGGCCGAATTGCACGCCATTGGGCAGTTCATGCACGGAGGTGGCGCCGGCCGAAGTGCCGAACTTGTGTTCCATGCCCAGGTTTTCGCTGGCCACGGCCAACAAGGCCTTCACCCATTCACCTTCAGGGTTGCGGTACATCGGCTCGGCGACTGAGTAGGTGAAGTTCACGGCCACGTTGGTTTGCTTGTCCCAGGCGCTGAGTTTGTCGGCAATTTCGGCCTTGAGCACGGCCGGGGATTTGCCCTTTGGTACGCGCAGGTTCACCGCCAGCTTGAAGGCTTTGTCATCCAGACCGACAAAGGTCAGCGAGGTGGTCAGCGGCCCCATGAACGCATCGGAGAAGCCGACGCCCAGTTTGCCACCCAGGTAATCCAGGCCCCAGTTGTCAGCGGCGTAACGTGCGGCATCAGTGATGTGGTTGTGCTTGAGGGCGATCTTGCCGTCGATGCTGTGGATCAGCTCCAACATGCGTGCAACCGGGTTGACGCCCGATTGCGGTTCGGACGAGTGAGCGGACACGCCGGTGACCGTCAGTTTGACCTGCTTGCCATCGACCTTGGCGTTGACCTCAAAGTCGCCGCCATTACGCTTGGCGTATTCCGCGCCAGCTTTTTGCAGGCTGGCGGCAAGTTCTGCGGGCGTGTCGCTGACCAGGGTGGCCACCGACACCGACGGAATCTGATTGGTGGCCATGCCGCCGGTCATCGCGATGATTTCCGCGCCTTTGCCTTCACCCTTGCGCACCGGGAACGTCGCCATGACGGTGCCGTAGCCTTTCTCGGCAATCACCACCGGGTAGCCGCCGTCCAGCGCCAGGTTGTATTTGGGCGTTGGGTTATGTTCGAAGTAGTAAGGAATCGCGTCGCCGGACGTTTCCTCGGTGGTGTCCACCAGCAGCTTGAAGTTGCGCGCCAGCGGCAGCTTCTCTTCCTTGATGACCTTCATTGCATACATGGCCACTACGATGCCGTTTTTGTCATCTTCAGTGCCGCGACCATACATGCGATCGCCGATCAGCGTGACCTTGAATGGGTCGAGTTTGGTGCCGTCCTTGAGCACCCAGTTTTCCGGCGTCACCGGTACCACGTCAGCGTGGGCGTGAATGCCGACCACTTCATCGCCGCTGCCTTCCAGGGAGATTTCGTACACGCGGTTGTCGATGTTCCGGAAGTTCAGGTTGAAGGCCTTGGCCAGGCTCTGAATCTTGTCGGCGATCTTGAGGAACTCCGGGTTCTTGTACTGCGGCAGGCCGTCGACGTTGAAGGTCGGGATTTCCACCAGCTCGCGCAGGGTTTCGAGGGCTGCTTTGCCGTATTTCACTCGCGTGTAAATACCCAGCAGGCGATTGATTTCATTTTGCTGGTCGGCGGTCAGGGTTTTATTGGCCAGGAAGGCATTGATGGCCGGCCCGACGTCATCGGTTTTCGCCAGGTCGCCCTTGGCCAGGGTGCCGAGGAAACCACGAAAATCGGTGACCGATGTTTCGTTGAAACTCTTCAGAATTGTCGCGCTCTGTTCGGCGGTGATGTTGGCAAATGCCGGTGTGGCGACGGCCGAGAGGCTGGCGGCGAACAGGGTGGCGGCAACCAGTTTTTTAAGGGGAAAGTGCATTGCTGGAGGCATTCCTTTGCAGGTAGTAAGTAAGGAGTTTCTGATCAATAAGTCAGAAACATTTCCACACACTACCATCACCAAGGTCGGGAGAGGGAGACCTTGGTGTGGGAAATGTCGTACTTAAATGCCGGGACTGTAGAGATCCAAATGTGGGCGCGGGCGTGCTCGCGAAGGCGGTGTGTCAGTCGAAGCCGGCGGTGACGGGTGCATCGCTATCGCAGGCAAGCCCGCTCCCACAGTGGTGTGGCGGGTGTTGACGCACGTTTCACATCAAGGCTTGCCAGGATGAGGGTCCGGATACTGTGCCGCTACATCCAATGGCTTGGCATAGGGCCCGTCCCACAACTGTTCATGGAGCTCTCCTACACGCTTGGCCATCGCCGTGTCGTGCATCACCACTTCCAGGTTGCGCGAGTTATCCAGGTACCCGCCCAGCCAGTTGCTGGTGCCGACCCATGCAACTTGCCCGTCGATTTCCATCGTCTTGCTGTGGATCACCCGCGCATAAGGGATAAACCCTTGCTCGGCCTCGGGCAGGGTGACGATTTTGATCTCTACATTGGGCAGCACGGCCAGGCTTTTGAGGTAGGGCAGTTCCAGCTTGTCGGTGTTCCAGTTGGACACCATCAGCTTGACCGCCACCCCTCGCGCTGCCGCAGCACGTACGGCGTTGTCGATCACCGCGTAATACGGACGGGTCCTGTCCGGTCCGTAGGACAGCGGCGCGTAGTCGAGCAGTTGCACACGCACTTCTTTCTTGGCTTCGCTCAGCAGGCGCGGCAGTTCCAGCTGTGAATCGCCCACGCCCGGCGGGTTGTAGCGTTGCGGGCTGGCCACCAGATAGTTGCCGGTGCGCGCAGGTGCCTGGCTTGCGGCAGGCAGTGGCACCGGTTGTTTATCTGCCAGGGCGGCCTGGGCTTGCCAGTCCTGATTGAAGATCGCCTGAACCTGGCTAACCACGGTGGCATCGCTGATGCGCAGCCCGGTCTCGTGGATATGTTCCAGCGAGCGCCAATCGAAGTTCTGGCTGCCGACAAACGCCTGCTTGCCGTCCACCACCATGTATTTGGCGTGGATGATCCCACCGCTCAGTTGCCCGTACGACAGCACGCGGAAGGTCAGGTTGGGGATCGCCCGCAAGCGTTCCAGGGTGGACGCTTCCGACAGCCGAATGCCTTTTTCTTCGAGCAAAAAGCGAATTTTCACCCCGCGTTTGCCGGCAGCTTCCAGGTGTTCGATGACCTTGTCCATCACCGAGCCGGGATGGTCGGCCGCGTAGAACTGGCCGATATCAAGGGTGCTTTTCGCACCGTCAAACAACTCGATCCACACCGGGCCAGGCTGGCGCAAATCGGCGGTGCCCAATGCGGTGTCCACCGGCACGGTGTGCACCAGTTCAAACCCGGGAATCGAAAAGTCCGCTTGGGCAAGCGGACTGAGGAGTAGGCCGGTGAGGCCTGCGATACGCAACTTCAGCGATAGGGACATAGGAGTCTCGGCAGGCAAAAAGAAGGGCGGGCGCCTGCTGCGCACGCCCTGCAGGTCATGCGGTGCGGGTGTGCAACGGGGTCGGCACCAGGTGCGGCACTTCGCCCTGTACACGGGCCCCGGTGGCGGCGCGGATCAGCAGGATTTTCAGCTGGTCGTTGATGCGCTCCAGGCTGTCCTGGAAGAAGTTGTGGAACACCACGCAGAACAGTGCGATGGCGATACCCAAGCCCGTGGCGAACAAGGCCGTGCCGATACCACCGGAAATCTGGCCTGGGTCGGACACGCCGGCACTGGCCAGTGCCTTGAAGGTGTCGATGATGCCAAGGATGGTGCCCAACAGGCCCAGCAACGGCGCGGCGGTGGTGATGGTTTCGATGATCCACAGGCTGCGCGACAGCGGTGCGCGGGTCTTCAGGTACTGGGTTTCGATTTCGTCGTCCAGGTCTTTGCGCGAACCATGGGACGCCTTCTGCGCCAGGATCGGCAGCACCATGTTCAGCGGCAGGCTGTCACGACGGGTCAGCGCTTGTGGCAGGTCGCGTTCGCTGTGCACGCTGGCGCCCAGCGCTTCGGTCAAGGCCCGCGCCTGGCGGCGTACGTAGGCGAAGTAGATGCCACGTTCGATGGTGATGAAAATCGCAATCGCCATCGCGGCATACATCACATAAAAGGTGATTTGGTGAAGCAGGTCCATGTCCATGAGTGTTGTCCTCTCAGGTGAATAATCAGAAATTCGCTTCCAGGGAAACCGTGACGGTACGGTCCAGGCCCACGATGTAAGCCGGGTCGCCATCGCGGAAACCGCTGTAGGTCGCCGAGTTGGTCTTGGTGGTGTACACGCCGTCTAGGTACTTCTTGTCGAACAGGTTGTCGACGTTCAGGCGCAGGGTTGCGTCCTTGACCACTTTCTTGTCGACCGGCAGGTAGATACCGGCGCCGAGGTTGAAAATGGTGCGCGCGGAAATGGCTTCGTCGTTGGTCAGGTCGCCGTAGAGCTTGCTGGTGAACTTGCCGCCGAACGTGCCGTAGAAGCGCCCGTCGTCATAGCCGAGGTTGGCCGCCAGCATGTTGGTCGGCACGTTGGCGAACTGCTTGCCGCTGGTGGGCAGCACGATGGGCTTGCCGGCGTTGAAGACGGTCAGGTCATCCTGCTGCTTGGAGCTGGTGTAGGTGTAGGACGTGTAGTAGTTGAAGTGGTTGGGCAGCTTGCCGCTCCACTCCAGTTCCAGGCCTTTGTTGATGACGGTGCCGGCGTTGATGTCGGCCGAATCACCGTTGCTGTCCAGGGAGGTGAGCTGGCGATTCTTGAACTGCATATAGAACAGGGTGGCGGCGAGGGTGGTGTCTTCGCCGGTGTAGCGCCAGCCCAGTTCCTGGTTCCAGCTCAGTTCCGGCTTGGCGTCAAGGGAGCCGACGCCTTTGTCGTACAGCACGTAGTTCTGCGGAATACGCATGTTGCGCGACAGGCTGTAGAACAACTGGTCACGCTCGTCGAGCTGGTATTTGAGGCCGGCGTTGGGCAGCAACTTGTTGTAGGTCTGGTTGGCTTTGCCCGGTTGTTCGGTGAGGCTGCCGTGGTTGGTGCCTTCACGCTCGACGTTCATGTAGGCAATGCCAGCGATCAGCGTCCAGTCCGAGTTGATGTACCAGGTGTCCTGGGTCCAGACTTTTTGCGCAGGCGTCACGGTGTAGCGGTCGCGACCTTGTACGGTGTTGCCGTTCGCATCGACCACGGAACTGCCGTCCGGCCAGGTGTCGCTTGGCTTGCCGCTGTTCTTGAGGGCAATGAACGGTTGGGTCTGGCTTTGGCGGGCGCGTTCGTACCAGTAGCCGAATTGCAGGCTGTGGTCGCCCAGGTCCCAGTTCAGTTTGGTGGTGATGCCGGGGCGCCAGGTCTGAGTGCGCGAAGGACGGTAGTAGACGCCCGTGGTGGCGGAGCCGTCGGCGTTGTATTGGGCCGCCGTCGGCAGGTTGCCGAGGTCGAAAACGCCACCCTTGTTCGAGCTGCTGTTCAGCGCATAGGCGGAGGAGCCTACGCCGCTGCCGTTGCCGTAGTAGTAATACGGGATCACCGAGAGGGACAGGTTGTCGCGCAACTTGTATTGGGTGTTGAGGACGGCGGTAAAGGTCTGGAACGGGTTCTGCGCCAGGTCGTAGTAGCTGCTGACTTTGCCGTTGGAGCCCACCGCCGGCGTCGCCGGGTACGGGTCGTATTTGCGGCCGTATTGCTGGAACTGCGCCTTGGTCAACTGGCTGTAACTGTTGTTGTCTTGCTCGTGGTATTTGAGGATCAGGTTGGCCGTGTTGCCGTTGCCGGCGTCGAAGAAGCTGTTCCACTCCACCTTGTCAGCCCGTACGGCACCCGAGCCGCGCCACATCTGGCCTTCGGTATGGGAGGCCGACAGCCAGTTGCTCAGGCCGTTGACTTCACCGGTGTTGAGTCGGGCAAACGTCTTGCGGGTGGCGTTGCTGCCCACCACCTGTTTGACGAAGGCTCCGGTTTCCTTGGTCGGACGAATCGTCACGATACCGATGTTGCCGCCGCTGGAGCCGATGTGCGGGCCGTCGGCTTCCGATGAGCCCTGGGTGACAAAAATCTGGTCGATGTTTTCCGGGTCGCCCAGCAGGTTGGAATACAGCGCGTAGTTGCCGGAGTCGTTGATCGGCATGCCATCGACCGACATACCCACCTGGTCGGAGTTCATCCCGCGCATGGTGAAGCGAAAGCCCGAAAGGCCGGTGTTGTCCTCGCTGGAGATGTTCAGCCCTGGCGTGTACTTGAGCTTGTCGATGGCGTTGCCGGTGGCAGTCTGTTTGTCCAACGCTTCCTTGGTGATGGTCGAGCGGCCCTTGGCGCTCTCTTCCTGGACCATGTAACCGCCCCCCGCGGTTGCCTTGCCCTGTACTCCAATCGTGCCGACGTCACTGTCGCTGGTATCTGCCATGACCACTCCGTGGGTCATGCTCGTAGCGGCAACGAGTGCCAGATGAATGCGGGTGAACCTCATCACTGTCGTCCTGGTGTCGGGTGCTTATTGCACGCTGTAGTTGAAGGTGGCGGTGAAGCGTTGCTCGTTACGTCCACCGAAGGCTTGTTCGGGGAACGGTTTGACCTGCTTGATGCGGCGCAGGCTATTGGTAGCGGCCCGATTGAGCAGCATGCTGGGCGCCGGGGTCTGAATCCCGGCGTCCAGGACGCGGCCTTGTCGATCCACCATCAACCAGACCACCACCTCGCCACTGGGGCGTTCGAGGGACGCCTGGCGCCCGGTGGGGTATTGCTTGTAAGTGTCCAGTTCGTTGCGCAGCCCCTTGAGGTAGCCGCCTTCCAGCGCCTGGCCATCCACTTTGGGCGGCGCCGGCGGGGCGGGCGGGGCAGGCGTCGGTGCGACGGCAGCCTGTACCGGCTTCGCCGCAACCGCAGGTGCCTGCGTCGGCGTCGGCGTGGGTGTTGGCTTGGCAGCAACGATGGGCTTGGGCTTGGGGATCGGCTTGGGCTTGGGTTCAGGTTTTGGCAATGGCTTGGGCGGTGGCGGCGGCGGGGCCGGTTCGGCCTCTTCATCCTCGATGACCGGCGGTGGCGGCTCTTGCTCCACCACGGGTTCGGGAACCACTTCGGGCTCCGGCTCGACCAAGGCCAGTTCAACCGCCGACTCGTCGTACTGCGGCTGGATTTTCAGGGGTTGGGACTGGATACCCAGTGCAATCAGCACCAGGGCGATCAGGGCCGGGACACTGCCCAGCAGCCGACGCGTACGAAACAGTACATACATGATCAGGACTTACGCGTGGCGATGGACACGGAGGTAAAGCCACCCAGGCGCAGGGTGTCCATGACTTCCACCAGGCGCGAAACCTCCACACCTTTGTCGCTGTTGACGATGATTGTCGATTTGGTATCAGGCTTTTCTGCCGCCTTCAGTGCCGGCACCAGAGCGTCGACCGCGAGGTCCTTGCCGTCGAGCTGCAACTGGCCTTCCAGACCCAGGGTCAGGATGAATTTGTTCTGCGGCTTGAGTTGTTGTGAGCTGCTCGCGCTGGGCAATTGAGTCTTCATGCCGAGTGCCGGAATCACGTTCAAGCTCACCAGTACGAAAAACACCAGGAGGAACATCATCACGTCGATCATTGGGATCAACTCAATGTGCGCCTTGCGTTTCTTGGGCTCATCCCAGGTTCTCATTCTGTTACCCCGTAATTGAATTAGGGGCGACACGCTAACAGTCAAAAATGACCGAATGGTTAACATTAATTTACGTTTTAAAGGCTCTAGGACGCGTCTTACAGGCGTTTAACCTTGCAGTTTTATGACGTAATGAAATTGACACGAAGGGCGTACATCCTTGAAGAATTTATCTCGAGAGCCCGCTCGTATGTTCACTGCATTGCCTCATATATCCACACCGCGGCTCCTATTGCGGGCGCTGGAAATGGACCAGGCCGAGACACTGTTCCACCTCGCCAACGGGCCGAAAATCGCCGACAACACGGCGAATATCCCGTCGCCCTACACCCTGGAAACGGCGCAGGGGTTTATTGCCGGGAACGCCGAAAAATACCGCGCGGGTGAGTTGTTGAGCCTGGGTATGCATGTACGTGAAACCGGTGTGTTGATCGGCATCGTCAGCCTGCGACTTAACCCTCGTCATCACTATGGGCAGTTGGGTGGCTGGGTGGCGGCGCACTGTCGCAACCAGGGTTATGCGGCTGAAGCGGCGAGCGCGGTGATGGATTTCGGGTTTGCCGAACTGGGGTTGCAGCGGGTGGGCAGCCAGTGTTTTGGCCGCAATAAGGAATCGGCGCGGGTCATGGAGAAAATCGGCCTGCGTTATGAGGGCTGTATGCGCCAAGCGTTTCTCAAGAACGGCGTGTATGAGGACTTACTCGGCTTCGCCACCGTACGCGGTGACTGGGAGCGCCGAGTGTGACTGGTGCAGTGGACCATGATCGGCGGCGGGTACTCAGTGGTCTTGCCATCGCCACCGCGTTTTCGATTCTCAGCCCCTTTGCGCGCAGTGCCGGGGTTGATTATCCGTTTACCCTTGGCGTGGCATCCGGTGACCCGCTGCCGGATGGTTTTGTGATCTGGACGCGCCTGGCACCGTGGTTTAACGCAGCGGATGGGCGGGGTGGCTTGAGCCGCGCCGTGCCGGTGCGTTGGCGGGTGGCCAGCGATGCGGCGATGCAGCGCATCGTGAAACAGGGTGAGGTCATGGCAACCGAACATTTCGCCCATTCGGTGCATGTCGAGGTGGCGGGGCTGGAGGCGGGCAGGCCGTATTGGTACCAGTTCGAAGGCCTCGGCGCACAGAGCGCGGTGGGCCAGGCGCGCACGACGCCGCCGCTGCAGGCCATGGCGTCGGCACGGCTGGGGTTTGTCTCCTGCTCGCATTGGGAACGCGGTTACTTCAGTGCTTATCGCCACTTGGCGGCGGAGCAACCCGACCTGGTGTTTTTCCTTGGCGACTACATCTACGACAGTTCCCTTGCTGCGGACTCAGGCAAGATCATTCGCCCCCATGGCAGCGGTAATGCCGTGAGCTTGAGCGACTACCGCAACCGTTATGCGCTGTACAAAACCGACCCGGACTTGCAGGCCCTGCACGCCGCAGCGCCGAGCGTGGCGACCTGGGATGATCACGAGGTGCAGAACGACTACGCCAACCGTTGGTCCCAGGACCCGAAGATTCCAGTAACGCAATTTCTCCAGCAACGGGCTGCGGCGTACCAGGCCTTTTACGAACACATGCCGCTGCGCGCCAGCAGCCTGCCCAAAGGTCCGGACATGCGCGTTTACCGACGCCTGGACTACGGCCGGCTGGCGCGTTTCCATGTGTTGGATGGCCGACAGTACCGCTCCGAACAACCCTGCATCCAGGCCAATGGCAGTCATCAGGGGCACATTGCTGCCAACACTTGCGCCGACCTGCGCGACCCCCGTCGCACGATGCTCGGCTGGCAGCAGGAAACCTGGCTTGACCAGGGGTTTGCGCAGTCGAAGGCGCAGTGGAATGTGATCGCTCAGGACTTGCTGGTAGCGCCACTGATCCAGCGCGATTTGACCAGCCACCAGATGGGCCACTGGACAGACGGCTGGGACGGCTACATGGCGAACCGCTCACGCATGCTGGCGTCCATCGAGCGTCATCAGGTAAAGAACCCGGTGTTCTGGGGCGGTGATATCCATTCGTTCTGGACCACCGACCTGCATGCCGACGCCAACAACCCGGACTCGCAGATTGTGGCCACCGAATTCGTCGGCAGCTCAGTGACCTCCGATGGCCCGCCCTTTGAGGCGTTCAGCCAGATCCTGCCGCTCAACCCGCATGTAAAGTTCTTCGACAGTCGACAACGCGGCTATGTGTCGGTGGAGCTGGAGGCTTCGAGCATGCTCACCCACTTTCGCGTGATTACCGACCCGCGTGACCCACAGGCCACCGTGTCGACGCTTAAGTCGTTTGTGGTGGAGCCGGGTCGGCCGGGGGCGATTGCGCTTTAATCCAGGCTATAGCGCACTGACAGCGCGCCTTTTTTCTCCGACAGGCCGAGGATCGTCACCTGGCCCAACTCGCTCAAGGCCTGCACATGTGTACCGCCACAGGCGTAGGCGGGCAATTCGCCAAAGCCCACTTCACGGGTGCCGTCTTCCAGGACCATGTGGCGCGGGTAGTCAGCGGCGATCCATTGGTTGATTTGAGCCTGGAGCGTCTCGGCGTCTATGGCCTGCGCCGCTTGCCCGCGGATAAAGGTGATTTTGCATTCGCCCGGCCAGTGATGAGCCTTGATCGGCATCCAACCCAGGCTTTCACCGGCATTGCCAATCAAGTGCCCCGCGGAGTGCAGGCGCGTGTAAAGGGAGCGGCGTTGCGCATCGACTCGCGCGGTGATCGGGCCGAGTTCCACGGGCTGGCTGACAAAATGCAGCACGCGGTCGGCTTCCTGGGTGACACGCACGACCTGGCTGTCGCCGAGCCAGCCGGTGTCAAACGGTTGCCCGCCACCTTGAGGATGAAAAATCGTTGATTGCAACGTGACGGCAAACTGGCCTTCGTGCGGGGTACAACTCAGCACTTCAAGCTCGGCCGTCAGGTGGTCGTGGGTAAAAAACAGGCGCTCGGTCATTATCTACATCCGCATCAAGGTTCTGTGGGCAGTATAAATAGTGCGCTGATGAGTGATAATCCATTCAAATATCAATGGACCTGTGCGTGATGAGCATCAATCTTCCTTTGCCGTTGCTGGGTGAAATGGCGATTTTCGTCAAAGTGGTGGAAACCGGCAGCTTTTCCGAAGCCGCGCGGCAACTGAGCGTTTCACCCTCGGCGGTAAGTCGCAGTATCTCGCGCCTGGAGCAAGCCCTGGCCACGCGCTTGCTGCAACGCACCACACGCAAGTTACGCTTGAGCGAGGGCGGTGAAGAGGTGTTCAAGCGCTGCCAGGAGATGGTCAACGCGGCGCGTTCGGTGATGGAAGTCAGCGGCCAGTTCACCCATGAAGCCGAGGGCCTGGTGCGGGTCAGCGTACCCAAGGCTGTCGGGCGGTTTGTGGTGCACCCGCATATGCCGGAGTTCTTACGGCGCTATCCCAAGGTCGATGTACAGCTGATCCTTGAGGATCGGCATGTCGACCTGATCGACGACAATGTCGACCTGAGCATCCGCATCACCGATAGCCCACCGCCCGGATTGGTCGGCCGCCAGTTGTTGCCCATTGAACACTTGTTGTGTGCGACGCCGCAGTACCTGGCCGAGCATGGCACGCCAGGCCATCCCCATGACTTGCTGGAGCACAGTTGCATCTACCTCGGTGAAACACCGGGCGATTCACGCTGGAAATTCCGCCAGGGTGGCAAGGCGGTGACGGTGGGCGTGCGCGGGCGGTATGCGGCGAACCACACCGGGGTGCGGCTGGATGCGGTGTTGCAGCATGTGGGGGTTGGCAGTTTGCCGTATTTCACCGCGCGCCATGCTTTGGAAGAGGGGCGTTTGGTGCAGGTATTACCGGAGTGGGATTTTATTGCGTCCTACCATGGCGAGGCGTGGTTGCTGCATTCGCCCACACGGTATCTGCCGCCGAAGCTACGGGTGTTTATTGATTATCTGGTGGAGTGTATGGCGCGTGAGCCGACATTGCGCCGACGGTAGTGGCGGGTGCTGGCTTGTGTGGGAGCTGGCTTGCCTGCGATGACATCGCCTCGGTTTGAACGACCGACCGAGTCGCCTGCATCGCAGGCAAGCCAGCTTCCACAGAAAAACAGTGTGTCAGCCGAGATCAGTGGGTGCTCTGGTCTTGCGGCATTGCCAACAGTTGCTTTTCCTGGTTCCAGTCGAACGGTTCGTCGTTCTGTTCGGCTTCAAAGCGACGTTCTTCCAGGGCCTGGTAAAGGTCCAGTTCGTCGTCCGGCATGAAGTGCAGGCAGTCACCACCGAAAAACCACAGCAGGTCGCGCGGCACCAGGTGGGCAATTTGCGGGTAGCGCAGGATGACCTGGCTCATCAGGTCCTGGCCCAGGTATTGGCTTTCGATCGGATCGATCGGCAGCAGGGCGCGCAACTCGTCGAAACGCTCCATGAACAAAGTGTGGCTTTCCTCGGGCACCTGTTCGGCTTCGCCGACGGCAACCAGGATGCTGCGCAAGTGGTCGAGCAAGACGAGATGATCGGCAACGACGTTGGACACGAGATAAGTCCTCTAAAGCAAAAACGGGCGCGAGAGTATATGCCTCTCGCGCCCGTTTTTATATGACCGCTGGTATCAGCGGACCTTACCCTCAGCCTGGGTCAGCTCTTCCTTGCTGAAATCATCCACGTCGATCACCTTGCGCCGCGCTGCTTCGGCATCGCGCAGGGTTTGCGCTTCGGCCGGTTGCAGCACCCCGGCGTGCAGGGCGGCATCGATGGCATGCTCGCCGGCAGTCGGTTTGACCTGGCCGCTTTTCAACGCGGCATGCAGTTTTTTCTGCAGCGGATGGCTGGCGCCGAGCAGGTCGTAGGCATGTTGCAGGGCGCCGACAGGATCTTCCGCCGATTGCGGGCGATAGCAGCCGGCCAGCAACTCCTCGAGGGTCGGGTCGCCTTTGGCGCGACCGATCACCGCAGCCACTTCAGCGTCCAGTGCATCGGACGGCCCGGTATGACGACGCCCGAACGGGAACACGATAACCCGCAGCAGGCAGCCGAGCACCTTGTTCGGGAAGTTGCTCAGCAGTTCATCCAGCGCACGCTCCGACTCGCCGAGGCTTTCTTCCATGGCCCAGGCGAACAGCGGCTCCAGATGGTCCGGCGAATCCAGGTCGTGATAACGCTTGAGCGCCGCCGACGCCAAATACATATGGCTCAGCACATCGCCCAGGCGCGCCGACAGGCGTTCGCGACGTTTCAATTCACCGCCCAGCAACATCATGCTCAGGTCGGCGAGCAGGGCGAATGCTGCGGCCTGACGGTTCAGCGCGCGGAAGTAACCCTGGCTCAAGCGGTTGCCCGGGGCTTTCTCAAAGTGGCCAACGCCCAGGTTCAGCACCAGCGTGCTGGCGGCATTGCTCACGGCAAAACCGATATGTTGCATCAGCAGGCCATCGAACTCCTTCAGCGCTTGGTCATGGTCTTCACGACCGGCCAGGGCCATTTCCTTGAGCACGAACGGATGGCAGCGAATCGCGCCCTGACCAAAGATCATCAGGTTGCGCGAGAGGATATTCGCGCCTTCCACGGTGATGAAGATCGGCGCGCCTTGCCAGTTGCGCCCCAGGTAGTTGTTCGGGCCCATGATGATGCCCTTGCCGCCGTGTACATCCATGGCGTGGCTGATGCACTCGCGGCCGCGTTCGGTGAGGTGGTATTTGAGGATCGCCGACAGCACCGAGGGTTTCTCCCCCAGGTCCACGGCGTTGGCGGTGAGCATGCGCGCACTGTCCATCAGCCAGGCGTTGCCGCCGATGCGCGCAAGGGCTTCCTGAATACCTTCGAAGGCCGACAGCGGTACGTTGAACTGTTCACGCACCTGGGCATATTGCCCCGTCACCAGGCTGGTGAACTTGGCAGCGCCGGTGCCGACAGCGGGCAGTGAGATCGAGCGGCCCACCGACAGGCAGTTCATCAACATCATCCAGCCCTTGCCGAGCATTTCCTGGCCACCGATGAGGAATTCCAGGGGGATGAACACGTCTTTGCCCGAGTTGGGGCCGTTCATGAAGGCGGCGCCCAGGGGCAGGTGACGACGGCCGATTTCCACGCCGGGGGTGTCGGTCGGGATCAGCGCCAGGCTGATGCCCAGGTCTTCTTTGTCGCCCAGCAGGTGATCCGGGTCATGGGCCTTGAAGGCCAGGCCGAGCAACGTCGCCACCGGGCCGAGGGTGATGTAGCGTTTTTCCCAGTTCAGGCGCAGGCCGAGGGTTTCCTGGCCTTCCCATTCACCTTTGCAGATCACGCCGGTGTCGGGCATGGCGCCGGCGTCGGAGCCGGCCAGTGGGCCAGTCAGCGCAAAGCACGGGATATCATCGCCACGGGCCAGGCGGGGCAGGTAGTGGTTGCGCTGCTCATCGGTGCCGTAATGCAGCAGCAGTTCGGCCGGGCCGAGGGAGTTGGGCACCATTACGGTGGATGCCAGGTCGCCGCTGCGGGTGGCGAGTTTCATTGCAACCTGGGAGTGGGCGTAGGCAGAGAAACCCTTGCCGCCGTATTCCTTGGGAATGATCAGCGCGAAGAAGCCATGGGTCTTGATGTGTTCCCAGGCGGCGGGCGGCAGGTCCATGGCCTGGCCGATCTCCCAGTCGCTGACCATCGCACAGAGCTCTTCGGTGGGGCCGTCGATGAACGCCTGCTCTTCTTCGGTCAGTTGCGCCTTGGGGTAGGCCAGCAACTTGTCCCAGTCAGGGCGACCACTGAACAGTTCGCCGTCCCACCACACGGTGCCGGCATCAATCGCGTCGCGCTCGGTCTCGGACATCGGCGGCAGGACTTTCTGAAACCAGCTGAACAGCGGCTTGGTGAAGTATTGGCGGCGCAGGTCGGGCAGCAGCAAGGGCACGGCGACGACGGCGGTCAACACCCAGAAGATCAGCAGCAGCCAACCCGGTGCGTGGCTCCAGGCGCCCATCGCCAACAGGTAAACGGCGACCACGCCCAGGGCGGGCAGGGGCGCGGTGCGGCGGTGTGCCAGGTAGGCAATGCCGACCACCAGAACCAGTATCCACAACAACAGCATATTCAATCCTCCGTGAAACCAGGGGCGAAACCACCATGGAGCTTAGTCGGCATCCGAAAAAGCGCGGTGATCAGGGTGTAACGAGTTGTACTGGGAGCACCATCACCAGGCCCCGACATTTGGCCGAATCGTCGTTATCTCCACGGCAGACCTGTCGTTACACTCCAGGCTTCCTTCGGAGATAAAGCTCATGGATACGTACCTGAATCCCAGCCGCTTCATCGATAGTGACCACCCTGCGGTGGTGGAGTTCGCCGAAAAACACCGTGGTCCCAGTGCGGATTTACGTGACCAGGCAGTCAGTCTTTATTACGCCGTACGTGAGGCGATTCGCTACAACCCTTACACCTTCAGCCGCGACCCAGGCACCTTGCGCGCCAGCTTCGCCTTGGCGGCCGGTGAAAGTTACTGTGTGCCCAAGGCCACCTTGCTTGCCGCCTGTGCCCGTCACTGCGGTATACCGGCGCGCATCGGTCTGGCGGACGTGCGCAATCACCTGTCGACGCCACGCCTGATCGCGTTGCTCAAAAGTGATGTGTTCGCCATGCACGGCTATACAGAGTTTTACCTGCGCGGCCGTTGGGTCAAGGCTACGCCGGCGTTTAATCAGCAACTGTGCGACGTGTTCGATGTGCCACCGCTGGAATTCGATGGCATTAACGACAGTGTGTTTCACGCGTTCAATCGCCAGGGGCAGCGCTCGATGGAATATGTGCTGGACCACGGGCAGTTTTCCGACGTGCCCGAGGCGTTTTTCTTCGCTCATATTCAGCAGTGTTACCCGCACCTGTTTGCCGAGGATATGCCGATCGTGTTGGCTGACATGCACTCCGATTTAAGCCGCGCGTGAAGCGGCGTATGCTGCTGCGTTCATCAAGCCATGTTCATTCACGATAAGGCGCGGTCATGCTGAAAATCTGGGGTCGTAAAAATTCATCAAACGTCAGGAAAGCACTCTGGTGCGCCGAGGAACTCGGCCTGGACTATGAAGCGATTGATGCGGGCGGGGCTTTTGGTGTGGTCGACACGCCGCAATACCGAGCGCTGAACCCCAATGGCCGGGTGCCGATGATCGAAGATGGCGACTTTGTGCTGTGGGAGTCCAACACCATCGTGCGTTACCTCTGCGCCAAGCAGGCGTCGAGCTGGTACCCGAGCGACCTGAAAGCGCGGGCCAATGCCGAAAAATGGATGGACTGGACCACTTCGACCCTCGCTGAGCCATTCAAGGCCGTGTTCTGGGGCATCCTGCGCACTCCCGCAGACAAGCAGAACTGGGACAGCATCAATGCCGGGCGCCAGGCCTGTATCGATGCCTTGAGCACCGTGGACAAAACGCTGGCGACGCAACCTTACCTGTCTGGCACTGCGATCGGCATGGGCGACATCCCCTTGGGCAGCTTTATCTACGCCTGGTTTGAAATGCCTATCGAACGGCCTGCAATGCCCCATCTAGAGGCCTGGTACCAGCGCCTTAAGGAACGCCCGGCCTACCGCAAAGCCGTGATGACTGCGTTGACTTAATACCTACTATTAATACGGGTGACTGTACTTGTGCGGCGCAGGCAAGCACCATGCCTGTCATGCGCCGCCGTTGAACTACCTGGGCCGCGCCCTCATCTATTCTTTCTATTCCCTTCTTTGGTGCGTATTCCGATATGAGTTCCGCTCTGTCCATCCGGCAGCTAACCAAAACCTACGGCAACGGTTTCCAGGCCCTGAGTGGTATCGATCTGGACGTTGCCGAAGGTGACTTTTTCGCCTTGCTCGGCCCCAACGGTGCCGGCAAATCCACCACCATTGGTATCCTCTCGACCCTGGTCAACAAGACCAGCGGCACGGTGAATATCTTTGGGCATGACCTGGACAAATCCCCGGCGGCGCTCAAACGTTCCATCGGCGTGGTGCCCCAGGAGTTCAACTTCAACCAGTTCGAAAAGACCTTCGACATCGTTGTAACTCAGGCGGGCTACTACGGCATCCCGGCTAAAATCGCCAAGGAACGCGCCGAGCAGTACCTCACTCAGCTGGGCCTGTGGGACAAGCGTGACGTGCCTTCGCGCTCGTTGTCCGGCGGCATGAAGCGCCGCCTGATGATCGCCCGCGCGCTGGTGCATGAGCCGCGCCTGCTGATCCTCGATGAGCCGACCGCGGGCGTGGACATTGAACTGCGTCGATCGATGTGGGCCTTCCTCACCGAGCTGAACGAGAAGGGCATCACCATCATCCTCACCACCCATTATCTGGAAGAGGCTGAGCAACTGTGCCGCAACATCGGCATCATCGACCACGGCACCATCGTCGAGAACACCAGCATGCGTAACCTGCTGGGCCAGTTGCATGTGGAAACCTTCCTGCTTGACCTGAAAAACAACCTGTCGGTGGCGCCGCAACTGCTCGGCTACCCGAGCCGCCTGGTGGACGACCACACCCTGGAAGTCCAGGTGGACAAGGCCATGGGCATCACTGCGCTGTTCACCCAGTTGGCGGCCCAGAACATTGAAGTGCTGAGCCTGCGTAATAAAACCAATCGCCTTGAGGAGTTGTTCGTGTCCCTGGTGGAGAAAAATCTGGCGAAGGTGGCGGTATGAGTTCCGAACTGCAACCCAATATTGTCGCGCTGCAGACCATCGTTTACCGCGAGGTGAAGCGCTTTACCCGGATCTGGCCGCAGACGCTGCTGCCGCCGGCGATCACCATGGTCCTGTACTTCGTGATCTTCGGTAACCTGATCGGCCGCCAGATCGGCGACATGGGTGGCTTCACGTACATGGAGTACATCGTGCCGGGCCTGATCATGATGTCGGTGATCACCAACTCCTACGGCAATGTGGTCTCCAGTTTCTTCGGCAGCAAGTTCCAGCGCTCCATCGAAGAACTGATGGTGTCGCCGGTGTCGCCCCACACCATTCTGATCGGCTACACCCTGGGTGGCGTGCTGCGTGGCTTGATGGTCGGCGTGATCGTGACCTTGCTGTCATTGTTCTTCACCCACCTGCAGGTGCATCACCTTGGGGTCACCCTGCTGGTGGTCGTACTGACGGCGACGATCTTCTCGCTGCTGGGGTTTATCAACGCCGTATTTGCGCGCAATTTCGATGATATTTCGATTATCCCGACGTTCGTGCTGACGCCGCTGACCTATCTGGGCGGGGTGTTCTACTCCATCACCTTGCTGCCGCCGTTCTGGCAGACCGTGTCGCTGGCCAACCCGGTGTTGCACATGGTCAACGCCTTCCGCTACGGCATCCTGGGCGTATCGGATATCAAGATCAGCGTGGCGATCACCTTCATGCTGGTGGCCACCGTGGTGCTGTATGTCAGTTGTGCGCGGTTGCTGGTGAGCGGGCGCGGGATGCGTACGTAAGCTGCGATCACACACGGATAAAAAATGTGGGAGGGGGCTTGCTCCCGATGGCAGTGGGTCAGTCAACCTATTCAGTGACTGGTCCATCCTCATCGGGAGCAAGCCCCCTCCCACATTGGGTTTTGTGCAGGATCTTCAGGCGTTCAGTGCCAACTCAATCAGCGCGTGCAGCTCTTGTACCGTCAACGGTGCGGTTGAGAACAGAATGCGAAACACCGTCGGCGCCGCCAGCAGGTTGATCAGATGGTCCACGCTCGGCGGCGGTGGTGTGGCGCCTTGGTAGCGATCGACAATCGTCTGCAGCTGCCCGCTCAGGATGCTGACGCAGTACCCCGGGGTCACGCTGCACTGCACGTCACGCATCATGTTGCGACCCGGTTCTGAGCTCATTTCATCCAGGTATTGCTCGGCCCAGGCGTGCAGGTCACCGCGAAGGGTGCCGGTGTTGGCCGGCTCGCTGTCCGGGCGCATACGGGCCAGGGCCACATCAGCCAGCAGCACGGAAAGGTCGCCCCAGCGCCGGTAGATCGTCGAGGGCGTCACGCCCGCGCGCGCAGCAATCATCGGCACGGTAACGCTGGAACGCTCATGGGCCTCCAGCAGTTCGCGCGCGGCGTTATGCACTGATTCTTGTACCCGGGCACTACGGCCTCCCGGGCGGAGGCCTTCTTTTATCGCCATGCGTAAAACCTTAACACAAAGAATTTGCTTTAAGCGCTTGCCAGTAGCACACTCCGCAAAAGCAAAATATTAGCTTTAGCGGAGTGTGCTTATGTCTAGCGTCATGTCTCAACGTTCCAGCCTGGCGTTCCTGGTCATCACAATGTTGACCTTCCTCGCTGCGTCCAGCGCGCCTACTCCGCTGTATCAGGTTTACCAGGACAGCCTGCATTTCTCCGCGGCCATGCTGACGGTGATTTTCGGCGTTTACGCGGTGAGCCTGTTAGCGGCGTTATTGACCGTGGGTTCGCTGTCGGATTACCTGGGGCGCAAGCCGGTGATCTTCGTCGCACTGATCCTGAATATGCTGGCGATGCTGCTGTTTATCAACGCTGACAGCACCGCCTACTTGATTGCCGCCCGCGCGTTGCAAGGTTTCGCGACAGGCACGGCAACGGCGGTGCTGAGTGCCACGCTGCTGGACACCGACCGTTTGCGCGGCCCAATGCTCAATAGCCTGGCGCCACTCCTGGGCATGGCCAGTGGCGGCCTGGGCAGCGGCTTGCTCGTGGAATTCGCACCACGCCCGACTCAATTGGTTTACTTCACACTGCTGGGGTTGATGGCTCTTCAGGTGGTCTGCATTTTACGCTTGCCCGAAACCGTCAGCCGCATACCCGGTGCCTTGAAGTCGTTGGCGCCGACCCTGCATGTGCCGGAGCAAGCGCGCCGTGCCTTGTGGCTGGCGATGCCGCTGAATGTGGCGGTGTGGTCGCTGGGCGGGTTCTTTTCATCCCTGGCCCCTTCGCTCGTGCGGGCTGCGACCGGTTCGACCTCGCACCTGATTGGCGGCGGACTGGTGGCAGTCGTAACCCTGAGTGGCGCGGTAATGATTTACAGCCTGCGCGCGCGTGCGGCAGACAAGATCATGCGGCTGTCGGCGGTCTTGTTGGCGGCGGGTGTGGCGTTGCTGCTGGTCGCCGTGCAGAGTGCCAGTCTGTGGCTGTTTTTTGTCGCCAGTGTCATCGCAGGCTTGGGTTTCGGCGGCGGGTTCATGGGCAGTGTGCGCAGTATCGTGGGGTTGGCGCTGCCCCATGAACGGGCGGGCTTGATGTCTGCGTTTTACGTATTGAGCTACCTGGCGTTCTGCGTGCCGGCGCTGTTGGCGGGTAACCTTAGCCGGGTGTTTGGCCTCATCGCCACCACCGATGGCTACGGCGCCGTGCTGATTGTGCTGGCCCTCAGTGCGCTGGTCGGTTTGATGTTGCAGGATTCGGGGCGAGCCAGAACTGCGGTATAGGAAATATCGCTATATCGGTAAAACAGATAACAGTTAGAGATATTACCCGTTATATAGATATTCGTTCAGGTTCTATGATGGTTTCAACCTCATGCGAGGAAGAGGATTACCATCATGACCTGCTCCAATAGCATCAGCTATAAACCCTTCAGTCACTTGACCCGTCCTCGGGAAGTGATTCGCCAGTTCACCCCCAACTGGTTTGCCGCGACCATGGGCACCGGCGTGCTGGCGTTGGCCTTGGCCCAATTGCCCGTCAGTGTGCCCGGCTTGCACGCCATTGCCGAAGGGCTTTGGATGTTCACCATTGGCCTGTTTGTCCTGTTCAGCCTCTTGTATGCCGCCCGTTGGGTGATGTTCTTCAACGAGGCGCGGCGGATTTTCGGGCACTCCACGGTTTCGATGTTCTTCGGCACCATCCCGATGGGCCTGGCGACGATTCTCAATGGCTTGCTGCTGTTCGGCCTGCCACGCTGGGGCAGCGATGTCATACCGTTGGCTGAAGCGATGTGGTGGTTGGATGTGGCGATGGCCCTGGCTTGCGGTGTACTGATCCCGTTCATGATGTTCACCCGCCAGGAACACAGCATCGACCAGATGACGGCCGTGTGGCTGTTGCCCGTGGTCGCGGCCGAAGTCGCTGCCGCCAGCGGTGGCCTGCTGGCGCCGCACCTGGTCGACGCCCATGCGCAACTGGTGATGCTGGTGACCAGCTACGTGTTGTGGGCGTTTTCCCTGCCGGTGGCGTTCAGCATCCTGACCATCCTGATGTTGCGCATGGCCCTGCACAAACTGCCCCACGCAAATATGGCTGCGTCGAGCTGGTTGGCGCTGGGCCCCATCGGCACCGGCGCCCTCGGCATGCTGCTGCTGGGCGGCGATGCACCGGCGATCTTCGCGGCCAACGGCTTGCCCGGTGTCGGCGAGATGGCCAACGGCCTTGGCCTGGTGGCGGGCATCACCCTGTGGGGTTTCGGCTTGTGGTGGATGCTGATCGCCGTGTTGATTACCCTGCGGTACCTGCGTGCGGGCATTCCGTTCAACCTCGGCTGGTGGGGTTTTACCTTCCCATTGGGGGTTTACGCCTTGGCCACGCTGAAGCTTGCGAGCGTATTGCACCTGGGTTTCTTCAGTGTGTTTGGCACTGTGCTGGTGGTGGCATTGGCGCTGATGTGGCTGATCGTCGCCAAGCGCACCGTGCAGGGCGCCTATAAAGGTGAGCTTTTTGTTTCGCCTTGCATTGCGGGGCTAGGGAATAAGTAAGCGAGATTAGGTAAAGTCGTGGCCTGACAATCCAAGCCTTCAGGCCACGCAGGAACACGGACGATGAGCCACCCCTCACAATTCACCTTGCTGCGAACACGGCGTTTCCTGCCGTTTTTCGTTACCCAGTTACTGGGCGCCTTCAACGACAATATCTTCAAGCAATCGCTGATCCTGGCGATTCTCTACAAACTCACCCTCGACGGTGACCGCTCCATCTGGGTCAACCTGTGCGCCCTGCTGTTTATCCTGCCGTTTTTCCTGTTCTCGGCGCTGGCCGGGCAATTTGGCGAGAAATTCAACAAGGACGCATTGATCCGTGCGATCAAGATCGGTGAGATCGTGATCATGGCCGTAGGCGCCACGGGCTTCCTGTTCAATCACCTGGAACTGATGCTGCTGGCGCTGTTTGCCATGGGCACGCACTCGGCGCTGTTCGGCCCGGTCAAGTACTCGATCATGCCCCAGGCCCTGCACGACGATGAGCTGGTGGGCGGTAACGGCCTGGTGGAAATGGGCACGTTCCTGGCGATCCTGGCCGGCACCATTGGCGCCGGGATCATGATGTCGTCCACCCATTACGCGCCGATTGTGGCGACGGCGATTGTCGGTGTGGCGGTGCTGGGTTACCTGGCCAGCCGCAGCATTCCGCGCGCGGCGGCGTCTACGCCAGAGCTGCGGCTGAACTGGAATATTTTCAGCGAATCCTGGGCCACCCTGCGTTTGGGCCTGGGGCAGACGCCGGCAGTGTCGCGCTCGATTGTCGGCAACTCGTGGTTCTGGTTTGTCGGCGCGATCTACCTGACGCAGATCCCGGCTTACGCCAAGGAATGGTTGTACGGCGACGAAACCGTGGTGACGCTGATCCTCACGGTGTTCTCGGTGGGTATCGCGCTGGGCTCGATGCTTTGCGAAAAGCTCTCAGGTCGCAAGGTGGAAATCGGCCTGGTGCCGTTCGGTTCATTTGGTCTGACCGTGTTTGGCCTGCTGCTGTGGTGGCACTCCGGCGGCTTCCCGCAGAACGTCCAGGCGAACGATTGGCTGGCGGTGCTCGGTTACGGACAGGCGTGGTGGGTGCTGTTCGATATCCTTGGGCTGGGTGTGTTCGGCGGCTTTTATATCGTGCCGCTGTATGCGCTGATTCAGTCGCGCACCGCCGAGAACGAGCGCGCGCGGGTGATCGCAGCCAACAATATTCTCAACGCACTGTTCATGGTGGTCTCGGCGATCGTGTCGATCCTGTTGCTGAGTGTGGCCAAGCTGTCGATCCCGGAGCTGTTCCTGGTGGTGTCGCTGCTCAACATTGCGGTCAACACCTACATCTTCAGGATCGTCCCCGAGTTCACCATGCGTTTCATGATCTGGCTGCTCAGCCATTCCATGTACCGGGTGGAGCATCGCAATCTGCAACTGATTCCGGATGAAGGCGCAGCCTTGCTGGTGTGCAACCACGTGTCGTTCGTCGATGCGCTGTTGATCGGTGGCGCAGTGCGTCGGCCGATTCGCTTTGTGATGTACTACAAAATCTACCGTTTGCCGGTGCTGAACTTTATCTTCCGTACGGCCGGGGCGATTCCGATTGCCGGGCGTAACGAAGATATCCAGATCTACGAAAAGGCTTTCACGCGGATTGCCCAGTACCTGAAAGAAGGGGAGCTGGTGTGCATCTTTCCGGAAGGCAAATTGACGGCCGACGGTGAGATGAATGACTTCCGTGGCGGCGTGACGCGCATTCTCGAAGAGACACCGGTGCCGGTGATTCCGATGGCGTTGCAGGGGCTGTGGGGGAGTTTCTTCAGTCGCGATCCGAACAAGGGGTTCTTTCATCGGATCTGGTCGCATGTCACGTTGGTGGCGGGCGAGCCTGTTGCGGTGGAGGCGGCGACGCCTGCGCAGTTGCAGGAGCGAGTAGGGGTGTTGCGGGGGAGTGTCAGGTAGTTTTTTGTTGCCTGTCAGGGCCCCTTCGCGAGCAAGCCCGCTCCCACAGTTGACCGAGTTGTTCATGCGAACGCGGTTGAGTGTGGGAGCGCGCTTGCTCGCGAAAGCGATAGTGGCTCAGGCGCTGATCTTGAGGCCTACCAACCCGCAAATGATCAACGCCACACTCGCCAACCGAAACAACGCCATGGATTCCCCAAACAGGATAATCCCGGCGATTACCGTGCCCACCGCGCCCACACCCGTCCAGATGGCATAGGCGGTGCCCAGCGGCAGTTCCTTCATGGCCAGCCCCAGCAGGCCGAGGCTGATAGCCATGGCGGCAATGGTCAGGGCCGTTGGCAGCGGTTTGCTGAAACCGTCGGTGTACTTCAGGCCGACCGCCCAGCCGACTTCAAACAGCCCGGCAAAAAACAGAATGATCCAGGACATGATGACCTCCAAACTATAGCTGGGGTCGTCCCCGGAATTAGCGCTTGAAAGCGTCGCGAGGTCGTCCCCGCGAAGCTCGGTAGAGTGCCGAATATTGATCAGGCGATCAAGTTTTTGGCGTGTTCTGCAAAGCGCGACGGTCTTCCTTTTCGCTCATTCTGCGGAAGTAAGTCGACAGCAAAGCCCCGGAAATATTGTGCCAGACGCTGAACAGCGCACTCGGCACCGCCGCCAGCGGCGAAAAGTGCGCGCTGGCCAGTGCGGCGCCCAGCCCGGAGTTCTGCATGCCCACTTCCAGCGCCAGCGATTTGCGCTGTGCCAATGGCAGCTTGAACAACCGACCGGTGAAGTAGCCCAGCAGGTAGCCAAAGCTGTTGTGCAACATCACCACGGCCATGATCAGCAGGCCGGACTCGGCGATCTTCGCCTGGCTCGCCGCAACCACCGCCGCGACAATGATCACGATGCTGACCACCGACACCAGCGGCAACACCTCCACGGCATGGCGGACCCGCTCGCCGAGCACACGTTGCGCCACCACGCCGAGCACGATCGGCAGCAGCACCACTTGCAGGATCGACCAGAACAACTCCATGAACGACACCGGCAGCCAGGCCGACGCCAGCAGCCAGATCAACGCCGGTGTGAGCAGCGGGGCGAGGAGGGTGGTGACGGCGGCGATTGCCACCGACAGCGCCAGGTCGCCCCGCGCCAGCCAAGTCATCACGTTGGACGACGTGCCGCTTGGGCAGCAGCCGACCAGAATCACGCCGACGGCAATTTCCGGCGGCAGGTGGAACGCCTGGCACAGCAACCAGGCCACGCCCGGCATGATCACAAAGTGCGCGACTACGCCGAGTGCGACGCGCCACGGGTGGCGGGCGACCTCGGCGAAATCTTCAAGTTTTAAGGTCAGCCCCATGCCGAACATCACCAGGCCCAACAGCGGCACGATGGCGCCTTTGAGGCCAATGAACCAGCTGGGCTCAAGGAAGGCGAGGACCGCGAAAACCAGCACCCAGTAGGCGAAGGTATTGCCGACAAAGCGACTCAAGGCGGCGAGAGCACGCATGGGGATGTCCTTGTTATCAGGTAAGTTCGGGAGTGCTGATGTTTGCTTGGAAACCCAATCAAATGTGGGAGCGGGCTTGCTCGCGAATGCGGTGAATCAGTCAGCCTATTAAGTGACTGACACTGCGCATTCGCGAGCAAGCCCGCTCCCACATTTTGATCTTCACATGGCTTAGATGCCTTGTGGCGTCTCTTCGCCGCCCAGTGCCTCAACCAACGCCGGCAGGAACTCGCCGAACGTCAGCATCATCAGGGTAAAGCTGGCGTCCAGTTGGCCCAGGGCTTCGTCGCCGCCGTCTTGTTCAGCCTGATCCTGCAGCAGGTCTTCGAACTTCAGGCGCTTGACGGTCATCTTGTCGTCGAGCATGAAGGACAACTTGTCCTGCCAGGCCAGGGACAATTGGGTCACGACTTTGCCGGTGGTCAGGTGCAACTGGATTTCTTCGCTGGTCAGGTCCTGGCGCTTGCAGCGCACAATGCCGCCATCTTCGTGGGTGTCGCGCAGTTCGCATTCGTCGAGGACGAAGAAGTCATCGGCCGGTTTCTGGGTGGTGACCCAGTCGGTCATGATCGCAGTCGGTGCGGTTTTAACCGTCAGCGGGCGTACCGGCAGGGTGCCGATCACTTCGCGCAGGGTCGACAGCAAGTCTTCGGCGCGTTTCGGGCTCGCCGAGTTGACCAGGATCAGGCCCTGTTTCGGCGCGATGGCGGCGAAGGTCGACGAGCGACGAATAAACGCACGCGGCAGGAAGGCCTGGATGATTTCATCCTTGATCTGGTCCCGTTCCTTTTTATAGACCTTGCGCATTTGCTCGGCCTCGATCTCTTCGACTTTCTCTTTCAGTGCGTCACGCACCACGCTACCTGGCAGGATGCGTTCTTCCTTGCGCGCGGCGATCAGCAGGAAGTCACCGCTGACGTGAACCAGGGGAGCGTCTTCACCTTTACCGAAAGGCGCGACGAAACCGTAAGTGGTCAACTCCTGGCTTGCACAAGGGCGCGCCAGTTTGGTGGCCATTGCCGCTTCCAACGCCTCGGCATCAACAGGCAGATCTTGGGTCAGGCGATAGATAAGCAGGTTCTTGAACCACATGGGGTGAGTCTCTCCTTTATACAAAGGGGGGCATTATTCTCTTGATCAGGGCTGAGGCCAACCCTGCCTAAGCCATTGGAAGGCCTCAAAAAAAAGATTTAAGAAAGTGCTTGCCAGACTTAGGGTCGCTCCGTAGAATGCGCGCCACACCGAAGCGAAGGGTGATTAGCTCAGCTGGGAGAGCGTCTGCCTTACAAGCAGAATGTCGGCGGTTCGATCCCGTCATCACCCACCATTCGTTTCAAGTGTTACGCGCAGCGGTAGTTCAGTCGGTTAGAATACCGGCCTGTCACGCCGGGGGTCGCGGGTTCGAGTCCCGTCCGCTGCGCCATATTCGGTAACCTGGAACACTGAACGCCAGGTCACCACAGAAAGCCCGCTCATTGAGCGGGTTTTTTTTGTCCGAAATACGGCAAACAATCACGCAATGAAGTTTTTTAAATAAATTGCATTTAAATCAACACATTACGTTTTTTTGTTGTATGATGCGCCCACACCGAAACGAAGGGTGATTAGCTCAGCTGGGAGAGCGTCTGCCTTACAAGCAGAATGTCGGCGGTTCGATCCCGTCATCACCCACCATTCGCTTCAAGTGTTACGCGCAGCGGTAGTTCAGTCGGTTAGAATACCGGCCTGTCACGCCGGGGGTCGCGGGTTCGAGTCCCGTCCGCTGCGCCATATTCGGTAACCTGGAACACTGAACGCCAGGTCACCACAAGAAGCCCGCTCATTGAGCGGGCTTTTTTTTGCCTGCGATTCAGCGCAGCGACTCAACGGTCGGCGCCACGGCTATTGGCGCAACTTCGCGTCGGCTCAGGAACACAAAGACCACCGCCGCTGTAGACAGGGTGAGTCCTGCCAGCAATTGCAGCAAGGTATTGAAGCCCGCAAGGTAGGCTGTGCGCAGCAATTCCAGTGGGATGTTTGCACTGGCGTCTCGGACGTCACCCATGACCAACTGCTGGGCAAGCACTGCCGCGTCCTGCGCAGTGCCTGCGGGCAGATGATGGGCAACCAGTGCGCTCAACACGGCAACCGTGATTGCCAGCGCCACCCCTTCACTGGCGACTCGGGTTGTATTGAAAATGCCTGCCGCCATGCCCGCGCGCTCCTTGGGTACCACACTGATCGCCAGGCCATCCATCAAACCCCACGGCAAGCCCGTGCCGATCCCGATGACCAGCAGTGCGGCGACGGTCTGCAACGGCTGGCCGATCCTGGCCAGGCTCAACCCGTACAAGCCCGCAGCCGCAATCAACAGGCCAACGGCGCACAGTACGCCCGCCGACAGCCAGCGTGTCAGCGTTGCGGCAATAATCGGTACGACCAGCATGGGTGCGGACAGCGCCAGCATCATTAAACCCGCCTCAAATGCGCTGGCGCCTTCGACACCCATAAACCGCAGCGGTAACAGTACGATCAGGACGATGTAGCAGTAACAGGTGCCGATCGGCAGCAACTGCACACCAATAAAGCGCCCAAAGCGAAACAGCCGCAGGTCGAGCATCGGTTGGCTCGTATGATTTTCAACCCGAATAAATACCAGCAAAAACACCGCTGCTGCCGCCAGCAGATACCGGGTAGTTGCTGAGCCCCAACCGTGTTCCGGTGCCAGAATGACCGCCGTGGTCAAGCTCACCAGCATGGCCGAAAAGGTCAGCACGCCGGCCACGTCCAGGTGCAGCGCCTGCGGGTCGCGGCTCTCACGCATGTTGGGCACGGCGAACAGCAGTGAGAGCCCCGCCAGCAATGCCGTGCCCAGGAAAATCGCGCGCCAGCCCCAGTGTTCGATCAGCAGCCCCGACAGCAGCGGGCCAAACGCCAGGCCCGCGCCGAAAGTAGTGCCCAGCAGGCTGAAGGCACGCGTCCTGGCATGGCCATCAAACACCTGTGCCAGCGCCGCACAGCCACTGGCCAACGCAATGGCCGCCGCAACGCCTTGCACCCCGCGCACTATATCCAGCCAAAGAATGCCCGGCGCCACGGCCAGCAGCAGGGAGGCCACGGTAAACAGCGCCATGCCCCACAAGAACAAGCGCTTGCGCCCATAGCGGTCGGCGAGGGTGCCGGCGGCCATCAACAAACTGCCGAAACTGAGCATGAACGCGTTGGTGACCCACACCAGTTGCGTGGGGTGGGCGGCAAATGCCTGGCCGATAAACGGCGTCGCCACCGCGCCGCCGGTAAAGCTCATGGGCAGCACCAGGGCTGCCAGGCAAATGGCTGCCAGAATCGAATAGCGACCATGGGCGGGTTCGACTGTGTTCATCGCGTACATTCCTAACGTTCTATGAAGATAAAGACTCTAATCAGGATGTAATTACCGATAAACAGGCCTACATTCCGTTCATAGCGGACGATGAGGATGTAATGGTGTGACCGATAATCTCAGTGGTGTGATCGCCTTCGTGAAAACCGCAGAAGCACTCAGCTTCACAGGCGCGGCGCGGGCGATGGGGATTTCCGCCTCGGCAGTGGGCAAAAATGTGGTCAAGCTGGAGGCATCGTTGAATGTCCGGCTGTTGCACCGCAGCACGCGTAAGGTCAGCCTGACTGCCGAAGGTCAATTGTTCTACGATCGTTGTCGGAAAATTCTCGATGACCTGCAGGACGCCCGCGCCATGCTTTCCCATGCCATGCAGGCCCCGCGCGGCAAATTGCGGGTCAGCCTGCCCACCATCGGCTATCGCTTCCTCTTTCCCCACCTGCTCGCGTTCAGGCAAGCCTATCCGGAGATTGAGTTGGAGCTGGATTTCAACGACCTCCTGGTGGATGTGATAGAGGAGGGCTTCGACGTGGTGATTCGCAGCGGCGGCCTCGCCGATTCGACGTTGATGGCCCGTAAACTCGGACCTTTTCGCTTTTTACTGTGCGCATCACCCAAATACTTGCGGGCTAACGGGCGTCCGGAAACCCTCGGTGATCTTGAGCGCCATCAGTGCCTGCGTTATCGCTTTGCAACCACCGGCAAAATCATGGAATGGACCTTGTCCGCCAACTCGGCGATCACCCAATTACGCCTGCCTACTGCGCTGACCTTGAACAACATGGAAGCCATGCTCATGGCCGCCACCGATGGGCATGGCATAGCCTACGTGCCGGACTTTCTGGCCCGGGACGCGCTGGCGCAGGCGCAGCTGGAAACCGTGCTGGACGGGCACTCCGATGACCAGGGACAGTTCTGGGCGCTGTGGCCCTCGAGCCAGCATCTCTCGCCAAAAATCCGCGTATTTGTGGACTTTGTCGCCGAACGCCTTTTTACAACCCCATCAACCGATACCCCACCTGCAACTCGGTAATGAAATGCTGCGGCTGCGCCGGGTCCTCTTCCAGCTTTTGCCGTAAGTGCGCCATGTGCACCCGCAAATAGTGGGCGCGGTCCACGTAATCCAGGCCCCACACTTCCAGCAATAATTGCCGGTGGGTCAGCACCCGGCTCTGGCCGCGAATCATCGCGCAGAGCAGGCGGTATTCGATGGGGGTGAGATGCACAGGCTGGCCCTGGCGCCATACCTCGTGGGTCGAGAGGTCGACTTCAATCTCGCCAAACGCGACCTTGCTGGTGGCTGCCACGGTGCCGGTCTGACCATGCCTGCGCAGTTGGGCGCGGATGCGTGCGAGCAACTCGGGCACACCAAACGGCTTGGTCAGGTAATCATCGGCACCTGCGTCCAGGGCGGCAACTTTCTCTTCTTCGCGATCACGCGCCGACAACACCAGAATCGGCACTGCCAACCAACCGCGCAGTTCGCTGATCAATTGTTTGCCGTCGCCATCCGGCAGGCCGAGGTCGACGATCACCAGGTCCGGTTGACGGCTGGCGGCATGGATCAGCGCGCGTTTGACGCTGTCGGCCTCGAACACCTGAAAACCTTCATCTTGCAGGGCGATCCCGACGAAGCGGCGGATATTGGCTTCGTCTTCAACAATCAAAATGCGTGCGGTGCTCATAAGGCTTCCATGGGCGGGGGTGTGCCTGCCGGTAAAGTGATGATGAAGTGCATGCCGCATGCCTCAACGGCGTTGGCTTCGATGCGCCCGCCGTGGGCTTCGACGATGCGTTTGGCCAGTGCCAGGCCCAGGCCGATGCCAGCGACGGATGATTCCTGCTGGCCGCGCGTGAAGGGTTCGAACAAGTTGGCCGGCGCCCGGCCCGGGCCGTTGTCGCTGACGTCCAGCACAATGGTGTCCGCAGCAGAGCGGGCGGCGACGGTAATGCTGCTGCCTGGCGGGGTGTATTTGGCGGCGTTGTCCAACAGGTTGACCAGCACCCGTTCGATCAACAGCGCGTCGATTTCCACCAGTGGCAACCGCGGGTCCAGTGCGGTGTGCACGCAGTGTTGCGCCAGAGGTTCACGTAACTGGCGCAGTGCGCTGCCGACGATTTCTTCCAGCGAATGCCACTGCCGGTTCAGGCGCACACCGCGTTCCTGCATGCGGGCCATGTCCAGCAGGTTTTCGATCAGCCGCTGCATTGACGTCGCTTGTTCATGGATGCCGTGCAGCAACTCGGTCAGCGGGCCTGGTGGGGCGTGGGGCAGGGCGGTGTCGGCGGCACCGATCAGGGTGGTCAAAGGGGTACGCAGGTCGTGGGATATTGCCGCGAGCAGGGTGTTGCGCATCTTCTCGCCTTCCATCTGCACCAGCGTGCTTTGCGCGACTTCGACGAAATGCACCCGCTCCAGCGCAATCGCCAACTGGCTCATGCAGGCTTCCAGCAGGCGGCGCTCCTGCGGATCGCTCAAGCGTTCGCTCTGGGCCAGCTCCAGCACCAGCACGCCGCGTACGCGCATCGGTGCCTTGAGCGGCAAGTAACACCCTTTGGCCGCCGACAAGGTGTCGGTGCCGTGACCGGCGGCCTGGCCGTGGTCGTAGGTCCATTGGGCGATGCTCTCGTCAATCGGCAACCCGCCCGCGCCCACGCTGTGCACGCCGTCGGCGGCGTCCGGCAGCGCCAGGCCGACGCGTGCTTCGAATACACCGCTGAAGGTACGCAGCGCGACTTCACTGATTTGCTCCACCGTCAGCGCCGCCGACAGGTCGCGAGCCAGTCGCGCCAATGAGGTGGCGCGCCGTTCGCGCGCGGCGGCGGTGCGTGCTTCGTGGCGCAGACGCGCAGTGAGTTGCCCGGTGATCAGGGCGATGCCGAGCATCAGTGCAAAGGTGAAGAAATACTGGGTGTCAGTGACGGTAAACGAGTAGCGCGGCTGCACGAAAAAGAAGTCGAAACACAGCACCGCCAGCATCGCGGCCCAGACGCCCGGGCCACGTCCGTAACGCAGGGCCACCAACACCACGGTGAGCAAAAACAGCATGACGACGTTGGCCAGGTCGAACACTTGCAGCAGCAATGCAGCAATGGCGCTGGCGGCGAAACAGGCGAGTGTGGCCCACAGATAGGCCAGGGCTCTGCCCGGTGCAGGTGTCGGTTTTTCGATGGCAGGCGCAGGCCCCGGTACTGCACCGTGGGCTATCACGATCTGATCAATCTGCGGGTGATTGCGGCTGATCCGGTCGCTGACCGACTGATGCCAGAACCGCCACGCCTGGCGCGGATGGTGGCCGAGCACCAGGCGATTGGCGTTGTGCTCACGGGCACAGGCGACCAGCGCGTCGGCGACGTCCATGCCCGGCAGTGTTGCCGTGTCGGCGCCGAATTCGCTGGCCAGGGTCAGGGTTTTCATGGCCGTCAGATAGCGCTTGGCGCCGCGGCCCTGGGCTGATGCGACATGCACCACGATCCAGTCCGCTTCGAGTTTTTGCGCCAGGCGCGCGGCTTCGCGCACCAGGCGCTCATCGCCCGCGTCGCCCGCTACACCCACCAGCAGCCGTTCGCGCGCGGGCCATAAGGCTTTGATTGACTGTTCGCGGCGGTATACGCGCATCTGCGTGTCGACCCGGTCCGCTGTGCGCCGCAGCGTCAGTTCACGCAGGGCCAGCAGGTTGCCCTTACGGAAGAAATGTTTTGAGGCCCGTTCGGCGTGTGGGCCGAGGTAGACCTTGCCGTCCTTGAGGCGTTGCAGCAGATCATCGGGCGGCAGGTCGATCACCACCACTTCGTGGGCGTTATCGAAGACGTGATCGGGCACGGTTTCACGCACGCGGATGCCGATGATTCCACTGACCAGATCATTCAGGCTTTCCAGGTGCTGGACGTTGAGGCTGGTCCACACGTCAATACCGGCGCCGAGCAATTCTTCTACGTCTTGCCAGCGTTTGGGGTGACGCGAGCCGGGCACGTTGCTGTGGGCCAGTTCGTCCACCAGCACCACGGCGGGGTGCCTGTGCAAGGCGGCGTCGAGGTCGAATTCGCTGAGCGCGAAGTCGCGGTGCAGCAGGGCGGCGCGCGGCAGTTGTTCGAGGCCATCGAGCAGCGCCGCGGTTTCCGCGCGGCCATGGGTTTCCACCACGCCGGCGAGTACGTCACGGCCCAGGGCGACTTCGCGTTGCGCCGCTGCGAGCATCGCACAGGTCTTGCCCACCCCAGCATTTGAGCCGAAGTAGATACGCAATTTGCCGCGCAAGGCGGCCTGTTCTTCCAGCTGTACCCGGGCCAATAGGGCGTCGGGGTCGGGGCGTTCGTCGTTTAATGCGGGCATGTCATTCCTGTTGAATACAACACATTTAACGGTGGGAGCTGGCAAGCCAGCTCCCACAGTTGAGTGACGGTGTGGCTTACACCAAGCCCAACCCGCTGAGCAGCATGTCGATCAACTTGATCCCGGCGAACGGCACCAGCACACCGCCCACGCCGTAGATCAACAGGTTGCGATTGAGCAACGCCGCCGCGCCGATGGCCCGGTAAGTCACGCCGCGCAAGGCCAAGGGGATCAACGCGACAATGATCAGCGCGTTAAAAATCACCGCGCTGAGAATCGCCGAGTTGGGGCTGCTCAGGTGCATCACGTTCAAGGCGCCGAGCTGTGGGTAGGTCGCGACAAACGCGGCCGGGATGATCGCGAAATACTTGGCCACGTCATTTGCCACGCTGAACGTGGTGAGGGCGCCACGGGTCATGAGCATCTGTTTGCCGACCTCGACCACTTCGATCAACTTGGTCGGGTTGCTGTCGAGATCGACCATGTTGCCGGCCTCTTTGGCGGCCTGGGTGCCGCTGTTCATCGCCACCGCTACGTCGGCCTGGGCCAGCGCCGGCGCGTCGTTGGTGCCGTCGCCGGTCATGGCCACGAGCTTGCCCTGGGCCTGGTAGTCGCGGATCAGTTGCAACTTGTCTTCCGGGCGAGCCTCGGCGAGGAAATCATCCACCCCGGCTTCCACCGCAATCGCGGCGGCCGTCAGGCGGTTGTCGCCGGTGATCATCACGGTCTTGATGCCCATACGCCGCAGTTCGGCAAAGCGTTCCTTGATGCCGCCTTTGACGACGTCCTTAAGCTCAACCACACCCAAGGCTTTGGCACCGTCGGACACCACCAGCGGTGTGCTGCCACGCCGTGACACTTCATCGACTTTGGCCTGCAGCGCGGCCGGGAAACTGCCGCCCAAGGCCTCGATGTGGCTGCGAATCGCATCCGCTGCGCCCTTGCGAATCGCCCGGCCTTCCGGCAGGTCGACGCCGCTCATGCGCGTTTGCGCGGTGAAGTGCACGAAGCTGGCGCCCAGGGCGTTGATATCGCGCGCGCGGATGTCGAACTTCTGCTTGGCCAGCACCACGATGCTGCGACCTTCCGGGGTTTCGTCGGCCAGGGACGCCAGTTGCGCGGCATCGGCCAACTCGGCTTCCTTCACGCCCGGTGCCGGCAAAAAGCTGCTGGCCTGGCGGTTGCCCAAGGTGATGGTGCCGGTCTTGTCCAGCAGCAACACATCCACATCGCCTGCCGCCTCGACGGCACGGCCGGAGGTGGCAATGACATTGGCCGACATCATCCGGCTCATGCCTGCCACGCCGATGGCCGAAAGCAGGCCGCCGATGGTGGTGGGGATCAGGCACACCAGCAACGCCACCAACACCGTGGCACTGATCACGCTGCCGCTGCCGCTCATGGCCACGGCGAAGATCGAGTAGGGGCTCAAGGTGGCGATGACCAGCAGGAACAGCAAGGTCAGGCCCACCAGCAAAATCGTCAGCGCGACTTCGTTGGGCGTCTTCTGGCGCTTGGCCGATTCGACCATCGAGATCATGCGGTCCAGGAACGATTCGCCCGGGTTGACGCTGATGCGCACCACCAGCCAATCGGACAGCACGCGTGTGCCGCCGGTGACCGAGGAGAAGTCGCCACCGGCCTCGCGAATCACCGGCGCCGATTCACCGGTGATCGCGCTCTCATCCACCGAGGCCACGCCTTCAATCACCACACCGTCCAGCGGCACCAGGTCGCCGGCTTCGATCAGCACCACGTTGTCCTTGCGCAACAAGCTGGCTTCCATCGGCAACCAGGCTGCGCCATGACGCGGTTGCTGCAGCAACTTGGCCAGGGTCTGGCGTTTCATGCCGCGCAGGCTCGCGGCCTGTGCGCGGCTGCGACCTTCGGCCAGGGCTTCGGCGAAGTTGGCGAACAGCACGGTGAACCACAGCCACAAGGTGATGCTGAGGATAAAGCCGCTGGGCGCTTCACCCTTGCCACCCAGGGACTGGAACCACAGCAAGGTCGTGAGGATGCTGCCCAGGTACACCACGAACATCACCGGGTTTTTCCACTGGGCCTGGGGCAGTAATTTCTTCAGCGCATCGACGCCGGCAGTGAGCACGATGCGCCGATCAAACAGGGGTAAACGAGCATTCTTCATGAGGGACATCTCTTACTCACTGACCGCAATAGAGGGCTGACGCGCATCCAGCGCCAAGTTGAGTTGCAGCACATTCACCCGTGGCTCGCCGAGCAAACCAAGGGTGCGGGCGGCGGTGTGGTCGTTGAGCAGTTGCAGCAGTTCGGTTTCGGGGATCTGCCGCAAGCGCGCCACCCGCGCCAGTTGCAGCCGGGCGTTGGCCACCGAGATGTGCGGGTCCAGGCCCGATGCGGAAGCGGTGACCGCGTCCACCGGTACCGGTGCGTCGGCGGGCAGGCCGTTGTCCTGGCGATAGGCTTTGGCGCGTGCGCTGACCTGGTCCACCAGTTTCTGGCTGGTCGGCCCCAGGTTGCTGGCGCCGCTTGCGCCTGCGTTGTAGGGCTGCGAAACGCTTTTGCTCGGGTCTTGCGGGTCGGTACCGAGGGTCATGCTCGGGCGGCCATGGAAGTACGCGGGCTTGGTGAAATCCTGGCCGATCAGCGCGGAGCCGATCACCAGCCCGTCGCGTTCAATCAGCGAACCCTGCGCCTGAAACGGGAACAACAGTTGCGCCGCCAGTGTGGTGAAGGCCGGGTACGCCAGCCCTGTCAGCAGCATGAAAAACACCGCCGAAACCAGCACCGGGCGCAACAGCCCTTTGAATATCGATTGAGTCGTCATCAACATGTCCTTAGTTGTACGTCTGGCCGGACAGCAACTGCAGTTGCTCCACCAGTGGGCCGAGCGCGAGCGCCGGCAAGAAGGTCAAGCCACCGACCACCAGCACCACGAACACCACCAGCAGCATGAACAGCGGGGTCGCAGTAGGGATGGTGCCGGCGCCGGCAGGCACGGTCTTTTTCATCGCCAGGGAGCCGGCCACAGCGAGCATCGGCAGCATGGTGAAGAAGCGTCCGATCAACATTGCAAGACCGATGGTGGTGTTGAAAAACGGCGTGTTGGCGTTCAGGCCGGCGAAGGCCGAACCGTTGTTGGCGGTGCCGGAGGTGTAGGCGTACAGCACCTCGCTGAAACCGTGGGGGCCGAGGTTGTTCAGGCTGGCCATCGTGTCTGGCCACAGGGCGGCGAGGGCGGTGAAACCAAGAATGCTGATCGGGTGTGCGAGCACCGAGAGCATCACCAGTTTCATCTCTCGGGCCTCGATTTTCTTGCCGAGGAATTCCGGGCTGCGGCCGATCATCATGCCCACCAGGAACACCGTGAGCAGCGCGTACTGGATCAGGTTGATGAAGCCCACGCCGTCACCGCCAAATACGCAGTTGAGCATCATCTGCGCCAGGGGCACGAAGCCGCCCATGGGGGTCAGCGAGTCATGCATGGTGTTGACGGAGCCGGTGGTCGCCGCCGTGGTGGTGGCGATAAACAGGCTGCTGTCGGCGATGCCGAAGCGCAGTTCCTTGCCCTCCATATTGCCGCCGCTTTGCTCAATCGACAGCGTCTGGTTGGCACCGGCCTGGGTCAGCAGCGGGTTGCCGGTCTGTTCGGCGCCATACACCAGCGCCAGGAAGCCGATAAACATCACCAGGAACGTGCCGAAAAACACCCAGCCCTGACGGCGTTGCAGCAGCATGCTGCCGAAGGTGTAGGTCAGCGCCGACGGGATCAACAGCATGCTGAGGATGTGCAGGATGTTGGTCAGCGGTGTCGGGTTTTCGAACGGGTGCGCAGCATTCATGCTGAAGAAACCGCCGCCGTTGGTGCCGATATGCTTGATCGATTCAAAGCTGGCGACCGCACCGACAATCAACTGTTGCTGCGCGCCTTCCAGCGTCGTGGCCAAGGCTTGGGAGGCGAAGGTCTGTGGCATGCCTTGCCACACATACACCAGCGCCATGCCCACGCACAGCGGCAGCATTACCCGGTACAGCGTGCGCGTGAAGTCGACCCAGAAGTTGCCGATATCGGCCGCACTTGAGCGGCTCAATCCGCGAATAAAACCTGCGGCGGCAACGACGCCTGAAGTGGCGCCGACAAACATCAGAAAGGTGATGACGGCCATCTGGCTGAAGTTTGACAGACTGGTTTCACCCGAGTACGCCTGCCAGTTGGTGTTGGTAATAAAGGAGGCGGCAGTGTTGAACGCCAGGTCCGGGGTTTGCGCGGCCAACCCCAGTGGGTTAATCGGCAGCACCGCCTGCAAGCGCAGGACGATATAGCCCAGCAGCATCATCGCCGCGTTCGACAGCAGCAGGGCCGAACCGTAGCGAGCCCAGCCCATGGTTTCCAGTGGGTCGACGCCCAGCAGGCGATAGGTAAAACGTTCCGGCAAGGCATGGCGGGCCCCGGTGAACACCCGGGTCAGCCACTTGCCCATCAGCACGGCAAGCGCGGTCATCAACCCCAGGACCAGCGCAAATTCCAGCAAAGTGCTTAACATGTCGTGGCTCCGTTCAAATCTTGCCCATGGCAACAATGGCCATGGCAGTCGCAACAAAAAACACCAGGGAAAGCCCCATGAACATCACGTCGTACATGGCGAACTCCCTAGAACTTTTCGGCGCGAATGAGGGCGTAGCCCAAGTAAGCGAACAGCCCGACGGCACATAAACCGCTGGCGACATAGATGAAGGTCAGTGTAAGCACGGTGAAACTCCCCTTGTTGAATAAGCCGGCGAGGTTAAGCGTTGGCGTATCAAGCTCGGGCACTGATTACAGGCGGCGGTATTAAGACGGTATATAGAAGGTTTTTGCGCGGACGAACGAAAACAAGGGATAGCCCGATGCCGGGGTATCCCTTGAAAGTCTGGGGTTCTGCTGATTTCAGTGATCAGCTTATTTGGCTTTCTTTTTCTTCTCGCCGCGGGTAGCAAGGTGCTCGAAGCAAAACGCGGCGGTGCCGAAGAGCGCAATCATTGACAGGACGACCATGCCTAAAGTTGAACTTTCCACGATGACTTCCTACGGGTTTTGGGGGTAGGAAGTGACGGTAAAGTGTGCAGCCTTAGTTGCTCAATAGGGACGACGTAATCGTTATGGCGAATAGGCAATCTATACGCCTTCTTTACGCGAAATGGGTCACTGCATCTTTTATATCGAACGCGGTCCAGAGGTGGGAGTTGGCGTGCCTGCGAGGGCAGCCACTCAGTGTGGCTGATACACCGAGGTGCTGGCATTGCCGGCAAGCCAGCGCCCATCGATTACAAGTTACGACTATGCCGATAGTCGCTGATAGCCTCATACACCGCTTTGCGCAGTCGGTTGATTCCGCCAATCGGTCGATGCGCCTCCAGCCCGAACCAAGGGTTGAACGATTGGTTGTCGCAGGCGAGGTTCAAGGCCGGCGTGTCGAAATCCTGCGCGGGGATGTTCACCTTGGCCACCGTTTCATAAGGCGCGTCGCTTTCCTTCCATTCGATACTGGTGTCTTCGATCGGCATGAACTTCTGCGGGTTCTGCCGCTGAATCTGCAACACAAAACACGCCGGCACTCGGTCGGTGGACAGTTGCTGATTCAAGGCGCTGCGCAGGAAATTCGGCAGGTCCTGATTCTGTTTTGGCAGCACATAGTCCGGGCAGTTTTGCGGATCGGGTGCGACGCGAAACTTGGCATTCGCCGCACCAAATTTGTAGGGCGAAACTGAAAAGTACGTGGTCTGCGTCGGGCTGGCCGGTGGCGGCGCCAGGGTCGCCAGGGCGATAAACAAGTGGCGCACCTGCCAGCTGCGTGGGTCGACGTTGGGGAAGAACGCCAGGACTTTCTTGCCATCGGCCTGGGCGCCGATGTTTTGCGCGTACTCCGCTACGTCGCTGACAAAGAAGTTCGGGTGGCTGAACATCACAAAGTCTTGCTCGGTGCGTGTTTGCTGGTCCGCCATCAGCTGTTTGCCCGGTACATCCAGCAGCTTGATTGCCATGCCCCGCGCATCACGGATGCTGTCGAACTGCGGATAGGCGTTGCCGTTGGACAAGCGCATCAGCGCTTGCCAGGTTCTGCCCGGCTCGGCGAAAACGCCCTGGCGCAAGGCCGGATCAAGGTCCTTCAACACACTGACTTCGGCCTTCACACAGCCATGCGCCTTGGCGTGCGCATCACGCAGGTAGCGGGTGCCTTCGCGATGCTGGTCGACGATACGCACCGCCGTCTGAATGATGCCCTGGCTCATGGTCGCTTCACCGGGCGGGACCTGCTCGTCCGGTGAAACCGGGCCACTGTGTTGCCAGGCAAACCAGGCCGTTGCCACCAGCCAGCCCAGCAGTCCCAGGCCCACCAGCCACAACAGGGTTTTACCCAGAAATGCGCCGAGGCGCAGCCACAGACGTGCGAGCATCGAAGGTTGCTTGTATTGAGATCGGATCATCATGGCAGTTGTTGCTCCAGCGGGCCGCCCAGCACTTTGAGGTATTCCAGCAGCGCCCAACGTTCCTGCGGCAGCAGGGCGCGGCCGATCACGCCATTGCCACGCTTGCCGTCACGGAATTCGTGACCGCTGTTGTGGTTGCCGGTGATTGTGGTATCGAACACAAAGGCATTTTTGAAGGCGCCAGTCTCAAAGCCCAGGTGGCGCGGGTCGTAGTTGAACGTGCCTTTGTAGAAGGTGGTGCTGCGCTCGTCCTGAGGCGAGAGCAATTGGAAGATCGTGGGTACTGAGCCGTTATGCAGGAACGGCGGGGTGGCCCACACGCCGGCCAATGGCCGCGCGTTGTAGGCGCGCAACTCGCGCACGCCAATGGGCAGGCCGAACCCGTCCAGGCTTGGGCGTTCGGCCGGGGTCACGCCGGCCGCACGGTAGGCGTGGTCCTCGACGAAGGCGGTGACGTAGGCGAGGCCCTGGGCAACCGACATTTTGTGCAGATCCAGCGGGGCGCTCGGCTTGGGGTGCAACTCGACGTTGAGCGTGGCCAATTCCGCCGCGTCCCATTGCAGGGCGCTGAGGTCGTAGCGCTGATCGGCGATGTTAGTGGCGGCGCTGGGGTCGGTGCCGATGTATTCCACAGGCAGCATCTTCAGTTGCTGCACCGGGCGACCATTGACCTGATTGACGGCGGGCACGTGGCAGCCGGCACAGTTCTCGGCGAACAGTGCACGGCCTTGGGCGGCGAGGGGCTTGTCGACGGCACCGAACAGGTCTTCCGGCCAGGCGGGTGGTTTGAGGCGTTGCAGGGTCTCCTCGATTCGGTTGAGGTCACGCACCCGTACGCTCGATGGGTAGCGCGCAACGCCCTGAAGGGGCTGGCCGGCGCTGTCGAAGAAATCCAGGGTGGCGCCAACGCCAAGGGCTTCACCGATATTGCGCGCCATGGGTTGCTGGGCTGAGCCGTTCCACTGCACCCAGTCGAAGGTCCAGATATCCCACAGGTGTGGGTAGTCCACCGGCGCATTGGCGACGCGATAATTCTCTGCTGAAATGGCGTCGCCGAAGCTGGCATTGGCGATGCGGCCAAACGCATCGGTGCGCCCCGGCCCTTCTTCGGTAGGGTAGAGGCCGCGGTGGGTGTCGTTCCAGGCAACGCTGAGGAACTGGTTCAGCGACGCTTTGAAGTCCTGACGCAATTGTTGCTTGTTGTGCTCGTCATAGTCGTGACCGAGCACGCTGCGGGAGAAACGGTCGAACTTCCACGGCAGGTAATAGGTGGCGGCAAGACTGGCCACCAGGGCTTGGCCGAAACTGCCGCCACGCAGGGTCGGCACGCTGGAGGGCAGCACATGCTGGGCCGAGCCGCCGTCGATGCGCAGGGCCTGGTTTTTGAAGTGCAATTCGCCGGTATGGCAGGCGGCGCAGGTGATATCCAGGTATTCAACATTGCTGCCGGCGTTCTGGTGCCGGGCGAAACCTACCGGCAGGTTGCCGGGGTTCTGCGCGGTAGGGACTTGCTTGGGATCGACCAGGAAACCAAAGCGCGCGAGGTATTCGGGCGTGGCAAAACGCTGCTCCGAAAACGGCAGTTCCAGAGCGGTGAACCAGTTGTAATGCAGGCCTTTTACCTGGGTGCCCTGAGGCGTGAAGTAATACGTCTGGCGATCAGCCGCACTCCATTGGTCCTGGTAGTGCACCTGCTCCACGGGCACGTAGTCCGGCAGCTTGGGGTTGGCGGTGTAATAGAGCACCACGGTGAGGGCAATGCCCAGTACTGCAAGTATCAGGAGTAAAACACGGGAAAAAATGCGCAAGATAACTATCCTTGTCGAGTTGTAGCGTTCTTATGCCATTGCGCCACAGGTGCGGCAAGTGGCCAGTAGGCTGTTAGAGGCAGTCCGCGATCCTTCGCGGAACGTCATAATGAATGAAAATGCTTTTAAACACGTGAACTTATCAGAAGTTTCCTGCTCAGATGCCGGTAGCCATTGGTCGTGGCCGCCTGATAAGCTCGCGACTTTACTCGAATGCCCTTTTGGCGCACGAACAAGGAAATAGCATGAAACAGCATCGGTTGGCGGCGGCGGTGGCCCTGGTTAGCCTGGTACTTGCGGGTTGTGATTCGCAGACCAGCGTAGAGCTGAAAACCCCGGCGCAGAAAGCTTCCTACGGCATCGGCCTGAACATGGGCAAAAGCCTTGCTCAAGAAGGCATGGATGACCTGGACTCCAAAGCAGTAGCCCAGGGCATCGAAGATGCCGTTGGCAAGAAAGAACAGAAGCTCAAAGACGACGAGCTGGTTGAAGCGTTTGCCGCACTGCAGAAGCGTGCTGAAGAACGCATGACCAAAATGAGCGAGGAGTCGGCAACCGCCGGCAAGAAATTCCTTGAAGAAAACGCCAAGAAAGACGGCGTAGTGACCACGGCTTCCGGTCTGCAGTACAAGATCGTGAAGAAGGCCGATGGCGCTCAGCCTAAGCCGACCGACGTGGTGACTGTTCACTACACCGGCAAGCTCACCAACGGCACTACCTTTGACAGCTCCGTAGATCGCGGTAGCCCGATTGACCTGCCGGTCAGCGGCGTGATCCCGGGTTGGGTCGAAGGCCTGCAACTGATGCACGTGGGCGAGAAGGTCGAGTTGTACATCCCGTCCGACCTGGCCTACGGCGCGCAGAGCCCGAGCCCTGCGATTCCAGCCAACTCCGTGCTGGTATTCGATCTGGAACTGCTGGCCATCAAGGACCCAGCCAAGGCTGAAGCCCCTGACGCTCCTGCTGCTCCGGCTGCCAAGAAGTAATCGGCAGCTGAACACACGACGCCCCGTTTCGACGGGGCGTTGTCGTATCTGGGGTATGGCAAAACCTCGCCAGTCAAACCCGATGCAAATCCAAACGAACCCCTGCAATCTGAAACAGTCTGATATTAGACTCGAGCACGGGTAGCCGCACCGAAGCGCCAAGTCAATGAAATCTTGGGTTTTTTTTATGTGCGCAAAAAACGCCCGATCTGACTGAAAGCCTTGTAGTCCGTGGCTTTCAGCCGATAAAACAGGCTCTGTTCACAAGGTTATCCACAATTTGTGTGGATAACCTTTTATGTCGCCTGGAACTGGAGTGACGCATGAAACCACCTTTCAATTTCACCCGTTTCCTGCCCATGGCTGCGCGCTTGCTGGGCCGTGGGCGTTTACCTACCCTGCTGTTTGCCGTTGCCGCCAAAGGCTCAAACCAGGGCAACCGGCTGGGTAAGTTCAAGGATGATCTCAAATTGCTCCAGGCCCTGTGCCTGGCTTACTGGCGCGGAGAATACCGGGCGATCAGCCCCAAGGCGCTGATCTCGGTGGTGGCGGGGTTGATGTATTTCCTCAGCCCGATTGATGCGATCCCGGACTTTATCCCGGTATTCGGCATGCTCGATGACATCGCTGTGCTGGCATGGGTCATGAAGACCTTGAACGGCGAGCTGAGCGCTTTTCGCGCCTGGCGCGACGCCCAGCGCCCGGAAAAACTCGCCGTGGTTGAGCGACTGCCTGCGACGGCTGCACTCCTGGCCCAGGAAAACCCACAAAAAAACTGATGACTCTTATATCCCCTGCGACCTTCGGGGCTGTTAGGATTACACTTCTAAGGAAAGAACTTACTTAGTAAGTGTTGTTATCCTACGGGGCAGTCATGGATATTCAGATAATTTTACGCAATGGCGAGCCCGAGTATGCGGTGTTGCCATGGGACCAGTACCAGGCGCTGCTAAAAGCCGCCGGTCAGCCGCAACCCACAGCCGCTTCTTCCCCCGCCGCACCCATCACGATTGACCAGGACCTGCGCCCGCTCGCGGACCTGAGCGGCCTGCGTGAAGCCAAGGGCCTGGCCATCGAAACCCTGGCCCGCACGGTGGGTATCAGCCCGTCATATCTTGGATTGATTGAACGTGGTGAACGCCAGCCGGATGCCGCCATACGCCGCAGCCTGGCCTGGGAATTGGGCGTTGCAGGTTGGAGGGATGAATCTTGAGCCTACGAATCAGTCGTCAACACTGGGATGGGTTACTCAACGAACTGGACCAGGCGCGCCGCCAGCGCCACCTGCTGACCTACCGCGCGCTGCTCGAGCGCCTGCAGTTCCCCACACCGGCGATGCAGACGCTGGCCGCAGCCCTTGAACACCTGGCCGCACTGGACGCCAAGGCCGAGCAGCCCTTGCGCAGCTCTCTGGTCATCAGCCAGGGCGCCAGTCGCTTGCCGCGTACCGGTTTCTTTGAGTGTGTAGAGCGCCTGGGGCGTTTCAGCGGGCCATCCGATGGTGTGGCCGCCGCGTCCTGGCATGCCTCGGAAGTGGTGCGAGTGTTCGAATACGAGTATCCGGAATCCGCCGAGGCTTAGAGCGCCTGGGGCAGGCTGTCCATGCTGTCGATGACATGAATGCTGTAACCGGCCACATCCTTGGCGTGGTGCTTGGCCTGTGAGGCCATCTCCGCCAACTGGCTGGCATCCAGTTGTCCACAGGCCTGTGGATACAAATGCACCACGCCGATCGACAGCGACAGCAAGGCGAACTCCTGGCGCGCGCCCTGGCGGTTCAACGCCACGAAGCAGCCGGCGTCGAGGTGTTCGGCGCGATAGAAGCGTCGGCATTGCGTGTGGAAGTCATCCAGCAACTGGTTGAGCCGCTTGCGCCAATCCTGCGGGCCGAGCACCAGCAAAAAATCATCCCCGCCGATATGCCCGACAAAGTCGCGGCTCGGGTCGACCCGGTCGTTCAGGCACTGCGCCAGGCACAGCAACACCTCATCCCCGCGCCCGTAGCCATAGATATCGTTGAACGGCTTGAAGCTGTCGATATCCACGTAGCAGATCACCGACTCGCGCCGTTGTTGCAGCAGGCGCGTCAGGCATTGCTGAATCGGCACATTGCCGGGTAGCAGTGTCAGTGGGTTGGCGTAACGCGCTTGTTGGATCTTCAGTTCGGTGATCAGCTTGAGCACATCAATGACCCGACCCAGGCCGAGGTAATCGCCATTGAGGGTGATGATGAAATCTTCTTCAATTCGCTGGCGTGCGCGGCTGGTCAACAAGCGGCTGACTTGCTGCAGGGATTGGCTCAACTCCACCGCCAGAAAGTCATCGCTCATCAAGCGGCTGATGGGCTTGCGCGCGAACAGGTCAGTGGCGAACGGCTTGAGCAGCGCGTCCGACAAGGAATGCCGGTGCACGATGCCGACCGGGTGGCCGCGCCCATCCAGCACAGCCAGGGAGTTGAGGTTGGCCTGGCGGCGGAAGGATTCCAGGACCAGGGCCGTGGCGGTGTCCTGATCCACTGCAGGTTGTTCGTTGAGCAGGGCGCTGAGGTCGCTGCTTTCTTCGCTGAGGGTGAGGTTGGCGTTGTCCTGTTTGGGCAGCATCAGGCGTGCTTCCTGGGGAGGCTGTTCCTGTGGACGGCAGAGCAGGTAGCCCTGGACCAGGTCAACGCCCATCTCGGTCAACACCGCCAATTCTTCGGGCAGCTCAATACCTTCGGCAATGACTTGGGCGCGGGATGCCCTGGCGATCTGCAAGATGGAGCCGACGAATTCGCGCTTGAGCGCGTCCTGGTGGATGCCGTCGATAAAATGCCGGTCGATCTTCACGTAATCCGGGCGCAGTTCCGACCATAAACGCAGGCTGGAATAGCCGGCGCCCAAGTCATCCAGAGCGATGGCGAAGCCCATGTTGCGGTAATGATGCAGCGCGGTTTGCAGCAAGTCGAAATCGTCGGTTGGCGTCTGCTCGGTGAGCTCGATCACCACTTGGCTGGGTGGGATACCGAAGTCGCGCAACAGTTGCAGCGTGCGGCCCGGCTGGTGCGCCGTCTCCATCAGGGATTCCGGCGAGATGTTCAGGAACAGTTTGCCCGGCAGTTTCTGTTCACTGAAGCGCCGGCATGCGCTTTCACGGCAGGCGATTTCCAGTTCACTGAGGCGCCCGGCATGGCTGGCTACCGAGAACAGGGCGACGGGGGAGTGCAGCGGGCTATTGGACGGGCCACGGCTGAGGGCTTCGTAGCCGAGGATGCGCCGCTCGGACAGGCAAATGATCGGTTGGAACAAGCTGTGCAAACTGCCTTGAGCCAGGATTGAACCCAATGCATTCAGCTGTTCGGTCATGGTCATGGCGATCTCGATCAAAAAAAAGGACCGCAGGCATTAAGCCTGCGGTCCTTCATTTCACGACAGAATGATGTCTATATGATGACACTCTTGGGAGCGCTCACATTAAATTGACTTCATTTACTGCTTGGCCACCTGCTTGCTGATTTTCAGGTAGTCCAGCAGTACCCGGCCTGTCTCGGACAGGTAGGCGTCGTCTTCCGGCTTGGTTTTTTCAGGCTCGGTCGGCAGGGCATCCTCATCTTCTTTCTTCAGCTCTTTGAGCGGGTCTTCGCCCTTGGCCTTGCGGCGGGCGTTTTCCAGCACAAGCTGCTGATTCTCGATGTCGGTGTGCTGCGCACGGCGATCCGCTTCGTTAAGGCTGACGGTTTTTTCTTCCATCAGCTTCTTGGCCAGGGCCAGTTTGTCGCGGATAAACACGAACTCGGCATCCTTGGCGGAGCGAGCGTCATGGTCAGCCTTGAGCTGCGTCAGGTACGGCTTGAACGGGTCCGAAGCGGGTTTGATCGCAGGGCGAATGGTGTCCCACGGCATCGCTTCGGGCAGCGCGCTTTCGCCGATTTCCTTGGTGTCGATGATCGACGGGAAATCAACATCCGGCAGTACGCCCTGATGCTGGGTGCTCTGCCCGGAAACCCGGTAGAACTTGGCAATGGTCAGCTTCAGTTCGCCATGGTTCAGCGGCTGAATGGTCTGCACGGTGCCTTTACCGAAGGTCTGGCCGCCGACGATCAACGCGCGGTGGTAGTCCTGCATGGCGCCGGCGAAAATCTCCGAAGCCGAGGCCGAGAGGCGGTTGACCAGCAACGCCATCGGACCTTTGTAGAACGCGCCCGGGTTCTCGTCTTCGAGCACGTCGACACGGCCGTCAGCGTTGCGTACCAACACGGTCGGGCCTTTGTCGATAAACAGGCTGGTCAGCTCGGTGGCTTCCTGCAGGGAGCCGCCGCCGTTGTTGCGCAGGTCGATGACCACGCCGTCGACTTTTTCCTTCTGCAGCTCTGTCAGGATTTTCTTAACGTCGCGGGTGGTGCTCTTGTAGTCCGGGTCACCGGCGCGGAACGCCTTGAAGTCCAGGTAGAACGCCGGGATCACCACCACGCCCAGTTTGTAATCCTTGCCATCCTGCTTGAGGTTGAGGACTTGCTTCTGCACAGCCTGGTCTTCGAGCTTCACCGCTTCACGGGTGATGGACACGATCTTGCTGGTCTGGTCGTTCGGCGCATTGGTGTGCGGAATCACTTCCAGGCGCACCACGCTGCCTTTCGGCCCACGGATCAGCTTGACCACTTCGTCCAGGCGCCAGCCGACCACATCGACCATCTCTTTGTCGGCCTGGGCCACGCCGATGATCTTGTCCGCCGGGGCGACCTGCTTGGTCTTGTCGGCAGGACCTGCCGGTACCAGACGCACGATCTTGACCTGGTCATTGTCGCTTTGCAGGACGGCACCAATGCCTTCCAGCGACAGACTCATGTTGATATCAAAGTTTTCCGCGTTATCTGGCGACAGATAATTGGTGTGCGGGTCGTAAGACATCGCGAAGGTGTTGATGTAGGCCTGGAAGATGTCTTCGGCACGGGTCTGGTCCAGACGTGCCAACTGATTCTTGTAGCGCTTGGTCAACAGCTCTTGAATGGCCTTCGGCTCTTTGCCGGCGATCTTCAAGCGCAGCACTTCGTCCTTGACGCGTTTGCGCCACAGGTCATCCAACGCGGCGGTGCTGGTCAGCCAAGGTGCGTCCTTGCGGTCCACCAGAAGGGTTTCCTTCTGCGTGAAGTCGAGCTTGTCGACGCCCTTGTTCAGCTCACCCAAGGCGAAGTCCAGACGCGCTTTGACGCGGTCCAGGTAACGCTTGTAGATGGTGAACGCTGGCTGCAGGTCGCCACTCTTGAGGAAGTCGTCGAACTGAGTCTTCCACTTGTCGAACTCAGCGATATCGCTGGCCAGGAAGTAGCTGCGCGACGGGTCCAGCAGCTTGAGGTAGCTGTCATAGATGATCACCGAGCGAGCGTCGTCCAGCGGCGGCTTGCTGTAGTGATGGCGCTTTAGCAACTCGACAACGTTAAGGCTGGCAATCACCTCATCGCGATCAGGCTGAAGATTGTCCCAGCTATTGGCTGCGAACGTATTGGTCGACATCGACGCGAAGCCGAGACCAATGAAAAAAGCGAGGGCGGTGCTGGGGAACAGATGCTTCATGCTGATTCGACGCGGGGGCAATTGATAACGCATATTAGGCCGTCTTTGAGGGAGCCGGTTCCATATGATCCGGTCGCATAATGCAAAAAGCCCGGCGCTACAGCTACGGGCTCAGTCCAGACTCACTATGGAGGCACTGTGAAAGCATTGCAAGGCGTTGAAGGTCATGTGGAGTGGTTGGAAGAGCCCAGTCCTACCTGCGATGTAGGCCAAGTTCGCATTCGTGTGGCGGCTGCTGGCCTTAATCGCGCCGATTTGTTACAGCGCGCGGGGCTCTATCCGCCCCCTCCGGGTGCCAGCCATGTACTCGGCCTGGAGTGTTCCGGGGTAATCAGCGAAGTGGGTGCAGGTTCGTCCTGGCAAGTCGGTGATCGCGTCTGCGCGCTGCTGGCCGGTGGTGGCATGGCCGAAGAAGTGGTGGTGGACGCCCGCCACGTGCTGCCCGTGCCGGAAGGTTTGTCGCTGGCCGAAGCCGCGGCGTTGCCAGAGGTGTACAGCACGGCATGGCTGAATCTGTTCCAGTTGGCGGGCCTTAAACCCGGTGAAAAAGTGTTGTTGCATGCCGGCGCCAGCGGCGTGGGCTCGGCGGCAATCCAGTTGTGCAAGGCATTTGGCAGCCCCTGCTGGGTCAGTGTCGGCTCGGCGGAACGGCTGGCCTACTGCGAGGCGCTCGGCGCTCAGGGCGGCGTGGTACGTACCGACGGTATTGAAGGGCTGCGCGATTTTGGGCCGTTCGATGTGATCCTCGACCCGGTTGGCGGCAACTACGCGGCCCTGGACCTGAAGCTGCTGGCCCTGGATGGTCGTTGGGTGTTGATTGGCTTGATGGGCGGGCGTGACGCTCAGCTCGACTTGGCTCAGGTGCTGGGCAAGCGCATCCAGTTACTCGGCTCGACCTTGCGCAGCCGCAGCGATGAGTTCAAGGCGGACCTGTTGAGTGATTTGAGCCAGCAGGTGTGGCCGCTGTTTGCAGAGGGGCGCTTGAACCCGCAACTGGCCAAGACCTTCTCGATCAGGGATGCCGAGGCGGCCTTTGCCGCGTTGGCGAGCAACCAGATTTCCGGGAAATTGGTGTTAGTGATTGACGAGAGCTTGGTCTGATCTCAAGTTGAGATGCAATCAAGTGTGGGAGGGGGCTTGCTCGCGATCGCAGTGTGTCAGATGAAGAATTCTTCACTGTCATACCGCTATCGGGAGCAAGCCCCCTCCCACATTTTGATAGGATTTCAATTCAAAGAGGTTGGGGTCACACCCACTGATGAATCGGCCAGCCGGCTTTTTCAGCATGCTCGCGCAACACCGGGTCCGGGTTCACCACCTGCGGGTGATCGACCTTCAGCAGCAATGGCAAATCATTGCGCGAATCCGAGTAGAAATACGCCCCCTCCAGTGATTCACCTTCCTGCTCCAACCATTCCAGCAACCGTGTGATCTTGCCTTCACGGTAAGTCAGCACACCCACGGTACGGCCGCTGTAAGCGCCATGGCTGACGTCCAGATCAATCCCCAGCACTTCATCGATACCGATACGTGCGGCAATCGGCGTAACCAAGTGAGTACCCGAGGCGGAAATCACCAGAATCCGGTCGCCATTCGCGCGGTGCCGGGCGATGGTTTTGGTGGCGTCGCTGTAGATCAGCGGCTCAATCACATCCTCGACCCATGGCTCTACCAAGTGGTCGATTTCTTCCGGCGTGCGCCCGATCATCGGCTCCAGGCTGAAGTCCATGAAGTCCTCCATCAACAGCTTGCCCTGGCTGTAGGCGTCCATCAGTTCGTTGTTCTTGCGCATGAACGACTCAGGGTCGACCCAGCCCAGGCGACCCATCTGCTCGCTCCACAGCGTGGCGCAGTCGCCGTGGATCAAGGTGTCGTCCAGATCAAAAATTACCAATGCCATCCGTCATGCTCTCTCAATTAAATCGTTGCGTCAGGCTACTTCACACAACGCACTCGGGTCGATGGAAAGTGCCAGGCGCTGCCCATCCGGGTGCAGGTCGTCGGCGGAACGGTTGAGCACGTCGACCACCAACTCCACGCCGCGCGCTTCAACGCGGTAGCGAATCACGTTGCCCAGCAGGCTGTGGCTGCGCACCAGCGCGTCCAGCTCGCCGCTGCGGCTCAGTTCGATGGCTTCCGGGCGAATCGCGATGCGCCCGCTGATCGGGCGTTGCAGCAATTGGCTGGCCTTGTCGGCGTCGAGCAGGTTGTAGTTGCCGATAAACCCGGCGGCGAATACATCCACCGGCGCAGTGTAGAGGGTCTCGGCATCGCCGCTCTGCACAATCTTGCCCTGGTTCATCAGGAAGATGCGGTCCGACATGGTCAGGGCTTCTTCCTGGTCATGGGTCACGAAGATCGTGGTCAGCCCCAGTTCACGCTGGATCTGGCGGATCTGTTCGCGCAGATGCTTGCGGATCCGTGCGTCCAGCGCCGACAGCGGCTCATCCAGCAGCAACAGGCGCGGGCGGGTCACCAGGGAGCGGGCGAGTGCCACACGCTGGCACTGGCCGCCGGACATCTGGTGCGGGTAGCGACCGGCGAGTTCCTTGAGTTCCACCAGTTGCAGCACTTCCTGCACACGCTTGTGGCTGTCGTCGGCGTTGACCTTTTGCATGCGCAGGCCGAAGGCGACGTTCTGTTCCACGGTCATGTTGGGGAACAGCGCATAGCTCTGGAACACCATGCCGATATGCCGTTTCTGCGGGCTCAGGGGGACGATGTCCTGGCCATCCAGCAGAATTTTCCCACTGTCCACCGACGTAAGCCCGGCGATGCAGCGCAGCAAGGTCGACTTGCCGCAGCCGGACGGGCCGAGCAGGGTGACGAACTCGCCCTTGGCGATCTCGCAGTTGATGTCGCTGAACACCGGGGTGCCGGCGTAGCCTTTTTGCAGGTGTTGGACGCTGACGAAGCTCATTGGCTTTTGTCCTTGTTCAAGATATTGGCGGCCCAGGTCAGCACCAGCACAAAGAAGAAATAGGAAATGACGATGGCACTGGTGAAGTGGCCGCTCGTGTTGCGCATGTTGTTCAGGTAGACCTGCAGGGTTTCATAGCGGGTGCCCACCAGAATATTGGCAAACACGAACTCACCGAACAGAAACGAGAACGACAGCAGCAGCGCCACCATCAGGCCTTTGCGCAGGTTTGGCAGCACCACCAGGATCGCCGCCTGCCAGGTGCTGGCACCCAGCAGTTGCGAGGCGTCCATCAGGTCGCGCAGGTTGATCGCTTGAAGGTTGTTGGTGATCGCGCGGTACATGAACGGTAGAGCCACGGTGAAGTAGCAGCCGATCAGAATCCACGGCGTGCCCACCATTGCAAATGGCCCGGAGCCATACAATTGCAGCAAGCCCACAGATGACACCACCGGCGGCACCGCGAAGGGCAGCAGGATCAAAATGTTCATCAGCGCGTCGAGTTTGGGGAAGTGGTAATGCACCACGAACAGCAGCGGCAAAATCAGCACCACCGACAGGATCAGTGCGCCCACGCACACCAGCAGCGACTGGCCGAAGGCAGCCAGGAAGCGTGGGTCGCTCCAGAGCTGCACGTACCATTTGACGGTGAAACCGGCCGGCAAGATCGTTGCCGACCAACTGCTGGCAATGGAGTAGACAAAGGTGCCCACCAGCGGCAACACCAGGATCGCGAATAACACATACACCACTACCCGATGGTAGAGGGAGGCCGAGCCGGCTTCAGCGCGAGACATGGTAGCTCCTCTTGAGCAGCAGTTGATGGACCACGGTGACCACCGTCATCAGCGCCACCAGCACCACGGCCAGGGCACTGGCCATGTTCGGGTCCAGAGAGATGTCGCCGGAGACCATTGCCGCGATGCGAATCGGCAGCACGTTGAAGTTGCCGGTGGTCAGCGCGTACACCGTGGCATAGGCGCCAAGGGCGTTGGCCAGCAGGATCACGAAGGTGCCGAGCAGGGCAGGGGTGAGCACCGGCAGACCAATGTGCCGCCAGAACTGCCAGCCGTTGGCGCCGAGCAGCGAGGCCGACTCCCGCCAGTCTTCACGCAACGCATCGAAGGCGGGGTAAAGCAGCAGCACGCCCAGTGGAATCTGGAAGTAGGTATAGAGAATGATCAGCCCGGTCTTGGAGTACAGGTTGAAGTCCTGAATGATCCCGGCCTGCTTGAGCATGATGGTGATGCTGCCGTTGAAACCCAGCAGGATGATGAACGCGAAGGCCAGGGGCACGCCGGCAAAGTTGCTGGTCATGTTGGCAAAGGCGGTCACGAAGTTGCGCAGCGGCCCATCCACACGGCGTAACGAGTAGCTGCCGAGCACCGAGATGATGATGCCGAACACGCTGGAATAGAAGCTGATCTCCAGGCTGTACTGGATGGCCTGCAGGTAGAACTTCGAACTGAAGATCCTGGTGAAGTTGGCCAGGCCCCAGCCGAACTCCTCCGATTGCAGGCTGTTGATCATCACCCACACCAGCGGGGCGATTTCAAACACGATAAAGAACAGCGCAAACGGTACCAGGCAGAGGATCGCCAGCCATTTGCCACGGATGATGGAGTTCACTTCAGCAGCTCCCGGCATACAGGTTTGTCGTGGGGTACGCCGAGCAGTTCGCAGACGGTGCCGCACAGTTCGGTTTGCTTGGGGCTGGCAGAAGGGTCGAAGTTGAAGGCCGAGCCCAGCACGAACAGCGGCACTTCACGTTCTTCCGGCAGCAGGCCGTTGTGGGAGCGATCGTTGTTCATGCCGTGGTCCGCAGTCACCAACACCTGGTAACCGGCATCGAGCCAGCCTTGCAGGTAGTCGGCGAGGATGATATCGGCCGAGCGCGCGCTGTTGCGGTATTGCGGCGTATCGAGGCCATGCTTGTGGCCGGCGTCATCAATGTTCATCGGGTGTACCACCAGGAAATTCGGCGCGTGTTTGCGGCGCAGGCTTTCGGCGTCGGCGAACAGGTGTGAATCCGGGTAGTGGTCATTCCAGTAGAAATGTCCGTGCTGGATCGCCAGCGCCTTGTCGTCGGTATGACGATCACGCGCGGCAACAAAGGGCGTGCGGTTATACAACTCGCTGAGCCAGTGATAAGCCGCCGCCGCTGTAGTGAGACCTGCGTCGGTGGCGTAATGGAAAATGCTGCGCTGGTTGGACAGGCGCGAGACATTGTTGTGGACGATGCCGCTGTCGATCGGTGGCACGCCGGTGAGGATGCATTCATACAACGGCCGGGACAGAGCCGGCAGTTCACAGTCCAGTTTGTAAAGCGCTGCGCGTCCTGCGCCGATATAGGCCTGGAGATGCCCCATGGCATGTCGGGCAACCTCGTAGTTCAGGCCGTCGAGCACCACAAGGATGACGTTGTGCTTCATAGGGGGAGACGCTCCGCAACGGCTGGTTTGGCTCGGTTTCATCCTGGAACCGGATCAAATGTGGGCGCTTGCTTATGTGGGAGCTGGCTTGCCTGCGATAGCATCACCTCGGCTTACATGACACACCGAGTCGTTTGCATCGCGGGCAAGCCCGGCTCCCACACAAGCCAGTTCCCACACTGACCGTGTTTACAGCTCAGGCCTTACTGCATATTGATGATGACTTCTTCCTGCCACTTCTGCGGCAGTGCCTTGGAGGTCTTTTCCCAAGCATCGGCATCTTTGATCGGCGTGACTTTCTTGTACTGCTCGTTAGGCAGCAGCTTGGCCTGGACGTCGGCAGGCAAGGTCAGGTGCTCGGCACGGATCGGACGGGCGTTGCCGCGCGCCAGGTTGGTCTGGCCGGCGTCGCTGAAGATGTATTCACGGGTCAGCTTGGCGGCGTTCGGGTGCTTGGCGTATTTGTTGATGATGGTGGTGTAGCCGGAAATCACCGAGCCGTCCGATGGGATCAGCACGACGTAGTCATCCGGGTTGGCCATCTTGGCTTTATAGCTCAAGCCGTTGAAGTCCCAGACCACACCCACTTCCACTTCGCCTTTTTCCATGGTGGCGATGGTCGGGTTGGCCAGTGACAGGCGGCCTTGCTTGGCGATCTCGGCAAACATCAGCAGGGCAGGCTGAATGTTCTTCTCGTCGCCACCATTGGCCAGGGCTGCTGCGAGCACGCCGTTGGCGGCTTGTGCAGCGGTGCTCACGTCACCGATGGAAACCTTGTATTTGCCGGTCTTCAGGTCAGCCCAGCTTTTTGGGGCTTCGGAGCCGTGCAGCAGCTTTTTGTTGACGATAAAGGCGATGGTGCCGGTGTAGGCCAGGGCCCAATTGCCGTCTTTATCTTTCGCCCAATCCGGGACTTGCGCCCAGGTGCTCGGCTTGTACGGCTGCGCAACGCCCTGTTTCACCGCGATCGGGCCGAAGGCCGCGCCGACGTCACCGATATCGGCGCTGGCGTTGTCTTTTTCGGCGGCGAACTTGGCGATTTCCTGGGCCGAGCTCATGTCGGTATCGATGTGCTTGAGGCCATAGGTCTTGGCCAGGTCTTCCCAGGTGCCTTTCCAGTTGGCCCAGTCATCGGGCATGCCGACGCTGTTGACGGCGCCTTCCGCTTTCGCGGCGGCTTCCAGCGTTTTCAGATCGGTATCAGCGGCCATGGCGGCGGTGCACATGGCAATGGTCGAGCCTAACAGTGATGCCAGGAAAAGCTTTTTCATCCGAAGCTCCTTTGGGCGTTTTCAACGCGGCGTTTTTAAGAACGTTTGCGGGGGGGGGCGGTTCATCACTGATTTCTTGTGGCGCGTTGCGCCTGAAAGCCGGCCGGGCTAGGCGCAGTCCGCAGGTAAGGGTCGTTTCCTTGCCAAGGACTGCAACACAGCCTGGCCGGCTTTCAGGCGCAACCCGAAGGGCCGGGCCTGATTTTGCGCAGGGCTGCGTTACTCGTCGCTTATTTGGAACAACCAAACCACGCTCCTCGCGCCTTGCCCTGCACAAAATCAGGTCCGGCGCGCCCCAAGAAATCAGTGATGAATCGCCCCTTTGGTCTAGGTCAGAGCAATACCTGAGCCAATCTAGGCTCGATGGATGACAGTTTCATGTCTGTGTCGTTTTTAAATCGCTTTTGTCGCTCAGTGCAGACTCAGCGTAGACCATGCTCAAGTACCCGCAGGCCCTGGACTTGGCCGATGTATTGCAGGGTGTGGTGCAGGGCCTGGACAGGGACTGTCATCTGTCGGTCATCTGTAATGCCTAGGCTGGCAGGCAATAGCAGAAGCCCAAATAAAGCGCGGTTTGTGCACTTGAACGGTGCTGGTCTAGTCCAGATAGGTAATGTTGATGCGTGATGAGGCAATCAAGGCGGTGACCTCCATCGGCCTGGCGCTGCAAGAGCAGATTGACCACGGCCTGTTGCCGCCTGCGAGTAAATTGCCCGCCGAGCGCAAGCTCAGCGAGTTGTTTGGTACCACTCGAATTACTGTGCGGGAAGCCTTGTTACAACTGGAGGCCCAAGGGCAGATTTATCGCGAGGAACGCCGCGGGTGGTTTGTTTCGCCGCCACGGCTGGCTTACAACCTGATGCAACGCAGCCACTTTCACGCGATGGTCAGCGACCAGGGGCGGGTGGCGTCGACCGAGGTGATTTCTGCGCGCCTGCAACCGGCGTCGGCGGCGGTGTGTGCATGGCTGCAATTGCCGGCGCTGTCGAGTGTGATCCAGATTTGCCGGGGCCGAAGGATTGATGGGCGCCTGGTGTTGTATGTGGAGCACTACCTGAACCCGCAGTATTTTCCGGGGATTCTGGAATGCGACCTGAATCAATCAATGACCGAGCTGTATGCGCGCAAGTACGACTTGCATTACGGCCGCGTGCGCTTCGAAATCGTACCGACGTCATTGCCGGTGGAAGCCGCCGGCGCATTGCGCGTGTCGGTGGGCAGCCCGGGCTTGCGCATCGCACGGGTGAACTATGACCAGCATCAGCGGTTGATCGACTGCGACCTGGAGTTTTGGCGGCATGATGCGATTCATGTCGGCGTCGATGTGGTTTGACAGTCGGGTGCCGGGCTGGCTGACCATCAGCCGATGCACCGCGAGCTTAATGTGGGAGCTGGCTTGCCTGCGATGCGGGCGCCTCGGTACATCACACAGACCACGTTGTTGCTATCGCAGGCAAGCCAGCCCCCACACTTGAATCGATCTCGACTTGAAGAGTCGCTCGCCTATGGCATCAGGGTTTTAATGACCTGATCCACATTGGTTTCCAGCTCTGCCACCGGGTCCGCTCCGTCGACATTCAATACCAACAGTTGCGCACCCCCTGCCGCCACCGCCGCTTTAATCGCTTCACTTGGCTGACGATGATGCAGCACCACCGCCACGTCGCTGTCCTTCAAGCGGGCACTTAACGCCTGCAACGCTTGTGGCGTCCAGTCCGCATCCGGCCGTGCATCGGTACCGGCCACTTCCAGGTTCAGGCTGCTGACCAGATACGCGAAGTGATCGCTCAGGCTGACCACGCTCAGGTTGTCCGCCTTGGCCAGCCGCGCTTCGCTGTCGGCGCTGAGCTTGAGCAGGCGTTGCTTGAGGGCCGCCAGGTTGGCGTCGATCTTCGGTTTGGCGTTGGGCGCCAGGCGGCCAAGGTCGGCGGCCATCACATCGGCCATGCGCCCCATATTGTTGCCCGACTGCCAGGGCTGGCTGTTCAAGCCATCGGCACTGCCCGGTTGCACGGCGATGCCTGGCAAGCCGCCGTCCACCGGGCGCGCGGCGTCGACTTCGACGATACGGATATTGCTGCGCCGCGCCACCGGGTACAGCGGGTCGTCCGCCCACAGCGAGCGCAGGCCGATGGCGGCGTCGGCATCCTGCGCCAGGGTATTCAGCGCTGGGGCGCCACGGCCCGTGAAGTAGGACACCTGGCGCGAGCCGGGCAGGTTGGCCGGCGCAGCACGCTCAAGCTGCACGTCGGTGCCCTTGAGCAGCACCTCGGCCAGCCCGTAGGTGATGGGCAACGACGCCAGGACCTTGACCGTTTTTTTGGTTTGGGTCAGGGCGGCATGGCCGAGGCCTTGGTTGACTTTGAACTCCTTGGGGTCGAGGCCGTCAACGGCCAGCGCCGAGGTGCTGAGCAAACAAGCGATGGCCAGGGCCAGTGGGCGAAAGACAGGGCGCATTATCCAAGATTCCCTTTGAGGCTGGGCACAGTGCCGCGCGCGATGGCGGCGAAAGCGAAGGCGATACCGGCCACCAGAATGATCGCGGCGCCGGAGGGGATGGGCAGGTCGAAGATGATCGGCAACAGGATGCCGCACAGCGTGCTGACCGTGGCAATCATCACGGATACCCAGAAAAACCCCTTGAGCGACTGGCTCAGCAGGCGCGCCGCAGCGGCCGGAATCACCAGCAGCGCGCCCACCAGGATGGCGCCGATCACCTTGACGGCCGCCACAGTAATCAGCGTCACCAGGATCACGAACAGGTAGTCCAACGTCTTCACGGCCACACCGCGCACCGCTGCCAGCTGCGGGTTGAAGCTGGCCAGCATGATGCGGTTGTACAGTGGCAGCGCCAGGGCCATCACCAGCGAACCGACAATTGCGAGTACCAGCAAGTCATTGCCGTTAACCGTCAACACCGAGCCAAACAGCACGTTTTCCAGGATATGCACGTTGATCTTGCCTGCCAGGATCAACAGCAGGCTCGCGCCCAACGCCAGCGACACCGACAGGAACACGCCGATCAAGGTGTCTGGCGCCAACCCTGTGCGGTTGCGCAGGTAATTGAGCAGAATGCCAAACAGCAGGCAGTAGCCGAACAGTGCGCCATAGGGCCCGGTGTAGGGTTCGCCGAGCAGAATGCCCACGGCCACGCCGGTCAGTGCAGCATGCCCGACAGCCTCGGAGAAAAACGCAAAGCGCTTGACCACTACCAGCGTCCCCAGGCCGCCAAGTACCGGGCCGATCAGCAAACCGGCGAGCAAGGCATTGACCACAAACCCATAGGCCAGCGCCTCCGGCAGGTACCCGGACGAGGCCCAGCCCTGGACCATCAAACGAAACGCTTCATAACTCATGGCGCCGAGCTCCGAGGGTGGGTGGAGAACAGGGTCAGCAGGCGGTCCGGGGTCAATGCCTCTTTGGGCGTGGCGTCGAACAGCACGCGGCGGTTCAGGCCGGTGACGCGGTCGGCGAGACGGCCGACGGCTTCCAGGTCGTGTTCGATCCACAGCACGGTGATCCCGGCCAGCCGCCAGTCATGCAGCAGTCGCTCGAATACCTGGATGCCCGCTTCATCAAGGGCCGACATCGGCTCATCCAGCACCAGCAGGTGTGGCGCCGGGATCAGGCCCTGGGCCAGCAAGACACGCTGACGCTCACCGCCGGACAACGCGCCCATGCGGCGTTTGCGTTTGTCCTGCATGCCCACCCGTTCCAGCGCCTCGCCAATCGCGGCGGCGTAGTGTTTGGACAGGCCCAGAAACGCCGGGCGCCGTTGACACATGGCGGCCATGAAATCGTCCACCGTCATCGGCAAGCCGCGGTCGAATTCCAGCGCCTGGGGCACGTAACCGATGGTGCCGGGCGTATTTGGCCACTGCAGGCGCAATTGACCGTGGTGCGGCGTTTGCCCCAGCAGGGTCTTGATCAGCGAACTTTTGCCGCCGCCGTTCGGGCCGACCAACGCATGGATGCTGCCCGGTTCTACCTGGAAACTGACAGCGTCAAGAATCACCGTGCGGCCCAGGGTCAACGACACCTTGTCGAAGTCGAGGGTTGGGCCGATGCTGGCCACTTTGAGTTGTTCCGCGGCTGTCATGCCCCCGACTCCTGAATCGCCCGCACCACGGTGTTGAGGTTGCCGGTCATTTCCACTTCGTACTTTTCAGGGGTGTATTCGCCGTAGGAGATATGCGACAGCGGGTACAGCTTGACCCCGGATTCACGCTGGATGGTCTCGACGTAGGTGGACGGGAAATCCATCTCCGAGAAGATCACCTTCACATCCAGGGCGCGCAGTTCGTCGATGGTTTTTTTCAACTGGCTGGGACTTGGCTCGATGCCGTGGGCGGGCTCGACCACGGCGGTGACTTCCAGGCCGAACTCGCGCAGCAGGTAGTCGTAGGCGGCGTGCACGGTGGCCACGCGCAGGTCGGGGTTGGGTGCGCTGGTCAGCTTGGCCAGGGCGTCGGCGCGCATCTGGCGCAGGCGTTTGCCGTAGGCACGGGCGTTCTGGGTGTAGGCCTTGGCATTGTCCGGGTCAAGCTTGCCCAACTCGCGGGCGATGTTGTTGACCTGGGCAATCGACGCGCTGATCGACAGGAAGGTGTGCGGGTTGACCACCTTGCCCGCGCCACGCGCGGCATTGCCCGTGGCGGCGAGCAACGGCACGTTGGCGTTGGCCTCGATCACCGGGATGTCCGGGCGCTCACTGGTGGCGATCATACGGTCGGCGAAATCGTCATGGCCGACGCCGTTGAGCACGATCACGTCGAGGGTGCCGATGCGCTTGATGTCTTCGGCGCGGGGCTCATAGGCGTGCGGGTTGAAGCCGGCCGGAATCAGCGGGACCACGTCGGCCTTGTCGCCGACAATGTTAGCCACGTAGCTGTAGTAAGGGTGCAGGGTGATGCCGATACGCAGGCGTTTGGCCGCCTCGGCATTTGCCAAGGGCGCCAGCATCAGGCTGAACAGGCTAACCAGCAACAGGCGCAACAAGGGAGATGAAATAGACATGGGCACTTGGTCTTCTCGTTCAGTGACGGTGCTGGCGCGTAACGCCGGCATCGAATTGCGCGACCACCTGCTGCCAGCCGGCAGCGATCAGCGCCTGGTCAGTGAGGTCGGAAGGGGCGGCGAGGTGGGGTTGGCGGTTGAGCCAGATATCCGGTTCGGCACCGTGCACGCGCATCAGCAGCGAGCCGCTGGTGCTCGGCGTCTGGCTCAAGCCCAAATAGGCAGCAGGCGCCAGCAACGCCCAGCGGTGGTCGCCACGGCTGACCGAACTGGCGTCCTGGGCAAACGGTGCGAAACCTTCTTCGGCCAGTTGCGCAGGCGTCGGCAGGGCGCTTTGCTCCTGTTGCAGCAGCTGGATTTCATCCAGGGTCACCCGCAGGTCGGCATAGATGCCTTGTTCGGATGCGCTGAGGTCGCGACGGGCGTCCAACTGGTGGCTGGGCAGCGCCGCGACTTCCTGAGTTTCACCGTGCAGGGCCACCACCGAACCGGCCACCGCGAGGATGATCAGGCACAGCAGGAGCACGTAGAGGGTTTCGTGGCCGGCACCGGCGGGGCGTACAACCTGTGTCGTGCTCATTGAGGCTGGATATCCGCTTGGTCGATTTCAACGACGTGGCCGGGGCCCGCGTCAAACAGCACATAGAACTCGGCCGCGGGCTTCTTGAAAGTCAGGGTTGAGTCCTGGCCGAGTTTGCCGGGCAGCAGGATGGTTTCGTCGTAGCCGATGACGTCCAGGGTCACGCCCGGGGCGCCGCTGCCGTCGGAGAAACCGCCGGTGCACTGGATCTGCTCGCCGGGTATTTCCTTGCATTCGCACATCGGGTTGTGCGCCAGGGCGGTGGTACTGAAACCTGCGCAAAGTAACAGCGCCGCAGCGGTGCGGGTCAGACGCTTGAACGTCATGGTTTAACTCCTTGCTTGTTCAGCCAGGCAATGGTGGCAGGCGAGGCCTGGCTCAGCGGGATGGAACCCTGGTGCATCGTGCCGTCCCAGCCTTCCATGGTGACCCACAGTTCGGCGTCGACCGGCGTGCGTTCAGGCACTGGTAATGCGGCGCCCATGCGGTAGGGCGTACCGAAGAAGATCACCCCGGCGGCGCGCAAGCTGCGCGGTTTGCCGATACGCAGGTAGGTGGCCTTGACCTGCTCGGCGCAGGTGTCACACAGGGCGGCGTTGAAGAATTTCATCGGGCCGGCCGGGTCCGGGCTCGGGCCTTCGTTGCGGAATTCGGCGAGTTTCAGGCTCCAGGGGCCGACCTGCACGTCGCCGACGACCCGCTCGCCAATGCCGGTATCCCCGCGAAACAACGCGGCGTCGGCGAAGTATTTGGGCATGAACCCCAGGGGCACCAGCAACAGCAGGATGTTGATATGGAACCGCCATTTCAGCCAAAAAGCGCGCAGCGGCGAAGGCGGCGTAGCGCGAGCGACCTTGCTCATGAGTTGGCCTCCGAGGTTTCAGCCTGCATGGCGAGGGCGGCGGCCGGCGCACGTTGCGTCTTGGCTTCGCGCTTGAGCGCATTGAGGGTGGCCAGGGCGGTGCGCTTGGTCCAGATCAGCAGGCCGCTCAACACCATCATGCTCAGCACCAGGCCGAAGAATGCCCAGATCAGCTTGATCCACAGCCCACCAAAGTCGCCGGTGTGCAGCGGGCGCATGGACTCGGTGACGAACTCCAGCGTCGAGCGGTCGGACAGCAAGTGCGACACCGCGATTTCGCCGCTGTACGGGTTGAGTTGGGCCGTCTGGAACATCAGCGGGTACCAGCCGCGCCCGCCGATTTGCAGGTGGCTATAGGCGTTGAGCGGCAGGAACACGAATGTGGCATCCAGCCCGGGAATGCGTTGGGTGGCAATGCCGATGGCGTCGTCCAGTGGGATCATCGGTGCCGGCACGCCGGGCGCGGACAACGGCACCTTTTCACGGGCGATCACCGGGACGATCGGTTCGCTGGAGATGGAAATCTGGTTGTCCCCCAGAATCGCCTGGATCAGAAACCAGGTGCCGGTGATGGAAATCACCGCGATAAACCAGATTGACCAGATCCCGCTCAGGCGGTGGAAGTCCCCCCAGAAGATTCGCGCGCCGTGGCGGATACGCAGGGTCGGTCGCAGAAAACCCTTCCAGAAACGCTTGTAGACCACCAGCCCGGTCACCAGTGACGCCAGCAACGGCAGGCCGAGCGCCGAGACCAGGTACCAGCCCCAACTGAAGCCATTGGTGAACGGCACCAGCCACCAGCCGTGCAGGGCGCGGGTAAATTGCTTGAAGTTGAAGGCTGGGCTGATGCCCTGGATCGCTCCGGTGTAGGGGTTGACGTAGACCTCAACGGAGCGCCCATCCGGGTAGCTGAGGTCGACACTGAGGGCGAAGTGCGTTTCGTCCGGGCGGATGATCGACTGCACGATCACCTGGGGCTCTTCGCGTTTGATCGCGGCGATCACCTGGTCAAAGCTCAGCATCCGGGCGTCATCCGACGGCTTGCTTGCGCGGATATCCGGGTTGGCCAGCCACACGATTTCCTGGCTGACCACCGCCAGGGTGCCGGTGACGCAGACGATCAGTACAAAAAACCAGATCGGCAACGCCAGCCAGCTGTGCACAAGAAACCAAAGCTTTGAACGTGACTTCTTTGACAGGTGAACGTTTGACATGTGAATACGGGTCTTGAGCGGAGGAGGGCGATGGAGGCCCGGAAAAGGCCGGTCGTAGCTTTTGCTGACGCGACGGGCTGTATCTAAGTTAAGACGGATGAGGATGAGAAATCCCCAGGCCGCATATGAAAGAAAATGTTTCAGGTTCACATTCGCAGTGCTTTCAGGCGTTGATCGAACACGAAACATGTTCCAAGCCATCACCCAGGTGCCATTGATGGGGCCGGGGGGCTGCGTAGGATGGGGGCATACCGTTGAGTGAGCCCGAAGAAAAAATGACTGCCAGAACCCTCTACGACAAACACATCGATTCCCATACGGTGTGCCCCCTGGACGATCAGGGCCATGTCCTTCTGTACATCGACCGCCAGGTGATCAACGAATACACCAGCCCCCAGGCATTCAGCGGCTTGCGCGAGGCCGGGCGTAAGGTTTGGCGCCCCGGCACGGCGCTGGCAGTGGTTGACCATGTAAACCCCACCACGCCCACGCGTATTGCGGCGATGCCCGATGCGGGCGGCGCGCGGCAGGTGTCGTACCTGGCGGAAAACTGCCGGGACTTCGGCATCGAGCTGCTGGATATCCTCGACAAGCGCCAGGGCATCGAACACGTGATCGCGCCGGAGCAGGGCTTTATCCTGCCGGGCATGGTGATCGCCGCCGGTGATAGCCACACCACCACCTATGGCGCATTGGGCGCTTTCGGTTTTGGTATCGGCACTTCGGAAATCGAGCACCTGCTGGCCTCGCAGACCCTGGTTTACAAACGCCTGAAAAGCATGCGCGTGACCGTTGACGGCGAACTGGCGCGCGGCCTCACCTCCAAGGACGTGATCATGGCGCTGATCGGCAAGATTGGCGCGTCCGGCGCCACCGGCTATGCCATCGAGTTTCGCGGCTCCACCATTGATGCACTGAGCGTCGAAGCACGCATGACTATCTGCAACATGGCCGTGGAAGCCGGTGCGCGCGGCGCATTCATGGCACCGGACGAAAAAGTCTTCGCCTACCTCAAGGGCAAACCCCGCGCGCCCAAGGGCGAGGTGTGGGAGCAGGCATTGGTGAGTTGGCGCCAACTGTATTCGGACGCCGATGCGGTGTTCGACCAAGAAGTACACCTGGATGCCAGCACCCTGGAACCCATGGTCACCTGGGGCACCAGCCCCGACCAGGCCGCGCCCATCGGCGCCCGCGTGCCCGACCCGCAAGACGTGAGCGACCTGATCCTGCGCCAGGACATGCGCCGCGCGCTTAATTACATGGGCCTGGAAGCCGGGATGCCGCTGAGCGATATCGTGATCAGCCATGCGTTTATCGGCTCCTGCACCAATGCCCGCATCGAAGACCTGCGCGACGCCGCCAGTGTCGTGCGCGGTAAACACGTGGCCGACCACGTACGGGCGATGATCGTCCCCGGCTCCACCGAAGTGCGCGACCAGGCCGAAGCCGAAGGGCTGGCGGCGATCTTTATCGACGCTGGTTTCGAATGGCGCCAGTCAGGCTGCTCGATGTGCCTGGCGATGAACGACGATGTGCTGGCCCCCGGCGACCGCTGCGCTTCCAGCACCAACCGCAACTTCGAAGGCCGCCAGGGCGCCGGCGCCCGCACTCACCTGATGAGCCCGGCCATGGTCGCCGCTGCCGCCATCACCGGCCGCCTCACCGATATTCGTCACTTTGGAGACCGCGCATGAGCCTGCAACCGTTCACCCTGGTTACCGGCAAGGCCGCGCCGATGCTTGCGGCGAATATCGACACCGATGTGATCATGCCCAAGCAGTTTCTCAAGGGTATCGACCGCAGCGGCCTCGACCGTGGGTTGTTCTTCGACCTGCGCTTCCTCGCGTCAGGCGAGCCCAACCCGGCATTCGTGCTCAACCAGCCGGCCTGGCAGGGCGCGCGCTTTATGGTGGTCGGGCCGAACTTCGGCTGTGGCTCCAGCCGTGAGCATGCGGTGTGGGGCTTGAAGCAAATGGGTATTCGCGCGCTGATCGGCAGCCGCTTTGCCGGCATCTTCTATGACAACTGCCAGCGTAACGGCGTGTTGTTGATCACCCTGGACGAGGCGGTGCTGCAGGCGCTCGGGCAGACTGTAAGCCAGCCTGAACAGGCGCAGATCAGTGTGGATCTGCAGGCGCAGCAGATTCGTTTGGCGGACGGCGAGGTGATCCCCTTCCAGATCGACACCTTGCGCAAGACCGCGTTGCTGCTCGGCCTGGATGCGATTGGCAGCACCTTGCAGCGCAGTGAACAGATCCAGGCGTTCGAGCGCAGGCACCTGGCGGCCAACCCCTGGCTCGGTTGACACACCGGGCGCCGTAGACTTAAGTGGGACCGACAAGGAAGTCGGCTCATTATAAGAAAAGGAAGTGTCTGACATGGACGTGCTGAACGTTGATCCTGAATCAACGCGGTCGACCCGCAATGCACGCTTGATCATCTTCGCCCGCGGGGTGTCGGATTTCGGCGCGTTCCTCAACATGGTGGCGTTGTCCACTTACGTCTACTGGCTCAGCCAAAGCGTGGTGTTTGTCAGTGTTTTCCTGGCGTGCCGCGTCACCGGTGGGATTATTGCGAGCCTGTTCGGTATTCCTTTTTTCAGGCGCTTTGCCGGGCGTGGCACGTTGGCCGGGCTGGACCTTGCCCGAGCATTACTGCTGATGCCGCTGCTGGTGTTGATACCGGCGCATCAGCTCAGCGTGCTGCCCTTCATCGCGTTTGGCATCGGCTTGTGCAATTCGTTGTTTGCGATTGGCCTGAACAGCCAGTTACCGACATGGGTGGCGCTTGAGCAGCGGGTGAGCACCAATGCGTGGATCACGTCGGCGGCGGCGACCGGCGCGGTGTTCGGCAGTTTGCTGTCGGGGTTGCTGATTGCCACGGGAGGCTTCGAGGCGGTGTTTGCCGTGAATATCGGCACCTATATCCTGGCGGCCTGCCTGATCTTGCCATTGCGTGTGTTGTACACAGTGGCCGTCGCCGCGCATCGCGGGCTTTCGGCTGAGTGGCGCGAGCTGACCCAAGGGCTGCGTGGGGCGCCGGTGCTGGCGGCGATGTTGTTGATCAGCATGCTCGACACCCTTGGCAGCGCGGCGCATAACGTCGGCTGGCCGGTGCTGTCGCAGTACATTTCGCCCGATACGGCAAAAACCGTGATGGGGTACCTGCTGGCGGTTTGGGCCTGTGGCAAGTTCGTGGGCGCGCGGCTGGCCAGTGCAGTGTTGAAAACGCGAGGTACCCAAGGCATGGAGCGCCTGTTTATGGCCGGTGTGGCGCTGATGTCCAGCGGCTTTATCCTGACCTTCCAACAAAGCGAACTGTGGCTGGCACTCGTGTGGGTGGTGTGGGCGGGGTTGGGCGATGGGGTCTCCGAGGTGGCCTTGGTTTCCCGCGCGCAGAGTGAACCGGATAGCCTGCGCCTGCCGCTGTTCAGTTTATTGACCCTGATCCAGATGGCCGGCTTTGGCGTAGGCATGCTCGTGGTCGGGCCGTTCTACCTGACATGGGCACCGTCCCAAGTGATCGTGTTGTTCCACGGGCTGCCGTTGACCGCCCTGGTGGTCATGGGCTTATGGCTGGGTTACAGCGCCAATCGGGGCGTCAGATCGACAACCCCTTGAAGTGCTCCTGCAAAAATTCCACACACGCTCTTAATTTTCCGGAGTACGCCAACCGCGTCGGGTACACCGCCCACACGTTGGCACTCTGGGTGTAGTCGTGAAGCACCTGCACCAGCTTGCCTTGTTCGAGCAGCGGCTTCACATCCCACATCGAGCGCAGCAACACCCCGCGTCCGTCCAGGGCCCACTGCAACACGATCTCGCCATTGTTGGAGGACAGCGGCCCGCGTACGCGAACACTTTGCGCGCTGCCATCACGCTCCAGGTTCCAGATGCCAAAGGCGTTGTCACGCTCCTTGAGCACCAGGCAGTCGTGCTGCTCCAGGTCACTCAACTGTTGCGGCGTGCCCCGGCGCTTCAGGTACGCCGGCGCCGCGCACAGCACTCGGCGGTTGCTCACCAAGCGTCGGCCGATGTGTTGACCGGGAATGTCATCGCCCACACGAATCTCCAGGTCGAAGCCTTCGCTGACGATGTCCACCACGCGGTCGAACAGGTCCAGGCGGATTTCCAGGTCCGGGTATTGTTCGGCCAGCAACGACAGGGCCGGCGCCACATGGTTGCGGCCAAAGCCGAAGCTGCTGCACAAATGCAGATGCCCACGGGGGCTGTCGTGGGCGTCGCAGAGTTCATCGGAAAGTTGCTGGAAATCTTCGAGGATGCGCACGGCCCAGCGCTGCACCCGTTCACCGTCTTCGGTCAGGGCGATGCGCCGGCTGGTGCGGTGCAGCAGGCGAGTGGCCAGGGTAGTTTCGAGGATCTGGATGCGCTTGCTGACATACGCAGGCGACAGGCCCAACTCATCGGCGGCGGCAGCGAAACCCGCCTTGCGAATCACGGTCAGGAACACCCGCAGGTCTTCGGGTAGGGGCACGTTATCTTTCTTGTTAGTCATCAGAAAACAAGCGTGGCGGCATGAGCCGCCAGCATAGCACCGGATGGGCGCACCTTCCGGCACGCCTGGGCGTGAATGCTTATTCGGCAGCGATCTTCGCTTGCGCGGCACGCGCATGCCGGCCATGTTTGAGGGCAATCGGCGCCATCTTGTCGCGATCCAACTCACCTTCCCAGGCGGCCACCACCAGCGTGGCGACGGCGTTGCCGATGATATTGGTCAGCGAGCGGCATTCAGCCATGAAGCGGTCGACGCCAAGGATCAGCACCATTGCCGCCACGGGGACAGTCGGCACCACCGCCAGGCTCGCAGCCAATGCCACAAAGCCTGCACCGACCACCGCACCGGCGCCTTTGGAGGTGAGCATGGCCACGGCCAGCAACGTCAGTTGTTGCTCCAGCGGCAGGTCGATATTGGTGGCCTGGGCCAGGAACAACACCGCCAACGTCATATAGATGTTGGTGCCGTCCAGGTTGAAGGTGTAGCCGGTCGGCACCACGATGCCCACCACGCCTTTGGACGCGCCGAGGCTTTCGAGTTTCTGGATCAGTTGCGGCAGCGCCGACTCCGACGAACTGGTGCCCAGCACGATCAGCAGTTCCGACTTGATGTAAGCCATCAACTTGAAAATGCTGAAGCCGGCGTAACGGGCGATGCTACCCAGTACCACCGCGACAAAAAACAACGCGGTGATATAGAAGGTGCCGACCAGTTTCAGCAGCGGTAGCAATGAGCCCACGCCGTACTTGCCGATGGTGAAAGCAATCGCGCCGAAGGCGCCGATAGGCGCTACACGGCTGATCATCGCCACGATGCGGAAAAATACCTCGCTGGCCTGGTTGATGACGCTCACCAGCGGCCGCGCTTTCTCACCGACCATCACCAGGCCGAGGCCGAACAGCACGGAAATAAACAGCACCGGTAGAATTTCACCTTTGGCGAAGGCATCGAAAAAGGTCGCTGGGATGACATTCAGCAGAAACCCGGTCACGCCTTCACTGTGCTGCGCCTGGCCGACAAAGCCGGCGATGGCCGAACTGTCGAGGGTCTTCACGTCGATATTGAAACCGACGCCCGGGTGCAGCAGGTGCGCAGCGAGAATGCCGATCAACAGCGCGATGGTCGAGACGATCTCGAAGTACAGCAGCGCCTTGCCACCCACCCGGCCGACCTGTTTCACATCGTGCATGCTGGTGATGCCGGAAACCACGGTGCAGAAGATGATCGGGCCGATGATCATCTTGATCAGCTTGATAAACCCGTCGCCAAGAGGCTTGAGGTCGATACCGATTTGCGGCCATACGTGGCCGATCAACACACCCAGCGCGATAGCGATGAGCACCTGCACGTACAGGGTTCCCAGCAGTTTTCGGATTGTCATTGTTATTATCTCGAGGGGCTTTTTTTGGGCAAAGCGAACCCGTCGCAGACATTTTCAGCCGGCGAGGCGGGTCCGTCAGGTCACGGGGTCATACGGCTCAGCGCAGGAAGGTCAGGACTTCGCCAAGCAACAGTTCAGGGACTTCTTCGGCGATGTAGTGGCCGGCGGGCAGGGCTTTGCCACGGACATCGGTGGCGACTTTCTGCCATTCCTCAAGCGGTTCGAAACAGCGGCCGACAGTGCCTTCGGCGCCCCACATCACCAGCAACGGCAGGTTCAGGTGGTTGCCGGCGTCGATATCCGCCTGGTCGTGCTCAAGGTCGATACCGGCGGCAGCGCGGTAGTCTTCGCAGATACCGCGAGCCGTACCTGGCAGTTGCAGGCAGCGCAGGTATTCGGCGAAGGCTTCATCAGTAAACGGCTTGAGCCCGGCACTGCGGCTGCCCATCACGCTGCGCAGGTACAGCTCGGGGTTGCTCTCGATCAAAGCCTCCGGCAGCGGCGCCGGGCGGATCAGGAAGAACCAGTGCCAGTAGGCGCGGGCGAAAGCTTCGTCGGTCTGGGCGTACATCGCCAGGGTTGGCGCGATATCCAACAGCACCATGCGTTGCACGGCGTTCGGATGGTCCAGCGCCAGGCGATGGGCGACCCGGGCACCACGGTCGTGGGCCAGTACCGAGAACGTGTCAAAGCCCAGGGCCTTCATCAGTTCGACGCCGTCGCGGGCCATTTCCCGTTTCGCGTAGTTACCGTGGTGATCGTTGGCCGGCGGCTTGCTGCTGTCGCCATAGCCGCGCAGGTCGGCTGCCACCACGGTGAAATGCTCGGCCAACTGTTCGGCGACTTTGTGCCAGATGACGTGGGTTTGCGGGTGCCCGTGCAACAGGAGCAGACCGGGACCTGTACCGCCTTTGCGGTAACTGATGTCCACGCCGTTGACGTGGCACTGGTCTTTTTGGAATCCGGCGAACATGGAATGACTCCTTGTGATGATTGCCTGCATCCTGGAATCACGCAGCGTTCGGGGCAAGGGGGAAAGCGTGTAGGGGTTGTTCATGAAGTGTGTAGGAGCCTGCCGGCCGGCCCCGATCGCTCAGGCAATGAGGACCCCTGTGGGTGCTGGCTTGCCTGCGATGGTATCGACGCGATGTACCTGAAACACCGAGCTGTCTGCATCGCAGGCAAGCCAGCGCCCACATTTGATGTGTATTGCAGGCGCGATCTCAGCCTTGCTTGAACATCGCTTCGGCGCGCTGGCGGATCTGTGCTTCGGTCAGGTCTTCCTTGCGTGTGGCCAGGAACCAAAGATGGCCGAATGGATCTTTTACGCTCGCCGACCGGTCGCCGTAGAACTGATCCTTGGGCTCTGATACCACACTGGCGCCTGCCGCAACGGCTTGCTCGAATTGCGCATCCACGTCGTTCACATACAGGTGCAAGCCGACACTGGTGTGTTCGTCCGGATTGCGCAATGCCATTTCAGCGCAGGGCGAGCCCAGCATGATCGCCGAGTCACCGATGCGCAGTTCGGCGTGGCCGACCTTGCCGTCGGGCATGTCCAGGCGCATGACTTGCGTGGCACCAAAGGCTTTCTTGTAGAACTCGATGGCTTCGGCGGCGTTGTCGATGCCCATATAAGGCGTAACGCTGTGATAACCCTCGGGGATAGATTTGGCACTCATGTCGTTCTCCTTGATTGTGGTTATGGAGGTACGGGCTGTTTACTATAGGCCACGTATCGCGCGGCTTGCGGGCAGCCGACGAGGTGTTGGCCAGGCAACAGTGAACAGGCAGATTGCTGCGCCAAAGGCGGTTTTCGATCCCGGTTTGGCGGCCAGGCCGGCTGTTTCGGGGCACGGCACAGAAGCTGCAATAGAGCAGACAAACCATTCGCCCGAGAGCGTTGTATGTCTGTACTGCCTGTATCTGCCGATTACCCCATTCACGCACCCCATGCCTAACTGATCCGCGATGAAGCCCAGGCGATTGCCGTCGCCCATCGCGTCGCCGCCGTGCTGCTGGAGCAGGACGCCGAACGCGACCGCACCCGCCAGGTCCCCGCCGAGGTGGTCGACCTGTATTCCAACAGCGGCCTGTGGGGCATCAGCGTGCCGCGCGAGTTTGGTGGCGCCCAAGTCTCCTATGCGGTGCTGGCCCAGGTGATTGCGATTATCTCGGCGGCCGACCCATCGCTGGGGCAGATCCCGCAGAACCACTACTGCCTGCTGGAGGATATTCGCCTGCAAGGCACGCCCGAGCAGCAGGCGCATTTCTTCGGCCTGGCGCTGCAAGGCCATCGTTTTGCCAATGCGCTGTCGGAAACCGGCGGCAAGCACGTGCAGGACATCCAGGCCACGATTCGACGCGAAGGCGACGGTTATGTGATCAACGGCCGCAAAGGTTACTGCACCGGTTCGCTGTACGCCCACTGGTTGGCGGTGTTGGCGCTGGATGAGCAGCAAAATGCGCAACTGGCCTTCGTCAAGCGTGGCACGAAAGGGCTGGTGGTGGTCGACGACTGGGACAGCATGGGCCAGCGCACCACCAGCAGCGGCAGCGTGCTCGCGGAAAACCTGCGGGTGTCGGCTTTCAATCTGTTTCCTACACATAAATCCTACGATTCCCCGACTCTGGCCGGTCCTTTCGCACAACTGACCACCGCCGCCATCGACGCCGGAATTGCCCGTGCCGCGTTGCGCGACACTGTGCAGTTCGTGCAGCAATTTGCCCGGCCGTGGATCGACGCCGGGGTGCAAAAAGCCAGTGAAGACCCGCTGACCATCATCCAGGTCGGCGCCCTGGATATTCGCCTGGAAGCCGCCGAAGCCCTGTTGCAACGCGCCGGGTTTGCCCTGGACGCCGCCCGCCCGGCACCGAATGCAGACAACGTCGCCCACGCGTCCCTGGCCGTGGCTCGGGCCAAGGTGTTGACGACTGAAATCGCTATAGAAGCCAGCAACAAACTGTTCGAACTTGGCGGTACTCGTTCGACGCTGAAGAAGCACAACTTCGACCGCCACTGGCGCAACGCACGGGTGCACACCCTGCACGACCCGGTGCGCTGGAAATACCACGTGGTGGGCAACTGGTTGCTCAATGGCGCCAAGCCGCCACGTCACGACTGGTCATAACGCATGGCCGAGTTATTTAAAAACATCTATTGGGCTGACATCGGCCAAGCCTGCCTGGAAACCCTGAGCATGCTCGGCGCCGCGCTGGGTTTTACCGTGCTGCTGGGGTTGCCGCTCGGCGTACTGCTGTTTCTCACCGGCAAGCGCCAGTTGCACGAAGCGCTGGTGGTGTATCGGTTGCTGTCAGTGGTGGTCAACGTGCTGCGGTCGCTGCCGTTCATCATCCTGCTGATTGTGTTGATCCCGCTGACCACGTTGCTGGTCGGCACGTCCCTTGGCGTGCCGGGCACCATCCCGCCGCTGGTGGTGGGCTGCACCCCGTTTTTTGCGCGGCTGGTGGAAACCGCGTTGCGCGAGGTGGACCGCGGTGTGGTGGAGGCAACCCAGTCCATGGGCGCCAGTACCTGGCAGGTAGTCCGCCACACGCTGTTGCCGGAGGCTCGCGGCGGGTTGCTGGCGGCGGTGACCGTGACCGCAATTGTGCTGGTGGACTACACCGCCATGGCTGGTGTGATCGGTGGCGGTGGCCTCGGTGACCTGGCGATTCGCTATGGCTATCAGCGTTTCCAGACCGACGTAATGGTGGTCACCGTGGTGCTTTTGCTGGTGCTGGTGCAGGCCTTGCAGATGACGGGTGACCGTTTGGTAGCGCGTTATAGCCGCCGTTAATTCTTATAAAGCTAACCTTGGAGCATGCATGAAAAAGTCCCTGGCCATTTTGGCTGCTGTCCTGTCGTTCAATGCGTTCGCCAACGAGAAATTGGTGGTGGGCGCGACCCCTGTACCTCACGCGGAAATCCTCGAGTTCGTCAAACCGGTATTGGCCAAGGAAGGTGTGGATTTGCAAATCAAAGTCTTCACCGATTTTATCCAGCCCAACCAGCAATTGGCGCTGAAAAACATCGACGCCAACTATTACCAGTACCGCCCGTTTCTGGATGATTACAACAAGACTCGCCACACCGACCTGGTGCCGGTGGTGGGTGTGCATATCGAGCCGTTTGGTGCTTACTCGACGCGGATCAAAAACATTGCTGAGCTCAAGGACGGCGCCACCGTGTCGATCCCCAACGATCCGGTCAACACCGGGCGCGCGCTGGTGCTGCTGGATGAAGCCGGGCTGATCAAACTCAAGGACCCAAGCAACACCTTGAGCACACCGCGCGATATCGCGCAGAACCCCATGCACCTGAAAATCCGCGAGCTGGAAGGCGCCTTGCTCGCGCGCTCGGTGAGCCAGGTGGACCTGGCGTTTGTGTTTGCCAATTACGCGTTGGAAGCGGGGATCGATACCAACAGCGCGTTGATTGTGGAGAAGGGTAAATCGCTGTACGTCGAGTACCTGGTTGCGCGACCGGACAATATCAACGACCCGGGCATTCAGAAGTTGGCCAAGGCGTTGAATTCCGAGGCAGTGCGCCAGTTCATTTTGACGCGCTACAAAGGCCAGATTGCCCCAGGCTTCTGAGCCTGGCAAATCACATTGATCGCATTCCCAAGTCAAGATGCGGTGGTGGGCTCCAGCAAATGGGCACCCGGCCCACGCTCCCCGAGTTGATCATCCTGATTACGCAAGGGGCACGCGTCCAACGACAGGCACCCACACCCAATGCACCCACTGAGTTTGTCGCGCAGCAGCAACAACTTGTTGATGCGATCGTCCAGGTCCTCTCGCCACAGCGCCGACAAACGTTCCCAATCCTGCTTCGTAGGCGTGCGCTCATCCGGCAAGGTCTGCAATGCCTCGCCAATGGTCGCCAGCGCAATCCCCAAACGCTGGGCAATCTTGATCACCACCACCCGCCGCAACACATCCCGTGGGTAGCGCCGCTGGTTGCCCGCATTGCGATTGCTCTTGATCAGGCCCTTGGATTCATAGAAGTGCAGAGCCGTGACCGCTACGCCACTGCGGGCGGCCAGTTGGCCGACGGTGAGTTCTTTAGTGAGCATGAAACACTCCGAATCAATGCTTGACCTTGACTTAACTAGAGGTTTTACCCTGCGTGGCATCGAATCGCAAAATTCTGCTTACAGAGAAAGGGGAGTGTTCATGCAGGTATCAGAGAAGAGTCGCAGCTTCACTCAATTGATCGAGTTTCAGATCGAGCCCCGGCAGCAGTTCGCCCTGGTAGCGGCCTTGTCTACCCAAAGCGAGCGCCTGGCCCAAGGCCACGGCGGCTTTATCAATGCGAGTGTGCAGGTCAGTGAAGACGGGCGGCGGGTGCTCAATTACCTGCAATGGCGCTCCCGCGAGGACGGTGAGGCGGCGTTTGAATGTTTTGAGCACGGCGAGGAAGATTTCTGGACGCTGATTCGCGCCCACCAGGCCACGGCGGTGACCTTTGGTTCGTTCCAGGTGCTGCGCAGCTTTGAGCGCAGTCATGACAACGCGTTGCACTGTCGCCTAAATGGATAAGTGCAGCATCCGCTCGCCTTGCACGTTTTCCCCAGGGCGGCGTTTGTTCACCGCCAACTCGCCGATCTTGATCAGGCGTGTGCGCGTGACGTTGCGGCTCAGGCCCAGCAGGCTGGCGGTGTGCACCTGGTTGTAATGGCTGAAGCGGTAGGCGGCGCGCAATAACGCATCCTCGACCTTTTCATGCAGGGCGCCGGCCTGTTCCTCGAACAGCTTTTGAAAGGCGCGCGCCAGCAACGCTTCTGCGCTGTTATCGCTGCCGTGCTGGCTGTCGTCCTGGCGCTCGATGCGCAGGTTCGACAGGCGCAGATCATCGCGTTCGATCACGCCGTTGCGGCAGATCAGCAGGGTGTGGTGAATCACGTTTTCCAGCTCGCGAATATTGCCCGGCCAGCTGTAGCTTTTGAGCTTGTGTTCGGCCTCGCGGCTGATGGTGATCGGGCCATAGCCCAGGCGCTGGCTGTAGGCTTCGATGAAATGCCGGGTCAGTGGCAGGATGTCGCCGGGGCGCTCGCGCAGCGGGCTGAGCTCGAGGCTGACCACGTCGAGGCGGTAGTAGAGATCTTCGCGAAAGTGCCCGGCATTAATCGCCTTTTCCAGTTGCACGTTGGTCGCTGCCAGCACGCGCACGTCGATGGGAATGCTTTTGCGCGAACCCAGGCGCACCACCTCGCGTTCCTGTAATACGCGCAACAGTTTGACCTGGATCGCCATCGGCAAGTCGCCGATCTCATCCAGGAACAAAGTGCCGCCGTCGGCTTCTTCGAACCAGCCGGCCTTGGCGCTGAGCGCGCCGGTAAAGGCGCCCTTTTCATGGCCGAACAGTTCGGCCTCCACCAGCGATTCGGAAAATGCCCCGCAATTCACCGCCACAAACGGCCGGTTGCGCCGTGCGCTGAGGTTATGAATATGGCGCGCCACCAGCTCTTTACCGGTGCCGGTCTCGCCGATGATCAGCACGCTGGCTTCGCTGGGTGCCACTTGCTGGATGTGATCGAGCAGCGCCTGGGATTTCGGGTCTTCGAAGACCTGGGCCGTGGCGCGAATCGACGTCGCGAGGGCGGGCGAGGGCGGTAAGGTTAAAAGCTGCATGGGCACCTCTCTTAAGAGTAGAACGTTGGAATCGGCAGGGACTGGTTCAGCGCCCAGTCCCCGAGTTCGTGGAGCTTGTAGTCCACCGGGTCGTGCAAAGTTTGTGTGCGCAGATTGCGCCAGTGGCGGTCCAGGCGCAGGGAGGCGTGGGTGGAACGCGCGCCGGTGACTTCAAACAGGCGGCTGCACAACTCCAGGCCTTGGCGGGTGGCGGCGACTTTCGCGGTGGCGATCGCAATGGCCAGTTGGCCGCGTTCGTGTTCACTGAGGTTGGGGCCTTTGGCCCAGGCCTGATCGAGCAGCTCGGCAGCGCGTTCCACCAGCAGGCGCACGCCTTCCAAGGCTACCCAAAACTCGCCGTAATGGTGCAGGACGTAAGGGTCCTGGCGCACGTTGTCGGCCGAGGATTTATGCCATGAACGGGTTTCGGTCAGGGTGTAATGGCGCGCTTCTTCAAATGCGCCCTCGGCAATGCCGAGAAACATATGCGTGAAGGTCAGTTGCGCGATCAGCGGGCGCAGGCAGGCGAAGGGCGTGCTCAGTGGGCCTGGGTCGAGCAGCAATTCCGACTCCTCGACGCGTACCCGTTCGAAGCTGGCGCTGCCGCTGTCGGTCTGACGCTGGCCGATGTTGTTCCAGTCGTTATGTAGGGTGATGCCACTGCGCCCGCTGGGAATGGCGGCAATCAGCAGTTTGCCGCCAGCGCTTTCATCCACGGCTGAGGCAATCAGCATTTCCGAATCGCTGGCACCGGAGCAGAAGCTCTTCTTGCCGGAGAATTCACGCCAGCCGCCAAAATCCTTGACCACCGTGCGCGTGTCCAGCGGGTTGAGGGCGTTGCCCCAGAACCAGTTTTTGCGTGCGGTCTGTTCGAACCAGGGCTGCCATTGGTCCGGACGCGCAAACAGGCGCACGGTGGCGAGCATCAGGTGGTGGAAACCAAAGACGTGCGCGATGGAGCTGTCGACCTTGGCGAACTCGCGAACGATGCCCAGGGTTTCGCTCCAGCGTGCACCGAGGCCACCGTATTGGGTGGGAATGCTCAGGGCCAGCAGGCCGCTTTGACGCAGGGCGTCCCGTTCGGTTTTCGGTGTGCCGCCACGCTCATCGCGCTCGACGGCGGTGAGGGCAAATTCGGCGGCCAGCAGTTTGGCGGTCTGCAACGGCGATGGCAGGACGCTGTGGGGTTTGGCTGTCACACGATGTTCCTCAATATCGGTTTGGCAATGAAGGCCAGATGTGGGAGCGGGCTTGCTCGCGAAAGCGGTGTGTCAGATGGCAAATGAATTAACTGAACTGACGTATTCGCGAGCAAGCCCGCTTCCCCATAAAGCAGATTCAGCGCGCTCAGGCCTTCGTTGTGGGCAGCACATCGTTGGCAATCATTTCGCCAAACGGGCCCGTGAGGTTGGTGACGCCACGCCCGGCAAGGCTGGCGTAGGGTTCCGGCAACAGGGGGAACACCAACTCGGCAAAGCGATAGGCTTCTTCCAGGTGTGGGTAGCCGGAGAAGATGAAACTCTCGATGCCCAGGTCGGCGTACTCTTTGATGCGCTCGGCCACCTGCTGCGGGTTACCGACCAGTGCCGTGCCGGCACCGCCGCGTACCAGGCCGACGCCGGCCCACAAGTTGGGGGCGATTTCCAGGTTATCGCGGCGCCCGTCGTGCAAGGCGGCCATACGGCGCTGGCCTTCGGAGTCAAAGCGCGAGAAGGATTTTTGCGCGGCAGCGATGGTTTCGTCGCTGATGTGCTCGATCAGTTTGTCGGCGGCTTTCCAGGCGTCTTCTTCGGTCTCGCGTACGATCACGTGCAGGCGGATGCCGAACTTCACGGTGCGGCCGTGGCGGGCGGCACGTTCGCGGACATCCGCGAGTTTTTCCGCAACAGCGGCGGGCGGCTCGCCCCAGGTCAGGTATACGTCGACCTGTTCGGCGGCCAGGTCGTGGGCGGCGTCGGAAGAACCGCCGAAGTACAGCGGCGGATACGGCTTCTGCACCGATGGGTAAAGGGCCTTGGCATTCTGTACGCGCAGGTGTTTGCCTTCGAAGTCCACCGATTCGCCCTGCAACACTCGGCGCCAGATCTGCAGGAACTCGTCTGAGACTTCGTAGCGTTCGCTGTGGTCGAGGAAACTGCCGTCGCCCCGGTTTTCGTCGGGGTCGCCGCCGGTTACCACGTTGATCAGCAAGCGGCCGTTGGACAGGCGATCCAGGGTAGCGGCCATGCGCGCCGAGACCGTGGGCGAGATAATGCCCGGGCGAATGGCGACCAGATAACGCAGGTGTTCAGTCAGCGGTACCAGCGCTGAGGCGATAACCCAGGAGTCTTCGCACGAGCGGCCGGTAGGAATCAACACGCCGTAGTAACCGAGGCTGTCAGCTGCTTGTGCGACTTGTTTCAGATAGTTGAGGGTGACCGGCCGTGCCCCTTGGGTGGTGCCCAGGTAATGACCGTCGCCGTGCGTTGGCAGAAACCAAAAAACATCCATGACAAATCCTTAAGCGATTTTCAGCAGAGAAGGAGAGTGCGCGGCAAACAGTGGCGCTGCGCGTTCTGCGGCAAGGCGGATGCGGCCCTTCAAGGGCTCGCTGGTTATTTGGTAGTCGGTGAAATCAGCTTCAGTGGCATACACGCCGATCGGCAAGGTCAGCGCTTGGAAGAAGCTGAACAGCGGGCGCAGTTGGTGCTCGAGGACCAGTGCGTGGCGTTCGCTACCGCCGGTGGCCGCGAGCAACACCGGTGTGTTGATCAACGCGTTCAGGCCGACCAGATCGAACAGGTGTTTGAGCAGGCCAGGGTAGGAGCCGCGATAGACCGGTGCGGCGACGATCAGCAGGTCGGCTTGTTCGATGGCCAACAGTTGGGATTCGACCTCGGCCGGCAGTTCATCACGCGACATGGCACCGCCCAATGGCCGGGCGATGTCGCCCAGTTCGATCAGTGTGGTCTGGATCGGCAGCAGGCTCGCCAGTTCGGCCAGCACGGCTTGGGTCAGCACCAATGTGCGGGAGGGGCGCCAGGTTCCGCCGGAGAGGGCAACGACATTCAGGGGACGGGTCATGAACAGTTCCTTTTTCAACAGTGGTTCATTGCAAGAGAAGTGAAACGTCTTGAGCAAGAGCTGTACCAACGGCTGGAAGCCTTGATTTACATGGGCTGCGCGCTCACTGCTGAAAAAAGCTGCTGTTGTCGGCCTGGTGTTTTGTTGAATGACTGTTGCGTGGGCAACAGTTGCGTGGCGAACAGTGTTAGTCGGCGTGCAGCCAGTTATAGAGGCTTACGGTTATTCCGTAAATGAACGTATTTCCATATTTATAGATCTTAAATGAATATGCCTTGCGCCCTATCGAAGGGGTCTGAATGGTTGATAGCGACTATCACGGACGGTGATTTTTCACCGTGCGCGGGCGGGAGTAGCCTGTGTTCATTGACTCGAAACCTCCTTCGCAGGGCCTTCACCATGAACCATTTTCTGGCTGTTTCCTTAATAGTTGTCAGCTCCGTCCTCGCCGGTTGTGCGACCCATCCATCACCAGAATCGCGCCCCTACACCGCAGAAGAAACCAAGCAATTGGCTTTGGAGGCCTTGGGCCGTCGTGGCCTGTCCTTTGATGAGTATCAGCAGCAGCGCGCGGCACTGACCGGCCAGCCGCAGAAGCCCTTCGGCTTTGATCACCAGGCTGAAATGAACGCTGAACGTAGTGTGGTGTTGCATGGTCGTCCCAGTTGAGCCCGCGCCGAGCGGTAAAAAGCCCGAGGATTCCCTTAAGGAACCTCGGGCTTTTTGTTTGCCATGGGGTTACTTCAGCCTGTTAAGCTGAATTTCAGGAGCGTTCCTACGCACATTTAAATAAAGTGGTCCTTCTTTAATGGCATTCGATCGGTTAAACCTGACGACCTCTGTTCCGGTCCATGCCCCCGAGACGCTGCTCTTGGGAATACGCTCTGCGAGTCTTAAACGTCATGAATAAACGTCCGTTGTATTTCGACTACGCCGCCACCACGCCGGTGGATGAGCGGGTCATCCAGGTGATGGTCGAGTGCCTGGGCTTCAATGCCAACTTTGGTAACCCTGCGTCCAGTTCCCATGCGTTCGGCCAAGCGGCCCGGCAAACGGTTGAACAGTCGCGCCGCCAGGTGGCCGAGTTGGTCGGTGCCCAGCCCGAGCAGATCGTCTGGACGTCCGGCGCCACTGAATCCAACAACCTCGCGATCAAGGGCGTGGCCCAGGCGCGTGGTGTGGCAGGTGGGCATGTCATCACCAGCCAGATCGAACACAAAGCCACGCTGGACACTGCGCGGCAACTGCAGGAAGCCGGGGTGGCCGTGACCTACCTGGTGCCGGATGCCGAAGGGCTGATCAGCGCCGAAGCGGTGAGCGAAGCGCTGCGCGAAGACACCTTTCTGGTGTCCTTGATGCTCGTGAACAATGAGTTGGGCACTCTGAACGATATCCCCGCCATTGGCGCGCGGGTGCGTGAGCATGGTGCGTTGCTGCATGTGGATGCGGCGCAAGGTGCGGGCAAGGTAGCGATCGACCTGGCTGAGTGGCCGGTGGATTTGATGTCGTTTTCCGCGCACAAGCTTTACGGCCCCAAGGGCATCGGTGCGTTGTACGTGGGCCCTCGTGCCCAGCAGAAAGTGTTGGCGCAGATTCACGGCGGTGGCCACGAGGGCGGGTTGCGCTCCGGCACGCTGGCGACACACCAGATTGCGGGTATGGGCACCGCGTTCGCTTTGGCGGCAGCGTCGTTCTCAGCAGAAAAGGCCACTATCGTCGCCTTGCGTCAGCGCCTGTTGGATCAGTTGGAGTCGGTAGCGGGTGTGCGCCTCAATGGCAGCCCTACGCAGCGCATTCCACATACGCTCAGCCTCACGTTCAGTGAAGGTGAATTCAATTCCTCCGCATTGAGCGCAGGCATCGCCTTTTCGGCAACCTCGGCGTGCAACTCGGCGAGCAATGCGCCGTCCCACGTGCTTCTTGCCCTTGGCCATGACGCACGTAGCGCCGGCCGCACCATTCGCTTGAGCCTGGGTCGGTTCACCACCGAGCAGGACATCGACCAGGCCGTGCAATTGATCAAGGCCGCACTCGCCAGTGCACCGGCGTTCTGGGCCGTCTGATTTGTCATGCGCAGTACATAACAATTATTAGTGGTTAGCAGGAGACACAATGAGCACTCAGCCTTTGACCCATGGAACCGTTCCCCAGCGCCTGGCGCTTACCCGCGAACTGATGAGCCGCGAGGGCATCAACGCCCTGTTGGTGCCGTCGGCCGACCCGCATTTGTCCGAGTACTTGCCGGGTTACTGGCAGGGGCGGCAATGGTTGTCCGGCTTTTATGGCTCGGTAGGGACGTTGATTGTCACCGCAGATTTCGCCGGTGTTTGGGCCGACAGCCGTTACTGGGAACAGGCGACCAAGGAACTCAAGGGCAGTGGTATCGAGCTGGTGAAGTTGCAACCGGGCCAGCCCGGCCCCCTGGAATGGCTGGCCGAACACACCCCGGAAGGCGGTGTGGTGGCGGTGGATGGTGCGGTGATGGCCGTGGCCTCGGCGCGTACCCTGGGCGGCAAGCTGGCGGAGCGCGGCGCGCGCTTGCGTACCGATATCGACGTGCTGAATGAAGCCTGGCACGACCGCCCCGCGTTGCCGGCCCAGCCGATCTATCAACATCTGCCCCCGCAGGCCACCGTCAGCCGTGGCGAAAAACTCAGCGCCCTGCGCGCCAGCCTGAAAGAGAAGGGCGCCGACTGGCATTTCATCGCCACCCTGGATGACATCGCCTGGTTGTTCAACCTGCGTGGCGGTGATGTGTCGTTCAACCCGGTGTTCGTGTCCTTTGCCCTGATCAATCAGCAGCAGGCCACTTTGTTTGTCGCGCTGAGCAAGGTCGATGCCGAACTGCGCGCGATACTGGAGCAGGATGGCGTGACCTTGCGCGACTACAGCGAAGTGGCGGATGCGCTGCGTGCCGTGCCGTCGGGTGCCAGCTTGCAAGTTGATCCGGCGCGTGTAACCACCGGGTTGCTGGAGAACCTCGACGCGGGCGTCAAACTGGTCGAGGGGCTGAACCCGACTACGCTGGCCAAATCCCGCAAGAGCCTGGCTGACGCGGAGCATATCCGCCGGGCCATGGAGCAGGATGGTGCGGCGTTGTGCGAATTCTTCGCTTGGTTGGACAGTGCGTTGGGCCGCGAGCGCATCACCGAGCTGACCATCGATGAACACCTGACGGCAGCACGCACCCGTCGCCCTGATTATGTATCGCTGAGTTTCAACACCATTGCTGCATTCAATGCCAACGGTGCGATGCCGCATTACCACGCCACTGAAGAAGAGCATGCGCTGATCGAAGGCGATGGTTTGCTGTTGATTGACTCGGGCGGCCAGTACCTGGGCGGCACCACGGATATCACGCGGATGGTGCCGATCGGCACGCCGAGTGAGGAGCAGAAACGCGACTGCACGCGGGTCCTCAAGGGCGTGATTGCGCTGTCTCGTGCACACTTCCCCAAGGGCATTCTGTCGCCGTTGCTGGATTCGATTGCGCGTGCGCCGATCTGGGCTGAAGGTGTGGACTACGGCCATGGTACGGGTCACGGCGTAGGCTATTTCTTGAATGTGCATGAAGGCCCGCAGGTGATCGCCTACCAGGCCGCCACTGCGCCGCAGACGGCGATGCAGCCGGGGATGATTACTTCGATTGAGCCGGGCACTTATCGCCCAGGTCGTTGGGGTGTACGCATTGAGAACCTGGTATTGAACCGTGAAGCCGGCAAGACCGAGTTTGGTGAGTTCCTCAAGTTTGAAACGCTGACCTTGTGCCCAATCGACACGCGTTGCCTGGAGCCATCGTTGCTGACGGTGGACGAACGCGAGTGGTTCAACGCCTACCACGCCGAAGTGCGTGAGCGTTTGAGCCCATTGCTCAGCGGTGCTGCGTTGGAGTGGCTGCAGGTGCGTACCGCGGCTATTTGATCGGTAAGCGCCGCTTGCGATTTGCTCGCAAGCGGCGTTCAAGGTCGGTTGGCTATCAACGTCTAGCTTAGGGCCTCGCGTACAAATTCCAGACGGTCCTGACCGAAGAACATGTCATTGCCTACAAACATGCTGGGCGCCCCGAAAACGCCGCGCTGAATGGCTTCTTCGGTTTTGTCCTTGAGGGCTGTTTTTACGCTTTCATCGTTGGCCAGGGCCAGCACTTCCTCAGGGTCGAAACCTGCTTCGGTCAGAACCGCAGCCACGCCAGCCGGATCGCCCAGGTTGCAACCTTCGACCCAAAGGGCGCGGAAAAGGCAGTCGATGAAGGCCTGGAAGCGTTCTGGCTGACGTAGTTGTATACCGGTAACGGCTCGCATCAGCACCAAGGTGTTGATGGGGAAGTGCGGGTTGAACTTGAGCGGCACGTTGTAGCGTTTGGCGTATCGCGCCAGGTCATTGAACATGTAACGACCTTTGGCTGGCACGGTGATTGGCGAGGCGTTGCCAGTGGCCTTGAACACGCCACCCAACAGCATCGGCTGATAGACCAGTTGCGTACCTGTTTCGGCGCATAAAGCCGGCAGTTGGGTGTAGGCCAGGTAAGTGGCCGGGCTGCCGAGGTCAAAGAAGAATTCCAGGGTTTTACTCATGGTCGATACTCGCTGCTTATTGTTGTTCTTTATTGGGCGGTAGACGCGCCTACCAGGGTTCATTCCAGGGGCGCAGGTCCAACTCAAAGGTCCAGGCGTCGCGTGGTTGGCTGTGCAGGTACCAATAGTTGTCGGCGATGTGTTCGGGATTGAGGATGCCGTCCTGATCTTTCAGGGCGTATTTCTGCGGAAAATTGTCGCGAATGAAGTCGGTGTCGATAGCGCCGTCAACCACCACATGGGCGACATGGATATTCCTGGGGCCCAATTCTCTCGCCATGCTTTGTGCGAGGGCGCGTATGCCGTGCTTGGCGCCGGCAAATGCGGCAAACCCTGCCGCACCGCGCAGCCCGGCGGTGGCGCCGGTGAACAGGATGGTGCCTCGGTTACGGGTCACCATACGTTTGGCGACTTCGCGAGCATTCAGGAAACCGGAGAAGCAGGCCATCTCCCATATCTTGAAGTATTTGCGGGCGGTCTCTTCCAGGATGCTGCAAGGCACGTTGGCGCCGATGTTAAAGACGAATGCTTCGATGGGCCCCAGTTCGGTTTCGATCTGTTCGATCAATGCGATCACGTCTTCCTCTTTACGCGCATCACAGGCAAAGCCATGAGCTTCGCCACCCGCCGATTGGATACTGTCCACCAAGGGCTGCAACTTGTCGGCACTGCGACGGGTGACGCAGGCCACATAACCTTCACGGGCAAAGCGCTTGGCAATGGCGCCACCGGTTGCATCACCGGCACCCACTACCAATACGATTTTCTTGTTGTGTGTCATGGAAACTCCATTGGCTCGATTGTCGAGCAGGAGTGTAGACGCGGCTTCGCGAATGGCCGGGTTGAGGGCGAAATTTAAGAAGGGGGGAGCAGTCGGACGTGGACTGCTCGGGCGGTCATTTACAGATGACGATCATGCTGCGGCTGGTGTAGCCGGCAGGATTGATGCCGAAAGGATAGTCCCCCGGCTCTTCGGAGTTGTCACCGGACTTGGCGATAACCCGGTAGCCCTTGGCACCGCATGAATTGGTTGCACTGGTGTAGCACTGGTCCCAGGAAGAGGACAGGCCTGAACAGTTGATATGCAGCCCTTTTTTGCCCCGTTTCACTTCTGTCTTGGAGGTCGCCGCACAGCCAGCTATGCCCACGACCATTAACAGTATCAAAATTCGTTTCATCACTATCCTTAATAGCCGCTTCGCAAAAAGGCTCGATGCAGGCTTTACGCGCTCTCGATTGTAGCGTTCAGCTGTCCGTGTCGAAATTCTCCATGAAAGACATTTGCTTACGGCCTAAACATGGCCTAAATGAGCGGCAAATGCCAGAGCTACCTTCGATGAGGATCAATCCGCGGGTACCAGCGGTTTGGATTCATTGCGCATGGTCAGCGTGGCGCCGACGGAGGCCAGAATGATGCAAGTGATCGCCATCCATTGCGTGAGGGACAAGTATTCTTGTAGGAAAAACAGGCCGGAGAGCGCGCCGAATGCGGGCTCGATGCTCATCAAGGCGCCAAAGGTACGGGCAGGAAGGCGGGTGAGAGCGATCATTTCCAGGGTATAGGGCAGGGCAGTGGATAAAATGGCAACACCGAGGGCGACGGGAATCAGCGCAGGCGTCAGTAATGCGCTACCGGCATGCACGATGCCGATCGGCGCAACGAACAAGGCGGCGATCATTACCCCGAGTGCTGCCGTTTGCACACCGTTGTCGTTGCCGGCCTTCTGACCAAACAGAATATAGAGTGCCCAGCAGACACCTGCGCCCAGTGCGTAGGCGACGCCGATCAAATCAATACCGCTGCTGGCTTCCCCCGTTGGGATCAGCAACAGAAGGCCCGCAATCGCGAGGCCAATCCATAGAAAATCCACAGCTCTGCGAGAGGCGTAGATGGCGACGGCGAGTGGGCCTGTGAATTCCAGCGCTACCGCGATGCCCAGGGGGACTGTGCGCAAGGACATATAGAAGAGGAAGTTCATGCCGCCCAACGCCATTCCATAGACGACGACAGTGCGCAGGGACTTTGCCGTCAGCTTGGCGCGCCATGGACGTAATAGAAGCAGCATGATGACACTGGCAAAAATCAGACGCAGGGTGGTGGTGCCCTGCGCGCCGACGATGGGGAACATGCTTTTGGCCAGCGAGGCACCGGATTGGATGGAAGCCATGGCGATCAACAGCAGGCCGACTGGAAACAATGCCGAGGCCAGGCTGCGCGGTGGGGTGTTCATTGGGGGTGTTCGTCCGAAGTCATAGTAGAGAAGCAGAACGCGTATGATGCTTAACTGACCTGCTTTGAGCAATATATTGCTCAGCTGTTCGTTTTGGCTCTCTATATAGAAGGGGTTTGTAGGTTTTTCGACTGTTTGATAGAGAATCCAAATTAAGGGTTGACGGCAAATTCTGGAAGTCTATAATTCGGCCCACTTCCGGCGCAGTCGAAACGGAAAACTCCTTGGTAAACAAAGAGTTACGCAGGGTTCGACAGCGAGTTGCTTCAGTTCATCGAAGCCCAGAAGGAGTTGGTAGGGCAGTGTTGTTTGGCTCTATTAACGTTTCGATCCTCTCGGTCGAAAGCGGAGAAAAAGAGGTGTTGACAGCAGCGTGTAACGCTGTAGAATTCGCCTCCCGCTAACGAGAGATCGGAAGCGCAAGTGGTTGAAGTTGTTGAAGAATTCTTCGAAAACTTCTGAAAATAATCACTTGACAGCAAATGAGGCTGCTGTAGAATGCGCGCCTCGGTTGAGACGAAAGATCTTAACCAGCCGCTCTTTAACAACTGAATCAAGCAATTCGTGTGGGTGCTTGTGGAGTCAGACTGATAGTCAACAAGATTATCAGCATCACAAGTTACTCCGCGAGAAATCAAAGATGTAACCAACGATTGCTGAGCCAAGTTTAGGGTTTCTTAAAAACCCAAAGATGTTTGAACTGAAGAGTTTGATCATGGCTCAGATTGAACGCTGGCGGCAGGCCTAACACATGCAAGTCGAGCGGTAGAGAGAAGCTTGCTTCTCTTGAGAGCGGCGGACGGGTGAGTAATGCCTAGGAATCTGCCTGGTAGTGGGGGATAACGTTCGGAAACGGACGCTAATACCGCATACGTCCTACGGGAGAAAGCAGGGGACCTTCGGGCCTTGCGCTATCAGATGAGCCTAGGTCGGATTAGCTAGTTGGTGAGGTAATGGCTCACCAAGGCGACGATCCGTAACTGGTCTGAGAGGATGATCAGTCACACTGGAACTGAGACACGGTCCAGACTCCTACGGGAGGCAGCAGTGGGGAATATTGGACAATGGGCGAAAGCCTGATCCAGCCATGCCGCGTGTGTGAAGAAGGTCTTCGGATTGTAAAGCACTTTAAGTTGGGAGGAAGGGCATTAACCTAATACGTTGGTGTTTTGACGTTACCGACAGAATAAGCACCGGCTAACTCTGTGCCAGCAGCCGCGGTAATACAGAGGGTGCAAGCGTTAATCGGAATTACTGGGCGTAAAGCGCGCGTAGGTGGTTTGTTAAGTTGGATGTGAAATCCCCGGGCTCAACCTGGGAACTGCATTCAAAACTGACTGACTAGAGTATGGTAGAGGGTGGTGGAATTTCCTGTGTAGCGGTGAAATGCGTAGATATAGGAAGGAACACCAGTGGCGAAGGCGACCACCTGGACTAATACTGACACTGAGGTGCGAAAGCGTGGGGAGCAAACAGGATTAGATACCCTGGTAGTCCACGCCGTAAACGATGTCAACTAGCCGTTGGGAGCCTTGAGCTCTTAGTGGCGCAGCTAACGCATTAAGTTGACCGCCTGGGGAGTACGGCCGCAAGGTTAAAACTCAAATGAATTGACGGGGGCCCGCACAAGCGGTGGAGCATGTGGTTTAATTCGAAGCAACGCGAAGAACCTTACCAGGCCTTGACATCCAATGAACTTTCTAGAGATAGATTGGTGCCTTCGGGAACATTGAGACAGGTGCTGCATGGCTGTCGTCAGCTCGTGTCGTGAGATGTTGGGTTAAGTCCCGTAACGAGCGCAACCCTTGTCCTTAGTTACCAGCACGTAATGGTGGGCACTCTAAGGAGACTGCCGGTGACAAACCGGAGGAAGGTGGGGATGACGTCAAGTCATCATGGCCCTTACGGCCTGGGCTACACACGTGCTACAATGGTCGGTACAGAGGGTTGCCAAGCCGCGAGGTGGAGCTAATCCCACAAAACCGATCGTAGTCCGGATCGCAGTCTGCAACTCGACTGCGTGAAGTCGGAATCGCTAGTAATCGCGAATCAGAATGTCGCGGTGAATACGTTCCCGGGCCTTGTACACACCGCCCGTCACACCATGGGAGTGGGTTGCACCAGAAGTAGCTAGTCTAACCTTCGGGAGGACGGTTACCACGGTGTGATTCATGACTGGGGTGAAGTCGTAACAAGGTAGCCGTAGGGGAACCTGCGGCTGGATCACCTCCTTAATCGACGACATCAGCTGCTCCATAAGTTCCCACACGAATTGCTTGATTCATTGAAGAAGACGATAAGAAGCAGCCCGAAATTGGGTCTGTAGCTCAGTTGGTTAGAGCGCACCCCTGATAAGGGTGAGGTCGGCAGTTCGAATCTGCCCAGACCCACCAATTTTGTGTGGGAAACGCCTGTAGAAATACGGGGCCATAGCTCAGCTGGGAGAGCGCCTGCCTTGCACGCAGGAGGTCAACGGTTCGATCCCGTTTGGCTCCACCACTACTGCTTCTGAAGTTTTGAAAGCTTAGAAATGAGCATTCCATCGTTAAGGTGGTGAATGTTGATTTCTAGTCTTTGATTAGATCGTTCTTTAAAAATTTGGGTATGTGATAGAAAGATAGACTGAACGTTACTTTCACTGGTAACGGATCAGGCTAAGGTAAAATTTGTGAGTTACTCGTAATTGAGTATTATCGAATTTTCGGCGAATGTTGTCTTCACAGTATAACCAGATTGCTTGGGGTTATATGGTCAAGTGAAGAAGCGCATACGGTGGATGCCTTGGCAGTCAGAGGCGATGAAAGACGTGGTAGCCTGCGAAAAGCTTCGGGGAGTCGGCAAACAGACTTTGATCCGGAGATGTCTGAATGGGGGAACCCAGCCATCATAAGATGGTTACCTTACACTGAATACATAGGTGTATGGAGCGAACCAGGGGAACTGAAACATCTAAGTACCCTGAGGAAAAGAAATCAACCGAGATTCCCTTAGTAGTGGCGAGCGAACGGGGACTAGCCCTTAAGTGGCTTTGAGATTAGCGGAACGCTCTGGAAAGTGCGGCCATAGTGGGTGATAGCCCTGTACGCGAAAATCTCTTAGTCATGAAATCGAGTAGGACGGAGCACGAGAAACTTTGTCTGAATATGGGGGGACCATCCTCCAAGGCTAAATACTACTGACTGACCGATAGTGAACTAGTACCGTGAGGGAAAGGCGAAAAGAACCCCGGAGAGGGGAGTGAAATAGATCCTGAAACCGTATGCGTACAAGCAGTGGGAGCCCACTTTGTTGGGTGACTGCGTACCTTTTGTATAATGGGTCAGCGACTTATTTTCAGTGGCGAGCTTAACCGAATAGGGGAGGCGTAGCGAAAGCGAGTCTTAATAGGGCGTCTAGTCGCTGGGAATAGACCCGAAACCGGGCGATCTATCCATGGGCAGGTTGAAGGTTGGGTAACACTAACTGGAGGACCGAACCGACTACCGTTGAAAAGTTAGCGGATGACCTGTGGATCGGAGTGAAAGGCTAATCAAGCTCGGAGATAGCTGGTTCTCCTCGAAAGCTATTTAGGTAGCGCCTCATGTATCACTGTAGGGGGTAGAGCACTGTTTCGGCTAGGGGGTCATCCCGACTTACCAAACCGATGCAAACTCCGAATACCTACAAGTGCCGAGCATGGGAGACACACGGCGGGTGCTAACGTCCGTCGTGAAAAGGGAAACAACCCAGACCGTCAGCTAAGGTCCCAAAGTTATGGTTAAGTGGGAAACGATGTGGGAAGGCTTAGACAGCTAGGAGGTTGGCTTAGAAGCAGCCACCCTTTAAAGAAAGCGTAATAGCTCACTAGTCGAGTCGGCCTGCGCGGAAGATGTAACGGGGCTCAAACCATACACCGAAGCTACGGGTATCACGTAAGTGATGCGGTAGAGGAGCGTTCTGTAAGCCTGTGAAGGTGAGTTGAGAAGCTTGCTGGAGGTATCAGAAGTGCGAATGCTGACATGAGTAACGACAATGGGTGTGAAAAACACCCACGCCGAAAGACCAAGGTTTCCTGCGCAACGTTAATCGACGCAGGGTTAGTCGGTCCCTAAGGCGAGGCTGAAAAGCGTAGTCGATGGAAAACAGGTTAATATTCCTGTACTTCTGGTTATTGCGATGGAGGGACGGAGAAGGCTAGGCCAGCTTGGCGTTGGTTGTCCAAGTTTAAGGTGGTAGGCTGGAATCTTAGGTAAATCCGGGATTCTAAGGCCGAGAGCTGATGACGAGTCATCTTTTAGATGACGAAGTGGTTGATGCCATGCTTCCAAGAAAAGCTTCTAAGCTTCAGGTAACCAGGAACCGTACCCCAAACCGACACAGGTGGTTGGGTAGAGAATACCAAGGCGCTTGAGAGAACTCGGGTGAAGGAACTAGGCAAAATGGCACCGTAACTTCGGGAGAAGGTGCGCCGGTGAGGGTGAAGGACTTGCTCCGTAAGCTCATGCCGGTCGAAGATACCAGGCCGCTGCGACTGTTTATTAAAAACACAGCACTCTGCAAACACGAAAGTGGACGTATAGGGTGTGACGCCTGCCCGGTGCCGGAAGGTTAATTGATGGGGTTAGCTAACGCGAAGCTCTTGATCGAAGCCCCGGTAAACGGCGGCCGTAACTATAACGGTCCTAAGGTAGCGAAATTCCTTGTCGGGTAAGTTCCGACCTGCACGAATGGCGTAACGATGGCGGCGCTGTCTCCACCCGAGACTCAGTGAAATTGAAATCGCTGTGAAGATGCAGTGTATCCGCGGCTAGACGGAAAGACCCCGTGAACCTTTACTATAGCTTTGCACTGGACTTTGAATTTGCTTGTGTAGGATAGGTGGGAGGCTTTGAAGCGTGGACGCCAGTTCGCGTGGAGCCAACCTTGAAATACCACCCTGGCAACTTTGAGGTTCTAACTCAGGTCCGTTATCCGGATCGAGGACAGTGTATGGTGGGTAGTTTGACTGGGGCGGTCTCCTCCTAAAGAGTAACGGAGGAGTACGAAGGTGCGCTCAGACCGGTCGGAAATCGGTCGTAGAGTATAAAGGCAAAAGCGCGCTTGACTGCGAGACAGACACGTCGAGCAGGTACGAAAGTAGGTCTTAGTGATCCGGTGGTTCTGTATGGAAGGGCCATCGCTCAACGGATAAAAGGTACTCCGGGGATAACAGGCTGATACCGCCCAAGAGTTCATATCGACGGCGGTGTTTGGCACCTCGATGTCGGCTCATCACATCCTGGGGCTGAAGCCGGTCCCAAGGGTATGGCTGTTCGCCATTTAAAGTGGTACGCGAGCTGGGTTTAGAACGTCGTGAGACAGTTCGGTCCCTATCTGCCGTGGACGTTTGAGATTTGAGAGGGGCTGCTCCTAGTACGAGAGGACCGGAGTGGACGAACCTCTGGTGTTCCGGTTGTCACGCCAGTGGCATTGCCGGGTAGCTATGTTCGGAATAGATAACCGCTGAAAGCATCTAAGCGGGAAACTAGCCTCAAGATGAGATCTCACTGGGACCTTGAGTCCCCTGAAGGGCCGTCGAAGACTACGACGTTGATAGGTTGGGTGTGTAAGCGCTGTGAGGCGTTGAGCTAACCAATACTAATTGCCCGTGAGGCTTGACCATATAACACCCAAGCAATTTGCATGCTCCGAGCTGAAAAGCGAAAGAGACCAGATTGCGGTGTGTGAAGACGATAGAACCGAAAGTTCGAATCTCACAAAACACCGAAAGCTGTCACATACCCAATTTGCTGAAGCGAGGCCATCTGGTCACGACTCAGTACCCGAATTTCTTGACGACCATAGAGCATTGGAACCACCTGATCCCATCCCGAACTCAGCAGTGAAACGATGCATCGCCGATGGTAGTGTGGGGTTTCCCCATGTGAGAGTAGGTCATCGTCAAGATTAAATTCCAGAACCCCTGTTTGCTAACGCAGACAGGGGTTTTGTTTTGGGCGGTCGAAAAGTGAAGCGCTACGGCTTTTCCTAAAATCCTTGCTGCTTGATCAGCTCAATTAGTGCTCTCAGACCGGCCGGTATATGGCGTCTTCCCGAGTAGTAGAGGCGTAAAGCGTCGAAAGGGGGTGTCCATTCTTCGAGCGCCCGCACCAACGTCCCCTTCGCCAGGTCTACAGAGGCATTCCATTCCGTTAGATACGTCAATCCCATTCCAGCTCTGGCTGCCTGAAGCATCAACGTTGGATTATCAAGTGTCAGCGCGCCTCGTACGTCAACTGCAATGGTTTCGCCGTGGCGCTCAAACTCCCAGCGATAGATTGAGCCACTTGGCATCCGGCTCCGGATACATTCATGAGCGCTTAGATCCAAAGGGTTCAAAGGGGCAGGGTGCCTGGCAAAGTAGGCTGGGCTACCCAATACGGCAAACCTCTGAGGCGGGCTGATATCAATCGCGATCATGTCTTGTGGAACGCTATCGCCAAGACGAATGCCCGCGTCAAACCCTTGAGCCACAATATCCACCAGCCGACCTTCAGTGACGATATCCACGTTCATCAGCGGATAACGCCGCATGTACTCCAGCAGCAGCGGCATTACCTGCTTGGCGGCACCTGCTGAAGTATTAAGCCGTAATGTGCCACTCGGCGCCGCCTGACTATTGCCCGCTTGTTCAAGCGCCACACGGATAGTCGAAAGGGCGGGTGTGATCGTGCTGACAAACTCTGTCCCTATTTCTGTCAGCGACACACTTCGCGTCGTACGATGAAACAGTCGAACGCCCATCCGCGCTTCAAGTGTGGCGATTGAGTGGCTGAGCGCTGATGTCGATACATTCAGCTCGGTCGCCGCTGCCCTGAAACTGCGATGTCGCGCAACGGCCAGCACCGCTTCCAGTTCATTCAGTCCGGATGTGTTCATTGTCCTGGATCGCTCATCAAGTCATGCGGCGTTGTGCGGATTATCAGGTCAATCATAGTGGCTTACCGTAAGGCATACCAACTGAGTGCCCTCGGAGGCTTCATGCATCAGGTCGACCAGATCTACATCAATGGCCAATTTGTTACGCCCCACGGCGAAGAACTTTTTGACCTGTTCAACCCAGCGACCGCCCAGTGTATTGGTCAGGTTCGCCTGGCTGATGAGCAAGATGCAAACAACGCGGTCAGCGCCGCAAAACAGGCATTTCCCGAGTTTTCACGCACGACAAAATCCGCGCGTGTCGATTATCTGAAGTGTATGCATGCCGCGGTCGCAGCCATAGAGACGGAACTTACAGGCGCCATCATCGAGGAGTACGGCGCCCCGGTATCCCGTGCACGGTGGATGGCCAAGCATGCAGCAAGTGTGCTTCTGGACGCGGCGGCCGTGCTTGCTGACTACGACTTCACGCGACGCATCGGCATCGCTGATGTGACGATGCAGCCACTGGGTGTTGCCGGGCTCATCACCCCTTGGAACAGTAACGCCGGCTTCATCTGCGGCAAGCTGGCCGCAGCATTGGCGGCCGGTTGTACAACAGTGATCAAGCCGAGTGAAATGAGCGCCATCCAGACATCTATTGTCACGCGCGCTCTGCACGAGGCAGGCTTGCCACCCGGTGTATTCAATATTGTCACCGGGCGTGGTGAAACCGTAGGCACCGTGCTGAGTGCGCACCCCGACATTGCCAAAGTCTCATTCACTGGCTCTACCTCTGTAGGCAAACAGATCCTGATGGCTGGGGCGCAAACGCTGAAGCGCATCACACTGGAGTTGGGTGGTAAGTCGCCGGTATTGATACTCGATGATGCCGATCTGAAAAAGGCCATACCCATGGCACTTCAAGCCGGATTCATGAACAGTGGCCAGGCGTGTATTGCCGGTACCCGCATGCTTGTGCCTGCCCACCGCGTGGCTGAAGTAGAAGCGCTGATCGTCGAGGAAATGGTCGCTATCCGAGCGGGCGACCCCAATGACAGCGACACGAGTATCGGCCCGATGGTCAGTCTCAAGCAGTGGCAGCGGGTTCAGCGATATATTCAGATCGGCATCGAAGAGGGCGCGCATTTACTGGCGGGCGGTCTTGGTTTGCCTGATGACCTCGGTGCCGGCTGGTTTGTCAGGCCCACCGTATTCAGTCGTGTCACAAACCAGATGACCATTGCCCGTGAGGAGATTTTCGGTCCTGTCCTATCGATCATCACTTACAGCGACGAGGAGGACGCGCTGGCGATTGCAAATGACACGCCCTACGGTCTCCAGGCTTACATTCTGTCATCCGATCTGCCGAGGGCTCACGCGTTGGCTGCTCGCATCGATGCCGGTCGCGTGTTAATCAACACCCTGGCCCACGAGCCCCGTGCGCCCTTTGGTGGCTTTAAACAATCAGGCATCGGCCGTGAGTATGGCACTTTCGGTTTGGAGGCCTTTCTGGAGCCAAAATCTGTACTCTCCTGACAAAACAGCATGCCGTTGGGGAAATCGATGCAAAGTGTTTCTGCATTTTTGGTATGGTGCAGCACATTTTCACAAGGATTGATCTGTCATCCGCAGGACGCGGCGTCGACCTTCTTCAACGAGATGCTGTAGAAATGCCTGAACCGATACCGATCAAGGATCACGAAAAAGAAAACCGTCTGGTCAACAAGCGTTTGTTCGCCTGCGCGCTGTTGGTAATTGGCATTACTTGCGCCCTGGTCGGGCGCATGTATTTCCTGCAGGTTGTGCAGTACGACTACCACTCGACGATTTCTGAAAACAACCGCGTCCACGTATTGCCGATTACGCCAACTCGCGGCCTGATTTATGACCGTAATGGCGTGGTTCTGGCTGACAACCGCCCCAGCTATAACCTAATTATCACTCGCGAGCGCACCACTGACCTTAAGGGCGAATTGGACGCCATCGTCAACCTGCTGCATTTGCCGGCAGAAGATCGCGCGGTGTTCGACAAAGCGCTGAAGCAGGCCCGCCATCCTTTCGTGCCCGTTACGTTGTTCTACGAATTGACCGAAGAACAGATCGCCGTATTGGCTGTTAACGAGTTCCGCCTGCCCGGTGTCGACGTCGAGCCGCAATTCGTGCGTCATTATCCGCTGGGTGCGCATTTCGCCCATTCGATTGGCTACGTCGGCCGGATCAATGAAAAAGAATCCAAGGCGCTCGATTCGGTGGAGTACCGTGGCACCCAGTCTATCGGCAAGACCGGTATCGAGCGCTTCTACGAGTCCGAACTGCACGGCCATGTCGGCTATGAAGAGGTCGAGACCAATGCCCAGGGCCGCGTATTACGCGTGCTCAAGCACACCGATCCGATCCCCGGCAAAAACATCGTCCTGAGCCTCGATGTCAAACTCCAGGAAGCCGCCGAAGAAGCCTTGGGCGATCGCCGTGGTTCGGTCGTCGCCCTTGACCCGCAAACCGGCGAAGTGCTGGCCATGGTCAGCAAGCCGAGCTTTGACCCGAACCTGTTCGTCACCGGCATCAGCTTCAAGGAATACGCTGCGCTGCACGACTCCATCGATCGGCCGCTGTTCAACCGCGTACTGCGCGGGCTTTACGCGCCCGGTTCGACGATCAAACCGGAAGTGGCCATCGCGGGTCTAGACAGTGGTGTGGTGACCGCGCAAACACGAGTGTTCGACCCCGGTTACTACCAGTTGCCCGATTTTGACCACAAATACCGCAACTGGAACCACAGCGGCGATGGCTGGGTGGACATGGACGCGGCCATCATGCGCTCCAATGACACCTACTTTTACGACCTGGCCCACAAACTGGGGATTGACCGCCTGCACGACTACCTGGCCGAATTCGGTCTGGGTCAAAAAGTCTCACTGGATATGTTCGAAGAGTCGGCCGGCTTGATGCCTTCCCAGGCCTGGAAGCGTGCGACACGGCGTCAACCCTGGTTCCCGGGCGAAACCGTAATCCTCGGCATTGGCCAGGGTTACATGCAGGTCACGCCGTTGCAACTGGCGCAGGCCACTGCGTTGATCGCCAACAAAGGTGTATGGAACCGGCCGCACTTGGCCAAGACCATCAATGGCGTGCCGCCCGTGGACGAAAACCCGATGCCTAACGTGGTTCTGAAAGATCCGCGTGATTGGGAACAGGTCAACCACGGCATGCAACTGGTGATGCACGACCCGCGTGGTATCGCTCGTGCGGCGGCGCTTGGCGCCCAATACCGGATTGCCGGCAAGAGTGGTACCGCGCAGGTGGTGGCAATCAAGCAAGGTGAGCGCTACAACCGTAACAAGACCCTTGAGCGCCATCGTGACAACGCCCTGTTCGTTGGCTTCGCGCCGGCTGAACACCCGAAAATCGTGATCTCGGTGATGATTGAGAACGGCGAGGCCGGTGGCCGCGTGGCAGGCCCTGTGGTGCGGCAAATCATGGATGCCTGGCTGCTCGATCAAGAAGGCCACCTGAAGCCGCAATATGCGACGCCGGCCAAAGCGCCAGGTGACCCGCACGTCTAAGTCAGGCCTTCCACTCGTCCCATTGTTCCAGGCTTTCATAAGCCAGCCAGGGCACATCATGGGCTGTCCAGATGTGCGAGGTGGGCCGGACGCCCGGATCATCATCCAGTGTCGCCACCCGCACAATCACATGGGGCTGATGCCCGCGCTCTGCCACCAGGTGTGAGCCGCAGCGCGAGCAGAAATGCCTGAGTTTGCCCGGCGATGACTCAAAAGCCGACAGCAGTTCTTCACCCTGCGTCCAGCGAAAGTGCTCACGCATCACCCCGGCTGTGGTCACAAAAGCGGCTGCATGCACCTTACGGCAGCTGTCGCAATGGCAGTGGCTGATGGGCATATCCAGGCTGTCAATTTGATAGCGCACTGCTTTGCAGAAGCAACTTCCATTCAACGGGTCAGTCATAAACGTATTGTCGGATCAAGGATAGGGTCATCATCATCGCGCACAACCCAAGGTTGCGCATTGGTCGATGTCGCCTACTGTCAATGGAGGAGGTGACTTATGCACGTATTAGATCGCATCGAACGAAAGGTCCTGCTCAACGCTTCACGCAAACAGGTCTGGGAAGCACTCACCGATGCCGAGCAGTTCGGCAGCTGGTTCGGCATCGCCCTCAAGGGTAAAACCTTTGCCGCTGGGGAAACCATCGAGGCGCCGATAACCTACCCTGGCTACGAACATGTCGTGTGGAAGGCCAGGATCGAACGCGTCCTGCCACAAACCCTGTTCTCTTTCTGGTGGCATCCTTACGCGGTGGAGAAGGACGTGCCCTACGACAAGGAAACGCCGACCCTGGTCGAATTCACCATCGAGGATCGCGCGCCCGGCATCCTGCTGCGGGTGGTCGAATCAGGCTTTGACGCGGTGCCCGAGGCCCGACGCCAGAAAGCGTTCAAGATGAATTCCCGTGGCTGGGATGAGCAAATGAGCAACATCGAAACCTATCTCGGCCAGGCCCGTCGCGCCTGACCCAAACGGGCATCTCGAGGATGCCCGCCTTCGTTGCAATCAGTCTTCGTGAACCGTGGTGATTGGCCGGGTGACCGGTTTTTTTTCAGGTCGATGTGGGTAGTCATCAATTGCACCTGTATCGGGTGGTGGGTCAGCGATGCGCCAATCCGCTGGCCCACCCGGTTGTAACGGTTTTAGAAATCAACCGTCGCCGATAACTTGGCTACTCGCGGATCACCTTGGGTCAGATAGCCGCCCAACGCCGACTCCCAATACTTGGTATTCGCTACGTTTTCCACGGTGGCGCCCACCGTCACATCGCGCTGGGCCACCTTGAAGTTGTAGCGAGCCCCCACGTCGAAGCGGTTCCAGGTCGGCAGGCTCAGGTTGTTGGCCGCATCGGCGTACTGGCCGCCGGTGCGCAACATACGTCCGTTCACGGTCACGCCTTGCAGGCCGGGCACATCCCAGTCCACGCCGGCGTTGAGCTGGAACGTCGGCACGCCGATGGCACGGTTGCCGTCGTTGGCGCCGTTTTGCGTGCCGTTGACTTCAGTGTGAATAACGGTCGCGCCGCCCAGCAGGCGCAGGCCGCTGACCGGCTCACCGAAGACGCTCAGTTCTACGCCCTTGTTGACTTGCTCGCCCTGGAACACAAAGGTCGCGCTTTGATCTGCGTTCAGTTGAGAGTAGCCCTGAGTCGGTTGCTCGATTCGGTAGACACCCAAGGTCGCCCCGTAGGTGCCCATATCAAGCTTGACGCCGGCCTCGGTCTGTTTCGAACGAGCCGGTGCTAAGGTTTGGTTGGCGTTGGTCACGGTGGCGTTGCCGAACGTGGTCGGTGCAGTCGGCCCGGAAGCCAGGCCTTCGATGTGGTTGGCATAGAACGACACGTGGTCCCAGGGTTTGAATACCAGGCCATACACCGGCGTGGTGATGCCCTTGGCGTAGTTGGCGGTGCGCGTGCCTGTGCCGTATGCATAGCCCTGAACCACCAGTTCCTGGCGGCGCAGACCGGCAGTGAACAGCAGGCGGTCATCCATGAACCCCAAGGTGTCTGACACTGCCGCGCTGCGAGCGAATGTCTTGGCGGTGATGCCAGGGTCGTTCAGGTCACTGCCGGCGGTGTAGCCGCCCTTGGCCGGCGCGGCCACGTCGGCTGGATTATAGAGGTTGGTCGCCTGGCTGCCGGAGGCAAAGTCAAACGCGTTGCGTGCCTGGGTCCAGATGCCGGTCAAGCCCAGGTTCAATTTGTGGCTGACAGATCCTGTCTGGAACTTGCCGTTCAGGCCGGCCATCAGGCTGGTGTTGTCTTCCTGGTGAGCGATGTTCGAACCGCTGACGGTGGCATTACCCAATGCGTCGTTCAGGGTGACCGACGAGTAACGCCCGATCTCGTTGGTGTGCTTGGCGCCGCCAGCGACATAGGCAGTCCAGTTGTCGTTGAGGTCGTACTCGCCACGCAACATGCCGAAGGTATCTTCAAGGCTGGTGGTGCCCCAGTTCGGCGCGTAGTTGGTGTCGGCGGACGGGGCGTTCGGGATATGGGTCAGCCCATTGCCGAGCAACACCGTATTGCGGCCGCCATTGACTTGCTGCTTCTGATAAACAAAGTCGCCCGACAAACGCAGTGCATCACCGCGGTAATCCAGCCCGACGGAGAACAGCTTCGAACGCTGGTTCTCATCGTCGACCGCAGTATCGCCTTCACGCTGGGACAGGTTCACCCGCGCACCAAAGCGGTTGTCCTCGCCAAAGCGCTGGCCGATGTCGAGGTGTTCACCCATCCGCCCATCACTGCTGATATCCGTGCTGAAACGGCGCAGCGGCAGATCATCGGCGCGCTTGGGTTGCAGGTTTACGCCGCCGCCAATGCCTGAGCCGCCGGGCGTGACACCGTTGATAAAGGCATTGGGGCCCTTGAACACTTCAACCCGTTCCAGGGCGTCGGTGGACATGATCTGGCGCGGCAGGATGCCGTACAAGCCGTTGAACGAAATATCGTCGCCATTGAGTGGCAAGCCGCGAATCACGAAGGCCTGGGCCTGGTTTGCGTAGCCCGATGCCTGGCGCACGGACGCATCATTGAGCAACACATCGCCGACGGTTTGCGCTTGCTGGTCGCGAATCAATTTCTCGGTATAGGAGGACATGCTGAACGGCACATCCATGATGTCCTGGTTGCCCAGCACTCCCAATTGGCCACCGCGTGCAACCTGGCCGCCAGCGTAAACCGGGGGCAGGGCGTTCGGCGCAGGCGCCTCGGCATTGATGTTGGTGGCGCCCAATTCCAGTGTGTTGCCGTCCTGACGGTTGTTCGCATCCTGCGGGGTGACTGGGGATGCAGCATGAGCGGTGAGGCTCAGAGAACAGCAAAGGGCGAGCAGGGTCGGGCGAAACGGTACAGAAAGTCGGCTGCAAGTGGGCATGGTCGATCCTGACGGCGAACCGTCAATGTGAGGAAAAGGGCAACAACGTTGCGCTTCCTCGCTGCGCGGATACGACTCCGGTGCAAATGATAGTGATTGTTATTAACATTCTGCAACAAATTTGTGGGATTGCAGTCTGGGCGCGCGTTAACGTGCCGCGTTTGGCCGGATGCCGAGTAGAATCACGCCCTGAAAGCGATTCCTGAGGTGCGGTACGGTGGATTTACAGCAGGGTTTTGTCCTGACCCGGCATTGGCGCGACACCCCGGCGGGCACGGAGGTCAGTTTCTGGCTGGCCACGGACCTCGGGCCGCGGTGCATCCGTCTCCCCATGCAAACCTCGGTCATGTTTATCCCCGAGGCCCATCGCAAGCATCTGGATTGGCTGCTCAAGGGCGAGCGCGATATCGAGTTGCGCCCGTTGCAGCTGTGCGATTTCCACCATCGACAGGTCCTGGGCCTCTACACCCGCCAGCACCGCCAAATGATGGACCTGGAAAAACGCCTGCGCGCTGCGGGAGTTGATGTATACGAAGGCGACGTGCGCCCGCCCGAGCGCTACATGATGGAGCGCTTCATCACCGCCCCGGTGTGGTTCGGTGGTACACCGGACGTGAATGGCACGCTGCTCGACGCACACATGAAACCCGCGCCCGAGTACCGTCCGCCGCTGAAACTGGTGTCTTTGGACATCGAGACCACTGCCCAGGGCGAGCTGTATTCCATTGCCCTCGAAGGCTGCGGCGAGCGCCAGGTATACATGCTCGGTCCGCCGAACAAGACCGATGCCGTCGACTTCAAGCTCGACTACTGCAACACCCGCGGCCAATTGCTCGAACGCCTCAACGCGTGGCTCGCCACCCATGACCCCGACGCGATCATCGGCTGGAATGTGGTGCAGTTCGACCTGCGTGTACTCCACGAACATGCCCAGCGCCTCAACGTGCCCTTGCTGCTGGGCCGTGGCGGTGAAGCCATGGCCTGGCGCGAACATGGCAGCCGCAATCACTATTTTGCGGCAGCCGCGGGGCGCCTGATTATCGACGGCATCGAAGCCCTGCGTTCGGCTACCTGGAGTTTCGAATCCTTCAGCCTTGAAAACGTCGCGCAAACCCTGCTTGGCGAAGGCAAGGACATCTCCACGTCTTACCAGCGCATGGATGAAATCAACCGCATGTTCGCCGAGGACAAGCCCGCCCTGGCGCGCTACAACCTCAAGGACTGCGAGTTGGTCACGCGGATTTTCGAGAAGACCGAGCTGCTCAAGTTCCTGCTGGAACGGGCCAGCGTCACCGGGCTGCCGGCCGACCGCAACGGCGGCTCCGTCGCCGCGTTCACCCATCTGTACATGCCATTGATGCACCGCCAGGGCTTTGTCGCACCGAACCTTGGCGACAAACCACCCCAGGCCAGCCCCGGCGGGTTTGTCATGGACTCGCGGCCCGGCCTCTACGAATCGGTGCTGGTGCTGGATTACAAAAGCCTCTACCCGTCGATCATCCGCAGTTTCCTGATTGACCCGGTCGGTCTGATTGAGGGCCTCAAGCACCCCGATGACAGCGAATCGGTGGAAGGCTTTCGCGGTGCGCGTTTCTCGCGTAGCCGGCACTGTTTGCCGTCCATCGTTGCACGCGTTTCCGAAGGGCGCGAAGTGGCCAAGCGCGAACACAACGCGCCACTGTCCCAAGCCCTGAAAATCATCATGAACGCGTTCTATGGCGTACTCGGTTCCAGCGGCTGTCGGTTCTTCGACACCCGGCTGGCGTCCTCAATCACCCTGCGTGGTCACCAGATCATGCGCCAGACACGGGAGCTGGTTGAGGCCAGGGGTTATGAGGTGATCTACGGCGATACCGACTCCACTTTCGTTTGGCTGGGCGGCGCCCATTCCCAAGAGGACGCCAGCCGTATCGGCCAGGAATTGGTGCAGTACGTCAATGCGTGGTGGCGTGCGCATTTGCTCAATGAGTTCGGCCTGCAAAGTGCCCTGGAACTGCAATACGAAACCCACTTCAGCCGCTTCCTCATGCCGACCATTCGCGGCGCGGAGGAGGGCAGTAAAAAGCGTTACGCCGGCTTGGTCGTGCGCGCCGATGGCAGCGAAGAAATGGTCTACAAAGGCCTGGAAACCGTGCGCAGCGACTGGTCGCCCCTGGCCCGGCAATTCCAGCAGGAACTCTACCAGCGCATCTTCCATCGCCAGCCCCATCAAGACTATGTGCGCGACTATGTGCGTCGAACGTTGAGCGGCGAACTCGACGACCTGCTGATCTACCGCAAACGCCTGCGGCGTCAACTGGATGACTACGAGCGCAATGTCCCGCCTCATGTGCGCGCTGCGCGCCTGGCGGATGAATACAACGACCGTCTTGGGCGCCCACGTCAGTACCAGCGGGGTGGCTGGATCAGCTACGTGATCAGCGTCAACGGCCCGGAACCGCTGGAGGTGCGGCAGGCACCCATCGACTACGACCACTACGTTACCCGTCAATTGCAGCCGGTGGCCGATGCGATCCTGCCGTTCGTGAATGATGATTTCGGCACCTTGGTCGGCGGGCAAATGGGCCTGTTCTAAAACGCTTGCCTGGAGGCCGTGAGAGCCTGCACTCTTGGCCTCTAAAGACCCCTCGGACGGCGCGCCTCTCCATGAACCAGATCACTCTGACCGGCACTACGGTCGAACTTCAACCCCTGCAACGTGAACATGCGGCTGCACTGGTCGAGGCTGCCGCCGACGGCGAGCTTTGGAACCTCAACGTTACCCACGTGCCGGGCCCCGAAACCGTCGCCAAGTACATCGACCTCGCCATCGCCGGGCGTGAGGCCGGCACCATGATCCCGTTCGCCATTGTGCGTCGCGACGGCGGCCAGGTGCTCGGCAGTACACGCTTCTGGAAGGTCGACCGGGTTAACCGCAAGCTCGAGATCGGCCATACCTTCTTGGCGCAATCGACGCAAAAAACCTCGGTCAACACCGAATCCAAATTGCTGCTGCTGACCTACGCCTTCGAAGTGCTGGAGTGTGTGCGGGTGCAGTTCACCACGGATGAACTCAACGAAAAATCCCGCGCCGCCATCCTGCGTCTGGGTGCCGTGCAAGAAGGCATTGTGCGCCACGAACGCATCATGCCCGACGGGCGCAAGCGCAACTCGGTGCGCTTCAGCATCATCGATTCGGAATGGTCGCAGGTGAAGGCCAATTTGCAGGCCAAGCTGCTGCGATAAGGAGGAAGCACTCATGTACACGCTCTACGGCATTGATGAATCCGGCTCCTGCATGATCGAAATCGCCTTGCAGCGTTGCGCGGTGCCGTGGCGACGGATCGACGCCAGTTCCTGGGACTACAGCGAGGGCAGCGAAGCCCTTGCACGGATCAACCCGCTCAAACAGATACCGACCCTGGTCACCCCCGATGGGCAGGTGCTGACCGAAAGCGCCGCCATCCTGATCCACCTGGGCCTGGAGTTTCCCGCTTCCGACCTGCTGGCCGGCAACCGCGCGCAGATCCTGCGTGGCCTGCTGTACATCGCTGCCAATTGCTACTCGGCAATCGGCATCATCGACTATCCGCAGCGCTGGCTGGGCAATGCGGATGAAGCGGTGCAGGCGCAATTGATCACCGGTACGCGTCGCTATCTGCATCATGCGTGGGTGGTCTTCGCCGAACAGTTTGCCGACCAGTTGTTCGCCCCGAACGCCGTGCCGAATGCACTGGGCATCATGGCCGCAGCGGTGTCGCGCTGGGACGAGGCGCGCGAGGTGTTGGGCAACTTGGCGCCAGGCTTTGCCCAGACACTGGTGCAGGTGGACACCGACCCCATCGTGGCGCCCGTCTTTGCGCGACATTGGCCGGAATGGGACGTCTCGTAATGTTTCCGCAATCAGAAGAAACAATGACCGTTGCCCCCACTCAACCCCTTGCGTAGCGGGCGTCCTGACCTACGCTTCTTAACGTGGTGTAGGAATCATCCTTGAATTTGACTGTCGCAGACATGAAACTCAAGAACCCTGCATGGAATTCAAAGGAGGTGCGCATGCTCATCCGGTCGCTGACCCTGGCTACCTTGATGGCTTTTACGGGGCCGCTGTTGGCCGCGGATGATATCAACCCGCTCAAGCAGGACTTGGGCAAGTCCCGCCCGCTGGTAGTGGTGGAGCTGGATTCCGGCAACGAAACGCTGGCCACCCTCAAGAAACAGCTGGACGAGCCTGCCAACAAGCAGTCCTTTGAAGAGCGCAGCATGGTCTTCTACACCGTGAAGTTCGGCAGTATCGGTGCCGAAGGGGAGAAGTTCGCCAAGGACGCGAAGGACAACAAAAAGCTCACGCCGCCTGAAACCAACGCGCTGATCCGCGCCCTCAAGTTGGGCGCCGGCAGCGGCACCAAAGTGATCCTGGTGGGGAAGGACGGCGAAAAGAAAGTCGAGAAAACCGTGCCACCGGATACCCTCGATCTGAAGGCGTTTTTCAGCGCGATCGACCAGATGCCGCAGGCTGAAAAAGACCTTGCCGCGCCTGCCGAGCCGGAGCCTGCCGCAGCTGCTCCAGCCAAGGGCGCCAAAGCGGCCAAGCCCGCAAAACCCGGCAACAAGCCTGCCGCGCAACAACTGGATGATTGAAAATACCTAACCCCTGTGGGAGCGGGCTTGCCCGCGATGACGCAGTGTCAGTCAATACACCTTTGAATGACCCATCGCTATCGTGGGCAAGTCCGCTGCTGCAAGTGTGTCGCAGCCTTTTCAAGTTTTTGGGGCTTTACGCACCGGAAACGGAAAGTAGAAAAACCGCAAGAACGCCACTCGCTTGATCACTTCCCCGATCAGCAACGGCACGACTACCGCCACCACCAGGCCCAGGCATGCGGCCAGGAAGGGATGCAGACCCAGGCGCTCCATCAGGTCGACGGTCTTGTGCTGGATTTCCCCATGGAAGATCAACAGGATCAGGGTCGACTGGCCGATATACGTCATCGCCCGCGTGATGACGGCCGACACCATCAGCACCCGCGCCAATGCCCAGCACGCGTACACGCCGATCACCGCCAGCAGGCTGGTCCACAACCAGTGGTCGTAGCGCCGTTGTGCCAGGTCCATGGTGGCGTGGCTGTAGAGGAACACTGCGGCGAACAATGCCACCGCAATCACCACCGTCAGCAGCGAGCCCTCATGCCTGCGCAGCCAGTCGCGCAACAGGTAGCCGTAGATGAAATAGGTGCTGCTGATCAAGGTGACTTCAAGGCTGAACGGGAGGCCGGGCAGCGTCCAGGTGTGCCCGCCGACGGTCACCGGTATTTGCCAGAACCACGGCAATACCCAAATACCGATTAACAGTTGCACCACTATCAGCAGGCAGCTCACCGGCAGTGACAGTTTCAGACGCTGGATCAGTCGCAGCATCAACCAACTGAACAGAATCGCCACCCAGAAATGCGGCAAAAACCACAGGGCCTGCCACGGAATGGTGTCCACCGAGGCGTACAGCACACCGCCGATATCCGGCAGCAGCGGTTGCCAGCGCAACACCGCGCGCACGATCACGTACACCAGCATGGTGAAGAAAAACGGCTTGAGCAGGCCGTCGGCCTTGCGTATCGCCATTTCCACAAAAGGTTGCTCGGGCTTGAAGAACACCCCGGACAGGAAAAAGAACAACGGCAATATGAACGAGGCGATGATCGGATAGAGCACGTCCGGCGAGTTAGCGACAAACCAACTGTGGCCATACACGATCATCAGGATGCCGATGCCTTTGGCAATATCCATCTGAATCCAACGATGTTTCAAGTGATCACCCCCAATTGCTCGTTCATGCCTTGCGCCACGGCTTCAGCCATAGCCCCATACTCAACAACACCACGGCGCCGGCCAGGGTACTCAGCCCCAGTTGCAGCCACACGCCTTGAATTCGAAACAGCGCCAGCGCTGCCAGGCTCATCAGCCCTGCACTGAGCAGCCATTGCCGCGCCCAGGGCAGGGCGTCGAGCAACGACTGGCGCTGCATCAGCAGCAATGCGGTGCAAATCACGCCCGCCAAGGCGGCCAATGGAATACCCGCCAGGCCAAACACAAAGGGCAGGGCGCCGAGTAACAGCACATTGACCAGGCTACCCAGCAACTCGCAACGCAACGGCTGGCGTGTATCGCCGGCGGCGTAGGCATAACGCGCCAGCAACGCGTTCCACGCGCCGAATACGAGCGGCACGGCAAACCACGCCAGCAGCAGCGGCAACGGCGAGTCGGCCGATTGCTTGGGCAGCAACAACGCCACCAGGCTGGGTGCTGCTGCCACCAGGCCAACGCCGGCAGGCAACGTGAGCACGCTGGCGGTTTCCAGGCCGCGTTTGAGCAAGGCCAGGCGCTCATCGCCCTGGCGTCGGCTCATCATGCCCAGCAACACTTGGTTGAGGCTCATCAGTGCAATCAGCGGCAGGTTCATCAGCTTGCGGGCGAGGTTGACCCACGTCACGGCGCCTTCGCCGAGCAGCGACGCCACCAGGCGCTCGATCAACGCCAACCCCTGGCTGGCACCATTGCTTAACAGCAACGGCCCGATGCGTTGGCCCAGTTCCCGCAACGGCGTGAACGACAACTGCCAGCGCCACGGCCGCCAGCCCTGACGCCAGATCGACGGCAGCAGTGCCAGTGGCATCAACAGACTCCCGGCCACACACGCCAAGGCGAGTGTGTGCGGTTGAGTCGCGGTGCCCGCCAGGGCGAGGTACGTCACCGGCGGCAGGTTGAACAGCAGCGAACCCAGGCCCGCTAGCACAAACCGCTCACTGGCCTGCAACGGAATACTGAACAGTGCATGCAGCATCAACCCCGGCACGCACCAGGCCACGATCTGTAAGTTGCTACCGGCAAGCGCCGTCGCGCTGGCCGCCAACCCTGGCCCGAGTAATTGCACCAGCCATGGCGCCAACAGCGTCAGCAACAGGCTGGTGACCAGCGCGATCAGCATCAGCGCCGGGAACAGCACCGCCAGCCAATCCAGGCGTTCAGCGTCCTTGCGTTCCAAGTACAGCGGCAGCGCGGCGGCGCTCAATACGCCACCGGCCAGCGACATGCGCAACGCCTCGGGCAAAAACAGCGCGATCAGGAACGCATCGCTGCGTTCGCCCGCGCCCCAGGCGGCAACCAGCAACCACTCGCGGGCAAACCCGAGGCACAGGCCAAGCAAGGTCGCAAGCGTCAGCCAGACGGCAGAACCGAGCATGGTTAAGGCCGCGCGCCGTCAAGGATCGGCTTGCGGTAAGCCACGGTCTTGAGCTGCGGCAGGCGTGCCGGAAACAGTCGGCGCGCCTCCAGCACATTGAGGCCCACCATCAGCCAAAACAGCGCCACCATCACCACCGCAAAGCTGAAGTAGTGGTCAAACAAACCGCTGACCAGCGCCGAGAGAATCCCGGCAGTGCTGCCCAGCCACAGCGCGTTGTCCTTGGTCAGGCGGATCGGGCCTTTTTCCGGGCGCGCCTCACGCCACCAGCGCACGGTGACGGCGACAAACAGCAGCATGCCGACAATGCCGATCTTATAGATGAGGTTCAGCCACAGGTTGGAGATCCCCAGCAACAGAGTGCCCGGCACCGGTGGGTCGACCTTGAAGCCAATGCCGAACGGATACGCCGCCACCGCCTGCGGGAACATGCGGTATTCATCGACGCGCACTTCGGTACTGGCGTTGTCCGACGAAAAGATCGTCGCCAGGCGGTCCTGCAACGGTGGATAAGCCATCACCAGCGCCACCGTCAGCGCGGCGCCGATCATCAACAGACGCCCGGTGTACGGCACACGGCGTGTCGCCATCCACATCAGCACCAGCGCCAGGCTGACCATCGCGCCACGGCTACTCGCCAGCAGCAAGGCCGCAGCGCCCAGGCACGCCACGCCCAGGCCCAGCGCGCGCTTCCAGCCTTGTTCGGTCATGCCATAGCAGAACGCCAGGGGCAGCAGCAGCGCCATGATTCCGCCGATGGCGTTCGGGTGCATCCACGGCGAGCCCATGCGCGACGCCATCGCCTCCAGGCCGAATTTCAACATGTCGAAGTTGCCGTAATTGAACACCGCCAGGATCGGCGCAATGCCCGCCCCCGAGCGGGTGCGCACAAACACTGCAATCGACAGCACCAGCATCGTCAGCGTGCCCAGCAGCAGGGCGATGACCAGCGATTCGCGTTGCTTGTAGCCGGTCAGCAACTTGGCGCAAAGGAACACGCCCGAGAGGTTCAGCAACCAGCGCAGCCAGTTGGCCGTGCCGCTGCTGTCGGCGTGGATGCTGACCTGGCCGACGATAAACGGGAACACGCTGAACAGCATCAGCCACAACAGCGCCTGGTCGGTGGGGCGCCGTGACAGGCGGGGTGTATCAGGCACGCGCGACAGAAAACTGTGCCACACCACTGCCCCCCAGGTCAGCGCGAGGACGGCTTCGCTCACCGTACTGCGAATGCCCAGGTTGACGGTCGAATACGGCATAAAGGTCGCGACCCCGGCGAACAGCAACAAGCCCCAGAACGGGAAGCGCAGGATGGTTACCGCCGCCGCCAGACCGATCACGGCGAGGAAGGCCTTGGCCGGTGACAGCATCAAGGCGAGTGCGCCGAACAACAGGCCCAAGAGGATGGCGACGAGGCTTGCCAGGGGGAGTCTCATTTCAATTCCTCGATCAGTTCGGCCAGACGTCGACGATAAGCCTGGTGGTTGAAACGTTGTGCCCACAGCTTGCGTTGTTCGGGAGAATCTTCGGTAGGGCGCCCCACCAGCTCGACCATCAATTGCACCAGCGCGGGTGCGTCGCTGGGCGAAAAGCGCGGGGCCGAAGGCGGCGTGATTTCATCCAGCGACGTGCCGCTGGCCACCGCCACCGGCGTGCCGACGCTGAGGGCTTCAATGACCGGTAAGCCAAAACCCTCAGCATAGGACGGCTGCCACAGGCGCGAGGCCTTGCGGTACAGCCCATGCAATTGAGCATCTGACACACCGCTCAGGGCGCGAATACCCGGCAGGCTGCGCTGGGCTTCGGGCAGATGTTCGAGGCTGCCTACCAGCACCAACTCGGGTACGGCGGGAGACAGGCGACGTGCCTGCTGCCAGGCGTCCACCAGAAACGGCACGTTCTTGCGCAACTCACGGGTGCCGACCAGCAGCCAGTAATGTTCCGGCAACTGGTGCGCCGACAGGTCAGCAGCCAGTTCGACAAAACCCTCCACTTGATTAGGCAATACGCGAATCTTGCCCGCCGCCTTGGGAAACAGCCGCGCGGTTTCATCGGCGCTGTACTGCGAGGGCGTCCATACCCGATCTGCGCTGTGCACTGCATAGGCGATCGAGAGTCGATCGCTGGTCTTGTAGATCAGCGCCTTCAAACGGTTGGCGTGGTAGTTGTTCAGGGTGATCTGGAACAGGTCATGCAACAGCACCACGGTACGCAAACCCTTCGGCTTGGGGGGGAGCGGAAGGCCCATATTGAACGTGCTGATGTACAGGTCGATGTGCTGCTCACGTAACGCGCGTGGCAGAAAACCAGCCTCGAACCGCAGGCGATTCTGCGGTTGGTGCATGGCCGTCTTCGCGCAGCCCCAGGTCGGGCAGTGGGCCTGCAAGCGGGTTTCATCGCCGAGGGGGGCCACAGTGAACCGTTCCAGCTCGACATCCGGCAGCGCGCGCAGGGCATTTTCCAGCGCGTACACCTGGCGACTGATCCCCGATTGCGGTGAGGTGCCGACGGTGCGGTAATCCAGGCCTACACGCATGCGGGTTCCTTTTGACTGAGCGGCGACAGGCTTGCATACACCTGCTCCAGTTGGCTGGCGGCGACACTCCAGTCGTGGGCCCGGCGCACATAAGCACGGCCCGCTTCACCCATCGGCGTGGCGGCTTCGGGAAATTGCAGCAGGCGTACCACGGCGTCCGCCAGGCTGTCGGCGGTTTGCCCGCCGAGGTAATCCAGGCCCTCCACCAGATCCAGGCCCGACACGCCTTGTTCGGTGCTCGCCAAAGGCAACCCGGCAGCCAGCGCTTCCAGCACTTTCAATTTGGAACCGCCGCCATGGCGCAAGGGCGCCAGAAACACCGAACAGCTCGACTGCAGGTTCAACAGGTTCGGCACAAACCCTTGCCACTCGATACGCGGGTCCTTCCAGCGTTCACGCCAACTGTCGGGCATGCCGAAACCGCACACACTCATGCGCGCATCCGGGCAGTGCTCCCAGACCCTGGGCAGGATTTCATCCAGGGCCCATTCGATGGCGTCCACATTGGGCGCATATTCATAGTTGCCGAGGAACAACACTCGGCGCGCCGATGGGTCGGGGTGAGCGGCGGCAAAGTGATCACAGTCCACGCCATTGACGACTACCGGCACCGGTTTGCCGGCGATCCTGGTCAGCACCTGTGCATCGCTTTCGGTGACCGCCACCACCTGCGCGGCCTGGCGCATCACGCGGCGTTCCCAGCGCGCGTAGCGCCATTGATCGTAGCGAATGAACGGCAGCGCCCACCGCGGCAGGCGATCGTAAGTGGCCGCGCCCAGCGCCGATTCAACATTGTGCTCCGTCAGCACGAAAGGCTGGGATTTGCGTGCCAGGGCGTCTTCATAAGGCTGGAAGGCATACGTGTGCTCGATCTGCACCACGTCCCAGTGCTCTTTGAGCAATTGATTGAAAGTGTCCTGCAGCGCGCCCGACAAGCCATTCACACTGGCCAGCAGCGGGTAGGGCGCAAACAGCCCGGCCACCAGGGTTTTCAGGCTGCGCAGCGGGCGGCGTGGCAGTACGATCAATTGCTCGAGGAAGGCTTCCAGCACCTGGCGGTCAGTCAGCGACACCGGGTGCTTGTCATGCAGCAGCAAGGTGATCCGATGCCCACGCGCAGCCAGGCTGCGCAGCAGGTGGAACTGGCGCGTCTTGCCGCCGCTGGTGGCGGGCCAGGGCGAGTAGGGCAGGATCCATAAAATGCGCATGGCGGGCTTCAATCCCATAACAGAATTTGCAGGTTCGACTTGACCGGAACGGTCAGCCCATTCGTGCCACTCACCGGCGTTTGCGTGCCGCGCAACGGGTCGTACAGGGTGGCGCTGGTGAGGTTGGGCAAGTGTGCGTTACCGCCCTGGGCCGACCAGAAAAACCACAGCTTGTGGCCATCGGCGCGGGTCCAGCCGATGCTGAACAGGCCGTCGGGCAATTGGTCGGCAGCGGGAGGGTCGCCGGGCGTGAGTTGTGGCCCACTCACGTCGAGGAAATTCTTCAAGGCGGTGTAGACCGGCTTGGGGTTGGCGTCGATGTCGAGTAAACCGTAAGACTGGTCGCGCACGCTGGCGCGTTGATCCAGGTCGCTCAGGGTGAACAGGAAGATCTTGTCGAAATCCATCGCGCTCATCAGCGCCACGCGGCGCACCACGTAATCGGCCTGGCCCTGCAAGGTAATGAGGTCCTGGGCGTCTTTCGGCCCAGGGTAATTCGACCAGCCCCATTCGGTGCTCCACAGGGTTTTTACACCGCCGGCGCGCAGGGTCTGGTTGAGTGCGGTGGTCTTGGCGATAAAGTCCAGGTTCGCCGGGTCGTTGCCTTCGGGCAGTTGGGTGTAAGGGTGATAGGAAATGACCGTGTTCAAGCTCGTCACACCCAGCGCGCCGAGGGCCGCGAGCATGGTCTGGCCATTGGGCATTTCGCTGAAGAACGCCATGCCGGCAGCCACCACGGGTTTGTTCGCATCCACAGTTCGCAATGCCGCGGCGGTGGCGGTCAACAGGCTGGCGTAGCCTGCCGGGTCAGCTGCCGGGCGCCAAAACCCCAGCAAGTTGGGCTCATTCCAGACCTGCCAGGCATCCACGCTGGGGTAGCGTTGCGACAGCAGTGCCATGCGGTTGGCGAAGACGTTCGGGTCCTTGGGCGGATACTGGTCCTGATACGGCGCGCCGGCCGGTGCGGTGGTGATGAAGGGCGCCGAGCCCACCAGGTAAAACACCGATTTGAGCTGGTTGGCTTGCAGGTTGCCCACCAACTGATCGAGGGTTGCGATCTGATACTGGCCCTCTGCTGGTTCCAGTTGATCCCAATGCAAATCCAGGCGTACCCATTGCAGGCCCAAGGCCTTGAGGCGGTCGATCTGCAACTGATACAGCGTGGGGCTGAACCAAAGGAACTGCGCGTTCACCCCCAGGAAGTCCTTCCACACCACCACCTTGTTGCCCTTGAGGACATGGTTCTCGGCGTCGGCCTGGCGCCCCCACATAAAGGCAGTCAGGCCGAGTGCGGCAACCACCGCGAGGATAGCGAGATAAGCCCGTTTACGCGCCATAAGGGGCTCCCGCAATCGCCTGCTCGAAAAGTAGCTTGAACTTCTGCGCGGTCAACGGCCACAGGCGTTCACGCCCAATTTCCCCGGCACGCTCGGCCCATTCGCGCGCCAATGTCGGTGCGCGCGCCAGGCGCAAGAGTTGTTCGCTCAACGCTGTCACATCGCCTTGGGGATAGATCGCGCCATTGCCGCTGGCGACTTCTTCGGCAAACGCCCGCGCATCCGACGTAATAGCCCCGCGCCCACATGCGGCGGCCCAGGACAGTGCGCCGCTGGTGCCGCGTTGGCGCCCGAGCAGGCCGAGCTTCTTCGACTCGCGGTACGGCAGCACCATCACATGGTGCGCCTGGATGGTTTGGGCAATCTCGCTGGCCGGCAAGTTCAGCCGCCAGTCGATGGAGCCCGCCAGGCCGAGTTCGGCGATCTGGCTGTTCAACTGCTCCAGGTAGTTGCCGCCCGCGCCAAACGCCATTTCGGCGGCCGTGCCACCGGCCAGGGTCAGGCGCACACGGTCACGCAATTCGGGGGCGTGCTTGAAGACATCGGCCAGGGCCTGCAACAGGTCTTCAATGCCTTTGCCACGGTAGATAAAGCCGAAATACAGCAAGTGCAAGGTGTCCAGCGGCGGCAAGGGTGCTGGTGCAATCGCCAGGTTGGCGTGGTTGATAACTGCCACTTTGCCGGCCGGCAGGTGCATGCGCTGGCTCAGGCAGTCGGCGCCGAGGCGGGTGAGGGTAATCAGCCGCGTCAGGCCTTGGGCAACATGGCGTTCTTCGCGCAAGGTGAGTGGATCGGCCAGCACCACGGCCGCCTGCGGCAATGGGCTGGGCAAACGTTGCAGCAGGTTCAGCGGGAAGGGCAGGTGCTCGCGCCGCCACACCATGCGTTCCGGATCATGCACGGTGGCGGTCAGCGGCAGCCTGGGGTAAGCCTTGCGCAACTCGCGCAGGGCCAGGAACTCCCCGAGCCGGCCGCCACCCAGTTCGGCGTGGACCAGGTCCACGCTGTGCCAGTCGAATGCGGCGATAGCCTGCTTGATTGCTTCGGTAGTGCCTTCCGCGCCGCTCAACGGTGTCGCCACCGTCACGCCCAGCTGTTCCAATGCCGTCTTGAAATGGTTCGCATAGTCGGCGATCCCATTTTTTTCCGGTGGCAAAGGCGCAAGCAAGGCGATGCGCATCAGAACGCTCCTCGGTACTTGGCGATCGTTTTAAGCACCTTGGCCGGCACTTCGAATTTGCGTCGGTTGATGATGATGCCATCCACCTTGCCGAACGCCGTGTTGAGGATCGACAGCGCGTGTTCCACCACCGGCACCGTGCTTTTCTGTGCTTCCACCACCAAGGCGATCAAGTCGGCACGGCGCAGGTTGATAAAGGCATCGCGGTTATCCAGCAGAGCGGAGGCATCCAGCAGCACCAGTTCGCCAGGTGCAGCAGGTTCCACGCCGCCGACCCGCACGGCAATGCCGTTTTCCTGCAGCAATTGGCGCAGTTGCTCGACCACGAAGGTCACCCCTTCACCATGACGTGCCGAGGTCAGCCCCAGAGTCATGCCTCGCTCGGCAATACGGTCCAACTGCAGCAACCCGTACAGCCGGTAAATACTCGCATTGAACGCGTTGGTACTTTGCGCAGTGCTCGTGTCCAGCTCCGGCAACGTGGTCCACAGTGGCAGACCGAACTTGCGCTCCACCAGGCCGCCGTCATGAATGCGCTGGTCCAGCAGGTAGCACAGGTAGATCACCAGCAAACCGACGACGATGGCAAACGGAATCGCCAGTAGCAGCATCACCAGGGTTTTCGGGAAGATGCGGCCCGGGTTCAGGGTGGCTTCTTCGATCACCGCAATATTGCTGATCTGGCTCTTGTCCAGTTCACGGTCGATGCGTGATTTTTCCAGGTTGTCCACGTACAGCGCGTAGTTGCGTTCGGTAGCGCTCAGCTCGCGCGCGAGACGCGCCAGTTCCGGTTCGATCTCCATGGCGTCTTTGCGTTGGGCTTCGAGGTTCAGCAGTTGTTTTTGCTGCTGTACAAGCTGGGTGCGCAGCGCCAGGTTGTTGCTCGACTCGTCCAGCAGCACGCGCTGCAGGTGGATTTCCAGGGTGTTTGGCGCACGGTTTTCGGAGGATTGCACCGTGTTGCTTTCACTGGCGACCTGGGCTTGCATCGCACGAATCGACGCATCCAGGGCTTTGACCGGCGGCGCGTTGTCGGTGTAGGTGCGCATCATGTCGGCTTTTTCCAGCAGCTTCTGGTTCAGCAGGCGACGCAAATCCTGCTGCTGCGGGTTCAGCGCGATCTGGCGTACGGTGGTGACTTCCTTGGGTTGGGATTTCAGTTGATCGCGTGTGCTCTGCAGCGCACTGTCGGACGAGGCGATCAGGCGGGTGGTGTTGAAGGTCTCGCCGCGCAGCACGTTGATGCGTTCGGACAAGTCTTCCAGGCGATCGGTGATGCTCGCCGCGCCGATCTCATTCAAGTGCTTGAGGATCTGCTCTTTATAGCTCTTGATCTCGGTGGCGCTGGTATTCACCTGGCCTTCATAGAACGCGTACAGGCTCTTGCGACCCAGCGCCTGGGTGCGTTCGGTGATATAGGTCTCGATCCAGTCCTTGACCACGGCCTGGGCAATTTCCGGGTCGCCCCACCTGAAGCTGATATCCATCACCGTGGAACCTGCGGCGTGGCTGACCTCAAAGTTCTTTTCCAGGCTCGCGGCCAGGCGCTCCACCGGCGTGGTTTTTTCCACAATGCCTACGGTTTCGAGTACCACGCGAATGCCATCGAACACCGCACCCACGCCTGCCTTGACGTAGTGCTTGGTGCGCTTCCAGAAGCCTGCGGGTGGCGGCGCGTTTTCGATAAGTTCCAGATAATGCTCGGCGACGGTGCGCACGATCGGGCGCCCGGTCAGCAAGCGTTCCTCGTCGACAATCGGGTCGCGCTGGGTGCTGGGCATCACCAGCGCCTGGCGGTTGCTGATCTCGATCGGCAAGGTTGAATCACGCCCCGGCTTGACCAGCAGGCGAGCGGTGGATTCGTACTTGGCCGGCAGCAAAAATGCACCCAGCAGGATGATCACCAGCGCCGCGATGGCGGCCAGTTTGAACTCTTGCCGGAAGATGAAGAACAGGCGCAGAAGATCACGAAAAGAACGGATCTCGATCATGGGATGTCGCTCCTTTAGTTACTGGAACTGCTGCTGGTTCGCGTGTAGTTGTAGCCAACCCCGATCGACTTGGTGAACGGGATCAGTTGGTTCAAGTAGGTGTCCACCCCTTGGATACGCTCGCCCACGTTGGATTTAGGCACGAACACCACATCCCCGCGTTGCAGGCGCACCGATTTACGCCCGTTGGGGCCGGGTTTGAGGTATTGGCTGAAATCCAGGAAATAGGCGTGATAGGCGCCCTGGGCGTCTTCACGCAGCAGTGCAACCATGCTCGCATCGCCCGATGGGTTCACCCCGCCAGCACCGACAATGGCTTGCTCCAGGGTGTTGGCCGTGCCGATCTGCACCGCAGTCGGGTTATTCACCGCGCCGCCGACGATCACCGAGTTAGCCGGTGCCTGGTTGATGTTCACCGTCACCCGTGGCTCGCGGTACACCGGCGCCAGCTTTTTGGTCAGCTCGCTGGCCAGTTCCGAGGGTTGGCGACCGGCTACCTGGATCGGGCCCAGGAACGGATAGTTGATCTTGCCGTCCGTTTGCACCGTGTACAGCGTCAGCTCATAGATCGTGCTGACGTTGAACGCGGACAAGGTCGGCATCTCCCCGGCATCCCGTACGATACGCAGTTGGTCGCCGACGCGGATGCGTTCCACGGCCACTGGCAGCTGTGCAAGCTGGTCGAGGGCGCGCTTGCCGTCTTCGATGGTCTTGTCGTCCGGAGGGACGATGCGTGCGGGCGTATTGCAGGCGGCCAACGCCATCATGGCCAGGACGAGCAAGGTTCTTTTCATCAAGGGGGACTTCCTGTGGGTCATGATGCTCACCTCCAATAACCGGGGAACATGCTGATGCGCCGCTTGACGGCGAGGGGGAGCCGGCGTTCCAGATGGCCCAGCCGATAGCCGAGCAACTTGAACGCGCTGCGCACCAGTACTTCGGGTACGCGGTGCAATGCACCGGCTGCGCGCAAGGCCGCGAGCTCAGCCAGTACATAGCGTTTACCTTCACCGCCAGCGTCGCCAAAGGCCTGGCGAATCCACGGCTCGCGACCGTAGAACACGCCAATGTCGAAGTAGCGGTGAAACTCATCCATGAGTCGGTAATCGTGGGAGTGATACACCCGCGCGGTGGCGGCGTAGCGCACTGTGTAGCCCTGGAGGAGCATGCGCGCAGCGACGTAGGCGTCTTCGCTGCCGATCACATCGGCGGGGAAGCCGCCGACTGCCTGCAATGCGCTGCGTCGGTATACGCAAAACGAATCAGAGCTGAAGCAGGTCTTGATGCCCAACTGCGGTGCATCGGCCATGCTCTTGCTGCGACTCTGGGCCGGGTAGTTGAAATGCCGCGACTGCGCGCCCAGCACACCGGCGCCGGGGTGTGGCAATTGCCGGCCGTACGCCACGCCGCTGCGCGGGTCTTGCTGCAATTCGTCAAGCAGGTTGGCAAAGGTCTCGGGGCTGTCGGGGATCGCGTCCTGGGTCATCATGATCAGCGCATCACCGTCCACCTGTTCACTGGCCCAGCGGCGCGTGCCGCCGTGGTTGAAGTCTCGGGCGTCGATCACCTCGACCCGGGCGCCGAAGTCGCGAAACCGTGCCACGGTGTCATCGCTGGAGGCGCTGTCGACTACCAGCATCTCGTCCGGTTGCAGGGTCTGCATTTTCAGCGCAGGCAGCAGCCGCGCCAGGTGACTGGACGCGTTGCGGGTCGGGATGATCAACGAGGTGCGCATGTCACTTTTTCACTTCTGCGGGCGCGCGCCCATAGATGTCATCAAAACGCACGATGTCGTCTTCGCCCAGGTACTCGCCGCTTTGTACCTCGATCATCACCAGGTCGATGATGCCGGGGTTGGTCAGGCGGTGCTTGTGCCCGGCCGGAATGTAGGTCGACTCGTTGGCGTTGATCAGAAATTCGCGGTCGCCATTGGTGATCTGTGCGGCGCCGCTGACCACCACCCAGTGCTCACTGCGGTGATGGTGCATTTGCAACGACAGCGACGCCTGGGGCTTGACCACGATGCGCTTGATCTTGAACCGGCTGCTTTCCTCCAGCACGGTGTAGGTGCCCCACGGCCGCGTGACGGTGCGGTGCAGGCTGTACGCCGGATGATTCTGGCGCTTGAGTTCGGCGACAATAAAGCGCACGTCCTGGCTGCGGTGGGCGTCGGCGATCAGCAGCGCATCGGGGGTGTCGACGATGATCAGGTCGTGTATGCCCACGGCGCCCAGTACGCGCTTGGGCGAGTCGATGTAGCAGTTGTGTACGTCATGCAAAATCGCTTCGCCGTTGACCTGGTTGCCATGCGCATCGCTGGGCGTGAGTTGGCGCAGCGCTTCCCAGGAACCGATGTCGCTCCAGCCAATGTCGCAGGGCACGACCGCGACTTGCTTGGACTTCTCCATTAATGCCACGTCGATGGATATATCCGGCGCGCTGCCGAAAGCGTCCGGGTCCAGTTCACGCTGGCGCGAGGTTTTGTTTTGCAGGTCATGGCTGTGTTCCAGTGCCGCTTTGGCCGCTGTCAGCACGTCGGGGGCGTGGGCGGCGAGTTCGTCCACCAGGGTGCTGGCCTTGAAGCAGAACATGCCGGCGTTCCACAGGTGCTTGCCGCCGTCGAGGTAGCCTTGCGCGGTGGCCAGGTCAGGTTTCTCGACAAAGCGTTTGACCCGGAAGCCGTCGCCCAGTGCTTCGCCTTTTTCGATGTAGCCGAAACCGGTTTCCGGGTGGTCGGGCTTGATGCCGAAGGTGACCAGGTAGCCGGCTTCGGCCAGGTCGCGGGCTTGGGTGACCGCTTCGGCGAACGCGACCTCATTGAGAATCAAATGGTCGGCGGGCATCACCAGCAACTGCGCCTGGTCGCCGAAATGCTCTTGCACGTGCAGCGCCGCCACTGCAATGGCCGCCGCCGTGTTGCGGCCGAATGGTTCCAGCAACAGGTCCAGGGGCAGGTGGGCCTTGTTGACCACGCGGTAGTCATCCAGGGTGCGAAACAGCAGGTCGCGGTTGGTCACCGTGAGCACGCTTTCCACGCCGGGCAGTTTGGCGGCGCGCTGGAAAGTTTTTTGCAACAGGCTCTGGCCATCGCGCATGCGCATGAAAGGCTTGGGCATGTTCTGCCGGGAGACCGGCCACAGCCGTGTGCCCGAACCACCGGAAATGATGCAGGGAATTAATCCGTTGAGGGTATTCATCAATAGACTTCCTTGGTGGAGAGGACGGCCGGGACCGTCATGAAGACGATGTACAAGTCAAACCACACCGACCACTTGGAGATGTACTCCAGGTCGTACTCGACACGTTTCTGGATCTTGATCAGGGTATCGGTTTCACCCCGGTAGCCGTTGATCTGCGCCCAGCCGGTGATGCCCGGCTTGACCCGATGCCGCGAACTGTACTCGCTCACCGCGACTTCGAACGGAATACCCGCGGCCTTGGTTGCTGTGGCGTGGGGGCGTGGGCCGACCATGGACATATTGCCCAGCAGCACATTGAACAACTGCGGCAGCTCGTCGATGCTGGTCTTGCGAATGATGCGGCCCACACGTGTGATGCGCGGGTCTTTGCGGGTGGTCTGTTGCTCGGCGGTGAAGTCACTCTGGTCGGTGAACATCGAGCGGAACTTGAACACGCGAATCTCGTTGTCGTTGTAGCCGAACCGGTTCTGGCGAAACAGCACCGGGCCCTTGGAGTCGAGCTTGATTGCGATCGCCGTCAGCAGCATCACCGGCGACAGCGCCACCAAGGCCAGGCTGGCCAGCAGCAAGTCTTCACAGCGCTTGATGAACGGCGACCAGCCGCGCAGCGGTAACTGCGAGGTGTTGAACATCAAAATGCCGCCCACGTCGGTGATGCGGCTGTGGCCATAGCGCAAGGCGGCCATGTCGGGCACCAGCATCACGTTCACCGACATCTGGCGCAGGCGATTGACCAGCCCGTGGATGCGTTTTTCGGCGGCCCAGGGCAGGCAGATCATCACTTGGTTGACCTGTTCGGCACGAATCAGCTTTTCCAGGTCGCGGGTATTGCCCAGTAGGGGCAGGTGGCTCAATTCCTTGGGAATGCGCTCGGTACGGTCGTCGATGAAACCGATCAGGCCGGAACGGATATCGCCATTGCGTTGCAGGTGGTCGGCGACGTGCACGGCCGTGTCGGTGAAGCCCAGGATCACCGTGCGTTGCAGGTATTTGCCTTTGCGCATCAGGTTGCGATACAGGCGCAGCATCACCAGGCGCTCAAGGCAGAACAGCCCGAGGCTGGCGAAGTACCACGCCACCAGGTTGCGCGGAGTCAATTGCGGGAAAAACTGCAGGATCTGGTACATGAACAGCAAGATGCAGAACGCGGAGGACCAGGCCACGATGCTGGTCCGCAGGCGCAGACGATTGCTGAACAACTCTTCTGAATAGATCCCCAGTGCATGGAAAAGAATCACGCTCAGCACTGCAAAAAACAGCAGCAGGCCGAGGAAATGGGGGCGCAATTGGGGGTCCATTGTGTCGAAGAAAAATACCAGGACCAGCGGTGGCAAGATAGCAGTCAGGCCGTGTACCAATTTGACGAAAACCACAAAGAACTCAACAAAACCCGCACGGGTTAGAAACAGGCTTACGACTGACGACTTTTCTCGCATAAAAACATCCCTCATTGCACTCCAGGCTTTCTGTTCGCTGCTTTTGAGGGCAGGCGAACGATGGCAACTCTGGGTAAAACGCAAGCCTTTCCCTTCCAAAACGAAGGAAATGCGTGGGGGCAGTGGCTAAAGGAGTTTTCCGGTTATTGGCTTTGTCAGTGAGAGAAAACGCCTTTTTTCTGACCTTGTCAATAAGTTGACTTTTTTTCGGATGGGCTGCCGTAGACACCTTGTTTAGTCTTTTTGTGTGTCATTTTGTTGACTTTCCTTGTCGGTTCACTCGGTCCTAGGGTGTGATTTTGAGTGTAGAAACAAATGTGAGAATTTTCCTGCCGTGCGGGAAAACCTTTTTTGAATGGAGGTAGGAAAGAGGGACAAGGAGGGTTTTGAAAGGCGGCCCAAGTGCCCTGAAAATGGCGTTCGAGCGGGTATGAGCGGCCTTTCAAACGCACGCGTAAAAATCGTGTGCCTTGTTATAAAGTTGTCCAAAAGGCAGCTGGCGCCGACCACGGCATTTTTATTAAAAAAGTATCAGCGCAATTTTTTGTTTGTATCCATTTGACTACTTTACCGGTCGCGCTCTCGGGCGGATGACGTGGAAGAAATGATCGACTTCACGCATTCAGCCATTTCTTCGAGCGCTACCCGCAGCGCCAAGCCCCATTAATGGGCCGGGCGCTGATGTCGCGTCCAGCGGGGCAGGGTAGGTCAGCACAGCCGTGCAGCGGCGCGTGCCACAACCTCGGCACGTACCCGATGCGACTCCGCTGTGCGCTTGTTGGCTTCCTCCAGAACGTGCTTGGGGGCGGTTTTCGGGCTGCCCGCGTCGAAGGGTGGCGCCGGTGCGTATTCGATCTGTAGTTGCACCCGTTGCGCGACGTCCTCGCTGTACAACTCGGCGGCCAGCGTCAGGGCGAAGTCGATCCCGGCGGTGATGCCGCCACCGGTAAACAGGTTGCCGTCACGCACCACCCGCGCCTGCACCGGGATCGCGCCGAGCGGAGCGAGCAGGTCGTGGTAAGCCCAATGCGTGGTGGCCTTGCGACCGCGCAGCAAACCCGCCGCGCCGAGTACCAGCGAACCGGTGCATACCGAGGTCACGTAGCGCGCGGTCTGTGCCTGGTCCTTGAGGAAATCGAGGGTGTGCGGGTCCTCCATCAGCGCGCCGACACCGGCCCCGCCGGGCACGCAAATCACGTCCAGGCGCGGGCAATCGGCATAGGTCATGGTCGGGGTGAACACCAGCCCGGTGCTGGAAGTGACCGGCGCCAGGTCTTTCCACAGCAGGTGCAACTCCACATCCGGCAGCGAGCCCAGCACGTCATAGGGACCGGTGAGGTCCAGTTGCTGGATACCGGGAAACAAGAGAAAACCGATCTGCAAGGTCATGAGTGAAGCTCCGATTACGGGGGAGGTAGACGGCTTCACTCTAGAGGCCTAGGCTTTGGCGTATACGCCATTAAGCCCACCAATTACGCCAACCATGACTCGAATAATCCATGTACTCGCTTTTGATAACGCACAGGTACTCGACGTGACCGGGCCGTTGCAGGTGTTCGCCTCGACCAACGACCTGGCGCGTCAGCGCGGTTTGCCGTTGCCTTACGCGGCCTCGGTGATCGCCGCGCAGACGACGCCGGTGATTACCTCGGCTGGCTTGGCGCTGTTGGCCGAGCCTCTGCCCGCAGCCGACACGCCGTGCGACACATTGGTGATCGCCGGTGGCTGGGGTGTGTACGGTGCCGCCGAAGACGCCGAGTTGGTGGGTTGGGTGAAGCAAAAAGCCCAGCACACCCGGCGCATGACCTCGGTATGCACCGGCGCTTTTTTGCTGGCCGCCAGCGGCTTGCTCGATGGCTGTCGGGTGGCCACCCACTGGACTCGCTGTGACGAACTGGCGCGCAAATACCCTTTGCTGACGGTGGAGTCCAACCCGATTTTCATCCAGCAAGGCGCGGTGTGGACCTCTGCCGGTGTAACGGCCGGCATCGACCTGTGCCTGGCCCTGGTGGAGGAAGACCTCGGCCGGGCCGTTGCCCTGGAAGTGGCGCGGCATCTGGTGGTGTTTCTCAAGCGTCCGGGTGGCCAATCCCAATTCAGCGCGGCCTTGTCCCTGCAAAAAGGTGACAGTCGCTTCGCCGATTTGCACGTCTGGATCGCCGAAAACCTCAGCCTCGATCTGAACATTCCCACACTGGCGGCCCAGGCGGGTATGAGCGAACGCAGTTTTGTACGCCACTATCGCGCTGAAACCGGGCAAACCCCGGCGCGTGCGGTCGAGTTGATACGCGTTGACGCCGCGCGCCGGCAGTTGGCCGACAGCACAGCCTCGATCAAACGCATCGCCGTGCAGTGTGGTTTCGGTTGCGAGGAGACCCTGCGACGCAGTTTTCTGCGGGCCCTGGACGTCACGCCCCAGGCCTATCGCGAGCGCTTCTGCCAACCGGCCTGAATGAAAACGTACCGGTTTGAACCCAGGTGATGTGTTATTGCACCGCCTTCAGCGCCGGCGCTTTCAGAAGATGAAATGATTCGTTTCGCCCAGGCCTGTTGCCAGGGCAGGGCAAGGTAACGTCTTCAGTGTCAGGGTCGTGGCTGCACGCTGACGTCACGTCCGATCAAGCAATTCGCAAATCGCTGCAAGAGTCGCCTGCGGTGCTTCCTGGGGAATATTGTGACCGACGCCGGCCAAGACTTCGCGCCGATAAACGCCGGTGAAATGTTCCACATCGTCATCCTCAACCGGGGCCGGGCCCACGCCATCATCGGCGCCGCACAACGAAATGCTCGGTACCGAAATCGGCGGCTGCAGTGCCAGGGCCCGCTCGATGAACTCCAGCGTCGGGTCGCCGGGGACGTACATGAATCGATGGCGGTAGGAGTGAATCACCACCTCGACAAAATCCGGGTTATCAAACGACGGCGCGGTCTGGCCATACAGAGCCGGACCTTCGGCCCAGGTCGGTGACCACAGCTGCCACAATAACTCACAGAGCTCACGACGATTGGCGGTCAGACCGTCTACGCCGCGCGGGGTGTGAAAGTAGAACTGGTACCACAGCCTATGCTCAGTCTGCGGTGCGCTCGGCGTGGGCGACTGGGCGATATCCTGAATGTTATAGCCATCCCCGGTCACCAACCCACGCACCCGCTCCGGCCACAGCGCCGCGACGATACAGGCGGCGCGCCCACCCCAGTCATAGCCCGCCAGGGTCGCGCGCTGGATAGACAGCGCATCCATGAAATCCAGCAGGTCCTTGGCCAACGCCGCCTGTTGGCCGGAACGCATCACCTGCTCATCGATAAACCGCGTCGGGCCATAGCCACGCAGGTAGGGCACTAACACCCGGCACCCGCGCTCGGCCAGGGCCGGCGCAATGTCATCGTAGCCGCGTGGGTCGTAGGGGAAACCATGCAACAGGATAACCGGTTCACCGTCGTCGGGGCCGTGGGCTTCATAGGCCACATCGAGCATGGAAGTGCGCACGTAAAGTAGCGGGGCGGATGTGTTCATGATGCGCTCGAACGAGGTGGCCGAAGGTGCTGGAACTCTAGCCGATACCGAATGACGATGCGGCATGTACTTGAGGGCAATAGTCTTGCTCGCCGGGATGGGTAGCCAGCAGGCCGGCGTTTTTCAGCACCGGCTGGGGTTCCCTGGTGGCGTCCCGGTCAGGGTTGCCAGACGGTCTTCTCCCCGCTGAGTTTGCGGTCCAGAAAGGTCGCTGCGCTGATCAGCGCCAAGTGGCTCAGCGCCTGGGGTGTATTGCCCAGATGCCGGGCCTGGCTGTCGAACTCCTCGGCGTACAAACCCAGGGGGTTGGCGTAGCGCAGCAGTTGTTCGAATTCCAGGTGGGCTTTTTCGACTTGACCGGCCCGCGCCAGGCACTCGACGTACCAGAACGAGCAGGCGGCGAACGCGCCTTCGGTGCCTTGCAAGCCGTCAATCTGGCTGTCGTCGTTGCGGTAGCGATAAACCATGCCGTCGCGCACCAGGCTTTTCTGGATCGCCTCCAGTGTCGACAGCCAGCGTGGGTCAGTGGCCGCGACGAAGCGCACCAGCGGCATCAGCAACATCGAGCCATCGAGGGCGGTGCTGCCGATATGTTGCACGAAGTGCCCGCGCTCTTCATTCCAGAAGTTGCTCCAGATATCGGCATAAATCGCCTGCCGTGTCTGGTCCCAGCGTGCGAACGGGGCGGGCAGCGAGCGCTTGGAGGCCAGGCGGATTGCGCGGTCCAGCGCCACCCAGCACATCAGGCGTGAGTGCAGGAAGTGATGCTGCTCGCCGCGCATTTCCCAGATGCCGACGTCCTTCTGATTCCAGATTTCGCAAACCTGGTCGGCGACTTCCACCGTGTGTTTCCAGCCTTCGTGGGAGATGGCTTCACCGTATTTGTTAACCAGGTACACCGCGTCCATCAGCTCGCCGTAGATATCCAGCTGGATCTGGTCGAAGGCCTCATTGCCGACGCGCACAGGCTTGGCGCCGCCATGCCCGCTGAAGTGGTCCAGCTCGGTTTCCGGCAGTTCCTGGCGACCGTCAATGCCATAGAGGATGTTGATTTTGGTCGGCTGGCCGCAGCAGTCACTGACCCGGCCTTTGAGCCAGCGCATGTAGCTGTTGGCTTCCTCGATAAAGCCCAGGCGCATGAACGCGTAGACGGTAAACGAGGCGTCGCGGATCCACGTGTAGCGGTAGTCCCAGTTGCGTTCGCCGCCGGGTGTTTCCGGCAGGCCGAAGGTGGCGGCGGCGATGATGGCGCCGTGTTTGCGTGAGGTCAGCAGCTTGAGGGCCAGCGCCGAGCGATTGACCATTTCGCGCCAGCGCCCGCGGTAATTCGACTGCGCGATCCAGCCGCGCCAGAACTTCAAGGTTCGCTCCAGGTACAGGTCGGTACAGTGGTTGGTCACGCGCGGATCGTCCTCGCCGCCCAATACAAATTCGGCGCCTTCTTCCTGGGTCAGGGTAAAGCTGGCGACTGCCGAATGATCGTCGAGGCTTAACGGGTGGCTGCCGACCAGGCGCAGGCCAGGCTGGCCGTCGGCAGTGAACAGCACGCCGCCCTTGTCGGCCGCGGCGTGCGTTGCCGAGCGGGCATAGTCATGACGCACGGCGCAGCGCAGGTGGATCGTGGCCTTGCCGCTGACAACGCGCACCCGGCGGATCAACAGCGGCAGGTCGTCGATTTCTTCGGTGACCGCCAGCAGGTCGGTGATTTCCACCACCGCCTCATCGCTCAGCCACCGGGTTTGCAGCACGTTGGTGTCGGGCAGGTAGATTTGCTCGCGGCGGGCGTTGGGCAGGTCGGGAGTGAGCTGGAAAGCCCCGGCCTCAGGTGTGTCCAGCAGCGAGCAAAAGATCGACGGGCTGTCAAATTCCGGCCAGCAGAAAAAGTCGATACTGCCGGTGTCATTGACCAGCGCTGCACTGCGCATATCACCGATGATGCCGTGGGCATCAATGGCGCTTTGGGGTTCGTTCTTGAAATCAACCATTGCCACGAAACTCCGGATAAAGGCTCATGCCGCCATCGATGAACAGGGTGCTGCCGACCACGTAATCGGAGGCGTCACTCGCCAGCCAGACCACCGCATTGGCCACGTCCTCCACGTCGCCGACCCGGCCATAAGGAATCAGCTTCAATAACTCCTTTTGCGCCGCGCCTTCCGTGGCCGCACGGTTGATCGCCGTACGAATCGCACCCGGTGCAATGCCATTGATCCGTATGCGCTGCTCGCTGACTTCCTGGGCAAGGGTACGCATCAGCATCTCGACCCCGCCTTTTGAGGCCGCGTAATTCACGTGCCCGGCCCACGGGATGATTTGATGCACCGAACTCATGTGAATGATTTTGCCGGCCGCTCGCGACACGCCTTCGCGCACGCCTTGGCGATTGAAGATACGCACGGCGGCGCGGGCGCACAGGAACTGGCCGGTGAGGTTCACGCCGATCACGGTGTTCCAGTCGTCGAGGGTCATGTCCACCAGGTTGGCGTCTTTTTGCAAACCGGAGTTGGCGACCAGAATGTCCAGGTGGCCGAAGGCGTCGAGGGTCTGGGCGAACAGGCGTTCCACGTCGGCCTCTTTTGACACATCACCACCGATGGCCACCGCTCGGCCGCCGTCGGCGTTGATCTGAGCGGCGAGGGCTTCGGCGGGTGCCGCCTGGGAATTGTAATTGAGCACCACGGCCGCCCCGGCTTCAGCCAGGGCCTTGGCGGCGCCAGCACCAATGCCGGAACTGGCGCCGGTGACCAGGGCCACTTGTTGTTGCAATGAAATCTGCATCGCCCACCCACCGTTTTATGAGAGTCCTTTCTGCTGACTGACGCGACGGGGCACAAGTTCACCCGGCACCTGCACGCCGGGAATCAATTGCCCCACTTAATAGGAAGCATTACTATTCACGCCCCGCCTCCCCAGTGCTCTCGCGATGATTCCTCAGCCGCCCCGCAGAACAGGCTTTTTCGAGCATTACGAAGAGTTGATCGGAACCTGGACACGTCGCCTGAAAAACCGTCAGCAGGCCGAAGATCTGGCCCACGACACTTTCGTGCGGGTGCTCGAGTCGCGTTCGACCGAGGTTGAGCAACCGCGCGCTTATCTGCATCAAACAGCGCGCAATATCGCCGTAGACGCTTACCGCCGCGAAGACCGCCGTGAAGCGCTGGCGCTGGAAACCTTTGATCAGCGTTCGCCTCACAGCGGCGACCCGGAGCATTTCATGCACGCGATCCAGTTGGCGGACTCCATCGAGCGGGCCTTGGCCGAGTTGCCCGTCAACTGCCGCAGGATTTTCATCTGGCAGAAGATCGAGGGTCTCACCCAGCAGGAAATCGCCGTACGCCTGGGGCTTTCAAAAAACATGGTGGAAAAGTATATGATCCGCACCCTGCGGCATCTGCGTGACCGCCTGGATGCGATGGCCCCATGACCCGCCTTGAAACAGGATCTTCCATGATGGATAACCGTTCTCGCGACGAAGCCGCGCAATGGTTTGTACGCCTGCAAGACGCCGAGTTGAGCGTCGAAGAGCGCCAACGTTTCGACGCCTGGCGCAATGAATGCCCGGAGCACCAATACGAATTTGACCTGCTGCAAGGCGTGTGGAGCGCCACCGACCTGTTGCCCAAGGCCCGTTTGCAGGCCCTGTGCGATGAGCCGGTCGAGCGCCCCGAGCGCCGGGCAATCTTGCGTTATGGTATCGCCGCCAGCGTGGTCGCCGCTGCCTTGGGGTTGGGACTATTCAGCGCGCTTGATCACACCAAACCCTACAGCGCCGAGTTCAGCACTCGCCTGGGCGAGCATCGCCAGGTGGCCTTGCCCGACGGTTCGATGATGGACCTCAACAGCCGCAGCGTCGTCGCGGTGCACTACGAAAAGGGCCGGCGCGGTGTCGAACTGAAACAGGGCGAAGCCATGTTCAGCGTCGAACATGACACCCGCCGTCCCTTTATTGTCGCTGCCGGGGCCGGGCAGGTGACGGTCACCGGCACGCGTTTTGATGTGCGCCGCGATGACGACCAGACCCGCGTGGTGGTCGAGGCCGGCACGGTCAAGGTACAGGGGCGCTCGTCGGATCAAATCGTCACGCTTACGGCGGGGCGGGGCACGCATGTTGATCCTCGAGGGCAAGTTGCAGCGGCGTATGCGGTGAATGCCGATGAGCTGACGGCCTGGCGCACCGGCAAGTTGGTGTTCAACAACGCCACCCTCGGCGAAGTGGTGCGGGAGGTATCGCGCTACCGCGAGCAACCGTTGCGGGTCAATACCGCTGCGGTCAGCAACCTGCGCCTGACCAGCGTGTTCAAGTCCAGCGACACCGACGCCTTGCTCAAAGCCTTGCCGCACATCCTGCCGGTCGCGGTGCGCGCCTTGCCGGATGGCAGTCAGGAAATTATTTCACGCTGAGATTCAGGTTTTTTTCGAGTTCTACGTCTTCTTCTGCAACTGCAACTGGTTTGCATTAACAGTCGCGCACTCTTGCGATCACAGGACTAGGTTCGACGTGAAAAAACTCGCCGTGTACAACAATAAAGTGAGCAACACTAAAATCGCCTGCTGGGCTCCACTCGCCCTGGCACTGGCTGTCAGCGCCGCGTTGCCTGCAGCCTACGCTGCCGATGGCATCCATATTCGGGCCCAGCCGTTGGGCGCAGCCTTGAGCCAGTTGGGCCAGCAAACGTCCCTGCAAGTGTTTTTCAGCCCTGAGATGGTTGCGGGCAAACAAGCCCCTGCGGTAGATGGCAATGTCTCGCCCGAACAAGCACTGGGCCAATTGCTGCACGGCAGCGGCCTGGATTATCAGATGGACGCGGGCTCCGTGACCCTGCGCCCGCAGAGCAACGGCACCGGCGAAGCCGGCTCGCCGCTGGAGTTGGGCGTCACCGACATCAAGGTGGTCGGCGACTGGCTGGGCGACGCCAATGCCGAAGTGGTGCAGAACCACCCTGGCGCGCGGACGGTCATCCGCCGCGAAGCAATGGTGGAGCAGGGCGCGATGAACGTCGGTGACGTATTGCGCCGTGTGCCTGGCGTACAGGTGCAGGAAGCCAACGGCACCGGCGGCAGCGACATTTCCCTGAACGTAGGCGTTCGCGGCCTGACTTCGCGCCTGTCGCCACGCTCCACCGTACTGATCGATGGCGTGCCGGCGGCGTTCGCCCCGTATGGCCAGCCACAACTGTCGATGGCACCGATTTCCGCCGGCAATCTGGACAGCATCGACGTGGTGCGCGGGGCCGGCTCCGTGCGTTATGGGCCACAGAACGTCGGTGGTGTGATCAACTTCGTGACCCGCGCCATCCCGGAAAAATTCTCCGGCGACGTCGGCACCACCCTGGAAACCTCGGCCCACGGCGGTTGGAAACACATTGAAAACGCCTTCGTCGGCGGCACCGCGGACAACGGTATCGGCGCAGCGCTGCTGTATTCCGGGGTCAAGGGTGATGGCTATCGCAGCAGTAACAACAGCAACGACATCGACGATGTGATCTTCAAGACCCACTGGGCACCGACCGATCAAGACGATTTCTCGCTGAACTTCCACTACTACGATGCCAGCGCCGATATGCCCGGTGGCCTGACCCAGCAGCAGTTCCGCGCCAACCCGTACCAGTCGGTGCGTGACTGGGACAGCTTCAGCGGCCGGCGCAAGGACGTGTCCTTCAAGTACATCCGTCAGATCGACGACCGTACCCAGGCCGAAGTGCTGACTTACTACTCCGACAGTTTCCGCGGCAGCAACATCGCCAACCGCGACCTGAAGACCATCAGCTCCTACCCGCGCACCTACTACACCTTCGGCATCGAACCACGGGTGTCCCACGTGTTCGACGTGGGGCCGAGCACCCAGGAAGTCAGTCTGGGTTATCGCTACCTCAAGGAAGGCATGCACGAGCAGGCCAGCAGCCTCAACCTGGTCAACAACGTACCGACGCCGGGCGGCCAGAACGACGGGCACGTCTACCAGGACCGCACCGGCGGCACCGAGGCCAACGCCTTCTATATCGATAACAAAATCGATATCGGCAAGTGGACCATTACCCCGGGCATTCGCTTCGAAGACATCAAGACCACTTGGCACGACCGCCCGGTAGTCGCCTTGAACGGTGTGCGCACCCAGGAGAAAAATCGCGAGGTCAGCAACAACGAGCCGCTGCCGGCCCTGAGCGTGATGTACCACGTCTCCGACGCCTGGAAACTGTTCGCCAACTACGAAACGTCCTTCGGTAGCCTGCAGTACTTCCAACTCGGGCAGGGCGGTAACGGTGACCAGACCGCCAACGGCCTGAACCCGGAAAAAGCCAAGACCTACGAAATCGGTACGCGCTACAACGACAGCGTCTGGGGCGGCGAAGTGACGCTGTTCTACATCGACTTCTCGGATGAGTTGCAATACGTCAGCAATGACGTGGGCTGGACCAATCTGGGTGCCACCAAACACCAGGGTATCGAAACCTCGGCCCACTATGACCTGTCGCACCTGGACCCACGCCTCGACGGCCTGACCGCCAGCGCCGGTTTCACCTACACCAAGGCCACCTCCGAAGGCGATGTACCGTTCAAGGGCCGCGACCTGCCGCTGTACTCTCGTGAAGTGGCGACACTGGGCCTGCGTTACGACATCAACCACTGGACCCATAACCTGGACGTCTATGCCCAGTCCGGCCAGCGCGCGCCCGGCACCGGCACCACTTACATTACCCAAGGCACCGCCGATGGCCAATACGGGGATATCGCGGGTTATGTGTCGGTTAACGTGCGCAGCGGGTATGACTTCGGTGCGCAACTGTCGAACCTTAAACTGGGTGTGGGTGTGAAAAACGTCTTCGACCAGCAGCACTACACACGCTCCAGTGACAACAATTCCGGCTTGTACCTTGGCGAGCCGCGTACGTTCTTCGTACAGGCAAGCGTCGGGTTCTGACCGGCCGTTGAAATGAAACATCGCAGCTCACGGGCTGCGATTTTTTTGCCTGTTTACCCAGCGGCTACCCACTTGCGTACGGCCTGCGCAGGAACTGTTTTCGCGCGTTTGCCACACAGCCTATAACCAGAGGATTTGATCGTACTGGTCGCTTTTCAGACGCTGAGCCAGGGCCCAGACATGACTTCAACTTTGTTTCAATCCGGCCAATCCGCTGGCCGTGGCGCCTTCCACTGCCGGCATATCCTTGCTCGCTCAACATCGGTAAACGTGGACGGGGCATCAGCAGCGCTGCGCAAGGTGCACGCCACCGAAGCGCTGCGAGTGAAAGCCTTTGTGGGCCAGCGCAAATTCCAGGCCCCAGTCGCCGATGATTTTATCCGTGGCCTGCTTGCGCCGGGGCATGCAAGCCAGCCGGATGCCAAGGGGTTGAGGCAAGCCCATTGCATGTGGGCCGCGCTGACCAATGGCCTCGCCGCCTGGTGGCGTGGGCAAAGGCCAGCTTTAACCGGCGTCTCAGGGTCTTTTTACATGCTGTTATGGGTATTCGCCCGTTGACCGGAACTATTGCACGCCACTAACCACATATCCGCTGCTTGCTGCCCAGGCATCAATTCGATGATTGGGGGCACCTTGATGGTGACTTTCAGGCAAGTACAGATCTGCAACAGGTGGGAGATGACGTATGAAGATTGATGGTGCAATACCGTGCGGGCAGCCAACGACGATGGGCGGGCCAGAGGCCCGTTGGGTTTCGCCGCCACCCGTTTTTCATCCACCTTGCGACGCGCAATACGCAACGCCGGATGTGCCGGTACGACGGCCTGCGTTGTTGCGCGCAGGCCTGTCTTCGCTGCGCCACCAGACGCTGCAGAATGCACCCACTGCTCGCGCGAACACCACACCTCCCGGTCCGACCTCGACGGATAGCCAATTGGCGGGCGAGTTGGAGAGACACTTTGGCGACCTGCATGCGTTCTTGAAAGAAGGTCGCTTGACGCAGTCGTCGCTGCGCCAGATCGCAGCGCAAGCGTTGACGGGAGAGTAATGTGCGGGACCGTATGATTCTGGTGATCAGGGAAATTCTCAATCGCCCGTCGCTGAACGACGCGATCATCGATTGCACGGGGTATATCACCCGCGACAGCTTGAACGCCGCCGCCGCCGCATTACGGGGCAACAGCTCCTCCAGCGCCTTCAGCCAGGACCCTTTTCATGGCCAGGGCAACACCGAGGTCGTGCAGGCTTTACAAGGCTATTTCAAACCATTGAGGGACACGTCCAAAGACCGCACGGTGTTTTTTGAAACCGTTGAATATTTGGACATTGCACTGCTTGAAACCGTGATGAATGACCCCGACGACACCGATTCACGGGGCATGCCCATTCTGGAGGCCGCCACTGGGTTACCCAGGAAGAAGTACAGCGAACACTGCGTGTACACGGCAAAAAACATCATTGAGCGCCCGGGTTTACTACGCTCATTGGAGCGCGCCAATAACACGCGTATGTTTGGTCGCCCCAGGCACGAGGGATGGCTTTGCAACAAAAGCCTGGAGCGCTGGCTGGAACAGTACGCGACACACAAAGCCAGGTAACACCCTGGCCTTGTGCGGTGAGCGGTTTACACCTTGAGAATCTTGCCGCTGATAGCCACGCCGGCCAGCAGCATTGCAATCAGCACAAAGGCGGTGCTCAAGCTGCTGCCGTGAGCGATAAAGCCGATGACTGCAGGGCCGGCGAGAATGCCGGCATACCCCAGGGTGGTGATGGCCGGCACCGCGATATGTTCCGGCATGACCTTCTGTTTACCGACGGCGGTGTACAGCACCGGCACGATATTTGAACAACCGGCACCTACCAACGCATACCCCAGCAATGCAGTTTCCCAGGCCGGGAATAACGTAGCGAGCAACATGCCGGCGGTGGCCAGCGTGCCGCCAATCACGATCACCCGGGTGGCGCCCAGTCGTCGAACGATGGCATCACCAGTCAGGCGCCCCGCAGTCATGGTCAAGGCGAACGCCGCATAACCCAGGCCGGCATAGGCTTCATCGAGGCCACGCTCGGCGCTGAGGAACACTGCGCTCCAATCCAGCACCGCACCTTCGGCCAGAAATACGATGAAACACAGGCAGCCGATAAACAGCACCACACCGTGCGGTACAGCAAACGCCGGGCCCGAGCTTTCACTGCCGTAGGGCAACAGGTGCGGTCCGGCTTTGAGCAGTGCCGCCGCCATGATGACGATCACCACCAGTGTTGCCTGCAGCGGCGACAGGCCCAGCCCCAGCAACCCGGCCACTCCCGCCGCGCCGACAATGCCGCCCAGGCTGAATAAACCGTGGAAGCCCGACATCATGGTTTTGCCACTGGCGCGCTCAACGATTACCGCTTGCAGGTTGACCGTCGAATCCACGCTGCCCAGGCCTGCGCCAAACAGGAACAGCGCGGCCATCAGCAATGGAATCGAACTGACTGTGGCGAGCATTGGCAGCGCGAGGCAGATCATGAGGGTGCCGGCCGTCAGTACGCGTCGGCAGCCATAGCGTGAGGCCAGGGCGCCCGCGACGGGCATGGCGATAATCGACCCAACCCCCAGGCACAACAGCAACAGGCCCAGTGTGCCCTCATTGAGATTTGCGCGCGCTTTGGCATACGGCACCAGCGGCGCCCAGGCCGCGATGCCGAAGCCGGCGATGAAAAAGGCAATACGGGTCGACATTTGCTCCAGCCGCCCGGGAACCACGGGCGCTGGGGTGGGGATGGCAGTCATGAAAAATCCTTGGTTTTGCGTTCAACGAACGATGTCCGGCGCGACATCCTTGCACATCAGGCCCTGTCGAGCGAGCCGGGTTCCCTTGGCGATGGGGATTGGCGCGCAGGCGGGGAATTTATTTTTATAGCCTTGGAACGCACTCAAGGGCCGCGACCACACAAAGGCTATCGAGCCTTCAGGCGGTGGTCTGGAAGGTGCGTAATCTGCGCGAGAATGGACGAACCCCAGCTATCTTGCGTTGGATTACCACCTTCCAGCTCACTTCCCACGGGACGACCGTTCTGTAATACGCTGCCGCCAAATGTGAATGCAATTGGACGGATGAGCCGATGAAGATTTTCAGTCAGGTAGCGATATGACCCTGTTCTACGACGCACGGGGCAATATCTATGGCGTGGTCAGTCCGGGCTATTTGCGCAACCGAGGCATTGACGTGCCCGAGCGCGCCGACCTGGCCGCGAACACACGCAAGGATTGGGCTTCGTCGGCTATCGCGTCCGAATGTGGATGGGGCGCGTTGCCGCGTGCAGCGGATGCCAAGGCACACCGCTGCGATGGTTTATTGGTCGGGCCCTTCCAGTCGGCGCCGCCGTTTGACGTACTGATCGTCAATACGGACGGCTCACTTGCCGAGCGCAGTGGTAATGGACTGACGATTTTTTCTCAGTCGCTCACTGATCAAGGCTTGATGACTCAAGGCTGTGAGTTGCGGGTGCATCACGACAACGCGGATACCGCGTCACCCCTTGCGACCTATGTGGAACCTGCGGTCTACGAACAGCTTGCAGGATTCTGGCTGGCCCTGGGACAGCCGGAGTTTGGGCCAGCAGCGGTGGGTGCTTGCGGTATCGATTCGGTTGCCATGGGCGCGCGTGAATTCAGTCACGTCGACGCGCTGGCGGCGATCAACCGGCACTGGGCACAAAGCCAGTTTGTCCGTGTCGGTAATCCCCATTGCGTCACGCTCGTCGAGCAAACCTCGGCGTTACCTGACAATCAGTCGATGCTCCACCCCTCACTGTTTGAGCCGCTGCAGGCGATTGCTTTTGCGCCACCAGCCGGGCGCGGCCAACCGTGTTTGGCCGGGGTTAATCTGCAATGGGCCGCTCGGTCTACAGGCAATCAGCTTATCGCGCGCGTGTTTGAGCGGGGTGAGGGGCCTACCGCGTCCTCCGGGACCAGCGCCAGCGCGGTGGCATGCGCAGCGTGGCGGGCGGGTTGGGTCGAGGCAGGGGACGTGGCGGTGGTCATGCCGGGTGGCACGGCGCCGGTACGGTTGCAGAGTCAGGGTGAAACGCTGCTGAGCGTCAGTTTGTTCGGGGCTGCACGCCCGCAAACCTGAATTTGGAAGTGCAGCTGATATCTTTAATAAGTGTCAGCTGTTTCCTTGTCTGTTAGGTAATTTTGTAGAGTTAGTGTGGGAGTGTTCTCGTTGTTGGAGGAGGGTAACTAATCTTTTGTCTTATTCTGTAAAAGACACTTCCGGCTACACCGTACGAAACTTCTTTTTTATCTTTTAAGGGCCGCTTTTCGCCTGGAATCGCTAAGCTTCAACGCATTCAGGCGCTTTTTCCCGGCAGTTAAATCAGCATCCGAAGGGAGAAAGCCTTTCAATCAAATCATTGATGATGGGTAACTTGCGGATGGTTGATGCGTTTGCTTTTTCATGTTTCAAATTGATACTTCCAGAAGTAAATAACGACTTTCAGGTGCTGGCGTTCAAAGGCCGCGAAGTCGTTGATCAACCCTTTTTCATTAAACTGCAATTAGTCAGTGAAAATCCCTCCCTTGATCTGGAGGCACTGCTCCACCAGCCCGCCTACCTGGACTTCGGCGAAGCCGATGCCGGGCTGCACGGGCAGGTCTACGCGGTCGGCCGGTATGACCCGGGCGTTCGACTCACCCGGTACCATCTCACTCTGGCCCCCCGCCTGGCGTGTCTTGCCCATCGGCGCGACCAGCGGATTTTCCAACAACGCAGCGTGCCGCAGATCATTGCGGCGGTCCTTGAGCACCATGGCATCTTTGCCGACGCCTATGCCTTCGAACTCGGCCCTGTGGTCTACCCGCCACGCACGTTCTGCGTGCAGTACGCGGAAACCGATCTGCACTTTATCCAGCGGTTGTGTGAGGAGGAGGGCATTCATTACCATTTTCGCCACAGCCCGAACAATCATCTGCTGGTGTTCGGTGATGACCAGACTGTGTTTCGGCGCTTGGCTGCGCAGCGCTTTTGCTCGACGGGCGAGCTGGCAGGCGAAGCGAGAGCGATCCGGCGTTTCGACCTGTGCCTGGAAACCCGCACTCGGCAAATGATGCTTCGCGATCACGACTTCCAGCATCCGTCGCTGCGCCTGCAAGACACGGCCGGCCCTGCATCGGCGCAACCCCTCGAAGACTATCGTTATCCCGCCGGTTTCACTGCTCATGCGCGGGGCCGGCAATTGGCGCGTCGTGGCTTGGAGCGACATCAAAGCGACCGTCATCGCGCACTGGGCAAGAGCGATCAACCGGCGTTAAGCAGCGGCCATTTTCTTGAGCTGTGTGAACACCCCGATCCTGCCTGCAACGACTTGTGGTTGCTCACCTCGGTGCGCCATGAGGGCTATCAACCGCAGGTGCTGGAGGAAGCGGTGTTTGCGGCTGACACATTCCAGGGGTATCGCAACCGATTCACCGCAACACCCTGGCGCGCAGCGCACAGGCCGCCCCTCAAACACCCGAAGCCGACCATCCAAGGCAGCCAAACCGCCACTGTGACGGGGCCGGCAGGCGAGGAGGTGCATTGCGACGCCTATGGCCGGGTGAAAGTGCGTTTTCATTGGGACCGCCTGGACAACACCGACGACAAAAGCAGTTGCTGGGTGCGGGTGGCATCCGGTTGGGCGGGAGATGGCTTTGGCGCAATGCTGATTCCGCGCGTGGGCATGGAGGTATTGGTGACTTTCCTGGAGGGCGATCCCGATCAGCCGTTGATCAACGGTTGCTTGCCCAATGCATTGCACATGCCTGCTTATCCTTTGCCGCAACACAAGACGCGCAGTGTGTTGCGCAGCCGCAGTTCCCAGGGCGGCGCGGGTGCCAATGAGTTGCACCTTGAAGACCGCCACGGCGAGGAACTCATCTACCTGCGCGCCCAACGCGATCTGGAGCAGCGGGTGGGCCATGACAGCCGCTTGGAAGTGGCCGGAGAGCGCCGTGAAATTATTCGGGGGTTAAGCACGGTTCAACTGGAAAACGGGGAGTATCGATCCATTACGGGTGATCGCAAGGTCGAGCTCAAAGCGAGCGATCATTTACACGTGCAGGGTGACAGCCAGACACATATTGGTCAGTCCATGGTCATCGAGGCTGGGCAGCAAATCTACCTCAAGGCAGGCGCCAGCCTGGTCATCGACGCGGGTGCGCATCTGAGTTTCAAGGCCGGGGGCGAGCACCTGCTGATCCAGGCGGGTGGCATTTTCAGCAGCAGGCCAATTACCGTCGGTGGCTTGCCTCACGTGACCAGGCCAGCGAACCCTTTGTGGGCAGCGGGTGTACCGAATATCTCGGCGGCGCAGGGCGCCATTCTGGACATGGCCCGACAGTTGGGCGCGGACTTCTGCCCGGTGTGTGAGCAATGTCGCGAAGGCCGTTGCACTGTCACGCAGAGGGCCGCGTGATGCCGAGTGAGCCAGGCCAGTGGATGGCCCAACAGCACCAAGCGGGGCGCCGACTGTGCTTGATCCTTGACGGTAACCACGACGCACGCCAATCGCTCTTGGCGGGCCGCAATCTGTCGCAGTATTGCAGCCTGTACGGTGAAACAGCCGTGGCCGAGCTGGCAGCGGCAGGCCCCGTTATTCTGCTGCTGGAGCAGGTGGGTGAGCCCGCGCTGGTCGACCTGTTGCAGTATCCAGAGGCGAACTGGGGCTGGCTGGGCAGCCTGCCCGACGATGACCTGTCTGGCGTGGTCCGACACTGGCGCGACCGCCTGGTAGTAGGGGCGGTTGGAAGCCAGACCCTGTATCGCTTTCAAGATAACCGTACGTTGGCCCGCGCTCTGGTCCATCTGCCGAACGAGCATTGGCCGGCGTTCCTCGGCCCACTGATCAGTGTGTGCTATTGGCACGACGGCCATTGGTGCCAGAGCGAAAACCCGGCGCCCGGCGAGCATTCGATCCCTGTACCTGCACCTTGGTTGAACACGCCCAACCCCCAGGCCGAAGTCATCCTGCACGCCAATATCCTGCGCTACCTGCTGACCGAGCACAGCGAAAGCCTCGCCGCGCTGGTTGAATTCCAAGACCCCCGGGTCTGGCTGGACCAAGTGCTGCAACAAGCCCGTGCCTGGCAATGGCGGGAGCCGCAGCAGCTCGAATTTTTGGTCGTGCACAGGTTGGAAGAGGCGACGCAAAGCAGCGTGATTCGCTGGCAGCCGATGGTGGGCGAGGCGCCAGGTGATCATTTTGAACGGGTGGTGGAGCAGTGGCGAAGGTTGGGAGATACGCATGAGTAGGTTGATACACAGCGTTTGGGTTGCGCTTGGAATGGGATGGCTGTCGGGGTGTGCGGTGGGGCCGGTTGATCGCTTTACGCTGGAGGTGGATTTACCGGCGGATTTTGAACTTAAAACTGCTGCTAATTACCGCCCGGCTACAGGTGAGACCTGCACGTTGCCAGTACGTAGAGGCAAGCGACCAGAGCGGAAGGTCTTTTTTACTGAGTTCAGCCCGGTGGCCAACCGGGTGAGTTATGAGCTGCCGTTAAGCGAAACCATTGAAGGTTGCCCTTCGGTGCTGCACAGCGTTCAGTTCGAGTTTTATGGGAGGTGGGGGAAGCGGGACACGGACGTCGGCAGGGATTTTGGGAGTATCGCTATTCGAGATCGCCTGCCAGATGATTTTCCGACCATGCCCGAATCTGGGGTTCAGGTGTTGCAAGGGCAATGTCGATGGCATTTTCGGACGGTGGGCCCATTGCATGCGATCAGGAAAATTTTGCAATGCCATTCGTTGGATGCAATGGGGCTGCCAGAAAAAACAAAGCCGGGCGGTGGCGCTCAACGTGATCAGATCGAGGGTAAGAAACTCCGATTGGTGCTGACTGTTACCAAGCAAGAGTTACCTGCGTTTAGAGACAGATGGATAGCGGTTCCGAGAGGGTGGAAGCGTTGCAGAGGAACGAGTTTCGAAGACCTGACGGGGGCTTGTGGCGGCTTTACTACAGACTTTAAACCCATACAAATGCCGGATGGGCGCATATGTGATGTCTACCCAACGTGCAATGAATAAGGAGCGAGTTCATGAAACTGGACGCATGGAAGCAACCATTTTTCAGTGGGAAGATGCCCGCTTGCGCATTGAAAGGGCACTGGGTGAGTTTTTCTTTGGTAGATGAAACTGGCAGTGGAAAGGCTTATGGCGGGCTTCCATACACCCTTTACGACAGTACAGGATGCCAGTACGACGGCAGATTGAATGGTGAGGGATTTGCAAGACTACAAGGTTTTTACTGCGGTCCGGTCGTACTCAAATTTGATGGTCTGTATTCCGGGGCGCAAGCACCGTATTACCAACTGCGGACTCGCGTTGCGTACGAGCTACCTATCACCGAACTTCAAATTCGCGCCGAGCAGACCAGGTTTTCTACTAAAGATGGCCGGCGTACCGAAGGTAATCCGGCACAGTCGCAAGCAGACAGGTTTTACCAGGTTGAGGTGCGGGATTTGGTTCGCCATGTCGCCCATCTTCCACCGGTGACGCCTCGAACTCATCGCCCCCAACGCCATGCATTGAAAATGATGGCGGACCTGGGATTTGGACCACCTCAACCTGCCTTGTCAGGGGTGGTGTTATTCCCGAATCAGCACTCTGTACTGGAAGTCAGACCGCTGCGAGCACTGCGTCCGATGCTGTCTATTGAGGACAGCTTCTGCGCGTTGAACCTGTATCAATTGGCTCTGATGTCTACTTTGAGTTACTGCGATTTTGGTCAGCAACCGCCCAAGAAACCTATTGACCATGTGTCCTTCCCGCTGGACCCAACGGTTGGAAATCTGTTTGCTGAAAAACTGTCGCTATTTGAGGACGCCTGGCGAGTTGATCCCGAGCAAGTCCAGCGTTTTTATCCGCTTTATCAAGAGGTTCCTTACTCCCTGCGTTTTGAAATCCTTCCCTTCGATCCGGAGCTATACCCACAGAATCGTCCGGCATTGGAGCATGAGCAGGAGCATCCTGCGCGCTTACATTTTTTCGATGATGAAAAGTTCGGTACTGACACTCAAGCTTTCATCACTCACCATGATGAAATAGTCCTGATCGCTGTGCGAGGTACCGCCAGCGGTGCCGACGCACTACGAGACGCAAATGCCCACCAAGTGCCATTTTCCGAAGGTGTTGGCAACGCCCATGAAGGCTTTTACCAAGCCTATCGAGCGATGCGAGATTTCGTTTTGCACTACCTCGATCTGTTCCACAGCGGCCAGCGTATTGTGATTTGCGGCCACAGCCTGGGAGGCGCCATCGCTTTGCTGCTGGCAGAAGGGCTGCGCCGAGTTCCCGGGTCGCAGTACAACATCCTCCTCTACACCTATGGCGCGCCCCGCGCCGCCGATTCGGAATTCGCTGACGGTGCCTCATCCCTGATCCACCATCGCATCGTCAACCACAACGACCCGGTCCCCAGTGTCCCCGCCACGTGGATGAACACCACCACCAAACTGTGGGTCCCGGGCGCCGTCACGCTCTTCAGTGCTCCCGCAGCAGGCGGCCTGCTGTTTGCGGCAGGCCTGGTACGCGTGGGGGGCAATCCTTACCAGCATCACGGCGAACAACAGCACTTCATGCCGATCAAACTGCCGGACGGTACGCACTCCTCGGTGTTATGGACGCCCGGCTGTGAATCCATCCTGGAGGCCGGCTGTAACCGTGCGGTGCAACTGCATGGCGATATGCCGGGCCGCGACAACCTGTTGAAACAACTGTTCCAGGCGAACCAGCATTTCATGACCGCCAGCTACATCCCGGCAGCCTGGGCCACCTTGCGTCGCTGGCAACAAACCCTGGATAGCCAGGGGCCTTTGGTCACGCCAAGAGAGTTTGAGTTACTCGACCTTGCGCTAGAAACCATGACTCGACAGTTGCGCAACAAGAACCGCGAACTTGAGCGTCGCCGCCCTGCGAACCAGCGCGGCTGTGGACATGAACACAACCAGGCACTCAACGCAGAAATTGACCGCCTGCACACCAGCCGTCGCCGTCTGGAATCCTTGCGTTGGCGCCGCCTGGAAGCGCGTGACGTGTATGGAAGTCACGCTCAATCCAGCCAGTTGCAGCCCAGCCTGAAACGTTGGTTCAGCCACCGGGAAAACCGTGAATTGGCGCAAATCGCCAGTATTCCTGCACCCATTCAAAGCAGCCCGTTGAACCCGCAACCGTTGGATATCGACTCGATCGTATAGTGGTCGGTTTTACAAGAACTCGACCTGCGCCGGTTGCCGCTTCATCAGCACCTTGCCATTACGGATCGAGTAGAGCGGCAGGCCCTGGCTGCGGATCACCTCGTAGTCGCTGTCTGCCGAGAGGATCAACAGATTGGCCGGGCGCCCGGGCTCCAGGCCGTACCGGTCACCCAAGGCCATGGCCTTGGCGCTGTTGTCGGTCACCAGGTCCAGGGCGCTTTGCAGGTTGCGGTAACCGAGCATGTGGCAGATGTGCAAACCGGCTTCCAGCACACGCAGGATGTTGCCATTACCCAGCGGGTACCACGGGTCGACGATGGAGTCCTGACCGAAGCAGACGTTCATGCCGGCCTCGAGCAGTTCGTTGACGCGGGTGACGCCGCGGCGTTTCGGAAAACTGTCGAAGCGACCTTGCAGGTGGATGCTTTCGGTGGGGCAGGAGACGAAGCTGATTTTTGAGTGCCCCAACAGGCGAAACAGCTTGGCGCAATAAGCGTTGTCGTAGGAACCCATGGCCGTGGTGTGGCTGGCGGTGACGCGTGTGCCCATGTCGCGGCTGCGGGCTTCTTCGGCAAGAACCTCGAGAAAACGCGAGTGCGGGTCATCGGTTTCGTCGCAATGCACGTCTACCAGGCAGCCGGTACGTTCGGCCAGGTCCATGAGAAACTTCACCGAACTCACGCCTTGGTCGCGGGTGTATTCAAAGTGGGGGATACCACCGACCACATCGGCGCCCAGGCGGATGGCTTCCTGCATCAGTTCGCGGCCATTGCGGTAGGATTCGATGCCCTCCTGCGGGAAGGCGACGATTTGAAGGTCGATCAGGTGCGTGCTTTCTTCGCGGACTTCCAGCATGGCTTTCAGTGCGGTGAGGTCGGGGTCGGTGACGTCGACATGGGTGCGAACATGCTGGATGCCGTGAGCGGCCAGGGCCTGGATCGTTTGCTTGGCGCGGGTCTTGGTGTCTTCCTGGGTGATGGTGGCTTTGCGCTCGCCCCAGCATTCAATGCCCTCGAACAATGTGCCACTCATATTCCAGCGCGGTTCGCCGGCGGTGAGGGTGGCATCAAGGTGGATATGCGGCTCGACGAAGGGCGGTATCACCAGGTTGCCGGCGGCGTCCAGGTCGTCTGCCCTTAAGGTTGGCGCCACGGTTTGTGGCGTGATGCTGGCGATCCGGCCGTGTTCCAGGTGCAGATCATGCAGGCCTTCACGGTTGCGCAGGCGGGCGTTGATGATATGCATGGGCAAGTTCCTCTTGGCTAATGACAATCAGGCAGACAACGCCAGATTATCCGGGCTGTTGTGATGTACGGCCTGGCGCGTCGGCCATAAGGTTACCATTCCCAAGACGCCTGCCAGACTCATCCCCGTGCATCAGCCAGCGGTGCCCGTACGCGCAGCACTGCGCTCAGCCCAATGTAGGTCAAGGACGCGGCAACAATCCCCACCAACGGTGCCACCCACGGCGAGTGGAACGCCAGCATGGTGCCCACGGCATACGCTACCAGCCCAGGCCAATTGAAGGCCGGCAGGCGGGTCTCGGCCAGGCGCGGATATTGGCCGCGATAACGGTAGAAGAAGTCCGCCATGATCACCCCGCCAATCGGCGGGATCACGGTGCCCAGCAGAATCAAGTAGGGCACCAGCAGGTCGTACATGCCGAGCAACGCCAGCAGGGTGCCGATTACCGCGCCGGCCAGGGTCACGGTCTTGCGCCTGCGGGTGCGCAGCAAATTGCAGCCTGCGACGGCGAAATTGTAGATGGTGTTGTCCTGGGTGCTCCAGATGTTGAGCAGCAACATGGCCATCGCCGCCATCGCGAAACCTTGGAGCAGCAAGACTTCGACCACGTCCGGCTGCTGATAGACGATGGCGCCATAGGCCCCGATCAACACCATCAAACCATTGCCGATAAAGAAGCCGATCAGGCTCGCCAGCACCGCGACTTTGGCCGAACGAGAAAACCTCGTCCAGTTGGTGGCCTGTGTCGCGCCGCTGACAAAGGTGCCGAACACCAGCGTAATCGCGGTGGACAAATCCAGCTCGCCTGTCGGCACCACCGCCAACAGGCCGTCCAGGCCGCCGACTTTGAGGGTGGCGACCCCTATCGACAGAAACAGTAAAATGCCCATGGCCGGCACCGCGATGTAGGACAGAATCTCCAGCCCGCGATAGCCCACATAGGCCGTGGCGCAGAACACCAGGCCAAACAGCACCATCAATGCCAGCACCGAGCCTTGGCCCAATTCGAAATACTTGCCCAGCACCACAGCGGCGGTGGCAGTGCCCCAGGCGTACCAGCCAATCTGAGTGAAGCCAAGGATCAAGTCACTGAGCTTGCTGCCCACCTCGCCAAAGCAGAAACGCCCCATCAGCACCGAGTTCAAGCCGCTTTTGAAGGCGATGTAACCCAGGCTTGCCGCGTAAATACCCAGCAACAGGTTACCCAGGGCCACGACACCGAGCATCTCGGTGAAACTGAATGCTACGCCCAGCTTGCCGCCGGCAAACATGGTCGCGGTAAAAAACGTAAACCCCAACAGCACCATGGCGGTAGACGCCAGGCCCTTGCGCGCATGCATCGGCACTTCGCTGAGGGGGTAATCGTTGCCCGGTTCTTGCTGCGTCATGGCCTTGCTCCCTGGATGACTGACGCAGGGCTATTGCACTGCGCGTGCCAAACCGGCAGCGCAGTGTATGTGGAGCCAAACAGGCGCGTATCGTCTCATTGCATGGTCGTTGTGCCCGGTCGGGCACGAAAGCAGTGCAGCGGTGATACACATTGGATCAGTCGAACAGCGTCTGGGTGACCTCACCGCGATGAAACGCAAAGGCTGCTTCAAGATCGCTTTCGATGGTGCGCCCACGGGACAGCGGCGGCAGGTCGTCCAGGGTAAAAAAGCCCACTTCAGTGGTCTCGAAACCGGGCATCGGCGCCAGTTGGTCCACCCGTTCGCAGAGGAAATACAGCTTGTAGAAGTCCCGCACGTCCGGGCGATAGAGGCCCTTGGCCTTGTGAGTGACGCTATACAGCGCGCGCGCCGTCACGCTTAGCCCGGCTTCCTCGCGGATTTCCTTGACGATGTTTTCCGCCGCCGATAAACCGATATCGGCATAACCACCAGGCAGCGCCCAGCAACCATCAGTCAATTCGCGCACCAGCAGAATCCGGTCGCCATCGATCACCGCACCGCGCACTTCAACCATCGGCGTTGAATAACGCTTGGCAAAATCCGACACCAGCCCGGTGATGCGTTCCAACGGCACATCCGCCAGTTGCGCCAGCATGCTGTGAGCAATCTGCGCAATTTCTTCAAGGCGCTCACGTTCGAAATCGTCGGTGCAAAAGTGCAGCCCTGTGGACGCCAGTGCCTGTAGGCGCTTGGCCTGGGCCAGCCAGATGTTTTCCATGAGGTTCTCCTAAAGGCGCTTTGTCATGTACACACGGTGCAGGCCGTGCTCCTCGATGCGATGGGTTTCCACATAGCCGCGGCGGGTGTACAACGTGATGTTTTCAGTCATCGCTACATGGGTGTAGAGGCGGATGGTTGCGTAACCCGCAGCGAGTGACTTGTGCTCGGCAAAGTCCATCAACTGACGTCCCAATCCCAGGCCCTGGGCATCTGGGGCGACGGCCAGGTTTTCCAACAGCAGGTGGTTATCGGCGTTGAGCAAGATGATAAAACCCTGGACCTGCCCGGCGTTGTCCAGCACATGTACGTGCCCTGCCTCGACCTGCTGGCGGTAGTCCTCAAGCATCGGCCCGGGCTTGCGGCCGATCCGTTCGATGTAAGGCGAATAGGCGGCCTGGACGATGGCCTCGATGGTCGCAACATCAGCAACAGTGGCGGGGCGCAGCATTGCAGTGTGCTCCTGTCAAAATGGATCAGCCCTTCGGCGCCTCGAAGAACGCCTCGATACGGCATTCGAACACCTTGGAGATCTTGAACGCCAGAGGCAAGCTCGGATCATGGCGACCGGTTTCGATCGCATTGACGATTTGGCGCGATAAACCCAGACGCCTCCCATGAGTGGCCACACCCATGGGATTCGGGTACATGCCGCATCAAGCGTGCTTCCCAGGCATAAAAAAACCACCCGCAGGTGGTTCTTCAGCACTTCATCGCTTATTCACCGCGATAGATACAGCCACTGGTGCAGGTCTCATGGATACGAATTGCACTGAGTTCCGGCAGCAGGGGTTTGAGCTCATTCCAGATCCACTTGGCCAGCACTTCGCTGGTCGGGTTTTCCAGGCCGGGGATGTCATTGAGGTAGTTGTGGTCGAGGCGTTCATAGAGCGGCTTGAAAATCGCCTTGATCTCCGAGAAGTCGCGAATCCAGCCGGTATGGGGATCCAGGTCGCCGCTCAGGTGGATCGCCACTTTGAACGAATGCCCGTGCAGGCGCCCGCATTTATGGCCTTCCGGTACGTGGGGCAGGCGGTGGGCGGACTCGAAGGTAAACTCTTTGAAGATTTCCACGGTGTGACCTGTAGGGCTTGTGTTGCGTGGGTTTGAAGTGATTGTCAGTTTTAGATGCACTGATCAATGTACTGATAGGTCGTCGCTGGGCGCGATTGAGGCCATCCATTCGGCGCTTGCCGACTGGCGCCAGGCGACCGAGTTGGGGCCTATTCTAACCTGTTTTGGCAACGCGCTCTTCCTGGTCGCCGATAAACCCGCATAATACCAACCGTTTCAAGGCTCGCCACTGAGCGTTTTTTTTTGCCTCGGGGGCAATCATGGCCTTTACCAACAGAAACTCTGTCGAGCCGAATGGCGCGAGCGATCGTTCAGACCGTACCTGGCGTGCAAGGCTGAGTAAGACCCTGAAGCGCTGGGCAGGCATGAAAGCGGCGCAAGACGGCGCCCCGGTGCAGGAAACGTCGGCCCTTGAGTACGCGCCTGAAACCGTTGGTCTTGCACTGGCACCGGTGGATCGCCCCGACCGCACAGAGCTGCAACCGACCGCTGCCGATTTCGAGATATTCTCCAACCTGGGCAACTTGGACCGGCTCAACGCAGCTATTTCCGAGGGCACCGTACGCATAGCTTTTGCGGGCGATTCGATTGTCGAAGGCGATCGCGACGGCCTTTATGAGCACTCGGTTGTGGCAACGGTCATGCGGGCTTTGCGCGAGCAGAACCCTGCAATCAACTTTGTAGTGGGCAACTTCAGCCTGTCAGGCCGAGGTATCGGAGCACTGGCAACCGAGACGTACGTGGGGCAGCCCTACCCGGAAAACCTCAGTACCGGGTTTTATCGCCCTGACGGCGCTCCCGTGACTGACCAGTGGCCGGGAGGATCCGTCGTCGGTAAGTCGTGGATGGCGCACCTCAAGGATTTCGCTCCCGACTTTGTCATGGTCATGCACGGTGCTAACGATTTGTCCGGCTCGAGTGTCGGGAACACGACCGCACTTAAGTATGTGGTCGGGCTGATTAGCCATTTCCCCAAGGCTCCGTCTATTGGGGTATCCACCACAGCCCTGCCGGCCGTTTCAGCGGGATACCAGGAAGAGGCTCAAATCGCCGCTGATGGCGTACGCGGCGTGGCCCGGGAACTGAACCTGACGCTGGTCGATATCAACCGGGCATTCAACCTGCTGCGTTCCGGCTTTGACGTCGACAACCTCCACTACACGCGTGATGACAACTTCGCCGGATATCCAACCGGCTGGCATGTCGAGGACGGCTCCACGCTGTCACTGGCAAATGCGGACGCGAGCTCAATGAGCGGCACCGGGTCGGCACTGCATCACGCGCAGTCGCTGGACATCATGATCAAGGCTACGTTTAGCTGCCCCAACTGGGTGTTTACGACCTGCGCCCTGCGTTATCGGTCGAAGGGCTCGGCTGCACACCAATACAGCGCGCACGTCTCGTCGGGCTTTCTGGCTCTTTGTTGGGGCGCAACCACCATTGGCTACAAGGCCATTGGTGAAATCGCGTCCGGCTCAAAGGTTGTGTTGCAGGTTGATGTTCGCGGCGCGCTGCACAGGGTATATGTCAACGATGTGCTGCAACTGAGTGTCCATGACTACAACTATCTGCGCCGTGGCAGTCACGGGGTGGCGATCATCGGCGGCACTGGAACCCTGACTGAATTTATCGTAGACAAAGGTAACTACTGCGCGAATGGCGTACCGCAGCTGAGTGATCTCGACCTCTACGGCGGTGATGCCTGCGCCACCCACAATCACACGCCGGAAGGGAACGGTATCAACCATCCAACCAAGCTGGCCAACAGCGTCTGCTGGGCGGGATCTTTCTCGGCGCTGACGGAGCACATCCGAGTGCAAAAAGAGTCAAGGCAGTGAGCGCAGAGATTATTCGCTGGTGAAGGACGTTGAGTTCAGCGTATTAAGAAACCCGATAACAGCGTGGCTGTTACGGTGAAGAAACCTGCGCTGTTTAGTTCAACATCACTTCAGTAAAGGTTTCGGCGTTCGGTATGCACCTTTGCGACAAATTAAGTGGAATTCAGTAGAATTAAAATTCTCTATTGAATTGGCGTGTCACGACGTGTCTGCTTACCCTGTGCACTACAGAACGAAACCACTGATTTTCTTGATTGCTTTTTTCATTAGCGTCCCACTCAACCTCTTTGGTTCCGGTCAATACGTATTTGGGGCGGATCTTGCTGGCGCGGTCGCACCCACCCAAAACGACGCGACGCTAGCCGCTCCCGCTATTTCCGTTAGCGCTCCGAGCCTCCCGAGCAACCAGAATGCGCCGGATGATTTCTCAACGCTGTCCAACGTGGGCAATCTGGAGCGGCTTGACGCTGCTATTAAAGAGGGCGCAGTTAAAATCGCCGTTGTCGGCGACTCTATTTCCCAGGGTGATGTTGACGGGCTTTACGAAAACTCCGTCGTGGCTACCTTGATGCGATTGGCCCGCGAGCAGAATCCCGACATTGCTTTCACCTTTGGTAATTTCAGCCTGGCTGGACGCGGGATGGGGATGTACTCAAACCGTAATTACATAGGGGAGGCGGGCGCTGTCGAAAATCCGATGACGGGTTTCTACAGGGAGCCGGGAAGTGAGGTCACGCGTCAATGGCCCGGCGGCTCCGTTGTGGGAAAGAGCTGGGCTGACCACGTTAAGGACTTTGCTCCTGACCTCGTGATTTATATGTTTGGTGCCAATGATCTTACGGGAAGCAGTAGTGTAAACGCCGACTATTATTTCAAGTCACTTGATTATCAGAATACCTGGTCAAAAGTCCCTTCTACTGCTATTGCGCCTGCCGCGTTACCGTCCGTTGCTTTTGGGCATCAAGAGCAGGTTCAAGTCGCGGCTGACGCAGCGCGGGATGTTGCGAAAGTTCGAAATCTGACCGTCCTGGATATTAACCGACTGTTCAATCTTCACCGCGCAGGCGTCGATGTGGATAAGCTTAGTTTTATTCGCGACGATAACCTTGCGAGCTATCCCACCGGCTGGAGTCCGGAAACAGGCACTACATTCGCGGTATCCGGTTCGCCTGAGCAATACACCCTGAAGGGGCGTGGCGCTGCGATGTTCAACAGGGCGTGCCAGGATGTCAGTTTGTCGGCTACTTTCACGATGCCCAGTTGGTCTGGACAAATAGGCGGTATTCGCTATCGGTCTATGGGCTCAGGCCTGAGTCAGTACACGGCGCAAGTGACAGCCAACCAGGTTCTGCTTTACTGGGGCGGCACCGTGATTGGTCGGTCAGCGGTTTACGCACCCATACCGGATGGAACTTCGGTCAGCGTGAAAGTGACGGTTCGCGGGGCGAAGCACGAGGTGTATTTGAATGGCGTTAACGTTATTTCCGTGTATGACTTCAACAACCTGCGCTTCGGTAAAGTCGGCTTGGTGGTGTCAGGCGCAGAGGGCACCATCTCCAATTGGATAGCGAATTTGGGAGTTCCCGAGGCTCACGGTGCTCCCGATTTAAGTGATATTGAAATATATGGGTTAGGGGATTTCAGTACCAACCCCGGCAGCGTGGGTGGAAACACCATCAACCACCCTACCAAACTCGCTAATGCGGTTATTTGGGGCGGTGCGTTGAATCCTCTGCTGCAGCATATCCGGTCGCAGCCAAGGGGCGGCGTGCCAGCCTCGACTCAAGCCAGTCACTGACGCTCGACGCTTGGCAATATGGGTCGGCGCGCATTCAGTGCGCCGACCCATCCGCTTTGGGGCGTGATACGCGTCTGCCTGACGTCTGAATAGCGCGTGAAGCTCGAACGCTGGCAATCTTACATTTTGCGGCGAAATTTTAAGGGTGGGGCGATGCAACAACAGGCTGAACGCGCGGCGAGGATACCGCTCACGGTCAGGAGATCGCTGTTGCGTTAAAGGGCCTGCAAATGCTCGCCCAATTTGCCGTTGTCCGCCCACTCAAGAAACTCATCCCCCAACCGTTGGCTCTCGCTCATCGCGGTTTGCCAGTATTTGTTGCGGCTCGGGTCATCGCCCATGAAGCGCTTGAAATCACTGCGGTCCGGCAATTTGCCGTAGGGCAGGCGGGCCAGGTAGTCCTTGGACGGCGCCAGCAGCAATACATCCTGCAAACCCTGTTGATTGCTGCGTCGCCATGGCAGGCCCTTGTCGAACCAGCCGGGGATGACCCGGTCGGTAAAGTGCGGGTACAGCACGATGTCATCGCCGTGGTAGGGCAGGTCGAGGTGGTAGTCCAGCAGGCCGCCGTCACGGTAAGTGCCGGCGCCTGCGCCGGGCAGGTCGCGCACGCCTTGCATCACCATGGGGATTGAGCCGGAGGCGAGCAGTGCCTGGCGCAGGTTGCCCAGTTCCAGGTTAAGGAAGCGCGACGGGAAATCCTTAAGCGGATGCACCGGCGGCGCCTGGCGTGGGTCGTGGATGATCAGCCGCTCGAAATGCCGCGACAGCCGTGCGCGGCCCCGCAGGTTGTCGGCAATCACCGACGACAGGCCCAGGCCCAACCGCCCACGGTGGTCATCGGCGAGCAGGCCGTGGCTTTTGACCACCATGATGTTCAGGCGGTAGTCGGGGTTGTCCAGCACCCGAGCATCGCGGCCGGCCAGCAGATCATCGAGCATGCGCTGGCAGCTGTGGCTGACCTCGGCCATGGTCACACCTTTGGCAAAACGCTGTTCGTTGTACAGGCGGCCGAGGTCGAGCAGGCCTTGCACCGGGTCGGGCAGGCACGCGCTGGCAAACCGCCAGGAGCCGATGGACGCGCCGATGAGTGCGCGTTCGCGCGGCGCGCGTGGCAGCCAATCGCCGAACAGCGCCAGGTCCAGGCCCTGAATACCAAGGGCTTTGGGGCCCCCGGCCGCGCCGGGGAGGATACCGACGTCTGCCGGCGCGAGGCCTTGTTCGCGAATGCGCGTATAGGCGCGTTTGCCGGCCTTGAGAGTCAGGGCGGGAAACTTGATGTGGATGGCTGTCATACCGGTCTCTTTTGACGCGAATGAGCCAGTATAGAAAATCTGGCACGATGAGGGAAAAGCGCTTGGCTCAAATTGCCATGGTGGCAATTCAGTTTCAGTTAAGTTGCCAGGGTTAACGTGGGTCGCGTAGGACATTCATCCAGAAACGCAGGCTTACGTGAAAACCCTCACGGGTCGGTTCGCCGCCCGTATCATTGTCCCCATCGCCTATTTGGCCCAAGCCCCTAACCGGGCCGCCCTCAGGAACATCAGGACACGCAATGAAGGTAAATCTATGCGCAGGCAGGCAGGTGGTGCTGGTATTGATACTGACCAGCTCAAGCCTGTCGGCCCATGACCTTGGTCAGGACGAAGCCTTGCGCCTGCGCCAGAAGGGCGTGATCGCCCCGCTGGAGCACTTGCTGGGCCCGGCGTTCGAGCGCTACCCGGGCGCCAAACTGCTGGATGCCGAGCTTGAAGAGCACAAGGAGCGGCCGGTGCGCTATATCTATGAAATCGAGCTGTTGACCGTCGAAGGCGTGGTGCGTGAAATCGAGCTCGACGCCAGCACTGGTGAGTTGCTCAAAGATAAGGAAGACGACTGATGCGCCTGCTTCTGGTGGAAGACAATGTGCCGCTGGCCGATGAACTGGTGGCGGGCCTGCAGCGCCAGGGTTACGCCGTCGACTGGCTGGCGGATGGGCGCGACGCAGCCTATCAAGGCCGCAGCGAACCCTATGACTTGATCATCCTCGACCTCGGCTTGCCGGGGCTGCCCGGACTGGAAGTGCTGGCGCAGTGGCGCGCAGCCGCCCTGGCCACCCCAGTGCTGGTGCTGACCGCACGCGATTCATGGGCCGAGCGTATCGAAGGGCTCAAGGCCGGCGCCGACGACTACCTGAGCAAACCCTTTCACCCCGAAGAACTGCACTTGCGCATCCAGGCCCTGTTGCGCCGCTCCCATGGCCAAGCCAACCAGCCTACGTTGCAAGCGGCCGGCTTGCACTTGGATGAAGGGCGCCAGTGTGTGCTGCGTGAGGGTGACGAAATCCAACTGACGGCCGCCGAATTCCGCCTGCTGCGCTACTTCATGCTGCACCCGGAACAGATTCTGTCGAAAAGCCACTTGGCCGAGCACTTGTATGACGGTGAGACCGAGCGTGACTCCAATGTATTGGAGGTGCACGTCAACCACCTGCGCCGCAAACTGGGGCGCAGCGTGATCGAAACCCGGCGCGGCCAGGGTTACCGGTTTGGCGCCGCCCCGGCATGAGGTCGATTCAGCGGCGCCTGAGCCTGGGGCTGATCAGCGTGATGGTGGTGGTGGGCGTGGTGCTCGCGCAGACCAGTTTGTGGCTGTTCGAGGCCGGTTTGCAGCGTTATCTGGACGCTGGGTTGCGCAACGACAGCGAGAACTTGCTGGTGGCGCTGGTGCGCGGGCCGAACGGTGTGCAACTGGATGAGCAACGCCTGTCACCGGCTTACCAGCGACCGTTTTCCGGGCACTATTTCCGCATTGATTTTGCCGACGCGCACTGGCGTTCACGCTCGCTCTGGGACCAGGAACTGCCACGCCTGCCCGAGGCCGGGCTCAAGGGTAACCTGCAATTGGGGCCGGAAGGCCAGCAACTGCTGGTGTTGCGTTCGGACTACAAGCGCTTCGGCCAGTCGATTTCCATCAGCGTGGCCCAGGACTACACGCCTGTGCGGGAAAGCTTCCGCCTGATGCGCCAGATTGGTCTGGTGCTTGGGCTGGCGGCGCTGTTACTGGTGTTGATCCTGCAACGGGTTACCGTGCGTCGCGCCTTGCGGCCGCTGGAAACCGCCCGCGAGCAGATCGCCCAACTGCAACAGGGCCAGCGTTCGCAACTTGATACTCAAGTGCCGCTGGAGCTCGAGCCGCTGGTGGCGCAGATCAACCACCTGTTGGCCCACACCGAAGACAGCCTCAAGCGTTCGCGCAATGCCTTGGGCAACCTCGGCCATGCGCTGAAAACCCCGTTGGCGGTGTTGTTGAGTGCGGCGTCGAGTGAGGTGCTCAAAGACCACCCGCACCTGAGCAAGTTGCTGCGCGACCAGCTTGAGCAGGTGCAACAACGCCTCAATCGCGAACTCAACCGTGCCCGTCTTGCCGGTGAAACGCTGCCGGGGACCTTGTTTGATTGCGAAAAGGAACTGCCCGGCCTGCTGGCCACGTTGAACATGATTCACGGCGAACACCTGGATTTGAGCTACCGCGTTGTGCCCGGCCTGCAACTGCCCTGGGACCGCGAAGATCTGCTGGAGTTGTTGGGTAACCTGCTGGACAACGCCTGTAAATGGGCGGACGCCGAAATACGCTTGAGTATCAGCGAAACCGCGCACAGCTATCTGCTGGCGGTCGAAGACGACGGCCCGGGCATTCCACAGGCCCAGCGCGACCAGGTGTTCAGCCGTGGCACCCGCCTGGATGAACAGGTCGACGGCCATGGCCTGGGCCTTGGGATCGTGCGGGATATCGTCGAGGTGTGGGGCGGGGTGTTGCAATTGCAGGAGAGTGAGCAGGGTGGGCTCAAAGTGCTGGTCGAGTTGCCCAAACGCCAAAGCTGACGCAACGCAGGTCAACCTGCGGGAGGGGGCGATCGCCCACAGGGGCCCTTCATCGGGCCCAGGGTTTGTGCCATTCGCTTATACGCGGAACTGATCCATCAGCCCCTGCTGCTGATTCGCCAGGCTGTTCAACGCCTGGCTCACCCGTGCCGATTCATTCGCTTGTTCCGACAACGACTCGGTCACATCTCGAATCGTCGCGACATTGCTGTTGATCTCTTCGGCCACCGCGCTTTGCTCTTCGGCGGCGCTGGCGATTTGCAGGTTCATGTCGCTGATCACCGTGACGGCATCGCCGATCTGGCGCAGGGCGGTGACCGCCTGGCCGACCTGCTCGACACTGCCTTGGGCCTGGCGATAGCTGTTGCCCATGGAACTGACCACCTCGGTGGTGCCGCTTTGCAGATGCTCGATCACCAGGCGGGTTTCTTCCACCGACTCCTGGGTGCGTCGCGCCAGGTTGCGGACCTCGTCGGCGACCACGGCAAAACCACGGCCGGCCTCACCGGCGCGGGCGGCTTCAATGGCGGCGTTGAGCGCCAGCAGGTTGGTCTGCTCGGCAATCCCGCGAATCACTTCCAGCACCGAACCGATTTTCTCGCTATTGGCTGCCAGGCCTTCGACCTGGGCCATGGCCGTACTCATATCCGCCGCCAGGTTGCCGATGTTGGTGGTGGTGCGGTCGATCACGGTCAACCCTTCACGGGTGGCCTGGTCGGCGTCGCGCGCAGCTTGTGCCGCTTGGGCGGCACTGCGGGCCACGTCCTGGGCGGTGGCACTCATTTCATGGGAGGCGGTCGCCACCTGATCGACCTGGCGGTATTGCTGCTCCATGCCGGCGCTGGTTTCGCTGGCAATCGCGGCGGACTGGTCGGCGGTGCCACGGGCGTCCTGCACCGAGCGTTTCACCTGAGCAATAATCGGTTGCAGCTTGTCGAGGAAGCGGTTGAACCAGCCGGCCAGTTGCCCCAGCTCATCCTTCTTGTCATAGGCCAGGCGGCGGGTCAGGTCGCCTTCGCCGCTGGCGATGTCTTCCAGCATGCGTGCCACGCCGAGGATCGGTCGGGTCACGCTGCGAGCCATCAGCCACACCAGGATCAAGCCAATCACTGCAGCCAGCAGGCCCAGGCTCAGTTCCAGCAAGGTGCCACGGGCGTTATCGGCGTCCAGCTGCGTCTTGAGTGTTTCGGCCGGGCCCACCAGGACTTTTTCCGGCACATCCAGCAACACGCCCCACGGTTTGCCGCCGGGAATCGGTGTGAAGGGCGCCAGCACCTTGAGTTGGTGGTCGGCGCGCAGGCTGCGGGTCTGCGTGCTGCTGGCCAGGGCGTTGATCAATTGCGCACCGCTGGCAGGGTCGACCTTGTCCAGGCGCTGGCTGAGTTTGCTGGCGTCCGGGCTGTAGCCGGCGAGCAAACCGGTGGAGCTGAGGATGCTGACTTGGGTCTGGCCGTCATACAGCTTCTGGCTGGCCTGTTGGCTAACGGCCTGCAGGCTGTTGAGGTTGATGTCCGCCGACAGCGAGGCGATGACTTTGCCATTGACCATCAGTGGGAAGACGATGCTGGTCATCAGCACGTTTTGCCCGTCGATCATATAAAAGTAGGGTTCGATGACGCAGGGTTTCAGGGTGGTGCGCGGGCAGGTGAACCAGGCGTTGGCTTTCTCGCCGCTGGGGCCTGTGCTGGTGTCGGACATGTCGCTTTCGGGCAGTGCCATGGAGGTCAGTTTGCCGGGTGTCGGCTGCGACCAGTAGAGAGCGAATCGGCCCTTGTCGTTGCTGCCCAGTTCCGCCTGGTTGGCGAACAACTCATCCTTGCCGTCCAGCGCATTGGCCTCGAACACCAGCGACAAACCGAGCAAATCCGGGTTGGCCTGCAGCGCGGCCTTGACCTGGCGGGTCAGGTCTTCGCGCGTGTCGAAGGCGTCGAGAAAGCGTTTTTCAGCCTGTTCGCGCAAAAACAGCACCTGGCGTGAAAAACCATGGCCGTACTGGAAGGCATCCATGAATTGCTGGCGAATCCCCAGCGCCTGTCCTTCACCTTGCGCCTCGATGCGGGCCTGGGCGGACTCGTCGAGCATCTGCATGCTGGAGGCTTTGACCTGTTGCGAGCTCTGCTCCATGCGATACAGCGACAGACCCACCAGCAGGGTCACGATTCCCAGCAGGCACAGGCCGGCGAGCAGGGTGATTTTCCATTGTATGGAGAGCTGTCTGATGGACATCGAGGAGCATCCTTAACCTGAAAACACAGAGAGTCAGGCTATCGGCCGCTTTTTCGGTTTCTTTATTGTTTAAACGTTCAATTGAAAGCTGAAAAACGACGCCGTTTTTTGACATGCGCGCCCGGCTGCTGCAAAGTGCGCGCCCTCTAATAAGACCTCTTAAAGCCTGCACGCTGGCGCCACCCAATGGCCGCCCGGGCGCGGGTATGCCTGTTTTTATGTTTCTGTCTTGAGGTAACCATGATTAACGCAGTCATCGCCGCGGTCGGCACCATGCTGGTGCTCAGCTTGTCCCGCGTGCATGTGGTCATCGCCATCATTGTCGGCGCCCTGGTGGGTGGCTTGACCGGTGGCCTGGGCATTGAGGCCACGCTCAAGGCATTCAACGGTGGTTTGGGCGGCGGCGCGACCGTGGCGCTGTCCTACGCTTTGCTCGGCGCTTTCGCCGTGGCGATTGCCAAATCCGGCTTGGCTCATGCCCTGGCGGACAAGGCGCTGCTGTTGGTCGATCGTCAGGAAGCTACCGGCGGCAGCCACGTCAAATGGCTGTTGATCGGCTTGTTGTGGGTGGTAGCGATTGCTTCGCAGAACATCTTGCCGATCCACATCGCGTTTATCCCGCTGCTGGTGCCGCCACTGTTATACGTGCTGACCAAGCTGCAACTGGACCGCCGCCTGATCGCTTGCGTGATGACCTTCGGCCTGATCACGCCTTATATGTTCCTGCCGGTGGGCTTCGGCAACATCTTCCTCAACCAGATCCTGCTGGCCAACGTGGCCAAGAGCGGCGTGGATATCAGCCAGGTCAACGTCACCCACGCCATGGGCCTGCCTGCGTTAGGCATGGTGGTCGGCCTGCTGGTGGCGGTGTTTGTCAGCTATCGCAAAAAGCGTGTGTACGACCTGGAAAAAATCGAGCGGGTCGAGCAAGTGGCGGTGCAGTACAACCCGCTGACCTTGCTGGTGGCCGGGCTGGCGATTGCTTCGGCGTTCATCATTCAACTGTGGCTGGACTCGATGATTATCGGCGCCCTGGCCGGCTTCCTGATCTTCTCGGTGTCGGGCATTGTGCGCTGGCGTGAAACCGACGACTTGTTTACCGAAGGCATGAAAATGATGGCGATGATCGGCTTCATCATGATCGCCTCCTCGGGGTTTGCCGAAGTGCTCAAGGCCACCGGTGACGTGCGTTCGCTGGTGGAAGCATCGGCGGCATTCATCGGCCATAGCCGTGGGGTGGGCGCGTTGCTGATGCTGCTGGTGGGGTTGCTGGTGACCATGGGCATCGGTTCGTCGTTTTCCACGGTGCCGATTCTTGCCGCGATTTTCGTACCGTTGTGCGTGCAACTGGGCTTCAGCCCGCTGGCCATCGTGTGCATTGTCGGCACGGCCGGTGCGCTGGGTGACGCCGGTTCGCCTGCATCGGACTCGACTCTCGGCCCTACCTCCGGCCTGAACATCGACGGCCAGCACCACCATATCTGGGACACGGTGGTGCCGACGTTCCTGCACTACAACATCCCTTTATTGGCATTTGGCTGGCTGGCTGCCATGACCCTCTGATAACCCACAAATGGAGGCGCTGGCCACGCATACCTGGGGCCTACAGATATTTCTCGGTTGGCCGTTAACCTCTCAAGTCGCCACGAATAAGAGAGAAAAGCCATGCGTCTGAGCTTGAAGGCCAAAGTCCTGTCCCTCGCTGTAGTGCCGGTGTTGTTGTTTGCCGTGGTCATCAGCCTGACCACCGTGTGGATTCTGCAGGGCCAGGCGCGCAATGAGGTGGATGAAACCCGCCAGCGCCTGCTCAACGACGCCAAGACCACGCTGAAAAGTTATGTGGAAGTGGCCATGACCACCATCAAGCCGCTCTACGATGCCGCCGCACCGGGCGACACCGCCGCGCGGGCTGAGGTGGTCAAATTGCTGTCCAACACCACCTACGGCAAGGACGGCTACTTCTTCGGCTACGACTCCGAGACCATTCGCCTGTTCAAGGGCAACAGCCCGGACGGCGTCGGCAAGAGCTTCAAGGACAACCGCGACCCCAACGGGGTCTACGTAAACCGCGACCTGGTCAAGGTCGGCAAAGACGGCACCCACTACCTGCAATACAGCTCGACCCAGCCGGGGCAGACCGAATTGGTGCCCAAGCTGGGTTACACCGAGTACCTGCCGAAGTGGGACATGGTGATTGGTACGTCGGTCAACCTCGACGGCATCGAAGGCCAGGTGGCGGTGGTCGAGGCCAAGGTCGAGAAACGCATGGAAGGCGTACTGCTGAGCATTCTCGGCGTGGCCGTGGTGGTGCTGTTGGTGATTGCCGCCGTGGGTATGGTGACGGCCAATACCATCCTGCGCCCGCTGAACCTGATGAAAGCCAACCTCGACGATATCGCGGCGGGCGAGGGCGACTTGACCCGCCGCCTGGCCATTACCAGCCAGGACGAACTGGGCGATCTGGCCGGCGCATTCAACCGTTTTGTCGACAAGATCCACGGCCTGGTGCGCCAGATCACCGAGATGACTGCGCAACTCACCGGCCTGGTGAGTCAGGTATCGGACCAGGCCCAGCGTTCCGAGCAGGCCATGGAGCGCCAGCGTCACGAAACCGATCAGGTCGCCACCGCGATCAACCAGATGTCTTCCGCTGCGCAAGAAGTCGCGCGCAGTGCGCAGGGTGCTTCCGTGGCGGCGCAGCAAACTGACGTGGAAGGCCAGGCCGCCAAGCGTGTGGTGGACGGCAGCATCGCGCAGATCCATGCGCTGGTGAACGATATTCGCAGCAGCGGCGTGTCCCTCGACAGCCTGCAACAGGACGTGTCGTCGATTGTCAGCGTGCTTGGCGTGATCCGCTCGATTGCCGAGCAGACCAATCTGCTGGCGCTCAACGCCGCCATCGAAGCCGCGCGGGCCGGCGAGGCCGGGCGTGGTTTTGCCGTGGTCGCCGACGAGGTCCGCGCCCTGGCCAGTCGCACCCAGACCAGCACTCAGGAAATCCAGGGCATGATCGACCGCCTGCAAAAAGGCACCGAGGCCGCCGTGGAGTCGATGCGCCGCTCCAGCGATGCGGGCGACGGTACCTCGGCCCGGGCCAACGAAGCCGGGGCGTCGCTGGACACCATGGCCCAATTGATCGGCACCATTAATTCCATGAACGCGCAGATTGCCAGCGCGGCGGAAGAACAGACCGCCGTGGCCGAAGAGATCAACCGCAGCGTGCATCAAATCGCCGTGGCGGTGGACAGCGTGGCCGATGAAACCCAACTGGGCGCCCAGACGTCGCGCAGCCTGGCGGACCTCGGCCAGCGGTTGGGGCAGCTTGTCGGTCAGTTCAGGATCTAACCAGACCTGGCTTGGAGGCTGGGTTGTCTGAGGTTAATACCAGGCCCACGCGCGTTCAGATATCCCGCATCAGCAAGCCAAATTGCAGGTCCATCTGCGCCGGCAGCGGTACATACACGGTGTGCCCATCCCCCGGCGCCACCTCGATGGCTTCGCCCTTGGCATTGTGCAGCGTGGCCAGGTCAAAGTGAAAGTTACCGGCGGGGGTCATCAGTTCCAGGTGATGACCCACGGCAAAGCGGTTCTTCACCTTGACCTCGGCCAGCTCGCCCCGGCGTTCGCCGGTCAATTCCCCGACAAACTGCTGACGTTCCGATACCGAGCTGCCGTTCTGGTAGTTCTGGTATTCGTCATGCACATGACGGCGCAAAAAGCCTTCGGTGTAGCCGCGTTGCGCCAGGGACTCCAGATCGGTCATCAGGTTACGGTCAAAGGCTCGGCCGGCCACCGCATCATCAATGGCTTTGCGATACACCTGGGTGGTGCGCGCGCAGTAGAAGTGGGATTTGGTACGGCCTTCGATCTTCAGCGAATGCACGCCCATGTGGGTCAGGCGTTCCACATGCTGCACCGCGCGCAGGTCCTTGGCGTTCATGATGTAGGTGCCGTGCTCATCCTCGAACGCGGGCATCTGTTCATCGGGGCGGTGGGTTTCTTGTAGCAGAAACACCTGATCGGTCGGCGTACCAATACCCAGCGTAGGCTGAAACTCCTGGACGATATCGCCGGTGGCGTTTTCCATCGCCGGCACCGCCTGGTATTTCCAACGGCACGCATTGGTGCAGGTGCCTTGGTTGGCGTCGCGTTTGTTCATATACCCGGAAAGCAGGCAGCGGCCGGAATAGGCCATGCACAAGGCACCGTGCACAAACACTTCCAACTCCATGGCCGGCACGTGCTGGCGGATTTCGCCGATCTCTTCCAGTGACAGCTCCCGCGACAGAATCACCCGGCAGATGCCTTGCTGCTGCCAGAACTCCACACTGGCCCAATTCACCGTATTGGCTTGCACCGACAAGTGAACGGGCATCAAGGGGAAGTGGCGTCGCACCAGCATGATCAGCCCCGGGTCGGACATGATCAGCGCATCCGGGCCCATGGCGATTACGGGGGCCAGGTCTTTGAGGAAGGTCTTCAGCTTGGCGTTGTGCGGCGCAATGTTCACCACCACGTAGAAGCGTTTGCCCAGCGCGTGGGCTTCGTGGATGCCGAGTGCCAGGTTGGCGTGGTCGAACTCATTGTTGCGCACTCGCAGGCTGTAGCGCGGCTGGCCGGCGTAGACCGCATCGGCGCCGTAGGCGAAGGCATAGCGCATGTTTTTCAGGGTGCCGGCGGGGGCGAGCAGCTCGGGGGCGATCACAGGGGGCATGGGCTCAAGTCGCAAAAGGTCGCGAGGGTAAAGGAGCCGGCAGCGGGCTTTATTGATCCAGATCGTCCTTTTGCTGACTTTGTATCGCCAGCGGGTTCGCGACACGCGCGCGACACCTCAAGGGCTTCCAGGCCCTGTGTAAAGACCTCGGCGCAGCGCTACGAAAAGGATGGCCTGGTGGTCATCGGCGTACACACCACGCAATACGCGCTCTGTTGAGTGAGGCGCGGTCGGATACTTCAAGCCATCGAGCGATGCGGTCTATGCTCGTTCTATAAACAAGGGCACTCCCAGGTTTCGCAGCGGACTAAGCAACAGGGCTTACGAAGGCCCTTTGCTTTCTGACATGGACCGGACATGAACCAAACGAACCTGCAATTCAAAACCCTGCTGTTGTTGCTGGCCCTGGTCACCATCGCCTTTATCTGGATATTGCTGCCGTTCTACGGCGCGGTGTTCTGGGCGGTGATCCTCGGCATTATCTTTGCCCCTATGCAGCGGCGCCTGCAGCTGCGGTTTGGCTGGAACCGCAACCTGACATCCCTGGCCACCCTGACGGTGTGCCTGATCATTGCGATTCTGCCGGTGATCATTACCAGCGTGCTGTTGGTGCAAGAGGGCGCGACGCTCTATAAAAATATCGAGAGCGGAAAACTGGATGTGGCGGGGTATATCGAGCAGTTCAAAAACGTGCTGCCGCCTTATTTCCAGCACCTGCTTGACCGCTTTGGCATGGGCAACCTGGAAGGCCTGCGAGAAAAAATCGTCAAGAGTGCAATGCAGGGCAGCCAGTTCTTTGCGACCCAGGCATTCAGCTTCGGCCAGGGTACGTTTGATTTCCTGGTGAGCTTTTTCATCATGCTGTATCTGCTGTTTTTCCTGCTGCGCGACGGCCCGGAACTGGTGCGCAAGGTACGCACGGCGGTGCCGCTGGCCGAGCCGCAAAAGCGTCGGTTGCAGCTCAAGTTCAACCGGGTGGTGCGCGCGACGGTCAAGGGCAACGTACTGGTGGCCGTGACCCAAGGTGCGCTGGGTGGTTTGATTTTCTGGTTTCTGGACATTCCCAGTGCGTTGCTCTGGGCGGTGCTGATGGCGTTTCTTTCGCTGTTGCCGGCGGTCGGCGCAGGAATTGTATGGGCGCCGGTGGCTGCCTACTTCCTGTTGAGCGGTTCGATCTGGCAGGGCGTAGTGCTGGGACTGTTCGGCGTTTTCGTGATTGGGTTGGTGGACAATGTGCTGCGCCCGATCCTGGTGGGTAAGGACACCAAGATGCCGGATTACCTGATCCTGATCTCGACCTTGGGCGGCCTGTCTGTGTTTGGCCTGAACGGGTTTGTGATCGGTCCGCTGGTAGCGGCGCTGTTTATGTCCAGTTGGGCGCTGTTCGTGGAAAGCAAGCCACGGGTCAAGCTGCCGTTGCCCTAGACGTTACAGAGCGTGAGGCTCATGCGTGGAGTCTGAAGTTCGACGCTTGCTGCAGCTGTTTTTCGGCGGCGGACAACGAGGTGAGCGGGCCGCTGATGGGCTCGCCATCGCGCACCAGATACCAACAGGCCAGCAACCCGTGCTCACGAAGAGGGGCGGGGACTGCGCTGCCGATGACGGACATGATCTGAACAGTGGGCATAGGTACCTCCAATTGCTATGGAGGTCACCATACTGGCTGTTTGCCCGTAGGAAAAATCACCTGGCTCGATAGTCGACATTAACGCCAGGCGTCAATCCACCACTTGATCGAGCATGGAAACCACTTCCTGTTCACTGAGCAGGCCTTTACGCACCAGGTTTTCCGCCAGCAGCGACAGGAATTTTGCGCTGCGGTGGCCCTCAAGGTGCTTGAGTTCGGTCAGTGCGCTGTAGACCTTGCTGGACGTACACAGGCCAGCGGTTCGATGCGGGTTTTGCGTGGGCATGGTCAGTCGTCCTGTTTGTTATTGGGTGGACAGTGTCGATAGTGGGAGTGTTTCGTGACACAAACATGACAGCGCGAGGCGCGTTCGAGCAAGGGGTCATTGGCCATAATCATGTGCGATTACGCGTCGACCATTGTCCTCAGAGCGACCTTGGCAGGATGAATCCGGACTTTTCAGGCAAAAAAAGGCCCCGCGTGTAGGCGAGGCCTGTACCTGTCATCTCAATTGCGTGTTACCAGCCGCGACCATAATAGCCGTGGGGAGGGCCGTAATAGCCGCGCGGTGGGCCGTAGTAGACCGGCGCCGGGCGGTAGTAAACCTGTTGTTGCACATACACCGGTGGTGGCGGTGCGTAGTAGACCGGCGGCGGCGCGGCGTAAACCGGTTGCGGCTGGACATACACCGGTTGCTGCACGTAGACCGGCTGGGATTGGCTGGCAACCACGGAGCCCACTACGGCTGCGCCGACCAAAGCACCCAATACGGCCGGGCCACCCCAACCACCACCGTGGGCGGAGGCTTGGCCTGCCATAGCGAGTGCGCCGATAAGCAAGGCGATTTTGGGGATTTTACGAATCATGGTCATTCCTCGGTTAGCCCCTGCGCTTGTGGTCTGCAATCAATAGACTCAAGGATTGTCGCGGGGATACTTTTAAGACAACGTATTTCTGAAAAACAGCACGGCCGATAGGTAAAGGTTGTGTAAGGTCTGTACCGAATTGCTTACTCAAAGGAGTTACCCATGCAGATGCACCCCAACAAGGACACCCAGCTGTGTATGTCATTGTCGGCGCGCCCTGGGAATTTTGGCTTGCGTTTCCATAACCATCTGTACGAACAGTTGGGTTTGAATTTTTATTATAAAGCGTTCAGCAGCCAGGATTTGCCCGGCGCGATCGGTGGTATTAGGGCGCTGGGCATCCGTGGTTGCGGTGTGTCCATGCCGTTCAAGGAAGCCAGTATCGCCTTGGTCGACGAGCTGGATGAGTCGGTCAAGGCTATCGCTTCCCTCAACACCATCGTCAACACCAACGGCCATCTCAAGGCCTATAACACTGACTACATTGCTATCGAACAGCTGCTGAAAAAACACGCAGTGCCAAAAGACGCGACCTTTGCCCTGCGTGGCAGCGGCGGCATGGCCAAGGCCGTGGCCAGTGCCTTGCGCGACGGTGGTTATACCAACGGCGTGATTGTGGCGCGCAATGAGGCGGCAGGCCGGGCGTTGGCACAAGGTCTGGGGTATGAGTGGCAAGCGCAATTGGGTGAGTTGCGCCCGCAGATGTTGGTCAACGTGACGCCGATTGGCATGACCGGCGGGGCGGAGGCCGACCAGTTAGCCTTTGAGGCTGGCGCAGTGGATGCCGCGGACACCGTCTTTGATGTGGTGGCGATCCCCGCCGAAACGCCGCTGATTGTGCGCGGGCGTGCCCAGGGCAAGCGGGTGATTACCGGGCTGGAAGTGATCGCGATCCAGGCGTTGGAGCAGTTTGTGCTGTACACCGGCGTGCGGCCGACGCAGGCGCAGTTTGAAAAAGCCGTGGCGTTTGCCCGAGCCTAGAGAACACTGAAGAACCCATGTAGGAGCTGGCTTGCCTGCGATAGCATCATCCCGGTGTACCTGATGTACCGAGGTGTCTGCATCGCAGGCAAGCCAGCTCCCACCTGTTGACCGTGTTAAGCCTGTTCCAGCTGCGAAAGGCGCTCTTCCAGCGCTGCAATCCGGGCTTCAAGTTCTTCGATACGATCCGAAGAGACGGCACCGGCCGACCGCTCCACCGGATTACCCCGCGCCGACAGAATCACTTCAATATCCGCCGGATCGCCCAGCGCATGGGTATAACGATCTTCCCGTTGCCCCGCCTGACGCGGCACCAACAGCGCCAGCCCGCGCGCAATCAGGCGCTCCAGTTGGTGCACCACCTGCTCGGCATCTTCAAAATCATGCATGCGTCCGCTGCGGGTCAGCAGTTCATTGACCGTCTGCGGCCCGCGCAGAAACAGCAGCCCGATCAGTATCACCTGGGCTGGCACCAGCTCCAGTGCCTTGTCCACACGATGCTCCCAGCGGTCGGCCCGGCTGCCCATGACCAGGCGCGTAAAGCCTTGGCCTTCCAGCGCGCGCAGGCTTTGCCCGACTTGGCCTTGGCTGAGGTTCGTCACCGGCTCGCGGCTGGTTTTCTGGTTGCAGGCCAGCACCAATGCATTAAGGGTCAGGGGGTAGGTTTCCGGGTTGGTCGCCTGTTTTTCGATCAGGCAGCCCAGGATGCGAATTTCCGTGCTGTTCAGGCGCGGTTCTGGGGTGTCGGTGGCGTGCTCGGCGGTCATCGCGCTTTCCCTATGCAGTGAGTCCCCTAGCCTAATCCTGAAAAAATAAAAGACAAGCTGCACACGCGGCTGGCATGTCTATAATCGCCGCTGGTTACACACCCTGCCATCACCGCGAGACTGTCATGACTATTTCCCTGTACGCCGCCTCCATCCCGGTCTTCAAGCAAATGCTCAACGCCCTGAGCGATGTGCTGAACAAAGCCGAAGCCCATGCCACCGCCAAGAACATCGAGCCCAATGCACTGCTGCAAGCGCGCCTGTTCCCGGATATGTTCCAGCTGGTGCGCCAGGTGCAGATCGCCGTCGACTTCGCCAAGGGCGTTTCCGCACGCCTGGCCGAGATTGAAGTGCCGAAGTACGAAGACAGCGAAGTGACCTTTGCCGACCTGCAAGCGCTGATCGCCAAGGTGCTGGCGTTTGTCGACACCATCAAGCCCGAGCAAATCGATGGCAAAGAAGGCATCGAGATCATCACCCGCCCAGGCACCCCGAAAGAGAAGCGCTTCAGCGGCCAGTCCTACCTGCTGACCTACGGCCTGCCGCAGTTCTTCTTCCACGTCACCACCGCTTACGCCTTGCTGCGTCACAACGGCGTAGAAGTGGGCAAGCGCGATTACATGGGCGCGTTCTAAGCACCCAGGTACAAAAAAGCCCGGGGCGGTTCTGCAACGAACCGCCCCGGGCTTTTTTTCGCCTGAGGGTTAAGCCGGCTGTTCTTCCTGGCCCAGGCACGCGGCGGCGGTAAACAGCACATCGGTGGACGAATTGAGCGCGGTTTCCGCCGAATCCTGCAACACACCAATGATGAAGCCTACGGCGACTACCTGCATGGCGATCTCGCTGGGAATACCGAACAGGCTGCACGCCAGGGGAATCAACAGCAACGAGCCACCGGCCACGCCCGACGCCCCGCATGCACACACTGCCGCCACCACGCTGAGCAACACGGCGGTCGGCAGGTCGACGGCAATCCCCAGGGTATGCACGGCCGCCAGGGTCAGCACGGTGATGGTGATCGCGGCACCGGCCATATTGATGGTGGCGCCCAGTGGGATCGATACCGAATAGGTGTCTTCATGCAGGCCCAGGCGTTTGCTCAACGCCAGGTTTACCGGGATATTTGCCGCCGAACTGCGGGTGAAGAAAGCGGTGATGCCGCTCTCACGCAGGCACATCAGCACCAGTGGGTAGGGGTTACGGCGCAGCTTCCAGAACACGATGGCCGGGTTGACCACCAATGCCACGAACAGCATGCAGCCGATCAACACCACCAGCAGGTGAGCGTAGCCGAGCAGGGCACCAAAACCCGAGGTGGCCAGGGTCGAGGCCACCAGGCCGAAGATCCCCAGCGGCGCGAAGCGAATCACCACGCGCACGATCAGCGTCACGCCGTTGGACAGGTCGTCGAGCACGGTGCGGGTGGTTTCGCCAGCATGGCGAATCGCGATGCCCATGCCGATGGCCCACGCCAGAATGCCGATAAAGTTGGCATTCATCAGTGCGCTCACCGGGTTATCCACCACGCTCAACAGCAGGCTTTGCAACACCTCGCCGATGCCGCCGGGAGCGCTTACCGCGACGTCATGGGTGGCAAGCACCAGGGACGACGGGAACAGCGTACTGGCAACCACCGCCACGACGGCAGCCGCAAAGGTGCCGAGCAGGTACAGGAACAGGATCGGCTTGATATGGGTTTCCTGGCCGTGTTTATGGTTGGCGATCGAGGCCATGACCAGCACGAACACCAGGATCGGTGCGACGGCCTTCAGGGCGGTGACGAACACCTTGCCGATAAAGCCGGTGGCGCGGGCAGCCTCGGGCATCCACAGGGCCAACAGGATCCCGGCAATCAAGCCGAAGACAATTTGGGTGACCAGGCTAACGCGCAGAAGTCGTTGCAACAGGGAAGGGGCAGCAGTCATAAACAGTTGTCTCTAGTTTTTTTAATAGAACGCAGCATTGCAGGCGGAAAGTGCTGTAGGCAGTAGGTGCGGAGTCTAACATGCTGTAGGAAGCGTCCCGTTCGGTGCGGCATTGCGTCACCCACACCCGCAGGCTTTGGCAAAATCCAGACATACTCTGTTAATATTCTCCTCTCTCATCTTTCCTCTCCGTCAGCGAGCCCTTCGGGCTGTCGTTGATGTCGTCGTTTCTGGAGTTTTCATGTTGTTTCCCATCCTGCTGCTGTCGGCCGCCGGCTTTACTGTGTTGACCACAGAATTCGTCATCGTGGGCCTGCTGCCGTCGATTGCCCGGGACCTGAATGTCAGCGTGTCCCAGGCGGGATTGTTGGTGACCTTGTTCGCCTTTACCGTGGCGGCGTTCGGTCCGTTTCTGACGGCGTACTGCGCGCGCTTCCCACGCAAGCGCTTGTTTATCAGCATCCTGATCATGTTCGGCGTGGCCAATACCGTGGCGGCGCTGGCGCCGATATTTGGGTGATGGCGTTCGCGCGGCTGATACCGGCGCTGGGGTTACCGGTGTTCTGGGCCTTGGCCAGCGAAACCGCGGTGGACATTGTTGGCCCCGAATACGCCGGGCGAGCCATCGAAAAAATCGGCTTCGGCATCGTCTGTGCCACGGTGTTCGGCATTCCGGTCGGCACGTTGATTTCCGACATGTTCGGCTGGCGTACCGCGTTTGCCATACTGGCGGTCGTAGCGTTGGCCAAGGCGTTGCTGCTGTTCATCTACTTGCCGGTGACCCAGCCGAAGAACGACCAGGTGACGCTGCGCTCGCAATTCAAGATCCTGCGCAACCCGTTGATGCAGGGTCATATCCTGCTGTCAGTGCTGGTGTTCAGCGGCATGTTCACCGCTTATACCTACCTGGCAGACATCCTTGAGCGCCTGGCCGGGTTCGACGGCACACTGGTGGGCTGGTGCCTGATGGGGTTTGGCGCGGTGGGCCTGATCGGCAATTCACTCGGCGGGCGCGCAGTGGATCGCCACCCATTGATCGCATCCATGGTGTTCTGTGGGTTCATGATCGCGGGCATGGTGGCGGTGGTCCCGGCGATTCACTCCACTGTCGGCCTCGCGGCGGCGATGGCCGTGTGGGGCGTGACCCAGGCGGCGATGTTCCTGGTCAGCCACGTGCGGTTGATGAAGGCCGCGCCCCATGCGCCAGCGTTTGCGGCGTCGTTGAATATCGCCGGGGCCAACCTGGGCATTGGCCTGGGGGCAATGGTCGGTGGGCATGTGATCGACACCCTCGGCCTTGGCAGCCTGGGCTTTGCGGCGTCCGGGTTTATCCTGGTGTCGATCTTGCTGGCGTTGTGGCTGATGACCGCCAGGCAACCGGTCGCATCCAACGCCTGAGTCGTCAGGGCAGGGCGGTAAACAACTCGCGTCGGGCACCTTCGGTAATCGCCACGATGCCGGGGTGCTTGACCTTGCGCTCCACCGAGATTGCATAGAACGACTCGGTCACCGCATCGGTCTGGCCGATCAGCGCCACGCCGTACTGGTGCACCACCTCGTCGGCAATCACGCTGGGAGCGATAAAGATTCCGCTGCCCGATTGGCCAAACGCCTGCATTAATGCACTGTCATCGAACTCACCGATGATCTTCGGTTGAATCTGCTGCTCGGCGAACCAGCGTTGCAAGCGGCTGCGCACCACTGTCTCGGCCCCCGGAATCAATAATGGCGCCCCCTGCAGGCATTGTGGGAAATCGCCACCGTACTGGTCGGCCAACGCCTGGGTGGCGAAAAAGCTGATGCCACATTCCCCCAGTTTCTGGCTGTAGCCTTTGATGTCCAGGTGAGTGGGCATGGGGCTGTCGGAGATCACCAGGTCGAGACGCTGGATCGCCAGGTCTGCCAGTAAACGTTCGAGTTTGTCCTCGCGGCAGGTGATACGGATTTGTTCGCTCAGCTCCATCGTAGGTGCAATCAGCCGGTAAACGATGGATTTGGGCACCACATCCGCCACGCCGACCCTGAACAGGATCTGCTGTTCATTGGGCTGCGCGCGCAACATCGCCTCCAGTTCGTTGCCGGTCTGGAACATTTGCTCAGCGTAGGGCAACGCCTGGCGCCCGGCTTCGGTGAGTTCAAGCTGGCGGCCGACACGCTGAAACAGTGCAATACCGAAGGTCTGCTCCAGCAGGCTGATCTGCCCGCTGATGGTCTGGGGCGTAAGGTTCAATTGCTCACAGGCGCGCACGATGCTGCCGGTCTTGGCCACCACCCAGAAATAATGCAGCTGTCGGTAATTGAGCATCGTCGTATACACTTCGTAAAAATCGAAGTATACGCGAGAAAAATACGAATTTTCCTGAACTGTTCAGCTGCATAGAATGCCTCGCTATCGAGGGGCCACTATTTGGACCCACTGGTTCTAACGAGGAATACAGCATGCAACTCAATTCCCTGGGCGCGGCGGCCTTACTTGCGCTTTCATTGGTGGTGATCAGCGGGTGTGATCAGGTCGAAAAAAGCGCCCAGCAAGTGCTGGGCAAGGCGACCGAGTCGGCCAAGCAAGCCATCGATGACACCCACAAAGCCGCCGAGCAGGCATTGAGTGAGGCGACGCAAGGCCTGATCAGTCCGCAAAAAAAGGCTGATCAGCAAGAAAAAGAGCCTGAAACGAGCAACAAAGAAGCCTAATTCCCCAGCACAACGTCAGGACTGACCTATGGACTACCTTTTACAACTGGCCGCCAGCCCCACCGCCTGGGTGGCACTGGCCACCTTGATCGTCATGGAAATCGTGCTGGGCATCGATAACCTGATCTTTATCTCGATCCTCACCAACAAATTGCCTGAAAAGCACCGAGCCAAGGCGCGGCGTATCGGTATCAGCATGGCGCTGGTGTTGCGCCTGGGCCTGTTGAGCACTATCGCGTTTATCGTGAAGTTGACGGCCCCGGTATTTGAGATCTTCGGCCAGGCGTTTTCGTGGAAAGACATGATCCTGATCGCCGGTGGCCTGTTCCTGGTGTGGAAGGCGACTACCGAGATCCATCACAGCATGGACCCTGAGCCGGAAGAAAAGGCGACCACCGGCAATGTGGTGACCATCGGCTTTGCCGCGGCGATTGGTCAGATCCTGCTGCTCGACCTGGTGTTCTCCATCGACAGCATCATCACCGCCGTGGGCATGACCGAGCATTTGCCGATCATGATCATTGCCGTGGTGACCTCGGTTATCGTGATGCTGGTGGCGGCTGAACCACTGGCCAAGTTCATCAACGACAACCCGACGGTCGTGATGCTGGCCCTGGGCTTCCTGATCATGATCGGCATGACGTTGATCGCTGAAGGCTTCGGCGCTCACGTGCCAAAAGGCTACGTGTACGCGGCCATGGCGTTCTCGGCGGTGATCGAGTGCCTGAACATCGCGCGGCGCAATCGCCATAAGCGTTTGCTCGCTGCCAGGCAGTAACGGCTAAACCCAAAAGCCGGCTGAACTCCCAAGAGTCCAGCCGGCTTTTTGCTGTCTGATAGAATCCGCCCACTTGTTACCTTGAGGTCCACCATGAACGAGCCGATTCGCCTCACCCAGTACAGCCACGGCGCGGGTTGCGGCTGCAAGATTTCGCCCCAGGTGCTGGAAGTGATCCTCGCCGGCAGCGGCGCGCAGAACCTCGACCCCAATCTGTGGGTCGGCAATGCCTCACGCGACGATGCGGCGGTGTACGCCATCGACGACGAACGCGGTGTGGTTTCCACCACTGACTTTTTCATGCCGATCGTCGATGACCCCTTTGACTTCGGCCGCATTGCCGCCACCAACGCGATCAGCGACATCTACGCCATGGGGGGCGACCCGTTGATGGCCATTGCCATTCTGGGCTGGCCGGTGAATGTGCTGGCGCCGGAGGTTGCCCGCGAAGTGATCCGTGGCGGCCGTTCGGTGTGCGATGCCGCCGGTATCCCGCTGGCGGGTGGCCACTCCATTGATGCCCCGGAGCCGATTTTCGGCCTGGCCGTGACCGGCATCGTGCAAAAGCGCCATATGAAACGCAACGACACCGCTACCGCCGGCTGCAAACTGTACCTGACCAAACCGCTGGGCATCGGCATCCTCACCACTGCCGAGAAGAAGGGCAAATTGCGCGAGGCGGATGTCGGCGTGGCCCGTGACTGGATGTGCACACTCAATAAACCCGGCAGCCGCTTCGGTAAGTTGGGCGGCGTCACGGCCATGACGGATGTCACCGGTTTCGGCCTGTTGGGCCACCTGGTGGAAATGGCTGACGGCAGTGGTCTCACGGCCCGCATCGAGTACGAAAAAGTCCCACGCCTTGCAGGGATCGAGGATTACCTGGATCAGGGCTGCATGCCCGGTGGCACCTTGCGCAACTTCGACAGCTACTCGAGCAAACTCGGGCGCTTGCAGGAGCTGCACAAACGCGTGCTGTGCGACCCGCAGACCAGTGGCGGCCTGCTGATCGCCGTTACCGCCGAAGGTGACGCTGAGTTCCACGCGGTGGCCGCCGAGCTGGGCCTGAGCCTGGAGCCGATCGGTGAACTGGTTGAGCGACAGACACACGCGGTAGAGGTGTTTTGATGGCAACCGACATCACCAACTACCGCGACATCTTCCTCAACGACCGGCCGATGATGGATACCCGCGCGCCGATCGAATTCATCAAGGGCGCGTTTCCCGGGGTGATCAACCTGCCGTTGATGACTGACGACGAGCGCCAGCGGGTCGGCACCTGTTACAAACAGCAGGGCCAGCAAGCCGCGATTGTGCTGGGGCATGAGCTGGTCTCGGGGGCAATCAAGGCCGAGCGTATCGAACAGTGGGCGCAGTTCGCCAAGGCCAATCCTGACGGTTACTTGTACTGCTTTCGCGGCGGGCTGCGCTCGCAGATCGTGCAGCAATGGTTGAAGACTGAAGCCGGTATCGAGTATCCCCGCGTCGGCGGTGGCTACAAGGCCATGCGTACCTTTTTGTTGGATACCGTGGAGCAAGCGACCGCCGAGTGTGATTTCGTATTGCTGGGCGGCATGACCGGCACGGGTAAAACCGAGGTGCTTGGCCAGTTGCATAACGCCCTGGACCTTGAGGGGCACGCCAACCATCGCGGTTCCAGCTTCGGCAAGCGCGCCACGACACAACCGTCCAACATCGACTTCGAAAACCGCCTGGCGGTGGACCTGCTGAAAAAACGCGCGGCGGGTATCGAGCAATTTGTCGTTGAGGATGAGAGCCGCATGATCGGCAGCTGTGCGCTGCCATTGCCATTGTACAAAGGCATGCAGGCGTTCCCGATGGTGTGGCTGGAAGACAGCGTTGAAGGCCGGGTCGAAAGGATCTTGCGTGATTACGTGGTCGACCTGTGCGCCGAGTTTATCCAGGTGTTTGGAGAAAATGGCCCGGCGCTGTTTGCCGAGCGCCTGACCCAGAGCCTGGCCAATATCCACAAACGGCTGGGCGGCGAGCGCTTCCAGCGCTTGCAGGCTGTTTTGCAGGACGCTTTGGCTGAACAGGCCCGCAGCGGTGCGGTGGACTTGCACCGGGTGTGGATCGAAGGGTTGCTGCGTGAGTATTACGACCCGATGTACGCCTTCCAGCGTGAAAGCAAAGGCGCACGGATCGAGTTCGCGGGGGAGCAGGGCGCGGTGGTGGATTATTTGCGCGAGCGCAGTGCCAGGCGAGAATAATCGGTGGGTTTGAGGGCCTCTTCGCGAGCAAGCCCGCTCCCACATTTCGATCGCAATCCTACAGGATGAGCCCGGTTGGATGTGGGAGCGGGCTTGCTCGTGAAAGGGCCCTGAATGTCGCCAGAAATCTAAAGAAGGACCGCCCCGATCAACCCACACACCACGCCCATCAGCATGGTCAGCCCGGCCACCGTCACCAGCACGCGCGCATCGAAATCCTTGCGCAGCATCAACAGTGACGGCAGGCTCACGCTGGGCAGGGTCATCAGCAAGGCCACGGCCGGCCCGGTGCCCATGCCCAGGGTCATCATGGTTTGTACGATTGGGATCTCGGCGGCGGTAGGAATCACGAACAGCGTGCCGACGATCGCCAGCGGCACCAGCCACATCAGGCTGTTGGCCATGGCCCCGTCAATATGGGGGAACAGCCAGACCCGCGCAGCACCCAACACCAGCACGGCGACGATATAGATCGGGATCGTGCTCCAGAACAATTGCCACAGGGTGCGTAACCAACGGCTCAGGAACGGCTGCGACTCGACCTGGCTGACGTCGGCCACCGCATCCAGTGCGGCTTCAGGCACTTGGTCGGGCCGGGCAATCCGCTGCGCCACCAGGGACACGCCGACCACCAGCACAATACCTGCGACCAGCCGCAATGCGGTAAAGCCCCAGCCCAGCACAAAACCCATGAACACCAGGGTTGCCGGGTTCAATACCGGGTTGGCGATCCAGAAGGCCAGGGCCGCGCCCACCGACACCTGCTGACGGCGCATGCCGGCCGCCACCGGGGCCGCGCAGCAACTGCACATCATTCCCGGCAAGGCGAACAGCCCGCCACGCACGGTCGAACCCAGCCCGGCGCGGCCGAACAGACGCAGCAACCAGTCGCGGGGAATCAACACTTGCAGCAGCGAGCCCAGGATGACCGCCAGCACGGCGGCCTTCCAGATCGCCAGGAAATATACCTGGGCATAGGCCAGCGCCGCTGCCAGTGGCGAGCTTTGCTGGTCATTCAGAATCGAGGCGCCGATGCTGTGGTTATCCGCCGCCACGAACGCCTTGAGGTAGTAGGGCGACCACTTCACGTAGTAGAGGCCTATGCAGGCCACCAGCACGAACAGCGCTGGTTTCCACCAGAAGGACCAGCCCCGGTTGGGCTGGTGGGAGATGAGGTTGGGCATGGTGCAGATCCGCAGATGGTTCAATAGCGGGGCATCATACGCCTGTGGCGCCCAGGCTTCAGATATCTGCGCTGACTTGAGTTGCGTCCGGGCATGTCTGCTGGCCGTTATTCAGGCCTTGCTTGTAATTGCGGCTCAGCAGCGACGCTTTGCCGTTATGCCAGGTCAAGGTCAGGACATAGAGCGTGTCGTAGTCATCGCCTGACCAATCCTCAGTGATGGTGTGTTTTTCCCCCGAGGCTTCACTGGCCACCTTGTTGATCAGCTCCGGCAGATAGCCATGGGACCAGGCGGTATAGATGATCGCGTTGTGGTACTTGTCTTCGACCAACTCGTCGGCGAGGGCGCTGGTGTCATTGGCTGAGAATTTGATATTCACCGGCAGGCCGAGCTTGATGGCGCTGGGGCTGATGGTCATCAGCGGCCGAATGTAGCTGTAGGAATTGTCGTGTTCACCTTCCTCGACGTTGCGTGTCGGGTTGGCGGCGAATACGTAATTGGCCTTGCCGAATTTTTCCGGCAATACGCTCGCCAGGTTCATCGCGCGATTCAGGCCCTGGCAGTTGAGCTGGCCGAGGCCGCCGACCGGTTTTTCACCGTGACGCAGGAAGACCAGGGTTTGTACGCCATCCACCGGTTCGGCGCGGCTGGTCCGCGACTCCAGCGTCAGGCCGATTGCGCCGCCGACCAGAAGCAGCGGCAACATGATGTATGAATAGCGTTTAAGGCGTTTAGCAAGGCACAGAGGCTTGATTGTCATTGTAGTGTCGAGTCTTCGTGCTTGGGGTTAAGTCGTACAGGCCCGGCGCCAGTGACGCATCCGGCGTCCTGCGGTTTTCCGTGTCGTTGTAACGAGTGTCTCCGTTCACCCTGATGGCGCACTTAAGAGTGTTTATCCGCTCTTTGGTTCGTCAGCACGCGAGATTAGCGCGGCTATGTTGCGCAATCATGACCCATGCAGGACGCCGAGCCAGTGGTTATTATGAGGACTTTCCGCCTGGGGACTTTCCGATGAATGCACTCGCCGCTTTCCCGATCAACAGCAAATGGCCCGCCCAACACCCTGAACGCTTGCAGCTGTATTCGTTGCCCACGCCCAACGGCGTCAAAGTGTCGATCATGCTCGAAGAACTGGGCCTGCCTTATGAAGCGCACAAGGTCAGTTTCGAGACCCAGGACCAGATGTCACCTGAGTTTCTGTCCCTGAACCCCAACAACAAAATCCCCGCGATCATCGATCCCAATGGCCCGAGCGGTCAGCCGCTGGCGTTGTTCGAGTCCGGCGCGATTCTGATTTACCTGGCGGAAAAAACCAGCCAGTTGCTCTCCGAAGACCCGGCCACCCGCTACGAAACCCTTCAGTGGCTGATGTTTCAGATGGCGGGCATCGGCCCGATGTTCGGCCAAGTCGGGTTCTTCAATAAATTCGCCGGCAAGGAATACGAAGATAAACGCCCGCGCGATCGCTACGCCGCCGAGTCTCGGCGTTTGCTGGGCGTGCTGGAAAAACACCTGCTGGGCCGCACCTGGATCATGGGCGACGAATACAGCATCGCGGACATCGCCACGTTCCCGTGGATTCGCAACTTGATTGGCTTCTACGAGTCCGGCGACCTGGTGGGCATCGCCGATTTCCCTAACGTGCTGCGCGCGCTGGACGGCTTTGTTGCGCGCCCTGCGGTGATCCGCGGCCTGAACATACCGAGTTGAAGCATGCCGACTTTCGATTTCAAACAGCTGGATGTATTCAGCAGCGTCTCACTCAAAGGTAACCCGTTGGCCGTGGTGCTGGGCGCTGACAGCCTCACCGACCAGCAAATGGCCGACTTCGCCAACTGGACCAATCTCAGCGAAACCACGTTTTTGCTGACGCCGCGTGATTCGCGGGCGGATTATCGGGTGAGAATCTTTACCACGCTCAACGAGCTGCCGTTCGCCGGGCACCCGACGTTGGGCAGCTGCCATGCCTGGCTGCAAGCGGGCGGCGTGCCGAAAGGCGAGGAGATCATCCAGGAGTGCGAAATCGGCCTGGTGCGTGTCCGTCGTGAGGGCGATGAGTTGGCGTTTATTGCGCCGCCGTTATTGCGTTCCGGCGCGGTAGAGGCCCCTGTGCTGGAGCGCGTGCGCCTGGCGCTGGGTCTGGCGCCCGAGGCCATTGTGCGCAGCCAATGGGTGGACAATGGCGCGGGCTGGCTGGCGCTGATGCTGGCCGATCGTGACCAGGTGCTGGGCTTGCAGCCGGATTACGCGCAACTGCACGGGTTGGCCATTGGCGTCATCGCGCCGTGTGACCCGGCGCGCGACGATGTCGACACGCACTTCGAAGTCCGCGCTTTTATCGCCGGCGATGGTGCCCCGGAAGACCCAGCCACCGGTAGTCTGAATGCCGGTCTTGCCCAATGGTTGCGCAGTGAAGGCCTTGCGCCGAGCCGTTACGTGGTCAGTCAAGGCACTGCCATGGGGCGCGCCGGGCGTATTCGCGTCGAGCATCGCGGCGATGAAATCTGGATCGGCGGCGCGGTAGCGGTATGCATCGAAGGGCGTGTACAGCTCTAGATCAATGAATTGTTACGGGCCGCGCAATACACTGTTGGCCCCTTGGCGTTTGTACTGCCGGGGCCTGGGGGCATAAGCTTTGGCCCCAAAGATTATTGCCTCTACTGTTTTAGCATCCAGTCAGGAAAACCATGACCAGCCAGTTCCCCCAAGCTCGCCCACGTCGCCTGCGCCGCTCCCCGGAGCTGCGTGGCTTGTTCCAGGAAACCGAATTCACCCTCAACGACCTGGTGTTGCCGATTTTCGTCGAAGAAGAAATCGACGACTTCGTACCGATCACCAGCATGCCGGGTGTGGTGCGAATCCCAGAGAAGAAACTGGCCGGTGAGATCGAGCGTTTTGCTCGTGCCGGGATCAAATCGGTGATGACCTTTGGTGTGTCCCACCACCTGGATGCCAACGGCAGCGACACCTGGAAAGAACGCGGCCTGGTTTCGCGCATGTCCTCGATCATCAAGGACGCCGTGCCGGAAATGATCGTGATGTCCGACACCTGCTTTTGCGAATACACCGACCATGGCCACTGCGGCGTGATGCACGGTGCTCATGTCGACAACGACGCGACGTTGGTCAACCTCGGCAAGCAAGCCGTGGCCGCAGCCCGTGCCGGCGCCGATGTGATCGCCCCTTCGGCAGCGATGGACGGCCAGGTCCAGGCGATTCGCCGCGCCCTGGACGACGCCGGCTTCACCCATATTCCGATCATGGCCTACTCCACCAAATTCGCCTCGGCCCTCTACGGCCCGTTCCGCGAAGCCGGTGGCAGCGCCCTCAAGGGCGACCGTAAAAGCTACCAGATGAACCCGATGAACCGCCGCGAAGCCGTGCGCGAATCGCTGCTGGACGAGCAAGAGGGCGCGGACGCGCTGATGGTCAAGCCTGCCGGTGCCTACCTCGACATCATCCGCGACATTCGCGAAGCCTCGCGCTTGCCGGTGGCGGCCTATCAGGTGAGTGGTGAGTACGCGATGATCAAATTTGGTGCCCAGGCGGGCGCGATTGATGAGGCGCGGGTGGTGCGGGAGACGTTGGGGTCGATCAAACGTGCGGGTGCGGATTTGATCTTTACGTATTTTGCGATGGATTTGGCGTTGGCCGGGATTTAGGGTTATCGCGAAGACCCGTGGTGAGAGAGCGAGCATGTTCGCTCTCTCACCACGGGGGTTGGGCTGTAACGTCGAGTGGTGGCGTTCTTATGATGTCTATTGGTCTTTAAAACTGACCATGTATTGCTTTAAACGGCTTAAAAGGATCTGCATAAAGATTCGTTGATCAGCTATAGGGTCGCTGAAGTAAGTTGCCATTGTTTTAAATACGGCGTTGAAGTCATCATTAATAGATAAGTAGTGTTCGATCGACTCGATGAACCAATCTTGTTCTGGTTTTGTATAAGACAGAAATTCTGGCTTGGTCAGTTCGTCAAAAAGCTCAATAAGTTCTTCTTTATTGTTTACATTCTTTGAGGAGATGAAATCTTCTCTTTCCGGATTGTCCGTATTTTCAATGTCGTATGTGAACAGTAATCCACGGATTATTGCCATGCTTGGATTTTTTTTCATGTCCATCACTCGGTATATGCAGTTTTTGGTTTTCCATCTTTATCTAGTATTACTCGTGCTTTGCGTTGTTGACTATATTTCAGGTCGCCACTGGAATACCCTTCACCAATCACTCTTCCCATGTCCATCGGCTCCAATGATGCTGCATGACCGTTTCTTCTAAATATTAGCTGTGCTCGATATATCGAATTCAACTGATCCCTATGGCTCAGGTAATGCGTTGCTGCAGGTGGGTATTTAGGTTCTCCTTTTTTCTTACCTGATGTGTAAATCTCAACAATTCCTGTTGTTGGGTTTTTTGCTGATCTGACTCTTTCGAGCTGAGATTCAAGTGTTGTCTGGGCGCCGTGTTTTTCTAAAAAATGTGCGCCTGGTGTCTCCTCTTCGAGCTTGTCCAAGCGTCTGTAGGTATTTGCCTCTGCGAGCTCATCAATTTTTGCCAGTCGTTCCGCACGTGTCAGTTGAGGTAACGCGGGCTCTCCGTGATGTACACCTTTAGTTGAGTTTTGAACGTTAGCGCTTGACTTGCAACCATCTCCACCAGGACATGAATTCAAGCCTGCCGGATCAATCCAACCCGTAGGGTTCGGCACGTACTGGTACGCGTTGATCCCACCCGCCAGCTTTACCGGGTCAGGCGTCAGGTAACGACCACTGTCCGGATTGTAGTAGCGATGGCGGTTGTAGTGCAGTCCGCTTTCCGCATCGAAATATTGGCCCTGAAAACGCAGCGGGTTGTCGATTTTTCCGATGTCGAGTCGGGCAATTTCTCCGTAGGCGCGGTAGTGCGCCGACCAGACGATTTTGCCGTCAGGCGCGGTCAGTTCCTGCGGTGTTCCGAGGTGGTCGAGTTGGTAGTGGAAGGGCTGGGTGTCTTTTGGACCAAAGCCTTCCAGCAGTGCCAAAGGCCTAAAACTGTCCGGTTCGTAGATGTAGCTGCGATGACGATCTGCATGGTGTTCGGCAATCAGCTTGTCGCCTTGCCAGAAAAACTCTGTGGTGATGTCGTCGACGGTTTTGCTGATCCGCCGCCCAAACGGGTCATAGCGATAGCTGGCTGTTTGCCCGTTCGGCTGGGTAATGCCGATCAGCCGATGCTGGCAGTCGTATCGATATTCGGTGACAAGTTGGTGACCCTTACCGCGCCTTTGGCGGATCAGGTTACCGAAGGCGTCATAGTCGTAATGATGATCGCCCTGGATCATCAGGCGGTTGCCGGTAACGATGTCCGGGCCCGGTCGATCCTGCATCAGCAGGTTGCCCGCTGGGTCGTGGCCGAAGCGTTCTTGCACGCCTTGCGAGTGATCGGCGCGGGTCAGGCGGGCGAGGGGGTCGTAGTTGTAGTCGTGTTGGCCTTTACGGGTGTCGAGCAGGCGGATGAGGTTGCCGGTTTTGTCGTAGTCGTATTGGCGCTGGTAGAGGGTGTGTTGCTGTTGGCTGACAGCATGGGTGTGCAGGCGGTTTTGCTCGTCGTAGTGGTAATGACTGAGGAGCTGGCCTTGTTGGCGCTGGTGCTCGCGGCCGGTTTTGAACAGGTGGGACGTGAGGTTTTTGCCGTTCAACTCTACGGTGGCGAGGTGGCCGCCTTTGTCGTGGTTGAAGGTCAGGCGGTTGTTATCCGGCAGGCGCAGGTTTTGCAGTTGGCCGCAGGCGTCGTAACCGTAGCGCAAGGTGCCCCAGCCCTGGTGGTCGGCGGTGAGGCGGTTTTGGCTGTCGTATTCGTAGGCTAGCGCCCAGTGGCCGTCGTCGACGCTGAGGAGGTTGCCTTGGCGGTCGTAGGCGTAGTCAACAAGGTTGCCGTCGGGCAGGGTTTTTCGTACAAGGCGGCCAGCGTGGTCTCGCTTATAGCGGGTGACTAGCTGACTGCCGTCATCACCATATTCGGTCTTTTCCGCCAGGTTACCGTTGAGGTCGTAAACGTAGGCGGTACGCTGGCCGTCAAAACCGATTTCCTGCTGGATCAGGCCACTGGGGTGGTAAGCGAGCTGGTAGGTTTCGCCGACTTCATTCTCGATCGCGGTCAGCAGCAACCGTACGTTGTCGTAGCGGTAGTTGACTTGGCTGCCGTCGGCATTGATGCGGCGGCTGATCAGGTGCAGGCCGTCGGCGTATTCGTAGCGGGTGACGTGGCCCCGTTCATCGCGTTCAGCGGTGATTTTTCCGTAGGGGTTGTAGCTGTATTCCCGCGTCGCGCCGCCTGGCAACACCACACGAGTCAATCGGCCCATGCTGTCCCACTGATACTGAGTCAGCGCGCCCTGTTCATCCTCGTGCGTAACCTTCCGCCCAAGATCGTCATAGCGATAGCGCTTGATACCGCCATTCGGCAGCTGTTCCTCAAGCAACTGCCCACGTTCATTCCAGACCAGCCGGTGACAGCTGTTATCCGGATACCAAATCCCGGTCAGTTGCCCGTATTTGTTGTAGCTGTAGTCCGTAATGTGGCCGTCGGGATCGGTCTTACGAATGACGTCGCCCTGATCGTTGCGCTCATACTTCCAGACCGCTTCACCACGCCGTACTACCCGTACGAACCCGTTGTCATGCTCGTAGGAAGTCGGTTCATCCTCCCCAGGAAACAACGCCACCAGACGTCCTGCGTCGTCGTACTGATACGCTGTCACCGCGCCCAACGGGTCCTGCTCGACCGTCAGTCGGCCCTTGTCATCGTAGGATTTGAAGTGCTCGGCACCGTCGGGATCAATGCGCTGCACCAGCCGCGCCCGCTGATCGTGGACGTAAACTTCCCGACTGCCATCAGCGTTCTGAACCGTGACCCGGCCGTTGTCATCCCACGCATACCGCGTGTCCATCTGCGAAAAGCTGGCCCAGTGCCGGACACAGCGCGCCGCCTTGCCAGCCCGTTCCCACGCCCAAAAGAAACTCGCCCCACCGGCCAGCTGCCGTTCCAGAATGACGTGCTGATCGTCGTACCGATAAACCTCGCTTTCACCGACAGCGTTGGTCGCCGACACCAGTCGGCCAATATCGTCATAGGCGTAGGAAACGACGTTCTGTTCAGTCACCCATTCAAAGGGTTCATGCCCTTTGGCGCGATGAACCTGGTAGTCCACCGCAGCAATGCGGCCCTGTTCGTAGCGCAAAAACAAACACCGGCCTACACCGTTATCCAGCCGCTTAATTCGCCCTAGGCGATCACGAGAAATCCGCAGCCGGTTGTCATACGTATCACTGATGGCTGTCAGCACACCGTCGCGAAAGTGATAAAAACGCGACGCCTGAGCCAGCACCAGTTCATCGGGCAAAGCCCCCAGATAAATCGCGGCTTCGGCCAGGCTGTTGGTAATCGCCGGCCGAGCCACCGTAGCCAAGGGTAGGGCAGTCGACCGGTTCTCATGATCCGTCCACACCACCGAATCACCCGTAACCACCAACCGCTGGGCCAGCGCATGACTCCAGCCAAACCCCAACCCGCAATCCACGTCCACCGCACTGGTGCGATACAGCCGCGTCCACTCAAACGGCAAAACCCCATGCAAGGTGCCATCGGTGAGGGTCAGCAGTTCCTCCCCGGTCACCATCGACACCGGGCAGCCATTGGTGGCGGTCTTGTCCGCAGGGGCCGCCGCATCGCCGTTCGGGTTCTTACCCGCAGCGGGCACATCGTCGACATGTTCCTGGCGCACCAATGCCGTCTGCTGGGTCTTCTTACGAACCGCAGGCACCGCGTTGGAAACCAACTGCTCGCCAGCTTTCAACGACGCAACCGGCACGGTCTTGATCGGCGTCGCCGTACTACTCAACAGCAACGGCTTCACCACCACGGCATGCGGCTCCAGCCTGGGCATCACCAGCTTTGTCGCCAACAACTCCAGCAGATCCCGCGTCCGCCCAGACTTAATATGCCCAAGCGCTTGAGCACCCAGGCGCACCGCCACGCCCATTCCCGCAGTCGCCCAAATCAGCAACAGGTTGATCAACACCTCGCCGGTGATTTCCCCCATCAGCTCGTTCATTTCTTGCGGCGGCAGCATTCGCATCCAGCTGACCATCGCCGACACATAAATGAACAACAGCGGCTCATCGCTGAGTATCAGCAGGCCGTTGGCAATCGCGTCGTTGCCGAGCTTCAGCAGTTCATCAAGTTCGGTTTGGGAGATGTATTGCAGCAACTTCTCGCTGTTGGGCTTGATGTCCGCCAACAGCTCATACAGCTGGGTTAAGTTGTCCCACAGCCCGTAAAGCGCTTTGCCCATGCCACTGAGAAACGCCGCCTCCAGCATCCGGCGTTGGTCCAGCGGGGTAGCGTCCGTATAGTCTTTCCACTGCGCTTGGAGAGTGCTGTTCCACTCTCCGCGCAGGCGCGCTTCCAGCTCGCCGATCACCGACTGATAAGACGCGTACAGCGCCTTGACGTGCTCCGTGGAAACGTTGGGATAGAAGCTGATTCGGTACTGCTGGTTGCGATCACACTCGGTGATTTCGAGAATGCCGCTGGGGCCGATGGTCTTGTGGATCGGCTCGCCCAGCGGGCCGCCGTTGGGATCGACGCGTTGCAGCACCACCGGTGTGTTGCCGATGGGCACAAACCGCGTGCTCTGGAACATGTGCACCAGGGTCAACGTGCCGTTGGCCTGGCACGTGGCGACGGTGCTGCCGGGAAAAATGGAGCGGTTGATGGGCGCGACCAGCGCCACCTCGTCCCCGACCTTGAACACCTGCTCGACATCCAGCGCCGAAAAGCTCCAGAGGCTCGAAGCCCAGTCGTCGAAGGTGTTCAGGCACTCTCTAAAGTCGCGCAAGACGGTTTCAACATCGACCGTCTTTGCATCCATTGGGGCCAGGGCCAGCCTGCCAATGGCCGGGTTCAAGCGACAGCCCCAAAAATCCGGGCTTTAACGAAAAAAACCATCTGCAATCCCTCGCACTGTGTGATCAGGCGAAGGACTTTGCAGAGGTTTTAAGGAGAGATCTGTAGAGCTTGTCCGGCTATTACGTGGGAAGTTTCAGTAGTCCTTGTCAGTGATCCATTAACACGATTCGACACGTTTTCAGCGCTGCGCAAACGCCAGGTTTAACCCGAGCCCTGCAAAGGCCGTGGCAAAACTGCGACGCAGCCAGTTCTGCACACGTGGCGATTCGACCACCGCACGACGAAACACATTGGCCAACAGGCCATACAGCACAAACACTGCAAGCGTCATCGCCATGAACACGCCGCTCAGTACCAGCATCTGCACGGCTGGCGCCGTGCCGCCTGGCGTTACGAATTGAGGCAGGAAGGCCAGGAAGAAAATCGTCAGCTTGGGGTTGAGGATGTTCAGCAAAAAGCCACGCAGCATCAGGCTGCGCGCGGTCGCAACCGTCGGCGTGTCGCTCATTGCAAAGGCCGAGCGGTCACGCCAGGTGGCATAGGCCAAGTACAGCAGGTAGGCCGCGCCGGCGAATTTCAATGCTTCGAAGGCCAAGGCGCTGGTGTGGAGCAGGGCGGACAGGCCCAGTATCGACGCCAGCAAGTGAGGAATGATCCCGGCGGTGCAGCCCAGCGCGGCAAACAAGCTGGCGCGTTTGCCGGAGGTCAGGCCGGTAGAGACGGTAAAAATCACGCCAGTGCCGGGGATCAGTACGACGATCAGGCAGGTGACGAAGAAATTCAGACTGAGCATGGCATCCAACTCCGTGTACGAATGGCTGATGACGGATCCTGTCATGTTCGGTGATAACTGGCGAGTGCAGCAGGTCGGCGAACCCCGGTTAGACTTACCTGTCGATATCCGCATTGCCCGGCCCGTCGTTACTCAAGGAAGCCCCATGTATTCAAGCCGTCTGATCCTGTGCCTCACTACATTGCTGGTGCTGGCCGGCTGCTCCACCCCACGTGGCCCGCAGCAGCCTGTACGCAGCGAGGCCGAGGTAAAGGCGCAGATCGTGCGCCTGTTGCCGACCTCGGTTCCCGACCGCAGTGGCTGGGGCCAGGACATTTACACCGCCTTCGACACCCAGAAAATCTACCCCAGCACCGAGAATATCTGCGCTGTGCTGGCGGTGACCGAGCAAGAGTCCACCTACCAGGTCGACCCACCCGTGCCAAACATGGGCAAGATCGCCCAGGATGAAATTCTGCGGCGTGCCGGCAAGGTCCATGTCCCGGCCTTCGTGGTGCGGACCACGCTGCAATTGCGCTCGCCCAGCGGTAAGACTTACGCCGATCGCCTCAACGCCGCACGCACAGAGAAGGACCTGAGCGGCATCTTTGATGATTTCATCAGCATGGTGCCCTTGGGCAATTCATTGTTTGGCGGTTTCAACCCGGTGCATACCGCCGGCCCCATGCAGGTCAGCATCGACTTTGCGCAACAGCACGCCCGTGATTATCCCTACACCGTGGATGGCACGATTCGGCGCGAAGTCTTCACTCGTCGTGGCGGGATGTATTTTGGTATCACCCATCTGCTCGGTTACCCGGTGAACTACGACCAGCCGTTGTACCGCTTTGCCGATTTCAACGCGGGCTGGTACGCCAGTCGTAACGCTGCGTTCCAGGCTGCCGTCAGTCGTGCCAGCGGCACCGAGCTGGCGTTGGACGGGGATTTGATTCGCTACGGGTCGCTGCTGCCGGGCACCACTGAGCTGGCGGTGCGCTCGCTGGGTTCGAAGTTGGACATGCGCAACCCCAGCATCCGCAGCCAGCTGGAGCAGGGCGAGCAATTGGACTTTGAGCAGACCACCCTCTACCAGCGTGTATTTGCTCTAGCTGATAAGGCGGCAGGCAAGCCGATGCCACGGGCGATCCTGCCGGGCATCGTGCTCAAGAGCCCGAAGATCACCCGCAACCTGACCACGGCGTGGTTTGCCAAGCGGGTGGATGAGCGCTATCAGCGCTGTATGAAGCGCTGATCATGGGCGGCGTTTAACGAACCGGCGCCACAGCCAGACCCACAACCACACCACCGGGAACGCCAGGATCACAAACGGCAGCACATAACTGGCGCGCTCCAGGGCGTCTGCCGTGCCGTTCACCAGGTTGTCACCCAGGTTGCTGAACATCCGGCTGAAGCGTGAGGGTTGATTCTCACCGTCGGAAGAACGGAAATTCAGGGTCACACGGTTGGTATCAAGGCGACGTTGCTGGCCCGCGGCGACCTGTGCCAGTTCCTGCAATTCGTTTTCGATAGCAGCCTGTTCCTTGCTCAGGGCGATCAGGTCGCTGACGGTGATGTCCTTGCGCTTGGCCAGTTCGTCGAGGCGTTGCTGTTGGGCTTGCAGGCGATCCTGGCGACGGCGCACATCGGCCACCGCGTCGGCCAGGTCTTCGGCGCTAGTGATGCGCTGGCCGAGTTTTCCGCCTTCAGCGGCCAGTGCGACCATCGGCTCCACGCCGGTAGGTGCGATGCGCAGGATGATCGTGCCGCCATTGTCATCTTCGGTGATACCCAGAATATTGCAGGCGCCGAAACGTGCCGATTCACAAGCCTCACGGGTAGCGTGCATGCGGGGTGCAAGCAGGGCGCCGGGCAGCGCCAGCATCAGCTCATGTTCATAGGCCAACTGCGCCCCGGCCCGGCCCTGTTCGCCATTGATCACCGTGGCACGGGAGTGGTCCTTGGGCGAGCAACCGGCCAGGGCCAGGCCGGCCAGCACGATCAAAAGCAGCGGTTTTGTTGTGCCGTCCAGATGGCGCATTGCAGTTCCTTGGGGTGTGCAGGGGAAATGGATCGCGATTAAAGCGGGTCTGGCGTATTTACGCAAAGCATCGCACAGGATTTGCGTGGCTGATGGTGATGGCAGCCTCGCAGAGCCAGGCGTACACCTCAAACCTTATGCCAAGGAAGAACTCGCCATGATCGCTCACGCCGTGCCCCAAGGGTTCGTCTCGCTACCGCGCAGCAGCCCGTTGCTCGACTTGTTAGGCCCGGCCTATTGCCGGGGTGAAGGTTTGCAACTGGAAATCGGCCTGCGCGCCGACAACCGCCACGCCAATGGGCGCGGCACGGTGCACGGTGGGGTGTTGGCGACTCTGGCGGATATCGGCATGGGGTATGCGATGGCGTTTTCCAGTGAACCACCGTTGCCGTTAATTACCGCGAGCATGACGCTGGACTACCTGGGCGCGGTGCAGGTGGGTGAGTGGATGGTGGTGCGGTTGGAACATCATAAACGTGGTCGGCAGATGGCGTTTGCCACGGCGAGCTTGCAGGTGGGGGAGAAGGTCGTGGCGCGGGCGAGTGCGGTGTTTGCGGTGCCTCGTACCGACTGACACTGAAATCATTACCGTGTTTTTTCAGGAATGCTGCCCAAAGAAAAGGCCCGGTTTTCGTGGAACCGGGCCTTTTCCATGTTGCTCTTGAATCAGCTGCGTTCGAGGGCGAGGGCTACGCCTTGACCGCCACCGATGCACAGCGTCGCGAGGCCTTTCTTGGCATCGCGCTTGATCATTTCATGCAGCAGGGTCACCAGCACACGGCAGCCTGAGGCGCCGATCGGGTGGCCGATGGCAATAGCGCCACCGTTGACGTTGACCTTGTCCGCATCCCACTCCAGCTCTTTGCCCACCGCCAGGGATTGCGCGGCGAAGGCTTCGTTAGCTTCGATCAGGTCCAGGTCGCCCAGGCTCCAGCCGGCTTTGCCCAGGCAGCGGCGCGTGGCCGAGACCGGGCCGATGCCCATGATGGCGGGGTCAACACCGGCGTTGGCGTAGCTGGCAATACGCGCCAGAACGGGCAGGCCGAGCGCCTTGGCTTTATCAGCGCTCATCAGCAGTACCGCCGCCGCGCCGTCATTGAGGCTGGAGGCGTTGCCAGCGGTGACGCTGCCGTCCTTTTTGAACGCGGGCTTGAGCTTGGCCAGGGATTCGGCGGTGGTGCCGGCGCGCGGCTGTTCATCGACCGCGAAGGCCACCGGGTCGCCTTTGCGCTGGGGGATCAGGATGGGCGTGATCTCATCGACAAACCGGCCGGCTTCGATCGCCGCAGTGGCTTTCTGCTGGGAGGCAGCGGCGAAGGCGTCCTGGGCTTCACGGCTGATGCCGTATTTGTCCACCAGGTTCTCGGCGGTGATGCCCATGTGGTAGTCGTTGAACGCATCCCACAAGCCGTCGGTGATCATACTGTCGATCATCTTGGCGTGGCCCATGCGCAAGCCGGTGCGCGCAGCGGGCAACACGTACGGCGCCAGGCTCATGTTTTCCATACCGCCGGCGATGATCACGTCAGCGTCGCCGCAACGAATCGCCTGGGCGCCCAAGTGCAGCGCCTTGAGGCCAGAACCGCACACCTTGTTCAGGGTCAAGGCCGGCACGGCATGGGGCAGGCCGGCGAGGATCGACGCCTGGCGCGCGGGGTTCTGGCCGCTGCCGGCCGTGAGCACCTGGCCGAGGATGACTTCATCTACCTGAGCGGGGTCCAGGCCGGTCTGCTCCAGCAGGCGACGGATCACGGCCGCGCCCAGTTCCGGCGCCGGGATACTGGCCAGCGAACCTTGAAAGCTGCCCACGGCGGTGCGGGTGGCAGCAACAATCACGACGTCTTGCATGGAATCTGTCCTCACTGGAAGTGCATTTCTGGAACGTGGTCCGGGACGATCAGTTTACCGGCGGTCTTGCTCACAATCTCTTCAACGCTGACGCCAGGTGCGCGTTCCTTGAGGACAAAAGCGCCATTTTCGATTTCCAGGTAGGCAAGATCGGTCAGTACACGCTTGATGCAATTGGCGCCCGTGAGCGGCAGGCTGCATTGGCTGAGCAACTTGGATTCACCGTCTTTGGAGGCGTGGGTCATGATGACGATGATGTTTTCCGCGCCGGCCACCAGGTCCATGGCGCCGCCCATGCCTTTGACCAGTTTGCCGGGGATCATCCATGAAGCGATGTTGCCGTGTACGTCGACTTCAAACGCGCCGAGCACGGTGAGGTCGACGTGGCCGCCGCGAATCATCGCGAAGGACTCGGCGGAGGAGAAAATCGACGCGCCAATGCGCGCAGTCACCGTCTGTTTGCCGGCGTTGATCATGTCGGCATCGATGGTTTCTTCAGTCGGAAACGGACCCATGCCCAGCAGGCCGTTTTCCGATTGCAGCATCACTTCCATGCCCTCGGGGATGTAGTTGGCCACGAGGGTCGGAATGCCGATGCCGAGGTTGACGTAGAAACCATCCTGCATTTCGCGGGCGACGCGTTGAGCCATTTGTTCGCGGGTAAGAGCCATTTTTTGTCTCCTTATTATTTGGGCTGGAGGATTATTTGCGGACAGTGCGCTGTTCGATGCGCTTCTCGAAGGTGCCGCAGATGATCCGGTCGACGTAGATGCCAGGGGTGTGGATCTGCGCCGGGTCCAGCTCGCCCGGTTCGACGATTTCTTCAACTTCGACCACGGTGATCTTGCCGGCGGTGGCGGCCAGCGGGTTGAAGTTCTGGGCGGTATGACGATAGATGACGTTGCCGAAGTGGTCGGCTTTCCAGCCTTTGACAATCGCGAAGTCGCCGGTGATGGACTCTTCCATCAGGTACGGGCGACCGTTGAATTCACGGGTTTCCTTGCCTTCGGCAACCGGGGTGCCGACGCCGGTGGCGGTGAAGAAAGCCGGGATGCCGGCACCGCCTGCGCGCATTTTTTCCGCGAGGGTGCCTTGTGGGGTGAGCACTACTTCGATTTCGCCGCTGAGCAGTTGCTTCTCGAACAGGGCGTTTTCACCGACGTAGGAGGCGATCACTTTGCGGATCTGCTTTTCTTCCAGCAGCACGCCCAGGCCGAAACCGTCGACGCCACAATTATTGGAAACCACCGTCAGGTCGCGGGTGCCTTTGCGTTTGATCTCGGCGATGAGGTTTTCCGGAATGCCGCACAGGCCAAAACCACCGGAAAGTACCGTCATGCCGTCTTCCAGGCCTGCCAGTGCTTCTTCATAGGACGCCACGCGTTTATCGAAACCTGCCATATGCACCTCTTTTATTGTTTGTGGGCCAGCCAATGAGCCGAGTGTTGCGCTGACGGATTGATTTGTTAAGTTGTTTTTTAAGGTTGATTGATTTAGAAAACAGCATAGTCCACCCGTCGTTCGGAGCAACCTCATGACCGTTAAACAGATGCGTGCCTTTCTCGCCGTGGCCCAGAGCCTGAGTTTCGCCGCTGCCTGCGAGCGCCTGCACCTTTCCCAATCGGCGCTGAGCCTGACGATCAAAGGGCTGGAGGAGGGCTTGGGTGGCCGCCTGTTCAGCCGTAATACCCGCAACGTCGCGCTCACGCCTGAAGGTGAATCGTTGTTACCCCTTGCGCGGCGCTTGATTGCGGATTGGGACAACGCCGAGGACGAGCTGCGCCAGCGCTTCACCCTGCAGCGTGGCCGGGTCACAGTGGCTGCCATGCCATCGTTTGCGGGCAACCTGCTGCCGCCGATTCTGAAGATATTCCGCGCACGTTACCCTCAGGTGAACGTGACGGTGCATGACCTGATCAACGAGCAGGTACTGGAGATGGTCCGCGACCGTCAGGTGGAATTGGGCGTGGCGTTCGAACCCTCGGAAGGTTCGTCATTGGCATTCACACCGTTGTACCTGGACCGGTTCATAGCCGTGGTGCCGGGTGACTCGCCCTTGGCACAGTGTGCCGAAATCGACTGGAAAACCTTATTGGAGCAACCGTTCATTACCTTGCAACGGCCTTCCACGGTGCGGGTGATGCTGGAGGAACACTTGGGCGCCTTGCAGATGAAATTGCCGGTAGCGCTGGAGAGCCATCAACTGGCAACGGTGGGCAAGATGGTTGCTAGCGGCCTGGGCGTCAGCGCCGTACCGGCATTGTGCGCACGACAGATGGAGGAGGCGGGTGCCCATTGCATTACGTTGAGTGATCCGGTGATCGAGCGGCCCATTGGTGTTCTGACCAAACCCGGGCATGAATTGTCGGCGGCGGCGCAGGTGTTGTTTGATATTTTTCGCGATGAAGCGGCGAAGGGCAGGTTTCCCGCACGGGTATAAGGTTTTTGAAAATCAGGTATTAAAAAGCCCGCTCGAATAAACGAGCGGGCTCAAAATTAAGTGACTCTTTTATCAGCAGTATCTATCAATCACTTTAACCTGCGACTGGCCTTTGAGGTGCTGCCATTCGGTATTAAGTGTATGGAAAACTTGCTCGATAAAGTTGCGATCGGCAGCCGCTTTCTTGCCAACATAACCCTGGCCGCGGCGGTACATCTTCAGGCGTGCCGCCAGTTCATGGTGATTGCGGTCGAACTCGGCTTCTTCGGTATGGGGCGCCAGGCAGTCAATATTGACTTCGCCCGATTTACCAATCCACAGGATATGGTCGTCGAGTTTGTCTTTCTGCGCTGCGAACATCTCAGCCAATTCATCAATAGTAGGTTGGTTGTTCAGATTCATGTGTAAGCCCCTTGACCAGTTGGCGATCTATCAGTTGATTCGTTAATACTGCTTAGTTGTCTCCGGTTCCGAAAACCGGGCGTCAGTGACGGTCTGCCGAATACGGGCAGGGTCTTGAACCTGATGCATGTAGTCTTGCTGATGAACTGCTACGCAATGGTTTCATAACGAAGACAAGCAGCGTTTGAGCCCCTTGTACCGATTCTTTCGAGCCGGTCAGCTTCATCAATCTGCCTTGTGGGCAGTGCCCATCCGGAAAAAACAGCTCGGCGGTCAGACGAGCTTGTTCAAAACGCTTGTTACCAACGCTCCCGATCCGGGAGACGTCTCGATAATGCAAGGACAAAAAGGTTACGTCAACGGTTATGTAGTGATTTTTTTAGAGCACTACATAAATCGCAGCAGGGACGGGAGAATGCGGGAAAACGTGACTCGGGCGTCATTTTTTGTGCGGTTGGTCGAAGGGCACGATAGTCGAACCAACATACGAACCCTGTGGGAGCGGGCTTGCTCGCGAATGCGGTGGGTCAGCTAAACATTTGTTAACTGACAATCCGCTTTCGCGAGCAAGCCCGCTTCCACATTTTTTGATCTGCAGTGTTCCTACTGTCCCAATCGCTCGACCAGCAAGGGCAACAACCGCTCGCATGAGGCCTCGATCTTTACCTGCAACAGCTCATCCCCACGGGTCTTGCCCAGGTTGATGGCAATCACTGGCTTGCCTTGTTCCACCATTGCTTTGCACAGGCGGAACGCTGAGTAGGCCATCAGCGATGAGCCCACTACCAGCAAGCCCTCGGCGTGTGCCACAGCGGCCATTGCCTTGGCCGCCGTTGCCTGGGCGACGTTCTCGCCAAAAAATACCACATCCGGTTTCAGCCGTTGGCCGTTGCAGTAAGGGCAGTGGGGGACCTGGAAGCGTTCTTCAAAGGCAGGATCGAGCAGCGTATCGCCATCGGGCGCCTGCACGGCATCAACACCGGCCAGGTACGGGTTCTGATCTTCCATGACCCGCTGGATCACATCGCGCTCGCTGCGCTGTTGGCAATCCAGGCACAGCACCCAATGCAGGCTGCCATGCAGCTCGATCACCTCATGGCTGCCCGCCTGGTCATGCAAGGCATCGACGTTTTGCGTGATCAACCCGCTGATGCGCTCACGTTGCTGCAATGTCGCCAGCGCCCAATGAGCCTTGTTCGGTTGGGCGATGCGTACCCGTGGCCAACCCAGCATCGCTCGCGCCCAGTAGCGGCGCCGCGCTTGAGGGGTGGCCAGGAATTCCTGGTACATCATTGGCGCCTTGCCTCGACGCACGCCCTCGCTGTCGCGATAGTCAGGGATACCCGACGACGTACTGATCCCCGCGCCGGTCAACACCAAAAAGCGCCGTTCAGCCATGGCCCGGTGCAGGGTATCGAGGTGGTCCTGTTGATATTCCAGCGTGTCGAGCATGGGGTCTCCTATTCGCCGCGGATGTACTGCTCCAGTTGCTTGATCAGGTCAGCCTGTTCGGCAATGGCTTCCTTGACCAGGTCACCGATGGAGAGCAGGCCCAGCAGTTTGCCGTCTTCGACAACCGGCAAATGGCGCAGGTGACTGTCGGTCATGATGTTCATGCATTCCTCGACACTTTTATGGGTATCGACGGTTATCACCGGTGAACTCATCACCTCATCAACCCTTGTGGTGACCGACGATAAGCCTTTGAGGATGAGTTTACGTGCGTAATCACGTTCGCTGATGATCCCTACAACCGTGCCTTCTTTGACGACCGGCAAGGCCCCGACGTTCTTCTCGGACATCCGCACCAGTGCCTCAAACACGGTGTGGTCCCATTGGATTGTGTGGACGTCGTGATTCTTCTGGTCCTTGGCTTTGAGCACTTGTGCAACGGTTTTCATGGCGGCCACTCCGGTGTTGTTGTTAGGAAGTCAGCGGGTCACCTACAGAATCCTAGACGGCCCACGGCGGAGCAAGGTCCAAAGCGGCGTTAAACCCGTCGAAAAACGTCATTCGCCGGATTTTTTCGACGTTATCCAGCATTTGTCGGTTTTTTCGCGCGCTTGGTGGGGGTGGCTGTCGTTTTGCGCGGTGTGCTCTTGCGTTTCTTTTTCCACGGCGTAGCGCCTCGGCCCGCAGGGCTGGCCGGGCCGCTGATGGTCATGCGCATGCCATTGCAGCGCGCCACTTGTTTACTCATCCAGGCGGCCTGCTTGGCGACGAACTCTTCCAGGCTCATTTCACCGCTTTGCACCATGTCCAGTGCCTGCTCCCAGATCGCGGTGGTGCCGGGGTCGGCGATCGCCCGTGGCACCGCGTCGATCAGGCTGAACGCCGCCGCAGTGGCTGAAAGCGCCTTGCCGTTTTTGACCAGGTAACCACGGTCCAGCAGGCCCTGGATGATCCCGGCGCGCGTGGCTTCGGTGCCGATGCCGGTGGTGTCCTTGAGTTTTTGCTTGAGCAGCGGATCTTCCACCAGTTTGGCGACGTTTTTCATCGCTTTGATCAAGTCGCCTTCGGTGAATGGCTTGGGCGGTTGGGTCCAGAGGTCCTTGAGGTTGACCTTGGCCACCGCATAATCCTGGCCCTGCACCAGCGTCGGCAACGCTTGTGGCGCGGCGGCCTCTCGGCCTTTGGCGGGCGCCAGCGCTTCGGGCAGCGCGCGTTTCCAGCCCGGCTCGATGATGACCTTGCCGACTGCACGCAACGCCTGGCCGGCGCAGTCGAAATCCGCCTGGGTACGATCGTATTCATGGTTGGGCAGGAACTGCGCCAGATAACGCGCACGAATGAGGGTATAGACCGCACGATGTTTGCCGGTGAGCTGCCCGACATCCTTGCCTGCGCCGGTAGGAATGATGCCGTGGTGCGCGCTGACCTTGGCGTCGTTCCAGGCCCGCGAACGGCGTTGCGGGTCGATATGCGGCATCAGCTCGTTCACCGCCGCATCCGCACGGCCCAACGCTGCGAGGATCTTTGGCGCGTCGCCGTGCTGGCTTAACGGCAAGTAGCCGCAGTCACTGCGCGGGTAGGTGATGACCTTGTGGGTTTCGTAAAGGGATTGCGCGACATCCAGGGTTTCCTGGGCGCCGAGGCCGAGCTTCTTGGAGCAGATTTCCTGCAATGTGCCGAGGTCGAAGGGCAGGGGGGCTACCTCGCGCATGCGTTCGGTGCGCAGTTTCATCAGGCGCGCAGTCCCGGCATTGGTCATCGCATCGGCCGCTTCCCGAGCCAGCTGGGGGTTCAGGCAGCGGCCCTGATCATCACAGGCGTCCTCGCTGGCGCGCCATTGCGCGGTGAAGGTCATGCGTTCATGGCGCAAGTCGACATCGATGGCCCAGTAAGCCACCGGCACAAAGTCTGCGATGCTGCGGTCGCGGTCCACCACCAGGCGCAACGTCGGGGTTTGCACCCGGCCCACCGGCAACACGCCTTGATAACCGGATTGGCGCCCGAGCAAGGTAAACAAACGGCTCATGTTCATGCCGATCAGCCAGTCGGCGCGCGAGCGGCCGAGGGCCGAGTGATACAGGCTGAAGGTCTCGGCGCCCGGCTTGAGCGCGGCCAGGGCCTTGCGAATGGAGGCGTCATCCAGCGCCGACAGCCACAACCGCTGGATGGGCCCGCGGTAACGGCAATGCTCCACCAGTTCACGGGCGATCATCTCGCCCTCACGGTCGGCGTCGGTGGCGATCACCAGCTCCTGCGCTTCCCCCAACAAACGCTTGACCGCCTTGAACTGGCTGGCGGTCTTGGGCTTGACCAGCATCTTCCATTTTTCCGGGACGATCGGCAGGTCGGCCAGCACCCAGCGCTTGTATTTGGCGTCGTAGGCATCGGGCGGGGCGGTTTCCAGCAGGTGGCCGATGCACCAGGTCACTGTGACGCCATTGCCCAGCCAGCAGCCATCGCCACGGCGACTGGCGCCGAGTACGGCCGCGATATCCTTGGCCTGGGAGGGTTTTTCACAGAGGTACAGCCGCATGGTCATCACATCACATCGGGTTGATGCCTTGCAGGATGCTTAGTCAGAAGGATTTGAGCAACCATTATCTGTATGGATGTACAGCTTTAAGTTTCAAGCTACAAGCTGCAAGTAGAGGCCGATCAGCTCCTACTTGCCGCTTGCAGCTTGCCCCTTGAAGCTGACTCAGTTGTTATCGATGTCCACATTCCGCGTTTCTTTGAGGCAGAACAACCCCACGATCAAGCTCACCCCGGTCACGACCACCGGGTACCACAAGCCATAGAAAATATCGCCGGTGTACACCACCAAGGCAAACGATACGGTCGGCAGGAACCCGCCAAACCAGCCGTTACCGATGTGGTAGGGCAGCGACATCGACGTGTAGCGGATACGCGTCGGGAACAGCTCTACCATCAACGCCGCCAGCGGGCCGTAGCACATGGCGGCGATCAGGATCAGCGCTACGATCAGCACCACCACCATCACCTTGTTGACCTGGGCCATGTCCGCCGAAGTCGGGTAACCGGCCAGGGTCACCGCGCCGCGCAGGGCGGCTTCGTCGAAGCCATCGATGCGCACGTCACCGACGCTCACCTGTACCGGGCTGCCCGCCGGGGCTACCGCGCTGCTATACGGCAGGCCCTGCTTGACCAGGAAGGTCTTGACCTTGTCGCACGGGCTGTCAAAACGCGCCTTGCCCACCGGGTCGAACTGGAAGGTGCACGTGGCCGGGTCGGCCAGCACGGTAATCGGGGCCTGGTGGCTGGCCTGGTCCATCGCCGGGTTGGTGTAGTGCGCCAGCCCCTTGAAGATCGGGAAATACAGCACGGTGGCCAGCAGCAAGCCGAGCATCAGCACCGGCTTACGGCCGACCTTGTCCGACAGCCAGCCAAACAGGATAAAGAACGGCGCGCCGATCACCACACTGATGATCAACAGCATGTTGGCCAGCGCCGGGTCCATCTTCAAAAACTGCGTGAGGAAGAACAGCACGTAGAACTGCGCCGCGTAGAAGGTCACCGCTTGCCCGCCGTTGATGCTGAACAGCGCGATCAGCACCACCTTGAGGTTTTCCCACTTGCCGAAGGACTCGCGGATCGGCGACTTGCTGGCCTTGCCTTCCTCCTTCATTTTCAGGAACGCGGGTGACTCATGCAGGCTCATGCGAATCCAGGTGGAAATGCCCAGCAGCACGATGGAAAACAGGAACGGAATACGCCAGCCCCACACTTCGAACTGGTCGCCGGTGAAGTAACGGCAGGCCAGCACTACCAGCAGCGACAGCAGCAGACCGAGGGTGGCGGTGGATTGAATCCAGCTGGTGTGCAAGCCGCGTTTACCGGCGGGCGCATGTTCGGCCACATAGGTGGCTGCGCCGCCGTACTCACCGCCCAACGCCAGGCCTTGCAACATGCGCAGCGCGATCAGGATGACCGGCGCCGCAATACCGATGCTGGCGTAGGTGGGCAACAGTCCGACACAGAATGTCGCCACGCCCATCAAAATAATGGTGACGAGGAAGGTGTACTTGCGCCCGATCATGTCGCCCAGGCGGCCGAACACCAGCGCGCCAAACGGCCGCACGACAAAACCGGCGGCAAAGGCCATCAGGGCAAAGATAAACGCCGTGGTGTCGTTGACCCCGGCAAAGAACTGCTTGCTGATCACCGCCGCCAGGGCGCCGTACAGGAAAAAGTCATACCACTCGAACACCGTCCCCAGGGACGAGGCGAAAATGACTTTCCTTGATTCGCTGCCGGTGCTCGCGCGGACCGCGGAGCCCAGGGGTTGAGCGTGTTCTGACATCGGGTATCCCTCACAGTGATTATTTATTGTTGTTCCACTGTCGGCGCCGGGTGTGGCGCCGCTATTCAGATTGCATGAACCGTTTCTTTCTGCGGGGCGAGGCTCCTTGTGTTCGGCGAAAGGATCAACTGCGCGGCTTTCTCCGCAATCATCAGTGTAGGTGAGCAGGTGTTGCCGGATGTGATGCGGGGCATGACCGAGGCATCGGCAATGCGCAGGCCGGGCACCCCATGCACGCGCAGTTGGGCGTCGACCACGGCGTCGGTGTCGCTGCCCATGCGGCAGGTGCCCACCGGGTGGAAAATAGTCGTGCCGATACGCGCGGCGGCTTCGTGCAGTTGTTCTTCGGTTTGCAACGACTCGCCAGGCAGGTATTCCACCGGTTTGAACGCGCTCAAAGCCGGTGCGGCGACAATGCGGCGCGTCAGGCGGATCGCGTCGGCGGCTACCCGCAGGTCTTGCGGATGGCTGAGGTAGTTGGGCCGGATCAATGGCGCATCCGCCGGGTTTGCCGAGCGGATATCGATACGGCCACGGCTCTGCGGGCGCAGGTCGCAGACCGATGCGGTGAATGCCGGGAATGCATGCAACGGCTCGCCAAAGCGCTCCAGGGACAGCGGTTGTACATGGTATTGAAGGTTGGCCGAGGTCTGTTCCGGGTCAGAGCGAGCAAAGGCGCCGAGCTGGCTGGGCGCCATCGACAGTGGACCGCTGCGGTCATACAGATAGCGCAGGCCCATGCCCATTTTGCCCCACACGGTGCCTGCGATCTGGTTCAGGGTTCGCGCGTTTTCCAGCTTATAGATCAGCCGCAATTGCAGGTGATCCTGCAGGTTGCCGCCGACGCCGGGCAGTTCATGCAGCACGTCGATGCCCAGCGGCTTGAGCACATTCGACGGGCCGATCCCCGAGCGCTGCAGGATGCCCGGTGAACCGACGGAGCCTGCGCACAGCAGGATTTCCTTGCGCGCCTTCCAACTCACCGGCTGGCCGTGCTGACGCCCGACTACCGCCGATGCGCGGCCGTTTTCCAGCGCCACACGGTCCACTTCCACTTCGGTCAGCACCGTCAGGTTAGGCCGCTGGCGGATCGGCTTGAGAAATGCCTTGGCCGCATTCCAGCGTACCCCGGCCTTCTGGTTGACCTGGAAGTAGCCGCAGCCTTCGTTATCGCCCTGGTTGAAGTCGCTGATCGGCGCAATGCCACTTTGCGCCGCCGCATCGCGAAAGGCATCCAGGATCGGCCAGTGCAGGCGCTGTTGCTCAACGCGCCATTCCCCGCCGTCGCTGTGAAACTCCGAGCCACCGGCAAAATGGTTTTCGCTCTGCTTGAACAGCGGCAGTACATCTTTCCAGGCCCAGCCGGCGTTGCCTTGCGCTGCCCAACCGTCGTAATCCCGGGCCTGGCCGCGCATATAAATCATACCGTTGATGGACGAGCAGCCACCCAGCACCTTGCCTCGTGGGTAACTCAGTGCACGGCCTTGCAGGCCTTCCTGGGCTTCGGTCTTGAAGCACCAGTCGGTGCGAGGGTTACCGATACAAAACAGGTAGCCGACGGGGATATGGATCCAGGGGTAATTGTCGCGGCCACCGGCTTCAAGCAGCAGCACGCGGTGGGCGGGGTTGGCGGACAGTCGATTGGCCAGCAGGCAACCTGCGGGGCCGGCGCCTACTACCACGTAATCGTATTCAGCAGCTGCAATGGGCATCTGAGGTCTCGCTTGTTTTTCTTATTGGCTCCATCCTAGTTGTTAGTTTTCGTCTTAAAAATGTTAGTTTTTACCCAGCTGCTGTGCGTTTTTAAACAGCGCGGCTCAGGCTCTCGCAACGGAGACGACATGTTCGACTGGAATGACTTGCGGTTTTTTCTTGAGTTGCAACGCAGTGGCCGCTTGCTCACCGCCGCGCAGCGCCTGAAAACCACCCACGCCACTGTGGCCCGTCACATCGAGGCGATCGAGAAAAGCCTCGGCACCGCGTTGTTTGTCCAGCACGCGCAGGGCTACGAGCTGACGCCCTCCGGCGAAGCCCTGCTCAAACACGCCGAAGCCATGGAAAACGTTGCGCTGCTGGCCGAAGACGAACTCACCCATCGCGCCGCGCCCTTGGGCAAGATTCGTCTGGGTGTGGCCGAAGGGTTAGGCGTGATGTTCCTCGCCAGTCGCATGGGCGGGCTGTTTGAGCGTTATCCGGGGCTGGAAGTGGAACTGGTGGCCGTGCCGCGCTTCGTCAGCATCCTCAACCGCGAAGCGGAAATCAGCATCCACCTCGAACGACCCAGCGTCGATCAACTGGTCACGCGCAAACTCACCGACTATCGCCTCGCGCTTTACGCCAGCCGTGGCTACCTGGACCGTAACCCGCCGATCGAGAAACGCGAAGACCTCGCCGCCCACGCCTGGATCGATTACGTGGACGACCTGCTGTTCAGCCAGGAACTTAAACTCCTCAGCAGCTTTTGCCGAAACCCCAAGGTGGTGTTCCACAGCACCAGCGTGATCGCCCAGCATCAGGCTGCGCGTTCGGGATTGGGGATTGCCGTGTTGCCATGCTTCATGGCTGCCGGCGATCCGGACCTGGTGCCGTTGCTGCCGGGGGAGGGCATTCAGCGAAGCTACTGGATCAGCTCGCGCCGTGAGCTGCACAAGTCAGTGCGGCTGCGCGTGTTGTGGGATTACGTGGTGGAATTGTGCGCGCGTGAGCAAGGTTTGCTGCTCGGCGAATCCAGTTGAAGAAACCGGATGAACCTGTGGGCGGAGCTTGCTCGCGAAAGCGGCGTGTCAGTCAGTAAATGTATTAACTGAGCCACCGCGTTCGCGAGCAAGCCCGCTCCCACAGGTTGATTGTGTGGTGTCAGGCAGGGGTTAGAGCTTTACCACCTGATGCACCTGTTCGGCACAGGCCCGCGCATCTTCAATCATCTTGCCAAACGCATCACTGGTGATTTGAGCGTGGGTCAACCAACGCGTCTTCTGGCTCAGACGATAGTGGTAACGCAACCCGTCATCCGTGCGTTGCCCTTCCAGATCCAGGTCATACCACGGCGAGCGTACCTGGCAGCCGGGGATCGCTTTTTCCATCTTCCCGCCCGTCAGCACGAAGCTGTAGTCGTGGGTTTCCGGGTTGCCCATGTAGAGATCTGCTTGTTGGCCGTGGCGGCGATAGTTGATAAAGCCGTTCCAGAGACCTTTGAGTGACTCGTCGGTATAGACGTAGTCATTCGCCAGTTTTTCCAGGGCGCGATGGTCGTTCAAGGTTGCGCTGACGGTGTAGCCGTCGTGCACCACAAACGCTGTGGGTGGGCGGGTGATGTGGCAGTCGCTGATCTCGTTGCCGAAGCGCGCGCAGAACTCTTGGTCGGTGGCGGTGGTGCCTTGTTGGCGGTCGGACACGCTCATTTGCATCAGCGGCAGGCGGCTGAAGACGATGGTGGCTTGAGTCGCGCCGTTGCCTTGCTTGTCGTAGTGCACCTGCTTGTTCAGACGCATGCTCGTTTCGGGACGCTCCAGCGGGATATGTTCTTCGCGCACCTGGCTTTGGGCGTCGTTGACCAACACCCAGCGGTCCTGGATGTCGGGCAGCGTCTGGCCTGGGGCGAACACCGGGTTGGTCGGGTCGAGCCACCAGACCTGGCCATCCACTTCGGCGCGAACGATGGCGTGGTTCGGCGCGTTGGTGCCGGGAATCAGCAAGGAATCCACCACTTCGCCACGGCTGACCCACGCCGTCTCGGCCTTGATGCCGCTGGCCTTGAGCATGGCGGTCAGCAGGATCGCCAGGTCTTTGCAATCGCCATAACCATGCTGCTCGATTTCAGCCAGATTGAACGGCACATAGCCGCGCTCTGTAGCGCGCCAGTCGCCCAGGTAGCGGTAGTGATCATTGATGTGCTGCATCAGGGCGGCGACTTGTTCAGCCGGCGGTAAACCGCGCGCGGCGGCCACGGCCGCGGCACTTTGCGCTGGCAGGGTGGCCCCGAGGATCTGGTTGTAGCGTTGGGCGAAATCACCGAAATACGCTTGGCGATCCAGGGCGCTGCCCACTTCCAGGCGCGGTATGCGCAACAGTGCGGCGCCAGGGGATTCATTGATGTAGTTGAGGTAAATCGGGGCTTTTTGTACCACGTCCAGGGTCTTGCCGTCGGCCGACGCGGTCACGGTGAAATCGTCGAACAGTTCGCTGCGCCACTGGATCGGTCGCTCAGCGGTAAAGCGTGCCTTGACGTGGTCGCGACGGACAGCGCTCGGGCCGAACTTGAGGGCGTAGTGAAACTGGGTCATCAGCGGCTTGGCCGCGCGATGTTCGCGCACGGTGTAACGAATCTGTGTACCGACGCGCAGGTTCGGAAAGGCCAGGGAGGTCTGTTTGTCGCGGCGAAAGCCCTGGTCCGGGTTGGGCGCGGTGCGGGTGTCGATTTGCGCAGCATCCAGCGCGATCGGCCTGGCGCCTGGCTGGGTGGATTGGGCGCTGATTACTTCAAAGGTGTCGCCTTCGGAGTAATCGAAGTCGATACGCGAGAGTATTTCGCGGCCGTTGGGCGCAAGGATTGTGTAGTGATAGGTGGTGGTGCAGTCGGTACTGGCATCGCGGTTGAAGTGGCAATGCAACTCGGTGTCGCCGGCCAGCGGGGCTTCGGCCATGGGTTGCAGTGCGGCGTTAACGGAGTGGGTAACCAGCCCCAGACTGAGGGCAATCAAAGGGCGGTGAAACGAAAAACGGTACATGGGCGCCTCGGGTGACACATTGAAACAACTACCCTGTGGGTAGCAAGAAGGCGCAGATGATAATTGATCTCAATAGCTAAGGCCAGGATTGTTCTACAATTTATTGGTCTGAAAGGCCCGTTCTAGAGCCTTTTGTGTAAGAAATGTCAGGCTTTATTCAGCTCGAACTCGGCGCTGGCGAGCTTCTCGCCATTGATCAGCACGTGTACCCAGTGTTTGCCTGGGTAGTGCTTGCGTGTGGTCAGCTCACGCATATGTTGTTCGCGGCGAATGCTGTGGTGCTCGCCCGCATCCAGGGTAAGCACCTTGAGCTTGAACACTTTGGCTGCGCTATGCCCCGCGCTTTTTACATAGTCGATGGCGTAGTCCACCACCAGCTTTTGTGCGGTGGCGGCAGTGGACTCCAGGCTGAAAGAGAGGCTGATGCGCTCGCCCAGGTTGATCACGGCCGGGGTGACCGTCAGGTGGTGAACCTTCACCTCGGCCCTGGCACCGGCGCCCATTATTGTCAGCGCACGGGTGTTGCCTTGCTTGATCAGGCTGCGCAGTGCATGGCGGGCGATCCACGCGGTGTGCGGGTTATCCAGGTGCCAGCCTTCGATCAGGCTGAGCACCCAATCCGGGTCATCCTTGGTGATGTCATTGAGGTGGTTGGCCACGGATTTGCGCACATACAGGCTGCTGTCAGCCTTGAGGTTATCGAGGATCGACGCGCACAACTCGGGGTTGGCCTGCACTTCGGCGAGGCGAAAGGACCAGGGCAGGCGCGGGCGCGAGCCTTCGCTGGCCAGGCGCCGTACATGTTCGTTGGCGTCCAGCGACCATGCCTGCATCACGGCCAGCGTGCGCTTGAAGTCGTGCAGCAAAAAGTGGCGGATGGCGAATTCGGCCGAGCCAAACGTGGTGAAATATTTGAGCGCGGCCATGGAGCGTTTGAAGTCACCTTGGCCGTAACTGGCCACATAGTGCGGCAGGAACAGGCTGACAAACCCACTGTTCAGGCGCGGGGCGAGGGCGTAAAGCAGCTTGAGGGTTTGCGCATAATCCAGTGGGATGACGGCGTGGAGGCTTTCGCTGACCCGCGCCATGCGCTGCATCACCGACAACTCGGCAAGCCCTGCCTTGGCGTGCTTGAGGAACCCCTTGGCGTCGAATGCCGGGTACACCGCCGACATCTCGCTGGCAATGTGTTGCAGGCGCTCGAAATTGAAGATTTCCTTGAGGGCTGGGGCGCTTTGCTCGGTCATCGGGGGTTCCAGGGCGTTAGAGAAACCAGCGGTATTCCCGCGCGTTGATCTCTTGTTGAAAGGCCAGGTGATCCTGGCGTTTGTTCTCGCAATACACGTCGACAAATTCGGCGCCCAGCTTATCGCGCACGACCGGTTGATGTTGCATGGCGCGCACGGCATCGAGCATTTCCAGGGGGAAGTCGGCGCCGCTGTTACGGTCTTCGTTCAAGGGGGCGATGGGTTCTTGCCTGGCTTCAAGGCCATGCTCCAGACCGGCGAGAATCGCTGCCAGCACCAGATACGGGTTGGCATCGGCACTGGCCAGGCGGTGTTCGATACGCAGGTTGCGCGGGTCGGACTCGGGAATGCGCACGCACGCGTCGCGGTCCTCAAAGCCCCAGCTGGCGCGGGTCGCCGCATTGACCGTGCCACCCAGGCGGCGAAAGGCGTTGTGGTTGGGCGAGAAAATAGGCATGCAGTGCGGCAGTAGTTCCAGGCAGCCGGCCACGGCGTGACGCAGCGGTTGTTGCTGGTGCGCCGCCAGCACATTGTTGCCCGCGCCGTCGTACAGGCTCACATGCACATGCATGCCGCTGCCCGGGTATTGCAGATAAGGCTTGGCCATGAAGCTGGCGCGGTAACCATGCTTGAGTGCCACGCCTCGGGTGCTGCGGCAGAACAGGGCGGCCCAGTCGGCGGCGCGCAAGCCGTCGTCAAGGTGGCCGAAGTTGATTTCAAACTGGCCGGGGCCAAGTTCGGCGGTTATCACCGTGATGTCGATGCCCTGGTCCCTGGCGGTTTGTGCCATATCGTCGAGCACGTCGGAAAAGCGCGACAGCCGTTCGATATGCAGGTTGGGCTGGTCATCGGTGTCATCGCTCAGCGGGTCGCGGGCAAATTGCGGCAGGCCGCTGTCGAGCTTTTTATCGAACAGATAGAACTCCAACTCGAACGCCACCACCGGATGGATGCCTTTGTGGTGCAGGCGCTCCAGGACCTTGGCCAAGACTTCCCGGGGTTCGAATTCGATAGGCGCTTCGGTGCCGTCCGAGGTGATCAGCATTTGCCCCAGCGGCTGTGACTCCCAGCTCACCGGCTTGAGCGTGCCAGGCACCAGGCGCCGGTTGGCGTCCGGGTCGCCATCGTGGAAGCAATAGTCACCAATCTTGAACAATCCGCCCTGAGCCCCCAGCAGCACAGCGTTTTGCGGCAGCTTCAACGGGCTGCCGGCGGCGACTTTTTCCAGCATGTCCACCGGGTAGCGCTTGCCGTAGAAATGCCCGGGAATGTCCAGGGCGATCAGGTCGACGTAACGCACCTCGGGATGGTTCTGGCGGAAAGTCCGTACTTCGGCCAGCAAACTGGATGAATGGCTTTTCACGGGTGTCGCTCCTAGTTGTAAACCCACAGCACGCGGGCGGGCAGCTCAGTCAGGTTGGCGTAGCGGCAATGGGCGAAACTGGCGAGGTGGAAGCTGTCGCCTTGGCCGAGCGTGACCGAGTCGTCCTCACCGTCCACCCACAGCGTCAACTCGCCCTCCAGCACAAAACCGGCCTGCTCGGCGCGGTCGCTCATGGTGTGTTCGCCACTGTTGGCGCCGGGTGCGAGCAGGCTGTCGAGCATCGAAAAGGCGGCGTTCATGCTCGGCGAGACCAGGATGTCGGTGATGCCATTGGCGTAATACACCGTGCGCCGCTCGTTGGGGCGGGTGACCCAGGCCACCGCCTTGGGTTTGGGCAGGCTGTAGAAGTAGGTGGTGGGCACATCGAGGGCGTGGCTGATGGCGGTCAGGTCCGCCACGGTCGGGCGCGACAAGCCGCGTTCGACCTGAGACAGGAAACCCACCGAGCGCTCGATTTTTTGCGCAAGTTGGGCGAGGGTGAGTTTCTTGTGCTTGCGCAGGTCGTGGATCAGGACGGCCAGGGTGTCGAGTTCTTGTTGTTGGTTCATGAAATTTATTTCGATAAATTTCATGAAAAATTACAGGATTTATTTCATGGGAGCAATGGACATGGCATTGGAAGCGCTTTTATTCGAGCAGGAACAGGCGCTGCAGGGGTGCACCACACGTTCAGACGCAGCCCGACTGTCGCAGTTGCTGGCCGATGATTTTTTTGAGTTTGGCGCCAGCGGGAATGTTTGGGGCAGCAAGGCCGAAATAATTGCCGGCTTGTTGGATGAAGTGTTTTGCGCGCGGAGCATGACCGGGTTTGCGGTGAACGTGTTGGGTGAAGGCGTAGCGCTGGTGACTTATCGCGGCTATCGGGAAGGGGTCGGGCATTCGTTGCGCAGTTCAGTCTGGCGCGAAGAGGCTGGGCAGTGGCGGATGGTGTTTCATCAGGGCACGCCGGTGGCCGTTGTATAACCCGCCTTGAAGTCGAGTTCTGGCTGAATGATTCCGCGCGTCCGCGGTCGGAACCTGGGTACGCATCATTCATTGAAGGAGCACCCATGAAGTCTAAAACCCTCGCCGCTTGCCTGCTGGTCGCCACCGGCCTGTCCACCGCCAGTTTTGTCGTGCAGGCCGGTGATACGCCCCAAGAAACCGTAAAGCCTTCAAGCATTAACGCCCGCGACCTGAAAGAGGGCGACCGCGCCCCGGATATGCTGATGCGCAAGGAATCGGCGGTCAGCGACTGGAAGAAGCGTGGCCTCAAGCAGCCTGAGGCAGATAGCCAGTGGGCTCGGGTGGGTGACAGGTTTGTGCTGCTGAAAACCACCAACGGCACCATTCTCGAGATCACTCCCGTCAAGAAATGACCGGTCTTTTTTCCTGGCGCTTGCGCTAAGGTAACCGACCACACCGGTCGCGTTACCTTCAAAGGCTGAGAGCAGGATGTTTGCCACCCTGAAAAACTACCCGCGTAGCGTTAACCTGCTGTTGTGCGCCACGTTACTGCTGACCTTGGCCAAGGCGATCACCTTTCCGTACCTGGTGATTTACCTGATCGACCACTTCGGCCTCGACATTACCCAAGTCGGTCTGGTGATCGGCAGTTCATTGATCGTCGGCTCATTGCTCGGCGTGTACGGTGGCTTTCTGGTCGACCGTATCCACAGTTACCCACTGCTGCTCGCCTTGAGTGCGCTGTTTGTACTGGGGTTTGTCGGCACGGTCGTGGCCCACCACCTCTGGCTGTTTTACGGCTGCCTGATCCTGATCAACCTCGCGTATGCCGTCATCGATATTGCAATCAAAGCCGGCTTTGCCAGCCTGCTGCCTGAAGACGCGCGCAGTGGAGTGTTCTCCATCAAGTACACGCTCACCAACATCGGTTATGCGGTGGGGCCGTTTCTGGGCGCGATGGTGGCCAAGGGGGATATCAGCCTGCCGTTTATGTTGTCGGCGCTGCTCGGCGCGGGGTTCTTTCTGTTGTACTGGCGCTGGGGCGATCGCACGTTGACGACTGCCGATGCCGCGCAGAAACCGGTGTCGTTCCTGGCTGTTGGCCGCGTGCTGTTACGCGATCACCGATTGGTGTGCTTCACCGTCGGCGGTTTGCTCAGCGCGGTGGTGTTCGGCCAGTTCACGGCCTACTTGTCGCAGTACCTGATGACTACCAGCACTGCCGAATACACCTACAGTGTGATCAGTGCGGTGCTCACCACCAACGCCGTGCTGGTGATTGCGTTGCAGTATGTGATTGGCCGGCGTATTTCCCACCGTTACTTGAGCCAGTGGCTGATCGCTGGCCTGGGCATGTTCATGTTGGGTGTGATTGGTTTTGCACTGTCCACCAGTGTGCTGTGGTGGGTGTTGGCGATGGCGGTATTCACCGTGGGGGAGATTATCGTGGTTCCGGCCGAGTACATGTTTATCGACCGGATTGCCCCGGACCCTCTGCGGGGCATGTACTACGGTGCGCAAAACCTGACCAACCTCGGCGCCGCCCTGGGCCCGGTATTGTGCGGGCTGGTGCTGGCCAGCCTGCCGGCCCACGCGATGTTCTACATGCTGGCGGCGTTTATCGTGGGCGGTGGGGTGTTTTACTTTATTGGCGCGTCGTTGAAACCGCGGCCGCTTGAGTAACGCGCAGTTATTGCGCCGAAGGCGACAGGGGCAGGTCGTCCAGCGTCAGCCGCCCCATGGTGTTGCTCTGCAGTTCATAGCGCAGTTCTTCGACCATGTTTTCCACGGCATGGGCCGACTGCAACTTGTTGACGCTGATACCCGTTACCACCAGGTCAACCCGGCCACTCTCGGCATCGAACACTTTCAGTGTCAGCGAAGCGTCCCGGCACAAGGTGAATTCGCAGGTTAGCGGCAGCAGGGCTTCTTCGATGCAGTTACGCAATTGGGAGAGCGTGAACATGGTGCTCAGCCTCCTCAACGGCGACGCAGCAACAGACCCACGAGCAGACCGATTCCGGCAACAACAGCCACGGTAGCCAGTGGTTTGTTTTTGGCAAAATCACTCACCGTATCCAGCGCGTCGCCATAGGTTTGCTGCAATTGGCCTGCGGCCTGGCGGGCAACACCTTCAGCTTGCAATTGCTCGTCACCGGTCAGGTCGCCGATAAAACCCTGGGCCTTGCCAGCGACCTTCTCCACGGCGCCTTTGACTTGTTCGCTTTTCATGGTGCATTCCTCAAAGAGATCAAACCTTTACGGCACGGGACTAAACGCCCTGTGCCCACTCTTCAAGGTTAAGCAGCGCATCGCGACGCAATAAGGCGAATTTGCACTGGTCGCACTAGTGCATTTGCACTCTATTTCTTGCTTTTAACTCGCAATTCACCGGCGAACAGCCCGCGTTCACGGGCCCACACGATGGCTGCACTACGGCTGTGCACGCCCAGCTTGGAGTACACGGTGGCCACGTGGTTACGCACAGTGTTAGGGGCCAGTTTCAGGCGCGATGCAATTTCCTTGTCGGCCAGGCCTTCGCAAATCAAGCCCAGCACATCACGCTCACGGGCCGTCAAATCGGTAAAGCTCACGCTCGGCAAATTGGGGCTGTTGACGCTCTTGGCGTTGGCCAGTTTCTCGATCAGGGTCTGGCTGAACCAGGAGGCGTCCTGCATCACTTCCTCGATGGCCGCCACCAGCTCCAGCTCCGAGCGTTTGCGTTCAGTGATATTCATCATCACCAACAGGTAGCAGGGCACGTCCTGGATGAGCACGGTGTCCGCGGAGACCACACAGTCGATCACCTCGTTGCCTTTCTTGCGCACCTTGAGGTCCTGGCCGTCGAGGTTGCCGGCTTTTTCCAGGGTGGCGAACAGCTGCGCGCCTGCCTGGGCGCTGTCGATAAAGTGGATGTCTTCGACGGTCTTGCCGATCAGTTCTTCGCTGATGTAGCCCGTGATGTTCATGAACGCTTCGTTGATATCCACCACCTGTCGGTTGGCGGCGCTGCACACCAGCGTCGGCACTGGTGTCAGGCGGAAGGATTTGGCGAAGCGTTCTTCGCTCTGGCGCAGGGCGGTTTCCGCCTTGCGTCGCGGCTCCAGGTCGGTGAAGGAAAACAACATGCAGTCTTCCTCGTTCATGTCCAACGGCTGGCCGGCGACGATCACCAGCTTGCTACCGCCCTCGGGCAGGCGCAGTTCGGCCTGCATCTGCGGGATGGTCGCGCCTTCGCCCAGGCGCTGCACGGCCAGGTCCTTGCGCTCGGCGTGTTCCAGCACATCCAGTTCATACACAGAGCGGCCGATGACCTGGTCACGGTTGTAACCGGTCATCTCAAGGAAACCCTGGTTGACCTTGATGTAGCGCAAGTCACTCAGGCGGCAGATCACGGCGGGCGCCGGGTTGGCGTTGAAGGTTTTCTCGAAACGCTGCTCGGCGCTGGCCCACTCGGTGGCGTCGCTGAGGATCAGCACCAACAGCTCCGGCTCGCCGTGAGCGTCGTTCAGTACCAGGCTGCGCAAGCGATGGACCCAGCGGCGGTCTTCGTCGGCGGCGGGGGTGACTTCCACTATCACGTCGCTGAATTCTTCACCGGCCGCCACGCGGCTGAGCGGGTAGTTGTCCAGCGGCAACGGATGGTTGTTGCGGTAGCGCAAGGCGAAGCGCTCGGCGTATTGCTTGGTATTGGCGCCGAGCTGCTCGATGTCGCTCACCCCATGCATGTTCAACGCGGCTTCGTTGGCCCAGAGGATGGTCTGGTCGACCTCGGCCAGAATCACACCGTCGGATAACCCTGAGATGATCTGCTGCAAATGGCGGCGGTTGGTTTCTTTCGCGAGGACATCCTGGCTCATGGTTTCTCCCGGTAGATAGCTCTTGGGGGTACGACACCCGGGGTTGAGGATAGTGCAGAGAAAGTGTGGGTGGGGAAGTGCGAATGTACCAGTCGACCTAGTGCATTTTGGCCACGACTGAACGTATGTCCTTTCGCCACACTCACACCCATCAAGGCACTTTGCCTTGCTCTCATAACTTGTGAAGGACCTGTGTATGACCACTGTCTATGAAACCAATCGTTCGCTGTTTCGTGTGTCCTGGAGCTCGGTATTGGCCGGTAGCGCAATTGCACTGGTGACCTATTTGGTGCTCAGTGTGCTGGGCACGGCTATCGGGGCGAGTGCCGTCAACCCAATGCAAGCAGGTAACCCACTGAGTGGCTTTGGTACGGGCGCCGGGATCTGGCTGTTCGTGTCGACATTGATCGCCATCGGCGCCGGTGCCTTTGTGGCTGGCCGCACTGCGCCGGACCGTGGTGGCTTGCACGGCGTGTTGACCTGGACCGTCACCACCTTGCTCACCACCTGGCTGTTGGCGGGTTTGGCTGCCAGTGTGGTCGGGACGGCTGGCAACGTCGTGGGCAAAGGCCTGTCGGCTGCCGGCAGCGGCATTGCGGCAGCAGCACCGGGCATTGGTAACACTGTTAAGCAGCAGTTGAACGAGCAGGGCATCCAGCTGGATTGGAACAGCCTGCAAGGCCAACTGGACACACTGCTCAAGCAAAGCGGCAAACCTGAATTGGACCCGGCCAACGTTGAGCAGAAGGCTGACCAGGCTGCCGCTGACGGCAAGCAATCGGCCACCGCTGCCGCCACCGATCCAGCCCAGGCCGGCGACGCATTGAAGCAGTGGTTTGAACGCGTTAAAGCGTCGGGTGAACCCGCGCTGAACGCTGCGGATAAAGATGCACTGGTCAACATCGTCGCGGCCCGTACCGGCAAGAGCAAAGAGGAAGCGACCCAGATCGTCGACAACTATGCCCAGGCCTATCAGCAAGCCATGCAAAAGGTTGACGAACTGAAGCAGCAGGCCGAGCAGAAAGCCCGTGAAGCCGGTGAAGTGGCGGCCAAACAGCTCTCCCGCGCAGCCTGGGGCACCTTGGCCATGTTGCTGTTGGGCGCAGCCTTGAGCTTCTTCGTCGGGCGTACGGCGCTGACCACTCGCCGAGTGCCATTGGCTTAAAAGTGTTTGCGGCAAGGACGCCGCTTTGCTGAACGCGTAAAATGCCGGCTTTTTACGCGGATCACGCAAAGGTGCACTTTGAGCGCAGGCAAAACTGTCGGGTTGTTATTACTCACCTCAATGCTGGCGGCGTGCGGTACGTCGCCGCCACGCACACCCAACGACATCTGCGGCATCTTTCGCGAAAAAGATGACTGGTACGATGCAGCCAAGGTCACGCAAAAACGCTGGGGCGTGCCTATCCAGGTGCCGCTGGCGATCATGTATCAGGAGTCCGGCTTCCGTCAGGACGCCCTGGCCCCGCGCAAATACTTGCTGTGGATCATCCCCTGGGGCCGCGTCTCCACCGCCGCCGGCTATGCCCAGGCCAAGGATGAAGTGTGGAGCGACTACCGCAAGAGCACCGGCCGCAGCGGCGCCAGCCGGCGGGACTTCGACGACGCCATCGACTTTATCGGCTGGTACATGGACAAGACCTACACCATCAACGGCGTTTACAAATACGACGCCTACGGCCAATACCTGAACTACCACGAAGGCTGGGGCGGCTACCGCCAGCGTACCTATGCGGCCAAAGCCTGGCTGCCGCCCGTGGCCAGCAAGGTGCAGGCGCGTTCGCAGATGTATGCGGCGCAATATGCGGGCTGCAAGAATGATTTGGGGCGTGGGTTTTGGAGCCGGTTTTGGCATTGGTTGTGAGGGACAAGAACGTTGACTGCTCCCACGCTGCGCGAAGGGCGCCGCGTGGGAACAACCTCACATTTGGACTAACCAGCCCACCGACGGCACGATCAACAGCGTACTCACCGCCATTGAGATCACGTTCGCAATATACGGATGAAAGTCTGCTGGCAATCGTCCTGCAATGGCTGATGCCAATGGCGGTGCGATCAGAGCACCAAGTAGCGCACTTGAGCCAATCACCATCCAACTACTGCCATAGGTCAATACGGCTGCGGGCACTACTGAAACCAATGGAATGTAAGTTGGATACCAGCCTCGTCTGATCCACTGGTGTCGCCAGAACACTACGCCCAGTGCCGATGTCAGTGCTTGCGCCCCTAGCAGTGGCAAGACCAATCCTGACCCATAAACCGGGCTGATGGGGTTCAAAGCATATGCAAGCAATACGCCTGCTAGCAGACCAAGACTGGCCAGCTCATTTCCGAAAGACGGTGCTTCGGAAAAGTCGGCCAAAACTCGACGCAGGCTCCAGACGACACCATAAGTGGGTGGTTTGCCCTGCAGGGGTCTGGCGGGGGGCTTGTAGTCTGAGCGCATCAATGATGGCGCATGACGACACAGTAAAAAAGCTAAGACACTACCCACGGCCATGCCCAGCACATTGCCGATTACCGGAGGTAAATCCAGCGGTACGCATACGAAGTTCACGATTATCAAGCACATCGGCGTAACCAGTAATGCCCCCAATAGTGCGCCAATGAGCGCAACCTTCCAGCCGCCGCCAAACATCAGCACCATTGCCGCCGGCAACGAAATGAAGGCCGCGAATGTGGTCGGTTGCCACGTTTGAGCGGTAACGCTCCAGCCCCACAGTAAATTGCTAAGCAGTAGCCCTAAGAGCGAACTGGTCACCAGCCAAGGCCATAGTCCAGTTCCGTATGAAATGGAAAAGCCCTGCCAGGTTTTACCGCGCTTGCTAGCCCACCACGCCAAATAGGCGCCGCTCAGCAAACCGAGTGAGGCGAGTTCATGCTTGTAGAAGGCGAATTCACTGATATCCCCCAGTATCCATCGCAGCCATGCGACAGGATGGGGCAGACTTGCGACCATTTCGCTATAGCTTGGCCAAGAGCCGTGATGATTGACTGCTACCCATAGCACCAGCAATGCACTGATTAAACCCAAAATAATGACGATGATTTCTGCCCGTGAATGGCCGCGTTTTGTATCGGTAGAGAGCGTTTCCATCTTCTGCCCTCCCATCAACGCGGTAGAGCAGGATGTTGGGCGTACCCGAGCATTTGATCGTAGAGATCATTGCGTCGATCACGTTGTAGGTCATTGAGGCTGTTCCAGATCGGTGCGCTCCGGGCGCTGGTGATATCAATGTCAGCAAATAAAATTTCCTGACGGTTGGCCGAAGCTACAGCGCCGATCGGCCAGCCGTTGGTGCCTGCAATCAACGAGCATCCCAGGTAGCGAGCATCCCGCTCCTCACCAATGCGGCTTGCGGCTGCGATAAACACGTTATTCACATGTGCGGCAGTCATCGTCAGGTAGGACGCCATGCATTTGCCTGCCTCATCGAATAGCGGTGGTGGCGTCCACACCCAGTTATTTAGGCTGCAAATAATATCCGCGCCTTGTTGGCTGAGAATACGTGGTACTTCCGGGAACCAGATGTCCCAGCAGATCAGTAAGCCGATGCGGCCGATCGGCGTTTCGAACACGGGAAAGCCCGTATTGCCGGGAGTGAACCAAAGCTTTTCCAGATTCCATAAATGAGCTTTGCGGTACTTGCCTATAAAACCGTGGGGGCCCAGCAATACGGCAGTATTGAACAGCTGCATTGCGTCGATTTCGCTTAGGCCAGCAACCAGATACACCTGGTGCCTGACGGCGAAGTCAATCCACGCGCGCACACTGGGACCGTCCGGAACCACCTCGGCGTGATCAAAGGCGTCTTGGCGGCTGTTGAAAAAATACCCGCAATTGGTGAGTTCCGGCAGCACGATCAGATTGGCTCCGCCGTTTGCAGCTTCGGTTGCCAGTACAAGACTCTGACGCAGGTTATCCGCTCGGTTGGTCATTCCGACTTGGGGATCAAGTTGGATAACCGCGATACGTGCCGGGCTCGTTGGTTCGTTCATGGAGGTGACCTCTTATTGTTATGCAACCGGGGTGGTTGAATGTTTATAAGAGGCGATAGAGTGTGTAAGTGATAGTCAGATGATTCCCGTTGCGTTGTGGTCTGATTCCTTTATGTCTGAGTTTGAACTTCGTATTCAGGATAGTCTTGCAGGGTGAAGCCGCCATTGAAGTTTGCATAGGTTTTTTTACAGATGTTTATCACGGTCATTTTTTAGTTTTGTTACTGAGCTACTGGTCAGCAGTCCTTACTGGCTTTTAATTAAATGTTCGTACAGGGATTCCCAGGGCTCGTCGGCTTTATGAAGAGCAGGGACTCAGCCAGAGAACCAAGTCCAATATAATTTGGTTTCTTAAAAGTAAGCCTTTTTATTTAAATCGAATATTTCTGTCGAGTTCAGATAAGGTGGCTCTATGGGCATACCCTCCGCGTTTACGCGTCCGTGGATCAATTGCAAGTGACTACTGAACCCAAATATTGCCGTGCGTAAAGGGTAAAGCGAACACACGTCATAGAATGTTCCCCAACTGCCGTCACCAATTCCAATGGAGTAGAAAACAGCAGATTCCCGGGCAGTCATACCCATCCCGCCAACATTACCAGGATCACTTTGGTACCAGGCCGCTGTGGTTGGCATTTTCACCAAATCACGAAATGAAATACCTTCGTATTTTTTTACTATGGACATCCACATGCGTTCCCAGCCCTCAGAACCATAATGCTCAGAGACTGTTAGAGTCATTCGCTCTGCAAACATTTTCCATTTTGCAAAAAACGGTGCCTAGCGTTTTACCGGGTGGTGCTGTTTTTCCATTGGGGGTTTCCCCAGATAAGCAGGGTGGGTTCATGGCTACCATCTATGCTCCCTTCTCGTAGGTATATTCCTGTTGATCAGACTGTTCCTGCACTTGCCAAACCCACCCGTTTCTGGGAAAACCCCAGCCTTTACACCTTCAACGAGCCCCTCATGCGTAACGACGAACTCCAGATCACTGATATCCGCGTGGGCGCCGGCAAAGCCGTGGTCAAAGGTGCGCTGATTACCACCCAATACACCGGCACTTTGGAGGACGGCACGGTGTTCGATTCGTCCTGGGAACGCGGCAAGCCGTTCCAGTGTGTGATCGGCACCGGGCGCGTGATAAAGGGTTGGGACCAAGGCTTGATGGGCATGCAGGTCGGCGGTGTGCGCACGTTGTGTGTGCCCGCGCACCTGGCCTATGGCGAACGCTCGATGGGCGCGCATATCAAGCCCAACAGCAACTTGCGCTTTGAAATTGAGTTATTGGAAGTGCTGACGCGGGACGACTGAACGGAGTTGAACATGGACGTTGATTCACCGCCGTTGCCGGATTGCTCCGTCGCGGGTATTCGAGTGGTTGAACTGCAGGTCGGCGATGCGGCTGAACTGCAGCGGTTTTTTGAGCAGGCGCCGGATTATTTCATCGCCGTCAACGGCGAGCCCGCTTTGCCGACTGAGGCGCACGAAGAGTTGCAGGGGCATTTGCCCGCAGGCTGGCGCTGCAGCCGGATGTACTGGTTGGGTTACCGCGATGCTGATGATCAATTGGTCGCAGCAGTGAACATTGCCGCCGACCTGTTGGCTGCCGGTGTGTGGCATATCGGGCTGTTGCTGGTGCACACGCGCTTGCATGGCACCGGGCTTGCGCGGCAGTTGCATGCGGATCTTGAGGCGTGGGCTATCGGCAAAGGTGCCCAGTGGTTGCGGTTGACCGTTGTCATCGGCAATCACAAGGCCGAGCGCTTTTGGCCCAGGCTTGGGTATGTGCAGGTACGACGTCGTGAAGGGATTACGATGGGGCGACAGGTCAATAGCGTGTCGATTCAAATCAAGGCGCTGACAGGCGGGCAGGTGGATGAGTACCTGCAGCGAGTCGGTCGGGATCGACCAGGCTCGCCGTAACAGCGCCAGTGCAACCAGCCCGTTGGGTACCACCTCAAACGGTTGGGCCATCCTGGCGGGCCTGGCCGCCGTGCGTTTCCAGTTGCTTCAGTTGGCTGATGGTTTGCCCGACCTTGAGTACCGCCATCTCGACTTTGCGCGTCGGTGCATTGGCGAAGTTCAGGCGGATGCAGTTTCGGTATTTTCCCGCTGCCGAGAACATATTGCCGTTCGCCACTTGTATGTCCTGGGCTTCGAGCAGCTGGTTGAGGGTATAGATGTCGAACTCTTCGGGCAGTTCGACCCAGAGCGTAAAGCCCCCCTGGGGTTGGCTGACGCGGGTGCCCGCCGGGAAATAGCGGTTGACCCACTCGCTCATCAGGTCGCCATTGCGTTTGTATTGTTTGCGCATTCGACGCAGGTGCAGGAGGTAATTGCCCTTGGCGATGAATTCGGCAACCGCCAGCTGTGGCTGGGTGGCCGTGGCGCCGGAGCCAATGTATTTCATGTGCAGCACCTGTGGCAGATAGCGCCCTGGTGCGATCCAGCCAACCCGCAAGCCAGGTGCCACTGTCTTGGAAAATGAACTGCACAGCAGCACCCGATTGTCCTCGTCAAAGGACTTGAGTGAGCGCGGCCGCGGATAGCGGTGCGACAGGTCACCGTAGATATCGTCTTCTATGATCGGGACGTCGAAGCGCTGGGCCATGCGTATCAGTTTGAGTTTGCGCTCGTCAGGCATGATGTAGCCCAACGGGTTATTACAGTTGGCGGTCAACTGGATAACCTTGATCGGCCATTGCTCCATGGCCATTTCCAGGGCTTCCAGGTTGATACCCGTCACCGGGTCGGTGGGAATCTCCAAGGCCTTGAGGTCGGCCGCCTTGAGGATCTGCATCATCCCGTGATAGCTCGGCGAGGCAATGGCGACAATGTCGCCGGGCGAGCAAATCGCGCGTATGGCGGTGGAGAGGGCTTCCTGGCAACCGCTGGTGACGACGATATCGGCCGGGTTCAGGCGGCAGCCCGAGTCAATCGACAGCCTTGCGATCTGCTCGCGCAAGGCCAATACACCCTGAATACGGTTGTACTGCAGGCTGGCGTTATCACTGCGCCGGCTGATGCGTGCCATTGCCGTCAGCAGTGGCTTGAGCGTGGGCGCGGTGATGTCCGGCATGCCACATCCCAATTGAACAATATCGGCGTTCTCATCGAAGCGCATCAGCTCCTGGACCATATCCCATTGGGAAATGTCCACCGGGCGCAGGATCGGCCGGCCCATTTGTGGCAATGGCGCGATGCGTCGGTTGGCCGGCACGAAGTAGCCCGACTTGGGGCGTGGTATCGCAAGCCCCGAACATTCCAATACACGGTAGGCCTGTTGCACGGTCGTCAGGCTGACGCCGTGCTCATGGCTGAGCGTGCGCACAGAGGGCAGGCGCTCGCCGGGGCCATAAAGGCCCTGCTCGATGCGGCTGCTGATAAATTCGGCGAGGTTCAGATAAAGAGTCATGGTCTGACTGTAGCTGCTCATCTGTTACTTAAGAAGGTACAGAGGCACCTTTTTTTGAAGAATTTTCTTACAAAAAAGCCAATCTGTATTTAAAAGATTAGATGTTTCTGTATCTGCAATACACATCGTCGTCTTGGGATGATGAGCCCCGTAACGGTGCACAGGGCCTTGGACAGGGTAGTCGCAAAATGGCAAGGCAACACCTGGCACGGTCAAATTTCAAGACATGCCCGGCATGACAAATACAGATACCTGAATCTGCCCAGCGAATAGCGAGAGGACCACGCGCAATGACGGCAAGGATGACGCTCACACCGCAAATGGCCGAATATGAACAGAAGTTCACCGATGGTGGCGAGGTTCGTTGGTTACCTTATTTGATGTACTTTCACCCGACTGACCATCGCTCCTTCGTGGTCAATACCGATTCGGCAGGTTTTCGCTACTCGGAGTCGTTGACCACGCGCTACTCGGTGGCCGACGGCGGCCAAAGCAGTGGCCCGGTACGGTTGTTGGCGGGCAGCTCGACCGTATTCGGTATTGGCGCCAGTGCTGACAGCCAGACACTGGCGTCGCGCCTCACTCAAAACGACCCCCGTGGCCAGCACTGGCTCAATTTTGGCGGTCGCAGTTTCAACTCCACTCAAGAATTGACGCTGTTCACCCTTAATAAGCACCGTTTGCCGAAGGTGGACGAGATCGTGCTGTTTTCCGGTTTCAACAACCTCGGCCTGGCTCGGCAGCCCGAAAATTATCGCGGCGAGTATGGGGCGTTCTTCAATTGCCATCAGTTTTTCGACGCATTGGCCCCAGCGGAGCCGGCGTCCACTTCGTGGAGCCTGTCGAATCTGTTCGGCAAGGCCCAGGAGCCTGAGCGCCCGGCGCCGCAGTCGATGCAGGAACAGATTGACTACGCCGCCAACCTGACATTGCAGCACCTGGATATCTGGCGTGCCCTGGCCGCTGATATGGGCGCGAAGTTGACGTTCATCCTGCAACCCCTGGCCGGTTGGGTACGGGAAACCGGTAGCCCTGAGGAACAGCAATTGTTCGCCGAACTGGACCAGGCAGGAAACTTTACCGACGTGTACGGCGACATCCTGCAAACCTCAGTGCGTGAAGCCTACGCCCATCGGCTCCGGGCCGGGGCACAGGGCATGGGGGTCGGCTTTGTCGATATCACGCCTTTGCTGGCAGAGGCCCTGGGCCCGGACGACTGGCAGTTTGTTGACCGTATTCACTTCACCGACTTCGGCAATGACCTGGTTTCGAAACTTATTCTTGATGTCACTCGGTAAAAGGACTTGCTCATGAAATCCATCAAAAAGTTTTTTCAGCGCCTGTTTGGAAAGAAGAAGAAAAAACCCGACTCCTCTATTTATCCAATGTTCTGACGTTTGATTGGACAAGGTATTGGCTATGGATGGCTCGGTTTCAACACGCATGATGGAAGAGGGCAGGTGGCGCGAGCTGTATCGCCTGGCGCTCAACCCTGAATGTTTTCTGGAGGCTGCGTACCTCAACCGTATGTTGGGCAGCGGTGAGCCAACGCAGCTGTCGCAGCTGTCGCCTCGGATCGACCAGTGGCAAGTGTCTCAGGCAACGGCATACGCCAGCGCTGCGGCAGCGGCCGCTGAACGCAACAACACCCGCGCCTTTGCCCAGGCGCTGGCCATTTACTCGGCGCCGATGGCCTCGGTGCTCGGCTGCTGGCTTCAGGGCATGAGTGCGCCTGGGGTTTTCGAAGACCCGGCACAGCTACGAATCATGCAATTGTTTGCCCATGACGTGGGCGTCGGTTACCCGAATGCGTCGCGGGCCCATCATTTCAAAGCGCTGCTGGGCCAGTTGCAACTGACGGCTTATGCCCTGGCGCCTGAGCAACTGTCGACGTTGCCGGACCTCAGTGACGACGCGTTTGAATTGCCCGCATTACTGTTGGCGCTGAGCCGTCGCAGTGATGAATTTGGTGATGAACTGTGCGGTATCGACTGGGTGTTGCGGGCAGTGGGGTTATGCCCCGGCTGGGCCGCGATGGGGCAACTCGACGGTGTGGCGCTGGAGGTGCGGCGCCTGGACCTGAGTGAGTCATTCCCTGGCATGGAGCCGGCATCGCTGCGCCAGATCAGCCAGTGGGTTGCGCGCCAGGTTGCCTTGCAAAGTGAGGAACGGCAGGCGCGGTTGATGCGTGGGGCCAGCTGGGTGTTTGGCGCGTTACAGCGCTGGAATGCTCGACTGTACAACGCGTCGTTGGCGGCCACTTGCCCGCAGCAGGCGATGATGCAGTTGGTGCAGCGCCTGGCCAGGGTCGGCGCGGTGTATCACCAGAACTACCTGATCGAAGGCCGTAGCCTGGCGCTCTGGCTTGGGGAGGCACAGACCGACCCTGCGCCCTTGCTGGATGTGCTGTCCCGCAGCCGCTTGATCGTCCCCGGCAACGCGAAAAAAAGCCTGTTGGTGACCAGCCTGGTGGCGCCGACGGGCCGCATGTTCCGCATTTTCAGTGAGGCGGATTTGAGCGTGATTCGCCAATGGATCGACGCGTTACCCCAGCTTGCCGGCAGTCAGCAGTTGCCTCGACAACCGGTCGATAACGTGGCCATTGAAGCCCGCCAAACCGTGGGCGCCGAGGTCAGTGTTGGCCATTGGCCCCAGAGTTTGCGCGAAGCGTATTTTGTCTTGCAGGGGCGGGCGCTGGAGGCCTCCACGCTGCAATTCGCTCACGCCTATGTGTCCCGTTGGCTGGCGCGTTCGCAGCGGTCGCTGAAAACCTCCGGGCGCCAGCTGCCCGAGCAGTGGGGCACCCATGTGCTGCGCGCCTGGTTGCTCGATAAGCATGACCAGCACGGCCAGCAGTTCGATAACAGCGACCCCGCGCAAATGCCGAGCCGTGAAGAAATCATTGATTCAACCCTGCAACTGGCGCCCTTGACGCTGATCGACGGTGCCTGGCTGCAAGGTTTTACCGATGTGGGTTTGGCGTCTTCCCATGTCGGCTACAGCTTGTTTCAGACGTATTGGGATGAGCTGGGCAACGGCATCGCTGCGCTCAATCATCCGAAGATCTACCGCGATGGCTTGCGCGAGATGGATTTCGAGCTGGCGCCAACCGGCAGCCGTGAATTTGCCGAGGACCCGCGCCTGGACGAGGCGTCCTTCCGCTTGCCGGTGTATTGGCTGTGCCTGGGGAAACTGCCGGTGACCTTTATGCCGGAAATTCTCGGCATGAACCTGGCGATGGAGTTATCCGGCGTGGGCGGTACTTATCGCTCTGCGCGACGTTTTCTGCGGCACTACGGTTTCAGCACCGCCTTCGTTGATCTGCATAACACCATCGACAACGTTTCCACCGGGCACTCAGCCTGGGCTGCCGATGCGATTGACGCTTACATGCGCCCATTGGCCACGGCTGAAGCCGTCGCCGAGCAATGGCAGCGCGTACGCGTGGGCTATGAATCACTGGCGCCGATGCCGAGCAAGTGGGACTCGATATTGAGTCGGCTGGGCCTGTCATCGGTGGGGCGCGTGTTACCGCGTACGGAGCGGGCAACGGCTTCAAATGACTATCTCCATCACCTGCCGATCACTCGGGAAGTGTTGACGCACGTGACCGATCAGTAACGCCACGAGGAGCAACTATGTCTTTGGTAGAAGTGCATAACGAATGGGACCCCCTCGAGGAAATGATCGTGGGTATTGCCCATGGCGCGCGCGTGCCTCGGCCGGACAAAGGCCTGTTCGCCCTTGATTACAGCGAACATCACGACGCCATGCATGAGATTCCGTCGGGCCCCTATCCCGAGCAGGTCGTTGCAGAGGCCGAAGAAGACCTCGACGCGTTCGCGGCGTTTCTGGTGGGGCATGGCGTTACCGTACGCCGCCCCAAGAAGTCCTTCCACGCCGAGGTCTTCGGGACGTCCGACTGGAAGACCGACGGTGAATACAATTACTGCCCTCGGGATGTCCTGCTGCCGATCGGCAAGACCATCATTGAAGCGCCGATGGCCTTGCGCAGCCGCTACTTCGAACCTTTCGCCTACCGTGAACACCTGCAAGCGTATTTCGCCAGCGGCGCCAACTGGATCTCGGCCCCCAAGCCGCAACTGGGTGACAACACCTACCGGGTGAACCCGCGTGAAGGGTCGATCATTGCCAATGAGGAACCTATCTTCGATGCAGCCAACGTGCTGCGTATGGGGCGCGACATCCTTTACCTGGAGTCGCGCAGTGGCAATCGGCTGGGCTACGAATGGCTCAAGCGAGTGCTCGGTGATCAATACCGGGTGCACGCCCTCAGTGGGTTCTACGACGGTACGCACCTGGACACCACGATCACCCTGGTACGCCCCGGGTTGGTGGTGTTGAACCCTGAGCGTATCGCCAAGGACCAGGTGCCGGAAGTGTTCAAGCACTGGGACATTATCTGGGCGCCCGACATGGTGGACACCGGTTATTGCTGGTCCTACCCACGCGCATCCATTTGGCAGGGCATGAACTTCATCATGGTCAACCCGTCGTTGGCGGTGATCAACGACCAGCAAGTCCCGTTGATTCGTGCGCTGGAACGCCATGGCATCGATGTGGCGCCGTTGAAGATGCGGCATGCCCGCAGTTTGAGCGGTGGGTTCCATTGTGTGTCCGTTGATATCCGTCGGCGCGGCACGCTGGAAGACTACCGTTGATAAGGGGGCAGTGATGCAGATTCTGGATTACTACGCGGTTGCATTGTTCGTGATCGCCACCTGCGTCACGCCGGGGCCGAACAACGTGATGTTGATGTCCTCGGGCGCCAACTTCGGAATGGGCCGCACCCTGCGCCACGTGGCCGGGATCAACATCGGCTTTCCGTTGATGGTGGTGGCGGTCGGCCTGGGCGCCGGCGCGATTTTTCGGCAGTACCCGAGCCTGCATGATGGGTTGCAAGTGATCGGGGCGGTGTACCTGCTGTTTCTGGCGTATCAGATCGCCCGCTCGCCCACCGCCGACCTGGCTGACAAGTCCGGCAAGCCCCTGGGGTTCACTGGCGCGGCGTTGTTTCAGTGGGTCAATCCGAAAGCCTGGGTCATGGCGGTGGGCGCGGTGTTGGCTTACACGTCGCCCCTGGGCGGCTACACCCTGCAGGTTTTTTTGATTGCACTGTTGTTCTTTTTGTTCGGCACACCGTGCTCGATGGTGTGGGTTTTTTTTGGGCAGTACCTGCGGCGCTTCTTGACGCGGCCGCGGCATTTGAAGGTCTTCAATATCGCCATGAGCCTGGTGCTGGTGGTGTCGTTGATACCGGTCATAAAAAGTCTGCCATTCGCTCAAGGATGGTTTTGAAACGCCTAGAAAGTTGCTGTGCCGCTCACCGCTCGGTGGGCACAAGCAACTCCATGGATTGGCATGATGTGATGAGGATGCACACTTAAATGGCTATGTATGTTTTAGGGATATCTGCCTTCTATCACGACAGTGCTGCCGCCTTGGTCAAGGACGGTGTGCCCGTTGCTGCTGCTCAGGAAGAGCGCTTCACCCGTGTGCGTCACGATCCGGCATTCCCGGCCCAGGCGATTGCGTACTGCCTGGACGCCGAGGGGATTACCCTGGATGACCTGGAGGCTGTGGTCTATTACGAAGACCCTCAGGAGAAATTCTCCCGAGTGATGTCCTCCTTCGCCAGTGGCGGCATCGGCGGCGCCCGCACGTTTATCAATGCGATGCCGGAATGGATTCGTTGGAAGTGGAACGTGCTCAAGTTCGTCGATGAGCAGCTCGAGGCGCTGGGACGGGGCAAGGCGCCGCGCACCCAGGCGTCCCGGCATCACCGTTCTCACGCGGCCGCTGCGTTTTATCCCTCACCGTTCGAGAACGCCGCAGTGCTGTGCATCGACGGCATTGGCGAATGGCATTCGACGACCATCTGGCAAGGCCAGGGCTCCAGCCTTGAGCTGAAAAACTCGATTTCCTACCCGCATTCCCTGGGCCTGCTGTATTCGGCGATGACCTATTACTGTGGTTTCAAGGTCGATTCGGGGGAGTACAAATTGATGGGGTTGGCGCCGTATGGTCAACCCATCTATGCCGACAAGATTCGCGATGAACTGATCAATATCCGCCCCGACGGCTCGTTCACCTTGAACATGAAGTACTTCGAGTACCTGCGTGGTGAACGCATGGTCGGGGAGGCCTTCGAAGCGCTTTTCGAAGGGCCGATCCGCCAACCCGAAAGCCCGATATCGCAGCGTGAATGTGACCTCGCGGCGTCGATTCAAAAAGTCACCGAAGAGGTGGTCCTGGGGCTGGCGACGGCCGCCGTCAAGCAGACCGGCCAGCGCAATCTGTGCCTGGCCGGCGGGGTCGCATTGAACTGCGTGGCCAATGGCGTGCTTAGTCGCTCCGGGCGTTTTGACTCGATCTGGATCCAACCGGCAGCCGGGGATGCCGGTTGCGCCTTGGGTGCCGCGATGGATCATGCGGTCAAGCGCTGCGGCCGCCCGCACCTGGCCAGCAGCAAGTCGGACGCCATGAGCGGCAGCCTGTTGGGGCCGGGCTTCGGCGATGAAGAAATCGCCGCATTCCTGCTGGAAAACCAATACCCCTTCATTCGCTATGACGACAGCGGCCTGTATGACCAGGTCGCCAGCCGACTGGCCGATGGCGCTGTGGTGGGCTGGTTTCAGGGCCGTATGGAGTTTGGCCCGCGGGCCCTGGGCGCGCGCTCGATTCTCGGCGATGCGCGCAACCCGCAGATGCAACGCACGATGAACCTGAAGATCAAGTATCGCGAGTCGTTCCGCCCGTTTGCGCCAGCAGTACTGGCCGAGGACGCCGGGAATTATTTCGATATCTGTGAAAAAAGCCCCTACATGTTGATGGTCGCGCCCGTGTCGGACGCCATCAAAACCCCGCAATCGCTGCAAGAGGGTGGCCCGGAGCGTGGCTTGGGCAGCATCAACAATATTCGCTCGCAATTGCCGGCAGTAACCCATGTCGACCTGTCGGCGCGGGTGCAAACGGTGACCGAGGAAAACAACGCGCCGTTCACCTACCTGCTGCGCAGTTTCAAGCAGCGCACCGGGTGTTCGGTACTGGTCAATACCTCGTTCAACGTGCGTGGCGAGCCCATCGTGTGCAAGCCGGAGGAAGCGTATGCCTGCTTTATGCGCACGGAAATGGACGTTCTGGTACTCGGCCGTTACGTACTGGAGCGGCCGGGCCAGCCTGCCTTTGTTGAAAGCGTCGACTGGCGCAACGAAATCCCGCTGGACTGATCGTGACCCCTAACTTTCCGGAGCTTTTTCCATGCTGAGATTTCTCGCGTTTATCGTGTTCATGGTTGTACTCCTGCCCGTCGGGTTGACGCGCTCGGTGCTGCATTCCTCACGGTTTGGCCGTCGCTTCCACCAGGCGCCGTCCGCGTGGGATCACGCCGTCAATCAACCGTAACGCCATCGGCCTAAGGATCTGTGTCCATGTCAAAGGTGATTTACAAAAACCTCAATACCTCACCGATTCTTGCGGTGGGTGGCGCCGGGTGCTGGCTGGAGGATGCGGCGGGTAAACGCTACCTCGACACCTGTGGGGGTGTCGCGGTGTCGAGCCTGGGCCATGGCCACCCGCGCATCGTTGCGGCGTTCGAGCGGGAGGCGAAAAAACTCGCCTGGGCCCATGCCGGCAGTTTCACCACGGCGGCAGCGGAGGAACTGGCTGAACACCTGGTGGCCGGCAGCGGCGGCCTGGCGCGAGCGCAGTTTTTGTCGGGAGGCTCGGAGGTGATGGAGTTGGCGATGAAAATCGCCTACCAGTACCAGTGCGAGCGGGGGCTGCCGGATAAGTCGGTGTTTATTTCCCGGCGCCAGAGCTATCACGGCAGCACCCTGGGCACCCTGAGCATTTCCGGTAACCCGCAGCGTCAGTCGGTGTTTGGCCAGTTGTTCCCGGCGGCCGAGTTCGTGTCGCCGTGTTACGCCTACCGTGATCAGCGGCACGACGAAACTGAAGAGCAGTATGCAACCCGCCTGGCCGAAGAACTGGACCAGAAAATCCGCGCCTTGGGCAGCGAAAATGTCGCGGCGTTTTTCGCCGAAACCGTGGTGGGTTCGACCAGCGGCGCTGTTCCCCCGGTGCCGGGTTACTTTCGCAAAATCAAGGCGGTCTGCGAGCGTCACGATGTGCTGTTGATTCTCGATGAGGTGATGGCCGGGATGGGGCGCACCGGCCAGATGTTCGCGTATGCCGACGACGGCATCGTGCCGGACATGGTCGCCGTGGGCAAAGGCCTGGCGGCCGGTTACATGCCGATTTCAGCGCTGCTCATCAGTGAACAGGTGCATTCGGTGATGGCGCGGGGCTCGGGCGTATTGGGCAACGGCCAAACCCATGTCAACCATCCACTGGCCTGTGCCATCGCCCTGGAGGTGCAGCAGGTCATCGTTGAAGACGAACTGTTGGCCCGGGTGCGCCAGCGCGGCGAGCAGCTGCGCAGTTGGCTCAAGGAAAGCCTGAGTGACCTGGATACCGTTGGCGATGTGCGCGGGCGAGGGTTGTTTGTCGGGGTTGAATTTGTGCAAGACCGCGCCACCAAGGCGCCGTTCAAGGGCGGTGGTGCGTATGCGGCAGCGCTCAAGCAAGAGGCCTTGGCACGCGGCCTGCTGATCTACCCGGGCAGTGGCACCGTGCAGGGCGTACAAGGCAATCATGTGCTGTTTGCACCGCCATTTATCACCCGTGAAGACGAGCTGGCGCAAATGGTTGAACGGTTCAGTGCGGTGGTGCGGGCCGTGGCTCATTAGCCGTCAGGCGATGTATCGCGCGTTCACCCAAATTACGTAGAAATGGAGCAGTGAAGATGCAGACAATCGAGCCGTGCAAGGACAAAGTCCTGCTGTCGGTGTGCACCATGGACTGGTGCGATCATGGGGTGGAATTCGCCAAGACCGTGTTCTCCAACCTTGAGGTGTTTTGTTGGGACCCGGGTGATCCTTACCCTTATCACCTGGATAATTGGGAAGGCGACTGGATCATTTCCTACCGTGGCGATTTCATCTTCCCAGAGAGCATTTATAAAAATGCGCGCAAGGGTGCGATCAATCTGCACCCAGCGCCGCCCAAGTATCGCGGGCTGGGCAGTCAGCATTACGCAATTTACTACAACGATGAAACCTACGGCTCGACGTGCCACCACCTTGCGCCGTCGGTCGACAGTGGCCAGATCATCAATGTTGCGCGCTTCAATGTAGCGCCCGCCGAGACGGCATCGTCCCTGCGCCTGCATGTCGGGGCCTATTGCTTGCAGCAGTTTATTCATCTGCTGACCGACTACATCCTGGTGGGGCGACCGTTGCCGGTCTCGCCGGAGAACTGGGGGGAGCGGTTGTACAAACAATCGGAACTCAAACCCTGGATGGAGCAGATTCGTGCCCAAGAGCCGGATCATCGTTGTTTCAAGTAGTTTTTGGGCAAGTCACTTCAAGCCGCTTGTGGCTTGAAGTGTTCACTGCGCGTTGGCGCGACGGGTAAGAGAGCATCTATGTTCGAGTTTTCGAGTTTCGTGGCGGCACTGGGCGTCTACGTGATCGGCACCGCCAGCCCTGGGCCTGGCAATCTGGCGATCGCCAATACCTCCCTCAATTACGGGCGTACGCCAGGCCTGGCCTTGGCGGCCGGGGTTATTTCCGGGTCGCTGTGCTGGGGTGCGATGACCGCTGCCGGTGTCTCGGCGTTGTTGATGTCCAACACCCAGATCCTGCTGTGGCTGAAGGTACTGGGTGCGTGCTACTTGTTCTTCCTCGCCTGGAAGTCCATCCGTGGCGCACTGGCTCACAACGCCACCATGGTGGCACGGGTGCGGGAAAAACAGACCCGAAACCTGGGGTTCTATTTGCAGGGGCTGGGCATTCACTTGACCAACCCCAAGGCGGCCTTGACCTGGTTCACCGTGACCACCGTCGGGCTTAGCGCCAATGCGCCGGCCTGGACCAGTTTTGTGCTGGTGGCGGGCTGTGCGCTGTTGGGGTTTCTGATTTTTTGTACCTACGCCCTGGTATTTTCCGCCCATTCGGCGGAACCGTTTTTCACGCGGACGCGTAAATCATTCGGCCTGATTTGCGGCGCCTTCTATTCATTCGTTGCCATAGGCTTTCTCAGTTCACTGTTGTGACGCCGAATGCTTTCCTGAACCCACCCTGAAGAATCCACCTATTCCCTGTTGGTAAACTTTCCTACGGTTTACTCCCCCGGAGTCGGGGCGTAAACTCCGCGCGTTTTCATCAATAGCGGAGACCCTAAGTGGGTACTTGTTCGAGTGACAGTAGTCGGCCGGTTTCGGTAACCGGCACATACTTGGCAAGGTAACGCGCATTCTTCTGATGCCGTTGTCTCGCCAACAAAGCGAGAAGCGGCATCGCGGCAGCGGCCAGTCCTGGCACCTGCCCCAACCCCTCTCATCGACGCTGACCAGCACCTGATCGCAATCAGGAGGCTACGGACGCGCCTGCCTTTTATGGCCGGCGGGCCAAGCTGACTGTGCCTTTAAAAAGGGCGCAGTGCAGTCGGTCGTACCTGCACGAAGGTTTCCTCGCGCAGGAGTTACACCATGAACCTCACACTGCTGAAAGAGTTCTTCGCCGGTTTCCTGCGGACCCGGCACATTGCCCGGCATTTCCGCCGCCTGGCGATGCTCGAGACCGTGACCGACGCCAACGTCAGCCGCGAAGTACCGCCGACCCTGGCGCAAACCCTGGTGGTCGCGGCCAACAGCAGTGCTGTGCAATTGCTGGGCAAATTGGGCAGCCATGTCGAGGGGTTGAGCACCCAGGATTCCGACGCCTTGCGCGTGCAGTACGGCCTCAACGAGGTCGAGCATGAGCAGCCGCTGCCGTGGCGGGTGCACCTGTGGCAGTGCTACAAGAACCCGTTCAACCTGCTGCTGACCTTGCTCGCGCTGATCTCCTTGCTGACGGACGACATCAAGGCGGCCACGGTGATTTTTTCCATGGTGGTGCTGTCGACCCTGTTGCGCTTCTGGCAGGAGGCGAAGTCGAACAAGGCTGCCGACGCCTTGAAAGCCATGGTGAGCAATACCGCGACGGTGTTGCGCCGCGATAAGGCCAAGCGCATTGAGCTGCCGATCAAACAATTGGTGCCGGGTGACCTGATCGTGCTGTCGGCCGGCGACATGATCCCCGCCGACTGTCGCGTGCTCAGCGCCAAGGACCTGTTTGTGAGCCAGGCGGCGATGACCGGCGAATCGATGCCGGTGGAGAAGTTCGTCCACCAGCACGACAGTCAGGCGCGTAACCCGCTGGACCTGGAAAACATCCTGTTCATGGGCACCAATGTGGTGTCCGGTGCGGCGACGGCGATTGTTCTGGCCACCGGCAACAGCACCTATTTCGGCGCGCTGGCGCAACGCGTGACCGCCACTGACCGTGCGACCACCTCGTTCCAGCATGGCGTCAATAAAGTCAGCTGGTTGCTGATCCGCTTCATGTTTGTGATGGCGCCGCTGGTGCTGTTCATCAACGGTTTCACCAAGGGTGACTGGACCGAAGCATTGCTGTTCGCGCTGTCGATTGCCGTGGGCCTGACCCCTGAAATGTTGCCGATGATTGTGACCTCCACGCTGGCCAAGGGCGCTGTGTTCCTGTCGCGCAAGAAGGTCATCGTCAAGCGCCTGGACGCGATCCAGAACTTCGGCGCCATGGACGTGCTGTGCACCGACAAGACGGGCACCCTGACCCAGGACAAGATTTTTCTGGCGCGCCATGTGGACGTGTGGGGCGAAGAGTCTGATGACGTGCTGGAAATGGCCTACCTCAACAGCTACTACCAGACCGGCCTGAAAAACCTGCTGGATGTGGCGGTGCTCGAACACGTTGAAGTGCACCGCGACTTGCAAGTCGGCACGGCGTTCCAGAAGGTCGATGAGATTCCGTTCGACTTCAACCGGCGTCGCATGTCGGTGGTGGTGGCCGAGCAGGGCCAGCCACACCTGTTGATCTGCAAAGGCGCGGTGGAAGAGATTCTGTCGGTGTGCAACACCGTGCGCCATGGTGAGACCAACGAAGCGCTGACCGATGAGTTGCTGGCGCGCATTCGCCAGGTGACGGCGGCCTTCAACGAAGAAGGCCTGCGCGTCGTGGCGGTGGCTGCGCAGCCCATGGCGGCGGGGCGCGACACCTACAGCCTGTCGGATGAAAAAGACCTGACGCTGATCGGCTATGTCGCTTTTCTCGACCCACCCAAGGAGAGCACCGCGCCGGCACTCAAGGCCCTGAAAGCCCATGGCGTGGCGGTCAAGGTGCTGACCGGTGACAACGAACTGGTGACGGCCAAAATCTGCCGCGAAGTGGGCCTGGAACAACAGGGCTTGCTGATGGGCAACGATATTGAAGACATGACCGACGCCGAGCTGGCCAAGGCCGTGGAAACCACCAATGTGTTCGCCAAGCTGACACCGAGCCACAAGGAGCGCATCGTGCGCCTGCTCAAGGCCAACGGGCATGTGGTGGGGTTTATGGGCGACGGTATCAACGACGCGCCGGCATTGCGCACGGCGGATATCGGTATTTCGGTGGACAGCGCCGTGGACATTGCCAAGGAAGCGGCTGACATCATCCTGTTGGAAAAGAGCCTGATGATCCTGGAGGAGGGCGTGCTCGAAGGCCGCCGCACCTTCGCCAACATGCTCAAGTACATCAAGATGACCGCCAGTTCCAATTTCGGCAATGTGTTCTCGGTGCTGGTGGCCAGTGCGTTTATCCCGTTCCTGCCGATGTTGCCGATGCACCTGCTGGTGCAAAACCTGCTGTATGACATTTCGCAGATCGCGATTCCGTTCGATAACGTCGACGACGAAATGCTCGCCAAGCCGCAGCGCTGGCAGCCGGGTGAAGTGGGGCGGTTCATGCTGTTTTTCGGTCCGATCAGTTCGATCTTTGACATCACCACGTTTGCACTCATGTGGTATGTGTTTGATGCCAACACGCCCGATCACCAGACCCTGTTCCAGTCCGGCTGGTTCGTGGTGGGGCTGCTGACCCAGACGCTGATCGTGCACATGATCCGCACCCCGAAAATCCCGTTCCTGCAAAGCCGGGCGGCGATGCCGTTGATGGTGATGACCGGTGTGATCATGGCTGTGGGGATTTTCCTGCCGATGGGGCCGCTGGCGCACTACTTCAAATTGCAGGCGCTGCCGTCGTTGTACTTTGTGTTCCTGCCGCTGATTTTGCTGGCGTACATGGCGCTGACCCAGGCGGTGAAAGGCTTCTATATCCGTAAGTTTGGCTGGCAATAACCGGCCTTATTCCGTAATACCGTTGGCCCATGTGGGAGCAGGCAAGCCAGCGCCCACATGGGCCAACGGTGCAATCAGCTTGCTGCTGCATTCAAGGAGATTTTTTATGCAAGCCATCAACAACATCAACCTCACCACTCTGGTCGACACGTTGGTCAGCCTCACCGCGGCGTTTATCCTTGGTGGCTTGATCGGCTTCGAGCGTCAGTACCGCCAGCGCACGGCGGGCTTGCGCACCAACGTGCTGGTGGCGGTGGGCGCGGCGATTTTCGTCGACATGGCCAACCGCCTGGGCGGCGCGGAAGGTGCCGTGCGGGTCGTCGCGTATGTGGTCTCGGGCATCGGCTTTCTGGGGGCCGGCGTGATCATGCGTGAGGAAGGTAATGTGCGCGGGCTCAACACCGCTGCCACGCTCTGGGCCTCGGCGGCGGTGGGGGCTTGTGCAGGGGCCGACCTGATTCTCGAAGCGCTGCTCGGCACGCTGTTTGTGCTGGCGGCCAATACCTTGCTGCGGCCGATCGTCAATAACATCAACCGTCAGCCATTGGACGTGGTGTCGGCAGAGGTCACCAACATCCTGTATGTCATCGCACGGCGCAGCCAGCAACAGGCGGTGATGGTATTGCTGGAAGCCGAGTTGGCGCGCTGCAACTACCCGGCCAGCGACGTCGACGTACGCCCATTCGGCAGCGAAGAAGTGGAAATCGAGGCCACCCTTGCCGCCACGTCAGTCGATGGTGACGAACTGGATGCACTGGTGGCGCGTATCTCCACATCGACCCTGGTGGTGCAGGCCTTCTGGAGCCCGAGTACCACCGATTAGCCTGCGCCTGCAAAGCATGACCAGACGTTGGCTTGGGAATGCTTTCGCGAGGAAAAGTCCTACATTTGGTTGGGACTATCCCTTCGATTGAAACGTCATTTCGTTGCTAAGGTTGCGCCCTTGCAACTAGCCAGCGGCAGCCGTTTGGCTGTACGTGTTCGGCCTGTTTTCAATCGAAAGGGACCAGGCATAGCCTGGCTATCGTCCTGAGTGAGGGCAGCACCGCTGGTCGGCACTGTCATTTCTCACAGGTACCTGTGTCCCGTGTGGTGTGTAAGTCTACTTACCTCTCAGGGGAGTGTTATGAGCAAAGCGTTAATAGTTGACGATCACCCGTTTATCCGCAAAACCGTCCGCCATCTGCTGACGCTGGAAGGCTTCACTGACATTGATGAAGCGGGTAATGGTGCCGATGCCGTGCAGAAGGCCAGAGAGGGGCGCCCAGCCTTGATCATTCTCGACTTGGCAATCCCGAAGCTGGGGGGGCTGGAGGTGATCGGCCGAGTCAAGGCGCTGGGCTTGCCGTGCAAGATTCTGGTACTGACGTCGTACCTTCCGGAGTTCTTTTCCTCGCGTTGCATGCGTGCAGGCGCGATGGGGTTTGTCGCCAAGACAGGGGAACTGGACGAGCTGCAAAAAGCGATCAAGGCCGTGATGTCCAACTACAGCTGCTTTCCCAGTTTGCCGAGCAGTTCGGTGCGCCGTGATGATTTGCAGTCTACGGAGTTGGAGCTGGTGCAGTTGCTGTCGGATCGCGAGCTGGCGGTGTTGCAGATGCTGGCGCTGGGGCTGGGCAATAACGAAATCGCCAATCAAATGCTGCTGAGCCACAAGACCATCAGTACCTATAAGACGAGGCTCAAGGAGAAGCTGCGCATGTCGTCCGTGGTACACATGGCCAAGTTTGCCCAGCGTAATCATCTGATCTGATTTGAAATGACCCATGCCCAGGTTCGAGGGTTCATCACTACGCTGTTGATGAGCCTGCTTCCGATGATGGCTGCGGCCCTTGATGAGCCCCATACCCTGCGGTTGCTGGGGCACTCCAACGTTGACGGTACAGGCCCATCCGTGGTGTTGGGGGAAGCGGACTGGCATTGGCTGCGCGAGCGGCGAACATTGTTGATGGGGGTTTCCGCTCCCGATTACGGGCCTTTCGAACTGACCAATAACAACGACGAGCTTGAAGGCGTCACGGCTGACTATGCGAAGTTGTTCGCACAGTCGCTGAATATCACCGTTGAGGTCCGGCGCTACGATACGCGCGATGAAGTGATCGAGGCGCTCAAGCAGGGCGCCATTGATTTCCTTGGATCGGCCAACGGGTTTGAAGCAGGTGACCCACAGTTGGTGCTGTCGCGTTCCTATGCCAATGATCAACCGATTCTGGTTACCCGTACCGGAGACACCCAATCCCTGAGCGTCGACCTGGCAGGCAAGCGCGTGGCGATGCTCTATCACTACATGCCGCCCGACGTCGTAGAGGCTTTTTACCCCAAGGCCCACGTGGAACTGTTTCCCTCTATCTTCGAAGCCATCGGCGCCGTGGCATTCGGCCGCGCCGATGTTTATCTCGGGGATGCCATCACCGCCAACTACCAGATCAACCGTAACCACCTCAACAATGTGCAAATGGCGGATTTTTCCATCCTGGAATCCAACGCCTTCGCGTTCGCCGTTACCCGCGACAACACTCGCCTGCTGCGTATCATCAATACTGCGCTGAGGTCGATCTCGGTTAACGAACAGATGGAAATCTTGCGCCGTTGGAGTGCAGGTAACCTTGGCTTTCTGGGGGCCGAACGGCTGCACTTGAGCCGCAGTGAACAGCGCTGGCTCGAGAAGCACCCGCGGGTCCGAGTGGTTGCGTCCGACCTGATGCTGCCATTGGCATCCTTCACGGCACAGGGGCAATTAGAGGGGCTGAGTGCGGACGTTTTATCGCGGATCAGCCTGCGTACCGGTTTGAAGTTCGATGTGGTCTCCGGCGGTTCGATGCCCGAGCAAATTGACGCGGTCAGTAAGGGCCGGGCAGACATGATGGCGGTGGTGGCGCCGAGCATCGAAGACTCTGATCAGGTGCGTTTTACCCGGCCCTACCTGACCAACCCGCTGGTGCTGGTCAGCCGCAGCGACTACCCCGGCACGATGACCCTGGAGGACATGATCGGAAAACGTCTCGCGGTGACCAGCGGCAACGCGCTGCGTGAGGTCATCAATCGGGACTACCCCGGTATCCACTTTGTGGAGGCCGGGAGCCCTACGCAGGCCATGGCCCTGGTGGCCAACGGCAGTGCCGATGGGGCAGTCAATTCGTTGATCTATGCGCGTTACCTTATTGCCTTTCAGTACCGTGACCGCTTGCGCGTGACCAGCACGGTGGGCTCTGATCCGGTACGCATGACGTTCGGGGTCAACCGTGGCGAGTTGGAGTTGTACTCGATATTGGACAAGGCGTTGCTGAGCATCAGCCCTCAGGAAATGGATGAGTTGGCCAACCCATGGCGTGCCGATGTGATCATCGAAGACCATTGGTTGCGCCATCGCAGTGCGATTATCCAAGGGTTTGGCCTGGCGGCGGTATTGCTGCTGGTAACCCTGGGGTGGGCGATTTACCTGCGCAGTCTGATACGCAAACGTGCCCAGGCCGAGCGGGCATTGAGCGACCAGATGCGCTTTATGGGGGTACTGATCGACGGTACGCCTCATCCGATTTACGTGCGTGACCGCCAGGGCCGGCTGATGGCTTGCAACAGTGCGTTCCTGGACGTCTTCGGCTTCAAGCTCGAAGCGATGATCGGCAAGACGGTGACAGAAACCGACACCGGCAACCCGCCGCAGGCTCAGTCTTTCCATGAGGATTACCTGCGGCTGATGGAGCGTGGCGAGCCGCAGATTCATGATCGGGTACTCAGGTTGCCCGGTGGCAAGGTGTTGACCATTTACCACTGGATGCTGCCGTACCGTGATGGCGACGAGAACGTCGTGGGCATGATTGCCGGTTGGGTGGATGTGAGCGAGCGCCAGCGGCTCCTGGGCCAGTTGCAGGAAGCCAAGGAGGAAGCCGATGCCGCCAACCGTGCCAAGACCACGTTCCTGGCGACCATGAGCCACGAAATTCGCACGCCCATGAACGCCGTGATCGGCATGATCGAGTTGGCGCTTGCCAACGCCGAGCAGGGGCACGCCGACCGCGATGCCTTGGCCGTCGCTTCGGTTGCGTCCCACAGCATGCTGGAATTGATTGGCGATATTCTGGATATTGCCCGGATCGAGTCTGGCCACCTGTCTCTTGCCCTGGAGTCAGCCAACCCGCATGAACTGTTGATGTCGGTGGCACGGGTGTTCGAAGGGCTGGCGCGGGCCAAGGGCCTGTCGCTGCAGGTAGAGCTTGACCCACTGATTGACTGCCCGGTGTTGATCGACCCGTTGCGGTTCAAGCAGGTGGTCTCCAACCTGCTGAGCAATGCCATCAAGTTCACCGCCGATGGCCAGGTGCGGTTGGGCGCACACAGTTCTGCGGCGCCTGATGCAGACCATCTGAGCCTCAGGTTATGGGTAGAAGACACCGGCATTGGCATCAGCGCCGAGGACCAGCAGCGCCTGTTCAACCCGTTTATCCAGGGCAGCAATACCGAGCAGTCGGCGCGCAGCGGGTCGGGTTTGGGCTTGGTGATCAGCCGTAATCTGTGCGAAATGATGGCCGGGAAGCTGCAGTTGAGCAGTGTGCTCGGGCAGGGTACGCGGTTGGATGTGACGTTGACACTTGCCAGGACGGCTGCCTTGCCGCCCGAGGTTTCGGCCCCGGCCCCAGCCGTCCGGCCGACCCGTGTACTGGACATTCTGGTCGTGGATGACTACCCGGCTAACCGCTTGCTGCTGGCCCGGCAACTGAGCTTTCTGGGGCATCGCATTATCACTGCCGAAGAGGGGGTTCAGGGGTTTGAGCGTTGGCAAACCCAGCATCCCGACGTGGTGATTACCGATTGCAACATGCCCCTCAAGGATGGCTATGCCTTGGCACGTGACATTCGTGCGCAAGAGCGTGAGCAAGGGCTGGAACCCTGCCTGCTGCTGGGTTTTACCGCCAATGCACAACCGGAAGAAACCGAGCGCTGTCGGCAGGCGGGCATGGATGGTTGCCTGTTCAAACCGGCCGGGCTTGAGGACTTACGCTCGGCGCTGGCCTCGCTTGCGTTCAGCCCAGGCGTACCCGACGTTGATGGGGTATTGGATTTGGGTTCGCTAAGGGTCGTCACGGGGGACGATCAAGTAGCGCTCAAGGAACTCTTGAACGCGTTGCTCGACAGCCTGGAAGCTGACCGCGTGAGGCTCCCGTTGCTGCAGCGCCAGGTCAGTTTTCGCGGGCTGCATGACCTCGCTCATCGAGTCAAGGGCGGGGCGCGAATGGTCAAGGCCCAAGCGCTGACCACCTGTTGCGAAACGTTGGAGAGGGTCTGTGAACGACAGGAGCGCACCGCACTGGGGGCTGCGATTGAAGCGGTAGACGAGGCGATTGACGATTTGCATAAACGACTGAATGACTACTGCAATCCTTCATGACTGCGGTTTACGGTCATTCGGTGAATTTGGGAGAACTCCTACGTGAAGGGGGAACATGGCTGATTTTGTCTTCTGGATATGTCTGGAAAATGAGCCGCTCTCATTGACGAGTACTGCCAGCCCAGGGGTTTGCCATGCCGAACAAAGCACTGACCATCCTGATTGCCGATGAACAGCACCTGCAACGGCTGTACATCGAAAAAATGCTCAATCAGTTGGGGTACCACCGGATTGTGCCGGTGCAAACCTACGAAGAAGTCCAGATTCTCACCGCAGTCCCGGCCGAACCCTTCGATGTCTTGATCATCAATGCGGGGCTTGCCGCTCATGTCTGCGGGCCGCAGCCCCAGGTACGCCATGTGTTGCTCTACGATCACCTGGACCCAGGCCAACCCGCTGGCGCAATGCCGTCTGTGCTGGTACGCCTGCCCGGAGTGCCGGACAACGTCAACCTTGAACATTTCATGGACATCATCGACCCACCCGAGGCCGCCACGGGCCTGCGGGTGTTGCCGTGGCTGCGGGAGTTATCCTGCAGGCCGATAGCGGGGGTTTAATCCCACTTCGGCGCAATGCCCTTGGGGCTGGTCAAGCGGTGGCCACGTTCCAGGCCGGCAATCTGCGCCATGTCGGCAGCGCTCAAGGTCAGTTGCAGGGCCTTGAGGTTACTCTCCAGGTTGGCGCGTTTGGTCGACGACGGGATTACCGCATAGCCCAACTGCATGGCCCAGGCCAACGTCACTTGCGCAGGCGTGGCCTGATGGCGTTCGGCGATTTGCTGGAGCACCGGGTCTTTCAGCACTTCACCGTAGGCCAGGGTCATGTACGACGTGATTTGAATGCCCTGGGCGGTAGCGAAATCCACGACCTTCTGGTTTTGCAGATACGGGTGCAGTTCGACCTGGTTGGTGGCGATGTTCTCGGCGCCCACCGCAGCAATGGCCTGCTTCATCAGGTCAATGGTGAAGTTGGAAATACCGATCTGGCGCGTCAGGCCCAGGCGCTTGGCTTCAAGCAACTGGCCCATGAATTCGGCCACGGGGACTTGGTCTTCCGGTGACGGCCAGTGGATCAGGGTCAGGTCCAGGTAGTCGGTCTTCAGTTTGCTCAGGCTTTCACGCAGGCTGGGAATCAACAGGCCATCGGCAAAATTGGACACCCAGATCTTGCTGGTGATGAACAATTCATCACGCGGCACGCCACTGGCGGCGATGGCGTGGCCGACATCGGCTTCGTTCTCATAGATCTGCGCGGTGTCGATGGCGCGGTAGCCCAGTTCCAGGCCATTGCTCACGGAATCGATGACCACCTGGCCTTGCAGACGGAAGGTGCCGAGGCCGAAGGCGGGAACGTTTTGGGTCGGGATAGACATCAGTAACTCCAGAAGGGGGGTGAACAATGGAGTCGAGTATCCCCGCGTCGTTCCTTCGGAAAAACCGCCGAACCCGAAAAGGACTCTTTACCAGAAGTCACGAGTGGCGTTGCTGCGGATGCTGGATCGGGTGTCGCCCGGTTACCGCGACTGAGGTAGAGTCGTGCAGCCGACTCAACCGCAGGAAATCGCCCTATGACCCAGGAATCCCGTTTCTCCCGCATGGAGCCGGAATTGCGCAAGGCCAATCTGGTCCAGGCGACGCTTACTTGCCTCAAGCGCGATGGCTTCCAGGGCGCGTCGATTCGCAAGATAAGCGCCGAGGCCGGGGTGTCGGTGGGGCTGATCAGTCATCACTATTCGGGCAAGGATGAGCTGGTGGCCGAGGCCTATCGCACGATCACCGCCCAAGTCATGAGCCTGTTGCGCGAGACCATGGCCAAGGCGCCACCGCAACCGCGGGAACGTTTGTCGGCGTTGTTTCGTGGCTCCTTTTCCCCACAACTGCTCGACCCGCAACTGCTGGACGCCTGGCTGGTATTCTGGGGCGCGGTCAAGACGGCCCCGGCGATCAACCAGGCCCACGAACATTCCTATGGCGAGTACCGCACCATCATGCGCTCGGCCCTGACGGACATGGCCAGGGAGGAGGGGTGGAAACAGTTCGACGCCGACCTGGCCGCCATCGGCTTGAGCGCCTTGCTCGATGGGTTGTGGTTGGAGTCTGGGCTCAACCCTGGCACCTTTACGCCGGCGCAGGGCATCCAGATTTGCGAAGCCTGGGTCGACGGCTTGCAGAGTGGCGGTCGCCAACGTTACCAGCTCAAAACCTGAGCCTTTCTCACCGCCTGGACGCAATGTCCAGGTCGATATTTCCCCCCTGAAAATATTTGCAGTTTGCCGATTGCCTCCTTGCTGAACACTCGTTTAGTATCTCGCCATGTCGCACCCCTCAAGCCAATTAAAATAATTCGAGGAAGCCATGACTACCGATTCGCCCGTGCTTACCCATGTGCAAGCAGGCGTTGCCTGGATCACCCTCAACCGGGTGGCCCAGCGCAATGCACTGGACATCCCGACTCTCAAGCACCTGCATGCCTTGCTCGATACGCTCAACACCGACAGCGCCGTGCGTGCGGTGGTCTTGACCGGCAACGGGCGTGGCTTCTGCGCCGGTGCCGACCTGGCGGAGTGGGCCGAAGCCGAATCGCGTGGTGCCCTGGAAACCTACGGCTGGACCGAAACCGCCCACGCCCTGATGACCCGCCTGCACACCCTCGACAAACCCACTCTTGCTGCGATCAACGGCACTGCCGTCGGCGCCGGCATGGACCTCACCTTGTGTTGCGACCTGCGCATCGCCGCGCAGTCGGCACGCTTCAAGGCCGGCTACACCAGCCTGGCTTACTCGCCGGATGCCGGTGCCAGTTGGCACTTACCGCGCCTGATCGGCAGCGAACAGGCCAAGCGCCTGCTGTTCCTCGATGAACTGTGGAGCGCCGACCGCGCGCTGGCTGCCGGGTTGGTGGGCGAGGTGGTCGCCGATGATCAACTCCACGCCCACGCCACCGAGTTGGCGACGCGCCTGGCCAACGGCCCGACCTTCGCCTTCGCCCAGACCAAGGCCCTGATTCGCGAAGGCGCCGATCGCAGCCTGCCCGAGCAACTGCAGGCCGAACTGGCCGCTGGGTTGTTGTGTGGACGCAGTGCCGATGGTGCTGAAGCCCTGCGCGCAGCCATGGAAAAACGCCTCCCGAACTTCTGCGGCAAATAACAACAACACCCCCCGAGCAGGTAGCGCCATGAATTTCCAACTCAGCCAAGAACAAGACATGTTGGTGGACGCGGTACGCAGTTTTGTGATCAAGGAATTGCTGCCCCATGAGGCGGCGGTGGACCGCGCCGATGAGGTCTCGCCGGCGCTTGCTGCGCAGATTCGTGACAAGGCCATCGCTGCTGGTTTCTATGCCTTCAACATGCCCGAAGAGGTCGGTGGTGGCGGCCTCGATTACCTGTCCCAGGCGCTGATCGAACGGGAGTTGTCCAAGGTGTCGTGGGCACTGCATGTGTTTGTCGCGCGCCCCTCGAAAATCCTCATGGCCTGCACTGGCGCACAGATTGAGGACTACTTGTTGCCCTGCGTGCAGGGCAAGAAAATCGACTGCTTCGCGCTGACCGAGCCGGGTGCCGGCTCGGATGCCAACGCCATCAAGACCCGTGCCGTGCGCAGCGGCGATGACTTCGTGATCAACGGCAGCAAGCACTTTATCAGCCATGCGGGGCACGCCGATTTCGCCATCGTGTTTGCCGTGACCGACACCTATGAATACAACGGGCGCCCACGCAATGAGGTGACCTCGTTTCTGGTGGACCGGGGTACCCCGGGCATGACCATCCGCCGAGGTCCCAAGTGCGTCAGCAACCGCGGCTATCACACCTATGAGATGTTCTTCGACGACTGCCGCGTCCCGGCGTCCAAGGTGCTCGGTGAAGTGGGCAAAGGCTGGGATGTCGCCAATGCCTGGCTCACCGCAGGGCGCGTGATGGTCGCCGCCAATTGCGTCGGCCAGGCTCAGCGGGCGCTGGACGTATCGCTGCAATGGGCGGCGGATCGCAAGCAGTTCGGCCAGCCCATCGGTACCTATCAAGGCGTGAGTTTCAAGCTGGCGGACATGGCCACGCAGATTCGCGCTGCCGAGTTGTTGACCCTGCACACTGCCTGGAAGATGGACCAGGGCCGCATGACCGACGGCGAGGCCGGCATGGCCAAATTGTTTGCCAGCGAAACCCTGGGCAAGGTCGCCGACGACGCCGTGCAGATTTTCGGCGGCATGGGCTTGATGGATGAAGGACCGGTGGAGCGCATCTGGCGCAACGCACGGATCGAACGGATCTGGGAAGGCACTTCGGAAATCCAGCGCCATATCATTGCGCGCGAACTGTTGCGGCCGCTGTTGCGCTGATCGGCGCGGAGAACGCTTATGTCCCAGGCTATTCGCGATAACCTCAAGCGCCTGCTGGCGCCCCGGCATCTGGCATTTGTCGGCGGGCGCAGCATGGCTCGCGCCCTAAAGCGCTGCGCCGACGGCGGGTTTACCGGGCAAATGTGGCTGGTCAACCCGCAGCATGACTGCCTCGACGGCATCCCTTGTGTCCGCCGCGTGGCTGATCTGCCGTGCGGCCCGGATGCGGTGTTTGTCGCCACCAACCGTGAACTGACATTGACCTGCATCGCTGAACTCGCCGCCATCGGCACGGGCGGAGCTATTTGCTACGCCTCAGGGTTTGCCGAAACCGGCGCCGACGGTGCAGCCTTGCAACAGCAGTTGCTAGAAGTGGCAGGCGACATGGCCTTGCTCGGCCCCAACTGCTACGGCCTGTTGGACTACCTGCACAACTCGGCATTGTGGCCGGTGGCCCATGGCGGCAAGACGGTCGAGAAGGGCGTCGCGGTACTGACCCAGAGCGGCAACTTTGCCTACAACCTGTCGATGAGCGACCGCTCATTGCCGGTCGCCTACATGGCTTCAGTGGGTAACCAGGCACAACTGGGCGTGGCCGAATTGATGGACGTGTTGCTCGACGAACCGCGCGTTACCGCCATCGGCCTGCACCTGGAAGGCCTGAAAAATGTGCCGGGTTTTGCCCGTGCGGCGCACAAAGCCCTGGAAAAAGGCATTCCGATCATCGCACTGAAAACCGGCGTCTCGCAGCTAGGCGCCGAGCTGGCATTAAGTCACACCAGTTCACTGTCCGGCTCCGATGCGCTGTACGACAGCTTGTTTGCACGTCTGGGCGTGATCCGGGTGAGCGGGCCGGTGAGTTTTGTCGAAACCTTGAAGGCGGCGGCGTGCGGCAACCTGCCGGCAGGAAATCGCCTGATCGCGCTGGCCTGTTCCGGTGGTGATGCTGGGCTGATTGCCGATTACGCCGAGCGCAACCATCTGGCCCTGCCGAAACTTGACGCAGGCCAGCGTGCTGAACTGGCGCAGGTGCTGCCCAGCTACGCCAATCTGGTCAACCCATTGGATTTCACCACCGCCATCTGGGGCGACCGTGAAGCACTCCATAGCATGCTCGACACGGCCCTGCGCACCGACGCAGATGCCGCCATGCTGGTGCTGGATTACCCGGCCGAATTTACCGGCGAGCGCCAGGAATGCGACCTGCTGTTGGCGCTGTTTTGCGCAGCGCTCGGCCGACATGGCAAGAGCGGTTTCGTCACCTCGGCGTTTCCCGAGCTGTTGCCGGTCCATGCCCGCGAACGCCTGCATGCCCACGGCATTCCCGCCTTGCAGGGGGTGGAAGATGCGCTCGCGGCATGGGGCCGGATTGCTGGCTACCAAAACCATCGTCGCGTCTTGCTTGAGCGGGGCGAATCGATCCTCGAACCGCTGTGCCCACAAGCCCTCGATGGCCATGGCGCGGCCCTGGATGAATGGGCGTCCAAACAGGCATTACGCGCGTTTGGCTTGCCCACTCCACCGAGTGTGTTGAGTACGCCGGAACGCGCGATTACCGATGCACAGGTGTTGGGCTACCCGTTGGTGCTCAAGGCAGTCAGCACCGATTTACCGCATAAAACCGAAGCCGGGGCGGTGGCGCTTAACCTGCCAGACGCAGCCGCTTTAAGCGCTGCGATTGAGCAGATGCGCGGGCAAATCGCCGCGTATGCACCCGGCGTTGCCTTCGATCGACTGCTATTGGAGTCCATGGCAGCCCAGCCCTTGGCCGAGTTGATCGTAGGCATCAAGCGTGAAAACGACTTCGGCCTGGCCCTGGTGATTGGCGCCGGTGGCATCCTGGTGGAACTGCTCAAGGACAGCCGCAGCCTGTTGCTGCCCACCACTGACGAGGCGATTGGCAACGCGTTGCTCAGCCTGCGCAGCGCCGCTTTGCTGCAAGGTTTTCGCGGGCGTGAGGTGGCGGATATGGACGCGTTGGTCTCGGCGATTCGCGCGGTGGCCGACTACGCCTGTGCCAATGCCGAACGGTTGCTGGAACTCGATGTGAACCCATTGCTGGTCAATGCCCAGGGCGCCACGGCGGTCGATGCATTGATTCGACTAGGAGATGGCTATGCAAGATAAAACGGTGACCGGCGGCCAGGCGCTGGTGCGGTTGTTGGCCAACTATGGCGTCGACACGGTGTTCGGCATTCCCGGTGTGCACACCTTGGAACTGTATCGCGGCCTGCCCGGCAGCGGCATTCGCCACGTGCTCACGCGCCACGAACAGGGCGCCGGTTTTATGGCCGACGGCTATGCACGAGTCAGTGGTAAACCCGGCGTGTGCTTTGTCATCACCGGCCCTGGCGTCACCAATGCCGCAACCGCCATCGGCCAGGCCTATGCCGATTCCATTGCGATGCTGGTGATCTCCAGCGTCAACTCCACCGCCAGCCTCGGCAAAGGCTGGGGCAGCCTGCACGAGACCCAGGATCAGCGGGCGATCACCGCTCCCATCACCGCGTTTTCGGCGGTGGCATTGAGTGCCGAGGATCTGCCCGAGCTGATCGCCCGTGCCTACGCGGTGTTCGACAGCGAGCGGCCACGGCCGGTGCATATTTCGGTGCCGCTGGATGTGTTGGCGGCACCGGTCAAAAGGGATTGGAGCAATGAGGTGGTCCGCCGTCCAGGGCGTGGTCTGCCATCGGCCGACGTGCTGGAGCAGGCAGTGGCCGCGCTCGCGGCGGCCAAACGGCCGATGATCATTGCCGGCGGGGGCGCATTGGCAGCAAGCGAGGCGTTACAGCGTTTGAGTACGCGCCTGGCGGCGCCGTTTTTTACCAGCGTTGCGGGTAAGGGACTGCTGCCGATCAACGATCCGCTGAATGCCGGTTCCACCCTGTGTGTCGAACCGGGCTGGCAACTGATCAGCGAGGCCGATGTGGTGCTGGCGGTCGGTACGGAAATGGCTGACACCGATTATTGGCGCGAGCGTTTGCCAATCAAGGGTGAGCTGTTACGGGTGGATATCGACCCGCGCAAATTCAATGATTTCTACCCCTGCACGCTGGCGTTGCACGGCGATGCCAACCAGACCGTGTTGGCCTTGCTCGAGGGGTTACCGCCTGCACCGCGCCACGCAGACGCGTCGATCAAAAAGGTCGCAACATTGCGCCAGGCGGTAGCGCTTGGGCACGGCCCGCTGCAGGCCATTCATCAAGCCATTCTTGACCGCATCGAGGCCGAACTGCCTGCCAACGCGTTCATCAGCAGTGACATGACCCAACTGGCCTACACCGGCAACTACGCTTACCCAAGCCGCGCCCCGCGCAGCTGGTTGCACCCCACCGGCTACGGCACCTTGGGCTATGGCTTTCCCGCCGGCATCGGCGCCAAGTTCGGTGCGCCGCTGCGCCCCGGCCTGGTGTTAGTGGGGGACGGCGGTTTTCTCTACACCGCCCAGGAACTGGCGACCGCCGTGGAGGAACTGGACAGCCCGTTGGTGGTGCTGTTGTGGAATAACGACGCCCTTGGCCAGATCCGCGACGACATGCTGAGCCTGGATATCGAACCCATCGGTGTGCTGCCGCGCAACCCGGATTTTGCGCTGTTTGCCCAGGCGTTCGGTTGCGCCGTGTACCAACCCAAGAGCCTGGATGAATTGCAGACGGACTTGCGCAACGGCTTCAAACGCAATGGCGTGACGTTGATCGAGCTCAAACATGCCTGTGCCTGTTGACCCATACAGGCGCGGGACCCTGGGCGAAAACAACCAAAGGCGCACCGTCCTGCTGTTTTCATCGGAAGCGAAAATGGCCTCGCAATGGCTTGAACATTTGCTCGCCCAACGGGCGGCGCACACCGTTTGAGGAGTTCACATGAAGGTTTTGATTGTTCACGCCCACCCTGAGCCACAGTCCTTTACCGCTGCGTTGCGCGACCAGGGCGTGACTACGCTGCAAGGCCTGGGGCATCAGGTGCAGGTGAGTGACTTGTATGCCATGCAGTGGAACCCGGTGGCGTCGGCGGCTGATTTTTCCACGCGAGAGAATCCCGAGTATCTGGTGTATGCCCTGGAGCAACGCATGGGTGTAAAAAAACAGTCGATCGCGGCGGATATCCAGGGCGAGTTGGACAAGGTGCTATGGGCCGACCTGCTGATCCTCAATTTTCCGATCTTCTGGTTCTCTATGCCTGCAATGCTCAAGGGCTGGGTCGACCGCGTGCTGGTGTCCGGTGTGTGTTATGGCGGCAAGCGGTTCTATGATCAGGGCGGGTTGGCGGGCAAGCGTGCGCTGGTCACGGTGACCTTGGGCGGGCGCGAACACATGTTCGGTGAAGGCGCGATTCATGGGCCGCTGGAGGATATGTTGCGGCCGATCCTGCGCGGTACGTTGGCGTATGTCGGGTATGAGGTGCTGGCGCCGTTTGTGGCGTGGCATGTGCCGTATATCAGCGACGAGGCGCGGCGTGATTTTCTGCTGGCGTATGAGCAGCGGCTGCAAGGGTTGGTGGATGAGCAGCCCTTGGTGTTTGCGCAACTGGCGCAGTTTGATGAGGCGCTGTACCCACTTTCCTGAGCCCGGCGACGTTCAACTGTGGGAGCTGGCAAGCCAGCTCCCACAGTTTGATTCTCATCGGTCAGTCGGCTTTGCTGTGCGCGCGAAGGCGCTCGGCCGCACTGCGCAACAACTGCTCGGTACTGTTCCAGCCCAGGCAACCATCTGTCACCGACACGCCGTACTTCATCGACGCACTCAACGGTTGGCAACCTTCGAACAGATGACTTTCGAGCATCATGCCGATCAGCGAGGTGTCACCCTGCAGGCGCTGTTCCAACACGTCGTTGAACACCGCCGGTTGACGCAACGGGTCCTTGCCACTGTTGGCGTGGCTGCAATCGACCATAATCCGCGCCGCGACCTTGGACTTGGCCAGGTCATGCTTCACTTGCGCCACGCTTTGCGCGTCGTAGTTCGGCCCACGGTGACCGCCGCGCAGCACCAGATGGGTGTCGGGGTTGCCCGGGGTCTGGATGATCGCCGGGTGGCCCTGGCTGTCGACGCCGAAGTGGCGGTGCGGGTGCGACGCCGAGCGCATTGCATCGCAGGCAATCGCAACCCCGCCGTCGGTGCCGTTCTTGAAGCCGACCGGCATGCCCAGGCCGCTGGCCATTTCGCGGTGGATCTGTGATTCAGTCGTGCGCGCACCGATGGCGACCCAACTCAGCAGGTCATCGAAGTAGCCGGCGGCCATCGGTTGCAGCAGCTCGGTGGCGACCGGCAATCCCAGGCGCAGCATTTCGCGCATCAGCTCGCGGGACAGCGTGAGGCCGGCGGCCATGTCGTCGCTGCCGTCCAGGTGCGGGTCGTAGGCCAGGCCTTTCCAACCGATGGTGGTGCGCGGTTTTTCGACGTAGGCACGGATCACCAGCAGCATCTGGTCGCTGACCTCAAGTGCCAGCTTCTTCAGGTTGCGCGCGTATTCCATGGCGGATTCGGGGTCGTGGATCGAACACGGGCCGACAATCACCAGCAAACGTGAATCTTCGCCATTGAGAATGGCGCGCACGGCTTGGCGATGGGCGTGGATCTGTTCATTGAGGAACGGGCTGAGAGGCAACCGGTGCTTGAGCTCAAGGGAGCTGGGCAGGCGCTGGGTCAGGGCCTCATTGGCGCTGGACAGGGCAGAGACGGGCAGAGCGGCGATGGAGGAGTTCATATTCAAGGCTTCCTGGGCAAGCGGCGGGCTGTTCCCGCACGCTCTGCCCTACTGGGGTGTTCGACAATTGGCCGTATTGGCTGCGTGTGTTGGCTTGCCACCAATAGGTGACCGATCGGAGGCGGCAGGCTGTCCCGAACGGAGCTTGCTAAATCGCCATGCAGTGGAAGTGTCGTAGCGGTAATAGGTGGCGTAGTTCATGTCGTGAGTCCTTTTAGTGTTCGGTGTGATGCAAAATAATTAAGGCTTGAAAAAACAAAACCCCCGGTCGGGGAGCCGACCGGGGGTTAGATTTCTCTGGTAGGCGACCCCTTGAGTAGTGGGCGCCGATTTCAGGTATCAGGCGCGCCAGTGGCTAAACCAATACCCAAAATAAAAGCTGACCAGTGCGCTCAAACCGTTCACACGGGCAGCCGACACCGAGCGCGATGCGCTGGCAGCAGGGCAAACCTGAGTGTGGGTGAGTTGCAACATGGTGTTTCTCCAAATGATGGGGGGAGCTTACTAGAGGCGCATGGCAGGATTCAATCAGTAATTTCTATCGCGTGAGGGACTTACGGCTATGGGGTGAGTGCCGATATGCTGGTTACACTTTGGTATCTATTGCTAGGACGCGACCATGACTGCCTTGACCCTTGCTGCTGCGCAAACCACCTCCATCGCGGGTGATGTGCCGGCCAATATCCAGCGGCACCTGGCGTTTATGCAGACGGCGGCGGCGCAGGGCGTGCAGTTGTTGGTGTTTCCAGAGCTGTCGTTGACCGGGTATGAGCCGGCGCTGGCGGCCGGCCTGGCGATTGCACCCGACGATGTGCTGCTTGAGCCGCTGCGTGACAGGGCGCAGGCGTTGCGGTTAACGGCGGTGGTGGGCATGCCGATACGTCTGGCGCCCGGGGAAGGCGTGCTGATCGGCGCACTGGTGTTGGGCGCGGACGGTTCGCTGGCGGTCTACACCAAGCAGCATTTGCACCCGGGCGAAGAAGTGGCGTTTGTCGCGGGGCAGGGTGGTGCAGCCCTCGAGTGGGGGGATGACCGCATTGCGCTGGCGGTCTGCGCAGACTTTTCCCACGCCAGCCATCCGCGTCAGGCGGCTGAAGCCGGTGCCAATGTGTACGCCGCAGGTGTGCTGATCAGTGAAGGCGGCTACGCGACGGACAGTGCGCTCCTGCAGGGTTACGCCGCCGAGCATCGGATGCTGGTGCTGATGGCCAACCACGGTGGCCCATCCGGTGGCTGGGCCTGTGCGGGTCGCAGTGCCATCTGGTCAGCCGATGGCAGTCTGCTTGCTGCCGCGCCGGGTATTGGCGACGCGCTGGTGATTGCCCGCCGCGATGGCGAGCACTGGGCTGGGCATGTGGAAGCGCTCTAAATGGCCTTTCACCTGCGCGCTGCCACAAGCCAGGACCTGCCGTTTGCGCGAACGCTGACCCATGACGCCATGAACCGCTATTACCAGCAGTACGGTTTGCTGTGGTCTGACAGCGGCTTTGACGTCGCCTGGGCAGGGCGTGAAAACTGGCTGATCTGCAACGATGACAGTGTGATGGGGTTTATCAGCGTCAATCGTGATCACAGGGCGCTTTATATACGTGAATTGCACATGCTCGAGCGCTGTCGCAAGCAAGGCGCAGGCAGTTGGGTGTTGGAGCAAATGGTGCTCAAGGCGCGTGCGCAGGGGTTGGGTCTTTTACGGTTGACCGTGTTCAAGACCAATCCGGCGAGAAGGCTGTATCAGCGCCAGGGGTTGAGTATCGTCGGGGAAGAGGAGTGCTTCTGGTGCATGGAGCGCGAGTGTCACACAACCCCATTTGACTAAAACAGGCACGCTGTACGAATAAGCGCATACTGCTGTCAGGACAGAGCTTGTGTCTCGCAGAGTTGAGCGACAGGTTCGTCCACGATAATCCCTTCTTTCATGCCCAGCAGGACCGCCACCTTATGGGCTTCCCCACGCCGTCCCTTTTTACGCCCAGCGAGCACTTGATACGTCGTGGCTGGATCGACGCCGTGCTCACGAGCAAACGCTTGAACTGACTTTCCTTGATGTTCCAACCAAGCCTTGGCTTGTGCAGCAGTGCGAATACCGGGCATAGTTCAAAACCGTTCAAGTTTGTGTAAAACGAGATGAGTGTGTCACCTCTAGGGGTGTGCCATAAAGGATCATACATCCAAATGAGTGGAATCGGTTCGCGCTTAAGGCAGGAAAGAGAACGTCTTGGCCTGTCTCAGAAGAATTTTGGTGAAATAGGCGGCGTTGAAGCTAACGCCCAAGGTAAGTACGAGAGCGGTGGCCGCGCGCCCAAGGCAGACTATTTGTCACGCGTGGCGGAGCGTGGAGTGGACCTTTTATATGTGCTGACGGGGAGCCCCACTCCCATTCAATTTGAAAACCTGAGTCAGCTTGAAGAAAAGATCCTTGAAAACTACCGAGCCATGTTCAAGGAGGATCAGGATGCTATCCGTCGATTGACCACCACGTTGGCGGAGCATTCAGCGGCGCATAACAAAAAACCCAAGCCGATGTTCGAGCAAACCTGACCTTTTGCTCAGCATAATCTGCAGTATGTCGCTCGGTAGAAGCCTGTATCCGGCGCAAACTCAATATATATGACGCTTGCAGCTAGGTCTGCGCCCTGGTTTTTTGCTAAGGTGTTCAGCAACCTATAAGACCATATCGCGAGGTGTCTGCTTGATTAGGGTGCTAGTAGTCGATGACCATGATCTCGTTCGTACAGGCATTACACGAATGCTGGCTGACATCGATGGCCTGCAAGTAGTCGGTCAGGCCGAGTCGGGGGAGGAGTCCCTGATCAAGGCCCGGGAGTTGAAACCCGATGTGGTTTTGATGGACGTCAAGATGCCTGGGATCGGCGGTCTTGGTGCCACTACCAAATTATTACGCAGCCACCCGGACATTAAAGTCGTGGTGGTCACCGTGTGCGAGGAAGACCCGTTTCCCACGCGCCTTCTGCAGGCCGGAGCGGCCGGTTACTTGACCAAGGGCGCAGGCCTGGCAGAGATGGTGCAAGCCATTCGCCTGGTGTTTGCCGGCCAGCGGTATATCAGCCCGCAGATTGCCCAGCAGTTGGCGATCAAATCCTTCCAGCCTACCAGTGACTCGCCGTTTGATGCGCTGTCGGAGCGTGAGATCCAGATCGCCTTGATGATCGTCGGTTGCCAGAAAGTGCAGTCGATCTCCGATAAGCTGTGCCTGTCGCCAAAAACCGTCAACACCTACCGCTATCGCATTTTCGAGAAGCTCGCCATCAGCAGTGATGTTGAATTGACCCTGCTCGCGGTGCGTCACGGCATGGTGGACGCCAGCGCCTGACATGACCACACCGTTTGATCCGAGTGCCTTTCTTTCAACCTGCAGTGGCCGCCCCGGCGTGTACCGCATGTTCGACAGCGAGGCACGCCTGCTTTATGTGGGCAAAGCCAAGAACCTGAAAAGCCGTCTGGCGAGCTACTTTCGCAAGACCGGTCTTGCGCCGAAAACCGCCGCCCTGGTGGCGCGTATCGCCCAGGTCGAAACCACCATCACCGCCAATGAAACCGAAGCGCTGCTGCTTGAGCAGACGCTGATCAAGGAGTGGCGGCCGCCCTACAATATTCTGCTGCGTGACGATAAATCCTATCCCTACGTGTATTTATCTGACGGTAACTTCCCGCGCCTGAGTATTCACCGTGGCGCGAAGAAGCAGAAGGGCAAGTATTTCGGTCCATACCCCAGCGCCGGCGCAATCCGCGAAAGCCTGAGCCTGCTGCAAAAGACCTTTTTCGTGCGTCAGTGCGAAGACAGCTTCTACAAAAACCGCACGCGGCCTTGCCTGCAATACCAGATCAAACGCTGCAAGGCGCCCTGTGTCGGCCTGGTTGACCCGGCGGAGTACGCCGAGGATGTGCGCCATTCGGTGATGTTCCTGGAAGGGCGCAGCAATGCGCTTACCGATGAGCTTTCCGGCGCCATGGAGCAGGCCGCCAGCACCCTGGATTTCGAGCGCGCCGCTGAACTGCGCGACCAGATCTCCTTGCTGCGCCGCGTGCAGGACCAGCAAAGCATGGAGGGCGGCACGGGTGACGTCGATGTGATCGCCGCGTTCGTCAACCCGGGCGGCGCCTGTGTGCACCTGATCAGCGTGCGTGGCGGGCGAGTGCTGGGCAGCAAGAATTTCTTCCCGCAGACCGGTATCGACGAGGACGTGGCCGAAGTCATGGCCGCGTTCCTTGGCCAATACTACGTCAGCAGCCCCGAGCGCGACTTGCCGTCCGAACTGATCGTCAACGTGGTGCACGAAGACTTCCCCACGCTGATCGAAGCGATCCACGGGCTGCGCGGCCGCGAGCTGGACATCAGCCACCGCGTACGCGGCACGCGCGCGCGCTGGCAGCAATTGGCGGTGACCAACGCCGAACAGGCCTTGAGCGCACGCCTGGCGAATCGACAGCACGTGGCTGCGCGGTTTGACGCCTTGGCCGAAGTCCTTAACCTGGACGAGCCGCCCCAGCGCCTGGAGTGCTACGACATCAGCCACTCCAGCGGCGAAGCCACCGTGGCGTCCTGCGTGGTGTTCGGGCCGGAAGGACCGATCAAATCCGATTACCGGCGCTACAACATCGAAGGCGTCACCGCCGGCGATGACTACGCCGCCATGCACCAGGCCCTCACGCGGCGCTTCAGCAAATTGAAGGACGGGGAGGGCAAACTCCCCGATATCCTGCTGGTAGACGGTGGCAAGGGCCAGTTGTCCATGGCCCGTGACGTGCTCAACGAGCTGGCCGTTCCCGATCTGATTCTGCTGGGTGTTGCCAAAGGCGCCACGCGCAAGGCCGGTTTCGAAACGTTGTACTTGAATGATGCCGCGCATGAGTTCACCTTGAAAGGTGACTCACCTGCGTTGCACTTGATTCAACAGATCCGCGACGAAGCCCACCGTTTTGCCATCACCGGCCACCGTGCCCGCCGTGGCAAAACCCGCCGAACCTCAACCCTGGAAGGGGTCGCAGGCGTTGGTCCGACCCGTCGGCGTGACCTGCTTAAACATTTTGGTGGCTTGCAGGAGCTATCCCGTGCCAGCATTGAAGAAATTGCCAAAGCACCCGGTATCAGTAAAAAGCTCGCTGAGTTGATTTATGCAAGTCTGCACAGCGAGTAGAATGCCTTCTCACCTCGTAGCCAGTTGTGCCGATGAATATCCCTAATCTGATTACCGTTCTACGCGTCCTGCTCATTCCGATTTTCATTTTGTTGTTCTATTTGCCTTACGAATGGAGCTATGCCGCGTCCAGTTCGGTGTTTGCTTTTGCGGCGGCGACCGACTGGCTCGATGGCTACCTGGCGCGCCGCCTCGAACAGAGCACGCCCTTCGGCGCGTTCCTGGACCCGGTGGCCGACAAACTGATGGTGGCCGTCGCCCTGGTCCTGCTGGTGCAGGAACACGGCAACCTGTGGCTGACCCTGCCGGCCGCGGTGATTATCGGCCGCGAGATTGTCGTCTCGGCCCTGCGCGAATGGATGGCCGAAATCGGCGCCCGCGCCCACGTGGCCGTTTCCAACATGGGCAAATGGAAAACCGCCGCGCAGATGCTCGCGTTGGTGATTCTGCTGGCCAACCCCTCGGACTTCTCCTTCTGGGTTCTGATGGGCTATGCCTTGCTGCTCGTCGCCGCTGGCCTGACGTTGTGGTCCATGCTCCAGTATTTGCGCGCTGCCTGGCCTCACCTGCGCACCACCGTTGAAAAGAAATAAAACTTTTTTGAATCAAGGGGTTGACGGGGGTTCTGGATTCTATAGAATGCACACCACCAAGACGCGGGAATAGCTCAGTTGGTAGAGCACGACCTTGCCAAGGTCGGGGTCGCGAGTTCGAGTCTCGTTTCCCGCTCCAAATATAGATCCACAGATGCCCACTGGGCGCTGGGGTCAACGACAAAAGACGCTTAGGCGTCTTTTTTCGTTTCTGCGCAAAGCCACTGGCATCCAGGGCAATCCGGTACGAACCTGTACAGGATTAAGCGCAGGGCGGGCCAGTTCGAATCCGTCTGGTGACGGGCTCCGCTCGAGTCTCCAGGTGGGCATCAGGTGCTGACGCTCTAGCAGGCGCTCATCGCGCCTCTCTCGGCATTCAGCATTCGGCCAGCCGGAATCACAAACAAAAACCATAGCCTCTCCTCATATTGAAATGTTTGGAGTGGTTTAGTGTGCAGGTCGTCTCGCGAAGGAACCGCAGCAGTCGACGTGCCATTTATCGTTGTCATTGATTCACCCTCAAGGAGCTACACCATGCAAGGAAGTATGAAGTTCAAGCACCTGGCGTTTCTGTTGATCCCGCTCGTTGCGGCCTGTACGACGCCTGATAGAACACGCGAATCCGCTATCACTCCCCAGCCGCAGCAGGCATTGCCGTTCGATAACTGTTCGGTGGGGTGCCCCGCTGGCGGCAGTCCCCTGACGTTGAACCGTCAGGCGTACACGTTGAACAACAATGGCTCGACCAAGTTTGCGAACTGGGTCTCGTACAAAATCACCAAGGACACCCCGGCCAGCGGTCGCCCGCGCGACTGGAAGACAGACCCGGATATCCCCGCAGGGGAAACCCTCGACCCGGTGGACTACAACGGCGCCAATGTCGCGCTCAAAGTCGACCGTGGCCATCAGGCCAATCTCGCTTCGATGGCCGGCGTCCCTGACTGGCAGACCCTCAATTACCTGTCCAATATCACGCCGCAAAAGGCCGAGCTTAACCAGGGGCCCTGGGCGCATCTTGAAGACCAGGAGCGCAACCTCAGCAAAGCGCCAGGCATCGACCAAGTGTATGTCGCCACCGGGCCTTTGTATGAGCATTTTGTCGGCACGCTGCCGGGGACGAACAAGGTCCATACCATTCCAAGTGGGTACTGGAAAATCATCTTCGTTGGCAGCTCACCTGAAAACGGCATGTATGCTTCGTTTGTGATGAATCAGGAAACGCCCAAAGGTGCGAACTTCTGTGATTATCAGGTGACGGTTGATCACATCGAAGAGCGCTCCGGGCTTACGTTCTGGAGTCAATTGCCGCAGCCGGTGCAGGCCGCGCTGAAGGCGAAGCAAGGCCAATTGCCGAGCCGAATCGGCTGTAAATAGCCGTGTAAAACGCTGAACCGGGGCTGCCGTTCCTTGGCGGCCAAGGTTTTGCGACGTGCGCGCGTTGATTGTGCTGAAACGCTCTGCGATCAATACACGCCGTCAAGCTGCGCCTGCCTGAGCAAATCACGTGCGTGGTCCGCGCGTAATATCAGCGTCATTTGCCGTTCCTCGACGATAATTTCCACCACGATCAATACGCAGATCATCGGTGCGGTCACCAGCCAGTGGCAGTAGCACTGGGTGCCCAGGGTCACGCAGAGGCCCACAATCCACAACACCATTACCCACTTGGGCGCGCATTGCTGCAGTGGAACCCAGACGCGCTGCAGTTTTTTCAAGCGCAGCGTGTGCAGTCTTAACGACGCCTCAAGTCGGGCCAAGTCATTGCTCATGTTGACACTCGCTCAACGGCACGGGTGCAGCCTGGGAGTGTTCTTCCGAGCCAGGACAGGTTGACGCGCTCAACTTCTACCCACTGCTCGCCGGCGGGTTTTGCGCGACAGCTCTTGAACGCAATACACACGTGCCGGGCATCCAACAAAGCAAAATGCCTGTAGCCGGTGGTTTTCCTGAATGCCCAGGAAAAGATACGCATCGCGGTACCTCGTTAAATCAAACATGCCAACTGAGTTCGAACAGCGTGCCGCCGTTTTCCATGCGCCGGCAGGTCACGGCGCCGCCATGGGCGAGGGCGATGGCGCGTACCACCGCAAGGCCCAGGCCGCTGCCGCCTTGGGCGCGTGAACGGGAGTTTTCGCCGCGTTGGAAGGCTTCGAACAAATGCGTCGCGAAGCGTTCGTCGATACCGGGGCCGTCATCGCGCACACGCAGGTAGTTGAAGCCGTCGCGGGTACTCAGGTGCACGATCACGTTTCCGGGTGTCGCATGCCGCCGGATATTGTCCAAAAGAGCCAGCAGCGCCTGACGGATTCTTGCGGGGTCGCAGCGCATCGTGCGGCGTTGCAGGTCCAGTTGCAGGACAAAACCGACAGCGGTGAGGCTGGGTTCGAACAGCCGCACATCGTCCTCAATGCCCGTGGCCAGGTCGGCTTCCTGCAGGTTGAGCTCCAGGTAGCCACTGTCGGCCAAGCCGACCACCCGCAAGTCCTCGATCAAGCGTGTCAGGCCCTCTACCTGGCCCAGCAAGCTGTAGAACTGCGCGGTGTCCGGTTCGAACACGCCTTCGGCCAAGCCTTGCAGGCGCCCACGCAAGATGGTCAGCGGTGTGCGCAGCTCATGGGCAATTGCGGCATTCCAGAACGCCTGTTCCTGCGCCATACGCTGCAAACGTTTAGCCATGCTGTTGAAATCGTCCACCAGGATGGCCGCTTCGCCGATTGACTGGTCACCGGCAACGGCTTGTACATCCAGGTCGCCGTCGGCCAGTTTGCGCAGGTTCTCGGCCACGGAGTTCAACGGCATCAGAATCCGTCGAGACAGCTTCAAGGCCACAATCGAGCCCACTGCCAGGCTCACGCACGTGGTCAAAGCCATCCACACCCATTCAACGTTGGCGGGCAGCCACTCATCCACTTCTTCGTCCGTGAGTGGCCAGTACGTCCATAGCAACGCATAGAAAATATAGGAGCCGATCACCGCCAGGGCGATCACGCACAACACCACGGCGGACATGGACAGGATGATCTGGCGGCTCAAGCCATTGAGCCCCTTCACGCGACACTCCCAAACCGGTAGCCAACCCCTCGGATACAGGTGGGTACGCCTTGTAACCCGAGGTCTTCGAGCTTGCGGCGCAATTTGCTGATATGGCTGTCGACCGTCCGCTCCAGGCTGTCACTTTCCGGTGAACACTGGGCCAGCAGTTCGGCGCGGCTGAACACTCTTTTCGGCGCCTTGGCCAGTTGGGCCAGCAACCTGAACTCAGTCACCGTCAATGCCAGCGGCACTCTGCGGCCGGC